>CAWCAT010000020.1:0-644436 GCA_963793625.1 Bryobacteraceae bacterium | reverse complement strand
CCGGAATGGTATAAGTACACACCCGACGGCAAGATTCAGCTCGGGCCTTGGCACCTCCCGGTGCTGGACTGGAGCAAGACGGACTTGCGGAAATTCGCAATTGCGAATTTGGTTCACTGGGTTAAGGACACCGGCATCGACGGGTTCCGCTGCGATGTGGCCGGTAGCGTTCCGCTGGATTTCTGGGAGCAGGCCCGCCAGGCGCTGGACAAGGTGAATCCGGAGACAATCATGCTGGCCGAATCGGAGAAGCCAGCGGAGCAACGGATGGCCTTCGACATCAGCTACAACTTCCAGTATCACCGGATGTTGGAGCGCGTCTTCCGCGAGGGGGAGCCGGCCACCATGATCCGCGCGCAGTGGGAGGAAACACACGCGGCGTTTCCGCGTGGAGCGCGCCTGCTGCACTACAACGATTGTCATGACCTGAACCGCGCCGCAGTCGTCTACGGAGAAAAAGGGGACTACGCGGCCTCGGTCCTGAACTTCACGCTTGACGGCATACCGTTCGTGTACAACGGGCAGGAACTCGGGGACACGACGGCCACAGATCACCAGTCCCGAATGCCGATCCGCTGGGAACTCGACAAAGTCGAGGGTCAGCGTGGATCCACGCTCGCCCGGCTGCAGAAATTGAAGCTGGCGAAGTTCAAGCGCCTGTTCACGCTGCGGCAGCAGCAGCCGGCACTGACGAGCAAGGCGATGTCGTTTGGGTCGAGAATAGCCGCCCCGACAGTGTTGTGAGCTTTGTGCGGCGAACCACGGGAGAAGAGGTTCTGGTCCTGGTCAACGTCACTAACCGGATCGCGGGCGGCGCCGTCTACGTGTCCCCTGCGAGATACGCGGCGGCAGCCGTTCTGTTGCCCGGCGAACAATCCAGGCTTGCGGTTGAGGGCAAGAGCCTGCAATTCCACCTGGGCGCATTCGATTACTTGGTCGTTAGGGCCGCCTCGGGAGCTTCGGCCTCAAACGACTAAAGGACTCAACAAGCAATGGCGCGATTCCTGAACAGCACGCACGAGATTTCCAATGTGGCAACATCATGGACAGTGGATTTCAAATGACGAGGCGAAAGCTCCTGGGCGCCGGCTCGCTGCCTGGTCTTGCATTGACCCCGCATTACGCCGCAATGCATAGAGGCGACGCCGAACAGGGACCGGATCTGGCCAACTTGGACAGCTTCATGCGATGGGTTGCCGCCCAGAACCGGCAGTCCATGTCGTTCCTGTCTCCTCACTGGAAGTCGCTCGAGGAATGGAAACGTTCGGCTCGCGAGCTGTATCTCCAGCGGCTGAACTACGCCCCGCTCGCTAAACCGCTGGTTGGCGCCGTGATCGAGAGAACGGAGCGCGACGGTTTTGATGTCGAGAAGGTCCGGATCAGCGGAACCGAAGCGTACGATATTCCCGCGCGGTTGCTGCTGCCGCGGCCTCGCGCCGGCCGGAGGCCGGGCATTCTGGCGCTCCATTGCCACAGTGGGCGCTACGTCTGGGGCCATCAAAAGGTTGTAAGCGAGCCGCAAGAAAGTGGCGCCTTGGCCGATTTTCGGGGCGCCGCTTACGGCCGCCCGTACGCGGAGATACTGGCCCGCAATGGCTATGTCGTCCTGGCGATCGATGCGTTCTATTTCGGGGAGCGGCGGCTGCGGCCGGAAGAAATCGACCCGAACACAGCAGCGGCTCCGATACGCACCCGACTGGAGGCGCTGCGCGCCATGAAACCGCAAACCTCCGAGTCGATGGCGGCGGTAAACAGCCTTTGCTGGGAATACGAAGGGCTCACAGCGAAGACCATATTCGCGGCAGGGGCAACTTCGCCGGGGATCCTTCTCTGGGACGACCGGCGTGCGCTCGATTACCTCGTCAGCCGGCCGGAGGTCGATTCTGCCCGGATCGGGTGCCTTGGGCTGTCGATCGGCGGATTGCGATCGGCCTACTTGGCGGGAGCAGATCCGCGGATCAAGGTGGCGTGTGTGACCGGCTGGATGACGGAGTTCGCCAGTCAAATGCGAAACCACCTGCACGGACACACCTGGATGGTGTATGTCCCTGGTCTTTACAGGTCTCTCGATTTGCCGGACATCGTTGGGATATCGGCGCCATCCGCGCTTCTTGTCAGCAATGCCGGCGCGACAAGCTGTATCCGGCGGCGGCAATGGAGTCGAGCGTGGGGAAGCTTTCCCGCATCTATGCCAAGGCCGGAGCCGCCGAGCGATTCCGTGCCGCCTTTCACGACGTGCCGCATGCGTTCACGCCTCAGATGCAGGGATGAGGCATTCAGTTGGTTTTACCAAATGGCTCTGAGGAGGCCGTGCGCGCCCGGCCGGTTAGGCTGCGGGTTGCCGGTTATGCGGCCTTTCCCGTGGTTTAGGTAAGTACGACTCTGAGAAAGATGAGATACAGGATGGCGCACTTCAAACTGTCTAGGTATTTGAGCCTGAAGCATCCGCTTGTGCTAACTTTGTTCACTTGCGCCCTGCAGTGTAGCACCGCCGACGCCGCGGGCAAGAACCTGGATTCCCTCAGTTCGCCGGCACGCGACCTCGCCCTCACCTCCATGGCCTTTACAGACGAATTGTGGGACGAACGGGCGGGACTGTGTTGGTTACCTACTCCGCGGGCCTACGGTAAGAGGCACGGGTCCGGGAAACCGCTTGGTATGCCGTCGGCTTGTTGCTGCGCGACCGCCCGGGCGACTTGCCGCGAGCCATCCGCGCACTCAACGCCGTGCTAGACAACCAGTTCGACGAGCCCGGCAGGGATTACCACGGAACGTTCGCGCGCGCTCCGGAGGATCCGCGCCCCAACGAGAAATCCAAAATCCAGCAGGAATATGACGCAAATTGGCGTCAGATGACAGGCACGACATTCCCGATCGTCCTGGAAGAGTACCAGGATCGCCTGCCCAAGCCTTTGGTGAGCCGGATCGAGCAGAGCCTGAGTAAAGCCGCGGCGGGCGAGGAGCGCCAGGGGCGTCTCGGGGCTAGCTACACCAACATTGCGCTGCTGCATGCGTTCTTGCTGGATTACACCGGCTCGCGGCTGAAGCGGCCCGAGTGGACTCGTCGCGGAATAGAACTGGCAGAGCAGGTCTATGAGCTCTTTAAGGTCAACCAGACCTTCAATGAGTTTAACGCCCCCACCTATTACGGCGTCGATCTTTGGGCACTGGCACTTTGGCGCGCTCGGGCGCCATCGGCCCGTCTCCGGGAACTCGGTACGGAGATGGAGGCGGCGCTGTGGCGTGACCTCGCGCGCTTCTACCATGCCGGGCTGCGAAACCTGTCTGGCCCGTTCACGCGCACCTATGGCATGGACATGCCGCACTACGTCAGTATTACTGGAATGTGGTTTTGGGAGTCTCTCGGACGGGAGTACGCGCCTTTCCCGAAACCGGCCGAGCCGGAGATCCGCACCACTTCGCAGGATTTCATGTGGGGCGCGTGCGTGGCAATTGTGGGCACGAAGATACCGCCCGACGCGCTGCCGCATCTGAGGTCTTTCCAGGGCGAACGTCAGGTCGAGCGCGTGATCGGCAGTAGGCTGCGGCTCCTGGCGACGGCGTGGTTCGGGGAGGCGCTGATGCTCGGCGCCGAAGAAACGAGCGGAACGCGAGGCGCTGGCGGCCAGTTCATTCCCGCTACGGCGTACTGGAGAACCCCAGACGGCGGCAACGGCTGGTTCCGGCTGGCCAAGTCGTCTCCCGTGGATGCCCGCGCCACGAAGGAGACTCTCACCATTTCCTCTACAGGTGACGCCGTCTTTGAGGTTTGCGCGCCCGGCCTCGACCTGAAACTGATCCAACGGGACCGCTGGAGTCTGCCCGGTCTGGTTGTGGATATTGAAACCGACGCCAAGGAGTTCAGCGTTTCCCAGGGCGCGCGATATCCAGAAATTGTCTACCCGCGGAGCAACGAAATATACTTTCCGGACCAGAACGGCTAACTGAGGGCGAATGTTTTCTGGCAAGCCCATTCATGCCGTAACGTCCAATAATTCAAACGACATACACTTGGTCGAAGGACATTGCGTTGTGTGTCAGATCTAGAACCCAGCGGAAGGCGGGCTTGCAACCCGCCTCTCTCGCACTTGCATCCGGAACCCAATTGCTGACCTGCGCACACCCGACGTTATGTAATTCGACCCGGTGCCAGGTATACCTTGAAAGATTGCAGTTGTTACCTGCACGGGTGGGGTTCATGGCAGCGACCAGCATGAACCGTTGCGGGGCGACAGTGCGTATTGTAGCCCGAGCCTCTGCCAATCAAGCTAATACTTATTGCGAGTTTCTCCGTAACCTTACTCGCAGCTGCAGTCTTTAGACTGTGGGGGAAATTGTGGGGACCCCATCCAAAAAACAGCCGCATTCGAGCGTAAACCAGCGTAATGCGGATGTGTCGTAAGCCTTTGGATTGCAGTGACATAAGCTTGCTTTTCAGTCACTTGCGAAAACCGCTTTTTGTGTTTGACACGCAGGAGGTCACAGATTCGAGTTCTGTCGGGCCCACCAGTTTTCAATAACTTACAAGGCTCTACGCCAACAACGGGGGAGACCCCGGATCCCAGACTGATTCACGAACATAATACCTTAACGCGCATACGATAGTTTTCGAAGTTGCGGAAACCGTATGCCTGCCTGCTGATCAATTCCATTTTGTTGTGAAAGCCTTCAGTGATTCCGTTGTTGCGCGTGAACCGCCACATGGTCGCAATCTCGTTGCGCCAGGTGTATAGAGTTTGCCCAAGCTGGACCAGTTGCGGCAGGCCGGCCTGGCGCAACTGGTCCACGGCACGCAGAAAACGCGGGGCCAGTTTCTCGCATTGCTTGCGTGTGCGATGCTTTTTCAACAGCAGGTAACACAGGCGCTGTTTGAAACGGTAGATCAGCTCCAAGGCGGGATGTTCGGCAAAATACAGAGCGAGCCGGATCTGCTGCTCCGGTTTCAGATTGTGACGGTGGCGGCGCATCAGCGACATCAGACCACGATTCTTAGCGCCCACCGGATCGATCTCGCGCCAGCAGCCTAAAAAGTGATGGTTGATCAGGCGAATGACATGGAAGCGATCGGCCACAATGCGCGCGTTGGGAAAATGCTGGTGCACGATTGATCGATACACACTGGCCAGATCCATGCACACCACGCGCACTTCGGATTTACCTTCCAAACCTGCCAAATAGCTGCTCAGCGATAGTTCCGAGCGGCCCAGCACCACATCGTAAACCTTATGGTGGCGCAGATCGCAAAGCGTGGTGGCGTAGCCTTTGCGGCGGGTGAAAAAGTGCTCGTCGATGCCGAGCACGATCGGGCAACGCGGCGGATGCCATTCATTGAATTGGCGCCGCAGTCCATGCTGAAAATGGCGTTGCACAGTCGCGGCGCCGATGCCTTCGCGGCGGCCCAGCCGGCTGCGATTGATGCCATCCAGGTGCTGCTGAAAGATCGCTTCTCGAAAGGCCTCGCTCGCTCGTTGGCAGGGCAGGATACCTGGCAGTCGCTGGCGCGACTGCTTTCCGCAGCTCAAACACAGGAACTTGCGGACTTCGATTTCGAGCGAGCAAGGTCGCAGGCCCCAATCCTCGTGGCGCACGGTCCGACTGCACCAGCCTTTGCTGTGCAGTCGCGTGCCGCCGCAATGGGCGCACGATCGTGGCCCGTCATACCGGGCTCCGATCCGCACGCCTGCACCGTTCTTGGTGATGGTTGTAATCTGATACTGGGGTAGGCCTAATAGGATCTCGGATTCGATCAAAATTTTTCTCCCAAGATTGTTTTATCAATCCGGGATTCTCGAGGGCCTCCCCCGTTGTTGATCAAGAGCCCGTAGGCTCTACTGAAAACTGCCCTTTGTGTCAGAGTTTGTGTCAGGAGTCTTTAGCGCACTACCCATCCTGCTTGCTCTTCCGCCTTGCAGAGCCATCGCCACCGACGCCACAGGGACGAGTCCAGTGGGAATCAGAAGTTCATTTCGACAGAATCGGCACTACGTGTACCCTTTATGGACGACAATACAGGAGAGCCCATGACAGAACGACTCAAGCCCAAATTCCCAACCCAAGGATGGAAACAGATTCGGACCGCAAGGAAGGACATGCTTGACGCCTATGACAAGGCGCGCGAGCAGGCGCGATCACATGAGGTAGAGACGTATCACGGAAGGGTGGCAGAGGCCAAATTTCGCGAGTGGCTGACCGGCTTCTTGCCAAAGCGGTTCGCGGTTACATCTGGATATATTGTCTCATGTGGCCTCGGCAGCGCCGAAAGAACGCCTCATTTCGACGTAATCATTTACGATGCGTTGGAGTCGCCGGTGCTGTGGATTGAGGACAATCCCGACAGTTCCACTGGGGGACGATCTTTGGCAATACCCGTCGAGCACGTACGCGCTGTACTTGAAGTGAAATCGCATTTTTCCGCCTCGAACGTAAGGTCATCCATAGAACATCTTCGAGATCTCTCTGACGTGATGAGAGGCGTTGATGATTGTAATGAGCAGTACAAACTCTATCTCCCTCTGAACTTTCGATGCGGGGTGGTCTTCTTCGAACTGCGGATCGAGGACGCAAAAAGCAGAACGGCACTCCAAGCGTTAATAGATGGCGGTGGTTTGCGCGGGTTTTTCGGCGGCATGATCCTACGCGGAGAGAGCCACACGTTGCCCCACACTGGGTGCATATGCTTGACCCAATCAGAAGAACCGACATCAGGCTTACTACCCGATACCCCACTATTAGAGATCGGTATCAGCGACACAGTCCAAATCGCCGAAAAAGTTCATCTTGGAGCCATGATTAGTTGGTCTGAGGCTGGGTTCGCGCAGTTCGCGTTCGATCTCCTCGCTATGCTTCAAGGTACTTTCAGACCCGGATACGTATCAAGCTTCTACGGCGTTGGTAGTTCATACATGGAAATGATGCGGGATGTGGGTGCGACGAAAATTGCTCTGAAATGAACCTGTGCAGTTGAACTCACAACCGACGAATGTTCGCTCGCGCAGCCCGCTAAGGGGGGAAGGCGAACGAACATTAACACTACGCCGATGCTTCGACCCATGCAGCAGCCGCTCAAGATACTTCATCGGCTCTCGACTGCGCCGCTCTTCGATTTCCACTCTCGCGCACGGCGCTGCGCCTCAGCGATCTGCTGGGGAGTCATTTTCTTAGCAACCAACTCTCGCAACGCTGCGTACTTCTTCTGGTTCGCACCACTGGCGCGTGAAGCCGCAAGGTTTAGCCACAGATGCGCTTCGGCGTAGTCCTGCGGAACTCCTTCGCCTTCGTCGTACATGTTTGCGAGGCTGCACTGGGCATCAGCGTGACCCTGATCGGCGGCCTTACGGAACCAGCGGACGGCTTCGGCGTAATCTTGCGGCACCCCTTTGCCTTGGTTGTACAGGAAGCC
This sequence comes from Bryobacteraceae bacterium, assembly GCA_963793625.1. Taxonomy (GTDB): domain Bacteria; phylum Acidobacteriota; class Terriglobia; order Bryobacterales; family Bryobacteraceae. The sequence continues at coordinate 637,037 of CAWCAT010000020.1, read as the reverse complement.
GAGGTTGGCCTGAGCGTCAGCATACCCCTGCTCGGCGGCCTTGCGGTACAATCGGGCGGCTTCGGCGTAGTCCTGCGGAAGCCCTTCGCCGTTGAGGTACATGCTGCCGAGGACAAATTGTGCATCAGCATACCCTTGATCGGCGGCTTTACGGAACCAGCGGGCGGCTTCGGCGTAATCCTGCGGAACTCCTTTGCCCGAATAGTGCACGACACCGATACTGAACTGGATGTCAGCATCATTCACTGTCACTGTTCGCACCGCCGGAGCGGGAGCCTTGGTTTCCTGCCCAGACACACTTGAATGACATAACAAGACCGCGAGTAGCGCAGCCATTCTGTTCAATCTCCCTGTCCTCATTTCACGCCTCCCTACTTGTTCGCACCACTAAGTCTGGCAGACAGCGCTGGCCCGCAGTGTATCAGACTTCTTTATCCGTAACCGAAGGTTTCTCTATCGGAAGGACCATGCAGCCGCCACCGAGAAACGCAACCGCAGTTTTCTTCTTAGCCATCCTGACGTGCGAATAGTGTTCCATCATCTCGTTTGACATGTGGCCCGCTATAGCTTTCAGCGTGGCGTCAGCTACGCCGTTCTCTGCCATTTCGGTGATGGCCTGATGCCGCAAATCGTGAAAGCGAAAACTAAGAAATGGCTTCATGGCCTTTTCAAGCGCTCGCGTCTCATCGGCCCCGACTTTCGCCGCTGCCTTTGCTGCCAGATCTCCTGCTCGCTTCGCTGCTTCTGCACGCAGCGCTCGCCACGCTGTACGCCATGTCTTCTGCGGCTTTGTAGCGTCGATCTTGTGGTTCTCACAGGCAGGGAAAACGTAGTGCTCAGGTTCCGAACATCCCAGTAATCGCGCGCGCTCCAGTAACCGGGAAAGCACAGCGATGGCCTCGGGCGTCAGCGGCAGGGTACGAAGACCCTTCTCCGTTTTGCTTCGGCGTATGCAGATTTCCTGTTCCAGAAAATTTACATCACCCCAGCAGAGATGCTTCAGTTCAACGCTTCGACAGGTGGTGTTCACGGCCAACACTGCTGCGTAAAAGGCCACTTCCCATTGCGGCTTGCTCCCTGCGGTCTGGAAGAGCAGTGCCTTTTGTTCCGCTGTCAGCACGTCCTTGGGCGCTCCCGTGTTTTCAGGCAGGGGTCTGACATCATCGTTCACGAACTTCCAGCGCTTTGCCCGCTTCAGCATTTGCCGAAGGACGCCTACATCCATGTTGATCGTTCGATTGCTGATGCCTTTCGTCTTGCGGTCGTTCTGGTAATCGGTGATGTCAGCGGCGGTTATCTTCGCCAATTGCTTCTGCCCGAAATACGCTTTCAGCGGTCTTGACCGCTCCCGATCAATTTGCAGTGTGCGCTCTGATATTCGGCCCTCCCGCTCCTGCACGTAACGCTCCGTCGCATCTGCAAGCGGCAGTCGTGCGAAGTCGCGGCCCGCCTTGTCCGTCTTCTTTCCAGCCTTGAAATCCGCAATGAGTTCCTTGTGTTTCTTAAGCGCTTCCTTGTAATTGCTCGTTCCGAGAGCCGCTCTCACTCTCTCGCCGTCGATGGTTCCGCGATAATGCCAAGCATCTCCGCGTTTATAGATTTCCGCCAAATTTTTCTCCCGTGTGTGCGTGAAAATATAACTCTTGCGATAGGAACTGGGGGACCCAATCGAAATGTGGATGTGGGGGGTCATTTCCGCTTCAACCACTCCTTCAGCAACTTTTCCACTGTCGTGCTGAAATCGTCTTCCATCCCGATCAACTTTCGCTTCACGTCAAGGTGAAGCTTCGTTGGTATGTATGCGGTGACCTGAGAATAATCAGGATCAACTTTCTTTCCGGTCTTCTTGATGTCTTTCACTTTGATTTCCTTTCAGCAAACGGTCTGAGTTGCTGCCAGTCTAGCAACGCTTTGGACTTGCCCCCATTTTTGACACAAACAGTTAAGACTCAAAATCCATTTAAAGGAGAATTGAGTCATGGGGTTATCACGTAGGCTGTTCACGAAGGAGTTCAAGCTGGCCGCCGTCCGGCGGTTGGAGCAAGGGGTTTCTATCGCCGAGGCGGCGCGGGCGTTGGAGGTCAACCCCAACGTACTGCACCGCTGGCGGCGGGAGTTTCGGACCGGGCCAGGCAACGCCTTCCCGGGCAACGGAAAGCAGCGCTGGGCCGAAGGCCGCATCGCCGAACTGGAGCGTAAGATCGGCCAGCAGGCCCTGGAGATTGACTTTTTGAAGGGGTGCTTGCAGCGCATCGAGGAACAGCGGATGCTGCAGGCGTTAACTGGAAATCCGCCGTTTACCGGAAGGTCGAAGAAGAAGTGAAGGCCGACCGAGGACTGACGATTGAGCGCATGGTCGAGTTGGGTCGGGTTTCCCGGTCCGGCTTCTATCGCTTCGACGAAAGCGCCGAAGCGGGCCCAGAGGGCACCCCGGATCCCCACATGGATCTGCGCGATGCTATCCAGCGAATCGCGCTGGCATGGCCCAGTTATGGTCGCCCGCGGATCACAGCCGAGCTACGCCGCCAGAACTGGACCGTGAACCACAAACTGGTGTACCGGCTCATGCGCGAGGACAATCTGCTGTGTGTGCGGAAGCGGAAGTTCGTCGTGACCACCGATTCCAACCATAAGCGCAAGATCTATCCGAACCTGGCGCCGAACATTATCTTGACCGCGCCCGATCAGCTGTGGCGGGCCGATATCACCTACATCCGGTTGCGTGAAGAGTTCGTGTTCCTGGCGGTCATTCTGGACGCCTACTCGCGCCGCGTGATCGGCTGGGCGCTGGATCGCACAATGGAAGACGAGTTGACCTTGACCGCGCTGCGCATGGCGCTGTCGCGCCGCGTCGTGCAAGCGGGGCTCGTCCATCATTCCGATCGCGGATCGCATCGCCAGCAACGACTACACGGATCTGCTCAAGGCGCACGGCATCGACATCAGTATGTCGCGCAAGGCGAACCCGTGGGACAATGCGGCTTGCGAATCGTTCATGAAGACTCTGAAGTACGAGGAGGTGCTTCGCAACGAATACCGGGACTTGCCCGAGGCGCGCCCTCGATCGCCGAGTTCCTGGAAAAGGTTTACAACCAGAAACGGCTACACTCCGCGCTCGGCTACTTGCCTCCCGCCGAGTTTCGAAGCACAGCACCGCAAGGATGCCGCTTCGCGGCAGCATTCCTTATGAGTTTTATGAGGCATCAGGAAATCTTTCCATCCGATGGAGGCGACAGCCCTGCGGCCAACGCCCCCGCTCATCGTCTGGATGAGTTTCCAGCCGGCTATTCCTTGGCGGGTTGCTCTCCAGCATGGCCCGCCTCCGCTTCACCAGCCGGAGACAAGTGTGCAGTACATTCGTCTTGCCGGTCGAGATCTTTTCATCCAACGGCAAACAGTGTCTTAACTGTTTGTGTCAGCCCAGGGGGCAAGCGCACTGAGGCTCCAGATCCTACATTCGAGTTTGTTGCCAAGCCGCTATGCTGAGAAGCGTTACAGAGTAACTCGCAAGGGTCCATACCCGCGGCTGCCTCCGGGTGGGAAGGCACCAGGCCAGCCGCGGGCACCACTGTCTGAAGGTCAGGTTCTGATTCGACTAACGCAAGAGCCTCGCGGGAAGATGGCTCGTGCCTTCATTCCAGCACTCTCTGCCCGCGAAGGTATATACTTTGCAAACTATGTTCCGCCTTTTCGTTCTCGGGTGTCTGGCTTTCCCTATTTGCGCGCAACCTCCGGCTGTCCCCAAGCCGTTCAAAGTCACCGGGCAATTGGGAGTTCCCGTTGTGATTGGCTTCCAGTACACGGTCATGGGCAGCGGGGAGAAAATGCAAATGGGAGGTGAGCGGGAGGTGACGCTCAGTTCCGCCGAGTTGGCTCTGGTTTTCCCCAACCGCCAGCAAAACGTTTTTGCCGCCGCGGGTGAAAAACTCCTCATCCTGAAAGGGTCCATGCGCAACCCGGAAAAGAAATCGGTTGCTGCACTCTCGTCAACCGAATGCATGGGCCTGCGGTTGTGGCAAGCCTATAAAGGAAACGGGAAATTCAAGCTCGTCGGGCATTTCGATCCTGATACGCAGGAATTCATCCGGAAACAGCTCAAGGGCGGCGAGTCTGCGAAATTCATCAGCGTATTTAGAATTCCCGCGGAGTACATGGATTTTCGCTTTGGCCTGATGTACGACAGGCCGCAAAAGGTTGCATGGTATGACCTGGGGCGGGCGATGGGGCGAATCACTTCGAAGTTCGCCTCGCCCGACGGGCTGTGCAGTAACGACTCCGCCAAAGTTGCCGCGGGTGAGACCTTCGATTTGGGGGCCCTGGAAATCCGTATGGGCGGGGTTAGCGAACCCGAAACGGTAGCGGGCACGCGAAAGCCTGATCGGGGGCATCGCTATGTTGTGAACCTCACGGTAACCAACCGGCTCTTTTTCCCGGCGCGTTGGGGCTGGCAGTACCTCACCACGGAACTGGTGACGGCCGACGGGAGCGTTGTAAAAGCACACCCGGATATCATCGATCAGGCCACGGACCGATCCTGGTTTGGCGACCTGAATGCGAGTGCTTCCATGACCGGCCGGTTTCTGTTCAATTCAGATAGCGCGAGTGCGCCTCGGGCGCTGCGCTTTACCAGCACGGAGACGGGCAGGACAATCGAAGCGGCTCTACGCTGAGCGCATCAATTCTGCGAGCGTTTGAAATAGTGCATTAGTCCCATCCAGCTACAGGCGAATGCTCCTCGATTTTGATCTGCTCCGATCACGTCATGTAATGCGGGCGGAACAGGCCTTTAACCCTCACCGGAAACTCCACTGCGCTGCATGGGTTGGCGGCGCAAAGTTTCATGTATACTGTTCTGGCGGAAGCGTCCGGACCTGATGGGCTGGCCGTTGTCGAAGTGGATTTGAACCGCGAGTGGCGCACTCCATGGTGTCGATCGGCCCTGGTTTGGGAGAAGCCAAGTCGCTTTACATACTGGAACGCAGACCGGACACGTATTCCGGAATCGCAAAATGAACTTAGGAAACCAATGACTCTGAGAAAACAAAACATCAGCACGAGCACTATTCTGGCGCTTGCCGCGGCCGCAGTGTTAATCTGCGCGCCGCTTCGAAGCCAGACCACCTTTGCCACCATCACCGGAAACGTAGTAGATCCCTCCGGAGCGGCGATTCCGAAAGCGCTGATCACGGTCACTAATCTCGAAACCAACTACAAGAACACCGCCGAACCTAATCAATCGGGCAACTACACAGTCCCGCAGTTGCGTGAGGGCACGTATACGGTAGAGGCTACGGCTGCCGGCTTCCAGGGATTCCGCGCGGAAAAGATCATTCTCGCCGCGCGCGATGTCAGAAGGGTTGAGATCCGCCTCGACGTGACCTCGGTTTCCACCAGCGTGGAAGTTAGTGCGGGCGCCACCCTGATCGAAACCGAATCGGCGCGCATTAAGAACAGTAAAACATTTACAACGCTCGCCGAGGTGCCGCTGAACGCCCGCTGGCTTTGGGCGTATCTCAATATGAGTTCCAACGCCATCTCCGGTCCGGAAGGCTACCGCTTCGGCGGCGCCCGCTCCAATCAGGCGAACTGGACTGTGGACGGGACATCATTCAATGACGGCACGGGTAACGCCATTGGCGCGCAGGGCAACTACATCGAGTCATTCACCGAAATGAGTATTGGCGTCGCCAACAATTCGGCGGAGTTCGGCGCGGCAGGCCAGTTCACCGTGGTCAGCAAATCCGGCAGCAACGTGCTGCATGGCAGCGCCGCCGACTACTATTCCACACCGTGGTTCCGCGCCCGCAATCCGTTCGCCCTGGCACGCGGCACAGGTGTAAGTCACCTATACGCTGGCAGCATCTCGGGCCCCGTGTTCCTGCCCAAGGTTTATAACGGAAAGAACAAGACCTTCTTCTTCCTCTCTTATGAAGGTTCCATTGGCGGTGACAGCACCACCACCTTTAATCCGACGGTTCCCCTTCCGTCCTGGCGCGCGGGCGATTTCTCCGGGTTGCTGCCGGGCACGGTCATTTACGATCCCACGTCCAAACTGCCATTCGCCGACAACAAAATTCCAGCGAATCGCATCAATCCGGTATCGCAGAAAATTCAAGATCGTTTTTATCCGCTGCCGAATTTCGGAAGCACCGCCACTTTACTCAGCCAGAACTATCGCCAGAACGTGACCCGCGCATGGGATGCGCCCATTATGCTGGTTACGCGCGGCGACCATCGTTTCTCGGACCGCGACTTTGCTTTCACCCGCTTCACCTTCACCCGCGCGCCCAATACTACCTATGAAGGCAACCTGCCAACGATCGGCCGGAGGATTCAACGCCGCGACACACGCTCGCTGACCGGGTCCTACACCCACTCCTTCCGTTCGAACCTGGTGAACGAGGTGCGTTACGGAATGATTCTGAACAACAACCCGGTGGCCGGTCCCATCAATGGCCCCGATCTGGTGAAGGAACTCGGCCTGGTCGGCCTTGCGCCCGAACTGCCGAATGTCAGCGGGTTGCTGAAGGTCAATTGGAGCGGAGTGGGACTGCAAGCCATCGCGCAGCCGGATTATACGAATCCGGGTTTCCGCAATCACGGCGAGCAGGTGCAGGACCACATCAGCTGGTTCAAGGGCCGCCACAGCATCAAGATTGGATTTGAGATCAACCGGCTGGAGTGGGACGATTATCTCGCCGCCTCCGCGCTCTTCGGGAACGTGACGTTTTCGAGCAACTTCACCAACAATGGGGTCAACGGGCAGGGTCATCCCTACGCCGATTTCCTTTTGGGCTACCCGACAAACGCGCAGCGCGCTTTCCCGCCCATCCGGCTGGACCGCAACCGTTATCAGTACGAGGGTTTCGCCATGGATGATTTCAAGATCTCATCGAATCTGACCTTGAATCTCGGCGTGCGCTATGAGGTCCACACGCCCTGGAAGGAAAACCACGGATTCATCTCTGTGTTTGATCTGAAGTCGGGAAGCATCGTGGTTCCCGACGGTTCACTTTCGAAGGTGAGCGGTCTCTACCCGAAAAACTATCTGCCGATCATCAGTTCCGGCGCGGCCGGTCTGCCGGATAAAACGCTGATCCAAACCGATCGCAATAACATCGCTCCGCGCGTCGGCTTGGCCTACCGTCCGTGGGGCGATCGGACGGTCTTTCGCGGCGGTTTCGGCATCTATTACGACGTGGTCCCGTTCGGCTTTATCAACGGCGGCAGCCCGTTCGTTTTGAGCGAAGTAACCTATACGAATCCGGTGGCGAATCCCGACGTGATTTTTCCGCGCGTGTATCCCAGCGCCGGAACCGCCGGCCCCTCATCGGTCGGTATTCCCGGCGCGGTCCGGCCGGACCTGCAGTTGGCTTACAGCATGCAATACAACTTCACCATCGAGCGCCAGCAATGGGACACCGGTTTTAGGGTGACTTACCTCGGCACCAATACCCGCCAGGGCGTGTACGGGTATAACTACAACTCGCCGGTTCCTGATTCGCGCGCGTTTATCAACAAACCGCGTCCGTTCCAGAACCTGCCGGACGTTCGCTACACTACCAACGGCGCCGGCCATCAATACAATGCGTTGACCACCGAAGCGACGCGGCACACACGGGGCGGGCTCTACTTCCAGTCTTCCTGGACCTGGGCGCGCGATCTGTTCGACATCGCCAACGAAGGCACTCTTGAGAATCCGTTCGACCGCCAGCGAGAAGTGGGCGTGGCGCAGTCGATCCCGACCCACCGCTGGGTTACTTCGTTAACCTACCGGCTGCCCTTCGGCAAAGGCCGGAAATGGTTTTCGGGCACCAACCGCGCGGCCAATCTACTGCTCGGCGGCTGGGACGTTGGCGCCGTCTACTCGGCTCAAACTGGCCAGTTCCTGACACCTCTCTACACCGGACCGGATACCACCGGGACCGCGTTCACCACCAGCGCCACTCCGGCCAACGTGACGCGCCGGCCCGACCAGTTGAGCGACCCGAACCTGCCGAACGATCAGCGATCGGTCTCACGCTGGTTCAACCCCGCCGCGTTCGGCATTCCCGGCGCCGGCCGCTTCGGAACCGGGGCGAAGGGCACCATCAAAGGTCCCGGAATCAACTGCTGGAATGTTGGAGTGTATAAGCAGTTGGTGGTTACCGAGCGGGTCAAGTTGAACGCCGAGTTATCAGCCGTCAACGTGTTGAACCACCCGAACTGGAGCAACCCCGCGGTGAATATCAGTCAGACGGCCAATGTCGGCGTCATTAGTGGCGTCGGTGGGGTCTTCGACAGCACATCCGCGCGCGCCTTGCGGTTCGGCTTACGTTTGCAATGGTAGTCGGCTGCGGACCGCTGAAGTCGGGGATCTGCTGAGCTAGTTGTGCTGTCCCTTGTACAGCATTCCGCCCGTCCAGTGAGCTCTGATGCACCGTGTCCACACGCAGGTAGCCCGGCTAGCCCTTCGGGTCGGGCTTGCGCCATTCAGCGATCGAGACGGCATGCCCGCGTGTGCTCTCGACGGGAACCCGGCGGCGCGGGTAGCTCAGCGAACGGGAAAAAAGAGTTTAAGTAGCCGGTCTGCTTAAAGAGCAACTGCTCGGGATCAGGTTGGCCGTATCAGAACCGTATCAATACCTATCGAATTGGCCCATTTTGGGTTGTTTGCTGAGCGAAAGCAGGCTCCCCAAATTGTTGTAAAGGTTAGGAACAGGAAGAAGCATTGGAAGCACTTCCGTTGTCTCCCAACGAGTAACTCCAGCGCGTTTCAATTGGGCGCGACCATTGAGCTCTCGGTAACACACCACACTGCGATTGGCGGCGGGACATCGGGGCAGGTCTATCTGGTCACAAACCGGGTCACGCTGGACAGCGGCCAGTTGCTGGACGCCTCGATCCTGATCCGGTGCCAGGAACAGTAACGATTCTCGTGACGAATTTGGATTACCACATGCAATCACTGCTGAAAAAGCGAATTCTCGGTTCTGGCATTTGGATTCGTGCGGCACCCCGCCCGCCTGTGCCAACGGCGCGGGTTCGCGGCAACAGTGTTTCATTTCCGACTTCACGCTGGGCTGGTCTGAGCTACATTTGCTTCATAGCTGTAAATGAGCAAGCAACGGCGATGCACGAGCTTGGTGGCCTGGACCAAAGACAATATCTCGGCCGTGCATTCCGGCAAATGCCGGTACGCAGATGGGTTGCGGGGAATGCTGGTACGACGATCAGAACTTACTGGATTACACAGCTCTGGAAACTAGGTTATCCGGCTTCGATGCGTGCTTCTTCTGCCTGGGAGTGACCTCCGCGGGAATGACGGAAGCCGATTATGAACGTGTGACATACGGGATCACTTTCGCTGCGGCGCAGACGCTCTCTCGCCTTAACCCGAGCATGACTTTCTTTGTGTCGGGCGCAGGCGCAGACAGCTCCGAGCAAGTTGGCCGCTTCACGGAACGCTGTAGCACCCCGAGTTGGTGGCGCAGAGCGAGGTTTTCAAGCTGAAGGGCTGCACGGCTGCGGAAGGAGGCCAAGAAAGTCGCCAACAAGGCTGCGAGTACGCGGGCGGGTGAGAATAGACGGAGGATGGACAACTCCTATTTATCAATCAGATCCTGCTTTCCGAGAACCACAGTCGAACTTCGCTGTTTCCTGAGGCAGCTTACTTGTTATTGTGACCTGTAAAGTTGGGCAGGTTTCTGCTCTCGTACACGCGATAGAAAGTGGGCATGAAGATATACATGGTCCGCTCCGGACGGATGAGATATCCACTTGCAGTTCCCGGGGGGACATCCAGTGAGTAGTCGCCTTTTGCCTTCGTGAGTGTCCGCGCGACTTCCTGATTGGTGGCCGCATCGAGCGCCTTGATGATAACGTCGGGGATGCCATCGTACGGCGCAAAGTCCTGCACGACCTTGCCGGTGATCGTCCAAGGTAGTTCCAGGCGCGGAAATTTGCGCGGGTCGAAGGGGGGTGTGTAAACGGGAGGGGATTTTATGATCATAAAAAATATATATATATTCCATTTCGCGCAAGGTGTCCAGCGTTTTTACGCGCCGCAGTTTATGGATTGCTCGGGAACCGCGCGCGTCCAGGGCGGTTCGTTCAAGACCATGCGTGAATTCCTGAGTTGGATTTAAGACAGGAGACGCCCTAACAGAATCTCCACGGGATTGCCGCGATACTAAGCCTGCACCCGGGCGCCAATTCCTGGTGCCGTCGATATCGCGTAGGTGGGTGGTTGCCGCAGCAGTGCGGTTGTGGATCGTCGAGCCCGAGGAGGAAAAATGATTAAGACGTTGAAGGATTCGGACAGCATAGAAGACTTTATGTTCGATTGGTCTCCGCAGGCGTCAACGGATCGTGTGACCAGTAGTGAGTGGATCGTCCCTGCAGGTCTCTCGCCCCTGGCCCACAGCCACACTGGCACGCAGACCACAGTGCGATTGGCGGGCGGAGAATCGGGTCAGGTTTATCTGGTTACCAACCGGGGCAGTTGCGGCCCGATTTGATCTCGAATTGTCTGCAGCTAACGCTGTGTCACCCAGCAGAATCAATAAGATGCCAAAATGTGTTTAATAATACAACGCCATCGTCGCCTTGGTTTAATAGTTGACAATGCAATGGGATGGGCGGTACATAGCCGGGTCTTGTTTTCACTGCAAACAATCGCGAACCGCATCATTTCCCTTGACCAGAGATGGGTCCGGTGATCAGAATTGAAACTCAGTCCGAGGAAGAAGGTGCGTACTGTGAGAATGTCCGTCATGACATGTTTCTTGGCAGGTTTGGCCGTGCCGTTTGCGGTGCCGGCGGGCGCTCAACGCTTGACGATCCCGCTGGATGGAGTATGGGCCATTTCGGACGGCATCGAGCCCAACTCGCCGCCAGCTGTGTTCGGACACACCGTTGCCGTGCCTGGACTGGTGCACTCCGCGAAACCGTCGTTCGCCGACGTCGATCACTATGAATCCCGCGAATTCGTCTGGACGATGATCCGCGATGGCGTACTGCCAGCGACGGAGAAATTCGACTCGCCCGGCCGCACGAGACAGCGGCGAACCTATTTTTGGTATCAGCGCACGTTCCGCGCGCCGCCACGGAAACAGCGGGCGGTGCTGGTGGTCAATAAGGCTCAGTTTGGAACGGCCGTATGGCTCAACGGGAAAAAGATCGGTGAGCACCTGGGGTGCTTCACTCCAGGGCGTTTCGATGTGACCGACGCCTTGCAGTGGCGCGGCGAGAATCGACTCCTGATCCGAATCGGGGCACACCCAGGGGCGCTTCCGGAATCAGCCTTCTTTGGGACCGACGGGGAGAAGGAGTTCTGGACGCCAGGAATTTACGACAAGGTGTCACTGGTATTGTCGGACAGTCCGGCGATCGAGAACGTCCAGGTTGCGCCGCGCATCCAGACATCGGAGATCGAAATTGAGACGGAGCTATATAATACCGGCTCAGCGCGTTCCGTGACACTCACCCAGCAGGTGAAGGCGTGGAAGGGCGGACGCCAAGTCGGGAGTCGCGTAGTTAAGCGTATATCGCTGGCCGCAGGCGAGCGCAAGCTCGTTCGGCAAACGGTCCCGGTGCCCGGCGCCGTTCTCTGGAGCCCCGACAATCCGTTCCTATATGTGCTCGATACAGCTACTGACGGCGACAGTTCCAGCACCCGTTTTGGGATGCGCGAGTTTCACTTCGAAAAGGGACGTGCCGTGCTCAACGGCCAAATCATTTACTTGCGAGGATCCAGCATCACGTTGCACCGTTTCTTCGCTGATCCGAACTCCGGGACGCTTCCGTGGGACGAAGCCTGGTTGCGGAAGTTCCTGGTCGATATCCCGAAGCGTATGCACTGGAACACGTTTCGCATATGCATCGGCCCGGCGCCGCAGCGTTGGTTGGACCTGGCCGACGAGGCCGGATTGCTGCTTCAGTATGAATTCCCCATTTGGGATGACCGCAAACCTCCGCGGAACCTTCTCTGGAAGGAAGACGAAATCCTAGCGCAATACAAAGAGTTTGTGCGCGACAACTGGAACCACCCCAGCCTGGCCCTTTGGGACGCTTCGAACGAAACCAACTGGCCCTTTCTAAAAGAGAAGGTTGTTCCTGCGATTCGACAACTGGATCTATCGAACCGCCCCTGGGAGAACGGCTACAACGGACCGGATGCCCCAGGCGACCCCTTCGAGATTCACCCGTATAAGTTCATCAGACTCCATTTCGTGCGGCGCTCGGAGTCTTTCGCGATGACCGATCTCGAGAAGGCCGACCCCGCAAAGCTCGTGGAGGGCAAACCGCAGTGGCCCGGCCACGCCACGATCATCAACGAGTACGATTGGCTCTGGCTTCACCGTGACGGCACGCCAACGCCTTTGACGCGGAAAGTCTATGACCATATCCTCGGTCCGAACTCGACCGCCGCACAGCGGTTCGCCTCCTATGCGTACCTGCTGGCGGGTCTCACCGAGTATTGGCGGGCGTTCCGAAAACACGCTGGCGTGCTGTATCTGGCATATCTCGATGGGGACGGCCCACACGTGTTCACCTGCGATAACTTCCGCGACGTGCGTACCCTCGAATTCCAGCCACATTTCGAGGACTACATGCAGGAGGCCTTCAAGCCGCTCGGTGTCTACATCCATTTCTGGCAGCCGAAGATCGAGGCGAAAGCGAGGCGCACCTTTCGCATCATGATGGTCAACGACACCGGACAGCGGAGGACCGGGAAACTGACTCTGATGCTGGAGTCGTCCTCAGGCGGAAAGCAAGTGGCGCGCGCCGGGAGCGAATTCGACGTTCCAGCGCTTGGCGAGGCGAATTACGATCTCGAATTGGCCGTCCCGGACGTTCAGGGCGAATTCTTGCTGAAGGCGGCCGCAGACACCGGAAAAGGCATCACACTTAGCCGGCGCAAGGTGACGATTGCGGCGGCCCCGCGATAGCACACTCACGAACCTTTCTCACTCACTGATGATCGAGGCGGGCTGGGACACGGTAATCGTGCCACTGGGCTCGACCGAGCTCAACATGGCCCCGCGTTGCCCTTGTGCGTCAACAACGAGCACGGTGTGCAGACCACCCTTCGTGCGGCCCGAATGCTCGGAAAGGTCCTGTTGGGCCCGGTCGGTACTCTGGGACACTCGCCGAAGCACACGCGGTTCGCCGGCACGATTTCACGGTCGAAGGTCCACGCTGGCCGGCCTCATCCACGAAATTGCAGAAAGCCTCGCACGACCGGGCCTTCGCCTGGCCATTGAATCATTCCGAATCCATCTCAAGCTGGTAATAGCGGAATGATCCAACGCAAGGAACGGCTTGGTGGCATGCTGAACTGCTACTTTCGGCGGGTTGCCTAAATTATCGAAATCCCATCTCGGGGGCGACCGTAGGTCGGTCGGCGCACATACGCGCGCCCGTTACCCCAAGCCCGAATTGAGTGCATGGTGAATCGCCTCGCGTGCAAGTTGGCGGGCGAGAATCGGGTCAGGTCTATCTGGTCACAAACCGAGTCACGCTGGCCAGTGGCCAAGTGCTGGACGCCTCGATCCTCATCCGGTGCCAGGAATAGTGAAGATACTCGCGACGAATTTGGGGGCGGCCAAGTCAGTCTTTCTTCTTCTGCGATCCCCATCTAAGGAGTGTCCCTGTTTTTCAGGCCCGACCGGCATTGCGCAAAACTGGCATTATCGGCTGCGCCTGCGTGCTTTGAGATCCTTGAATACCTTCTCAATCTTCCGGTCAGGATCCAGAAGCTTGACCGTGTAGAGGCCCTCTTTCCGCACTGGCGGTGTAAACGAAGAACCTTGGATTCGGAAGGCATACACCAATTCGTTGTTGGACTGGTCGATCACTTCGACCACCGGGTCCTTCATCCCTAGCGCCTGAACAGAATCGAGCACCCACTCCCCGCGCGGCAGCCCGTTATCGACCTGTCGAACGGTGATGGGCCATCCGGGGTAAGGCTTGGCGCCAGCCCGAGTGGCGTCGATCCAGCGCGGCCAGTTAGCGATCTCAATCTCGCGCGTGGTCCGGCGGAACTTGACGATGCCGTAGCCTGGCGCGCGACGGTGAAGTTCTGCGGGCTCGATGGCCACCTCGTGCGGGTTCGAGACCGCGTGCACGGTCACCTTGTTGCCGAAACCTTCCGTGAACTCGCCGGTGTAACGCGGCGCGCCGGGTTTCTGATTGCGCCCAGCCTGGGGCGGGAACCAGCGCCTTGGAAAGATGTTCGCCACGCTTGGTACGCAAATGGCCCAGCCGGCGTCGTTCCAGTCGTCGATGCCGTACTGAATGGTGCTCCCCAAGTGCTGATCGCCAGCTATGTGGAACGCCAAGCGCTTTGCGCATGGTGCGCAGCGCGCGAGTGCGTGGCGTTTGCGGCCAGCCGTTGGAATCATGGTCGGCCACCGGCTCGTCGCCTTCTAGATACTCGCCGGGTTGGGCCACCTTCAACTTGGAAGTGCCCGCGTCCGATTGCGCACCCGCCGGCAACGTGGCAAGATTGGCGAAAATTGTCTGGCGAAATGACGGCCTTCATCCAGGCGCCGCCTGACCAATCGCGAATCCACTCTTCCAGGAATTTCTCCTGCCGGGCGCCGAGCAACTGCGCGCCCGGGGCGTCGCCGTTCTGGGCCGCCTTGTACTCGCGACTCTGAGCCCAACCGTTGACGATCTGGGCCTTAGGCAGGAACTCCCTAGGTGCCGATTTCCACTTGCGGTCCTCGATCACCGCGAAACTGACGCCGCCCAACAGAAACGGGCTGTAGTGGACCGTTATGCCCTGCTCGATGGGAGTAGGATCGTAGGGATCCGGGTGGTGGCTGGTCTGTGTGCGTTGCACCATGTTCACCCATTCAGACGGCATCGTGTAGCCGCCCTGATCCTGGCCCTCGATGCCGACGCCTTCGGCGTGCCGGCCTCCTGCGCCCCAGAGGTTGCCGTGATAGACGTCGTGATCGTCCGGCAGACAAACCGCCGGAATCTCTTTGAGCAAGTCCATGTACTCCCAGCCGAAGAGGTACCACTTACGCAGATAGTCCAGCGTCGCCGCCTCGATGGGCGCGCGCTGGATGCCGTACTCGCCCACTCGCTCGTAAATGTTGTCCCCGGTGTATATCAGGAAATCGGGCCGGAAGTGCTTCACGTTGCGCACTATGTCGGCGTGTGGGAAGCCGAGGTCGTTGTTACCGGTGAAGGCCGCGGCCACGATCTCCGGCTTGTCCTTAGGATCCTTTCGGACGGTGCCGCTGTAAGAGGACTGGCCGTAAAGTATGCGATAGGGTGTGTCTTTGGCGTCGTTCCAATTGGGGATGCGAAACGTCGCGGTGCGGGCCATTTTGTCGATTTGAGCCTTGGCGACCGTGCGCCAGGGAGCCGACGCGGAATCCCTCAGTTGAAGCAGAACCTCTTGCGGTTCCGATGTACCCGACGGGAGCCATTTGCGCTGTGAGTTTCAGCACGCCCCGGCTGAACGTGTGCAGCGCGAAAAGGACCGGCCCCCAGGCGCGCTCTTCGTGCGCTACGACCTTCGTGCCCGAGACCTTCCAGTCGCGAAACCAAAATCGAATGTCGCCGCCGCGCTGCGTTCCGCGCTTCGCGGTAAAGTTGGGGTCCAGGGTCTTTTCCTGGGGCGGCGGCGTGTCTTCCACCGGCCCGGAACTCGAGACCAGGGCAACGCCCCCGGTGAGCCAGTCGGCCGGGACTTCGCGGCGCGTCTCGGCCAGCATTTGCCGGCGCCGTCGAAGGCCTGCAAGACGACGCGATAGGCGCTGCCGGCCGGTTCAGCGGCCAACCTCAACTCGAGATCCATGAACGGCGGCCTGACCCGGGCGGTCGAATCGGCTTGCCTCGCAATGAACAGGCGGCCGTTGGCCGACAGTCCCGCGTTCATGCCGTAGCCGCGCACGGCACTGTCACGGTAGTCTTTGAACATCCCCCGGATCCCCAGGCGAAAGCCCGCAAAACCAGGCCCCGAAGCTGCCCGGTCCTCTTCGATGCGGCCCAGTCGCACGCTCATCGAAAGCGTGCCCGGGGCGGCTGAGACATCGCGGGTGAGCAGGTACACGTTGCGGTCGCCGCCGGCGGCGATGCACTCCAGGCGGCCGCCGCGCAGGCGCCAGTCCTGCAGAGGATTGGACCAGTACTCCGGCCCCACCCAGGGTCGTTCCAAATCTTTCGGCCAGTTACTCTGGAAATCCGCGGCCCAGGCGCACGACGCCAGGAGAATCGCGAATCCAACAAGTCGGGAGTAATTCATTGGACCAACTCCTTTGCAGATATGCCGGTCTGAAACTTTCAGGATCCCACATTTCCCTTTTCACTTCGGCGTAGGGGTGGGAGTTGCTTGAAACGTGCTGGACGAGTTCCGGGCTCAAATGATCCGTTACCTGTCGGGCACGCAGGTAGCTTCTGAACAGCGTATCGTGACGGCGCTTGACTTCCCCTTCCCAATATCCGAGCGGTGCTCCCTTTGGTCGAGCGCTACCCAGGCAGCCCGACCCCCGGCGTCCAAACGCGCCGGGACCCTTGCGCCGCGGTCGCTCTGGCCGCATGCGGCCAACCGTCAAATGAAACGGCTGTGCGACACTGCGGGTAGATGTTCCCCGTAGTCTCCCCCGTAATTCCTCGACTGATTCCCGACCCGTTCGACAACCCCGATTGGCTCTTCGAACTGAAACTCGACGGCTTCCGCGGGCTCGCGTTTTATTGAGCCCGGCGAAGCCCATCTGGTCAGCAAAAACGGCAATAGATTCCGCAGCTTCGCACCGCTCTGCCTTTCCCTCGCCCAGCTCGGAATAGTCCTGCGTTTTTCGCTTTCGACGTCCTATGCGATTGCTTCTTACCGCTTCGCCTTTCGGAAATGGCGGAAAGGTCGGCGGCACAGCCGTGTTTCGGCAGACCGCACCAGGACGCCCAGATTTCGAGGCGGCGGTTCCCTTAAGCGCGGTCACTGAGAAGCGGTTTAGAATCCCTTTTGACAACATGGCCGGGTACTCTACCGGCGTTGCGCTCATGAGTTTTGGTAGCGATTCGCAAGGCGAAGTCCTTTTAACCCCCACGATTGTGCAGGTGGAGTTCTGGAATGAGGGTGGCGTTCGCTTGGGCAGCGGGGTCCTCACGCTACCGTTCCTGGCGCATCGAGCGTTCTCACTTGCGGATCAGTTTCCAGCCCTAGCGAATAAGCGGGTGGTAATTGAGTTCAGATCATCGAAAAACTTCATGGCGGGTCTCGGGTTAAGATTCAGTCCCGGAGGTGCGTTTACATCCCTTCCGACACTCTCACTGCCGGATTGGAATCCTTACTGATCCTGTGAGGCGAAGTAATGAAGCGCGGCCGGTGATGCACTGCGGCCAAGTGCAGGCGCCAGAGGCTTGTAAGGAGCGCTTGAGCATTCGTTTTAAGCGTCGCCCCGAAGCCTCTTGCGTAATCCCGATTGTGTAAGTTGTGCTTTCGTAAGCTGCGTGTTTTTCAAGTTCTCGCGCCCTCAATGTGCGCAGGTGTGAGGTCCGCCCCTTCCAAGTGGGTGAAGCAGGAGTGTCTGTCCAAGCTGATCTTGTTCGGTGAAGGGTCGCTACGGCGGCGCTGACCGAGTACATCGCGCATTTCCACTCGGAGAGGAACCACCAAGGGAAAGAGAATCAGCTACTGTTCCCCGCGCGCGCTCCAGATCGGAGTGGGATTCGGACAGGCGTGCGTTGTGACGAGCGGCTGGGCGGGCTTCTGAGGTACTACGCTCGCGCCGCCCGAATAGTTTTGACTATACGGGCGGTGCTGCCACCGCTGGTTGTGAGCTACCACTTCCTGGTTCGCCCGACTTTATCCGCGTGGCTCCCGCTCCGGAAGCCGCGCCGGTCGCTTAGCCACTGCGCTTGCGCCACGAGGTCCGGCCGTTCGAGATGGATCATGTGCCCGCTGCGCTGGGCCTTGATCAGCTTTCCAACCGATGACAGGGCAGCCAGTTGGACTTGCTGAGCGTGCCAGGTCTCGTTCGCGTCCTTCGCGCGCTCGATAACGAACAGCGGAAGACTGCCGAGCGGATGCGCCTCGGACAACCGCTGTCGGCGCAATGCAGTGAACTCCGCACGCCAGGATTCAGCGCAAGCCAGACTGTTCGGCAGCCAGCCAATCTCGTTCACCATCTTCTCGAACGCCCAGTGCCGGGCTTTCTGCAAGTTGGCCGGAAGCCGGTCCAGAGGCGAAGCATCGGGCGGGCCTGCCTTGAGCAAGGGCACAGACAGCAAATACTCTTGATGCGCGCGCGGCAATTGCTCACGCGACAGTTGACTGATCGGTACTCTCTTGCCGTCCAACACCAGCGTGACGCCCTCGTCGTGCGTGCCATCGACGAATACGAGTCCGGCGACTTGCTCCGGAAACTTCCTTTGGTAGGCCCGCGCATAGATGCAGCCCAGCGATTGGCCAACCAGAATGAACGGAGGCGTGATGCGAGCCTTCCGCAGTAGCAGGTTCAGATCGTCCATGATCTGTTCGATGCCGTCGTCCACGGGCCCGCGGTCGCTCCACGCGTATCCCGCGCGGTCGTATGTGCTGATCCTGGTCTGCTTCGCGACAAGTGCTTGCACCAGCGCCCACTCCACGGAAAAGCTGCCTCCGCCGTTCTCGACGATCACCGTGGGCGAACCCGCGCCGCTGCAGTTCAAGTGCAACCGCCGTCCGCCGATATCGACAAGTTGGCACGGCGGCGGCGCGGATTCCTGGGCCAGCGCGATGGCGCTCACCAACAGGAATATCCCAACGGGCCCGGGCATACTTAATTCATTCCTTCCGGTCACGGCAACACCGCAACAACCCGCGCCGGACCGCCCGAGCCTTCCGCGATCTTGACCGGCAAGGCCATCAGCGTGGCCCCAACCGGCGGCAACCGGTCCGCGTTCGCGATGTTCTCGATACCGTAGATATTGGCTCCGTTGAGCACCTGGTGGACGATGAAATCGGAAGACGGACCGTGGTCCATGCTGGCCGTGTCGATGCCTACGCCGTGGACCCGGCGCTCGACCAGCAACTCCGCTGCTTCGCGCGAGATTCCAGGGAAGTGCAGATGGGCTACGTCTCCCGGAACATCGCTGCCGAGGTACTGCTTCCGGTCCGGCCAGAACTTGCCCCAGCCCGTGCGGAAGACAACGATCATGCCAGGTGCGATGGTTCCATGGATTTTCTCCCACGCGGCGACATCGTCGCGCGAGGCACGGTAGTCGCGGTCCTGCGCCGCTTTCGCCGCAATGTCGATCACGGCGGCGGGCCCCACCAGATCCGCCACGGGAATCTGGTCCAGGGTCCGCTTGCCCTGGCCGAAATGAATCGGACTGTCGATGTGCGTTCCGCCGTGCTCCGGGGAAGTGAACTCGCCCGCGGCATACCAGAACCCGCCGGGAGTCGTCGTCCAGGCGTCCTTGCGATGGCGGAAGCCTTCGACATTCGGCCAGTAGACCGTCTTGTCGTCAAACGCGTAGCTCAGGTCCACGAGCTTCGACGGATCGATCCGGGAGGAGGCTGGCGGCGCAGTGCCGCAAGACACCGCCAGAAAGCACGCTGCAATCGCAATTCCCAGTCTGATTGTGATTCGCATAGCTAACCGCGATTCTACACAACGAAACCGCCGCTCGCGTTGAAGCTTTGCCCCGTTATGAATTTCGCAGCGTCAGCAACCGGTTGATCACGCCCCATAAATGCCAAGGGGATCATCATGGAGCAGTGCTGCGCCGCGAGCGATTGGGCGGAATGCTGAACTATTACTACCGCGCCGCAGCGTGAAGCCGTGGCGTTAGCCAGTGATGACGGCGCGAGTGTTGCGCTTGGTCCGCAGAAAGTCGCTCTCGAACCAAACCACGTGAGAAGAGCACGTTAAATGCTCACAACTCTTAGCTTGGTTGTCTCCGGTAGCTCCCGCAATCGACCGCCAGAGCAATGGCTCGAGTTCCCGGTCCATACGGGATGGCCGAGGTTGGCCAGAGCACCGACGATGCGGTCGTATCCCCAGCCGGAATTCTCGCGGGCCATTCTGACGATCAGGGCTTCGATCTCAGGCGTGATCGGGGGACGGCCCGGATAGGAGCGATGTTTGGATTCGTCGAACTTCTGGGCAATCAGCCGGCGGTACCAGGCCAGGATGGTATCCGGGAGCGTGGCGGAGGCGACCAGTTGAAGGTCTTTTCGGCCGAGCCGTTTGCCGATCTCAGCCAGAGTGGAGCGCTGTGGATCGGACAGGCGCAATCGCGTAGGTAGATGCGACCGAAGTATGCGAAGAAGCAATCGCTGGTTGACGAGGCCTGTTACGTACACCAGCAGTCGCGCCCATTTGTTGTCGCGCATAGTGAACGAACATCATACGCGGTCTGACGCAGAGGCAATCAAGGGCATCATTGATAGTAGAATTGAGGATCTGATTCATACACAATGACGAGACCGCCTATCAACGACACCGGAAGTCGTCCAAGGGAAAGCTATGTCGGACCTTACTGGCTCGTACAAGACGGTTCCGGAAGAAGTGTCCTCCTGATTGCAGACCGCTGCGCGTTAGCCGACGCTGAGAAATACGGCGACTTCCTCACCAGCCCTCACGGCCACTATGACCTCTGGGAAGGTTGGAGAACAGGAGTCCCTCCGGACGGACTCGCCGCCATCGTGCTTGAAGCCGAATACGAGGAATGGCCGCGGGGACGCGTTGTGTTCAACTTCGTCCGAGGCCGGTTCATTGTTTACGGCGACAGCCAGGTATTCGAACACGAACTTCAGCATCGCGTTCTGGAGTACTTCGGCATCCCTGCGGACCAGGTGGAGTTTTCGAAGGACGGGCATTACCAGAGCACCCGGTCGCTGCATCGGAGTTGATTCATCTTCAATGGCGAGCGTTTGCATCCATCGGGGCACTAAACAGATAGGCGGCACCTGCATCGAATTGGAGCAGGATGGTGCGCGGCTGATCCTCGACCTTGGCTTGCCCCTCGATGCGGACGGGGCCACGCCCGATTTGCTGCCGCCGGTGGACGGCGTCCATAGCCCGGATCCCAGCTTGCTGGGAGTGGTATTGTCGCACCCTCACCAGGATCATCACGGTCTTATGCGGCTGTTGCCCGCATCCACGCCGGTTTTCATGGGTGCCGCAGCAGAGCGGATTATAGCAGCGGCCGCCACGTTCATTCGGGGAGGCGCAGCTCTCCGGGCAGCGCGCCATTTGGAGGACGGAGTACGCTCGATATCGGACCGTTCCGGGTCACACCCTTTCTCATCGACCACTCGGCCTATGACTCGTACGCGTTGGAGGTCCAGACCGGCGGCAGGACGCTGTTCTATAGCGGTGACCTGCGTGGGCACGGACGCAAGGCGGCGCTGTTCGAGAGACTTGTGTCGCGTGCGCCGCGCAACGTGGACGCACTGCTTCTGGAAGGTTCGAGCATCGGCCGGTTGCCCGCCGGGGACCGATTCCCGACTGAAGGGGAGCTTGAAGACTCCTTGGCCGAGTTCGCCTCGCAGACGCGTGGCGCGGTTCTTGTTTGTGCCTCCGCCCAAAACATCGATCGCGTTGTGACCGTGTTCCGCGCGGCGCGCCGTTCGCGCCGAGTCCTAGTGATAGATCTTTATGGCGCGGTCATTTTGGCAGCCACCGATAATGAGAACATCCCGCAGTCTGACTGGCCTGATGTACGCCTGTTTGTGCCGGAGTGGCAGCGACGTCACGTGAAGCGCACTGAGATGTTCGAGGTCTTGAAGCGCCACTCTAGCAACCGCGTGTTCCCGGAACAATTAGCAGCGCTGGCACCAGAAGCGATTTTTCTGTTCCGTCCGTCCTGGACAAAGGACTTGGAGAACGCTCAATGCCTGGCAGATGCCCGGCTGGTCTGGTCCCAATGGGAGGGCTATCTCGCCGCCCCCTCTTTTGCTGCCTTTGTGGAGTGGCAAAGGCTATCGGGGGTCCCGATGGATGTGTTACATACCTCCGGCCATGCATCGACAGCCGATTTGCAACGCCTGGCCAAAGCGATGAATCCCAAACGCCTGGTACCGATCCATTCGTTCGAATCCGGTCGTTATGCTGAGCTTTTTTCTAACGTTGAATGCCGTTCTGACGGCGAAAGGTGGTCTTTGTGATTGTTTTTAAACGCGGTCTTGATCTTGACTTTATGCGCAAGTTGGAGATCCTGGCGAGGCGTCCTGGATGGTTCGCCGACGTGCTCGCCGACCCGGACCTGGTCCTGGGTATCCGAGACAATTACATAAACGTTTACCGGCGAGGCTGTTCTCTGTTCAAGATCGGGCGGGACGGTAAGAACGGCCCATTGAAGTTCAGTACGCACCCAAAGTACCTGATCGACCCGGACCTGAGCAATCCAGTTCCCCTCCGCCTGGAGTCTGGCGGCTGGGAGTTTAAGGTCAAGGAGATTACGCCCCTCATCGAACAATATGAGGGATCCAAAACACTGGGCAAGATGAAGCGCGCAGCCAAGTACTACGCCGGAGGCGAGAAGAAGGGGGTGCACGCGGTAATTTGCGACCTTGAGAATAACGTCATCGACACGGAAATCACCTTTGACCACGAAGAGCAGGACCAACAAAAGACTACGCAGCGCATTGATATCGCCTGCTTTGAAGAGGTGGAATCTTCCATCCGGCTACGTTTTTGGGAGGCCAAGCTATACGGAAACGGGGAGATCTGGCGCAGCAAAGATAACGTAGTCGATCAAGTAACCCGCTACCGAGACAAGCTACAAGAACGCCGGGATGACGTGCTAGAGAGCTACCATCTCGTCGCCAGCAATCTTGTTGAAATCGCCAAGTGGTCTGACGGCCATAGGAAGCTTGGCGGACTCGTCGAGGAAGTCGCCGAGAAGAAAAGGCCAATCGTCCTGGACGAGACTCCATTTGTTGGCTTGATCATCTTTGAGTTTGACGAAGCGCAAAAAGACAGCCCGCGCTGGAGCAAGCTCGCGGCGAAATTGCCCCTAATTGCCCGAGGCGATCCGAAGGGTATGAAACTCCGCGGTACCCGGCCTCTGAGCAGCAGCCCGGTGGGCGCTTAGTCCGGCTAGTGGCTTATGATCGGCCGACACAAGGAATCACATGCACTCGGAAACCAACGCGCATCTCATGATAGATCCATTCTGACGGCTTCATGCACCAAAACGCGCGGCCACCATGATACTGCCGACTCATGAGGCCTCGCTCGGAAGTTCTTGAATTCAGGACTTCAGTCTCATCAGATCCAGTTCATCAGCACAAACAGATCCGCCGAAAGCCGCGCTGTGGTACAAAGGTGAAGAGTTCAGGCGTCAACCGCCAAGCCGTCGGGTACGAGCCCGGAGATTCCGGGCATGGTCCTTCCGATTTACCAGCCGAACATCGCGCTGCACGCTCCAGGTGTTGATCGACCCTCACTACAACAGAAATGGAAAACACCATGTTTGGACGCGGTAATTGGGCCATCGTTGGGCTCGCGCAAGAGTCACTCGAAGCCTTCAGAACAAGTCTGGAAGACCGAGCGCTCATGGCGTCATCTTCGCAGCTGGCGGCTTCCGCCGTCACCCGGCAATTTAGTTCCGATGCAATAGGGATCAATCCCTTTAGCGCTCCCCGTCTCGATGAACAGCATTCAATCGGTCTAGAGCACCCGGAGGAGCTCGCGCGGTATGCGTCCTCGGAAGAGGACGCGGGTTCCGAGGGTATCCAATCCGACTTATGATCTCTCGTCGCTCGGTTCTGAAAGGCGTGGCGCTGTCTCTAAGTGCGCCGATGATCAACCGTGGCCGATTCTCCCTTTTTGCCCAGAGTGAAACGGAATATTCGGTTCGCACCGTGGACTTGGTTCGTCGCTCCACGGTGATCGACATGTTGGGCCTATTGACTTTGGACTACAGGAAACGGCGTGCTTGGGAAACCGATCCGGGCCGGTTCCGTCAAGTCGATTTTCTGCGGTTGAGCGGCTCGGGAATTACAGTGTTCCACCCCGCCGTTGGGCACATCGCGGGGGACATCTACACGGAGTCGCTCAGAGACCTCACGGGGTGGAACGCGTTCATCGCGACACACGGGGAGCAGTTCCAGCGCATAGAAAGCGTGGCCCATCTCAGACAGGCAAAAGCGCTCGGGAAGATCGGTATCCTGCTTGGCCAGCAGAACTCCGCGCATTTTAGAAACGTCGAGGACGTAGACCGCTTCTATGATCTAGGCCAGCGGGTCTCGCAGTTGACCTACAGCGGGAACAGGATCGGCGGAGGATCTTGCGACCCGCGAGACAGTGGTCTCAGCAGATACGGCGTTCAGATCGTGGAGCGTATGAATGAACTCGGTATGGCGGTAGACATTTCGCACTGCGGCGACCGGACCACGCTGGATGCTATCGAAGCATCGCGAAAGCCTGTCCTCGTTACGCACTCCAACTGTCGCGTGCTGGTTCCGGGCAGCGCCCGCTGCAAAACGGATGAAGCAATCAGGAAGATGGCAGCAAAGGGAGGCGTCATGGGTATTACCATGGTCCGCTCCTTTGTCCGAGCCGCAGGACCAGTCACGATCAAGCATGTACTGGATCACATCGACCATCTGACCAAACTGGTCGGGGTTGAGCACGCCGGCATAGGGAGCGACGTCGATCTGGACGGACGGGATGGCTCTGTCTCATCGCACAAGGAGATTCGACCTTGACGGAATCGACTATGCAAAGAAGATTTACGATCTGACCGAAGGCTTGGTGAGGCGGAACTATTCCAGCCGGAGCATCGAACTCATTCTCGGTGGGAATTTCGAGCGTGCGCTCACCGAGACGTGGACTGTTTAGGCTGTTGTCATGAGGTTTTTCGTCTTTACTGGCGTTGGCGCTCCCGTATGGCCCGGAAATTGGATCTGCTTGAATTCGCGCCACTTTACCGAACGGCAGGTGCTGGCGATAATGGACGAACGAGATGCCAAGGACTCTGGATCCATTCCGGTTTGTGCTGATCGCCATCGCCGGGTGGATGAACCAACGCCAACTGCAGGTCATTGACTTCCTGCGCGAAGAGAATCGTGTTCTAAGAGAGCAACTCGGTGGCCGGCGGCCGCGGCTCAACGATGACCAGCGCCGTCGTTTGGATCATCATGGAGCAGTGCTGCGCCGCGAGCGATTGGGCGGAATGCTGAACTATTACTACCACGCCGCAGCGTGAAGCCTTGGCGTTAGCCAGTGATGACGGCGCGAGTGTTGCGCTTGGTCCGCAGAAAGTCGCTCTCGAACCAAACCACGTGAGAAGAGCACGTTAAATGCTCACGACTTTTGGCTTGGTTGTCTCCGGTAGCTCCCGCAATCGACCGCCAGAGCAATGGCTTGAGTTTCCGGTCCATACGGGACGCATTTCCGGTGCCGCCATCGTCCCGATCTCAAGGCAGGAGCGCAGACCTGTCTGCAATTAGTATTGGAGCGTCATACATGGGGATATCCTTGAAGAGTATGGATCCGGCCGCCCTTGAAATGCGATCTCCAGGAATCTCGTAGATTCCTCCTGAAACCAAGTCCACCCAGACCGGCCGCCTGATAGCCAGGCCCTTTACCTCGACCTGAGCGGGCCGCGTCACGAAGGAATCGTCTGGCGTTCCTGAGTTGTCCCACAGCACCACCAGGTTCTGCCCGTTACTCTTGTTTCGATACGCAGAAGTCGCCGTGCTCTTCTCATAAGTGACTGTGATAGAAGAATCCTTAACTCGTTCCAGCTTGTCGTCAAACACCGAGACGGCGTTCTGCACCGAGTAGTAAGCGAGTTTGATTTTTTCAACCTTCTTGTCCGCGTTGGCCCGCAATAGGCCTTTGCGATTGATCTCGCGTCCTGTGTGATCGAAATCGCAGATGGTGAAGACGGCTGACTCCACATCGTGCCCCAAATCGCCGAGCATTCGCCGCAGGTCCCACTTGGCCTGGCTGCACTCGGTCCAGGGATGATCCCAGAGCGCGAACTTCGTCGTCTTCTCGGAAGGGCAGCCGTTCTCCCCTTGCCGCATCTTTGCCGTTGTCGAGTACCGCGCCAGTGTGGCTTTTAATCCCTCGACGTTCTTATAGGAGCTGTCCGGATTGAACTCATACCCGTGGTAGATGAACCAGGGGAAGAGACCAAGCTGCCTTTGGCGTCAAGGACCTTCAAGCAGTTTTCCAGCAATTTCGGGCTCGAACTCGCGAGGGAGAGTCCGGCGATCCGCGCACTCGGAATCACGCGCTTGATGATTTCCGCAGTGCGGATATTGAATAGCGCGATATCCTCGGGCTTATGCTGCTTATTGATGTCTGGCTCGTTCCACATTGCCCAGTCGCGGACTTTGCCCTTGTAGCGGGTTGCCATGGCCTCCACCCAGCGGTCCCACGCCGCAAGCCCCTCAGGCGATGTTGGGAAACCGCCCGCGAGGTCCCACCCTCCGCCACCCTCGTAAACCGTGTTGCCGTAGCCCGTCTCCAATAGGATGTTCAGCCCGCGTCCGTGGGCGTCGTGGATAATCGTGTCCAGCCACGCGAAATCGTAGGATCCTTTCACTCTCTCCGTCTTGGCCCATCCTCCTTGCAGCCGGATGGTCTTGATGCCCAGTGGGACGATGTACTCTTTGTATTGCTGGTAATCCGCAAAGTCGCGGTCGAGGGTCTCGCATCCGAGAGTCCAGTTGGAACCCGAAATCTGATTTGCGCTCCGTGGCTTGATTGTGCCAATTCTCTTCAACCCCGGATTCAGGTCAGTTCGTGCCCGGTCCGGTGAAGTGTCAATCTTCGGCCCGGCCCCGGCAACGGCGGTTGCTGAAAGTGTAGC
This sequence comes from Bryobacteraceae bacterium, assembly GCA_963793625.1. Classification (GTDB taxonomy): domain Bacteria; phylum Acidobacteriota; class Terriglobia; order Bryobacterales; family Bryobacteraceae. The sequence goes on along the minus strand of CAWCAT010000020.1, from coordinate 610,277 downwards.
GAGCGTCAGCGCTGCGACCACTGATTGGGAAGTACGCCTGATCATGTCTGCGAAGTTCCTTTCATCGCGTTGCGGAGCCCGAGTTCGGTCTGGCCCGCCATGCTGTAGCAAAATGTGCAATCTCTGTAGTCGCCGAAATCGGGGGCGCTCGGTCGCCGCTCAGGATACTGCCAGATTCCCGGCGAGCTGTCCCGTTCAACCAGCATCACCAATTGAGCCGCACAGCCAACTGCACCCGCCGCGGCGCTCGTGCCGCAGTCGGCTGCAAGAACAATGGATCCACCTGAACGCCTTGGGCATCGAAACGTGCGGCTTGCGACACGGCGGAAAACTGGGTGTGATTGAACGTGTTATACGACTCGAAGCGCAGTTGCAGCGATTTTCCGCCCTCGCGTATAGGAATTTGACGAAAGACAGAGATGTCCCAGTTGTTCACTCCCGGTCCGCGCAGGACGTTGCTGCCCGCATTGCCGAAAGTTCCGCGGGCCGGCCGTGTAAAGCGGAGGGCTGGGGCGGCAGTGGGATCGAGCACGTTCGGACGAGCGCTTTCCGATGGCGTACCGGTGATATTGGCACCGTCCACCGTAGAGAAACTCGGCGTGAACGGGGCGCCGCTCATAAACCGGCTGATGCCGGAAACTTCCCAACGGTCCGTGACTACTCCGAGCAGGCGGTTGCGCAGGTATTTGCCCGGTTCCGGCAGTCGGTAATTGTAGCGAAGAGACAAGACGTGCGGACGGTCGTATGTCAGCACTCCGTAATTCCGATTGCGCGCCGGGAAGTTCACGCTTACCGCGCCGGTGTCGGACGAGGCGGTGCCCAGCGTCTTGCTGAAGGTGTAACTCGCCGAGATCAGGCCCCGCCCGAGGCGGCGGCTTACGGTGGATTGGAGCGAGTTGTAATTTGCCGTCCCGCCGAAATCGTAGAAGGTGATGTCGCCCCATCCCTGCAAAGGCCGCAGGAAGTTGGTCGAAAGCGCGGTGTTCGCAGTGCTGAGGTCGCGGTTTTCGGGGTGCAGATCGAGGAACTGCGCCCCCGCGGGCACGGCGTTGACGTTCCGCGTAAACCAGAAATGGCGGGAAATCGAGCCAACGTAGGAGACGTCCAGAATCAGCTTCTGCCCTACTTTCTGCTGGATTCCGAAGCTGTAGTTGTACACCGTTTGCGGTGATTGATCGCCGTACATGGCAGTGACATTGGTCGGAGACAGAGCGCCCGACCCTCCGGCTTGCGCCAGCGTGTCCAGATTTCCGAAATAGGTCGTTGGCGTGTAAACGTTGGGCGGGTTGGCCGGCATGCTGTTCATTGGCCCCATGGGCGAGCGATTGTAAAAGATACCCACTCCGCCGCGAACCACCGTCTGCGCCAATCCGGAAGGCGTCCAGGCAAAGCCGAACCGCGGACCCAGGCTGAGCGAGGGAACGGTATAAAGGGTATTCGGAAGTCCATGGGTTCCCACTACCGCCATACCGTTGGCCGGGTCGCCCAATCCGGGAGCGAACGTTCCGACAAGAACGGCGGGATAAGTCGCGCCAGTCTGCGGATTGAACGCGATTTTCGTTCCGCTGGCATTCAAAGCAGGCCGCAACAGTACGGGCGCCTTGGCGGGATCGAAAAGGCTGGTGATGTATGTGGACTGCTTCATATATCCGTCCCACATGGGCGGCGCGTTAATGAAACGTAGGCCGTAATTCAGGAACAAGCCCGGCCGTACGCGCCAATCATCCTGCACGTACCATTCGTTGTTGCTGAAGCGAAGCTTCGACATGGGCTGCGCGCTCGCCTGGCTGTAGCTCGCATACACTCCGGTCAGAGCATTGGAGTACGCGTAGTTGGTGTCGAGCGGGTTGGTGCGGTCTACCCCGAAACCCGCCGATCCGCGCACGTTGTTGGCCGCGTATGGATAGGCGTAGGATCGCTCAATATAGATACCAGCTTTGAACGTATGCGTTCCGAGCACCTTGCTCAGATTGTCGGCGACGGAGTATGTCGGATTCATCCTTGCGTTAGTCATGTAGCTGGAAATACGGTTGTCCATGCTGGGGTTGGCCGGGTTTGAAACCCCACCGAAACTCATATCGGGAATGAGGCCGGCCGGATCGCCGGGATACCAACTGGCGATTTCAATGCCGGTGCCCTTGCGGGTGAATTTGTCAGGATCTTCAGGATAGTACTGGTTGGTGCTCTCGCTCATGCCGAGATTAATCTCGTTGAACAATGAGGGGGAGAGCGTGACGGTGCCATGCAGGGAGTAACTGCGGCCCGGGTATTTGTATGCGATTCGTCCCAGCGGAAAGTTCAGCGCGCCTGTTACCCAAGGACCGTAATAGGCGATGGCTTCGTCCTTGTTCCGGCTGTAGCGGCCGTACAATTGCACGTTTTGCCAGGGCGAATAGTCGATGCGAACCAATTCGCTGCGGCGCGGGTTGTCGTAGCTGTACGCCGAGACGTAGTTCCACTGGTAACGGCGGGCGGGATTAGCATCGACGAAGTTCGGCAGCGGGAAAAGGTCGAGCACTTTCTGCCCGACGCGGTTGAACCGCGCGGCCGGGATTTTATTGCCGGGGAACGGTGTCTGGTTCGCCTGGGCATCATAGATGGTGCGGATTCTCCCGTTGACATCGTAGCTGGCGGAAAAATCGCCGGCGCGTTCGGCTGCCGTCGGTACTGTCACGGTCTTGGCGGCGACGTTGGCCAACTGGCCCTGGAATTCCTCGGAGAAGAAGAAGAACAGTTTGGAGCGGCTTTTGTTGAAGACCTTCGGGATGGTAATCGGTCCGCTCAAAGAGTAGGTGAAGATGTTGTAGCGGTAGCGTGAGCGCTGCAGCGCGTTGATGTTGTTGAAGTAGTTATTAGCAGAAAACTGCTCGTGGCGATGATACCAGTTGGCGGCGCCGTGGAACTGCTTGCCGCCGCCCTTGGTGATCAGGGTGATGGAACCCCCTGAGTTGCGCCCGAATTCCGCCGCATAGTTGGACATCAGCACCTTGAGCTCGCTGATCGAATCCATCGACGGCATGGTCTTGAACGAGGTTCCGCTGCCGATGTCCACTCCAGTTACGCCGTCAATGGTGATGTTCTTCTGGTTGTCTCTGCCGCCGAGGATAAACACGCTGCCCATGCTGTCCTTGCCCGGCGACTCGCGGGACTCGTTAAGGTCCACCACGCCCGGCAACAGTCCTACGGCGTCCATGAAATCCCGCCCGCGAGTAGCGAGCACGCTCAGATCCTGCGAAGTGAGCACGCCGGCACGCTCGGACGTCGCCACTATCACATTGGTCGCCTCGCCCGTCACTACTACCGATTCGGCCACATCCCCGACTTGCATCGGGATCACACCTAACGAAACCTGCTGGCCGGAAGTGATTTCGATGCCGCTTTGCGCGTAGGCCTTGAATCCAGGCACAGTGATCTTTACCCGGAATGTGTCTGGAGTCAGATCGGGGAAGGTGAAGAACCCGCCACTGTTGCTGTCTGTCGTCCGGACGAAGCCCGTACGTTCAGCTGTCAGTTGGATCCGTGCCGCAGGGATCGTCGCCCCGGTAGGATCTTGCAGCGTTCCTGACAACACGCCGGAAACATTCTGGGCGGATGAGGACGCAGCGGCCAATATAAGTGCGGCGCCGAGGCAGGCGCTGCGAAGGAACGGACGGAGCAAAGCGGGCAGATGTGACATCGATCAACCTCCTGTACATCGCAATTTTAGATCTAAGATCTAAAATGTGTCAATAACTATGTACTATTTGAGCAAATCTTTGATATAAAATCTGTATGGCCGCCAAAACGCCATTCGATTTTCGCATCCCATACCGCTGGGAACTCGTGCTTTGGCTCTGGATTGCCTTCTTCTTCAATCAGGCCGATCGTCAGCTTTTCGGTATTGTTTTGCCCGCTCTCCGGCTCGATTTAGGCCTCTCGAGCGTCCAAGCCGGGTTAGTCGCGTCGATCTTCACCATCGCATTTGCCTGCGTCATCCCTTTTAGCGGCCTGGCTGGCGACACCTTCTCACGCAAGCGTATCGTTGTGCTCAGTATCCTGGTCTGGAGCGTTGCCACCACACTAACGGGCTTCGCGAACACGCTTTTGCTGCTGATTGCAGTCCGAAGCATCGCGACTGGCGTAGGCGAAGCCATGTTCGCGCCTTCTGCGTACGCCCTTATCGGCGAGCAGCACTCGGAGACTCGGGCGCAGGCGATGGCGCTTCACCAGACATCCTTATATGTTGGGGTGATCGTGACCGGAGCGGTGGCCGGCTACATCGCCGACCATTTCGGATGGCGCGGCGCATTCTGGATATTCGGAGCCGGTGGGATCGCCGCCGCTGCGTTGATGCAGCTCCGCATACGTAAAGTGCCTCCAGCCCCCGTCGAACCCGGGTACCGCTTCGGAGCCCGGGAGTTATTCCGCCGGCCGACCGTTTTCCTGATCGCGGCGGGCCTGGGCGCCTCTGTTTTCGCCAACGTCGCTTACCTCACATGGATGCCGACGTTCCTCCATGAGCGCTTTCAACTCTCTCTGGCCAATGCGGGTTTCTCCAGCATGTTCTACCACCATGCCTTCGCCTTCGCAGGAGTGTTGGTGGGGGGCCGCTTTGCCGACCGCCTCGCCTTGCGCCAGCCCAAAGCGCGCCTGTGGATGCAAGCCTCGGCGTTATTGCTCGCGGCTCCTTTTCTCTATCTGATGGGCGCAGCTTCGAGCCTTCCGCTGGTCTACGCGGCGCTGGCCGGCTTCGGATTCTTCCGCGGTCTCTATGACTGCAATACCTGGGCGGCTGTGTACCAGGTGGTGCCTCCGCGCCTGCACGCTTCAGCATCCGGGCTGGTGTTGTCGATCGCTTTCGGCATTGCCTCACTGGCTCCTGTGTGGCTTGGTGCAATGAAGCAAAGCATCGGCCTGGCGGCTGGGTTGTCTATATTGCCGCTGGTTCACGCCGCCGGAAGCGCGGCTCTAATTCTGGCAGCGGTGCAGTTCTTCAGCCCGGACTATAACAGAATGAAAGTGAACTCACTACAGACCGCAGGAGCCTCATGACCCAAACCGATCCAGATCTCACCGGAATCGGCGACCCAGTTTATAAGCGGGTGCGCGAGCGTATTCGCCAAGACATTCTGTCGGGCCATTTCGAGCCCGGAGCCCGCATCAAGACAGCAGCCCTTGGGGCTCGCTATGGCGTCAGTCAGATGCCTATTCGCGAGGCACTGCAACAGTTGCAGGGTGAGGGTTTGGTAACGATCGCACCCAACCGCGGCGCCAGCGTCCGCCGAGTCGATGCAGAGTTCATCCGCAATATTTACGACATTCGCTCGGCCCTTGAGGCCATGATGGTTCGTCGAGGCGTGGAAGCGGTCACCGATTCCGACATGTTCTCGCTGTACGCAATTCAAGGCCGCTTCGAAGCCGCGGTCCGGCAACAGGACACGGACGCCGCGCTGGCTGCCAATCACGAGTTGCATCACACAATGTTCCGTCTGGCCGGCAATCCGGAAGCAGTGGACGTCATTGCACGCCATGACGAGTTGCTGCAAAGCCTGCGACGACGTTTCGGCTACGGCGCTGGTCGCTTGGAAGAAATCGTATCCGAGCATCGACAGTTGTTGCGCGCCTTAGACCAGCATGACGCCGACGCGGTCACCCGCATCGTCGAGGAGCACTGCTCCAAGGCCAAACTCGACCTCATTGCGCAGGCCGACTTTATCGCGGCCGAGAGCCACATTCGAGGCGGAGGCCGCCGAAAGGTTTCATCATGAAAATAACCGATCTCAAAACGTTTGTCGTATACGCGTTCCGCTGCAACTGGGTGTTCGTCAAGCTCTACACGGACGCGGGCATCTGCGGAGTGGGCGAAGGTACGGTGGAAGGCCGCGAACCCACGGTGGCTTCTGCCATCGAAGAGCTTGGTCGCTATCTGGTTGGTCAAGACCCGTTTGCGATTGAACATCACTGTGAAATCCTGAACCGCGATTCCTATTGGCGTAACGGTGTCATCCTCCGAAGCGCGTTGAGCGCCGTCGAAGCGGCAATGTTCGACATCAAAGGCAAAGCGTTGGGAGTTCCCGTCTACGAACTGCTGGGAGGAATGTGCCGCGACCGGGTAAAGGCTTACGCCAATGGCTGGTTCTCGGGTGCAAGCAGCCCGGAGCAGTTCGCGAGAAAGGCCGAAGCCGCGGCTGAAGCCGGCTTTCGCGCGCTCAAGTTCGATCCTTTCGGTTCGGCGTACATGCAAATGGAGCCGGAAGAGCGCCAACGCGCTGTCAACGTCGTTGGTGCCATTCGCGATGCAGTCGGCGATGCCGTCAACCTGCTGGTAGAAGTGCACGGCCGGCTCGATGTTCCGACCGCGATCATGATGGCACATAAGCTGGCCGAATTTTCTCCCTTCTGGTACGAAGAGCCGGTTCCACCCGAGAGCATCCAGGCACTGGCGGAGGTGCGATCGCGGATCCCGATTCCGGTGGCCACAGGTGAGCGTGTTTTCGACCGGTTCCGTTTCGAGGAAATGCTCCGCGCAGGAGCCGCCGACGTCTATCAGCCGGACGTGTGCCATGTGGGAGGAATGCTGGAGTTGAAGCGTATCTGCGACATGGCGCGAACCGGCTACAAACCGGTCTCGGCCCATAACCCGAACGGTCCGGTGGCGAACGCCATGACCTTGCACGTGGCCGCCTCCACGCCCAACTTCACGCTGCTCGAAACCATGTCGAGCGACGTGCCGTGGCGCGCCGAGGTGGTCCACGAAGACCTGACGTTCGCCGATGGCTGCCTGAGCATTCCCACGGCTCCGGGACTCGGAGTCGAACTGAACGAAGAGGCGGCGCTCCGCTATCCATACCGGCCGTGTCCGTTCCGCCACTACACCGGGGCCCTCACCGATATCCGTCCGTCGGAAGCGGTGCCGTTCTACAAGACCGAAGCCTCCGTCTCAACCGCTGTCTAAGGAAGATTAGATGAAGAACCTGCTGGCCAATTTGGCGCTCCTTTCGTTGACGCCCGCGTGCTTTGCTCAGGTGATCGACAACACGCCGACGCGCGTGCAGACCAGCCTCAATCCAGGCATGCCGCTCGTCGGCACGCTGGTGCCGAAAGGCGTCCGGGAGATCGGGACATCGCGCTGGACTCTCGGTTGCGAGACGATCGACCGGGAGTACGCGAATTACGATTCGTACAAAGAGTACCTTCCCCCTCTTGGCATAAAACGGATCCGCCTGCAGGGAGGATGGGCGCGGACGGAAAAAGAGCCGGGCCTGTACGACTTCGCGTGGCTGGACCACATCATCGATGATGCCCGCTCGCGCGGTCTCGAAATCTGGCTGGAGACCAGCTACGGGAATCCGATTTACCCCGGAGGGGGAGGCCGGACTCTGGCAGGTGGTTTCCCGAGTTCCGAAGAAGGGTTGAAAAGCTGGGATCGCTGGGTGGAAGCGATGGCGACACGCTACAAAGGCAAGGTGCGCGACTGGGCCATGTGGAACGAGCCGTCCGGTAAGAAGCACACCAAGGAACTCATCACCGACTTCAATATCCGCACCGCCGAGGTCATCAAACGGGTCATTCCGGATGCCAGGATCGCCGGATTGATTCTCGGGGGGATGAATCTCGACACTGTCGAGCATTTCATGAAGACGCTCGCCGCACGCAACCGGCTCGGACTTTTCGAGTGGGTGGTCTACCATAACTACGGCATGAATCCCGACGCGATCTATCCGCAGGTCTCCCGCGCGCGGGAGATTATCCGGAAATACTCAGCGACAATGAAGCTCTGGCAGGGAGAATCCGGCATGCAATCAGAGTGGTGTCAGTCGGGCGCAGCGAGTAAGTATCCCTGGACCGAATTGACGCAAGCGAAGTGGGATACGCGGCGGATGCTCGGCGACATCGGTAACGACGTCGATTCGGAGGTGTTCACAGCCGCCGATCTCGATTACCGGACGACGCCGTTCCACAACGGCCTCGTGCGCTACGGACTGATCAAAACGGCGGGGGCGGCCGAGGGGTACAAGGTGCTCAAGGTCAAGGTGGCGTATTACGCGGTGCAGAACGTCGTCTCGGTGTTCAACGACGCGACGGAACTGATTCGCGACTACCCGGTGGAAGTCTCCTGCGCGAAGCAACTTGCCGTGTTCGGCCACAAAGTGAAGAGCGGCGGCCAGCAGATCCTTGTGTTTTGGGACAAGTCGGGCACCCCGGGCAACACGAACGATACGGTTCCGGCCACCTTCCGGGTAAAGGGCGGCAAGTTCGCCAATCCGGTCTGGGTCGATGTCCTGACGGGCAACATCTATGAAATTCCCGCTGCGAAAGTATCGGTCACGGGCGACACCATCACGTTCAAGGAGATTCCCGTTTACGACGCACCCACGTTCATCACCGACAAGTCGGCCCTGAAATATCAGGAGCCGGCGCAACTAATCTGGGAGCGGTCCCAGAAGAAGAAATGAGCCAGATTGCCGTGGTCACCGGCGGGGGGCGCGGCATCGGACGGGCCACCGCTGAACTCCTTGCATCGCGCGGCGCAACCGTGACGATCGCGGACGTCGAGTTTCCGCCGGAGTCGGGCGGGCTGGACGAAGTCAGAGCGGACGTGACCAGCGCGCAAGACGTGCGGCGCTTATTCGATCACGTGCGGGAGCGTTATCTCCGGCTCGACGTGCTGGTGATCAACGCCGGGCGGCCGTATTCTTCCAGCTCCCTCACTTCCAGTGAGGAGGAGTGGGACGAGTGCCTGGATCTGAATCTCAAGTCCGCCTGGTACTGCGCTCGCGAAGCCCATCCCCTGCTGGAGGCAGCCGGGAATGCGAGCATCGTCACAGTCGCCTCTATCCAGGGACAGTGGGGCGGCCGTAATACGTTTCCTTACTCCGCGGCGAAAGGAGGCTTGCTCGCATTGACCCGCTCTCTGGCTGCAGAGTACGCGCCCGGCATTCGAGTCAATGCGGTAATTCCTGCGCAGATAGAATCGGTGCGAACGGAACCGTATTTCGCAGGCTTTCCCAAGCCTGACGATGCCCGTCGGCGGGTCATCGAATCGTATCCGATGCGCCGCCTCGGGAAGCCTGAAGATGTCGCGCACGCCATCGCCTTCCTCGCCTCAGGCGAAGCGGCTTGGATAACGGGAGCGTTTTTGATGGTCGATGGGGGATGGAGTGCTGCCTTGCCCGACCTGTCCGGCTTGCGATGACTCCTGCAGAAAGCATGCATCGATCATTGGTCACGAGTGTCTCGGACGTACTTCTTTCTCATTGACGCCTATCAGTACCCGGCACTCTACTCTTACGCCCAAGTTGCAGTTGTTATCTGCACGGGTGCGGGTTCATGGCAGCGACCAGCATGAACCCTGCGGGGCGACAGTGCATATTCTGGGCCGGGCCTCTGCCAATCAAGCTAATACTTATTGGCGTTGTGAAATAACAATCGAATTCCGAGCGCCATGCGGGCTCCCACCTCTGACCTCACGAGTTTCTCCGTAACCTTGCTCGCAGCTGCAGTTGTTAGACTGTGGGGGAAATTGTGGGGACCCCATCCAAAAAACAACCGTATTCGGGCGTAAACTAGCGTAATGCGGATGTGCTGTAAGTCTTTTGGTTGCTGGCAGATCAGCTTATGTTTCAGTCACTTGCGAGAACTCCTTTTTGTGCTTGACACGCAGGAGGTCACAGATTCGAGTTCTGTCGGGCCCACCACTTTACAATAACGGCTCTACACCAACAACGGGGGAGACCCCGGATCCCAGACTGATTCACGAACATAATACCTTAACGCGCATACGATAGTTTTCGAAGTTGCGGAAACCGTATGCCTGCCTGCTGATCAATTCCATTTTGTTGTGAAAGCCTTCAGTGATTCCGTTGTTGCGCGTGAACCGCCACATGGTCGCAATCTCGTTGCGCCAGGTGTATAGAGTTTGCCCAAGCTGGACCAGTTGCGGCAGGCCGGCCTGGCGCAACTGGTCCACGGCACGCAGAAAACGCGGGGCCAGTTTCTCGCATTGCTTGCGTGTGCGATGCTTTTTCAGCAGCAGGTAACACAGGCGCTGCTTGAAACGGTAGATCAGTTCCAAGGCAGGATGTTCGGCAAAATACAGAGCGAGCCGGATCTGCTGCTCCGGTTTCAGATTGTGACGGTGGCGGCGCATCAGCGACATCAGACCACGATTCTTAGCGCCCACCGGATCGATCTCGCGCCAGCAGCCTAAAAAGTGATGGTTGATCAGGCGAATGACATGGAAGCGATCGGCCACAATGCGCGCGTTCGGGAAATGCTGGTGCACGATTGATCGATACACACTGGCCAGATCCATGCACACCACGCGCACTTCGGATTTACCTTCCAAACCTGCCAAATAGCTGCTCAGCGATAGTTCCGAGCGGCCCAGCACCACATCGTAAACCTTATGGTGGCGCAGATCGCAAAGCGTGGTGGCGTAGCCTTTGCGGCGGGTGAAAAAGTGCTCGTCGATGCCGAGCACGATCGGGCAACGCGGCGGATGCCATTCATTGAATTGGCGCCGCATCAAACTGCCCTTTGTGTCAGAGTTTGTGTCAGGAGTCTTTAGCACACCATCTGTCGGTACCGGGATGGATGGAGACACGTGACGAAATGACGGATCTGCAGGATTCAACACACTTTGCCGAAGCCAGCCGAGGCTGTAGCCGAGATCAATGCTTCGATGTTGGCCGTCAAGTCACGCTGCTGCGGCTCCACGACAGACTGTTATTTCGGATAGCCGCATCCTCTGTGTAGTATGCTGATTCGTTAGTGTCAATGCTTCTCGCCGCCGCCGACTTCCTTTTAAATTCAGTAGATTCGCTCAAGCCTCTTGTTAATGGCATCGGTCTTTTGTGGGGCACTCACAAGTTTTTCAAGGAAGTCGAATACGTTCTGCCGAGAATACAAAGCTGGAGATTGCCGTGTGGCTGTTGGGGGTGAAGGTCGGTCATAGGCTTGAGCACTGGCACGAGATATTCGCCAACGTCTTTGACCGAGTGTTCGGCGAAAAACATCTGTCATGGAGGTGCTTCGTTCGGTCAGGGATCGCTTCAGTCGGGTTTGCGCTACTGCTGCTCTTACTCTCTCGTGGTAATGCGCAGTGGCTGTCTGCTCGCTGGTACATGCCTAACCATTCCATGTTCCTGCCGTACTTTCTCCTCTATATGTTGTTTGGGAACATATTGCCGGACTACTGTTCGTTGCTTGAAACCAGATTCATTCTCAAGATTATGAAACGTTCAAGCCGGGGGCTTCAGCCGTTACTCCTCGTCCTTGATGTGATGCTCACCAGTGCTTTTGCCTTAGTCGGCGTATGCATCGGTGCATTCCTACAGTGGACCGTTAGCGAAGTTTTGCATCCGGTGGTCTCTCCAACGTACGGGTGGCAGGCATATTTCGTAAATACCATTTTGCACGTTCCCGAATCTGTGATCCCCTCGCTCCAACCCCATCACGACTTCGGTGTAGCTCGTCTCTGGTTCTACCCTGCCTTTTTCACATCCATCTGGCTCTGGCTCTTCGCCGAGTCCGGGTTCATTCTCAAAGCCGCCCGTAGTTTCGATATTGGTTTCGACTGGTTCAACAGGCACTTTGACATCGAAACGAAGCCACTCTCATCAATCGGTTTGGTGTCAGGTGCGCTACTGGCCCTGATATATTGGGTAGCGGTGGCTTGGCTGTACTTGATGCGAAAGGGCTGAGGCTGCCCCTACAGGATGTTCGCTCGCACAGCCCCCTACTCGCACAGCCCCCTAAGGGTGTGATACGAGCGAGCATTGTACGCCGATTGCGATCCGCAGGCGTGCAGGCGTAGCACATGGCTTACCACCTCAGATCCATACCAACCGACTGCTGTAGCGATTCGCGAGCCTCGCGATGTACTAACCCCAACCTAGCCCCAGCGATGCGCTACAGGGCCTCCGAGCGGTCAAAAGGCTAGCGTGGGGCCGCATCTGGCTTGAGATCGCGACAGCCGTTGAATCGACAGCCGCCTTTGAAGTTTGTCTCAACCCGACCTACTCGGTACCAACCAATGAAGGGCCGTAGTAGGACACCTGAAGTAAATCCTTGAACAATGGAAGGCTTGAAATAGAAGGGAAGGAGCCAGTAACTCCCTCCCCTCAACACCCAGGAAAAACCAACGTAAAGTCGTTCGTATTCCCCTGCTGCTCGCCATAATAGCAGGTCTCACGGTCTGGGTTTCCCTTCCATGCGGCCCGATTAGGTCCATGGCGATGTAAGCGCAAGGGGGGCCCGAACGGTAGGCACATTGCATATGGTAGGCACATTGCATACTGTGGGCACGTCGTTTTCGCCCCCTCCATTTCCCCCTGGCCATCCTCTTAGAGACCCGAGTCACGCTTGACAGCGGCCAGGTGCTGGATGCCTCGATTCTGATCCGGTGCCAGGAGCAGTGAATAAGTTCCGTCTAGGCCGGATCAGGAGTCAGTGCCATCTGCGACCGCTCACACCCCTGTTCGCTACCGGTGTGCTGGCCGTCGGCCAATCAAGGGGGCAGTCTGAACAGGTCGTCTGATCGCCGAAAGCCCTGAGCCTTGCATGCAGCTTGTTGGTCCGATCCAAAGAAGCACGCAGCCGGCATTCCGATTTACTTTTGTCCGCCTCCAAAAAAATTGAATCTGACTCCGGGCATAGGGAATTATCTTTTCGTTGCCGCCGTCGAGGGTCGCATTGGTTGACCATGAGCGAGGTGCCGAATTGCCAGAGCCTCTTCCTACATCTCGTGATTTGACCCGCGCTACTCTGTCGGTTGGAGCGATCGGTGCGCTGATCGTCTCTACCGCGTGGATCGTGAGTCCATTTGTGACGGCCTTTCTATGGGCGACCATGATCGTCATCTCAACCTGGCCCGTGCTTCTGCGCCTTCAGGCCCGACTCCGGGGAAAGCGCGGAATGGCGGTCTTTATCATGACGGTCGTGCTTCTGCTCGTTCTCCTGATTCCGCTGGGGTTCGCTGTGGGGGCGATCGTTGGCAACAGCGACCGGATCGCTGCATGGGTGAGTTCCCTGGACGAGGTCGCGCTGCCACCCCCGCCTGCGTGGCTGTCCGGCATTCCGCTGGCGGGCGACAAGATCACAGCCGCGTGGACACGCCTCGCTGCCAAAGGTCCGGAAGGCTTCGCTGCCCAGGCGGCGCCTTACGTCCGCCTCTTCATCCAATGGCTCATCGCTCAGATCGGTGGAGCCGGTGCAATGATTCTGCAGTTCCTGATGACGGTCATCATGTGTGCGGTCCTTTACACGACAGGTGAGACGGCCGCGCGTGGAGTCCGAAAGTTCGCCACCCGCCTCGCGGGTTCCAATGGCGATAGGGCTGCCCTGCTTGCGGCTGGCGCAATACGGGGTGTGGCGATGGGCATAGTGGTTACCGCCTTCGTTCAGGTACTCATCGCCGGAGCCGGGCTCCTGATCGCATCGACTCCGGGCGCGCCGCTGCTCTGTGCTGCCATTTTGTTGTTGTGTCTGGCGCAACTCGGACCGGGACTGATCATGGTCCCCGCCGTGATCTGGGAGTTCTCCACCGGGTCCACTTTGTCGGGATGTATTCTGCTGGTCTTCGCGCTTGTGTCCATGACGATCGACAACGTCGTGAAACCCGTCCTGATCAAGAAGGGCGCCGACCTCCCGCTGCCATTGATTTTCGCCGGCGTCATAGGCGGCATGATCAGTATGGGGATCATGGGCATTTTCCTGGGCCCCGTGATTCTCGCCGTTACGTACGAACTGCTGGCGGATTGGGTTGAGAACCGCTCCGAACCGGACGCAGACACCAGCTCCGGCGTGGCCGTCAAACCAAGGATGGTGGCTGGATGAACCGCATAGTCGCACGGAGTTCACGATCTTGGTCGGGGGCGCCTGTGGAGCGCTTCCCGAATGAGTTGATGGCCAATCAGTACGAGCGCCGGCAGGCCTGCTGCCAACAAGGAATGGGACGTTTCGTTACCCGATAGAATCGTTTGCTCGCGCAGTTCCCTGAAGGGTGGTGCGAGTGAGCATTGAATTCCTCTGGCCCAAATACGTCCGATTATTGCCGCGGAGTGTGATCTATTTCGACGCGTCAGCCAATTGATCAGCGGGAATCTTCTCGGCAGCTACTTCGATTCCTGGCTGTAAGCCAGACAGTACTTCCGCTTCCAAGTTGCTCTGCAGCCCGAGTTCGAGGTCGCGCTTCTCCCAGTGATCTCCCTTGCGGACATAGGCCACGGCCTTGCTTTCGGAGCCCTCCTTGAACACGCATTCCAGCGGAACTAGTGTCGCGGTTTCCTTCTGGCCCGTAATGATATCCGCACTGACCGAGTAATTCGGGATCAGCCGCGGATCGGTTTGTTCGAATTTAAGCCGCACCGGCACTTCAGTTACGTAACTACGCCGCCATCCGGATCCCCGGGCAAACGCGCCGATTGAAATGACATGCGCCTTAAGCTTCATTCCCGGGTACGCATCCACCTGGACATGAGCTTTCGTCCCCACACGTATCGTCTCCGCATCCGCCTGATTTACAGCGGCCGCGACCACCAGCGAACGAAGGTCCACAACCTGCATGAAAGTCTGGCCCGGGTAGAGCTGATCGCCTTGCTGGATCTCTGTCCGCTCCGATCCGCGATGCACAGTCTGCATGACAGTGAGGCCGTCAATCGGGGCCTTAATGATCATCTTGTTCGACGTTACTCTGTGCCCGCTTTGCTTCCAACTGGGATTCCTTGAGATGCAATTCTCTGAAGTGAATGGCAGCGAGGTCGGAGTCATCCAGGAGTTTCGATTGGAGCACGTATTCCTGATGCCGCGCTTTGGCCTCTGCCGCGATAAGGCTGAATTTCTCGGTCTGGATGGCAGAGCGGACTGGAGCGGTCTTCAGGTTCAGTTCAGCCTTGTCCCACGCGGCCTTGGCTGCCAGGATCTTCTGGTTATGGGCGGTTCGCCGCACAGCCAGCTGAGCGTACAGAATTTTGAGGTAGTTCTGGTGCTGGATGACGTCCGCACGGCAGTCATCGAGACGTTCCAGCATGAAAAGGCGGTCAAACTTTGCCAGTTCATCGCCTTTTTTCACGTGAGCACCATTCGGAACCAGTTCCTGCAGCACGGTCATGAAATCGCCACGGCTCCCGCGAACGCGGCTGCCTATCATCTGCGGCGCAGTCAGCAGAACGGATCGCTCGGCGGTGGCCATGCCAGTAACCCGAATCGATTGTTCCAGCGGGCCCGTGCGAACCTTGGCGGTACGAATCTTCACCGTCGGTCCAACCTTCACTGTGCTGGCGTTCTGGCGATACCAGAGGCCGGCGCCGGCGGCAACAACTACGACAAGTAGCAGCCAAAGCCAAGCGTGGTTGCGAGGCTTCGCTGGTTCAACCTTGGGTGGTTGGACCGGGATTTCCGGGCGAAGTTGTTGAACTTGAGCGCTACTCATGTGAACCACCTTGGCTGCAGTGTGCTGCTTCTAAAATATCCTACTTACCTGCAATTCGTCTATGCGGATTGATTTCTCTTATAGTGGAGGGCATTCCGTCATAAATTCCGCAATGGTGCGGATAAGGGTAAGATCTGTTTTATGAGCCAGCAAGTTCAGCCGCCAAATATCCAGATCAACAAATCCGCGGACTACCGCGAAAATTATGCAAACAGCGTGCAGGTCCGCGTGAACCTCTGGGATTTCTTCCTGATGTTCGGAACGCTGATGCAGAATGCCCCAGACACCGTCAACATTGACTGCTTTCAAGGCATTTACCTCAGTCCTCAGCAGGCAAAAGCGCTATATAATGTCCTTCAACAAAACGTGTCGCAGTATGAGGCGGCCTTCGGAGAAATCCGTTTGGAGCCGCAGGCCGGACAGCCGGTCGTTCAATAACTGACTTTGGCCTTCGGAGGGCAAAGCGTGATCGCAGAAAAGCTTTCAGCCGCCAGCGGCCGGTTGATGTCGCTGGACGTGTTCCGCGGGGCAACCATCGCGGCAATGGTCCTGGTGAATAACCCAGGCTCGTGGGACACGGTTTATCCGCCTCTGCTCCACGCGAAATGGCACGGCTGGACCTTCACGGACGTGATCTTTCCGTTTTTTCTCTGGATCGTGGGCGTCGCGATGACGCTTTCCTTCGAACGGCGCATGGAACAGGGCGCCGATCGGGGTCGGGGAAAGTTGATGCTGCACGTCGTGCGACGGTCCGCGATCATCTTCGCAATCGGCTTTTTCCTCTCGGGATTTCCGAAATTTCCGATAGCGACCATGCGCATCCCAGGCGTGCTGCAACGCATCGCCGTGTGCTATCTGATCGCGAGCATCGTCTTGTTGTTCACGCGCTTGCGCGGGCAGATGCTGGCCGTTGGCACCCTTTTGACCGGCTATTGGATGTTGATGACGCTCTATCCTGTGCCCGGCTGTGGACCCGGTTCGCTAGAAATGGAATGCAATTTTGAGCGTTACGTCGATGGACTGCTCTTGAAGGGGCACATGTGGCGGCAGACCACAGAATGGGATCCTGAGGGCATCGTCAGTACGCTTCCGGCGATTGCGACGACGCTGTTCGGTGTGCTCGCCGGGCACCTGCTAAGGATCCGACGCACTCCCGCCGAGAAAACAGCTTGGCTTTTCGTGTGTGGCAGCGTCCTGCTGGTATCAGGCAGCGTGCTCGCGTGGTGGATGCCGATAAACAAGAGTCTGTGGACCAGTTCGTATTCCGTCTTCATGGCGGGTCTTGCGATGCAGGCGTTCGCATTCTGCTACTGGCTGGTCAACGTGCAACAGTGGAAGCGCTTCGCACAACCTTTCGTGATGTTCGGGATGAATGCGATCGTGCTGTACTTCTTTTCCGGCATGCTGGCGCGCATGATGAGCATTCTGAAGATCGGAAGTGTTTCGTTGCAGCACATCGTTTACGACAACTTTTTCGTATACCTGGCGAGTCCGAAAAATGCCTCTTTGCTGTATGCCTTGACCAACGTCGCCGTGGTCTATTTATTCGCGCGGTTCCTGTACCGGCGCAAGTGGTTCGTGCGGTTCTGATGTCCCCGCGGGAACCTTGGTTTCTTCAGGACAAGTATTGCGCTGTCCTGCTCTGGCCTGGTCCGACGGAAACCACAGTTGAGCTGACCGCCTGGCCGTTCGCGCGGGGTTGCAGCGAAGCCTGCGCCGGAACGCCGTCAACGGCAATCCGAGAAGCCTTTCCTGCCTCAGCAGCGGGGAAGCTAACCTTCCACTGCAGTGTTGGACCGGCGCTGTTCGTGAGCGTGCTTTCGTGCATTCCGCGGTGCTCGACCGCAATTTCATTGCGCATCACCGGCACATGGGACAGTCTGGCCCACTTTAACGTTTCGGATAATCGCGGGAAGGTCTCAATGGTTGATTTGGATGCATCAGGGATCAGGCCCATCAAGCCGGTTGCGATCGCGCCGACTACCGCGAACGCCACCTCGCCAACATCCTTGCCGAAGAAATCCGGTCGCGCGATTTCGAGAAGGAACCTGTATGCGTAGTCGTTTCGATCATACCGATAGAGCACTTCCGGGGTATAGGAGTAGGCTCCGGCGAATTGCGGCCTGTCACTTTCCAGGGTATTGAGGGCGGCCTCGGTTTTCGGACCGTCTTCGGCAATGCCGAATAACAAAGTGTACAGGTTGCACTCTGGTACGAAATCCTCAGCAAAGTTGCGATCCGGTAGAATCCCCGAATAGAAACGGTTCCGGGCTGGATTCCACCATTCGGCATTAAAGCGCTTGTGCAGCGCGCCAGCCTTGTTTCGAAACTCTCTCGCGAGACGCTTGGAGAGGCTTCCCTCGCGTCCAATGGACTCCTGCAAAGCCGCGTAGGTGAGATATCCGGTGTATTGCGCGGCAACCAGATCGGCGCCAATCAAGAAGCGCGGTTGCTGTTGGAAGTAGGACGCGTGGACTCGCGGACGGCGCAAGTTCTCCATGATGCCGTCGTGGTCCTGGTCCCAGGTCAACGGGTAATCGATAGCGGTACGTTCATAGAAGTTGAGGAAATCCGCGCTAAGATAACCGGCGTCGCCAGTCCAAAGTAACTGCCGGTAACAGGTCCGCATGATGTCGAAGCCAGCCGGGAGACAGTATCCGAAATCGTTGTCGGAATTGTAGGCGCTTGGGGCAGCGAAGCCGTCCTTGGTGATGATCCAATATCCGCACCAGTCGCGGCTGCGAGCGACGCTTTGGGCAAAGCGGCGAAGCATGTTGGCGGTATGACGGGTCAGTCCGAGTACCGCAGCCCCCGCGCTCTGGTGGGACAGGTCGCGCATGCAGAAGACATTGCTTCCGCCGTCTGGTCTGGTTGCATACCACTCGCCCACTGGATCACCGGTATAGACGCAACTCAGCGCCCGTTGTCTGGCTTGCTGGAACGCCAGGTTGAGCTGGGAGTCGGAAGAATCGAATTGCACCATCCCGGCTGTACGGCTGGGCGGGACTTCCTGGAAGCGGGCTGATGGTCTGTTTCGCCACCCCAACGTGGCAGCAGCTCCGGCTGCGGCCGAAGCTCCCAGCCAAATCCATTGGCGCCGGGTGAATGGAGGCAGCAGGCGGTTTTGGGGCGACACCGGTTGTGGGGAGGATGGCGACGGCGATTCTACCCTTGGCCGGAACACCGGAACATACCCGCCGCGGGGAATATCGACCACCACCGGTTCGTCGAGACCATCGGTTTCGAAGTACCGCTCCAGCCGCTTGCGCAAAGTACGCGCCTCGGTGCGGACAATACTGTCATTACCGGAATTGTAGGTTGCCGCCCGGCCGTACACGCGGTGGCCGATGAGCGCTTCCGTGACATCCTCCGGGCAGCCGGCCAGTTTGCGGTCGATGACGTACAGGAGAAATTCGCGTTGTTTGGTGGCCCGCTGGAACTCGCCGCTAGCCGCAATTCTTCGGACTAGCTCTCGGCATTGATCGTCGGGAAGGCGAAACTCCTCAACATGTTCGACTTGACATCTGTGGGTCACCAAAGAATACCCGTGACTCAATAGTATAGCTACAACCTCGGGCTCGCAAGTCATTGAGAAGGAAAAGTTATTAACCGTGTGTTGACCGTGAGTTGACCTCCCCAATCGACTGTAGGGCACTACAATCCAGACATACCACCTAGGGAGGTCTTGCATGTTGCGACGTACTTGTTTGGCTGCGGCCCTGATCGCCGCTTGCTTTCTGCTGAGAAGCACGGTTTTGGGACAGAGTTCCAGCGGCACCATTAGTGGTCGGGTTCTGGATTCAACAGGGCAGAGCGTGGCCAACGCTGCGATAACCCTGGTCAAGCGGGACACACGTGAAGTCCGCACCTTCTCAACGATTGTTACGGGCGATTTCACCCTTACCGCCCTCCAGCCCGGACCGTACAGTCTAAAGGTGGGAGCATCAGGCTTCAAGACTCTCGAGAGGACCGATTTGCAGCTTTCATCTTCGGAGCGCCTGTTGACCGGAGATCTCATCCTCCAGATCGGCGCGGTGAAGGAAGTTGTCGAAGTGAAGGGTGAAGCCACCCCGGTCCAGACGACAAGTTCGGAGCGTAGCGCGCTCGTCGATTCGAATCAGGTAGCCAATCTCACGACGCGCGGCCGCGATGTATTCGGGTTGCTCGCTACTCTCCCTGGCGTGATTTATGACGGTCGCGGAAATGACGGACTCGGCACTCAGGGATCCCCGGCAGCGTTCTCGGGCGCGCGGGGAATTTTCAGCGCGGCCAACGTTAACGGTATCTCCGGCAACACCCGCAGCGGCAACAGCCTGGATACGCCAGTCAATATGGATACCGTCGCTGAGGTAAAGGTGTTGCTCAACAACTACCAGGCCGAGTACGGAAAGGGGGCGGCGGGTGTCATCAACATCGTGACCAAAAGCGGTACCCCGCAGTTCCACGGTTTGGCCTATTACTACCTTCGTAACGAGGCGTTTAACGCGAACACGTTCTTCAACCGACAGTCCGGCGCTCCGCGCGGACGTTACCGCTTCAACACGATGGGCGGTAACATCGGGGGACCCATTTACATTCCCAAGCGATTCAACAAAGACAAGAACAAGCTGTTCTTCTTCTTCGCGCAGGAATACCTTCCGACCACCGTGCCTCAGGACCCGCGCTATTACACAGTGCCCACGGCGCTGGAGCGAAACGGCGATTTTAGGCAATCTGTGGGAGCCCAAAACGGATCGCTCTACGCGGCTTCAAGGATCGTAGATCCTTTCAATAAGAACGCTGCTGGCGTGATGCAGCCGTTCCCGAACGGAATCGTTCCACAAAACCGCATCGACCCGAACATGCAAAAGCTGCTGAACGTCTTTCCCTTGCCGAACGCACCCAGCGTGCTGAACGGGGGTGCCTTCACACCCACCGGCACTTGGTACAACTACTCGATTCAGGACTCTCTCAGCCGGCCTGGGCGCCAGAATAGCCTGCGCACGGATTACAACATCTCCGACAATTGGCGGGTGTTCTTCCGTGGAACCAACCAGGGTACGCACAACAAGGGATCCAACAGCACGGTCAACCGTTATGCATGGATGAAAGACGCCGATGTGGATTACGCATTGACGGGCCCGAACCTGGGCGCCACGTTGACCTGGATCGTGAGTCCGACGCTGGTGAATGAAGTGATCGTCGGGTACGGGCTGTGGACAGAAACCCAGATCTACCGCGATGCCTGGCTGGCGCAGTTGCAGCGGGACAAACTCGGTATCAATCTGCCGCAAATCTATCCGAAACAGAACACCCTCAACCTGATCCCGGCGATGACGTTCGGCGGCACGAATATCGGTCCTAACGCGGCCACCACCGCATGGGAGGGTCGTTTCCCCATGGTGAACAGAGCGGACACCTATACCTTCAGCGACAACCTGAGCAAGATCTGGAACAACCACCAGTTCAAGACTGGTGTGGCGTACGAACGGGTGCACTACTTGTTTGAGCAGTCCGGACCCAACGACGTCTTTGCCGGAAGGTTCGATTTCAGCCACAGCACCGCCAATACCGCCACGAATACGACTTCTCCATACGCCAACGCGCTGCTCGGCTACTTCAATACCTATACCGAGTCAACCAACCGCACGCAGTACTCGCCGGTGACGCCCATTCTGGAGTTCTACGTCCAGGATTCCTGGAAGCTGACCTCGCGGCTGACCCTCGACCTCGGCGTGCGCTTCACAGTGGGGCTGCAACAGTACCAGGCCAACAATCTTGCCGCCACGTTCGTTCCTTCCATGTACGATCCTGCGAAGGCGCCGGTGCTCTATAAGCCGGTTCTCAACAGCGCGGGCGCACGTGTAGCCGCCGATCCGCGAAATCCGTCGGTGTTCCTGCCGCCAGCCCTGATCGGTCAGGTGGTCCCGGGCACCGGAGTTCTGAAGAACGGTATCGTCCAGGCGGGCGATCCAGGTTATCCACGTGCGCTCGTGGACTTCCAGGGGATTATGGCAGCGCCGCGTCTGGGATTCTCCTGGGACCCGTTCGGCAACGGGAGTACGGCGTTGCGTGGTGGTTTCTCCGTAAACTATAATCCGCGCAACGGATCCGGCATCACCGGAGACCTGCAGTCGAACCCGCCGATCCTCTATCAACCCCAGGTGCTTTACGGGACCACCGCCACCTATCGTGACGCCACCGGGACGTTCACGCCGCCCAGCTTCAGTGATTCGCTGAACCGCAGCAACGTTCCGGCGCGCGTTTATAATGCGACATTGGGAATCCAGCGCCGCATCGGATTCGGGACCGTTCTGGACATGGCCTACGTCGGTACCTTTGGCCGTCACATCGGCCAGAAATCGCAAGTGAACAATCTTCCTTTCGGCACCAGGTTCCTGGCTTCGAGTCTGGATCCAACGCAAAAAGCGCCGCAGGCCCTGCCGGACGATTTTCTCCGAACCTACCAAGGCTACGGGGGCATTCCCTTCCTCAGCTTCGACGGCAATTCCAGTTACCACTCGCTGCAAGTCTCAGCCCAGCGCCGCTACGCCCGAGGACTCCAGGTTGGCGTCGTCTACACTTGGTCCAAAGCAATGGCGTACACCGACGGCGATCAAGGGAACGTCTCGACGTTCGTTTCACGACGGGAGTTCGATTACGGCCTGGCGACCTATGATCGCACTCACGTGTTCGCGGCAAACTACCTGTGGAATGTGCCATCAGGCACTATCGACAACCGGTTCCTGACGGCGCTCGCGGGTGGATGGCAAATCTCCGGGATGACGCGATTCCAGAGCGGCGCGCCTTTGACGCTGTCCGCCAGCCTGAGGACCGGCTGCTCGATTCCGAATGTGCCGTGCGCGGCCACAACAACCAATAACTTCGGTACGGACATCATGGGGGGCGGAGATAGCTGGCGCGCCGTCATGTCCGGCAACCCGGTGCTCCCATCTGACGCCCGAACGGTGGACCGCTGGTTCAACACATCGGTGTTTTCTCCGCCGGCGCTCCCGCAGCAGGTTACCAACCTGGCCGGCGTGATGCAGGTTCTCGCACGCGGCAATACGCCAAAGACGTTCGCTCGCGGTCCGGGAATCGCGAACACAGACGTCGCCTTGTTCAAGAACATCAAGGTGACCGAGAAGGTGAAGACGCAACTGCGTTTTGAGGCCTACAACGTATTCAATCACACGCAGTTTAACGCGATCGGTACCGCCGCGCAGTGGGATCAGTCCGGCGCCCAGACCACCGCCGCCTTTGGCAAGGTTACCAGCGCACGCGATCCGCGTATCCTGCAAGTCGCACTTCGGCTCAGCTTCTGATCCGGTGCGTCCGTAGAGCCGCGAGGAGGACCCGCGCGGCTCTAATCCACACCGGGCAACCACTAGCGTGAGGGCGGGTTGGGTACGAACTGCCCGCTCTTGTCGTCCTGCCAGACCCACTTGAGATTGTCGGTTCCACCCGATTGATTTGGAACGCGTTGCCGGTAGGCGGTCCACATGGCTCGCACGAACGGATCGGCGCGACCGTCGCCAGGAATGGGAAGGACCCTACGTTTGGGGTTCACATCGTGGTCCATCCAGCGGTCGCAGTAGTCGAAGAAGGCATCGTGATTCCATACCGACTTGGCTTTCATGAGCAGGGCCGAGAGGGCCTCGCCGGGCCACCCCACTGAGCAAGTGGCCCGGTAGCCGTCCATCCACTTCTCCTCTTTGGTGTAAGCGTCAGGCGACTTTTCCTCGTAGGTAGGGCGGACCATACTGTGGACGATGATCTGGTAAAGCGCTTTCTGTCCGGCGCCGCCATTTCCGTAATAAGTCTGTTGATCCTCTGAGAAGATTGTGGTGGGAGGAGGGCAACCTTCAACCGGGTTGATATTAAACACCCTCACGTCGTCGAAGAACGAAGTGATGGTGGGAAACGTGAGCAAGCTCTTGTTGTCCAGCATCAGGCCGGCAAACAGGATCGGCCATTTGCGCCCATTCCAATGACCGCCGTCACCCGGCCAGTTGCGGCCGGACCACGCCAGACCGTGCAGGTCGATACCCAGCTGAACGAACCCAAGCATGAGCTTTTCCTTGCGCGGTCGCGGCACATCGAGCATTAGCATAAGGCTAGCTATGGAGGTGGCGCGCGAGAACTCCCGGCCATAGTTCGGCTGATTCTCGTTCGGACCCAAGTGCTGGAATAGCCAGATATCGAAATGATCGAGCCAGGGCCTCTCAAAATAGCGCTCGAACTGTGTCCAGTCCGGAACCTCGCCGGGGGCAGCCAGTTTGGGCAGTTTTTCCCACTTAATATCCTTGGCCCGGTAGAGGGGCTTTGCAGTCCCGGCATACGGTGGCCGGAACGCATCACTGGGCGGGGCCTTGCTGACGCAGGTGAGGACAGCGGCCGATTTCAGGGCGAGGTAGCTGCTGGCTTCCCGCTCCCACATCATGGCCCTCAGAAGGACTGGCACCCGCTCCTCTCCGTTGCTGACGCTGGATATGAGTGACTGCTCCGGCTGGAGCTTCAGGGGAAAAGCCACCGAAAGCGCCGGATCGTAGTTTTTCAGGCGCGAATCGTAGCCTTGCTTCCGGCCGGATTGGAGCACAATCATCGAACCGTTGCGCATCCGTTTGTCTTCAACCATGGCGACGGCACCGTAGATGCTCTTTACGGTCGTGGAAGCGCTCTCGATCTCGGCAGCCTGCGGGGCGGGGGAAACGCTCGCGACGGTAACTGGTCCCAGCACCCAGTAGTCGCCGGTAACGAACTTGCCGACGGTATAGGGTTTATCGAACGTCCACGTAATCCCGTATTGAGTGATCGATCGGGCCTGCTTGGCGTTTATGACGGGGACGGTCGCCAGTAGCAGCATTAGGACGGTAATCAACTTGAGTTTTCTCATGTAAAGGCTCAGTGTATCGTGTGCTGGATTGCGGCTCGCCATGATCGCGGCACCTTGTAGAATAGGGCTTGCATATTCGTGACCTGTTTGGTGATGCGCTGCCTATCGCGTGTGCGATCTTCCTGGTCCGTTGTGCGGCCCATGGTATGCTCTGCGTTTAGTGGATGACTAGGTCGCCGATTCCTTCTGATCTCTCAAATGGGAGGACCTGATGAAGTGGATTTTCACGCTCGCTTCGGTCTTCGTGGCGTGCAGTTGGTGGCCCAGAACCGTCCAACGTTGGTCTCCCCAGAAGTTCTGCCCGACCGGAGCGTAATTTTCCGCGTCTGGGCACCACAAGCCTCAGAGGTGAAGCTATCGGGCAACTGGCTGGGCCCGCAGCCACCCGTTACCCTCACGAAGGCCGATGATGGCGTATGGACGGCGAGGGTGCCGCCTCTGGAGCCGAATATCTACTCGTACGGTTTTATGGTCGATGGAGTGCGGACCACTGACCCATCGTGCAGGTGCAGCTTCACTTCCGCCAGCCGTTTTTCCGATAGCAGCTTTACTGTGCCCGGCAATCCGCCGCGGCCTTGGGAGCCGCAGAATCGGGCGCCCGGAACCTTGCACCATGAGCGGTTCTTCTCAGCACGGCAGCAACGTATGCGGCGCTTTGTGGTGTATACGCCCCCGGGATACGGGACCTCTCCGTTCCGCCAGTATCCGGCCCTTGTGCTGTTACCGGGAACGCCCGGCGACGAGAACGACTGGACCAGTGGCGGCGGGTTTGCAGAAGTGATGTTCGACAACCTGATCGCCGCAGGTCAGATGGTACCTATGGTGGTCGTGATGCATGCCTCCGACGCGCTCGACCGCCCCGGCACGCGCCGCAGTGACGAGAACCTCAACGAGTTTGAGGCAATTCTAGCGAATGAACTGCTGCCGCTCGTCAGAAAGCGATATCGCGTCACGCCCGATCCGCGCTCGTGGGCGATTGCCGGTCTGTCTTTGGGCGGTGAGTTCGGTATGCATGCAGGACTTAACCACCCAGAGCTCTTTCGAACTGTCGCCTCACTCAGCGGTTCGCTTGTCCCTACGGATGCTGGCGAGGCGGGGAGGTCATCCTTCGACGCACGTTTCGGGCCGGCTTTGGCCGCCACCCATATACGGGATTACCGGCTGATCTGGGTGGGCTGTGGATCGGAGGACATCTTCTTTGGCGGAGCCAAAGCTTTCGCCGAACGACTGAAGTCGGCGAGAATACCACATATCTTTCGTAAGTTCTCCGGGCCGCACGCCATGCCCGTTGCCAGACAGGAACTTGCGGAATTGCTGCCCTTGCTGTTTCGGCCGTGAGTCGCGTACGTGCGCTGGTGAATGGACGTCCAGCAATCTCATAACTAGTAGCTGCCAATCATGAAGTTGCTGCGGCTTAGGCCGCGCCCCTTCCGCCTGATCGAGCTCCGGCTCGAGGCGGGGTGTGCCCAGCATGGGCAGAATCTTATTGGATGAAAGGAGCCAATCGGGGCCGATGACGGCACCGCGTGGAGTTTCGGTGAGCGTTAATGGCGTTGATAGCCCGCTGTTTTCCGTTTGGCCAACCGAAATCGTGCTGGAGGTACCGTCCCAGCCCGGGCTCGAGAGGAACGTGGAAGTGCGCGTGCGTAAGCAGCAGTTCGTGCGGGATGCAATACCTAATCGACGTCAACAATAAGAAGAGTAATATCGTCCTGCTGGCTTGCCGAAGCCGATTGCCAGTCGCGTAGCTCACAGATCAACCGTCTAGCAGGCTGCTGAAAAACGACCGATCGACACCGGGACCGCCTATCCCAACCGGTTTTTGTTACTAATAATTTGCCTAAGTGGCCCGGAACGTGGCTCTCCCGTGCTGAAAAACACCCCTTTTCGGGGCCCGGGCACACTTCGCCCTAAGCACTTCGCCGCGTGAACGCGGAGGTTCCTCATGCGCACAAGATTGTAAGCGGCCGCGGCGAACGTGAACATCCACGCCACTTTTTCCAGACCGCGATGCCGGACCTTGCGGATGCCGGCCACCGTCTTCAGCCAACCAAAGACCTCTTCAATCCGCTTGCGCTTTCTCTGGCTCAGTGCGTAGCCCGCATGTCGTGTCGTTCGGGCATCGATCGCACTGCGCCGCCCGTTCGTGTTTTGCGCGACGTGCGGCGTCACATGCTTCCACGAATTTCCTGCACGAAATCACGCGTATCATAGCCGCGATCTGCGCCGAGCGTCACCGGTGATCACCCGCAAGGCGTTCGAGCTTCGGCAGCGCTGCGTCGCGCTCGGCGGTCCCATTGGCCTGGAGCACTTCCGTCGCCACCACCAACCCGTTGCGATTTTCGATCAGCGCATTGCCGCAATACGCCAGTTTCGCTTCATGGCCACCACTCTTGCGCGCCAGTCGGGAATCGGGGTCGGTGGTCGAAGCATGCGTCTCATTGGAACGCTTTTCACCGTGGAAGTTCACCGTCGGGTTGCCTTTGTCTGAGTCATCAGGAGGTTGCGGATCATCCTTTTTACGAAAGCTCTTTTGCCCGGCCCAGGCCTCTACCAGCGTGCCTTCCACGCTGAAATGCTCGTCGCTCAACAGTCCGTCTTCCTTGGCTTGCGTAAGCAGGTGTGCGAAGAAGCCTTCGGCGATGTCGCCTTCCAGCAACCGGTCGCGGTTCTTGCTGAATACGGTCGGCACCCAGATTGCGTCATCCATGTTCAACCCGACGAACCAGCGGAAGAGCAGGTTGTAATCGAGTTGCTCCATGAGCATCCGCTCACTGCGGATCGAGTAGAGCACCTGCAACAGCAGCGCTCGGAGCAGTTTCTCGGGCGCGATGGAGGGCCGACCGGTCTTGGCGTAGAGTTGCTCAAAACGTGGCGACATTTCCTGCAGCGCACGGTCGGTCATCTCTCGGATCGCCCGCAGCGGATGCAATCGCGGCACCCGCTCTTCCGGCGAAACATAGCTGAACATCCCGGCTTGATTGTGATCGTCTCCACGCATATTACATAAGACGACAGAAATGTTTCGGAGGCTACACGGATCCGGAGTTTTTCAGCAGCCTGCTAGACTTCGGCTGGCGCGCCGGCTCGCTTGCTGCGCACCACCTCTTCAAACCTGTGGTCGCCAAAAGCATCGCCCTTGGCATTCTCAGGTTCGGTAACGCCGTCCGTGTAGAGCAGGAAGCGGTCTCGTGGCTTCAGCGGGATTTCGCAAACCGGGTAGTCTGAGCCGGGTACCACACCAAACAACAGGCCGTTGCTCTCGATGCGCTTCAGTTCCCCTTCCCGCCAACACAGCAAGGGTGGATGTCCTGCGGCGGAGTAACGCGCACAGCGAGCTTGTGTGTCGAGCCACAAGTAGGCCGCGGAGACTAAATGGCCCTGCATTTGTCCGGCAAGAATTCGGTCCAGCCCGCGCAGTACTTGCCGCGGATCGTCCGCGCAGGGCGCGACGGATTTCACCGCTGTCTTGATCATCGCGGAAACGATCGCGGCCGGCACACCATGGCCGGACACATCCGCCACCAGAAATCCGACGCGATGCTGATCTACGGGAATAAACTCGTAGAAGTCGCCTCCAACCTCCGTCATAGGCTCGTAGATCGCCGAAATGCGCACGTCCCGGACTTCAAGAATGGCCTTAGGGAGAATCGAGCGTTGTAATTGCCGCGCAATCTGCAGTTCGCTCTCAATGGACAGCAGGCGGCGTTCGTTTGAGATTGCGGATCCGTCCGCGACATATCCGAACGAGAACAGGAGAACTGCAAATCCTAGCGAATCCAGCAAGCGCCTTGTCGGGCGCAGGGCGAGCGCCACGTGGATACAGGCTCAATCGCAAAAACCAGGGGCCGGGGGCCAGCACGGCGTTGGCAGGTGCGAGGATCGGACACCTTCCGAGGCCACCCGCTCCGGAAAATGCAATGCACGGCAGCAAGCAGGTCGTTGTAGGGAATCAGTTCGTTATTGGAGCCGGTGACCAACCGCTTCCGCCGCACGAATGCCAACCGCCGACCCGCTCTCGCCTTCCACCGCATTTTTCCGATGCTCATCCAGCCACGCGATGCGGCGAACAGATCTGGAGGTACAGGAAGCGGCTTCGCAGCAAACGCTATCTTGCCCACGGAAACCGTCTCTGACCCGGTGATCCGCCAGCCGTTCATATTCCGTGGATAGCGCTTCGAATTCCCAGCCAGACAAAGATACGCACTCCGCCGCGGCGGCAATGGCGCGACCGAAGGAGCCGCCAATCCCTTACGCGAACGAATGTTGCGCCGAACGTCGTCGGGACCATTCGTTCTTCCGACACAATCGGCCACAGCCTGGCAGCGAGGCCGTCGAGGTAGCGGAAACAGAGATCTCTCGCCGCCGCGTTTCGATAGGGATAATACTCGGCAGTGTTCATAGTCTCGTCCGAGACGGCGGCATTGCCGCTGAAGCGACGTTTGCCGTAGTCCGGCCCCAGTTTTTCAGACACCGGGGTGAGCAGCATTGTTCCCGTCTTGCTCTGTGCGATGGGTCACACCCCACGTCTTGCTTCGTGCGATTCTGATGTCTGGATGCAAGCCAATATTCCCGCTGTAGTCGTAAACCGCAAGGCTGTCGAGCGTGTCGCTTCCGGCCACCCCTGGATTTTCGCCAGTGACGTTCTTGAACGCGGCGCTGCGACTCCGGGGGCGGTGGTTCAGGTGACGATCAGCGCAAACGGATCATAGGCACCGCACACTACAGTTCCACCTCACAGATTACGTTACGGATGCTCAGTAACGGCCCGGAAACGATCGATGCCGATTTCTTTCGACACGAATCCGCGCGGCCGCGGCCTTCCGCGAACGGATCGTCAGCGGGACCGATGCCTATCGTCTGGTCTATAGCGAAGCCGATCGCCTGCCCGGGCTGGTGGTGGATCGCTATGGCGATTATCTCGCTGTGCAGACCTTGAGCCAAGGCATGGATGCGGCCAAGCCCGTCATTGTTGAGTGTTTGAACGAACTTTTTCATCCGCTGGGAATAGTCGCGAGAAACGATGTGCCCATCCGCCAGAAGGAATCGTTGCCGCTGGAGATCACCTTGCTAAGTGGGGAAGCACCGGAGCAGGCGCCGATCACGATGAATGGTCTGAATCTGGCGGCCGATCTTTGAAAGGGCAAAAGACCGGAGTTTTTCTGGATCAGCGCGAAAACTACGCGGCTGCCGCGAAGTATGCGCCGCGGGCGCGCGCTGGATTGCTTCACCTGCACCGGCGGCTTCGCGCTGCACATCGCAAAGACCTGCGAGCACGTTGTTGCGGTCGACAGCTCCGAAGAAGCACTGCGCGCTGCAAAGCGTAACGCGGATGCTAACGGCCTGGAAATGTGGAATTCCGCGAAGCCAACGTCTTCGACCTGCTGAGTTCGCATGCTTTCACTGATAAGCAGTTTTCCACGATTGTGCTGGATCCGCCCGCCTTCGCGAAATCCCGTTCCGCACTGGAAGGCGCCATCCGCGGTTACAAGGAGATTAACTATCGGGCCTTACGTATGTTGGATTCCGGCGGGATACTGGTTACATGCTCCTGTTCGCATCATATGAGCGAAGCAGAACTGCTGCAGACTGTCGCTTCGGCGGCACTGGACGCACGCAAGACCCTGCGCGTACTGGAGCGATTGACACAATCGAAGGACCATCCGATCCTGCTGACTGTGCCGGAAACCCACTATCTAAAGTGTTTGATTCTGGAGGTGGTGTAAGTATCCACGGACAAGGGAGTACGGAATCATGCGCGGCTCGTGTTGATTCCTACCCAATACTCCTATATAGTGTTACTTGGGTCGCCCTACTAGCGTATTTCTGATCTTTTACTCCTCAATGAGCCGACCCAACTCATTGTGAGAAAATAACCGGAAATCCAGGAGGATAGTTAGATGTTTAGCAGTGAAGCCGTGTCCGCTCTGAAGCGCTCGGCATTGTCCCGCAAATCAGGTTTAGCCGGCTGTTTCCGCGCAATCCTGCCCCTGCTGTTCATGGCAATCCTTGTCGCACCGATGATGGCTCAAGAGCATCACGGCGGCGGCGAGGCAAACCTCGTTCTTCCCGACTTGAATCAGGCGACCTTCCTTGGCGGAATCCCCGGTGGGACGCTGCTAATGATTGGTCTGGTCGCCAGTGCCCTTGGCATGGTATTCGGCTTGATCATTTACACGCGCCTGAAGAATATGCCGGTGCACAAATCGATGCTCGAAGTATCCGAGTTGATCTACGAAACCTGTAAGACGTACCTGCAAACGCAGGGTAGGTTCCTGGTGATCCTCGAGTGTTTCATCGGCGCGATCATTGTGTTCTACTTCGGCTTTCTGCAAAACTTCAGCGCCTTTAAGGTAATCGTAATTCTGCTTTTCAGCATCGTCGGTATTCTGGGCAGCTACTCGGTTGCGGCTTTCGGCATGCGCGTAAATACGTTCGCCAACTCCCGCACTGCTTTCGCCGCACTGCGCGGCAAGCCGTACCCCTGCTACGACATCCCGCTGCAGGCCGGTATGAGCATTGGCATGCTGCTGATCTCGGTCGAACTGCTGATCATGCTTTGCATTCTGCTCTTCATCCCCGGCGATCTCGCCGGTGCGTGCTTCATCGGTTTTGCTATCGGTGAATCGCTCGGCGCTTCCGCGCTGCGCGTCGCCGGCGGCATCTTCACAAAGATCGCCGACATTGGCGCTGACCTGATGAAGATCGTATTCAAGATCAAGGAAGACGACGCGCGCAACCCGGGCGTTATCGCGGATTGCGTGGGCGACAACGCAGGCGACTCGGTTGGACCGTCGGCTGACGGCTTCGAGACCTACGGTGTGACCGGCGTCGCGCTGATCAGCTTCATCCTGCTCGCCGTTAAGGATCCGGTGGTTCAGGTGCAGCTCCTGGTGTGGATTTTCGTTATGCGTGTCATGATGATGCTCGCCTCAGGCGCCAGTTACTTCATCAACGGCGTGATCGCGAAGGGAAAATACGAAAACGTCGATAAGATGAATTTTGAGGCTCCGCTCACCACTCTGGTGTGGCTCACCTCGATTCTCTCTGTGGTACTCACTTACATAGTCAGCTACATGATGATTCCGGTTCTGGGCGGCGACACCGATATGTGGTGGAAGTTGGCCACCGTGATCACCTGCGGTACGCTCGCGGGCGCCATCATCCCGGAGTTCGTGAAGATCTTCACTTCCACTGATTCGCGTCACGTTCGCGAAATCGTCAGCTCCGCTCGTGAAGGCGGCGCTTCGCTTTGCATTCTGTCCGGATTCGTTGCCGGAAACTTCAGCGCCTACTGGCTGGGCTTCGCGATTCTGTTCCTGATGAGCGTCGCTTACGCGGTCAGCACGTTATTCCTCGGCGGAATGATGCTTGCCCCCGCAGTGTTCGCATTCGGCCTGGTGGCCTTCGGCTTCCTCGGAATGGGTCCTGTGACCATCGCCGTGGACAGCTACGGTCCGGTGACTGATAACGCGCAGTCTGTGTTCGAACTCTCGACCATCGAATCGATTCCGAATATCGACAAGGACATCCAGCGCGACTTTGGGTTCTCTCCGCAATTCGAGAAAGCCAAGGACAACCTGGAAGAGAATGACGGCGCGGGTAACACCTTTAAAGCGACTTCGAAGCCAGTGCTTATTGGTACAGCCGTAGTCGGCGCGACTACGATGATCTTCTCGATCGTCGTGATGCTGACACAGGGACTGAAACCGGAATTTCTGCAATTCCTCTCGATTCTGCATCCGCCATTCCTGCTCGGTCTGATTGCCGGCGGCGCAGTCATTTACTGGTTCACCGGCGCGTCCTGTCAAGCCGTTTCCACGGGCGCATACCGCGCTGTGGAATTCATCAAGGCGAATATCAAGCTGGAAGGCAGTGAGAAGGCTTCAGTGGCCGACTCCAAGGCGGTGGTAGCGATCTGTACGCAGTACGCGCAAAAGGGCATGTTCAATATCTTTCTGACTGTGTTCTTCTCAACGCTGGCCTTTGCCTTCTTTGAACCGTACTTCTTCATTGGCTACCTGATCTCGATCGCTCTGTTTGGGTTGTTCCAGGCCATCTTCATGGCCAACGCCGGTGGCGCATGGGATAACGCGAAGAAAGTTGTCGAGACCGAGTTGAAGGCCAAGGGTACCGAACTACACGCGGCAGTGGTGGTTGGCGACACTGTGGGCGATCCGTTCAAAGATACAAGCTCAGTGGCACTGAACCCGATCATCAAGTTCACCACGCTGTTCGGATTGCTGGCGGTGGAACTCGCCGTCATGCTGAAGGCGCAGCACGGTCAATGGTTCAACGCAACCCTGGGTGTAATCTTCCTGGCTGTATCGATGGTTTTCGTGTACCGCAGCTTCTACGGCATGCGTATCGAGAACAAATAGAACAGATAGTACCAGTACAAAAAAGGGGCGGACCTTCGGGTTCCGCCTCTTTCCTTTTGGCGGGTCCCTTAGCCTGACTGGCGCACTCAAGCTTTCCACGGAATTTGCCGATCAATTCCACGCATGGCGATTGTTGAGCTAGTCTTGTTCCTGCTGGCCGGAGTGTGGCAGGGTATTCGTCAGGACTTCAACCTGCTCGAACTGGGCATTCTAGTTGCTATTCTGCGTTGGGGATGCCCTGAGATCGCGCGCGCGGCCGGCTGGGAACGCTGCTGGCCAAACTCGCACGGCACCGCTTTGCCGTTTACGCGTCTGTCTTTTTCCTCGCAGTCGGTTTGCGGCTGGCCTTGTTGCCTGTTCTGCCAGCGCCGAAACCTGTCGTCAGCGATGAATTCAGCCATCTGCTGCTGGCGGACACGTTGCTGCAGGGCCGCGTTGCCAATCCTACGCACCCCTTTTGGCAGCACTTCGAGAGCCTGCACATCATTCAGCAGCCGCATTACGTCTCAAACTACTTTCCCGGACCCGCGCTGGCGCTTGCGGCCGGGCGTCTGGTGTTTGATAATCCCTGGGCCGGAGTGTTGTTCCTGAGCGGCATGTTCTGCGCGACTCTGTATTGGGCTTTGCAGGGTTGGATGCCCGCGCGCTGGGCACTGCTTGGAGCCTTGCTTGCTATCCTGCGCTTTTCGACCGGCAGTTATTGGGTGAATGCGTTGCACGGCGGATTTCTGCCGGCCATCGGAGGAGCGCTGGTGTTGGGCGCACACGCACGCCTGCGCCGCCGCCCGTCGCTTTTACAGGGCTGCGTGTTCGCACTCGGGTTTTCCATTCTCGCGATATCCCGTCCATTCGAAGGTGCGCTGTTCGGAATCCCGTTTCTCGTCACCTTGCCATTCTGGCGTTGGCGGATACTGATCCCGGCGGGCCTGATCGTGGGACTCTCGATCGCCGCGATGGGAGTCTATTGCTACCGGATCACAGGCAGTCCATTCACGCCCGCGTATGCAGTCAGTCAGAAGACTTATGGATGGCCTCTCGCGTTAGCGTGGGAACGCCCGCGGGCCGTGCAGCATCAGCATCTCGAAATGGCCAACTATTTCAAATACGAAGTCTCAGAGAACGAAAAGGTGGATTCGATCTTTCACTTCGTTGAGTATTCGACGATGCGCTTACAGGAGTACTGGCGCTTTTTCCTGGGACCGGCGCTCAGCGTGCCGCTGGTCCTGATCGCCTATGTATGGCGCCGGCGAAGGCTGCGCGTCGTCTTTCTCGGACTAGCTGGCGGGTGCCTGGCGGTGTTTCTGGAGGGCGCCTCATCGCCGCATTATCTGGCCCCGGCGACTGCCGCGATCGTACTGCTGCTGGTCGAGTGTTTCCGTCACCTGCGGACATCACCGCGCGGTCTGGCGGTCTCGCGCGTTCTGCCTGCCATCGTGATTCTGGTGCTGGTCCTGCGGATCTCTGCTCAGAATCTCGGACTTCCCTACACCCAGGAATTGAATTATCAGAGCTGGTGCTGCAAAGTACAGGGCAATTACCGCAAAGCCGAATTGACCGGCGATCTGAACTCGCAACCGGGGCCACACCTGGTCTTCGTGCGCGCAAAGACGGACCCGTACAACTTGTTCCAATGGATCTACAACTCCGCCGACATCGACAGTGCTTCCATCGTGTGGGCGCGCGACCTTGGACCGCAGGCAAATAGAAAGCTGGCGGAGCACTACCGAACCCGTAAACTCTGGATGGTCGATCCCAATATCAAGCCGGCTACACTCGAACGGCTGCCTGCTCCTTGAGATACGTCCCTAGCGCCAGAATCGGGAAGTACGTGCTGTACAGGCTGTAGCAAAGGTAGAACACGCACGGAAAGCCCGTTCCGGTGGCCAGTTCCTCGTGCCACATTCCGTCACTGCCTTGCGTGTCGATCAGATAACGCACGCCGCGTCGAACCGCTTCACTGTTGCGCTGTCCGGCCGCGATCAATCCGAGAATGGCCCACGCAGTCTGCGAGGGAGTGCTCTCAGCAGGCACGTAGGCGTTCGCGTTGTAACTCGCGCAACTCTCGCCCCAGCCGCCATCGTGATGCTGCACGGAGCGCAGCCATGCGGCGCCCTTCTGCACCGCATCATGTGCGGGTTTCCCTTCGATGCGGGCCAATCCACGCATTGCCAGGAACGAACCGTAAATGTAATCGACGCCCCAGCGCCCGTACCAGTATCCTGGCTCTTCCTGCTGCCCGATAAGATACTCCGCGGCATGCTGGATCGCAGGACTCTCGCGATCTACGCCACAGCGGATCAGCGCTTCCATGACGCGCCCGGTAATGTCGGGGCAGGTCGGGTCCAGCATCGCGTTGTGATCGGCAAAGGGTACCTGGTTCAAAATTTCCAGATCGTTGTCGACGTCGAACGCCGCCCAGCCGCCATCGCGCGATTGCATCCCGAGCAACCAGTTCACGGCGCGTTTCACACAGCGCTTCTGGCGCTCCGGATCGGTCGCCTTGGCGTATTCGAATGCCAGCAGCACCTGCGCCGTGTCGTCAATGTCGGGGTAGTATTCGTTCGCGAACTCGAAGTACCAGCCAGAGGGTTCCAGCTTGGGACGCTTGATCGACCAATCACCCTTGCGGCGCACTTCCTTGGTCAACAGCCAGTCGGCGCTCGTCGTGAGCGCTGCGTGCTGAATTGCACCTGCTTCGCCAAGCGCATACGCGGCCAACGCCGTATCCCACACCGGTGATACACACGGCTGGAAATGAAAGCGGTCTTCGGTTTCGATCAGCAGCGATTCGAACTGGTGTATCGCATCGAGCAGATCCGGATGGTCGCTGCCGTAGCCCAGGGCATCGAGCGCCATAATCGAGTACATCATGGCAGGATAGATCGCCCCGAGCCCTTCGGAATGACGAGTGCGGTCCAGAATCCAGTGCTCGGCCTCACGAATCGCCCACGCACGAATCTGCCTGATCGCGCGCTTGTTCCAGATCTTTAGGGCACGATCCAGCCACAGGAAGAAATTGCGCCAGTTCGGGCGAATGCCGCTTTCGAGCTGCAGCGGTTGATCAGTGAAGATCTCACTCAGGTTGAAGCCAGCGGGCAGCGGACGGGGTTTGCGCAGCGCCTGGACGATGGAAAGCGGGACGACGATGGCCCGCGTCCACGATGACATTTCATAAAGCGCGTCGCCTGGTAACAGAATTAATTCGGGCGGTACGGAGGCGACGTGCTCGTGCGGGAAAAGATCAAACAGGCTCAGGTTGATTTTGACGTAGCTGTTCGCAGCCTGCACTCCGCCCAGACGCAGAATGCACCTGCGCATTCGTAGCATCTGGGGGCTCTGTGTATCAATACCAGCCAATTTCAAGGCATTATAGGCTTTGACGCTGGCGCTGATTTCCGCGGGTCCCTTGGGGTAAATGTTGAAGCCGCCATCGGGGAGTTGCCGGTCCAGAATGGACTGCGCCGCCTTCTGTATGCGCGCCCAAGTCGGAGGATTCCAGACACCGTCCACGGGCGGATGCAGCCAGAGTTGCAGCAGCACGTAATCGGATTCCAGCGTTGTGTCTGCTTTTAGGTCGCCGCGCCAGTAGCCTTCGCGGTCCCTGGCTGCCAGCAGTGCTTCGGATGCGTGAACCAAAACCTTGCGAGCGGTTTCCGCGGGGATTGCGCTCTCGCTCAGTTTGCTTGGAGACGTTTTGCGGACGTGCTGCACTGCGGGCTTCAGATCTTCAAATCTCATCTACTCCTCTCATGGTAACAACTGCTTATTTCCTGGTGTTCCTGGCGAGCACGTAATCCGTCCCATAAGGCGCGCGTTGCTTTCTGGAAAGCATTGCATTTGCCTCTGCATCGTTGATGAACAACTCTTTTTCAGGGTCAAATTTCAGGGTGCGGCCCAATTTCATTGCGGCATGCCCGACCAGGCACGCGCTGCAGGAGCGATGGCCCACTTCGGCCGGCGCAACCGGTTCCTTGCGCGTCTTGATGCTGGTGAGCCAATCCAGATGATGGTCGTTATTCGGGCTGGCGTGCAGATGGATTTCGCTGTCCTTAATGCCCTCGCTCAGAATTCTCAGATCGCTGGCATCGATCGCCTTGCTCCTCGGCTTGCCCGGTCCCAAGGTTCCCGGCTTATAGGCACCGCGCGTGACCCATAGCCAGCCGTCTTCGCCGATGAACTTGACGCCAGTCGGATACTTCTCGCTGACATACATCGTCGCGCCATTTGCGTAGCGCGCCTTGATGTGAAACTCGCCGTGTACGTTCCAGAGACCCTTCTTCGGGTATTCCGCGTTGCCCACGATTTCAACCGGACCTGTGTACTCGGTTCCCATCGCCCAATGCGCGATATCGAAATGATGAGCGCCCCAGCCGGTTATCATGCCCGCACCGAACTGCTCGCAGCGCAGCCAGCCCGGACGTTCATAGCGTTTCTTCAAATCGGGCGATTGCGGATGCACGCGCTTTTCGGTGTAGAACACTTTCGGAGTCGAACCCAGCCACGCTTCGTAATTTAGATTCGAAGGCACCGGCATTTCTGTTTCGACATCACCGCCCGGATCGACCGGCAACCCGATGAAAATTTCCTTCACCTTGCCGATGCGCCCATTGCGGACCAGTTCACAGGCCAGGCGGAACTGTGCGTCCGAGCGCTGCTGGCTGCCAAGCTGTAGAATCCGTCCGGTCTGCTTGATCGTGTCAGCCATCTGGCGGCCCTCGCGAATCGTCAGAGACGTAGGTTTCTGAAGATACACGTCCTTGCCGGCCAGCGCCGCTTCCATCGCCGGTTGGGCATGCCAATGATCCGGAGTGCTGATGCAGACAGCGTCGATGCTCTTATCCGCGAGCATCTCTTTGTAATTGCCGTAACCCTTTACGCCGGCATACTTGCCGTTGCCAAACTTCCTCGCGTAGTTCCCCTCGATTACGGTCTTGGCGTCGGCGATTCGCACGGTGTCGAGATCGCAGACTGCGACGAAACGCGCGACATCGCTGTTCTTCAGGACGCCCGGAAACTCAGAGCCGCGGGCAATGCGTCCACAACCGATCTGTGCCACCTGAATAAGATTGCTGGGGGCGGTCTGTCCGAAGACTCTTGATGGAACGATCGTGGGAAATCCAAGAATGCCCGCGGCGCCTGCCAGCGAGCCTTGCAAAAGTTGACGCCGTGACTTGTTCTTCATGTTGTTCTCCCTGTTATTTCTTGTCGCCCATCGCCCAAAGAATGCCGCCGAGTAGGTGCTTGCTCAAAATCGGATCGGAGTAATGTTCTTTTTTGTGACCCAGTGCCGTATAGAATGCGCGGCCCTTTTCCACGTTGTGATACCAGGCCAGCGGTAGCGCGTCGCCGAACCGGTCGCCTGGATACTCAGCCTTTTTGGGATCGTCCAGCTTGGCCGGGTCAGTTACCAGCAGCACTTTAATATTCGGGTTGATGTTGTCCGAGTAATAGCATTCGTCAGTCCATTCGAATGTGGCGGGCAACCCCTTGGTCGAAGGGTGATTCGGATCCTGCACCCTCACAACAAACTTCTGCATCTTGGGATGCCTCGCGAATTTTCCGCCCAGCATGGACCAGAACCAGGGCCATTTCCGTTCAGAGCCGGAGGCCGAATGTATGCCGACGAAACCGCCGCCTTTTTCCACGTAGCTTTTGAAGATGTCACGCTGCGCATCCGTGGCAAACGCCTCGTTGTTGCTGCTGGAGAACACCAGCGCTTTGTACTGCTTCAGATTCTGCGAAGTGAAAACGCCCGGATCGTCTGAGGAATCCACGGCGAAACCGTTCTCCGCGCCCATTTTCTTGATTGCTTCGACGCTCGTCTGAATGTTGTCGTGGACGTAGCCTTTACCGTCTGGAGTGTAATTCCGGGTATAGACCAGGATCTTTTTCTCCGCTGCATGGCAGAGCGGAGCACAGGCTAACAAGGCGAGGGCAATGGGTAAATAACTGGATCGTTTCATCAATTTTCTTCCAATACTATAATGTCATCGGTCTACCCGAACCACAATCGAACGTGAGAACTGCGGCAAGGTCAATTTGCCTTTTTTCAATTTTGCGTCCGACCACTTGTCTGCCCACGGATCATATGTGCGCACAGATCTCGGAGATTTGCCGCTCAACGCGGACGACAAATCCACGGTCATTCCTTTGAGTGTTTCTGGCTTTTCACCATTCTTCAACTCAGATTCCCAAGTGTTGCGTGTGTCGCGGCACCAGACCAACAGAGTGCGCCGGCCCTTGAGCGCATAGACTCGCAGACGTTCGTTGGGCAGCATGACCGGTTCAAAGCCTTCCGCGGGCGGATCGAGATTCTTCACGGCCTGCGAGAAGCGTCCGTAGTGCCGCCATAGATCGTTGGCCGCGACGTACGAATCCCAATGCCAGAT
Source organism: Bryobacteraceae bacterium (assembly GCA_963793625.1). Lineage (GTDB taxonomy): Bacteria > Acidobacteriota > Terriglobia > Bryobacterales > Bryobacteraceae. The sequence goes on along the minus strand of CAWCAT010000020.1, from coordinate 571,220 downwards.
TTGTCCGGGCCCGGCGGCTCCGGCAAAGAAAGGTGCGAACAGGATGTCATGGAGTAGCATACCTTCGCGGTCGGCGCGATAGAGCTTGAACGGTCCGGTGTGGCTGGGTTCCACAGCGCCGGATTCGGCCAGTATCACCGGACGGCCAGGCGCGTAGCTCAACAGTTCGCGGACTGCATCAGCCGCCATCACATCGACCGGGACCCTTGCAGATTTCGAGCTTTGCGCCGAGGTCGAGATAGCGGTGCACCTGCGCCAGATCGTTGCCGGGCATCGTGCTGTGGCGCTTATAGACGTCGCGCGCCCGGTCCGTATCGAAACTGCCCAGGCTCTGCATCGCCATATTCTTCGGAAAGGCTTTGTGGAGTTCGGGGAGCATGAACGCGGTCCAGGCCATGATAGTCGCCGCCGCGCACCGCATTAATCTCGTTCCACAACTCCCAACCATAGATGGAGGGCTGATCGCCGAAGCGCTCTTTGTACCACTGGATCTTGCGTATGAACTGCGCGCGTGAAGCATCGCCATCGAAGAAGTCGGCGATTGATTTTGCCGGTCCGCCGTTGGCAACATTGATGCATGGGTTTGTCGGCCCATTTCTGTGTGCCGTTGCCGATCGAGCGGAAGTGCTCGAGTCGTGAATTTCACGCGGATGTTGTACTTGCGGCACAGCTCCAGCAGCCGATCGATGCGGCGGGCTTTGGTGGCATCATAGACTCCGCTTTTTTCGGCTTCGACATCCCAGAAAGGACTGCTGAGCCACACGCGAATGTAATTGCCGCCATTTGAGGAGAGGCTCGCGAGCCACGCTTCCAGCGCGCGCAAGGAATCGTTTTCATCGCCTTTGACGTAAGGCGGCGAGATCATGTTGGGCCGATCGGAATGTAGGGCGTCTTGTCTGTGAGTTCGAGGTAGCGCTGATCTCGCGGGCTGACACGCACGAAGGCAGTGTTCGAACCCGCCTGCGCCAGGACCGCAGCGCAGAGTAGTAATGCAATCAGGAAGGAACGAAGCGCAAGCATAAGCATAGTGAGTACAATAAAATTGTATCGACAACCGCCCGGGTGGTGAAATCGGCAGACACAAAGGACTTAAAATCCTTTGCTCCGTAAGGGGCGTGTGGGTTCAAGTCCCACCCCGGGCACCACAGAATCAATCACTTAGGCGGATTCCAGCCTTACTGCGCTCGGCCTTTTTGGACAACCCCAATAGAACCACCGCACCATGCGTCATTTTCCATTCAGCGGGTGTATACATAGGCCGCCGTGTGCTTATCCGCTTCACAATGCGTCTTCTGGGTGGTGGAATGCGTGCCCAGTTTGACACGCTGCAGGCGATTCGCGATGCCCTCGGTGCAGCCGGATACCCTACGCCTGAGTTGCTAGGCTAAAACACAGCCCCAGAGAACATTACCCCCGCGTCATCTTTTTGGCCAGCCTCCGCTGCGGCAGGTTCGCTCCCGCTTTTCTTAGAGTCAGCACCAACTGCTCTGTATTCAGGTCATAGGCCGGTTGCCCAGTGCGGATCGATTGAACAGCAGCAGTTCCGGCCGCTTGTCCCATCATGGAACAGCCAGGCTGATCGCGGATGGCGCCATTGACTTTGACATCCGCGCTGGAGCAGCGGCCCGCAACCCACAGGTTCGCCCAGCCTTTGGGAACCAGCATACCGTATGGCATGCCGTAGCTTTCACCCTTTTTGAGCCTGTCAAGCTTGCTGAACTCGGCATAATAACGCTTGTACTCCTCCGGGCTCAGATCGTACACATGAATATCGACTGCCTTGCTATAAATGGCAATCTGGTCGGGGAAATGCCGCCGGGACTTGAAGTCTTCGTAGTTGAGCTGGTACTCGCCAACTACGCGGCGTGACTCGCGAACGCCCAGGAGGTTTCCCGTCGCGGCCACCTGCATGTTCTCGCAGCCCGGCATGTATTTGCGAAAGAAACTTGCGTATTCCTGGGCCAAGCGTCGGCCAAGCACCATGGCATCGGAAAGACTACGGCACTTGAGAGCGTTAGTGTGAAAGAGATGGCCGGCATTCATGGTCGCGGTTTTCAGTCCACTACGAAACAGGCCAGGTACGTGCCGGTCCGGCTGGGTGAAATAATTATCGGCGATCGCCTTTTCCACCATAGCCTGCTGCGTGCTCCCTTTGAATCGGTCATAGTTGACATCGGAAATCATGGCGCAGAGCGTTGGCGGCATGATATTCGAAGTGTCTCTACCGGCGACAAGGGCTTTGGCGCCGCACAGATCGGACAAGACGCCGTCCCCGGTGCCATCCACAAAGGTGGGCGCCGCAATATAGCGGTAGCCTTCCACATTGCTGGCCACAACGCCATTGACGCGACCCTTCAGACGGTTCTACATCAGCATCGATCACGCGCGTAAAGAAGCGCACCTCGACTCCGGAATCATGGCAGAGTCGGTCAAATAGCGATTTGAGGGATTCGGGGTTGAAGCCCACCGAACCCAGAATTTTGCCCTGACGATAGCTCTCCACCGCGGCCGGCGATGCCTGGTTTTCCTTGCAGAGCGTCTCCGCCAATTCGAGGATGAGACCTCCAATGACGGACCGCTCGCCGTCTGTAAGGGAATACCAGTTCGACACATAGGCGTTGGTTCCCATGCCTCCCAGGCAGCCGGTGGCCTCGAGCAGCAGGACCTTGGCGCCCAGCCGGGCGGCGCAGATGGCGGCCGCAGCACCTGCCGGACCGCCTCCTGCGACCACAACATCATAGCCACGCTCGACCGGAACCTCGCGGGTGAGCTTGTATGTTTCCGGCCGGGTTTGCGCGGCGGGCGCATTCGCAGCCGATGCCGCGCCGAGGCTGGCGCTCGTAATAAATCCACGTCTCGATAATTGTCTGGACATCGCCGTCACCTCTGCCGAAAGTACGCGATCACATCGCGAAGTACTTGCCCGAACACGTCGGTCAGGCTGAAGTTGATTGCGCACTTATTATATAAGTCAGCAGCTGAACACGAACAGTTTGCAGGTTCATCCGGGAGTGTGTTAATGCTAGATGGCGTTACTCACCGGTAGGAGAGCAATTTTGAACGACATCAAGAAATCGACCAGGGCTGGCCGCCGCGGTTTTCTTAAGACAGTCGCGCTCGCAGCGGGCGGCGCGTCGCAGGCTCCGGCATCGCAAGCGCCCCCGAAAGCGCATCAGGGCGAGCCAGCCGCGAAGCCGGCGGTGCCCGTCCGCACAGCGGTTCAATATCCAAGGATCTTTACGGGTAAGCAACTCGCAATGATTGCCTTCCCCTTGGGCGGGGTGGCCGCCGGCAGCCTCGCGCTCGGAGGTCGTGGGCAATTGCGTGACTGGGAAATCTTCAACCGCGCGGACAAGGGACGGTCAGTGGCTTACTCGTTCCCAAGCATCTGGGCGCAGGTGGGGAAGGCAAAGCCGGTTGTTCGGGTGTTGGAATCGAAGCTCATGCCACCGTACGAAGCCACCGGCGGTTTGAGCCCCAATCAAGTCTCCGGGCTGGCGCGGCTGGAAGATGCCACTTTTACCGGCGAGTACCCGCTCGCCAAAATTGCGTTCCGCGACCGCGACCTTCCGGTGAAGGTATCACTGGAAGCATTTACGCCGATTATTCCTCTCGATGCCGATGCCTCAGGATTGCCGGTGGCCATCTTGCGCTACGTCGTCCATAACCCAGCTAAGGAGACAGCCAAGGTGTCCATCGCTTTCTCTATGGATAACCCGGCCGGGCTGGATCTTCGTGGTGGCGGGGACCGTGTCAAAATCAACGCGGGCCGGTCCGCCGAGTTTCGCAGGGCTCCCGGCATAGACGGACTTTTCATGAGCAATCCGGAAGCCGGGAAAGATACTCCGCAGGCGGGTTCGTTTGCAGTGTGCGTCCTCGGCGCTGGAAAAGGCGAGGTGACCCACCTGAGCGGATGGCCGCGCGCGAAGTGGTGGGCTAGCCCGTTGTTGTTTTGGGACGACTTCTCTAGCGATGGCCGGCTCGGTCCGGAGGCACCCGAGCGTAATAAGGTCGGTTCGCTCTGCCTGCAGCGGGAAATTCCTGCCGGCGGCAAGGCCGAGTACACTTTTGTTCTGGCATGGCACTACCCGAATCGCACTCCGGGATGGAGTGGTTGGGCGAGTAGCAACAAGGAAGACGCAAACACTATTATCGGCAACTACTATTCCGAGCGTTTCAAGGATGCCTGGGCTGCGGCTACGCACACCGCAACCAATCTGCCCTCGCTCGAAAAGCGCATGCATCAGTTCCTGACGGCGATGCGCGAGTCCACGATTCCCGCCCCGGTGAAAGACGCGGCCATGGCGAACCTGTCCACGCTGGCGACGGCTACCTGCTTCCGCACCGCCGACGGGAAGTTTCGCGGTTTCGAGGGTATTAACGACGGCGGCGGATGTTGCCATGGAAGCTGCACGCACGTGTGGAACTACGAAACCACCACGCAATATCTGTTCCCGGAACTGGCCCGTTCGATGCGCGAAACGGCATTCGACTTCTCCGAGAAGCTCGATGGAGTCCTGCCAATCCGCTTGAATTTGCCGGAAGGCAAGCAGACGGGCGGAACCACGGCCGCTGACGGCACGATGGGTCAGATCATCAAAACCCACATCGATTGGCAGCTCTCGGGCGATGACACCTGGCTGCGCCGGATGTGGCCAAAGGTGAAGAAAGCGCTCGAATTTTCCTGGGTCGAAGGCGGCTGGGATGGCGATCGCGACGGAGTTATGGAAGGCGTTCAACACAACACCTACGACGTCGAGTTCTATGGTCCTAATCCGATGTGCGGCGTTTACTATCTGGGAGCGCTACGTGCCGCTGAAGAAATGGCGCGCGCGATGGACGACACGCAATTCGCCGCCGAGTGCCGCAAACTGTTCGACAAAGGGAGCAAGTGGATTGACGCTAATCTCTTCAATGGCGAGTATTTCATTCAGAAAATCCGTGGAATTCCGCGCGACAAGATTGCAAAACCGCTGAGGTTTACCGGCGGATCCGAGAACACCGAACATCCGGATTTCCAGCTGGACCAAGGCTGCCTGACGGACCAGCTCATCGGACAGTATCTCGCCGATATTGCCGGCCTCGGTCCGCTACTGGATCCGGCGCACATTCGCAAGACAATCGCATCGATTTACAAGTACAACTATCGCGCAAGCCTGTCCAGGCACAATTCGGTGGAGCGGATCTATGCACTGAACGACGAGGCCGCCGTTTTGATCTGCGACTACGGGAAGGTGACTCGTCCCAAGATACCGTTCCCGTATGCTTCGGAAGCCTGGACGGGAATAGAGTACCTCTACGCAACACAGTTGATCTATGCCGGCATGCTGCGCGAAGGGATTCGGACCTTTGAGGATGTCAGGCGGCGGTTTGATGGTGAGCGGCGAAACCCGTGGGATGAACCGGAATGCGGCCGTCACTATGCACGTGCCATGTCGGCGTGGTCCGGTATCGTCGCAATCAGCGGGTTTGCCTATCACGGACCGCGGAAGGTCGTCAGCGCGGCTCCGAAGATTGCTTCCGCGAAGTTTTCGTCCTTCTGGTCGACGGGCAACGCCTGGGGAGTATTTTCGCAAACGGTCATGAACGGCAGGAAGCAGTTCTCATTGTCGGTACTGTACGGCAAACTTCCTTGTCAGAAAGTAGAACTGGCGGGCGAAGCACCTGCGGGCGCAAAATCGTCCGCACGCATGGGAAACACTGCCGTGGCTCACGAACTGCGCGTTGCAGGCAAGCAGGTGACCTTCGAGTTCCGTGATTCTCTCGAACTGAAGGAAGGGGATCGCCTCGTGTTGGAGGTGTGAAGCCAGCGCGCGTGAACGGCGCGCTGTGCGCGGGATCGATCGGTTCAAATCCTGCTTCAACATATCACGGCCTCGTCGCGGCAGCCGTGCTGGCTGCGCTGGGCTCTATCCGGTGCACGGGGAAATAATCACCGTTCTTACCGCTGGCCTGGTAGGCTTTGGTGAGCCTCCTGGTCGGAAGCTAGCGGGCGTCTGTTTTGTCGATCGGCCAAGGCGAGGATGCTTTCAGGCGGCAAGCGCAACTGATTTACCCGCACGACGCAATTGTCACGATCGATCCCAACCGTCAGATCGTCTGGTGGAACACTGGGGCGGAGGAGATGTATGGCTGGACGATGGCGCAGGCTGTAGGGAAGGCGGCGAGCTGAGCTACACCTGTTGGTTATAATCAGCTGTGCCAATCAATCCGACCAAAGCAGATTGTGAGCAGTTAGGTGCGGTGGACGCGGCGCTGGCGTTGCGGTTCCGGCGTGTGTTTGATTCCGCTGGTTACGGCAGAAAATCGTCACAACTCGGACCGCGCTCCCGGGGCGGTGAGAACCTGCCGCGCTTGTTGCGGCTTACTCGCGGCGCGACGCCGACCGACACACAGGTACGGCTCTTTTTGTTGGGTTACCCAGTCGATCTGGCGGCCGCGCGCTCGGCGTTGCAGCCGGTCCCGCTCGAAGAATGGATTGAGGCCGGAATGATCGAAGTCAGCGGCGATCAGGTCCGTGCGCGGGTGACGATTTCGACCTTCGACGATTTGCTGCTTGCAATCGATCCGACCGAAATGCTTGAGCACGGCGCTGATGCGGATTTCGTCAGCGGGTACACCAATAGCACTCTGGCACTCGCCGCGTTTGCAGTCCGGCGCCCCTGCAAGAGGGTGCTCGATCTGGGAACAGGATGTGGGTTGCTGGCCTTTCTGGCCTCGCGGTTTAGTGAGCGTGTGTGGGCGACGGATCTCAATCCGCGTGCCATTCAGTTCGCCCGTTTTAATGCGCTGCTGAATAGTATCAGCAATGTCGAATTTCTTTGCGGCAGCGCCTTCGTGCCGGTGATGGGAATGAAGTTCGATCTCGTGCTCACCAACCCTCCGTGCATCATCGGACCGCGCAACCGTTACGCTTTCAGGGACAGCGGCGAATCGAACTGGATAATCTTTCCAGCAGGCTCGTTGCCGCTGCGCCCGATTTTCTGAACGAAGGCGGATTCTTCCAGAGCACGACTCAATGGCCGAATTCAGAGGGGCACGACTGGAAAGACAGACTTGCTGGATGGCTTACAGTATCGTGTGATGCGCTTGTGCTGCGGATGCATACGAGCAGGCCGATGGATCAGGCTGAGGAAACAATTACCGATACTGAGGCGCTTGACGCAGAAGCCCGCGATCGACTGTTCCATGAGAACGTCGATTACTTTGAACGGATGGGCGTCGAATCGCATCAGCAGCGGATTGATCGCACTCCGGCGCCGCGCTGGCGTTAACTGGATCAAATTCGAAGATTTGCCGCCGCGCGGGGTGGATCCCTTTCGGTGAAGGAATCTTCAGGCTCTTTGAGGCTGGCGATGCATCGCAGCGGACGACTGATGCGATGCTGCTCTCACAAAAGCTGCACGTAGTCCCAGGGCTGGTTTTCGAATCCTAGCTTCGAGTGGACCGGCAGCAACTTGGCATCGGGTGATTACACGCTGCGACAGCCGCTCGGGTGCCATTTTCAGGCGAAACTGGACGGACATATGGCGGGCATCGTGCGGCGCTGTGATGGCAATACCCCGCTCATCCAAATCCTCGCGTGACTCGCCGAGCGTCTGAATGTGGAGGCCAGCAGGATCGAGCCAGGCGGTCTGGCATTGATTCGTCGCATGGTTGAGCACGGCTTTCTGATGGTCGAAGCCGCTTAGCGGCCCATGAAGCCCTCGAGCTTTGAAGTCTCGCGTTCGGCCGCACTCAAATTTTTCTTCGCACCCGCTGCATCGCCACGCTTGTGTGCCGCTTCGGTTTCGTCGAGATAGTATTCCATGCGCTGCAGCCGGCGGATATATCCTGTCGCAGTCCGAGCCCCTGGCGCGCTTGCTCCTGCCGCAACTTATCGATGCTGCCCTTGATCGCACCGGCCCTGACGCCAAGCAGCATGAGTTGCTCTCGTCACTTCGTCGCAGTTGTGCAATCTTGGCGGTATCCACGCCTTGGCCGGCGCCGCTGCGGCGGTCTGCTGAGCAGGTGCAGGTGCCTGCTGAACCATCTGCTGTGCGGGCTGCTGCGCAGCTTGTTGTACCGGCGGTGCCGGCCTGCTGCTGTGCCTGCTGGACGGCGGGCCGCCGGGTTGGCGTTTGCGGAACCGCTACCTGCGCCTGCAGCCTGTGCGGCGGTTTGGCCTGGCGCTCCGGTTGCGATGCTGGCGATGCACCGGATCGGGTGCGCTCACGGTGCCGTGGCCGGGGATTCGGTTTGGGTTGCTACTGGCGTTTGCACTGGCGTTGCCGCGGGTGCGTTATCCGCGCTTGTCCGCATGAACTTCGGTATCTGCGTCATCGCCAATACCAAGACCGCGATCGTCAGCACCGATCCTAACACGATGTATAATCCGCGCCGGCTTTCCGGACTTTGCGACTGGCGGCGGCGCTTGATTTTGCAGCGGCGAAGCTTCCGCTGAAACCGGTCGCTCCACTGGTGGCGGTAATCGGCGCAACTGCGGGAGCAGCTTTCGCTTGTGCTGGCGCCGGCGCAGCCTGCCCCCTTGCCGGCAAACTGAGCAGCGCGTTGCGGAATGCCTCGGCGGATTGGAAGCGCTTCGCCGGATCCTTCTCAAACGACATCAACACGATTTCATTGAGAGCAGCCGGCAACCCGGGATTGACCTGCAGCAGCGGAACAGGTGTCTGCTCCAGATGCGCGACCATGATCGAGTATTCGCTGTCGCCTTTAAACGGCCGCTCGCCAGCAAGAATCTCGTACATGGAAATTCCAAGCGAATACAGATCTGAGCGCGGATCCAGATCCACTCCCTTGATCTGCTCGGGAGACATGTAATACAGCGAACCCACGGTGCTGCCGGTCTGTGTGAGCTTGCGGTCCGCAGCCAGCTTCGCGATTCCAAAGTCCATGAGCTTGATGACGCCCTTGGGTGTGAGAATCATGTTAGCTGGCTTGAGATCGCGGTGAACGATTCCCCTTGCGTGCGCATACGACAGTGCGGACAAGCACCTGCGCCATATAATCGACAGCCTTGTCGATTGGCACCGGACCGTCTTCGGAGCAGATCTTCCAGCGTCGTCCCTTCGACATACTCCATCAGCATCAACAACTGATTGTCTATGCGCAGAGCCGTGTGCAGCGCGGCGATATTGGGATGATCCAGACTGGCCTGGACTTTGATCTCGCGCATGAAGCGATCAGCGAGATCAGGGTCGCCTTCCAGATTTGGAAGCAGAACTTTCATCGCCTCCACGCGGTCCGAGATTACATTTCGAACCTTGTAGACCTGGCCCATACCTCCGGCGCCAAGCACTGCCAGAACTTCGTAATCTCCCGCGCGGGAACCGATTTCGTAGCTCACGAGAACCTCACTGGTTGCGGACTATATCCCCGACTTTGGCCGGGGTCGCGCCTGTGTACTTCCCTACAGCAGAAACCTCATCGACTTCGGTGATGACCAATTCACCCAGCGTATCTTCGACAGTGCGGATGACTTTGCCGGTGCCCGGATCGCGGATCTCGCGAATCGGACGCCGCACACTGAGCTTGTCGCCAACTCTAACGCCCGCCTTGCTGCCGATGTTCAGGATCAACGTGCCATCAGATGAATCCGCAACCAACCCATTGATTGCAACGGTGCGTGTTGGAAGCTTCGTGGAACCCTGCTGCATTTGAGAGGCAAGCGTCTTAACCGCCTGGCCGACTGCCTCGCCCAGAATTGTGTCCCCGAAGTTGCTGCTAGTCATGTCAACCGCTCCGGCGCCTCGGCCCGCCGAACTGCCACCGGCCCAAGCAGTGCCGTCCCGGAACGATTGGATTCACCCTTGCCGCTTGGCTACTCCGAGAATCTCTCCCGTACTTGTATCCACGATCCGGGCACTGACGACGACCGCCGCTTTCGATTGCTTCTTGCCTACGCCACCCAGTCCATATTTCCCTGTGATGCCGCCCAGCGCACTGCCGCCTACGCTCGTTGTCTTATCGTCCCTGCCAAATTGGGTGATGCTACCGATGATGATCGCGTTGACCCCCAGCAGCTTTCCAATCTTTGCAGCGGTGGCAGGATCGGCCCGATCGCTGTTGGAGAAGTTTTGTTCGGCAACGAGCTTGTCGATTGCCTTTCGCTCGATCACGGAATAGACTCCGCCCTCTACCAGTTTCACCACGAGCAAATCGGCAATACCCTTGCCTACGTTGACGTTCGTGCCGAAAATTGCGGAGAGTCCACCCTGAACGGTGGCGTAGTCAAAGTTAACAACGGCCACTCTCTTCTTTTGCTGAGCATTAAGTCCGCAGCGAAGGGCTAAGGCAGAGAATCGATATTACGACAAGCCGCATACTAGCCTCCAATTTCATTCGTTCCATCATTATAGGCGCATTCGAAAAAACCGTATCGCTCGACCTCACCCGACCAGCAGGCATATTCGCATGAGTCTGATTCAGGCTCACTTCTAATTTTTCGCGCCACCATCTCTTCGATTTGCTCGCGGCTCGGAGGCGGCGTTCCCGGTGCCGAAGAACCGCTCCATTCTGTACCGCATCCGCAAGCCCGTTAACCAAATCGTTCCAACTTCCGCTTCCATCGAGCAGCAGAACCAGTGCGCGGGCAAGGTCAGTCGCAAAGTTCAATGCTCATGTGACGCTGGTTCGTGACATTGCAACTGCCCGCTAGAAGTTGCACACGGGCCAGCGGACTGCTGACCGGAAATCGCTCACCGCTGTTGACTCAATCTGTGGCAGCGCTCGCGCGGAGTTCGATCACTGCCGATTGGACCAGTTTGAGCAGCAGATCTGCCGTTTCCTGCGAGTCAGGATCGAGATCGGCAGACTCGGTAAGCGCGAGCGCTTTGGGCCACTCAGCCGCCAAGCGAAGCAAGTAGCTGTTTTGCGAGCACGCTTTTGGTCGTCAGCGATCTATCGCCAAGAGCTTGAACTTTTGCGAGCCGTCCGGTTGTTCTGGCTCCGGCTCCGAGCTGCGAATCGAGGTAGAGATTCTTCAAGGTTTTGCACCCGGAACGTTCGATCGAGGGAACGCCGTTGCGGCACAGAATGGTTTCGCGAAACCTTCTTGCGGCAAAGAAGTCTCGCGTACTGGCGATCTTCGCAGCCAGTCCCCGGTTTGCAGTGGAAGCTTGCTGACGTCGTCACGAAACAGATCCGCATCGGAGAGATACTGCAATCCATGTCGCTCCGCCGCTTCCATGAATTGCAGCAGGTATACGGGCGTGTTACTTTCGCAGAGGTCGTCGTGAAACGAGACTTCAGCCGGATCTTTCCAGCAAAGTCTTGAACTCCGTCTTCATGGCGAGATGATGGGGACTGCTCGCCGAGTTGCTGCACCATCACCTCCGCGAGCCCGCGCATCTCGACGATTTTTTGCCGAGGATGCTGGAAACCTGGAGGGTATGAAGTTTCATCAGGTCCGCGACGAAATTGCGGAAGTAGCAACCAGGCAGGGCGTTATAGCTGATGAATGCCAGTCCGTTCGCGGATAGTCCAACGCCGCATCCGGCCAGTATGCTTTCGCGGACTGCCTGAGGCACCCAGGTATACAGCCCGTGCGCGACGATGTAGTCGAACTCGCCGGGTTCGGGCGACCATTCGAGCAGGTCCAACTGCTGGAATTCGATATTTCGCGAGCCCCAATTTCGCGACCATCTCGCGAGCCATTCGTATTGGAGTCTCAGCGCGGTCAATTCCGAGAAAACGGCTCTGCGGATTGTTGCAAGCCATCGGGATCAGATTCGCTCCGTTGCCACAACCGAGTTCGAGCACGCTGCATTGATTGGTCGGCACAGGGTGCATCCCAAACAGAACGGCTAGCGCCTCAAGGTGATCCACGTGCGTCTGCCGCCGCGGGAGACTCGGGTAACTCACCTCATCGTATTCATTTCGAACTGCTGTTTCAGAAGGTTGCATTGGCTGCTGCTGAACTCCCCAATGCGTTTGTCAGAATTACTGAAATCGAACTCAACGGGTTCGCATTTCCCTGCACTGTAAATGGAAGCCGTAATGAGAACTGGCTGCCGAACCTGGCCGAATTTGGATCCTGATACCAGGTCGTGAACAACGGCGAGAGTGCAATGGTGGCCGATGAGTTTGAAAGTGTCACGCCGCTGGTTGCCGAATAGGTGACGGTTGCGGCCGTGATTTCACGTGAAGTGGCGTAGCCGATCACGACCAGGTCAAATCCGCCGCTGGTGCGGACCAGACTGGCGCTGGTGATTACAGGGGCCGCCCTCGCAATCCGAATGGTCTGCGTGGGAACGGGAGTCGGCGTGATGTCCAGATTTGCGGCACGCATCCGCAGCGTGAATGTGATCACTCCGGCTACCGTGCCGGTTTGCACGCTGCCGGCACCCACCGTGAACGTGGCCTGTGTCGATCCGCTTGGAATGCGGAAGTCCAATGACCGTCCGCCTGCGGTGAACTGTACGGCGGGATCATCGGGGCCGCTATCAGGAGTGAACGCCAACAAAACCTGACCGGTGATTTCCGTCGGATAAGCTGCGGGAATGGTGACGGTGAATGCCGGTTGGGTCGCTGGTGCTGGCGCAGCCGGTAAGCCTGCGATGGCGATGGCCGGGGCTGCGGGCAGATCGACCGTGATATTGAAGGCCTTTGTCGTGGCTTGCCGCAGATCGCTCGCGGACACTGTGAAGTCGAATGAGCCTGCGGCTGTTGGTGTGCCGGACAGCAATCCGCTGGTCGCTTCAATTGCGATCCCTGCAGGCAAAGCGCCGGAACTGATCGACCAGCGTAGCGAGTTGCCACCAACCGCTGCGAGTGCCTGCCGGTATGCGCTTCCCAGCACACCCTTAACCAGCGGTGCGTTGGTTGTTATAGTCAGCGCCGTCGTGACGTCGATGGAATAACTTTTCGTTGCGGTGCGTCGAGCGGCGTCGGTCACCTGAATACTGAAATTCACCAGGCCCACCGCAGAGGGCGTGCCGCTGATTCTGCCGCTGTTTGCATCCAAAGCCAGTCCGGCCGGGAGCGCGCTATCGACCAGAGTCCACTGATATGGACTAGTCCCACCGCTAGCCGAGAGAGCCTGCGCGTAGGGTGTTCCGACGACTGCTCCTGTGAGCGGAGCATCAGTCGTAATGCTCAGCGCTGCAACGATCGCGATGGTGAGCGAGGTCCTGTCCTGCGAGCCGTTCTGATCCGTGACCCGCACAACGAAAGTCGACGAGCCTGGACTCAGCGGAGTGCCGGATATTACTCCGGTTCCAGTTGCAAGACCAAGGCCGCTCGGAAGCGAGCCTGAATCTATGCTCCAGGTGAATGGCGCAGTTCCGCCAGTCGCGGCAAGTGTCTGCGAATAGGGCGAGGCGACGGCGCCGCCGGTCAGAAAAGTAGTTGTGATTCTGACATTGGAAACAACCACGATGCGGAAGGACTTGCTTGCCCGTTGCTGCGAAGCATCAGCCACCTGAATCGTTGGGGTAAATGTGCCGGTACGTGGACGGTGTTCCGCTGATCGATCCCGAGGCGCTTAGCGTGAGTCCATCAGGTAGCGTACCCGAAGCCAGCGACCACGTGAATGGTGCGACACCGCCTGAAGCGGCGAGCGCTGAAGAGTAGGCGCTTCCGACAGTGCCGGAGGGCAATGTCTCGGTCGTGAGTTGTAACGCAGCGGGCGAGATCGTGAGCACGTAGCTTCTTGTATCCGTCGCCTGCCGGCTGTCGGCAACCGTCACCGTGAAGCGGAATGTGCCGAGCGTCGCCGGAGTTCCGGAAAGTGTGCCCGATGCGCTCAGCGCCAGGCCATCCGGCAGGCTGCCTTGCGCGATGCGCCAATCGTAAGGAGGTGTTCCCCCAACAGCACTTAGTGACTGAGTATATGGTGCGCCAACTCGGCCGGACGCCAATTCCGTAGTCGTGATTGAGAACGGCGGTGCCGCGATCGCAAGCGTGAACGTCTGGCTGGCTGTCAGAAGAGGACCGCTCGGCGGCTGATTGGCAGCCTGAATCACGATGGAATAGTTGCCGGACTGCGTTGGTGTTCCGGAGAGATTACCCTCGGGAGTTAGCAGCAAGCCGGGCGGAATCGTTCCTCCGATCACTGCCCATGTGTAACTGAGCGTGCCACCGGTCGCTCGCAAGGTCTGTAGATACTGAGTGTTTACGCTTCCCGATGGCAGTATCGGCGGTGTCACAATCACAACGGGCGGATACGTGACGGTTATGGAAAGGGCTGCTACCGCAGTTACGGTCTGTTCAAAGGCCTCGATGAAACTGGATACCTGAACGACGATCGGGAAGGTGCCTGCCATCGCAGTGAATCCGGAGATCACGCCGCTTGACGACAGAGTCAATCCGGTAGGCAACACTCCTGATGCAATCGACCAGTAATAGTTGCCTCCTCCGCCGGTCGCGGCTAAAGGCTGTAAGTAGGAAGAGCCGATAACGGCGGATGCAAGCGTATTTGTGACAACGGCGAGAGGCGGATAATTGACCCGCAACGAGTAGCTGTGAACTCCCGCCACTACGGCATTGAGTGATCCGACATCGAGCGCCCGTACTACGAACCCGTAAAATCCTCCGATGGCCGGCGTACCGCTCAGCAGACCGCTACTGGAGAGGCTCATACCCGGCGGCAGCGAACCTTGAACAAGGGACCATGTATATGGTCCGTGGCCGCCTGTCGCCGTCAGTTGCTGGGCATAGAAGGTCGCCTGCGTGCCATCCGGCAGCGAAGCCGGACTGATTATCACCTGAGCCGTTAGAAGTGCAGGAGTGATCGCTGCGACCAGCAGAAGGAACAACAGGATTCGAACTCTCATTGCCTCGCTCCCATCGGGATCGCCAATACAGGCGTGTCGGTCTTTCCGGCGTCAATCATCCAAATCGGTGCTCCCGACGCATCGGTGAGTCTGAATACGGAGCTTCCGGCCATGCGTGACAAGGTGTTTGGGTTACAGGCGCATTGGACCGAACTCGGCGGCGCACCGTCGCGATCGAGAATCGTGATGGCGCCTGACGCTTTGTTAGCGACGAGAATCCGGCGTCCATCGACGGCCAGATCCGCAGGTCCTGCAATGCCATCCCGCTCTGAGGCGAGCAGGGTCATTTCGCCGGTAGCCGATTGAACCAGATAAATGGAGTTCGCCTCTGCATCCGCGATCAGCACGTCCGCGCTGTCCTCGACACAACGCAGCGCTGATATATTGCGGAACGAACCCAACCTGCGTGCCGACCCGGCAGCGGGAATCAGGTATGCAACTGCATCCACCGCCGCAAGCAGGGAAGACCCGTCGGCGCTCACAGCAAGCGAGGCGAGCGATCCGGATAGTTCGGATACATCCGCATCGCGCAGGAGCTTCGGGGAATCTGGTAGCCCTTCAAAGATTTGGACTCGGCTTGAGGCGCTGAAGTAGAGCGCGGCAATCGTACCTGCCCGGTTGAATGCAATCGCGTCCGGACTCGTTTCTGCGGACGGAAGTGCGGAGGCTTCGCCGCCGGCGCGGATGAGCACGACGCCCGAGTCATCCTCCCGCACTGCCAGCGCGTATCCTTTTGCAGGCGAAACCGCAGCACGGCTCAGTTTGAATTCGAGAGCAAGAGGATCGCCAAGAGTCGCCGCGCCTGGGATGCCCAGAATCGGGCGCAGCGCGAACTCGGCGGAATCGAACACCAGCCCCAGCGATGGTCCGCTAATCGAACTCGACTGTCCGGCCAGAATAAACGGAAGAAATGAAATTCCGGCGATTATGGGCAAGAAATGAGTAATTCGCATGTTCTCTCCTTGAACGGAATCTATCTCGGTGCGCCTATGGTGGGAGTGCCTGGTGTGATCACGGTTGGAGGCGTTGCGGCAGCCGGGCCATTTCCCCTGGTGGCGACAATCGCTCCAGCGGTGGCAGCGCCCGCAGCGCCCGCAATAATCAGGGCGAGCAACTTGCCAGAAATCCCTGCAGCTCCTGCGGCGGCTGCTCCGATGGCATTACTCTGGTTGATCACCGAGTTCGTTGTCAGGCCCTTATAGTTTGCGTTCACGCGGATTTGCATATTCCCGCTATTTTGATTCGGGCGGACGCGGGCCACCGCCTTGCCCGATTGGTCTGTCGTAATCGTGAGGCTGCGACTGCCATTTGCGAAGGTGCCGCTGGCGCCCTGGTCAGGCAGGAAGAATGTCACAATTGCGCCGCCTACCGGTCGCCGATTCTCGTCTTCAACCTGTACGATCGACTCTCTGGCAACGCGCTGGCGAATGTTGTTTATCGCGCCTTCACCTTCAAGGATTACGATATTCAGCTTCGCCGGTTCTGGAGTCTGCGCATAGAGCGGGCGAGAAATGGACTGGAACGCCAGCAGTTCTACAAGCAAAATTGTTACAGCGCGAGCGGTCATTCCCATTCCGATACACCCTCCCGTTAACTTCCCACCCAAGGAGATCATGAGGAAATCATAGCCTATTGTTCCTTGATTGGAAGCATAATGTTCAGAAGGGGTAAATTATGCGGGCCAAAAAGACGATTACAACCGCGATTTTAGTTGTTGCTTGCGCGTTTACGCTGGAAGCTCAAACACAGAAAACTTTGACGGCACGCGAGTTGTTTTACGCGGAAGCTGCCGCTCCTGCAACTCCGAAGCGTCCTCAGGCCAAGGTTCCGGCGCCTAAGAAGTCCACGGTGGCCAAAACGAATCCTCCAGCAGTCGCCGAACCCGTCAGGGAAAACAGGCCTTCATCCTCATCTGGCGCGAAAGTAGTTCTTGCCTCCTACACCGGCGGAAAACCGCTCGGGCTGCGCTACAGCTTCCTGCGCAAGACAGAAGGCGATGAATACCGCGAAGTGGATTCCGCCACAGTGTTTAAATCAGGCGATCGAATTCGGGTCAGCGTCGAAGCCAACGATGGCGCGTACTTGTACGTCGTGATGAAGGGCAGCAGCGGTTCATGGAAGGTAATGTTCCCAACCCCCGAGATTGCAGGTGGTCAAAATCGTGTCGAGAGCGGACACCCATACCTGATTCCGCCGGCACCCGGCCGCTTCGCGTTTGATGAACAGGTCGGTGACGAGCAGCTATTCCTGGTGCTCTCGCGGAAACCCGAAGCAAGCATCGAGGAACTGATTTACTCGCTTGCTTCCGGTACTCCGGCGACCGAGGAAAAAGCGCCGAAGCAGATGCTGATGGCGCAGAACCTGCCGGATTCGCTGGTCGGACGTTTGCGAAGCACCGTGTACGCGCGCGATCTCGTGTTCGAAAAAGTTGATGAGACGACAGCGGGCGAGCGCAAGGAGAAAGCGGTGTATGTTGTCAATCGCACCGGCGATTCCGACTCCCGCCTTGTCGTTGACGTGACCTTGAAGCACCGTTAAGCGCACATGCCATGAGAACCAGCATCGCATTACTCACTGCTGCAGTCGTGATTATCCCGGCGCTTGCCGCTCAGGTGAAGAGCATGTCGCAAGGCCCGCACCGCATGGAACTCACGCTGGAGCGTAGGGAAGGCGATGCATGGCGGGCTGTCGATCCGGGGCTCGTCTTCAGTTCGAACGACCGCGTCCGCTTTCGCATGCGGCCCAACTTCGACGGTTATCTCTATGTCATGAGCCAAGGTACCTCCGGCCAGTATGGAACGCTTTTCCCGCGTCAGGACACTGGCGAGCAAAATCGCATCCAAGCGGGGAAAGAGTACATCGTGCCCGCTACGCAAGGCTGGTTTCGGATTGTAGGGCCGCCCGGTCAGGACATTTTGTATTGGATGGTGACGCCGGTTGCCCTGGGCGCACAGCCGCCGTATCAGCCGCTTCCGCCTCCCCCGAAATCCGGGACCGCACCAGCGTCCATGACTCCGCGTTGCGATGATACTTTGTTCAAGGCGCGGGGCGAGTGCATCGATAGTTCGGCAGGGCCGCGCAGCGTGCGCAAGCCGGACAGCCTTCCAGATAACCTGAGCAAAGTGCCCGGAGCGGCATCGCGCGAGCTGATGTTTATTCGAGAGAAGAATCTGTCAGTTGTCGCTTCACCAACTCCACTTTCCGGCCCCGTGATTTACGAATTTCGAATTGCGCACAGGTAGAACAAAATGACTTTGCGAACTCTAGCAGCGCTCCTGGCCACCGCCGGCCTTCTTGCCGCACAAGCCACTCAACAGCAGAGAGATTTGAAGTACGAGTCAGCGCCAGGGGCGAAGCCCAAGGCAGAAGCAAGTGGGGGCGTCGCGATTCCGCGGTCCTATGCGCTCGTGGTCGGCATCGCGAATTACAAGAATCTTTCCGCAAAGGATCAGCTGCAGTTTTCGGAGCGCGATGCGGATGCGATTTATTCGATTCTCATTAGCCCGGAAGGCGGCAATTTCCGAGCGGAGAATGTACGCAAGCTTGTCGGCCAGCGCGCCACGCTTGCGAACATCCGCCGCGAATTGGAAGAGTGGTTGCCATCGGTAGCGCGCGACGAAGATCGCGTGCTGATTTACTTCGCAGGCCACGGGTTCGTACACCAGGGCAATGGCTATCTGGCCCCCTACGACTTGGATCCGAAGTCGATCGCCGGCACCGGATATCCAATGAATTCGCTGGGTTCGGTGATCGGAAGCAAGATTAAAGCCAAATGGAAAGTACTGCTGACCGATGCCTGCCACAGCGGTGCCATTGCTCCCGAGGGAGACAGGGCCGCGCTCAATCGATCTCTGCTGGACGTGAATCGGTCGCTGTTCTCAATGACGGCAAGCCGCGATCGCGAGCGATCCTACGAGAGCGCCGAATGGGGCGGAGGCCACGGCATTTTCACCTACTACGTTGTGAAGGGTCTTGAAGGTGCTGCCGACGAATCGCGCGACGGCATCGTCACAGCGGATGAACTCGCCGAGTACGTGCGCCGCAATGTGCGCGAGGCGACGAAGGCCACGCAGAATCCGACTTCGGAGAAGGGCAGTTTCGATCCCAACATGCTGCTCGCCTACATTCCTTCCGGAGCCGCGCCAGCCACTCCGCAAGCTCCGAAAGACGGCACGCTGATTTTCGAAGCGAACATGGACGGCGTGGAAATCTTCATCGACGATCGCGCGGTCGGTGTTGTCAACAAAGGGACTCCGCTGCGTATGCCTGGTTTACGACCGGGCGTTCACACTATCAAGGGAATCCGCATGGGTTACGAGCCCGATGGCCCGCGCGAAGAAACCGTCTATCCCGGACAGGAGAGCACCGTCACGCTGAAAATTCTGATCCCGCGGCGGCGTCCCAAAGCGGCCGTCGAGCAGTTCGATAAGGGCCTGGGATATTACAACAAGGGCACTCCGGAAAATTACAAGAAAGCCGTGGAGCGCTTTCAAGCTGCGCTGAGTGCCGATGCTTCGTATAGTCAGGCCGCGCTGTATCTGGGGCGAACTTTGCGGGATTTGTTTGAGATCGAAGCGGCGGAAAAGGCGCTGCGTAAGGCGCTTGAGATCGACGCCGACTATCTGGAAGCGCGCGCGACGCTTGGTGGAATGCTGCTTGATAAAGGTGCGCTCGATGAGTCCATACGCCAGTTGAATGCAGTGGTGCAGCGCGACCCAAAACACGCACTCGCATGGTATCTGCTCGCTCAAGCGCTGCGCATGAAAGAGCTGTATCCGGATTCGATCGATGCCGCACGAAAAGCCATCCGCCTGACTCCCGGCAATGCAGAGGCGCACTTCTGGCTAGCGGAAAGTTTGCGCCTGAGCGGCAAGCATAAAGAATCGACGGACTCTTATCTTGAGTATCTTCGACTGAGTGATTTCGACAGCAAACTCGCGGGAAAAATGAATTACTACGTGCTGGGTTATTTAGCGGGATTCGGCAGGAAGAAGCGTGCCGCCCAGAAGGATGTGTGGAAGGACTTGCGCAGTCTCGCCTACTTTGGCCTGTGTGATGGCGAGCGGCTGCAGTCGCGGTTCGATGCCGCGATCGGCTACTGCCAGAAGGCGCTCACCTACGATGCAGCGGATCCGTATTCGCACTTCGCGCTTGCTCTGAGTTATACGAGCAAGGCGCAGGCTTCCGGTGCTGTGGAATCGCTCGTGCCCGCGCGCAAGCACTTCAAGGAAACTATCGATCTGAATTCCGAGATGGCGGAAGCGGATCGTGCAAAGAAGTACATCGCGCGCATCGACTCACTGCTCGCCGCGAACAAGTAGGTACTCCTCGATCAGCTTCACTGCCATGCTCCAGCCTCCCTCGTTTGCCGCGAACACCTTCGCCCTGCGCGCGAGAGGGATTTGATCGAAGCCGGACTCTGTGACGGTCAGCATGACGCCGTTTGACACGGTTTCCAGAGTGAAGGCCACGAGCGTCGTCGGCTCGCCAGAGTAGTCGAAACCGGGCTCAACGGCGCCCGGGTGCCACCTGAATGAGAACAGCCGCTCGGGTTCCATCTGCTCGATATTGATCTCGAACGGTATGCCTTCGTATTCCTTCTGGGCATTCGCGACCTCGGCATTGACCGTCGTCGGTACGATCACCCCGCGCATAACGGCGCCTGGAGCGAACGGGCCATTGAACCTCATTCCGAACCAAGTCCCGAACTCTGTGGAGTCGGTGAGCGCTCGCCAGACTCGTTTCTGTGTTGCGTGCAGAAGTATCTTCTTCTCGATGTGATCCATAGTTTTACTCCGCGGTTTTCACGCAGCGAAATCCGATATCAGGGCGCGTCAACCGGGCCGGGATCGAGGTCCATTCGTACAGCACTCCCTCTGCTAAGGGCCGATCAAATGAGCCGCCGCGAATTGTGTACCAGGGTTCGGTTTCTGTGGGCGCAGGGTCCAGAATCTTCGCGAAGCTCAGAACTGCCCGCGCGCTTGGCGTTTTCAATTCGTCGACGAACTCCCACACATTGCCCGTCATGTTGAGCGTTCCGTATGGGCCAGGCCACGCATCGAGAGTGACTGCACGACGGCCCGATTTGCCAGACACGTGCGCGCGTTCGGGGTTGGCATCGTTGCCCCACGGGTAGATCTGACCATCGGCGCCGCGCGCTGCTTTCTCCCACTCGGTTGCAGTCGGCAAACGCTTTCCCGCCCATTTTGCGAATTCCTGAGCGTCGATGAACGAGATGTTGACCACTGGGTCGTCTGGCCGGCTCGTGCTAAGCCCCGGGGGCAGCGGACGCGACTTCGCTTTGCAGAATCTCTCATAATCCGCGCATGAGACCTCGGTCTTATCGACATAGAATGACGGCAGCGTCTTGCTCTCGTTCTCCGGTCCGAAAAGGAAAGCTCCGGCGGGCACAAGCAACATGCCTGTTGGGATCGTCGCTGCAGGTTTGGGGGTTACCGCCTCTTTCCGTGAGGCGTTGGAGAAGTAGAAGCCGCCAACCGCGAATATACCTACGATCGCAGCAGCGGCGATGAGTAATGTGTAATTACCCTTCGACCGTACGTGTCGTTCAGGCTCGGGTTGGTTGAACTTTGGCTCTTCCAGTTCGGCGAGCACGTTGCTGAAAGCTTGGGGACGCTCCGACGCGTTCTTTGCAGTACAGCTTTGTACCAGATTGATTATTGGTGCGGGAACACCCGTCTGCTGCATAAGCTCCGGGTTGAGCGGTTCGTTCAGGATCGCGAAAAACAGGCTCTCGATCGTATCGCCCTGAAACGGTTTCTGACTGGTCAGCAATTCGAAGAGCAGAATGCCGAAAGCGTAGATGTCGCCTTGCTCGGAAGCTTTCTCACCGCGCACCTGCTCCGGCGCCATGTAGTATGGCGTGCCAATCGCAAAGCCGGTTTTCGTGAGCGAGAGGCCTTCCGATTTCGCGATGCCGAAGTCCATCAGCTTCACCTTGCCGGATGCATCGAGGTGCACGTTTTCCGGCTTGATATCCCGGTGAATAATCTTTTTTGCGTGAACGTATTCGAGCGCCCGCGCGATGTCGCGTGCAATGCGGAGCTTGTTGTCGAGGTCTCCGGTGCGGGAATTGCGAATGGCATCGCGCAGATCTCCGCCCACCAGGAACTCCATCACAATGAAGGGTCGCCCGTCCTCCTCGCCGTAATCGTGGATGCGGATTATGTTTTCGTGCTCAATGTTGCCGGCCATGCGCGCTTCGTGCAGGAAACGCGCTTTGGCTTCCGGATCCTGGCAACCCTCCGGCGTAAGTACCTTGACTGCCACCAGCCTGCCGATGGTCGTATCGCGCGCCTTATAGACATGCGACATGCCACCACCGAGAAACTCCAGCACCTCGTACTTTCCGATGCTCGCCGGGTGGCTCATGTTACTTGGCGGCCTGTGAAACGCATCTCAGGCTGTTCAGAAAATCCTTCTGGAAAACCGGCGCCACTCCCCCGGTGTCCAGTGTGAAGCGGTAAGTCAGTTCCTTGCCGGCCACCATGACAGGCCGAGCTTCGCGTCCCTGTCGCACGACCCATTCGAGAGTGTACGCGCCACCCGAGGGGTTCCAGCGATCGGCGTCCGCGAAGAAGCGGAATATCGACCAAAGGCCATCCCGATTCTGGAACTCGAGGTCTGAGCCGCCGGAGACTTTCGCGCTGAGGCGAACATTCTTCGTGCCCCCGCCGGGCCACGTGTACTGGCTCTTCGCGCCCTGTCCAGAGAACTTCGCCGTCTGACCATCGACGGTCAAAGTCATTTCGCTGATCTGCTCTGAGCGTTGCGGTTGCAGCGAATATTTCAGGTTTGGCTCGGTAGCGCCGCCTGGATACATAGCGTCAGAGAATCGCGCGGCCTGATTGAAGAAGTTGACGAACTGCGGGCTCAGCATGATGCCGCTCGACGGATTCGTCACATACTGTGTGCCTTGTTTCTGCAGGAACGTGCGCAAAGACTCTTCGTAGAACATCCAGAACTTGCCTTCGCGCGGACGGAATATGCCGTTCACCTCCTGCAGCGTCGCTTCAGCCGAAGCACTCGGATTGAACGGGAATTTATTCGCGACCTCGCCGAATGCCATACAGAACTGGCGCGCCTTTCCATTTACTTCGCCTGCGCCCATCCCCTTCGTCAGCGCGTCGATGCTGTCGATAGGCGCATTCAGGAGCCTCAGGGCAACTCCTTCGATATGGGCCTCCGGATCGATCTTGAACGTGTAGCCCATTTTTTTGACGATGTTTCGGGCGGTGTCAGCGGCGTTCCGCACAGGCATTGCACGATTCGGATCCGGCGGGCCAGACATATCCGCTACCTGGCCAATAGCCGTCTGCAGGCTTGCGAGCGATCCCATGTATTCCTGATTCGGAGGCAGCACGTACTGCACGACCGTTGCTGGAGGCGTCACGACTTTGTGCACCGCATCGAAAGCCTCAGCCACCTTCGGAGAATCGACCGCGGTGTTCTGCGTGGCCAGCCAGAACAGCGCCATCAGCGGAGTCTGCGCTCCGGAAAGAGTATTCAACTTCTTCGCAGCATCATTCAGGCTGGCGTAACGAACCACCGCGGTAGTTTTCAGGAATTCACGCCAGCGCGCGATGTAGTCATTGACGTAGCGGTCGCGCAGTTCCTGCTCCATTTTTACGGGATCGGGTTTCGCTGCGGCGTAATCTCCGAGAACCCAGCGTTCGCCGCCGAAGAACTTGTCGGCCTTTTTAAGGTTTTCCTGCATCGCGACCCAGCCCGCTTTGGTGAAGGCGCCCAGAACGTCACGATTGTTCACGACCACTTCAGCCGAGCCGGGGAACTGCTCGTTGAAGTTGACTTTTTTCGCGCGGCGCGATGCGTCGGCTAGCATGAACTGATAGACCTGTTCGATGCCCGAAAACTTCGAGAGATGAACGCGTGCGCGGTTGATGGTTTCGGCGTCGTTCGTTTCGCTGAAAGGATTTCCGCGCGACCAGATCTTCGCTGTAAAATTCGAACTGCTTTTTTGCGAGCGGCAGAATGCTGTCCACCTGCCGCGTCCCGCGCCCATCGATTCGTGAGCACTGGCGATAACCAATTCGTGCTGCGTTTCCATTCCGAAGTCGTGATCAGATACGCCTTCAGTGTGTCGTACGAAGTGCCGTAATCATCAGTAGGCGCGGGTGGAATCTGGACGCGTTGTAGGGACGTCAATAACTCGGCCTGCGTTTGCGCGAACAGTAATTGATGGAATCGTGCGTAGTAGATTTTGCGGACCTTCGGATACAGTTCGCTGCCGCTGTAAAGCATCCAGCGCAGACGCCACGGAGCACCCTCATCCTCATACTTCGTGAGCAGGACCAGTGACTGGCGCAGGTTCTCCAGGCGTTGCACGGCATCTGGCGTCGGAAGGTTCATGCCGCTCGCCTCGCCTGCAGGAATCCCGCGGGCCGCTTCCAGTACCTGGCTCTGCAGCGCGCGATTTCCGAAGAAAGAAACAGTGAAGCCGATGCAGCAGATCAGCATGAGTACGAAGGCGCACGCGAGCAGCATACGCTGCATTGTGCTCGTCCTGGTGCTGCTTCCACTGGCGCCCAACGCCGCTTCATCGCGCAGAATAATGCCATTGAACAGATGGCTGAGGAACAACCATTGCGGCACTTTGCGACTGACTGTCGAGGCTGCCGCTTTCGGGGCGGCCGCAGCGCCTGGCAGGCCGGCTTTGAAAATACCTGTCGCGCTGCCTGCGGTCTCGAATCCGGATGGCTGTGCGGCACGCGGGGCCGGTGCTACCGATTCCTGAACAACAACTGGACGGACGCCTGAAAAATAAAAACCTCTCAGGAACGGACTGGCCCGCAATTGACTAGGTCTGCAGACGTCCACAAGAAACTGCACCAGCGCGCCGCGCAGCTTGCGGAATTCCCGGGGAAATTCGTACGCTCCAGAGAGCCTTTGCGGATCGTTTTCACGCGGCAGAAATGTCGCGCGGTGATCGGCAAGCGAATAGAAAAGTCCATCAAACGCCGCGCTCAGCCGCTTCGTCTCTTCTTCAGCGTAGATACCGGCGGTGCCGCGTGGTTGCAACGGCAGCGTCGCACCCAGCACCTGCGCCACTTCCTCATTCGTGAGGTTGCGCACAAAGTCTTCGAAGAACGCGATCCGGTTAATGCGCGTGAATACGACGTACACCGGGAAGCTGATTCCGAACTGCTGCGAGATTTCGCCGAGCCTGGCCTGCAGATTGCGAGCCGCCAGCGTAAGTGAATTCGCTGCACCGGGCCGCGCAAATGCTTCCGCATCGACACAGAGCAACACTGCGCGCGGAGCCTGTGCGGCACTGCCAATCACGGAGCGCAGTTTGCCTGGCCGCAGACGCTGCAGCAATCGTACCCAGCGGCCGGGTTCGGACAGGAGTTTCCCGCCGGCCTCGACAAATACCATGCCGCGTGCAAACCAGAAATTCGCGACGCGCGTGGGTAGCACGTTTGTGTCCTGGTATACCTGGCCGGCGAGCAATTCGGGGTCGAGTCCGGAATGCAGCACCGTGGTCGTTTTCGTCGAGCCTTCTTCTCCAAGAACGAAGACCACCGGCATGTTGCTCAACTTCGCACCTTGTGCAAGGTTGGAAGCGGCAAGCCGGCGCTCCGCATCACGCACGAGCGCGTCGATCTCGTCGTCGGTATCAACGGGCCCTGCGGCCTCCGCGGATGAGCTATCGCCTTTGCTCATGCGGCCCTGGAACCACATGAAAAACGGCCGCGCCGGTGATTCCCAGCACAGCCAGAAGGCCGAAGAAAATCCAGAAGCGGCTTCCGTCCAAATGCAGCAGACTCCCCGTCAACCATGCCAAGCCCAAAAAGCCTAACAGTGCGGCGCCCGACCCCCAGTAAATTTTCATTCGCAGCTCCTTACGAACGGCCCGAAATCAGCAAATCTCCAACGCTCGATACGCCCGAGCCGAGCACCATTTTGTAGCCCGCAAACAAAAGCACCGCAAGAATGCAGCAAGCGATGGCCGCGATCATCAGCTTCTTCACCCATGGATCCGCGGCGGTCGCCCGCGGTGCTTCCGGCGGCACGCTCCATTGCGGAGATAACTCGCCGATCGCACCGCGAATTCGGCGGATCTTGTCGGCCGTGTTGTCGATGAGGACCGCAGTTCCCCGCGGCCGCCCAGGCTGTAGCGGCCGGCGAAGCCGAGCAGCAGGCAGAGATGATAAACCTCCAGCACGTCCGCCAGATTCCTGCGATTCGTCGCGCAGTCAGCAGACTCCTGCAGGTTCTTGAAAAAGACTTCGCCGGCCATGTGGTGGCCGAACAAGCTCTTCCTGCAGCGGCCTGCCGCGGCCAATCGGCGAAAGACCGGGTTGCGCAGGTTCAAAACCGATTCGTCCACGAACGCCACCACGGCAAAGATCGCGAGCTTGATGTCTTCCGCGGTGTAGCCCTGCGCGCGCGCCTGCTGGTCCGCGGCCTTTCAGCCCTTCCAGAATGTGGTGGCGGAAAGTCGCCGCGTCGGAGACCGGCTGGCCGGCCGAGCGCAGCCGTTCGCTCACCGTCAGGATTTCCTGAAACGCCAGTGCCAGATTCTCGCTGGCGTCTTGCGGCAACCGCTTGGGACTCGATGGGGTAGCATTGTCGCCTTCTCTCGCTGATCAGGATTCCAGAACCACCAGCAACTCGAGTTCGGGGTCGGGCAGTTCGCCCGGAATATAGACGCCCGACCTGGCGCGTCTGGACGATGTGGTCCCAGCAGGGTCCGCCCTTGCTCACGCTGAAATACTGCGCGTCCACGCGCTGGTCGAGATCGCCGACGGCGGCACCGGCAGTGTGCGTCAGCGTCATGCCCGGGCAGCGCGCGCTTCCGACCAGTTTCGGCACGAACATTTTCGAGCAGATCTTCACCAGCTGCGGCGTCTTGGCAATCAGATCGACTTCGCCGACGGGCGCGCGGATGGAGAAAATCCAGCGCGAACTGTCGAGGCAGCGCTGGTCCGACCACGTCGCCTTCGTAAAAATAATCGCCGGTCTTGCGCAGCGGGATCGAGACCACGTTGGTGGGCACGATGGTTTCCAGGTGCGTGCGAATATGGTGGTCGAGCGCGCTCGAAACACTTGTCCAGATTCAGGTGCTTGTACAGCGGCAAGGCGCGCGGGTGCGATTCCAGCGCGAACGTGCACAGCGCGCCGCCCAGCCGCAGCCAGCTCCACGAAGAGCTCTTCGGGGTGCACGCGGCGCGCGAGTACATTTGCCGCAGCGGCGCCAGCGCCGAGTTCACCGTGTGCAGCAGCCAGAACTGCGCGATGTCGCGGGTGGAGTATTCGGCCCAGGATCCGTCCCGCGGCGCTTGCCCGGGCGACATGGCCGCGCTCTTCTCCTCGAGAATGCCGATGAGCCTTCGCAGGATGCTGCATCAGCCGCTCGCTGGCGGCGATGTGCGTGCAGGGCGGGATGAAGTCCGGGTCGAAGACGAAATGCCCGGAACCGTCGCGCATGATGCGCGCGATCGGCAAGCCCGACGCGTCCCCTCCGGCATCTCCGTCGTCCAGAAATAGCGCAAAATTCTTGCGGCCCGAACTGCACCGGCTTCTCGTCGCGCCCGGTGGTTTCGTCGTAAACTCGAGCGACTTTCGGCGACGTACCGCGCGGCTCGGGACTTCGGGCGTTGCGGTCCATTGCGCAGTTCATGCCGTCCGGCTTGCGCGCGGGAATCGCCAGCAGCACCCGTCACCTTGTCGCGCGTGGGAGGAAACAGGTCCGCGATGTTGCGCGCCGGCGGCAGCGGATCGCATTCCGGCATGTGAAACGACAACCCGTCCGGCGAAGATGCCCCGCGCGTGCAGTACGCGAAAGCGTGCCGTTGCGCAACGCTTCGGCGTCGAGGCCGCAACCGACCAGGCCGTAGGCTTCAAACCAGAGCGCGGACGCCGCGAAGTGGACGGAATCCTCGAAGTACCGGCTCTGCGCCTGAAAGTGATGCGGCCCCAGGTACATCCCTTCGGACCAGACGACCCTGGATAGATGTTTCATCGTTTCAACCTAACTTCTCCCGACCCCATGCCTTCATGCAAGAGATTATCCCATCAAAACATATTGGCGCTACCATGGGTATCGATAAGATTACCGGATTCAGACTGGGATGGAGCGCGCGATGGGTTTCGACCAGAATTACGAAATTATAGAACTCCTGAAAAACGAAGCCATAAAAGAGTTTCGTGCAAAAGATATTGCGTCCGGTCGAGTGGTGTCCGCGTTCGTGTTTGTACGAGCGCAGGTCCAGGCGGACAGTGCTTTGCTGCAGCAGATTCGAGAACTGCAAGCGCTGCATGTTCCCCTGTTGATCCAAGTCGGCGAGGACGATGGGAACGTGTTCGTGATCACCGAGCCGCTCACCGGCTATGCGGGACTACGCGAATGGGCTGCGGCTGAAAACGAGCGCTGCGCGTCTATCCCGCCCAAGCCAGATGTAACCGACCCGGCCGCGTTTACCAGGGCCGGAGTATGGAAAGTGCCGCCGAGTCTATCATCCGTCCGGCCAGCGGCAAAGGTGCCGCCCGCTTCAGTTCCGGAGCCGCCGCCGACTGCCGGACCGGGCGAATTCACGCGCATGTTCCAATCGCCCGTGCCCCCTGCGCCCATGGATGAGTCTGTCGCGCCGCCTGTAGCGCCGCCGCCTGCTGCCCCTAAGCCCCCGCCACCGACAGTGGAGGCTGGCGAATTCACGCGCATGTTCCAATCGCCTGTGGCGCCAGCGCCGATGGATGAGCCTCTAGCTCCACCTGTCGCGCCGCCACCTGCCCCTAAGCCTCCGCCACCGACAGTGGAAGCTGGTGAGTTTACGCGCATGTTCCAATCGCCCGCGCCGATGGATGAGCCTGTTGCTCCGCCTCCTGCTGCCCTCAAGCCTCCGCCGCCGACAACCGGACCGGGCGAATTCACGCGCATGTTTCAATCGCCCGTGCCGCCAGCACCGATGAACGAGCCCACTACTCCGCCGGCAGTTGAAAACCTGGCGCCGACTGTGGAATTAGGCGAGTTCACGCAGATGTTCCAGTCGCCTGCGCCGTCTGCGCCTCCGGCACAGAAGCCACCTGCAAGCACGGAACCCGGCGAGTTTACCCGCATGTTTCAATCGCCCGTAGAGCCTGCTGCTCCGCCCCCTCTGCCTAAGCCAGCGGCAAGCAACGAGCCCGGCGAGTTTACGCGCATGTTCCAGTCGCCTGTGCCTGCTGCTCCTATGGGTGAAGTGCCGCCGCCAGCGCCCTCGACGCCTCCACCGCCGCCCGCACAAGCTGGCGAGTTCACCAGGCTGTTCAACGCGCAGAGTTTTCAACCCGCACCTCCGCAGCAGGGACCGACGGTGAAAGCAGGTGAGTTCACCCGAGTGTTTGGAACTAAGGACCAGCCCGCGCCAGCGGCCGCACCGCCCCCAATGCAGTCAGGCGGAAGCGCAACCAGGAGCTTCACGGCGAGACCCGAAGCACCGGCTCCGCCTGCTCTACCAGCCTCGGTGGGTCCGGGCGAATACACGCGGATGTTCAGTGCGCCCGCTGTGCCGGTGCCGGCGCCGGTCGTAAACGCGCCAACCCCCAGCGTCGTTGCCAGCCAGAAGAAATCTTATCTGCCGCTGATCCTGATCCTTGGCGGAATCTTCCTGCTGGTCCTGATTATCATCGTCGTCTTTGCGTTTAAGAAGTGAGGTTTTGCTGAATGCGTCTTGAGAACTTTGGATCTGAGGAACAGATCCTGGAACTAAGGCAGCTTTTGGATGCTGCCGGGTATAACGAGCCGGCAGTGTGTCGCCGCCTCGGTCTGAAACGGCTCGCAGAATTTCAGCTAGACGCAGAAAAACGAGAGCCCCTGGCCCCTCCTGTTGAGCCGATAGACATTCTGATTCGCCTTTTCCTCGCCGGAGAATACGTAAGCCGCTCGCTGGCCTCGGATCTGCTGAAACCGGAGGGCCTGTCGGTGCTTGAACGAAACGGGTTCTTGCACTCCGGCGGTCCCGACGATCACTGCTTCGGTCCCGTGGCAGTCTATCCAGTTGCGGGGCTGTACATCGCCTCTGACCGTTGGAGCAATCCAAACGCGGCTCCATTCGAGACACCGGATGACGCCGTATACCCGGCCTTCATTCGAACCACTCGGCATTTCCTGGAACTCCTGCCCAATGGGGCCTGTGAGAATTTGCTGGACCTGTGCGCCGGAACGGGAATTGCCGCACTGGTAGCTGCAAAAAACGGTGCACGACAGGCCTGGTCAAGCGACATCACTGAGCGCTGCAGTATCTTCGCGGAATTCAACCGGCGCCTGAACGCGATTCCGAATCTCTCCGTGGTGACGAGCGATTTGTATCAAAGTCTCAATGGACAAACTTTCGATCGCATTGTGGCGCATCCTCCGTATGTTCCATCGCTTTCTCCCAAATGGATTTTCTACAGCGGTGGCGAAGATGGCGAGCAGGTGACGCGCGGTATTGTCGAAGGCCTGCCGCGGCACTTGCGTGATGGCGGAACTTTCTGTTGCGTCACGATGGGGACCGATCGCACCGGGCGACCTCTGGAATGGAGGTTGCGCGACTGGTTGGGTGATGCCGAGTCCCAATTCGATATCGCGCTGTTCGTAGTGTGGTCTATGGATCCGGAAACGTTTTCCATGCGATCCAGTCCGTTGGAGGTTCGCGGGCAGATGGAAGTCCAAGCTTGGCGCGAGCAGTTTAAAAGGCTCGGAGTGGAATCCCTGGCTCACGGTCTGATCGTGATTCGACGTCGTAACAACGCACAGCGAACCTTCACTATCCGTCGTCATGCAGGCACCAGCATCGCGCGTGCCCAATGGGAGTGGCTGACGAACTGGCAAACGGCGGCTACGAGCGCAGCAATGCCCGGCGTGGTCCTGGACTCACCATTGCACAGGGGCCCTGGAGCTGAACTAAAGGTGACGCATCGGATCGTGGGCGATACTTGGGAGACGGACGGTTTCAGACTGCGTACCGAAAGACCATTGCCGTTTGAATGTGAGGCGCAGCCCTGGATGGCGCATTTGATCTCCTTGTGCGACGGAGTCTCGACCGGACGAC
The DNA here is from genome assembly GCA_963793625.1 of Bryobacteraceae bacterium. Lineage (GTDB taxonomy): Bacteria > Acidobacteriota > Terriglobia > Bryobacterales > Bryobacteraceae. Next base: position 540,391 of record CAWCAT010000020.1, on the reverse strand, counting down.
AGTTCTACACGACTCTCATCGAGAATGGATCGATTCCATCCGACGCTCCGCTGGAGGAGTTCGCTGAGGCTCTGGCAAGTCTGGTATCCGCCGGTTTCGTCGAAGTGGAAGGATTCAGGTCGCCTCAGGCAACAGAATAATTAATTCCAACTGCGGCGCCGGGAAATCTCCCGGGACATAAGCGGCCAGATTGCGCGCGCGGCCCACTGCCTCCCAGGCAACGCCGGATTGATTGAGGCTGAAGTAGTGGTAGTTCAGCTTCACGGGGATTGAAGTCGGCGGTTTTGGCACGTGTGTAAGGGCCAGGCCGGGCAGAGCTTGCCGCACGAGATGTTCGATGTGCGCGGCCGAGCATACCTTCACCAGATTCGGAACCTTGTTGATCAATTCGGCCGCGTTCATTTCGGCTGAAACAGCCAGATACATGCGCGTGCCGGTGAGGTATTTGTCGTCAGCCAGCGCCGTCGCGTAAATCGAGGGTTGCACCAGTTTCAGCGGCAGTGAGACGAAGTTGCTTGGCACCACGGTCTCCAGGAGTGCCCGCAAAGTCTCATCTAATGCGGTGAAGACCGTCGAAAGATCATCGTGTTCGTAAACTGGCAGATCTCGCGGATGAATTTGTGTCGAAAACGTTGTGAGGCATCCTGCGAGCGAAAGCATTGCATGGAACAGATTTTCCGGGTGACCCTGACGCGTCTCGAAAAGGTGCTTGAAAACGGGGAAATGCGAGTTAATCGTGTAGAGCAGCCAGAAATTCGCGATATCAGAAGCACCAAAGTCAGCCAGACTCAGATTTTTCTGGCGGCGCAAGCCGGAAAGCAGGCTGCTTTTCGAGGCAAGTATTTCGACGAGCCGGCGAGCAATGGAACAGAGGTAATCGCTGGCTGTGAAGTCGAGAACGGGCGGAACGAAGCGAGAGTCCAGTTCTAAAGTTCCAGACTCGGTGCGGCGCACTCGCGCTACCCGCAGGGCAGAGCACTCGTCTCGGGCCTGACCTTCCACCAGAAGCCGGAAATTCTTACGCGCCACCTGAACCGGTTTTTCAGAAAGTCCGGAATTTTCGTCCCGAACGAGCACGGCCTCTGCCAGGAATCGGGTGTCCGCCTGTTTCTGCGCGAGGGATACATTCAAACCTGGATCACGGTAGTTCGGGATTGCTAGGAATACATCCAGCGTGTCCTGGTCGGCTTCAAAGCAGTCCAGCAGCGGCCTGGACGGTGGGCGCGGCTCAGAAACAGGAAAATCGAAGAGCAATCCGTCTGGGAAAATACCGGATGCTGAAACGATAGCGAACTCGCCCGCAGCGAGCGCTTCCAGATCAATGCGCAGCGTGAGAAACCCCCACGGATTCGAATTAAGGGCTTGAACACGAAACTGAAGCGTATTTTCGATGAAACGATCCTGCGTCTGCAGGTACTGGGGACTTAAAAGCGTACCCTTCGTCCAAATGACCGGCTGCATTTGTTTCATCGAGAGTCCAAAGTACCAGAACTGGTGACAGATCGCAAAGCGTTTATCTATGCGTTTGATTCAATTACGAAATCTTTCTTGACTCGGAAATGTTTTGCGGCCTATACTCAGGGTCAGAATTTGCGGAGGTCTTTTTGGGTGGCCTGTTCGTTTCGCACGGTGGGCATTTCGGTCCGGGACCGTCTCGCCACAATCTCCGCGCGTTCGTTCCGCCAGCATAACCTCCGCCGTTAACGATTTTCGATACTGGAGATGACGAGGGCTGCAGATGGCAAAACCAAGTACACAGCATAAGCTTGATAGAGTCAGACCACCGCGCGTTCACGTAACCTACGACGTAGAAGTCGGCGACGCTATCGAGATGAAGGAACTCCCCTTTGTAATGGGAGTTTTGGGCGATTTCACCGGTCAAGCCGAGACTCCGCTACCTAAGCTGAGAGAGAGGAAGTTCGTCGAGGTCACTCCTGACAACTTTGACAGCGTCCTGGAGGGCATGAAGCCTCACCTCGCCTTCTCAGTAGAGAACAAGCTGAGTGAGGATGCGAATGCGGGACAGCTGAAAGTCGATTTGCATTTCAAGAGCCTTGAGGACTTTGAGCCGCAGAACGTAGCGCGCCAAATCAAGCCTCTGAAAGAAATGCTGGACCTTCGTACTAAGTTGTCGGATTTGCGCGGTTCCCTGCAAGGAAACGACAAACTAGAAGAGTTACTGCTCGACGCGGTTAGTAACACGGAAAAACTCGACCAGTTGAAAACTGAACTAGGCGATGGTTCCGAAGGAGGTTCCAAGTGAGCGATCCTGTGAAAGCGGCAGCACCTGCACCGGCCAGAGAAGAATCGGTCGAGTTGGGTTTGCTCGATCAGATCGTAGACGAAGGCCGCCTTGGTCGTGACACTTCTGCCCGCGAACGCGGCAAGAATCTGGTAAAAGAATTCGTAACCCAGGTGCTTGATGGGTCGATGACGGTTTCCAAGGATGCGGAGGCAATGATTAACGCCCGCATCGCGCAAATCGATCATTTGATTTCGATCCAGTTGAATGAAGTCCTGCACGTGCCTTCTTTCCAGAAACTGGAAGCCACATGGCGCGGCCTCAAGTACCTTCTCGATCAGAGCGAGACCAGCGAAAACCTGAAGATTAAGGTTTTGAACGCGTCGAAGAAAGATTTGCTCCGTGATCTTCAGAGGGCTCCTGAATTCGACCAGAGCGCATTGTTCAAGAAAGTCTATGAGGAGGAATTCGGCATTTTCGGCGGCGCGCCGTTCGCGGCGATGGTCGGCGACTACGAATTCGGCAAAGGTCCGGAAGACATCGAATTGCTTGAGAAGATTTCTCAGGTAGCCGCTTCCGCTCATGCGCCGTTCCTTTCGGCGGCATCGCCGGACATGTTCAACCTCGACAGCTTTACTGCGCTCGATGCTCCCCGGGACATGGGGAAGGTATTCGACACCACGGAATACGCGAAGTGGAAATCATTCCGTCAATCCGACGACTCGCGCTACGTCGCTCTTACCTGTCCACGTGTGTTGATGCGCCTGCCTTACGGCAAGGCGACGAAGGCAGTGGATGCGTTCGATTTTGAAGAGCACGTAGATGGCACGGATCACTCCAAATATCTCTGGGGAAACTCAGCCTTCACTCTCGGTGCACGGCTCAGCAATGCCTTTGCGTTGTACGGTTGGTGTGCTGCAATTCGTGGCGTTGAAGGCGGCGGGTTAGTCGAGGGCTTGCCGGTACACAACTTCTCTACTGACGAAGGTGACGTGGCGATGAAGTGCCCCACGGAAGCGCCAATCACGGATCGCCGTGAGAAAGAGTTAGCGGACCTCGGCTTCGCTCCAATTGTCCACTGCAAAGGCACGGACTACGCAGCATACTTCAGCGTGCAGTCCTGTCAAAAAGCGAAGATGTACGACAACGAAGCAGCTAATGCGAATGCCCGTCTATCGACGCAGTTGCCCTACATTCTGGCTGTTTCGCGCTTTGCGCATTATTTGAAAGTGATGATGCGCGACAAGATCGGCAGCTTCACCTCACGGACGTCATGCGAACAGTGGCTGAATGCCTGGATCATGAACTATGTGACTGTTGATGATACCGCGTCGCCAGCGACTAAGGCTCAGTACCCTCTTCGTGATGCGAGAGTCGAAGTTCTGGAGGTCGCAGGCAAGCCTGGGGTTTATCGTGCCGTCGCTTTTCTGCGGCCGCACTTCCAGCTCGATGAGCTTTCTGTCTCTTTGCGGTTAGTGGCAGAACTGCCAAAGTCCGCGCGCGGCTAAATTTTGCGGTTGATTGGATCGCCGGTTCGTTAGCCGGCGATCTTCGTCAGCTGCTGGTTTGAGATGAAGTCAACATGAAGAGGAGATCTGAGGATGGCAGTTGACGTTTTCTTGAAGATCAAGGGCATTCCCGGCGAAAGTGCCGACAGTAAACACAAAGGCGAAATAGACGTACTAAGTTACTCCTGGGGTGTAAGCCAGACCGGCACCATGGCTTATGGCGGCGGCGGCGGAGCCGGCAAAGCGAATTTTGGGGATTTTAGCTTCATGATGCGCATGAACAAGGCGACCCCCAAACTCATGCAGGCCTGTGCAAACGGCTCGCATGTCCCGGACGCTGTACTGACTTGCCGCAAGGCAGGGGATAAGCAGCAGGAATATATGACGTATAAGTTTTACGATCTGCTGATCTCCTCCTATCAGACGAGCGCGTCATCCGAAGAACCCACTGAGTCGATTTCATTTAACTTCAGCAAGATGGAGATGGAATACAAGGAACAGGACGCCAAGGGCACACTGGGCGGCACCACCAACTTCAAGTACAACATCAAAGAGAATAAAGCGTTTTAGGTCGACAATTTGTCTGGTTCCTCTATGACTGCCAGAAACCTGTTTCAGGCAGGGAGATTGAACGAGGCAATGCAGGCGCTGAGTTCCGAGTTGCGGAATGATCCCACGGACGCTCAGCGCCGCACTTTTCTGTTCGAACTCCTCTGTTTTGCGGGCGAATACGATCGAGCTGAAAAGCAGCTCGACATTCTCGCTGACTTGAGTAAGGAAGCGGGAATGGGTTCGCTTGTCTACCGTGCCGCGCTGCATGCCGAACGGCTCCGCCGTGAGATGTTTGAAAAACAGACGTTTCCAAAGAATCCCGCCAACGACACCGGGGGTTCAATTAATGAACAGCCCTTTGATTCTGTGCTGGATGCCGATCCGCGGATAGGCGCTCGCCTGGAGGTGTTTGCCGGCGGGTCCTATATGTGGCTTCCCTTTGAGCACCTTGCCTCCGTCGAAATCCAGGCACCCAAGCGCCTGCGTGATCTGCTCTGGATTCCGGCTTTCCTGACCACCGGGCCGGCCTGCAAGGGCATGGAGCTTGGTGAAGTCCTGCTTCCTGTGCTGACCCCGTTTGCGTCGAAACACCCGGACGACCTGGTGCGGCTGGGACGCAGAACCGATTGGGAAGGCGACGACGCCCCAATTCCCGTTGGACAGAAAATGTTTCTGGTGGACGGAGAAGAATTTCCAATTCTTGAAGTGCGCCGGCTCGAATTCGCGCCGTCTGCGGCGACGGCGGATTAAAGACAGCTCCCATCATCATGCCCCTTCGTGACGATTTGTTGAATCCCATCCCGGGCGAGAACCCGAGCGGCCAGAATCTCAAGTACGCGCCGGTTTACGACAAAATTAAGGAGGCTCGCCGCGAAGACGATGATGCTCCGCAGGGCGAATGGCAGCGCGATCGCAAGACAGCAGATCACGCTACAGGCGGTCAAGCTGATTGTTGACGTGCTTGCCAACAAGAGCAAGGATCTTCAACTTGCCGTATGGCTCACCGAATCGCTCCTTAAGACTGAGGGCTTTGCCGGATTCCATTCCGGGCTCAGGTTGATTCGCGGTCTCATCGAAAACTTCTGGGACAGTTTCTATCCGGAACTTGAGGATGGCGATGCAGAACTGCGTGCGGCACCGCTGGACTGGTTGGGCAGCCGTATGGACTCGGCGCTGCGCAATGCGCCCATCACGCGCAAGCGCCAGAACTGGATACAGTACAAGGAATCCCGCGCAGTTGGCTATGAGGCAGATGCCACCACGGACGAAAAGCTGGAGATGCGCAGTGCCGCCATTGCTGAAGGCAAACTAACTGCGGAGGAATGGGATCTAGGTGTAGCGGGTACTCCGAAAGAGTTTGTTGCGAGTCTCGAGCAGGAAATCGATCAGACCCTGGAATCGATCGATTCACTTGATGAACTCTGCCAGGAAAAGTTCACCGATGAGCCGCCAACGTTTGGTCCACTGAAAAGGACGCTCGAAGAGATCCGGCACACGGTTCACTCGATTCTTCAAAAAAAGCGGGAAACCGACCCGGATGAAATGTCAGCCGCGGAGCCGGTTGAAGCCGAAGCCGACGCCGACGCCGAGCCCGCGGACGTTGGCTGGAGTACCTCCGAGGACGAACCTGTGGCTGTCGCCGCGCCGCCCAAGGCCAGGCGCAAAGCCGGTCCGCAGAGCGCGGAACCAGCGGACAAAGACGATGCCTTCGAACGCGTGATTGCTGTTGCTGCATATCTGCGTCGAGAGGATCCGTACAGTCCGGCGCCCTACCTGTTGCTGCGCGGATTGCGTTGGGGCGAATTGCGCGCAGCCGGTACGACTACAGACGCCAATCTGCTGGAGCCGCCGCCAACAGAGATCCGGCAATCGCTGAAAAGACTCGCGAACGAAGGGGAATGGCAGCAGGTTCTCGAACTTGCCGAAACAGCAACAGGAATGCCTTGTGGTCGTGGCTGGCTCGATGCGCAACGTTATTCGGCACGGGCCGCGTATGAGCTCGGCTACTCTCAAATCGCTGCGGCGATCCAATCCGAAGTGAATGCGCTGCTGGAGGACTATCCGGACCTCGTGGACGCGACACTGCTCGACGACACGCCCTCGGCAAACGCGGAAACCCAGACTTGGCTGGAAGAAATTGCGCCTCTTCGGCACCCGCCGCGCAAGCCGAGGTCTACTATTCGCCCGCGCCCGAGACAGTCGAAACACAGAGCGATTCCGAGCCCGACGCCAACGACCTCGCCGTGCAAGCCGCACGCGACGGCCGGCCGGGGGAGGCAATCGAGATTCTTACCAGGGAAGCCAGTGCGGAAAGCTCAGGCCGCGGAAGATTTCAGCGCCGGCTGCAACTGGCCCAACTCTGCATGTCCATGAACCACGAGCGCATCGCGCATCCCGATTCTGGAGCAACTCGCTGCCGAAATCGATGCCCGCGGGCTGGAGGGCTGGGAGTCGCCGAACGTGGTCGCGCACCCGCTTGCGCTGTTCTATCGCTGCCTCGACAAGTTGAAAGCCAATCCGGAGTTAAAGGAGAGGGTCTACGATCGCATTTGCCGCTTGGACCCCGTGCAGGCGCTGTCCTGCGCAAGGTAGACGATGGCGAGATCGGATGCCGACATTGCTGTTACTCCTTCCATTCTCGATCGCCTGATCGACCTGGATCCGCGCAGTCCTGCGGACCCGCCTGCCAGCCGCACGCAATCCGTGCGGCAGTTGAAAGCCTCCCTGCGAAGGGACCTGGAATGGCTACTGAACACACGCCGCAATCCGGACGAAGTCCCCGAAACCTACGAGGAGCTTTTTCGGTCGCTGTATAACTACGGCCTGCCCGATGTGACGGCGCTTTCGTTGAACTCTCCGCGCGACAGGCAGCGACTGCTGCGGACGATCGAAGTCGCCATCGCGATTTTTGAACCGCGTCTTGACCAACGTAAGGGTGCGCGCTGTGGAGAATGCGAGCGGCGGACCCCGCGTGTTGCGGTTTCAAATCGAGGCCCTGCTCAAAATGGATCCCGCGCCGGAGCAAATTTTTTTCGATACCGTGCTTCAGTTGAGCAGCGGAGAATATCAGGTGAAGGGCGAATAGGGTGCGCGACGAACTGCTTCTCTATTACGAACGCGAGCTGACGTTCCTGCGGCAAATGGGCGCGGAGTTTGCCGAGAAGTATCCCAAAATCGCCTCGCGCCTCAACCTGGAACCCGACAAGTGCGAAGACCCGCACGTGGAGCGGCTGCTGGAAGCGTTTGCGTTTCTGGCCGCGCGCGTACACCTGAAAATCGATGACGAGTTTCCGGAAATCACCGAAGCGCTTCTCAGCATCGTGTATCCGCATTTCATCCGGCCCGTGCCTTCGATGACGGTCGTGGAATTTCGCACGCTGCCGGACCAGAGCGCAGATCGGCAGGGCCTGAAGATTGAGCGCGGCATCGCTGCTCTCTTCGCGCCCCGTCGGCGGAGTGCCCTGCAAGTTCCGCACCTGTTACGACACAATGCTGCGGCCGCTCAGCGTCGTCGAGGCGGAATGGAAAACTCCCGACCGGCTGAAGCCATCCATTCGCGCCGCGGATGCCGTGGCCGCCCTGCGCGTTGAATTGCGCTGCTGGCCGGATGTCACTTTTGACAAGCTGAACATCGACTCGCTGCGCTTCTTTCTGAATGGCGAGAGCGGAATTGTGCACACGCTCTACGAACTGCTTTGCAGCCGCTGCAGCCAGATCATTGTGCGCGATCCGACTCCGGGATCCAAGGTCAGACCCGTGACTTTGCGTCCGGACGCGCTGCGCCCTGTCGGATTCGAAGAAGACGAAGGCATGCTGCCCTACCCGCGGCGCTCGTTCATCGGTTATCGTCTGCTGCAGGAGTACTTCACTTTCCCCGACAAGTTCTTTTTCCTGGATCTTACAGGTCTTGAAACAGTGCTTGCCACGGGCTTCAAGGACCGCGCTGAAATCGTTTTTCTGATTTCCCCATTCGAACTGACGGACCGCCGCCAGTCGCTGGAACTGGGCGTTTCCGCAAAAACTTTCCGGCTCGGGTGTACGCCCGCGATCAATCTGTTTGAACAAACCGCCGAGCCGATTCTGCTGACCCATCGCCGCTTCGATTACCCTGTCACTCCGGATATACGCCGACCGAACTCGATGGAGATTTTCTCGGTGGACGAAGTGGTCAGCGTGCGGCCTGACAGCCAGGAGCCGGTTCGCTTCGAACCGCTCTATTCCTACCGCCACGCGACCATGCGGAATCGACGGGCAGACTTTCTGGACTGCCTCGCGCCGCCCGTCCGGCCAGCGCGACGATGATGGCACGGATATCTTCCTCGCGCTGGTTGATCTGGAACAGCGTCCTATCGTCCCGGATGTCGACAGCCTCACCATTCGCCTCACCTGCTCGAACCGCGACTTGCCCTCGCGCCTGCCGTTCGGCAATGAGGCCGGCGATTTTGAGCTTGAAAAAAGTTCCACTGTCCATGCCGTTGTCGCGCTGAAAAAGCCGACGCCTGCGCTGCGTCCGCCTGTTGGCAAGGGCGCGCTATGGCGCTTGATTTCGCATCTTTCGCTGAACTACCTTTCACTCGTTGGTGAGGGGCGCGAATCCTTGCAGGAGATCTTGAAGCTCTACAATCTCACGGACTCCTCCTCTGCTCAAAAGAACATCGAGGGCATCTCGGAGCTGAGCAGCCGCCCGCAATTTGCGCGGATCACATCGGAAAACGGCATTTCGTTTGCCCGCGGCACCCGGGTCGATATCGAGTTCGATGAAGAGAATTTTGTCGGCGGAGGCGTGTACCTGTTCGCCAGCGTCCTCGAGAATTTTCTGGGGCTGTATGTCACGCTCAACAGCTTCAGCCAGCTGTCGCTGACAACGCGCCAGAGAAAGGAGGCACTGAAGCTATGGCCACCGAGAGCCGGCCGCAAGATCCTGCTGTAGAAACATCAGTAATGGAGCGACTGCTGCGGGACGAGCCGTATCGCTTCAAGTTCTTCCAGGCTGTTCGTCTGCTGTCCGAATTGAATCCGGACCGCGCACCGGTTGGCCAGTTCTCAAGGCCTTCACAGGAAGTGGTTCGTTTCGGCACGAACTCGGAACTCGGCTTTCCAGCGAGCGAGATTTACGGAATCGAGTGGCCGGCGGGTTCGCAGCCGCACATGCGCGTCAACTTCATGGGCCTCACCGGACCCATGGGTCTGCTGCCGATGTATTATTCGGCACTGCTCCGGGAGCGCCTTCGCGCGCAAAGATACCGGTATCCGCGATTTTCTGGATATCTTCAATCACCGCATGCTCTCGTTCTTCTACCAGGGCTGGGAGAAATATCGCTTCACGGTTGCGTATGCGCGCGGCGAGCGGGACCGCTTCTCGCACCATCTGCTGGATCTGATCGGCCTCGGGACTACGGGACTTGCAAGAACGCCAGGCTGTTCCTGATGAAGCGCTGCTGTTCTATTCCGGCCTGCTGTCTTCACAGACGCGCTCCGCCACCGCCCTGCGGCAGCTCTTGCAGGACTACTTCGATGTGCCAGTCGAAATCGAACAATTCGTCGGCGCGTGGTATCCGCTGGAAGAAGACACTCAGTGCCGCTTCGACGGTTCGGGATCCTATTCGGAACAACTCGGATTGGGTGCTGTGATCGGCGACGAAGTCTGGGACCAACAGTCCGGTGTTCGCATCCGGCTGGGCCCGCTTGAGCTTGCAACAGTACCTTGATTTTTTGCCCAACGGAAGAGCGCATGATCCGCTGCGTGGATTGATTCGGTTTTTCAGCGGGAATGAGCTTTCCTTTGAGGTGCAGTTGGTTCTTCGCAAGGAAGAAGCACCGACCTGCGAATTGGGTAACGAAGGCGCTGCAGCGCCGCAACTGGGCTGGTTGACCTGGGCCAAATCAACACCGCTGCAAGCGGACCCGGATCAAACCATTCTGAAATTTCAGAAATTGATCGACATAGGAGTTTTGATGAGCGTCAATTTGAAATCGTTGATCGGCAAACTGAACGCCCCGACGCGCAGTGCTCTGGAAGCGGCCGCCGGCCTATGCCTGTCGCGCACTCACTACAACATTGAAATCGAGCACTACCTGATGAAGGTGATGGAGGCGAGCGATAGTGATGCCGCACGGATCTTCTATCATTTCGGCATCAATCAATCGCGGCTCTCCGCGGAACTGACGCGCAGCCTGGACAAGCTCAAATCCGGCAACGCCAGGACGCCGGCCATCAGCCCCTCCGTGCTTAGCATGTTGACTCAGGCCTGGACCATCGGCTCCATTGACTACAACGCGGGGCAGGTGCGCAGCGGGTTCACGATTCTGGCGCTTGTCAGCGACGAAGAACTGCGGCGTATCACTCGCGATTCGAGCAAGGAACTTCAGAAGATCGATGCCGAGGCCTTGAAGAAGGACTTCGTTTCGATCGTGCGCGGATCGCATGAAGACGATGTCACGGCCGATGCCGACGACATTCCCGCGTCCGGAGATGCGCCGCGTGCCGCCACGGGTGGAAAGACTCCGAACCTCGATCAGTTCACTGTCAACCTGACGGAGAATGCCAAGAACGGAAAGATCGATCCCGTGCTCGGCCGCGATCTGGAGATCCGGCAGATCATCGACATCCTGATGCGCCGCCGCCAGAACAATCCGATTCTCACCGGTGAGGCTGGCGTCGGAAAAACAGCCGTTGTCGAAGGCTTTGCGCTTTGCATCGCGCAAGGCGATGTTCCGCCTCCGCTGAAGAACGTCACGTTGCGATCGCTGGATCTTGCGCTGCTGCAGGCCGGCGCCGGTATCAAAGGCGAATTCGAAAACCGGCTAAAGGGATTGATCGCGGAGGTGAAGGCCTCGCCCACGCCGATCATTCTGTTTATCGACGAAGCGCACACCATGATCGGCGCCGGCGGACAAGCGGGCCAGAACGATGCGGCCAACCTGCTGAAACCCGCGCTGGCGCGCGGTGAACTGCGCACCATCGCAGCGACAACCTGGTCTGAGTACAAAAAGTATTTCGAAAAAGATCCCGCGCTGGCTCGCCGCTTCCAGGTTGTGAAGGTGGAAGAGCCGACCGAAGAACAGTGCATGGTGATGATGCGCGGCATCGTTCCTTCGCTGGAGAAGCACCACAAAGTCCGCATTCTGGATGAAGGCGTCGCCGCCGCAGTGCGCCTCTCGCATCGCTTTCTTGCAGGCCGTCAACTGCCGGACAAAGCGGTCAGCGTGCTTGATACCGCTTGCGCGCGTCTGGCGCTCGGACAGAATTCCACGCCGCCTGCGATTGAGGATGCGTCGCGTCAGCTCGACTGAGCTTAATGTGCAGGAGCGTGTGCTGCAGCGCGAAGCCTCTGCCGGCGCCGACCACGCCGAACGCCTGGCGCAAATTGTGGAGCAGCGCGCGGAACTCGAAGTCCGGCTCGCCGCACTTGAAGGAGCGCTTCGAAAAGGAAAGCGCGCTCGTCAGTTGCATTCGCAAGTTGCGCGGTCAACTGGAAGACGGAGCCGGCGACAAGGATGCGCTGCGGGCCGAACTCGACAAACTCTCCGCAGAACTGGAGACCCTGCAGGGCGAATCGCCGCTGATGCGGGTTTGCGTCGATGGCCAGATTGCCGGCGAAGTGATTTCAGCCTGGACCGGAATCCCTGTGGGCAAAATGCTGAAGGACGAAATCCAGACGGTGCTCGATCTGGAAGGGCATCTGGGCTCGCGCGTCATCGGGCAGAGTCACGCGCTTGGACGCTGTCAGCCAGCGCATTCGCACTTCACGGGCCAGCCTGGAAGACCCGAACAAACCCATCGGCGTATTCATGCTCGTGGGTCCCAGCGGCGTCGGCAAAACTGAAACGGCGCTTGCACTCGCGGATCTGATGTACGGCGGTGAGCGCAACCTGATCACCATTAACATGTCGGAGTTTCAGGAAGCGCACACCGTTTCCACGTTGAAAGGTTCGCCTCCGGGATATGTGGGCTATGGCGAAGGCGGCGTGCTGACCGAAGCTGTGCGCCGCCGTCCCTATTCGGTGGTCTTGCTGGACGAAGTGGAGAAGGCGCACCCCGATGTGCTGGAGCTCTTCTTCCAGGTCTTCGACAAAGGCCAGATGGAAGACGGCGAAGGCCGCGAGATCGATTTCAAAAACACCATCATCATTCTCACGTCCAATGCGGGCACGGACGCCATGATGAAGCTGTGCGCCGATCCGGAAACCATGCCCACGCCTGAAGGCATCGTCAAGGCGATCAAGCCGGAATTGAACAAGATCTTCAAGCCGGCCTTCCTCGGGCGCATGGTGCTCATCCCTTACTATCCGATCCGCGACGAAGCACTGCGGAAAATCATCGTGCTCAAGCTCGCCAAGATCCAGAAGCGTACACGGGAGAATCACCGGATCGACCTGATTTGCAGTGAGGCGCTGGTGGACGAAGTCGCGCGCCGCTGCACAGAGGTGGAGAGCGGAGCGCGCAACGTGGACAACATTCTGACCAACACGCTGCTGCCCGAGATCTCACGCCAGTTGCTGGGCCGGATCGCCGAAGGGTTGCCATTGGAATCGATCCGCGTTGATGTCGCCAGTGACAGCAGTTTTATTATTCGTAACGCTGGAGGAGCAAAGTAATGCCAGACAAGTACCTGGAAGGAAATCGCTTCCTGTTTCTGGAAACAGGTTTGGGTCCGAACGAACTCTTGCTGGAATCTTTCACGGGAACGGAATCGATCTCGCAGCTCTTTTCGTTTCAGTTGGAGCTACTTTCGGAGAACCCCAGGATCCGGTTTGACCAAGTGCTCGGCCACGAGATCCTGTTTGGTGTATCGCCTCCGGATTCGAGTTATAAGCGTTACATTCATGGCGTCGTGACTTCGTTTACACAACTGCCTCCGTCGCACCGGCTTTCCAGGTATCGCGCTGAGGTGTCTCCGAAGTTGTGGACTCTGACGCGCAGAATTCGCTCGCGCATTTTTCAAAATAAGACCGCGCTCGACATCCTCAAAGAGGTACTGGGTGGCCTGGATGTAAGTTACGAAACGCAGGGGTCATTCGCTCCGCGCGAGTACTGCGTCCAGTATCGTGAATCAGATTTCAACTTCGTATCGCGATTGATGGAGGAGGAGGGAATCTTTTACTATTTCAAGCACACTGCCTCCGGTCACAAACTTGTACTGGCCGATAATTCCTCATCGAATGCGGACGTTCCTGGCGAGTCGAATATCATTTACGACGAAGTAAAAGGCGGAGTGCGCGATGAGCCAAGAATTTTCGACTGGGAAAAGACACAGCACTGGGGTTCCGGAAAGAACACCTTGCGGGACTACTATTTTGAGACGCCCAGAACGGATTTGACCGCCGCTGAACCGATTCTGGATAGCACGCAGGTGGGCAAGGTCACTCACAAGCTGAAGGTTGCCGGAAATGATCAGTTCGAGGTGTACGATTACCCGGGAGGCTACGCAAAACCAGCTGATGCGAAACGAGTGGTCAAAATCGGCCTGGAGCAAATGGAATCCGCGCAGTTTCTTATCAGGGGCAGGAGCAATGTCTTCGCGCTGGTCTCGGGCCACCGCTTTACACTCGATCGCCACTTCAATGCGGATGGACAGTACGTCCTGACCTCGGTCACCCACTCTGCCGCGGAAGGCGGCTTTCATTCCGATACTCAAAGCCAGCGAGGACCATTACTCAAATTTGTTCACCTGCACTCCGTATGCACTCCACTTCCGCCCTGAGCGCGTGAGCCCCAGGCCATTCGTCCGCGGTTGTCAGACGGCGCGCGTAGTCGGCCCGGCGGGCGAAGAGATTTACACCGACAAATACGGCCGAGTGAAAGTTCAGTTTCACTGGGATCGAGAAGGCAAAAACGACGCCAACAGCTCCTGCTGGATTCGGGTCGCCAGTTTCTGGGCGGGGAAGAACTGGGGTGCGGTCCACATCCCCGTATTGGACAGGAAGTGATCGTGGATTTTCTGGAAGGCGACCCCGACCGGCCGATCATCGTCGGCAGTGTGTACAACGCAGACAACATGCCCCCCAACTCGCTCCCTGCCAACAAAACGCAAAGCGGAGTCAAGTCGCGGAGTTCGATGGGCGGAGGCGTCGCAAACTTCAACGAGATCCGTTTTGAGGACAAGAAGGGTTCGGAGCAGGTTTTCATTCACGCCGAAAAAAATCTTGATACCGAGGTGGAAAAAGACGAAACAAGGTGGGTAGGGAATGACCGAACCACCACAATCGACCACGACGACACCACACACATCAAACACGATCAGAGTCTGAATGTCGATAATAAACGCACCGCCACCATCGCTTCGGACGATTCGGAAACCGTAGGTGGTAAGCAGACCATCACTGTGGCAAGCAATCAGAGTGTAACAATCGGCGGCTCCCTGACTGAGATGATCGCCTCATCCGAATCGCACACCACCGGTGCCAGTCGCACCATAACGATCGCTGCGTCGGACAGTCTCACTGTCGGCGCCTCGCTCAGTATCACGGCCGCCGGGGTAATCTCGATCACCACTGGCGGCGCGGTCTCGATCACGGCCTCTGCCGTATCGCTTAACGCTCCAATCGTCACAGTGGCGGGCGTGCTCCAATGTACGACCTTGATCGCGGCTGCCGGAGTCGTCTCGCCAGTTTACACGCCAGGTGCCGGAAACATGCTCTAGCCATGGACTCATCTACGCTGGCCGAGCTACTGAATCCCGAGGTCGATCCAGGGCCGCATCTTCGCGACGTTGCGGCAAGTCTTGCAAACGAGTCAGAACCGGAGCGGCAGTTAGCCGCCGTTGTTCTGGGACGAATTGGCGAACCCGCCGCCGAGTATCTGATCAGCGCGCTCGATCCCGCACAGCCCGATATTGTCCGCACCACTGCAGCAACTATGCTTGCGGCCCTGAATCCACCGATCGTCTCGGCGGTGCGTTCACTGTGCCGCTGCCTCACCTCACCCAATGAGAATCTGCGCAACGTTGCGGCATTGGCCTTGGGGAAGATAGGCGCACCATCTGTGCCGTCACTGCGTCTGCTGCTCAAATTCAGCGATCACGCAGTCGTCGCGGCCGCAATTGGT
This sequence comes from Bryobacteraceae bacterium, assembly GCA_963793625.1. Lineage (GTDB taxonomy): Bacteria > Acidobacteriota > Terriglobia > Bryobacterales > Bryobacteraceae. The sequence goes on along the minus strand of CAWCAT010000020.1, from coordinate 525,042 downwards.
TCACTGTCCACGATTGGGCCGCCTGCCATCGAGAGTCTGGGCGATCTGGAAGCGCTTTCCCGTGGCCCGCTGCAACTGAACTGTGCCACCGCCATGGCCCGTGTCAGTTGCGACGCCGCACGCGGTTTACCTGTGCTGCTGCGTGCTTTAGAGTCTTCCGATCCCGCAATTCGCTTACAGGCCCTGCAGTGCATTACGGAGCTCGGTGCTGCTGCTCATCCCGCCATTACGGGAGTGCTGGCCCGGCTTGGCGATCCGGTTCCGGCCGTAAGAGCGGCCGCGGCATTGACCTTGGGGCGGATCAGCGCTCCAGCAAACCAGTCGCTGCGCCCGCTGATCACAACCCTCGCGGATCCAGAACCCGACGTTCGCCTGAATGCTGTCATTGCTCTCTCCAGCTACGGAAAAGCAGCGGCGGAGGCGGCACCCACTTTGAGCAATCTGGCGTCAGACAGCGATTCGCGTGTGGTTGCAGCCTCAGCCGCCGCTCTGGAAAAGATTGCTTAGTGCTCGTGCGGCAGCAGGATTTCTAAAGTTCGCGCCTCAATGCCGCCATCGTTTCCCTCTGTCGTCGCTCCACCAGGGCGCGAGCCGCGGCGACTTTCTGCAGCGCCTTCTTCCGCTGAGTAACTAGCCCAATCACGGCGGGCACTATGCCGGGAATCTCCTTCTCGTTGTCCAAATCAAATAGCCAATCACCGAGCCCGATATCGCGCCACATGATCCCTTTGCTCGTTTGCTCCTTCCAGCGGCACACGATTGCCGGCACGCCATTACCGATGCACATGATCGGCGAGTGCATTTCGTTGCCGAAGATGCCGGCCGATCGGATGTACGTGCTAACTGCTTCATCAGTACGCCAGAAGTGGTCACGCCAGACCACCTTTGCGCGGACGTCATCCGGCAGCGGGTCGACCAGCATCTCTTTCCCGAGCGCCACCTGCGTTACGTCCTCGGGACACACCAGAACCTTCATTCCGTGTTTACGTGTGAGCGCAATGATCGCCTGTCGCAGCTGCAGATGATCGTGCTCTTTCATGGCTTCGTTGCGCGCATGCGTCACCTCGTTGAACGGCGCCTTCTTGCTTGGGATGGTCCAGTTCGGCGTAATCCGGTAACGCGGGATGCAGCACAAAAATTTCTGGTCCTCCAAGTTGTTCGCGCGCAGAAACTCTATTGCCGATGCATCGTCGCGCAAGTTGACGGCGAATGCACCGTCTGGTCCGAACTCCATCAACGGTGACTTGGCTCCGTTCTCTTTAGCTAGCTGCAGCGATGCGGAGTCTCGGAAAAAAGCAAACTTAGCGCCACTTAGTAAGTCAATTATCTTCTGTTCCGCCGTTCCGACTGTGATCCCATAAATTCCGTATGGCTTCTTAGTCTCATCGCGCCACTTGGCCACGTGCTGGGAAGCGACGAGCGACGGGCCCGAGCCATGCAGCAAAAAGTCGCACTCCTGAAAAGCGAGCGCCACCGCTTTGGGATTATCCGTGATCGTCACCTTTGGGAACCTGCGCCGCAGCATCGCATCCACTTCTTTGCTCAGCGTATTCGGCCACAACCGGATCTCTGCTTGCGGAATATGCTTTTCAAGCAGGCTCAACACGCCCGGCGTATGCGCCACGTCGCCGATGTTGATCAGTTGCCATGAGGAGCGTAACAGGATCCTCGGCGCACGGCCCTGCGCGCCACGAAGCGATTCTGCCAGGCCCGCCACGAACGAGCTCTGAAGTAGTTCTCTGCGATTCATGCTGCCATTCTACTGGTTCGCTGCTCTGCAGCATATCTGGAATAGCTATGTGACCTGGGGTCTAGGAAATCCCGAGCAGCGCAAAGTGATGAACCAGTTGCGCGTATCCGACAGCCTGACGGAAGAGTCCAAGGCCGCCGGCTATGCCCCTTTGCCGAGATTCAGAGCATGGCCAAACAGGCTATAGCCGATCACATCCTGCATGACTACCCGCTGACAGCGGGCGTAGATATCAAACCTTGGGATTCAAAGTGTTTTGGAACGGAATTGCCGCAAAGTAGCGTATGAACGTTCTCATATTCGAACTCATGTGGGCGCGGATGCTCAAGCCGATTCTTCCCTTGTTTCGCCGCATCTTCCCCGGACACAGCTTGGCCAGGCCATGCTAGCTTCGTAAGGCACGGCGCGCCAAAGCGGATTTTGGAAAGCAAAGATATCGCCGCCATCGTGCGTCCCTGAACCTCTGGAACTTTTCTGGGTTCACACCGTACTACTATGAATGCGACTTTCCATTTGTGCGCTACTTCTCATTTCCTCGGCCTGCTTCTCGCAGACCGCGGCCCCGAACATCGCGGGTGACTGGACCTTCGTAATCGAACAGCAACGGGAGCGCGTCATGGCCACACGTGTGCAGCTGAGTGTTTCCGACGGAAAGCTAATGGGTAAGGCGGGGGACGCCGTTATCAAGGGAAGCATCAACGGTTTGGTTGTCGATTTAGAGTGGATGCAGAATGGCAAGGTTGAGGCGATCCTAACAGGGAAGCTCGAAAGCGGACGTCTATCCGGAACTGCCAAGTCGCCTGATGGTCTCCCTTACACCTGGACTGCTGAGCGCGATCTGCCGCGACCAGCGCAAGCCCGCACACACGAGTTCTCCCCAACGGAGTTCCAGCGCTACTTCTCCCCCGAAAAACCACCAGTGCTTCGAATCAGTCCCGGCGACACGGTGCGCACGTGGAGCGTGGATGCAGGCGGTACTGATTCAGCGGGTGTGCGGCGATCGCGAGGCGGTAATCCACTTACCGGCCCTTTCTATGTGGAAGGTGCGCTCGCGGGCGACACGCTTGTGGTGCGGTTGAAGCGTGTACAGACCAATCGTGACTGGGCTCAGAGTGGCACCGGGATCGTCTCGAGTGCGGTCACGCCCGACTACACAGCGAACCTGAAACGCGCACAAGGCTTCAGTGGCCGGTGGAGGCTCGACGCCACAAACAAGACAGCGTCGCTGGCGAACGCGACCGAGGCGCTGAAAAACTTTCGTGTGCCCATCGAGCCGATGCTCGGGTGCGTCGCTGTCGCACCTCCGGGCCTGGAAGTTGTGAGCACCCGCGACTCGGGACGCTTCGGGGGCAACATGGATTACAACCGCATCCGCGAGGGGACCGTCGTCTACCTGCCAGTATTCCAACCCGGGGCGCTGCTCCTTGTTGGTGACGGACACGCTGCACAGGGTGATGGCGAGCTCACGGGCGATGCCCTCGAAACTTCGATGGACTTTGAGTTTACCGTGGATCTGATTCGCGGACATTCGATGGGTATGCCCTACGCGGACGATGGCGAATACTGGATGGCAATCGGCATCGGCGGATCTCTTGAGGAAGCGCTACGGCGCGCGACCACCGGAATGGCCCGCTACCTTGAGACCGAGCATGGCCTCAATTCGAATGAAGCCGCGGTCGTGCTGGGCTTCGCGGTCAGATACGATATAGCGGACCTGGTCGGAACGCAGGTGAGCATCGTCGCAAAGCTGCCAAAGGCGACACTTGGACAGTTGCCGCCCCGTAAACAACGCTAGCGGTCGCGTTTTTCTCGTTCTGGGCTGCCAGGAAACAGCACACCGGCAACACGTCGATAATCGCTGTCGGATGTAATTCTCGCGGATGCTCGCTGCACAGCCGATCGCACCTCAGGCTCGCCCGAAACCTTCGCAGCTGCAATCAGAACTTCCGCTTTGCTGTGATCGGAAGATAAGTGGGAAGCGCTGTTGACAACCTGCAATAGCACCGCTTTGTCGGTGTTCCGTTGAATTACATCCTTCAATACGCTCTGGCGATCGTGATCAGATTGAATCTGGTTCACCACCGCGAAAAACGCGTCGCGGCACGGAGAGGATTCCAGATAACTTGATCTGAGCAGCACCCGCGCCCTGTCATTGTCGGACTGAATGCTGCGCGCCGCCTTGAGCAAAGCACAGCGAGCCTCCTCGGATACCGGCGGGATGGCCAGCAGCACTTCTGATTTCTCATGGTCGGAGCCCATCGACTTCACAGACCGTCCAACAAAACTGGCGGTTTCTTGCGAGTGTCCGTCGGCATTAAGTACTTCAATCAGCACGCGCCGCCGGTCGTGGTCGGAACGGATCGAATCCACTGCTTGAAAGTAGCTGCTGCGCAACGGATCGGTGGCGAAGCGGCGGATGTTCGCAAGCAGAAACTCCGCCTTGTCATGATCGGATGGGATCATCCTCGCGGACGTCGCAATACGTTGAAGGTCCTCAGTGGTGAGCGCGGAGTGTTTTACAAGCCGGGTCAGGTATCTGCGCTTCACGTCATTCGAGCGAATAAGATCGATCTCTTCAAGCACGCCCGCGACACCGCGCGCATCCAGAATTCTCCCCACTCGACGATCGAGATCGATCCCGAGTTCACGAACCAGTTTTGGGTAGGTTGCGGCAGCCCAGGCGCGGCCTGTTTCGTCCAGCGGGCGCTGCCGGCCGTTGACGAAGTACTTCTCCTCAGGTGCACCTGAAGGCGATGGGCGAACTTCAATGCGGCGGCGCGACCATCCCTTCACTTCTTCAAATTCGAAATGGCCCGAAGGAGAAAGCGCGGCGATAGACCGATCATCTGGTGAAAACGAAATGTCGCCACTGATGTTGACCCGCAAATCCCGATTCTCGTCCTTCCATCTTGCCTTCACCCGGGAACCATCATCATCGCGGCTGATGCTTATGCCCGACGGCATCTCCGCAACCTGCATTGTGAAACCAACAAGCACAATCAGCACGGTGGCAACCGTTAGGCCTGACACGCCAGTTGCGGCGTTCCGCGTTTTGTCCAGCAGCATTTCCACACGCCGCAGGATCTGGCGCTTCCGAAAGAAGGCGCCGCTCGACAAGACCATGCCTCGATGGCAGCGCCGTAGCTCCACAACCTTGGTAAGACATCTTGCGTAGGACTTCGGTCCATTGGTCGAGAGTACCCAATCGTCGCAAGCAACCTCGCGCTCAAAATTCAGTTTGCGTCCAGCCCAGTAGACCGCCGGATGGAAAAATAGAATTGCCTGCAGAATGTGTTGAAACAGATTAATCCAATCGTCATAACGCCGGATGTGCGCGAGTTCATGGACACCCAGATCGTCGAACTCCTCCTCGCTCAGCTCGAGCACAAGTGCTGACGGCATCACAATCATGGGCTGTCTAAAACCGATAACAAACGGGGATTGAGCCTTATCGCACAGCCGCAGTTCCACGGTCCGCTCGGTTGGACAACGCGCAAGCCAGTGCCGTAATCGGATAGCAACTGCATCGGGAGCAGGTTGGCTCTGGCTGCGCAGTCGGCGAACTCGAACGTAGCTGAGCATCAGCCTGAGAAGCAGCAGGACAACGATCCCGACGTACATGATGAGCGCCATGAAAGGCAGTTCGCCGGGCACGCGCATGTCCATCCATGGTTTGGAAACTCTCGTGTTCTCGATGGGCATGGGAGCGACGGTCGCGCGAGGAGCTTCGGCCCTCAAGGGCGCGGGTGTTGACACAGCGGCTGGTGTTTGGGCGGCAGCCACCGGCGCCTGGACATGCCCTGCAAAGTGCAACACCGGTAGCAGCGGCAGTGCCGCAAGCGTTGCAGCCCAGACCATGCTGCGAGTTGCCGCATTGAGCGGGCCCACCAGCTTCAAAACAATCGAAATAAAAATGACGAGCACGATTCCGAGTGCCACACCAAAAATTATAGATTCGAGAAATTGCATTGCATCACTCGCTTTCTTCGATCATTTTCTTGAGACGGCGCAGATGTTTCGGGCTCAGCGCTTCATCGGCGATCAGGTTGCTGACGAGCAGTTCCGGCGAGTTCTGAAAGAATTTGCTCACAAGCTGATACAGCGCGCTTCGACTTGCTGACTTTCGATCGATAACCGTGTGGTACACGAACGCTTTGCCTTCTTTCGTGTGACGCAGATAGCCCTTATCCTCCAGGATGCGGAGCGTCGTCAGGACCGTAGTGTACGCGAGTTGCTCATCTCCGGGCAGCGCTTCGAGGACGTCCGCGGTAGTTGCTGACCCCTTGCTCCATAGAACTTCCATGAGCCGCAATTCCGCGTCGGTCAGTGTCGATGATTTTTTTCGAGCCAAATCGTGGCCACCTTTTAAAGAATTAGAAGTTCGCTAGACCATGTTTATCAGACTTCGAAATGATCGTCAACTAATAAATTAGAAGGTGAGTCGCGGTGAAGTCTGTCCTCGTCTAAAGAACGGAGGCGCACACCATGACAGGTACAATCGTTTCTCTATGGCGGTATCCAGTCAAATCTACAATGGGAGAAGAACTGAATGCTGCCGAGGTCACCACGGGCGGACTCTTGGGAGATCGTGCTTACGCGTTCCTCGATAGCTCCGATGGAAAGGTTGCAAGCGCCAAAAATCCTCGAAAATGGCCCGGTTTGTTCAACTTCCGATCAGCGTTTGCCGATGCACCCAAACTCGGCGAGAACCTGCCACCGCTCCGCATCACTCTGCCGGATGGCAACATCGTTCAGAGTGAGCAACCGGACCTCAACCAGATCCTCTCAAAAGTACTCCAGCGTGAGGTAACCCTTGCTGCGGCGCAAGGCCGAAAAGGCGCGGACGCGGAGGAGTACTGGCCCGATATCGAAGGCCTCGACCATCGCGACACCGTCACCGATTTCGGCTTGCCTGAGGGTACATTCTTTGATGCTGCAGTGGTGCATCTGTTGACCACGGCCACGCTCGATCGGCTACGAGCGCTGTACCCGCAGGGACGGTTCGAAGCTCGCCGCTTTCGACCAAACATGGTGGTACAGATCCCGACTGACACGCAGGACTTCGTGGAGAACTCGTGGATCGGGCATACGCTCGCGATCGGCGATTCCGTTCGCCTGAGCATCAATGGTCCGTGCCCACGGTGCGTGATGACTACGCTCCCGCAAGGCGACCTTCCGGCAGATACGGGTATCCTGCGCACCGCGGCCAGGCACAATCAAGCTAACGTTGGCGTTTACGCCTCTGTATTGCAGGGTGGACACGTGCGCCGTGGCGATACCGTCAGGCTCGAACCGAATTCATAACTCCCGAATTTTGATGTCGCGGAACCACACCTCGATGCCCGGACCGGAGTGCACCTGAAGCCCGATGATGCCGCGTTTTAATATGCCCGGTTCACTCTCGGTGTAATCCACTGTGCGCATGCCATCTAATGTCAGCGTGATGTGGTTGCCCACGGCGCGCACGACATAGCTGTGCCACCCGTTCTTATCGACCTTTGCGATCGCCGCAGCGGGCGCCTGCACCAGTACGCGTTTTCGCCGTGACTCGTCATAAAGGCAACCCCAGTACTTTTCGCCGATGTCGGCCTGATACCCGAATAGCTCGTGTTCCTGCACCGCCGTAATGCTGCGAAACTGAATGCCGCTGTTGCCCACGCCGTTGAGCAGCCGGAACTCCACTGAGAATTCGAAGTCTTCAAAATCCTGCTTCGTTCTCAGGAAGTCATTCCACTTCTGACCGCTGTGTTTACCAACGATCATCTGCTCGCGCACACTCCAGATACCCTTCGTGTCCTCCACCCAGCCTTCCAGATCGCGCCCGTTGAACAGCGGTCGCCAATCGCTCTTTGGCCCAGGCAGCGTCAGCGCTCGTCCGCTGCGAATGGCCTCATTGCCCCAGTGTGCAGCGTTGGCGGAGTCCACCGCGCTTTCCACCGGCGCATTCGGCTCCTTGCGTGAACGTACACAGTCCAACCAGTTCAGCACGTGATCGATAGTGCCTTCCCGCTTTGAAGGAACATTCAGCGAGACAGCCGGCATGTGGGTGTTCGCATCGAACACGCCGTTTTCGGGGTAGATCTGAAACGACGGCCGGGTGAGCCGCAGACTTCCGCCGGTCCCACGAAACACGATCCCGCCGTCCTCCATTTTGGTGACCATGGTGCTGACGTATGAGACTTGGAACTTCTTCGGGTAAAGCAATGAGAGGTTCACGGTGTCGGGCGTCTCAAACCAGTCGATCACGAACTTGGAACCTTGCCCGCGCACTTCCACAGGGACGCTGTCGTCCATCACCCAGTGCACTGTATCAATCCAATGGGAGAACAGGTCTGTCAGTGTACCCCCGCCGTAGTCCCAGAACCAGCGCCAATCGGTGTAGCGCCACGCCTCGAATTCGCGAGGGCAGGCATTCCCCAGGAACTGCTGCCAGTTGAGTTGCGACGCGTCAACCGGTCGTGCCGTCTTGCCCGTGAAACTCTGATTCCACCATGTTAAAACCTGCGTAACACGTCCGATCATTCCGGTTCGGATCAACTCCCGAGCTTGTTGAAAGTGCGGATAGCTGCGCTGCTGATAACCGGTCTGCACGATCCTGCCGCTCTTGCGCACGGCATCGATCACCGCACGACCCTCTTCCACGGAGTGCGTCAGCGGCTTCTCCACATAGACATCCTTGCCAGCCTGCACGGCCGCAGTGGTCATGGGCACGTGCCAGTGATCGGGTGAACCGATGACGACCGCGTCAATATCTTTGCGATCCAGCAGCGCGCGAAAATCGCGGAACACCGCCGCGCCAGGATTCAGTACGCGCCTGGCATTGTCAATGCGCGGTTCGTAAATATCTGCCACCGCCACTATGTCCGCGTTGCCGAACTCCTTCGCATGGCGCGCCACATATGTTCCACGGCCGCCCGAGCCCAGCAGGCCGACCTGAACTCGATTATTGGCGCCCATGACACGTCCATACGAAAGTGCGCTGGTGCTGGCCAGAAAATCTCTGCGTGAAATCATCTCTAACCCCGTTCTATTCGTGTAACTGCTACTCGCGCTTCGACCGCGGAGCGCGGCCGAAGCACGAGAGCGAGGCGCAAACGGCTATGCCGCTTTCTCGCAATTGATCATCCACGGTATGCCAAATCGATCGACAAGCATGCCGAACCGGACCGCCCAGAAAGTCTGCTGGATCGGCATCTTCACTTGCCCGCGCTCTGCCAATGCCTGAAAAATGCGCTCAGCCTCGGCTGGATCCGTGACCCCAATCGAAACTGAAAAGCCCTTTGGCTCCTCCCGGTACGCGGGTGGGGCATCCGAGCCCATCAAAACCTGATCGCCCACAACCAGGCGGGCATGCATGATTTTTTTGCGCCAGTCGGTCGGCACGTTGTCCGCCATGGGCGACCCCTCGTGCGTGAACATTGCTACGATCTCTCCGCCCAGACACTGTTCATAGAACTTGAATGCTTCTTCACAGTCACCGTTGAACATGAGATATGGATTCAGTTGCACAGTGCACTCCTTTCCTACGATTATCCACCACGGCGAAACCCGTTCTGATACCTTGAGGGAAAGTGCATGTGCAGGAATATTAAGAACCTATACAACTTTGATCCGCCTGTAACGGTCGAAGAGATTCGAGCTGCTTCGCTCCAGTTCGTGCGGAAAATCAGCGGCTTCAACAAACCATCGAAGGCCAATGAAGCAGCCTTCTCGGCCGCAGTTGATGAAATTGCCGGTATCTCGACTCGCCTTCTTACTTCGCTCGAAACCAACACACCGCCGAAGAATCGCGAAGAAGAGGCCGAGAAAGCCAAAGCTCGCGCGGCAGAGAGGTTCAGTACCTGAATGACTGACCTGGCAGCGTTGAGTGATCTATGCACGCCGTGGTGCGTCCGCGTTGTCGCAACACTACGCATTGCCGATCATATCGCCGCCGGCATTGACAGAATCGATGACCTCGCAGCAGCGGCCCAGTGCGACTCCTACGTCCTGGAAAGAGTTCTCGAACACCTCGTGAGTAAAGGCCTCTTTCAGGAACCGCAGCCCGGCCACTTCACACTGAACGAAGCAGCCCGCGAACTGCTCGACCCAGCGCAGCTCCTGGGCCTCGACCTCGATGGCATCGGCGGACGCTTTGCCCACGCCTGGGGTACCCTTCTCAGCTATACCCGCACCGGAGCCCCCGCCTATCACGAGGTTTTCGGCATGCCGTTCTGGGATGACCTCGACGTCCACCCCGAAATCGGTGCAAGCTTTGACACTCTCATCGGGCCCGCTGGACACGGCCTGCCAGACCCTGATTTCCCACTCACCGGCGGCTGGGAATCAGTTCAGACTGTCGTTGACGTTGGCGGTGGTACCGGAGCAATGCTCGCGCAGATCCTCCAGGCCCGGCCTTGGATCCACGGAACACTGGTCGATCTACCCAGGACCGTTGCTCGCTCAACCGAAACCTTCCGCGCTGCCGGCGTTGCGGATCGCGTCACCACCGTCGGGCAGAGCTTCTTCGACCCGCTGCCCGCCGGAGCCGATCTCTATCTGTTGCGAGGCGTGTTGAACGACTGGCCCGATCGTGAAGCCATTGCTATCCTGCGCCGCTGTGCAGAAGCCGCGCGCCCCACCGGTAGAGTCGTTGTCCTGAAAGGAATAGGCCCGGACGCGGCGGCCAGAGGCCTTTTCATAGAAATGGTGCTCGTCGCAGGCAAGCACCGCACCGTAGCCGAATTCCGCGAACTCGCGCATCAAAGCGGACTGAAAGTTATCGCTGCCGGCCAGCCAACCGGCTATTTCGTGGTCGAGTGTCAGCCGGTCTGAGAAATGAACGCCCAGAATTCGAACGAATACGTCACGGCACTGAAACAGAACGGGGCCGGGGACCAGGCCATCATCGCCATCCTGCGTAACTCAGGGTGGCCTGAAAAGGAGGCGGTTGCTGCACTGTCCTCCTACTACGAGACCGTGACCGGCCTGACCGTTCCCGCGCGCCCGCGCTCAACCGGCGGACCGAAGGAAGCATTCTTGCACCTGCTCAGCTTCCTGACCCTTGCGGTCTGGTGCATTGCCGCCGGATCGCTCTGGTTCACCCTGATTGATTTCTGGTTCCCCGATCCAGTTGCCCGCGTGTTTGGCAATCCGCTGACCGGAATGGCCCACGATCTTGCCTCCGTGCTGGTGGCCTTCCCGGTGTACATTCTACTGATGCGTGCCGTCTGGCGCGAACTGCTCAACCAGCCCGCGCAGGCAGATTCGGCCCTGCGCCGCTGGCTCACCTACCTGGCCTTGCTGATCGCGGCCGGCACGTTGATCGGCGACCTGGTGGTCTTCGTCGAGCACATGCTTCGGGGAGAAATCACGGCACGCTTCGCTGCCAAGGTCATCGTAGTTCTGGTGCTGGCGGGTGCTGTGTTCTGGTTCTATCTGCGATCCGTGCAACCCGCTGGCGAGGGTCGCGGCGAACGCCTGCGTCGCTACGGACGCGTCGGCGCAACGGCTGCCGCGGGATTCGTGGTGCTGACGCTTGTGCTCTCATTCGCGAAGTTCGGCTCTCCGGCCACACAGCGGCTATCCTCGTCAGACGACCGGCGCAGCGAGGACCTCGAAGCCATCGCTAGAGTGATCCGGAACCGCTGGACCGCGGCCCGAGGACAAGAATCGCCTTCACTTCCTAAGTCGATCAGTGAACTGCCGGAAAGTGCCGCGCTACGGCTGACTGACCCGATCTCCGGAGAGCCCTACCGCTATACCCCGCTGGGCGGCGCCCGTTATGAGTTGTGCGCCAGCTTTCAGTCCGATACCTTGCATCTGCCCGTTCAGGCACGGCGGAGCATATTCCGCGTCCATCCGTCCGGAAATCACTGCTTCCAGCTGGATGCTCCCGTCGGCCTGCCCTGATTCATTCGACCTTCTCGGTCTGACTGGCGAGCAGTGCCGCCGAGTGTGATATAACGGCAGACTATGCCAAAACTCCGGCTCGCCGCTCTGTTCCTGTTTGTCGCGATCGCTTGCCATGCACAGGCGGGCCGAACCGAAGTACGAGGCGACCTCGGTTGGACGGGATTCCTGGACGAGTCAAGCGACAGCCACTTGCTCGTCGGCGCTTCGCTCCGCACGTACCTGAGCAGACGCACTAGCTTTCAGCCCGAGTTTCAGTACCTCACCCGTCCGTCCAACTCTTACGGAAAGCACTACGATCTCGGACTGCTGGCAAATATCGCCTACGATCTGCCTTCGCCCAGCGCACGCGTGGTGCCCTATCTTATCGTCGGTCCGGGCATTCTCCATACACGCCAGACTCGATTCTCACACACGGGACTATTTGTCAGCGGAGGTGGGGGCGTGAAGGTTTTCGTAAGCGACCGCTGGTACCTCGCCCCGGACTTCAGGGTCGGCTGGGAGCCCCACGCGCGCTTCAGCGTCGGGCTAGGCTACGTTTTTCAACGCTGATGCAAGACAGATCGAACGGGTACGACGAACTCGCGCAACGCCAACACGTACCGGCGGATTCTCCACGCCGAATGCTTGCTGCTGGACGGCGAAAAATCTGATGAAGGCGACAACCACTACTACTGCGCTTCCAAGCTCTGAATCACCACCCGGAAACAATAAACAAAATCCCGGTGTCTGATAAGTATGCGTGCCTTTCTGCTTGCGCTCATCGCTGCCGCGTTGCCGGTCTGCGGTGCGGATACGCAGCGTCCACTTTGCACCATCCCATTCACCGTTTATGCGAATGGAGTCTACTTCAGCGTGAGCGTGAATGGCAGTCGTCCGCTACAGTTCCAGTTCGATTCCGCCGCCGCTGTCCACATCATTAACTGGAACCGTGCGGTGGATTTGAAACTGCCGATGGATGAGACGGGCACTCGGGCCACAGGAGGTGGCGACAGCAGTACTCGCGCAGCAAGAATCCGCAACGCCAAATTCCGTATCGGCGACTTTGAACTGCCGGAGGGGCGCACGGCCGCGGTCAACCTCGACGCCGTGATCGAACGAAAAGGTGTCATGCTCGACGGCTTGATCGGCGCGGATCTGCTCAAGCGCTATGTGGTCGAACTGGACACCGGCACCGGACTGATGAAGCTCTACGATCCCGCGACCTGGGTCTACAAAGGTCAGGGCGAGCGCTTGCCACTTCGCGTCGACGGAGCTGGCCAGCCGTACGTGCGAGCCTCAATCGGTGTGGGCAAGAGCGCACCGATCGAAGGTGAGTTCCTCGTCAACTCCGGTGCGGCGGAGTCAACCATTATGCTGGCCTCACCCTTTGCCGCAAAACACAGTGTACTAGAGGCAATCGAGCGCACGGGCGCGAAGCCACTGCTCAACGAAATGCTGGGCGTGGGAGGCACATCGCGCATCTGGACCACCCGGGTTGATGAAGTGCGGCTCGGTTCGAAGGTGTTTCGCCGCCCCATCATTGACATCACCGGAGCTAAAGGCGGCACGCTCGCGAAGTCAGACATTGCCGGGATTATCGGAGGCGAGTTTATGCACCGCTTCCGCCTGATCTACGATTGCCCGCACAACACGCTATATCTCGAGCCGACCAGCCGCTTGCAGGCGCCGTTTGAAAATGAGATGGCTGGCTTGCGCTGGCTCATGTCCGGCCCTGCGCTCAACCACTTCCGCGTGCGCTCGGTAATTCCAGATTCGCCGGCAGCCAAAGCGGGCCTTCAACCAGGTGACACGCTCGTGAGCATAGATGGCAAGCCGGCCGACTCGTTCGACAAGCAATCACTCCGCGAGTACATGCGGCGCGTCGGCAGAAAAATCACGTTGGTACTTAATCGCGACGGCCACAACACCACAGTCACGATCACCCTGGAGCGCCTCGTATGAGATGGTTTGCCCTCGCCTTGCTCGCCCTCGTATCCTGCACTTCTCCGCACAACGTATCAGTCGAGGCGGCCCGGCTTCGAGCCTCATTCGAACCCCACCGTGCCGAATACCTGCAGGCGATAGAACTCGAAAACAGTCTAGTCCCCAGGAGCCTCGAATGGATCAAAGACCCAGCGCCAAAGCCAGGTTCCCGCCCAACTTGTGTTTTGATGGACAGCTGGGCGCGCGCCTTTTTTCGGCCCAGGGTGATCCACGGTAAGTTGCGTACCGATGAATACAATTCCACCCAGGTCAAGGACGTGCACCGCCGCATGCTGGATCACCTGCAGCAACGCTACATCATCCTTCACGATTACCAGCGTTACGCGCAAGCAGAATGCAACACCGACCCACGCCGTCCCGACCCCATAGCGCAAGCCGCGCGGCTAAAGGAGTTCCGGCAAAGACTGGAGTCCCACCCGCGAGCCACCGACGAGATCACGCCCCTGCTCGCATCGCTTCCGAACTAACAAGCGAGTCTTCTTTTGTCCGGAACTCGCCAAGCGAAATCGGCACCGCCACCTTGAGCATCAGAGTGAAGATCAGAAATCCCGACGCGAATATCCCTGCCGCGACCCGCAATTCCGTCAGAGTCGGGTAGTACTCGTAAATCTCTCCTAACGCATCGGGGGTCAGACCAGGAATAATCAGCCCCATTCCTTTCTCGATGTAAACTCCCGCGTATGTCGCGAGACATCCGATGTTGAGCGCGAGCCAATTGCGCCGCGCCGCCGGCACGATGAACAAGGCAAAGGCCACCACGTTCAGAGTTACCGCCGACCAGGCGTAAGGCACGAGCGTGCGGTGTTCCCCCAGACCCGAATACCAGTACCGCGTGTACAAGAGGTGCTCCGTGTCCGAGTAGTATTCCTTGAACGCCTCCGCCCCATGGAGAAACAGGTTGAGGAACATCGCGTAGGCCATCAGTTCCGCAATCTTCCAGATCGCCTGGTCCTGGATTTCAAATCGCGTGAAGCGCCGCAGCAGTTGCAGCACTACCAGCAGAATTGCCGGGCCGGAGCAGAACGCGGAGGCCAGGAATTGCGGCGCCAGAATCGACGAATTCCAGTACGGGCGTGCGGCCAGCCCGTTGTACAGGAACGCCGTCACCGTATGGATCCCAACCGCCATTGGAATCGAAAGCAGCACCAGCGGGACCACCAGCCATTTTGCGTAATGCCGCCCGTGAAACGCACGGTAGAGGATGTGCGTCGCCACCGTGAAGTTCAACACGAAATAGCAGATTCAGCACGAGGACATCCCAGGCCAGGATGGACTGCGGGAAATTGAGATGGCCCCACGGCGGAATCAGATGCCAGAAACGGTCCGGCCTCCCGAGGTCCACGAGTAACGAACAACAGGCACATCATGATCGCGCTGATCGCCAGCAGTTCGCCATAAATGACGATCTCGCGAATCGGCTTCCAGTCGTAAATGTAGGCGGGAATCACCAGGATCACGGCGGCCGCGGCCACGCCGACAAGAAATGTGAAGTTGCCGATGTAGAAGCCCCAACTGACCTGGTCCCGCATGGCGGTCAGCGCCAGTCCCGTATTGACCTGTTCGGCGTAGGCCGCCGCCCGGACACGATCAGAACGCACGAGGAACAGCCAGCCACGCCCAGTAGCCTGCGTGCCCATGCAGTACCAGTCTCGCGCTTCCGTGCGCAAACTGTGAGAAGAGCCGGATGGTAGTCACTTAGATTCTCATGTTGCATAGAAGTAGAAAAACCTTGGCATGGTGTTCAGATCCTGCTTGAGCACGAGCACCCGCTTGTGCTCGATGATGTAGCGGATCTCGCTGTCTTTGTCGAGCAGGTTGCCGAACTTCCGCGCTCCTACTGGACAAACCTCGACGCATGCAGGATAACGGCCCGCCGCGTACGCGTTGAATGCAGAAGGTACATTTCTCGACCACGCCTTTCGGGCGCGGCCGGTTGCCCAGGTAGTGCGTCTTCGTGTTGAGCTCGCTCTGTCGGAACCGACGGCTTCTGCCAGTTGAAGTGCCTCGCGCCGTAAGGGCAGGCCGCCATGCAGTACCGGCACCCGATGCACCAGTCGTAGTCGATCACTACAATGCCATCAGGCTCCGTCCATGTTGCGCCGGTCGGACACACTTTCGTGCAAGGGGCGTTTCGGCATTGCTGGCAAGACACAGGAACGTAGAAGTGTCCCTCCTGGGGTACTTCCGCCGGCTCGTAGTAGGGCTCCGAGTGCGAGAAGTCCACTCCCTTGTCTTTCTCCATTTGGAGAACACGAATCCACTGGACCTGCGGATTGCGCGACTGATTGTTCTCTTCAACGCATGCGTACACGCAACGCCTGCAGCCAATGCACCGCGAGATATCGAGCGCGTACCCGAACTCAACTCCCGGCAGTGGCGGCGCGTCCGAAACTGTAATCGCTGAGCCCTGCTTCTCGTTGTGCTGTCTCTCAAGCTCGAGTACGGCCTTCTTGAGACGCTCCGGCGGCATCTCGTACAGTCGGCGCGGGCCGCACGCGGTCATCAGCCAGCTTGCGGCGCCTACCGCCGCGGAGATCGTGAATAGCCTGCGGCTGACCTGCGGTTTATCGTTCTCGGGTTCCATCACATGACTCCTTCTATCGCGCGCTGCGCTCCGGCCGCTTTGGTGCTGGTTTCGGGGCAATCGCTTTGAATCGAGGCTGGTGCGGGTTATGGCAGTGAGCGCACAGCAGGTAACTCTTGGATCCGTTCCACGAACCTGTCCGCCGGCCGTGTACCCCGGCTCGCCAGTCACGGAGTTTCTCGCCGTGGCACTGCCCGCAAAGCCGGTATGATTCCTCAAAAGAGACCGGTTCGCCGCTGGCCAGGTGAAGCCTGTCGCGGTTGCCCGCGTCATGGCAATCGAGGCACCAGCGATGTTGCTCGTCATGCTTGAGAATGATCTCCGTGTGCATCTCTGAAAGGACTCGGCGGGTGCGGTTCACCGGCATCCCCGTGTGGCATGAGGAACACGGAAATATGCCCTCGCTGAATGGAGGCGGCGGCACTTCAACGCGTTCCTCATGCAATCGCTGGGCAGTCTTGCCAGGCGGGGCTGGATCACTTCCCGCCATCGAGACTGTCAGAACAAGCGCACACATCAGGGCTGCTCTCATGACTCACTCCTAGTGGCAGTGCACATCGACATTCCGCTGCATCTCACGTAGCCACATGGCCTGGAACATTTGCAGGCGCTGGCCGATGACAGTCGCCAGGTTCAACGAGACGGTGTAACCAATGTCCGGGTAGCTGTTGAATACTTCACGCAGCACCTCCCTGGAAAGGGCAATCACCTCCGTCTCCAGTGGGGCGATCGCTTTCAGCGTGAACCGGTGCGGCGGGATCAAAGCCGACCAGCCGACTGTCTGCCCCGGATACATTTCGTTCGACGAACACGTCCTCTTCCTTCCCTCTCACCTGCATCGGAAGGGTGAGCCTGATCCGTCCACGTTCGATCACAAACAGGCGATCAGCGTCGACTCCAAGGTTGAACAACGTAGCTCCACTGGCCAGGTGGATGCGTGTACCCAGCGCGAGGGCATGGTCCATCTCCTCCTGGGAAAGTCCGTTCAGTAAATCTGATTGTTCGTTTCTCATAGCGATGTACCTTCTAATGGACCAGCGGAGAAATTGTCCGGCTGTGCAGCAGTGCGGCCGTCGGCGATTCCAGGAACGACTCTGCGGCAGCGCGCTCCAGTCGAACGTGGTTTTCAATCTGAAGCAGGATCGCCTCAATGGGAACTCGCGGCTGCGTCACTGCCGGGGCCACCACGGTATCGGTAAAGAATCGCGCAGGTTGGGCCATGATCACAAGGCCCGGCGCAAGCTCAGCTTTTTCGGTCGATTGCTCCGGCTCCGTCGCGGCGCCGAATGCGGCCGCCACCACCGCCAGCCCTAATAAACTCATGCACGCTACCATCAGGAACATCTCCATAGGTGTTCTCCTTCCACCTAGTTAAGGCATTTCGAGTGCCACTGCCCGATATGCAAAAACACTAATGATTTCGCGGTGCTCAGAAATCGTTGGCGGGCGATCTGCCAAATTGTCAGGTCACACATGACGGATCCGTCAGGCATTGACGTGGCCGCCCTTGTCTGCCATCATTCGAGGGGTCCAGGTGGCGCCGGGATGAAACTGCGATCTTCCAACATGATGGTCGGTCTTGTGGTTGGGGTTGCCGCGGCTGTGTCTGTTGCGTGCGCCGTCGGAGCCTATCTCTACTCCACGCACCACTTCGAAAGCCTCCTCGAACTGACGCGCGCCTCTACGCTGGCGCAAGGCGAGTTGATCCGGGTAGCTCTCGAGCATCAGATGATCGAAAATGATCGCACCCTGATTGCACAAATGATCGAGAATTTCGGCAGGCAACCCCATGTGGAACGGGTCCTGCTGCTCGACCGCAACGGGATCAGGCGCTACTCCAGCAGGCCGGAGAGTCTACCAACGATCTGTCCGTGACCTCACCCACCTGCCAGGCCTGCCATCGCTATCCGCCCGATCAAAGGGGATCGAGTCGCGTAATCGAAATCCGCGGTGAAACGCTGCTCCGCACAGTCGTGCCGATTCACAATCGCCAGGCGTGCTATCAATGTCACGATCCAAAATTCAAGATCAATGGAATCCTGATCCTTGACTACGATGCCGGAGAACTCCAGTCCGCAATGACCCAGGATCTGCGCTGGATGGTCGCCGGTGCGGGCTTGATGACTTTCCTGTTAGTGGGAGCCATTGCTCTCGTAATCCGGGTTTTCGTGATGCGCAGGCTACAGCGCTTCGAAACCACCGCGCGCCTCATAGCCGGTGGTGACCTCAAGCGCCGTGTGCCCGCCGAAGGTTCCGACACGATCTCCTGGCTTGCCCGTGAATTCAACGCGATGACTGACTCGGTGACGGGTTTGGTGGGAGAAGTCCGTACTCAGCGTGAACGGCTGGAAACGGTTATCAATAGCATCGACGACGGAATCGTTGTTCTCGACCCGAAGCGCAACGTCATCGCCGCCAACGATGCATTCCTGAAGACGGGTTGGACACTCGCGGGACCAGGTGCTGGGAAGTTGCTGCCGCGACCTCGCACCTGGCACATGCAATGTGAGTGACTGTCCCACGGTTGCCTGCCTGCGATCGGGTGCGCATCAGGTCCGGATTTGCGAACGTACCACTCTCGATGGCGCCATTGCCTGGGAAGAAGTCCATGCTTCCCCAATCCTCGACCCGCAAGGCGATCTACTCCAGGTTGTCGAAGTCTGGCGCGACATCTCTGACCGTCGAGCCGCTGAGGCGCGCCTCGCGGAATCGCATCGTCTTGCGTCGCTCGGCATGCTGGCCTCCGGTTTTTCGCATGAGATGAATACGCCTCTCGCGACTGTCTTGACTTGTGTCGAAGGAATCCTTCGAGAAGTTTCGACCGGCCAGAACGGCAAAACGGATCTCGCTCGCATCCAGGAGAATTCTTCAATCGCCCGCGATCAGGTACTTCGTTGCCGTGGGATCACGCAGCACTTTCTGCGAATGTCGCGAGGTCAGGGCACGCCCGGAGACATCGTCAATCTTGAGGCCTCTCTCACCGCTGTGGCGCGACTCATCGAACCGACGGCGCGAGACCACTCTGTTTCGATTCAACTGGACCCCATTCCGCCAGGAGTTCGCGTCCGGGCCGATGAGGCGGATTTGCAGCATACGCTCGTGAATCTTCTCTTGAACGCGATTCAGGCCTGCAAGCCCGGGGGCAGGGTAGTCGTCTCCACGCAGGCCGGTGATGCCGTCCACATCCGCGTGAAAGACGATGGCTGCGGGATTCCAGCCGAACAGCAGAAACGGATATTTGAGCCCTTCTTTGGCCTCCGCAAAGGCGGCACCGGGCTTGGCCTCTTCCTGTCTCTCAACTTTGTCCGCCGCTGGGGAGGCGATATCGTGGTGGACAGCACCGAAGGCAGCGGTTCCACATTTGATGTCGTGCTGCCGGCATTCGGGAACACATGAAAACAGCATCCATTCTTCTGGTCGACGATGACGACGCATTCCGCCATGTGATGGCCGGGGAATTGAGGCGCTTTGGCTATAACATCACTGCCGTGGGCACGGGTGAGGAAGCTCTCCGCAAAGTCGTGGAACTGGAGTCGGCGGTGGTTCTCCTCGATCTGCAATTACCCGGCATGAACGGTCTCGAGGTCCTCAAAGCGTTACGGGAACGTAGCCCGGCAAGCGAGGTCATCATGCTGACGGGTCATGGTTCCATCGATACTGCGATCGAGTCGATCCGCATCGGGGCCTTCGATTATGTCCTCAAGCCGTGCCCTCTCGAAGAGTTGCAGATGCGGATTCAAAGGGCGCTGGAAAGGAAATCCCTGCAGCAACGCGCGAATCTCCTCGAACGCGGGCTGACGCCCCCTGATCTCGGAAGTTCTTTCATCGGAGACAGCCCTCGCTTCCGTCAACTCCTCCATCTGATCGACCGGGTGGCCCCGAGCGACTCCACGGTCCTCATCACTGGGGAGACCGGTTCAGGCAAGGAGCGAGTTGCCAAGCTGATTCACGCCCGCAGCGCAAGAAGGTTCCGCCCGTTTGTTGTGGTTGAGTGTGCCGCGTTGCAGGAAAGCCTGCTCCAGAGCGAGCTCTTCGGCCACGAAAGGGGCTCGTTCACCGGCGCCGATCGCGCCAAGCCCGGCCTTTTTGAGGTCGCGCACCATGGGACCATTTTCCTCGACGAGATCGGAGAGGTGAGCCTGGCCACTCAGGTCAAACTGCTGCGGGTGCTGGATACCTCGACCTTCCGTCATGTCGGCGGCACGGCTGAGATCCACGTTGATGTTCGGGTGCTGGCCGCAACGAATCGGGATCTGACTGCCATGGTCCGTCAGGGACTCTTCCGCGAAGACCTCTTCTATCGGCTCAGCACAATAACTGTGGAGTTACCGCCGCTGCGCGAACGCGGGACGGATGTAGAGCTATTGGCGCAGCACTTCCTCAACTTACTTAATGAACGCTTTGAATGCTCCAGGCGGCTCAGTCAGGAAGCCCTTCAAATCCTCCGGAGCCATCACTGGCCAGGCAACGTTCGCGAACTTCTCCACGTGATCGAATCCGCAATGGTCGTTTGCGAAGGAACTGAAATTCTGCCTGAGCATCTCCCGGCCGCCATCCGGAGGCCGCCCCCAGCGTTGCCTGCCGGAAAAATGCCGACCCTGGACGAGATGGAGCTAATCCACATCAGGGCAGCACTTAAATCAGCAGAAGGCCATCGCGGCAAGGCGGCCAAAATCCTGGGAATCAGTGAGCGAAACCTGTACAGGAAGCTGCGCGATCACCAGCTTCTAAATTAGACCAATTCGACTCCAGGACGGATCCGTCCGGCACAGAAAACCGATCGGGTACGGTGCGGCGCAAAAGAACAAAAGCACACCTCCGCCTAGAGCATTCCATGTCCACCCTGCGAAACAAGGTCGCCCTGGTAACGGCGGCTTCACCGCCTGATGTCTAGCCTTTGAGTTCCACAAGAACCACCTGCAGCGGTTCACTCGCCAGGTTTTCAGGCAAGTGCCGAACAGCAGGCATAAACATAACCTTCCCTGCTTTCTCCCGGATCTCCTCAGTCCGCCCATCGTCATAGGCGAACCTGCAATGGTGGTCGCTGAGGAACGCTACCGCCAACGCGGGGTGATCGTGCATTACGGACTTTTCGTGTGGCCCATAGTTCGCACGCACTACGCGCACGCGCTCGTTCTCGAACTCGAGCTTGTAGTGCTTTGAATCTACCTCGACTGGATCGTTTTTGACCGCAGCCTTCGACGCCGTTCCCTCTGGCTTCAACTCAAACAGAATCAGTTCGCTGCGCCGGTCGGACAGGTTTTCCGGCAGGCACTCGCATGCGGAGCCCCACTTCACATCCCCGGCTTTCCAGTTCCGGTCCTCTGCCGTCCCGTCCGGCTGAGTAAACTTCAATTGTGTATCGGTCAGGAAGAGCGCGACGTAGTCAGGATGAATGTGCTTCACCGACTTCTCCCGCGGGCCATAGCTTGCCCGCAGGATGCGGATTTGTTCGTTCTCGAATTCCAGCTTGTAATGCTTGGAATCTACAATGACCGGGTCTGCCCCGATCACGGGTTGTGCCTTTTGTCCGGGCATTTGCTTCCCCTCCTTGGAAGAGTTTGCTGCCAAACAGGACCCAAATCAAGGGGCATCTGCGGGCGGCAAAGTACCCCTTCCTGCCATACTTGACATAGATGGAAATTCTGGAACGCCTGCGTTCAGCCACGCAACTGCTCGAATCGATTGCCGCCGACAGATCGCTGCTGGAACAACTACCTGCCGAAGACCGCCAGCGCCTGCATTACGCCGTCGCCCAGGTTTATAATCCCGACCCTGTCGCCCGCCGTCGCATGGTGAAAGCCGCGGAGCGCGAGCGCACTGCCGCACAAGCGGAACGCGTCGATGCCGTACGCGATGAGACCGGAATTCGGACCCTGCGGCGCAAGCCTGTTTTCACCACGCCCAACGTTTTTCCACCTGTGGATGAGCCGCAGCAACAGGAATCCGCCCGGGTCGCCGCTGAGCCGCAGCATTGCTACGTATGCAAGCAGAAGTACTCGGTCATCCACCATTTCTACGACCAGATGTGCCCCGCATGCGCGGAATTCAACTACATCAAGCGCACGGAACTGGCCGATCTAACTGGCCGCGTGGCGCTGTTGACCGGTGGACGCGTCAAGATCGGTTATCAGGCCGGCCTTAAACTTCTGCGCGCCGGAGCCGAACTGATCGTCACCACCCGTTTCCCGCGCGACTCAGCCAGCCGCTATGCCAAGGAACCGGATTTCGCCGACTGGGGCCATCGCCTCGAAATTTTCGGGCTCGATATGCGCCACACGCCCAGCGTCGAGGCGTTTTGCCACGAGTTGCTGACCACTCGTCCCAGGCTGGACTTCATTATCAACAACGCCTGCCAGACGGTCCGTCGACCGCCTGAGTTTTACAAGCACATGATGGACGGCGAACGCGCGGCCTTGCTCGAAGCGCCAGACACCGCACCCAAACTGCTGGGCACCTACAACGGCCAAGCCGCCGAATTGTCGCAAGCCGTTTTGCTTCCCGAGGATCTGCTGGGACAGAAGCATCTCTTCCCCGAAGGCCGGCTCGACCAGGATCTACAGCAGGTCGATCTTCGTGGACGCAACTCCTGGCGCCTGCTGATGGCAGAGGTGTCGTCAGTGGAACTGCTCGAGGTGCATCTGATCAACGCCGTCGCGCCATTCATCATCAACGCGCGACTCAAGCCGCTGATGCTGCGCACGCCGGAGCGCGACAAGCACATCGTTAACGTATCCGCGGTGGAAGGCCAGTTCTATCGCAACTGGAAGACCACTCGCCACCCCCACACCAACATGGCGAAGGCCGCGCTCAACATGATGACGCGCACCTCTGCGACCGACTATTACAACGACGGCATCCACATGAACAGCGTCGATACCGGCTGGGTAACCGACGAGGACCCGATCGAAATCGCCGCCCGAAAAACCGTGGAGCAGCGCTTCTCGCCGCCGCTGGACATCGTGGACGGCGCCGCCCGAATACTGGACCCGATTATCACCGGTATCAACACCGGCGAGCACGTCTGGGGACAGTTTCTGAAGGACTACCGCCAGACTGACTGGTAAGACGTTTCAGCCGAGGGTTAGCTCGGCGACCCTACGGATTCCCGGAATCTCACCGCTTTTGAGATCCCGGTAGAGATCACGAAGGTTTCCTTCAAGCTCTGCGAGCGATTCGCCCTGAGTCAAATAATCCGGGAATTCCTCGAAGTAGCCGAGCCAGATATTGCCGTCTTGCCAATGGACATAGCGGGCTGTGCTCATATAGGTATTCTAATCAAAGCAGCCGGGACTGCTGCTCGCCGACCGACCCTCGATCACGGCCCATGGCCCAGCAGGCCAGGGCTACGGCGAGCACCAGGTCGTCGTGCGAGCCGGCGCGGGTGGCTCCGTAGCTCTCGCGGCCGGCGGCGCTGACTTTCACTTCGATGTCCTCCATTTCCTGCAGGAAGGCCGGACCTTGTTCCAAGCCGGCTGAAATTACTAACTCGGCGCGCTCCATGAGTAACTCCAGGCCGGTCATTACACTGCGCTTGGGGACCATGTGGTATTCGTCCTTGCGCGATTCGAGTTCGCCGGCGGTCAGGATTACGGGCAGCAGCTTGCACTGCATGTGCGCATCCTTGAGCGCATCCACGACCGGCGCGCCCAGACCCGTGGCATCGACGGCCAGCGTGCAGCGTCCGGCGAGCGCCGGCGACCTCATGAATTCATCCACCCGCCAGATCACGCCGGTATAAGACGTCCCCAGCGGAATCCGCTCCAGGTGGCATACACTGCGCTCCGTCAGCATCTTGTGACACCAATGCACCGGATCCCAATCGCCCTTCACCTTGGCACGTTCCACCACCGCCAAGGCCGAATAATCGCGGCGCTTACCTAAGTCCAATCCAACAAAATATTCACTCATATGAGTTACCTGAGCAACAATGGCTTAATGTCCTCTCTTAATAACAGCCTTACTCTCTCCATATCAAACAGCGACTCGCGCACCTGCGTAAACTTACATAGATATTCCTGCTCAAACCACAGGCGGCCCTGCGTGCGGCGTTCCTCTTCGAGAAACTCTTTGGGGATGCGCGGGCACTCCGGAGCGGTCACGCTGACGCGCTCCCAGGGTGTGCCCTCGTTGTGCCACTCGTCATGAAAGAACCCGCGTTTGCCATGCGGAGTGCTCATCAGCCAGAGCCGTCCTTTGCCCACGGCCAGCATCGGGCGCACGGCTTTGTATAAATCGTCCGGCACGCGTGCGGCCTCATCGATCAACATCAGCCCGACGCGCGAATAGCCGCGCACGGTATCCTCTTTCGCGGGCACGCCGACGATGCGCGAATGATTCGGAAACGAGATCGAGTGATCGTTGGTGCCATCGCCGCGCAGCTTGAGCCCGAGTTGCACCGCGAAGAGTCTCGCCTTGCGCACAAACTCGCCACTTTGGCGTTCGCACGGCGCGACCACCAGCGTCAGACTGCGCGGAGAAAACAGCGCGTGGTGCAGCGCCATGGCGGCGGTGACGGTCGATTTGCCCCACTGGCGCGTACATAGCAAGATTCCGCGTTTGGACTCGCTGCGCAGTACGCGCGCCTGGACGTCGTCGGGTTCGAATTTGAGGTGAGTGCGGGCCCAGTCGACGATGTCGTTGGACTCCGAGGGCGTTATAGCCCGGGGCACCTCTTCAGTTCCGAATATCATGCCGCGCTCCGGACTTAGGTATCGAATCATTGGGCCATCTGATCATTGAGCCATTGAGAATTGGTGATT
This sequence comes from Bryobacteraceae bacterium, assembly GCA_963793625.1. Lineage (GTDB taxonomy): Bacteria > Acidobacteriota > Terriglobia > Bryobacterales > Bryobacteraceae. Next base: position 500,069 of record CAWCAT010000020.1, on the reverse strand, counting down.
GGGTGATCGGGTGATCGGGCGATTGATTAGTCTTGGGCTCAACTTTTGGCTCATTGGACGGGGGCTTGGGTTCGTTTTCGCGTTTTGGCTCATTTGTGTCCGGGAGGGGGAAATTCTTGCGAATGTTCGCGAGGGTGCGGACGGCGCGGTTGATGATGCGCTCATAGCTGTTTTCGAACCGGTGCAGGAGTTGCATGGAGGGGCTGTTGCCGATGGCTGCATGGAAACTGCGGGCCTTGAGGTTCTCGCTATCGGGATTCTGATCCCTTTCCATTTCGAGATTCATGGTCTGCGTCTGCATCTCCCAGCAGCGCGAGAGACGCCAGGTGGCCGCGATCATTTGCTCGACGATGGCGAGTTCGACACTGTCACGTGGTTCAAAGCGGCGGATGTAGTCCTGGGTGAGTTCCTCGAAGAGATCAGCCCTCTCGTTGCGCAGTACGATGACCTGAGCGAAGATGCCGTGTTTGATTGCGTTCTGGGAAGACGCGGCTTTGCCGGCAGGGGTCTTGGGCCCGCGCGATTTGGCTCCGTTGATGCGCGCTGATTCGGATCTGCTGAGTGACATATGTACTCCCGGGGGAATTGTAGCTGGCGAGTTTTCAGTCTTTCGAAGCTGAAAATCGTAAATGGTTGGAATGCGGGGAGATATAGATTTTCGAAAAGTGTCGATGGGGTTTTCTTAGCCGCAGATGAACGCGGATAAACGCAGATAAGTTGGAGGGTTGGTTAGAACTTGGCTAGGTAGTTAGCCGAGTTTGTCCCCCGGTCGTCGGGACTGATGTGGGCTTGACGCGGCTTAAGCCGCCCCGACCTCGACCTCGATCATGCGGACGTCGGCGGGCGCGATCTTGCGGTGGTTCGAAGTGCAGTTCGAGCGCTTCCTTCAGGTTGGCTAGAGCCTGTTCCTCGGTCTCGCCCTGGCTGGCGATGTCGAGTTCAAGACACTGGGAGACGTACCACTTTCCCTCGCGCCAAACGGTAGCAGCGAATGGTCGCTTCATAACCTCATTGTAATCCGGGAAGCGATGGTGGTGAGCGGTAAGACTGGTTGGAGAGGTGCCGGCATGACAGATCGTGCCGTTGGTGCCGTTGGAACATCGCCACAGATTTACGCAAGAGCCGCCGGGCTCTTGTATTTGATCATCATAGTCGGGGCAATGTTCGCCGAGGTGTTCGTTCGCGAACGGCTGGTGGTGTCTGGGGACGCCGCGGCGACGGCGCGCAACATTCTGGCGCACGAACTGCTGTATCGCTTTGGCCTCGCCGCCGGGGTCATCGCGTGCATATGCAATATTCCTTTGGCGCTCATCTTCTATGAATTCTTCAAGCTGGTGAACAGGAGCCTCGCTTTGCTGATGGTGTTCTTCATTCTTGTGTTGACCGCTATTGAGAGCGTCAATTTACTAAATCATTTCGCGCCTTTGATCCTTTTAGGGGGCAGGAGCTATTTGAAGGTATTCCCTGCAGAACAGCTACAAGCGCTGGCGTACGTGTCTCTCAGATTGCAGTCGGCGGGCTATAACATCAGCCTGGCGGTGTTTGGATGCTTTTGCCTCGTGATTGGATGGCTGATTTTCCGGTTCGACGTTTCTTCCCCGGGTGCTCGGGGTAATGATGGCCGTTGCGGGTTTGTGTTACCTGACTAATAGCTTTGCGGGGTTTATTTCGCCTGCGTTGGCGGCCGGTCTTGTTCCCCTGGATTTTGGTGCCATGCTTCGTTGCGGAACTATCGGTGTGTTTGTGGCTGCTGGTTAGGGGTGTGAACGTGCAGGCGCTTTGGGCCGCCGATGAACGCGGATGAAGAACGTTCACTCGAAGCGAACGTTCTTGGCGTTGCGGATGACGAAGTTTCCGTCCTTTGCGTTGCGGATGGGTACGCCTCCTATGGTGAGGTTGCGGATGAGGACGTTGTCCACGGGGTGTTCGGCGTCGTAGCCGATCAAGCGGGAGACGGTGGGGCGGGGACCGGTGACCTGGATGTTCAGGAAGCGGATGTTGCGGACGCGGCCCCGGTTGACGCGGCGTTGCTCTTCTTCGGCTCCGGAGAGGCGGATCCACTGGCCGGCGTGAGTTCCGGTTTCGGGTTCGCGCATGGCGGCGGGCACGGGTTTGCGCTGCGGGTTGGAGCGGTGATACTCGCGGGGCGCGTCGCCGCTGTAAATCGACAGCCCGATGAAGATGTCGATGAGTTCGTCGCGCGCGTCTTCCACGCGGACGTTGTCGAATTCAATATCGCTGACGTCGGCCCAGTCCCCGTTGTGGATGCTGAACGCGGCGCCGCCCTGCACGTGGATGATGTCGCTGTTGCGCAGCACGACGTTGCGGATGACGCTGGTGCGCAGTTCGAAGCCGATCTCGAAGGCATTTCCGCCCTGGGCTTTCCAGAAAACGCACTCGCTGGCGAGCACGTTTTCGACGTCGTAGTGTGAGGACCCGCGGCGCTCCGGCGGTGGCGGCGCGGAATCGCTGCCCTCGCCGGCGGCCTTGATCGGGATGCAGTCGTCGTTGTTGCGGAAGAAGCTGGCGCGGATGGTGACGTCCTTGCTGCCGACGATATCGATGCCGTCCGAGTTGTTGTTCCAGGCGATCATCTTGATGTTGTCGAAGAGGACGTTGCGCGAGTGGCGCGGGATAACGGTCCAGCCGCGGTTGTTGAGGATCACGATGCCCTCGACGCGCGCGCCCTTGCACTGGCGCAGTTCGATCATGGGGCCTGTGGCCTTGGTTTCGTCGCTGCCATCGAGCACGCCTCGGCCGTGTATGCGCACGTTTTCCGCGCCTCGGCGAGGATGGTGCCGCGCACCACAGCGCCTCCGGCAATGTAGATGGACTCTCCGCTGGCGAGTTTCAGACGGCCGACGTCGTAGACCTTGCCTGGAGCGAAGTAGCGCACGCCGGGAGCGTCCGGCTTTGGCGCGTCCTGCTCCGGTGGGGCCGCGAACAGAAACAGCGGTCGCGTGAGGTTACCCGCGAATTCGATGCTGAGATTGACGGGGCGGGGGACCCGGAAGCGGAGGGTATCGCCGCGCACGGTGGGGGTGATGCGGGCGCTTTGCGGGCGGATGTTGACGGTGCTGAGCGGAAGGGCGATCGGTTGCGGCTTGTAGCGCTTGCCCCAGGTTTCCAGTTCCTGCGCGGTGGTGTATTGGACGTTGGCGCGGATTTTGACTGTGACTTCGACTGGGCCCGAGAGGGAGAAGTGCACGAAGGGGCCGGCGGGTGTGTCGTGGACGAAGGCGGGCTTGCCGTTGATTTGGACTTCGAAATCGGGGGCGGGGGACTGGGGTGCGGGGTAGAGGTGGGTGGCGGCCGAGGCGGTGGCGGCGAGCAGTGTTAGGAGTGCTAGGGTATGCATAGTCTCTTCGAGACGATGATATTTGGGCTTGACAAAGGCCTCGACGCTGGAGGCGTCCGCGATTCTGTGTAAACGCCATCGCGGTATGATTTGCGATTTGGGTTCGCGGTTGTTGGGAATCGCTCGCTTGAGCTCATCCCGCCGGAGCCGTCCGTCGCGATATCTATCCTGTCAGAACGGCGCGGAGGACGCAAGGGCGCGCCCGTATTTGGCGCGGCGTAGCGGACCCTTGCGCGCGAGCACCGTTCTGGCATCAGCAACAACGCCGACGGACGGCCTGCGGGATGAGCGGCATTATCCCGCTGGTGGGTTCTGAGCGGGTCTTACAGCCGTACGCCGGCCTCGCGGATCCGGTCACTGCATACCGTGTCCAGATAGTTCAGCATCTGCTTCCAATACTGCACCGTTTCCCATTTCGCCACGACATTCGTCAGCGCCAAATACATAAGTTTGAGCGCGGCCTCCTCACTCGGAAATGAACCACGCGTCTTGATAATCTTGCGCAGGCTCATGTGCAGCGACTCCACGGCATTCGTTGTGTAGACGACCTTACGCACTTCCTCCGGGAATGCAAAGAACGGAATCACCCGCTCCCACTGCTCGCGCCAGAGTCTTGCAATCGCGGGATACTTCGGCCACTTGGCGGCAAACTCATCGAGTTGCCGCTCCGCCTCGTCCGCCGTGACTGCCTTGTAGATCGGCTTCAAATCCATGACCACCTTCTTACGATCATTCCAGGTCACGTAATTCAGGCTGGCCCGTATCAGATGCACGATGCAGAGTTGCACCAGAGACTTCGGGTACAGCGATTCGATCACCTGCGGGAAGCCTTTCAACCCTCCACGCATACCAGGTAGATATCGCGATACCGCGGTTGCGCAGTCCGTCAGCACATTCAGCCAGAATTTCGCACCTTCGTTCGCTGAAGTCCAGAGGCCAAGAACGTCCTTTCGCCCGTCCAGATTGATGCCGAGCGCGACATACACCGCACGGTTTTCCACTCGGCCCTCATGCCGCATTTTCACGTACAGCGCATCCAAAAACACCACGCCGTAAAACGGCTCCAGCGGCCGATTCTGCCACGCGCGCGCCTGCTCGATCACCCCGTCGGTGACTTCGCTGATCAGGCTCGGACTGACTTCCACCTGGTACATCTCTTCGAGATGCGCCTGGATTTCCCGAGTCGTCATGCCGCGTGCGTACAGCGAAAGAATTTTGTCATCGAACCCCGTCCAGCGCGTCTGGTTCTTCCGGATCATCTGCGGTTCGAACTCGCCCTGGCGGTCGCGGGGCGTCTCCAACTCCAACTCGCCGAAGTCGCCCTTAAGCGTTTTGCGCGTCACTCCGTTTCGGCTGTTGCCGCTGTTCGCACCGCTGGGATCGTGTTTGGCGTAGCCCAGATGCTCGGTCATCTCACCTTGCAGCGCTCTTTCCAGCACCGCCTTGGTGATCTGCTTCAGAAGACCTTGCACGTCTTCAGGCTTTCGCCCTTGCTTCAACAACTCGTCGATCCACTCATCACTGATCGGCTTTTCCTGCTTCTGCTTTTTCATTCTGTTCTCCTGAATATTACCGGAGAACGTTTACACAGAATTCAGGACACCCTCCTGTTCGCGGTCCATTCTGAGAGAGTGCAGGATAATTCAAGCGATGATCGACTTCGCCCCAGATCTCTTCGAACAGCGTTCGAACCTGAATTTCACACGACACAGGTGAGTCGGATCGAGGACGGACGACATAATGCACGCTCGTATAAAAACTCTCTTTTAGTTGAACATCGAGCCCCAAATCCTCAAAATATTTTTTGGATTCGGGATCCCACGTATATGCTTTGGGTGGCTCCGCGAGCACCCAATCCCGCTGAACTCTTATCTTCGTGTCAATGCAGGTCTGGATCGTTTCGAATTGCGCCTGATGATAATGGAGCACGCGAACACCCGCTATATCAATAATCCGCGCGAACACATTCGTTGCGCTAATCGGATCTTCAGGCGTCCACTTCCTCGCGAGTTTTTCCTCGAGATGGTCGCTGTCTTTAAGGCGGGAGCGAACAGAATGAATGATCCCGTCGCTTGCCCATTGAGAGCCGGATGCTCTTCAAACCACTCAGCCAACGCCCTCCATGAATATGTGAAACTCGTGCATCATCGGCTTGACCGCTCGACCCGCACTGGCGATATCCTTTTTTGCCCTTCTGTTCATGCTAACGATTCCAATCGCTCCAGTAGGCTCTTGGCGAAGGCTTGATACTTTTTGCGGGTCTCTTCGTGTTCCGATTTCCGCGTATTGTCATGGCGTCCGCAGGTTCCAAATTGGCGTAATCCGGGATCTCATATGGTAGATGGTATTTTTGGGCCACGGATGGCAACGTATTGTGGGTGTGCATTATATTCATGCCGCCGATTGGCTTATTCATTTCACGGTCCAGAACACCATTCCGCACCATTTGGGGGATATTCGCTGTATCGCGGTTGGGATTCGTTGAGCGTAGTTGTAATGTCCCTTCGCTAACTGCCACGGATTGCCCTGTCCGCTATATTTCTTAGCGTTGTAAACGGTAAAGCCAAGCAAGCGAACAAAGGACGATGGAAACGCCTTTCGCTTTTCATCAGACAATAAGTGGAATATCGTCTGAAACTGTTTTTGCCAGATGTCCAACGCCTTCCCGATATTCTTGATCTCATACACACTGAAAAGATCCGGCATGCAGGGGATGAGAAAGCCGTCGGCCGTTGAGATGATTACTCGGTTCAACATGCCCAGACTTGGCGAAGTATCAATGATTACGTACTCGTAGCCGAACTTATTGGCATACTCAGAAGCGAGATCACGTATTCGCGTCACGGTGCGGATCGCAAGTGGGTCTCCTTGATAAACTTCACTCCATCTGCTTGACAACTTATCTTCGTAAAGGTGCATTGACAGGCGTCCGGGGGATAAGATCCAAGTTCGTCCCGAGTTTAAAAGGGCTTGCTAGAAGTTCCACATCGGTAACTCCATCCTCTGTTGGCTTCAAGAGGAAATGGATCGTCCGCGATGTATTGATGAGACTATCAAAGTCCGCTTGCGTTACCTTCGATTTCTGGTTACGAAAGTCATCGATGAAATAATCTCTGGCGTCCAAATATCGTGGACGGCACTCTCGGAAAGGCTCAGGATAGTCAATTACACTGCGTATCAAGTTAATGAGCAGGGTTTTGTCGAGCGTCGCTAGCGCGTGAGCAAGATGGAACGTCAGCGTCGTTTTTCCGACGCCTCCTTTATTATTAAAAACTGATATGAGGCGCATTTAGGATTTGTCGGGCGATATAGCAGAACTCGATTATACATCCTTGGGAGATGCGCGGCAGCCTCCATAAGATACTAAACGTTGCGACGGCTGGTCGCGTTTAGTGGCGTTATGCGCATGGCGCACTTTATGATAGACGAGAGGCGCAAAAAGTCCAGGAGTTCACGGGAATTCTTCTGCAGAGGTCAAAATGAAGTGCTTTAGCAAGGCAATGCTCGCTTTTAAATTTTGTCGGGACTGTTTTTGCGGAACGTCGAGGCGCAATTCGAGCCTGTGGGATCGAATGTACTACTGTACTTCCCACATTTCGCAGACGATGGCACCTCCGCCCAGAGTTGGCAAACGGCGTTCGGCCAGAATCAGTCTCTACCTCTATGGAGATGGGAACTGCCGTGTTGCCCTGGATCTAGGTTCCGGGTTGAAGTCTGTCCATTCTTTCACGGTCCCGCCCGCCAGAACCTATTCGCTGCGAAGCAGTATTGCCTCAAACTCGACTGTACCGAAACTATGCGAGAGGGCGACATCGTGATTCTGAGACTCATTCGAAACGTTGCTCCCGAAGAAGACATCTACGTGTCGGAAAGGCTCGCTCAAATTGATCACTGGTGCTTTTGAGCGGCTAAATGGAATATATTAGGCCGCGTGCCCCTGCAAGCAGTCGATCGGAAAGTTAAGCAAGATGGCTAAGAATAACTCGAACTTCGTCCCAAACCGATGCGCGCCAGACGAGCAGCCCATTGCCTGCGTGGCTGTCGGCGATAGTTGCCTCCTGCGCCCTGATCGCAACTTTGTACTTTCACAATTTGGACCGCACTGCCGCAATTAACGACAGGTTGCTGGAGCATCGACGTGAAGCCCTGTTCAACGCTCTGAAGGTGATTGACCACGTAGACTCGAATGAACCGATTGGACGCGATGGTCGCATCCCCAACCCTCACCACTGGGACATCCAACTCGCTCGCGACGCTGACAACCAGATGCGAGTCTATTGTCAGTTTCCAGAAACTCTCACGAGTTTTAGAAATGCGCTTGGGCTTCATAATAGAGCAACTCAAAAACCGCCAAGGGGTAAACTTCGAGGCGTTCGATCGTTTTCGAAAGCAGGTCGCGCGGGAACTCAGTCTTTCCGAACCTATTGGGTTCGACAAAGACATCACGTGGATAGAAAATGTAATCGGTGCGACATCTGAGCCGAAGACGTCGCGATAACTACAAAGGACCGTTCTTGACGCGTCTCCACAGCAGCCCGAACACAAGGACATCCAAACGTTATCAACGCTGTCAGTTGACGAATACTACAAACTATTTGTGGAGAATCAGGGAGAGGACTTGCTCAAAAGTATCGACGGTTGGCTGCAATTTGACACGATTTCTAACGGCACAGCAGCGACGAGGGAAATCTCCAGACGCGCAAAGGAAGCACCGCGGCGCATCGGGCAAACGTCCCCTATTAATGCTTTACGAGTTGCGAAATACGGCGTGGATCTCAGTACTGTGGGAAAGGACGATGCTCCAAAGTTCTAAATCGTAATGGCTGAGTTCGATCTCTTTGGTGTCGAGCCGCGAGCGCAACGTGTCGTCGCGCACTCGTTGACAGCTTCTCCAAGAGCTTTTCAGTCCCCATACAAATGCTTACGTTTGTCTTCTAGCCATGCCTCGAAAAAAGCTATCCGACCGAATCAGGCTCCGACGCCAGGCGAACGATCTAACCCAGGCAGGACTTGCGAACAAGCTTGGCGTCTCGCCAGCCACTATTTCAAACTGGGAATCGGGCCGCTCGTTGCTAGACGAGGACCGTGCGGCGGAACTCGACTCCATTCTGAACGGCGGGGTTCTCTCGGCGGGTTCTGTCAAACGTACGAATAATGGCGGATTGGGAGCCCAACACAAGAGCCTCGGAGACCGAATAAGAATCAGCCGTCAAAGAAGTGGCCTGACACAGAATGAGCTCGCGGATAAGTTGGGTGTTAGCCACGGCACTATATCTCACTGGGAGTCGGGTCGAGTGGTGCCGGGACGAAAGTCGAATGGGACCCATTGAGGCCATTTTGGGCAGCGGTATTTCTGGTGCCGGTGGCCGTGATCATTGAGTGACTGACGGTCCATCAGTCGTAGGTGCTTGGCTCTCGAAAGCGCGTCAAAAGCGTGACGTCACGGTGCCCGAACTCGCACGCAAGGCAGGTGTGAGCGTACCTGCCATTTACAACATTGAGAACGGCAAGGCCCAGAGTCCGCGCCAGAATACGATTGCCAAGCTTGAAAAAGCTCTAGGTGAACAGTTCGAACACGCAGCTGAAGAGGAATTAAAGAGAATGAGATCGAGGGACTAGGTGCTTTCGCGGACTTTGATCCCCATGATAGAGCTGACTGGCCGACGGAAGCCGGTATCTACATGTTTTACGACGTTAGTCAACGGCCCATTTATGTCGGGCAGGCAAAGAGCGTCGCATCGCGCATTAAGGCCCACGAAGATAAGTTCTGGTTCAAGCCCCCGATTGTCGAATATGCAGCGTATGTGCCGGTGCAAAATGCGAAACTGCGCGACCAGATTGAGCGAATTCTAATCAAGTTCCTCAAGGCCAATGCAGTCCTCAATAGGCAACAAACCGAGTCGTTTAGCCAGTAGTTCGGATTCGGTAGGCTCAGAAAACGCACCTTTACAGTAACAGCTCTCATTTTCGTGTGGGATATGAAGGTAATACCCAGGCTTATCCGATCGGCCCCCGGACCCGCAGCAAATAGATAAAAACCGGCCCACCAAGAATTGCGGTAGTAACTCCCACGGGAATCTCAATTGGGCTCAGAACCGTTCTGGACAAGGTGTCGCAGATGGCCAGGAAGGCGGCTCCTATGAAGAAGGAGCAGGGGATCAGGACTCGGTGGTCGGCTCCCAGTCTCATTCGCAAGGCGTGGGGGACGATCAGGCCTATGAAGCCTAAGGGCGGTGATGGAGGCGGTCAGGAAGAAGCCGGCGAGGTAGCCTACGAGGGGCAGGATGCGCGAGGTCGAGACGCCTCGGGCGGCGGCCCAGTCTTCGCCTACGGCCAGCAGGTTCCAGTTCGCGCGAGCGCCAGAGAGCACTCCCGTTACGGGCAGGACGATTGCGGCCAGCCGCGGAGTCGATGGTGCCTGTCTGCCTGCGCGGTATTACGGCTTTGGATTGAAACTCGAACCGACCTTGGGGGTCGGCCGCGGAGTGTGCCCAGCATGGGCAGAATCTTATTGGATGAAAGGAGCCAATCGGAGCCGATGACGGCAACCGTAGCGAAACGCAAGGCGTAGCCGCGAGGTGAAGCTGAAAGAAGCGGGTAGCAAACCCTCGACCGTAGGAACACGAACTGGCAGTGAGGCCGGGTGCGGGCGGCAAGCTGGCTCTGAACAGCGAAGCCCAAAGGTCATCAAGACGCATCAGGTAGAGCCAGTCGGCACGAGGGGACAGATTCTGCACCTTACCTGGGGAGATCTCTCCGATGAGAGCGGGGAGAAGTCAGCAGAGGCCGTAGTAGCGAAGAAGCCGCGGTAACGGCGGTGGAGCGAAGGGCCGAAGAACCAAAGAACGGAGCTAGAGAAGGAACTGGAGACCGGCGCAATAAGCGAGCTCGAATCGCGGGCGCCACAACTACGGTTGCCAACCCGGGAGCGCAAGGGGCAGAAGCGGTGCAGCCGCGGCGAGCCTGAATGCGGCGAGACGATGCCGGAGCTCCGCGAACCTTTCGACGGAGAGCAATGTACGAGACGTCTGATGGAAGCAGTCGTCAGCAGACGAGAACTACGCGGACGGCCCTGGAGGCGGTGAAACGCAACCAGGGAGCGGCGGGTATCGACCGGATGACGACGGCGCAACTGGAATCGCATCTTCAAGCGCACTGGTGGATACTCAAAGACAAACTGCTGAAGGGGACCTACGTTCCGAGCCCCGTGAGGCGGGTAGAGATACCGAAGCCGAGCGGGGGCACGCGGATGCTGGGCATCCCGACGGTACAGGACCGGTTCATTCAGCAGCTGCTGTTGCAAGTGCTGACGCCGATCTTCGATCCGCAATTCAGCGAGCACAGTTACGGATTCCGGCCGGGGCGCAGCGCACAGGACGCCGTGCGAGCCGCACAGCAATATGCGCAGGGAGGGAAGGACTGGGTGGTGGATATTGACATCACCAAGTTCTTCGACCACGTCAATCACGACATCCTGATGGGCCGGATCGCGGAAGTGATCCGGGACAAACGGGTGTTGGAGTTGATCGGGAAGTACCTGCGGCGGGGAGCGATGGTGGACGGGGTGGTGGAAGCCAGCGTGGAAGGGACGCCGCAAGGCGGACCGCTGTCACCACTGCTGGCCAACATCTACCTGGACGCGCTCGATAAGGAACTGGAGACGGAGGGGGCACCGCTTCTGCCGATATGCCGATGACTGCAATATCTACGTAGGCAGTCAGGCGGCGGCGGAGCGGACGCTGGCTTCGATACAGGGCTGGATCGAGAAGCATCTGCGGTTGAAGGTGAATGCCGCCAAGAGCGGAACGGGGAGGGTCTGGGAACGCAAGTTCCTGGGCTTTCGACTGGACCGCAAGAAGCGGATCGGAATAGCGCCGGAGAGTGTGGAGCGATTCAAGGCGAAGGTTCGGGAGATGTGGCGAGGCGCGCCGAGTCGCACCAGTAACGCAACTGCGCGACGATTGGAACCGCTACGTGCGAGGCTGGTGGGGGTACTTCCGGCTGGCCGAAGCGCGGAACCGATCTTCGCGGCTGGAGAGCTGGATTCGCACGGCACATTCGGAAATGCTTCTGGTTGCGATGGCACGACCGCGAGGACGGGTGCGCAACGCTACGGCGGCTTGGGCTCACGAGCGCCGCATCTGAGCGTGGCGGCGAGTCAGTCGCGGAGCATGGCAGCTGGCGGGCACCGGAGTCTGCACACGGCGCTGAGCGAACGCCATGCTGCGGCGCCATGGCTTTCTTATGTCCATCCGATCTTGCGGCGTCATAGAGCCGCTGGGTTCAACCGCCGGATGCGGAAAACCGCACGTCCGGTGGTGTGGGAGGGTGACGGGGCGCAATCCCCGTCACTCGACCCGATACCGGGGTCCCACCCCCCGTCCATTTTTGAAGTTTTGCTGTTATTTCGGCAGCTGACTGCTGTCCGGATCTGTTTAGGTTATTCTTCCTCGGACTCTTAGTAGGTAGATGAAGACGGGGCCCCCCAAGATGGCGGTGGTTACTCCTACGGGAATTTCGATCGGGCTCAGGACGGTTCTGGACAGGGTGTCGCAGATGGCCAGGAAGGCGGCTCCTATGAAGAAGGAGCAGGGGATCAGGACGCGGTGGTCGGCTCCCAGTTTCATTCGCAGGGCGTGGGGGACGATCAGGCCTATGAAGCCTATGGGGCCGGTGAGGGCGGTGATGGAGGCGGTCAGGAAGGAGCCGGCGAGGTAGCCTACGAGCAGGATGCGCGAGGTCGAGACGCCTCGGGCGGCGGCCCAGTCTTCGCCTACGGCCAGCAGGTTCCAGTCGCGCGAGCGCCAGAAGAGCACTCCCGTTACGGGCAGTACGATTGCGGCCAGCCAGCCCAGCGTCCCGTAATCCACGGATTCGATGCCGCCCATCAGCCAGCGCACGATCGCGAAACTCTGGCCGAACGTCGAAAGGTATTGCAGGAACATGATGCCCGCCATGCTGATGCTGTTGATCGTCGTCCCGCTCAGCAGCAGCGTGAACGAAGACATGCGGCGCTTCTCGGACGCAATCGCCAGCACCATCATCAGGACCACGCCCGAGCCGACGAAGGCCGAGGCCCAGGTCGCCGGGAACGGGCCCAGGCTTGTCCACCCGAGGCAGATCGCCAGCACCGCGCCCAGGGACGCGCCGCTCGATACGCCGAGCGTGAACGGAGTCGCCAGCGCATCGCGCAGCAACGCCTGGAAGAGCACGCCCGCCACGGCCAGTCCGCCGCCCGCCAGCAAGGAAAGCAACACGCGCGGGATGCGTGCGAAGAACAGGATTTCGCGGTCCGGCGACAGGCCCGCCAGTGCGCGGCTGTAATCGACGTGCGACGAGCCTATCAGCGGGGTCAGCAGCGCGGTCGCCAGCATCACGGCGGCAGAGATCCCGGTCAACAGCAACAGCCGCCGGCCGGTCACGCGTTTTAACCCCCATAGACCACCCACGGACGGCCTTCCGGACCCTTGGCAATGCAGGCTTCGACGCCGAACACGCGTTTCAGGGTCGCTTCCGTGATCACTTCGGCGGGCGGCGCATCGGCCACCACGCAGCCGTCCTGCAGAATCACGACACGGTCGGAAAACGCCGCCGCCAGGTTCAGGTCGTGCGTCACCGCAATCGCCAGAATGCCCTTGCTGGTCTGTTCGCGCAGGATGCGGTAGATCGAGATCTGGTGCTTCAGATCGAGGAAGGTCGTCGGCTCATCGAGCAGCAAGGTCGTGGGATGCTGCGCCAGTGCGGAGGCCAGCACGACGCGCTGCCGTTCGCCACCGCTCAGACTGCGGAAGTCGCGCGCGCGGAAGGGCAGGGTATCGGTCTGGAGCATGGCCTGCTCGACGGCCGCGCGGTCCGCATCGGATTCGAAGAGTCCGTCGCCGTGTGGGGTGCGGCCCATCAGGACGACTTGCTCCGCGCTGAAGGGGAACTCCAGGCGCAGGCTCTGCGGAACGAACGAGACTTCTTTTGCGAAATCGCGGCGGCGCCACTTGCGGACGTCGATGCCGCCGTAAGCGCACTGGCCGCTGAACTCGTGGCGCAAGCCGGCCATGATGCCCAGGAGCGTGGATTTACCCGCGCCGTTCGGGCCGACGACCGCGACCATTTCGGGCTTGGAAAACTCGAGCGTGACGTCGCGCAGCACAGGGACGCCGTTGTATTGCATGCCCGCGTCGCGCAGCGTGAACGCTCTGCTCAGAAGCCCGCCTCCGGATGCAGCATGCGTGCAAACTCGCGCGCCGCGTCGACTACGCGCGGGCCGGGCACTACGTAGATATCAGAGGCCACGGCGAAGACCCGTTTCTGCCTCACGGCGGAGACCATCGGGTACTTGCCCCAGAGCGCGACCACGGCGCGTTTTTGGGCCTCGGTTACGCCGGCCGTCGTGGCCATGTCGCCCATGTCGATGATGACTTCGGGATCGCGCGAGAGGATTTCTTCCATGCCGACTTTGGGATAGGGGGCGGAGGCGTCGCCGAAGACGTTCTTGCCTCCGGCGATGGTCAGCAGCTCATTCAGGTAACTTCTGGAGCCGACGGCAACGAGTCCGTCGATGCTGTTGGGGTTGCGCCCGATGATGAACATCATGCGCCTGGGCGGGACGGCCTGCGGTGCGTTTGCGGATGGCTTCGAGGTCTTTGCGGATCTGGGCTTCGAGGGTTTTGGCCTGCTGCGGCACGCCTGCGGCGAGGCCCATGCGCTGGATGGAATCGTAGAGGCCGGCGAGGTCCGGCTGATCGACTTCGACTGTTTTGAGGCCCAGGCCCTGGAGTCGCTCGGCGAGGCGCACGGGGTTTTTCTGGATGATGACCAGTTCGGGGCGAAGGCCCAGAATGATCTCGAGATTCGGCTGGAGGAAGGTCCCGATACGCGGCTTTTTCTGGGCGTCGGGTGGATAGTTGCAGTACTGCGTGACGCCCACGACTTTATCGCCGAGGCCGAGGGCGTAGAGGATTTCGGTGGCGGCCGGGGCGGTGGATACAATCCGCCCCGGAGCCGCGAAAAAGAACAGGAGTGCGAGTAAGGCTACCATGCCACTTTCAATCCGCCTCGTATGCTGCGCGACAGGCTGGAGTAGCCGAGCGCCTCTTCATAGCGCGCGTTGAGCAGGTTCTCCGCGCGCAGGAACGGCGTCAGATGGCGGTTCAGGCGGAAGCCGCCGCCCGCATAGACATTCTGGTAAGCGGAGTTGCGGGTGACGCCCAGGAAGTCGTTGTCCTGGCGCTCGCCAACCATGCCCGCTCCGGCGACCAGCCACCAGCGGCGGGGGGCGACGGAGACGGAGAGCGAACCGGAATTTTTCGGACGGCGGGTCAGTTCCTGCCCGATGCCGAGGGTGAGACTGGTGGGCTGGGTGGAACTCGTGATGCGCGTGTAGAGCAGCGTGTATGCGCCGTTCAGGGTGACGAATTTCGCGAGCTTCAGACGGCTGGAGAACTCGAGGCCCTTGGCCCAGCTTGCGCCGATGTTGTCCCAGCTGCCCCAGGTGGGCGGGGGCAGGGAAACGAAGGAGATCAGATCGTGGTAGCTGTTCCAGAAGGCCGAGGCTTCGGTGCGCAGGCGGCGGCCGAACCACTCCTGGACGAGGCCGGCTTCATAGCTGTTGGTCTTTTCGAGGCGCAGGTTGGGGTTGCCCACGTAGTAGAATTCCTTGGCGAAGTTCTGGACCAGGCTGGGCTCGACGATGCCGCGTCCGGCGCTGAGGCGGAAGAAGGTGGAAGAGAAGATGCCTTTTTCGCCGAAGAGCAGGAAACTGGCTGCGCCGCGTGGGGCTACTTTTGTGCCGAAGACGCTGCTGTTTTCTGCGCGGAGTCCGCCAGAGAGGAAGATGCGGCGGCCGATGGAGTACTGTTCGAGGGCGAAGAAGCCGTGCTTGTTGCGATCGACATCGAGCGCGGAAATTACGCCGGATTGGCGTTCGAAAGTGTAGCCGAAAACGAAGGAGCCGCCCTGATGGGCGAGGGTGCCCTGATAATCGGCGCGTGCGCGGGAGAGCTCGGTTACGAACGGCGCGTCGCCGGGATAGAGCAGGTTCGACGATTTCGAAATGCGCGTGCCGGCCGGGATGGTGGCCGGCAGATTGCGCGGATCGAGAATGGCCTCGCGATAGACGCGTTGGATCGGCGTGTTCACGTCGCGCAGCAGCAGCGCCACGTCGTAGGGACCGTTCATCTGCAGATCGGTATAGACCTCGCGCCCGCGGTGATAGCCGAAGGAAGCGCTTTGCAGATAGCGGCGGCCGCGCGCGTCATCGAGCCGGACGCTTACTGTCGAGTTGCGGTTCGTCGAATAAGCGTCCGTATCGATCAGGCCGTATGCGACCTGCCCTGGTACGCCGTGCGTCGTATCGATTGTGCGGACGATGCCGCGCAACTGGGTGGACGGAGAGAAGCGGTAGCCGAGATTCACGCCGCCGCTGGTGTTGCGGTAGTGGTCGTTCTGGAATTCGCCGACGGTGTGGAGTTGTTCGGCGTCGAGGGAATAGTCGAGCTTTTCGCCGCTGCCGCCGTTGAGATTGGCGGTCCAGCGATCGGTTTGGAAGCTGCCGCGCTCATAGCTGAATTCGCCGTGCGGGCGTTTGTTTTCGACATCGCCGCGGCGGGAGAACATCTGGATTACGCCGGCCGAGGCTTCGGCGCCGAACAGCACGCTTTGCGGAGCGCGCACTACTTCGACGCGATCGAGCGCGCTTGCATACCAGTGCGAGAAGTCGATCGAGCCGCCGGGATCGTTGATCGGCATGCCGTCGAGCAGTACGAGGGTCGCGTTACTCTGGGAGCCGCGCGTGAAGAGGGACGTCAAACCGCCGGCCCGTCCGCTCTTATTGACGATCATGCCGGGAATTTCGCGCAGTACGTCGGCGACTGCGGGAAATTGCCTCAGTGCCAATTCGTTGCGCGTGACCACATTTGCCGCGACGCCGGTCTCTTCGACTGGAATTTCGGCGCGTGTGGCGCTGATTATGATGCGTTCGGTGACGCCCGCCAGCTTTAAATCGATCTTGGCGGGGGTGCCCGAGCTCAGTTTTTGCGTGACGGGTTCAAATCCGGCGGCGCTGATTTTGGCTTCGCAAGCGTTGGCCAGGAAACGGAAGACTCCGTCGAAGCCGGTGGTTGCCGTCGACCCGGCGCATTCCACCTCCGCGCCGCGCAGACGGCGGCCAGAGGGGTCGAGAATAGTGCCTTCCACTCCTGTTTGCTGAGCAGACAGGAGCGAGCACGAAAGGAAAAGGAAATAGGGTGATAGTTTGGTCATGAGACGTTCTCCCACGGAACGCGTCACACATCCAGCAAGGAATCTGTCTCCTGACTCACGGCGTGGCTTTTCCCGGGGATCGGGTGCGTCGCCTTCCCACTTTCGCAGTGACGACGCGGCCATTTCTTTGCCGATTACAGTTGCGGGGCAGTGGCGGATTCAAACCGCCTTCCTATGATTCCTCGCCCGCTGGTGAAGGTTGTCAAATATCTAACTGCGCGAACAAAGCCAGTATATCAGCGCGAACGCTATTTCGCTTTCAAAAAATCAGCGGCCACCGTTGCATCGAAGCGCCGCGATCGACTGCGGCGCTCATGGCGCGCAGGGTTTCCAGTCTGAACCTGCCCGAAAGCTCCTGCAGGGCAGCCCGCAAGCCGGGTACCTGCTCGAGCCTTTCGCCGCGCGCGACGATGCCGGCGGTAGAAGGGCCGAACGCGGATTTGTCGTCCTGCAGCGCTCGCAGACCGGTGCCGGCCAGCGCGCCGTCAGCCATCGAGCCGGCCAGCATCGTTACCTTATATTCAGCCAGTGCCGTGTAGGCGCTCTTTCGATCGGTCGTGTTTGGCGGAGCGCCGAAGGAAAGCTTGTAGGCCCGCTGCAGCGCGCCATAGCCATCGCCCCGGTCCAGGAAGTCGATGCTTGCCGCCAGCTTCCAGCCGTCTTTCGCAGCGGCGTCGCTCAGGGATGCGAGCTTGTGTTCCCTGGCGTACTCGTCGGTGACGACCAGCGCGAAGGTGTTCTCGAAGCCCAGGCTGGTGACCCATTCCAGGTGCTGGCGCTGGTACTCCTGCTTGACGCTTTCCAGCGCGATCGCAGGATCTTTGGTCGGTTCCATGCGGAAGATGGTGGTGCGTGCCGCCGCGATATCCTCCGGGTACAGGTCGATTTGAGAAGAGATCAGTGCCTCGTGCGCGTTGCGCGCCGTTCCCATATTCAGGTGCCGCTCGACAGGTTGTCCGAGTTTCTTCTCGATATGCTGGGCAATTGTTTCGGCCAGCACCATCTGCGCCGACGAGTCCTTGGACCCGACGATGATCGGCTGTGGTTTGGGTTTCGCGCAGCTACACGTCATTCCGAGTGCGATTACGCACAGCGTAAGGCGCTTGAATCTCAATTCGTTCTCCCTATGCGTTCCAGATGCCGGGTACCTTTGTGCCGCACTATGGACAGAGGCCGCCGTCACCTATCACGTTCTCAAGGATACGAAATCCGAAGCGCCGAATCAGTGTCAATTTGCACGAAGGGCAGCGCGTGTTCTCCATATCGCCATCCGCGCCGGGCAGGTTGCCGCCGTAAACGTAGCGCAGGCCGGCTTTGACGCCGATCTGCAAGCCACGCTGGATCGTGTGCAGCGGGGTGCGGTCGGTGTCCAGCATCTTGTAATCCGGATGGAATGCCGTTAAATGCCACGGAATATCGCATGAGATTCCGGCAAGGAATTCCGCCATGCTGGTTAGCTCTTCCGGTGAATCGTTGAAGCCGGGGATCACGAGGGTGACGATTTCGAGCCAGAAGCCCATCTCGTGGATGAGCCGGATGCTGTCGAGAATCGGCTGGAGCCGCCCGCCGAGCTGGCGGTAATGCCGGTCGTCGAAGCTTTTTAAGTCGACCTTATACAGGTCTGTCCAGGGACGTATGTAATCGAGCACCTGGGGTGTGGCGTTGCCGTTCGAGACAAAACCAGTTAGTAACCCGTGTGCTTTTGCCTCACGGAAAACGGCCACGCCCCACTCGGCCGTAATGAGTGGTTCATTGTAAGTACTTATAACTGCGCCGGATTGGCTTAACAATGCCGCGCGCACTAACTGTTCGGGCGTAGCGGCATGCGGCAGCGAGTCGGCGTTGACGTCGCGAAGAGCCTGGGAAGTTTCCCAGTTCTGGCAGTAACCGCAGTGCAGGTCACAGCCAAGCATGCCAAAGCTGAAGGCGTCTGTGCCGGGGTTGACATGGAAGAAAGGCTTTTTCTCGATGGGGTCAATCTGCGTGCTGGCGACGTAGCCCCATGGGGCGTACAGCTTCCCATCTTTGTGGAAGCGTACTTTGCAGACGCCGGCTTGCCCTTCTGCGATGGGACAGCAATGTCCGCAGGCAAAGCAGCGCAGGCGTCCACGTTCAATCGTTTCGTACAGGTCCGCTTCACGTACCCGTTCCGCTAAGAGATCAGACAGGGTCGTCATACCTACCCTTATTATCTCTCCCCTAAAAGTCGGACGCCCCAACTACCCGCCTGTGAGCGGATATTGGGGCGTCGATGAAATCTGGCCTGGACTTAATGACGAGCGGTCGAGTCGGCCCCGCTTGCTGCAGCTCCGAACTGGGCGAGGGGGGTGGGTTGAATACTAATCCAACGATTCATTTCAACTTCGGACGTAATCAGGTCCTTCAACGTGGTCTTGCCGAGCAGACTATCCATTGCGTTCTGCATCGAACTCCACAGCGCACGAATGGAGCAGTCACTATTGTGGTTACACACTTTCTCAATTCCGGCGTGACGTTCGCAGTAACTTGAACTGTAGAAGCGTCCTCCGAGTGCTTCCAAGACCTCCGATATGGTTATTTTTTCAGCCGGCCGTGACAGGGTGTAACCCCCCGCTTGACCGCGGGCGCTCTCGACGAATCCTGCGAGACGAAGCAGGCGCATGAGCTTAGCCACATTCGGGATTGACAATCCCTCTGCCCGGCTGATTTCCGGTATGCTGAGGCTTTCGTGATCTCCACATCTTGCCATGTGGAGCAGGCAGCGAAGGCCGTATTCCTCCTGGGCACTGACTTTCATGTCCTTAATTGTAAAGCTAATCAAGCCAAATAAGACAAGAAAATCTTAAGAAAGTTAAGGATGAAAAATTACTCAAGTGATGCATTCTGCAACATGCAGCGCGTAATGCCCCAGAGTGGTATCATGTAATGCAAAGTGTGACATCGTTGTCGCCGCTTCCTGACGCCACTGCCCGCGTTTTGGTATTCTGAAAACAGAGCCGTACTTTTTTTCCGTTATCTTTCCATGCCCTTCCAAATCGAGCGTTTCAAAGAGTTTCTTGTCAGGCCCGCATTGCCGGAGTCGTTGTCGCGACTCTCGGAGCTTAGCTACAACGTGCTCTGGAGCTGGGATCACAACATCCGCAGCCTGTTCCGGCGTCTGGATGCGAATCTCTGGAAAGCCTGTAACCACAATCCGGTGTTGATGTTGGGCCGCCTGCCGCAGGCGACTTTGGAAAAGGCTGCGAAGGATCCGCGCTACATCGCGCTGTACAAGCGGGCATGCGAAAGGCTCGACACTTACTTGCAGCGCGACGAACCGCGTGGCGCTCAGCTTATCGCGTATTTTTCGATGGAATACGGCCTCTCGGAGTGCGTGAACATCTATTCCGGCGGCCTCGGAATCCTCTCGGGCGACCATCTGAAGGGCGCGAGCGATTCGGACATTCCCCTGGTCGGAGTCGGTTTGCTCTATCAGAAGGGCTACCTGCAGCAAACGCTGAACCCGGATGGCTGGCAGCAGGAGCGCAACCCGGTCAACGACTTTTACACCTTGCCGGTCCTGCCGGCAAAGGATAAGGCGGGCCAGGACATCTACGTCTATGTGAAGCTGCCCTCTGGCGTTGTGCACCTCAAGGTCTGGCAGATTTCCGTGGGCCGCGTGAAGCTGTATCTGCTCGATACGAATATTCCGGAGAACCAGCGCGCGGAAGATCGCGACATTACAGACCAGCTGTATGGCGGCGATTCTTACACGCGCATCCGTCAGGAAATCGTGCTCGGGGTGGGCGGGTTGCGCGCGTTGAAGGCGCTCGGCATCGGGCCGACCGTGTTCCACATGAACGAAGGGCACTCGGCATTCCTGGCAATCGAACGCATCCGCGTTCTGATGCAGGAACACAACATGACGTTCGAAGAGGCGCATGAAGCCTCTCGTGTAAACAACGTATTCACGACTCACACATCCGTGCCGGCAGGAATCGATCTTTTCGATCCTGCTTTGATGTACGAGTATTTCAACGATTACTGCCGCGAATACGGGATCAGCTTCGACCAGATGCTGTCGCTGGGACGCTGGAATCCACAGGATCACCAGGAGCGTTTCTCGATGGCGATTCTGGCGATCAAGACGTCCTCGTATCGCAATGCCGTGAGCTTGCTGCACCGCTATGTATCGCAGGAAATGTGGCAGGACCTTTGGCCGGAATTGCCGGTCTGGGAAGTTCCAATCACTTCGGTTACGAACGGCGTACATCTGCCCACGTGGCTGAACTACGATCTGGCAAGCCTGTACGACCAGTACCTGCAGCCGGATTGGCGCGAGAAGTACCCGGAGCCACAGACCTGGGACCTGATCGAGGACATTCCAAGTCAGGAACTCTGGGAAGCGCACCGGCGCCGCAAACGCAAACTGGTGACGTACGTTCGAGAGAGCATGACTGAGGCGGCAACCGCGCGTAAAGCGTCCGGAGCCGAGGTGAAGCGCCTTTCGGAGGTGCTCGATCCGGAAGTCTTCACGATCGGATTTGCGCGCCGCTTCGCTACGTACAAGCGCGCCACGCTGCTGTTCCGCGACGTGAAGCGGTTGAAGAAGATATTATCGAGCACCGAATTCCCAGTGCAGATTGTGATCGCGGGCAAAGCGCACCCGAAGGATCATCCGGGCAAGACCCTGATTCGTGAAATCGTGCAGTTGTCGCGTGATCCTGAAGTTCAAAAGCGGCTGGTGTTTGTAGAGGACTACAGCATCGGCGTTGCGCGTGAACTGGTGCAGGGCGTCGATATCTGGCTGAACACACCGCGGCGCGGAGAAGAGGCCTGCGGCACCAGCGGCATGAAGGCGGGGTTGAACGGCATCCTCAATGTCAGTATTCTTGATGGCTGGTTTGACGAAGCCTACGAGGTCTCCGGCGGCTGGGCGATCGGTGATCGTGAGCCGTACTCGGAGGACCAGGACGAGACGCACTCAAGCTCGCTTTATTCGCTGCTCGAGAACGAAATCGTTCCGATGTATTATGGGGGCAGGGAAGAGGGCGTGCCGGTCGAGTGGACCAAGCGCATGAAGCTCTCGCTGAAGAATCTGAGCCCCTGGTTCAATTGCCAGCGCATGCTGGCGGAATACAGCTCAGAATTGTACGCGCCTGCGCACACGGCTTATCTAAGTATTCGCGAGAACAACTACGAGAAGATCCACGAGCGCGCGAAATGGAACCGCAAGGTGCAGGATACGTGGAGCCGGATCAAGTTTGTCGAGGTCGGACCCGATCTGGCTGGCCCGGTGTTAAGCGGCAAGCCGATCGCGTTCCGCACGGTAATCGATCTGGCTGGTTTGGATCCGAGTGATATCCGTTTGGAAGTGGTGGTTGGGAAGGTGAGCGGCACGGGCGAATTGAAGGAAACGGAAGTACTGACATTGCCATCAAACGAGCGTCAGGGTCAGGCGCACGTATTTGCGCGGGACTACGTTCCGAGCCAGACCGGCAGGCTGGGCTATGTCGTGCGCATCAGCCCAAATCACTATGACGATCCGCTGACGCGGCCGTGCCATTCGCTGATGCGTTGGGGCACGGAATAGGATTTTCGAGGCACTTGCCAGGTTGTGGCTTCCGGGGCGTGAATAAAGTTGTGGAATCCGGGCTGAATCCGTGGTACATAGTAAGTGGCAGGTCACGGAGGGTTCGATCCCGCCGGCCCTGGTTCCGCTGTCCCGCAGATATTTCTGAATTACAGAATCCAAGTTCACGCCCTGTTTCCGCGAGGAGACCCATTCGAGGGCGGAGACGGTGCTCTGGATAACGGAGCCGACGCATCGCCGGGTACATACGAGCACGACTCGCCAAAAGTCAATTGTTCTCCCTAAGGAGCTATCGAAATCATGGATAGCGATCGCAAATATAAACAGCACGGCTACATGGACACAGAGAGGCCCTCGAACGGCTTTGGCCGGGACGACCGCCCGAAGCAACAAGGTCCCAAGCAGCCGATAGATGTGACCGGGCCCAGGCTGCCCAGAATGGTCCAGACGCTGACTGCTTCGCGCTGCTACAACTGCGCCACAGCACTGCCGTCTGACTACGATTTCAGAGGCAACTGCCCGAAATGCAGCGTCGCGTTGCATTGCTGTAAGCAGTGCACTCATTTTGAGCCGTCCACGCGGTTTCAATGCTTGAAGCCAATTCCGGAACGAATTGTTTACAAGGACCGCGAAAACACTTGTGAACTTTTCCGCCCCAGGGTGACGGTCGCGAGAGATGCGAAATCCGGCACGGCACCTGTCGTGGTGACTCCGGTCGCGCCAGCAACGCCGCGTTCCCAAAGTGACGCCCGCGCCGCGTTTGACAGTCTCTTCAAGAAATAGCCGTACTCCGATCGACAAGCTATGTTTCGGTTCATACTGAGGTGTACGCTGCTGTGCGCGATGGCCGTTGCTGCCGGCGCGACAGAGGTTAGCACGGGATTCCTGCTGGGGCCCAAGTTCGATCAGCGTGCCTTTTACATGCGTGCGAGCGCTTCGCAACCCTGGCAGAAGACGTACACAGGCAACGGCTACAAACGTCAGGCGCAAGGCAAGCTGATGAACCTGCGGCTTGCGCAGGCGCTGTTCCACGACGAGTGGATGCACGAGAAGCCCTTCGACCCCGGCAAGAACGTCGATGCCGTAATCTCCGCACTCGATTTCTATAAAGCCCACGGCGTGCTGATGATCGCGGTCAGCCTGCAAGGCGGCAACGCGGGTTACGAGAAGCAGGTCAACGGCATCGACCGGCAGAACGGCTACAAATACGGGCGCGAGAAGGGCACGTATGTGAGCGCGTTCCGTCCTGACGGTTCACTCAAACCGGAGTGGCTGGCGCGGCTGGAGCGCCTGCTGCGTGCGGCCGACGAGCGCGGCATGGTGGTCAACCTGATGTACTTCTATCAGGGGCAGGACGAGCAATTCGAATCGAGCGATGCAATTCACGCTGCCGCGCGCAACGCAACGAACTGGCTCATCGAGAAAAACTTCCGCAACGTGATTATCGATGTGGCCAACGAGTGGGATCTCGGCGGTACGCGTTGGGATTTCGATGCGTATATTCCGAAGCACGTGCTGGAATTAATCGAAGAAGTGCGGCAGTGTTTTCAGAAAAAGCGCGCGGATTACGCGTTGCCCGTGAGTGTGTCGAGCGACGGCAGGATGAACTATCCGGAGTCGCTGTCGAAGGCTGTCGATCTGGTGCTGATTCACGGCAACAACAAGACGCCAGCGCAGAAGAACGCGCGTGTTGCGGAACTGAAGAGTGTTGATCGTCCGGTCCTGATGAACGAAGATGACAACGGTCGCGAGATCGACTGTTGAGAACCTTGCCAAGGAACTGGAAAGCGCCACGATTTTGTTCGAGAAGGCTGCGGGCTGGGGTTATATGCCGTGGGTCCAGGCGCAGCGATTTCCGTTCCGGTATATGCATGGTGCGGAGGGAGTGGTTCGGGATGAGATGCCCGTGCGGGAGCGGGACATGGCGTATTTTCATGCTGTGCTGGATCATGTTGCCGGGCTTGTGTTGAACAAGGGGCCGCATGGGGCGAGTGTGAAATGAGTTCGCGTTGGGGCTCCGGGACTACTTTCACGGGAACAACAAGGCACCGGCCCACAAGAACGCTCGGGTTGCGGAGCTGAAGAACGTGGCGCGCATTGCGAAGCCCTGCCCGGAGTACTATTGAGCAACCAATCCCTTAAAGCGGTAAATCATTCGGCGCTCGATCCGTCCACCTTTGGTCAAGCCTGGAGCCTGGAAGAGCTTCGTTCCCGGATTGGCGGGCTCAATCGTAATCGTCGGATTTAGTATTGTGCCCGGCGTCAGCAATGGCTTGTTCAGGGTGAAGAGGGCTACGCTCGCCTCCAGTTTCCAGACTGGAACCACCCTGTCCCAAACAGTGGGATAGTCGAACGGTGACAGCCGAAGCATGTCATTCGGATCTCCGCCTGTCCAGCGCACGGTCAGGGCAAGCTGGTTGACTACAGTGCCAGGTGTCCAATCGGTTAGAAACCGCAATGGCGGGAACTCGGCTGACGTTTCAAATGGACCGACATCGCTGCCTCCCAGGCCCCTCACCCGTACTGTGCCGTCCGCAAGCAGATCCGCGGGCAATTGGGCTGAGTACCCCCAAAGACCATCCTGATTCTGGCGAGGTTCCACGGTCGCCTGTTGGTTGTTGTCCGTGCGCGAGAGGACAATCGGCCCAAGATCGAGCGGCCGCCCGTCGTACGATTCAAAGCCGGGGCAGGATGGTCCGGTGACTTTTACAAAATAGGGCGGGCGCCAGATGGAGTCTGGGTCATTCTCATCCAGTAACCGGCGGTCGCGCGCCTCGAAGAATTCCAGATAGAAATCGTTGTGACTGTCGGAAGGCGCGCCACCAGAGGTCTGGACGCGCGTCAGGCGCATCATCCCGGAACTGTCCAGTGGTGGATCAAAGCAAGAGCCAGGCGTGCGGCTGATGGCGATCGGAACGGATTGGCTACGATGGTTAGTACTTGTCACGAGTTGCAGAGGCACTGCGCAGCCCTCCGGGCCGTCCTCCGGGATTCTGGCGTTGATCTGATCCACTCCGACGGAGCCCGCCAGTTTCCCGCTAAACGTGTAGGGAGCAGCGACCGCGCGCGTCCGATTAAAGCGTGCTCCCGCTCCATTGGAACGGCGCAGGTTCGGATCTGCAGGAGCAGGCACTGCGTCACCCGCGGGAAGTAAGCCCAGCGCCTCGCCGGCGCCGTTTGCCAGAATGGTGATCCAGCTACCTGGAGCGGCGGGGTTCGACTTGGAATTGAGGACCCAACTCCCATCTGGCATCACGTTAAACACCAAGCCAGGTCCGCAGCCCCCACCAGCTTGCGGAAAAATCCGCGGAGCATCGGACACTGCACGGAGTGTTTCCGATGCTACCGAACCTGCTGCCGTGGTGACCGTGAATCTATGAAGAAACTATCGGTGATAACAGACGGAATCAACACGTTGATCTGAGAGGGGGAAACGTACAAAATTCGAGTGGGAAACGGTGCTGGTAACATGACTAATGCTGGATCAGGCACCACGGTTCCCAGATATTCGAATCCCACCTTTGTGCCCCCCAACGATGTCGTTAGGGGGAAAGATCCGGAAACCGTCTCGCTCGACAAATTCTTCCCGAATATAGTCATGAGCGATTGAGGAGCAATGCCGTCCGCCGGCCACGCGTAAGTTGCCGCATCGGTGACTTGCGTAATGACAGGAGGGCCTGGTTGCGCGTTTGTGTGGCCACACACGAAAACCAGGACGCCAACACAGGCAAGTAGACAACGAGCCATTTCAGTTCCTCCCAGTTCGGGCGGCGGTAATTTTGAATTCGATTGTCCTCTCCAGCTCATTGGCCGCAAGCTGCAGCGGCATGGCAGTAGAGTCATGAAGGGCTCACCTTTGAGCAGATGATATCAGATACACATATCCGCAAATAGGGCAGATCGACGATAAGACGCGCGTCGATGATCCCCGAGCACGCCGTTCAGACGCCACCGCCGGCGAATGCCTACGCTCGTGATGTCGGTCCCCGAATGCGCCCTGCAAGGTGTAACTGAGGACAGCGAAGTACTGTCCGTCGGGAGACTTGAGCGGAGGAGCATGTCTTCTACAACCCACCTCGAGCGGCAACAGGAGTATTACGAAGGCAGCACCGATGACAGCGACGGAAGACACAACCGGCAGCGCGCGGCAAAATGCGGCGAACTGGAGGGCCGTGACGTCTTCGGTGCGCACGCTGCTTCCAAGGGCCGAATCCGTGGCAACTGAAGGCAAATCCCAGAACTACCAGCTAAGAATTTACTTGCATTTTCGACAGACTGGGATCATCCTGAGGGCAAAACACCGGGATAGGCCTGCGCGGCACCCGGCTGGGGATTCATGGAGGAAAGGGGCTTTGTTCCATGTTGAAAAGAACACTGACTGTTACGGGTCTGCTTCTGTCTCTGCTTCTTCCGAATCAGGCGGGGGCACAGGCTGTCAGCGGTACGATACTGGGAACCGTCAAGGATCCCAGCGGCGCCGCGGTTTCGAATGCACAAGCCGTCATTACGGGCATAGAAAACGGCGTCAGTCGGACTGTTCGCACCGACAACAGCGGGGACTTCAGCGCCCCTTCGCTTCCGACCGGACTTTACAACGTCTCGGTCGAGATGCCGGGGTTCAAGAAATCCACGCTGTCGAACCTTCAATTAGGCGTCGATCAGAAACTGCGAGCAGACGTGAGGCTGGAAGTCGGCGAGGTCTCCGAAACCGTGCAGGTGGAAGGCAGTGCGCCTGTGATCCAGTCCGATACTTCCGAGTTGGCCGAAACCGTGAGCGAGCAGCAGATCAAAGACCTGCCGCTGAACGGGCGCGATTTCGTACAACTGACCCGCATCATGCCGGGCGTTCAGCGCGGCATACCGGGCGCGAACATCGACGGAGCCGGCAGCCTTGCCTGGCGCGCTTCCGCTTCGTTCGCGGCAAACGGGCAGCGCACGCGCGACAACAACTTCCTGCTGGACGGAGTTGACAATAACGAGACCTGGCTCAACTCTGTCGTCGTGTTTCCATCCATCGATGCGCTGTCGGAATTCAAGGTTCAGACCAGTACTTACTCGGCGGAATTCGGGCGCTCGAGCGGTGGAATCGTGAACATCCAGATCAAATCCGGAACCAACGATTTCCACGGCAGCGTCTTCGAGTTTCTGCGAAATGACGTCTTTGATGCGAACGAGTGGTTCAACAATAAGAACCACCGCGATAGACCGCCATTCACGCAAAACCAGTTTGGCGGCACCTTCGGAGGGCCCATCATCCGCAACAAGACCTTCTTCTTCATGGACTACCAGGGCTGGCGCGTTCGCCAGGCGCAGAGCTATCTCTCTACGGTACCGACCACGGCGATGAAGGGTGGCGATTTCTCCGCACTGACCCGAACCATCTACGACCCGCTGACCCCAGGTGTGCCGTTTAACGGGAATCGTATTCCCTCAACGCGCTTCGATAATGCGGCTAAGAACATCATGGATCAACTGTACCCGGATCCCAACGTACCGGGCACCATCGCCGCGAACGGCCAGAACATCAATAACTTCCTGTACAACCCCTCGGTATCGCGCAACGATGACCAGTTCGATGTGAGGGTAGACCAGGCCATCACCGACCGCAATCACGCGTTTGCCCGTTACAGCTTCCAGCGCACGCTCCGCTTTCTCCCCGCTTCGCTCCCCCATGGCGATGCCGGAGCGACCTTTGGGGCCGGCGATGGACTGGTTCGCGCCCAGGGTTTGGCGATAAACGACACCCACAACTTTTCACCGCACCTGCTCAATGAATTCCGGTTCGGCTTCAGCCGCTTTGCCATAACGTATACGTCTATCGATTTCGGCACGAACCTGGCAGCGAAGGTCGGAATCCCGGGCGCCAACATCTCCGATACGGCATCGGCCATGTCTCAGATCCAGTTCCCAAATAATGAGATCCGCAATTTGGGCCACAATGGCAACCAGCCCCTGCTCACCTTCCTGGACACGTTCCAGTACTACGACAACGTGACCATGATTCACGGCCGGCATACCATCAAGGCCGGTGCGAATTACACAAGGAGGCGCCGGAACGTTTTCAATATCGACTCGATCAACGGCCAGTTCCAGTTCACGTCAAACCTGACCTCCAATTGCGCAGGAAGCGCGTCCGGGTGCAACATCAATGCGGCCACCGGATTCGGCGTCGCCTCATTCCTGCTCGGCTATCCGTTCCAGGAGACCCGGCAGTACTTCAGGGGTGTCGTCGGCGAACGCAGGCCGGAATTCGGAGCCTACGTGCAGGACGATTTCAAGGTCAGCTCGCGGCTGACCGTCAATCTGGGATTGCGCTACGACCTCTTTATACCGTTTGTGGAGGTGTACGACCGGCAGTCGAACTTCGATACGAGCACGGGCAAGTTCGTAATTGCGTCCGACAATGCGGTGATCAACGGGCTGGATGTAGGCCGCAAACTGCAACTCACACCCTACCGGGATTTTATGCCGCGCGTTGGGTTCGCATTTGACCTCTCCGGGAGCGGTAAGACGGTGCTGCGTGGCGGTTATGGCATCTTTTACAACAACCCGATGACCGGAACCTCCTCTCAAAAACCGAGTAATCCGCCGTTCCTGTACACGTTCTCGCAAACCTCTTCACTGCTGCCCACATTGAGCCTCAGCAATGGGCTGCCCGCAATCCCGGAAATCGATCCGAACGCACCGCCGAGCGGATCCACCCGGTCGATTTTTGATCCGCGCTATAGAGACGGACGCGCCCAGCAGTGGAATTTCAATATCCAGCACCAGATTGCGCGCGAGTTTCTCTGGGAGGTGGCCTATGCCGGCTCAAAAGGTGAGCATCTGGTGATAAAAAACGATATCAACGTGGCTCCGCCGGTGGTCGGTGTGACGAGCCAGGATGTGAACCGCCCCTTTATCGGCCTTGCTCCGGGGCTGCGCAGCCTTTCTCAAATGCAGAGCCGCGGTTGGTCGATTTACCACGCGCTCCAGACAAAATTCACGAAGAGGACATCCCGGGGTATCTCCTTCGTCAACTCCTTCACCTTTGGGAAGACCTTGGACATCGTTTCGGACACGGAAGGCGCCACGCTGAACCCGTACAACTTCAACTACGACCGTGCGGTTTCCGACTTCGACGTCCCGCTGAACTTCACGTCATCGGTGATCTACGAACTGCCGTTCGGCAAGGGCAAGAGCATCGGAGGCGGCGCTGGTACGGGAGTGAATGCGCTAATCAGCGGGTGGCAGGTGAACTTCATTTTCCTCGCCCGTAGCGGTCTCCCCTTCACGGTGTTGCAATCCACAAACCTGCAGTCTACCGGAACGGGCAACCGGCCGAACCGCCTCCTCGACGGAGGACTGGATAATCCGACCCCCGACCGCTGGTATGACATCACGGCGTTCCAGCCGACTACGGATAACACCGGGACATACGGTAGTTCAGGGCGCAATATCCTGCGCCAACCGAACCAGATCAACGCCGACTTTGCGATCATCAAGCGGACCAAGATAACCGAGCGGCTGGAGCATCAGTTTCGCGTAGAGATGTTCAACTTCCCGAACCACCCGCAGTTCGAGCTCCGCGACGCAGCTCCGCGAACGATCGGCAACGCACAGGCAGGTGTGCTTCAAAGCCTGCTGTTTGGCAGTTCGATGCGGCAGATCCAGTTCGCGATGAAACTGTCGTTCTAATATGGGGCGACCCTGTCAGGCCCACAGTTGAGGCGCAGGCGGTTTTCGTCCGGGCAAAAGTCGCTTGGCGGAAATGTCACATGGGGTGAAAACTAAATAGTCCCTATCACGTCTGCCCTTGGGCTGCGGCTCATGATGCGATGATGCGTTGAATGCCGATGAACTTACGGCGGCGCTGATTGGCGGGCGCCGCGCATCGGCGTCCGGCCCTAAGCGCGTTTATGGGGAGTAATGGAATCGGGGTCGCGAGGGCTCGGGCACTTCCGTGTGCGCGTTGTAGGAAACTCAAATCTGCGCGGGGCCAGGAGCCGGACTGTCAACCGGCGCTTATCAGCGCGATGCCTGTCGTTTTCGCGCGACCAGCGCTCGTACAAAGAAGATCTCGCTTCGCCGGGGAGTGACCGGCAACACCCAGGGAAGCCGTTGCCGGTCCTCCACGATTTCGAAATCGCTCGCGAGCAATTGAATCAACTCCGGATCGGGGATCCACTCCTTGCGCGCGGAGTAAGTCGTGGAGTAATCGAATGGCGTAGTGACAAACAGCAGACCACCTGCGCGCAAGCAGCGGTTCAGGCTGTCGAGAACGTGGCGGGGAAGCGCGGTGGAATCCAGGAGGTTCAGTGCGAAGACGACATCAAACGATCCAGGCTCGAACGGCGGGTCTTCTGCATTAGCCACCAGGAAGGCTGCACCCGGGGACTGAAGACACTGCTCCAAGGCAACACGGATGCGCTCGAAGTGCAGGTCGATTCCAATCGCACAGTCCACGTGACGGGTCAACATCTGGGTGTATCCACCGGTTGCGCAACCCGCATCGAGCGCAAGGGTCGGCCGGTCTTTCACCTTAGTCAGGTGCCGGCCTAAAGCTCCTTCTATGAAACCGGCAAACTCACAGCTGAGTGCCGACACCTCGGGGCTGAACGGCCCGAAGTGTGAAAACCGGTAGCTCTCCAAATGCCGTTGACGGATGCGCTCGGCGTGATCGTCACCGAGTGGTGCATCCAACACCTCGCCAACAGCGCCGGGAAGGTCCTGTCGGCGCAAGATCATCCATCGTTCGCTACTCGCGTATGCGAGCCAATCTTCGACCAGAATGGGAATCCCATCGATGACTGGGTTAGCCGTCCCGCAGCTTGGGCTGACGCATCGGAGTATTCCGTGCCGAATGACTCCGGAGCCGCCGGGAACAATAATCTCCGCTCGCAGGCCACCCAACCGGCACACTGGACATACCAGCTTGGCCCGCTCTAATAACGTTAGATGCATAAGCTGCGCCTACCCACCGCCGAGACCTTCGGGCTACGCTCGATCATCCGTCCTATACCGCCCCAAAGGAGGTCCATGTCAGGAGCCCGCACTTCGACGGACTTCGGCTCGATGCGTATTAGCCGAAGAACACGTCCCAACTGCCTTCAATCAGCGAGCCCGTGCCGCCACAGTGCTGGTCGGGGTCGCCCTTGCGGTGCGCCGGCCGGTTATTGATGAAGACGGAACTCGAACCGCCCGCCGCAACCCAAGTATTGGGGCCGCAGCAGCCCGCGTGAGCGCCCGAGTCTTCGTCCCTCAAGGCCGGCCTGCTGTTGATGAACACGTTCGGCGAGCCGAGGACTGCTGGGCCGGACGCCGGGTGGGGGCACGCCGGGCAGCCGTGACTGTCAGCGTGGCAGAAAGACCTGTCGAGCACACGCCCCGCCGCCGCGCCACGTGGGTTTACTGGCACCGAAGGGTCCGGCAGTTGCAATATGGACTTTCCAGGCGGCGGCAGATGCGTCACCCCGGTGCGGCCCGGCAGGTTCATTAACCGCGTGCGTCTTGTAGGTATCATAGGGTCTCTTCCGGCAGCGCGCAGTTGAGGAGAATGTTCCGGCCGTTCAGCCGGACGTCTTCGGTGGTCCGCAAGTCGAAGTTGCGGCAGCTCACCGCCACGTCACCGGCCGACGCCAGCTCCAGGCGCGCGCAACGCAACCTGACGACCGGGCCCTCCGGCGTAAAGTCGATGCGCATCTCCATCTCGCCTCCAGGCGCGCTGACCTCCACGAACTCACCTTGGGCACCGGCCTGGACCGCGACCGACCGGCCGGACGGGAGCACTGCCCGAGAAACCGCGCCCGGGCGCATGGCCACGCCGATTCTCCGTTTCGTTGACACGTATCGATTATAAAGGAGTTTCGGGTGGGATAGCTGTCTTTTTGGGGGCGTCGTAATTACATGCCACAAAGAAGGATGGCCTGTCCCGCAGGAGTTGTCTGTGGTTTTGATGGCTGTCATGTTCTGATCCGCGAAGTCAGACATTAGAGTGGTTCGCAAAGCTGCCCGAAAACCACCGCTCGTTGTGACGAAGCACCCATAAGACGTCGGAACACGGAAGGCAGTTCCACGGCTTCGGGCGTATCGTCGGCAAACAGGAACTTGAGGGCTCCGGGAAACGGCCGCTCAAGTTCCTGCTTGTGCGTGATCCGGAGCGGATCCCGAAAGAAACTCAAGAATGGTTGGTAAACGCCGCGCGACTTATCCGGCCTATCTCTGCCCGCTCCATTGTGGCGGCGCGGTGAGTCATTCAAGACTACGCACGACCATTCTGCACAGTGAATGCGAGGACTGCAAGAGGTTTTGTGAGCACCTGACCACCAACCTCGGGAGCCCCGCCCAGACGGCCATCGAAGGGTCTCCCTGGTAAGACAGCTCGAACGAAAAAAAGAAGTGAGGGCCTATCCATCGGACCTTGAGTGCTTCGTCCAACGGACGACCTCAATGAAAGATTGGCCGGTTTAAAACGACTCTTGGGAAGTAATCTTACCTTCCGGTTGCCGACTTCACCATGACTGGCGTGTGAATCGGTAAACCAACGGCGGCCCATTAGGCCACTTGTATCTAGCGCAACTTAAGACAAGACTTCAGCTCAGGTGACCGAGAACAGAAGCCGTCCAAACACACGCGGGCGACAGCATACCGCAGAACGATGACTGGCGTAGTCTTGTTGAGGAACTTCTTTTGAGCTAACTTCTGACAACCGTTCACGCCGCTGTCGCACGCCAGGGACATGCTCAAGGCCTGCCCCTGATTCGTGTGATGGTTACTTCTCCTTCGTGAAAACCCTTTCCCCATTGGGTCGTTTGATCGTCAGCTGACCTTTCGCGGCGTCGAATTCGAAAACGACCCCAGGATCGATCTTGAATTTGTCCTCGGCGGTTGCTTCGAGCGGGACACCACGGGATGGCTCGGCCCCGGCTTGAATGTAAAGCGTCGCTCCATCTCGGGTAACCGTCATTTTCGCGGGAGTTCCGGGGATCGTGTAAACGCCGACGTATCGGTCCAGAACTTCCGGGCTGACATCGAACGTGTCGAAGGTGGGGATCTGAAACGGCCGATTCCAGTAAATGTCGAAAACGCCGCTCACGATATTGCTCACCGTGTAGATCTTCGCGTTGGTTGTGTAGGCGAGGGCCAGCTTCTCTTCCGGAAAGTAAGCCAGCCACGCTCCAGAGCTGTCGCCCCCGCCCGTGTGCCCGTAGAGGGTTTTGCCGGCGAACGAGAAGGGTTCCATTCCCATACCCTCGCCGTCCCTCATCGTTTTCATCTGATTGAGGCTGTTTTGAGAGACCAGCTTCAGATCGAACAGCGCCTGGATAAATTTCGTCATGTCCGTCGGTGTCGAAAGGATCGCGCCCGCTCCGCCTGTAATGCTGAAATCGATTTCGGCAGCCTCTCTCCATCCGCCGACGTAGCTATAGGAAAGAGCTTCGTTCTTGCCGGGATCCGTGTTTCCGGCGCCGAGGTAGGTATCCTTGAGCCCGATCCTGGAAGTGATTCTTTCCTTCAGGGCCTCCTGATACGGTTTGCCACCTGCTTTTTCGACGATGTAACCCAACAAGACATAGCCCGTGTTGCTGTACAGATGCCTGGCGTCGGGCTCAAAATCAGGCTGGCCTTGAGCGATACGGGCCACCACTTCATCCTTTGTTCTCGGTTGCTTCCCCCATGAACCATCGGGCTCGAGGTTGTGGATGCCGCTGCGGTGGTTGAGTATCTGCGCGATGGTGATTTTGGCGGCGTTCGGGATCTGCGGGAAGAATTTGTCGAGCGTGTCGGTGAGCTTTAATTTCCCTTCCTCGACGAGCTGAAAGATCATCACGGCGGTAAACGTTTTTGTGATCGAGCCGATCCGGTATTTCGTCGCCGCGGTCAAAGGTTTCTTTTCGGTCCCGTTGATCTGGCTGTAGCCGAAGGAGCGGGTGTAAAGAACGTTGCCGTCCTTGGCGAGAGTCAGGCTGCCCATCCCCTTGTTCTTTTCGAGCAGCCGGTCAAAAAGCTGGTCGAGTTTGGCTTTGTCCAGCGTCTGCGCGTGGCCTGCGGTAACCAAAACAAGTGTCAGTAAAGCTGCGAACAGCATTTTGGTTTTCATAAGCGGTTGTTGTTCCTCCACGCTACGGATGCAAGACGAATTATAAGACGCATTTATTGCGTCGTCAAGTACTTTGTGGAGTAAAGGCAAGTCTATCATTCAGGTTTTGGACGTGACCACGTCTCTGGAAAGGACAATCACAAGAAGGCCCTCGGTGCTCGTTTAACAGCTTTGTCGTAGAAGTGCTTTCCAGGGCGAGCAAGCCGGTTGAGCAGAAATGGCTCCTGCCTGGCGGCGTAGGGTTGACCGTCGCCGCAGGGTGGATCGTCGGCAAACCGGAAGGAATCTGTCCGCAGTTGTGGGCCGTATTAGGAACGACAAGTCGGCTTCGCGACTGGAACGTGGGCCCATTGCTTTTCGCGTCTTGAACCGGGGGCCATGCGCGTTTGTCGTTACGAATCCCGCAAACCTCCCAGATCGGGACTTCTGGCCAATCGCCGGAAGCCACATGTATGGGGAGGGCTTATACGTCACCCAAATGGGAATCAGCATGATTCGATCGGCAAGGCCGGCTCGGCAGCGTGTCAAAGCAGGACCCAGACGTCCGAAAAATCACCGGCTGATTGCAACCTATTGCCGGGACATGATGTTAGAATGTGCATGGTCGAAGGACTTGTTCGCTCCCCGAGAGGAGTCTAGCTTTCAGGAAGCATGAGACCAGCATTAGTGGTTTTGGTGGCCGCCTTTCTGGCGGCCGGCAGCGGCGTGGCAGCGCCAGAGACGGTATCAGACGCATTTGAAATTGCGGCTGCGCCGGTCCCGGCAGGTCGACTGGACAAGCTCGTATTTGCCGAGCTGGCCCGTTTGAAAGTGCATCCCGTCCTTTGCTCCGATGCCGTGTTTGTCCGGCGCGCCTATCTGGACGTGACCGGCACTCTGCCCACTGCGAAGGAAGCGCGGGACTTCATCCAGGACCCGGATACCAAAAACAAACGGCGCCTTTTGATCGACCGCCTGCTCGACCGTCCGGAGTTTGCCGATTATTGGGCCATGCGATGGGGAGACATTCTGCGGATCAAAGCGGAATTCCCCGTCAACCTCTGGCCCAACGCGGCGCAGGCATATCATCGCTGGGTGCGCGCGTCCATCGCCGAAAACAAGCCGTACGACAAATTCGTGCGCGAACTGCTTACCTCGAGCGGCAGCAATTTTCGCGTGGGGCCGGTCAATTTTTTCCGCGCCGTTCAAAACCGGACACCGGAAAGTATCGCCACAGCCGTGGCCCTGGTGTTCATGGGCACCCGTGTCGCTTCCTGGCCGGCCGACAAACTGGCCGGAATGGCGGCATTTTATTCCCAGGTTGGATACAAGCCTACGAGCGAGTGGAAAGAGGAAGACGTGTTCTGGGACCCGCTGGGAGCCAGCCGTACTCCGGGCAACACGGCTCCGGGCCGTGACGCCATAGCCCGTGCGAAACCAGCCCCCACCGCTGCGGCTGCCCCGGCGCCGCCCCAGCCACCGGCCGTAAGCGCGCCGCATGCAGCCGGTATTTCCCAACGGCAAGAAAGTCAAGTTGCCGCCGGGCCGGGATCCGCGGGAAGTCTTCGCCGAATGGTTGATCACGCCCAAGAACCCCTGGTTTACGCGGGCGATCGCAAACCGGGCCTGGTATTGGATCATGGGCCGCGGCATCATCCACGAGCCGGACGATATCCGGCCGGACAACCCGCCAAGCAATCCCGCGCTGCTGGCTTACCTGGAAAAGGAGTTGGTCCGCGGGCATTACGATTTGAAGGGCCTATTACCGGCTGATCCTGAACTCGCAGTCGTATCAACTCTCATCCATCCCACGATTGGAAGGCCCGAAAGCCGAGGCCAGCTTCGCCAGTTACCGTGTGCGGCGCCTGGACGCGGAAGTGTTGATCGACGCGATCAATAAGATCAACGGCACCACCGATCTGTACACCAGTCCGATCCCGGAGCCATTCACGTACATTCCTGAGAACAAGCCCGCGGTCGCGCTCCCGGACGGCAGCATCACCAGTCCGTTCCTGGCGTTGTTCGGGCGGCCGGCGCGCGCCACCGGAATGGAGAACGAACGCGACCACAAGCCGCTCGCCGCCCAGTCGCTGTATCTGCTGAATTCGAGTCATATCCAGCGAAAGATCGATCAGGGACCCAAGCTCAAAGCTCTCTTCGCGTCCGGCCGCAAGACGCGCGAAATCATCGACGAATTGTACCTGACCATTCTTTCGCGCTTCCCGACGCAAGAGGAAGCGAAAAACTGCCGAACTGTACAGCAGTTTCAGGACCCCGGCCAGGCCAGCCAGGCCCGGCGCGCCTCAGGCTCCGGCGGCGAAGAGGCGCGAAGACTGGGTGGACATCGCCTGGTCGTTGATCAACAGCACCGAATTTCGATATCGACATTAGAGTCTATACCAGAGGTGAACGCTATGAGTGAGAAGCGCTGCTTGGATAACGGGACGCGGATTTCCCGGCGCGAAGCATTGCAGAAGAGCCTCTATGGCACATCGGGATTGCTGCTGGGCAGCCGGCTTGGCCAATGCATATGGGGCAGAAGCGCCGCCGGTACAGGCGGCGAAAGCTGCTAAAGCTAAATCGGTGATTCAGGTCTTCTTGTGGGGCGGCATGTCGCACATCGATACGTGGGACCCGAAACCGGACGCCGGCAGCGAATACATGGGTGAATTTGCCAAGGCGATCCCCACCAATGCGGACGGAATTCAGCTCGATGGACTTTTTCCCGAACTGGCGAAACAGGCGGACAAGTTCTCGCTTATCCGTGGCATGACCCACCGTAACAACGGCCATGAGACAGCCGCCTACCTGATGCAGACCGGGCATACGCCGGGCGAACGGCTGGCGTATCCGAGCGTCGGGGCGGTATTCTCGCTGTTTAAGAAGACCGATTATCGCGGGATCATTCCGCCTTACGTGGTGCTGACGCAGCCGCAGGGGCGGTTTTCGGAAGAAGGCTTTCTGGGACCGTTGTACAAGCCGTTTGCCACAGGCGGAGACCCGAACGCGCAGCGGTTTGAGGTAGAAGGAGTGGTAGCCCCCGGCATCACCGACGACCGGCAAAAGAGCCGGCAGGAGTTGCTCGGCAAGATGAACACGTTCGGCGACGAAGTGCGCGACGTCTCCGAGGTATCGGCCGCCGAAGAAGCCAAGAAGCGGGCGTATGAATTGATCCTGGGCGCGGGCAAGGAGGTATTCGACCTTTCCAAAGAGAAACCGGCATTGCGCGATCGTTACGGCCGGTTCACCTTCGGTCAGGACTGTCTCGCGGCACGCAGGATGGTGGAAGCCGGCGTCCCGTACGTGGTCATTAACTACCCAGGGGGTTGGGACACTCACAGCAACCACTTCGCCACCATGCGCCGGCAATGCCCGCAGTTGGATCAGGGCTTGGCTGCATTACTGGCGGATTTGAAAGACCGCGGCCTTCTGGATACGACCATCGTCTGGTGTACCGGCGAGTTTGGCCGGAGCCCCAAAATCGACTATCAACCGCCCTGGAATGGCGGCCGCAACCACTTTGGCAACGTCTTCACCGTCCTGGTCGCCGGCGGCGGCTTCAAAGGCGGGCACGTCGTCGGGTCATCCGATGCGAAGGCGGAAGACGTCAAGGATCGCCCCGTTTACCCGGTCGACCTGCTCGGCAGCATCTACCAATTGGCAGGCATAGACGCCAACGCCAAGCTGCCGCATCCGCTGGGAGTCGAGGCCCATGTGTTGCCTCAGCCCGAGGAGAAGGTGAAGTCCGCCGGTTTACTGACCGAGATCATGTAGGGATCGCCGTATGAGAACAGTTTCCTGGCTCGCAATGGGGTGGCTGGCCGGCATCGTGCTCCTGGCGCCCGTGGCGCGTTCGCAGCCGCGTCCCTATATCGGTTATGTCTATCCTGCCGGAGGCCAGCAGGGCAACAACGTTCCAGATCCGGCTGGGCGGGCAGAACATGGACGATGTCAACGCCGTGCTCGTAACCGGCGCGGGCGTGACCACCCGGATCGTCGAATATTACTGGCGGCAGAACAATCAGGAGCAGGCATTGCTCAACGAGCAACTGCAGAACCTGAAGCGCAAGACCCAGCCTGCTGCCCGCCCGGCGAAACCCGCGGAAGCGTCGAAGTCCGCGGCGCCGGCAGTCGCGGCGGAGAAGCCTCCGGTGGATCCGGCGACGGCGGAGTTGATTGACAAGATCGAGCGGCGAACCGGCGAATTCGTGCAAACGCCGGCCTCCGCCTCGACCGCCAGCCTGGTCTTTGTCGAGGTCACGATCGCGCCTGATGCCGCACCCGGCGAGCGGGAAATCCGGCTGGTCACGGTGCGCGGAGTGTCGAACCCGCTTCCGTTCCAAGTCGGCCAGGTGCCGGAATACTCACGCAAGCCGATGAAGGCGGCGACGGTTCAAACGCTCGGGAAGGAAGCCCAGGCCTTACGCAAACGGCCGCCGGAGCAAGCCGAGGACCGCATCGACGATTCCTGCTACGCTGAACGGCCAGATTGCCTCCGGCGAGGTGAACACGTACCGGTTTGCCGCACGCAAGGGCCAACGACTGCTGTTCAGCACCCAAGCGCGGCAGTTGATTCCTTACATTGCCGACGCCGTCCCCGGCTGGTTTCAGCCTGTGCTGGTTCTATCCGACGCGAACGGCAAAGAGGTGGCGTACAACGACGACTACCGGTTCAAGCCCGACCCGACGATTTTTTATGAAGTGCCCAAAGACGGCGAATACGTGCTTGCGATCTATGACAGCATCTATCGCGGGCGCGAGGATTTCGTCTATCGCATCACTGCCGGCGAACTGCCCTTTGTCACCAGCATTTTCCCGCTGGGTGGCCGCGCGGGCGATCCAGTCTCGATCAACTGGATCAAGATGAAGGGCTGGAACATTGAGAAAGCCGAGTCGATCACACCGCCCGCAAATGCCGCGCCGGGTGTTTATAGAGTCGCCGCCAAGCGCGAGGGGTTCGTATCCAACCGCATGCCGTTCGCCGTGGACACGCTGCCGGAAGCTTCTCGGAGAAGGAGCCCAACAATGACCTGAAGCGCGCCCAGAAGCTGACGCTCCCGGTCATGGTCAACGGGCGAATCGAACGTCCGGGCGACTGGGATGTATTCCAGTTCAGCGGCAAGACGAACCAGTCGATCGTCGCGGAAGTCTATGCGCGCCGGCTCGATTCACCGCTCGATTCCGTGCTCAAACTCACCGACGCGACGGGCAAAGTGCTGGCCTTTAACGATGATCACGAAGATCTCGGAGCGGGTTCGAACACGCATCACGCCGATTCATATCTAATGGCTAAACTGCCCGCCGACGGCGTCTACTATGTCCACGTCGGCGATACAGCTCACAACGGCGGTGAGGAGTACGCCTACCGCCTGCGGATCAGCGAGCCCCAACCGGATTTCGAACTGCGCGTTGTACCCTCCAGCATCAGCCTGCGCAGCAAGAGCGCCGCGAATGTCAGTGTCTATGTCATCCGCAAAGACGGCTTCAACAGTCCCATCAAGCTGGCCCTGAAGGACGCGCTTCCCGGAATCACGTCTCCTCCCGTTACCCTGTCGCCGACGCAGGCCGTGGTTCAGCTAGCGGTAAGAACCAGCCTGGCAACAACGCCGGAGCCGTTCACCCTGGTTATCGAAGGCCGCGGCTTGGTTGAGAAGAAGGAAATCGTGCATCAAGCCGTGCCTGCGGAGGACCGGATGCAGGCCTTCCTGTGGCGGCATCTCGTTCCCGCCCAGGAACTCCAGGCTCTTGTCTTCGACCCGGCCTACCAGCCGCCGCCCAAGCGCGTCCCCCCGAGCCTTCCCGAGCCCGCGGTCACGGCGAAAGCCGCCGAAGGAACCGGTACCAAAACTGCCGCCACGGCCGCCCCACGGCAACCGCCACCACGGCAACCGCCACCACGGCAACTACCACCACGGCGCCTGCCGCCACGGCAACTGCAACGCCGAAGCCCAAGTTCACCCAGCAACAGGTCACTGTCCGTCTACGGGAACTGAAGCGCCTATATGCAGCAGGCTTTCTCACCGATGAGTTCTACTTGGTGAAACTCG
Organism: Bryobacteraceae bacterium; assembly: GCA_963793625.1. Taxonomy (GTDB): domain Bacteria; phylum Acidobacteriota; class Terriglobia; order Bryobacterales; family Bryobacteraceae. The sequence continues at coordinate 459,801 of CAWCAT010000020.1, read as the reverse complement.
CGGAATGCCAAGTCTCGCAATGAATATTAGCGGATAAACGTCGAGCCGCTCGATCATTCCCTGGATGCGGGCCAGGCGAAGATGACAATCATCGAAGCCTATCCGCAAGTATAGTCGCCGACTAGCCGGACTGCTCCGCCATCAGGTTGTGGGCAAACTCCCAAGATGCGGCGTTCAGGGGAGATTACTCCCGATAAGCCAGCATCTATGCATTCGGCGTCCTCTCACGTTCCATGTCGATGAGCTGATCAATCTTCTGCTCATCGTAAAGCACCTTCAGCCGCATATTCTGACGGAGATCAGCTACTGCCGCGCGGTCTAATTCGTGAGTTGAGTGGACTGACGGTGCCGACCGAGACTTTTGGGGCTGACCTTGCCCCGAGGCTTGGGAGCGTCCATGCCTTACTTCTGATTTTGAGGGCCACTTCCTTAAAGTCCAGACGACGATTAGGATGGCACTGCGCCTTGGCGAGAGTGCAGCGGGCCATACGTTCATTCGACTTCTGGAACTTGTGCCATTGCCGTTCGACTCGCTCTGTATCCCAGTGGATCTCTCTTCGGACTTCCGGCGTGATCGCTTGCCCTCGCAGGTGGCCAAGTGTCTCCGCCCAGCGTGCAGCCCAGTCGCGGATTGCCACGGGGTCGCCCGACTTGCAGGCGTACTGAAGGTCTTTGGCGAGTTTCTTGTATTGCTCGAGGTTGGGACGGGCGGCAAGGGAAGTGCGTCTGACGTGCGAATCTCCTGCCCTGGCGCAAGTTGCTGACAAGATGCCGATGGCCCCCCACGTCCTTTCCTGATAATATTGCGCCATGCTGGCCAAGCGACTGGTCCCGATCCTGAACGTTTCGAATATCCTCGAGAGCTTTGCCTGGTTCGAGAAGCTCGGGTGGGAGAAGGCGTGGGATTGGGGCGATCCGCCGAACTTCGGAGGAGTCTGCTCTGGTGAATGCGAGATTTTTCTGTGCGAAAACGCTCAAGGAGGGCGTGGCAAGAGCGAAGTCAGGAGGACCTTCGGCCCGGACGGCGACGAAACAGGCGACAAAGGCGTGTGGATGTCGATCTGGGTGGACGACGTGGACTCTGTCTACCAGCACTGCGTGGCGCAGGGACTTGAAGTGGCATGGCCTCCGGCTGACATGCCATGGGGCGTGCGGGAGGTGCACGTGCGCCACCCGGATGGGCATATCTTCCGAATAAGCCAGGAAGGCGAAGGAAGAGCGTGTGGGGCAGGCCGGCGACCAGCGCCGGAGCTTGGAGGTTGACTTCCAACGGAGCGGAGACTGCCTGCTGGGACGAAGGCCGTCAGTTGGCGCGCTTCCTGATCCAGTGGTGGGTGATGTAGGTTACCGAAGCCACCTGGCTGTCCTGAACCTTGACTTGCAGCAGGACCTGCAAACCGGCGGCGTCGGCGGGGGCGGGCCGCGCGGGATCCTCTATCTTCTTCCGGAGTTCACGCAGGCTGGGGGCGTCTGTCGCATACTGCGCGGCGCCCTCCGTGCCCCAGGTTTGCACGCCGCTGATCGACATGATGCGACGTCCGGGCACGGTTCCAGGCCATAGCGTCACCGTCGAGTAGGTGGTCCCGGCGTTGCCATTCAGCGAGCAGGCGTAGTCGGCCGCCTCTCCCGGCAGCGGACGCAAATTGCGAAAAGCCGGCCCCCTGCCGGGCGCGCCGTCGAACACGAAGTCGGCGGGCAGATCCAGGCGTTGATTCAGCGTGCGGAACCGCGTGGACGAGAGGAATATGAGGTTGTCGGTGGTGAGATCCTGCCAGCGCGCCAGCCGGCTGCGCACGAGGTGAAGATCCCGCGACGATTTCATAAAGAAAGCCGCGAGCCGGTTGCCTCCCGCCATTTCGCCCATTCCGGTGTAGAACTCAACCGGTTCGGCGGGACGGTCGAGCAGCCGTGCGATTCGGGAGATTCGCGAGTCGGGCGTCAGTTCTTCGGGCGAGTTGACCAGGGTGTCGCGGACGACCACCCCGTCCATGGCCATGAGAAACGGCACGCCCACGACCAACTGCGTCTGCGATCCGGGGTCGAAAAAGCCCTTCCACAGCGGGTGGCTGCGCCATTCGGCGGCGTAGCCGGATTGCGCTGCCTGGTTGTGCGTTGACGCGCGCGTCCACATCTGCGCCAGCAGCACGAGCGCCACACCCGCCGCGATTCCCACGGATATATACCCGAGGGCGTGAACGCGGCGCCGGGGAGCGGCGGGCGGGGCGCCGGGGTTTTCGACCGGCTCTTCTTTACTCTCGGCGCGCCGCGAGAAGTGCGGAACGTAATGTCCGCGGGGAACTTCGATGACGACCGTGTCGCCGGCGCCCGATCCCGCATAGTAAGTCGCGAGCCGCTTGCGCAGGCCCCCGATCTGCACGCGTACGACCGAGTCGGTGCGGGGGTCGTAATCGGCGCCCCGGCGGAACACGGCGTTGCCGATGTTCAGCTCTTTGAGGTATCGCTCGTTGCCGGCCAGCGTCTCATCCACCAGGTACTGGAGCAGCCGGCGTTGGATGGGGCAGTCGTGAAAGAGGGGATCGGCGAGGATTCGCTCGTTTTGGCTGCGAACCGATTCGGTGTCAAGATCCTGCACGGCCGGGGGCAGTCCCATGGCTCTGAAACCTTCGTTAACGTAATTGGACAATCCGCCGCAATTGCGTTGAAATTTGGGGCCTTAACGGTGCCTTAACGGTAACAATACCATATTATCTGTTACTTTTTGGTATAGCCGCACGAACTTGTGCGAAGATGAAGCCGCTATGAAGTTCACAGTATTAACGCTGCTGGTGGCATCGGCCACCGCCCTGTTTGGGCAAACCACCACGGGTGCCGTCAACGGCCGTGCGACGGATTCGAGCCGGGCTGCCGTCCCCGACGCGAGGGTTTCGCTGGTTAACGTGAATACGGGGCTTTCCCTGACAACCAGGTCCGACAGCGAAGGGCGCTACGTCTTCACGCTGTTGCAGCCCAGTTCCTACCGGCTGACTGTGGAAAGCGCCGGGTTCGAGAAGTTCGCCGTTCAGTTCGATCTGGCGGTCAACCAGACGGCGCGCGTGGACGCGACGCTGACCGTCGGGCAGGTCTCGGAGAGTATCGAGGTGGCCGCGCGGCCCGTGCTGCTCGAAAATGAAACGTCTTCACTCGGCCAACAGATTTCGAATCGGCAGGTGGTCGACCTTCCGCTGAACGGCCGCAATCCATTCGGCTTGGCGGCGCTCACGCCGGGAGTGAACCCCATGGGTTCGTTCGGCATCGGGTTGAACGCCGGGCGCTCGGCCGTGCAGATGGCCGGAGCGAACAACTTCATGGCCAATGGCGGCGTCTCCGGCAGCAACGAAATTCTGCTGGACGGCGTTGCGATCACGGTCTGCTGCCAGGGGCAGCCGGCGCTGATCTCCTCCGTTGACGTGACGCAGGAGTTCAAGGTGCAGACCAACACTTCCTCCGCCGAATTCGGACGCACCAGCGGCGGCATTATCAACATCGTGACGAAGTCGGGGAGCAACACGCTCCATGGCAGCGCTTATGAGTTTATTCGCAATGAGAAGCTGGACGCCGCCAATTATTTCGTCAACCGGGGCGGAAGGCCGCCGATCCCGGGACGCGACGACATGCGCCCGCCGCTCAGAAACAACCAGTTCGGCTTCACGGTGGGCGGCCCGATGGTGCTCCCCAAGCTGTATTCGGGAAAGGATAAGACGTTCTTCTTCGGCGGCTACGAAGGCATATACGTGCGCAAGCCCACTGCTTCAACGATCACGGTGCCTACGGCGGCCATGCGCGCCGGCAACTTCTCCGAAGCCTCGTACGAAATCTACGATCCGCTAACCACGCGGCCCGATCTCGCGCGGCCGAATCAGTACCTGCGCACCCCCTTCCCGGGCCGGGTCGTCCCCGCCAACCGGCAGAGCGACATCACGAAGAAGCACCTATCGATCTGGCCCGACCCCGTCCGGGCGGGCATCGTGAACAACTACGATTACACCCCCGTCCAAACGGACGCCAATCATCAGATCAACGCCCGCATCGACCACAACTTCAGCCCGAACTACCGGCTGTTCGGCCGCTTCAGCAATAGCACGGACGACTGGCAGAACGTCCTTTTCTCCCAGCCTAACTCCTGGGGACAGAAGGTTAATGCCAAGACCTTCGTGCTCGACCAGGTGATCGTTCCGAGCGCCACGCTCCTGTTCGACTTACGCTATGGTCTGGCTCAGCAGCGCAACGAGATGCAGTCCGGCAAACTCGGCATGGATCCGCAGACGTACGGCTTTCCCAAGTCGTTCGGGGACTTGCAGCAGGTGCCCGGAATTTCGTCGCAGAACGTCTCGGGATTTGCGGAACTCGCGACGAACAACGGCCCTCGCGACTGGTCGCGATATACGCACTCGGTGGCCGCCACCACGACCCTCATCCGGCCCGGGCATACCATCAAGTTCGGCTGGGATGGAAGACTCTATCGCGACAACCAGATCTCACTCGACAGCTCGATGGGAGCTTTTTCCTACGGCACTACGTTTACTTCCGGGGCCGACCCGCGCGCGGCCGTGCCTGGCGGGCAGGCGCCTTACCTCTCCTTCGCGTCGTTCCTTTTGGGCCTGCCGACCGGCGGGTCGATGACCTTCAACGGTTCCATGGCGAATCAATTGATCTACAGCGGACTGTTCATCCAGGACGACTGGAAGGTCAACTCGAAGCTGACGATCAACGTGGGGCTCCGTTGGGATGTCGAAACCGGATTCACCGACCGCTACGACCGGATTGCGACCTTCGATCCGTACATGGCCAACCCTCTGGGCGCACAGGTTGGAATGGACCTGAGGGGCGGCATCGTGTTCGCCGGCGTGAACGGCGCGGCGCGGGGGAAGAACAAGACGGACTGGAATAACTTCGGGCCCCGGTTCGGATTCGCCTATACGCCGATCTCGAAAACCGTAATCCGCGGCGGCTACGGCATCTTCTATCTGCCGACGACGCAGCGCGGCTACGGAGTCTCCAATCCGGGCTTCACGGTTTCGACTCCGTTTGTGTCCAGCATCGACGGCGTCAACCCCGTGGGCTCAATCGTCAACCCCTTCCCCGACGGCCTTCTGAAGCCGGAGGGATCGAAGTTGGGCGCGCTTTCGATGGTCGGCGCCGGCGCATCGGGCATGTACTACGACACGCCCGTCGCCTATACCCAGCAGTGGAACTTCGGCGTTCAGCGCGAGTTGCCCGCCGGCGTCCTGCTGTCGCTGGTCTATGCGGGCAACCATGGCGTCAAACTGCCGATGGGATTCAACATCAATGCGATTAACCCCATCTACTTTGGCGCGATCGGCGACCAGACGCACGTAGGCTATCTGAACCAGACGGTCGCCAACCCGTTCTATGGACACATCGCGACCGGAGCGTTGGCCACGACGACGGTCCAGCGCAACGTCCTGCTCCGCGCCAGCCCGCAGTTCACCAGCGCCAGCGTGCAGCACGTGCCGCTGGGGCAAACGGCCTACAACGCTTTTCAGCTCAGCGCCCAACGGCGCATGAGCCAGGGCCTGTTCGTGCTGGTCGGTTATACGTTCGCCAAGAACATCGGCATCGCGGAGAACCTGACGACGGGCTTCATGGACGTCGGGTCGCCTGGATTCCAGAACGACTACGCTCGCGCGATTGAGCGCTCCGTGCTGGCGTCGGACATCAAGAATCGTTTCGTGGTGAGCGCCAATTACGATCTGCCGTTCGGCAAGGGCCGGCGTTTCGGCAGCACCGCAGGCGGCGTCCTCAACCAGATCATCGGCGGATGGAAGGTGAATGGCATCGCGACGGTGCAATCGGGATTCCCGATCAACTTCGCGGTTTCGGGCGCGCAACCCTACGCCGGCAGCCGTCCCAGTTTCGTTGCCGGGCAGGACCCTCTGACCTCGGGCGACACTCACGACCGGCTGGAGAGTTACTTCAACAAGGCCGCGTTCCGGTTGCCGCTGTCCTTCGAATTCGGCGACGTGCCGCGTCTGACCGACAACATTCGCGAACCCGGCACGCGGAACCTCGACCTTTCGCTGCTCAAGGACTTCCCGATCCGCGAGGCCGTCCGTCTGCAATTCCGGGCGGAGTCGTTCAACGTGCTGAACAACGTGAAGTTCGGCGCGCCCGCGGACACCTTTAACGCCGCCTCGTTCGGCGTCATCAGCAGCCAGTCGAACCAGCCGCGCCAGGTGCAGCTTGCGCTGAAGCTGATCTGGTAACGACGTATAAGCTCCCTCCGGTCGCGGCTCGTTATGGCTTTCGGAACCGCGGCCGAAGGGAGCAGATTTTTACCTGAGGCGAATGATGATGAAACGATGGCTCGGCGTGTGCCTGTTCCCGGCGCTGCTCGCGGCGGCCGATCCGCTCTTTGTGAACGAATCCGCGCGGCGGATTCCGGTGAACTACCAGGTGGACGTGGTCGTGGTGGGCGGGTCCACGGGCGCCGTGGCGGCCGCTGTAGCGGCGGCGCAGGGTGGCGCGAAGGTGTTCCTGCTGGCACCGAGGCCGTATCTGGGCGAAGACATGTGCGCCACCATGCGCCTGTGGCTGGAGCCGAATGAGACGCCGTCGCAGCCGCTGGCGAAGGCGCTGTTCGCCGACCGCGCCCCGCTGCGGCCGATGCATGTGAAGAAGACGCTCGACGACGCGCTTCTGGCTGCGGGTGTGCCGTTTGTGTACAGCAGCTTCGCGACGGAGATTCTGCGCGACGCCGAGGGCCGTCCCGCCGGCATCGTCATGGCTAACCGGGCCGGGCGGCAGGCGGTGCTCGCCAAGGTCATCATCGACGCCACGCCGCGCGCCGCGGTGGCGCGCATCGCGGGCGCGAAGGCACAGCCGTATCCGGCCGGGCCGCAGGTGTTCCGGCGCGTGGTCATTGGCGGGGACTTGAAGTCCGGCGAGGGCGTCACCGGCCGCAAAACGGGCATGGTTTACCGCGGTGACGGGACCGCCCAATCCATGAAGGATAGCGCCGCGCCCGCAGTGGAGATCCTCGAATACACGCTGCGGATTCCGATGGCGGACGGCTCGGATGCGTCGTTCGCGCGCGCCGAGCAGATCGCCCGCGACCTCACCGTCTCCGGCACGGAGAAGGCCGCTACCGAGGAACTCTTCCAGATTCCGCCGGACCCGATCCAGGGAGTGAAATCGGGCGCCGGGGCGCTGGATCTCGATGCGTTCCGCCCGGCGGGTGTGAACTACATGTACGTGTTGGGCGGCGCGGCGGACATCGTGCGCTCCCAGGCCGAGAAGGTCGTGCGCCCCGTGGCTCTGATGGAGTTGGGCGCGCGGATCGGGAAGGCCGCCGCGCAGAGCGCCAAGGCGAGGCCCGAGCCGCGCGATGTGGCCGTGGGCGGCTTGCGCGGCGCGCCGGCCGAGCCTGGCGACGTGAAGGAAACGCTGGCCGGCGTTCGCCCCGCGCTGCGGAACCTGGGCAGCGTCCCCTCGCCGGACCGGGCGGTGCGCGTGCTGGGATCCTACGACGTGATCGTCGCGGGCGGCGGAACGGCGGGGGCGCCGGCGGCGATCGCCGCGTCGCGTGGGAAGGCCCGCACCCTGGTTCTCGAATATCTGCACGGCATGGGCGGCGTCGGGACGCAGGGCATGATCTCCCGGTACTGGTGGGGGAACCGGTACGGCTTCTCCAAGGAAGTGCCCGGGTATTGGGAGAGGATGAGCATCACCAATCCCCAATACGCCTGGGAGCCGCTCAAGAAGGCGGAGTGGCTGCGGCGCACGTCGCGTCAGGCCGGCGCCGATGTCTGGTTCGGCTTCGTGGTGTGCGGCGCGTACGTGGATCGCGGGCGCGTGAAGGGCGTGGTGGTGGCAGGTCCCTCGGGCCGCGGCGTGGTGCTGGCGAAGACGGTGGTCGATGCCACGGGCAACTCCGACGTCGCCGCGCCGGCGGGCGCGCAGGTAGTGACCACCGGCGCCAACGAGATCGCGCAGCAGGGCGTGGGATTGCCGCCCATCAACCTGGGCAGCCGCTATACCAACAGCGACTTCGCGCTCACCGACGAGACCGACCTGCTCGATATCTGGCACCTGCTGGTTTACACCAAGCGCACCACGGCCGATTACCATTCCTCGCCCAGCCAGAAGTATTCCGAAGCGTTCGACATGGCTCAGCTCGTGGACAGCCGCGAGCGTCGCCGCGTGGCCGGGGATTTCGAGCTGTCGCTAGCCGATCAACTGAGCGGACGCACCTTCAACGATACGATCGCGGTGGGCTTTTCGAATTTCGACAGCCACGGGTATGCCGTCGATCCCCTGTTCCTGGTAGTGCAGCCGGGCAATTACGAGGGCATCCAGGCGAACCTGCCGTACCGGTGCCTGCTGCCCAAGGGGCTGGAAGGGCTGCTGGTCGCCGGGATCGGCGTCAGCGTTCAGCGCGACGCTTTGCCCGCGCTACGGATGCAGGCCGATATCGAAAACCAGGGATACGCGGCCGGGCTGGCCGCGGCCATGGCGGCGAAGGCCGGCAGCGTGCGCGCCGTCAAGGTGCAGGAGCTTCAGAAGCAGCTCACCGATGCGGGGATCGCGCCGTTGAGCATTCTCAAAGAGAAGGAATCGTTCCCGCTCTCCGACGACAAGGTGGAGAAGGCGGCCGCCGATCCGGGGAATCTGCGCAACCTGGCGATCTTGATGAGCCATCCGGAAACGACGTCCAGGGTGTTGCGCAAGGCCTATCGCGAAACGGCGGATAAAGAACGCAAGACCGCTTATGCGATGATCCTCGCGGTGCTGGGCGATGCGTCCGGCATTCCTCTGGTGCTCGACGAGTTCGTGGCTGGCGGCGGCGCCGAGGGGAAGGACATGGTCGCGCAAGTGGGAAAGCACGGAACGGCTTACGACAAAATGGCGATGGCCATGGCGCACACGCGGGACCCGCGCGTAGTGGCGCCGCTTCTGAAGCGCGCCGCGCGGCTGGATGCGAACTCGGCCGCGGTGCATCACCGGGCGATTCAACTTGCCTTTGAACTCCTCGGGGATAAGTCGGCGGTGGATGTGCTGGCTGCGGTGCTCTCCAAGCCCGGCATCACGGGGCACGTGGTGAAGGACGTGCAGGAGGCGCAAAAGGGATCGCTCACGGGCCGCGGGCTTTCGCTTCGGGAGATCGGCTACGCGCGCGTGCTGTATCGCCTGGGCGATAAAGACGGACTGGCGAAGCGGATCCTCACCGAGTACACGCAGGACCTCCGTGGGCATTTCTCGCGACACGCGCGCGCGGTGCTGGAAGAAAAGAGATAGGAAGGGAACGCGCCGGCTGTCATCGAGCGGCAGATTCCCACAGTGGGCTTTTGCCGACAACTTGACGTCTCACGCCCAACCACCGGTTTGCGCGTCAACAGCCCATGATCGTGAGTTCGACTGAACGGCGCTTCTATTGACTCTCACACGCCTCATGGAGGGCGATCGAGGGTGCAAACTGGAAGCTGGATTGGGGTACATTCGGTCATAGCAGAAGCCGTTGCCTTGCTGGGTTGAAACACCTGCATCCATGAGAAGGTGGCTTTTGCCGGAGTTCTGATGAGGAAAAGCAGAGTAGGGGTTCGCCGATGAAATTGTTGCTGGTTGGCGCTGTCGTCTTGTCCATGCCGATGGCGCCTGGCCGAGCGGCCGAAAGGGCCTACGACGTGGTCGTAGCGGGAGCGGGCAGTGGCGGTGTTTCCGCCGCGATTGAGGCTGTCCGGCATGGCGCCTCGGTGGCTCTGCTCGAGGAGACGGACTGGATCGGCGGCCAGATGACGGCCGCCGGCGTCCCGAATATGGACGAGCATCACCAAAACGTCCAGTCGGGCATTTATTGGGAGTTCATCAGCAAGGTGCAGGCCGCGTACGCCGCTCGAGGCAAATCGATCTCGACCTGCTACTGGAGCGCGAGGAGTCACTGTTTCGAACCGCGCGTCGGGCAGAAGATCCTTTACGACATGATCGCGGAAGCGCGCAAACCGGGGCGCGTGCTCGATGTGATGCTGCGGACCAGGGTGGAGCGGGTTCTCGCCACTGGCAATCGCGTCGAAGGCGTCGTCACTTCGGCCGGCGCTACCATCCGCAGCAAGGTCCTGATTGACGCGACCGAGTACGGAGACATCCTGCCTCTGGTTCCGAACGAATACAGGACCGGCAAATACACGGGCAAGAACGCCGATCCGAACGGCTGCGTCCAATGGATCACCTGGACCGCTGTCGTGAAGAAGTACCCGAACGGCGTGCCGCAAGAACTCCGGATGAAGAACCCCCCGCCTGGGTATGCGGAGGTCCGCGACAAGTTCGCCCGCCAGGTACAGGCCGGCGGCAACCCGGTGGATCGCCTCCTGCCGATCAGTTGGGCGATCCACAATGCCTATCGCGGGCTGCCGGATTCGTCCAGTCCGGAGAGCTACACGGGCCGGGAGCCGAAGAAGATCACCAAGACGGTCCTCAATTGGTTCAACGATTTCCCCGTTCCGATCTCCTGGTTCGACCGGGCCAATCGCAAGAAGGTCAACTGCGAGGCCAAGTTGAAGACGCTCCAGTTCCTTTACTACGTCCAACACGAATTGTCGGAACCGCTCTGGTCGGTAGCCGACGACGAAGGCTACGACACGCCCTACAATCGCGAGGAGAATCTCTGCGAGAACATTCCCGAGGAGTTCAAGGCAATCGAGCGGCACTTTCCCGTGATGCCATATGTGCGCGAGAGCCGGCGCATTGTCGGAGTCCACACGTTGACGGCCGCCGACATCCGGCGAGAGGGCGCGCCTTCCATGGCAGCACGCACGTTCACGAGCTCGATCGCTCTGGGCGACTATCCGGTTGACCTGCACGGGTGCAGCGAAGATCCGACACTCGAATTCGAGCTGGAGCGGAACGCGGATCGTCCCGGGTGGACCCGCGGAGGTCTGTTCCAGGTGCCGATCGAGACGCTGATCCCGCAGTCCGCCGATGGATTTCTCGCAGCGGAGAAGAACATTTCCCAGACGCGCCTCGCCAACGGAGCCACCCGGTTGCAGCCGATTACGATGCTGACTGGACAGGCCGCTGGCCTCTTGGCCGCGCTGGCGGTGGAGAGCGGCATTCCGCCTCGCAAGGTGAATGTCGCGAAGGTCCAGAAGATCCTGCTGGATGAGAAAAGTGCGCTGTCACTAGCGCAGTTTCAGGATATTCCCAGGGATCATCCGCTGTGGCCGGCGGTGCAGTTGGCCGCCGTGCGGGGATGGATGGGCGGCTTGGACAAAGACAATTTCGGGCCGGGTGAGCCGGTGAACCGGCGCGCCGCGGCGTTGATTCTGGCGCAGAGGGGGGAGCTCAACGAATTCCCACCGTCTCGACCCAGGCTATGGCGGTCCGCGCCGGGAGCGCGGGCTTCGTTCGAGGACGTTCCGCTTTATGACCGGGAAGCCGGTGAGATCGAAATGCTCCGGAAAATGGGAGTGATGAGCGCCTGCCCGGGTCAGCCGTCGAAGTTCTGTCCCGACGCGCCGGTCACGCGCGCGGAGTTCGTGGAAATGCTCTCGAAAGTCCTGAAGAGAGCGGTCAAACAGCCGGCGGATGCGAACCGCCCGATCACGCGCGGCGAGGTGGCCGGTTTGTTGGCGGCCACGGCGACGGAGCAGCAGGAGTACGAGGCCGTGCCGGTATCGCTCCTGGCGTCGTATGTGGGCTCGTACGGGGCTCCCAATCGTCCCAGCCTGACCGTTGTCTTTGAAGAGAACAAGCTCTTTGCGCGCGCCGGTGACGATGCATGGTTTCGACTTTACCCGGCATCAGCGTCGGAGTTCTTCGCGACGGAGAATGCCACGCGCTGGCAGTTCGTGAAAGGGCCGGACGGGCGTATGAGCGAGGTCGTCGCTCGATCGGGCAGCGCTGAGATACGCCGCCGACGGATACCATAGCCGTCCTCGCCGGAGGATTCCGGGCGGCTCGTCGCTAGCCGTCACAACGGCCGGAATTGGACGCGCGACTATAGATACCTGCATCTGTTCCGAATTGCCCGTCATCCGTTCCGAACTCCCAGAACCGGACTTCGGGAGCGCGTTCGACCTGGCACATCCGCGAGTCGCGCGTTATACGGCCAAGTGACGCGGGTCGCTCTACTGTAGCCGAACAGCAAGGACCTATCGTTCTGGTCCGCATTCCAATATCGCGACTTCGAGCAAATTCTGTAAATCCGCCGCCCGTCTTGCTGGAATACCGCCGCAATCACCCGGAAGCGGATTTGACCGAGGTGCTCGGCGTAAGCACCCGCATTCGGCAGGATGTGTATCAGTGGCTGCTTTGGGGTCCGCCTGGTTGCCCAGGATCGATGATGCGCTGTCAGGTGCACCTCGCTTGAGTAGCTCGACAGCGGCGGCCGATCTTCGAGCGGCGAACGTAAGCAAGCTTGTTCTTTCGAATTCCGCAGGTTGAGCGCCTCTGACGATATCAAGCAGAACGCGCTCAGGCTGGCCAGTAAAATCGGGGCGTGATGTTCGGAGGGGCTCCCAGCGGGGCGGTGGCGCTTCGGGCTTCCCGGGGTTAGTTTGCGCATAGACCCACGCTGCCGCAGGAAGAACGGCAAGGAGGCCGAAAAAGCACCATGCGGAGGCGAGCAGGGGAGTTGCCGAATTGTATCCAAGTGGCTTCATGACTCCGTCTCGTGACGATATCTTCAGCCCCTTGCCAACGCCATTAGCGCGGCGACAGTCGCGTACTTCTGATCCTGGGTCCAGGGCGGTCCGATCAGCTTGCCGAGAGAATCGATGTGCTTCAGCGACGTGGCGTCGAGTTCCTTCTCACGTACTCCGATGACCGGCAGGCGGCACTCTTTCGCCGCCCACACGAGCACATCGCGAAACATCTCGCCCTCTGCTGTGTGGATCAGTGCGTGCGAGGCGAGAATCTTTTCGAGGCCCGGCAACGCCTTACCGGAGCCGAGCAGGATAGCGTATCCGTTGACTTCATGCTCCTGCAAGCGAAGTGCATTGACTGTTGCTGACACGGCATCCAACGCCAGCGCACGCGATGATTCAATCGCCTTCCGAACGAACGATTCCGCTTTGGGAAACGGCATTTCTGCTGCGGCGTGATACGGCTGCTTTGAACCCGGAATCTTTGTATCGGCGATATCAATCCGCCGCCGTTCCAGCACTAGTGGCGCGTCAATCTTCCCTGCCACCACGACCATCGCTGCCCAGCCCGAGTGTGCCCGGAAGCCCAATGCGGTGCGCATCTCCTCATGATACGGCGCTATTCCTCAGCGCTTGGTGGTCTTCTTGGACGCTCGCGTCTCCGGAGCGTCAGCGATGCATTTGTCGTAGCTGGCCTTGCACGCCTTGCACTCCCTGGAATCCGGCTTCTTGGCGCAGTTGTTAGCCTTCGCGCACGCCGCCATCTTATCTTGGCATTCCTTCAGTGTCGTCGCCGTCAATGCGCTGCAGAGCAACACAGACAGGATCAGGACTTGCAGAAATCGCAACATGATTACGTCTCCTTGGAATTTTCGGCTTAACGCCTACCAAGAGAATATGGGGGGCATCGTGAGCGTGTCAATCAACCCGCGCGTTAGGCAACACGACCAGATACCGGCGGAGCGCCTGGCGAACGAAGCATCCGAATATCCCGCATCGGTGGTTTGCCGAAGAAACGGCTGTATTCGCGGTTAAACTGGCTGGCACTCTCGTATCCGACCTCAAATGCCGCACTTGCGGCGTCCAGACCATCCGTGAGCATGCGTCCCCGCGCTGCCTGCAACCGAAGCTGTTTCTGATACTGAAGAGGACTCATGGCGGTCAGCGCCCGAAAGTGGTGGTGCAGCGTGGACACGCCCATGCCCGCTGTTTGCGCGAGTTCTTCCACCCTTAGTGGCTTCGAGTAGTGCGTCCTGAGCCACGCGATCGCTTTCGCCGTACGCTGGCTCTGATCTCCCAGCGTTGCAATCGCCCGAAGGCGTGCCCCTTCCGCTCCCCTCAGTATGCGGTAGATGATCTCGCGTTGAATCAGCGCGCTGAGGAAGGGAATATCCTGCGGCGTGTCGAGCAGGTCCACAAGGCGGCAGCATGCACTGAGCAGCTCCACGGTAGTCTCACCAGTGGCCATGGCAGGGCTGTCAGCCGGCGTCGCAGGCACCTGCATCTCCTCTCGGCTGAGGAACTCCCGGACCACATGCATTTCGAACTTGAGCATCAGGGCGAGAAAGGGCACCTCTTCACTTGCCTCGATCACCTGGCTGACGATCGGCAAATCGACCGACGTCAGCAGGAATCGCGACTCATCGTAGATGAAAGTCGTTCGGCCGAGCTCTACTCGCTTTCGCCCCTGAGCAATCAAGGCGACGCTCGGCTCATAGGTCACACAGGCCGGAGCTCCCAGGGTGGTCCGTCGTACGAGCGTCAGGCCGGGGATATCCGTTACACGTTTCTCTGCGGAGCCCATGAACAAGGCAATCTTGCGAGCCAACTCGGTTCGCAGTTGGCGTGCTCGATCAGGTGACGGAGTGGCGTACTTACTAAGGTTCTTCACGGTAACGGTCTCTCTCCCCTCTACCTCAGGATAGCTGCCGGCCGCTGAGAATGTAATGGTACTGGTGAGCAGCGAGAGAAACAGGCAATAAATCGGAAGGATCAGGATACCGCTTCCTGGGTGCTTTTCTTAACCTAGAGATAGAGAAACGGTTCCGAAGGAGAAATCATGCAGAAACGCAAACTTGGAAAGAGCAACCTGGAGGTCTCGGCTATTGGGCTCGGCTGCATGGGCATGAGCTTTGGCTACGGTCCGGCAAAAGACAAGCAGGAGATGATCTTGGTTATCCGGGCAGCCGTCGAACGCGGCGTCACCTTCTTTGATACTGCTGAAGTGTACGGCCCATTTACCAACGAGGAACTCGTGGGTGAAGCCCTCGCTCCCTTCCGTGAGGAAGTGGTGATCGCCACCAAGTTCGGGTTCAAGCTTGATCCGAACACCGGCAAACAGGCCGGACTGGATAGTCGGCCAGAGCACATCAAGCAGGTCGCCGAAGGCTCGCTGAAGCGACTCAAGGTCGACTCCATCGATCTCCTCTATCAACACCGTGTTGACCCCGACGTGCCTATTGAAGACGTGGCGGGAGCGGTGAAGGACCTGATTAAGGAAGGCAAGGTGAAGCACTTCGGCCTTTCTGAAGCGGGAGCGCAAACGATTCGTCGCGCAAACGCGGTCCAGCCGGTGACGGCCGTCCAGAGCGAATACTCGCTGTGGACGAGGACTCCGGAGAAGGAAGTGATACCGACCCTTGAGGAACTCGAGATCGGCTTCGTTCCATATAGCCCTCTGGGTAAGGGGTTCCTTACCGGGAAGATGAACGAAAACACTGCGTTCGACAGCTCCGACTTCCGCAGCATCCTGCCTCGCTTCACGCCGGAGGCTCTGAAAGCGAATCAGGCCCTGGTTGATCTGCTCGGCAACATCGCACAACGGAAGAAGGCGACACCTGCTCAGATCGCACTCGCGTGGCTGCTTGCGCAGAAGCCGTGGATCGTTCCGATCCCAGGCACCACCAAGCTCGCGCGTCTCGAAGAGAACATCGGAGCGGCCGCAGTCGAACTTACATCGGACGACCTTCGTGACATCGAAAACGCTGCCTCGCAGATCACTGTGCAAGGCGCTCGGTACCCCGAGAACCTGGAGCGAATGACCGGCCGCTGAGCGAGTGCCGTGCCGGGTGCGCGGAGGACGTGTTAAATCAAGCGGGCGATTTGTCGGCTAAGTCATTATTGACATGAGCACGCTGAAGTAGTTTCGCTGGGCGAAAACAAATGTGCTCTCTGATTGCTGGAAAGGCAGATGCTCGAAAGCCCAGGAGAGCAAGTCGAGAGTCAAGATCTTAGATTAGAAAGGACGAAAATGAGACTTTTCGCAGCGACGGTCATATCGCTTTCTCTGCTCGCTTCGGCGGCCGCCCAGACAGGCTCTGCCCCGACGATCAACATCACGCGAAGCGGCTCGCAACCTGCCAGAAAAGGACCAGCCGAAAACTTCACTGGTTCCGTACGTGTCGATTCTCCGTTCCAGGCGAACGCACCGTCACGCACGTCTGGCGCCCGTGTCACGTTTGAGCCCGGCGCCCGGACAGCATGGCACACGCACCCGCTGGGTCAGATCCTGATCGTGACGGCAGGCTCCGGCTGGGTACAGGATGGGGAGGTCAGATCGAGGAATTCCGGCAGGGAGATGTTGTCCGGATTCCGCCCGGTCAAAAACACTGGCATGGAGCCTCGCCAAATCCGCTATGACGCATATTGCCATTGTGGAACATCTCGACGGCAAGACCGCCGACTGGATGGAAAAGGTCAGCGATGAGCAGTACGGCACGGCAGTTGCGGCTCAACCTACACCGGCTCAGAGGTTGATGGGCGACATCGCCCCCAAGATGGTTGAGTTAACCGACAACGTGTTGTTTGGCGATGTCTGGGAACGTCCGGAGCTGTCAAAGCGTGACCGGAGCCTGGTGACGGTAGCCGCGCTGATCGCGATGAACCGTCCCGACCAGTTGCGATCTCACCTCGCCAGAGCGCGCGAAAATGGCGTGACACAGGAGGAGTTGATCGAGGTCATGACCCACCTTGCGTTTTACGCGGGCTGGCCTAACGCCATTACGGCGATTTCCGTGGCCAAGGAAGTCTTCCAGAAGAACTGACGACCGATGATTTCTGTAAACAGGAGGGCTCGATGAAAAGACGATCGTTCGTAGGGGGCGCATTTGCGGGTGTATCCATCACCGGCGCATTCGCGGCGCCTCAGAAAGTGAAGGCTGGTGACATTCCCACCACGACCTTTGGCAAGACAGGCGTTAAGGTGAGCGTCATCGCACAGGGCGGAGCCCGGATGGATCTCCATCCGGATGTTCAGGCTGCGGCGGCGCACGTCCGCAGGGTATATGACCTCGGCGTGACCTACTTCGACTGCGCGCGCCTTACTGGGACGGGCGCTCCGAAGAAGCTTACGGCATCGGTCTGCAGGGCGTCCGGAAGAACGTCTTTCTCACCACCAAGACCGTCAAGCGCACGGCGAAGGAAGCGGAGCAGGAGCTGGAGACCTCTCTCCGCCTGCTGAAGACCGACTATGTCGACCTCTGGCAGGTGCACGCCGTCCAGAACCAGGACGACATCGACAAGATCCTCGCGTCCCGGCGGGGCGATGGAGGCGTTCGAGGCGGCGAAGAAGGCCGGCAAGTGCCGCTTCATCGGGTTCACCGGCCACTTACGACCCCGAGGTCCACGCGGCGCTGCTGAAGGCGTACGACAAGTGGGACACGGTGATGATGCCGGTTCACGCGGCGGACCACGCCTATCTGAGCTTCGAGAAGACGGCTCTGCCTGTGGCGATCGAGCGCGGCGTGGGCATCCAGGCGATCAAGGTTTTCGGCAAGGCGTACCTGCTGAGATCGCTCAGCCCCACCGAATGCCTGCGGTACGTGCTGAGCCTGCCAGGCGTGCACGTGGCCATCTGCGGCGCGGGCACGCAGGGACAGATGGAAGACAACATCCGGACCGTCCAGAACTTCAGGAAGATGACCCCTGAAGAGATGGCGGATGTCCGGAAGCGAGCCGTCGTCGGCGCGGGCGTGCATACCGGACCCACGATGGAGTACTGGAAGAAGAAAGCCTAACCTAAAAGGAAATACGGGAGCCAAATCATGTACAACGCAAAAGCTTACTCCGCTGCCAGTGCGACATCGCCGCTTGCCTCGCACGACAATCCCGCGTCGCGATCCAACCGAACACGACGTGCAGATCGAAATTCTGTTCTGCGGCATCTGCCACTCCGATCTTCATTCGGTCCGCAACGAGTGGAGCGAGTTCATGCCCACGGTCTACCCGATTGTCCCAGGCCATGAGATCGTCGGGCGTGTCACCAAGGTCGGCTCGGCAGTTACCAAGTTCAAGCCGGGCGACCTCGCCGCCGTCGGCTGCCTGGTCGACTCGGACCGCACCTGCCCCCAGTGCAAGGCCGGGCTTGAGCAGTTCTGCCCGAACCTGACCCTCACCTACAACTCCCCTGACAAGCACCTCGGAGGCGTCACTTACGGCGGCTACTCCGATAGCATCGTCGTCGATGAACGCTTCGTCCTGCGCGTCCCTTCCAACCTCGATCTCGCCGGGAGCCGCGCCGCTCCTGTGCGCCGGGATCACCACATACTCGCCTATGCGCCACTGGGGCGTCACCAAAGGCAAGAAGGTTGGCGTGGTCGGTCTCGGCGGGCTGGGCCACATGGGCGTGAAGTTCGCGCATGCGCTCGGCGCGCACGTGGTTGTCTTCACCACCTCGCCCGGCAAGAAGGAAGACGCGCTCCGGCTCGGCGCCGACGAAGTCGTCGTCTCCCGCAATGCCAACGAGATGCAGAAGCACGCGGGCAGTTTCGACTTCATCCTCGACGCCGTCTCCGCCGATCACGACATCAACGCCTATATCAACCTGCTCGGCCGTCGACGGCAATCTCACCCTGGTCGGCGCTCCCGCGAAGCCTCTGGGCGTCTCCGCCTTCGGCCTCATCTTCGGCCGCCGCAGCCTCTCCGGCTCACTGATCGGCGGCATCCCCGAGACGCAGGAAATGCTCGACTTTTGCGGCGCGCACAACATCACCGCCGATGTCGAAGTGATCCCTATCCAGAAGGTCAACGAAGCCTACGAGAGACTGCTCAAGTCTGATGTGAAGTACCGCTTCTCCATCGATATGGCTTCTCTCAGATCTGAGTAAAGCCACGAGGCAAGCACTTTCGCACTCCATCTCGCAGGAAACGCTACGCTCATGACGATATGAGGGAACTCGAGGTACTCCTGGTCTGGTCCTCGCGGCCGTGATCCTGGCGGCGCTGGCGCGCCGCGTCGGAGCACCTTATCCGGTATTCCTGGCGCTCGGCGGTGCGCTGCTCGCGTTTCTGCCGGGCGCGCCCTCGTTCACGGTACCTCCTGAGCTCGCGCTGGCGCTTTTCGTCGCGCCCGTGCTGCTCGATGCGGCGTACGACGCGTCGCCGAGAGATCTCAAGGACAACTGGGCGCCGGTCACGGGCCTGGTTGTGTTTGCGGTCGGATTGACAACCGCCGCCGTCGCCCTCGTCGCTCGCACGCTGGTGCCCGAGATGCCCTGGGCGGCCGCGATTGCGCTCGGCGCCGTCGTCGCTCCACCCGACGCCGCTGCCGCGACCGCCGTGCTCCGCCCGCTGCGGCCGCCCCATCGCATCCTGACGATCCTCGAAGGCGAGAGCCTGCTGAATGACGCGAGCGCGCTCCTGATCTATCGGCTCGCCGTAGGAGCCGTCGCGCGAACGGTTTTCCTTCGCACGTTGCGCCAGCTTTCCTGCTCGCGGTGGCCGGCAGCCTGGTGGCAGGGCGCTCGGCTGGCTCGTCCTCGCTTGATGGATCGTGTGCAGCATGTGCCGACCGCCATCATTCTTCAGTTCGTCAGCACCTTCGGCGTGTGGATCCTCGCCGAACGCTTGGCCTCTCCGGTGTGCTGACGATGGTGTGCTACGCCATGCCGTGGCGCGGACGGCGCCCGAGCGAACTCCCGCACGGATACGCATCCCGACTATGCCGTGTGGGAGACGGTCGTTTTCGCGCTGAACATCTGGCGTTCATCTTCATCGGCCTGCAGATTCGGCCGATTCTCGAGAGCCTGGACGCACGGACCGCGGGCGATACGTCGCCGTCGCGGGCGCGGTCCTCTGACCGTGATGTCGTGCGCCTCGCCTGGCACATGTCCTTCAATGCGGTCGTCAGATGGCGGCACCGCGGCGCGGTTTCATCCGCCACGGCCGATGCTGCGGCCGACCGTCGGAGCGGCTTGATCATCTCGTGGGCATGCGCGGCATTGTCTCTCTCGCTGCGGCATTGGCGCTCCCATCGGGTTTCCGTATCGCGACCTGATCGTGCTGACCGCGTTCTCTGTCGTCCTCGGCACGCTGGTGATCCAGGGACTGACGCTCAAGCCTCTCTTGCGCGCGCTCGATTTGCATGACGATGATCCGGTCGGCCGCGAACTGAGTGCGGCGCGTGAACGCGCGTTACGCGCAGGACTCGAGCCGTTCGAGCACGACCGATCGCCAGTTGCGGATGCAATCCGGGAGGAGTTCACAATGCGCCTGGCACCCGGGCTACCGCGAAGGAGGAGACGCCGAAGCGCTCCGGCACGGCGAAATCCATCGCGCGGCCCTTCAGGCGGCCCGCCAAGCTGTTCTCGCGATGCGTGCCAACGACGAGATCGGCGACGATGCCTTTCATCTGGTGGAAGAGGAATTGGACTGGCTGGAGATGGCAATCGGTAGTGAGCCGGAGTGAAAGCCGAGGAAACGAGTAAACAACCGTGAGTGAGCGTTTCCTTGCCGTCGCTTCGTTGCGATGTCATGCCGCTTCGTTCTGGTATATTGTCTCCGGGCCGGCGTGGCCTTCCCGATGAAGCACTTACTTTGGCTTTCGGCCTCTTCTCTCATATGGCTGGCGCTGAGCCTGTCGGTGTCGCCAGGAAATGTAAGTCGTCCGGTCGGGCCAGTCGCCCCTCGCTTCGATCGCGACGAGGCGATTCGCCGCGGGCTCCGGTTCATCTACGCTACGGCTACTAATCCCAAGAATTTTGAACAATATGGACACGACTATCTTTGGTGCTTCTACGGCATTGCAGCCACGTCATCCGACCGTGAGTTAAGCTGCCGCGCTGAAAGAATGGGACAAGAGCGCGCGCGCCAATGGCGCATCGAAAACCCATCGGTCCCGGAAAATGCGAGTGCCGATGAGATCGCGATCCTTGTGGCCGGAAGTTATGCGGCGAGCCGCCTCGGGGTTGCTGACGATAGGATGAAGCACGATCTTGTTCGAGCAGCCCGGCGGTACTGCGCGGAGGACTACCTCGAATTCGATCCACAACGAGAGCCCCCGCCCAGCGACATCCCCGAGCGTTGCAGGAAATGCCGAAAATACAACCACCGCAGAATTCGTGTTTGCGGGAGTTGCGGTTCCACTCTACCGATGAAGAGTCGCTACGCCGTGCTGTTGGATGCACTCGTGACCGTTTACTCCGGCGACAGCTACGGTGTTCGACTCGGTTGCAGCATGGAGGATGTCACACAATGGCTGCCGAAGATGCGGCCGTACCGGGGTCGCGAGGCAGGCGGGAACCAGGACTGGTCGAACATCGCATACAGCGTCACGCACGTCATCTACGCGTTGAACGGCTACAATCGATTCCGACTCAGGCCAGAGTGGCTCCCGTACGAGTTCGAATTCCTGCGCGCGAATTTGAAGGAAACTATCGACACAGAAGACCCGGAAACCACCGGCGAATTCCTGGACACGCTGAAATCCTTCGGCCTGTCAGAAGCCGACCCGTTGATCCGGACCGGCATGGACTTTATCCTGTCCCGCCAGAACCCCGACGGGAGTTGGGGCGATCCCGGAAGCGACGATCCTTATGCACGCTATCACCCGACGTGGACTGCGATCGATGGACTCCGCGAGTATGCCTGGCGCAGCGAAGGCGTAACATCCACGGAAGCACTGCGTCGGGCACAAGGGAAATCGGTTAGCGAATAACCGGAAAAAAGAACTTACTCACGTTTGAGTTCAAGCTTCATCGTGATTACGCCATATTCGCGATGGAATTTTGCCTGACCCTTGAGCGTACCTTCGCCAGCCGTCAACTCCACGGCAGCGTAACCTGAACTGTCCGGAATCTTCGAACGTTAGTTTGTCTGCAATGACCTTGCCTTTTCGGATCTCCTGCTGGCGCTCAGCCGATGGACCCGCGGTACCCGTCACTTCTTCGCCGCTCTGCTTAAGCGTCAGCGAGATGGGCCCACTGCGGGCTTGCCCGTCCCGATTGACAAATTCCGAGGTGCCAGTCCATTTACCGGAAATATCAGCAGAATGCAGGAGCGTGACTGCCGCTAACAACAGTAAGAGTAGTCTCAAGTAACATTCCTTTCCATTTCGCGATCAATGTCACAGACACCGGAACCGCGGAATGGTTCCCGGAATTGTTAAGGGCGGAGCATGGTCTTCCTGGTGCGAGTGCAGCTTGCGAGGCGGGCCAGGGCAATTGAGAGGATCGTGCGCCAGCCGGTGAGATCGTGAACCGTCTGCGGGCCGCTCTCTCCGATTCTGCGCAGAACGGCGTCGCGCGAAACACCTTCGATGATGTGACGGAGTTGATATTGGAGCTGGTTCCTGTCGAAGATGCGCTGCGCTTCCGAAGGGCCGTAGAAGCGGTTAATGGTGGCGCGATGGCGGTGGATGGCTACGCTCTTCGCGCACAGCAAGCTCTTGAAGCCTTCCTGCCAGCCACGGGTGGCCCAGTCGAGATCCTCGAAATAAAACGGCGCATAGGGATCATCGCGGCCAATATAGCGCTCCAACAGAGACCGTCTGAACAGAGTGCATCCGCCGCCGCCGAACAGAATCTCAAATGGCCCCGGACCCTCCGGAGGCGCGGCGTGAAAGATCTCGATCAATTCTTCGCGCACGCGGCAGGATGTCCAATTTGTCTCATACGGAAGCAGGCCCTGGTCGGCGAGTGTGATTCGCGAGGCCAGAGCAAAGACGGCGCCGTTGCGTTCGGCAACGAAAGCCTCAAGCGCGCCGGGCTCCAGGATCATGTCATTGTTCAACAGGTAAACCCAGTCGTGGCGTGCCCGCTGCAGACCTGCACGTATCGCACCGCAAAATGTCAGCGGTTCGGTGTGACAGAGGAATTCGACCCAAGGCCGCCGGGAGCGGATTGGCGTATATTCTTCGTCCTGGATTCCGTTGGCTACTACGATTACCTGAAGCGGTTCCGGCCAACGGCGGCCGGCCATCTCCACCGACCCCAGACATTCGTTAAGCATGTCCGGGCTGCCGCGTTCAGGGATGATGATCGTGATCCCTGGCCGGGCCGCGCTGGCGAGCTGGAGCGCTGTTTTGTAAAGAGCCGAACCACGGGAGCCACAGCGTCAGTTAGCACGAGCGCCGCGCGCAAGCGGTTGAGAAGCCTGCGGCATTCGGGATCGAGGCCGAGTGCCCAGTAGCAATCCGGCTGTCCGTCTGCTTCTTCGACGCACTCCGCAAGCTTCAGGCAGAAGCCAAGGCGGCGGCGATCTCCGCTATGACCATGATCACGGGGAACGTACTCGTGACGGGTGCGGAACTCGATCACACGGGTGAAATCGATGCTGTTTATTGGCAGGCGGAGCACACGATCGAAGTGAAGCAGATGGTCTTCCGAGCGGTTCTCTATAGTGGAGATCTGAGTTCCTCCGACCGTAATCGTCAGAGTGTTTGGGTTCCGCGCCGAACCCGGCGGCAGGCCCCCGATCAGGTGAAGAGCGGACGAGTTTCCAGGAAGTTCGAGGACAGCGTCCGAGCCGGCCCACAGCATTCCAGCAGCATCCTGCCCAAGCCAGCCAGCCGGCATCTGACGGGATGGCAAATTCTGTTCGGTAATGCGCCTTTCGAGGGGCTCCGCTGTATACGACTTTTTGAAAGCGCAGCGGCGACAGATTGGATCGCGAGCCTCGCGGTGAGCGCTTCGAAAGGTTTCGTAGGCCTGCCCTTTCCAGATTTCAAGGAGCGACTCCGAATGAAGATTCCCGAGGGGACGGGCTTGCCGCCAGCCGCAGGAGATCACATCGCCGTTGGACATGACATGGAGGGTCTGCCACGGATCTTCGGAGCATTGAATAATCTCTCCGGAATTGGCGGCGGCGTTCTCCAGTTCCGGGTGTACGATCCGCACGTTCACGCCTGAGTATCGCGACTGCGCCGTATCGACGGCACCGTGCAGTGCCGCGGCAAAGGGTTCGTGATGTTTGCCTTCACCGTCCAACTCCGGGAAAGCATACTCAAACTCTTCACGCCGCATGACGGGTTGAACGAAGACATCACTGACGTAACGGTCACGCGCAAGCCGGACAACACCGTCGAGCGATGAGAGATTGGAATCCATCGCGACAAAGCAGAAGTCGAGCTTCGGCTCGCCGCGCTCCCGGCGCACCTGATCGACGATGTCCAGCCTTCGCGCAAATCCGTCGAAGGACCCGTAGCGATATATGCGGCGGAACTCATTATCTTCGGTGGTGTGGACGGAAACGGTGATGCGGTCGAGTCGCTGGGCCATCATCCTTACGATGTCCTTCGGAACGGAGACCAGGGCGGTGACCAATTCCACGCGGGCGCCCGTCGCTTTCGCGAGGTCGAGCGCTTCCATTAGTCGGGGATAATGGCCTGACTCGCCGGAGTAACTCAGGCGCAGAATCGAGGGGCGCTCCAGTTCGGAGAGTAACCTTGTGTATAGATCGAAGGGCATGTGCTCGCCGGCACCACGGATCGATTTTCGGGAGCAAAAGACGCAATTAACCGGGCACTTCGAGGTAAGTTCGATCCATGCGATGCGGGGCAGGTGGAGCGCCAGGCTTGGGGTACAGCTTCGTTGGTCGGTAGGAATGGGTGGCAATCTATCCTTGTGTTACAAGATTATTCGCTTGCATTTCGCGATTAATGTCACAAAATGATTTCTGGAAAAGCAATGCGAATAAGCCTACAGAAAAGATTACCTCTCTCGGCGGGCGGGGTTAGTGGTACGGAGTTGTGCCTGTTCGCCCGTCTTGAACAAATCGGCGCAGTCTGTCACAGTCAAATAAATGCGCGTTGCAGAACTGATTGCTCCTCATAGCTTTCGTTTGACCGAAGGCCAGATCAATGCGCCCGCTGCGGGCGAAGTACAGGTACGCGTGGCCGCCGTTGGCGTCTGCGGTTCTGATTTGCACAATTTTGTCGAAGGTTCGGTGGGCGACTCGCCGAGTGTGTTCCCCATGGTGCTCGGCCATGAGCCAACGGGCGTTGTGTTGCAGACTGGCGCGGGCGTTAGTGGGTGGCAACCGGGCGACAAAGCGGTGCTCGAGCCAGCGATCTATTGCTATCACTGCGAGTACTGCCGCAGCGGCCGGCACAACGTCTGCGAGAATCTGCGTTTCCTTAGCCAGCCCGGCGATCCGGGGTATTTTCGCGAGTTCGTAAACCTGCCGGCGCACAACCTGATTGCTTTGCCAGAGGGCTTGAGCTTCGCGGAAGGCACTACGTTTGAGCCGCTCGCGATTGTGCTGCACTCGATGCAGTTCGCGCAGATTACGATCGGCGATACGGTCGCCGTGTTCGGCGCGGGACCGATCGGTTTGCTTACGGCCGCCGTTGCGAAATTGTCGGGCGCGGGCCGCGTGTGGTCGATCGAACCCGTCGCGCATCGGCGCGAACTCGCGCTGCAGATGGGGGCAGATGCGGCTGTGGATCCGACGCAGGTCAACGTTCGCAAGTTCTTCGAGAAGGAAACTGGCAAGCGCGGCGTCGATTGCGCAATTGACTGCGCGACGAAGGGGGGCTCCATGAATCTCTGCCTTCACATTACGCGCAATGCGGGCCGCGTGGTCTATACGGGCATTCCTTCAGAGGTCAAAGCAGAGCTGGAAATTCATGTGATTCGACGAAAGGAACTCGCGCTGTACACGGTGCGCCGTTCGAATCATGAGACCGATATCGCGCTGCGCATGATGAAAGAAAATTTTGCGCGCTTCGCTCCGATGCTGACTCACACGATTCCGCTGGACGGTATTCAGGGCGCGTTTGAAACGTTGGAACGCTATGACGACGGTGTCGGCAAGCTCGTGTTGTCATTGAGTCATTAATGTCGAAGCTGAGCGATTTGCCATCGGTCGATGCAGTGTTGCTGCGTGTGGCGGACCTGCTGGCACGCTACCCTCGCGGTCTGGTGGTGAATGAAATCCGGCTTGCCGTGGCTGAGTTGCGGCGCCGAATTTTGGCGGGCGAAGATTTGGCTGGCGCGAGCGTTGAAGATCTGGTGGCGCGCTCACTGGCTGAACTGGAGCGGCCTTCGCTGCGGCACGTGATCAATGCGACAGGCGTGATGCTGCACACCAATCTGGGCCGTGCACCATTGCCGCGATTTGACCCGATTGCCGGTTACTCCAACCTCGAGTATGATCTGCAGACGGGCCGGCGCGGTAAGCGCGATGTGCATGTTTCCGGACTGCTGGAGCGGCTGCTCGGGGTTCCAGGAATCGCGGTTAATAATAACGCCGCGGCCATATTTCTGGCATTGAACGAACTGGCTGCGGGCAGCGAAGTGATTGTCTCGCGCGGCGAGTTGATTGAGATTGGCGACGGGTTTCGCATCCCTGATATCATGGCGCGCTCCGGCGCGATTCTGCGCGAAGTCGGCACGACGAATCGCACGCACATTGACGATTACCGCGAGGCGATTAATGAGCGCACGCGGCTGCTGCTGCGTGTGCATCCGAGCAATTTCCGCATGCAAGGCTTTACGGCCAAGCCGGACTTGAAAGAACTGGTGGCTCTGGCTCGTGAGCGCGAGATTCCGCTGTATGAGGATCTGGGCAGCGGTTGCGTGGTCGATTTGAAGGCGTATGGTATCGATGAACCACTCGTGAGCGAGAGCTTGGCGGTGGGTGTCGATCTGGTGTCGTTCAGCGGCGACAAATTGTTGGGTGGTCCGCAAGCGGGCATTCTTGCCGGGCGTCCGGAGTTGGTAGCGCGGCTGCGGCGCAATCCGATGTTTCGCGCACTGCGGCTGGATAAGTTGATTTATCAGGCGTTGGAGACGACGCTACGCGCGCTGTTGCTGGGGCGACTGGATGAGATTCCGGCACTGGCGATGATTGCGTTAACGCCGGAGCAGATACGCGTGCGCGCCGAGGCTCTGGCGGCTCGTATCGAGGGCGCTGAGATTATTGCCGGGGAATCTGTGATCGGTGGAGGCTCAACGCCCGAGCAGCCGATAGCCACATGGTTGATTGCGGTGCGGACGGATGATGCGAACGGGCTGGAGCGCAAGCTACGGTTGGGCGAGCCGGCTGTGATTACGCGGATTGTCGATGATCGTGTCGTGGTGGACCTGCGGACGGTTTTGGTGTGTGAAGAGGATGAAGTTGTTCGGGCGTTTTCCGAAGGAGCCTCCGCGAACGAACCAGGGTGAGTTACCGTGATTGACAGCGATAACCCGCTGACAGAACAGCGCACCGTGGTCCGAGAAGAACTGCGAAACAACATCAGTTTACTCCTCAAAGCAGTGCATGTGGAAATTGAGAGTGACATGTAAATAACTACTTGACATGTACCCTCTCCTTGCCCATGCTAGTAGCAGGAAACCAATGAAGAATCGAATCCGGCAGCTACGAACAGAACGCGGTTGGTCGCAAGCGGACCTTGCCGAACGCCTTGGGGTGTCCCGGCAAACTGTGAACGCTCTCGAATCCGGAAGGAGCGACCCCGCCCTCCCGCTGACGTTTCGCATTGCATGGCTCTTCGGCGAACCGGTAGAGAAGGTCTTCCTGGCCGACCTGGAGGAACGTATGGACGTGCTCAATGCAACATGGCAATACCAAGACCGTGTGGCCACGGCCTTCGATGAAATGGATGTGATGGACCGGATGGGACAGGAAGGTTGGGAGATGATCGGGTTCGGCCCGGCCTACCTGCGCTTCAGGCGTCCCGAGGATGAAAAATTGCGCATTGTATGGCAATACCAACGGGAGTCGGGCATTTTGTCGTCCTTCAAGCGGTCTCAATACGAGTCCGACGGCTGGATCTATTGTGGTAGCTGGATGGGCCTAATGCATTACTTCAAGCGCTCGCAGAATTGACTGACGGGCCAGGTACTAGTATTCACAATTTAAAGTCTGAATGACTGCGATCGGCAAACGGGAGTATTCTGGTCGATACCAATCCTGTTGGAGGTCGAAGTCGTGAAGAAACGGATAGTAGTGTTGAGTTGTCTTCTGCTGCTAGGCATGATCCTTTCGCAGCCAACCGCGACAGCGAGCGTCATCGCTGTGGCACCAGGAGCTTTTCCGGGAGGATCAGCCCTGCTCACTTTCAATGGCTTGGCCGACAACACAGAGGTGAATGGACTGTCAGTTAGTGGAGTCCTGTTCGGATACAGCCTCGGGAGTGGGTACGTGATAATCGACGGCGGACCGGGGATCACGAACAGTGTCGCCCCTCCCAACGTGGTATCAGTGGGCAACAACGCGGGAATCATGACAATGATTCTGCCTGCGCCCGCCACCCTGTTCGGCTATGGCTACGCTGTGCTTGACACAGTGCCGGTTACGAACGCGACAACGATCACTCTCTTCAGCGGCGCCACGAACGTGGGAAGTCTTTCTTACGATGCAGTGCCCGACCCGATCTTCGCCGGAGGGTTCGCGGGGATCCAAAGCACTATCGCGTTTGACCGAGTTCAGGTTGTGTTCAACTCCGAGCAAGCGGAGGCGTTCGCTTTCGATAATGTGACGTTCGACTCGGCCGTGCCTGAACCAACCACCCTCGTTCTCATGGGCCTGGGTCTGTCGGCTCTCCTCCTGCGGCGTCGTAAATGATTCCTGGAGCTTTCGGGGCCTACTCGCCGTAGGCCTCGTCGAGTAACTCCACGACGTGCACTACTCGCTGCCCTTTGCCGTGGATTCGGACTCCTGCTTCGAGTTGCAGCAGGCAGCCCGGGTTGGCTGTGGCGACGATGGTGGCTCCGGTGGCGTTTACGGTCTCCATCTTTTTCTGCAGCAGTGCCATTGCCATGTCGTTCTGCACGACGTTGTAGATGCCGGCGCTGCCACAGCAGAGATCTGAGTACGGAAGCTCGCGGAATTCCAGGCCGCTGATTCCGCGGAGGAGACGCCGCGGGGGGATACGAACCTTCTGCCCGTGCGCAAGGTGGCAGGAGTCCTGGTAGGTGACCACCGCATTTACCGCTTTGGTTGCAGGCGTCAGTTCGATGGACGCCAGAAACTCCGTAATGTCTTTCATCAAGCCGGCGAACTTGTGCGCGTTGGCCGCATAAGCGGGGTCGTCATCGAGCAGTTCGCCATACTCCTTCAACGTGGAACCGCAGCCGGCGGCGTTAGTGATGATCGCGTCAAAGTTACCGCTGAGCACCGCGTCGATGTTGCTTGCGAGCCAGCGCGCGCGCCTCGTCCTTCAGCCCGGCTGTGGGCGTGGAGCGCGCCGCAGCAGGTCTGGTCGCCGGGAATCGTCACCTCGCAACCGTTCTTCTGCAGGACGCGGACCGTCGCTTCGTTCAGTCGCGCGAAACTCACGTTAGCGATGCATCCGGCCAGGAACGCCACACGATAGCGCTGTGTTCCTGCAGCCGGGAAAACCTTGCCGATGTTGCGGAAGAAGAACGGAATTTCGGCGGACGGAGCCAGCGCCTCAATCCGGCCCAGCGGTCCAAGAATTCTGAAAATACCCGACGATCGCAGCAGCTTCTGCAGTCCACTCGCCTGATAGAGATACAGCCCGCCGCCGGCAACATCCAGGGCGAAGCGGGAAGGCAGGACATGCCGGAAGATCAAATTGCGGAACCACTCAACCGGCAACGGACGCTTGCGCTGCGCTTCGATTTCCGTGCGTGCGGCTTCGACCAGTCTGCCGTATTGCACGCCGGAAGGGCAGGCCGTTTCACAGGCACGGCAGGCCAGGCACAGATCGATGTGCTCGACGTACGAGGGCGAAATCGGCATCTTGCCCTCTGCCACCTGCACCATCTGATAGATGCGGCCGCGCGGCGAATCCATTTCGACGCCCAGTTCGCGGTAGGTCGGGCAGGCGTTGAGGCAGAGACCGCAGTGAATGCAGTGGTCGAGATCGAATTGCAGCGGCCCGAGGCGTACGGGGACCGGTGTGGCGGATTCAGATACGGCCATACAGCCTCCCGGGGTTGAGCAGACGGTCGGGATCGAACATTTGCTTCACTTGTTCCATCATCGCAAAGTCGTCGCCGGGGCTTGGCCATAGCGTCAAGCTGGAGCTTCGGTTGTCTGCGGGCGCAAATTCGACTACGGATTTGCAGTCCATGTTGTTGGCCATCCACGCGCCTGCGCTTCTGCGTCAGCGAAGTTCAGATAGCTTACGCCGCTGGCGGCGCGCGCCAAGACAGGCTCTTCCGTGGAATCGATAATTCCCTTTAATCCGGATAGCGTGGAAGAGCAACGAACTACGACTCCCTGGTGCTGGGCGCGGAGGAAGTCCGGCACAAACTCGCGGATGCCACGCCAGAATTCAGTTTCTTCGCTGGCTTCCAATGCGACCGCTCCGGGCAGTTCTTTCGCGTAGCGATCCATCACACTTCGGGCTCCAAGCGCCTGCAGCGCCAGCAGATAGCCTTCACGGCCCACCCGCTGGGCCGCCGCCGGGTTCAGCAAGTCGAGGGCCGCAGGCTGCAGGACACTCTGCAGAATGACGTCGCGCTTTGCGATCGCGTCGGCTACTTTTTCGAAAGCCATCAGGAAGGTACGGCGCGCGGCGGGTTGCGGAGTCACCTTGAAATTCACGACGGCGATTGCGGCCAGTGTACCGAAGGAACCCACCAGCAGCTTGGCCATATCAAGGCCCGCGACATTCTTTACTACCATGCCGCCGGACTGAATGATTTTGCCATCCAGCGTGATGAACTTCATGCCGATGATGAGATCCCGGGCGGTGCCGTAGAATCTGCGCCAGCGGGCCGCTGCAATTGGAAGCGACAATGCCGCCGACGGTTGCCTGGTCGAAGAATGGCGGATCGAGCGGCAACATCAGGCGATGTTCGGCCAGAACCTGCGCGAGTTCCGCGATCCGCAAGCCCGCCTCTACGCTGATCGTAAGATCCTTTGGATCGTATTGCACAACTCGGCTCAGCCCGCTGGTGCTGATCGTGACGTCGGCCGATTGCAGCGGGCCAGCCATGGCGCATTTCGAGCCCGAGCCTGCGAGCGAAATCGTCTTCTTTTCAGCGGCTGCGCCTCCTAGAAGCGTTGCGAGCTGTTCGGGTGTCTCCGGCTGTTCCATCATCATCGACTCCATACTTTCTCTTTTTGGACGCCGGAGTCAAACGGGGGGTTGTCCTAGTACGGCCAGCGGCTCGAAAAATATGCCGTATAGTACTGCTGGAATCGGGTCTTACTGATACTGATTTCTGTGTTACAGTCCTTCTAGCGCTGACCCACGTGGGTTATATCGATAAATGCCAGAGACACCAAACCGCATCCTTGTTGTCGATGACGAAGAGGCCATACGCAGCTTTTGAAAGAGCATCTTTCGAGACAAGGCTTTGAGATTCTGCTGCGGCGGATGGCGCCGAGGCTCTGCAGATTCTGGACAGCGACCCGTCGAACTGATTCTTTCCGACGTGCGCATGCCGGGAATCGACGGGATGGAGTTGTTGAGGCGATGTCGAGCGCGGCGATGCGACCGCCGTCGATTCTGCTCACGGCGTGCGAGGATTTGCCAGTGGCGGTGGATGCCATGAAATCGGGCGCGCTCGATTATCTGGTCAAGCCCATGGCTCTGTCGCACGTTAATGAAGCCGTTGCGCGCGCGCTGGCGAAGCGCGAACGCCTGCTGGCGGACAAGCTGATGATGTTGGAACAGTCCCTGGAAGTGCAGCATTTTGCGGATCGGCTGCGTGCGGCATCGCTGGGGACGCTCGAATTGCTGGTCGCGGTTCTGGACGAGCGCGAGCGCGAAACGATGTGCCACTCCAAGCGCGTCAGCGAGTTCGCCGTTCATCTCGGACGGGTCATGGGGCTGAGTGAGGAGGAGATGCGATGTGCTTGCGCGCGGCGCCCTGCTCCATGACGTGGGCGAAGATCGCGATTCCCGACGCGATTTTGCGCAAACCCTCGGGACTGACG
Source organism: Bryobacteraceae bacterium (assembly GCA_963793625.1). Taxonomy (GTDB): domain Bacteria; phylum Acidobacteriota; class Terriglobia; order Bryobacterales; family Bryobacteraceae. The sequence continues at coordinate 428,128 of CAWCAT010000020.1, read as the reverse complement.
GAAGCCGAGCGTGCCGAGATGATGCGTCATCCAGAGGTCGGTTACCGATTGCTGCAGTCGGTCAGCAAGCCTGCGAGCCCGCGGCTGAGATCGTGCTGGGACATCATGCGAATTTCGATGGCTCGCGGTTATCCGGTCGCGTGGGCAGGCGAGCGAATTCCCCTCGGCGCGCGGATTTTCTCGGTTGTCGATAGCTTTGATGCCATGACGTCGGACCGGCCCTATCGGCTGGCGCTCTCCGACGAGGAAGCCAGCGAAGAAATCGTCGCGCTGTGCCGGAACCCAGTTCGATCCCGGGCGTCGTCGCGGCATTTCACGCGTCTCACCGAGCGTCTGGGACGAAATCCGCGCGCAGCGTGAACGGTGTCCCAGGCAAATCGTCACACTCCCGGTGATAAGATAAGCACGTAAGTACTTTTTCACACCTAAGGATTTCGATTCCATGGACTCTCGTCGTAATTTCATTGGCAAGGTGGCCACCGGCATTGCGGGCACCCTTGCTGTACCCTCCGCTGTCCTGGGTGCCAACGAACGCATTCGTTTGGTATCATCGGCGCCGGCGCGCGCGGAATGGAGATCGTTCGGGAAGCGATGTCCTGCCCGAATACGGAGTTCGTAGCGTTCGCCGATATCTACACACGCAAGCTCGAAGAAGCCAAACGCGTTGCGCCGAACGCGAAGACTTACTTGAACTACAAGGATCTGCTCGAAAATAAGTCCGATCGACGCGGTCCTGATCGCCACGCCGCAACATCTGCATTGCGAGCACTTCGTCGCCGCTCTCGACGCGGGCAAGCATGTCTATCAGGAAAAGACGATGGCGTTCACCGTCGATCACGCCAAGAAGATGCGCGCCGCCTACAAGCGCGCCGGCAGAACGCACAGTGCAGATCGGCCATCAATCCTGCTCCATGGGCCAGATGGCCGATACGCTGCAGTTCCTTCCCACAAGGACTGGATGGGCAAGGTCACGGCGATTCACGGACACATGTACCGCAATACGCCGCATGGCAAACCACAGTGGTCGCGCCCCGTTTATCCGGACATGACGCCCGAAAACATTATCTGGAAGGCATTTCTGGGCGGCGCGCCGCCACGTGATTTTGACGCTAACCGCTACGTCAACTGGCGCTTCTTCTGGGATTATTCCGGCGGCAACGTGCTACGAAAACATGTGCCACCAGCTTTCGTTCTGGTACAAGGCCATGAACCTCCAGATTCCGAAAGCCGTCACCATGACCGGCGGCATCTATCTCTGGAAAGATGGCCGCGAAGTTCCGGACACCATGAACGTTTCCATGGAGCATCCCGAAGAGATGCTGTTCAGTTGGGATTCGGGCTTCGGAAACAGTCAGTTGGGCGCCTCCGAAGACGTGCTGGGAACCGACGGCACCATCTCCAAGGCGCAACAGATCCGCTACATGCCGCAGAAGGTGAATCGGAAGGATGGCCAGGAGTGCAGGGCCAGACCAAGACCCTGCCCGCCGCGCACATGCAGAACTTCCTGGATGGGATTCGTACAGGCAAAGAGACGAACTGTCCGTTCGATGTGGGTTTCCGCGTTTCCGTAGCGTGCAGAATGGCAGTGGAAAGCTATCGCCAGGGCCGGACCATGCGTTGGGACGCTGTCAAAGAAGAGATCGTCTAGTACACACCCGACTCGCATGCGGCAGGCCCTTTCCGGGGTGTCGAAATGCAATTCGAGTACACGACAGATCAGCTTGCGCTTCGCAAGCACGTCAGGGAATTTGCCCAGAAAGAGATTGCGCCGCATGTCCTGGAATGGGACGAAGCGCAATCTTTCCCGGTTGACCTGATCGGTAAGCTCGGCGAGCTGGGCTACATGGGTGTGATCTTTCCGGAGGAGTATGGCGGCTCCGGACTGGGCTACATCGATTACACGATCGTCGTGGAAGAACTGGCGCGCGTGGATCCTTCGGTTGCGCTGATTGTTGCGGCGCACAATTCGCTTTGCACGAATCACATTTACGTCGCTGGCAGCGAAGAACAGTGCCATCATTACATCCCTAAACTGGCGAGCGGAGAATGGCTCGGCTGTTGGTCGCTGACTGAACCGGAAGCGGGTTCGGATGCCGCGGGAACGCGCACGAGCGCCGTCGAGGATGGCGAATGCTGGGTGCTGAATGGGGCCAAGACATTCACGACCAACGCCCATCATGCGCAGGTCTGCGTTGCCATGGCGGTAACCGATCGCGCTGCGTCGCAGCACGGAATTTCCGCTTTCATCATTGATGCGGGTACGCCCGGATTCCGGCTCGGCAAGAAAGAAAACAAGCTTGGCATGCGTGCGAGTGATACAGGCGAAGTGATCTTCGAAGACTGCCGCTTGCCGCGCACGCAAATGCTCGGCGAACTTGGTGCGGGCTTCGTCGATAGCTTAAGAGTCCTGGATGGCGGTCGCATATCGATTGCCGCGCTCTCAGTGGGGCTGGCGCAAGGCGCTTATGATGCGGCATTGCGTTATGCGAAATTGCGAAAACAGTTCGGCCGGCCGATTTCGGAATTTCAGGCGATCCAGTTCAAGCTGGCGGATATGGCGACGTCGATTGATGCTGCACGCCTGCTGATGCTGCGCGCCGCTGCACGGAAGGATTCGGGCAAGCGCGTGACGCGTGAATCGTCGATGGCAAAGCTATTTGCCTCTGAGACGGCGGTGCGCGTTGCGGACGAGGCGTTGCAAATCCACGGCGGCTATGGCTTCATTAAAGATTATCCGGTGGAGAAGTTTTACCGCGACGTGAAGCTCTGCACCATCGGCGAGGGAACCAGCGAGATTCAACGTCTGGTCATTGCGCGACAATTGCTGAAAAGCTGATGCAGGATTGGACGAAGCGGATTCTCGACGGCGAGCTGCGGGCCCTGGCGCGCGCGGCGACGATTATTGAAAGCCGCAGACCGGAAGCCGGCGAGTTGCTCAGCAGCCTGTTCCCGCACACTGGCAAAGCTTCCATACTCGGGATTACGGGGCCGCCCGGGGCCGGCAAGAGCACGCTGGTAGATCAACTGATCCGCGTGCTGCGCGAGGAAGGCAAATCGGTTGCCGTGATCGCGGTGGATCCCACCAGTCCATTCTCAGGCGGCGCGATTCTGGGCGATCGAATACGAATGGAATCGCACCACGCCGACGCTAGAGTTTTTATCCGCTCGATGGCTACGCGCGGCAATTTGGGCGGACTCGCGCCCGCCACAATGGACATGACGCTGCTGCTCGATGCGGCAGGTTGGGATGTGGTTCTGATCGAGACCGTGGGTGTGGGGCAGGACGAAGTGGAAATCGCGCGATTGGCCGATGCTACTGCCGTGATTCTGGTGCCGGGCATGGGCGACGACGTGCAAGCGCTCAAGGCCGGCATTCTGGAAATCGCGGACGTCTTCATAATCAATAAATCGGATCTGCCGGGTGCGGATCGACTCGCGCGGGAATTGCAGGGGGCGCTGAGTCTCGCGGTCCGTGCAGATCACTGGACGCCCCCGATTGTGCGCAGCGTCGCTTCCACCGGAGAGGGTATCGGGCCCGCGTTGGACGCGCTGCGCAGCTTCCTCGCCGCCGTTCCGAAGATTAATCGGAGCGCGGCCGCCTGGAATCATCGACTGCGCCAGATGTTACGAGAACGGCTGCTGGAGCGTATCAGCAGCGCTGAAATCGACGAAGCAGCCTGTGCGATTGCTGAGCATCGGGAAGATCCGTACAGCGTCACGGAACGGCTGCTGGCGAGATTCTCCAACGCGAATGCACGATAATGAACAATTACGCAGGAGCACTTTTGAAACCCACTATTGGAATAATTGGCGGCAGCGGACTTTACTCCATGCCCGGCTTTGAGAAGGATGAGGAGATCAGGCTAGAGACTCCGTTTGGCCATCCGTCAGACGCGTATATAGTAGGAACCCTGGCCGGGAAAGAAGTGGCCTTTCTGGCTCGTCACGGTCGCGGGCACCGGCTGACTCCGTCGGAATTGAATTACCGCGCGAACATACATGGTTTCAAGCAACTCGGCGTGGAGCGCATTGTTTCGCTGAGTGCGGTGGGCTCGCTCAAAGAGGAGCACAAGCCGCTCGATTTCGTCATTCCGGATCAGTTCTTCGATCGTACGCGCGGACGGATTTCCACGTTCTTTGGCGAAGGCCTGGTGGCGCACGTCAGCTTTGCGGATCCTGTCTGCCCGCAGTTGTCGAATGTGGTTTTTGGCGCGGCGCAAACCTGCGGCGTCACCGCGAAAAAAGGCGGCACGTATTTGTGCATGGAAGGCCCGGCCTTTTCCACCAAAGCGGAATCCAACGTTTATCGTAGTTGGGGCCTGGACGTGATCGGCATGACGAATCTGCAGGAAGCGAAACTCGCGCGCGAAGCGGAGCTCTGCTACGTCACTGTCGCGATGGTGACCGACTACGATTGCTGGCACGAGGCGCACGACTCCGTCACTGTGGACCAGATCATCGGCAACCTGGTGAAGAACGCGGAACATGCAGCACAGGTTGTGAAGGCGACGATCATGGCGATGCCTGAAACCCGCGAGTGCAAGTGCGGTTCCGCGCTCGCCCACGCGATCCTTACAGACCGCAGTACCGTGCCGGCCGAGACCCGTAAGAAGCTGGAGTTGTTGGTTGCCAAGTACCTCAATTAATGAACTTGCTGTCGCTTTGGTGGCCTGCTGCTTGCGCGACAGAACCTGGCCTCCGGCCCTGCTCGATTCGTTGGTAAGCACGGCGCTCGATGCCGATCCCAACATTGCGCAAGGTGGGAGCAACGCGCTGTTCGGCACAGTGGTCGAGCGCCTGGCTGATCTTTTCGACCCTGATCTGTGCACGGTCTATGCCGGTCTGTTCTCGAATGTCATTTCGCGCGTAATTCCCGAGCTCGATCCGGAAGAATTGATTGGCCGCTACAATCGAGTCCGTAAGGTGCGCAGGTTCAGCGGTGATGCAGCGTCGATTCGCAAGGTGTTCGTACTTTCACGCATTACGCTGGGTGCAGACGTGGCTGTCACCAGCGTAATCATGGATGCGGCACGGCAGCGTTTTCCCGAGGCCGAGATTTTGTTTGTGGGGCCGCGCAAGAATTGGGAAATGTTCGGGGCGGATGCGCGCATCGGACACCTCCCTGTGAGCTATGGACGTCGCGGAAACCTGGCGGATCGGCTGGCGCTTTGGGAAGACTTGCAGGGGGTTCTGACGCAGCCTGACAGCATTGTTATCGATCCGGATTCGCGGCTGACACAACTCGGGTTGCTGCCGGTTTGTCCCGAAGAAAACTATTACTTTTTCGAAAGCCGGGCATTCGATCGCGAGAGTTCGCAGGCCTTGCCCGTACTTACGCGCAGGTGGGTGGAAGCCACTTTTGGTGTTCCGGAGGCCAAGGCGTTTCTTGCGCCGGTGGAGGCGCCTGATGCAGGAGCGCTGCCGCTGATTACGGTTAGCCTGGGAGTGGGTGAGAATCCGGCCAAGCGTATTCCGGACCCCTTCGAACAAAATCTGCTGCGCGGGTTGGTGCGTCCCGACATGGTGGTGTGGATCGACAAGGGTGCGGGCGGGGAAGAGACGGAACGGGTCGAACGAGCGATTGCGCTGTGTGGCGCGGCAGCTGGACAAATCCGCACGTGGGACGGAGCCTTTGCTCCCTTTGCTTCGCTGATTGCGCGCAGCCGTTTGTATGTAGGCTACGACTCGGCAGGCCAGCATGTCGCGGCCGCATGCGGAGTCCCGCTGCTGACTGTCTTCGCAGGTTCCGTATCCACGCGCATGTTTGAACGCTGGTCGCCTAGCGGCCCAGGTCCGATTCAAGTGGTTCGCGTCCAGGAGCCTAATCCTGATAAAGTGCTTGTCGAAGCCCTGAGTGCAGTGTATCGTCTGGGCGCCTGATACCTATATGAAAATGCGATTCGCCTTCCTTGCCCTCATTACCTCTGCGCTGTTCAGCCAGACCCCTGCTAAAGATCGGACGGTGGTCCTGATCAGTCTGGATGGCTTCCCGGCGTTTGCCTTCGACGATGCCAAGCTGGCAATTCCAACCTTGCGCAAGTTGGCGCGCGAGGGTGCCTTCGCGCCGCGTATGCAGGGTTCGAACCCTACCGTTACGTGGCCGAGCCATACCTCAATGATTACAGGCGTGCCTCCTGCGAAGCACGGCGTGCTCTACAACGGGATGGCGATGCGGCAAGGTCCGAATAAGCCACCAAAAGTAGAGCAATGGCGGAACAAGACAGAGATGGTCAAAGCGCCGACAGTTTACGACCTCGCGTTCAAGGCAGGGCTGACGACAGCAGAAGTGGACTGGGTTGCGATTTTCAATGCACCGACGGTGACGTGGTCGTTTCCTGAACTGCCCGGCATCGAAGGCAAAGTCGAAAAGGAAATGATTGCCGCCGGGCTGGTTACTTCGAAGGAAATTGAGACTTTTCGCGGAGCCAATATCACCTGGCGCGACTACATCTGGACCGAGGCAGCGGCGTATATTCTTGCGAAGCACCGCCCGAACCTGATGATGTACCACCCGCTCAACCTTGATTCAACGCATCATCGCTACGGCCCGCGCACGCTCGCGTCCGCTGGTGGATTGGAGTACGCGGACAAGTTGGTGGCGCGCCTTGTGGAAGCAGTGCGCACGGCCGGAATGTTGGATCGTACAACCTTCGTCGTAGTGGCCGATCACGGTTTTCGCACGGTCCAGAAGCACATCAACACGAATGTTAAGTTGCGTGAGAACGGATTGATCAGCGGTGCCGGCGCGGAGATTCGCTGCGATGCCTGGGCCATACCCGAAGGCGGCACAGCGATGTTGTACGTGACCGACATCGCAAAGCGCGCGCAACTGGTACCGAAACTGAAGCAGATGTTTGCCGATGTAGAAGGCATCGCCAGCGTCCACGATTCCGCCGATTTCAAAACTCTGGGTATGCCGCTTCCGGCAGAGTATGACCAGATGCCCGATATCGTGCTCGCAGCCAAACCGGGCTATGCTTTTAGCGGCGCCGCTGACGGAAAAGTGATTACTCCTGTCGCTGCGGGCACGACTCCAGGTTCACACGGCTATGTTGCGTCTGACGCGGACATGGACATATTCATGATCGCCTGGGGCAACGGAATCAAGCCGGGCACACGCGTGGGTTCGATTCGCAATGTGGATATAGCTCCAACCGTCGCACGGATGCTGGGGCTGAAAATGGAAAACGTGGAAGGGCGAGTCCTGAGCGAAATTCTTCGCTGATCAGCGCGAGAGCAGATAAGCGTACAGCCCGAACCCAAGCATCGCAAGTGCCAGCGCGATTTTCAGCGTTTGGGTGGCTTTGGACGGTCCGCATTTCTGGCAACTCGTTTCGTTGCAGGGGATGACGGAATTGCATTCGCTGCAGGTTCGGGCAACACTGCGCGACCGTTCAGACCATTCGGTCTTGCTCCTGGAAGAACCGGGCTGTGCGGAGGCACTACCGCACATGCCACAGTAACTGTGTCGTTGCGGGAGTTTGCGGCCGCAACGACAGTACCTTGCTAGAACCATTGTGTGATCTATTTTACAAAGCGAAACTAGACTAGTCTATCCGATTTAGGGCTATGTATGGGGAAGGATGAGCGGGGCCGAAGGAGTCCGGCCCCGTGGAGAGTCTTGCAGGTTAGACCGCGATTGCTTTTACAGCGCTGAGGGCGGCCTCGTAATCGGGATGTTCAGCCACCTCTTTTACATACTCGGCGTGGGTTATCTTGTTGCTCGGATCCACCACGAAGATCGCGCGGCTTTCGATGCGCAGTTCCTTGATCAGCGTGCCGTAGTTCGAGCCAAACGAAGCCGATTTGTGATCCGAAACCATCTTCAGATTGTCGACGCCAAAAGCGCCACACCAGCGTTTTTGCGCAAAGGGCAAATCCATGCTGATCGTGTAGAAATCGACTTCTGGCAGCTTCGCGGCTTCATCATTGAAGCGCTTGCTCTGCATGTCGCAGACGGGCGTATCCAGTGACGGAACCACGCTGAAGACTCTAACTTTGTTGCCCGTCTTTTCCAGCGTGACTGGCTGCAATCCGGTATCAACAACCTCGAAATTCGGCGCGGTGTCGCCGGCCTTCAATTCGGGTCCGATCAAAGTCAAAGGATTACCTTTGAGAGTCGTTGCTCCTGGTCTTTCCATTCATTTTCTCCTATGGGGTAACTGCTCTAGATTCCGAGAGTGCTTGCCTATTTTAGCAACTCGGCAAATTGTTCCACGTCGGGGGTCGGCAGTTGGCAAGTGAAGTTCTCGCAAACATAGGCCGTGGCTTGTCCATTCGTTGCGTGCATGTCGCGCACCATGGGGAGCCATTCCCCGAGTTTGGATTTCGTCTCCGGACTGTCCACCAGCAGGGCTACGCGATTCGGCGCGAACTGCTGATGCAGCAGGCGAATCATTTCGCGCGTCCCCGCGGCGTTGCGCTCGCCAGAGATAATCACCTGTTTGGGTTTCGACCTGCTGAACTGAAACGCGACCAGCATCTGCGGTACGCTGACCGGCGCCGTTCTCAAGCGTGGCCCGAAAGCCTGCAGCGTCCGCTCCGCACCTGCGGCGAAATTCTGATTATTCGTCATGCGCGCCAGTCGCAGCAGCGCAAGCGCAGCGATGGAATTGCCCGAAGGCTCCGCGCCATCGTGGTCATCCTTGATGCGCAACACGAGACTGCTGTCACCTGCTGCCGTGCTGAAGAACGCGCCGTGCTGCTCGTCCTCGAACAGTTCGATCATCTTCTCCGGCGAGTCGGCTTGCGAGTTCCAGATAACGAAACTCGAATGTGGTTTCGTACATGTCGAGCAGGGCCTGCGTGAAGAATGCATAGTCGTCCAGGAAGCCTGGAATAGCAGCGTCGCCGTCACGGAAACGGCGCAGCAGCGTGCCTGACTGTGCATCGTACATATGTCTGATCAGAAATTCCGTCGCGAGCCGGGCTGCGCTCAGGTAACGCTCGTCCCCGAGTGTCTGCGCGCCTTTAGCGAAAGCCGAGATCATGAGGCGTTCCACGCGGTCAGGATCTTGTCGTCGAGATGCGGGCGCACGCGTTTGCCGCGCGCGGCGAGCAGCAGCGCACGATCCTTCTCAAAGCCTGTGGTGTCGCCGGCACGGAACAGAATGTTCTTATGCTGGAACTCGCCTTGCGGATCGTTCTCGACGTTTCCGTCGCGCTGCGCGCCGTAAGCAATTGCGAACTGCCCTGCGCCGTTCGGCTCCGAGAATCTCTTCGAGCTCGTCCCAACTCCAGACGTAAAAAGCTCCTTCGACTTTCTCGTGCGGCTGCGCCGGATCGACGACACTGTCCGCATCCTCGGCTGAATAGAACCCGCCCTCGGGATGCGTCATGTCGCGCAAAACGTAGTCGAGGATATCGCGCGCGGCTTCGGCATGACGGTCCTCGTCGCGTGATCTGCCAGGCCTCCAGATAAGATGATGGCCAACTGCGCCTGATCGTAGAGCATCTTTTCGAAGTGCGGGACGAACCAGCGCTCATCGACCGAGTAGCGATGGAAGCCGCCGCCGAGCTGATCGTGCATGCCGCCCTTCGCCATCGCGTCGAGTGTTACCATCACCATCTCCAGCGCTTCGTCATTTCCGCTTGCGCGATAGTAGCGCAGCAGGAAATTTGCAGCACCGGGCGCGGGAATTTCGGCGCCCGCCGAAGCCGCCGTGCTTTGCATCGAACATGCGCCGGCAAACCTGAAAGCCCGAATCGAGCGCGCGCGCATCCAGCGGTCGATCGCCGGTTACCTCGGCGTGCTTGCTCGAGTTGCTCCACGATATCGACGCTGGATTCCGCAATCTTGGCGCGGTCGGTCTGCCAGACGTTGGCGATGTACTCGAGCACGGTCTTGAAACCGGGCCGGCCGTAGCGGTTGTCGGGCGGGAAGTACGTGCCGCCGAAGAATGGCTTCAATTCGGGCGTGAGCCAGACGGACATCGGCCACCCGCCGCCGCCGGTCGTCGCCTGCACAAACATCATGTAGATGCGGTCCACGTCGGGCCGCTCCTCGCGATCCACCTTGATGGAACGAAGTGCCGGTTCAGCACTTCGGCAATTCCTCGGACTCGAACGATTCGCGCTCCATCACGTGGCACCAGTGGCACGTCGAATAGCCGATGGACAGGAAAATCGGCTTGTCCTCCTTGCGGGCTTTGGCAAAAGCCTCCTCGCCCCAGGCATACCAGTCCACCGGGTTATGAGCGTGCTGCAGAAGGTACGGGCTTTTCTCGTGGAGCAGGCGATTGGTGTGCATATATTAATCTGGATTCCCAGATCCAGTGGAGGGACTCTCCAATTTTAGCTTTTAGCGCTAAATTAGTGTTGTGACTTACTTTGAACAGAATCGCGAGCGGTATCTGCAGGAACTTATCGACTTTCTACGGATCCCCAGCATCAGTACGCTTCCGGAACACCAACCCGATATCCGGCGCGCCGCCGAGTTCGCCGCGAACAACCTGAGAGCCGCCGGTGTGCAGGCTGTCGAGTTGATCGAAGGCGAGGGCAACCCGCTGGTTTATGGCGAATGGCTGGGCGCACCGGGCAAACCTACCTGCTGCTCTACGGACACTATGACGTGCAGCCGGCGGATCCGCTGGAAGAGTGGAAATCGCCGCCGTTTGAACCGGAGATCCGCGACGGCAATATCTACGCCCGCGGCGCTTGCGATGACAAAGGCCAGACACTGATTCTGATGAAAGCAGTGGAGTACTTCCTGCAGACGCAGGGCAAGCTCCCGATCAACGTGAAGTTCCTGCTGGAAGGCGAAGAAGAAGTCGGCGGCGAGCACATCGAACGCTATGTTGCTTCCAAGCCCGCGAAGATCAAGGCCGATGCAGCTGTGATCTGCGACACCGAAATGTTCGCGCCGGATCTGCCTACGCTGTGTGTCGGCTTGCGCGGCCTGGTCTATGGCGAGCTCAGCGTACAGGGCGCGGATCACGACCTGCACTCGGGCGTGTATGGCGGCGCGGCGCCGAATCCGATCATGGCGATCGCGGAGATTCTGTGCGCGCTCAAGGACCGCGACGGGCACATTCGCATTCCAGGTTTCACGGATAAAGTCACCCCGCCCAGCGCCAAGGAAACCACGGCGTGGGAGAGCCTGCCGTTCGATGTAGAGGAGTACAAGAAGCACGAAGTCGGGGTAACGGAACTGACGGGCGAGCCCGAGTTTTCGATATTCGAGCGCACGTGGGCGCGTCCCACCATGGAAGTCCACGGCATCCGCGGCGGCTTCACCGGTGAGGGTGCAAAGACAGTGATTCCAGCCCGCGCACTCGCGAAGCTCTCGTTCCGTCTGGTGGCGAATCAGGATCCCGAAGAAGCTACGGCCCAGATCGTCAAAGCGGTGAAGGACGCTTGCCCGCGCGGCGTCACAGCCGAGTTCAAGACCATTCACGGCGCAGCCCCTTCGCTTACGGATCCGGAGAACGAGTACCTCGTAGCGGCAGCTGCTGCGATGACCGAGAGCTTCGGCAGAGAGACGGTTTATATCCGTTCCGGCGGATCTATTCCGATCGTTGGGCTATTCGATAAACACCTGGGAATCCCAAGCGTGATGATGGGTTTCGGTCTGCCCGACGACAACCTGCACGCGCCGAACGAGAAATTCCATCTCGCGAATTTCTACCGCGGAATAGAAGCGGTGGCAAAGTATTTCGAAGTGCTTGGGAAGTAGACTACCCGAGCGTCTGATATTTGCCGCAGTGATAAATGAGCGGGCGTCCGTCAGTGTGATCGGCGTGCAGCACCTCGCCGATCACAATGATGTGATCGCCTGCTTCCACGATCTTCGTTGCTACACATTCGAAAGTGGCCAACGCACCGCGAATCAATGGAACTCCGGTGGTGCCGGTTAATAGCGCCACACCGCTGAAGCGATCATCGTGCTTCTGTGAGAAGCGCGTCGAGAGTTCTTTCTGCCCTTCGCTGAGTACGTTGATGCCGAAGTGTTTTCCGGTATTCAAGAGCGGTCGCAAATTCGCACGAAGATCAACGCAGACCAGTACAAGCAGCGGCTCGAGCGATACAGATGTGAACGAATTGATCGTCATTCCGTGCGGTGTACCCGCATCGTCCAGCAGTGTTGTAATTGTGATTCCGGTGGCGTATTTAGCGCAAGCGCGGCGGAAGCTTTCGATATCCATGGTTGCAGATCGACTGGGATGCCCTTGACAAACCCCTAACCTCAATCCTATCATGAGGTTTGCGCTTCCTGCCGGGAATGGCTTCACGGAATTTGAGGCGAACGCCGAGGAGGGTGTCTTGATCAAACTGGATATCATTAACGAAGTAGTCAATCGGACCGGGATCACCAAGACCAAGGCCGAAATGGCTGTTGAGACCGTGTTCGAAAGCATGAAACGGGCGCTCGGCCAGGGCGAGCGTATCGAACTCCGGGGCTTTGGAATCTTCAATGTGCGCCCGCGCAAAACCGGTATTGGCCGGAACCCGCGCACTGGCGCAGAGGTTGCCATTCCTCCGGGCAAGGCTGTCCGCTTCAAGCCCGGTAAAGAACTGCAGTCGTTGCAGTAAACATTCATCGTGTCATTGCAGGAATACCCGCCGGACTCATTTCCACCGGGTCCGGACGACGGCGGAGACTATCCGCTTGAATTTGGCGGTCCCGCTCCGCCCAGGCAAAAGTATTGGCTGCATGCACTGCTGTTTCTGCTGACTGCGCTTTCCACGACGCTCGTCGGGGCGCGGCTTTTTCAAAACTTTGAGGCGAACCGTCCGGCATTCGATATCGAAGGTGACTTCGTCGCGCTGTGGGGAATTCTCACCCATCCTGCCATGCTGATGGACGGGCTTCCGTTCTCAATCACCCTGCTCACAATTCTGCTTGCCCATGAAATGGGGCACTATCTGGCTTGCGTGTTCTACAGAGTCGACGCCAGCCTGCCGTATTTTTTGCCGGCGCCAACGCTCATCGGTACCATGGGCGCGTTCATCCGGATACGTTCACCGATTTATTCGAAACGCGTTTTGTTCGATGTCGGAGTCGCAGGACCGCTGGCTGGTTTTGTGTTCCTTATCCCCGCAATGGGCCTGGGCATGGCCTGGTCCAAGATGATTCCGGGCATTGCGGAGCAGGGCGATCTGGTATTCGGTTCACCGTTGATTGTGCGCTTCGCGGAGTGGCTCGTCTTTCCAGGCGTCATGACAGCCGACATCTATCTGCACCCGGTCGCGCGTGCGGCCTGGGTGGGAGTGATTGCGACCGCATTGAATCTGCTGCCGATTGGACAGTCCGATGGTGGTCACATCGTGTACTCATTTCTGGGATCAAGACATCGCCTGATCTCGCGAGTGCTCGTGGTGGCGCTGATCCCAATCGGAATATTCTATTGGTATGGTTGGCTGTTGTGGGCTGCATTCTTCGTGTTGTTTGGCATGCGCCACCCACCGACAATTTACGACGAGACGCGCCTGGGGAGGGGCAGAGCTACGCTGGCATGGATCGCAATGTTGATTCTGGCACTCACGTTCACGTTGGAGCCGCTGCGAACAGGCACGGGCATCTGATGAAGATTTCGGCAACCATCATCGCCTGCAACGAAGAACGCAATATCGCTCGCGCGATCGAGAGTCTGCGCTGTTGCGACGAAATCATTGTCGTCAACAATGGGTCCATCGATCGCACAGTGGAACTGGCGGAAAAGCTCGGTGCACGTGTTGTGGAAGAGGCGTGGCACGGCTACTCCGCGCAGAAGAATTACGCGACGACTCAGGCATCGTACGATTGGATTCTGTCGATTGATGCGGATGAAGCGTTGTCCGAAGGGCTGGAAGGCGAGATCTGGCAGATCAAGAAGGCGGGTCCGGAGTTCGACGCCTACACGATGCCGCGGCTCGCGCAATACCTGGGCCGCTGGATCATGCACTCAGGCTGGTATCCGGATCGCAAGGTTCGGTTGTTCAATCGCAATAAAGCCAAGTGGGTTGGTGATTTTGTGCATGAAAGCGTGCAGGTTTCCGGCAAGGTCGGACACCTGGATGGCAATCTGCTGCATTTCACCTGCACGTCGCTTTCGGAACATCTGAAAACCATGGACGTCTATACGACGCTAGCCGCACAGCAGATTGTCACCGAGGGCCGGACGATCGGCACTGCGCATCTGCTGCTGGATCCGCTCTGGACATTCTGGCAGACTTATCTGTTCAAGCGCGGTTTTCTCGACGGCTTCGAAGGGCTTGCGATTGCCTATATGGCGGCTTTCTACAACTTCATGAAATACGCCAAAGCACGCAATATGAGCTGATCGCCAGGCCCAATTCTCCATGCGGATTCTTCATATTGACAGCGGCCGTGAAATGCGCGGCGGCCAATTTCAGGTGCTTGCGCTGATGCGCGGTCTGGCTGCTCGGAGTCATGAGCAAATGCTGCTGGCGCGCAATGATGGCCCGCTCTATCGGGCGGCCGAGGCCGAAGGGCTTCCCGTGCGGCAGTTGTCTCCGTATGCGATTGCATCGTGGTCACGCAAGATGGATCTGACGCATGCCCATGATGCGCATGCGCACACGATCTGTGTCCTGCTGGCGCATCGTCCGCTAGTGGTTGCCCGGCGTGTTGCCTTTCCCATTCGCAGTGCTGCGCTCTCTCGTTGGAAGTACCGTCATGTTGATTGCTATATTGCGATCTCGCAGTGTGTGAAAGCCGAGTTGTTGAAAGCCGGTGTGCCACCGGAACGCGTGGACGTTGTCTATGACGGAACGACGCTGGCCGAATGCACAAGCCATGGAAATCGCGTTGTAGCGCCGGCCACGGAAGATCCGAAAAAAGGTTCCGAGTTGCTGCGCGAAGCCGCCAAACTGGCGGGAGTCAATGTGCTCTTTTCGACCGATCTGTCGAAGGATCTGCCTGACGCGGGGCTGTTCGTGTATCTTACGCAGTCCGAAGGCCTGGGCTCGGCGATTCTTTTTGCGATGGCTCATGGGGTCCCGGTGATTGCAAGCGAAGTGGGTGGTATCCCGGAGATTGTGCAGGACGGGTACACCGGGCTGCTCACCAGAAACGACGCACGCGCAGTTGCCTCCGCAATCCGTCTGCTGTTGGCGGATCGCCCGCGAGCAGCGCGCATGGCGCAGGAGGCGCGCCGTCGAGTTATCGAACGGTTCACGCTCGATCGGATGGTGGAAGACACGCTGGCGGTATATGAGAGACTTGAAAATCGGGAGTGAGCCTTGACGGAAATTCTGCTTGGAATTTTGTTCGGCCTGATCATCGGTAGCTTTCTGAACGTGTGCATCTACCGCATGCCGCGCGACCTTTCTGTCGTGAGCCCGCGCTCTTTCTGTCCCGGCTGCGAGAAGATGATTTCGTGGTACGACAACATTCCTCTGCTGAGCTTCGTTCTGCTGCGCGGTAAGTGCCGTCATTGCCAGTCGAAAATTCCCCTCCGTTATCCCGTGGTCGAGTTACTCACGGCAATTGCATTTGCTGTAGTGCTGAATCGGTATGGTGTATCCCTCGTGTCTCTGAAAACTTGTATCTTCAGCGCTCTGCTGATCGGCCTGGTCTTCTCAGATTTTGAGGAGCTGATTTTGCCAGATGAGTTCACTCTGGGCGGTACTGTGATCGGGCTCCTGCTGTCGTGGCTGGTTCCGATGGAGGGTTTGATCTCACGGCTGCTGCTTCCCAGCCACCTCAGCGATCGCTGGTTTTCCGTGGGTGAAGCCGCCTTTGGAGCGGTGCTGTGTAGCGGGACTCTGTGGCTGGTGGGAGAACTGTACTATCGTATTCGGAAACGCGAGGGGCTCGGTTTGGGAGACGTGAAGATGGTTGCGATGATCGGCGCATTCCTGGGACTGCAGGGAAGCCTGTTAACGCTCATTCTAGGCTCGGTGGCGGGGTCGGTTATCGGGCTGCTGTTCATTCTGATCAAGCGCAAGGACTTCGCCAGCTATGAGCTGCCTTTCGGCAGTTTTCTGGGGGTGGGCGCATTGATTGTCGGCGTTTTCGGGCCCGCACTACTCGGCTGGCCACACCTCGGAGTTTAAACGGATATAATAGACCTCTTTGTCCTGAAGCCTGCGTTCTCGGCCGGCTGTCAGCGGGAGCGTAAATGATCCGTAACTATTTGGTGTTCGGGCTTGCCATGCTGTCCGTCGTCGCCAGCGAGACGATTGCGATGGCTCAGATTGCTCCGCCAGCAGCACAGTGGCTTCCTGAGGGAGCGGTCATCGTCGTGCAGATCGAACAGCCCGGCGCACTGCTGGACCTCACGCTGGACCTGAAGATTCCCGAATCGATCGCAGCCACCGCGTCTTACCGGCAAATGGCCGCCGCACCTGACTTTAAAGGTTTTCTGGGGCTGGTGGACGCACTGGAGCGCAAAGGCGGCACCGATTGGAAGGGCGTAGTTCGCAGATTGACGTCCCGCGGTATCACTTATGCTTCCTATCCAGGTGATCGCACTGTGCTGTTGCTCGATGCCGCTGACTCCGTCGCGCCCGAACAATTTCAGCAGATTGTGCAAGGGCTGATCGCGGGCGGGAAGGGCTCACCGAAGGGAGTCTTTTACAAGGAGTTTCCTGGACTTTCCACCTGGAGTCTCGATGGGAAACAGTTCTGGGCGCGGTTTGGCAATCGCCTGATCGTGACCAACCGTGTGGAAACGATGAAGGCGTTGTTCGCTCCGCGTACGAGTGGCAGCATGGCTGCGGCGGCGCTTTACAGCAAGGCTCAGCAGGCTGCGGGCACGGGAGCAGTCGCGACGGGTTATGTGAACATGGCCGTGCTCAATCAGGCGCAGGCTGCGCAGAAGAAGCCGGCTGATGTGGCGTCTCCGTTTTCAATCCTGCTGAACGGCGCGGTGACGGAATCGCTGAGCGCATCGACCTGGATCGCACTGAGTCTTCGAGTGGAGAACAGGAAACTGCTGTTGCACGTTGCATCCGATGGCAAATTGAATTCTGCTGGCGCCGGAGGTTTCACGCTGCCGAAAAGCGCTGGTCAGGGTGTGTTGCCGGACCTCACTGTACCTCGCCAACTGGCAACGGCCAGCTTATGGCGGGACCTGCATAAGTTCTATTCCGCAAGAGAGACGCTATTCCCTGAAAAGACCTCTGCCGCGATCCTCTTTGAAAACTTCATGGAGATTTTTTTCACGGGCAAGAACTTGAACGACGAGGTTTTCGCGCGCTTCCATCCAGAGGTGCGCATGGTGGTTGCACGTCAGGACTATAATCCCGCGATCGGAACTCCGCTGGTGCAGTATCCTGCCGCCGCCCTGATCTTCAAAGTCGAGCAGGCGGAGGAGTTTGGAGAAGTGCTGGAGGAGGCCTGGCAAAAGGCGATTGGGATTTCGAACTTCACCCGCGGGCAGCAGGCGTTGCCCGGCTTGATTTTCGACAAGGCGTCGCACGGCGGCGTGCCATTTACGTTTGGCTACTATTCCGTGCGCAACGAAAAAGATCGCAAGCACCTGCCCTCGCATTTCAATTTGCGTCCAGCTCTGGTGCGTGTCGGACCATACATCATCCTCAGCACGACAGATTCCCTGGCTGGCGATGTGATTGACGCGGTGAACAAAGAGGACGGGCGAACACCGGCGAAAAGGTTAACCGCGCATTCCGTTCTGGAGATTTCTAATGGAGCGGATATCGCCGCCTTGCTGGGCATGAACCGAAATGAACTGGTCCGGCAGGATGTTGTCGGAAAAGGTATGAAACCGGAGGCCGCCGAGACGCAACTCGAATTGAACATGACACTGCTGAAACATTTCGACCGTTTCCGGTTCAGTATGTCGGAAAAGGCAGATGGGCAGCAGGCCGATTTCGAGCTGCAGTTCAAATAGCAAACGACATGCAAGGCAACGCTATCAACGATCCGGGTTTTGCGTGGGCGCCATACGAATCCAGCAGGGCGCGTCCATGGAATCTCGCACTAGCCGCGCATCTTCTCCGCCGTGCCGGCTTTGGCGCCAGTTGGCCGCAACTGCAGCAGGCTCTCGCTGACGGGCCGCAGCGTAGCGTTGATACGCTGTTTCATCCTTCCGGCGATCTCGACGGGTTTGAACGCCGCGTCTCCGCTATGTCTGCGGCGGTAGCAATTTCCGATGCGGCCGGCTCTGATGAATGTGCCGGGCTGTGGCTCTATCGCATGAGTGCAACGCCGAATCCACTGCTCGAAAAGATGACGCTGTTTTGGCATAACTTCTTTGCGATTTCCGGATCGGCGATGGGTAAGACGTCGCTGGTGGAGCAGCACGTGCGCATGCTGCGCCGCAATGCGCTCGGCCGCTTTGATGTGCTCGTGAGTGAGGTCTCGCGTGATCCTGGTGCCGGGATCGCGCTCAATCCGCGCGGCAGTCGCAATGCAAAAAACACCGACGCATTCGCGGCTGATCTACTCGGCTCGAAAGCACTAGTGGTGCGCAAGCTTTATAGATTCCTGATTGCTGAGACCGAAGAACCTTCTGAGGTATTACTCGCGCCGTTAGTGGGTTCGTTTGCGAAAGACTTGGACATTGCCAAACTTGTGAGCGTCATACTGCGATCCAACCTGTTCTTCTCCGCGGCGGCATACCGGCAACGTATCAAGAGCCCGCTGGAGTTCGCGTTGGGATTCGCGGCGGCTTTCGAAATGTCCATCGCTGCTGCGCCGCTGCACCGCCAGCTTACCGATTTGGGACAGAAGTTACTGGAGCCGCCGACTCGTGCAGGCTGGGCGGGTGGGCGTCGCTGGCTCAATCGCTTCACATTGATTGGCCGCGGCAATCTGATTTCTGCGATGTTGGGAGGTGGCAAGCTGAATCCGCAGGCCATCGCGGAAAAGTACGGACTGCGTGGCCCCGTGGTGATCGAGAAGTTTCTGTTGGATATGCTCCTGCAGGATGACCCGACGCTGCACGCCGGAACTGTGTCCGCCAGCCAGTTCGTGCAGACAATCGTGACGTTACCGGAGTACCAGTTGGCCTGATGGCCAGAGGCAGCATGTCCACAACACGACGCGACTTTCTCAAGATCTCGACAGGTTCCGCGGCCTTCTTTTCCACGGCGCGCAGTGCGTCGCTCGCCGCCAACAGTCCGGACAAATCCGGCAGAGTGCTGGTCGTTTTGCAGCTGGCTGGCGGCAATGACGGCCTGAATACAGTGGTGCCATACGAGGATGACAATTACGCACGCAACCGTTCCACGTTGAGGCTGACTCAAGGCCAGATCCACAAGATCGGCTCTTCTTCACTCGGCTTCCATCCGGAACTGCGCGGCTTCGCGCGACTGTTCCAGGAGGGGCATCTTTCGGTATTGCAGGGCGTGGGGTACCCCAACATGAACCGGGACCACGGCGCCGGCATGCGGCACTGGCAGACGGGCGGAGTGCTCACCACCGCGCAGCAGACGGGCTGGCTGGGGCGTGTGGCAGATCGATCGGCTGATGTCGATAGCGGTGAAGTGCCAGTGGTCTTCGTGGGCCGGATCGCGCCGCCGCTGTCGTCCACGCAGGGCAGGTGGTCGTACCCAGCATCCGTACGGCTCGTGATTGGACTTTCGGTGCTGCCCCGGCGACTCCCTGGCGATGGACGGGGCAGTCGCGATTCCGCTGCTGAGTTTCGCCGCGAGCGTCACAGCTAACGGCGCAGGCGGACTCGAACCAAGTCAGTGCGGTCTTGCGTGCCAGCGCGGACTGGCCTATCCTGCTTATCCGCTTGCTCAATCCTTTCAAACGGTGGCCCAACTGATACGCGCGGATCTCGGTGTTCAGGTCTATCTCGTCGAACAGGGCGGCGTATCGCCGGGCGGATTCGATAATCACGCAAACCAGGCGGGGAATCACGCGGTAACACTTCGTGAACTATCCGATTCCGTAGCCGCTTTCTGCGACGATCTGGTACACGACAAACTGCTCGACCGCGTGCTGCTGATGACCTACTCCGAGTTCGGCCGAACGCTTTCCGAGAACGGTCGACATGGCACCAATCACGGCGCGGCGGCACCGGTATTTCTCGCTGGTGGCAAGCTCAAGGGCGGGTTGCATGGTGCGCATCCGAGCCTGAGCGATCTCGACAACGACGCCCCAAAGTCGCACACAGATTTCCGCTCCGTGTACGCCACCGTGCTGGAAAGCTGGCTCGGTTTAGCAAGCGAACCGATCCTCGGCGAACGCTTCACTCCTCTTGACGTGTTGGCCCGATGATTTCTAATACAACACCAGGAAGTACGCTCTGGTGTACTATAAAACTTTGCATTCCATGAAGGATCTTTTCGACGTCCTGAAGCCGGGTGAAGAGGACTGGAATCTCGCGCAGACGGTAGACCCCAAACGCCTTCCAGCGCACATCGCCATCATTATGGATGGAAATGGGCGTTGGGCGAACCGGAGACACATGCCGCGCGTGGCTGGTCACAGGGCTGGCATCGAGCCTGTCCGCAGCACGGTGGAAACGTGTGCCCGACTAGGGATTGAGGCGCTGACGCTGTACGCATTCTCTGTTGAGAACTGGAAACGGCCGCGCGCGGAAGTCAACACGCTCTGGCGCCTGCTGCGCTACTACCTGCGCCACGAAATGGCGAGTCTGATGAAAAACGACATCCGGCTCTTCGCCATCGGGCGTCTGGAACAGTTGCCGCAAAGTGTGCAGACCGAGTTGCAGGAAGCCGTTCAGGCCACAGCAAACAATCGCGGGCTCAAGGTCAATCTCGCAATCAACTATGGCGGGCGCACGGAACTGGTGGACGCGATCAACGCGGTCATTGAACAAGCGCGCGCGTCCGGTTCGCTTGCAAATCTGAGCGTCACGGAAGAACTGCTGGAATCCAAGCTATACTCGGCCCCTCAGCCGCATCCCGACCTGCTGATTCGAACTTCAGGTGAAATGCGCGTCAGCAATTTTCTGCTCTGGCAGATCGCTTACGCGGAACTGTACGTGACCGAGACCTTCTGGCCTGATTTCAAAAGAATCGACCTGTTGAAGGCGATTCTGGATTATCAAAAACGAGAGCGCCGGTTCGGTGGTCTTGGGAACGCGACCACTCCTGGTTCCGCCGATGAACGCCTCGTAGAGGCTCTAGGCGTTCCGGCGAGATGAAGAGACTGATCTCCGCAGTAGTACTGGTTCCAACGATCAGCTATGTGGTTCTACTCGGCCCAGTTTGGCTTTTCTGGGCGGTCGTGGTCATCGTCGCGATGATCTGCTATCACGAGTACGCCGGAATCGTGGCCGCGCAGGGAATCGAGAAGCCCGGTCTGCTGGGCTACGGCGCTGGTTTGATGCTGCTGTTTCTGCCTCGCTGGGAACTGCTCTTTGTAACCGTACTGGCGCTAAGCGCGCTCGCATTGGCTCTTCGCTTTAACGATCTCTCGAAGTCGCTAACGTACGCATCGGCATTAACGCTCGGGGTGCTCTACATTTTCGGCACGTGGCGTTGTGCAGGCGAGTTGCGGGAAGTCAGTCCGCACTGGCTGTTTTTTGCGTTGGTGCTGAACTGGGTGGGAGATTCAGCAGCCTACTATGTAGGCCGGTCGCTCGGCAAGCACAAGCTGGCGCCCGTGATCAGTCCCAAGAAATCGATTGAAGGCTCGATAGCGTCCATCGTGGCATCGGTGGTCTTCGGATTGTTTTACCTTCGCGCATTCATTCCTGAGGTAGGCGTTGTCGACGTGGTGCTGCTTTCGGCGCTGGCCAACATCGCCGGACAGGTCGGAGATCTGGCGGAATCGGCCTTGAAGCGCGGCGCAGGCGTGAAAGACAGCGGCACACTGCTGCCCGGCCACGGCGGTTGGCTGGATCGGGTGGATAGCAGTTTGTTCGCGATGCCTGTCGTTTATCTCTTTATCCTGCATCCCTGGAACTCGTTGTAGATAAACAAATGTTTTTTAGTGCCGGTGATGTCCGGAAGCATCCATTAAGGTATGCGAAGTTCGTCGAGCGCGTGGATGAGCCGCCTTTTGTGGGCTGCCGCGCTTTATCACTTTATCTGGGGTGCATGGGCCGTACTGGCGCCCGGAGCCTTCTTTGAGTGGGCCGGATTGGCCCAGCCGTACTATCCGGAACAGTGGCAGTTTATCGGCTTAATCGCAGGCGCGCTTGGCATCGGTTTTGCGGCAGCTGCCTCCAATCCCGCGGTCCACTGGCCCGTCGTTCTGGTTGGCTTGCTCATCAAAATTATGAGTGCGACCGGTTTGTTCTACGGAACACTCCATGGACGGCTGCCCTGGAACGTCGGGATGACGATGACGGCCAACGATCTGATCTGGTGGGGTCCGTTCTGCTGGATTCTCTACGAAGCGCATCAATCGAAATTGTGCCGCGAACGGACCGCCTCGCCAGAGATTCAGCGCATGGCCATGAAGGCTCGCACCCAGTTTGGGCCGAGCATCGCGGAACTCTCACAGGTCTCGCCGGTATTGCTGGTGTTCCTGCGTCACGCCGGCTGCACGTTCTGCCGTGAGGCATTGAATGACCTTGCGGCGAAGCGCAAAGCAATTGAGGGAAGCGACACGCAACTCGTGCTGGTGCACATGGGGTGTGAGGCCCAGGCTCAGCCATTCTTTAGCAAATACGGTCTGGAGGATGTGCCGAGGGTCAGCGATCCCGATCGTACTGTTTATCGGGCGTTTGGTCTGGGTCGTGGTTCGATTCTGAAGCTTTTTGGTCCGAAGGTGTGGGTTCGGGGTTTTGAATCCGCGGTTTTGCACGGGAACGGAATAGGCAGGCTGATGGGCGATGGCTTTCAGATGCCCGGGGTTTTCCTGATCTTTCACGGGACGGTGCTGAAGAGTTACCGCCATCAAAGCGCCGCCGATCGTCCAGATTACCCCGCACTTACCTCCATGGATAGTTTCCCAGAGTGGGAACATCAATAACTCCCAACGCATCTAACTAACGGAGAGCAACATGGTCCCACAAAATCAGGAAACAGAGGTTCCCAGACTGCCCGGCGCGGTAGGACTCTTTACGATTTTTGGCGTTCCTATCCGTTTCCACTTCACGTTTGTGATCTTGCTGGTCTTCCTGCTTTTCCTGGGACTTAGTGGGCGTCAATCCGCGCTCGTCAACGTAGTTCTACGTACTCGCTCTGTTTGCGTCGGTGTTGCTGCATGAACTGGGTCACGCTGTTGTTGCGCGGCGTTATGGCGTTAAGACGCTGGAAATCGTTATGTTTCCGATCGGTGGACTGGCGCGGCTGGACCGCACATTGCGCGCTCGGGAAGAGCTTTGGATTGCTCTGGCCGGGCCAGCTGTGAACTTTCTGATCGCGGGCGGTATTCTGGGTTATCTGACAAGCCAGAACGCCCTTGTGTCGCTGCAGGAATTGGTGGAAGCGACTGACGGAAATCTGCTTCAACGCATCACCGCCGGCAACCTGGTGCTTGCGATTTTCAACCTTCTTCCGGCTTACCCGATGGACGGCGGCCGTGTACTGCGCTCGATTCTTGCGCGTTTTCGCTCGGAAAACGACGCGACACGGATTGCGGCACGCACTGGGCGTATTTTTGCCGGTTTCATGGGGCTGTATGGTTTGTTGTCCATGAATTTCATGCTCATGTTCATCGCGTTCTTCGTGTATTTGGGCGCTACGCAGGAGGGCAGCCTGGTCGAAGGGCGAACGCTCACACAAGGTATTCCCGTTCGCGCAGCCATGATCACCGACTTCCGAACGCTGTCGCATGGCGACACTATCCGGGACGCAGCGAATCTGTTGATCGCGACCTCTCAACAGGACTTTCCTGTAATGCTGGGCGGGCGTGTGCTGGGCCTGCTGGGACGCGCGGCACTGATGCGCGCAATGGTGAGCGATGGAGCGGATGCCTATGTGTCGAGTGCGATGGAGCGCAAATTTGTCGCACTTTCGCCAGATCAGGATCTTGCAGAATCGCTCCCCAAACTGGCCGAGGCTGGTAGCTGTGCGCTAGTGATGGATGGAGAACAACTGCTCGGACTGCTTACGACTGAAAACATTTCTGAATTTCTGCTACTGCGGCGCATTGGTATCGTCAATGCCTAAGCATGACAACTTCGTGGCAATCTGGAAGTATGAGTGAATCTGGGGCAAGGCATCAAGTTGTAATTGTTGGCGGAGGCTTCGGGGGGTTGTACGCGGCCAAGGCTTTTGCCAAGGCGGATCTGGATGTAACGCTCGTAGATCGCCGCAATTTTCATCTTTTTCAGCCGCTGTTATACCAGGTCGCGTCCGGAGCACTGTCACCGGGTGACATTGCTTCCCCCTTGCGGGCAGTGCTGCGCAAGCAAAAAAATGTTGATGTCTTGATGGGTGAGGTGGTCGATTTCGACGTGCAGCAGCAGCGCGTGATTCTAAAAAACGGGGACATCGAGTACGACAGCCTGATTCTCTCAACAGGCTCCACACACAGCTATTTCGGCCACGAAGAATGGAGCGCTTACGCTCCTGGATTGAAAACAGTCGAAGATGCGACCGAGATCCGCCGCAAGGTTTTCTTCGCATTTGAAGCGGCCGAGCATGAACCCGATCAACAAAAGCGCCGCGAATGGCTGACGTTTCTGATTGTTGGCGGCGGCCCGACCGGTGTGGAACTTGCCGGAGCTCTGAGCGAGATCGCCAAGGACACGCTGAAGGATGACTTTCGGACGATCCGCCCGGCGGAGGCGCAGATCATCTTGCTCGACGCAGGGTCGCGGGTGCTCAGTCCCTATCCGCCTGAATTGTCTGAGGCTGCGGAACATGCGCTGGTACGCCTGGGTGTTCGCCCGCGTACCGGAGTGACGGTTACGGATGTGGATGCGGAAGGTGTCTGGGTAAACGGGCCGACTGGCCGGGAGCGGATTCAGGCGCGCACTGTACTGTGGGCGGCGGGAGTTGCCGCCTCACCACTAGGACGAAAACTGGCGGAGCGCACTGGCGCGGAAACTGACCGTTCCGGCCGGGTCAAAGTGCAACCTGATTTGACGATACCCGGACACCCCGAGATATTTGTGATCGGCGACATGGCGTATCTCGAACAAGGTGGTAAGCCGCTGCCCGGCGTTGCCCCGGTTGCCATGCAGCAAGGCCGATATGCCGCGAAGGCGATTCTACGCCGTATGAAAGGGCAGAGCGTCGAGCCATTCCATTACGTCAACAAGGGCAGCCTGGCGACGATCGGGCGTGCATCAGCGGTCGCAGACTTCGGCTTCCTCAAAGTGAGTGGCTGGATCGCCTGGGTGCTATGGCTTTTCATTCACCTGCTGTATCTGGTCGGCTTCCAGAATCGCGTCGTCGTGCTGATCCAGTGGGCCTTCCAGTACCTCACATTTAATCGCGGCGCGAGATTGATCACGGGACAGAACCCGCCGCTTCCGGAAATGCACCTGACCGAAGAAATGCGTGAGCGGCTTGGGGCCAGCCGATAAGGTTTATATTACGTGTGCCTGATCGATTATAAAGGAGCGGTTGCGCCCGTTGCTGACGACTTGCCCGTGGAACTTCAAGCCTCCGTTGAGCATGAAGTCGATCGGCTTTTCGACAGGCTGGTCCAGTAGCAGCATGTCTCCCGGCTCAATGTTCATGAGGTCCTGAACTGTGAGCGTGGCACCCAACAGGCGAGCATCCAGATGAATCTGGGCGGGCTTTAGCAGCCGCATCATGCGATCCTGCTCCGCTGTCGTGGATTCGGATTTGCGCACGGACCACTGCTGGTCGAACTTCTGCCGCAGCATTTTGATGATGATCGAGGGAATGCCGAGGTTCATCATGCCCGAACTGTCGCCGATACGGACTTCAATACTCACGGCAACGACCGCCTCGTTCGGCGCGAGAATCTGCAGTAATTGCGGCTCTGTCTCGAAGGCATCGACCTTGAAATCCAGGCTCGTGACTGCGCGCCAGGATTCCTTCAGGTCGTGCAAAATGATGCGAATCAAACCTTCCAGAATGCTTTGCTCAATTTCGGTGACTTCGCGCTTGATCTGGTTGGCGGACTTGCCGGAGCCGCCCAGCAGCATTTCCAGAATCGGGAACACCAGTGTCGGATTCAGTTCCAGGATTGCGTTGCCGTCGAAGGGCTTCATGCCCAGCGACACCAGGCAGGTCGGCGAAGGCAGGCACTGCGAGAACTCCATGAACGAGAGTTGTTCCACCGAGACCAGATTGACGATTACGTAAGCGCGCAGATAGGCCGAAAGGCTGGACGCCAGCGTCCTGGCGAAGTTTTCATGCAGTAGATGGATCGCGCGGAGTTGATCCTTGGCGATGCGGTCCGGACGGCGAAAATCGTAAGGCTGAGCCCTCTGCGCGGGATCGTCATCGCGGCCTGCATCGCGCAGCTTGCGAAATACGCTGTCGATTTCATCTTGCGAAAGTACACGATCCAGACCCAATTCGCGCGGCTCCTTGCCTGAGTGTTGATCGGCAGGATTGTGCGGATCTTTAGCGTAGTCAATGTCTTAGGCCACTCTATCACCAGGGGAATAGGCCGCATTTCCCCAATCAGCTAGAATTGAGACAGTGCGCAACTTCCACATCCAGAACTTTGGGTGCCGGGCTACGCAGGCAGATGGGGCAGCGCTCGAATCGATGCTCGCCAAACGTGGACTGATTTCGCACGGACGGCGCGATCAGGCGGATCTGGTCATCCTCAACACCTGTACCGTAACCTCGGCGGCCGACGACGACGTGCGTCAGGTGGTGCGCCGCGTGCACCGCGAGAATCCAGACGCGAAGATTCTGGTGACGGGCTGCTATGCGCAGCGCGCTCCGGACGAACTCGCGAAGATGGCGGGCGTTTCCTGGGTGGTGGGGAATTCGCACAAAACGCAGATTCCAGATCTGCTGTTCGACACCGGCGACATGCCGTATCACGGGCAGATCCACGTCGGCGACATCTTCGCGCAGCAGGAGTTTCTGGCTGCACCGGTCGAGGATGCAGCGGGAGATCGCACGCGGCCCAATCTCAAGATCCAGGACGGCTGCAACAATCGCTGCTCCTTCTGCATTATTCCGTTTGTGCGCGGAAGAAGCCGCAGCGCTCCGGCGGAGCAGGTGATCCAGCAGGTTCGCGGACTGAGCGCGAAGTACCGCGAGGTGGTGCTGAGCGGAATCAATCTGGGGCGCTGGGGCAGGGAACCGGGCAGCACGATGCGGCTGGCCGATCTGATTCGCCGTCTGTTGGCTGAGACCGATAGTCGAGCGGCTTACGGCTGAGTTCGGTCGAGCCGATGGATTTCTCCGACGATCTGCTCGGGTTGATGGCGGAATCGCCACGCATCGCCAAGCACGTGCACGCTCCGCTGCAATCGGGTTCAGATACCGTGCTGCGGCGGATGCATCGCAAGTACCGTCCGCGGCACTATGCGGATCGCGTGTTGAAAGCGCGCGCGTGGATGCCGGATGCGGCCATCGGCGCGGATGTGATGGTGGGCTTCCCGGGCGAGAGCGAACAGGAGTTCGAAGACAGCCGGCAGTTTATCGAATCGCTGCCATTCACGTATCTGCATGTGTTCACGTATTCGGAGCGTCCGGGCACTCCGGCAGCCGATCGCAACGATCACGTGCCGATGCCGCTGCGCAAACAGCGCAACAAAATCTTGCGCGATCTGGCGGCTAAGAAGAATCTGGAATTCCGGCAGAGTATGCTCGGCCGGCCGTTGTCAGTTGTCACGCTGGATCAGGAGCGTGTCGCGCTGAGCGATAACTACCTGAAAGTGGAACTATCGAGTGACAGGCCCGCCAATCAGTTGATCGATGTGATTGCGGATAGCGTCAGTGCAGGCGGCTTGCGGGAACGCGAACTGCTGCGCGTTCTTTAGATTCCATTACCAGTAGATGACGTAGCTGGCCAACTCATAGAGCACCGGACACACTTCGGGACAAAGATCCTCCAGTTCGCGGCTCGCGATGAGACCGAAATTCAGTTGATCTTTTTCGGATTGGTCCAGCTTGCGATCGCCGCGCGTCCAGGTATGCAGGGCTTCCAGTTGAAGGTGCACACTGTGCAGTGCGCGATCACTGGGGTGTTGCTGAAACAGTTCCGCAATATCTTTGCGGGCCTGTTGCAGCAGCCGATCGAATTCCTCGAACGTATCGATGGAAGAAGGCATTCGGAAACGGCTACATTTCCCGCCGGTTTTCCATCGACTTCGACATCGTGACTTCGTCCGCAAACTCCAGATCGCTACCCACCGGGACGCCCATCGCGATGCGCGTGACCTTGAGCCCGAGCGGTTTTAACAAGCGCGAAACGTAGGCCGCGGTCGCCTCGCCTTCCACTGTGGGATTCGTTGCAAGAATGATCTCCTGCACGACACCGGATCCAATTCGTTCGATCAGATTCTTGAGGCGCAATTGCTCCGGACCCATGCCGCGCAGTGGCGAGATAGTTCCGTGCAGCACGTGGTAAAGTCCTTCGAACTGGCGCGTGGTTTCGATCGCAACGATGTTGTGCGGCTCTTCCACTACGCAGATCACAGTCTGATCGCGATGTGGATCGCGACAGTACAAGCACAGCTCCGCGTCGCTGATGTTGTTGCAAGTCGTGCAAATGCCGAGCTTGTCTTTGACGTCGAGCAGCGCCTGCGCCAGGCGTTCCACGTCTTCTCGGTTTGAGCGCAGAATGTGGAAGGCGACGCGTTGCGCGGACTTTTGCCCGATGCCCGGCAGCCGCTTGAACTCCTGAATCAGGTTCGCGAGTGGCGCGGCGAAGTCGGGCATGTTTAGAAGAGTCCTGGGGGAAGGCCCATGCCGCCCAGCATGCCGGACATCTTGTTCTGGGTCTCGTCCTCCACCTTTTTGTGAGCTTCGTTGAAGGCGGCCATGACCATGTCCTGCAGCATTTCGACGTCGCCAGCGACTTCAGGATCAATCGTCACGCCCAGCACTTTTTTCTGGCCGTCCATCTTGACCGTGACCATGCCGCCGCCCGCTGTCGCCTCGACGCGGATTTGCGCGACTTCCTCCTGCATCTTCTGCTGCATCTGCTGCGCCTGCTTCATCATGTTCTGCATGTTGCCGGGTAGTTTCATGATTTTTGCTCCTTGCGTGGAGGGCTGTCGCCCAACTCCTATTCTTTCAGATTTCGGACGTTACGGATCTGGCTGCCGGGAAAAAGTTGCTGGAAACGTTGCACGTCGGGATCTTCGGTG
The DNA here is from genome assembly GCA_963793625.1 of Bryobacteraceae bacterium. GTDB lineage: Bacteria > Acidobacteriota > Terriglobia > Bryobacterales > Bryobacteraceae. The sequence continues at coordinate 399,089 of CAWCAT010000020.1, read as the reverse complement.
GCACGTTGCTTGGCCGCATCCTCGTCCTGCTTGACTGCGATTTGGACGGCTTCCGTGTTGCCCTCGCCAACTTCAACTCTGACTTTCTTGGGCCTTCCCAAAACCGCCGCTACGGCCTTCTGCATTTCTTTAGAGCGCAGGGCCATTGAAAATTCACGTGGTGCGGTGAAGACCAGTTCCACGGTGGTGTCGGCGACTTCGGCGTGTTCCACCGCGTCGGCTTCAAAGGTCAAAGTCTGTTCAACGAGCCAGGCGTGTAGGCGATCTTTGAGCGGTCCTGATGCCGGCAGTGGCGCAGCGCTCGGCTTGGGCGCGGGCTGCGGAGGCGGCGGAGTGCTGGTCTTACGTGCCGCATCCATTGCGAACGGAGATGGCCCGACGCGCGGCGGCGCTGCTGCAGGCGGTCTTGGCTGCGGAGCGGGCTCTGCTTTCTTAACGACTGGAGGCGCAACGCCACCCCCTGAACTCAGACCAGCCAGCGCTTGTTCCAGTGGCAACAGTTTCGCGGCGTGCACCAGTTTCAACAGACCGAGTTCCATGTGTAGCCGCGGCTGCAGAGAATACTGAAGTTCGCGAAACATGTCCAGCGTGAGTTGCAGGTAACGCGTCAGATCCTCCGCGCTGAACGCCTCCGCAATTTCAGCGAGACGTTCCTGTTCAGCGCCAGAAGCGGCGATAAGGCGTGTGCCCTTACCTGCGATTTTGGCAACCAGCAGATTTCGGAAATAGCGTGAAAGCTCGCGGCAAAAATGCTGCAGGTTCTGGCCATTGCGCTCGAGTTCATCCACAATCTCGAGCATGCGCGACGCATTGCTATCCGAGAGGGCCTTAGTAATCTCGCTCAGCGATTCCAGCGAGAACATTCCGAGTAGCGCGCGCACTTCCTTGCCTGAGAGCGCCGCACCACAGCAGGCTATCGCTTGATCCAAGGCCGAGAGCGAATCGCGTACACTGCCTTCGCCGGCCTGTGCGAGAACGGCGAGCGATTCGGGATCGGACTGGATGCCTTCCTGCTCGCAAATCCACTGCATGCGGGTCGTGAGTTCGACGAAATCGACTGATCTGAAGCTGAACTGCTGGCAGCGTGACGCGATCGTGGTCGGAATCTTGTGCGATTCCGTGGTGCAAAGGATGAATACGACCCATTCGGGTGGTTCTTCGAGCGTTTTTAGCAGCGCGTTGAAGGCTTCGTTCGTGATCTGATGCGCTTCATCGACGATGAAAACTTTATGGCGATCCCGCGCCGGGCGGTAGCGAATGTTCTCGCGCAATTCGCGCATTTCATTGATGCCGCGATTTGAGGCCGCGTCGATTTCGATGACATCGACAGCGCCGCCGCCGGAAATCTCCAGGCAACTGGCACACTTGCCGCACGGGTTGATCGTGGGTCCGTCAATGCAATTCAGGCATCGAGCGAGGATGCGGGCCACGGTAGTTTTGCCGGTCCCGCGCTGTCCGGAAAAGATGTAGCCGTGCGCGATACGATTCTGCGCGATGGCATTCTCAAGTGTTGTCCGGACGTGCTCCTGTCCGATCAGTTCCGAAAAGGATTGGGGACGATACTTTCTGGCGATTACCTGATACATGGAAGGGGTTCCGCAGATGATAAATGCCAGACTCCGGGTGATCCGCGGCACACGAGCTAAACCGCTACCGTTGCTTCCTTCCGGACCTGGCGGAGTTTACGGCCGTCCATTGCACGAAGCCCGAAGCCTGGCAACTCCCTATGCTAGCATGGCCTTTACTTCTTTTGAACATGCCAGCGCTACGATTAATGCGTCCGCACTACTGGATCAAGAACTTACTGGTGCTGGCCCCATTGCTATTTTCGCCGTGGTTGCACAACCGGGACTTGTGGCTGCGGGCCGGCCTGGCATTCTTCTATTTTTGTGTTGCGAGCGCGGCGGTTTACATTCTGAATGACATTTGTGATCGCAGCAGTGACAAACTGCATCCGGTAAAGCGATTCACGCGTCCACTGGCAGCCGGCACAGTGAACCTGCGCAGCGCTCAGGTAATGTTCGCCTTGTGCTGCGCGATTCTGCTCACGGTGCTGCTCTATGGGCGCGAATACGCCGCGCCGGTCTGGGGCTACCTGCTGTTGAACATCACGTACAACATCAAATTGAAACAGCTCGCGGTCGCGGATGTTTTCTCCGGAGCCTTTGGACTGGTGTTGCGACCCCTCGCCGGAGCACAGGCCATTGGAATGCCACTCTCGTTCTGGATGTTCATTACGACACTGAGCCTGGCGCTGTTCGTGAACTCGTTGGAAAAGCGACAGGAATTCGAGGCGCTCGGGAGCGCTGCTCGTCCGACCCTGGCGGTGTACACGACCAGACTGCTGAACGGATACGCCGGTGTGGCGGCCGCCTGCGCGCTCTGCTTCTATTCGCTTTATGTCGTGACTATCCGCCCGACGCTGACATTCAGCATCGTAGCTGTACTGTTTTGTCTGTTCCGCTTCTGGTATGTCTCGGAAACCAACTCACGCCTGCTGTCGGCGCCCGATGCACTATTTGGCGACCTGCCGCTGTTCCTGGGCGTGCTGACCTGGGCGGGCATGTGCCTGGCTTCGATCTGGGTGGTGTAGTTATGGCAGCAGCACCATCGCCGAGCGCCAGACTGCGAACTTCTGTACTTCTGGATTGAGCACCGTGACCTGGCACGTGTATCTGCCCGGCTGCAGCGATTCCAACGGCACACTGAAGCGCAGTGGGACGGCTTTCGACTTCGCGTTCAGCCCGTCTGTGATTTGCAGCGGGGCTGTTTCGAAGGCCTTCGCTTTGCCGCGATAGAAACTTACGGTTGCGACCATCAGTTGGGTCGTCTCGACGGCGGGTTGGTAGGCCTCAAGATACACGTACATCTCCTGGTCTTTACGGAACACCTTGGTTACGCTGGGGATCAGTTTCTGATTGTCCTGGACCAACGGATTCGCGGCGATCAGTTTCTTGTCACGTTCCGCACTGGCGACGGCCGCACCGATTTTTTCGCGCTGGTAGCTCAGCACTACGGAACTGATCGGAAGATAGCTTTGATTCGTAGTGAGGTCCGGAATCACAAACTTGTTTTCGAAGGTCCCCATCTTACCGGTCGCGTTTTCACGAGCCAGGAATTTCAGCGTGTAGGTGCCCGGTTGCAGTGTGAACCCCGTGTCGTAGGACAGATTGCGCTTGGCCAACTGCCCGACGTCGTCGCCCTTCAATTTAACAGTGATGTCGTCGCGCACGGTGCCTTGCAGCATCCCCTTCGAATCCTTCACCTGACCAATGAAATCCAGTCTCGTGCTCTCCGCTCCGCCTTTCCGGGCGAGTTCGATATCGCTGCCGGGGATTTTCACTGACACGGGGACGAAGTACCGGTCTTTACCCAGGCGGAAGTAATTAATTTCCAGCGCCAGCGAGAGGTCCGTCACGGGATCGCCCAGCATGATGGCTTCCTGCAACTGACGCTCGCGGTCAGAAGACGTAAATTGTTTGAAGGTCTTGGAAGCGAAATAACCGGAGCGATAGTCCAGTTTTGCACTTAGCTTCTTGTTGACCTGCACATTGACTCTGCGATAATGGCCGTCGAGTGCCGCGTTAGTGCTGTAATAACCAAGAATGTAGTAACTTGAGATACTTTTCTGCGCCTGCACGATGCCAAGCGCGAGATCGTTGTTATCGAGCAGGGCCTTCCCGCCCGTGTCCGACGCGAGCGTGTAGAGTGTTTCCTGCTGTCCCTGTAAGTTGCTTTGCGCGGCTCGCTGTCCACTGCCGGAGTACATACCCTGGCCTCCCGGCGAAGCCTTTGTGGCGTCGCCGAGAGGAGCCTGGGCTACCAGGCCGCGCGCATCGACCGGATAGAACGATACATTGCCGCGCACCGCAGCATTCACGGTGGCGCGTAGTTGCGCCTGATTGTCCATTCCTGTACGGCTCATGCCGCTGGCGAAATAAACGAGCGCTTTTTTCTCTGGCAAACTGGAGAGCATTTTGACTGCGGTCTCGAGCGCGGCCAGTTTGCGATCCGTGTTGAAGATATTGAATTCACTGTCGTCTTGAGAGTAGGCGGCTCCCGAATCTTCTTCGCTGTCATCTCCGGTGCTGCCGTTGGCCATGCCAACGTCGCCTATTTTAATTTCCTTGATGGTCTCCAGCAACTCATCACGGTCATCCGTAAAATCCTGCAACACTCGCAGGTCGGTGGAATAGGTGATGACTGCAACGAGATCCGATGACGTAAGCTGCGTTTTTACGAATTTCGTCGCAGCCTGCTGCGCACGGAATTGATCGGCCACCGGCATGCCGGCCTGATCGAAAAACAATACCAGCAAACGGCGGTCCTTGTATTTAACCTCACCGGCGGGCGATGGAGCGATGGCAGCGGCAACGGCCGGCTTAGCTGACGGAGCGGCGGTCTGAGCGCTCTCGGTCGTGCGTGTCTTGAGTTCAGGCGGGGGCAGGAGTGTGTCTTCCAGTCGCTGGAACTCAAACACTTTGATCTGCTGCTGCTTGCCGTCTTCGCTGACCGTGAAGTCGGAGGCCTTCAGACCTTCCATCGGGTCTCCGTTCTTGTCTTTAGCGGAGACGTTGATAACTACCAACTGCGTTGTGGCTTCGAACTTGACGGTTCCTTTCGGAAGCGGCGGCGCATTCTCCTGAGCGGAGAGAACTAACTGCGCGACAAGAATAGTGGCAATGATAGCTCGCATAAGTTTAGAACCTGAACCTTAGATTGATTGTTAGTTTGCGCATGCCGGCAGCGCCGGTTGCCAGTCCATAGTTGTTGGAGCCCAGAACGGTTCCCCAATTCGTGATGGTCACGTGATTCAGGATGTTCTGGCCCTGCAGTTGAAGGTCGACGCTGCGCCGCTCGCCGATCCGGAAAACGCGGCCAAAGGAGCCATTCAGCGAGAACGTGGTCGGCCCCACGATAGTGTTTCTGCCGGCGTTGCCCCACTCTCCCGCAAGCGGAGCCACGAAAGCCGCGGTGTTGAACAGCATGCCCTCGGCTTCAATCGGCAGACCCGTTGCATTCGCCCTGACAGTATTGCTGACAGCAGTGCCGCCAACCTGCGAGCGATTTCCACCAACGGTCGCGGTGAAAGGACGTCCGGAGCGCACGCTGATATCGCCGCCCATGTTCCAATCCTTCAACAGGACGCCTTTCCAGCCGTTCATGAGTGTGCCCCCGCGCGTTCCCATGCCGCTGCTGTATTGGAAGTGCACGGTCAGGTTATGGCGTGCGTCGAAACTGGAAAGCCCGCGTTCGGCTGCAAGGTCCAGCCAGTTCTGCGCAACCGGAGTTCCGCCCTGGCCGCGTCCACCGGTACCCGCGTTATCAATCGATTTCGAGAACTGGTAAGAGGCTCGCGCCATAATACCACTTGCAAAGCGGCGGTTTAACTGGAACTGCGCCGCGTTGTAAGTCGAGTTACCATTAGACGTTTCGTAGATGTAACTATGTGGCAGGGCCGATTCGACCGCGCCGGGTGCGACGGAGTTGGGAATGAACTGCTGGTCAAGCCGGGTGCCCTTGGTTCCCAGATATCCGATGGTTCCGAACAAGCTGAACGGCAGATCCTTCTGAATCGAGATGGTCCACGTCTGCGCATACCCGATGCGGTAGTTGGGGTTGATAGCGTAGCTGCTGGTGAGGGCATCGCTCGAAGCCAGCAGGAATCCGTTCTCGATAGTCAGAGGATTCGGCAGCGAAGTCGAGGCGTTCAGCGATTGTGCGAACGGAGGCTGCTGCGCCATGTTGCTCGCAATCATGTTGTAAACCGAAGTGTTGTAGTACAGGCCGTAGCCGCCGCGCACCACCATCGATCCCTTTTGCAACGGCCTCCAGGCAAAGCCGAGCCTGGGTGAAAAGTTATTGCGGTCGGGATGGATCAGCGCGTTCGGAAAGCTGCCGGAATAGGTGCCCGTTTGGCCGGGTTGCACTGCAGCGACTGCCGTATATCCGGAAGCCACGTCGAGATTGACCAGTCGATTATACAGTTCGGTGACAGGTGTCGCGTACTCCCAACGAAGTCCGCCCACTACACTGAAGCGTGTCGTGATCCGCCAATCATCATTCACGAAAAGGCTGTTTGCGGACCCACGAAAATACTTGTCGGGGTTGCCGTAGCGGATGGAGCCCGTGGCCGGTTTGCTCAGCAGGAAGTCCGCCAGGTCGTAACCGGTGCCGTTCTGTGCGACGCCGTTCACGATAGCGCTGGTAGCAATTCCAGTGAAAGTGTAGGAGCCTCGTCCGTTGGTGTCGGCCAACTGGTTGAACTGCTGACGGCGGTAATCGACACCGAATGAGAGGTTATGCGTGCCGTGGACCCAGTTCAGGCTGTCACCGATAGAACTCGTCTGGTTGCGATTCAGTGAATAGTTCCCGTCGCTCAGGCCGGCATAGTTCGTCAATTTCAGGCTGGGAGGACCCCAGTTGGCCGGATCCTGAGAGGTGCCCGCAATGTTGAGATCGGCGGCCACATTCTGGAGATATGCGAAATACGGAGATGACAGCTGGCGGCTACGGCTATAAGTGTAGTTCAGGTTGTTGGTCAGCCTGGTCGTGATGTTGCGCGACCATGACATGTTCGCATTGAGGCCCCCGCCTGAACCGGTATCGATGAACTGGAACAGGTTCGGCGTGGTGTTGCTGCTGGTCTGGTAGCTGAGCCCAAAATTCAGCCGGTCTTTGCTACTGATTTTGACGTTTGATATCCGCGCGTTCAGATTATGAGCGCTGTTCGATCCATTGAGCGATGTCTGATAGTTGCGCGAGGCAAACGGCTGGTTGGGGTCCGGATAATATTTCAGAAGACCCAGCGCGGTTGAGTTGAGACGCGCGGCCGGAATCTTGTTACCCGGGAATGGGTTCCCAGTCGTCGGATCGTAGATCGTGATCGGAGTTCCCTGCACCAGTGTTTGCGAGAAATCGCCAAGGCGTTCGAGCGCGGTTGGCATATTGACGGGTTCCGTAACTGTGCCCGTGAGGTTGCGCTGGAACGAATAATTAATTGAGAACATGATGCGCTTGTCGGCGGTAATCAGCTTGGGGATGCGCAACGGACCACCAAACATGATGCTGCCGCGCGCGTTCGAGTAGGACGGTTTTTCCAGATTGGCTCCGGTCACCGAGTAAGTGCGGGCATCCCAAAGTGAATCGCCCAGACTGAATGATGCGTTGCCCATGTACATGTTGCGTGGGTCGCGGCGTCCATTGCCGAACGCCATGGCATTGCGTGCGCCTTGCCAGTCAGGCCGCCCGCCCGGACCTCCTGGACGACCAGCCATGCCGGGTCCACCCCCGGGTCCGCCGCCTCCAGGACCCCACCGCCGGACCACCCATGCCGGGTCCGCCGGGTCCGCCCATTCCGCCTGGGCCACCCATTCCAGGTCCGCCGCCCATACCACCACCGGGCCCGCCGGGACCACGCTGTCCCATTTGCGAGCCGCTTTGAAGACCAGTTGGGGGCTCGCCATTGCCCTGCATTCCCATCCCAGGCATTCCCATGCCCATCATGCCCGGTACGCCCATGCCCATCATTCCGGGCGGACCCCAGTCATTCTGTGATGGCATTCCCAGTGCAGTGCTCATGCTGCCCTGTACCGTAAACGACGAGGCCGCGCTCTGGTTGAGGTCGGCAATCTCTTCGACCTTGATTGCACCCTCGTTTCCCAGTGACATCGCATTGGTCGATTGATTCACGTCCATGCGCTGAAAGCCGCCTCTTTGACCTATTTGTGGGCGCGCGGCCGCCTCGGGTTGCTTGGTCGGCAAAGCCTTCGCCGGACTTGCCGGAGGCGGTGCAGTGGCAACAACAGCCGCCTTATCCGCGGGTGCGTCCGGTGCCTTGATCTCACCAGCAGGCTGGGGCTTCAGGCTGGCGATCAGCGCTTCTCGCGAAAGTAACTTCAGCTCAAGTTCGGCCGCAGAAACTGCCGGCGCGACGTTGACCTCGCGAGTAGTCCTGGCGAAGCCGAGCATTTCTACCTCAAGCGTCCAGTTCCCATCTGCCAGGTCGGCGAATCGAAAGGCACCCTGCTCATCAGTTGTCGTGACGACCTTTTTTCCGTCGCGCGTTGCGGTTACCGTGGCCCCGGGGAACGGCAGGCCTCCAGATTTGACGGTGCCGCGGTAATCGGAAGCCATCGCTGCGGAGATGGCGATCCAGGCGGCCAGCAGGCGGCCAAGATAGATGTGAGTGCGATTCTTGGACATGACAATTGCTAAGGTACCCGATGGGGCATCAAATGTATCCAAAACAAGGCAAAGCTTTACGTTCTTAACGTACTCTTTACGCGGAGCTTATAGTACGATTCGACTCTGCGAGAGTATTGTGGAGGTAGGACACCGGGCGCCCATGATGAGGACCGACAAACAGAAATGGCGGGCTATACTTTCGTGGCTGTCTGTGTGCATGTTGTTTGGACTTTGCGCCGTGCTTGGAATTCTGCAGTATCGCTGGATCGGGGAAGTCAGTCAGGCATCACGAGAGCGCCTGAAGAGCAGCCTGCAGGCGAGCCTGAACCGACTGAGTCAGGATTTCAACTCCGAAGTGGGAACAGCCTGCCGGTCCTTATTTCCAGCCGACTGGCGACCAGATTCCGAACTGGCCGACAAAGAATTCGCGGAACGCCATAACCAGTGGAAAGGCACCGCAAGCCATGCACGCCTGTTTCAGCGGATCGCGATAGCTGTTCCGGCGGAAGACTCCGTAGCTCTGCGAAGCTTCACTCCGGAGCGGGGCGCATTCGAAGCGGCTGAGTGGCCTGAAAAATGGGCGGTCACCAAAGCACGACTGGAAGGCTCCCGCTCATCCGAACCCTGGAGAAATCGCGACCCCTCCCGCCGGCCCTCGGAAGACGAGGGGTTGGTATTCGCAATTCCCCTGATTGGAATGCGGGCTCCCGGTCCACCACCAACACCTTTTGAGCGCAGAGACTTGAAGTGGCTGATCTTTGAATTGAACCCGGAGTACATCCGCGAAGCCATGCTGCCGGAGTTGTTGCAGCGCCATCTGGGAGCCGCAGGAAGCTCTGAATACGACGTAGAGGTACTGACTCGTTCGACTCCCCCGGTTGTTATCTATCAATCCGACGTTAATCGCTCGAAACGGATCGCCGCAACAGCGGACGCATCGGTCAGTCTTTTCGAGCCGAGGATGGAACAGATGCTGCGTTTCTCGGGTGCTCCGGGCGGTCGTGAGCGCGGTCTCGGTCTCGGTCCAGGTCCAGGTCGCGGTCCCGGACCGGAGATGGGCCGCTGGCAAATGTTCGTGCGGCATCGCTCCGGATCGCTGGAGGCCGTTGTTTCGCAGGCCAGGTGGCGCAATCTGGCGGTTACGGCGGGTCTGCTCCTGCTAATGATGGCGAGTGTCGGCGCGTTGATTCGTTTCACCCGTCGTGCCCAAAAGCTCGCGGAATTACAGGTCGAATTTGTGGCTGGTGTTTCGCATGAATTACGCACGCCACTGACTGCCATCCATACTGCAGCTTTTAATTTGCGCGGACGAGTGACGAATAACCCAGCTCAGGTCGAGCGCTATGGCGCCATGATTCAACAGGAAAGCGCGCGGCTCAAAGAACTGGTGGAACAGGTTCTGGATTTCGCGGGCGGGAAGTCGGGCCGTCTGATTCGAGCCGCCGAGCCGGTTTCTGTTGAGGCCGTTATTCAAGAGACCCTCGATGCGAATAAGTCGCTGACCCATGAGGGCCTCGTGATTGAAAAGGTCATCGAACCCGGCCTTCCGCTAATCCTGGGCGATGCCCTGGCGCTCAAGCGCGCCCTGCAGAACCTGCTCAGTAACGCGATGAAGTATGGGACCGAAGGCGGCAACTGGATTGGCATATTTGCTACGACAACCAGCTTCAAAAAGCAGAGCTTTGTCGAGATTAGAGTTGCGGACCGCGGCCCTGGGATTCCGGAAGACGAGCAGCAACACCTCTTCGATCCGTTCTTCCGCGGTAAGCGCGCTGTGCAGGATCAGATTCACGGCACCGGCTTGGGACTGTATCTTGTCAAAAGTATTGTGGAAGCGCACGGAGGAACTGTATGCGTGAAGAGCGTGCCCATGAAGGGGACCGAATTCATTCTGCGAATTCCCGCGACGTCACAGGAGCTGATTCGATGAGTTCACGAATTCTGTTAGTCGAGGATGATCCCAGCGTCTCTCTCACTGTTTCCGACCTGCTTCTTTCTGAGGGCTACGAGGTCAACACTGCCGCAGACGGGCCGAGCGGTTTGGCCAAAGCGGCGAGTGGAAATTTTGACTTGGTTGTTCTCGATGTGATGTTACCCGGAAAGTCCGGGATTGACGTTTGCCGTGAACTGCGGCAGCGCGGGATTGATGTTGCTGTGCTGATGCTGACGGCGCGGACACAGCTCACCGATCGCGTGGTCGGGCTGAAGTTGGGCGCTGATGACTACGTCACGAAGCCTTTTGAACCGCTGGAATTACTGGCGCGGGTCGAGGCTTTGCTGCGGCGCGTAAAGAAGGCAGGGCTCGCGCAGGTTGTGCAATTTGAGTTCGGCGACGTTAACGTCAATTTCGAAAATGGAGACGTTAAGAAAGCCGGCCAGCCAATCGCGCTGGCTGCCAAGGAACTGGAACTGCTCCGCTGCCTGGTTGAGAACCGCGGCAACGTGGTCTCGCGTGAGGACCTGCTGGAGGGCGTGTGGGAGTATCAACCCGGAATTTCATCCAGGACCATCGATGTGCATGTGGCCTGGCTGCGCCAGAAATTGGAAGATAATCCGCAATCTCCGCGGCACATACATACCGTTCGTGGCGTAGGGTATCGATTCTCACACTGAGCGTGCACACAATCTGCGCAGATCCTATATAATTAGGTCCGATTATGCACAGATTAGCCTTCAGTGTTTCTGCCTGCTTCCTCATCTCCCTGACATTGTCCGCACAGGATCCTCGTGGATCGATCGTGGGCAATGTATCGGACGGCACCGGCGCAATGGTGCCCGAGACCGTTATCCATGCCACCAGCCAGACCACCGGTGTTGTAGCAACCGGCAAGAGCAGTTCAGCCGGAGGGTTCAACATTCCTTTTTTGCTGCCGGCCTGTATACGCTCAAGGCAGAGGCGCCTGGCTTCAAGAAATTTGTTCGTGATGGCATCGATGTTCGCGTGAGCGAATCGGTGGAAGTCAAAATTGTGATGGAACTCGGCTCGGTGAGCGAGACGATTGAAGTGACTGCGGAGACGCCGCTGCTCACGACTACGGATGCCTCGCAAGGAACCGTCATTGAAGCTCGCGCTGTCGTCGAACTTCCCTTGCTCGGCGGCAATCCGATCGAATTCGCGTTGCTCGACCCAGCCGTAATGAACGAAACCGATATGCGTGAACGCCGGGCCGCATTCACCAACGCCGATTCGCAGTGGTCATCCATGGGTGGTGGTTCGTTCAAACAACGAGTTTCAGGTCAACGGCATTTCGAACACGTACGCCGAAGGCAACGGGCGCGCACGCGTGGCCTTCAATCCACCACCGTCGGCGATCGGACAGTTCAAGATCATTACCAATCCGTTCGACGCCGCAGCGGGTAACTCGATGGGCGCGACGGTCAACGTCAGCACCAAAGCCGGCACCAATCAGCTCCACGGAGAAGGCCATTACTACAGCCGCAATTCGGCGTTTGACACGATGGACTTCTTCCTGAACAAGCGCGGCTCACCCAAGACCGTTTTTCAGGATCATCGCTTTGGCGCGTCCGTGGGCGGGCCGATTACGATCCCAAAAATTTACAACGGTCGCAACCGAACGTTCTTCTTCTACGCGTGGGACATGAGCGTGTGGGGCGCGCCGCAATCCTTCACCAGCACCGTGCCGACAGCGGCCCAGCGCGAAGGCGACTTTTCCGGGCTGCTTGCTCGCGGCGCCAACTATCAGATTTATGACCCCTACTCGACGCGTCCGGCGGCCAATAACCGCTACCAGCGCGACGTGTTTCCCAACAACATAATTCCCGAGCTTCGCGCTTTGACAAAGCCGGCTATAACCTGGCCCACCTCTATCCGCTGCCCAACCAGCCGGGCAACCTCGACGGCACCAGCAACTACTTCCGCCCCAGCGCCGTCGGATGAAAACTATTGGGTCCACCTGGCCCGCTTCGATCACGCGTTCAGCGACAAACACCGCGTCTTCTTGCGCGTCAACTACGATTTCTGGGAAGAGCACAAGAACCCGCTATTACGATTCCGACATCCAGGGACTGGTGCTTCAACCGCATCAACCGTGGCGTCGCCCTCGATGACGTTTATCTGCTGACGCCGAATCTGGTGATGAACATCCGCTATGGCATCACGCAGCAGGACTTCACCGAATACCGCATCGTCGAGAGGCATCGATCTGGCGGCGCTTGGTTTCTCCCCTAATCTGATAAAACTCCTCGATCCTGAAAAAGTCACTCTGCCTCGAGTGACGGCGGGCGCGTACACGGGCTTTTCGATTTGGGAAAGCGGGCGACGGCGCCAACAACAGCCTGACGCACAGTTTCAACACCACGCTTTCCGACGCAGCGCGCGTAATCACTCCCTGCAAATGGGGCGCCGACTTCCGCACTACCGCTCATTCGGAAATCGCTACCCGCAAGAAACCGCTCCGTACTTCACCTTCGCCACCAGCTACACAAAGGGCCGCTTGATTCCTCGGGCGGTTCGCCAATCGGTCAGGACATGGCCTCGATGCTGATGGGCCTCGCGTCGGGCACCATGGAGCACCCGGCAACATTCGCGATCCAGAATCTATACCTGGCAGGGTTCATCCAGGACGATATCAAATTGACGCCGAGACTGACGGTAAATTGGGCTGCGGTATGAAATGGAGTTTCCGGTGACGGAACGCTTCAACCGCCTGGTCACGGGCTTCGCCTTCGATGCCGCGAGCCCCATCGATGCCCAGGCGCGCGCGGACTTATGCCAAGGTCGCCCATCGCCGGAGATTCCGGACCAGTTCCGTTTGCGGGGCGGACTGCAGTTCGCCGGCCAGACGCCGACGGGCCGCAGCATGTTCGCACATGGACAAGAACAACTTCATGCCACGCATCGGCATCGCCTGGCAGGTCCGGCCGAAGACTACCATCCGCACCGGCTTCGGGTTCTTCTACGGAACGCTGGGAGTCAATGCGACCGACCCGCTGCAGTACGGCTTCTCGCAATCGACGCCCATCATTCAAACCGTGGACAACGGCCAGACCTATGCTGCGCTGGCTTCCAATCCCTTCCCGAACGGCCTGTTACCCGCTACAGGAAACTTGAGCGGGCTGAGCACCTATCTCGCGCAGGCTATTGCTTTCGACAGCAACAAGAACAAGCAAGCCTACTCAACGCGCTGGACGCTTGCGGCGCAGCAGATCCTGCCGGGGCAGATTATGGTAGAGGCGTCTTATGTCGGCAACCGCGGCACGCACCTGAACATTACACGCGCAGATCAACACGACTCCGCAGCCAGTACCTGAGCACACTCCCGACACGCGACCAGACGGTGATCAATTACCTGGGAGGTACTGTGGCGAATCCGTTGTTTGGCCTCGCACCGCTGTTTACGTCCACTACGATCTCGCGGGCAAACCTCCTGCGCCCCTACCCGCAATTCGGTAACATCGCCATGGACACTTCCGATGGCTACAGTTGGTATCACTCGCTGCAGATCCGATCAACGCGGCGCATGAGCCACGGCGTGACGCTGAACGCCGGCTACGCATATACGAAGATGATGGAAGCAACCGCGTTCCTGAACGAAAGCGACCTCAGCCCGTACGAGACGCTTTCCGGGTCGCACCGTCCGCACCGCCTGACTTTCAGTGCCATTTGGGAACTCCCGGTGGGCAAAGGCCGGGCGTTCGGACGCAAGATGTCGAAACCGCTGCAAGCGGCGCTGGGCAACTGGCAGTTGAGCGGAGTCGTGATCCGTCAGGCGGGTCCACCACTTGCCGTGGGGGAATATCATCTTCACTGGCGACCCGAACCAGATTGCGCTGCCAAAGGGGGAGCGTGATGTCGACCGCTGGTTCAACACCGGCGCGGGATTCAACAAGGTGTCGAATCAAGCCCTGACGAGCAATATCCGCACATTCCCCATGCGGCTTGCCAGTGTGCAAGCCGACGGGCAGTCCCGCTGGGATCTCTCGCTGGTCAAGGGTTTCCGGATTCGTGAAAAGGTGATGTTCCGCCTGCGCACGCAGTGCTTCAACATCATGAACCATCCGAACTTCGGCACACCTAACGTTACGACTACCTCGACGGCGTTCGGGCAGGTCACTGCCACGCAGAGCATGGGACGCGCTTTCCAGATTGCCGGAACGATCTCGTTCTGAGCGGTCTGACAAAATCGAATGTATGGTGAGTGTCCAGATCTTCGGTGTCAAGAATTCACAAGCGACCCGCGCGGCGGAACGGTTTTTTAAAGAACGCCGCGCGGTAATTCAAATGGTTGATCTTGAAGCTGAAGCCGCATGGCTCCCGGCGAGATCAAGAGATTCATCGAAAGTTTTGGTTTCGACCAGCTTACTCGACAGTGAAGGCAAGGCCTACGTCAACGCGGGCCTGAAATATCTTAAGCTTTCCGATTCTGAACTCCTGGGTAAAATCGAGCGCGATCCGCGACTGCTGCAACTGCCGCTGGTTCGTGTCAGCCAGCCGTTTGAGCATCGGTCAAGACGAGGAATCCTGGAAGGCAATGATTTAATTCCATGCTGAATCGCCGTGATTTATTGAAAGGAGCAGGCGCGGTCGGCGCTGTTGCTCTTTCACCCTCCGCAACACCGGCCGGTGTTGACCGCAGGTTGTGGATCGATCCCAAACTGGAGGCGCTGCCCTCCCGGCCCTGGCGCAAAATTCATCTCGACTTTCACAACTCCAAGCACATCGCGAAAATCGGCGAGAAGTTCAATGCCGACGAATTTGGCGACCGGCTGCTGGAAGGCAGCTGTCGACGGTCGTGGTCGTGTTCGCCAAGGACATGCACGGCTACTTCTACTACCCGAGCAAGTACGGGCCGGTGCATCCTGGGCTGAGCTTCGATCTGCTGGGCGCGCAAGTGGATGCCTGCCGCAAGCGCAAGATCGCCGTCTACGCCTACTACTGCACGACTGGGACAACTACCTGGCCGAGAAACATCCCGAATGGCTGCGTGGTGAAGCGCGACGGCACCAACTATCTGCCCAAGTTCGACCGAGACGCCCGGCTGGACCGGCGCTGTGCCTGGCGCATGAGCGACTTCGTCGAAGCTGATGCTCGAGCACACGCGCGAGTTCGTCTCGCGCTACGAACTGGATGGCGCATGGTTCGACATGCCGGTGCCAACGCCGGCGAGTGCTTTTGCCCGGAGTGTCTGCGCGCACTGCAGGCCGCGGGCCTGGACCCGATTCGACACGGCGGTGCAGCGGCGCCAGCAAGTCAGGACCTGCACGTTGCGTTCATCAAGCGCGTGCACGCGACCGTGCAAGAGACTCGCGCCCGAATTGCCAGGTGGACTTCAACGAGCAGGGCCGTCTTCGGCATCGACGAGCGCGTGCCGTTTATGGACAACGTCGATCTCGAGGCGCTGCCGACGGCGCGGCTGGGGTTACTACTACTTCCCGTCCGTGGTCCGCTACGCGCGCACCTCCGGCCTGATCAGCGTTATGGCATGACCGGCCGCTTCGTGACCTCCTGGGCGGATTTCGGCGGCCTGAAAACTGCCGGAGCAGCTCGACGTCGAGGCCGCCAGTATCGTCGCCAACGCGCGCGCATGTGCGACATCGGCGATCAGATGCCGCCGCAGCGGCCGGCTCGACCCGGCCGTCTACCACGTTATCGGCAAGTCCTACGCGCGCATAAGGCGCTGGAACCATACCTGGAACGCGCCGCCCCGGTCACCGAGGCCGCCTACTGGTCTCGGGCTTGCCAGCCTGCTGACATGCTCGACGGAAGCCGAACTTCGGCTTGTGAAACTGCTGATGGAATGCCATGTGCAGTTCGATCTGGTCGAACCGGCGGCTGCCTGGGAACGCTATGGGCTGATTCTGCTGCCCGAAGACAAGCCGGTGAGCGAAGAAGCTCGCCGCGCGCCTGCACAAGTACATCGCAGGCGGAGGGGCGGTCATCCTGGTCGTCGCACAACGGCGGGCTCCTTGCAAGGAACCAGAGCAGCTGGCTTGAACGCTATCGGCTCTACAGTACGCGGGTGCTTCCAAATTCAAGCCGGCTTACCTGTTGCCGAGAGAGAACTTCACGGGCGACATCCCGTCGTTCGAATATGCGCTCTACGACGGCGCTTCGGACAATGGAAGGCTGCGCGCCCGCCGAGGTGGTGGCGCAACTGGGCGAGCCCGCCTTCCAGCGCAGTCCGCAGAGCCTATACCAGCCACGCGCACTCACCCTTTCGATCACGCGACCGAATTACGCCGCCATCGCGCGCAGCGGCCGCGTCGCGCTGTTCGGTTTCCCGCTTGGCACCAGTTACTTCGACCGCGGCTATTGGGTCTACCGCGCGGCTTTTGCGCATGTGCTGAAGAGCGTGGCGCCGCTGCCGCTTGTGGAATCGAATGCTCCCATCAACGCGGAAGTCACGGTCACGCACCAGTCCGCGAAACCGTCTCCACGGCGGCCAGAACGTTATATGGTTCACGTGGTCAACTTCTCCCCCACACGCGGGATTGCAAAACATCCCACGTACCATGACGATCCCACTCCGTTGCAGGATGTGAAAATTCGTCTCAATCTGCCTGTCAAGTTCAAGACGGTGAAGGGCTTGTCGTCTGGACAAGCGCTGCGGCCAGCGAAAAGTAGGCTCAGGTCTGGAAGTCACGCTTGCATCCGTGCCGATACACGAGGTCGTGTGTTTTGAAATTGCCTAAACGCTGGTATAGTCCGAAGCTACATGAGTTTACGGCGACTGCTGTCTGGCCACGATCTGCTGCGTTGCGACAGTGAGCGCGGCAGATCCACAGCCGAAGACCGGGGAATGGCAATCTCTTTTCGATGGCAAGTCCTTGCAGGGCTGGAACGGAAACGAAGTTCACAGGACACGGCAAGGTTTCGGTCGAGAACGGAGCCATTGTCATGGAATACGGGAAGCCGATGACGGGCATCACCCGGACCGCCCCGTTCCCCAATTCCAATTATGAAGTTCGCTTTGAGGCCATGCGGGTCAAAGGCGGCGATTTCTTCGCCAGCATTACGTTTCCAGTAAAGGATTCGTTTTGCACTTGGGTCGCCGGCGGATGGGGCGGAGATATTGTTGGGCTCTCCAGTATCGATGGATGGGACGCTTCAGACAACGAGACGAGATCCTACTTCAATTTTGAGAATGGCCGCTGGTATGCGATTTCGGTTGCAGGTGACCGATGACCGCATCAAGGCCTGGATTGATGACAACTTCGGTTATCGACGTCGTGATCACGGGACGCACTATCAGCCTTCGGCATGGAGAGATCGAATCTCTCCGCGCCGTTTGGGTTTGCTTCGTACGCGACTACCGGAGGCTTGCGCAAAGTCGAGTATCGACTGCTCAAGCCTCCGGTGTCCAAGCCCTAACCGTTCAGGGTCCAGTTCGGACGGTACTTGCGCTTCAGATAGTCGTTGGCTTCGGGCACGTTGGTCACGCGGCCGGTGGCCGGATCGTACTTGAGTTTCTTGCCGGCCCGGTGCGCCACCAGACCCAGCAGCATCTGCTCAATCATCGTGCCGGAGTAATCGAAGTCGCAGTGCGTCTTGCTGCTGGTGCCGTGGACGACGTTGTTGCGTTCTTGCCCTTGCAGGCATCGATCCATTCCGCCTGGAATACGTCGCCGCTCGAAGGTGCACGGCCGGCTTTCTCGGCCTCGAGAATCGCTCTGAACATTGGTGTTCGGCAGGCCCAGAGCCGCGGGAATCTTGCCATCCAGGAATTGAATCGTCGGGAAGCCGTTCGGTCCTGGGTCGGCGCTCGGCATGCGCCGTCAAGCCAGCCGGAAGCGGTTGCGCGGCACGCGGCGGAGGTGCGCCGGCACCGCGGCCGCCCGCTTGCCTGAGGCGCCTGCGTGGTCTGCCCCGTGCCGCCGATCAGCGGCAGCAGTTGATCCTTGCCGCGCCGCTTGTAGTAAGTGAGGTCCCCGTCGTCGTTGTTGGGGATGATCACGCGGGTCGTGAAGTCGGCGAAAATCGAGCCCTTGGTGCCTTCGAAAATCGCGCCGTTGCCGACCCTTGATAGATCGATGTAGCCCTTGGGTGCATTCGGCTTCAGTCCGCCCTGATACCACACCAATCTCGACGGTCCGCGCCAACTGTTCGCGGGATGTTCGAAGGTCACCTTCAGCTTCACCGGGCAAATATCGGCATTGTACTTGTCGCTTACTTCGTGTCGACTTCGATGGCCGTCGGAGCGCCGGCGTCGATCGCGTTCCAGAGCAGGTCCATCGTGTGCGCGCCCATGTCGCCCATCTGGCCGACGCCGAAGTCTCGGTACATGTTCCAGAACAGGCAGTTCAAGCCGTTGGATCCGCCGAAATACTGCGGGCTGTAGGGATGATAAGGCGACGGCCCGATCCACTGTTCGTAGTGCAGCGAAGCCGGCGGCATGCCTTCGCCGGCGGGATAGCCGGGCCTCGGAAGCTGGCGCGCGTCCCAACCATGCACCGTCTTCAGCTCGCCGATCGCTCCGTCCAGAATCAGTTCGCGCAGGCGTTCGAAGTTCGGGTAAGCGTGACGCTGCGTGCCGTGCTGCGTGGCCACCTTGGCTTTATGCTTCAGATAATTCGCACGGACTGTGCGCACTTCTTCGACGGTGATGCCGAGCGGCTTCTCGCAGTATACGTGCATGTCGCGATTCAGTGCCCAGTTGGCGATGAAGGCGTGGTGGTGATCCGCGGTGCAGATGATGACGGCCTCGATGTCTTTCTGGTCGAGCATCTTGCGCCAGTCCACAGTAGGTCTTGGCCTTCGGGAAGATCTGCGACGGCTTCCTTTGTGCGGAGATCGTTGATGTCGCACAGCGCGACGACGTTCTCTTTCCGCATCACGTTGTAGTGGGCGGTGCCCCTGCCCCATACGCCGACGAGGGCGACATTCAGTTTGTTGCTCGGGGCGTTCTGCCCCGGAGCGTTCCGCTTTTCAGAATCGTCAATCCGGCTGCGGATTTAAGCAAATCACGTCTTTGCATAGGGCGGTCCTCCTCTAGATGGAACGGACCTGAAGATCCGTTTCTGTATTATGGCCGTCGGAAGAATTTTATCACTGACAGGCCGTGCGCTTCATGGGGAAATTCTGCGCGCGCGGTTTGCCTTTATCAATGCCGTCTACCTGGGCATGAATTTCATCGGCGGAAACACGCCGGTACAAAATCCGCTGAGGAAAATCGTGCGCCTGGTTCTCGAAGATCGCTTCGCCCTCCCCCGCCCGCGTCAGAGTAAAAGGAGTGCCCGGTGTTTGGGGCCCGATGCGCGCATGATAGACCAGCTTGCCATCCTTTGTTTGCTCGATGCGCATGTACTCATGGAAAGCCATGCTCTCTGCTTTGAGCCGTACGGCTATAGCCCAGCATCTTGCCGCCTGCGGGCTTGCTCCATTGCTCTTCAATCGTGAGCGGACCGCGAGTCATCGTCCAGCAGCCCGACATCCACGATAGTGAGCGAATCTCCGGTTTCCCGCTCTCAGCGCATAGTGTAGATACCGCCAGCACGCATCCCCAAAAAGCATTTCTGATCATGCGATATATTTTCGCAGGTTGTTTGTTGGCCTACCAACAATATGGGACTGTGACAGAATCAGACTATGGAGCGGTCCGTAAACGTTAGGATTCTCCTGGATGCACTGGGTTCTTTGCCTTTCGCCGTTTTGCTCACCAACAGCGACGGCGTGATTGACTGGGTAAGCGAAGAGTTCACGACCATTACGGGATACGGCGCTGAAGAAGTGCGCGGTCGAAATGCCACCTTGCTCTCTGAGCAGCAATCAACAACCGTCCAAGAAGCTCTTCAGGAAGTAGTGCTCACACGCAAATCCTGGCATGGCAAGCTGGACTGCATCCGAAAGGATCGCAGAACTTACAACACCCAAACCACGATCATTCCTCTGCGTGGGTCTGCCGAAACTGCTCCGGGGTTTGTGATCACCCAGAAAGACATTACAGCGCAGGTGATTGCTGAAGCGAAGTTTCTGGAAAGCCAGAAACGGTTTCGCGACCTGTTCGAGAACGCTCCAATCGGGATTTACCGCACAACCCCCGCCGGTGAAATCGTTGTAGTCAACCCGCCTTTGATGCGAATGCTCGGTTATGAATCGCTGGAAGACGTTGTAAAACGCAATCTTGAAGAGGAAGGCGCTTTTGAACCTGGTTACAGTCGTGAAGCATTCAAGCGGACCATGGAGCAGTACGGCGAAATTCATGGCCACGAGGGTTCATGGCGAAAGCCTGATGGCTCTTACCTGCAAGTTCGCGAAAGCGCCAAAGCAATACGCAATGAGCAAGGCGATATCGTCTACTACGATGGCGTCATAGAGGACATCACCGAGAGCAAGCGGATTCAACAGGAATTCAAGGCCTCGTTGGCGCAAGTTCACGAGGCACACCAGCGCCTCAGGTTCTACGTTGACACCATGCCGCTAGGCTATTTCGAGTGGGACGAAGATTTTCGGATTAGCGAATGGAATCCGGCGGCCGAGCGCATTTTCGGCTGGTCCGCTGAAGAGGTTCTTGGGAAACACGGGTCAATGCTGTTCTCACCTGAATCGTTAGGTTCCGGTGGGACCTGGGCGAGAATGCTGGATCGCGATCAATCCAGCAGTCTGGTCAGTGAAAACGTAGATAAGCACGGCAGAAGACTTTTTTGCGAATGGTTCAACAAGACCCTGCGGGACGAGTCCGGCCGGATCACGCGTGTGCTCTCCATGGTTCACGACATCTCTGAGCGGAAGCTGCTCGAGGACAAACTCCAACAGTCTCAAAAGCTGGAGAGCCTGGGGCGGATGGCGGGCGGTGTCGCGCACGATTTCAACAACCTGCTCACCGTCATCAATGGCTACTGCGATCTGATTTTAAAAGGTCTGCCAGTGGGAAGCCCCATGCGGCTGCAAATGGAACAGGTTCTTAAGGCAGGTGTTCGAGCAGCCGGTCTTACCCAACAGTTACTGGCCTTCAGCCGCAAGCAGGTCATGCAGCCAAAGCCGCTTGATGTGAACGCGATGATTACGGAAGATCTCGACATGCTGCACCGGCTCATGGGCGAAGATATCGAAGTCGTCACGAGATTTGCGCCGAATCTCGGCCAGGTCATGGCGGACCCAGGCCAGATGCAGCAGGTTCTGATGAACCTGGCGGTAAATGCGCGCGATGCCATGCCCGAAGGTGGGATGCTCATCATTGAAACGTCAAAAGTCGAGGTGGATGGCACCAAGGCCGCCGACCAGACTGATGTCGTTCCGGGATCCTACGTCCTGCTTTCTCTCACCGATACTGGTACCGGGATGGACAAGGAAACTCAGCTCAATATTTTCGAGCCGTTCTTCACAACCAAGAAAAAGGGGGCAGGCACCGGTCTGGGTCTCTCGATGGTGCACGGCATTGTGCGCCAGAGTGGCGGCTGGATTTCGGTGCGCAGCGCGCCCGGAATGGGCACTGCCTTCAAAATTTACCTTCCCACTATTCAAGCCCGCGAGTTCATTGAAGAGCCCGCGCTAGCTGCTCTTCCAGCCGATGGATCAGAGACAGTCCTGGTCGTCGAGGATGAGCAGAGCGTCAGGGATTTAGTCACTGAGATCCTCGGAGCTCACGGTTACCATGTTCTGTCCGCGCCCAACGCCGCGGACGCGCTGACGATCGCTCAGAACCACCCTGGAATGATTCAAATGATTATCACCGATGTGGTCATGCCAGGAATGACCGGCCTGGATCTGGCTGAAAGGATGGCCGCGTCCAGGCCTGGAATTAAGGTATTGTTCATGTCGGGATTTGCAGAAGAAATGTTCGCACGCCGTGGATCCAACAGACGAGGACTACCATTTATCTCCAAACCTTTCAGCCCCACTGCCCTAGACAAAAAAACTTCGTGAAGTTCTTGACGCCCCCAGCGCATCTTCCGAGCGCCGCGTCGGCGGAGGCAACCTTAAACCTTCAATATAGCTGAGTCCATGGAGTATGAGAATACTTGTAGCCGATGATGAAGCGTCCGCTCTCTGTTTATTCGCATGCCTGCTGATCCGGATTCGATGTGCTCCAAGCTCACAGCGGAGCCGAGGCACTGGAAATTTCACGCCAGTATAACGACCAGATTGACCTGTTGCTTGCTGACATCATGATGCCAGGGATGACAGGTATCGATCTTGCTGAGCGGATCACCCTGGAACGACCTGAAATCAAAATCGTGCTCATGTCCGGCTACAATCAAGGCTGGATTCTGGATCCGCACTGGTCGTTCCTCCCCAAGCCATTCACCTCTGACACCCTGGTTTCCAGAATCGGTCAAGTGCTGGCTGTCTAGAGTATTGCTAGTCCACGTGGACAATCAGACTAAGAAGTCGTATTTTGGAGTGATGCTGCACAACTCTATAGACCGGCGAGCTTTTATGCAAGCCGCTGCGGGCGTTGCAACCACTCTCGGGACTGCGTCAAGCGTTTTAGGCGCAGGCTCTGGAATGTACGTTTCCTTGAACGGCGCTCTCACCAGCGGGAAAAATGTTGGGTGGCCTGAGTTTGCGCAACTTGCTGCGCGCGTCGGATACGGGGGCGTCAACGTCAACCTCAATTCGGCAATGAAGCAGGGTGTGCCGGCCACTCGCGAACTGTTCAGCACGCTGAAGATCAAGCCGGCGATGACGAACCTGCCGATCTCGTTTAAGGATCAGGCATCCTTCCAGTCAGGTTTTGCGCGCCTGGACGAAGCTGCGCAATTCACGGCTGCCATCGGTGCCCCGCGCATGACTTGCTGGCTGCCGTCATCAAGCGATACGCCCAAGGCGGAACTGCGCAAGATCATGAAGGACTGGTTTGTCGCAATTTCAGAGGTACTGCAGCGCCACAAGGTGCGGCTCGGCCTGGAATTCCTGGGTCCTCTGCATCACCGCAAGAGCAAACCGCATGAATTCATCTGGCGCATGGATGAGATGCTCGCTTTTGCCAAGGAGTGCGGACCTAACATCGGATTGCTGCTCGATGTATGGCATTGGCATCACGCGGGCGCTACCGCCGCGGATATCATTGCGGCCGGCAAATCGCGAATTGTCCATATCCATGTTTCGGACTGCCCGAAAATGGCCCCTGAGGACGTGGTCGATAGCAAACGCTCGCTGCCGGGCGAAGGCGTGATCGATTTCGTCTCGTTCTTCCAGGCTTTGAAAAAGATCGGTTACGAAGACGGCATCAGCCCTGAAGTGATTGGTCGCATTCCGAAAGAGATGTCCGCTGAAGAAGGCGCACGACTCGGTCTGGAAAGTACACTCGCTGTCATGCGCAAGGCCGGCGTCGCCTAACGCGGTTCGGCCGCACGCATCGCGAGGCCCTTCGCCACGGATGTGAATTCGCTACCGCCAGCGATTTTTTCAGCACCGAAGCGCTCGCTGAAGATCTGGCGCACCGCCGGCACGAACGATGAGCCGCCCGTCAAAAACACCCTATCGACGTCCGCCGTTGTGACGCCGCATTTTTGCATCAAGCGGTAGATGCAGTCGGAGATGGATTGCAGGTGTGCGGAGACCCAGTGTTCGAATGAGGCTCGGGCCACGTCCTCACGTATCTCAAGATCGCCGTCTGTAAACAGGAACTGCTGATGCTGATGCTGTGATAGCGAAATCTTGGTTTCTTGCACAGCGCTGTGCAAGAAGTACCCCAGATCGTTTTCAACCAGGTATTGAAGCGCCTGCAACTTCTCCGGTTCCAGTGCCTGCTTCGTGACGGAGCGCATCTTTTCCAGAGTGTCCTTGTCCTTCAGGAACGACATGTGATGCCAGCGTTCCAACTTGAAGTAGATCCAAGAAGGAACAGGCAGGAGCTTGTGTCCGGATCGAATTTCGCCGCCCATGCCGAGACGCGGCGAGACGAGATTGCGGATGATGCTGCCATCAAACGTGTCGCCTGCGATTCCCACTCCATCGTTGCCGATGATGCGCTTTGTGCGTGAGCGTCCCGTGCGCGTCGATGGACCTACACGGAGCAGCGAAAAGTCACTCGTGCCGCCGCCGAAATCGCCAATCAGAACCAGCTCATCGTGATCAAGTTGGCGATCGTAGAAATAGGCTGCGCCGATCGGTTCGAATTCGAAACGAACGTCGCTGAATCCGCACATCTCCAGGGCTTTGCGAATGCGCGAAACTGCGAGCTCTTCTTCTTCGGCTGTGTGCGCGCCGGCGAATCGGACAGGTCGGCCGACTGTCACGGATTCGCCCAAAGCCCCAAACTGTTCTTCAGCTTCTGAGGCCATCCTTTTGACGAGCAGGACGACGAGCTCTTCGAAAGTGTACGTGCGCCCAAATATGTTAGTTGAAGTAAATAACTTACTCGAGGCGAGCGACTTAATGGACTGTATCAACCGGCCTTTCGGATCGGCGGCCAGATAGTGCTCGATGGCCGCTGGTCCGGCGAACACGTGGGTGGCACTGCTCTTCAAACTACGCGCCGGCGGTTCGAAATAGAGCACAGAGCGATAACTCTCGGTGCCTTCCGCTCCGTTGCGAAAACGTGCAATATCGACCGTTCCGTCAGGACCGGAAACCGCCAGACTGCTGTTAGTTGTTCCAAAATCCAGGCCAATAGCGCGTTTCTTCTTCGACAAAACGGAGTTGTGCTCTTTCTTCCCAGGGTCTCTAATAACTTTAGCATTGCCGTTTGAATGCACGATTCGCTGAACGGCCGCGTCTACCTGATCGACGGACCTATGAAAACACTTTTAGCTGTTGGACTGGCTGTCTTTTGCGCTGGCGCACAGACACCGACCGAACCACCTCTGCTGATTCAATTAACACGTACGGCCGGAACAAACGCCGCGACGATTCGGCCATATGCGAATGCCGGAGTTGGCATCAACGCGCTCGGTATGAAAGCGATCACAGGCGTTAGCGAGACCTGGTTTCTGGAAGGACACGATTCGTTCGCGAGCATTGAAGAAATCGATAAAGCGCTCAAAGCCGTCCTGCCTGCAAGGGATCCGCAGGAAGAAGGCTTTGGACAAACCAGGACGCTCATTGCGATCCTTCGTCCAGGTTTGAGCTACCGGCCAGATCTGGCTATCAAGTTATTTCCCAAGGCCCGTTACTTTCATATCTCCCTGTACCGCATTCGACCGGGCACCGACGGCGAGTTCGCTCAAATCGTGAAGAACCGCAGAGCGGGTTTCGACCGTCTGAATCTGGATAGGCCGGACATCGCGTATCACGTGATTTCGGGCGGGCAAGCCGATACGTATATCTTTGTCGCGCCACTGACGTCGTTGAGAACTCTCGACGACACACTCGCGCGCATGCCCGCTGCGCAGGAAGGCGAACGCGCTCCAAAGAGTTCGGTTGACGTCGAGATCAGTCGCGAGCATTTGCTGCTGCGCGTGGATCCGCAGATCAGTTGGGTCTCTGAGGGTTTCGTTGCAGCAGACCCTGAGTTTTGGAAACCGAAGCGCCGCTAGCGCGATAGACAATTCGTCCGTCCAGAATCGTCATCACGGGTTCAATGTCCTTGATCTGCGCTTCGGGGCAGGTCAGGTAATCACGATCGATCACCACCATGTCCGCCAGTTTGCCCTTTTCGATGGAACCGCGTTCCTTCTCTGCGAATTGCATGTAGGCCGGCCAGATGGTGTGCGTCTTCAAAGCTTCCGCGCGCGTAATGCGCTGCTCGGGATGCAGGACCTTGCCACGAATCGTCAGGCGCGTGATTTCGCTCCACATGTTCAGAAACGGATTGTACGGATTCACCGCACCGTTCTTATCGTGTCCGATCATGTGATCGCTACCGGCGGCCACGACGATTCCCGCGTCGATATAAGAACGAAGCGGATAGAAGTAGCGCATGCCTTCGTAGCTGAAAACCTGTTCCAGGGCAGGCCCGTCCAGATACAACCACGGAGACTGCACGTCGGCGAGAATGCCCATCTTCTTCATGCGTGCGATCGCTTCCAGGCTTTGAAAGCTGGCATGCATCAGGTGGGAGCGAGTGGGTGCGATGGGCGATTCGCGATCGAGTGCTTCGAGCGTGTCCAGAAAAGTGTCGACTGCGCCGCCGCCCTGATCATGCGTCGTCAACTGCCAACCGCGCTGGCGCGCTGTGCGCATCACGTCGAGCAACTTCGCAGGCGCAACGAAAAGCTGTCCGCGATCATCCGGATCAGTCTTGCCGTATAGCTGCTTTCCGAATGCGCCGTAGGGGTGACGCTGAAAAGCTGTGCCGATCGTCATGCCGCCGTCCAGCGTCAGCTTGAACGTACCGAACTTAAGCCAGGCGTCGCCGGTGTTCGTCGTGAAACCTGCGGATTGAATCTGCTGCTTCAATACCTCGGCGGGTTGCGAAGCATCCGGACGCCAGGTGAGCACGCTGCGAACCGGCAATCGCCCTGCGGCTCTTAACTTCTGGTAAATTGCGATCTGCTCGGCGTTCACAGCGCGGTCGCCCACTGCTGTCAGCCCGGCCGCCACGTAGCGTTTCAATTGCTGTTCCAACGCATCCATCTTTTCCGGTTCACTAAAGCGCACGGTCCGATCAAGGCCTTTGATCAGCGAGGGCGCATTCTTCAGAATGCCTGTGGGCTCGCCCTTAGCATCCTTTACGATCTCGCCCCCAGGCGGATTCGGAGTGTTGCGGTCGATGCCGCACTTGCGCAGCGCGTTGGAATTCAGAATGACTACGTAGCTCGCATCGAAGAGTACGGGATGATCCTGGGTAACATCCAGCAACTCGCGTGTGGGCATGCGCATTTCCTTGAGGCGCGTTGGGAAGGTGCGCGGTACAACGATCCAGTCGCCCTTTGGCGTGCTGGCTGCGTGTTGTCGAATGTAGGTTTGCACGGCGGCAAACGAGTCGAGCGGGAGCAGGGGAGCGCGGAACTCGCTGAGTGCGGCATCAAGCGCGTGGACGTGTGCGTCGATCAACCCGGGCAGCAACATGCGACCCTGCAAATCAATCACTTCGGTCTTCGCTCCGCGTTCAGCCTTCAGCACGGATGCACTGGAGCCTACCGCAACAATTCGGTTAGCTTTGATCGCAACGGCCTGTTGCATCGTAAAGCGCTGGTCAACGGTAACGACCTTACCATTGTGCAGAATCAGGTCCGCATCCGATGCGGAGGCCAGGACGGCCAGTACGAGAAAAACAAGTAGAGGCATTTTGATAATCAAAAGCGACGGGCGGAACTCGTGGTCCCGCCCGTGTTGTTGGCTTACACTTTTTCAGGAACGACGTAGGGAGCGCGGTACGGCCGCGTCAACATCTTATTAGCTTCCTCATCCTTCTTGAATTTGCCGCTCGCCGGATCGAAATCAAGCTTACGTTTCAGCCGGTAAGAGATGTTTGCAAGGTGGCACAAATTCGCGGAAGTGACGCCAATCTGCACGTCGGCATGCAGGTCCTTGTAATTCCTGCTCTTCACCGCATTCAAGAAGTTCTGCATGTGCGGTTCAGTGTCGCCGGATTTGGCGTTCTTCTCGCTGAGTGCGAGTTCGCTCTTCTCGCCCTTGTAGATCTGGAAGCCCGCGCCGTCGATTGCCATCCAGCCTTCGCTGCCGTAGAACAGGTTGCCAACGACGTTGCCGCCGCGGAATTCGAGTCCGCCTTCGCTGCCGGTCAACAGGCCGCGAACTTCGAAAACGAGCTGGCTGTCGCCGTAGTCGAACGTGCAACTCTGCGTGTTGGGCGTTTCCTGATCGTCGGTGTAAATGAACTTGCCGCCGGTGGAAACAACGTTGAGCGGCATGCCCTCTTTACCGAGGCCCCAGCGCGCGATGTCCATCTCATGTACGCCCTGGTTGCCGATGTCGCCGTTGCCTGTATCCCAGAACCAATGCCAGTTGTACTTGAAACGGTTCTCATTGAACGGGCGCATGGGCGCCGGTCCCAGAAATTTGTCCCAATCGACTCCGGCTGGAACCGGACCGTTTGGTTTGGTGCCAATGGTCTTGCGACGTTTATAACAGAGGCCCTTCGCTAAATATACTTTTCCGATCACGCCATCCTGCAGCATTTGCATGGCCTTGACTTTGTGGCGATGGTGCGGCTCTGCGAGCCAATCTGGACCATGCGCTTGTACTCGCGCGCGGCCTGCACCATCTTGGCCCCTTCGAAGGGATTATGACAGGCGGGCTTTTCGATGTAGACATCCTTGCCTGCCTGGCAGGCCCAGATGGTTGCCAGTGCGTGCCAGTGATTTGGAAGCGGCATGGATACTGCCTGCACCTCCTTGTCGTCAAAGACCTGGCGCATATCGGCGTAGCCCTTGGGCTTCAAGCCAGTAGCCTTTTCCACCAGCGCCTGTCCGCGCTCCACGGCTGACTGGTCCACGTCGCAGACCGCCACGATACGGGCATCCTTGAGCGCTGAGTAGGCACTCATGTGCGCTCTTCCGCGGCCGCCCAGGCCGATTACCGCGACGTTTACCTTGTCTGCTGCCCCACGCAATTGCGAGGCGCTTGCTGATACTGCGGCACCGGTGGCGGTGTACAGGAACGCTCGTCTGCTTTGTTCTTCCACTTCTGTGAATCTCCTTAATTCCCGAACTGTTCAATCCCTGTTATGTATATCATCTTAGCGGCCCGAAGTCGTCAAGCGGGCTGCCTCGTCTTCAGAATTTCGCCGAGTCGCTTGTCGAGGCCGTTCTTTATCGCACTCATTTTGGGGTTGGACGCAAGGTTTTGGGTTTCCCGCGGATCTGTTTGGTAATCGTAGAGTTCTTCGCCGGTTGGCGTCCCGCTCCAGCGCGTGTAACGATAGCGTTCGGTTCGCAGCGAATGCCCCATGTGACCTTTAGCGCCGGCACCGCGCTGCACTTGTGAGATCGCAGGCCGGTCCCACGCGGCGTCAGCTCTGGTCAGCAATGGCTTCAGGCTGCGCCCCTGCAGATTCGTTGGCGTCCCTCGCAGGCCGCACAAATCCGCGAGCGTCGGATACAGGTCGAGCAGTTCCACTGTGCGCCCGCAGCCCTTCCCTCGCGCTTCCACTCCGGCACCACCAATCAGCATCGGTATGCGTGCGGCATTCTCGAAAACGGTTTGCTTCATCCACTGCCCGTGCTCGCCGAGTTGATAGCCGTTATCGCCCCAGAAGACGACCGTCGTATCCTGAGCGAGCCGCATGCGGTCGAGCGCGTCGAGCAACTTCCCGACCTGCGCATCCATGAACGATATCGAAGCGTAGTAAGCGCGCATCGCTTCCCTGCGCTGTAAATCGCTGAGGCCCCAGTTTGCGGGATTAGTGAAATAGGCCCATTCCGGAGCCATGGTCAATTCGCTTTGCTCAAAGGGAATGGTCTCGATTTTTGCCAGCGGATACATGTCGAAGTATTTCGAAGGTGCAATCCAGGGCACATGTGGTCGATAGAACCCTGCGCCGACAAAGAACGGCTCGTTACGATGCTGCTCGATCATCCGGATGACTTCATTCGCAACCATGCCGTCGGTGTGTTCGTCGTCGCGCGCTTGCGAAGCGTGGAAACCAATCGAGGAACCGATCCCGCGCGTTGGCGTGTGAACAGTGAGCAGTGCTTCTTCTTTATTGTGATCGACGCCGCTGGGATTTATCGCCTGATTCCAGGTTGGCTTGTCGTCCAGGCCAGCAGTCCCGATATCCCTGGGTACTCCGTAATGAAAGATCTTGCCGACGCGGCCAGAGAAGTAACCATTCTTCTGGAAGAGCTGTCCGAGCGTAACGACATTCAGGCAACGTCTCACGAAAATGCTTCTGCAGATTGTAAACCCCCGTCGTATCGGGTGAAAGACCAGTCATCAGGGAAGTTCGCGAAGGACTGCAGAGCGGAAACTGACAATAGGACTTGTCGAATCGCACACCCATTTTGGCGATGCGGTCAATATTGGGTGTTCGAACCATGGGATGTCCGTAACAGCTCAGGCAGTTGTTCAGATCGTCGGAGGCGATAAACAGTACGTTCCGTTTGCGCTGCGGCGCCGCGATCAAGGGAGCAGCCAGTCCTGCTGTTCCGGAGACCAGAAAACCTCTGCGGGTGAAAGTTCTGTGAGTTGGCCATCGCCCTCATTGTAGTTGCATATGATAGTCGTCATGGCTTGCACCTTTGCGGACTCGCAGAGATTTCCTGAAGGCATCCACGCTTTCGGCACTGGTCCCGTTGGCTGCCGGCGCGCAACAGACGCGTCCGAATATCATCTGGATCATGCTCGATGATCTGGGCTACGCCGACGTAGGTTGTTATGGGCAGCAGCGGATACAGACGCCGAACATCGATCGCCTGGCGAAGCAGGGGATTCGTTGCACAGACTGTTTACCGGCGGCTCCGTATGCGCGCCTTCCCGTAGTGTGTTGATGACCGGCCTGCACATGGGCCACACGCCAGTGCGCACGAATGCCGGTACAGTGCCATTGCGCCCGAGTGACGTGACTGTTGGCGAGGTGCTGCAAAAGGCAGGCTATCGGACAGGACTGTTCGGAAAATGGGGACTAGGTGATGCAGGCTCCGAAGCGGTTCCCACAAAAAAGGGCTTTCACGAATTCTATGGGTACATGCACCAGATCCATGCTCATAGCTACTACCCGGAATTCCTGTGGAAGAACGAGACGAAAGATGTTTTGCATGGCGAGTACAGCGCGGATCGGATTGCAGGTAAAGCACTCGACTTTGTGCGCAACAATCGCGACAAGCCACTTTTACTTGAACTCTTCGTTCACGCTTCCGCATGGAAAATACGAAGTTCCGGATCTGGGTCCGTATGCTGACCGGGATTGGCCCGAGGCCGAGAAGAAATACGCAGCCGATGGTTACGCGCGCCGACAGCCACATCGGCAAATTATTGGACCTTCTTACGGAATTGAAACTGGATTCCAACACGATCGTGTTTTTCACAAGCGACAATGGCGGAACTTCAGGCGACGCGCATAAAGCGGAATTCTTTAAGAGCAATGGTCTGTTGCGTGGCCAAAAAAATCAACTCTACGAGGGAGGAATCCGCGTTCCGATGGTTGTCCGCTGGCCCGGAAAGATCGCGGCGGGTTCGACCAGTGCCGTGCCGTGGTCCTTCTGCGACTTTATGCCGACTGCAGCGGAGTTGGCCGGGGCGAAAGTGCCTGCGGACATCGATGGTATTTCCATGATGCCCGTGCTCACGGCAAAGTACGGACTGCACCGAGCGCGGCTGCTCTATTGGGAGCAGTATCAGTTTGATCGCAAGGCGAACGAGCTTACGAAAAGGTTCGATAGTGCAAGCGGCGCGATTACGGCGAATGGAAAGCGATTCGCACCGCGCCGGGAGCGCCACTGGAACTTTATAATCTGAAGTCCGACATCTCCGAAGCGAAAAATGTCGCGTCCGGCAATGAGTGCTCTGGTTGCGACTTTCAACGAGCATCTGCGAAAGTCACACAGCGAACCGCGCCCACACGACAATGGCAATTTCGAGTTCGTGCGCTGATCTATAACCCAGCCTGCTTCCGATTCAGCATGCCGCGTTGTTCGGTCAGTTTTTTGAGCAGCAGCGCGACGTCTATGTCTTGTACGTTCTTGCCTGACTTGCCGGCCATTGCGGCCGCGACTCCGGCGGCGTGCCCCAGCATCATGTACACGGGTTCCATGCGAATCGTGCAGATCGCTACATGCGTTGCCGACATGCATACCGGTACCAGCAGGTTACGGCACTCCCCGGTTTTCGGCGTGAGACTGCGGTACGGAATCTCATACGGGTTCCTTGAGAGGCTGATCGATTCGTCAAGGTGGCCCTCCACCCTTACGAAGCCCTGCTCGTTCTCGAACCGCCGCACCCAGTGTGAATCGAGTACGAAGTTACCCATGCCGATGGAATCCTCTTTGGTGTGCGTGGACAGAATGTCGCGCTCGGTCATGACGTAGCGCCCAATCATGCGGCGCGCTTCGCGTATGTATAGCTGGACCGGCCAGTGCTCCGTATCGACATATTCGTCCTTGCACAGGCCCCAACTGTTGACCTCATCACGGAGTTCCTGTGGCACACGCGGATCGTGTGCGAGAAACCAAAGGAAACCCTTCTGGTAATCGAGGTGGTCGTGATACATGCGGTCCCGGGATTTGTAATCGGCATCGGGATATCCATAGTTGCCACCCACGTAATCGATGGAAAATGGGCCGCTCGCGTTCAGGTCGAACTTGCCATTGGGTATGGCCGAGAAGTGCACGAGCCGGCCAAACGAGATCCCGGGGTGCGCTTTGATATAACGCAGCAGTAATTCGTAACGCTCCGGATAGTAATGGTCCGGCTTCGGCCACGGAACCATGAGGTCTTTGCGCTGCGTGGACACCAAACGAAAGCAGTAACCTTGCACGCGCTTGTCACTGGAACCGATCTTTTCCGCCGGCAACTTTTCGACGCCCCACAGCAGCTTTCCTTTACCATCGCGTCCGGAGATATCCGCACCGAACTGGCCGTGATGCATGTACTCATTCCCGGGCTTGGCATAGAAATCCGGGGCGTAGTTCTTGACGAAATGCGGCCCGCGCACGCCGGCGAGTTTTTCATCGTACTGGCCCACACTCTCGCGGCCATACGTGTAGGCCACGCCGGCGCGCGACATTAAATCCCCTTCGTAGCTCGCATCGATAAATACCTTTCCCGTGATCGACTGTCCGCCTTCGAGCTTGATCGACACGATGCGGCCTTCGCGCTTCTGAACCTGAGTCACGCGCTTGCCGGTGAGCAACTTGTAGCCGCCCTTTTTAACCCACTGATCGAAAATCGATCGAGCGATCCTGGGCTCCAGATTCCACTCGCGGTTGGCTGCCCACGTTATGGCGGTCCCGCGGAAAAAGAGCTGCGGTTTCTCAGGGTTCGGATAGTTTTTTCCATTGAGCGCGGCGGCTTCCTTGTAGAAGTCGGCCGACAAACCGCCCACGAGTTTCGGCGTTCCCGTGTCGGTACTCGCGATACCGCCGGTGATCATTCCGCCAATTTGCGACGTGGGTTCGACGACAACTACCGAAGCGCCTTCGCCAACTGCAGCAGCGGCTGCGGCCAGGCCGGCGGGTGTGCCGCCGTAGATTACGACGTCAACATTCTGAGCGCTGGCGAGCGCCAAGGGCACGGCCAACAAAGTGATCAATTGACAAAGTCTCGCTGCTTGCATAGAGTTATCGTAAACTACGGATGCGACTCACACACTATTTCGCGCTCGCCCTGCTGGCCGTCCCCCTGGCCGCGCAGCCTGTTTCGATCCCACTTCGCACTCGCGTGGAAGCGTTCAAGGGAAGTGGTCAATGGTTGGAAACAATGGTTCGGGGAAATCTCGATCCAGCCAAAACTGCCATCGTGATTTGCGATATGTGGGATAAGCACTGGTGCTCAGGCGCGACTGAGCGCGTGGGCCAACTTGCGCCGCGTTTGACAAGTTGATTGCCGCCGCACGCAAACGTGGAGTCCTGATCATCCATGCGCCATCCGACACGATGGACTTTTACAAGGACGCTCCGCAGCGCAAAGCGATACTCGCGATTGCCCAACGTAAAGCCGCCCGCTGCCACTTGACACTGACGAGCCCGCCCACTGCCGATCGACGATTCCGATGGCGGCTGTGACACACAGGATAAAAACTACAAAGCCTGGACCAGGCAGCATGCGGCGATTCACATCGCGGAGAATGACCTGATTTCAGACAAAGGCGCCGAAGTTTATAGCGCTCTGCACGCGCGCGGCATCAAGGATCTTTTGATCATGGGCGTGCATACCAATATGTGCATTCTGAATCGCGGCTTCGCGATCAAGCAGATGACGCGATGGGGCATTCGCACCGTGCTCGTGCGGGACCTCACCGATGCCATGTACGACCCACAGGACCGTCCTTTTGTAAGCCACGCGCAGGGCACCGAACTCGTCATTCAACACATTGAGAAATACTGGTGTCCGACCGCCGTCTCCACTGACTTGCTGCGCGCATTCATGCGATAAGCTGTTGGTCATGAGTACCCGTAGAAGCTTCCTGCAGACCGCTGGAGTTGCATCGGTCGCGAGTTGTCTCCCGCAAGATCTGGCGCAGGCTGAAGTCCTCGACAGCAATCTGCGGCTTTGGTACAACAAGCCCGCGCCGGACTGGAACGAAGCGTTGCCCATTGCCAACGGGCCGCATGGGTGCGATGATTTTCGGCGGAGTTGCCGAAGATCAGCTTCAGCTGAATGAATCCACGCTCTGCTCCAACGAACCGGGCAACAGGGATTCAGTTCCGCTCGATGTGACGAAGGAATTCGATCGCGTGTGGGCATGCTGCGCAACGCGTCAGTACGCGGAGGCCGGGGACATCATCACGAAAAACTGGGGCGGTCGTTCGTGGGATTGTTATCAGCCGCTCGGTGATCTGCATCTGCACTTTGATCGACAGGGCGAGTTTTCGGACTACGCCCGCGAGCTGAATCTTGCGACTGCGACTGCTCGCGCCAGTTATAAGCAAGGCGGAGTGACGTTCACGCGCGAGTATCTGGCGAGCCATCCGGACCAGGTTATTGTTGTCAGGCTTTCGTCGAGTGCGCCGGGTGCGCTCTCATTACGTACCGTACTCGGCTCGGTTCATCCGACCGCGAAACTTTCTGTTTCCGGCAAAGACGAAATCGTGATGAAAGGCCAGGCGCCCGGCTTTGTTCTGCGGCGCACGCTTGAGTGGGTGGAGAAGCGCGGCGAGCAATGGAAGTATCCGCAGATCTGGGACAAGGACGGTAAACGCCGTCCGTTCGCAAAAACCGTTCTATACGGCGACGAGGTCGATGGCCTCGGAACGTTCTTTGAAGCGCGTGTCCGTGCGGTAGTACGCGATGGACAGGTCGAAGCAAAGTCCGACGGGCTGCACATCAGCAAGGCAAGTGAGGTGCTGCTCTATATTTCCGCGGCCACCAGTTACAACGGCTTCAACAAGAGCCCGAGCCGTGAAGGCGTCGATCCATCGATTCGCACCAAGACGGAATATCAATGCCGCCGCGCGCAAGACGTTCGCAACCATCCGCGACGCGCATGTGGCGGATTACCAAAAGCTCTTCAATCGAGTGTCTATTGACCTCGGCAAAGCGACTGATCAGAGCCGCTTGCCTACCGATGCACGCATTGAGAAGTTTGCGAACGATGGAGACGCATCACTCGCTGCTCTCTATTTCCAGTACGGACGTTACTTGATGATTGCGGGTTCGCGCCCCGGCTCACAGCCGCTTAATCTGCAAGGGCTGTGGAACAATTTGGTGATTCCGCCGTGGGCTTCGGGCTACACAACAAACATCAATCTTGAAATGAATTACTGGCCCGCGGAGCTCACAAACTTATCCGAGTGCGCGGAACCGCTCTTCCGCATGTTGCGTGAGATTTCGGTCAACGGGCGGCAGGTCGCGACGAAGATGTATCGCAGGCGCGGGTGGGTGCTGCATCACAACACGACGCTATGGCGCGACGCGCAACCGGTCGACAACGATGCGATGCCCGCTTTCTGGCCGGTTGGCGGCGGGTGGCTTTGCGAGCACCTTTGGGAGCACTATCAATTCACAGGCGATCGGAAATTCCTTGCGGAACAGGCGTATCCGCTTATGAAGGGCGCGGCTGAGTTCCTCTCAGACTGGCTTGTAGATGACGGCAAGGGGAATCTGGTCACGGCTGCCGGCAACTCGCCCGAGAATATTTTCATCTACACCGGTCCCGATGGCAAACAGCAAAGTGCTGGAGTCACGATGGGTCCGACGATGGACCTCGCAATCGTGCGTGAGCTGTTTTCGAATTCCATACGCGCCGCTGAGATTCTGGATCGTGATCCGGAATTCCGCACTGAACTGAAGACAAAGCTGGCGAAGCTGTTGCCCTATCAGGTGGGCAAGAGCGGGCAGCTACAGGAATGGCCGGAGGATCTGCAGGAGCGCGATCTCAAGCACCGCCACGTTTCGCATCTCTATGCGCTGCACCCGAGCGACCAGATTACGAAGAGCACTCCTAAATTGCTCGCTGCCGTTCGTCGCACCTTGGAACTGCGCGGCGATGAAGGCACTGGCTGGTCACGCGCATGGAAGATCAACTTTTGGGCGCGGCTGGAAGACGGCAACCACGCCTATAAGATCGTTCGCAATCTGTTCCAGCCAGCCAGAAGCGCGCCGGGCAGATACAACCGCGGCGGTGTGATGCCGAACCTTTTCTGCTCGTGCCCGCCAATGCAGATCGATGGAAATTTCGGCGGCACCGCAGGTATTGCTGAAATGCTGCTGCAGAGCCATACGGGCGAGGTTCATCTGCTGCCGGCGCTGCCGGATGCATGGAGCACGGGCAGCATTAGCGGCCTGTGTGCGCGCGGCGGATTCGAAGTCAGCATGGAATGGCAGGGTGGAAAATTAAAGTCGGCAACGCTGCGTTCCAAACTCGGCCAGGCCTGTAATTTGCGTTATGGGGGCAAGACAACGACCCTGAAAACGGTGGCCGGGAAATCGTACCGGCTGAATGCAAACCTGGAGCCTGTTTAACGGAAATTCTCTACCAGCTTGATGTCCGAGCTGGATTCCTGAGTACCGTAGATCATCCAGCGGAGGTCGGGTGACAGAGCGAATGACAAACCAAAAGAGGAACTCTGACCTCTGCTGATGCGCGTCAACACTCGCGACGATGCGTCTGAGAAACGGTAGAACAAGATCGGACTTTCGCCGTTTCTCGCGTCTTCCAGTCGAGGCGAAGCCTTCAGCATGCACGGCAAACCCGAGCTGCGCTCCCTGGGCAACGACCTTGTCTTCTCCCGTTTGCAGGTCCAATCTGTGCATGCCCGGAGTGATGCCGGAATAGTAAAGATATCTTCCGGCAATGAGCCGGATTGGTGCAAACCCGCCTGATTTTGTGAGCTGCTCGGCGACTCCGCCCGGTCGCCGCTACACGGTAGATCTCGTCGCGACCGGAACGCGCGGAAGCGAAGCAGATCCAGCGGCCGTCGTCAGACCATGCTGGCACGTGATCTTCTGCCGCATGATCTGTCAGGCGTTTAACGATCCCTCCGGACGCTGCCACAACATAGACATCGGGATTCCCGCCGGGTCGCGCATCGAACGCGATTAACTGGCTGTCCGGCGACCATTGTGGACTGCCTGCCACGCCATCGACGAAAGAAGTCAGCGGCCTTG
Source organism: Bryobacteraceae bacterium (assembly GCA_963793625.1). Taxonomy (GTDB): domain Bacteria; phylum Acidobacteriota; class Terriglobia; order Bryobacterales; family Bryobacteraceae. The sequence goes on along the minus strand of CAWCAT010000020.1, from coordinate 361,891 downwards.
GGTTCGTTCCGTCAGATTCGGCCACCCAGATCTGCCGCCCGCCACTTCGATTGGAAGCGAAAGCGATGCGCTCTCCGTCTGGCGACCAGCTCGGCTGGCCTTCAAACATAGTGGAAGACAGGAATTCCTGGGGTGGTTGACGCTTGCCGGCTGCGGTCAGTTCGACGCGGTACATATCCGCCTTCTCGATCCGTCTGGAGTACATCAACTGCCGCCCGTCCTTCGATAGCGCAAGATCGCGTGCGTGTTCTCCGATTCCGTCGATGCGCCGCGCTGCTTCCTTGCCGGAGACACCGACGCGATAGAGCCGCAGTTCGTCTGCATCGTTTCCGGCCGTGTAGATCAGCTCTTTTTGATCGGGCGTCCAGACTGGTGCGTACTTCTTTTTGTGATCGCTCGTGAGCTGACGAGGCGCGCCTTTCGCAGTCAGGTCTTTGTTTAGAGCGACGACGAATATATCCTGTTCCCAAGGCCCGAACCGGCGCACGAAGGCCAACTGTGTTCCCGAAGGCGAAACCGCGCAGTCCGAATCGCCGAACCGCACGCTGGTCTCGGGTGGCTGTACAGGTTGCCTGGATTCGTTGCCGTCGACCGATATGACCGATATCGAACTTTGCAGCGTGCGCCCCTCCGTCCATACGGCGACGCACAGCGACTTTCCATCCGGAAACCAGGAAACGCTTCCGCTGCCCGACACCTTTCCGATGCTCCGGGCAGACCCGCCCAATGGCGGAATCAGATTCAAGTCGGCGCGCAATGGCCCGGTCGATGTCAGATAGGCGATGGTCTGGCCATCCGGTGACCATGCCGGCGCACGTGCGCCCGAGTCTTCGTTAGTCACCTTTACGCTATTACCCTGGCCGATCATGCTCACGTAGATCTGCGGCCGCTGGCCGGGCTCGCCCCCGTCCCATACAAACGCGAATTGCCTGCCGTCGGGCGATAGCGTAGGAGAAGCCTCGGTACCTGGATACGTGGTGATTGGCACCTCGCTGGGCGGCGCCGGTTCCGGTTGTTGCATCCGCAGCCATATTTGCCATCCGCCGAGGCCTGCCGCTACCACGAAGAGGGCCAACGCCAGCCATGTCCAGTAAAGTCGCTTCCGCGGCACAGGCCGCACTGGCGTATCGGCCGCCAGCAGTCGGCCCGAGTCAGACTCCTCCTTCAGTTCCAAAAGCGCGACGCGCACGTCCGCCATGTTCTGAAAGCGACGCTCCGGATCTTTGCGCAGACAGCGCGTAATGATCTTCGCGAGATCATGCGGAGCCTGCTCGATGATCTGGCTGATCGGCTTTGGTTCCCGCTCAAGAATTGCGGCGAGCGTTGCCAGGCTGGTCTCGCCGAAGAAGGCGCGTTGTCCCGTCACCATCTCATGGAGTAGTGAGCCGAAGCTAAAGATATCGCTGCGCGCGTCGAGCGTTCTGCCTTCGGCCTGCTCCGGCGAGAGATAGCTGATGGTGCCGACGATCATGCCTTCCTGTGTCGGCGGGCCCAGTGTGCGAGTGTCTTCGCCCTGGATGGGAAGGATTGGCTCAGTGACTTTTGCCAGACCGAAGTCGAGAACCTTCGCCTGGCCATCGTCGGCTAGCATGATATTGCTGGGCTTCAGGTCGCAATGTATGATGCCCGCGCGATGCGCCTTCGCCAGTGCATCGGTGATTTGCACTGCGGCTTTCAATGCCTCGGAAAGCCGCATGCCTTTTTTCGGAATGATCTGGTCGAGCGTCTTGCCCTGCACCCATTCCATGACGATAAATACGTTGTCATCCTGCTGGATAACGTCGTAAATCGTGATGATGCTGGGGTGATTCAGTGCGGAGGCAGCCTGGGCCTCCTGCAGAAACCTCGTCCGGCGCAGCGGGGTTTGCCGTCATGGAATCCGGCAGCACCTTCAGCGCGACGAAGCGATTTAACTCGATATCGCGCGCCTTCCAAACGATACCCATGCCGCCTTCTCCGATCTTCTGGAGTATCTGGTAATGGGAAATGGATGCGCCGACCATGAATACCAAGTCTATTTGTTTTTAGGACTCTAGATATAGCCCCAGTTCTGAGAGCGCTGGGCACACGGGAGACTTAGTAACCCGTAGCCGCACACGGCTCGTGGTCACGTTTTCTTTCGTGCGAATCAGGCGGTGCGAGCCGATGCTGGTTGCCTCCGCAAACTGCTCCCACTTGCCGTCTTTCCAGAGATCAAGTGCGACGGCTTCCACGCGTTGGCCCAGACTGATGTCCTCGCGCAACGCAATCACGTTGAAAGTTGCCGGTCGCTGCATGTCGACAACCAGTTCCGGCGTGGTGATGTTATCGTCGGTGATCCAACTCGTGTTGCGCTTGCCGTCGAGAAGATTGCGGGGAGCGAAGGCCGCATCCTTTCCGCGAACGTTGGACGCGGTCAATTTCGCTTTTGCGGCGAGATTCTGCTTGAATGTGGACCGCAGCATGTCGCCGAAGCCACGCAGCGAAGCGACATCGTTCTCATGCAACAGGCCGCGCCGATCGGGTGGCACGTTCAGCAGAAAGCTTCCGCCACGTCCGACCGATTTGTAGTAGAGATCCATCAGGTCGCGCGGCGACTTCACTTTCGCGTTCTCTTTCTCATGCCAGAACCAGCCGGGGCGAATCGAGACGTCGCATTCGGCGGGCAGCCACTTGGAGCCGCCGCGTGCCCGCTCAGCCCCTCTTTGGAACGCGAGTTGCCGGGCGATGCCGGACCGCCGTCGGCCCCACGGGATCGTACGTGGCCCAGGAAGTCTCGTTGGCGAATCCCTTCTCATTGCCCACCCAGCGGATGTCCGGACCGACGTCGCTGAAGACCACGGCGTCCGGCTGCAGCGTGCGCACCAGTTCCCAGGTTTTCGGCCAATCGTAGTACGTGCGCTTGTCGATCTTGCGCTTCTCGCGTGCGCCGCCGTAATAGCCATCGCCGCCGTTTGCGCCGTCGTGCCACACCTCATAGATCGGCCCGTAATTCGTCAACAGTTCGCGCAATTGCTCGCGGTAAACCTGAATGTATTCGGGTTTTCCGTACTGCGCGTGATTGCGGTCCCAAGGCGAAAGATAAACGCCGAACTTCAAGTCCGTGCCTGCGCGCGGCTTCCGCGATCTCCTTGACCATATCGCCTTTGCCGTCCTTCCATGGCTACTTGCGAATGCAGTGCTCGGTTGTTTTGGTCGGCCACAGGCAGAAGCCATCGTGATGCTTGCAGGTCAGGATCACGCCTTTCATGCCGCCCGCTTTCAATGCCGTCACAATCGCGTCGGCATTGAATGCGGTGGATTGAAAATTGTTGGGTCCTCGTCGCCGTAACCCCACTCCTTGTCGGTGAAGGTGTTGACTGTGAAGTGGAGAAAGCTGTATACCTCCAGTTCATGCCAGCGCAGTTGCCGCGCCGAAGGAAGCGTGCCGTAAGCGGCGGGAGGCTTGGCTGCGGCTGCCCAAGCGCTCGAGAGTGTGCCGCCGAGCGGGGCGGCAAACAAGAATTGACGTCTAGAAGTGTTTTTCATGTCGAAACAGCTAATATAATCCGCGACTGGCTCAACGCCCGTTAAACCACCAGCGTCCAGGGCTTGCGGTCCCTCGCCGCGACAGGAATCGCCTGGCTTCGGCCTGCCGCACTGTACGGCCGTCCCAATCGAGCCGCGACTTGCTGCGCAGCGCGACGTTGCCCAGGATCGCTGTCGATGTCGAGCGGTAGCCAAGTTCGATGTCGCACGTTGGCTTCTTGCGAGTACGGATGCAATCGAGGAAGTTGGCCCAGTGAACCATGTTCGCGTCGTTCCTGCGCCTGAATTCCGTGGGCTCAGATCTGAGCGCGGCTCCGGAGTAACGCGGCATACGGAACGATCCACGAACAGCGTCCCCTTGTCGCCGTGAAAGGTAATCCCGCCTCCGACGCCGTATGCGTTCGATTCGCGCAATTCGAAACTCGTCACGAAACCGGGATACTCGTATGTCGTGATCATGGTGTCGGGCGTCTCGCGGTTATCGGTTGTGAACAGCTTTCCGCCCGACGCAACGATGGTCGAGGGCATCACTTCACCGAATGCCATCTGTACAATGTCGAGCCAGTGCACGCCCCAGTCCGTCATCGTGCCGCCCGCGTAATCCCAGAAGCGCCGGAAATTACCGCGGAAAAAGCGATTCTCGTTGTAATGCCGCGCCGGCGCGGGTCCTTGCCAGAGATCCCAATCGAGGCCCGCGGGCGGATCGCTGTCGGGCGGATTGCCCATGCCTTCCTGCTTCGCGCCGCCATAGACCCACGTGCGGCAGAATGTGATCTTTCCAAGTGGCCGCTTTTCACAATCTTGGCCGCCTTCTGAAAGACGTCGCCCGAGCGCTGCATCAGGCCGGCCTGCACGATGCGATTGTATTTGCGCGCGGCCTCGACCATCTTCTGTCCCTCTTCGACCGTGACGGAAATGGGCTTTTCCACCCAGACGTCCTTGCCCGCCTTGCATGCTTCCACGGCCATGTAGGCATGCCAGTGATCGGGCGTGGAAATGCACACGGCATCGATGGATTTGTCGGCAAGAATCTCGCGGAAATCATGCACGGCCTTCGGCTGCTGGTTGAGCTTTGCGGCCTCAGCCAGGGCATTCTCCAGGCGAGGTTGATACACATCGCAAAGCGCGACTACCTGCAGATTGGGCTGCTCCAGCATGTACTTCAGATTGGCGGTTCCCATACCGCCGGTGCCGATAGACGCAATCGTGATGCGATCATTCGCGCCTCTTACGTTTCCGGTAAATAGGGACGTGGTTAAAGCGGCGCTCGCGCTGTGCAGCAGGGTTCTTCTGGATGATTCACAAAACAACGAATATCACATGGTTGCTCTGTCGGGGTGAGTACGATAAAGTCAACGATCATATGAAGAGCCGCCGACAGTTCGTTTCCACTTCAGCATTTGCCGCAGTAGGATTCCCGACTATTGTTAAAGCATCGGTGCTCGGCTTGAATGGCGCGGTGGCAGCCAGCGAGCGCATATCCATTGCAACCATCGGTATCGGGAACATGGGAACCGGCGGGCATCTCACGAAGTTTTCCAAGCTGCCCAGTGCGCGGATTGTGGCGGTATGCGACCTCGATGAAGAGCGACTGCTGTCGGGCAAGACGTTCGTTCAACAAAGCGTACGGCAATTCCGATTGCGTGATGTACCGGGCGTTCGAAGAGATCCTGGCGCGCCGCGACATAGATGCTGTCACGATCGCGACTCCTGATCACTGGCACGGCATTGTGGCGTGTTCAGCGGCGCGCGCGGGCAAGGATATCTACGGTGAAAAACCGCTCGCGCACAATTTCGCGGAAGGCCTGAAAATCTGCGAAACCGTGAGCAAGCATAACCGCATTTGGCAGACCGGAAGCTGGCAGAGATCGGAGCCGCAATTTCATCAGGCTTGCGAACTGGTTCGCAACGGGCGTATTGGGAAGGTGCGGCGTGTCGAAGTCGAACTGCCTGGCGGGCCTTTCGACTACGGAAAGCTGGCGGACAAAACGACGTTCGGACCGCCTCCGGCAACGTTCAACTATGATCGCTGGCTCGGGCCTGCGCCTGAGGCGCCGTATTGTGAAGCGCGCTGCCACAAGCAGTGGCGCTGGAATCTCGATTACGGCGGTGGCCAGTTGATGGACTGGGTGGGTCACCACGTTGACATCGCACACTGGGGCCTTGGCTTCGATCAGACCGGACCGTATGAGATCGAGGGTCATGGGGAGTTTCCGCCGAGGACTGAACTCTGGAACTGCACCGCGAAAATATCGCATAACTGCGAAGTATGCAGGCGATGTCACGATGGTGATTTCGGGCGGCTACAGCGATATTCCTACCGGCACCAAGTGGATCGGCGATGAAGGCTGGATTCGCGTCACTCGCCGCGGCATACAGGCCGAGAACGCCGAGTGTCCTGAAATCAGAAATCAAGCCGAACGAAATCCACCTGGCTAAATCGACCGACCATTACGGACAATTTCTGGAGTGCGTAAAATCGAGACGTCCCACGCTCACGCCTGCCGATGTTGCAATGCGTTCTGCAACCCCGGGTTGGCTGGGCCAGATCGCCATGCTGACCGGGCGCAAGCTGAAGTGGGATCCCGTTAAGCTGCGTCTTCTCGGCGATCCGGAAGCGGAAAAAATGCTGTCGCGCAATATGCGCAGTCCATATAGGTTGTAAGGAGCAGACGTGAATCGAAGAAACTTCTTTGCCGGATTCGGCGCGCTCGCGCTAACGCAGCGAAAGGGGCTGTAACGCCCGCGCGCATCGTCGATACTCATACTCATTTCTATGATCCGTCGCGGCCGCAGGCGTGCCATGGCCGTCGAAAAAAGACCTGTGCTTTACAAAACCATCTCTGCCGCGACAGTACCGCAAGATGGTGCAACCGCTCGGTATCACCGGAACGGTCGTTGTGGAAGCCAGTCCGTGGGCTGGAGGATAACCAGTGGGTGCTGGACCTGGCCAAGGACAATCCGATCCTGCTCGGTCTGGTGGGACATCTCGATCCGGGCACTCCCGACTTTAAGGATCATCTGGAGCGCTTCCGCAAGAATCCGAAATTCCTGGGAATACGCGTCGGCGGCACGGTGATTGCGAAGGGCGTCGAAACGCAGCCTTCATCAGCGACATGAAGCGCCTGGCGGACGCCGGATTGCAGTTGGACGCTCTTGGAAATGCATCGATGTTCGCGGCGCTGGTGACGGCTCGCTACGCAGGTTCCGCAATTGCGCGTGATCATCGACCATCTGCCGTTTGATCCGAGCAACGATCCGGCAGCCAAAGCCGCTTTTGTGGAAATTGGCAAGCGCCCGCAGATCTGCGCAAAGGTTTCGAATGTTTTGCGGCGCAACGCTGATCGCGTGCCTGTCGATGCGAATCACTATCGTCAGGCATTGGACGAAGTCTGGAACACTTTCGGCGAAGACCGGGTGATTTACGGTAGCAACTGGCCGGTCAGTGATCGTGTTGCGCCTTATGAATCCGTGCTCGCGGTGGTTCAGGAATACTTCAACGGCAAGGGCCAGCAGGCAAACGATAAATATTTCTGGAAAAACGCGCAGGCATTTTATCGTTGGCCCGCGAAGTAGCTATTCATAGCGCAACGAAACCATCGGGTTGACTTTCATCGCGCGACGGGCCGGCACCAGGCACGAAAGCAACGCTACGACAATCAGCATGGCTACAACAACGCCGTAGGTCATCGGGTCGGTTGCGCTGATGCGGTATAGTTGGCTGGCCATGATACGGCTGAGCGCGAATGCAGCCACGATTCCGCTCGCGATTCCGGCGGCAGCCAGAGACATGCCCTGTCGCAGTACCAGTTTCAGGATGTCGCCCTGTTGCGCACCGAGCGCCATGCGCAGCCCAAGTTCCTGTGTCCGCTGAGAGACGTTGAAGGACATCACTCCGTACGTGCCCAGCGCGGCCAGCAGCAGAGCGATTCCGGCGAACGCAGAGAGCAACGCCATCGCCAATCTATGTTGCGCGATTGATCCGGAAATCTGTTGCTCCATGGTCCTGACGTTATAGAGCGGGATGTCCGGTTCCATTTCATGCGCCACGCGGCTGATGGAATGCAGCAGCCGCTTGCCCGCCTGCATCTGTCTTCAGGACGAGCGTGATGAACCCGTAAGGATGCTGGCGGAACGGCTCGTAAATTTCCGCAGTGGATTCTTCCATCAGTCCGTAGTGCTTGATGTCTCCGACAATTCCGACTATTTCCCGGGGCGTCGGGTCAGTATGATCCACAACAATAAACTTCCCGATCGGGTTTCCACCCTGCCAGTTCTTGCGCGCAAACGTCTCGTTCACAATCGCAAGCGCCGGTCCACTGTCACCATCACGCGGTTCAAAATACCGTCCCGTTTCAGGGGAATGCCGAATGCTCGAAAGTACTCGGGAGTTATTGCGTAGAAATTAGCCGAGGGCGATTCTGCGGGGGAACGACGCGGCTCCCCCGATATTCCGTAGGTGTGTACCAGATCGGCTGCGCCAAACGGTACGGTTGTCGCCCCGGCGGCAATTCGAACGCCAGGCATGCCAGCCAACCGGCCGGTAAGTTCGCGGTAATACGTCTCCTGTTTCTGCGCCGCCGCGTAACTCGCCTTGGGCAGGGCCGTTTCCACCAGGAGTACGTTTTCCTCAGCGAAACCAGGATTTACTTTTGAAAGTTGCGAAAAGTTCTTCAGCAGCAATCCGGCACCCGTCAGAAGCACCACGGCAAGCGTTATCTCGACTATGACGAGTCCGCTACGCAGTCTCTGACCGCCACCACCTCCGGATCTGCCGCCCATCTTTAAGACGGCGTTCAGGTTCATCCGTAGCGCCTGGAGTGCCGGAGCCAGTCCGAATATCACACCGGTACCCACGCTCAACAGCAGCGTGAAAACCAACACCGGGAAGTCGAGCTTTACTTCACCCATTCGCGGAATGCTTCCCAAATTCAGCTTCGGAATGCTCTGCACGCCCCAAAATGCCAAGATCAGTCCGAGCAGGCCACCCAGTGAGGAGAGAACGACACTCTCAGTGAGCAATTGCCGAACGATCCGCGCATGTCCTGCGCCCAGGGCAGTGCGAATTGCCACCTCTTTACTGCGGGCCGAGGCGCGCGCAAGCAGAAGATTGGCAACGTTGGAGCAGGCGATCAGCAGAACCAGTCCAACCGACCCGAGCAGTACGAGCATCGCCGGCCGAATCGGCGCAATCAGTTCGTCCTGCAGACTGCGGACCACCACACTAAACCCGGCATTGGTTTCCGGGTGCGCCTGTTCGGCGCGCGACGCGATCGTCTTCATCTCCGTCTCGGCCTGCCTGTAAGGAATTCCGGGCTTCAAGCGCGCATAAACAAATAGCGAATGATTGTTGCGCTCCGCAATGTCGCGGGCCGTGAATCCCAGGGGTGTCCAGACCTCGTGCTTGCCCGGATCCTGGAACTTTTCCGGCATCACGCCGATCACGACGTAAGGATTGTAGTTCAGTCGAATCGTCCGGCCAACGATGTCTGCAGCGGAACCGAAGCGCCGCTCCCAAAGCTCATGACTGATGATGACCAGCCTGTCTCTGCCCTGGGTGAATTCCTGGGCCTCGAAGTCTCTACCCAAGGCCGGTCCCACACCCAGGACTTGGAAGTAACTCGACGTGATCCGGGCAGCGCGAACGCGCTCGGGTTCTTCTCCCCCGGTCAGCGGCAGTGAAGTTTCGCGGCAGGCAGCGATTTCGCTAAAGACGCGCTGCTGATCTTTCCAATCCAGAAAGTTTCCAGGCGCCGCTTGAGCGGTGTCCCAGGTGCGGTTTAGATTGGTCTCCAGCACGACCGCAATGCGGCCAGGTTCAGGGTAGGGCAATGGCCGGAAGATCACCGCATTAACGATGCTGAATATCGCGCTGTTCGCCCCAATACCCAAAGCTAATGCAAGCACTGCAATGACCGTGAACCCGGGACTGCGGGCCAACATTCTTAAGCCGTAACGTAAATCCTGAAGCATTTGATCTCTAAAGAGCTTTCATCTTACTGCAAAGTCAATGTACCTTGCCTGTGGTTGAATGCATCTATGAGCTACAGATACTATAGTGCTACAGGGTTCCGGCGGGGTGAGCCGGAAGGGTTTGAGGTTATGCGCAAGCTACTTCCAGTTTTGACGCTTGGCAATAAGTTCCGATTCTCGCGGCTTCGCGCGGATGTTGGATCAGGCGTTAAAACTTTACCAGGCCACGGACTACAAGGCAGCCGTCCAAGTCCTTGAAAAATCAGCCGGTAAAGGACGGCCCCGTACATGGGAATTGCTGGGCCGTGCGAATTACATGGCGGGCGATTTCAAGAAAGGCGACCGAATGTTTCGAAAAGGCTGTCATCGCCAGATCCGTCCAACTCGGAATACCAGCATTGGTTGGGCCGCGCTTACGGCCGCCGTGCGGAAACCTCTTCGTGGCTAAGTGCACTTCCACTCGCTCGCAAAACCAGAGATGCCTTTCGAGCGTGCTGTTCGCTTGGACTCCGCGAATGTTGAGGCGATTAACGATCTATTCGAGTTCTACCTCGAAGCGCCCCGGTTTCCTGGGCGGTGGTTTAGATAAAGCATGCGCTTTAGCGCAAAAGATCAAGAACTCTGGACGAGGTGGAGTACCATTACACCTCCGCCAAACTAGCTGAAAAACGTAAGCAGTTTGGCAGCGCTGAAGATCACTTGCGGCTGCAAGCGAACTCGCTCCGCAAGCAGGTCGGCCGGATTCTGGATCTGGCCAGTTTCCTGGCCAAGCAGGGCAAAGTTCAGGAGAGCGAGCTGCTCTGGCGCGTGCGGTCAAGATCGCGCCGAACAGTCCGAAAGTTATTTTCGAACAGGCGCGATTTCTGGTAGAAGGCAAACGCAACCTTCCGGAAGCTCAGAAACTGCTCAAACAGTATCTGAGTTCCCGTCTTTCGCCCGATGATCCTCCGCGCGCGGAAGCAGAAAAGCTACTGCAGCAGGCTCAGGGCAGTTAACTCAATCTGACAAGGCGCACTCGCAATCTCCCGGCAGCAATGATTCAATGAGCAAGGGAGTACTTTGCATGCGCCACGTTTTCATCTTGAATCTAGCTTTGCCATCTCCGGTCTGGCGGAGATCCGCACGATGACGCTCAAGGAAGCCGTGGACCTTGCTCTGCGGCAAAATCCCGATCTTATGATGAGCCGGCTGGAGGAGCAGAAGAGTGCACTCCAGGTTCGCGTCGCTCGCGATCCTTTCGTGCCGAAAGTAGTCGTGGGCAGCGGCCTCGCTTACAGCAGCGGGTTTCCAATGAGCATTGAAGGCTCTGCTCCCTCTATTTTTCAAGCCCAGGCGATCGGCACTGTTTTCAGTAAGGCAAAGAGCTATCAGATCGCGCTCGCGCGTGAAAATGCCCGCGGATCGCAACTGGAAACAGTCAGCAAGCGCGAAGATATCGCATTGCGTGCGGCGAATCTGTTTCTTGATGCGGAGCGCGCAGCGCGTAGCGTGGACATCGCGCGCAAGCAGGTGAGAGCCTGGAAAAGATTGCGCTGGAAATTGACGTACAAGTGAAAGAAGGCCGCATTCTTCCGGTTGAAGCGCGTCGCGCCGGCCTGAATCTTGCGCTCGCCAGGCAGCGCGTGCAAGGGCTGGAAGCGGATCAAGCGTTTGCGGAGAATTCGCTCGCGGTGGTGTTGGGAATGCAGCCGGCCGATCGAATTCGCGCAGCCGACGAGCAGCGCTCCACCCCGGACCTTCCCAGCGATGAAGCGCAGGCAGTGGCCGGCGCGCTTGCCTCAAATCGCGAACTCAAGCGCCTGGAATCTTCGGCAGCTTCCAAGAATCTCGAAGCCAAGTCGAACCGGGCGGAGCGCTACCCTACGATCGACCTTGTGGCGCAATACGCGCTGTTTGCGAAATACAACAACTACCAGGATTTTTTCCAGAAGTTCCAGCGTCACAACGGCCAACTCGGCATTTCATTCCGCGTCCCGCTGTATGCGAGCCACGCCGCTACTGCGCAGGCTGCGCAGGCGGACCTGGAGGTTACGCGTCTACGCATGCAGATGCAGGCAACGCGCAACAGAGTCTCGCTGGAAACCGGGAAAAGCTTTCAGGATGTAAGGCGGGCCGAGATTACGGCTGAGGTCGCTAAACTGGATCTGGAAGTCGCGCGCGAGCAGGTATCCGTGGTGCTAGCCCGGATGGGCGAAGGGCGTGCGACAATTCGTCAGGCCGAAGAGGCCAGGTTCATGGAAAACGAGAAATGGCTGGCCTGGCTGGATAGTCGCTACGCACTGGAGCGCGCCGGTTACGCCCTGCTGCGTGAAAGCGGTGATCTGGTCGCTGTTCTGCGCTGATCGCACGAAACTTTGCTGAGTGACAAGGGTTATATTGGTTTACCCATGATTGTTCTTCGTTGGGCCGTAGCAATTACGCTGTTTGTTTCAGGGGCGCTGGCAAATACGCTGGGAACTGTTGTTCCATTAGTCGGAGGCGCTTCGGATATCGTCCTGGATGAGGCAAGAAATCGACTATACCTCGTCAATGGCAGCCAGGACCGCATTGAAATCTATTCGATCCTCCAGCGCCGCTTCACAGGTACGATTCGCACTGATTCGTTGCCGATTTCGGCAGCTATGTCACGCTCCGGCAAGTACTTGTACGTTACCTCCCATAATGGTTCGGCCCTCAACGTCATTGATCTGGACACCCAGCAAATCGCGAATCGAATCAGTCTTCCGGCCAGGCCGGAAGGCCTTGCAGTGGGTGGCGATGAACGAGTTCTGATCACGACAATCGGGACAGGCCCCGGAAACGCGGCCAATACCCTGCTGGTTTACGATCCAAACGCGGTCGATAGCGCCAACGTATCCAACGTCCTGATCACGCCCCCGGCTCCCCAACCGCCTCAACTGCCGGCACTAGCTGGACGTATCTTCCTTGCGACGCGAAGCCAGTTGATCGCGACCAAAGACGGATCCAGAATCATCGGCTTGAACGCATTCAACCAGAACACCAGGGTGGCATTTGTCTATGACGTGGCATCCAGTGCTGTTCTCAAGAGCCGCTACGTGGGTGATCTGTCCACCGTCCTATCGGTCTCTCCGGATGGTTCGAAATTCATGGTGGGCCTGCGGCTTTTCGAAACCGATAGTCTAACGGTGCTGGCGCAGATGAATGCCGCGAATGTACCATTCCCGCTTACCCAGACGTTGACGACTCAGGGCTTTACAGCGGTAGCCCAGCAATTCAACCTGCAGCAGAATCAGGGCGGTAGTGTGTTTGCGCCTGACGGATCCTATGTCTTTGCAGCGTTCAATATCGCTCCCGTACAGATTCCTGCGGCACGCGCCAACGTAACCCAAATGTTTGTGGCGGACCCCGAAAACCTCCTGGTTGCGCTTGGTCTCCAATTGCCTGAAAACCTGGCAGGCAAAATGGTTGTCAGCTCCGACGGCAGTGCAATTTACGGGCTGTCGGAATCCGGCTTCACGATAATCAGTCTGGCGCAACTCCAAGCAAGTCCTATCGCCACTCCGAATCAGGTCGTTTCCCTTCTGGCTAATGACCAGTGCGGTGTCACGGCCGATCTGCGTAATGCCAGAGTCGACATTCTGAACGAGGGGCGAGGTCGCATGACCGCCACTGCCACGCTTCTGCAATCGACCACCACGGCGGTTTGGGCGGCAATACGGGGCCTGGCGGAGGAATCATTGGCGGCGGCGGCATCATTGTGGTTGTGCCACCCACGGGGGGCGCGGCGAATCAGGCGCAAACGCTCGCAGCCACTGCGCCGACGACTCGTGTTGTGAATACTGCTGATGGCCCACAAGTTCAGTTCGGCTTCAATCCGCAGGCTGGACGTGCTCCGGGAACCATGTCTCATGATTTTCTGATCCAGTCCAGCTGAGGCCGTGAACATTCCTAACCTGGTGCGAGTGTTCCAGAATCAGCGCGACACTGACGCACGCTCGGAAGTCATTCCGGTGCCGACAGGAATATCCATCAATGAAAATCTGATGGACATGGTGGCTGATACCAGCAGGCAACGTCTTTACATCTCCAACTCCGGCCTGAACCGTGTGGATGTATTCGACATGCGGCAGAAGCAGTTCATCGCATCCATCAAGGTGGGACAGTTGCCGCATTCGCTTGCGCTCACGCCGGACGCGAACACCTTTTACGTTGCGAACACCGGCGGCGAGTCGATCAGTATCGTGGATCTGAATAAGCTGGTCACGATCGGCCGCGTTAGATTCCCGCCAATTCCGTTCAACGGAAACCTCGCCATCCTGACGCCCAGCGTGATTGCCGCGACCCAGCGTGGTCTCCAGGTGGTGATGTCAAACGGCACGCTCTGGACAGTGATTGGCGACGAAGCTATTCCGCGGAGTATCAGCCCGATCATCCAGACCGCAACAGTACCGGCCCCGCGTTCGATGACGTCTACCCCGAACGGTGAGTATGCACTATTGCTGGACGGCGCAGGCTATGCGTATCTCTATGACGCCTTGACCGACGAATATGTACAGCGCCGTCAGGTGACAACGACGTTTCAGGGTTACTACGGTCCGATCGCGGCAGGTCCGCGCGGTCGCTATTACCTGGTGAACGGTCTGGTTCTGAACGAGACACTGACTCCCATCCTGTCGGCCGGCTCGACATCCGTGACCGCGCCTGGAGGGCGTCCCGGCACTGCACCGACCACGTAGTCCGCCCCATTTCAGCGGTCGCGGCAGCGGGGAATACAACATTTGCCCGCTTCGCCCAACCGGCGCGATCAGCGACTACCTCAGTGCTCACGGAAACTCCTGTCGTCGAACTCGTCGATGCTACGACCGGCGCCACGATGCGGTCTTCCAGTGCTGTCGAAGGCCCCCTATCCACCGTTGTGGGCAACGCGCGCGTGAATACGCTGGGCCGTGCCATGGCAGTCGATGCGACGAATACCAACGCTTACGTGCTGACTACCAGCGGTCTCACGATCGTGCCGCTCGATCCGGTTGTGGTGGCGGACCGTCCTTCGATCAATCCGAATGGAATCGTGAGTTTGGCCAGCTTCCAGCCCAAGATGGCGCCCGGTGGCTTGATTTCGATTTTCGGGCGCAATATGGGAACGGAAGCTACAGCTTCAACCAGCCCTCTCCCGGCGATTCTTGGCGGTGTCTGCGTCACGATGAACAACGTGCCGCTGCCGCTGATCATGACTTCGCCTACGCAGATCAACGCACAGTTGCCGCTGGAAACAGCGATTGGCCGTTATCCCGTGATTGTCCGCTCCACTGACAAGAAAACCTCTTCGACTCCGCAGACTGTAACCTTGACCAAGTACGCGCCCGCAGTGCTTGTGGATGCTGACGGATTACCGGCCATCTATCGCAGGGACAAAGGCGGGTCGCAGGTGAGCGAGCAGAATCCAACCAAACGCGACGATAGTCTGATCATGTACGCAGTCGGCCTGGGCCTTACGAAAGGTCCAAAGGTGACCACAGGTCTTCCGGCGCCGGCGCTTGCAATGACGGATCCCGTCTCTGTTTTCTTCGGTGATCCGAATTATAAAGAGGCGGCAATCATCGTAGAGTCCAGCGCGCTGATACCTGGAATGATCGGGGTTTATCAGGTGGATTTGCGTGTTCCCGGTGCGCACATCTCTTCCAAAGGCACGCCATTAAAGGTCACCCTACGCATCGGCGGGGTGGATAGCCCGGTCACGGGACCCGCTGTTCCTCAGGTCTGGGTCGACTAGCACTTCGAAAATCTGCCTCCCACTGCGCTCCAGTCGATTGCACCGCTACGTTATTCTATGGTGAAGTAGACAAGAAATTGTCGCGAGGGATTTTATGAGATTCGTTTCTGCACTGGTTATTGCACTCCTGCTTGTACTCGGCGGATGCAGTCGTGATCCAAAAGTTGTCAGCAAGAAATACGTAGAGAATGGCAACAAGTATTTTGAAAAAGGGAAACTCAAAGAGGCTTCTCTTTTGTATCGTCAAGCCCTCGCGAAAGATCGGCTGAACGGCGACGCTTATTACCGGCTCGCGCTGACAGAGCTGAGGATGGGACGCGGCTCCGAAGCCTACCGCGTCCCTGCGTCGCGCCTACGAGTTGCAGAAAGACAACACGGAGGTGATGACCACCTTCGCCGACCTCTGTCTAATGGGCTATTTGGGAGATCCGAAGCGGCCCGCACAACTGTTGGAGGACGTGACCGAGCTTTCCGGAAACCTGCTCAAGAAAGATGCCGAAGTCTTTCAGTGGTCACCGGCTGCAGGGCTATCTTTCGTTGGCGGATGGAAAAGTCAGATGACGCCCTCGTCAGTTTCAAGACGGCTAATTCCATCAAGCCTCTTCAGCGTGATGTCGTGATCGCGTTGATCCAGGTCCATGATTTGCAGAACAATTTCCCGGAAGCTGAAAAGCTTGGCCGGGAATTGATTGCCAAAGATCCGGGATATCGCGATATTTACAGTCTCATGTACGTTTCGTATCTGCGGCACAAGCGGCCTGAAGATGCGGAAGCGATTCTCAAGGAGGGTGTCAAGAACAATCCGAAGGAAGCCTATTTCGCGATTCGCCTGGCCGGACACTACGCTTCTCTGCAAAAGAGAGCCGAAACGGAAGCCGTTTTGCAGAACATGGTCGCAAATCCGCAAAATTATCCTACCGGTTTGCTGAATGTCGGCGATTTCTATTTCCGTCTCGGGCAGTTGGACCAGGCGCTCAAATACTACGATCAAGGCGCGAAGTCCAATGACAAGGAAAAAGCCACGTACCAGAAGCGCATGATTGAAGCTCTGGTGCAGATGAGGAAGACTCCTGAAGCATCGCAGTTAGTGGAATTGATTCTCAAAGAGAATCCAAAGGATTCCGAGGCCACTGCGATCCGGGCAGCACTCGTGCTTGATACCGGCACGAAGGAGCAGGTTGACAAGGCGATCGCCGACTTGCAAAGCGTGCTGGGCAGCATGCCGAATAACCCAGTACTGCGCTTCAATCTCGGTCGCGCATACCTGGCCAAGCGTGATCTCGAACAGGCAAAAATGCATTTCCAGGCAGCGATCACCAATCGTCCGGATTACCTTCCCGCTCGCCTCGGGCTGGCACAGTTGAATTTGCTGAAGGGTGATTACGCGGGCGCACTCGTCGCGGCTGACGAAATCTTGAAGATGGCTCCGAACCGCGTTGATGCAAGACTCATGCGCACACAGGCGATGATGTCACTGGGGAATAATGATCAGTCCCGCAAGGAACTTACCGAACTCGTCAGACTCGCTCCCAAGTCGGGGGACGCACAGTTTCAGCTCGGAATTCTCAATCTCCAGGAGAAGAAGTATAAAGACGCCGAAGCCATATTCAGCAAACTTCGTGAGAACTCGCCAGGGGATCCGCGCGGCAGCCTGTTCCTAGCCGAGACCTACCTTGCCCAGGGACGCACAGCGAACGCAATCGGGTTGCTGCAAAGCGAGATTGGTAAGAACCCTCAGCGCGATGACCTGCGCATGAGCCTCGCCAATATGGCCGTACGCTCAGCCGAATATGATCTGGCCATCAAGGAACTCACGATGCTGGCGGCAAAGAACCCAAAGCGCGCAGACTTGCAGTGGGGACTGGGCGAAGTTTACCGTCAATCAGGTAATTTCAAAGCGGCATTGGAGAGCTTCAGGAAGACGCGCGAACTTGCTCCCAACGACGGCATGGCGCACCTTTCTTTTGCGCTGATGCTGGAATCCACCGGGCAGCGTGAGCAGGCCAAACCGGTTTACGAACAGATACTGAAGCTGCAACCTGACAATGGGGTTGCGCTGAATAATCTCGCGTTCATGATGGCCGAAAGCGGAAACGACCTCGATCAGGCACTAACGCTCGTGCAGCGTGCTAAACAGAAAATGCCGAATGATGCGAATGTGGCCGACACTATGGGCTGGATCTACATCAAAAAAGGTCTCAGTGACGACGCTATCCGCATCTACCGCGAACTCGTTCAGAAGAATCCGACACACGTAACCTGGCGCCTCCATCTGGCCAGGGCGCTTTATCAGAAAGGCGACAAGCTGCAGGCCCGCAAGGAACTGGAAGCTTGTGCCAAAAATCGCCCCAACCGTTCAGAAGAAGCTGAGATAAAAGATCTGATGGGGAAAATCGGCTAGTATCGTTTGCCGGGACAGGCGTATCAGAACGCCTGTCCCGCACGGACTCGCTTACGCCTTAAATGCCAAAACACCCCGCGGTTCCTTATGTTCTCCCTTTTGCGGCGTTCATGGCGATGTTGGCCGTCCGCCCGTATCTTCATCTGGGCCGCTGGGAGTACCCGCTCTGGCTGCTGATACTCACCGCAATCCTGCTGATTTATTCGCGGTCCGTCATTGACCTGCGCATCTCACGTCCTCTCGGCACTATCCTGCTGGGCATCGGCGTGTTTGTGATCTGGATTGCGCCCGACATGCTGATTCCCGGTTATCGCAGCCACTGGCTCTTTCAGAATTCAATTCTGGGCCATCTGCAAAGCAGCATCGCTCCCGCGGACCGTCTCGATCCACTCGTGTTGGTGAGCCGCTTCGCGCGCGCGGTAATTCTCGTTCCGATCGTCGAAGAGTTGTTCTGGCGCGGCTGGCTAATGCGCTGGCTGATACGGCCCCAGTTCTCAACGGTTGCGCTCGGCGCATACACGGCTCAATCCTTCTGGATCTGCGCGGCGCTGTTTGCATCAGAACATGGATCATATTGGGAAGTCGGGCTGATCGCCGGCGTTGCCTACAACTGGTGGATGATTCGAACTAAGAGCCTCGGGGATTGCATACTCGCGCACGCGGTCACAAACGCCTGTCTTTCATGCTTTGTTCTAGTGACTGAGCATTGGGAATACTGGATGTGAGTTTCGATTTCAGATTGTCCTGCTTGCCTACCGTTAACTCGCTGCTAGAATGTCAAATATATGGTCCGAGTGGAAGCGGTACTCGATTCTTGGAAAACGATTCGCGAAGACACCGCGACCGCCGTGGAAGACCTGCCTGAGGGTGATCTGGACTTCAGGCCGATGTCTGAGCTCATGACTTTCCGGGAGATCTCCCGCCACATTCTGGAAGCCGGCGATGGGCTCTGTGGAATCATGCTGGCAGGTGTGGAGAATTTCCAGACTCCCCAGTTTCGCGAGATGCTGAAAGAGTACATTTCCCCATTGCCGGCTGAGGCAGCGGCGGGAGCGCTCGCGATAGCTTTGCGCGAATCAGTAAAAAACAGGTGCTGCGAGCTTGCGGAAAAATCCCCCGACTTTTTTGCTGAACTAATCACGCGGTTTGATGGCCAGCGCGTTACCAGGCTCGAGATGCTGCAGTTCATCAAGGAACACGAACTAACGCATCGGTCGCAACTGTTCCTGTACTTGCGGTTAAAAGGAATTGTTCCACCCACCACACGCCGCCGTCAGGCAAAGAAATAATTTCGCACGGTTTGCAGATACGGAGATTTTCGGGTACAACGTAGTTGCGGCTATTGCAGGAGGAATCAAGATGGTGAACTGTCCGGTTTGCGAGACTGTTCTCGATGTGGAAGAGGAAGAACTGGATGAAGGCGATGTCCTGAGTTGCGAAGAATGTGGAGCCGCGATTCACGTTGTCAGCGTCAGCCCCCTGGAACTCGCGTCCGAAGAAGACGAAGAGGAGGAAGACGAAGATGAGGATGATGACGATGAGGACGAGTTTGACGAGGAAGAGGAAGACGAGGAAGAAGAGGACGAGTGGTAATCGTTTCGTCCGCTGTCTGATCCTGGTTCTTCTCGCAGCATCGTCCTTCGCGGCCGGTTCGCCGGCGGATAAGCAAAAGAAAGCCCCGCCTGCCACCGCCCTGATCACCGGTACTGTCTTTCGTGAGTCGGGACTATCCCTTCCTGGAGCGGAACTTGTTCTGGAACCTGTGCCAGCTTCCGGGAAAAGCTCCAAGGCGAAGAAGATGAAGGCAGTTGCCGATTCACGAGGCGAATTTGCGCTGCGCGTGCCGGCGGTCGCCATGGAATATAAGCTTTTGGTTAGTGCCGCAGGTTATGAAACCTGGGACAAGCAGGTCAGCGTCCAATCAGAAGATAGAATAGATCTGACCGTTGTCTTAAAACCGCGGCAGAAGTGAGCATTGAGTAGCTCGGAATCGAATAAATAATGAATTTGAAGCGAAGAGCATTTTTCGTAATCGGTTTGATGTGCGTGGCTTTGCCGGTCGTCGCGCTGGCGCAAAAGGTAAAGGAAGATCCCACGGTTCGAAGCGTCGAGGGTACAGTTACAGACGAATCGGGTAAAATTCTGGAAGGCGCTGTTGTCCAGATGAAAAATACCAAAACCTTGCAGGTACGCTCGTTCATCACACAAGAGGACGGTAAGTATCAGTTTCAAGGGCTCTCGTTCGGCGCGAACTACGAATTCACGGCGCGTCACAGCGGCAAGGTCAGCGCCCCGAAGACACTTAGCACTTTCGATTCGCGCAAGCGCCCTGTTATCAACTTGACTGTAGTAGCCAAGAAATAGCCGGCTCACTGCCGGTCTGGGAGAGGTAACCATGAAGTCCTTATTAGCTATGCTCGTTCTGGGAACGGGCCTGCTACATGCCCAGCAGTTTCAAATCGGATCCAAGGTCGACGACTTCTCAGTCACCGACCCGTCCGGTAAATCCACATCTTTCAATTCACTCAAGGGCGACGTCACGGTGTTGGTGTTTGTATCTACCCAATGCCCGGTTTCCAATGATTACAACGAACGCATGAATGCGCTTTACAAAGACTACAGCGGTAAAGGCGTCAAGTTCATCTTTCTGAACGCCAACTCGAACGAGACTCCGGCTGAAATTGCTGAGCATGCAAAAGCCAAGTTCTCGTTTCCGGTGTACAAGGATCCAGGCAACGCGGTGGCCGACCGCTTTGCGGCACAGGTCACGCCCGAAACCTACGTGATTGATAAAGAAGGTGTTCTGCGCTATCGCGGTTCCATTGACGATCAGCGCAACGAGGCACGCGTGCAGATGAAGGGCCTGCGCCTGGCGCTGGACTCCGTGCTGGCCGGCAAGACCGTCGAAACCGCGCAGACCAAAGCCTTCGGCTGCACAATCAAGCGCGGGAAGAAATCGAGTTGAAGCGCGCGGGCCTGCTAATTCTGCTCTGCGCCGCAGCGCTCACGGCGGCCGGCCCGGATCGCCTTATTCCACTCGACGAGACAGTTCTTCAACAGGTGGTCACAGCCCACAAGGGTAAGGTGCTGCTGGTCAACTTCTGGGCCACGTGGTGCGCGCCCTGCCGCGAAGAGATGCCCCAGCTCGTAAAACTGGATGCATCATTGCGCGCCAAAGGATTTCGCCTGGTAACGGTCTCAGCGGATGAGCCGGAGGACCAGGCGCAGGCGCTGCAATTCCTTCAGAAACAGGCCGTTCCATCACCAGCGTATTTGAAGCGCGCAAAGAACGATGACAAGTTCATTTCAGCGCTGGATCCGAAGTGGACCGGAGCCCTGCCCGTCTCGTTTCTCTACGACAAGAGCGGACGCAAAGTCCGCTCTTTTATCGGCGAAGTCAGCCTGAAGGATCTCGAAGCGGCAATTCGCAAACTGCTCTAAAACGCGGGCATAATTGATGTATGCGATTTTGTGCGTTTTTCCTGTTGCCGTTTACCATGCTGGCTGCGGACGCGCCCCCGACGGTAGCTGAAGCCAAAAAGTTTCTGGACCGTGTGGAGGCGAGAATTCTGGACCTCTCAACAGAGGCCGGACGCGCCTCGTGGGTGCAGTCAACGAACATTACCTACGACACGGAGCTGCTGGCCGCCGTCGCCAACGAGCGTGCCATCAATGCTTCTGTGCAGTTCGCCAAGGAAGCAACGCGTTTCGACAAGCTAAATCTGCCGCCTGACATGGCGCGCAAAATGAAGCTGCTCAAGCTTTCGCTGACTATGGCGACGCCTGCGGATCCGAAGCTGAGTGAAGAAATCACTCGCATTGCGACAGGTCTGGAATCGACTTACGGGAAGGGCAAGTACTGCCCGGAGCCTGGCAAGTGTCTCGACCTGCAGGAGATCGAGAAAATCACACGAACCAGCCAGGATCCAAAAGAGCTCCTTGGTGTGTGGAAGGGCTGGCGAAGCATTTCCGTGCCAATGCGTCCGCAATATCAGCGCTTTGTCGAACTCTCAAACCAGGGTGCTCGCGAACTCGGGTTCAAGGACACAGGCGCGATGTGGCGCTCCAAGTACGACATGGCTCCCGATGAGTTCGCAAAAGAACTGGATCGCCTCTGGGAGCAGGTACGCCCACTTTACCTGTCGTTGCACGCCTACGTCCGTAACCGGCTCCGTGAGAAATACGGTGACAGCGTGGTTCCGGCCAGCGGTCCCATTCCCGCGCACTTGCTAGGCAACGTCTGGGGGCAGACCTGGGACAATATTTACCCGCTGGTAGCGCCCAAGAACGCCGACCCCGGCTTTGACCTCACCAAAATTCTGCACGAGCGCAAGACGGATCACCAGCAGATGGTCCGCTACGGCGAGAATTTCTTCAAGTCGCTCGGCTTCGCTCCGCTGCCTCCGACTTTCTGGGAGCGTTCGTTATTCGTGAAACCGCGTGACCGCGAAGTGGTCTGTCACGCCAGCGCGTGGGACATCGACAGCATGGACGATCTGCGCATAAAAATGTGCATCGAACCGACCGGCGAGGATTTCATCACCATCCACCACGAACTCGGGCACAACTTCTATCAGCGCGCCTACAACAAACAGCCAATGCTGTTCCGTGACAGCGCCAATGATGGCTTCCACGAGGCCGTAGGCGACACCGTTGCGCTCTCGATGACACCGGAGTACCTTGTGAAGCTCGGCTTCCTTAAAACCGCTCCAGACCCTTCCAAGGACATGGGTCTGCTGCTGAACAAGGCTCTGGAAAAGGTGGCTTTTCTGCCGTTCGGCCTGATGATCGATCAGTGGCGCTGGAAAGTGTTCTCCGGCGAGATCAAGCCGGATCAATACAACCAGGCATGGTGGTCGTTGATCCAGAAGTATCAGGGCATCGCCCCACCGGTTGACCGCAGCGAAAAGGACTTCGATCCGGGCGCCAAGTACCACGTCCCGGCCAACGTGCCTTACACGCGCTACTTTCTGGCGGACATCCTACAATTCCAGTTTCATCGCGCGCTGGCGCAGACCGCAGGCTGCAAGGAACCGTTGCACCGCTGTTCTGTCTTCGACAACAAAGACGCCGGCAAACGCCTGAACGCAATGCTCGAAATGGGGCAGAGCAAACCGTGGCCGGAAGCGCTGAAGGCGATAACGGGGCAGTCGCGTATGGATGCGACTGCGATCCTCGATTACTTCGCACCTTTGAAGAAGTGGCTCGACGAGCAGAATGCCGGCAAGCCAGTCGGCTGGTAACTTTTAGTTCGACGCCAGAGCGACGATCTCGTCGTAATGATAGATGTGTTTCCCGGCATTGGCCTTCCTGGCAGCCGCAAGCATAGCTGCTGCCAGCACGTCGGCGGGCATTGGGCGGTATTTCCTGTACCCGCCAACCATTGCAAATCCGAACGCGCGTGCCAGCGCGACACCGATCTTCTCAGCTGGTCGCGACTCGCTGCGTGCTCCCACCAAAATGCTGGGCCGAAAAATGTGGACTGCGTGAAAGGGCAGGGCACTGACGGCGTTTTCCGTTTCACCCTTTACGCTTAAGTAGAAATTGTCCGCTGTCGGGCTCGCACCCACCGAGGAAACGAGCAGGAACTGGCGCGCCTGGAACGCTGCACCGCGGAATGCGAGCTGCTTTGGATACTCGAAATCGACCTTGCGGAACTCGGGCCGGCTGCCCGCTTTGCGAATGGTCGTGCCGAGCGCACAAAAAATATCGGTATTCTCCGGCAATTCCAAATGGTCAAGCTGATCGAAATCAAGCACGTGCTGCTGCAGCTTCGGATTCCTGAGTGCGAGCGGATTCCGCACCAGCGCGAGCACACTCTCGTATTCTGGATCCTGCAGCAGCAGTTGCAGGCAGCGACTGCCGACCAGTCCGGTGGCACCGGCGACAACTGCGATTCTCATTGGAATTTCCCTTTGCTGGCTAGCGCCGCTCCATGCGCTCGGCCCAGTGCATGAAACGGATCAGCTCGGAGCGATGGCTCCACACGAATCTCCAGAACTCTCGAAATCCGATCTTCTCGGCTTCAATGCCCCAATAAGTTTCGATGCGCCAGCGGAGATATGGGTTCCGCCACGGCGTAAGCCGGTAGCCTCGGGATACACGCCAATAAAAGGACAACATTCTCTGCTATCGTAACTGGTCTTCGACTTCCTGAAGCCAGTCCGGTCGTTTGAGCACCTCGCGCGGTTTGCTGCCGTCGGGCGGTCCAATGATGCCCTCACGCTGCATCATGTCAAGAATTCGTGCTGCGCGGCCGTATCCGAGCCGCAGACGCCGCTGCAGGGTAGATGTGGATGCCTTACCCATTTCCAGCACCACGCGCACCGCGTCTTCGTAGAGCGGATCCTGCTCGCCATCGAATTCTTCGGTTTCCGCATCATCGTCGGATGGCGGAGCGGTCAGGAAGGTCTGGTCATACTCGGGCTCGGCCTGTTCCTTCCAGTATTCGACCACCTTGTTGATTTCGTTTTCTGTAACAAACGCGCCGTGTACGCGGACCAGCCGCGAGGACCCTGGCGGCAGGAAGAGCATGTCGCCCTTGCCCAGCAGGTGTTCGGAGCCCATTACATCGAGAATCGTCCGAGAGTCCACCCGCGTCGCAACACGGAAGCTGATGCGCGCCGGGAAGTTGGCCTTGATCAGACCCGTAATCACGTCCACGCTGGGCCTTTGCGTCGCAACCACAAGGTGCATTCCGACTGCGCGCGCCATCTGCGCCAGTCGCGTGATCGCTTCTTCGACGCTGCCGCGCTCGAGCATCATCAAGTCCGCTAACTCGTCGATGAAGATCAGTATCAACGGCAGCGGCTCAAGCGGTTCTTCGACAACCTTGTCCGGATCTTCCTCAAACAGGCTGCGCGGCTCGGCGCGCATTTGGCGGACTTTCTTGTTGTACTGCTCGACATTGCGCACGCCGACGGCCGCCAGTAGTTTCAGCCGTCGCTCCATTTCGAGCACGGCATTTCGCAGCGCGTACGTGGCCTTCTTGGGATCTGTAATGACGGGCGTCAGCAGATGCGGAATGCCCTCATACATACCTAATTCCACGCGCTTCGGATCGATCATGATCATGCGCACTTCGTCCGGCGTTGCCTTGTAAAGCACGGACATGATCATCGCGTTTAACATAACGCTCTTGCCGGAGCCAGTTGAGCCGGCAATCAGCAAGTGCGGCATCGATTCCATCGAGGCGACTTTGATTCGGCCATTGATATCTTTGCCGATCGCCATCGCCAGTGGCGAAACCGAACTGCGAAACTCGTCGGATTCGAGAATCTGGCGCAAGCTGATCACTTCGCGCTTGGTATTCGGAACTTCGATGCCGACGGTCGGTTTGCCGGGAATTCGCTCAATCAGAATCGATTCAGCCTGCAGTCCCAGGCACAGGTCTTCCGTCAGCGTCGTGATACGGCTGTACTTGATCCCAGCCTCGGGCTTGAATTCGAACGTTGTCACCACGGGTCCCGGATTGATCTGGACCACGGAGCCAAGCACGTTGAACTCTTCGAATTTGGCCTTGATCTGAACTGCCGTGTCCTTCAATTCCTGACTATCGAATGCTGTGCGCGGAGCAGGCTCATTCAACATGCCGGTGCTCGGCATCTCATAGATACGGCGCCGGGAGGTCGATTTTGGCTTCGGCTTGCGATTGAGCGGTTGTAGTTCCGCCTCGCTCGATGGCTGTACCGCCGCGGGCACAATCGGAATCGCTTCCACTTCGAGCGTTACTGGTGCGGGAGCCTTGGGCGGTTCGATGTCGTCAATCGTGCGAATCGGAATGTCGTGTACGGGCTCTTCGTCCCAGGGTGCAGTCTCGTTGGGTATTCCAGTAGAATGCAACGGCGCGGGCATGACCGCCTCAGCAGGAACTGTATTAGGCGCGGCTTTGGTACGCTTAGCCTTCTTCTCCTGAAGTTGCTTCGCCCTGAGCGCCGCCTTTTCGAGAGCCTTACGCTCCTTGCGCGCGCGTCGAGCCGAACGCCAGGCGCTCCAGCGCTCCCTGGTCCGTTTCCACCAGGCGATCGGACCGCTGAACCATTCGACGAGTTTGGATACTTCGAAGGTGGAGATCAGATACACAGAGATAATCAGGCAGATGCCGGTGACCAGCGCCGCTCCGGTGGCGTTCATGGAATCCATCAGGTAGCTGGCCGTAAGATTCCCCATGAGCCCGCCGGCGGCAATCACATCGCCGAAAAAGCGGATGCGCGGTCCGAAGGAAAGCGCGGTGCAGACACTCCAGACAAATACTGTAGAGCCCACGATTTTCACGTATTGCGCTTCGATTGGTTGTGAGCGCAGCCACTTCCAGGCCAGCGCCAGCAGCAGTGCTGGGAACAGGAAGGAGGCAAAGCCGAATAGCTGGTAAAAGAGATCCGCCAGGTACGCGCCGGGGTAGCCTATGAGATTTAGCGGATGGGACGAACCTGTCGCGGTATTCCACGAAGGATCGGTGGGGTGATACGAAACAAGACTCAACGCAAAAGCGACTGCCGCGAACGCAAACACGAATGCGGCGACTTCATTGAGCCTTGAGATGCGCGTCGGACCTAGTAGCTTCATCCCGCTGTTGGGCGGTACAAGAAAGCCAGAGCGACTACTATTATGCCAAAAATAATGCGGTAGTAAATGAAAAAACGCAAAGTGTGTGTCCGCAAGTAGCGCATAAAGAACGCAATGACCAGACAGCCAGTCAGCGCGCTGACGCTCATTCCGACTACAAAAGGCACAATGTCGATTGCTTCCGCACTCTTGTGAAGGTCCCAAAAAGCCTTAAGTGCTGCTGCTCCAATAGCGGGTGTGGAGAGTAGGAAAGAGAACCGTGCGGCTGTCGGGCGCTGCAGGTTCCGGAATAATCCCGCCGTGATCGTGATACCGCTGCGGGACGTGCCGGGCACGATCGCGAGCGCCTGCGCCACTCCAATCACGATGGAATCCAAAAAGGATACCTCGTCCATGCGCTTCCGCACCTTGCTGATACGCTCGGCAAGCAGCATCAGGAAGCCGACGCCAATCAGCATGCAGCCGATCAGCAGCGGATTGCGCCATTCCTCTTCAGCATGTTTTTTGAATATGTAGCCGAGTGCCCCGACAGGAATAGTAGCCAGAACCACCATCCACAGCAGCCTTGGGTTCTTTCTTAACTCCGGATCGGAGCCGTAGGACAGTCCGAATCCCTGTGCCAGCACCTGCATCCAGTCCTTGAAGAAGTAGATCAGAACCGCGGCTAAAGTGCCGAAATGCAAGGCGATGTCGAAGGTGAGTCCCTGATCTTTCCAGCCGAACAGCCAAGGGGCCAGCGCCAGGTGGGCGGAACTACTAACAGGTAGAAACTCAGTGGCACCTTGAACGATAGCGAGAATAATGACCTGATAAAGAGGCATAATAGATGGAAAGCCTTTATATTACCGCATCCTTCATGAGAGCAACCAAGATTGTAGCCACACTGGGACCGTCCAGCGAGTCTCCAGACGTTATCGAAAGATTATTTGATGCGGGAGTCGATGTTTTTCGCCTGAATGCATCCCACGGTTCAGAACCGGAGCACCGTGCCAGAATCAAGATTGTACGCCGGATCGCTGCGGAACGCGGCGTGTACGCCGGAATCCTGCTCGATTTGCAGGGTCCGAAAATCCGCCTCGGAAAATTTGACGGCGGCGGCTGCGCGTTGCGGACCGGTTCGGTTTTTACGATCACAACAGACGATGTGCTCGGAACATGCCAGCGCGCCTCCACAACCTATAAAGATCTGGTTCAAGATGTGAAGCCGCAGGATCGTATCCTGCTGGCCGATGGCTCCGTCGAACTTAGGGTCATCAGTACGTCTGCCACTGACGTAGTCTGCGAAGTCGTCTCAGGCGGGGCAGTCGGTGACCGCAAGGGTATCAACTTGCCTGGAGTGCGCGTCAGTGCGCCGTCGCTCACAAAGAAAGATAAGACCGACCTGGTGTGGGCGCTCGAAGAGGGCGTTGACATGGTTGCCCTCTCTTTCGTACGCAACCCGAACGACATGCTGCGATTGCGGCTCTGCCTCGAAGAGCGCGACGTCAGAGTCCCCATCATCGCCAAGATCGAGAAGCCGGAAGCCTTCGAGAATCTCGACGGCATTCTTCAGGAAGCTGATGGCGTAATGGTGGCGCGCGGCGACCTGGGCGTCGAAATGGCACTGGAGCAGGTGCCACACATTCAGAAGTCAATCATCCAGCGTGCCCGCGCCCAATCTAAATTTGTGATCACGGCCACGCAGATGCTCGAGTCGATGATCGAGAATCCGTACCCGACCCGAGCTGAAGTCAGCGACGTGGCCAACGCGATCTATGACGGCACCGACGCGGTTATGTTGTCCGCGGAAACGTCTGCCGGCAAGTATCCAGTGGAAGCTGTCACCATGATGGCGCGCATTGCCGCGCTTACGCAGTATCAAGGTCTTACTGAACTCGCAGGAAGTGCTCCTACGACAGCTGAAATCATCGCGGAGACGGCCTACCGCGCAGCCCATTCCGCTTCAGTGTCGGCGATCGTGGTCTTCACCTCAACCGGGACCAGCGCCCGCCTGATTGCGCGCTATCGTCCTTCAATCCCGGTCTTTGCGTTCACGTCTTCGGAACATGTTGCCCGGGAACTATCGCCCGTCTGCGGCGTGCATCCCGTTGTTGCGCCAAACCTGCCTTCGACAGACGAGATGATTGCATTGATGGACCGCCTCGCTGTGGAGAAGGGGCACCTGAAGGCGGGCGCCCACGTTGTCTTTGTGGCGGGCCAGCCGATCGGCCGCCCAGGAACGACAAACATGCTAATCCTGCACCAGGTCGGCTCCGCGCTGTAGTTTTTTGCCGCCGGTCCGGTCTGGATCGGCGGCTCCTTACCGGATTACTACCTTCGTCAAACCAGCATTTCCCGCAGTGTCAAAGACGCGAAGGACCACAATATGTTCGCCTACTGGAAGGTTGCCGATCTTTACGGAGAATTTCTCCGACTGTGAATCGGTGACACCGTCGATGGCCTCTAGTGGCGTCCATGAGCCGGCATCGACCGAATACTCCGCACGCCGCAAAGAAGATGCAGCATCCGCAGCCTCTACGTCGAGTTCTACGTTGCCGTTCTGGCGGTTCGGCGCGCCTGCTTTCACCAGTGGGGGTGTGTTATCGATCAAAACCGGCGGACTCACCAGATCCGAATCGCGCGCCGTGCCGGGAGGATTCACCAGCCGGTCTGAAGCGATCACCCGGAAAAAGTAGCGGCCGTCGGCAAGCACGTCGCCATCAAACGGTCAGGCTGCTATCGGTAGTATTCAGCTTCAGCGTCTTCCATTCGCGCTCTTCTTCGCCGCGAAAGAAAACGTTGTAAATCAGCCGGTCTCCATCCGTGTCCTCGGCCTGCCAACTAACCTGCAGTTGTGGCGCACCAGTCCGTGACAGCGTCTGTGCCGGAGTTCCGCCGGATGCGGCAGAACTGCTGTCGCCAGTGTCGGATACAGTAATGCTGTAGCTGCCGGTTGACTGCGCGGCCGCCGCTCTCGCCTGCTGTCCGCCGGCGCTCGACTGCAGGGCGACACCGATGCTTTTCATCAGCGGTGGCGTATTCTGCGGCAGGTAAGTCACGGTAACGTTGTCGAGCATCTGCGATTCGGGACCGGATGCGCTGAACTCGGCACGCCACTGCAAATATCGTGCGTTGGGACTTGTCACCATGGCGCGCTCAGATCCGTCGAGCGGCGCGGACCAGTCGCTCCAGGTCTTGTCAGGACGCGCCGAGTTGCCGCTGCGCGTACGAAATGCGAGGCCCGCGCCCGGCACCTTGGTGGCGCGCCAATTCAAACGACCCCAACGGGCAACGCCTCCTGCATCATGAACCGGTGCTTCAAAATAGCCACTGCTGCCAGGTCCGTCGCCCATCCGGAAGATCTTGCCCATGCTACCGGTCGAGGCCAGCAGATTGCCGTCCGCATTCAACAAGCGGGTAGTTTCATTCTCATTCGTCTGCACGATCAGCGTTGCCTTGCGATCCTGCGTCAGGCGATAGATGCGCCCCTGCAGGTCGGTTGCGAAAACAAGCTGGTTCCCGTTCAGCAGGACATCATAGATGTTCTCTTCCTTGGAACTCCACAACGTCTCCACCGTATTGTCGGGGTTGATCCTGTAGAGAGCGGATTTCTCGACGCCGCTCATGTCCAGGATCGGTGTGATCTGAGTGGTCACTTGCGATTGCTGTGCGGGCGGCGCTTTGGGCTGCTCCTGCTTGGGCTTAATCTCGATTCCGGCCTGCGCGTCCGTCACCGTAATGCTTGTGCCAGTCGAGGTCGTCACGGGCGCGCTGAATCCGCCGCTGGAACTGCCGCCAATGCTTAAAGCGCGCGAGGCAATTGATCCCCCGAGCGCCGCGGCGTAAATGGTTCCGTCTGGACCCGGCACGATGGACCGGATTTCGGGCAGGTTGGCGTCATACAGCACAAACGCTTTGTCCTTCGCCGTCACGCGATAAAGGATGCCATTCGGTTCGGAACCGGCCAGCAGGCGCCCCTGAGCGTCGAAGCTGAGGCAGGAGACGTGCGACTGCGCCGTATCGTAATATACTTCACCCTTTCCGGGTCCAGTGACTCGGAAGATCTTGCCCTGATCGCCAGTGCCGACATACAGTGCGCCATCAGGTCCGAACGTGAGGGCCCAGATGTACTTGGCCCTGGTTGCGTAGTACTCCTCTGCCTTGCCATTTTCAATGCGATACACCTTGCCGTCTGGCGATGTGCCGGCGAACACCGCACCTTTGGCATCCACGGCTACAGCGAAGACTTCCGGCTGATCCGCGCTCCAGAGCAGGGCAGACTTGCCAGTGCTGTCGATTCTATAAACGCGTCCTTTGTGGCCCGTACCGGCGTAGAGAGTGCCATCCTGCGCGCGTGCAATGCTCCAGATAACCGGTTGTTCGGATGCGAACAGCGTTTCCAGCTTTGGAGCCAGCATCAGGCGGCCGTCGCGTGTCAGGGAGACGCCTGAGAAACGGCCTTTGAGAAAGTCCGAGTAGGACGTCATCTCCCACGTGGTAGTGCTCGAACCCCACAAGGCGGAAGCGATCAGTCCAAGCGCGAGCCCAGTCCATTTCATTCTTTGATTTCCACCTGTACTGTTTTGGAGCCGGACACGACCAGGTCTCCGGCATTTAGCACGAGTTCAGCGAGCTTCGAATTGCGCAGCGCGCCGCTAGTTGCGAGTGAACCCTGCGCACGGTTCAGAATCATCGAAATCGACGCCGGCGGATTCGGCAAATCCTCGCCCTGAACCTGATAGCTCGCGTCCGGACGCCATACTCGAACGTAGGCCGCCGTACTGGGGCGCAGTCCATTCAAGAACGAAACAACCTGCGATGCCGACTTCGGCTGCGAGCCAAGCAGGAAGCGGTACTCCATCATGTTGGTAGTGTTGCCATCGGCGACTGTGAAACACAGCGGACCGGTTTGGGCCCCCGCAGGCACGGTGTACCTGCCCTTGCGAACGATTTCCTTGCCGTTTTCTCCGGCCAATGTGACGGTCAACTCTACAGACTCGCCGGGCCGGACAGTGCTTTTCGACAACGTCACCTGATCGATTTGCGCCTGCTTTTTGTCGTCGAAAGCTTCGACGTCCAGTCGAATGTTACTCACTTTCAGCGCATCGAAGCCGCTTTGCAGTGCGTAGGATAATGGCACCGCGGCGGCAAGCGAGGCCTGCATCGGAATATTGAAGTCGCCCGAATAGAGATTGCTGATCTGTATGGGGATTCCGCCGTCCTGGAACTCGATTTTGCCGGTCACACTGAACGTCGAAGACCCCAAAGTGCGTTCCGTTGCGTCAATCGCGGAGAACACAGCCATCTGCAGCAGCATCGGCGTCAACGTGCTGTCGTTTACCATTTCCATGCGGTAGCCGGCAATGGGCAATCCGCCGCTACGCGCCACCTTCACGTTCACCGGAAGCATCTTGCTGGTTCGCCCGAGTTCCCCCATCACGGCCGTATTGCGGTCCTGCGTGATCGTGCCCATCCACTCGTGGGTTGTCGAAATCTTGAAAGACGATGACAGGTTCGGCAACAGCGTGAGAACTTCCGCCAGCGCAAACGGCATCTGTGTTTCGCCGACAGACAAAAAGCGGTGGCCAAATGCGTAAAGCTTCTTGCCATCGATGTGCGTGATCGTACCATCCGCGCCGATGGCCATGTCGCCGGTCATCAACTGCACCGTGATCATCGAACCAGGTTTGAGCTTTGAAGGATCGCCAATTGTCTTCTTCGCCGGTCCGCCGCCTGAAACTCCCTGTGTCGGTTCAAATCCCAACTTTCGCAGTTGCGGTCCGAAGTGATCGATGGTGGCCCTGGTGAAGCCGGAAAAAGAGACAGGCGTGGCCACATCGATCAGACGTGTGTCGCCGGCCGGAATCTCTGTCCGCTTCGCCAGGTGTCGCGTCAGGTCTTCTTCCCCAAACGCCATGGCTTGCCGGGTGCGCGGCGCAGAGGCTGCCGCAGGCTCACGCACCATTTCTTCAATAGGCCGTATTCCCGCGATCGGATCCTTGGAGAAAGGGAACGACATCGCGACAGCACCAACCAGTTTGCCATCGATATAGACGGGACTACCGCTCATGCCTTGCATGACGCCCGTATGTTGGAGTGGCCCACCGGAAAGCCTCGCAAGGATCAGCGATTGCTTGGGGCCGATGTTGTCGAGGACTCCGAGAATCTCAACCTGGAACTCCTCGACTCGATCGCCAGAGAACACCGTGCGCCCGACCCCTTTCATTCCCGGTCGAACCGACGCAATAGGAAAGAACTGAGTCTGCGCATACAGGCTCAAGGCGCAGATTGCGAGCAGGCAACGAAACAATACCAGCACAAGACTATTCTACCGCTCAAAACGCTTGACAATTTCTATAATTCCATTATTATCGAATTATAGGATTTAGCCATGGCCACAAAACAGCCTGACGAACAGGTAATCAAGTACGCCGACATGTTCTCCGCGATGGGCACGGAAGCTCGCTTGCGCATTATGCAGGTACTACTTTCGGCACATCCCGCAGGGCTGGTGGTGAGTGACATACAAGCTGAAGTCGGTATTCCGGGTTCCACGTTGTCCCACCATCTGGAGAAGTTGAAGAACGAAAACCTGGTTCGCGTGCGCCGTGAAGGTACATACCTTTGGTACACGGCCAATACCGAGGCATTACAGGAACTTCTAGGTTTCCTTTACGCCGAATGTTGCACGCGCAACAAGGCAATCAAGCCGGACAACATTTTCGTTGTCTGCAAATAAACAAACAAAGGAACAGATCATGAGCGAAGCGAACATTAGAGAAGTTGTTAGAGAAAAATACGGAGAAGCTGCCCTGCGCGTGACGACCGGCGGTAGCTGCTGCTGCTGCAGTGGTAACCCGGCGGAACTGGCTTCGGTGGATCCGATTACGGTGAACCTGTACAACGCGGAGCAAACCTGCGGCCTTCCTCAGGAGGCTGTACTCGCATCACTCGGCTGTGGCAATCCGACTGCGCTGGCTACATTGAATGCCGGCGAAACCGTGCTCGATCTCGGCTCCGGCGGGGGTATTGACGTGCTGCTTTCGGCCAAGCGTGTTGGGCCCACTGGCAAAGCCTATGGCCTAGATATGACTGACGAGATGCTGGCGCTGGCCCGCGAGAATCAGCGCAAGTCCGGCATCGAAAATGTGGAATTCCTGAAGGGCGAAATCGAGCACATCCCGCTGCCTGATAACAGTGTCGATATCGTGATTTCGAATTGCGTGATCAACCTTTCGGCTGACAAGCAGCGCGTGTTGTCAGAAGCGTTTCGGGTTCTCAAACCCGGTGGACGGTTTGCAGTCTCCGACGTTGTTGTGCGCGGCGAAGTGCCTCCGGAAATCAAGCGCAACATGGAATTGTGGGTGGGTTGCATTGCTGGCGCCATGCAAGACGCGGAGTACACCGAGAAGCTCACGAAGGCGGGTTTCGAATCGATTACGATCGAGCCCACGCGCGTGTACAAAATCGACGATGCGCGCGGATTTCTCCAGGCCAAGAATCTTGATGTTGAGACAATCGCACCGCTGGTAGAAGACAGGTTCATGAGCGCCTTCGTCCGTGCGATCAAACCAGTTCAGTAGGAGTGTCATGCCGGAACATATCAGCCGTAAGCTGTCGTTTCTAGACCGCTATCTCACGCTGTGGATTTTCCTCGCCATGTTGGCGGGTATCGGAGCCGGGTTTGCATTACCCGGCTTCGTTACCGGCATCACGAAGTTTCAGGTGGGGACGACATCCATCCCCATTGCCGTCGGGCTGATTCTGATGATGTATCCACCACTAGCAAAAGTTCGTTACGAAGAAATGGGCAAGGTGTTTCGAAACACCAAAGTGCTGGTGCTCTCGCTAGTTCAGAACTGGGTGATCGGCCCGGTGCTGATGTTCTTTCTTGCAATCATCTTTCTTCGCGACTACCCGGAATATATGGCCGGCCTGATCATGATCGGCCTGGCCCGCTGCATCGCCATGGTGATTGTCTGGAACGAACTGGCCCACGGTGACAGCGAATACGCGGCCGGCCTGGTGGCGTTCAACTCTGTGTTCCAGGTGCTGTTCTATTCCGTTTATGCCTGGGTGTTTGTGACCGTACTGCCGGAATTGTTTGGCCTGAAAGGGTCAACGGTCGCGATCTCGATCGGGGATATCGCCAAGAGTGTTTTTATCTATCTCGGCATCCCGTTTCTGGCCGGTATCATCACGCGCTTTACGCTTATAAAGGCTCGGGGACGTGTATGGTACGAGACGAAATTCATTCCTCGGATCAGTCCACTCACACTGATCTCATTGCTCTTCACGATCGTGATCATGTTCGCTTTGAAGGGTGATACTATCATTCGCTTGCCGCTCGATGTGGCTCGGATTGCCGTTCCGCTACTGATCTATTTCGTCGTGATGTTCCTGGTCTCGTTCTGGATGGGCCGCAAACTGGGAGCGGATTACTCCAAGACCGCCACGCTTGCGTTCACAGCCGCCAGCAACAACTTTGAACTCGCGATTGCGGTTGCAGTTGCGGTTTTCGGAATCCACTCCGGCGCAGCTTTCGCCGCTGTCATCGGTCCGCTTGTGGAAGTGCCGGCGCTCATCGCACTGGTGAATGTTGCGCTCTATTTTCAGAAGAAATACTTTGCTCCGGAGACACAGCATGCAACGCGTTCTCATACTTTGCACGGGTAATTCAGCGCGCAGTCAAATGGCGGAGGGCTTGTTGCGCCATCTCGCCGGCAGTCGGTTTGAAGTGGAGAGCGCCGGCACGCGGCCCAGCGGTCTGCGTCCGGAGGCCATCGCGGTGCTGGCTGAATTAGGCATCGACATCTCGCGGCAGCGCTCTAAAAATGTCGACGAGTTCGCACGCCAGCATTTCGATTACGTGCTTACGGTCTGCGACAACGCACGCGAAATCTGTCCGATCTTCCCGGGCGGCACGCGCACTATTCATCATAGTTTTGAGGATCCGGCCGGTGTGCAAGGAACAGAACAGGACCGGCTCGCTGCGTTTCGTCGGGTACGCGATCAGCTCAGTGATTACCTGAAAGCTTTTCCGCCAGACTGAAGTATGTTTAACTGACGAATAGCATGTCACGACTGCTCGTAATCGTTCTCTTCGCTGCTATTAGCTTCGCCCAGACGCCTAAACCTGCTACGCCGCCGCGCGACGAGGAGTTGAGTAAGTCGGTAGATGACATACTATGGCACTTAAAACTGCAAGATTACGCTGAGGTGGACAAGGTCCGTTTCACGAGCCTTCCGCCGGCCCGCGAGCGCAACAGCACAGCCCAGGGCGTTGGTAACCCGATGATCATTCCGGCTTACACCTTCGTTCCCAACGATCTTGATCGCCGCAAGAAGCATCCGCTGGTGATCTTTGTCCATGGCGGCGTGCGCTCCAGCTTTACGTCGGGGTACGCTCACATCGTTCGCGAGTTGCTGGAGCAGGGCTATGTAGTGATCGGGCCGGAGTACCGCGGCAGTCTAGGCAGTGGCTCGGAACTGAGCAGAAATATAGACTACGGCGGGCGTGAGAACGACGACGTGTTTGCGGCGCGCAACTGGGCATTGGAGACCTGGGACTTTATAGACCCCGCGCGGATCGGTATTATCGGCTGGAGTCACGGCGGCATGATCACGCTGATGAACATTTTTCAGCATCCCGAAGCCTACGCGGTCGCCTATGCAGGTGTGCCGGTCAGCGATCTCGTGGCGCGCATGGGCTACAAATCGGAAAACTATCGCGCAATTTTCTCTGCGCCCGACCACATCGGGAAGACAGCCGAGGAGAATGTCGAAGAGTATCTGCGCCGCTCACCCGTAACGCACGTCGCCAAACTGAATACTCCGCTGCTGATACATTCGACCACCAACGATGAAGACGTGAACGTGCTCGAGGTGCGCCGCCTGATCGCGGCGCTCCAGGCAGAGGGCAAGAAATTTGACTACAAGATCTACGACGACGCTCCCGGCGGCCACGCCTTCAACCGCCTCGATACCAAACTGGCCCGCGAATCGCGCCGGGAAATATATCTGTTCCTGGCGCGATTCCTGAATCCAGCCAAACCGCCGCGGTAGAACCGCTACTTCTTTTTCGCGTCGACCTTCAATCTGGGCACGGTTCCGGCTGGTGTGACCGCGGTTTGACGCGCGCGCGTTGTTGCCCAGGCTTGGCGCACTTCTTCGGGAAACCCTTCAAGCAATCGCTCTATTCGTGCCTGTAGATCCGCGACGATATTGGGATTCTCGGCCGCGACATCATAAGCTTCTTCCGGGTCGTTTTCCAGGTCGTACAGCTCCGGGTTCCCCAGCGGGAGATTGATTCTGCCACCTGCGGGCGCAGGGTTGTAAGCTACGGAATTGTAGCGCGCCACGTGCAGCTTCCATTTCTGATAACGTGCGCACTGCAGGTTCCAGCCGTCGAAGTAGAGCAGCGCCTCACGTTCCAGACTACGCTTTTGCCCGCTGAGCATCGGCCAGATGTCGATTCCATCCACAGGCAGCGCGGGCAGTGACGCACCTGCAAGCTTGGCGATGGTCGGCAGTACATCGACCGTTCCGGCCACGCCGTTGCACAATGAGCCTTTCGGAATTTTTCCAGGGAAGCGCGCGATAAATGGCTCGCGTACACCACCTTCGTAGGTCCACCCCTTGCGTCCGCGCAGGCGTCCGGGGCTGCCCTGAAACCATGGCCCGTTATCGGACGAAAACATCACGAGCGTATTGTTATCTACCCCGTTCTTCTTGAGCGCGGCAAGCACTTCACCAACGCTCCAATCCAGCTCTTCAATAACATCGCCATACAATCCCAGGGGTGACTTCCCCCGGAAACGTTGCGAAGCCGCAAGTGGAATGTGCGGATACGTATGCGGCATGTATAGAAAAAACGGTGAAGCCTTTGAACGCTCAATGAACTTCACCGCCTGTTCCGTATAGCGCTGCGTCAGCGTCTCAAGTTTGGCTGGCTCTTCCACCGTCTCCGTGTTGTGCAGGAGCGGCCGTGGGTTCATGTCGTTGCTGTAGGGAATGCCGAAATACTCATCGAAGCCGCGCTTTGTGGGCAGATATTGCGGCAGATGGCCAAGGTGCCACTTGCCGACGCACATGGTCTTGTAGCCCTTGGTTTTGAGCATCTGCGCGATTGTGGTTTCGGAATCCGGTAGTCCCGTCGTGGAATTCGGAAATAGCACGGCGGTACGCCCACGCGCGTGGGATACCGCCCAGTCATCAGTGCCGCGCGCGAAGGCGAACATACCGGATTCGCAGAATAAAACTGAGTGAAGCGAATGCCTTCCGCAGCCATTCGGTCGAGGTTGGGGGTGCGGATCTTTGACCCGTAGCTCCCCAGGTCGCCATAGCCGAGATCGTCTGCATAGATCATGATCACGTTCGGCGGCCTGGTTGGCGCCGCACTCAACTCCGCGACACAGGCAGCGCCCGCCGCAGTTTTCAGAAAATCTCGTCGATTCATCAGTAGCCTCGTTCAATCTATAAGTACTTCGCCAGCCACGCGTGCACTTCCTGATAGTAGAACCTGCTGTTTCCCGCTTTCAGCACCCAATGGTTCTCGTTCAGGGAAGACAACCAGACGGCTGGGCACGCGCATTCTCTGAAGCGCACTCCAGTTCTCCAGGCTCTGGTTCAGCGGAACGCGAAAATCGTTCTCGCTGACTGTAACCAGAATCGGTGTCTTGAAGTTCTTCGCAAAGCGGATCGGATTCTGTTCGCGCCATGCCGGGCCCTGTTCCCAGACCGGGCCGCCGTTGGCTATTTCGCGATGAAAAATCGTATCGCTAGTGCCCCACTGTGATTCGAGATTCACCAGACCCGCGTGGGCCACCAGGCATTTGAAGCGCGTGGTGGTCGCCTCCATCCAGTTCGCCAGATGCCCGCCGTAGCTGGCTCCCGCCGCCGCCATGCGAGTCCCGTCGATGAACTTGAACTGGCGCACTGCTTCGTCAGCCGCTTCGTTGATCTCGTCGGCAGGACCCTTGAATGGATCGCGCTGAATCTCCTGCGCGAACTTTTCGCCGAATCCGGTCGAGCCGGTGTAGTTGGTCAATAACACGACGTAGCCTGGCCGCGCCAGCAGATGATAGTTCCAGCGCAACGTGATCTGATCTCGCCACATGCTGGCCGGACCGCCATGCATCAGCACCAGCAGTGGATACTTCTTCGACTCATCGAAGCCTGCCGGCAGCGCCATCATGCTATGGATCTTTTTGCCGCGTTTGCTGGTGAATGAAAAATGGCGCAGCGGCTGCCAGTCTAGCTTTGCAGCGTCCTCGCGTGCGAACGATGTCAGGAATGTCTGCTTTCCGGCGGCAGGGTCCACGCGCACTATTTCGGCAGGACGCACGGCGGATTCCCAAGTGCCCATAAGGGTTGTGGCAGGAGCCTTCGACGGAATCGCAAGAGCGCCATAGACTCCCGCATCCTGGGACACTGCGGACTTCACCGCACCGCCGTTTGCCGGCATGGTGTAGATCTTTTCGAGACCGGAATCTTCGGCGAGCAGGAAAATGGATTTGCTGTCCGGAGAAAACGTGAAGCTCGTGACTGAGCGGTCGAAATCGGTGCCCAGCAGTTTGACATCGCCCACATTCGGCCAGGCGAACATCGCGATCCGGTTCAGGTAGTAAACCTTGTCGCCCTGCTTCTCGCAAGTCGCGTAGAGCGCTTTGCCGTCGGGACGGAAGACCGGCCTTTCGTAGCTGATGTCAGCGCCTTGCGTCAGTTGTTTCGGCTCACCGCCCGCCGACCGAATCTGAAACAAGTGGCTGTTGACCGCGGCGTAAGCGGCCGCATTCTTGTTCCGCACCGCGGCGAATATGATTGATTGGCCGTCGGGCGCCCACGCTGCTACGATCTCGGGTCCACTGCTTGCAAACGTCGCGGAAAACCCGGCTTCCGCGACCAGCTTTGTGCCCGCTAACAGGTCCTTGGGTTTTGCGCCGGGTTCCGCATTCTGCACGAACAGGTGCACCTGCGTGTCATCCAGCCACTTATCCCAGTAGCGCACGGGGAAGCTGTTATAGACGCGTGCGTTGTACGGTCGCGCTTTCCGTTCAGCCGCAATTTTCTTGTTGGCCTCGTCGTCCATGGCGCCGGGATACACCACGCTCGTGAACAAAATTCTTGTGCCATCGGGACTCCAACGCGGGTCGGATGATCCGGTCGAGAGATTTGTCAGCCTTACAGCCTCGCCCCCGCCAACGACATCGAGCAAGTAGATCTGGTTCGCATCATCGCCCTCGCGTTTGCCCGAAAACGCGATCCGGCGACTGTCCGGGCTCCATGCCACTCCAGATTCCGAGCCCTTGCTGAATGTGAGCCTGCGGGGCTTGGCGCTGCCGTCAGCCGGTACGGTCCAAAGATCCGTACGCTGCTCCTTGTCGTCATAGCTAGGTTCCAGCAGGGAAAAGACGATCAGGCGACCGTCCGGACTAGGAACGGGTTTGCTCACACGTTTCATGAGCCACATGGCCTCATGCGAGATGGGAACTTTTTGTGCGGGAACAGCGCAGACGGTAATCAGGAGGGCGGAAAGGACTCGAAAAGCCGACATAACGCGACTATATCATTCAAGGCTACTTCGACAATTCGCGCTGCATATTGCCGAGGGATTCCTGCATGCTCGTAGTTTCGGGCCAGGCTGCAATTTCGCCCAGATCCGTCCTGGGTTTTTCTGCAACCAGTTCGCGGAAAACCGAA
The DNA here is from genome assembly GCA_963793625.1 of Bryobacteraceae bacterium. GTDB lineage: Bacteria > Acidobacteriota > Terriglobia > Bryobacterales > Bryobacteraceae. The sequence continues at coordinate 322,034 of CAWCAT010000020.1, read as the reverse complement.
ACAAGTTCCGGATCGCGCCAGCCCTGTCGGGCTTCCTCTTCCATTACGGTGATCGCTTCGAGGTGCGAATAGGCGCGCTTGTAGGGACGCGCTGTTGTCAGCGCGTCGTAGATGTCGGCCATCTGCAGAATACGCGCGAGCAACGGGATATCTTCGCCACCCAGACGATCCGGATAGCCTGTGCCATCCCAACGCTCGTGATGATTGCGGATGACCGGAAGTACAGGCGCCAGGGTCTTCATGGGACGGCAGATGTCCTCGCCGCGTATCGTATGCGTGCGCATTACTTCCCACTCTTCGGCGTTTAGCGGGCCCTGTTTGAACAACACAGCATCGGGAATACTGATCTTACCGATGTCATGTAGATAACCGCCGCGGTGCAAAGCTACCAGTTCGCGCCGGGGCAGTCCTAATGCGGTGCCGATGGCCACGCTGTAGGTCGCCAGCCGCTGGCAGTGCCCGCCAGTATAGCGATCGCGCTGTTCGACTGTCTGTGCGAGCGCGAAGAGGATCGATTCGGCCTCTTCCAATGAGTCGATGGCTGCCTTATTGCGCAGCATGGCACGAACTCTTGTGCGCACCACTGAAGGATGCAGCGGTTTAATCAGAAACTCATCTGCGCCGGAACTGATACCGTTAATTTCGTTCTCAACACCATGCACGCTGGTCAGCATAATGATGGGGATGAGTTGCGTATTGCGGTTCTGTTTCATTCGCCAGCATAATTCCGGTCCGCTCACTTCCGGAAGCAGCAGGTTGACAACGAGCAGGTCCACTTTCTCGTGTGCCAGAATCGATAACGCCTCCGTGCCGTTCGTGCTTTCCAGCAAACGGTATTGCGACGATTTGAGGATGCCTCGCAGCAGCCTGCGGCTAATCTCCGCCCCGTCAGCAATCAGAACTGTCGGCTCAGCCAGCCCGTCGATTAGAGGAACGTGGAGTGTGGAAGCCGCCCGCTTTAAGCTGGGGCTTTCAACCTCATTTTCCAGGTGAATCGACTTGAGAGCAGATGTTCGCATTCGGACGCGTTCTTGGCGCTGGCTAGTTATCGGCAGATAATCCGTGTATGTTTAGAGCAAATTCGTAGCTTTATGTGGGTATCGTGCTAAGTCATACACCCTAGATCACTGGATCTCTTGGGCTACTTTGGGTCTGAGCCGGCCGAGTATATCCGTTACATAATCGACGGTTTCGCTGAACGGCGGCAGTCCGCCATAGCGGTCCACCTGGCCCGGACCAGCATTGTATGCACCCAGCGCACGCGTCAGGTCATCTCCGTAGCGCCCAAGCAACTGCTTGAGCAAGCGCGAGCCTCCATCGATGTTCTGCTTCGGATCAAACGGATCCATGACTCCCAATTGCTGTGCGGTTCCTGGCATTAGTTGCATCAATCCCATGGCGCCCTTAGCGGAAACAGCGCAGGGGCGAAACGAAGATTCCTTGCCGATTACGGCACGCAACAGGTCCGGCGTCAGCCCTTCGCGATCAGCCGCCTCGCGAATGAGTTTGGTGGCATCCTGCTTGTCCATCGGTGCGCATGCGGGCGTCTCAAATGGCGCCTCAGTTACGTCCACACGCAGACTACCGGCCCTGCGCATTTGAGAGCGAATTGACTCCATTTGCCGGCTAACAGCTCCGCCATCTGCCGCCTGTCCCATCGTCTCAATAGCCGCGCGCTGTTTCGCAATTGCGGCTTCCTGTGCCAGGCGCGCGGAACCGGGTTCCGCGCCAAAGAGCGCGACAGCCCAGGAGCACATAATGATGGCGAAGCTTCGGCCCACAATTTCTCATCGGACGAAAGCTGAGAAGCTTGATAACATTATTGTGATTTCTTTCTATGAAAACGACATTCGCTTTAATCATCACGCTCGCTGGCGCAGCCGGCCTCTGGGCCCAGGCGCCTGCTGTTGACTTACAAGATCCCGCAAAGATGCGCGCCACCCTCGAGCGCCAGGAAAGGACGCTGAAAGACTGGCCAAATCTCGGACGCTACAGAGCTGCCAATGCGAAACTCACCGACCCGGCCGCTGACGAAAAGCGCGTCGTGTTCATGGGCGACTCGATCACCGATGGTTGGGCGCGTGTGCCAGAGAAGTTCTTTCCCGGTAAGCCCTACGTGGGCCGCGGCATCAGCGGACAGACCACGCCGCAGATGTTGCTCCGTTTCCGCCCCGACGTGATCGCGCTGAAGCCGAAGGTAGTCGTCATTCTGGCCGGCACCAACGATCTTTCAGCCAACACGGGCCCCATCACGCTGGAAGAAACCCAAGGCAACCTGACCTCGATGGCCGAACTCGCGAAAGCGAACGGCATTCGCGTTGTGCTCTCGTCCGTAATGCCGGTCTGCGATTATCACCGCACCCAAACCGAGCGGCGTCCGCCGGTACAAATCCGCGCCCTGAACGTCTGGATGAAAGCCTACGCTGAGAAGAACGGCTTCACTTACCTGGATTACTACACGCCAATGCTGGACGATCAGCAGATGCTGCGCAAGGAACTGACCGGAGACGGTCTGCATCCGAACGAATCGGGCTATGCAGTGATGGCTCCACTCGCCGAAAAGGCGATCGCGGCAGCGTTGGCAAAGTAAATGACCTTGCATTCTCTGTTCGCACTAGCGCTGCTGGCCACCTGCGCCTTCGCCGAAGATCCGCTGACCTGGAAGAAGGCCATGGATCAAAAGGCACCGTGGTACGGCAGCGCGGAAGCCATTCGCGTTGCCGACAATCTGCTTGTTTATCAGCATGACAACGGCGGCTGGAAGAAGAATATCGATATGGCCGCTCCGCTCGATACGGCGGCGCGCGCCAAGTTGATAGCGGAGAAACGCGAAGATGGCACCACCATCGACAACTCCGCCACCTACACCCAGATGGCTTATTTGGCGCGAGTTTACAACGCCGGGAAACAGGAACGCTACAAAGCTTCGTTTCTGCGTGGTCTCGATTTCATTCTGAAAGCCCAGTATGACAACGGGGGTTGGCCGCAATACTACCCGGCGCGCGCCGGCTACTGGATGCACATTACCTATAACGACGACGCAATGGTCGGCGTTATGGAGATGCTGCGCGCGATCGTTAAGCCCGAGCCTGTTTACGCCTTCGTGGAAACGAGTTACCGCGAAAAGGCTGCCAGAGCGCTCGACAAAGCGATCGAATGTATCCTCAAAACCCAAGTTGTCGTGAACGGTAAACTCACGGTCTGGTGCGCGCAGCACGACGAAAAAACGCTCGCGCCTGCGCCCGCCCGAAAGTATGAACTGATCTCGCTGAGTGGCAGCGAGAGTGTACCGATCGTGCGGTACCTGATGGCGATCGACAAGCCCAGTCCTGCGGTGATCCGTTCCGTGCAGTCGGCCATGGCGTGGTTCCATGCCACAAAGATCACAGGGCTCAAGCAGGTCGAGAAGCCCGCGCCCGGGACACCCAAAGGCTACGATAAGACGATGGTCCCGGATGCTTCAGCGCCACCGCTCTGGGCTCGTTTTTACGACGTCTCAACAAATCGTCCGATATTCTGCGGCCGCGACGGCATCGTGAAATCCAGCATCGCGGAGATTGAGTACGAGCGCCGCAACGGCTACCGCTGGTATGTCGATCGTCCGGCCAGTTTGCTGGAACGCGATTATCCCAAATGGCTGGCGAAGTGGGCACCCGGCCAGGACATGCGTAGGTAGGATCAAAATGCTTCCAATTCTTCTCGCCAGCATCGGAATCTTCGCAAATTTCGAAGGCGGCAATATGGGCAAGACCGAGCAGGTCACGCCCACGCACCTGCGCGTCGCCGTACAGGGCCAGGCCGATCAGGATCAGCGCAACCGGCAGACCAATTGGTACTATTTCCGACTGGAAAATCTTCCCGCGCAACAGGTCACGGTCGAACTCACCGAACTGATGGGCGAATACAACTATCGCCCGGCGCACGCCGTCACCAAGAATACGCGTCCCGTCTATAGTTATGACGGAACTGCCTGGCAGCACTTTCGCGATGACGAAGTCGAGTGGGACCAGCAGCAGGTCCGGCTTCGCCTCCGCTTTACTCCGCGCCAATCCAAACTCTGGATCGCGCACACGCCACCTTACACGAACCGCAATCTGGAGACCCTGCTGGCCGCCCATCGGTCCAGCCCGTTCCTGAAATCACAGGTTGTCGGCAAGAGTGTCGAAAAACGCGATCTGCTCCTGTTTACGATCACAAATTCAAAAAAGCCCGACGCTGGCAAAAAGGTAATCTGGCTGATGTTCCGCCAGCACGCTTGGGAGAGCGGCACTTCCTGGGTTTGTGACGGCGCGCTGCGCTTCCTGCTCTCTTCGGACAAGCGTGCAGTCAGCCTGCGCGATCAGATGATTTTCAAGATATTCCCGATGGCCGATCCCGACGGTGTGGCTCACGGCGGAGTACGTTTTAATAGAAATGGCTTTGATCTAAATCGTAACTGGGACACTGTTGACCCAGTGAAAATGCCAGAAATCACGGCGCAGCGTAAGGCTCTGTTCGCCTGGCTCGACGCCGGACAGCGCATCGATCTCTTTCTGACGCTGCACAACACCGAAAGCGGGGAGTACGTCGAAGGCTGTGACAATCGCGAACTCTTCTTTAGCGTGCTAAAGCAGCTAAAAGACACGACCACGTTTAATCCGACTGTGGCCCTGCGCGTAGCCCCTGAAAGCACGGCTCCCGGCAAGCCCGGTCGCATGACGGTCATTCAAGGCCTCTGGAAAGATCGAAAAGTACCCGGATCGTTGATGGAACAGATGGTCGAGTACAATTCCAAGCTGGGACGTCTGCCCACCATTGAAGATCGCCTGCAGTTCGGGACGGGACTTGTGCTCGCATTATCCGCCTCTGTTATTGACTAGCTGACGGTAACATTTGCAAGCGCTACAATCATCTTTACTGTATTAGCTCCGAATTTGTTTTGACCGGAAGGAACTCCTGTGCGCCTCTCCGAAATATGCGTTCAACGGCCTATTTTCGCGTTCATGCTGATCTTGTTCCTGGTTGTCATGGGAGTCTTCAGCTTCCTGGACCTGGGCGTCGATCTTTTCCCGCGTAGCGACCCTGCCACGGTCTACGTACGTGTCCGCCTGCCAGGCGCCAGTCCTGAGGAAGTTACCTCGCAGGTGGTTCTTCCACTGGAGGAAACCATCGCCGCAGTCAGCGGAATTGATGAATTGCGCGCCATCGTTACGGAAGGCAACGCGAACATCATTGTCACGTTCGTGCTGGAACGCGACATCGGTGAGGCGGCGGAAGATGTTCGCGAAAAGGTGGCAAGCGCGATGCGCAAATTGCCGCCAAATGTCCTGCCACCTACGGTCGCAAAAGCTGATCCCGATAACGATCCTGTAATCACGCTCGCGGTAAGTGGCGACCGTCCGGCACGCGAATTGACGGAAATCGCCGACAAGCAGATCCGTCGTGCGCTGGAAACCATCGACGGCGTTGGCGCGGTTGACCTGACTGGCGGCCGCAATCGCCAGATCAACGTCTATATGGACGTAAACAAACTGAGCGCGTACAAGGTCACGGCGCAGGATGTCCAGAGTTCGCTACAAACAGAGAACATTGAAGCTCCCGGCGGACGCATCGTACGCGGGCCGACAGAACTGGGCGTTCGCACGATGGGCCGCGTCAATGCCGCCGAGGAATTCAACGACATAATCCTGAAGAACGTGGGTGGTGCGCCGGTCCGTTTGCGCGATGTCGGCTATGTCGAAGACGGAATGGCGGAGCGTCGCAGTTTCGCCTACTACCAGGGCAAGCCCGCAGTGATTCTTGATGTTCGCCGTCAGGTGGGCACCAACACCGTGAAGGTGGTGGACTCCCTGCTGAAACGCATCGGCGAGATCAACTCACGATTGCCCTCCGGTGTTCAGTTGCACGTAATCAAGGAACAGTCCACCTACATCAAGAACTCAGTCCACGCGCTAGAAGAGCATCTGGTGTTGGGCAGTCTGCTGGCTTCGTTCATTGTCTGGATTTTCATTCGTGACTGGCGCACGGTATTGATCAGTTCGATCGCGATTCCGACATCAATCATTACTACGTTCACGCTGATGAGGCTGATGGACTTCACGCTGAACTCGATGACGTTGTTAGGCATAACACTCGCCGTCGGCATTGTGATTGACGACGCCATTATTGTCCTTGAGAATATTTACCGCTGGATCGAAGACAAGGACATGGATCCGATGCAGGCCGCTGTCGGCGCTACGAAGGAAATCGCGCTCGCGGTGATCGCGACAACCCTTTCGCTGGTCATTATCTTTGTACCGATCGCCTTTATCTCCGGCTACGCCAAGCGCTATATGAACCAGTTTGGCTGGACGATGGCCTTCTCGATTCTGGTCTCGATGTTGGTTGCGTTTACCCTCACTCCCACGCTGAGTGCGCGGCTCTTGAAGAGGCGCACCCCGGAAAAACGGAAAGCACATAAAGAGCACGGGCACGGATTCTTTGATCGCATCTATATTCGAATGCTTGGATGGTCGCTGAATAACCGCTGGGCGATCGTCCTGATTTGTATTCTGACGTTCGGCTCCACGTTCGTTATCAGCAAGTACATTGGCCGCGACTGGATGCCTCAGGACGATCAGAACGAGATGTCGGTGTCGATCGAACTGCCTGAGGGATCTTCGCTGGTTGCTACTGAGAAAGTAATCATCGAAATCGCGTCCAGGATCCAGAAGATCGACGGGGTTGTAACGGTCATTCCACAGACGCAATCCGGCATTCTCGATCGCGTCACCATGGCAAACATGACCGTGTTGCTGAAGCCGGCGGATGAACGCGCGGATATCACCGGAATGGGTCAGAAGGTGCGCCAGGTGCTGCGCGACTATGGTTATACGCGTCCTCGTGTTACCTTCCCGAATGCGCTTGGAGGACGCGACACCTTTGCCCCAATTCGCGCCCAGTTGCTGGGTCCGGATATGGGCAAGCTCGTCGAACTCGCGCGCACTGCCAGCAAGCAGATGATTGCTGATCCTTCGATGGTGGACGTCAAAGTCAACCTGAACCTGAACAACCCCGAGTTACAGGTCGTGATTGACCGTCAGCTAGCGTCCGATCTTGGAGTACGGGTTTCGGACATTGCCGGTGCTGTGCGTCTGTTGATGTCGGGAGAGGACCAGATCTCCACCTTTAAGGAGGCCTCTGAGCAGTACCCGGTTACGATGCGCCTGCTGCCGGGGCAGCGTGACGATCCTGAGATCCTGAGCCGGCTCATGATCCCATCGGCCAAACTGGGCCTGATTCGCCTCGACTCGCTGGCGCAACTGGAGCGTGGTCTCGGCCCGAGCCGTATCGACCGATTCAACCGGCAGTTCGCTGTCGGGTTATACGCGAATATTGCTCCAGGTCACACTCTGGGCGAAGGCGCCGCTGCCACTCAGGCACTTTTCGACCGAATGAACCTGCCGCCGGGTTACACGATGAAGTTCTCCGGTCAGGTGAAGATCCTGGAAGAAACCACAGCCAATATGATCGTGGCCTTCGGGCTGGCTTCCATTTTCATGTACATGGTGCTCGCCGCGCAGTTTGAGAGTCTTGTACATCCATTCATCATCCTGCTGACACTGCCACTCTCGATTCCGTTTGCACTGCTGTCGCTGATCGCGACTGGACGCAGCCTGAACCTGTTCAGCGCGTTGGGAGTGTTGCTGCTGCTGGGCATCGTTAAGAAGAACGGTATTTTGCAGATTGACTATATGAACCGGTTGCGCGCGGAAGGTGTGCCGTTACGGCAAGCCATATTGGAAGCGAATCGGGTGCGCTTAAGACCTATTTTGATGACGACCTTTTCTATCATCGCGGGACTTTTGCCGACCGCAATCGGCATCGGCGCAGGTGCCTCGCAACGCTCTGCAATCGCTGTCACGATCATTGGCGGGCAGACGCTCTGTCTGCTGCTGACGCTAATGGTTGTGCCCGTTGGTTACTCGCTGATGGAGGACGCGCGCGTCAGGTTAGCCAGGCGGAAGTCCGCTGGCCAGCCAGTAATCGCGGCCGGCGACTAGGCCCAGGTAAGTACCAATACAATCTTTTACGAATTTTCTGAAATCCTTTTCGGAGTTGGCTGCGTCTGAAGGGGTGACTGGAGAAGGAGGGGTTGTCATGAAAGAATTTACCAAGGGCTCAAGCGATGGCCACAAGGGATCTGTGTACTGCTATATGTGCACGCACACCGTAGAAGCAGACGTGTATAGCCAGGGAAAAACCGCGCGTGTTAAGCCGGGCCAGAAGTGCCCGCGTTGCGCCGCGCCATTGGATTCCGGCTATGTCGTACGTTTGAGCCAGGCTGCGTGAGTTGCTATGGCCGGCAGGCTTCGACATGATTTGCTAAACTTCGGTTTTCCAAATCATGTCACGCCTTGCCGTCACCTTCGGTGAAATCATGCTCCGCCTGGCCCCGCCGGGCTACGAGCGTTTTCTTCAGTCGCCACAGTTCGTTGCAACCTGGGGCGGGGAGAAGCCAATGTTGCTGTAGCTCTTTCCTCGTTCGGAAATCCTTCCCGATTTATCACTGTGCTCCCGTCGAATCCGATTGCCGATGCGTTCATAGGCGAACTGCGTCGATTCGGGGTGGATTCGTCAGGCATCGTGCGCGGCAAGGGGCGGGTCGGTGTCTATTTTGTAGAGCCCGGCGCGAACCAGCGGCCTTCCAAGGTCGTTTATGACCGCGAATCCAGCGCGATTGCACTGGCCAAGCCCGGCGACATCGATTGGGACAAATCGTTTGATGGCGCGGGCTGGTTCCACATTACCGGGATCACCCCGGCAATCAGCGCCGGCGCCGCACAACTGGCACTGGAAAGCGTCGCCGCCGCGCGCAGTAAAGGCCTGACGGTCTCCTGCGATCTAAACTTCCGCAAGAATCTTTGGAAGTGGGGCAAGAGCGCCGCGGAATTCATGCCGGAACTGTTCCGCTTTGTTGATGTCGGGATTGCAAACGAAGAGGATTGTCAAATGGCACTCGGGATACATGCCGAGGCCGATGTCCATTCGGGCAAGCTGGATTCGGAACAATACCGGAAACTGACCGACACCGTGCTTGCGGCCTATCCAAATCTCAAGATGTTGGCCGTGACTCTACGCGAGTCACGCAGTGCTTCGCACAATGGCTGGTCGGCATGCCTGAATGATCGCGAATCCTTTCTGGTCAGCCGGCACTACGAGATCACCCACATTGTGGACCGGGTCGGCGGAGGTGACAGCTTTGCCGGAGGCCTGATCCACGGTTTATTGAATCTGCCATCGCATGCCGAAGCGCTGGAGTTCGCTGTTGCGGCCTCCTGCCTGAAGCATTCCATTCCAGGCGATTTCAATCGCTTCACTGTAGACGAGGTCAATGGATTGCTCAAGGGCGGCGGTTCCGGGCGAGTTCAAAGATAGCGTGGTATTGCGCCGGACCTGTTCTATAATCAAAAGTGAATGATGGGTCGTATCCTGCTTTGTTTACCGTGGTTGGCGCTGGCATTTGCCCAGGCGCCGCCTCCACAGATCAAGGTTAGTGTAAACGAGGTGATCGTACCCGTAACCGTCACTGACGACAAGGGCCGCTTTGTCTCCAATCTCGACCAACCGGATTTCAAGATTTTCGATGATGGCAAAGAACAAAAGATCTCGTTCTTTACCCGCGAACGCAATCAGCCGGTCGTGGTCGGCTTCCTCGTCGATCTGAGCAACTCAAACCGATTGCACTGGAAGACATATCAGGAGGCGTTGCAGGAACTGATCGTCGCACTTCTGCCCGGTGACAAGGCTTCACGCTTCAATGGCTACCTGATCTCGTACGGCATGCAGGCCGAATTGCAGGCCAACACCACTTACGATCCGGAAAAGCTGCTCGAAAAGGTCCGCAAGCTCAAGCCCGGCGGCGGCGCTGCCCTGTATGATGCCATTTACATGGCTTGTACCAGCCGCGCCTTGGTGAAAGGCGAACCGTTCGAGCCGCGCCGTGTAGTGGTGATCCTCGGCGACGGTCACGACAACGCCAGCAAGAAGACACTCGATGAAGTTCTGGAAGTGGCCCAACGCAATCTGGTGACGATCTACGGTGTCAGCACCGTCGCGTTCGGCTTCAATCAGGAAGGTGAAGCTAACCTGACCAGGCTTGCAGAGGCGACCGGTGGACGCGTGGAGTACCCCCTACAGGGTCTTTATAAAGATGTGTCAGGTTATCTCTCGACTCCGTCGGACGAAGGCAATTATGCCCTGAAGGTCGGCACCGGTGGGTATGCGTCGGAAATCGCCAAAGGAATCTTCAGCTCCATTGCGAAGGTTGTCGGCGAGGTCACGACGCAGTACATTATCCGTTACTCGCCCGAAGGTGCCGATTCTCCGAAACAGTTTCGCAAGATCGATGTGAAGGTGCCGGGTTACCCGACCGTCAAAGTTCGGGCGAGAACCGGTTATTACCCCTTTAATCCCTAAGATTCTGTTCTTTTCAACCGAAGAGACAATCATGCCACTTTCCAGCGCGCCTACGGTTCTTACACCACGCAGCGCTGAAAGTCTGTTCCTGCAGGTTTCGCTGCCGGGGAAACCGCTGGAAACAGCAGGCGTTCTGCTGATTGATACGGCCGCGGACCGGCTCTACAAACAACTGCGCCGGGACTGGGATCGAATCGCCGAACCAGAAGACGCCGAGGTGCTTGAAGCGCTCGACGATGATCTGGGGCAGAAGGCGTCCGAATTCGGAGCGCAGCAATGTGTGGCCTACCTGGAAGATGCGCTTTCCGGTGCACTTCGGATTACTGCGCGCGAAGCTCTGCAGGTTGCCGACTTCGATAGCCGCATTAAGCGCCTCTACCGCGAACATGTGCAGCCGAATGTACTGCCCTTTCGTACTCATCTTCCCGTTTGGTCACTGCAAGCAGCGGCCGGTGGGCTGAGCGAGGAAACGGAAGTGGAACCGGAAGGCTTCCAGGAAATCCTGGATGGCACACGTCTGACGAGAGATATGTTCGTTGCGCATGTCACTGGACGTTCCATGGAACCCCGAATCCCGGATGGCAGCCTCTGTATTTTCCGGCGCGGTGTTGTCGGAAGCCGCGAAGGGCGTTTGCTGCTGGTTGAGAAGTACGGAGACACCGCAAATCAGGGTCGCTACACAATCAAGCGATACCACAGTGAGAAGATTTACTCGGAAGAGGGATGGCAGCACGATTTCATCGAACTGCAACCCCTCAATCAGGAATTTGAACCCTGGAGGCTGCGACCCGATGAATTTCAAGTCATAGCCGAATTCGTCAGCGTCATCGAATAAACTCAGCTTTCCGCTGCGCGGATGCACTCTTCCAGCGTATCCATTGCGAAATCAGCCTGCTCCCGCGTCAAAACCAGAGGAGGGGACAGCCGCAATGAGTTCAGCCCCGCACCCAGCACCAGCACTCCGCGCTTGAACGCTGCGTGAACAACACTGTTGCGAATCTCCGGCGCTCGTTCGCGGCTGGCCTGGTCGCGAACGAACTCGACACCAATCATCAACCCGAGGCCACGTACGTCGCCGACAGTTCGGAATCGGCGCGGCCATTCCCGCAGACGATTCAAAATGTATTCGCCCAGTTCGGCTGCATTCTTCAACAAGCTATCTTCCAGTAGCTCGAGCGTCGCCAGCGAAGCAGCGATCGAGACCGGATTTCCGCCGAAAGTGGAAGCGTGTGCTCCGGGCGTCCAGTTCATGATCTCTGCACGAGCGACAGTCGCACCCAGCGGCATACCGCTTGCGATCCCCTTGGCGACTGTCAGGATGTCAGGAATTACATCAAAGTGCTCAGAGGCCCACATCTTGCCCGTACGCCCCATTCCGCTTTGCACTTCGTCGCAGACCAGCAGAATATTGTGACGCCGAGCCAGCGCTTGCAGTTCGTTGAAGAACTTCTTTGGCGGCACGACATACCCGCCTTCGCCCTGAATCGGTTCGACCACGATAGCTGCTACTTCTTCGGCGGGCAGAATCGTTCTAAAAAGTTGCTCGTCAATTACCTTTACGCACTCGACGGCGCACGTGTCAGGCGACTTGCCGTACGCGCAACGGTAGCAGTAAGCGTAGGGCACGTGATGCACCCCAGGCATAAGCGGACCGAATCCCTTGCGCTGCACGCTCTTGCTCGCTGTGAGCGAAAGGGAACCGATAGTGCGACCGTGAAACGCCCCCGTAAAGGCGATAAAATCTTTGCGGCCCGTGTGATAGCGGGCCAGTTTTATGGCCGCCTCGATAGCTTCGGTACCGGAATTTCCGAAATAGACACGCCGCGGTACGCCTCCGGGCGCAAGCGCAGCCAGCTTCTCTCCGAGTAGTACCATACCCTCGTAGTAGAAGTCAGTCCCTGACATGTGGATCAGTTCGGCGGCCTGACGCTGGATCGCCTCCACCACTCTTGGATGGCAGTGTCCAGCCGCCACAACGGCAATGCCGGCGCACATATCCAGAAAGCGGTTGCCATCGACATCCTCAATGGTCGCTCCGTAGCCGCGTTTTGGCCACAAGCGGATAATCACGGGTGTACGACGGGGACACGCAAGCCTGGTCGCGGGCAATGACTTCGATGGCACGAGGACCGGGCAGGGCAGTAATCAATTCAGGCAGATCCGGCCGGATCGCCTCAAGACTATTGGGCATAGGAAACCTCCATTTTCAGTTTTCTTTTTGGGTAGGAGTACTTTGGAGACTTCAATCCGAGCCGAAGAGTGAGGGCCGTGTGTTTGCCGGCGTCATGCCTTCATCGTACGCCGAAACCGAATTGCTGCCAACCCCTTCTCTGGAGTATCCAGAAAGGTAAGTCATACAGTATCCTGTATGGATGGATGGCCTCCAGTTTGAATGTCAGCGGGGCTGCACGAGCTGCTGCGAACAAAAAGGATTCGTGTACTTGACGGAGCAGGATTTAAAGCGCGCTGCCGCTTTTCTGAAAATGTCCGATTCCGACTTCGAAGCAAAATACATTTACCGGACGACCAATTTTTTACGTCTCCGAAAACCTCGTAACGCGCAATGCCATTTCCTGGCAGAAGGCGGTTGCTCAATTCACACCGTAAAGCCAACGCAATGCAGGGTGTTTCCGTTCTGGCCAGAGCTTGTTGAGAGCCGCGGCGACTGGAAGCGCACCGGGCGCTACTGTCCTGGTATCGGAATGGGACCGCTGATCCAGATTGGAACCGCACTTGAAACATCTCGGGAAATGCGGGCGGCATATCCCAGCATGTTTGCCGACTGATTTTTGGCACGGGCAAGTAATTGGCGCGCAAAATCGTCTAAATTCAAACGTTTACCCTGATCTGCCAACGAGATAAGCACTCTGGCCACGGACGTGCTTCTCTGGATGCTGATGTTAGATCGCATTGGCGCCAATCTCGAACGCTACATGGATCTTCTGAGCGCACGCCAGAAGGTGGTCACCTCCAATATCGCGAATGCCGACACCCCGGGTTACAAGACCCGCGATATCGACTTTCAGTTTGAGTACATGAGCCAGTTGGAAGCGGGCCATTCGCGTCCGCTGGAGGTGGATGGGCTCGCGACCAGGAATGATGGAAACAACGTCAGTCTCGATCGCGAGGCGCGACTGCTTGCCGAAAATGCACTCGCTTCAACCTGGCTTCCGGCCTGCTTCGCCCCAGATTCGCCTGGTGCGTTCCGCCATTCAGGAGGGCAAAAACGGATGAGCCTTTTCTCCCTGCTTTCGGTTAGCGCTTCCGGTATGAGCGCGCAACGCACACGGGCGGAGTTGCTGGTGGAGAACCTCGCCAATGCGGAGACCACACGCACACCAGAAGGCGGCCCTTACCGGCGCAAAGACGCGGTTTTCACCAGCGAGACCCAGTCTTCGCCCTTCTCGGCGGTGTTTCAGCAGGAGTTGGGCGGCTCCGCGACTGGGGTCAGGGTGGCCGAAATTGTCGAGGATCAGCGCGAGCCCGACAAACGCTTTCTGCCTGGCCATCCGGACGCGGAGCGCAGACGGCTATGTCGCGTTTCCGCACATGAATCCCGCCGAGGACATGGTTGACCTGATGAGCGCCTCGCGAGGCTATCAGGCCAACGTCGCCGCGATGACGGCAGTCAAAGACATGATTCATCGTTCGATCGATCTGTTGCGCTAAAGCAGCCTGCCATGACTATCGATGCCATTCGCCAGATTGCACTTCCGCAGGCGCCTTCGGTCGCAGCCAAGCCGGGCGCGGCCGGACCAGGCGGATTCGAAGCCGTCTTCAAGGATGCGATCGAGACTGTGGAACAGCAACGGCAGAGTGCCAATTCGACGGTGGATCGCTTCCTTTCCGGCGAGAGCGAAGAACTGCATCAGGCGGCAATCGCAACTCAGCAGGCGGAACTCTCGTTTGACCTTATGCTGCAAGTCCGCAACAAAGTCGTACAGGCCTATCAGGAAGTCATGCGGATGCAGGTCTGAGCTAGATGGAACAACTCCGTAATCTTCTCGCAAATCTTTCGCTGAAGCAGCGCATGTCGCTGATCGTGGCAGCCCTGCTGGTGGGTGGAGGCCTGTTCGCGGTCACGCAATGGAATCGCGAGCGCGATTTCAAGCCGCTTTATACTGGGCTCGCCGCGGAAGATGCCGGAGCCCTGCTGGCCCGCTTGCGCGAATCCGGTGTGGAATTTCGTTTAAATGAGAATGGCTCCTCGATTTTGGTGCCGTCGTCCAAAGTAGCCGAACTTCGTTTGCAGATGGCCGCAGCGGGACTCCCCAAAACGGGCAAGCTCGGCTTCGAACTGTTCGACAAGACTAACTTCGGAGCTACGGATTTTGCGGAGCAGGTCAACTATCATCGCGCAGTGGAAGGCGAACTGGAGCGTTCGCTGATCTCGCTCACCGAAGTGGAACAAGCGCGGGTTCATGTCACGTTTCCGAAGGATTCTCTGTTCGTCGAATCCCGACAGCCCGCCAAGGCCAGCGTACTGGTCAAACTCAAACCGGGCGCACGCCTCTCGCCACAGAACGTTCTTGCTATCTGCCATCTTCTTGCGAGTGCCGTTGAAGGACTTAACGCCGAAGCCGTTTCCGTTCTGGACATGCAAGGCAACCTGTTGAATCGTCCACGCAAGGTGTCGGCCGACGGGATCGAGCCTTCCGAAGCAGGTATCGAATATCGCCAGAAGATCGAAAAGGATATGCTGGCGAAGATACAGGCCACGCTGGAACCCTTGCTCGGACCAGAGAAGTTCCGTGCCGGCGTCTTTGTCGATTGTGATTTCTCGAGTGGAGAGCTAAGCGAGGAAACGCTGAATCCCGACAAGTCGGTAATGCTGACGTCAATGCGAACGGATGAAGGCACAGGGGTCAGTTCATCTGGCGGTATTCCGGGTACAGCGTCCAACCTGCCGCGTCCGGCGGCGCGTGCGGGCGGATCCGTTGGCGGAGTTTCGCGGCACACGGAAAACATTACCTATCAGACCAGCCGGACCGTTCGCCACACCCGTCTGCCGCAGGGTGTCGTCAAAAAAATATCGGCTTCTCTGCTGATCGACCACAACCTGCGCTGGGAAGGATCCGGAGCAACTTCGCGCCGTATCACGGAAGCGCCCTCGCCTGAGAAGCTGAAAGCGATTAAGGACTTGGTTGCCGGGGCAATCGGATTTTCCGCCGAGCGTGGCGATCAACTGATCGTGGAAAGCCTGCCGTTTGAATCGACCCTGAGCGCCGAACCTGCGCGTCCGCAAACCAGTCCCGTGCCGGCTCCAACATCTCCGGTAAATCCGCTCACTGCACTGCCTCCATGGCTGCAACAAATTCTCGGGCAGAAGAATATGGGCGTGCTGATTGGGGTTGGCGCGGGCATTGCACTCGTGCTGCTGGTGGGCTTCGTGTTTCTATTGAAGCGCAAAAGCAAGACGCGCTCGGCCACTCTGGCTAAGACACTCAAGGGACCCCCACCTGATCTGGCTGCACTCTCGGCAGCGGCTGATTCAGATCTTGAAAAGCAACTCCAATCCAAACTCGCGGAGCAGACTGCGGCGAAGGAGAAGCAGGCCAGCGAGGCGCTCAACTTCCTCAAGATTCAGCCCGTAACCACCAAGAAGACAGAGGTTCTGACCAAGCATATCTCGGAAGAAGCGAAGAAGGACCCGACATCCATGGCGTACATCGTGCGCACGTGGCTGAACGAGCCGGAGAGGTGATCTGATGATTGCAAATGTAGACCGCCCGGCAGCCATGATGACCGGAATCCGTAAAGCAGCCATTCTGATGATCTCGCTCGGCGATCAGGTCAGCGGTGAAATTCTGCGGCAGTTGGATGATGACGAGGTACAGAATATAGGCCGCGAAATCGCACGCATCTCCTCCATTTCCACGGAGCAGGCTGAGAATGTGCTTGAGGAGTTCCACCAGATGTCGGTGGCCCACGACTACGTTCTGAAAGGCGGACTCGATTACGCGCGCAAGCTTTTGATGAACGCGTTTGGGCCTGACCAGGCCAAGAAAATCCTGGATCGCGTGATGAAGGCGCTTGGAACCGATACAGCGAACTTCGATGCTTTACAGAAG
Organism: Bryobacteraceae bacterium; assembly: GCA_963793625.1. Classification (GTDB taxonomy): domain Bacteria; phylum Acidobacteriota; class Terriglobia; order Bryobacterales; family Bryobacteraceae. Next base: position 305,526 of record CAWCAT010000020.1, on the reverse strand, counting down.
GCCGATCCGCAACAACTCGCCAAGTTTATTCACAACGAACATCCGCAAACCATTGCACTGGTTCTTTCCCACCTGAATTCTTCGCAGGCCGCTGGACTGCTGTTCTCGCTTCCGCAGCAGATCCGTTCCGATGTCGCGCTGCGTATGGCAAATCTCGACCAGATTTCTCCCGAGATCATTTCAAAGATTGCGGGGATCATCGGACAGAAACTGAAGGCGCTCGGCGAAGTCAGCCGTGAATCTTACGGCGGCGTTCGTGCGGTTGCGGAGATGTTCAATCGCCTCGATTCAACGACGAGCAAGGAGATTCTGGAGAACATCGAAAACGCAAACCCGATTCTCGTCGAGACCATACGTCACCTGATGTTCGTCTTCGAGGATCTGTTGCTGATCGATCAGAATGGAGTCAAGGAAATCCTCGCCAAGACAGATCGCAAGCTGCTGACGATCGCACTCAAGGGCACGAGCGATCAGCTTCGCAACCACTTCATGCAGTCCATGTCGCAGCGCGGCGCCGAGATGCTGCGCGAAGATATGGAGGCTCAGGGACCGGTAAAGATCAAGGAAGTCGAGTCCGCCCAGCAGCAGATCATTGCCGTGGTCCGCCAGTTGGAGACCGAGGGCATTATTAATCTCAAGGGCACCGTTGGTGAACAGTATGTCGTCTAAGGTGCGCAAACATGGCCGCTAGGCTGTTACCCCGCGACGTATCGACAGCAGCAGAGCCGATGCGTTGGCCGACGCTGCAATCCGGCGCTCTGATTCGCCCTCGGGTTTTGGCGGCGCCGCCGGATGGCCCCGGTTCCGCTGCCCTTCAGGCGCGTGTTGCGGAACTGGAAAGTGAACTCACACAGCGCACGCACCGGGCGTATCAGGATGGGGAGAGCGCTGGGGCGAAGCACGCCGCTGCACAACTGCAACCGGTCATCGATCGCATGGGACAAACGATCCAGGATCTCGCTACGGTCAGGACGCGTTTGCGCCGTGAAGCCGAATCCGATCTGGTGCGGCTCTCTCTGGCGATTGCGCGCCGAATCCTGCATCGTGAATTGACCGTCGATCCGGAAGCGCTCAGCGGGATCGTACGTTCGGCCCTGGATCGTCTGGACGCACGTGAAGTCAGTCGCATCCGCGTGCATCCCGCGGATGCGCCGATGATTGAGCAATCTTTGATGCGGGGTGCCTTCAGAAAAGTTGTCGAGGTCGTGCCAGATCCTGCGCTGGAGCGCGGCGCTGCTGTTTTCGAAACCTCACGAGGCCAGTTCGATGCTTCGGTGGATACGCAACTGCAGGAAATCGAACGTGGCTTTGCCGACGTGAACCCCGAATAATGATAAACACATCTTTACGCCCGTGGGATACCGCGCGCTATTTTCGCCGTTTGGAACAGGTCGAGACATTGCGTGCGACCGGATCTGTTACGCGGCTGGTTGGACTCTTGATCGAGTCGGCAGGTCCTGCGGCTGCAGTAGGAGATTTCTGCGAGGTGCGCAGTTCCGGTGGTCGTCGCATTCGCACGCAAGTGATCGGCTTTCGGGATGGGCGCGTGCTCTCCATGCCGCTGGAAGAGACGGATGGAATCCAATCCGGAGACGCAATATTTGCGCGATCCGAGGACGCGCGAGTTGCCGTCGGTCCGCAGTTGCTCGGTCGCGTGCTGGATGGCTTCGGAAAGCCGCTCGACGGACGCCCTCCTATTGAAGCTGCGGACTACTATGACCTATACGCTGCGCCTCCCGGTCCGCTGGAACGCGAACACATTGTCAACCCGTTGGTCACCGGCATACGCGCAATCGACGGATTGCTGACCTGCGGCAAAGGGCAAAGAATCGGAATCTTTGGTGGAAGCGGTGTCGGGAAAAGCACGCTGCTGGGCGCGATGTCGCGCCACAACTCCGCCGATATCAGCGTGATCGCGCTAATTGGTGAACGCAATCGCGAGGTGCGTGGCTTTCTGGAACAGGAACTTAGTCCGGAGGGGCTGGCGCGTTCGGTGGTCGTTTGTGCCACATCGGACCGGCCCGCTCCGCTGCGTATTCGCGCTTGTCACGTCGCCCTGGCCATTTCTGAATACTTCCGCGATCAGGGCGCGAACGTTCTGCTGGTCATGGATTCGGTGACCCGCCTGGCTATGGCGCAGCGAGAGATTGGTCTCGCTGCCGGCGAGCCACCCAGCCAGAAAGGCTACACACCTTCCGTCTTCAACCTGCTGCCGAAGGTTTTCGAACGTGCCGGCAATTTCCCCAGGGGCTCGATCACCGGGTTCTTCACTGTGCTCGTGGAGGGCGATGACTTCAATGAGCCTGTTCTGCGACGCGGTGCGCGGCATCCTGGACGGACACTTCATCCTTTCGCGCGAACTGGGTGCGGCTGGGCACTATCCGGCAATCGATGTGTTGCAGTCAGTCAGCAGGCTATCGTCCAAGTTGGCCGATCCGGAGCAGAGACGAAACGCTCAGAAAATTCGCGAAGCACTCGCCAGTTACCAGCGCGCTGAGGATCTGATAAATCTCGGAGCGTACGCCGCGGGCAACAATCCTGGACTCGATGCCGCGATTCGCGCGCGCCCCAATTTACTGGAGTTTCTGAGGCAAGACGCCCACGCCACCTCGCCGCACGCGCAGACGCTCAGTCAAATGCAGGCGCTGGCAGCGGCGCTATAGTATGCAGCGCTTCCGATTCACGCTCGAAAGAGTACGGCAATGGCGGCACGAGCAGGCCGAAATCGAGGAGACCGCATTAGGAAAACTGCTCGTGCATCGGCAGTCGCTGATCGACAGAATGGAACTGCTGCGATGCGAACGGCGTGAGAGCGACGCCGCGCTGGTGCGCTGCCTGACGGTTTCGGCACAGGAGTTGGCGGCGGTCGAGTCAGCACGGCAGTGGATCAAGTCAGAAACCACTCGACTGCTCTCGCGGCTAAGAGAAACAGACAAACAGATCGAGCAGCAACGCGCGCGCGTCGTGCAGGCCCGGCGCAACTACGAACTACTGCAACGGCTAAAGGAACGCGCGCTGCACAAGTGGCAGCAGGAGGCCGACCGCGAACTGGACCAACTCGCCGCCGACGTGTTCTTGTCGCAGTGGCGGCCGGAAGCTTAGCGCGCCAACATCTTCGTAGCCGCTTCCACCTGCTGGTTCAGCGCCTGCAAAACCTGGACGATCACCTTGACCTGAGCATTGGCTTCGTCCCAACGTGCGGCTTCCGCTGCCTCGCGGATGGCAGGGAGAGTTTTGGCAGAGTAGCCCGTATAGAGGCCTGGCGCGAAGATCTGGTATTTGTACCAGTCTCGGCCCGGCAGACCGCCAGGCGTCAGAAGCGCGCGCTCTGAGCGGTAGAGGATCTCGTTCAATTGCGCCATCTCGGCCACGGGAATAACGGCCGGGCTCTTCAGCGCAAGATCAAGCGCAGCTTCATACTTCGCGGCAGCGGCTTCGAGGCGCTCCAATTCGGCGGAAATCGGGCTCACGTCCAGTTTGCCAGACTTCTTTCCAAGCTTGTCCAGGTCGCCATTCCATCTGCGGACGTCGGTAACGAATCCGCCGAATTCGAACGGTAGGATCGGAGCGTCGGCCAGCCGCAACATAGCCGTGCCCATGAGCTGCGCAAAAGCTTTCCCATAAACGAAGTTGCCGTCGGAAAACTTTGTGTACCAGTTGAAGGAATCGTAAATAGAATGATAGATTCCGCCCGGATCATCGCCCGCGAAGCCTGCGTTCAAGCTGGCGATGCCGACATGGTGAATAAAAGCGACATAATCCGAGCCTGCGCCCAATGGATAAAGATTGAACTCGGGCGGCCTCTCCGAACCTTGCCTGCCTGCCCCCTTCAGGTTCTCCTCGAGAACGCTTTTCGAGGTCACGGGATCCGTAACGTCGCGCGCAACCTGTTCCATAAAACGTTGCAGTGCCGGGGAGCCACCCGCGCTTAACCTGCCGCGACCGGTCGAATCGGAGTTCAGATACGCAACAGCCTTACGGTCCAATTCCGCACGATGTTTTTCGACCCACTCCGTCGAACCGAGCAACCCAAACTCTTCACCATCCCACAGGGCAAACTTGATGGTTCGCTTGGGTCTCCAGCCTTCCTTCTTCAACTCGGCGAATGCCCGTGCGGTCTCAAGCAGCGCGACGGCTCCGCTCACCGGATCCTGCGCGCCGTTTACCCACGCATCGTGGTGATTGCCGTAAATCACCCACTGATTCGGATACGAGCTGCCCGGAATTGTCGCTATCACGTTATAGAGCGGCCGCACAGCCCAATCAAATTCGAGCTTCAACCGGACGGTGCTGGTTCCAGGCCCAAGGTGGTATGTGATCGGTAGTGCGCCGCGCCAGTTCTCCGGTGCTACAGGTCCATCCATATTTTCGAGCAGCGGTGCTGCATCCTCGTAAGAGATGGGTTGCACAAGGATCTTCATGATGGACTTGGCTTCTTCGCGTGTCAGTTTTTTTGCACCGCGTTCGGAAGCCCAACCTGGTGACAACGGATCACCGACCGACACCGGCATGTCCATCACGCTTCCGCGCTGCACGCCTTGTGACGGGCGGAACGGACCTTTGGGATAAACGTCTCCCCCAAAGTAGCCGTCGTCGCGCGGATCGGAATAAATCAGGCAAGCCACGGCGCCATGCTCCTGTGCGACCTTGGCCTTGGTGCCGCGCCAGCACTTTCCATAGCGCGCAATTACGACTTTGCCTTTGACACTGATGCCCAGCTTCTTAAGGACTTCATAATCCTCAGGCGTGCCGTAGTTCACATAAACGAGTTGCCCGGTGACTTCGCCGGAACCCGAATAGGCGTTGTAGGTGGGTAGCTGATCCGCGTCAGCCGAATCCTTGTCCTCCCGGATTACGGATTCCTTCAGCTTGGCTTTGAACTTGACGGGCGCGATCAGGTCGAGGCTACGGACCGTTGGGTACGGCAGCAACGCCTCATATGCTTCGATACGCGCATCCAACCCCCACTGACGCAGCAGTCCCAATGCATACTCGGCGACAGCCATGGATCCAGGCGAGCCGGCGTGGTGCGGTTCTTCTGTCATCTGCCGCATGTAGTCACGCAGCTTTTCAGGCTGCGGCGTTGCGCGAAGTTTCTGTTCGCGCTCGTGCTGGGTCTTCCATTCGGTCGGAGAAAACCCGCGGATGGGCTCCTGCGCGAACGTGGGCAAGGTTAACAGCGCAAACGCAAGGATGCGTCTCATAAAAATCCTGTTATGCGGTCTTTTTCAGGAAAGCGAGAAACTCTTCGGAGTTCCTGGTCACACCAGCAAAGGTCGCGACCACTTTACCATCGGCGTTTAGCAGGGCGTAGTAGGGAATCGCGATTGTCGCGAAGCGCTGCTCCTGTAATTGCTGGTTCTTCTGCGACGCCTCATCTGCGCCGTCAGTGTACAACTCTACCAGCACCAGACTTTTGAGCGCTGTCGCGATTTCAGGCCGCGTGAACATGTTGGCCTTCATCCAGTGACAGTTAGTACACGCGTAGCCGGTGAAACCTACCAGCACCAGTTTGTTTTCCTGTCTGCCTTTTTCGAGTGCGGCGTCGTACTCGTTCTTCATCCACGCCTGGCCGCCTTCAGCCGAGTTGGAAGACCCGATCGAGCCGCCTGATGCGGCAGGTACATAAGCATCGAGTTCGCCCAGGCGTCCGCCAAACATTCCTGGCAGTAAACTGATTGCGAAGATCAGGAAAGACGCGCCGATCAACAATCGCGAAACACCGAGTTTGTCTTCAGGCTTGACGCCTTCCAGTCGCAGGAATCCGAGCAGATACAATCCGGGGAGTGCAAACAGAACGAACCAGGCAGCCAGGAAGCGTTCGCGGGTGAGGAAATTCCATTGATAGACCTGATCGATATTGCTGAGGTATTTCAGCGCCGCAGCCAGCACAACGAAACCAAGCACTACTTTCACGCGCGCCAGCCACCCGCCGCTTCTTGGCATACGTTGCAATAAGGACGGAAACAGCGCCAGGAAGAAGAACGGCGAGGCCAGCCCGGTTGCGAAGGCGAACATGCCAATGGCGGGCATCAGTTTACCGCCTTGCACAGAGGCAGCCAGCAACGTGCCGACAAACGGACCGACACACGCGAACGAAGTCAGCGAGAAGGTGAGCCCCATCAACAGTGTGCCGATCACACCGCCGCCTTGCGACGCCTGATCCATGCGTGTCAGCACTGAAGATGGAATTGTGATTTCGAATGCGCCCAAGAGGCTCAGCGCGAATCCGGCGAAAATTACCGCGATGAATGTGTTCACCCAGGGATTCGAGCCTAACTGGACAACACCGAATGGACCCAGCAAAGCAGTCGTCGCGAGTCCAAGCACCGTGAACAGCACAATAATCCCGAGCGCGAAAATACCGGCCTGGAAAATGCTCTGCGTGCGCGTTGTCGTTCCTTTCTTTAGGAAGAACGACATGGTGATCGGGATCATCGGGAAAACACACGGCGTAAAGACCGCGGCCAATCCGAATCCGAAGGCGACCAACACGAACGTGCCGAAGCTCTGCGGCTCACTGGAGGCTGTAGCCGGGGTAACCGGCGCTGCAGTCACGGGTGCTGCGGTGCGGCGCTGCGCTGCTTCGGTGTAATCCGGAGGTATTGTAATCGAGGCGGGAGCAACTCCCGATGCCACGGTCAATTTCGCGACTGCAGTGCGGCGGACTGGGGGCAGGCAGAGCTTGTCATTGCAGGCTTGATAGCGCACCTGTGCGCTGATCTCAGAGTCGCCGGACGCGGCGTCTTTTGCAATCGAGATGCGTAGCAGGAAGACGGTATCGTGCTCGAAGGTCTCGGTCTCACTACCGAAGTTGGGATCGAGCTTTCGCTCCGGCTTGGGCTGATAAACCTTGGCAGGGCCGATCGCAGGAGTTGCCGTTACAGTTACTGAAGTCGCAATCGGAGGGCGCGGCGTGGTGAGCGAGTAGAGATGCCAGCCCGCTTCCATCTTTGCCGAGAGTTTCCCCAGCACTTCGGATCCGGCGGCAGCGCGCGTAGGCTCCAGAGTCAGGGTCCAGGTGATCGGGTCAAGCTTCTGCGCCGTTGCAGGCAATGTGCCCAGCAAGGCAACTACAGCCAGCAAACCTCTCGCAAGTTTCACTTTAGTCGGCTTTCGCCGCCATGCTCCAGCGGCCAAGTTCTTCTTCAATCCGCCTGTTGACCTGGCCGCCTGCATATTCGGCAGCCACGCGGATCGCGTTTTTCATCGCGTTCGCATTGGAACGCCCGTGACAGATGATGCACACGCCTTTGACGCCGAGCAGCGGCGCACCGCCGAACTCGGAGTAGTCCACGCGCTTCTTAAAGTCGGCAAATCCGTTCTTGGTCAGTATATAGCCGATCTTGCGTGTGACGGTGGATTCCAGCGATTCGCGCAGCATGTGCCGAATGACTTCGACCAGACCTTCACTTACCTTGAGCGCCACGTTGCCGACAAAGCCGTCGCACACGATCACGTCGGCGTGGCCGGTATAGACGTCGCGGCCCTCAACGTTTCCAATGAAATTAAGCGGAAGGCTTTTGATCAGCGGGAAGGCGTTGCGCGTGAGTTCGTTGCCCTTGCTCTCTTCTTCGCCAATCGAAAGCAGACCCACTCGGGGATTATCAGTCCGGAAGATCACGCGCGAGTAAATGTTGCCCATCACTGCGAATTGCGCAAGCATCTGCGGGGAGCAATCGACGTTCGCGCCGATATCGACGATGATGGCGGGCGTGCCTTTCAGGGTGGGGAAAGCCTGGGCCAGTGCCGGACGATCCACACCGTGGACCATGCCCTGCACCATCTTGGCGGTTGCCATGACCGCGCCGGTGTTGCCGGCGGACACGACTCCTTGAGCGACTCCGTCACGCACCAGGCGAGACGCGACGCGGATGGAGCTATCCTTCTTGGTCCGCATGGCCTTGGCCGCGCTATCCTCCATGGTGATCACTTCACTGGCGTGATGAATGGAGATAGGTAGGTCTTTCCAGCCGTCATGGAGTGCGAGTTCGCGCTTAATGTCGTCGTAACGACCGACCAGAATTACGCTCACACCTAGACTTCTGGCGGCCCGGATCGCCCCCTCTACTTCACTTTTGGGGGCGTGGTCCCCGCCCATGGCATCTACAGCGATGGTCACCATATCAGGGGGTTGAAACTGTCTTCCGAGAAATGTCAGGCTGCCCTATTCCTGGGCAACTTCAACGACTTCGCGGCCTTTGTACTTTCCACACTTCGGGCAAACACGGTGGGGCAGTTTGGCCTCGTGACAATTGGGGCACTCTGACCCACTTGTAGCTTTCAGGTGGTCGTGGGCGCGCCGGGTGGACGTGCGACGCTGCGAGTGTCTGCGTTTGGGATTTGGCATTGCTGATTCCTTAAATCAAGATCTCTTTAAATTCTGTAAAGCCGCCCAGCGGTCATCGGTGGGCTTCGTATTGCATGCGCACTCGGTATGATTCCGGTTCTGCCCACAAATCGGACAAATGCCCTTGCATTCCGCGCTGCAAACGCGCCGCATCGGCAGCGCGAGTAAAACCTGCTCTTTCAGGATTTCCTTCAACTCCAGACCGCCGCCTTCGTAAAATGCTACCTCAACGGCGCCTTCATCCAGAGCTGTCTCGTCCGCTGCCTCCCCTTTTGAGGGGGCTGGGCGGTAGAACAGATCGAAATCCTGTTCGATCGGGTAAACGGCATCTTCCAGGCAGCGGTCGCACACAGCAACCATCTGCACAGAAAGGTGACCCTGAACCCGGATCTCCTGTAATATCCCAAGCACCTCCGCAGTGCCTTTTACGGTCAACGGAGAGTTCTGCCGGAGTTTTTCATCCAGATAGTCAATTTCACCTGGCGGAATCACCAGGTCAAATTTAACTTTCTGCGTCTCCATCTCCCTGACGCCTAAATACACACACCACCTCTAACGCTGCACTTGGGCAACAAAAATCATTATAGCGCGGAGCGCCGGTCCTTTGCGAAGTTGAATCTAGACTTCGAGGATTACGGGCATGATTAGCGGTCGCCGGGAGGTCTGTTTTGTTAGAAAGCGCTTCAGATCTGCCCTGACTTTTTCCTGCATGACGCCCCAGTCAGCCATTTCTTCGGGACTCGACGTCTCCAAAGTCTTGGAAACAGCCAATCTGGCAAGGTTCAGCAGATCACCGTCTTCCAGCGAAACGAACCCACGGCTGACGATTTCCGGCAGGCCTTCGCTTTTTCCGGTGTGCTTGTTGATGGCAATAATTGGCAGAACGAACCCATCTTCGGAGAGGTGGCGGCGGTCGCGGATCACCAGATCCTCGACGACATCATCCAGCGAACCCGAATCGATACAGACACGCCCAACCGTGATTTTCTCGCCTTTTCTAGCGCCGTGTTCGTCGATAATCAGAGATTCGCCGGTCTCCATCAGGAAACTTTCCTTCAGCCCGCCGGTATGATTCAGCAAGTGCGAGGCGAGCTGGCAGTGTTTCGCCAGTTGTCGATATTCGCCATGCACCGGCACGAAGTATTTCGGACGTACCAGGTTCAGCATGAGCTTCAGCTCTTCGGAACTACCGTGTCCGGAAACGTGCACCGGGGGATTCATGCTGCCGTACACCACGTCCGCTTTGCGGCGCGCCAGGTGGTTTATTACACGATAGATAGCCTTCTCATTGCCAGGAATGATACGGCTGCTCATGACAATGGTATCGCCGGGTTCGATCGAATAGCTCTTGTGATTATCAACAGCTACGCGCGAAAGCGCTGACATCGGCTCGCCCTGGGTGCCCGAAACGACCACGACGGTCTTGTTCGGCTGCGAAAGCATGATGTCTTGCGGTCTTAATAAGATGCCGTCTGGAATGTGCAGCAGACCGAGGTTGTGTGCGATTTCCGTAACACTCAACATGCTGCGGCCAAGAAACGCGACTTTCCGCCCGAATTCCTGAGCCGTATCGAGAATCAGCTGCAGGCGGTGCACGGACGAACTGAAGCAGGCGACGGCAATTCTCCGTTCCGCGCGATGGAAGATTTCCTCGAAGCGGGGCGCTACGGCGCGTTCGCTTTCGGTGTGCCCGGGCCGATCGACGTTTGTCGAATCCGCCATCAGGAGCAGGACTCCACGCTTGCCGTATTCGGCCAGCGTGTGCAGGTCGAACAGTTCGTTATCCGTGGGCGTCGGGTCGATTTTGAAGTCGCCCGTGTGAATCACGACACCCATCGGCGTCGTAATTGCCAGTGCAACGGCACTCACAATCGAGTGCGTAACCTGAATAAATTCAACCTGGAACGGCCCAATTTCGACCTTGTCGCCAGCCTTCACCCGGTTCAACTTAACGCTGGAGAGCATCTCGTGCTCTTCCAGGCGCCGTTCGACCAAAGCAAGGGTAAAGGGCGTGCCATAAATCGGCACGCTGATCTGGGAGAGCAGGAAAGGGACCCCACCGATATGGTCCTCGTGACCGTGCGTGAGCAGCAGCGCCCGCACCTTGTCGCGATTCTCTTCCAGATAGGAAAAATCGGGTGTAACAATATCTACGCCAAGGAGTTCCGCATCAGGGAACATCATCCCGGCATCAATCACGACTATGTCGTCTCCATAGCGCAATGCCATGGAATTCATTCCGAATTCCCCTAATCCACCTAGAGGAATGACCTGTAACTTTCGATCCGCCATTTTAGAGTTTCAGATTAGCACTTCGGTGCAAGGCTCCGTACACAATTCTGCAATCGAGCCCGGGCGCAGGGACCAAACGAAAGTGCCCATCCGTACAGGATGGGCACTTTCTCATCTCCTGCTTTTTAGCAGTCTGATGTTCTTGGGAGAATCAGATATCGACGGAAACGCAACCCGTCAGAATCTGTTTGATTTGGATATTAGGGCCACGGGGCAGGGATGTCAAGAAAAAAAACTGACACCCGAAAACACCACCTAAGTAGATGGATTCAAAGCCGTTTATAAGTTCTTTGAGTTTTCCTCAGTTTGTGGAAAAGCTGTTGAAAGTATGTTGATGCGGGGGGTGTTTCCAGTCTAAGACGAACAAAACGGGACAGGTTATCGTTTGCGAAGATCTAATACGATCATTGGCTCTCCAGCAATTTCACGGCCAGTTAGTTTCGTCCACAAAAGCCTAAAACCCCCAAACGCAAGTCCCGCTCCGGCAGCGAACAAAATAAGAAAACCGGCCAAATAGAAAATGCTGACGATCATGTTGCCTGGGTTGTCACCAGGCCCTGGAACTTTCTGGTTCAGGGTAATGCTGGCCTCATAGCGCACCTCAGCCAACAACCGTTCCGCGGCATCCGGGTTGGCCGGTGGCAAGGCTACTGCCACGAGCGGACCGCTACGCTTCACGATCGCACCCTGGATTTTCTGGAACTCCGGAACGCGCTCGCGTGCGATGTGCGGCGTGGGATACGAAAACACCGCGAGGTTCTGTTCACCCGAGGGGGTCAAAAACTTTGCGATTGTTCCTTCCGCGCCAGAACTGAACGCGGCCGTGCCTGGAGGAATCGCGCCGGCAAACTTTTCGAGCGAAGCGGGACCCAGGATATAGCGTTCCGAACTGGGCTGCAGTCCAGTTTTTGGCAGATAGCCCGGCAGGGTCGGCAATGCCGATTTTTGCAGCTTTGGCAGCTTTGCGAGCAGTTCCTCGAATTCGCCAGCGGTTGGGCGCCGGCCGTCGTACTGGAACAGATAATTGCCGAACGCCAGGAACAGCGTTTGAGGCGTTTCCACCGCCAGTTTGTCGAACTTCGACGGCTTGGCATCGGCCGGGCGCTGCCATTCAAACGCGGCCATGGCGCCGGTCGAATCCTTCATCCGAATGACCGTCACCGCAAACTTCTGCCCTGCGCCAGAGTATTCCGCACGAGCCGAATCGTCGTAACCGAGTTCGTCCCAGATCACGCGCTCCGTGAGGGCGACAAATTTCTCATCGCCCCTCTTGAATTCCGAAATGTTGTCGGGCAGAATCCCGGCCCAGGCCGGAATCGAGAGCGCGAGGCACGTTACCGCCCACCTGCTTAGTGAAATCAAGCTCCGCAGCATTTCTTGTACTTCTTTCCGCTTCCGCAAGGACATGGATCGTTGCGGCCAACCTTTTCACCCTTCAGAACAGGTTGCGCAACGGCTGAAGAGGCTTCTCCGCCCATGAACTGCAGGGCGTCCAGTTCGCGCTCTTTCTTGCGCTGCATGCTGCGGGTGAAATCCTGTACTGCGGCCTGCGCGGCCTGTTGCTGTTCGCGCGCCGCGGAGATGGCCTCAGTCTCATCTTCTTCCTCCTCGTCTTCGGAGAATGGCATTACCGGGCGCGCTGCGCTGCCGTAGCCTTCCTCAGTTTGCAGGAAAAAGAGATAGCGCAGTGATTCGTCTTCAATGCGATCACGCAGGTCCTGGAAGAGTTCCCAAGATTCCTTTTTGTACTCTATCAGCGGGTCTTTCTGACCGTAACCACGAAGGCCGATCCCCTGCTTCAAGTGGTCCATCTGCAGCAGATGGTCTTTCCACAGGTTATCGATCACGTTGAGCATAATCATGCGCTCGGTTTCGCGCATGATGTCTGAACCGACCAGACTTTCTTTGTCTTCGTACTTTTTGAGCAACTGCGCCCGAGACGCCTCTTCAAGTTCGGGCCGCGACATTCCCAGCAATTCGGTGATATTGATCTTGACGCCGAATTGCGTCAGGATATCGCTCTGCAAACCCGCCAGGTCGTACTCATCCGGGTGCATCTTCTCCGGGCAACGACGGTTAACGAATGTGGCGAGGACGCCGTCGAGCATCTCGATCAGCTTTTCCTTCTGCTCCTCGCCTTCGATCAACTGGCGCCGCCATGCGTAGATCGCCTGGCGCTGCTTGCTCATCACGTCGTCGTATTCGAGAACGTGTTTGCGCGCGGCGAAATTCTGCGCTTCGACGGCCGTCTGCGCAGCCTGGATGCGGCGGCTGATCAACTTGGAATCGATCGGTACGTCTTCCTCCATGCCGAGCTTAAGCATCAGGTTCTGAATGCGCTCGCCACCGAAAATACGCAGCAGGTCGTCCTGCAAGGAAAGGAAGAAACGCGAACTGCCGGGATCGCCCTGGCGTCCGGCGCGTCCACGCAACTGATTATCGATACGCCGGGATTCGTGCCGCTCAGTACCGATGATGCGCAGTCCGCCGACAGCGACGACTTCGTCGTGTTCGCGATCGGTCTTTTGCCTGGCCTCATCGAGTTCGGCCTGCCAGACGTCTTTGGGGCAGGTCTCTGGGTCGATGTTGCGTTTGATCAGGCGCTCTTTTGCGAGGAATTCAGGATTACCGCCCAGCAAAATGTCGGTACCGCGGCCGGCCATGTTTGTGGAAACCGTAACCGCGCCCTTGCGCCCGGCTTGCGCTACGATCGATGCTTCGCGTTCGTGATTCTTGGCGTTCAGAACTTCGTGCCTGACGCCCATCCGCTTGAGGATGTTCGACAGCTTTTCCGATTTCTCAACCGAGATGGTACCCACCAGAACCGGCTGGCCCTTGGCGTGGAGTTCTTCGATCTCTTTGGCGGCGTTGCGGAACTTTTCTTCTTCGGTGCGATAGACGACGTCGTTATAATCCTTACGCGTCATCGGCCGGTTGGTCGGAATCGCCGTCACATCCAGCTTGTAGATTTTGCCGAACTCCGCAGCTTCTGTTTCGGCCGTACCGGTCATACCGGCCAGCTTTTTGTACATGCGGAAGTAGTTCTGGAAGGTGATGGTCGCGAGCGTCTGGTTCTCGCGCTCGATCTTGACGCCTTCCTTCGCTTCCACGGCCTGATGGAGTCCATCACTCCAGCGGCGGCCGGGCATCAGGCGGCCGGTGAATTCGTCTACGATCAGGATTTCCCCGTCCTTGATCAGGTAATCGCGGTCGCGAACGAATAGCACGTGAGCCTTGAGGGCTTGCTCAATGTGATGGCGCCATTCGAAACTCTCCTGGCTGGCCCCTTCAAACAAGCGCGGCATGTTCAGCAGCTTTTCGACTTTCAGCATGCCCTCATCGGTCAGGCTGGCAGTGCGGTGCTTCTCGTCAACCGTGTAATCGCCGGTCGTCTCCACTTCCTTGGTTTCGGAATTGGTGCGAACCACTTCGCCGCGGATGAGCTTGGGGATGATGGTATTGACGCGATAGTACTTGTCGGTCGATTCTTCGCTCGGGCCGGAAATAATCAGAGGCGTTCTGGCTTCGTCGATCAGAATTGAATCGACTTCATCGACGATGGCGTAGTTATGGCCGCGCTGCACGCAGTCCGACAGACGGAACTTCATGTTGTCGCGCAGGTAATCAAAACCAAACTCGTTGTTGGTACCGTAGGTGATGTCGCGGCCGTAGTTATCCTGGCGCTCATCGTCATCAAGCCCATGGATGATGTTGCCGACGGTCAGGCCCAGGAATTTGTAGAGCTTGCCCATCCACTCGGAGTCACGACGGGCCAGATAGTCGTTGACCGTGACGACGTGAACGCCTTTTCCTTCGAGTGCGTTGAGATAGACTGACAGCGTGGCGACCAGCGTTTTTCCTTCGCCGGTTTTCATTTCCGCGATGCCGCCCTGGTGCAGAACGACTCCGCCGATCAACTGTACGTCGAAGTGACGCATGTTCAAAACGCGGCGGCCAGCTTCACGAACGACAGCAAAAGCCTCGGGCAGAATGTCGTCCAGGGTGGCACCCTGTGCGAGTTTCTCTTTGAATTCGATGGTCTTAGCAGCAAGATCAGCGTCAGGCAGAGCCTGAATCGCTGGTTCCAACGCGTTGATGGCCTCGATGACAGGCCGAAGCCGCTTCATCTCGCGTTCGTGCTTCGTCCCGAAAATCTTGGCGAGCATGGAATCAATCATGGTTAATGGGGTAAATACTATTCTACCGCTATGCCGATGCACCTGGAAGTGGTTGCGTTTCAGGGAAAGCGGCACCCGGTCAGTCGGTGATCGGTGAATGGACGAAGATTGAGCAGCTAGGCTGGCTGATAGATGCTGGGTTCTTTCTGCAGTTCGAACGCCAGGTGGTTGATGTAGAACACCAGCGCCGCCGGCGCATGCTTGTCCTTCAGACCGTCGTAAACCTTCTGTTGCCAACCGTCAGTCAGGAAGGGAAGCGGATCGATGTCCTTGGCGAAGAAGCCTTCTTCGTTGGGAATACCCAGGATATTCAGGGCTGCCTGGATCATCTCCAGATGCGAGATCAGGATCGACTGTGCAAGGTCCTGTGCGAATTCCTCGTCCTTCTCAGAAAGCCGGACCCAGAAGCGGGGAGCCGCCTTCCGTAAGGTCTCTGAATTCAGTTTATTCAGGTGGGCGCGCACCTTAAACCGTTCAAACAACTGATAGGTCTTCAGTTTGCCCAACGACACCGTCTTGAGTAGCTGCTGGAAAGAATCTTCACCAAGCGCCAAAAACACGTCCGAAAGCTGCATCACTGCCAGCGTATCACAGCCCCTGCGTTACAATGGTGAGTTTGGTCATCACATGAGTAACATTATCGTCTTAGGCGCCCAGTGGGGAGATGAGGGAAAAGGCAAAGTCGTCAACCTTTTTTCGGAGAATTTCGATATTGTCGTTCGCTATCAAGGTGGACACAATGCCGGACATACGGTTTATATCGGAGATCAGAAGTTTGTACTTAAGCTAATCCCCAGCGGGATTCTGCGTCCGGGTAAGCGCGCAGTGATCGGAAACGGGGTGGTAATTGATCCCGCCGCTTTGCTGAACGAGATGGACAGTCTCGCCGAGGTTGGCATCGATGTGGCAAAAACGCTTTCCATCAGTAGCCGTGCGCACGTGATTTTTCCGTTCCACCGTCTGGTCGAGAAGGTTTCCGAAAATCGTAAAGGTCGCGTCGCGATAGGTACCACTTCGCGCGGTATCGGTCCGTGTTACGAAGACAAGATTGCGCGCCGCGGAATTCGTGTGGCGGACCTGATCGAGCCTGGCTTTGAGGAACTCTACGACGACCTCGCCAAGGACAAAGATACTATCGCGCGCGCGTTCCAGATCGACGACAAAATCGATTTTGCCGCTATTCGCGATCAATATCGCGAGTTCGCTGAACGCATTCGTCCGATGGTCTGCGACACCGCGAAACTGTTGGGCGACGCCATGACTTTGGGTGACCGGGTTTTGTTTGAAGGCGCGCAGGGCACGATGCTCGACGTCAACCACGGCACCTATCCGTTTGTGACCTCGTCTAGCGCGACTGCGGGAGGCGCATGCACCGGCACCGGTGTCGCTCCGACTCGCATTGATGGCGTTCTCGGCGTGTCCAAGGCATATATCACCCGTGTGGGTGGCGGTCCGTTCCCGACGGAACTGCACGGCGAACAAGGTGAAGCGATCCGAAAGGCCGGAAATGAGTACGGTGCCGTAACAGGCCGTCCGCGCCGCTGTGGCTGGTTTGACGTGCCGCTGCTGCGCTACACGGCCTTGATCAATGGCTTCGATTCGCTGATCATCACAAAGCTCGATGTGCTCGATGGGCTGAAGGAAATTCCAGTTTGCATCGCGTACAACGTGAACGGGGTTGAGGTCAACAGCATGCCTTCCTCACGCCGTGACATCGAAATCATCGAACCGGTTTACGTGAAGCTGCCCGGCTGGACCGGCTCTACGCGTGGAGCGACTTCGTACGACGCTCTACCCTGCGGCGCAAAAGATTATTTGAAGTTTCTTGAAGAGCAGACCGGCGTTGAAGTCGGTTGCATTTCGACAGGACCGGAACGTGACGAGACCATCTTCGTTCCCGATTCCAAGCTGACGAAATTCCTGAAGAAGTAAGCTTACCTGCGCGTCACAGAAACTGAGCGCCAGCCCGAATTTCCGGCTGCGTCGAACGCGCGTACAGTGATTGTTGTTGTGCCGATCATCAACGGAATGGCGGTCGTACTCCAGACCGCCGTTCCTGTTGCCTTCCCGGATGCTCCCATGTTTGTCGTCCATTTGACTTCCGTGACAGCTACGTTGTCGCGCGCCGTGCCGTGAAGTACGATGCTGGCGGCGGACGTGAAGACGGTACTTAATCCGGGTGAGGTCAGCGTTATTGCCGGCGCCACGGTATCGCGTACGGTCGGCGCCTGGGGCGCCGGTGCTGCTGGCGGAATGACCGGATCAGCAGGCATTGTGCTTCCCGGCGTTATGGCAAGATAGAGCTCCTGAATCGCCCGCGTATCTTCGGAGGTGAGTTTCGCGAGTCTGCGATAGTACGGATACATGACTGCGCCCGGAGCGTCCGAGTGCCCTAGTCCCAAGGCATGCCCCAACTCGTGCAGCACCACACTGTACAGATCGAACTGCGACGACTGCCAGGGTTCGTCCGCGTCCAGATGCAGATCGCCAGCGAGCGGTTCCGGATTCACCGGCGCGGGATAGAAGGTATGGGCCAGCACGCCACCGGGTCCATCGAACGGGTAGGCATCGCCGTGTGTGCCAGGTGCGAACAATATATTCAGTGAGCGCAGGGAAAGCGGATTCGTAACCGGTAAGAATCGAATCTGCACGACGCTGGACCATTCGGTAAAAGCCTTGAGAATCATGCCCCTGACGGTCTCAACCGGAAGCTTGTCTGTTATATGCTCGAAGGAATAACCAAGCGTTACGGCATGCTTCCCTGTTCCATCCCAACCGCTTCCGAACCGCGCTATGTATTGGCCTATTGGCCCATAATCAGTGAGCGGACCGGCGCAGGCCGAGAGCGGATTGCCGTCGAGCAATTCCTCTGAGGCAGGGAAGATGTAGGCTACTTCATCCCACTCGGCCAGCTTCGCCACCTCGTCTGCCGTGCCTTTGACCAAAAACTGATGTGCGAGCAGGTTCGAATTCTCCTGTAGCTCCAGGCCACATTCGAGCACAATCCCGCGCGCTGTGCCGTCCTCGACATCCGGATGAAATTCCACCAGGAATGCGCTCGCCTGCCGTACGCTGTCTGACACAAGCGCACTGATTTTCTCCGACCGTTTAAGTGGGCGTGCCTGCCAGCTACTCGTTTGTTCTCCCGCGAACTCTTCCCAACCCGAAACCAGCAGCGCACCATCCGGCACATAACGAAGCACTTTCACGCCGCGCTGGCGCAATTCTTCAAGCGCCGCTGTCGTGAACCCATGCTCACTTTGGATAATCCGGTGATTCCTACCGAGGTCCCACTGTTTAACAGAGTTAACCGGACCTCCCAGCGGCTTCCCGGGTGTTTTCAGATGGAGTTGAGACTGGGCTGCCAGCACGCCACCTAGCAGAATCGTCAGCACTATTGCGCGTTGAGTCATGTGAACCTGTCTAACTCATCGGAAAGTTTTTTGAGAAATGCGGGAATCCTCTCAACTAATTCAGAGAGGATTATCTGCTATGAATGCCCGGAGTCTGTCTGCAGCGCTGTTGCTGTTCTATTCTGTCGCTTCTGCAGCCGAGCCCGGCTACGCGCTGCGCACAATCGCCGGCAGCGACTTCGTGGGCGATGGCGGCCCCGCCCAAAACGCACAGCTGCGCCAGATCGAAGGCATCGCTGTCGATACGCGCGGTAATATCTATCTCGCCGATGCTGCGGACCAGCGCGTGCGCCGGATTTCTCCCGACGGAACCATAATCACGATTGCAGGCGACGGTCACCCCGGTTTTCGCGGCGATGGCGGTCCTGCGATTCAGTCGCAACTGCGCTCGCCGTATGGCCTTGCACTTGACGCAATCGGCAACCTGTATATCGCGGACCTGGGCAATGCACGCATCCGCAAGGTATCCATCGACGGCAGGATCAGCAGCGTGGCTGGCAGCGCTCCACTTATAGCGCCGCGCAATGTTGCGGTCGATTCCTCGGGTGTCCTCTACGTTTCGGATTTCGGTGGGCACAGCGTGTATCGAATCTTTGCTTCAGGCGAGTTTTCAGTGATCGCCGGTACCGGATCTCCGGGCTTCGGTGGGGATGGCGCGCTTGCGGTGCAGTCGCAACTGCGGAACCCCGCGGGAATTGCGCTGGCTCCCAATGGCACACTCTACATTGCGGATAGCGGTAACAAGCGCATCCGCAGCGTCACGCGCGGCATCATGGAAACGGTCGGCGTTGCGGGGATGCCGGGATTTGTTTTCCCGATTCCGCTTTATTCCCCCACTGGCGTTGCAGTCGATCCATCCAGCACGTTGTTTATCGCGGATGGGGAGCAGGCTCTGCGCATGCCCCTGCTTGGGAACCCAAAAGCATTGCCAGTCGCAGGCCGCGATATTGCGTTCGATTCAGTGGGCGGAATTTACATCACCAATGGAAGTTCGGCGCGCAAGATCACCGGGGCTGTCGTGAGTAGCATCGCAAGCACGGCAACATACGGTTACTACGGCGAAGGTATTGCGGCGGTTAATGCGCGTTTTCAGCAGCCGAACGGTGTAGCGGCGGATGCATTCGGAAATATCTATATCGCGGATGAACGCAACCATCGAGTGCGCAAAGTTTCGGCCGCTGGCCTGGTAACGACTATTGCGACGGCGGACTCGCCATCCGGTATTGCGGCCGACGCGGCAGGCAACATCTATTTCTCCGATGCATCCACGCATCGCATACATAAGCTCACTTCCGGTGGCGCACTCGCAGTAATCGCGGGCAGTGGAGTGAAGGGCTTTGCAGGCGACGGCGGTCCGGCTATCTCCGCCCGGTTTGATACGCCTACCGGACTCTGGCTCGACCTCGCCGGCAATCTTTTTGTTGCAGACACAGGCAATCAGCGCATCCGTAAAATCACGCCTTTTGGATTGATCAGCACGGCCGTTTCGAGCGACTTGAACCGCCCGCGCGGCGTGAGTGGTGACTCAGAAGGCAACCTGTACATCGCTGACACAGGCAATAACCGGATCCGCAAGATCACAAGTGATGGCATCGTGAGCACCGTGATGGAAGATCTCAATGCGCCTTGCGGGGTGCTGGTCGATACCGCGGGAGCAGTCTATGTCGCGGACACCGGCTTTCACCGTGTTCGCAAGGTTATCCCAGGCGGAGATGCATTCACGATTGCAGGTACAGCGGAGGAGGGGTTCAACGGTGAGAGCGGCTCTGCATTGGCCCTGCAGCTGAGCTATCCAAGTGGGCTTACGTTCGACTCAGAAGGCAACCTGCTGGTGAGTGACACGGGCAATAACCGCGTCCGTCTGTTGTCCCGCGACTCGATTGCGGAACCGCTCCGCCGCGTCCGCGTGCTCCATGCCGCAACGGCGAGTGAAGGACCATTTGCGCCGGGTCAGTTGCTCGTGATCGAAGGGCTTCCAGCTTCGGCTGAGACAAGCGCCACGTTTGATAATATGCCGGGCCACATCATTGGAGTCGAGAGAGATCGGCTGATGCTGCTGGTTCCGAGCGCAGCAGCTGGCCAGTCGCGGACTACGTTGCGTATTGGCGATTTCGTTCAGGAGTTGGAGTTAGTGAGTGCGGCTCCGGGAATTCTCGCGAACGGCACTGCACGTAATGGTGCGCGCGGTTCGATGATTATGGTTTTGGCGACGGGCGAGGGTGTTGAACCGCAACCACTCTCGGTCTCAATCGCCGGAGTCCCTGCTGAGATTCTCTCCACGAGCAGCGCACTTGGGATGCTGCAGTTGCAGGTTCGTGTGCCGGCCGATGCGCCGGCCGGTGAAGGCGAAGTGCTGCTGAGCGTGGGCTCGGCGACATCGCCGGCAGGGATTATGCTGACGGTGGAGTGACTACACCATGTACATGCCGCCATTAATCTCGATGGTCTGCCCGTATATATAACGCGCGCCGTTTGAGCACAGGAACAGAATTGTGTCCGCGACTTCTTCGTTGTCGCCGAGACGTCCGGCGGGTGTCATGTTCACCATATTGTCGAGCATCTGACGGGTCGAAAATTGTTCGTGAAAATGGTTGTCGACCGTGCCGGGGCTGACCGCATTGACGCGAATGCCTTTGGGCGCGAGTTCCTTGGCCAGTCCCTTTGTGATGGTGGCCACGGCTGCTTTTGCCGCGGAATAGATTGTCGCGCCTGGTCCGCCGCCGTTGCGCGCCGCAATCGAACTAAGATTCACGATGAAGCCCGACTTCTGCTCGATCATGTAAGGAGCAACTGCCTGCGTGATGAAATAAACGCTCTTCGCGTTCAGGTTCATCACTTCATCGAAAAGCTGGGGTGTATATTCCGGCAGGCTGACGCGCTTCACGAGCGAGCCCGCGTTGTTGATCAGAACATCGAATTCGGAACCCCGCGCGCGTAGATCTTCAACGAAACCCTGAATACCGGCGTCGGTGCCAAGGTTGGCCTGAATTGCATCGGCCTCCGCGCCTGCTGCCTTCACGCAGCGAACCACATCGAGCGCGCCTTGCTCGTAAGAGTTGTAGTGGATGGTCACGCTATGCGCGCCAGAGCGTGCGAAAGCGAGTGCCGTTGCGGCGCCCACACCGCGTGACGCTCCGGTCACTAGAACGCGCTTACCCTTCAGTTCTTCGTACAAGAATCCTCCTCGTCCGGAAAGTCATATTATCGCTTGCGAAGCAGCGCCCGTGCCGGTGCTCCATCAGCGCCGCGAATGCGCAGAGGCAAACAGATCAGATCATACTCACCGGGATCGACTGCGGACAGATCGAGTCCTTCGACAATCCACATATTCGCTCCAAGCAAAACGTGATGGACCGGAAACTCCGCGCCGCCCACCGCGTCCACGGAAAGCGCAGTCACTCCAACGAGTCGCACGCCATGCTGCACAAGGTGTTGCGCCTGTGCAGTCGTGAGTACAGGGTGGTCCGGCGTCGTCTGAAACAACACTCGTTCGGCGGTCACGTTCGGCAGCTCGCCGGTGAGCGAAATAACTTGCGCCACGCCCATGCACACGTCAGCAGGAATCTGATCGATGGAAGGCGCGCCGGGAATGAAGTGCAAAGGTGCATCCATGTGAGTGCCTGTGTGCGCACTCATCGCGAGCGAAGTCACCGAACAGTCACGATCCACCGACTGCTCGACCACGACCCGCGGGTCGCCGGGATAGTTAGGCATGCCGGAGAATATTGGCGTTGAGACGTCGACCCAGTTCATTTCTTCTCTCCATGCAGCAGCTGTTTAAGCTCGCTCTGTTGTGCCGCTAACTTTGCGCTGCCAGCCAGGTTCGTCCACTCATTCCTGTCAACTTCGTGGTCGTACAGTTCGATGCCGTCCTTGCCGTCATTCCATTCGGTGTAGCGATAGCGGTCAGTGCGGACGCTGCGCCCGAAACCATTTTTGCCGCGCGAGACCATAGAGTACGCAGCCTGCTTCCACTGCTTCTGCGGATTATCCAGCAGAGGGACGAAGCTCTTGCCGTCCATACCTGGCGCTAACGGTAGTCCTGCCAGTTCGGTCAGAGTCGGATAAAGATCAACGTATTCCACCAAGCGCGGACAGGCCATTCCGGAGCGCCGGCCAGGAGCGCTCACAATCAGCGGAGCGTGTGCCGCTTCCTCAAAGACTGTCATCTTTCGCCACAGTTGCAGGTGCTCGTAAAGGTGCCAGCCGTGGTCGCCAAACAGCATTACAACAGTGTTATCCCAAAGCTTCAGCTGATCAAGCGTATCCAGCACGACACCGACCTGCGCATCCATGAAACTGGTGGCCGCATAGTAAGCAAGAATGGCGCGCTTGCGTTCCAGGTCGCTCATCTCCTCGTCGCCTGCAGTGTGCGTTAGCGCCATCGGCGGAATGTCATCGCGATCATTGGGCGGTGTGTTCGGAAGTTTGATCTGGTCAACCGAATACATATCGAAGTATTTGCGCGGGGCGATCCATGGGAGATGCGGCTTGTGGAAACCGCAGCCCAGGAAGAAGGGCTTGTCTTTGTTTTGCCCCAGCAATTGCGCGATGCGGCGTGCTGTCGCGCCGTCTGGTTCCTCTGCATCAGGGCGAGTAGTCTTGGTCCAGGACAGCTTGTTTCCGCCCCCAGTTTCCCCGCCAGCTGCGCCCTTCTTCGCCTGCTTCTTTTTGACCTTGGTTGTCTCCTCACCATCACGGCCCAGTACGACGCCCGAACTCTCTGAGATATCCCATTTCACGGAATCTTCATAACGGCCGTGTGCAATCTTCCCGACGCGTGCAGTGAAGTACCCTTGAGCCTTGAAGTATTCGGGCAGGAACAGGACATCACCCATGTGCGTGCGTGGCGGCGTGTTGTTGTCGACCACCTTCGTGTTTTCTGGACGTCTCCCGCTGAGCAGCGATGTGCGCGAGGGATTACACAATGGATAGTTGCAGTAGGCGCGGTCGAAGCGTACGCCCTGCCGAGCCAGTCGGTCGATGTTCGGCGTTTTCACGACAGGGTCGCCATAACAGCCGATGCGATTGTTAAGATCATCCACCGCGATCATCAGCACATTCGTCTTCTGCGTTTGGCGCTGGGCCATCGCGGCGAGGGGAGCGGCGCCCGTCAACCAGAGTAGATCGCGGCGAGTGAACATCATCTTTCGGTCTCCTTGAGCAGGCGCTCGAGTTCCGCTTTCATTTCCTTCAAGGCGGGTTGAGCGCTGGGTTCGTTGATTCTGTTTTTCATCTCGCCGGGATCGGCTTGTATGTCGTAGAGTTCGTCCATCCCGTCCTTACCGGGATAGCGCACGTATTTCCAGCGAGTGCTGCGAACACCTTGCCAGGTTGATATGTGCGGATACTGCTTTTCTTCGAAATATTCGATCAGAAAGGAACGCCGCCACTTGGCTCCGCTCGCCCGCAGCACAGGAGCGAGTGACTGTCCCTGCATGCTGGCCGGAATCTTTGCGCCACCCAGATCCAGAAGAGTCGGCGCAATGTCGATGTTCAATGCCAATTCCGGCGCCTTGCTTCCGGCTTTGATGAGTTTCGGATAGCGCGCAACCATTGGGATACGGATGGATTCTTCAAAAGCTGCGCGCTTATCGCCGAGCCCGTGCTCGCCCCAGAAGTAGCCGTTGTCACTGGTGAACACGACCAGTGTGTTATCGAGTTGGCCAGTCTCTGTCAGGGCCTGGAGAATCTGTCCGACGCCATCGTCTATGGCTGCCAGGCAGCGCAACTGATTCAGCGCCACCGGTCGCGGCACAGTCTGCCCTTCGTACAGGTTCTTGTAGCGCTCGGGCGGCGTGAACGGGCCATGCACGGCTTTGTGAGCCAGGTATAGGCAGAACGGCTTTTCGCGCTTACGGCTGACGAAATCAACAGCGTGACTACTGAGCAAATCTGTGATGTAGCCTTCGGCTTTCTGGGGCTTGCCGTTGATATTGAGTTGCGGATCTACATATTGGCCTTGTCCGCGAAAACTCACCCAGCGATCAAAGCCCGGGCGCGGCGCATCGTCATTGCCCATGTGCCATTTGCCGACGTAACCGGTCTCATAACCGGCATCGTGCAGCAACTTGGGGAAGGTCACCAGTTTGTGACTGGCCTCATTGTTCCTGGTATTGTCGCGAATGCCGTGCGTACGGACGTACTGCCCGGTGAGAAAGCTACCGCGTGCAGGGGAACACAATGGCGTTGTGACAAAGGTATTCGTGAAGTTCACGCCCTCGCGGGCCAGGCGATCGATGTTCGGCGTTTTCGAGAACGGATGTCCCGTGCAGCCGAGGGCGTCGAAACGTAAATCGTTAACGAGAATAAAAACGAAATTGGGGCGCTTGGGCGCGGCGCCGTAACAAGTGGCCACCGCGCCAGCCGCCAGAAAACTACGCCTTGTGAGTTTCACGGCTTTGTGATTTTTCGTAACGGCCGCACGTACATATTGCGGTAAGCCACGGGGCCATGATCGCCCTGAATCATCAGTGGGTTCAGTGGTGCCTCAGGCAGATTCATTGCAGCGCGGGTCGGGCCTTCCGCCTCGACATTGTCCTGCACCAGCACTCCGTTGTGCAGCACGCGGATAAATTTGGCATTTTCGATTTTCTTTCCACTCGCGTCGAAGCGTGGCGCGCGGAACCAGGCATAAAAGGACTGCCATTCGCCCGGCTTGCGGCTCGCATTCACCAAGGGCGTGGATCCGCCGACCGGCTTGTTGTCAATCCAGCGATGATAGATTGCGCCGCAATCCGAAGTCTTGGGCTTTTCCTTAGAATCCCAACTATCGAAAACCTGAATTTCGTAAAGCCCTTGCAGGTACACACCGGAGTTGGAGCCTTTCGGAACCATGAATTCCAGATAGAGTTCAACGTCGCCAAATTTCTCGTCGGTCACCAGATTGACCGTTTTTCCCTCTGGGCTATTTAGCAGAGTTCCGCCCGGCATCTTCACAGCGGAGAGTTTTGTCGGTGCCTGCAGACCATCCCAACGGATTCCACGTGCAGTCAGCCAGTTGTTTGGCTTGGCGGTATCCTGAGCGTGCCAGCCGCTCAGATCTTTACCGTTTAGCAACGGTTTCCAGCCGGATTCCAGCAAGTACGGTGCATCGCCGTGCAACTCGCCATCGGTGGTAGCAGGAGTGTTCTGCGCAAGCAGCGCAAACGTCGTTGCGAAAATCACATAGCAGAAGCGAACTGTTTGGGCTCTCATCAGTAAGCGATCTTATCAAACCCTTGGCCTGGATATTCGCACAAAAATATCCGGGAGGCATTGTTTTTTGTTGACGAGCCTCTCTTTTCTGGGCAATACTGAGAGTGCTCAGCTATCTAACACTCTGTTGTCCCGGTAATGCCCAGCACCACCGTGACCCGAAGTATGTCCGCACTATAGACAATGGTTCGCGCAATCTCATTCTTACTTATTGTCCTGTTTTTGGACACCGCACTTTTTGCTGCCACTACCCGCAAAAAATCCAGAAAACCCACGCATAAGGCGACAGTTTCGGCTTTGCATAAGAAGCCTGCGCCTAAGGCTGTCGTTATTAAAACCCGCTCTAAGGCACGCCTCACAAACGTGAGCCGCGTCCGCACGCCCAATATGGTGAGCGGGTTCAATCCATCCGGTCCATGGAAGCTGCCAACGTTTGGCGATCCGACCGCCGGTGATGCAATCGATGGGGAAGATCTTGTGGTGCGCCGCGCAGCTGCTGCGGCCCTAGGAACCTACAACGGAACGGTTGTCGTTACAGATCCACTGACCGGTCGTATCCTCACCATGGTCAATCAGCGCCTGGCGCTGAAAGGTGGTTTCCAGCCCTGCTCCACGATCAAGCTGGTTACCGCACTGGCAGCGATGAGCGAAGGTCTCATCTCCCGCACTGGCGATTTCCGCCTGAACAAATCTCTCAAGATGGACCTCTCCTACGCGCTGGCGCACTCCAACAACTATTACTTTTCGGTGTTGGGGCAGCGGCTCGGGTTTGAGCGAGTGTCGCGTTACGCGCACATGCTGGGCCTCGGCGAGAAAGCCGGCTGGAACCTGCCGGGCGAAGAACTCGGAATTCTCCCGGACGTAGAGCCGAAGAATGGCGGCGTTGGGATGATGACCAGTTTTGGCGAAGGCATCCGTCTGACTCCGCTGCAACTCGCGTCGCTGCTCGGCGCCATCGCCAACGGCGGCACACTATATCAGTTGCAGTACCCGAGAAACGCCGACGAAGTGGCCTACTTCCAAGCGCGCGTGAAACGGCATTTGGAAATCGGACAATACATGGACGACCTGAAGCGGGGCATGCGTGGCGCCACGGTTTACGGCACTGCCCGGCGCGTTAGCAGCGTCACGGAAGATCCTGTATTCGGTAAAACCGGTACGTGTACGGATTCTCAGCAATCGGCCCACATGGGTTGGTTTGGCGCCTTCAACGAAGTCGCTGGACGCAAGCTGGTCGTGGTTGTGATGCTGACAGGCGGCAAGGCTGTAAATGGTCCCGTAGCTTCCGGCATCGCAGGTGCGGTATATAGGAATCTATCGGACAGCAATTACATTGCGGGTGGCGAGAACGTATTGCCCGTCTCTTTGATCTCAACTCAGAAGTGCTGCCTGGCCGAATCCAACTAGACAGAACACGGCTTGTGCCGTTTCTGCTTGTTGCGAGCCTGGCAATCCCGGTCTCTTCTGCTGCCGAGCGCACCATCCTGGCGATTGGCGCACACTGCGGGGACATGGAGATCACCTCCGGGGCCGTGCTCGCTAAACACAAAGCCAACGGTGATCGCATTGTTCTGTTGCACTTAACCGTGGGTGAAGGCGGCAATCCGGCGCTTTCACCGGAGAAATACGGGGAGCAGCGTCGCAAAGAGAGTCTCGCGGCGGCTAAAGTGCTCGGCGCAGAAGTGCTGTTCGGCCCTTATAAGGACGGCCAACTTCCTAACGACGACGAGATCCGTCGTTACGTCGCGGACGTCATTCGGCAGGTCAAGCCAACCCACGTTTTCACGCACTGGCGCAGCAGTATTCACAAAGACCACGCCACAACGTATTCGGTCGTAGTGGACTCCGTGTTAATGGCCGGTGTGGAAAGTGTGCGCACGAATCATCCGCGCTACCGCGGGGTTCGGTCTATTTACTACACCGACAATTGGGAGGATACCGAAAATTTCTCCCCGTACGTCTATATTAATGTGACCGGCTTTCTTCCTGTCTGGAAGGAAGCGGCTTTGAAGTACGAATTGTACCGGGGCGGGGTAGTGCCTTACCCCTATCTCGCGTATTATGAAGCCATGGCCACGGTGCGGGGAGCCCAGGCCGGAACAACATCGGCCGTGGCTTTTAACGTCGATGAAACCAACAAAAAACGAATTCTTGAAAAATTGCCCTAGCCGAGCTGATTTTTGCCGGATGGGTCTGACTGCAATACCTGCCCTACTCCTTCCTCAAAACGTTCAGGCCGCCGACCTGATTACTGTAACTCTCCGTCCGGAGACATCCGCCCTGTTCGATAAATACGTGCGAGAGGTCGAATCTCGAATCAATGCCGAGGCGCGCGCCGTGAAGTTTCTATGGGCAGAAGCAAGTCCCGGGCGCATGCAGCGAGTTCAAAAAGGCGAGGTTGTCATTGAGGGCTGGAACGGTAAGGGCAGTCGCGAAATCGAGGGCGGAGTTATTCACGACTGGATCGGATCCGCGTTTGTGCCCCGCGCGACGCTCGATAAGACAATGCGCCTGGTCCAGGATTACAATAACCACAAGAACATTTACGGGCCTGAGGTAATCGATTCCAGGCTGATCAGCCGCGCTGGGAACGATTTCAAAATATTCTATCGTTTCCTTAAAAAGAAGGTGATTACCGTAGTGCTTAATACAGACCACACGGTGATTTATCATCCGGTGAGCAAGACGCGTTTGCACAGCGGATCTTTTACCACGCGCATATCGGAAGTCGATGATCCCGGCAAACCGTCAGAGCGTGAACTGCCTCCCGGTATCGATCACGGCTTCATGTGGCGGCTCAACTCGTACTGGCGTTTCGAAGAGAAGGACGGCGGCACCTATATCGAATGCCAGGCAGTGTCGTTGAGTCGAGATATTCCAATGGGTTTGGGCTGGATGATCACCCCGATTGTACGCGGCCTGCCGCGTGAATCGCTCAGCAACATGCTGGTCGAGACCAGAAGAGCACTTGGTTGATTGTGGGCCTTACTGCCCACCTGGAGGCCGCAGGCTTTGGCTTCGATACGGAAAGCGCCGGTCGAGTTCAGCCCAGTCCATTTCGATGCCAAGCCCGGGGCGGTCTGAAAGCGTAACCGTTCCGTCCTTAACAACCGGGAAAGTGCCCTTGGTCACACTGCTGAAGACACTCTCCATGGCCGCATCCCATTCCTGTATCAGGAAATTGCGAACCGGAGCCATGGACTGCAACGAGGCGACGTGCGCCACCGGACCGTAGTACATGTGGGGTGACACTTCCGCGCCGTACACCTCGCCAAGCGAAGCAATTTTGCGAATCTCCGTGATACCCCCGCAGTGAATCACATCGGGTTGAAGAATCTGTGCACCTTTGGCATCGAGCAGGCGCTTGAATTCGTAACGTGACACAAGTCCTTCGCCACCCGCCACCGGCACTGGACTTTTGGCTGCAATTTCACCAAGAGCCTCCGGCATCTCGCGCCATGTAGGCTCTTCAATAAACATCGGTCGGAAGGGTGCCACCGCTCGCGCGAACTCGATTGCCGAACGGACGCTGAAGGTTTCCCACATTTCGAGACCGATCTCGAGATCCGGACCGCCACCTTTGCGCACCGCTTCCACTTCTGCCACCAAACGGCGCAAACGCTCGGGCTCCGTACCACCCTTTGGCAAAACCCACTTGATGCAGGTCCAGCCAGCCTCTCGAGTTTGCGCCGCGAGTTCAGCTAACCGCTCTGGTGTGCGTGGATTCAGGCCGTGGCTCCAGTGACTGTAATAGACGCGCAGCGGATTTGCCTCGGCCGTCCCGCCCAATCGCCAGATGGGCTCTCCTAATCGCTTGCCTTCGATGTCCCACAAAGCGATGTCAATGGCTGCCAGGGCGGTCATCAAAACCGAGCCATCGCGATAGCGGGAAAGCTGGTAATAATTCCGGTTCCAGTGATCTTCGATGCCGGATGGATCCTTGCCGGTCAGGTAGGGTGTGAACCACTGGATCGCCTTCTCAACGATATCGATCCGACCGGAGATGGAACCCTCGCCAAGGCCCGTAATGCCCACGTCGGTTTCGATTTCAAGAAACAGATAGTCGCGGTTCTGAATGGTGTGCTTGCGGGTGACCAGTTTGCGGATAGATAGCTTAGGACGGGCGGCGAAGAACGCCACGCCACCGAACAGATCGCGCCTGCGCAGTTGCGGGCCAACCGTTCTCGATGGCGTCAAGTTGCGTTTCCCTTAGTCGCCGGATGCGGGAAGTTTTTTCGGTAACTGATTCCAGAATGCCGACAGGCTGTTGCCGAACCATCCACGCCAGCGCGTTGAGACTATCGACAAGCCCAACATCAATAACGTTACCAGGATCCCCATCACCACCGTGTCCTGAACGTTCAGATTTTCCTTGTAGCCGGCAAACCAGCGACCGTAGATCAGTTCGATGTGCACCCAGTACACGATCAGCGATGTCGTGCCGATTTGCTGTACCCAACTGAATCCGCGGCTGCCGTACTCCGTCCAGAGATAGGCAAACGATATTAATATGAAAATCGAGCCAAGCTTCATGAGGATCAGCCAAGGGCTGTCGAGCCAGAATTCCGATTTCGGGTAAAGCGAATATGGCATGTTCGACGCGTACTGGCTGCCGAACAGCAGGACGATCCCCGCGAGCGTGAACCACTGTAATCCACGTTGCAGTTGATCGCGTTCGAACAGGCGCAGAATACTGCCGAAGCTGAGTCCGAAAGCCAGGAATGCGGCCCACGGGAAGAAACTGAAGTAACGTGAATCCGGCGCAATGTAATCCTTCAGTAACTGGGGAACTGTGCTCCAATCGAGGGCGGAAATCAGAGGCGAAGCAAACGCAATCGCGAAACCGAGAATGCCGCACAGGCGTGCTCTTTCGCGGGTCGGAAATATCGCCATAACGGACATGAGCGCCAAGCCGAAACCCATGCAGTTGAGAACATCGACCTTGAAGAGATCGGTCCAGTGGCCGTAAGGCCGGGCGAATAGCCACATCTGGAAGCGGATGACAAAAGCCAGCCCTATTAGATAGCCTGAGCGTCGCAGAGCTGCGAGAAGCCGGCCGGAAGGCGCGACACCCTGGCGCTCGCGGCTGTCCATCAGGAACGCCAACGTGACGCCAGTCAGGAATAGGAAGATCGCGGGAACTATGCCGCCTGCAAATTGAGACAGCACATAGGCGCTCCCCTCCCGTAACTCCTTGCTGGTGAAGGAGTGAAAGGCGTGTCCCTGCAGCATGATCACTGCAGCGAGACCACGAGTCCAATCGAGAAATGCCAGACGCCCTCCCAGGGGCTTCTCAGGTTTCATGATTTACTTTTGGGGTGTGCTCCGCTTCACGTTTTTGGGCAATACCAATTTCAAGTCGGAGTCTGCGAAATCTGCATTCCACTTGGCGTCACTGTAGGTAACGAGACGGTAATCACCAGAAGCTTCCCAGAATTTCTGTTGCACCATGTGTCCGTCAGACAATGAAATCCACAGTTCAGCGCGCGAAAGTTGTTCTTTGGTTTTCGCGCTCCTCGGCACTAATTCCAGCCGCGCCGTCCTTTGTCCCGCTACTGTCTCTTCGCCAGTCAACTTGACCTCGTACACCTTTTCCAAGTCTGCACGAGTACTGCCAAACCCAAGCAGCAGGAACTGATCCACGAGTTCACGCTGTTTTCCGAGGTTATAAATTTCGACTAGGTTTGAGCGCGGGTAGAATTTCTCGGCCTTGCTGTCCTCGAAGGCGTACGATACCGGGTCCGGTTCCGACATCGCGATCAAAACTTTCAACTTCTTGGGACCCGTACGCTTTACCGCGACAGTGCCCGATTCCGTACTGCTGTCCTTGATTACCTTGGTATATGTAGTCTTTACGATTTTCCCCTTCATCGTGCGGAAAGAACCGGCGGCCTGGTCCATGACTGCGAAGACCTTCTCGGGGGATTCAGCCCCGAAGACCGGAACAAGCAAAATGGCTAATGCGGCGAATATTTTCAATGCCATTGTCATGCGGGGAATTTCCAGAATCAGGGCTTTGTGAAAACCATGTAACCCTTGGTCTCTTGCTCGGCGTCGTAGATCGGTTCCAGATGAATCAGGGTGTATCTTTTTCCATATCGATCCTGTACCAATTTCTCGGCCCGCTTCATCCATTCCGTGGTAGGAACTCCGTCAAGTAAATCAGGCTCCACCCAAAAAACATTCGAACCGTGGTTGGCAGGCAACATTACTACGCTGCTGGTGCGCGGTTGATCGCGAAACCACTCCCTTGGGGTGAGAAAAAGAAACGCGATAATCAGTCCTACCATCAGGTCGTATTGCCAACTGGCCCGAGGGTAGTCCCAAAGAATAAATCGTTTAAAACTCGTAGCTTGCCCGGAAGACATAGCTTTCCAAGTTTATCACGCTCACCTCTACTGATGCACTCTTAGGGGCGTTGGTTTCGCTGAAAAATCAAAATGTTCGCGCAATGTCTACCAAATCGGAGAACACGCCGTATGCGGTCTGGTCGACCGTGGGCGAGATCGAGACAGTGCCCACCGTACCCATGAGGTCCGTATCGAGCAGAATAAGGTTAGAGGTGCCCTTCGTTGTCGCGAGCATATCATCCGTATCGAGCACTTCGGCTCGGACCCGCATCTTCAAACCCTGGGGCGTCAGTCTGGCACGGCTCACCAGCATCACTGTCTTATCCTTAGCGGCGAGTTCCTGTACCCGTTCCGTCGTAAGCCGTCCGATACCGCGCCGATCCACCATCAGCGGATTTGTTCCGGCATTCATCAACACGTTGGCAAGTGCAGCAGTTTTGGCAGCCGAGTCCCATCCGTCGATGTCGTAGCTCGCATCGGTCTCAGCGATCCCCATCCGTTGCGCTTCCCGAATACCGTCTTCCATGGAGAGTCCGGCGCGCATGGAATCCACCACTATCTTACTTGTGGAGTTCAGCACACCAGTGAAGCCGAGCACTTTGACGGCAGGCAGGTGATCCCGGACCATGTTGAAGACTGGCGCACCATCCATACACGTCGATTCAAATCGGAACATCACGCCCGCGCGCGCTGCTTCTGACTGCAGTGCGGCATAACTGTGCGCGATCGGTCCTTTATTGGCTGTGATTACGTGCATACGATGTGCGAACGCGGAGCGGATGTGTGTCGTTGCCGGTTCGCCGTCGGTCGGGCTCAGTGACGAGATCTCGACCGCTACCTCGGCCTTTGAGTTTCCAAGGAACTCGTCAATTGACGCGGCGGGCGGTCCAAAAGTCGGCTCGAGCGGCAACCCGTGAGTGTCATATGAACTTCCATGCCGCAGCGTATGAATCGCAACAATCCGAAATGGATAGGAACTGCGCTTCGATTCCAGGAGCCGCGCGAAGGCGCGCCCAACATTTCCGTAGCCGATCAATGCGAGTCTCATTCAATCGCTACTTTACCGCATGGCCCAAGGCATGAATTATGATCGTGATGGAATGCCTAACCTCTGGAGAGATGACGCCGAGCTGTTTAGCCTGATCCGCCGGGAGCTTTTCACCGCCGTCGTCGGCGATGTAATGGACAACCTCAAACTGCGCAAGCAGTTTTTGCCACCCCAGATTCATCCGTTGGTCCGGGAGATGGTTGTGGTGGGCCGGGCCATGACAGTTCTGGAGTCCGACGTGACCGAGGTGAGCCCTCAGAAGCCCTACGGCCTGATGCTCGATGCCCTCGATGATCTAAAGCCGGGCGAAGTCTATATATGTTCGGGGGGATCTCCCTCATACGCACTGTGGGGGGAGTTAATGAGCGTCCGGGCACTGAAGTGCGGCGCGACAGGAGCGGTGGTAAATGGCTACTCGCGCGACACGCGCGGAATTCTCGCAATGGGGTTCCCGACTTTCTCATGGGGCAGCTACGCGCAGGACCAGGGACCGCGAGGCCAGGTGGCCGACTTTCGTGTGCCTATTGAAATGAACGGTGTACGCGTAAATTGCGGGGATGTCGTTTTCGGCGATTTCGACGGTGTCTGCGTCGTACCGCGAGCGATGGAGCAGGCTGTCTTCATGTTGGCCTTCGAGAAAGCGCGTAAGGAGAAAACCGCCAAACGCGATCTCGAAGCGGGACTTTCTGCGGTTGACGTCTTCAGTAAGCACGGGATCTTTTAGACCTCCACAACATGGACCCACTCACTCACACTCTTGTTGGTGGTGCTCTCAGCCGCGCCGGATTCAACAAGTGGTGTCCGCGTGCAGCCGCTGTCCTGTTACTCTCGGCCAATGCTCCCGACATTGATATATGTGTCCGCGGCGCGCGGCTCTCTCACTTACCTTGAACACCACCGTGGAATAACGCACTCATTCGCATTTGCGCCAATCCTGGCGTTGCTTGTCGTAGTCGTGGTTCTGCTGGTGCGACCTAGAAAAATCGATTGGAAACGTTCCTGGTGGCGCATGTGGATCGCGGCTGGGGCCGGAATCCTCACGCATTTACTTCTGGACTGGACCAATGTCTATGGGATCCGGCTAATGCTGCCGTTTTCCAACGGATGGCAGCGCCTTGATATCACAAACGTCGTCGATATCTGGATCTGGTTGATTCTAGCGATGGCATTCGTGGTGCCGTTCATATCGAAGCTGGTGAGCTCCGAGATTGGTGCGCAGGCGTCACCGGGCCGCGGCCCTGCGTGGTTCGCGCTCCTGCTTTTACTAGCTTACGAGGGCGGCAGATTTCAGCTGCACGACCGCGCCGTTCAGATCCTCGATTCGCGCGTTTACGAGGGTAGCGCTCCGGGCAGAGTGATTGCTTTGCCAGATCCCGTGAATCCACTACGATGGACCGGGCTGGTGGAATCGGCTGATTTCTGGTCGATTCAGAAAGTGAATCTGGCGACCGACTTCGATCCAGCAGCGGGTCGCTTACTATATAAGCCTGATCCTTCGCCCATGCTCGAGGCCGCACGTAAAACCCCGACCGTCCAACGCTTTTTATCGTTTTCGCAAGCGCCTTACTGGCAGCTGATTCCAGCGCCGGAGCCAGAGAAAGGCACCAAAGTCGAAGTAGTGGATCTTAGGTTCGGGTCTCCCCCGGACCCGCGATTCGTGGCGGAGGCAATATTAGACGAATATGGAAAAGTGCTATCCGAGGGCTTCCAGTTCGGGAAAGTGCTGCCGAAATAAGTGTACTTTCGAGTTTTCCCTAAGGGTTCTGCTGAACCTTTAGTACTATGTTACCTATGGTGCATACTCTCATTACCTATGACGGTTCCAATTTCAAGATCTCCTGTTAGACTGTGATTGGTAAGTTGGAGTGAATCGTGCGCTGTCTCTGGTGTCGCCGAAAAATCGGGTTGGTGCGGCGGTACTTCGATAACGAGTATTGCTGCAAGGACCACCGTAAGCTGGCTAAATCAGCTTCCTCGCGAGAACTGCGCGATGCCGGCTACATCTACGGCGAAGACGACGAATACACTATCATTGGGGAAAAAGAACGAAAAAAGAACGCAGCGAAGGGTAAGCCTCCTATCGGCGGTTTTGCTGTCCTGCTTGGTCTGTTTCTGCTCGCCATGATCTGGATGCCGCATGAGGGCGGTCCTGCCCCGTCTGTGAATGGCGAACGTGATCTGTACGTTCCCAAGCGCGAAACAATGTGGTCGAAGTTTCGCGAGAACCTGCCTTCTCCCGGACGCGCCAGTTTTGATCTTTCAGAGGATTTCCGTTCAGGGCTTAAGGATTGGGAGAAGCCCTCCGCAGACGGGAGTTCGTGGGTTGTTCATGCCGGTTCTGTTCAGCCCAAGGAACTGCGCCTGTGGGGACCGTCAATGAAGCTCAAGGATTATGATCTGGATTTCCAGACTCAGATCGAGCAGCGCGCCATAGGCTGGGCTTACCGCGCGAAAGATTCAAAAAACTACTACGCCTCGAAGATTGTCCTGGAGCGTCCCGCTCCTTTTCCGGTCTCGGAAATTGTGCGCTACTCCGTAATCAACGGACGCGAACAGGGACGCGTGCAACTCCCGCTTCCGATGCAATTGCAGCGCGGAACGTTTTACCGCGTTCGTGTACGTGTGAAAGGCGACCACTTCATTACGTCGGTGAACGGCTCTGTCGTGGATAGCTGGACGGATTCCAGGCTGCGAGCTGGCGGGGTCGGTTTCTTTACGGATAAGGGTGAGGTTGCGTCGATCATGGGTTTGCGTGTTTCCGAAGACCGCAGCGTGCTGGAAAGAATTTTCCTGCCGGCTATGCTCGCGTCGCCTTACATGCGCGAACTGCCCTAGTTCCTCCTCAGCTCTCCTTGAAATAGCGATCAGGTAACATTTTGTACGTCAAGAGAGCCGAGAGCGGATGCATCAATCCGGCCAACAGAAAAATCGGCGCGTAGGAAAAATTCGCAACGATATACCCGGTTCCGAGATTCGCGAGCATGCCGCCTACAGCTCCGCCCATGCCCGAGAATCCTGTTGCCGTCCCCACCTCTGGGCCTGGAAACAAATCCGTAGGCAGGGTCTGTAAATTCGCCACCCAGAGCGCGTGTCCGAAGGTGACAAAGCAGGTCGCCGCGATGGCCATCCACGCTTCAGGCACGAATGGCGCTGCGATCGCGGCAGGCATCACGGAGGCTCCCAACGCCATCACAAATTTGCGCGCACGAGGCAGCTTCCAACCGGCGCGCATCAGCCTTCCTGATAGCCAGCCGCCCAGAACGTACCCGATATCGCCAAAAATGAAAGGAACCCAGGCGTACTTGCCAACCATTGCGAGATCAAAACCACGCTCTTTGCGCAGATATTCCGGCAGCCAGAAAATTACGAAATAAATCACCGGGTCTGTGAAGAAACGCGTGAGGATCAGCGTATAGCAACCACGCATCGAGATCACACGACGCCAGTCGATGGTTCCCTTCCGTGCGGCTACCGTCTCAGCCGGCGGACGCACCTGATCTTTGAATTTCGCGTATTCGCTTGGGCGGAGCCAGCGATTCAGATGCGGTGGTTGATAGAGCACGAGCCAGCACAGAAGCCACGCGAAGCCCATTAAGCCAGTTGCGATGAACGCGGAGCGCCAGCCATAACGCAGGGTGATCCAGGCCACCAGCGGTGGCGCGAGCGCCGAACCTAGCGACGATCCCGCATTGAATATTCCAACACCCAACGCTCGCTGCGAGGCAGGGAACCATTCGGCGACTGCCTTGGCTGCCGCGGGCCAATTGCCGGGTTCACTGAGTCCCAGTAGAAAACGTGCGGCGCCCAGCGACCACTTTCCTACCGTGAAGGCGTGAAGCATCTGTGCGGTTGACCAGAAGAAAATAAAAAACGCGAAGCCGCGGCGCGTTCCCAACCGGTTAACGATGTAGCCCGAACCGGCGTACATGATCGCATAGGCGAACAGGAAGAGCGTGACCACATGGGAATAGTCCTGCACCGAAAGTCCGAAAGACTGCCGCAAGTCCACTGAGACTACCGAGAGCGTCAGCCGATCGGCATAGTTGATCATTGTCGCCAGGCAGAGCAAGCCGGCAATCACCCATTGCATTCGAGGAATTTTCATTTAGCTCTCTTCGTGCTGCAAAAAATCAAAATCGCAACCTTCGTTGGCTTGAGTAACGTGCTCCAGAAACAGCTTTCCGTAGCCGCGTGTGTAGTGCGGCGCGTTCGGGGTGAACTCCCCGATACGACGCTCGATCTCCTCTGGCGCAACGAGCAACTCAAGTTTTCGGTTCGCGACATCGAGGAGGATCTCGTCGCCGGTCCGCACAATCGCAAGCGGTCCGCCAACGGCCGACTCCGGTGCAACGTGCAGCACGACTGTACCGAAACTGGTGCCGCTCATGCGCGCATCAGAGATGCGCACCATGTCCTCGACTCCCTGATCCAGCAGAACCCGCGGCATGGGAATGTGACCCCATTCGGGGAAGCCCGGCGCACCCTTCGGTCCACAATTGCGCATCACCAGGATTGTGTCCTCTGTGATGGGCAGGTCCGGTGAATCGATCTGCGCGCGCATCTGTGTAATGTCATCGAATACGTAAGCGGTCCCGCGATGCTGTAACAGATGGGCAGAGGCGGCGGTCTGCTTGATCACAGCGCCATCCGGTGCGAGGTTCCCGAACAGAATTGCGGTGCCGCCTTGAGGGTGCAGCGGTTCGGAAACTGGCCGGATCACATCGCGGTTGTAACATCCGGCCTCTGCGACGTTTTCTCCGATAGTCCGACCCGTTACCGTGATGCACTCTGCGTTCAGCAGTGGCAGGATTTCTCGCATCACTGCGGGCACGCCGCCGGCGCTAAAGAAGTCTTCCATAAGGAATTCGCCCGAGGGCTTAACGTTGGTGATGTAAGGAGTGCTGCGTGAAATTTTGTCAAATTCTTCGAGAGGGAGTTTGATACCAAGCCGACCGGCGATCGCTATCAGGTGGATTACCGCGTTGGTGCTTCCGCCAATCGCCATATCCACGGCAATCGCATTCTGAAACGCGGCACGGGTCATTATCTGCGAGGGCTTCAATTCCTCGTTTGCCATTTCGACGATTCGCTTTCCACTGGACTCGGCAATAGCGAGCCGGCGCGAGTCGGGGGCCGGGATGCTGGCGCAACCGGGGAGAGTCATGCCGAGCGCCTCGGCCAGGCTGGTCATCGTGGAAGCCGTTCCCATTACGGTGCAATGTCCGGCGCTGCGCGCGATGCCGCCTTCGATTTCGCACCACTCTTCTTCAGTCAGGCGGCCCGTTCGAAACAGATCGAAAAGTTTGCGCCCGTCCGTGCCGGAACCCAACCGGCGATCGCGCCACTGTCCAGCGAGCATCGGTCCGCCCGGAACCATGATGGCTGGTACGTTGGCGCTGGCTGCGCCCATCAGTTGTGCTGGTGTGGTCTTGTCGCAACCGCACAGCAGCACGACCCCGTCGAGCGGGTGAGCACGGATCATTTCTTCGACGTCCATCGCCATCAGATTGCGGAAGAGCATTGCAGTCGGCTTCATGAGCATCTCGCCGAGCGAGATAGTTGGAAATTCCAGCGCGACACCGCCGGCCGCCCAGACACCCCGTTTTACCGCTTCCGCCACCTGTTTCAGGTGAATATTACAGTTGTTAAGTTCGCTCCACGAATTGCAGATTCCGATTACGGGCTTGCCCTCGAAGATGTCCCTGTTGAAGCCTTCGGAGCGAAGCCATGCCCGCCTGGCAAAACCGTAATATTCCGGGGTCTGAAACCATTCCTGGCTGCGTAACTTACTCATGTCGAAACATTACATCATGAGTGCACGGCAGATTGTACGCTAATCTGAAATCATGGATGACGGCGCCACCAGGCAGCAACCGTGCAGGCTGCTGAAAGCCCTTGCCGGTCTTGAAGTTGGGATTCTGGGCGGTATTGTAATGCTGGGCTGGTTCGCCGCACATTCCACAGTGCTGAATCAGCGCTGGTTTGCAGTACCGAATTTGCTGGCATCCACGTTCTATGGAGATCTGGCGTTTCGGTCCGGAATCGGCAAGGTCACGCTGGCTGGAATCGCGATGCATCTGTGCGCGTCCGGTCTCATCGGAATACTGTTTGGAGTGTTCCTGCCGCTCAGTCAGAGCCGCACCCGAATATTTCTCATCGGGATGGTGGTAGGCTTGTCTTGGTATTACGTTTTGTTTGGTGTGTTCTGGAAGTTTGTGAATCCGCTCGTTCCGCTATATTCCTCCGAAGGAACAATGGTGATTGGGCACGCACTCTTCGGAGCCTGCCTTGGCCTAAGTAAGCGGGCCTTGAGTTCTCTGCAGCCGGAACCGGCCTCGGGACCAGTTGTATCAGACATTGTTGAGAGTTCACGTTTTCCGCTAGAATAGGAGTTTTGCACTTGCGCCCTCCGGGTAGTCGTGTGAAACCCAAAGCCACTTAGGTACGTCAGCAGTTAGGCGCAGAGAGGAAAGGAATTCGCTTTTGATGAGTTTTTTCAGGCCACCACGCCTGTACGCCCTCTTGGTGTGCCAATTCCTCTTAATTCCAACCTCCATCGTTGGGGTTGGTCTGGCACAACAGGCCCCCCAGCAACCGAAGCCGCCGAATCCCTTTGAATCGGTGCCGCAGGCTCCGAAGGAGTCGAAACCGGAGGCCGCTCCTGCCAAGCAGCAGCAGCCCCGTTTTGAAACTCCAAAGCCGGTTGGTGAGGCCCCCAAGAGCGACGCAGTTCAGGACATTGTAGAAGCTATCGAGTTCCGTGGTTCCCGCCGGGTTCCCCAGGAAACGTTGCGCGCTATCATTTTTTCGAAGAAGGGCGACCAATACGATCGAGGACGCTCTGCACCGCGACTTCATGGCGCTCTGGAACACCGGCCGCTTTGACGACATCCGCATGGAACGCGAACCGGGTAACGCCGGCTGGATTGTTCGCTTCGTGCTCACCGAGCGGCGCGTTGTCCGCTCGATCAAATACGACGGAATGAAGTCGATCACGGTCTCCGAAATTCTGGACCGCTTCAAGGAACGCAAAGTAGGACTAACA
This sequence comes from Bryobacteraceae bacterium, assembly GCA_963793625.1. Taxonomy (GTDB): domain Bacteria; phylum Acidobacteriota; class Terriglobia; order Bryobacterales; family Bryobacteraceae. The sequence continues at coordinate 265,653 of CAWCAT010000020.1, read as the reverse complement.
GTCGAGTCGCAGTACGATCCGAATAAAGTTCAACGCGCCGCAAATGTTCTGAAAGAATATCTGGCGGAGCGCGGCAGGCAGTTCGCCACAGTCGAGCCCGACGTTCGGCAGATCCCGCCGTCTTCACTCGAAGTCACCTTCAAAGTGAACGAGGGTCCCAAGGTTAAGGTCGGCGAGATCGAAATTCAGAACAACAAGGTTTTCAGCGACAGGGTTGTGCGCCGTGCGATGAAGAACCTGAAGCCGATCGGGATCCCGTACTCGCATCCTGTTTGAGAATCTGTTCGCTAAAGCCTACGATTCCACAAAGCTCGAAGAGGACAAGGACCGCATCCGCGACTTCTATCAGCAGAACGGCTACTTCACGGCGCGCGCGCTCGACCACACTGTGGTCACGCGCGACGTCGGCGGCAGCGGATTCCGCATTCCGCTGTTCTATCCGAACAAGCCGGGCAAGCGCGCCGATATCACGATACCTGTCGAAGAGGGCCGTCAGTATCACCTGGCCAAAATCAACTTTGTGGGTGTGAAGTTCTTCCGAACGCCCGAAACGCTGATGCGTCCGATTTTTGGCATGGGCGAAGGCGATGTCTTTTCGACCGCCAAGCTGCGCAAGGGCTTTGAGCAGTTGCGCAAGCTCTACGGCGAATTCGGATTCATTGACTTCGTTGCCGAGCCGAGCTTCGAACCGCAACCGAACTCAGACCAGATCGACCTGACGCTGAACTTCGATGAAGGTAAGCAGTTCTTTGTGCGCCGCATCGATTTCTCAGGCAACACGACGACGCGCGACAAGGTCATCCGCCGCGAAGTCCTGTTGAACGAAGGCGAGTTGTTCAACACCCGCATGTGGGAGATGAGCATTCTGCGTCTGAACCAACTGGGCTACTTCGAAGTGCTGAAGGAGGAGGAAGCGGCCAAGATCGAGCGCGACACCAAGAACAACACGGTCGACATCACGCTCAAGGTGAAGGAGCGCGGAAAGAACTCCGTGCAGCTCAGTGGCGGCGTGTCCGGTATCTCGGGAAGCTTCGTCAGCTTCGGCTATTCGACGAACAACTTCCTGGGCGTCGGCGAAACGCTGAGCATCTCCTTCGCAGTTGGGCGACCGCATTCGCGATGTGACCTTCGGATTCACGGAGCCGTACCTTTTCGACAAGCCGATCACGACGGGCTTCACGGTCTATACGCAGCGATTCAATTTCGATCAAGGTCGCGAAGTATCGCTGACCTCCGGCCGCAACCTGATTCCGCTGTATGAATCGCTCGGCCAGGACAACCTGCTGAACTACGTTTCGACGCTCCACCGGTTTCACGGCGTTCATGAGCTATCCTCTGACGCCGCAGTTTCGCGCGTCTCGGTCTCACCTATGGCTACGACAAGTCCAAATACACGACTCTGACCACGGCTGCCGACACGTATTTCAACTACATCAACTTCCAGGGACTCGACGGTCCGAATTCGCTTTCGGGTATCAAGACCAGCAGCATCACGCCGTCTTACACGTACAACACGATCGACCATCCGATTACGCCTTCGCGCGGAAGTAGCCTGTTCTTTTCGACGCGCTTCGCGGGCAGCTTCCTGGGCGGCAATGTGAATCTTTTTGAGCCGACGCTGGAAGCTAAGTACTTCCGCGCGGGTTTGAAAAAGGGCCACGTCATCGGCGTGCGCGCGATGGGCCGCTTTGTCGCCGGATATGGCGGCAAGGTTGCGCCTCCGTGTCAACCGCGTGTTCATGGGCGGCGAGCAGGATGTGCGCGGATTCGAGATCTGGGGAATCAGCCCGGTCGCTTATGTTCCGAGTTCGGCTTCGGTCCGAGTGCTCAACGACAACGGTACGCCACGTTTGCAGAAGGTCATCGTGCACGGACGGGACACCAACGTTTGTTAGCGTGACGCAGACGTTCCCGATTTACCAGTTCACTTTCCCGGGTGGCGACACGCAGGGCGTGACGAACTTCGAATACCGCATTCCGATTGTGGGACCGGTGACACTGGCGGCGTTCTTCGATGCCGGTGTAAACCGTATCTCGCTTCCGGGGCAGCTTCGTTTGAATCAGGGCCGAGTTGACGATTTGAATTCGGCGTTTCCGCAGGCTTCGTTCAACTCATCGCGCTGTCATCGCGCCGGGCACCCAAAAGATCCGCACATCCACAGGTCTGGAATTACAGATCATGATGCCAGTGGTGAATGCGCCCTTCCGGCTATACTGGGCGTACAACCCAACCCGCGTTGAGGAACTGCTGATTCCGCCAGTTGTGGCGGATCGGTCGATGTTCCCCAATCACGCAACTTACGTGGGCGCAATGCGGACCGCTGGACGCAATCTCACCGTTCTTTGAAAAGACGAAAACGTGGCGTTTCACGATCAGCCGAACGTTTTGACGTAACGGCAGTCGTAAATTTTGCCGTATCCTAGAAAACTACAGGAGTTTGACGAGTGAAAATTAAGAGTTTATTGTTGCCAGCTCTGGCGTTGAGTGTTACGGCATTGGCGTTTGGCCAGGCCGGTGCCCCCCCTACCAAAGTGGGCGTCATCAACATCCAGGCAGCCCTCATCGGTACCCGCGACGGTCAAAAAGCCGCCCAGGAACTGGATGCCAAACGCGCCCCGAAGCAGAAAGAACTCGAGGCGAAACAGAACCAGATCAACCAGCTTCGCGACCAGCTCAATAAGGGCAGTAACACAATGAGCGCGGAGAACCGCGAAAAACTGGTGCGCGACATCGATCAGCGCACGAAGGCGCTCAACCGCGATCTGGAAGACGCACAGGCGGAGTTCGAACAGGAACAGCAGAAAGTACTGCAGGACCTGGGCGCGCGGATCATGGCGATTATCGACAAGTACGCGCGCGAAAACAATTACGCGCTGGTGCTGGATGTCAGCTCACCGCAGACTCCTGTCATGTTTGCGACCAACCAGATCGACATTACGCAGGAAATCGTAAAGTTGTATGATGCCTCGGCTCCGGGCAATGGGGCCAAACCGGCTGCTCCGACTGAGCGCCGCTCCCGCAGCTCCGAAGCCTGCTCCGGCCACCAAGCCGGCGGCGCCGCCGACCAAGAAGTAATAGAACCTGAGTTATCGGGTCATCGCCTCGAACGGAGGCAATGACCCGATGCTTCTCTAGAATCCTTCCGCCTTGATCCAGAAGCTCTCCCGCCATGTCCCTCCCGGGGCGATCGACTGAAGTTCCTTGTAAACTCCTGCATGCGCCAGATTGAATGCGTTCGTGATTCCCACCATCGGTTCAAAGCAGATGAAGTCGCGTCCCGGCGGCGCATACACAACGCCCACGTTGAACTTCGGACCGTAAATCACAGAAATCTTCTGCTGCTTGCCCTGCACCCAGAATGTAGCGCGCCCGGCGCTATCCCGGGTCAGGTTCGTGTAAACATCATCGAACTGAATTCCGCGCAGCGACTGCGGGTTGGCTAATTCGACGGGCTTCCGTTCACCCGTGGGGACGAGTGTCTTCGACAGCACCACGTGGTCCTTCGCAGGGCACATGAATCTTCCAGTCGTCGCGCGGGGCATCTTCGATGCGGTAATAGGTGTGATAACCCAGCGAAACCGGCATCGGCTCGATCGAGTGGTTTTCGATCTCAGTCTCAACTTCGAGCACGCCGTCTTTCAGCCGGTACTTCATTTCCATGGTGTGCGCAAAGGGAAACTGCGCCATCCAGTCGGGATGTCTCCAGAACTCAAGCCGGCTGGTAAGCACTGCGCCATTTGTTATCAGCTTTCAAGCTGACGATCTTCCAGTCTTTCGTGAAGACCACGAGGCCGTGAATGGGCTGATGGAACGCATCGTAGCGGAAATTCTTCAGATCCGGATTGAGCTGATATTTCTTGCCGTTCGCCCAGTAGGAATCGGAGTCAATCCGGTTCACCCATGGAGCCAGGAATGGATTCCCCGCTTGCGCGGGCTTCTCCATGCAATTCCTTCAGAGCTCTTATACGGCGACCAAAGAATGTTCTTCCCATTCACCTTGATCTCGTATGCATTGTGCCCGAGGCCAGGCACGATCGAAACCTCGACCTTGTGCGCGGAATCCTCCAGGCGTATCACTTCAATGCCATCAACCTTGGCGCGGCGTGGCAGAGTAATTTTCAGCTTGTGACATAAGGGGTAGAAGAAGCAGCGGCAGTAGTCTCTGGATCATTTGGATCGTCCCGTTCGCGCAGGTCGAGTTCGGTCTCTTCCTGGCAGCACCAGCATACACCAGGCGTGTAGAAGCGGATGGCGCAGACGTCGCACCAGTAAGTGACCATCAGGCGCTTGCCGTCTTTATGGACGAAGATCGAGCGCGTGTGGATCGGGTCGACTGTGAAATGTTCCGGGCGCGTTGAGAGTGCCCGAGCAGTTCCATGTCGCTGCCCAGCAATCGCTTGTCGCTGGAGTACGCCTTCAGTGGGCGCGTCGCCGTCGGGCAGAATTGTTTTCCCTTGGGCGGTTTCAGTGTCGGTTTGCCCTGGGCATTTCCGCCAGTTTTCCGCGCACGCTCTCAGGATTGCTCTGGGCGCGAAGCGAGAAGCCAAATAGCAGGAATGGGAGAAAGCTTCTGCGCCTCACAACTTCTATCTTAGCGAGTGCAGGAACTGCTCGGTTTCCAGCAAGGTTGCGCAGGCCGCGTACCGCGCCGAGACCCTGTACGCTGAGCGCGCCCACGGCATTTGCAAAACGCGCCGCATCCTCAAGTGTCTTTCCCGTAATGCAGCGCCGCCAGAAAGCCGCCGACGAAGCTATCGCCTGCTCCGGTTGTGTCCACGACCGGAACCTTGAAGCCGGGAGAGTGGATTTCGCCAGCCGTCAGAGAATACCGCGCAGCCATTGCTTCCGAGTTTGATCACGACGATCTTCACGCCCTGTTCGCGGAAGCTTCTGGCGGCAGTAGCCGGATCGTCGGAACCCGGACAGCATGCGCGATTCATCTTCGTTCACGAATAGCAGGTCCAAATGCGGCAGGCAGGGACCGAGCACATCCATCCATTGCCCGCGCGCGTCCCAACCGGTATCGAGCGACGTTGTTAATCCAGCCGCACGGGCACGACGCAGGGTCTCGCCCGCATGAGCGCGGAATTGCGGCAGTGCATAGACATTGGCCACATGATAATGCGGCAGATTGGCGATTCGGTCCTGCGTGAAACTCGATCGGCTCGGGAAAGCTTCGCCGCTCGAACCCGGTCGATGCAGGAAGAGGCGCGCTCCGCCGGATTGCACCAGCACGACGGAAGTCGCGGTGGGCGCTGCGGTCCTGGTGATTTGGCTTATATCGACACCGGCATCGCTGAGAATCGCTGCCAGTTGCGTTCCGAACGCGTCGGGACCCACGACACTCAACAGGCGAACCGGAACGCCGAGACGAGCCAGGCAATAGCTGCTGTTCGCGCCGTTGCCGCCAATGTGCTGCTCGATGGATTCGACCCAGGTCGTTGCGCCCCAGCGTAATTCGTCGACCGGCCGCACCAGGATGTCGAAGACGATGTTGCCGGAGCAAAGCACTCCGCCGGAGCGGATGATTGACACGCTAGAATGTGCCCCCGGCCATGTTCTCCAGGAACGCTTTTTCAATCGGCCAATTTCCAAGAACGCGACGGTCTTCGCGATGAAATGCTCCGGAGGTCAGCACTCCGCTGAGATCTTTTGGATTCGGCGTTTGCTGGTTTGCAGCAATCAGTTTGCGCAGCACTTCGGTGACTTTTTCAAATTGCGCTTCGAGCAGTACAGCTTCCTCAGCGGAACGGCAATTCACAGTAGAGCCGGGCCTGGAAGCTCTGGCCATTGAGGGCCGATCGAGAGCGTCACCTTGTCCGTATTTTGCAGAGCCCTCGCGAATAGTTGTGTGCCGGCAGGGAAGTCCTCGGGCTTTTGCAGTGTGGATGGCGGAATCGAGACCCAGACCGGCTGATCGGGCATGCCTTCGCCGGCGTCGCGCCGCGGACGCGCAAGCATACGTTTGACGGCTTTATTTTCCAGACTGACGGCCAACATCATCAAATCCGGACGCACTGGCAGGAATGATATGTAGTAGTCTTTTTTTGTCGCAGGCACTGTGCAGAATGCATCCCAGCAGGAGCCGCCCGATGAAGTTGCGTAAGACTTGATTGCTTTCCAGTCGAAGCGCCCCTGAATGATGTAAAAAGCTTCTGGACCGTAGAAGCCGGCGGTTAGCGTATCCAGGTCAGTCGAATAATCGAACCTGGTCTGCTCCACAAAACTTCGGTATTCCGGGTCTGCGGTAACCTTGGTCCCTGAAAGCAGGCTCACGATTCCCGCACTGCGAAGTGCGGCGACATCGACATGGACGAGCAGTCCCGAACCGGAAGGCACATACCGGAAAATCTGCGCTGTGGTCAGTTTGGTTTTCGACCGATAGTAGAAAAGGCCGAAGACAATGATCGCGCAGACCGTAATCATCAGCGCGGCTATGTGCCATGGACGGAACTTCAGTTGCACTCTAGTATGAAGATTACACTGTAGCGGCGACTTCTGTCATCCGCGCTGCTTTCCATAGTTCGATGTACGGCTTCAAATCGCTCATCATCTGCCGGAACTGCGGCAGCGTCAGTGATTGCGCGCCGTCGCTGATGGCCTTCTCGGGGCAGGGTGTGACTTCGATGATCAGACCGTCGGCGCCAATGGCGACGCCGGCGCGCGCCAGTGGCGGAACCAGGCTGCGCTTGCCCGTGGCGTGGCTGGGGTCGAGGATCACCGGCAGGTGCGTCAGTTCGTTCAGCACTGCGACTGCGGCGATGTCGCAGGTGTTGCGCGTGGCCGTTTCGAAGGTGCGGATGCCGCGCTCGCAGAGCATCACGTTGGGGTTGCCGTGCGCGACGATGTATTCGGCCGACATCAGCAGTTCCTTGATGGTCGAACTCATGCCGCGCTTGAGCAGCACCGGCCTGCCGCAGCTGCCCAGCGCCTTGAGCAGCGCGAAGTTCTGCATGTTGCGCGCGCCGACCTGCATGATGTCGGCGTACTCGGCCACCAGTGTCGACGTCGCGGTCGCTCATCACTTCGGTGATGATCGCGAGGCCCGTGGCTCGCTTGGCTTTGCGCAGGAGTTTGAGGCCTTCCTCTTCCATGCCCTGAAAATCGTAGGGCGAGGTGCGCGGCTTGAATGCGCCGCCGCGCAGGATCTTGCGCTCCGGCTGCGGCCACGGCCTCGGCCGTCTCCATGATCTGCTTTTCGGTTTCGACCGAGCAAGGGCCGGCCATGACGATGAACTCGTCGCCGCCGATGGAGACGCCGTTCACCTTGATAACTGTGCGCCCCTTCTTGAACTCTTTGCTGACGAACTTGTAAGGCGCCGAGATGCGCACGGCCTTTTCCACGCACGGCATCGCTTCCAGCGACTCCAGGCAGTGGTGACGTCGCCACGTTCCGACCGCGCCGATCACGCACGCGCTCTTCGCCTTCGATGGAGTGGACCTTGTAGCCGAACTCCCGGATCCGTTCACAGACGTGGTCGATTTCTTCCCGCGTTGCGTGAAGCCTCATTGAAATGATCATGCTTACCCCCTCTGAATCTGTCTGCCAAAAAACAAAAAACCCACTCTTCGCGAGTGGGCCGGAGTTCGAAAACCGAAAAATCTGTTTCGTCCAACGCCACTCGCCGGTTTAGGCGAAAAGCCAAAACCGGTAACGTAAACGAGTAGGCCGTGAACTTCTTCATTAACTTTTCACTATAGTCGAATGTGTGGAAGGAACGCAACCGGCTCGCGCCGACACGCGCTTGCTGCAGTACGGAGGCGCGCGCGTAAGCAAGCGCGTACTAACGCGAAGTCAGAGTAAACCACGCGGCCATCTGGACAAAGGCGAAAGCTGTGATTGCCACGGACAGCCCGAGCGCGACACTCCAGAAGCTTTCGATCCACTTGCTGCGATCGCCGGGCAGACCCGCGATGTAGGCGACCACGAAACCGCCGGCCAAGCCGCCGATGTGCGCTGCGTTGTCGACCTGGAAGAAGGGCAGCAGGCCCATCAACAGGCCATAAACCGCCCAACGGATGTACATGCCGCGGATCATCAAACCCATCGAACTGTTGCTGCGCATCCCGAGCTGCGATCATCGCGCCGATCAAGCCGAAAATCCCCGCCGACGCGCCGATCGACAGCGAGGGCGACCACCATGTGCTTGCGATGAAACCGCAGATTGTGGCGATCAGGTAAATCACGACCATGCGCTTGCTGCCGTAGATTTCTTCTACCTGCGCGCCCAGATCGAAGAGCACCCAGGAATTCATCAGGATGTGAAACAATCCGCCATGCAGAAACCCGCCGTGATCAGACGCCACCACTGACCGAGCAATATCGCCTGACGGTACTTGGCGCCGAACTGGAACAGTGTTCGACCGTCAACGTCCATCAGGGCATCGTGGCCGGATTTCATGCTGTACAACACCGTCGCGGCGTAGAGCCCAAAGTTTATCGTGAGGATTAGAATCGTTACGAAACGGCCACTGAAGCCGGCCATGGTTTCTTCGCTGCGCCGCATGTCGATTGCTTTAGGTCCAACTTTGGTTTCACAGTACGGGCATGTGCGATCGCTGCTGCTGATGAAAGCCCGGCAGTGCGGGCACATTCTTCGGGTATCCACTGTCTGACCATTGTAGCGAGAGATTTGCTACGCATACTGCAGTTCGAAATTGGTACAATCTATTCTTCGATGGGAAAAACAGAACGAGAGCACCGGCAGGATATTATTCAGATTGGGAAACTGGTCTACGAGAAGGGCTGGGTCGCCGCCAACGACGGCAATATTACCATTCGGATGGATAATGACAGGCTCCTTTGCACACCCACTGGCGTGAGCAAGGGCATGATGCATGTCGATGACCTGATTATTTGCGATATGCAAGGCAACAAATTGGAAGGACGCCTCGAGCGTACCTCCGAAGTTGCCATGCACCAGCTTGTGTATAGCATGCGTCCGGATATTCGCGCTGTTGTCCACGCGCATCCGCCAGTCGCAACCGGTTACGCCACTGCAGGGAAGGCATTGAACCTGGCTTTGCTGCCTGAAGTCATCATTGGACTCGGCTGCGTGCCGCTTGCCGACTACGGCTTGCCGGGCACTCCCGCGCTCACTGATGGCATGGTTCCGTACATTCCCAAATACGATTCCATACTGATGGCGAACCATGGCGCGGTCTGCTACGGCGAAGATGTTTTTAAAGCATTTTTCCGTATGGAGACCACCGAGCACTACGCGCGCATCGCGCTGGTGGCGGAACTGCTTGGCGGCGCAACGGTACTGCCAAAAACGGAAGTGGAAAAACTGTTCGATTCGCGGACGCGCTATGGCGTAAAAGCCCGCGCAGGCATTCAGCCGGGTTGCCCCCTCTCTGCCGAGGACATGGCCGCTCAAGAAAAATTTGTAGTAACCCGTGACGAGCTTGTCGCGTTAGTCGATGAAGCTCTAAGAGCACGTGGAATTTCATAAGTACTCGCAGAGCGGGCTAACGAAGCGCGCTCGACGGAGGATCAATGGGTGAAGCATTAGGAATGATCGAGACTCGCGGCCTTGTGGCTATGATTGAAGCCGCGGACGCAATGGTGAAGGCCGCTAAGGTCTCGCTGGTCGGTTGGGAAAAGATCGGGTCCGGTTATGTGACGGCCCTGGTTCGCGGAGATGTTGCCGCTGTTCGCGCAGCGACAGATTCAGGCGCTGCTGCAGCCCGCCGGGTCGGCGAGTTGGTTGCGGTGCACGTAATCCCGCGCCCGCATCCGAGCCTGGAAGACGTATTCCCGATCGGCAAGACGAACGGAAAGTAAATCTATTAAGCCAGCGGCCAGGGAGCCATCCGGCTCTCTGGCCTGCTGATTTGACGATTCAATTATCATGATTTTGGCCCGTGTTGTTGGCACTGTTGTCGCTACGCGTAAGGATCCCCGTATGGAGGGGATGAAGTTGCTTGTCATAAAACCGGTGACGCCGGAGGGCAAGGATGACGCGGGTTATTTGATTGCTGTCGACACGGTGAGCGCGGGCTTTCGTGAGACCGTGATTGCGGTCTCGGGCAGTTCTGCACGAATGGCCGATGGCTGCAAGGACCGTCCAGTCGATCTCGCGATAGTAGGTATCGTTGACGAGGTCAGCATGGACACAGGATCGAAGCCGAGGTAACGCAATGTTACTGGGGCGTGTCGTAGGCTGCGTTTGGGCCACTGTAAAAAACGAAGGTCTGAATGGACAACGGCTCCTCGTTGTTCAGCCGCTTACTCCCGAACTGAAAAACACAGGCAAACAGATTATTGCCACTGACAGCATGGGTGTCGGTTCCGGCGAGTTGGTGTACTGGTGCCGCGGCAAAGAATGCAGTTTCCCGTTTCTCCCCGTTGAAGTTCAAACAGACGCGAATATCGTCGGAATAGTTGACGAAATTCACGTCGATCGGAAAAGACGTGCTGATCGCTAGAGTCATCGGCGACCTGGTCGCCACCACGAAGCACGAGAGCCATCAGGGCAGGAAGATCCTGATCGTTCAACCCTTGAATCTGGACGGCACCGATAAGGGCGATGCCGTGATTGCATTGGATGCCGTCGATGCCGGAATAGGAGATCGTGTGCTGCTGATGTCGGAAGGCTTCAGTGCGATGACCTCGGTCGGCCGGCCCAACTCACCCATTGACATGGCTGTGATCGGCATAATTGACCACGTCGATCTTCTCCCTGAGTTTGCGCCTGCTCCGGTGAACGACAAGAACGCCTGACAGCACTATCCCCAAAACGATTTTTATAGCTTCGACCACGCCATACACTCGGTGTGTGGCTTGAAATCGCATCTCATCCAAGGCGAGCGTGTTAGACGGCATGAAGTCCAGCAACCGCCCCAGGGCAATAATTCTTGGCGTGATCAAAAAGTGCGTCAGCATGACCAGACTCAGCATCCCCAGCGGTAATGCGAGAGTGTACCTGCCGGACTTGGTCGCGAACAGGAGAATTCCGAAGATCAGCGTCCCCAGGAACATCTGCATCAATTCCCAATTCTCGAAATAGAAACGATTCTGTTCCGCAACCTGATATCGAAGGAATTGACGAACTTCGTGATAACCGAGTTGTTTGATGGCTCCGGCTGCATTCGCCGACGGATCATTGAGCAGGCGTTCCACGGATTTGAAATTCTCCGCTGCGATCCAACCCATGAAGAGGCTGCCCGCTATCCAGGCGCCGATCAGAATACACACCAGTCGTTGAAAACTCATCGAATATTTGTCTCACCCAGAGGTGCGGTCTGGAGTATTTAGTTTAGCTTGATTCACCGCGCCAATCCAGATCTGCTTGTGCGAAAATCCATCTATGCAATCACGCTCCACGATCACACGGCGATCCGTACTGGCGGGTCTTTCTGCTGCAGTCGCCGCCGCGCAGGTGAAGTTGCCGCGAAAGCTTCGGATTGGCCTGATCGGCATCGACGGGCACACCGGAGAAATCACAAAACCGTTGCCCCAGTTGCCTGACGTCGAGCTTGTAGCTTTCTCTGAGCCGGCCTCTGCCGAAGCCGAAAAGTTTGTGAGTAAGAACGCGCGTGTCGCAAGTGCGAAACGCTATCACGACTATCGCCGCATGCTGGATAGTGAAAAGCTTGATCTGCTTGCTGTCTGCAATAACAACGGGGAGCGTGCCGGCGGGATCCTGGCTGGCGTCGAGCGAAAATTGCATGTGATTGCGGAAAAACCGTTGGCGATTTCGCGCACGGACCTGGAGCGTATCAGGAAAGCTGTCAAGAGCCAGGGCGTGAAGCTTGGGATGCTGCTACCGATGCGCTATGATCCGCACTACCTCGCTCTCAAACAGATCGTCGATTCAGGCGAGATCGGCGAGGTGGTGCAGATTACCGCCCAAAAATCCTACACGCTCGGGGATCGTTCGCAGTGGATGCGGAAACGGTCTACGTATGGAGGGACCATTCCGTGGATCGGCATACACATGATCGATCTGATGCGCTTCACGAGCGGTCGCGACTTCAAGCAGGCCGCCTCGTTCGCCGCGCGCGTCGGACATCCGGAAATGGGCGACATGGAGAACACCACGGGCACGCTCTTCAGCATGGATAACGGCGGCACCGCTACGCTGCACATGGACTATTTCCGGCCCGCGACAGCCGGAAGCCATGGCGACGATCGTTTGCGCCTGGTGGGCAGCAAAGGAATTGCGGAGTATATGGCGGCCACGGGCTTGACGCTGCTCACTGATAAGGCAAAGCCGCGCGTCGTCACAGATCTGCCGAAAGCGCGGTCGCTGTTCACAGAATTTCTGGAACACGTTTATAACGGCAAGCCCGCTTCGCTGACGCTCGAAGATATCTACCGGAATTGCGAAGTGACACTCGGTGCGCAGGAAGCCGCGGAGCGCGGCCAGATCGTTCGACTGTGATCCGCGCGGTCACGCTCATGGCTCTCACATTGCCAGTTCTTAGTTTCGGACAGTACTTCCGCGGCGTGAACCTGGCCGGTGCGGAGTTTGGGGAGACCGTGATTCCCGGTTCCATTGGCTCCACGCACACATATAACAGTGAGCGCAGTTTTCAGTACTTTGCTGCCCGGAGCCTGCCCCTGATCCGCGTTCCGATCCGTTGGGAACGCCTGCAGCCTGTTCTTCGTGGGCCCCTCGATCCCGTCAATCTGGCTGCCCTCAAGCGCAATGTTGCCTGGGCGAAGGCGAACGGCGCGCGCTTGATCATCGACCTGCACAATTTCGGGCGGTTTTCGTTCAACGAGTCCGGCGGCCTGCGCGCCTATGTGCTGGACAATTTCTACGGTGGCGTTGTGAAGGTGAGCGGAGCAGACCTGGCGGACTTATGGGTGCGCTTGTCAGAAGAGTTCAAATCCGAGCCCGCCGTCCACGCTTATGACCTGATGAATGAGCCGCACGATATGGGTGGTGCGAACTGGAAAGCAATCTCTCAGCTGGTGCTGACCGCAATCCGCAACAATCGCGATGACAAGCTCATCATGGTGCCGGGTGACGCCTGGTCCGCAGCCTATGTGTGGCCCGACGTACACGGATCCACCTCCTGGATCAACGACCCCGCCAACAACTTTGCCTACGAGGCGCACCAGTATTTTGATCGCGACAACAGCGGCGGCTACAAGGAAAGCTACAATCAGGAACTTGCGCGCAATCCGAATCTGGCGACTGTCGGAGTGACGCGCCTGGCTCCGTTCGCCCTCTGGTGCACACGCAACAACGTGCGCGGCTATCTGGGCGAGTTTGGCGTTCCCAACACTGATCCGCGCTGGTTAACCGTGCTGGACAACTTTCTGCTTTCGCTGGATGCTGCAGGTTTCGATGCAACCTACTGGGCTGCCGGAGAATGGTGGGGCAACTACGCGCTTTCGGTGCAGCCGCAGGACAGCTTCATGCTGGACCGGCCGCAGACGCAAGTGCTGTTGCAGCACCTCTCGCCCGGCTCCTTCACCAGTCTGTCGGCAGCCAGTTCCGCAGGCTACTACTTTGCTCCCGCTACGCTAATGTCGGGCTATGGCAAGAATCTTCCGAGCAGCAAAGAAGGCGTCGAAGTAGAGATAGCCGACGGCAATGGGGTAAGGCTGCTCGCTCCGCTGCTGCTGGTGTCCCCAGGGCAAATCAACTATCTGATCCCGCCCGAAGCTTCGCTGGGTCGTGTCGATCTTACGGTGCGTCAGGCTGGACGCGTGGTCGCCAACGGCACCTACCGGCTGGAAAAGGTGTTTCCAGGGCTGTTTAGCGCGAATGGAACTGGTCGCGGTGTTGCAGCGGCGCAAATCGTGCGGGTCAAAGCCGACGGCGCACAAACACTGGAGTCCGTAACTCGTTTCGATCAGACGGCGCAGGCCTTTGTGCCGGTGGCGATCGATTTTGGCAGCGCAGGGGATCGGCTGTATCTGGTGCTCTACGGAACCGGCTTTCGCAACGTCGTGAATCCAGTAGCTGCCAGTCTGAAGATCGGCGGTGTGGAGGTGGCGATTTCGTACCTCGGAGCGCAACCGCAGTTTCCCGGCTTGGATCAGGTCAACGCGGAGCTGCCACATAGTTTGGCTGAAGCAGGGGAAGTGACGATCGTTTTGAATGTGGACGGAATCACAGCCAACCCGGTCAGTGTAGTCTTCCGGTAGGGTACTGGGTGTAATGTACCAGTACTGAGCAATATCGCACACAGTTGTCGGCTCTTGTTGCGCATGACGCTCGCTATACAGTACTTAACTGCTTTAGATTGAAGCATTCGAGTTTGGCATTCAACGTGTACTAGTAAAGACAATTCATAAGTCGTCATCGACTTATACAATCTGCGACGGTCCCAGCCGTCGCATACCCCTCCGAGAAGCCCCGGCCCCCTCCGGGGCTTCATTCTTTTGAAGCCGGTTCGCTACACTCGTAATATCCATGCCAAACCGGAATCCCTGGAAAACCATTGAACAAAACGTCGTTTATCAGAATTCCTGGCTGCGCGTACGGGAAGACAAGGTTCTGCGCCCGGACGGACGCCCTGGAATCTACGGTGTGGTGGAAATTCGACCCTCGGTGGGTGCTGTCGCGCTCAATGAGCGCAATGAGGTGGCTCTAGTGGGGCAATGGCGCTACGTCAGTAAGCGCTATTCCTGGGAAATTCCGCGCGGCGGTTCGCACGATGACGATACGGACATGCTCACAGCCGCGAAACGGGAGCTGCGTGAAGAGGCTGGCGTCGATGCCGTTGACTGGCGCTTTCTGGGCGCTCTGGACGTGTGCAATGGCGTGACTACAGACGTGCAGCACCTGTATATCGCAACGGGTCTGACGCTGGTGGCGTCCGATCCCGATCCGGAAGAGCAGATCATCACGCGCTTTATTCCGTTCGCTGAGGCCGTGCAGATGGCGATGACGGGCGAGATCACTGAGGTCTGCACCGTCACCGCCCTGTTGATGGCCGAACGCCTGTTGCGCGCGGACTAGACGATTTCTTCCTTTACTGGATCCCAGCGGACCTTGCGCTCACGCCGGAAGGACTCGACTGACATCACGATCGTGACAGCTTCTTCCCACGCGCGATCGATGTCGCAGCGCGGGCGCTGGCCAGTGCGGATGCAATCGATAAAATCTTCCTGATGAGTCGTGGCCTTTATTTCGCCGGGCTTCATGTCATAATCCGGAGGAATAATCAGGTCCCCAGTGCGACGTCCGGCGTTGACCGGCTCCTTGCGCGCCTTCGCCATCTTGGCGATATGCTCAGGTTTCCATTCCGCACCATACACCTTGCACGAAGTTCCGTCGACTTCGATGGAGGCGTCGCGTCCCAAAATGTAGGTGCCAGAGCCCTGATGCCGGTTGTGGAACGTGCAGGCGAACGTTACGGCGAGGTCCTTCTTCGAATAGTCGAAGAGCGTGTGCCACATATCCGGAACTTCGCGGTCCTGCTTCCAGAAGTAGAGTCCGCCCTGAGTCTGGCAGGCTTCCGGAATTCCCATGCCCATGATCATGTTGACGCCGTCCCACTGATGGCTCATGAGATCGCCGGCGATACCGGTGCCGTATTCCCACCAGCAGCGCCAGCGGAAGAAGCGCTCCGCGTCAAAAGCCCGCTTGGGAGCATTTGCCAGAAAGCGTTCCCAGGCGATCGTCTGCTCGCTCGCATCCTTCGGTAGATCCTGAACGTTGTAAGCCCCGTAAAACTGCCACTCCGGCCACGGATTCGTTCGATCGATATAGGTGCGTGCGAGCGTGACTTTGCCGAGCTGCCCGGATTGAAAAATCTCGCGCGCCTTCATGTACGTGGGATCGCTGTTCTGATGATGGCCGAGCTGCAGCACGACCTTGTTGTCTTTGACGGCCTTGCGGATTCCCTTGGCCTCTTCCAGCGTTCGGCAGAGTCCCTTTTCGACGTAGACGTGCTTTTTAAGGTTAGCGCGCGCGAATGGTCATCGGCGCGTGCCAGAAGTCAGGAGTGGCGATGATTACAGCATCGATGTCTTTGGAAGAAACGGCCTTCTCCCAATCTTTGGTGAGTTGAACGTTTTTGTTTACGTTCTGCTTCTCGGCTCGCTTGAGATTGCTGTCGTATAGATCGCAAATCACGCGGACATCGACGTTAGGACATTCCTGTATCTTGCTGTGCAGATAGTAGCCCCTGGTCCCTACTCCGATGATTGCAATGCCCAGCCGGTCATTCGCATTTCGCTGTGAAAGCAGTGCAGGCGCACCGGCTAACCCGACCGCTGAAGTCTTTAGGAATTGTCTGCGCCCTAGAGCGCTGTCTTCGTTCATCATTTACCTTCCTGTAAGCCCGAATCCAACACTCTATCACCTTACGCTATGATCTAAGACCAGAGGGAGAACATCCTGTGATTTCGCGACGTAACTTGCTTGGAATGTTGACCGCGGGCTCCGCGCTCGCGCAGACCCGCACGCCTGGGTTGCCAAATGTCGGCATCAAGGCTGATACCGGTCCCATACGTTCGGAAAGCGGCATTGGCGCACTCATGCCGTGGGCCGACATGCTCTGGGCTGTCAACTACAACTCGCACATGAGCAGGACCGGGTCGGGCCTCGGCCTCTATCGAATTGATGAGAACCTTAAGGGCGAGCGCGTACATGTTCACAACGGCACGCACGCGAATCGTTGGGTCCACAAGCAGTCGAATCAGATGATCATCGGGCCGTACGCTATTGACCTGCAGGGTAATTGGAAATACCTCAGCCAGTTTGCCAATCATCGATTGACCGCGACCATGTCGCATCTGACCGATCCGGCCAATCTCGTGTACATGCTGACGATGGAAGGCCTGCTGTTCGAGATGGACATGTCGTCGCTGCAATCGAAGCTGGTGGTCGACCTGGTGAAGGAGTTCAAGATCAGCAAGCGGCCCCACTTCAAAGGCGGCTTCACGGGGCAGGGCAGAGTGCTCGCGGCCAATAACGGCTTTTACGAATACGGCGAAACGAAGCTGGGCTGTTTGAGTACGATGGCAAAGCCTGGCGCGCGCTCAGTCGCAAGCCGCACATGGATTGCGCGGGCCGCATGGACATGGGCAACGTGCTCTTCTGCTCGGGTTGGGATGAATCGTCCGTGCTGATGTCGGCGCTCGTGAAGGGCACCTGGCAGCGCTATCGGTTGCCGAAGGCAAGCCATGCTTTCGAACACGCCTATCAAACCGAGTGGATGCGCATCCGCGAAGTCGAGACCGAGCATTTCATGATGGACATTCAGGGCATGTTCTATGAGCTGCAGCCGATCGCTTTCGAAGGCGCAATCTGGGGCGTGAAGCCGGTCTGCCAGCATCTACGCATTATTCCGGATTACTGTGCGTTTCGCGGCCTGCTCGCGCTGGGCGGAAATCAGACTACACCCAACGCGGACAACAATCCAGTCAGCGGCCAGCCGCAGGCCGGAATCTGGTTCGGGAAAACAGACGACCTGTGGAGTTGGGGCAAGCCGCAGGGCTGGGGCGGTCCGTGGCGCAAGGCTGCGGTCAAGAAGGACCAGTATTCAGAACCGTTTCTGATGACGGGCTTCGATAAGAAAGTGCTGCACGTGATGACCGACAAGGCAGCCGTGTTCGACATCGAAATCGATTTCCTGGGCAATGGCTCGTGGGTCAAATACGGCTCAGTGAGCACGGGAGCCGAACGATATAAAGCGCACATTTTCGAGCCTGGATTCTCTGCCCACTGGGTGCGCCTGCGCCCGCAGCTGGACTGTGTTGCGAGTGCGGAGTTCATTTACACTTAACGCAATCAGGGGAGCCGCGGCGCCTTCATGTCGCGGCCATTCTGATGCAGTATCAGTCCGTCGACCTTTCCATCGGGACCGCGCGTGAACTCCACTTGCGCATCCACAACTTTCAAGAAAAATTTGTCCGGAGCTTGAGCAAACACCTGGGCCGGTCCCTGTCCTGTCCCTTGCACGGTCAAGTGATCGCCTTCATTCCGCACCGTCAGCGAAAACTTGGGATCAACTTGATACACGCCCGGGTACTCCCGCAACTTTTCGGGGGCAACTGAAATCTCTTTCGGCGGTACAGGCAAAGGTATCCCCAGAGCCAACTTTGCCAACTCCTGAGCCAGTTTGCTGGCCCCTGGAGTGGAAAAGTTGGCGAGGGTGACTACCAGCAACTTCTCAGCGGGCACTCGCAAAAGATGGGTTGAAAATCCATTAATTCCGCCGCCATGCTCAGTGACAGTATGTGTGCCCCACTGTTTCACGTTCCAACCATAGCCGTACCCATTCAAGCCCGGCGTGAGCATCTTCTCTCGCGATGCTGCGGTTATCAGCTTCTCCGTGTACAGGGCCTGGTCCCACTTCAATAGATCATCAACAGTCGAATAGAGCGAGCCGGCCGCATGCGGCAGGGTCATGTCCAAGTACCGCGCGTTCTCCAGTCCCTTTCCCTTGCGCTCATATCCAGCCGCCCGGTTCTTCAGAATTGTCGCTGTCACGTCATAGCCCGTGTCCTTCATCCCAAGCGGGGTGAAGATCACGTCTCGCAGATGCTCGCCGTATGGCTTACCCGTTACAGTTTCGAGAATTGCCCCCAGCAACACGTATCCGGTGTTGTTGTACTTGAACTTGCTGCCCGGCGTAAACTCAAGCGGCTTGTCCTGCGTCAGCTTCACGATCTCAGCCGGCTTTAGCGGCTGCATGGCGTACTTCTCAAAGAAATTGGGCAGCCCCGTGTAACTCGGAATCCCTGAAGTGTGGTTCAACAAATGGTGAATTGTGATTGCGTCCCAAGCTGGCGGGGCATCGGCGTAATACTTCTTCACCGGATCGTCGAGCTTGATCTTGCCCTGTTCCACCAGTTGCAGGACCGCCACAGCCGTGAACTGCTTGGTGATCGACCCCAGGCGGAATTTGGTCTCCGGAGTATTTGCTATGCTCCATTCCGCTTGCGCCATCCCGAAGGCTTTCCGGTAAAGTACCTGGCCATCCTTGGCTACCAGCACCGACCCGATGAAATCCCCCGCATCTACATGCGACTTCACCTGCGCCTCAAAGGCGGGCTGGCCAAACGCAGAAACAAGACAAAGCAACGCGAGCAAGATTGGACGGAAGGTCATGTTGCAGGATACGGATCAAGTCAGCGGAAAGTTCCCCAGTCCTAAAAACGCGACAACGGCAGCATGCGTGCAATGGCGATTCGGCCCGGACCTGCAATCAGCACGGCCGCGAGAAGTCCGATGAGCGCGAGATTGTACTCGTAGCCAGGATTTTCGCCAAGGAAAAATCCGTTTTTCCGTGGACCTTAACAATTGCGCCAATCATTATCACGATGAGTGAGGCTGCGGAAAAACGCGAAAGGAACCCGAAGATCAGTCCTAGTCCTCCGAAGAACTCTGCCGATTGCGACGAGGTAACCGACAGGCCCCATCATCTTGCACGAGGGCTGAAGTCCTGGTCCTCCGAAAGCCCCGAAGAGCCCCTGTGCACCGTGCGCGACGAAGATGATGCCGCGAGCCGAGGCGCACCGCGAGGAGCGCCCAGTCTACGCTGCTTGGCTCTGCTCGTCATGCGGATCTTTCCAGCGCGCGGCGATCCCAGTTCCCCAGCGTGGCGCAGGCGTCGTAAGTGCTTTGGAAGAAATCCAGCAGCAGCGTTTCGGGCGCTGCTGTACTACGAACATCGTCGTACATCAGGACGAATTCGCGCAGGCCGGTATGATAAAACGCCGACGGTGGCGCCACTGGGATACTTGGCATAGCCTTCTGGCTCGGGCGCAGCATAGGCGTAAAATGCCGGAGCCCTTTACGTCACCGCTGCCGGGCCAGAATCCTGCGCTGCTGCACTCATGAGAATACGCTTCACGAGTGATCGGTCAGCCCCTTGCCGTTCGGGAGCACGACGCCCGGAGAAGCGGGTGGCCGCGAGATCAAAGCTGCCCCAGAAGAAATGTACCGGGCTCGCCTTCCCCACGAATTTGCCACGGAATTCCTTGAGAGCAGTGTCGGCGCGCAACAAAATCCGATGGAATCGACCGACGTATTCGGGATCATATGAGGCGTGCTGCGAATCATCAGCGAACGGGATCGGATCCGTAACCTCCACTGGCTTGGGCCAGATCTTGACATCGATTTCTATCGCGTGCAACACCGCCATTACTTCACGATAGAAGTCTGCAACCGAGCGCGGATATAACGGCACGAATTTCGTGGTCCTGTTCGCTGGCCCGTGATTTCGAGATTGTGGTCGATGAAGTCG
The DNA here is from genome assembly GCA_963793625.1 of Bryobacteraceae bacterium. Classification (GTDB taxonomy): domain Bacteria; phylum Acidobacteriota; class Terriglobia; order Bryobacterales; family Bryobacteraceae. The sequence continues at coordinate 245,486 of CAWCAT010000020.1, read as the reverse complement.
AACTCGATTTCGAACGCGCGTTCGCCGTATGGTATCGCCGTGGTCGTCAACCCGCGGGCGCTGACGTAGAGCGGCGCTTCCCACCAATGGTTTACGTGCGGGCTGAGCGCCAACCTCACCTTGCCGACGATCTGCGTCCACATGTGCAGCGTTGCGCAGGTGTCCGCCCACTCGTTGAGCGGCAACGCCGGCCACGCGAATGATATCCATGCTCAGATGTTTCACAATGGCAACTCCGGAATTGTTTGAGAGAACTTCCTTCAAATACGATTTCGCGCAATGGGCGGCGGCGCATTCGGGTGTTCCATGGCCCGCAATTTTTCGGGTAGAATTCTCTCCGCTTTCCACGCCGGCCTATCGCTATCATCGCGTGTACCTCGAACTCGTCGGGAATCAGCAATTCAGCTTTTGCACGGTCGTAATCAAACCCTTGCATTCCATGCGCGACCAAGCCCCGGAGCGTTGCCTCGATCGCGAGGTTCTCCCACGCGGCTCCGGCGTCGAATGCATGTGTGATCGCGGGTTTATCGTTGAATTCGAAACGTGTTCCTTGACGCAACAACGATGAGGGACAGCCGCATCCTTGGCCCACAACTGGTTCCCCGGCATGAGCAAGTCCTACGAACTTCTCAAATTCGACAGGGTGTTGCCGCCGGGCGATGATAAACCTCCAAAGCTGACTGTTGAAGGAAGATGGCGCCCATCGGGCTGCTTCGAAGAGTGGAAACAATTCTTCGTCGCTGAGCGCTTCACCCGTCATCGATCGTGGCGACCAACGGTTAAGCAGCGTTGGCGAAATGTCAAAATTTGCGTTGCGGTGCGCCTTTACTTCGTCCGTGAGCAGTTCGTACGGCGATTGCCTCCACAGTCCTCAAGATGCAACGCAAGCTTCCGAGGTCGCAGCGATTATCACTCAGTCGATTTCGTCGACGCCGCGCTGCACAGGCGAATCAGGGGCGTCGCTGGTGGGCAGCCATTTCGCATGATCTTTCTTGATCGCATTGAATTCGTGTTTGCCCGCGAGATTGGTCCACTCGAGAGGATCATTCGAGTGGTCGTAGAGTTCTTCAGTGCCGTCGTTATAGCGGATGTAGCGCCAGCGTTCACTGCGGACGGAATGATTACCACGCAGATACGTTGTGACGGCGGGGCGATCCCAGGCTGCCTTGGGATTTTTCAGCAAGGGTAGCAGGCTCACCCCTTCCAAGCCCGGCTTCGCAGGCACGCCGCAAATATCGAGCATCGTGGGGTAGGTATCCATCAGGCTGACCGTACGATTGCAGCGGCCACCCGCTTTCGTAACTCCTGGCGCTTTGATCATGAAGACGTTGTGCGTGGCCTCTTCCCAGAGCGCGAACTTGCGCCAATGCAGTTTCTGGCCGAGGTGCCAACCATGATCGCTCCAAAGAACGACTGCGGTGTTCTTCGCGTATGCACTGCGCCGCAATGCTTCGAGCACACGCCCCACCTGCGCATCCGCAAACGTAATTGCCGCGAGATAGGCCTGGACGGCTTTCTTCCACTTGTTGTGCGCGAGAACTTTTTTGTGATCGCCGGAGCGCAACGCGAGATGGCGGCCGATTGGCGGGACGTCGTTGAGATCATCCGCATTCACGTTTGGCAGCACGATCTTGTCGAACGGATGCATGTCGAAATACTTCTGCGGTACGTGCCAGGGCAGGTGCGGTTTGAAAATTCCGCAAGCGAGAAAAAATGGCTTGGTGTGTCGCTTGCGCAATTGTGCGCTGACCCAATCCACCACCTTCGAATCGCCCATGTCCTTGTCGGTCACATCCAGCGGACCCCAATCGAAATTCCCGGCTTTGATGCCGTTCATCGGTCGATTGGCGGTAACGGGTCGGGTGGTTTGTTCTGTTTCTGCGACGGGAAGTATTCCTGCCAACTTTCCGGATCCGGATAAGCGCTGTGATAAATCTTTCCACCGCCCCGCGGTGTAGCCGTGCTGCTGAAAATACTGCGGCAGCGTGATGGTGTCCTTCAACGCATTCGACTTGCGCATCGGCTGTTGATTTTCATACACGCCGGAAGTGGAGGGCCGCTTGCCGGTCATCAGCGCAGCGCGCGACGGATTGCACACGGGCGCTGCGCAATGCGCTTGCGTGAAGAGTACGCCTTCGCTGGCCAGGCGGTCGAGATTCGGCGTCTTCGTCCCAGGATGCCCGTTCAGGCATCCGATCCAGTTGTTCAAGTCATCAATCGAGATGAATAGAACGTTCGGTTTTCTTCCGCTGCGATTGCCCGGAAACGAGCGACGGCGCCAACGCCGAAACACCCAGGAAGCTCCTGCGATTGATGTTCTGCATGAATTCTCCGTAAGAGGAATTGTATTACTTTACGGACGTAGCTGATTGATTTCATCCGGTGTCGGTGGCTTCGAGCTAACGTGCAGCTTGCCATTCAGCGGCATTCCCTCGAAGCATTCACGAATCTTCAGTGCTTCCGGCCGGCGTTGAAGACGTAATGTGGTCGGGCTTCAGGACGGTGCTCATATACGTACGCGCGGATCTGTTACATAACGTCATACCGGGTCGGAGTCATGCTCCAAGCGCCGCCTCCAGGGCTCCAACGCTTCGGCCCTGAAATCGATTCAACTCGGCAGTGGGTATTGACGGCAGTCTGGCAGATGCTGCCGATCTTTGCCTGGATTGCTTTCCTTCTGATCTTCGCGAAGTATTCTGCGCCATTTGGCAGAGCCTGGACTCGGAAGTTAGCTGCGGTGCTATGCTTCCTTACTGTCGCCAAAGGCATCCGTGAGAGTTACTCAACCATACTCCGGATCCCAGAGTACTTCTATAACTTGAAGTGGTGGCCAATCGAGACCGCTGGGAATCTTGCCGCCAATGCCGTCGCCCTGCTCAGTTGGCTCTCATTGGCGCTGCTGTTCTTTTCGATTTGGCGTGTAACTGCTATGAAGCAGCGTTTGGTCTCCGGCGCGCGGGAGTATCCTTAGAGCGTGCGTTTCGTCCCTATCAGCTTGCTTGCACTTGGCTCCCTTACGGCGGCCTCGCTGTCGGATCTCACGCTGGTGCGGACGATCGACCTTCAGGGTGACACTCACCACGTACAGGGCATCGACTTCGATGAGCGCCGTTTGTGGGTTACTTCCGTCAACAAGGCCGAGCGCAAAGGTTATCTGCAGGAATTCTCCCTGGACACCGGAAAACACATTCGAGAGGTCAGTGTGGCAACTGGCGACCGCTTTCATCCTGGGGGCATTTCGGCCTACGGCGAGTCACTCTGGGTTCCGGTTGCGGAATACCGTCGAAACAGCAGCAGCGTCATCCAGAGAAGAAGTGCTCGCACCCTGGAATTGGAGTACCAGTTTGAGGTGGCAGATCACATCGGCTGCATCGCGGTGGCCCCGGATGTGCTGATCGGCGCCAACTGGGACAGCCGCGATTTTTACGTGTGGGACCGCAGCGGACGGCTACTTCGCAAGGTCGCCAACCCGACTCCGAACGCCTATCAGGATCTTAAGTTCGTGGATGACCGCCTCATAGGTGCAGGTCTGCTGCCCGGTCGCGCCGGTGCCATCGACTGGTTGGATTACCCTTCGCTGCGCTTGACGCGGCGCATCACCGCCGGCCAGACCAGTCGCGGCGTCCCCTACACCAATGAAGGCATGGCTATTCGCGGCATCCGGCTCCTGCTGGTTCCGGAAGACTCCCCGAGCCGCCTGTTCGAATTCCGCCTGCCGGCACCTGGCAAACCTACTTTCGAATAAGGAACGTCGCCCAGCCGTGGGCATATTCTACGCCATCCGCCGATGTGAGTGTCGCTTCCGCTTCGATCAGACGTTTGACGCGCCGGATCACCCAACCCCGAATCACCAGCCTATCGCCCGTGCGCACCAGTTGCCGGTATCGGACGCGCAGTTCCGCCGTGGGCGCTTCGCTTCGGTCAGCGGCGACGGCCTTCGACATGGCCTCATCCAACACCGTGCTGATGATGCCCCCGTGCACGATCCCGGGCGCACCCTCACAGGTCGCGTTCGGAATCCACTCCGCTGCAAAGGTTTCGTCGAAGGCCTGCTGAAAATGAAGCTTGAGTCCGTTCGGGTTGTCTGAGCCGCAGCCGAAACAGCCGTTCCGGCGGGCGGGGTGAGTCATGTCTGGTTTCATGCGCTTCAGTTCGCATTATAATGGATATAAGTATAGGCAAGGAGGCTAGTCATGACCGCACTTAAACTAACGTCAATCGGTACGTTGACCGGGGCTGTGATCCCGAAAGAGATGCTGACCCGGCTGAAGGTCGGGAAGGGCGATACGCTGTACGCGATTGAAACAGCCGAAGGCTATCTTCTCACGCCTTACGATCCAACCATCGACGATCAACTCAAAGCGGGCCAGCAGTTCATGAAACAGTACCGCGACACTTTCAAGGCTTTGGCAGAGTGACCCGGGAACCGAAATGGATTAGCAAAAAGGCTCTGCTCCTGCTACATGAGGAGAGCCTCGCGACTTTCGGCGGTGCACGCGGGATGCGTGATGAAGGCCTACTGGTCTCGGCACTGACGCGTCCACAAAACACGCAGGCCTACAACGAGGAGAGCACCATTGCGGACTTGGCAGCCTCCTATTGCTTCGGGGTTGCCAAGAACCATGCATTTGTGGATGGAAACAAGCGCGCTTCGTTTCTGTCCATCGGTTTGTTCTTGGCAATCAACGGTTACAAACTGACAGCCGATCAAGTGGATGCAATTCAAACCGTCCTGGCACTCGCCAGCGGGGAACTGAGCGAGCAGGCCCTGGCTGCCTGGATCCAATCGAACATGACCCGTGCCTAGCCAGCCGGCGACAACTCCGCTTTCGGCGCGGATCTCTTCGAGCGGACCCAATCCTGCAGACCCGACATGTAAGTGTAAAACACCGGCGTGAGATACAACGTTACAAGTTGCGAGAACAACAGTCCTCCCACCACAACCAGTCCAAGCGGTTGCCGAGCCTCGCCACCGGCTCCGTAGCCGAATGCGATCGGCACAGCGCCGAGTAATGCGGCCATCGTGGTCATCATGATAGGCCTGAAGCGGATCAGGCAACCCTGATAGATAGCTTCCTTCGGAGCCACTCCGTTGCGCTCGGCATCCAGCGCGAAGTCGATCTGCATGATCGCATTCTTCTTCACGATGCCAATCAGCATGATGAGGCCGACGAAGGCGTAGATGTTGAGATCCATTTTGAACAGGTACAAAGTGAACAGTGCGCCGAAACCAGCTGACGGCAAGCCGGATAAAATCGTGAGCGGGTGGATATAGCTTTCGTAGAGAATTCCCAGCACGATATACACAACGGCAATCGCGATAATCAGCAGTACCCACAAGTTCGTTAGCGAATTCTGGAACGCTTTGGCCGCGCCCTGGAATGTCGTGCTGACGGTGGCCGGCAGGCTGCGATCAGCGATATCCTGCACCTGTTGTACAGCGGCCCCTAACGGGTATCCGGGTTTGACGTCAAACGAAATCGTCACGGCGGGCAACTGGCCGTAGTGGCTAATAGACTGCGGCCCGATCTCCTGCCGCATGGTGGCCAGCGTATCGAGCGGGATCAGACGATTGTTGCTGGATTTGAAGTACAGCATCGAGAGCGCCTTTGGATCTGCCTGGTATTTCTCCTGCAATTCCAGCAGCACTTTGTACTCGTTAATCGGCGAGAAAATGGTTGACACCCAGCGCGGCCCGTAGGCGTCGTAAAGCGCGTTTTCTATCTGCTGCGCGTTCAACTGCAGCGCGGCCGCCTTATCTCGATTGATCTCAATATTGACCTGCGGATTGCGGATCAGGAGATTGCTCGTGACGTCCTGCAAGCCGGGCAATGCGGAGAGCTCTTCTTCCAGCTTCTGCGCTGCGGCGTACAGTTCCTGTTTGTCGGGCGATTGCATGGAGAACTGGTACAGGCTCTTGGTTACCTGTCCTCCAATGCGAATCGTCGGTGGATTCTGCAGATAGACCCGCATGCCCGGGAATGAAGATAGCTTGGGACGTAATTCTTTAATCACGTCATTCACAAGAATGGATCGCTGGTTACGGGGTTTCAGGTGAACGACAAGTTGGCCAAAGTTCGGTCCGCCCAACGTTGTCGCAGTCGAACCGCCGATGCTCGAAACCAGCGCGTCCACGTTTGGATCGCGACGGACGATTTCCGCGATGACCTTTTGGTACTCCACCATCTGCTGGAATGAAGTGCCCTGCGCGGCCTCGGTAATCACCTGCAGCTGATCCGTGTCCTGATCCGGAATAAAGCCCTTCGGAATATCGATGAATAGGAACGCGGTTGCCGCCAGTCCTCCAACAAAAATCGCCATTGTCGCACGGCGCCAGTGCAGGACCCACTGCAGGCTGCGGTCATAAACGTTGAGCATGCCTACAAAGAACTTCTCGGTAACGCGATAGAACCAGGAATGTTTCTGTGCATGCAGCGGTTTCAGGAATCGGCTGCACAGCATCGGCGTCAACGTTACAGACACGACTCCGGAGATCAGAATCGCGGCGCAGATCGTGACTGCAAACTCTTTGAACAGACGGCCCAGGATGCCGCCGAGAAACAGCACTGGAATAAATACCGCGGCCAGCGACAATGTCATCGAGACGATCGTAAATCCTATTTCCTTCGATCCGATGATTGCGGCTTCGAGCGGTCCTTTGCCCATTTCCATGTGCCGGACGATGTTCTCCAGCATGACGATCGCGTCATCCACGACGAAGCCGATCGACAGAATCAACGCCATCATCGAGAGGTTGTCCAGACTGTAGTCGAGCAGGTACATCACAGCGAACGTGCCGACAATCGAAAAAGGCAGTGCGAGGCTTGGGATGATCGTCGCTGAGAAATTACGCAGAAACAGGAAGATCACCATTACGATCAGACCGAGAGTCAGGACCATGGTGAACTTCACGTCGGTAAAGGATTCGTGGATCGTTTCAGAGCGGTCATACAGCACCGTCATATCAACTGAAGGTGGAAGTTCGGCCTTGACCACCGGCAGCAGTTGCTTGACGCCGTTGGCAACTTCCATCGTGTTCGTACCGGGCTGTCGTTGAATCGCGAGCACTACGGAACGCTCAGATTTCTCTGCGTTATAAAGCCATGATGCGGTCTTGTCATCCTCCACACCGTCTTCGATTGTTCCAAGTTCTTCGAGTCGCACCGGCGACCCCTTGCGGAACGCCACGATCAGCGGTCGATACGCCGCCGCGCTCATCAGCTGCCCGTTAGCCTGGAGCGTAAATGCACGCTGTGGTCCGTTAATGGTGCCGGCCGGAAGATTCACGTTCCAGCTGCGCAACGCGGTTTCGACTTCATTAATGCCGATCTGCTTGGCGGCCATCGCGTGCGGGTCCATTTTTACGTGAACCGCGTATTTCTGCGAGCCTAATACCTGCACCTGCGCGACACCGGAGATCATTGAAATACGTTGGGCCATGCGCGTCTGCGCGTACTCATCAAGCGTCCACAGCGGCATCGTCTTCGACGTCATCGCGATGTATAGAATCGGCTGATCCGCGGGATTCACTTTGGTGAATGTGGGCGGAGTCGGCATGCCCGGCGGCAATAGTCGCGAGGATTGTGTGATCGCGGCCTGCACATCCACGGCTGCGCCATCCAGGTTACGGCTGAGATCGAATTCAAGCGTGATCTGTGTCGCGCCCAGGGAGTTAGTCGACGTCATCGACTGCAATCCCGCAATCATCGAGAACTGATTCTCCAGTGGTGTCGCCACGGCGGCGGCCATCGTCTCCGGACTTGCGCCAGGCAGAGCGGCCGTAACCAGCAGGGTAGGGAAGTCGACGTTGGGCAAGTCGCTGACAGGCAGCGCGCGGTACGCGACCAATCCGAACAGCGCAATGGCGACCATCAACAGACTGGTAGCAATGGGGCGATTGATAAATCCTAAAGAGATGTTCATGGCTTAGCCCCAATGAGATCTTCGGCTGGTGGCGGCACGATAGCTGGCCGCTTCCATTTGTTCCAACGTTCCAGGAGGGCCGCCATGTATGTGTAAACCACCGGTGTGAGATAAAGCGTAATTAATTGCGAGCACAGCAAACCGCCCACGACTGCCAGACCCAACGGACGCCGTGCTTCGCCACCTGCGCCGTAGCCTAGCGAGATCGGAAGCGCGCCCAGCAGCGCGGCCATCGTGGTCATCATAATCGGGCGGAAACGCGTCAGACAGCCTTCCAGAATCGCTTCAGTTGGGCTCTTGCCTTCTTTTCGTTCGGCTTCCAGTGCGAAATCGATCTGCATGATGGCATTCTTCTTCACAATGCCAATCAGCATGATCAATCCGACAAATGCATAGATGCTGAGATCCACTTTGAATAGAATTAGCGTCAACAGTGCGCCGAATCCTGCGGACGGAAGTCCGGAAAGAATTGTGATCGGATGAATGTAGCTTTCATACAACATGCCGAGCACGATATAGACCACAGCGATCGCGATAATCAACAGCAGGCCCATGTTTTTCAGCGAACTCTGGAAGACCTGCGCCGTGCCGCTGAACGATGTGGTGATGTTGGACGCGAGATGTTTCGACGCCACATTCTGGATCTCATCCACTGCGTCGCCCAGCGCTACGCCGGGTTTCAAGCTGAACGATATTGTGACGGAAGGCAACTGGCCGGAGTGATTGATGCTCTGTGGACCCACGTCTTGCACGATCCTGGTAACCGATGAGAGGGGCACCAGATGATCATCGCTGGACTTCAGGTAAATGCTGGAGAGCAGATCAACGTGCGTCTGGAACTTGGGCTGCAATTCCAGCATCACTCGAAACTGATTGTTCGGCGCGTAGATGGTTGAGACCCAATTCGGCCCGTAGGCATTGTAAAGTGACGATTGCACCACTTCCGCATTCACTTGTAGTGCTGCCGCACGATCACGATCCACAATGACGTTTACGCGCGGGGTCTTCATCTGCAGGTCCGTCGTGACATCCTGAACAATTGGCAAGCGAGCGATGATCTTTTCCAGCTTCTGACCTTCGCGTTGCAGTTCGGCCGTATCGGGTCCCTGTAATGTGAACTCGTAGGCGCTCTTTGACATGCGCCCGCCGATGCGAATGGCGGCCGGCAGAGTCATGAAGGCTCGCACCCCGGGGAAGCCGGAAATTTTAGGGCGCAGTCGTTCGATGATCTGTGCCGCGGATACTTCACGTTCTTTGCGAGGCTTCAGTGTTACGAACATACGGCCCGAGTTGCCTGAGCCGCCCACAAAGGATATGAATCCTGAGACATCCGGGTCCTGACGGACCACCTCTCCCACCCTCTGCTGCCACTCAGCCATCTTCGTAGATGAGGTGCCCTGCGCCATCTCCGTGGCCAGCATGATTTGATCGTTGTCGGTGTCTGGAATAAAACCCTTCGGCACGATCATGTACAAGTACACGGTCGCACCCAGAATAAGAACGAAAACGCCGGCCATCACGGGCCGATGCCGCAGCACCCAGACCAGACTGACTTTATAGACGTTCAGCATTCCGGCGAAAAACGACTCCGTAACGCGGAAGAAGAGTCCTTTGCGTCCCGGAGTCGGTGGACGCAGAAATCGGCTGCACAGCATTGGTGTCAACGATATCGAAACCATGCCGGAGATCAGGATAGCTGTACAAATCGTCACAGCGAATTCCCGGAACAAGCGCCCCAGAATGCCAGCCATGAACAGCACCGGTATGAAGACTGCGGCGAGCGACAAAGTCATCGAGACGATGGTGAATCCGATTTCTCGCGATCCCTTTAGGGCCGCTTCCATCGGCTGCTCCCCGCGCTCGATGTGCCGCACGATGTTCTCCAGCATTACGATTGCATCGTTGACCACAAAACCCACGCACAGGATCAATGCCATCAAAGACAGGTTGTCGAGGCTGTAATCCATCAGGTACATCACAGCGAATGTGCCCACAATAGAGAACGGCAGCGCCATGCTGGGGATCAGCGTGGCGGAGACGTTTCGCAGGAACAGGAAAATCACCATGATCACAAGACCTAGCGTGAGAGCCATGGTGAATTGAATATCGTGGAAGGACTCGCGGATGTTCTTCGAACGGTCGCCGCGCACGCGCAAGGTAACCGATGGTGGTAATTGCGCCTGAAAGGTGTCGATCAGCCGCTTGATTTCGTCGGTGACTTCAATCGTGTTGCTGCCCGGCTGGCGCATCACCATCAGCGCTATCGCACGGCGCGGAGCTTCGCCCTCATAGTAGACCCACGATGCTCCCCTGTCGTCTTCGACACTGTCGATGACGTTTGCTACATCCTGCAATCGTACGGGCGCTCCATTTCGCCAGGTCACGACTAGTGGACGATAGGCAGCGGCGTCCATGAGCTGGCCATTTGCCTGAATATTGAAAGCCTTATGCGGTCCGAATAGTGAGCCTGTTGGCAGGTTGACGTTCCAGTTTCTGACCGCCTGCGCGAGTTCATTGATACCGATCCGCAGTGCCGCCAAGCGGTTTGGATCGGCTTGCACACGCACCGCGTATTTCTGCGCGCCGAGCACCTGAACCTGCGCCACTCCATTAACCATTGAGATGCGCTGCGCGATCATCGTCTCAGCGTATTCGTGAACCTTCCACAACGGTAACGTCGGTGAAGTCAGGGACAGGAAGATTATCGGAGAATCCGCTGGATTTACTTTGCGGAACGATGGCGGGTTGGGCATGCCGGGAGGCAGCAGAGGCATTGCTGCACTGATGGCGGTTTCTACATCCACCGTCGCGCCGTCGATTTTGCGGTTCAGATCGAACTGCATGGTGATCTGGGTGCTGCCTTGCGAGTTCACCGAGGTCATGGAATCGAGTCCGGCTATTCCGCTGAACTGCCGTTCCAGCGGCGTAGCAACGGCCGAGGCCATGGTGGATGGATCCGCACCGGGCAAGCTGGCGGACACGACGAGGGTCGGAAAATCGACCGTGGGCAGATCGCTGACGGGAAGCGCTGTGTACGCTATCACGCCGAACAAGGCGATGCCCAGCATCAGCAGGCTGGTAGCAATGGGTCGCCGAATAAACGATTCTGAAATGCTCACGCTGACTCTCCGGTCTATTTCGCGGTTCTGCCTGTTCCCGCAGCTCCGGCGCCGCCGCCCCGCCCATCCCTCAGCGCAATCTTGCTGCCAGGTGCAAGCCGAAGTTGACCTTCCATCACCACAGTCTCGCCAGGTTCCAATCCCGATTCGACTACCATGTCCTGCTCAACGCGAGCCCCGGTTTTCACCGGCCTGGATTCGACTGTCTTATCAGCCTTCACCACGAACACATACGAGCCTTCCTGCCCGGTCTGCACGGCCTGGTTAGGCACGAGCAGCGCGTCCTTTTGCGTCGTAAGTCTCAGCACAACCCTCACGAATTGTCCCGGCCACAACTTGTGATCCGTATTCGGAAACGTACCCTTCAGCTTGATCGTGCCTGTCGTCATGTTGACATTGTTGTCGGTAAAGGTGAGCACGCCGGTTTCTTTGGTTGACTCGTCGTCCTGAGGTGTCGCAATCACTGGAAGCTTTCCTCGAGCCATGTATTGCTTGATCGAACTGTACTGCGCCTCGGGAACTGCGAAAGTGACGTAGATCGGTTCCACCTGGTTGATGGTGACCAGATCCATTGTGTTGGCGGAAACGATGTTGCCTTGTTTCACCAGCACGCTGCCCGTCCGGCCGTTGATCGGAGAACGAATTTCGGTGTATCCCAGTTGGACCCGCAAGTTCTCAGTGGCGGAACTTGTGGCATTGATTTCCGCTTTTGCGCTTTCAATAGCAGCGAGATCCGCATTTACCGTCTGCACATAGGCGTCGTAGGCCGATTGCGACTGCTCGCCCTGTTCCCGCGACATGATGCCCTGCTTGACCAGGTCTGAGATCCTGCGCGCTTGTGATTCCAGATATTTCGCCTGTGCACTGTCTCTTGCCAAATTCGCTTGCGCCTGAGCCAGCAACGCCCGGCTTTTTGCCTGGTTAGCTTCTGCCTGACTGATCTGGGCATTAATCGGACGCGGGTCGATCTTAAACAACAGATCACCCTTTTTCACGTAATCGCCTTCCTTAAAACGAACTTCCGTGATTTCCCCGCCTACCTGTGCCTTTACCGTGATCGTGGCGTAAGCCTCAACGTTCCCGATTACTTGTAGCTCGACGGGAACATCCTTCTGACTTACCTTGGCAACGGTGACCGGCACAGCCATGTCACCCTTCTTCTGGGAGCCTGCCGCAGTTGCGGGAGCCTTGGAACAACCAGAGATCCCGAAGCTGATGAGCGCTATGCCCAAACACGCGAAGATGCGGGTACTACGGCTTCCGGTTGTTGGAGCGGATGAAATGTTCACTGGATCCTCAAGATAAGACAGCATAACGAGAACAGAACGCTTCACGATGGGAAAATCCAGCCCACGCGCAAAGCTTAGCTTATTAGGAGGGGCGTTCCCATAGCCCTGGAGGTTACGCGGCACTGCTGCTGCTATCAACTTGGTAGGGTGCTGTAATCTCAGGATAACACCGAAGCGTAGTACCCCCTTGCAGCCAGGGGCGCGCAGAGATAGACTCAAACCGTGCGCACCGCAGGGATATTCTTAATGGCAGGGTCGGCCGTCTGCTTCACGTGTTCAGGCCAACAGATGCCCTCTCACATCCGGCTCTCTGAAGGCATTACGCTCGGCGGGCAGGAACGGGTTACGCCTGGAACGAAGCCGCGCCCGACTGTCCAGGCAAGCAAGCCGGTCGCTACTGTGCAAACATGGATGACCGCTCCGTCGGCGCAGACGTCCTGCGGTCACATGAAACTGATACCGGTTTCGCCGGATATCGACCCGGATGCGATTATCAAAATGCCCGCAGGGCAAACCAGCAAGATGCCCACTTTTAAAGGCTTGCCGGCCTGTGAGTCCGTGCTCGCACGGTAGCTCTAGTTATTTGCCTGTTTTCGTGAGGCGGACTGTATAGCCTCCACCAGAGGCCATATTCGCGCGCAACTCGCCTCTCGAATTCACCGAGAGTTGCTCTTCAAATACCCGATCGGGATAATCCGCCACTTCGTCGGCATCTGACCAGACGTGCGCCTTGTACTCTCCGCCTCCCAGGAATCTGAGCGGGATCTTGACAGTGCGCGCGCTGTCGCCATTCATTCCGCCGATGTACCAATCGCTTCCGGACCGCCGTGCAATGACGACGAACTCACCGGGGTAGCCGCCAATTACGCGAGTCTCATCCCAGACAACCGGAACGGATTTCAGGAAGTTCAATCCACCCGGGCTGATGCGGTAGTTATACGGGGAATCGCACATTACCTGAAGCGGACTGAAGTAGACCACAGCCATTGCGAGTTGGTGCGCACGCGTTCCCATCACGAACGGCCCCGGTGCATCTGATCCGACTACCCGAAATGTCTTGGCCGTTTTGTTACGGAAGCCACCGGGTGTGTAGTCCATCGCGCCCGCGAGCATACGCGTGAATGGCAGCGTCACGTTGTGCGTGGGCGTAACGCGATCGCTCCATTTGTTGTATTCATTGCCGAGCACGCCTTCGCGCGTCAAAAGATTCGGGTAGGTCCGCTCCATACCTGTAGGCTTGTAGGCTTCGTTACGACTTGCCCGCGCAGGCAGGGCTCGCTGAATTCCAACTCTCTGCTGAGCGCGACCCCATCGTCGAATACGCGTACGATGAAATTGAGCTTCCGTTTGGGAGCAGCAGTCTCCTGTATCGAAAGCGCCAGCTCATTGGGCGTTGTTTCTGATTTGGCGACGGGTGCCCAAACGGGATTCCCACGTGTCGTCGATGCCTCGGCGTTTCTCTCCCGTAATCTCAAGCTCGCGCGCAATCGACGGCATATTCTTGAAATCCAGCCGAAAAGGCGAATCTAGCAGCAGGGGTTTGCCGTCAAAGGCAATGTTGTAATAGAGCCGTTTACCCGCCGGGTATGGCTCCAGCTGATCCTTGGTAGCGACGCTTACCGTAATCCGTTTGTTTGGGGAAGATACGTCAGCGGCATATGTACAGGCGCACAGACCGATGACGAGCACGAGCGCTAGAAGAGAAGCAGAAAACAATCGCATCCCTTACATAATATTCATTTGCTATTTCTTGAGCGTGGCGCGATAGAGCAGAAAACCGACTGCGGCGATGGTAACGACACCAGCTACGTCGCCCACAAGACCGCTCAGGATCGGCGTGCCCGATCGCGGTACGATCTGCGCAGCGACAAGCCCGGCGACCAGAACTCCGGCCAATCCCTCGCCGGCAACGAGTCCGGATGCTGCGAGCACGCCGGGATCACCAGAGACTTTTGACGCCGCGGGTTTGCCGCGGTCACACAGTGCGCGTATGCAGCCGCCCACAAAGATGGCGGCCATGGTCGAGAGCGGAAGGTAAACTCCGATGGCGAAAGCCAGCGCGGACACTCCACACAGCGAAGCGCCGATCGCGAGTCCACCACCAGAGAGCACGAGCCCCCAGGGCAGTGAGCCTGACAGCACGCCTTCAATGATGGTCTTCATCAGCGTTGCCTGCGGTGCTGGGATTTCGCGTGAACCGAATGTGTAAGCTGCGCCAAGCAGCAGCACTGTCGCGGCAACTCCCCAGCAAGCGAAGGAAGCGCCGATAAGCTGTCCGAATTGTTGTCGCGCTGGCGTTGCGCCGACGAGCCAACCCGTTTTCAAATCCTGCGAAATGTCGCCGGCTTTCGATGCCGCGACCGCGACGATAGTGCCGACGGTGAGAACAGCCGCCCGTGCATTGGCATCGGTCCACCCCGCGGCGGCGAAAATCGAGGCTACACCAAGCAGGGTGATCAGCGTGACCCCAGAGGTCGGCTGCGAGGAAACTCCCACAATGCCTACGATACGTGCAGCAACCGCCACGAACATTACGCCGAATACTCCAACACCTGCTGCAGAGATGGCTCGTTGCAGCGGTCCCATGTTGCCCGCGAAAATTCCGGGAACCAGACCCGCGGTGAGCACTACAACGACAATCGCGCCGACCACAAAGACTCCGGGCAGGTCGCGCTCGGTATCGGGTACTTCGTCGCCCTTGCCATTGCCACGGCGAAGGCTGACGAGCACGGCCGCGAACGCCCCAGCCATCGTTGGTAGACCCTTGACGACAGTTAGAATTCCGGCGACTGCAACGGCGCCCGCACCCACGTAACGCACGTAACGCGACCAGATCTCCGCTGCGGACATGTCCACGATTAGGCGTTTCATTTCCGGCGCGAGCGGCGTGCTGAGTCCCGCGCCGATAGTGGCGATCAATGGCGTCAAAACCACTGCGGAAATCAATGATCCGGCGACCAGAATGCCGGACTGGCGATATCCAAGGATGAAACCGAGACCAACCAGCGCAGGCGCGAGTTCCAGCGCGAGCATGGCTTTCGGCAGCACAGGGAGTGCGACTTCCATCGAGCCTGGGATCAGAAAGAGCAGCGCAATCACAAGTTTTATGGCGGCTCCCACTGCCATGCCGCGAAAAATCCAGACGCTGGCGTCGGAGCCACCGCTGGTCGCGCGCAGCACCTGCGCGCAGGCAGTTCCTTCGGGGTAGGGAAGTTCCTTATCGGCATCGACGATCAGCATGCGCCGCAGTGGAATCATGGCAGCGAGCCCCAACACCGCGCCGAGATAGGACAGCACGACCACCTGCATGTAAGGCGGAACAATACCCCACATGAAAAGCGCGGGAATGGTGAAAATCGTTCCGGTTGCAAGCGAAGTGGAAGCGGATCCGATCGTCTGCGACAGGTTTGCTTCGAGAATGGTTCCGCGGCTGCGGAAGAGCCGGAACAGCGCGACCGTCATCACCGCGGCGGGGATGGACGCAGAAACCGTCAAACCGACACGAAGCCCCAGGTATGCGTTGGCTGCTCCGAATACGAGACCAAGCACGATACCGGTGGCGACGGCCTTGAATGTGAACTCGGCTACGCCGGTCTTGGTGTCCATTATTAGATGTAGGTCGGAACGATAGTCAGTTCCGGCACGCAGACCAGCGGGGGTAACTTGGCGCAGGCGAGAATCGCTTCAGCGACATCTTCCGGCTTAAGAGCCTTTGCCAGAGTGGCGGCGTCGGGCTTCACCGGGCGCTTCTCCATAAGCTCCGTGTCAATCAACCCCGGGCAGACCACGCAGGTGCGGATGCCATGTTCTTTCTCTTCGACGCGAATCCCGTGCGAGAGCCCGATAAGCCCGCGCTTGGACGCCTGATAGGCCACGCCCGAGACGTCCGGGGTGTGGCCGGAAATCGAAGAAACGTACATCAGGTGGCCCTTGCCTGCCTCGCGCATCGCAGGCAGAACGGCCTGAGTGATGTAGTAAGCGCCGTTGAGATTGACGGTGAGCAATTCGTTCCAAATCTCCGGACGCAAGCGTTTCAGGCTGCGGTCCTTTGTATTGGTTCCGGTGCTGAAAACCAGAATGTCGACCGGGCCCAGCTTCTCCTGCGTGACCTCCGCCAGACGATTCATCTGCTGCACATCGGCAGCATCCGCCGCGAAGACTTCGACGTTGTGGCCTTCGGCAGCCATCTCGGCCTGCAGCTGCGCAAGCCGATCAGCGCGCCGCGCAGAGGCCATAACTTTAGCGCCTTCACGAGCCATCAAAACGGCAGTAGCGCGCCCAACACCACTCGACGCACCCACTACTAACACCACTTGATCTTTTAAGGATACCGGCATAAGAGTTGCCGACTAGTTTATCGCGGACAGCGGACTCGGTGTACTCAGGAACGCGGTGCGCTTCTTACGTGAGGAACTCGATCTCGGCTTTGCCCAAGCGGATGATGTCGCCAGACTTCAGGGCGAGGCCCGGACCGCTAAGCGGCACGTCAGCAGTCGTGCCGCCCTGGCTCATCAGTGACGTGTCGGCCGAACGTGAATCGCGGAATAGTCGATAGCTGCCGCTCTTCTCATCGAAATCGATGTGAGCGTGACGGCGAGATACGGTTTCGTTCACACCATTGCTGATTTCGGAGAAAGCAATGTCGTTGTGCCGTACGACCTGCCCCTGTTCGTCGGTCACCCGCTCGCGGCGGCCGAGGTTGATTCTGCGGCCTGGGATTTTCAGCTCGTCGGTATTCGCCCGACCCGAGAGAACCCTCAAGGTTGCGGAAGCTCGGGCGCCCTCAGCCTCCTTGTCATCAAAACGGATCGCCAAGCCCGGAATGTCGCCGGTCCGAGGGACAAATTCAATCGAGACCCAGAAACCCGCTGGCGGGCGACAGCCCTCCTCCGCCAGGAAATCCGCGATTGCGGTGCGCAACTGCGCGGAGTTTAGCGCGGGTTCCAGCCGGTGTTTTTCGCTCTCATCCTGGATGCCAACCACGATCGTGATGTGACGACTTGGAAAGATTGGCATTCCGGCGATATCAGAAATAAGCGTTACAGGACACCACCAATGCCTCGTGCATCGCGATCGCACCGTGCGCTGGATCGCCTGGAAAATCGCGTATGGTATAGCGGCGCTGATTGTAGCGGAACACCTGGCCGACGCGGCCATCACCCAAGGGGTCGCAGCGGTGCTCATGGCGGTACGAATCGATGTTCCTGCGCAACGCCGCCATCGCAGTCACGAGCTTGAACGACGAGCCCGGGGGAAATTGGCCAAGCCGGGCCAGGTTGATTCCGACACCGTCTTCTCCCGCTGTGGGCATTTCGGGATCCCCGGCCAGCACCGGAAGAGGCCGCATCGCAAGGGCAAGGGTCTCGCCCGTACTCGCATTTAGAATCACCGCTGCGCCGTTCTTGTTCCGACGGGTGGAGGAGGCCAGGGTGCGCGAAGCGGCAATCTGGATCCGCATGTCGATCGTGAGTTGCACATCCCGATTGCGGCTCAGAATCTTGCGCACTTCCGGGTGCTCGGGGTCGGCCCGGTGGCGCCACATGGGCACGAGTTCGCGCAAGATTCCGTATCCGCGCAACTGCTCCTCGGCGACTTTGCGGGCATCATCGAGGAGGAAATAACCTTCGTTCTCGAAGGGATAGTAACGACCGCTGATGTCGCGCTTCGAGGCTGCATCCGGGAAACCCATTTGCGTGAAAGCGGCTGTGTGCGGAGACAATTCCTCTTTGTTGCTGGTTGCAAGAGGGATTCCATTACGATCCCTCACCGTGCCGCGAGGAATGCGTAGCGCCATTTCCAACAGCCGTGGGTTCTGTTTCTGAAGAAACTCGGGACCGTAGCGAAGTTCGAGTTGCTGCCGCTCATCGGGATCGGCCGCCCTCCATTGCTGCAGTTGAACGACCCGGGCCATACGATCGTCTGCTCCGTACAACTGAAGCGTGGCGGCACGACCAAGGAGGATTGCGGCGCAACCGGCGATAAGTAGCGTAAACCCGCGCATTTGCGGCCCGACGCGATTGGGAACGATTGAGCCGCTCCAATTCGGCGGTGAGATGAATCGTCGCCTCTTCGCGCATCAAGCGGAACATCGGTTCCTGCGCGTGATGGTCGTCCTCGTGAAGGAAGACCTCATAGAGTGAAGGAACGATGATCCTGGAAATCAGAGGCATGCAACTTGCGTGCATGTTCCGGCCAATTTCAAAGATGATGTCGCGCGGAGAAAGCTGAGCTACTTCAGTAGTCCTCACTGCGGCTACCCATTCTTATCTTAGCGTGGGCCTTTCCCGTCGCTCATCAGTTTCGGCCGACGTCCCGCTTCTGGCGAGGCGCGCGCGTCATCCCATCACACTCTTTACCTTCTCCGCAAGCAGAATGGAGGTGAATGGCTTTTGGATGATTCCAGAAATGCGCTGGCCCGTAAACATTCTCATCATCTCCGCGGCATTATAGCCACTTGAAACCAGGACCTTGACGTTGGACCGGATTTTTCGCAGCTCCGGGAGGGCCTCTTCTCCCCCCATTCCCGGCATGCTCAAGTCAAGGATAACGAGTGCGATGTCTCCGGGGTGTCTCTTGAAAATGTCAATCGCCGCAGGCCCGCTGTCGGCCAACAGCACATGATAGCCAAATCGTTCGAGCGTGTGCTTTGCGACGTCGCGGACGGTTTCTTCGTCGTCCACCACGAGAACAGTTCCGCTGCCGACAAGATCCGTTTCACCGGCATTCACCGGCGCAACCGGAACCGTACCCTCCGCCACTGGAAACAGGACCGTGAAAGTAGTGCCTTTGCCAAGCGCGCTTGTGACCCTGATTGTGCCTTTGTGCCCGCGGACTATGCCACTGACAGCAGCAAGCCCGAGCCCGCGCCCTACAAACTTGGTTGAGAAGAAGGGATCGAAGATCTTGGCCTTGGTCTCCTCGTTCATTCCCTGGCCGGTGTCGCGCACCTCCAGATAAACGTACGTTCCCACAGGAAGCTCTGCGGTATTCCAGTCATCGACCTCGTGAATTCCGGTCTTCACAGTGATCAGACCGGTCTCTGAGCCGATCGCCTCTGCCGCATTCAGGACTAGATTCATGACCACTTGCTGCATTTGCCCTCTATCGGCTTCAATCGGGGGCAGGCCACGTTCGAGTTCGAGGCGCACTTCGATCTTTTTGGGGATGGACGGCTGAACGAGGCCGCTTATCTCCGGGATGAGATCTGACAGAATTATGCGTTCAAGGAAGAACCGGCCCTTGCCCGAATACGCCAGCATCTGTCTCGTCAGATGGGCGAGCTGCTCACCGGTCTTGAGAATTCGGTCCAGTTGCCTGACGACCGGGCTGTCGGGTGGCAGCATAGTCTGCGCCAGACTGGCGCTTCCAATCACCCCCACAAGCAGGTTGTTGAAGTCGTGGGCGAGGCCGCCGGCAAGCAGACCAAGGCTCTCCAGTTTCTGTGCCTCGCGGAGTCGCTCCTCGGATCGCTTGAGTTCGGTGATATCAATAAATCCACCTACGACCCCTCGCGGGAGGCCGTCGTTGTCCAGCAGTGGTACGGCATTGCCGAGTAAGTTGCGGCGGCTTCCGTCCTCGAACAGTACCTCCATCTCATAGTTATAGATTGAGTTCCCGGTCGCGGAAGCCCTTTGCATGGGCAATTCGTGGGGCGGAATCTCCTTTCCGTTTTTCATAAACCGGAAAGTATTCGATTTTGGGTCGTCTGGCACCGACTTCGAAAGATCGCTTCCCGGTGGCAGCCGGAGTAGCTCCTCGGTCGTGCGACTGCCAATTATGTTCCGGCACTCCCGATCGCGCGAAATGAACGTGGCAACGGGCATTGCGTCCATGATCGCCTGCAACTCCGCCGCTCGCGCATTCTCCCGGTCACGACTCTCGCGCAGAGTTTCCTCCGCACGGCGCTTTTCGGCAACGTCATGAAACACGAGCACCACACCTAGCACATTGCCCGCGCTGTCCTGGATAGGTGCCACGCTGTGTTCGATCGGAATCTCCCGTCCGTCACGGCTCACGAGTGCCGTGTGATTACCTAGGAGCGCGCGGGCCGCCTCCTTGAGTACCCTTCCGATAATGTCCTCGGACTTCTCGCCCGTTTGTTCGTCAACAATTTGGAACACATTCTGGGCCGGCTGGCCTATCACCTCGCTTTCCGTGACGCCGGTGAGGGCCGCGCCAACAGGGTTGAGGATCGTTATTTTCCCGTCCGCATCGGTCGCCAGTACCGCGTCGCCGATACTGTTAAGCGTGACCCTCAGCCACTGGCGCTGCTTCTCGAGCGCTTCCTCGGTCTGCTTGCGCTCGGTGAAATCATGGAAAAAAAGTGACAACCCATTGGGCGACGGATAGCAGCGGACGTGATACCACCTGTTCAGTGGTTCAGGGTAAAACACCTCGAACTGGGCCGGATCGTACGACGTCATAGCGCTTTGAAAGCTCTCTCGAGTGCGCAAGGCCGCCGGCCACTCCTGCCAGAAATTCTTACCCAAAAGGTCCACGGGAGTCTTGCCTAACATCTTTGCGCCCGCCGTGTTGACGTAGGTATAGCGCCATTCACGATCTAATACTTTGAAGCCGTCAGAGATGCTTTCCAATACCATGTTGGTCAGGCGTTGGGCTTCGACACGAGTCTGATCTGCCACTTGTGCGCGCACTCTGGAGAGGTGTAGGCTGTGCGTGATCCATGTAATCGAAAGACCCACAGTGCCGAACAAAAGTAGTGGGACGAGCTCTTCAGGCTCGGAAACCACGAAAGAAAGCGGCTGGGGAACGAAGAAATAAAGCTCCGATACCATACCGAGCAAAGTTGCGAAAATTCCCGGCCCGAGGCCCCAACTCGCGCCGAGCATGATGCCGAGCATGGGCAACAGATACGGAGATCTATGTCGCGCCGCAGGAATGGTAATGGTGATAAGCAGAGCCACGCCGACGCTTAATCCAGCGAATCCGTAGGCTTTGACTGCTCTCAGGTTAATGGTCTGCGTTGATGTGCTCATGGGTCACTATAAGCAACAACCAGCAATTGTCTGAACCTCCTAAATAATACACTTCAATTCTTTGTCACGGTGCGTTTCTTTGTTTTGTTGTGGCGTCAGTGCTCGACGGGGTCAGGTATTTACTTCAGGTAGCCTGGGCGAAAAAGGGTCACGCGGCGGTCGCTGATTGAAAAGGAACCCCCTTGGCTGGCGAATAAATCGAGAATGACCGTTTGCCGTTGTTGGAGCGTTTGAACGGCCTCAGTTAGCGCGCCCCGGACGCCAGCTAGGGCATGGATTCCGGCACTCAGCAGGACGAACGTTAACGGCTCAGGAACAATGGCTTCCCCGATGACTGCGTTATCGATACCCATGAGTCCCTGGGCGTTTCCACTGCCGGTACCGTTAACAAGAAGCGCACGCTCTGAAGGGACCGGGCAACGACACTATCACATAGCTAAGCTGCGCTACAGTTGATGAGCCCAGCGTGGTTGATTAGGAAGGAGGGTGGTACGCCCGGTAGGATTCGAACCTACGACCTCTTGCTCCGGAGGCAAGCGCTCTATCCGGTCTGAGCTACGGGCGCATACAGCAAGTATTCTAGCAGTTCCGCACTGCCGTGGGCGTATTTCAGTTTGCTTTCTTCTTCGCGACTGGTTTACCAGCAGACTTTCCGACCGGTTCGCTTAGCAACTCCTCAATCCGCTTGCGGAGTGTCGTTTCTTTGAAAAATTCCTCGTCGCCAGCCGGTGGTGATTGGTAGCGCACCACACCCTTACGATCGACCAGCACCATTTGCGGTACCGTCCCGCGGGCGTTCGGATCCTCCTGCAGGAAGTCGTACACGCTCTCACGGCTTGCCGGCCCGAATGGAAACGTCAGTCTCAAGCTGCGGGTAAAATCAGGGACCAGAATGTTTGAGTTCTCATTGAACGCGACGCCAAGCGGTTGGAAACCTTTCGCGCCAAACTGACCCGAAAGCCGCTCCAGGAAAGCGCAGGTCACCTGGCAATGCGGACACGTTGTGAAATAGAACCCGAGTGCGACCACCTTGCCGCGGTATTGGCTCAGCAGAACCTGTTTGCCGTTCGGCATCTGTATGGCATACTCAGCGGCCGGACGCGGCACGGTTGCGGCGTACGTAAAAGCGCAAGTGAATGCGACTAGGGCCATCAGAATCAAACTTCGGCGCATCTGTTTCATCTTCTCCTGAGATGTGATTACGAAACTTTCTTTGCGGGAGCCTTCTTGACGGCGGGCTTGGCGGCCGGCGCTTTACCCAACATCTTCTGAACCATCTCGCGCAGGTTCTGCTCTTCACCAGTAAAGAACTTTGTATCAGAGCCCGCATATTGAGCCTGAATCACGCCAGCGCGGTCTATAAAGACAACCTGCGGCATCATCATGCGCGACATCACCGGGTGCTGCAAAAACTCGATTGGAGCCTGCTGGTTCTGAATGTAGCCCACCGGAAAGCGCAGGCCGAACTGCCTGGAGTATTCGCCTACAAGCTTATTGGCGCCTTCATTGATAGCGACACCTACCATCTGCACGCCCTTGCCCTCAAACTCCTTGGAAACTTTTTCCATGGCCCGCGAGAATTCCTGGCAGTGTGAACAGGTGGTCAGCAAAAACTCCAGCACAACGATCTTGCCCTTGTACTTGCTTAGCGGCACTTCTTCGCCCGAGGCCAACTTGAATTTCAGATCCCTGGCTGGACGCGGGACGTCAGCGGCGCCCATCGGCGCCAACATTACTGCCGAAAGTAACAACAAGGATAGTATTCTTCGCATGATCCAGGATCTCCTCACATAAAGCTGTTTTCTTCAGTGTAACTTAGACGCGCCGCTATGGCTTCGGGTTTGGAATTCCTTCCAGACTTGTGACGTGCGCGCCATCGAGTTTTAGTACAAAGCGGCCATCGTCGCCTGAGCCTGTCAGTTCGCTCGGTGTGTCCGTTGCAATGTCAAAACGTTTCCATTTCCCCTTCAGCACGGTCCTGTAATGAGCGAAAAACTGCCGAGCCGCGTCAACCGTCTGCCATTCCGACACGTAGGAGAGCATGCTTTGCGCCTCAGACCTGCGCTCCGTGATTACGAAGGACGATCCCTTCCACTGCTCTGCCAGACCAGCCGCCTGCTTGCCTGCATACTGTTGCAGCAGGATGGAATGGTCCAGTTCGCCGAAAGAGCCTTCGTACACCTTGCGATAGCCTTTCGCATCCGGGAATGGCTGCGGTCGCGGGCGTGACGGATTTACATGCGCGAAATACTTGTCCGGGTGCAGGATCTGCTGCGAACTGGCAGGCGGATTACGGAAGACTTCCGCAAATGCTGCATTGTCCAGCTTCTCCACGACTCTTTGTTGGAACAGCGTGCCTTGCGTGTAGGGAAACAGCAGTCCTTCACGCATGTACAGCGGAGCCTTTTCGAGCACCGGAAATTGCTCGCCGCCCGAGTTCATCGCCATCACCATCGCCTTCAAAAAATCAGGAGAGTCTTTGAGATTTCGACCCGCCTTACGCGACAGATACTCGAACGTGAGCCATGATGCCTGGCCCTCCATCACAGCCATGCGCGCCACAGCGCTGTCATCGCCAGAATCCGATTTCTTGATGAACTTGTCGAGCCGAAAGTGTTGATCCGCCAGCGCGTGCGCCAACTCGTGCACCAGGGCCATCTGCTGCATGCTGTCCGAATTGGATTCAAGCACGTACAGCCGCTGCTTGTGGTAGTCGTAAAATGCGGCGGCCTGCTCAGTGAGCAAATCCACGGTGGCGCGCTCCAGATTGAATTCCTGCGGCAGGAAGCCGAATTTCTTCAGCGCCAGTTCTTCCAGCCGAATTTCTTCGGGTTTCACTTGCTCCTTGATCTTTTGCTGGATGTACTTCTTCAGCGCTTCACGCGTCATCGTGTCATGCGGTACGGGCCGCTTGAGTTTCAGGCCGGTGATTTCGCTGAGTTCTTTCGCAATAGCGGTAACGTCGTCGAAGAGTTTGGGTTTCTCTTTGGCGTACGCTGCCTGAGTGGCAAGAAACAGCGACAGTAATGCGATCAGACTTTTCATTAATCCTTCATCGAAAACCGAAACACGAAAGCAGCACACAAGCACAACGCGCTGCCTGCGGCGACGGTCACGCGCGGACCGTACTGATGCGCCAAGGCTCCAGCCGCCAGACTCCCGATCGGGCTCAAGCCAACCACGGTCATTGAATAGAATGCCATGATTCGCCCCCTGTACTCATCCGGCACCAGTGTCTGAATGTAGGTGTTGGCCGACGCGTTCTGTCGCATAATGCAGAAACCGATACCCATCATGATGGCCAGCGAAACGCCAAACCACTGCGAGAAGGCGAATAAGGCCAGACAACCTGAGAGACCGACCGAACTGAAGAAGATTACACCGGAGAGCCCGCGAGTATGCGTTCGTCGCGCCAGTGCGAGCGTGCCGCCAATTGCGCCAAGCCCCATCGCGCCGCTCAGAAAGCCGAGGCCCAGCGAGCCCCTGTGGAAAATGTCGTCTGCGAAAAACGGCGCGAGCACCATGATCGGCATCGCGCAGATTGTCGCCGAACCCATCAGTATTAGAATCGAGCGCACAGGCACCGAAGCGCGCACGTAGTTGACGCCGCCCGCCAGTCGGCTCAACGGCGACTCGCTGGGCTGGGCGGGGTGCGCCGGGAGCCGTATCAATGACAGGCAAACGAGAACAGCGAGGAAACTGGCCGCATTGATCGCGAAGCAGACTCCCTCACCCGCCAGGGCGACGGCGATTCCTGCGATTGCCGGCCCAATCACTCGTGCGGCGTTGAACATGGCGGAATTGAGCGCAATGGCGTTTATTAAGTCGTCCTTCTGCGCCAGTTGAACCACCAGCGCCTGCCGCGCCGGAATCTCGAACGCGTTGATGGTGCCGAGCAGAAGCGCGAGTCCCAAAATTGTGACGACGTCGATATGCCCGGTAAGCGTTAGCACCGTCAGGATTACGGCCTGTACGAGCGACAGCGACTGGGCGATAATGACGATCCGTAGTCGCGGATAGCGATCCGCCAGGACTCCGCCTAACGGTCCCAGCACAAACACCGCGATATTCGAACAGAATGCCGTGACACCCAGGATCAGTTCATCATGCGTGAGTCGATACACCAGCCAGCTCAGCGCGACGTTCTGCATCCACGTTCCGACGAGCGAGGTGATCTGTCCAATGAAGAACAGACGGTAGTTCCGGTTGCGCAGTGCTCGAAACGTGTCTTGCCAAGCCATTCGTCACTTTCAGGATAGAACCTGCTTACAGTAACCTGCCTGCGCCGCCGTCTTGGTACACTAAGAACTCACGCTTATTTACAGGAGAATCACAAATGGCAGACGACAAGCTCTATCAATCGCAATACATCGGCAGCGGAACATTTCTCATCACGAAGCCGAAACGCAAAGCCGTGAAGGCCCGCCAGACGAAATTGAAGAACCCCAAGTCCGGCTCCAGGCACTAATTACGAATCCCACCCATGCGCATCGTTGACCTGCGCCTGCATCCCCTGGCCGTTGCTGATGCGCCGCTCCGTAGTTCCTACGGGCGTCACGCTCCCTACGCTCTGCGCACGATAGTCGAAGTGGTGTCCGACGAAGGCCTCGTCGGCATCTCGGAAACTTACGGCGGGGATGGGCCGCTGGCGGCACTGGAAGCAGCGCGCAGTCGCGTCATTGGCATGGACCCGTTCCAGCTCACGCGTTTGTGGCTGCAGTTCACTGCGGATGCGGAAGCGGAGTCGACCGCAGTTGCCGGTGGACGTTCGCACACCTATCTGGTACCAGGCGAAAATCCGCTGGATCGTCACACCCGCACCAACGGTGCGATCGAAGTCGCATGTCTCGATCTGATCGGGAAAGCGCTCGGCAAGCCCCTGTGCGACATCGTGGGTGGGCGCGCGCGTGACGAAGTGCCGTTCTCCGCCTACTTGTTCTACAAGCACGGCGGCGGCGGTGGCCTGGACAGCGATGCGCGCGAAGACGAGTACGGTGAGTGCCTCGATGTGAAGTTCTACGGTGCGGCAGTGCCGTCAGATGATCGAGAAATACGGCTTTCGCGAGATCAAGCTTAAGGGCGGCGTGCTAGATCCAGGTGTCGAGATCGCAACCATCAAAGCGCTCCGCGAAGAGTTCGGTCCGAAGTATCCACTGCGCATCGATCCGAATTGCGCCTGGTCTGTCGAAACTTCGGTGATGGTCGGCGAGGCCTTGAAAAACGAGCTATCCGACGGAGGCTATCTGGAAGATCCTGCTGCTGGCATGGACGGTATGGCGGAAGTCCGCCGGCGTCTGCTGGCGCTGGGCAATCATACTCCGCTGGCGAGCAATGTCGCAGTCACGTGCTTCGCGCATGTGCCCGAGGCGTGGCGTACAGACGCGGTGCAGATTGTGCTTTCCGATCCGCATTACTGGGGCGGAATTCGAAATCTGCAACGCCTGGCAGACCTTTGCCAGACGCTTCACATGGGTGTCTCCATGCACTCCAATAATCATCTGGGAGTCAGCTTGATGACGATGGCGCATGCTGCCGCGGCCGCGCCGCATGTAACCTACGCCTGCGACACTCATTATCCATGGCAGACCGAAAGGGATGAAGTTGTCCAGGGCGGGCGCATCAAGTTTGTGAACGGTTGCGTGCGCATTCCCGATGAGCCCGGCCTCGGCGTGGATCTCGATTACGATCAGATCGCGCGTCTCGGGGAGATTTATCACGAGCTTCCCTACCGCAAACGCGACGACGAGGCCGAGATGCAGAAGCACGTCGATCCGAACTGGAAACGCGTGCTCCCGCGCTGGTAATTAGTACAACCTGACGAACGCAACGCCGTGCCGGGGGACTGTCACGGAGTAGCTCGCATTCGAAGTTCCGATGTCCTTCTGCCGCCACACATCGTGGATCCTGCGCTTTCCCTTCACGCCGAGATCGGTCCACGTCGCGCTAATCTTCCGCGAATCGTCACTCAGGTTGAAAAGGCCAACTGCCAGGGATCCGTCGGACATCGGCTTGGCGAGCACGAATTCGTCCTCTGTCTTGCGAACGATGCGCGCCTGCTTGCCCAACGCGTCCTGATCGATATCGATCACTTCAGAATTGCAGAGCAGGCTTAGCGTAAATTCGTCCATGCTCCCCATGTGGCCCGAGTAGAAAAGCGGAGAAGCCATCAGCGCCCACATCGACATGTAGCTGTACTGTTCGTCGGCGGTAAGCGATGTCGGCGTCGGAGGCTGATCGAATTTCCGCGCGTTTCCGACATTGCCAATCAAAATATAGTCGGGATCGTTCCAGTGTCCCGGCCCGGCGTACTCCCACTGGGCCGCGTTCTTGAATCCGATGCTGTAGAAACCCGGCAGTTTCGTCGATTTCTCCAGACCCAAATCGCCGGTTGTGCGCCAGCAATTGCCGCCTACCTCCGCGCCCCACTTCCAGACATCGTTCATGCCGTACTGGCAGAGGTTGAACACCATGTCCCGGTCGAGCTTGGCCAGAATCGCACCCATCTGCGCGTACGGCTTTTTGCGCGCTTCGTCCGTCGTTGCCTTGTCAATGTTTCGGTAGGAACACCAGTCGTGTTTCAGAAAGTCGAATCCCCATGCTGCAAAGGTCTTCGCGTCGATTTCCTCGTGCTGGTAGGACCCCTCGAATTTCGCGCACGTCAGCGGCCCCGGAGAGGTGTAGATACCGGCCTTCAATCCCTTTGAGTGGATGTAACCGGTAAGTGCCTTCATGTCGGGAAATCTGCGGTTGGGCCGGATCGCGCCTTCCTTGGTCCTGGCCTCACCTGACAAATCCGGATCGCTGGAGCCCGGTTTGATCATCCAGCAGTCATCGATGTTCACGAACTGATATCCGTAATCGGCCATACCGGATGAAATCATCACGTCGGCGGCCTGCCGCATCAGCTTGTCCGTGATGCGGTCATAGTGCGTGTACCAATCGTTCCAGCCCATCGGCGGAGTCAGCGAAAGCGTGTCGCCAACTACGATTTTGAATTGTTTTGACGTGCGGCCCTTGCCGTTCGTGGCCTGCATCGTGATGGGATATTCGCCGCGCTTCGCAGGCGTTGTCCCTTGGATGATGCCAGTCGCGGCATCAAGCTTCAGTTCTTTGGGCAGCCCTTTCGCAGAAAACTTGATCGGCCTCTGTCCAGTGCAGGGAATGCGGTAAAGGAACGGCCGGCCCGGACGTGCCCCATACACGACCGGTCCATTAATCTTAGGAGCTGGGCCGGGTTTCGGCGTCAGGATGTATTTGTCAGAGGCAGCGCCCGCCAGCGAAGAGGCTACAACGAGCCCGATCGCAAACGCGATAAGCGATTTCATGTCGCTCTAATCTTATGACTATCAGCCTTTCACGACAACATTGACCAGTTTGTCGGGCACCACGATCACTTTCGCGATCTGCTTGCCATCGACAAATGCTTTGACCTTGTCATCGCTCAGCGCAAGTTGCTCAAGTGCGGACTTGGCTGTTCCGAAAGGAACGATCATCTTGCTGCGCAGCTTGCCGTTCACCTGGATTACGACCTCAGCACCCTCTTCCTGAGCGAGCGCTTCGTCGAACACCGGCCAGGCTTGTTTGAACACCGGACCTGCGTGGCCCAACTGCTCCCAAAGTTCTTCGGCAGTGAACGGAGCGAGCGGCGCCAACAATAGCACCAGCTTTTCGCAGATCTCTTTGCGCGCTTGCGGTGAGAGTCCTGCTTCGTGCTGGTACAGCGCGTTCACCAACTCCATTAACGCCGCAATCGAGGTGTTGAAGTGCCAGCGGCTCTCGAAGTCCTGCGTCATCTTGTGGATGGTCTGATGCAGTTTGCGCAGAGCCTTGCGATCGGTTTCGCCGCTGCCTTCGGTCGCGTCCATGTTGCGCGTCACGAAGCGGTACAACCGGCTGATAAAACGGTATTGTCCTTCGACGCTGGACTCATCCCAGTCCATGTCTTTTTCAGGCGGCGCTGCGAACAGTGTGAACAGCCGGCAGGTATCCGCGCCGTATTTCACAACCATCTCATCGGGGTCGACGATGTTGCCCTTGGACTTCGACATGGTCTGTCCGTTCAACTGCACCATGCCCTGCGTGAACAAATTCTTGAACGGCTCATCGATGTTCACGAGCCCCAGATCGCGCATCACCTTGCACCAGAAACGCGCATACATCAGATGCAGAATCGCATGCGTGACGCCGCCGATATACTGATCGACTGGAAACCACGGATTCACTTTTGCGGGATCGAACGCAGCGTCTGGTTGTGCGGATCGACATAGCGGAAGAAGTACCACGACGAATCCACGAACGTGTCCATGGTGTCGGTTTCACGCTGCGCGGGCCCGCCGCATTTCGGACAATCGACATTCAGGAACGAAGGCACATTGCGCCAGCGGAGACTTGCCGCGTCCTGTAATTTCGACGTCGAGCGGCAGCACTACGGGCAACGCGGATTCGGGCACCGGAACCACGCCGCACTTTTCGCAGTGGATCACCGGAATCGGCGTGCCCCAGTAGCGTTGGCGGGAAACGCCCCAATCCTTGAGGCGGTATGTGATTGCGGCCTTGCCGAAGCCCTCGCGTCCGGCCTTCTCGTTCATCTGGCGGCGCGCTTCGGCGCTGGGCAATCCGGAGAACTCGCCGCAGATTTCAGCGATGCCGTATTCAGTGAACGCTTCCTTCATGGTGGCCACGTCGGCGAGCGTGCCATCAACAGGACGAATCACCGGCCTGATCGTTATGCCGTACTTCGTGCAGAATTCGAAATCGCGTTCGTCGTGGGCGGGCACGGCCATGATCGCGCCTGTGCCATAGCCCATCAGCACGAAATTACCCACCCACACCGGAGCCTTTTCGCCGCTGAACGGATTCACGGCGTAGTGCCCCGTGAAGAAGCCTTCCTTGATCAGCGATTCGGGATCCTTGCGGCCCTGGTCATCGACCATCGCCTTCAGCGTCACAGCCAGATCGCCCTGGCAAAGCTGCTTTGCGATCGGGTGTTCCGGCGCGAGAATCACGCAGGTCGCGCCGAAGATCGTGTCGACGCGCGTCGTGAAGACGCGGATTTTCTGCTCCGTGCCTTCGAGCGTGAAATCGACTTCCGTACCCTCTGAGCGATCGATCCAGTTGCGCTGCATGCTGAGCACGCGCTCCGGCCAGCCGGCTTCGAGTTGCTGTATATCGTCGAGCAATTCCTGCGCGTAAGCGGTAGTGCGCAGAAACCACTGCTTGAGTTCGCGCTGTTCTACAGGCGTGGTTTCGTGACGCCAGCAGCAGCCGTTCTCCACTTGCTCATTCGCGAGCACGGTGGCGCACTCCGGGCACCAGTTCACCAGGGACTGTTTCTGATAAGCGATGCCGCGCTCCAGCATTTTCAGGAAGAACCACTGATTCCAGCGATAGTATTCCGGCTCGCACGTTGAGACCTCGCGATCCCAGTCGTAGCTGAAGCCCATGCGCTGCAACTGCACCTTCATGTGCGCGATGTTGGAGACGGTCCATTCGCGCGGATGGCGCTTGTTCTTGATCGCTGCGTTCTCCGCCGGAAGACCGAAAGCGTCCCAACCCATCGGGTGCAGTACGTCGTAACCGCGCATCCATTGATAGCGCGCGAGTGTATCGCCGATGGAGTAGTTGCGAACGTGGCCCATATGCAGCCGCCCGCTGGGATACGGCAACATCTCAAGCACGTAATAGCGCGGCTTCGCTCCGTCGTCCTTCGTTCTGTACAGATCGGGCTGAGCCGCCCAACTCGCACTCCACTTCAATTCGATGGTCTGGTGTTCGTAAATCTTTTCCGGCATAAGGGGGTGAACTACTAATATAGCTCGCGGCCTGGAATGCACTCAAAAATGGCGGGTGTGTGGCGGGCCTTCGTTCAACGATCCGCGGTTACTCTCTTTTTTTTAACCAGTTTTTTCAACGTCTGCACGTTCTTCAGATCGTCCCCGTCGTGATCCATCGGAGTTTCCAGAATAAAAGCCTTCTTCGACAGCTGCGGATGATTCAAAATCCGTCTAAAGGCTTCCAGCCCGATTTGGCCCTCTCCGATGTTGGCGTGCCGGTCGATGCGTGAGCCGCGCGGCGTTTTCGAATCATTCACGTGAATTACAGGGACGTTCTCAAGTCCCAGCAGGTATTCGATTGCGCGGATCGTCTGTTTGAATCCCACTAATGAGGAAACGTCGTATCCGGCCGCGTGCAGGTGGCACGTATCCAGGCAATAACCGATCGCAAACCCCACCTGCGATTTCAGCTGATGGCGAATCGCTGCCAATTCTTCCAGACGCGATCCGAGCGCTGCCCCGCCGCCCGCCGTATTCTCAAGCAGCAGC
Source organism: Bryobacteraceae bacterium (assembly GCA_963793625.1). Taxonomy (GTDB): domain Bacteria; phylum Acidobacteriota; class Terriglobia; order Bryobacterales; family Bryobacteraceae. Next base: position 213,837 of record CAWCAT010000020.1, on the reverse strand, counting down.
GTGAGCTTTTTCGATTTCAGCCCCTGCACTGCTTCCGTCAGGCCGGCAACACAAGCAGCAATGCCTTCTTCGACCGTCTGTCCTTTGTAGCTCCCGGGATGCGCAACCAGATACTCTGCGCCGATCAGCATCGCGCGCTCCACTTCGCCACGATAGCAACTGATCGAATTCAGTCGAATCGTAGGGTCAATCGACGACAGATTGATCAGATAAGTGTCGTGGATCACAAGCGGCTTTAAATCATACTCTTTGCGCAGCAACGCCATTCGCTTCACTGAAGCAGGATCTGGAACTGACGCGCGCCACATCCGCGGACTCGATGAGAATATTTGAAAAGTGTTTGCGCCCAGCGCAATCGCCTTTTTCGCCGCATTCTCAAGCGCCCCAGCCGAAGATGTGTGAATCCCGATTCGCAGAGCCATAATCCCCCAAGAAACAACGCGAAACCATTTTCTCGCGTTCAGGCTGCGTATTTCAATGGAAATCATGCGACACGCTGCCGGTGTCGGGCGCGGGCAGTCGTGAAACTTTCTCTGCGCGGACCGACAAAGCCCCGTCGAGATGTTGCATTGCACCCTCAACCAACACGTATGGTTCATCGACCAGCACCTTGCAATAGGTCTCGAAAATATCCGGCGGAACAATAATATTGGCGATGCCGGTCTCGTCTTCCAGGCTGAGAAAGACGAAGCCTTTCGCAGTGCCGGGGCGCTGGCGCACAATCACCGATCCCGCTACGCGCACTGTCCGGCCATGCGGAACATTGCGGAGCTCAGAAGCGCGGCGCAATGCCCATGCGAGTCCATTCCTCGCGGCGATGTCCCATCGGATGACGCCCGATAGTGAGGCCCGCACCGCGATAATCCGCGCAGACGCGCTCTTCCGCAGTCATTACGGCAAGCGGCGATTGCGGTTCGCTCGCGGGCAGTTCTTCGAACAACGGCCCAGCAGGCCGCGTCGCACGTTCGGCCTCCCACAGAGCATCGCGCCGATGGCGTGCCAGACCATTAAGCGCACCAGCGGCCGCGAGATTAGAAATTTCATCCTTCTGCAATTCCGGTACACGGCGAACCAGGTCGTCGATGGACGCATAAGGTTTTCGCGCCGCAATCGCCTGTCCATGCTCACTGCGCAGTCCACGCATGTAGTTCAGCCCCAGACGCAGCGAGCCATTCTCCAGAGTGCACTTCCACTCGGAGCGGTTCACATCAATTGGTAGAAAGCGCAATCCGTGACGTTGCGCATCCTTGACGATGGTCGAAGGATGATAGAAGCCCATCGGCTGATTGTTCAGTAGCGCGGCGGTGAACGCGGCGAGGTAGTGGCATTTCAAATACGCGCTCGCATATGCGAGCAGCGCAAAACTTGCGGCGTGCGATTCCGGAAATCCGTACAGCGCAAATGATGTGATCGATTGCACGATGGTGTCCTGCGTGGTGCCCGTGATGCCGTTGCGCTCCATGCCGCGACGCAGTTTTACCTCCACCTCTTTCATTCGCTTTTCCGATCGTTTGAAGCCAGAACGCGCGGCGCAATTCTTCCGCTTCACCACCCGAAAATCCGGCGGCGATCATTGCCATGCGCAGTAATTGTTCCTGAAATAATGGAACGCCGAGCGTGCGCTTTAGCACGGTCTCCAGCGAGGGATGCAGGCAATCGGGCGGCTCTTCTTCCCTGTCGCCGGCGTATGTACGGGTGCACCATTTTTCCGACAATCGGACCGGGCCGGATGATGCCCACCTCCACCACGATGTCGTAAAAATTGCGCGGCCGCAGGCGCGGCAATGCGGCCATCTGCGCGCGGCTCTCCACCTGGAACATGCCGATCGTGTCGGCGTTGCTGCAGCGTTCGATAACTGGCCGGATCGTCCTGCGGCAGGTGCGCCAGATCGACTTCTTCACCATACGAATCGCGGATATGCACCAGTGATTCTTCGAGCACGGCCATCATGCCCAGCCCTAGTAAATCCACCTTGATGATTTTCAGGTCCGCGCAGTCGTCCTTGTCCCACTGCACGACGACTCGCCCCGGCATCGTAGCGGGTTCCAGCGGCACCACCGAATCCAGTTGTCCCTGGCACATCAACCATGCCGCCGGAGTGCTGGCCCAGATGCCGCGGCAAATCCTGAATTGCCAGATAAAGGTCCAGAAATTTCCTGATCTTCGGCGTTCGCAAATCGAAGCCGGCCTCCTGAAAACGGCGCTCATGCGTGTCCTGCGGGTCCTTCCATTCCCAGGCGCGGACGAGACTCGAAAGGCGTGCAAGCGATGCTTCGTCGAACCCGAGCACCTTCCCGACCTCACGTGCTGCGGAGCGCCCGCGATAAGTAATCACGTTGGCCGTCATCGCCGCCCCGTGCTGTCCATAGAGTTTGTAGACGTATTGAATGACGCGCTCACGTTGATCGCCGCTGGGTAGATCGAGATCGATGTCGGGCCACTCATCACGCTCTTCCGTGAGAAAGCGTTCAAACAGCAGATCCATGCCGACGGGGTCCACCGCAGTGATGCCGAGGGAATAACACACGGCGCTGTTGGCGGCCGAACCGCGTCCCTGTACAAGAATTCCTTCGCGCCGGCAGAACTCCACCAGTCCCAAACGATCAGGAAATAACCTTCCAGATGCAGCTTCGTGATCAATTCGAGTTCGCGTTCCATCTGCTCGCGGGCGCGTTGATTGTTCGGACCGTAGCGGCGCAGCATGCCCTCATGCGCGCGTTCCCGCAAAAACTCTGCCATTGTGCCGCCATTCGGAACGGGGTAGCGCGGAAATTCGTAGCCGAGGTCTTCGAGTGAAAAATCCAAACCGTGCCGCGAGTTCTTCCGTGTTGGCGATGGCCTCCGGCAAATCTGCAAACAGACGCTCCATTTCCGCGGGCGATTTCAAGTACCGCTCACTATTCATCGAAAGCAAACGGCCAGCCTCTTCGATCGTGACGTGATTGCGAATCGCAGTCAGCACGTCGAGCAGTTCACGATCATCAGCCGTCGCATACGCGACACCGTTGGTCGCAAGCAGCGCAAGACCCAGTCGCCTCGCGGTTTCAACAGCAGCCTGATTGCGCGCTTCTTCCTCGCGATGGTGATGTCGCTGCAATTCGACATAGACATTCTCGCGTCCATAAATGCGCGCGAGTTGTTCCGCGATTTCGAAATGCGCGCCTGTCAGGCACACCAGTCCTTCTGCGAACTCCTCAAGCTCCTCAAATGCGACCGAACCTTCGCCCTTGGGCGAGCGCAGTTTCATGCGCGTGATCAGTTTGCAGAGATTCTGATACCCACTACGCGTACGAACCAGAAACGCCAGACGCTGGCCTTCGTGCGTGCTGAGTTCCGCGCCGATGTGCGATTGCAACCCGGCCTTCTTCGCGGCCATGTGGAAGCGCGGCGCGCCGTAAAAGCCATCGCGATCCGCCAGGCCCAGCGCAGGGTAGCCAAGTTCGGACGCACGCGCGATCAGATCCTCAGGCAGGGAAGCGCCCTCCAGAAAACTGAAAGCTGAACGTGTGTGCAGTTCGATGTACATCAATCGTAGCTGCCTTCGAAAAACCATTGCCGCGTTTTACGGTTCTGAAAAATCCTGTAAAGCGCGCCATTGTCCATCGCGACGTCGTACTCATCGCGATTCCACGGATCGCTGGTCCACCAGTCGCCGGAACTGCGCCATGGGCCGGCCATTCGGATAATCTTGTGACTGACGCGAGCCAGGTCCAACGGTTTGGGCGGACGATACATACGCAGCGAAAGAGCGTTGCTTTCTTTTATCTGTGTGCCCCTGTGTTCTCCAGTGGCTAAATATTTTGTTGGCCTCAGCACGAACGCATCGGGCCTGTGTGTATTCAAAACTTCCGGAATTCCAACGTTATTTTTACCGACAATATTGGCGATGCGTGCCACCGTGATTTCGAGTTTTTCCATCGCTGGTGTGGGCGGCAGAAACAAACCGGACTGCACGCTGCGTGGATCGCTCGGCTCGGCCTTGATCGAGAGCCGTGTCACCGGCTCGCGCGGCGGCGTTCCCGCCAGATCCAGTTGCATCAGTTTGAGAAACGCGCGAGCGTCGCGCATCGGTACCGGCGGCCGATAGATGCGCGTTTCGCTATTCAGCGTGAGATGGACTTCGCTGGTGGCCAGTCCGTGTGATTGCAGACGCGCGCAGATGTCGTTGAGTTGGCGCGAAAGCAGAAACGAAAGTGGCTCCAGCAGCTTGAGCGGATGCTCCAGTTCCATGCTCTCTTCGAAATTCGAATCGGTTTTGTCGAGTCGCAGAGGACGCGACGTTTCTCCGCGCGCCAGCATGCGCAGCCGCACACCTTCTGCCCCGAGCCGTTCGGCCAAGCCTTGCTCGGGCAGTGCCGCAAGATCGCGAAAACTCCGCAGACCCCAGTGGATAAACGTTTCGAGTAATTTCGGATCCTGCGTCAACAGCGTGAGCGGCAACGGTGCCAAAGCCTCGGCTTCGCGGCCCGGCGGAATCACCGTGACACCTTCGAATCCACGCGCTGCATGCAGAGCGGCATCCGGATTATTTGCCACAGCAACGCGCGCAATCTCTCCACTGCGGCACCGCATCGACTTCGCGATGTCGCGCGGCGAACCCATCAACAGATCCAGACCGCTGATGTCGAGAATCGCCGTGTCCGCAGCAACACGCTCGATCATCGGCGAAAACTCCTCGGCGCACTCAAGCGCAGCGGGATATTCGGAACGTGCAGACAGGCGTACATTCGCCACCTCTGAGCCTACGGGCTTGCGCAAACTCGCTTCATGCGTCGCTCCTCGGAGCAGTTGTGAGACACGCGGTGTGCCGGACCAATCGGCCTGGCCTGCCTTCATTTCGAGAACAAGCGATGCTGCCGTGCGGGCGTTGGCCAGTTGTTCCAGCAGCACCAGTACGGTGCGCGTCGGTTCAATCGCACGACGCAGCCGGAACCACGACGAAATCGGAATCCGGCGTGCAACTTCAGGCTGCACATCGGCAAGATCAAAGGCGATGAGCCCAAAACCGCCGGCCTGCACCAGCAGGTCCGTGCATTTCAGGGCATGCTCCGGATTCCCGCCGCAGCGGACCCACAGCAGACGCTCCAGATCGACTCCCGCGGCAGCAGCGGAAGCCGGATGGAACGTGTCATTGGTATCGACGCAGGCGCACACTTCTCCTCCAGAAGTGGCTGCCGCCAGCGCTGATAACAAAAGGGATGTGCGCCCGGAAGAGGTCTTTCCGCAGATCTCCGTAATCCCCCCGCGCGGAAATCCGCCGGCAACTCGATCCACCTCCGGCGCGCCGCTGAGCAGCATGTCCGGCGCTGTCTTCCGAAGAAAAAACGGATGATTTGCTTTGAGTACCGCGGCCTGCATGTTCGCCCTTTGTTCGCCTAAAAACAAGGGTACACCCCTCGGCGAAATGGTGCAAGTAGAGGGCCGCTTTATTTTCCGTCGTACTCAAAAACCTGCTCGATGGGAACTTGAAAAGCTTGGGCTATGCGGAAATGCCAGCAGCAGTGAAGGTAAATACTTGCCGGCTTCCAGCGCCATAATGGTGTGGCGTGTCACGTCGGAAAGTTTGGCGAGTTGCTCCTGAGTCATCTCGCCGCGCTCGAAGCGCAGCCGCCGGATGTTGTTTCTGATCTCCTGCTCAGGCATGGCTTGCTTTGCGGTACAACACGATAGTGGTCAGCGCCCGGATCCCGATGACCAAGGCGAAAGCGAAATACAGAACCAGGGTGAGCGTCCAGGTGGCACGAGTATCACGTTGTCCCAACCCATGCGGAATCCGATCACCATGGGCACGGCAACGAAGGCCAGCCAGAACACGCGATAACCGACCAGATCCGCCTTATTAGCGATCTCGCTGTCACGCTCATCCACAAGCTTTTTCTTGCGGCGGAGCGCGGGGAGTCCAGTCAACCCTAACAGGGCGAAACTGGCACCGGTGGCCGGAACGAACCCGCCGAAGCGACAAAGGTAAAGTATGCGGCTATGGTAATCAGCGACAACTGACAACAGAAACCACGCCTGTTTCTCAAGTACCGGCATCGGCGATTCTCCTTGATGTTACTTATAACTTACTTAAAGTAAGTTGTAACATACACATCAAGCGCCGTCAATGATTCTTTTTCCAGAAGGTTTTAAGCAGTTCCAGGCGCGGAGTGGACGCGAGGCGTTCGCGTTTAGTACGGTCTTCGTTGTCCATCTCGGCATCCCAGACGTCGGCTTCGCGATAGCTGTGGTACGCCCAACTCCAGTTGTTGTTTCACAGATTTCGATGACGTCCCGCAGGTAGGCGTTCGCCTCTGCGCCCTTCCAGCGCGGCGCGCTGAATTCTCCCATGAAGATCGGGGCGTTCACCTTTTTCTGGAATGCGGCCACCGGGGCGAGAGTTTCTTCGATCATTGCGCGATCCCAGCGTTTACCGCGAATCTCGCCAGGGTAGGGAACAGGCTCGGGCCGCCCTTGTACTCCCTGATGCGTAAACTCGTGCGGCTCGTACATGTGCGGACTGTAAACCACATTGTCGTCCGGCGGCGGCGCAAGATACGCCATTCCGTTCAGGCGATTAATGTACTGCCCATTGGGCATCCGTATCGTTGGTGGTTCGATGATGATCGGGTGCGTTTTGTCCTGCGCGCGAATCACCTTGACCAATTTGCTTACGAGCAAATTCCAGTCAGCGGGCGTATCAGCCTTTCCTCCTTCGGGCAGCGCGGGTTCGTTAAGCAGATCGTAACCGGCAATGACTTTGCCACGGTCTTTATAACGCCGCGCAATGTGATCCCATAAGCGGATCAGATGCTCATGCCAGGAGAAGTCCGACCAGAGGAGATCCTTCGGATTTGTGGTCGTGGTTTTCTCGGTGCCCGGCGTCGTGTGTGGATCGACGACAATCGCAACGCCGTATTTCTCTGCGGCATCGATGATCTGTCGAGAAGTTCGAAGTTAGCTGAGTCTAAATCGTACGGCGGCTCTTTGCGCATCAGCGGTCGCGAGTTGCCGTTCACGCGCAGCAGGTTTCCGCCCAGCGAAGCGAAGTAGCGCACGTCTTCCGCGCTGATCGTCGGACGTGTGTTGGCGCCGCGGTAAATGCCCCAGGAATTGCGCACAGGCGCGGCTGAAAACGCGCCCGCCGATGAGAAGTGGAATGAATTCGCGTCGCCGCATTACTTGCGGGCGACCAGCACGCGCGAGGGATAGAATCCTTGTCGCACGAACTGATCCGAAAAAATGCGCAGCCCTGACGATTCGACCATCGTGCAGACGCGCTTTTCTACCTGCCGGCCCCAGAACGCCGGTGCCACTTTTCCGCATACGCGGTACGCCTGGTTAAAAATATCCGCATCCTGTCCGATGCACACCAGTGTGAAATTTCTTCCTTTGCGCAGGACGCGCTGAACCTCGCGGAGTGTTTGGGCGATATCTTCCGATGAGAGCAATTCCAGCAGATAGCAGCACACGACGGCATCGAACGAGTTATCGCGAAACGGCATATTGCCGCGCGTCAACAGCCTGGCAATGCGGCGCTGGAATCCGGAAAACTCCTGCGTGCATGACTTTGCGTGCGCGCCGCCATGTTGGGCGAAAGATCCAGTCCAACCGTCGCCCCTCCGCGATTCGCCGTTGATGAGGCGTCGGAACATTTCGCCGGATCCGGTGGCAACTTCCAGCACTGTCATTCCATCTTCGATGCCGCTTGCCTGCAATGCGCAGTGGTGCGCTTTGGAGTGGAACAAATAAGTGGAAACCGGATAGATGAACGACATGCGGTCATAAATCCGTCGCGTCCGGTCCGCGATCGTTTTATGCAATCCGTCACTGTGCCACGTCCCTGCGCGTCAGATCCATGTTCTCAGTGACATTCGGTGGAATCACTCAGTCTTCCCCTTAGGATACAGCGGCGAGACGCGGTTGTAACTCCGGAATCTGTATCTCTGTCCGCGTGCCTTCGCCCGGCTTGCTGTCGATCCATAATCGGTAATCGTTGCCGAAAAACAACTTCAAGCGCTGGTTGACGTTACTGACTCCGATGCCCTGCTCAAACAGCGTAGCCAGCTTTACTTCCGAAATACCCACGCCATCATCTTCTACCAGAAGGTGTAGCCGCCCGTCAACGATTGAGCTTCGAATCCGTATCAGACCGCCTTCTATCTTGGAACTCAATCCGTGCCGGATACTGTTCTCCACAAGCGGTTGCAAGAGCATGCTTGGAACCAACCAGCCCACTGTATCCGGCGCGACATCTTTTTCAAAGCGCAGCTTGGGTCCGAAGCGCACCATCTCAATCGCGAGATAATCGTCAATAAACGAGAGTTCTTCACGCAGCGGATTCAGGTCATCGTGCCGGCGCAGCAAACGCCTCAGAATATTCGAGAGCTTATAGACCATCGTCCGCGCGCGTTCCGGATTCGAACGAATCAGCGACGCTACTGAATTCAAGGTGTTGAATAAAAAGTGCGGATTGATCTGGCTCCGCAGTGCTTCCAGGCGCGCCTCGGTCAACAGTCGCTGCTGCGCTTCCAGCTTGATTTCATTGCGTGTGTTATTCCACACCTTCAACGGAATCGTAATTACGAACAGCGTACCGGCGTAGACCGCGACGGTCAGCCATGGCTCCGAAGCAGGTATGCCATCGTGTGGCGAAACGAAATACTTGCCTTCGAAAACATAACTTACAGCCCAGCGCATCGCCTCTGCAAACAGAATCGTTCCCAGGAAAAACCAGTGGTAAATCGTGCGCGCCTGATCTTCTGTCTTGCGAAAAAAGCGATAAATATTCAGATCGAGAAACGGGGAGAAGCGCCAGATATCGTCGACCGAAGGCGCGAGGTCCCGCAGCAATCCGCCGAGTACGCCCACGCCGGCAAACAGCGGCATCGAAACATATTCGTGATGCAGCATGCCCGGAACCGCGATCATTACGCCCGCACACAGACCCGTGACGTAGCCGCCAAGAATGCCCGCCAGCAGGCTGCCCTCGAAACCGAGGTCAACAGCCTGATAGCTACCGTGTGTCACCAGTCGCATGCCGACGCCGGCGCAAAAGATCACGGCGAGTCCGCCGGCGAGTTGCAGGCGCTGAATCAGGGTGCGTTCTTCGCGCATCAACATGCGCTTGAATGCGCCCGATCTCGCCAGAATACTAGCGAGCGAGGCGGCCACGGCCAGACGAACCAGAAGTAGGATTATAGGCTGTTCGACCATGCGGTCCCTGAGATCATTATAATGAGACTAGTGAATGTTACCGAATTTCGGCTGCTGAAGGTAGCCGAAGCCAATTTTCCCAGCCGTTTCGGGCAATTCCGGATATACGGTTTTGAAGGCCATCGCGGCGACGAGATCGAAGAAGCAGTCGTTCTCAAACTCGGAGACCTCTCAGGACCGCCTCCCTTAGTGCGCATACACTCCCAGTGTCTCACCGGAGATGTCTTTCACAGTCTGCGCTGTGATTGCCGTCTGCAATTGGAGCTCTCGCTGGAATTGATTGCGGACGAGGGTCGCGGCATGCTGCTCTATGAGTTGCAGGAAGGCCGTGGCATTGGGCTAATCAATAAACTGCGCGCCTACGAACTTCAGGATGCCGGCGCCGACACCGTCGAAGCGAACGTGCAACTCGGGTTTGAAGCCGACCTGCGCAGCTACGAACTGCCCTGCGAGATCATCCGGTATTTCGGCATCCCAGCCGTCCGGCTGCTCTCGAACAACCCGGACAAAATGAATGCACTGGAGCGAGCCGGCGTCCGAATCGCCGCCCGGGTCCCTTGCATCATCGACCCGATCGAATCGACCGAAGCCTATTTGCGAACGAAAAAGGAAAAGCTCGGGCACTTGCTCGAAGATATGTAGCCCTTTCTCACGGCGCGGAAAGGAATCGTGTTATTTCGCGCATCACCCGCTCTCCCTGATCCGTCGCGAAAAGAAACTGTGCATGGGCGGCGCCATCCAGCAGTTTCAATTCTTTCGGTCCCGGCGTTTTCTCGTAATATGCTCGAATCCCGCGGAGTCTTGGCCCGTCGCCGGACGCGTCGTCGCGGGCCACTATGAACAGCTTGCGACCTTTCAGTTTTTCGGGCGGAGCGCCGGGCAAGGCGGCCAGCAGCACTAGCCGATCAATTTCGCCTGGCTCGGATCTGCTCACCGCATCACCAGCAGCTCCGCCTCCAAGGCCGAAAGCCAGCGCGCGGAATCCAGCTGCGGCGAGCGCCCGTGCCTGCTTTTCCCAACTTTCCTTGTTGAAGCGTCCCCCGTGAGCCAACACTACGCCTCGATCGCCCGTACCGTATATGTCCGCGTAGACAAGCCCGCCGTCCTGGGTCGGAAACGAAACGTGTTCTTGTGCCGCCGCGAGCCCCACCAGTAGAAGGGCCGCCAGGATCGTTCTGATCACTCCACACCTCCTCGCTTTCGCAACAGTTTTACCGTCTTCCCCTCAATCCCGGGAAACAGCCGAGCGTATCCCAGGGGTGTGCATTCAACCACCTCGCCCGGCCGCTCATAATGACCTGGAAGTTTCACCCGAACGGACAGGTCCGCTCCACGTTCAATCAGTAATTGCGTTACCGGCAGCCCATAATCGCCAAACTGCGTCACTGCGTGGAAGATTGCTGTCTGCCCGCCAACGCCGGCTTCGTCGACGGCCGCGCATGCGTTTACGTCTGCACCGCGATCGAGCAAAAGTCTGGCCGCTTCAAGGTTGCCGTATTCCGCGGCAATGTGCAGCAACGTCGCTCCTTGAAGCAGAAGGCGGCGAGCGCCTGTACTGCCGCAATCGAGTTCCGGGAATCGCTGATTCGCTAGTGCGGGATCAGCGTCAAGGCGCTGGGCCAGCAGATCAACCTGGCCCCGGAGGATATCGAGCACCCCCGGTCCGTTGTACCTGGTTGCGCCGCCGGCTTCCAGCAAAAGGTCGATACAGCGGGCGAGCTCCGGCGAACGAGCGTACGTGCCGATGAGGTAATCGAGCGCCGTGACCGGCGGATTCGGCTTTGGGCCGTTCGGATCAGCTCCATGGTCCAGGAGCCACTTGAGTGAGACCGGATTCACCGCTTCGCAAGGCGCGAAGATGATCGGGAAATCCCCGTTCCACTCGGCGTTCACGTTCGCACCGTGCGACACCAGCAGTTCCATCATTGCGATGCGATCGCGGTTGAGTGCCGCTCTCATCAGCGGCCCGTCTCCACCCTGGTGCACATCGGATCCGTTCTGGATCATCCAATGCGCCATGGCCAGTCGCTCTGGACCTGGTGGCTCCCACGGTATCCGGCATTCGGCAACCCAGGTGAGCGGCCCGTTTTTGCCATAGCCAAGAGGCGCGCGGTGCAGCGCTGGCTGGCGGGTCATTAGAGTTTTGACACGTTCCACATCATTCGTGTCAATTGCCTGCTTGAGCTGTTCGATTTCGTCGCGCATTTATTCTCAGTGTATGCTGGACGTGATTGGGGGAGGCTGGATACATGCGGCTTGCTGGATTGATAGCACTTGCTATAGCTTGCACGTTCCCAGTTGCGGCCCAGAACAGCTTCACCATCCAGATGCCGATCCGCGAAGCCGACATAGGGGGCAGTTCGATGGGTCTTAATTCATTCGGCGCGCACATCGGTAACCACGGCATTGACGGGCATCCGGGCTGGGACGTCGAGTACCGGATCGGCGCCAGCGTGTATACCGCAGCCGATGGAGTAGTGCAATCCGCCTCGACCGACAACGACGGACGCAGTGCGGTGCAAGTTCAGCACAATCAGCGCTTCCGCACCAACTACGTCGGACTTGCCGAGTTGGACCCGGCGATGAAAGTGGGGACACAGGTGAAGGCCGGCCAGCGGATGGGTGTGCCTGCGGTCAACACCCAGATGGTAGGTACCGTAACAAAAACGTGGGCCGCCTTCCACTTTCAGCTCGACGACTTCACGGTGAATTACGGTCTTTCAAACGGGTTCGCCGTGAGCCCGGAGGCGCATCTCGACGAAACAGGCCGTGCTGTCTTCGAGAAGCTGTGGAGTCAGGCGGCGTACACCCAGGAGATGTGCGAGCCGTTTCCCTCTAATCCGCGCAATGTTCAGTTTCCGCTCACGCGCACGTGGACCCGGCAGAGCGGCGGGCTTTCCACACGCGTCGATTTCACTTGTCGTGGACCGCTCTCCAGCGCCTACGGCTACGCCTTTTTCGACGGCACCGGTGCAGTGCTGGAGCGCGGTACTTTCGAACCCCAGTCGCTGGGGCCGGAATGGACGGCTTTCGATTTGCTGCCCGACGGCGGCAGCCAACGCCGGCGCGGCCTGATGCGCATCGTAAGTGACGCAATGCAGCTTGATTACTCGGCGGCGGGCGGAGCACGACCCTCTGGTCTGGAGGCAGCCTCAACTTATCGAACCGCAGGCTATCCACTGGCGATCACTTCGGGTGCGAGCTATGCCACGGGAAAAATCTCTCCGGAAAGCGTAGCAGTCGGCTTTGGCGATGCGCTGGCGGTAGCGACGGCGGGCGCTCAAAACGGGATCGCCTTGCCCACGACGCTCGCCGGCACTCGCGCCATGGTGCGCGATTCAAATGGCGTGGAGCGCGATGCCGGACTGTACTACGTCTCGCCTGGACAAGTGGGATTTCTTGTTCCCGCGGGAACCGCGATCGGTCCGGCCACAATTTTGGTAACCAGCCCGGACGGCCCGGTTTACTCCGCAGCGGTTGAAGTGAAGGGCGTCGTCCCGGCACTCTTTTCAGCCAACGCCAGCGGGCAGGGGCTCGCCGCCGCAGCCATCCAGCGGGTGCGTGTCGATGGGACGCAAAGTGTCGAACCCGTGGCTCGCTATGAAGCTTCGTCAGGGCAATGGGTCGCGATTCCCGTGGATTTCGGCGCTGAGAGCGACCAGCTCTACCTCGTGCTCTATGGGACAGGCATCCGGCTGCGCAACGCCTTGGCCGAGGTGACCGCGCGAATAGGCGCGCTTGATCTTCCTGTCTTGTTCGCCGGCGCTCACCCGAACTACCCCGGGCTCGATCAGGTCAATGTCTTGTTGCCGCGCTCGCTGGCCGCCACGGGGCAGGCAAATGTGAGCCTGAGTATTGCCGGCACGATTTCCAACATCGTGGCAGTGACTGTTCGATAACTTAATGCATATTTCCTGATTGGTATAGACTATATCGTGAATCTCGAATTAGGAAAACCGCAATGATAAAAAAGTCGCAGTTGGTCCACGAAGATCAATCTGGAACGCGCTCAGATTACTGCCTGCAGTAATATGTCTTGCCTGGACGCTGCCCGCGCAATCCCCACAAGCAACAATTAATGGCAATATCACGGACGCGCAAGGCGCCTTGATCGTCGACGCGGAAGTCTCCGCGACGAGCCTGGAAACCGGTGTGAAGACGACCGTCAAGACTAACGATACCGGGACCTATTCGCTGCGCTTTCTGCCGATCGGAGGCTATGTCATCGAAGCCTCGAAAAGCGGCTTCAAGAGCCACGTTCGCAAGGGCATCACGCTCACCACGGGCCAGGTGTTCGGCCTTGATATCAAGCTGGAACTCGGTGCCGTCTCCGATTCGGTGAGCGTCTCGGCATCTGCATCGATTCTCGAAACCAAAACATCCGACGTCACTCAGTTAGTCGAATCCCGCACGATTCAGGACATGCCGCTCGGCGACCGCCGCGCGATGAACATGATCAACATTACGGGCGCCGCGGTCTTCGTCAACTACGACTCCGGCTCGAAACCAAATTTTAGCCTGGCCGGCGGACGCTCACAGAGCCAGATGTTCTGGATCGATGGCGGCACCGGGCAGAATATGCGCTTGGGCATCGGACAGATCGATACCGATCCGCCGGTCGAGACGTTGCAGGAAGTTAAGGTGATGTCGAACGGCTTCGCAGCAGAGTACGGCGGTTCGGCGGGCGGCGTGATTATCGCGACTACGAAGTCCGGTACGAACCAGTTCAAGGGCAGCCTGTTCGAGTACTTCCGCAACAACCGGCTCGACGCGCCGAGTTTTTTTGCGCCGACATCGGGAACGCAGAAAATCAAAGCGCCGCTGCGCTACAACGTCTTCGGCGGCACTCTCGGGGGACCGATCCGCCGCGATAAGACCTTCTTCTTCGCCTCTTACGAAGGTTCGCGGCGGCGTGATGGCGCGATCTCCACGCTGACCGTGCCGACGGACTTGCAGAAGGCCGGCGATTACTCGCAGACCTTCAACGCGCAGGGCGCGGTAATCCCGATCTACGATCCGGCCTCGACGCGCGCTGAGGCTGGCAGGACCGTGCGCGACCTCTTCGCAGGCAATCGCATACCCACGACCCGCTTCGACCCAGTCGCCCGCAACCTGTTGCCGTTCTACCCGCTGGCCAACAAGCCGGCTGACAATATCAGCGGTGCAAACAACTTCCGTTCCAACTTCTCCAATTCACTGTTGCGCAACACGATTATGGCGAAGGTGGATCATAACCTCGGCAGCAAGGACAGACTCAGCGGCCGCTATCTCTATAACAGCGACGACTCCGGCAATACCAGCGTCTTTCCGGACGCAGGGGCTGACACGGGTTTCGACGCCGGGCGGCACCAGCAGTTCTGGTATGCAGCATGGACGCGCGTGATCTCGGCCACAGTGATTAACGAGGTCCGGTTCACTTACGGGAATCGCACGAACCATCAGCTCTCGAAGGGCGTCGGCGGCAACTGGCCGAGCAAACTCGGCATCAAGGGCGTTTCCGACAATGCCTTCCCGAATATTGTTGCCACCGGCGTGACGGCACTCAGTAGCGCTAACCAGGAGCGCCGGCAGCTTCCCATCGAGCAGTATCAGATCGTCGAAAACCTCTCGTGGGTGCACGGTCACCACTCGATGAAGTTCGGCTTGGAAGCGCGGCCTTCGCGCAACTATGAAATCAACCTGCCGACGGCCTCCGGCGCCTTCACCTTCGCGACGACCCCGACCGGATTGCCTGGAGTCGCTGCGAGCGGCATTGGCTTCGCCAGTCTCATGCTCGGCTTCCCCACCGCCTTCACAAAACGCCAGACCGACATCCTCGACCGCAGCAACTGGTATCTGGCCGGCTTCGCGCAAAACGACTGGACCGTTACCAAGAACCTCACGCTCAATTTCGGCGTGCGCTGGGAGACCGACACTCCGATCGTCGATGCCAACAACCGGATGAATAGTTTTGATGCCAAAGCGATCAATCCTGTTTCCGGCACGCCCGGAGTCGTGCGCTTCGCCGGGGTTAAGGGCTGGCCTACAAATCCCTACGACACGAACATGCGCAACTTCGGCCCGCGCTTCGGATTCGCCTGGAAGCCGCTCGGCTCCGGCCGGACCGTCTTTCGCGGCGGCTACGGAATCTTCTACGCACACCCGTTCGACAGCGGCCAACCGGCTTCGGCCGCGCTCGGCTATGAAACCTCGTCCACGCTAAACACTCCGGACAACGGCATCACGGCGCCGTTCTATCTGAAGGACGGCGTACCCGCTTCCGGCACCGGCACAGCGCCGGTTCTGGACGACTCGTTCGGCGCGGTCGCCGTGGGAAAGAACGCCACGACGGCTCCCACGTTCTTCGAGCAGAACCGCCGCACCGGGAACTCCCAGCAGTTCAACACCAGCGTGCAGCGTGAACTGCCCGGCAACAGTGTTGTCGAAGTCAGCTTCCTCGGCAACATCTCGCATCATCTGCCCAGCGCAAACCAGAACATCAACCAGATCCGTCCCGAGTTGCTGGGACCCTCGGCCACGCAGAAGGACCGGCCGTTCCCGCAGTTCAGCGGCGTCACGCTGCTCGCTCCCACATTGGGCGACTCCGCCTACTTCGCGGGCGTGGCGCGTTTTGAACGGCGCTTCACCAAGGGCTTGAACATCCTCACCACCTACACCTTCGCGAAGTTCCTGGATAACAGCTCCGACGGCGGTTCGGCCGTTGGCAACAGCGGCGGCCCCTACTCGGACTACTACAATCGCCGCGCCGACTGGGGTCCTTCCGACAACGATATCCGCCATCGCCTCACCTGGAGTTCCGTCTATGAATTTCCTTTTGGCAAGGGCAGAGCCCACGTTACAGGTGGCCCACTGGCTTATGTGATCGGTGACTGGTCGGTCGGCTCAGTACTCACGTTCCAATCGGGACCGGCCTACACGGTCACTACACAGACCAACAACACCAACGCGTTCTCGGCAGGCGCACAGCGCGCCGACGTGTTGCGTGATCCGTCGCTGAGCAGCGACCAGCGCAGCCTGGGCCGCTGGTTTGATACCAGCGCTTTCCTGCAGCCCGCGCTATATAAGTTCGGCAATCAGGGAGTCAACATCCTGCGCGCGGCGGGAATGAGCAATTTCGATTTCTCGATCCTGCGCAACTTCGCTCTCCGCGAAGCGATGCGGCTCCAGTTCCGCGCCGAGCTGTTCAACGCGCTGAACCACGCCAACTTCGGCATCCCGGGTCGCACATTCGGTGGTCCCGGTTTTGGCGTCGTTAGCTCCGCGGCCCCGTCCCGGCGCATCCAACTCGGCCTCCGGCTGAGTTTCTGAGGGTCCGCCCAGCGGCCGGAGGCTTTCTCCGAACTATTACGGGAGCCTCCGGCCAGCGGCGAATTCACTCCCCAGCCGCCTGCCGGGAGTGCGCCGCGCCTCTAAACACCGCATTCAGGAACAGCACGTTCATGCCGTCCAGATATGCGCGGAAGTTCGGGTCCGATGTGAAGCCTACGATAGAGCCGCGCCCTTCGCGCTGCACCACGACGAGAGGTTTGTAAGCCAACTGCTTGCGGTTCTCTTCCCATAAGTAGCCGCTCGCCAGAATCTCGTCCGGACCGGCAAAGACCACCGCGTTCACGCCCTTATCCAGCTTGATCGGGGTGTAAATTGCGCGGCCTTCCACCAGCGCATTGACATTCGCAGTGACGCCGGCCGTTACCCACGGTTCGGGATCGACCTTAGCGCGAAGAAGCACGCCTGATACCGCATCCGGCAATTCCGTGTCAGCCTGGATCGCCTTCCGCAGGTCTTCCTCTTTCGTAAACAGCTTGCCCGCCACGCGAGTCTCGGCCGGAGCAGTCGTCGCCGTCGCACCCGCACCCGCACTCGGAGCAGTTGGCGCAGTATCCGGTTTCTTCGCCGGAGTTGCAGTGGCCGCTGCCGGATCGCGGAATGAATTTTCCTGCGAGATCGCCAGCACGCCGACGCGCGGGTCTGACAGATATGCGTTGGCCGCTCCAATTGAGATCAGCGTTCCACCAGCCGCTACCCACTCCTTTAACCTGCGTCCGCCGTTCGGTCCCAGCGCGCTTGCATAGCCTTCCGCGCTGCCATCTGGAAGGATGATCACGTGAAAGCGCGTCAGATCCGCCGTTGCCAGAATCTGCGTGCGCACGGCCGTGACCGGGTAATTGAACTGGCGTTCCAGCACGAAGCGCGCATGACCAGCGGATGCCGAAGACACAGGCCGATCCCACGCCAACGCAATCACCGGGCGGCGCACGGAAAAGACGTACCGGCTGCCGAAATTGACTCCATCTTCCACCCACCCCGTATCCGTTCCAATCACTTCCGCGCCGCTCGATTCCGCAAGCTTGGAGACCGTCTCGGCCACATTCGCAGGATTTTCCTTAACGCGCAGAATCAATGTACCAGTTGGGTACTTTCTGTCGCCCTGCGCGAACGCTTTATCGCTGGTCAGGACCTTCAGCCCTTGACGCAGTGCGCCAGTCAAAAAGCGGCCGGCCGCCGCGCTGCCCCAGGGAACCAGATACGCAACGCTCGCCTTACTGCCAATCACCTTGCCAGGCAAAGCGGACCCGGCCTTCACCACTTCAAAACCGCCAGTAAATGTATCCTTTGCCGCGAGCATCTCGACGTTATACATTAGCGGCAGCGACCAGCCCGTTACATCATAAATCTCGTCGGCGAGTTTCTTCTTGCGGCGCCGTTCCTGTTCCTTCAGAAAGTCCGCGGCCATTGGCACGTCGGTGTCGAGCAGCGTCCGGATCAGACGCTTTGCGGGTTGCGCCAGAGGAATCACGTAGCTTCCGGCTGGCACGTCCTTGCCGCCGCTCTTGAAGCTATCCTTTGCGCGCTTCACATCGATGCCCTGCTCAGCTAGCAGCAAAGCCAGCTTATCGACCGTGGAAGTATCGCCCTGGCGAACCAGTACATATTCTTTGACGATCTCTTTCCGGCCTTCTTCAATTGCACTCTGGCGATAACTGTAGAAACTTGCCAGCAACTGTTCGCGATTCTTCGCCGCGGTTTCAAACGTCGCAATCGATGCCACGAAGTGCTGCCGGATCGTGTCGCGGAAAATCAGACTGGTGTCATCCGTGCGACGCCTCAGCAGTCCACGCGACGAGGCCTGTTCATAGGTCATCGCGACTGCGCCATAATACGAGGGCCAACTTGCGCCATAACCTGGATAAAACGCGTCGAACACCTCGCGCGTGAAATAATTAAAGCCGAACTGATCAAACCATTTCGCGTTGTTCTTGCCGAACAGCATCAGCGCGTCTTTCTGCTCTTTTGCCAGATGCGGATTGAACGGCACTGCTTCAGGCGCGAAGAAGTAAGTCGAGTCCGATCCCATTTCGTGCAGATCGACGTACACGCACGGGTACCACTCCTGCAGCGCTTTCACCTGCCCGCGAATTTCAGGCTGAGTCAGTGCGAACCAGTCGCGGTTCATGTCAAATGCGTAATGATTTGTTCGACCCCCGGGGTAGGGCTGCGAGTGTTCCAGCGAAGAGGGGTTTGCGTCCGGTTCTATTCCGTAAGACTGCTCGTAATGATGCACAAACCGGTCGCGGCCATCCGGATTCTGCGAGGGCAGCACCAGCACCACTACGTTCGCCAGAATATCGCTAACCATCTTGTCGCCACGCGCTGCCAGCAAATGATAAGCAGCAAGCAGTGCAGCATCCGGCGAGGAAATCTCGTCGCCATGGACCCCGGCGGCCAGCCACACGATAGCGGGCAGGGAAGCCGTCAGCTGCTTCGCTTCAGCGGGCGTCGTCACTCGCGGGTCAGAGAGTTTCTTCATTCCGGCCTGGATCTCTTTGATCCGCCGTAGGTTCGTTTCCGATCCAATCGCAAGATAAATCAGCTTACGGCCTTCCCAACTCTGGCCGAATTCCATCAGCCTGACGCGATTCGGCGCGGCGTTCGCCAGCGCCTCGGCGTACTTGGTCAACCCGGCGTATGGCGTGATCCGCTCGCCCGGATTGTGCCCAAGAACCTTCTGAAAAGTCGGGATGGACGGGTCGTATTTCGCGCCCGGCCAGAAATCTTCACGCGGCTGAGCCGATAGCGGAAGCAGGAAGACTAAGAGGGTGAAATATCTTAGAATGGACATGAAGTATCAGGATAGCGAAAAAGATTGCAAATAAGGATCATCGGAGTAACTTCGATTGCCGAAACTGCGCCTATCTTTATTCGTAATCCTCTTGTATTCTTGAGGTAGCCATGTCCGCCATTGGTAATCAGGCCCCTCGCCCTGTCGAAAAACCCGAAGAAATCGCCCCGTTCCCGGAACCTCCGGGTGGCGGAGTCAAGAAGCTCGGCAAGTGGTTGATTCTACTTGTGCTTATCGGCGGAATCGTCGCCGCATATCAGTTCTGGTTCAAGCCTCGACAGTCTCAGCAGGCTGCCAAAACAACCGTCACGTTTCGCACAGCCAAGATCGCGCGGGGAGACATTTCCAGGTCCATGCGCATCAGCGGACAGACATCCGCACGCAATTATGCGAACATTATCGCGCCCTTACTGCGCGGGCCTGAGTCCAACCGCCCGCTGATTCTCCTGAAGCTTGCCAAATCGGGTAGCTTCGTCAAGAAGGGCGACTTTCTCGCCCAAATCGACGCACAGGCTTCGCAGGATCACATCGACGATGTGATCGACATGGTGAAGCAGGCCAGCAACGATGTCAGCAAACGTAAAGCGGAACAGGCCGTCGAGTGGGAGAATCTGCAACAGACGGTACGCGTCGCAAAGGCCGATTTCGATAAGTGGAAACTGGAGGCTGGCGCTTCCGAAACCCGCACCACAGTAGATCAGGAAGTGATCAAACTGCAGGTGGAAGAAACCGAAGCGCGTTACAAGCAGTATCAGGCGGATCTGATCTCCAAAAAGATTGCACACGGTGCGGAACTGCGCATTCTTGAAATCACACTGGGCCGCCAGCAGCGCCATCTGGAACGGCACGAAATCGATATCCGAAAGTTCACAATCAAGGCGCCGATGGATGGGCTTGCCGTGATGCAATCAATTTTCCGTGGTTCGGAAATGGGACAAGTGCAGGAAGGCGATCAGGTCACACCAGGCCAGTCATTCATGAAAGTCGTCAATCCCGCCAGTATGCAGATCGACGCCGTGATCAACCAGGCCGCCATCGGCGATCTGAAAATCGGACTTCCTGCAGCCATCGGGCTGGATGCATTCCCCGGCATGGCTCTTAAGGGCAAGGTCTACAGCATCGGCGCGCTCGCGGTTGGCGGCTGGCGCTCCAGCTTTTATATTCGCAGCGTTCCCGTTCGCATCACGATCGACAGCGCTGACCCCCGCCTGATTCCTGATCTTTCCGCCTACGGCGACGTAGCGTTAAGCAAGGAAACCAACGTCGTGATTGCACCTCTGGGCGCCGTCCGCGAAGTAAAGGGCAAGTCCCTGGTCGCGGTCAAGACGGCCAATGGGTTCGAAGATCGCGAAGTAGAACTTGGCCTCGCCAATGACATGCACGCAGTCGTCGTCTCCGGTCTCAAAGAAGGCGACGAAGTCAAACTGAACTAGGCTTCACAGAGACTTGATCCGCACCAGGTGCTGGCCTTTCGGCAGCAGCATCACAAAACCTTGAGTCTGTCTCGATCACTTCTAATTGGTGTAACTCGCCATCCAGTTCCACAGTGCCCGGCTTCTTATCCAGTACTACCACTGCACGCGCGTCGCTTTCGTAGCTGAAGTCGATACCCTGCAGCGTTGCCGCAGCTGTTTTCAGTGTGCCGTTGAAATCGATCATCCGTAGCTTGGGTGCCACCGTACTCGCCTCAATCGCATGTGCACCCGCGCTCAGCCAGACTGTCTTGCCGTCAGTCACCGGCCAGGGACGTCCATCGACCAGCGCTGCACCGTCCCAGCGCACCCCGACACCCTGCGCTGATTCAACTACAAGTCGCGTGCCGATCCGCTCCAGGCGAGTAACCTGCGCTGCGGCCGAAGGCAACAGCTTGACGTCCTGCGCCAGAATCGAATTCTCGAAATACAGCGCCACGCGCGGGAAGGACTTTGCGGCCTGGTGCACGAGCTGGAACAACTCCGTGCCGGTCTGCTGCTTCGTCGGATAGACGTCCTGATAACGCTCGACGATGTTGAGATCAATCGCGAGCTTCTCGGGACGGCGCGTAAGCGATTGATACTTTTCTCGAATTTGCGCATAGCGTTGTGCACCCAGGTGCCAGACCGTCGCCGGATCCTCAATGAGGAACGTGAAGCCGCGTTCATCAGTTAGCGGCAGCAGACGTGCCGCGTCAGCCCCAAGCGCATCGCGCATGCGCGTATCGAAGCGATCGTCGATGTGCGTGAGCGCGATATCGAGATGCGGTTTGACCGCGCCGAATGTCTTCCAGTTCCGCCAGCCACTGCCTCTGCAACCGATGGGCGAGATCCGCGCGGTAGTCCAGAAACTTGCGTTGTGCTTTCAGCGGAGTCGAATGGTGCAGGTTCTTGAACTCAGCCTGAACGGTTGCGTTGAAGGGCGTGAAGCGCGCAAGATTCGCAGAGCCTTCGAGCGATTCAAAATATAGTTCGGCAAGGTTCACGCCGTCCCAATCGAAGCGTTGCAGCAAGCCACGCACACCGCGCGCCACCTCGCGATGGCAATCGGAATCTGCCAGGTTCATGAGTTTGCGCCAATCCAGATGCGCATCCTGCCCGAGCGCTGTTTTCTCGCGCCATTCGGGATGCTCCGCCCAAAAGCGTTCGCTCACGTGCGGCAATTCCAGCCACGCATATACAAGGATCGCGCGCTTATGGCAGGCCTCTATCAAACGTTGCAGCCAGGCATCACGCTCGGGATCGGATTCGAAATGCTGCCACCCCGCGATGTGCAAGGCGGAGATGCCGGCCTTGCGCCAACGCTCCGCAAAATAATCGACATCGACGCGACTGCGATACGCGCTATCAAAAAACGCCCACAGTCGCGAACCGCGTAGCGGCGCTTCCATTCCGAGGTCGGCGAGCGCCTGTAACAGATACGGATACCGTTCATAGCCCAACTCGCCGGGTGGAGTCGCAATCCACAGCACCGCACCCTTGCCCAGCACGTGCCCCGCGATCAATGGAGCGCCCTGCCAGCGCTCTTTCGCAAACACGCGTGCCTGCGCGGGCACTTCGAAGACGCGCACGTCGAGCGCTTTCTGCCAGACCACCGGTAGCTTCGCGTCATGTTCATCAACCACGCTGCGGACCGGCACGCGCCGCTTGCCGGCCCGAAATCCTAGCGACTGGGCGAGTTCGGATTCGCCTTCAAGAATTACAAACGATCCCTGCCGGATTCGCTCCTGCCACTCCGCCGGTGGAGCTTGCTCGCCTTGCCGCACCACCGTTACGTCCGGTGCGCCGGAAGTCAATCCAATCGACGAAAGAATTGCCGGCCACGCGCCCGCATCATCGCTCATCACGTGAAAATGTTGCACGACACGCGCCTGCGACACCCCGAACGTGAGGCAACCAAATAGGAGAAGTTTAGTGTGAAAACGCATACCAGATTCCGCCCCGTACATCGAAGTAATTCGGCCGCCGCGGATTGCCCTGATTCACCGTATAGGCACCGCGCAGCACGCTCATCGAGAAGACCATGGCGTTAGGGAGCTTCAACGCGACGCCCGGACCGCCCTCGACAAAATTCGCCCAATATGCACGCTTCCAATCGATGGTGAAGTTGCTGTTCCAGAACACTTGCACGCGCGGAGCTACGGCGTATCCGGCGCGGTTCTGCGACGAGAGCAGCGTGTCGTTGCCGAAGCGGCTGACGAACACGCCGTCGGCATTGGTCTCGAAAAACGTGCGACGTCCGAAGCGGCGCGCAACAGAAATTCCGCCGCGATAATCCGGCAGCATCTTGTGAGTCAGGTAATTGGCCGCACTACCCGCCTCGGCCCACCCTGTTATGCCTTTCCAGACCGGAGTTGCCAATCCGCCCGCAAGGATCAGCGAACTTTCCGAGAGATAGTGCGGCACCGCGCCTGTGTTCAGCGTGCGGCGCGTATCGCCGATAATGCGTGTCGAAATATACGGCCGCAGCGGCACGCCGCTAAAACGCAGTTCGGCTTTAATCTGGCCGTAAAGAAACACGTCGCGCCAGCGCGAGGAATACATCGGATAAAGCCACGTCGACAGCCGCAGATGCCGCTCATCCGCTTCCAGATTCCGATAAGCCCGGCCAGCCTCGTCGGCCACTTTTGCGTCCCGACTCAACCTCGCGAGATCGAACCAGCGTTTCGCGCTACGATCATTGCGCAGCAGATTGTTCGTCCAGCCGAGCTTCAGCATCACGTTGAAATCCAACGGATCCTTCTGATGCGCGATGTTGTAATACTTCTGGGCGTCCTGCAAATATCCTTTTTGGAAACTGCGTTCCGCGAACGTCTTTGCTTCGACGGACACCTTTGTCCGAGGCGCTTCCTCTTGCTGGCGCATGGCCCGCGGCAGTTTCAACATGAAGCGCGCGCGATCGGCCAGTTCTTCATCGCGACCAGCAAGCACGCGTTCGAGCAAAACCATGGCGCCCGTATTGTCGTTGCGCGCGAGCTTAAGGAATCCGAGTTGTGCTGCCGACATCAGGTCGTCAGGCCTGCGCGCAAGCACGGTAGTGAATTCGCTTTCCGCCTCGGTGTTCTGCTTCATCTCCAGCAGCAAGTAGGCGAGTTCGCGATGCAATTCGACGTTTTCAGGATCAAGCTTGAGCGCCTCGCGAAACTCGTAAACATAGGGATAGCGGCTTGGGAGTAGTTCGCGCGCAGCCTCGGCAACACGCGCTTCGTCACCGCGCGACGCGGCAAGAAGCATGATTTCCGCTTCGGTCGTGCGGCCCATGTTCGTCCAGACGCGGCCCAGGTCCAGCATGAGTGCCCGCTGCAGCGGCTTCAACTTCCAGGCCCGCTCGTAGTGTGTGGCCGCGAGTGCGAGTTCATCGCGCTGCTCGGCCAATTGCGCCAGTTCGCGGTGCGCGCTGAAATTATCCGGCTCGTGTTGGAGTGCCTGCGACCAACGTGCGATGCCTTCCACCAGTGCGTCGTCGATATTGTGGAACGCGCGTTCCGCTGTGGCCCGTGCCGCGGGGTCACCAGTTTTTCGTACCCGGCCGAAAACACGTCGTGCCTCGGCCTGGCGTTTCGTTTCAAAACACAGGAAGGCGTACTCGAGCGCGGCCTGAAAATCCTTGGGATCGAGACGCGCGGCTTCATTGAATTGATCGCGAGCCGCTTCGTTGCGCCCCACCTTCAGGTAGGTGTACGCGAGATCCTTGCGTAGCGACGGGACCTTGGGAGACGCCTCGATCGCGGTCAGAAACAGGGAAATGGCGCTCTCGTACTGCCGGTTCTTGAGCGCGGAATACGCATCATCAGCAAAAGCCGGCAACGCCAGCAGGAGAAATAGCGCGGGTATCACTAGAGGTAGTGGGCTATCCCGCCGGAAGTTCGCAGGTAGATAATTGAAAACATGACGCCCTTTCGCGGAGTGGATTACCTGTTGATTGACACGCAGTTCAGTGAAGAGGAATTGATGATCCGGCAGGAGGCGCGCCGCTTTGTCGAGCACCGCCTCGTCCCGCTGATTCGGGACTGCTACCGGGATGGCCGCTTCCCATCCGAACTGATTCCCGAGATGGCCGAAATGGGATTTTTCGGCGCCAATCTGGAAGGCTATGGCTGCGCGGGTTTGAGCAACGTCGAATATGGGTTAATCATGCAGGAACTGGAGCGCGGCGACTCCGGCATACGCAGTTTCGTGTCGGTGCAGGGCGCGCTGGTGATGTATCCAATCCACACTTTCGGCAGTGAGGCGCAGAAGCAGAAATGGCTGCCGCTGCTGCAATCCGGTAAGTCTATCGGCTGTTTCGGGCTGACCGAGCCGGGCTATGGCTCGAACCCGGCGGGCATGACGACGCGCGCCATGAAATCTGGCGGCGAGTGGATTCTCAACGGCGAAAAAACCTGGATCACAAACGGTTCGGCGGCGGATGTGTCAGTGGTCTGGGCTCGCACGGAGGAAGGGATCCGCGGTTTCCTGGTTGAGAAGGGCACTCCGGGTTACTCGACGTCTGACATACATGGCAAATTGTCGATGCGCGCTTCAGTAACATCGAGTTTGTCGTTTCAGGATTGTCATATTCCTTGCGAGAATATGCTGCCCGCCGCAAAGGGTCTAAAGTCAGCATTAAGTTGCCTCACGCAGGCGCGCTACGGTATTGGCTGGGGCGTAATTGGCGCCGCGATGGATTGTTATGAAACCGCGCGCCAGTACTCGCTGGAGCGCAAGCAGTTTGATAATAAGCCGATCGCCGGGCATCAGCTCGTTCAGGAAAAGCTTGCCTGGATGATCACGGAAATCACCAAGGCGCAGTTACTCGCGCTCCACACCGGCCGCATCAAGGATCAGGGCAAGGCCGACGCCGCCCACGTATCCATGCTGAAACGCAACAACGTCGCAATAGCCCTAGACTGCGCCCGCCTGAGCCGCGACTTACTGGGAGCCAACGGCATCATGGACGAGTACCCGATCATGCGACACCTCTGCAATCTGGAGACCGTCAAAACTTACGAAGGCACAGACCACATCCACGCCTTGGTGATTGGGGAGCGAGTTACCGGCGTTGCGGCGTACAAATAGCCCACATTTCCGCTTCTTGACTCCATCTGAATCTTGTGTTGTTTGTCAGGATTACTAGTACTTTTTTTGAAATAAAGGACAAAAGTACTGAAAATAATAGTCAGGTTTGATGTATTCTGTTAAGGAAACAATTGTCTGAGTGTGTGCATACATTAGGAGGTGTACGTTGAGACGGAGATTCTTGAGCGCTTTGTTTGTTGTTGTTTCTGCTTTACCTGCTTACGGAAACTTGATTACTAATGGCGATTTCGAATTGCCGGGATGCATCGGTTCTCCCACCCTGATTTGCCCCGGCACAACGCCGAGCGGATGGACCCTGCAGTCTGGAAACGTCGATATCGTTACATCTGGCGCTTGGCAGCAAGCTCCCGGCGGTGGCATTCAGAACATTGATCTGAATGGGAGGATGACAGGAGCCATCTTGCAAAGCTTTGCAACGACTGTTGGCACCAGCTACACCCTTACGTACTACTTGGCTGGGAACTCGGACGGAGGTCCGGCGTTAAAGACTCTTGATGTTTTGGTGGGGCCTTCAGCTCTGAGCCTGACAACTATTTCGAGTCCCTCGTTCGATACCTCGGATCCGCTCCTCAATCACAGTAATATGGGGTATCTCTTGCAGAGCGTCCAGTTTGTGGCAAGCTCGACCTTAACCTACCTCGAGTTTAGGAGCACGACTTTAGACAGTTCCTTCGGTCCAGTTCTGGACAACGTTGATGTCTCAGTGAGTGAGCTTCCAGAACCCGCTTCCTTCCTGCTCATCGCTGGTGGTCTTGCGCTCCTCGGGCTTAAAAAGTTGAGATAGCCGCGACGAGGCTCGAACTTCGCCACAAAGAACGTCCAAAAGGGCACGAGACGGCGCCTGCAGCGCTGTGTTGTGTCCTTTTCTGTTATCTAACTCTCATCAAATGATACTCCAACACCGACGCGACCTCTTCCAGGCCCCATGCGGCTGGCTCTTTGACCATCTTTCTTCCTAGAGACCCCATGCCATCGTCATCGATCGGGACCAGCACCCAGTTTATGCCGGCCTTTTTGATCAGGCGAGTCGCACTAAGTCGTAGTTCCTGGCGCGGTCGCCAGGTCACCTTCCCCTTTTGTGCCAGCGTCGTCCATTCGCCCGATGCTGTCAGCCCCTGCATGCCGATATCCGGTGCAAGCCCGGTTCGCAGGCACGTAACACGCGCGCCTGAAATCGCAATCGACTGATCGAAGTGCACTTCCAGATACATGCCGTTCTGGCCGGCGTCGAACGAGGTCCAGGCCGACGCATGATACCCATCGAACGCAGCTGGCACGCCCCACGGATTCGATGATGAGCTAAACTTCCACTCGCGCGAAACTGAAATCGTTTGGTCCTTGCTATGCAATTGCGCTTCGAGGACTTTCCATGCCGTATCGCCGGACGCATTCAAACGGAAACGTACGCCGGCCAGCGCTTCTTCGGGCCAATTCGCGTCCACATCGAACATCGCATTGTCCCCTTCGAGACCGGCAACGCGCAGCGCATCCGACAACTGGATCCCCACTAGATGGTGCCAGTAATTGACAGGTTCGAAATGGGAATAGGCGTAGGGAATCCCGCGCAGGTCGAGTACGCGCTCGCCGGCTTCCGTGTTCTTGTCCACCATCCAGGCTGCATAAAAGTCTGAAGTCTCCCGCTGCAGATACTCGCGTTCCGGCTGAATGCGCAACGCAGCTTTCCACGGCAGGTTGCGCAGTTTCCAGGCGTAGTGGTCACTATACAGATCCAGCACTGGGGGAAGCCCTGCGAGCGCATGCAAAATCAGTACCGCGGGGAGCGCGATCCGGGGCAGGGAAGCGGCCAACGCGAGTGTGATAAACGGAATCGACATCAGCAGAAACCGCGCGCCCACATTGAAGTACCACGGTATGGCCAATGCCGCGGCAGCGATCCACAATACGCGTCCAACTGGGCGACGCAGTGCCAGCAACCCGAGCGGCGCCAACAGGAACACCGGACCATACAGTCCTTGTAACGCCCGGCCGTAGATAGTCAGTTCGCCGATGTATCCGAGCGCACTCAACGCCTCGTAGCGCTTCCAGACTCCAGCTAAGTGCTGTTCCACCAGCACTGAAAAATACGGATTTGGAAAAAGACCGTTGAATAGCGGGGCCATCGGATTTCCCGTCATAGACAACCCGCGCCAGAACCACGGCAACAGCATTGCCAGCACGGAAATGGAGAATACGAGCGCCGGCGCTATTCGCCGCTTTGCTAGCAGTATGAAAAGGACCCCCAGTACGCACACCAGCAATCCGGGGACTTTGATGGCATAACAAAATCCTGCGGCGATTCCGGCCGGCCACAGATAACGAAACTCATCGCTTTGCTGCCACGCCAAAAGGCACCACGCGCACATCAGAACGAAGAAGACCTGCATCGCATCGTTGTATCCGGACGTCCCGACGATACCGGTTACAGGCGCGCAGCAGTACAACAGTGCGCCGCCAATCGAGACGCGCGCATCGAGTCCGAGTCGCTTACCAAGGGCCATGATCAGCGGAATCGTAGCAATCAGAAATCCGAAATGTACTGTTTTCGCGGCCGAGTGCTTGCCGAAAGCGAAGGCAAACGCGTAAAGCATTTCCGCGCCCTGCGGCAACATTTCATAGAAGCCGACGCGCCCCGGAAATCCGCCGTGACGGATCGCCTCAGCAACCAGGCCCAGGTGGTATGTGGCCGCGTCCGGCTGAGTCTCCGGCGTCAATGCGTGCACTCCGTAGAACACGGCGTACACCGCAAGGATCGCGTAGGAACAGATTCGTAGCGTCCGATCCTCGAGCACAGGAACAGGTTCGCTCTGCACCTTTTGCGACAAGGCCGCGGCGGCGATGGCGGCCGCACCGAGCGATCCGAAAACCAGCGGCGTTGCTGACTGTGCAGCCATCAATGCGAAAACGATTGTGCTCAGAATCGCTCCGCCCAGGCCCAGACGCAAGACGTGCGGCATCGGCAGCGCCGCGCAATGTCACGCGTCCAATCGCGTAGGCAGTGGATAATGTAAACAGCGATCCAAACAGTATTCGCAGGAGTTCAGGCAAACATCAATTCTAACCGGAGCGCAAGCTGCTATGATGGCAATTCTTAATTGGAAGGAGCCTCCGCAAATGTATTCACGACGTGATTTTGGAAAAATCGCGCTCGCCGCATTGCCGCTGTCGGCTGCCGCTGCGAAGATCGACTCGAAAATTTCGGGAGTCATGATTGGCGCACAGACATACAGCTTCCGCGATCGTTCTTTGGACGAGTGCGTAAAGGCGATGTCGAGCATCGGCCTGGGCTATGCCGAACTCTGGTCCGGCCATCTCGAGCCGCCAAAGCTGAAACGCGAGGAATTGCGCGATTGGCGCCTCAAGACCCCGCTGACATTCTTCAAGGAATCCGGCAGGAAGTTCAAGGATGCGGGCATCGACGTCTATGCCTACAATTACAGCTTCCGCGACGATTTCACCGACGCCGAAATTGCACGCGGTTTCGAGATGGCGAACGCGCTCGGTGCCAAGTGCATCACGGCATCGTCCAACGTGAGTGCCGCGAAACGCGTAAATCCGTATGCCATGAAGGCGAAGATGCGCGTGGGCATGCACAACCACTCGAATATCAAACCGAACGAATTTGCGCGGCCGCAGGACTTTGACGATGCGCGCAAGGGTATGTCGAAGTACATCGCGGTGAATCTCGACATCGGCCATTTCGTCGGCGCGGGTTTCGATCCTGTGAAGTACATCGAGCAGGCGCACGAGCACATCGTTACGCTGCACGTTAAGGACAAGAGTAAGAAAGACGTCAATATGCCCTTCGGTCAGGGTGAGACGCCGATCAAGGAAGTCCTGCAATTGCTCAAGACCAAGAAGTACAAGATCCCTGCAATGATTGAATACGAATATAAAGGTCAGGATACCGTCGCCGAAGTGAAGAAGTGCTTCGATTTCATGAAGAAGTCGCTCGCCTAAGGACGCTGGGGACGCCGCCTGTGACGCGTCCCCAACTTCCCTCGCTTCCAAAAAACCATTTCGTTGGCAGACTCGGTTGGGTGTATACTGGCGACAACCTGGGATGCCAATCACATCGACTCTCTCCCGCAGCATTGCGATTTGCGTTGCAGTCGGTGGCCTCGTTACCGCCGGCACAGTCGCGACCAAGGAACTATTCACTCCCGCGCAGAAGAACCACTGGGCGTTCAAGAAAATCACCCAACCGCCTCTCGCGACCATTCAAGACCGCTCCTGGGCCACGAACCCGATTGACACCTTTATACTCGCAAAGCTCGAGAAAGCTAAAACCCACCCATCGCCTCCAGCAGACAAGGTGACCCTGTTGCGGCGGGTCACGTTCGATTTGATTGGACTGCCACCAACCCCCGAAGAAGTTCGGGCATTCCTGGCAGACGCAACACCGGATGCTTACCAAAAGGTTGTTGATCGCTTGCTCGCGTCGCCGCACTACGGCGAACGATGGGCGCGGCACTGGTTGGATCTCGCCCGGTATGCGGAAAGCGAGGGGTTCAAGAGCGACGAGACGCGTCCGAACGTGTGGCGCTATCGTGATTACGTCATTACGTCCTTCAACGAAAACAAACCGTACGACCGGTTCGTAAAAGAGCAGATCGCCGGAGACGAGCTATGGCCGAAAGATCCCGACGCCCGTGTCGCGACCGCCTTTAACCGGCACTATCCCGATGAAAGCAACGCTCGAAATTTGATGCAGCGACGCCAGGAAATTCTGGACGACATAACGGATGTGACCGGATCGGTTTTCCTGGGCCTGACCTACGGCTGCGCACGTTGCCACGACCATAAGTTCGATCCCATTCTTCACACTGACTACTATCGGCTCCAGGCCTTCTATGCGAATACGGCGGCGGACGATCAGATCCCGCTCGTAGCGGAAGACAATCTTCGCATGCATCGCGAGAAGATGGAAGTCTGGAAAAGGAGACCAAGACCATCCGCGAACAGATGGCGGCTCTTGTCGCTCCTCGTAAGCAGGCCATCGTGAGGGACTTCGTCGATAATACCCGCCTGAAATTCAGGCCGTGATCGCGAAACCCGCAGCTGACCGAAACCCGTATGAATGGCAGATGTTCTACAAAGCAAAGCCATATCTCGATGTCGATGACGAGACCGCTGCCCGATCTCTAAAGGGGGCAGACCGAGCGAACTACGTCGCGTTGAGTGCCGAGCTGAAGAAGTTTGACGACATCTACCCTGGCGATCTGCCTGTCGGCGTTGGGATGCGTGACGTCAGCGCGAAAGCGCCTGCCACGCACGTTCTCAAGGTCGGCGTTTATGACAACCCGGCACAAGAAGTGGAACCCGGTTTTCTGACTCTGATTGCTCCCGGTGCTGCGAAAGTAGTTGCACCGCAGGGTCTCGATTCGACTGGGCGGCGAACTGCATTGGCCAATTGGCTAACGTCCGCGGAGAACCCATTGCCTGCCCGCGTCATGGTGAACCGTATTTGGCACCACCACTTTGGACAAGGCATCGTCGCAACACCCAGCGACTTCGGTCTGATGGGACAGCGTCCAACGCATCCTGAGCTGCTCGATTACCTCGCCTCCGAATTCATCAAGACCGGCTGGGACATTAAGCGGATGCATAAGCTGATCGTAACGTCTAGTACCTACCGTCAGTCGTCTGCATTCAATGCTGCCGCCTCTGAAGCGGATTCTCGCAACCGCCTGCTGTGGCGATTTCCGCGCCAAAGGCTTGAAGCCGAGGTAATACGTGACGCTGCGCTCGCTGTGTCTGGTGTTGTCAACACGAAGATTGGCGGTCCGAGCGTCATGCCGGAATTGCCCAGTGGGATGCCGACCCCACGAGGCGGTTGGAAGCTTTCAAGCCCTGAAGAGCAGAACCGGCGCAGCGTGTACATTTTCGTGCGGCGCAACACTCGCTATCCCATGCTC
Source organism: Bryobacteraceae bacterium (assembly GCA_963793625.1). Lineage (GTDB taxonomy): Bacteria > Acidobacteriota > Terriglobia > Bryobacterales > Bryobacteraceae. The sequence continues at coordinate 182,055 of CAWCAT010000020.1, read as the reverse complement.
GAGGTTTTCGATATGCCGGATACTCACGAGTCTTGCGGGCGGCGCAACAACACCATCACGGCTCCCCAGGCGCTGTCACTCTTGAACGGTACCGTCGTGCTCGGATGGGCGCAGTCGTTCGCCAGCCGCGTTCTGCAGGACGCTGGCGCGGATAGCCGCAAACAGATTGAGCGTGCGTACGAACTCGCGTATTCACGCAAGCCCGACGGCGCCGAGCGGGATACACTGCTCACGTTCCTCGAAACGCATCGCAGCATCATCGCAGAACGAGCGCAACAGAATCAGAAGCTGGCGCTGCCCACGGGCATGCCGGAATCCATCGACAAGACGCAGGCAGCAGCATTGGTGGACCTGTGCCACATGCTGTTGAACTCGAACGAATTCGTGTATAGGAACTAGCTGCTAATGAGTGCACACAATCTTCCCGCTCGCTCTCGTCGCGAGTTCCTCACTAAAGCCGGCAGCGGCCTCGGCGGGCTAGCGCTCGCTTCCATGCTTGCGAATGATGGGTATGCCGCGACGATCAAGAATCCGCTCGCGCCGAAGCAGCCGCACCACAAGCCGACCGCCAAAGCGGTGATCTGGTTGTTCATGGAAGGCGGCCCGAGCCACATCGACCTATTCGATCCTAAACCCGAACTGGAGAAACTGGCGGGCCAGCCGATGCCCGCGTCTTTCGGCAAGGTGATCACAGCAATGGGCACAGCAAGCAACACGCTGATGCCATCAAAGCGGAGCTTCAAGCAATACGGCCAAGGCGGTATCTGGGTATCGGACTGGTACTCCGAAACTGCGAAGCATGCGGATGACCTTTGCGTCTTCAGGGCTTGCTGGGCAGACGGGCTGAATCACGTCGGCAGTGTGTGCCAGATGAACACTGGGTCGATTTTGGCAGGTCGGCCTTCTCTGGGCGCTTGGGTCACCTACGGTTTGGGTAGCGCGAATGAGAACCTGCCAACATTCGTGATTCTCACCGACGACAAAGAGGTAGTTGGCGGACCGAAAAATTGGAGCTCTGGATTTTTACCGGCAGTTTACCAGGGAACGCAGTTCCGCAACGAGGGCGCTCCGATTCTGGATCTCGCTCCTCCCGATACCATCAGTGATCGGCAGCAGCGATCCAAGCTCGATTTGCTGAGCACTCTCAACCGGCGCTTCGCCACGGACAAGCAGGAAGACACCGAACTCGAAGCGCGGATCAACTCGTATGAGCTCGCGTATCGCATGCAGAAAGCAGCGCCTGATGCTGTCGATTTGTCGAAAGAAAGCGATGCGACTAAGAAGCTCTACGGCATGGACGAAGAGGTGACGGCAAAATTCGGGGCCAACTGTCTTATGGCCCGGCGTCTGGTCGAGCGCGGAGTTCGTTTCATTGAGCTGTACAGCGGCAGTGGCAGCGGTTGGGATGCGCACAACGACCTCGAGGGCAACCACTCCAAAATGTGCCGTTCGTCGGACAAACCAATCGCGGGCCTGCTGGCCGATCTGAAGTCTCGCGGGATGCTCGATGACGTGCTTGTCGTCTGGGGCGGTGAGTTCGGTCGCACGCCGTTTAATGAGAAGGGCAAGGGCCGCGATCACAATCCGTGGGGCTTCTCGACGTTTATGGCCGGCGGCGGGATCAAGGGCGGCCAGGTGATCGGCACCACAGATGCGATCGGACTCCGTGGTATCGACGGAAGAGCGCACGTGCACGACCTGCATGCGACGATGCTCCATGCCCTGGGCCTCAATCATGTGAACGTCACTTATCTTCACAACGGCCGGGCCGAGCGCCCAACGATTGTGGCAGGTGAGGTTGTGAAACAGGCGTTCAAAGGCTGAGTTGCAGCACCCATACGCCTTTAGGCGAAATCGTGCCCGATAACTGCGCGGGCTTACCGGTCGCCAGGTCCGTCGCCTTGTACTCCTGCGCAAAACGCAGTGAGACTTCCGCGGGCTTGTCGCTGTGATTGAAGGCGAACAGCACTTTGTTTTGCCTGACTTCGAGCAGTCGCACTTCCGCCGCGCCTGTTAACGTGAACGGCGCTTCGACGCCGGCCCATGTCAGCAAACCTTGGAAAAACTTGCGCAGCGCGGGATCCCGCTCGCGTTCATACGCGGCACTGATATACGATCCGAGCGCGAGTGTTTTTCCTTTGCCATATGTCGAACTCACCGCCGCCGCTGCGCCATTCGGAAACCGCGCCACGATGCGTGCCGGACCCGGCAGCGGTTCGAGCGTCTCCTCGAAAATAAGCGCGTTGAATTCGGAGCCATCTTCCCAACGAATGCGCGTCTTGCGTCCCGGCGCGGATTGCACGGCAGCTTTCGCGGCATCCGAAAACTTCATCGAGACCCATTCCCGGAATGCGCGCCGAAGCGAGTCCGCGCTCATCGTTCCAGCCCGCGCGCGCTTCTGCAATCAACGCTCCGCCGTTGCGCACATAGCCCGCCAATTCTTTTCCCACTCGTTCCGGCAACATCAACGGATAAGGCAGAAAGATCATCTTGTACTGCGCCAGTGAAGCGGCCGTCAGTTCATTGACATGCACGAAATCGATGGGCACATTCGACGGAAACAACGCGCGATAAATGCCGAGCATGGAGTCGCGCTCCATACCCGCGACTTCGCCTTGCGGTCCCGAGGAAATCGCCGCACGCTGCCGCCCGCCGACGAAATGCGAGAGCGGGTTGTACACCACTGCAACTTGCGCGCGCACCGGTCGCGCGTCGAGCAACAACTTCTGATGCTGATCCAGGACCTTTGCAATGGCACCGGCTTCGCGGCTGCGCTCGGTGAGCGTGCCATCCAGTTGGATCATGCCGAAGCCGCCCGATTCGTAACCCGAGCTCATCGGATACCACGCGTAATAATGAATGCCTTTGGCGCCGCGCGCGATCGCGCTCCACGTCCATAAGCGCAGATCGGCTGGTGTAACGGTGGAGCCAACATTGTAGGCAATAGTGCCGAAGCCGGCCTGCAACTCGCCGACGTAAAAACCGCGCCGTCCATTTGCGAAGCCGAACGAGCGCGTGAAATCGAGAAGCGCGCCGCGCCACTCGACATCTCGATCGACGTTGTAGGAATGCTTCGGGTAAAACGATGTGCCGTAATAATCGACCTGGCTCGCCATTTTCCAATCGTCAGATTGCCCTTCCCAGTGATGCGGCGAAGCGAACAAACCTACGCCCGCAGCATGGCTCGTGGCCACATGTTCCGGCGCGGTCTTTTTCACCGCTTCGTAGCGCGCCCGCAGATCTTCACTAAGCTTGTCTTGGATGAACGTCTTCCAATCGATGTAGTCTGTGAACGAAAGAATCGTGCTGAGCTTGTTGGGAGTAACTTCCTGCCAGTTGCTGAAGTGCCTGTACCAGGCGGTGTTCAAAGTTTCGAGCGATCCATACTTCTTCTGGAGCCACGTGCGAAACCGCGCCACAGTGTTAGTACAAAAACAGAATTCCGGATTATAGATATATGTGGGTGTGGCCCAGTTGATGACGTGTGGCTCGCTCCAGAGATCCCATCCCAGAAACGCCTTGCTCTTGCTAGCGCGCTGCGCGAGCGCGCTATAAAAACCCAGATCCGCTTTGCGCACGCCCGGATGATCCAAACAGTATCCAGGTGAAGACTCGGGCTGCAGTGCTTGTCCATTTGACGACACGAACAGCGCGTCGCGATATTTGCGCCCGACCCAATCCGGCGCGGAATCCATATAAACCTGGACAAAAACGCGCAGGCCTTCTTCTTCGGCGAGTTTGAGAATGACGTCGATGGTATCGAAGCGATACTGGCCCTCGGCTGGTTCTCCGCTGGCCCAGTCGATCCAGCATCGCACTGTGTTGAAGCCGAGCGCCTTGATTTGTTTTAAGTCTTTGCGCCAGATTTCTTTCTTCGCCAGCGGGTCGGCTTCAAGCATCGGCGCTCGCGCTTTGCCTCCTCCGTACCAAACGGAGATGGGCAGAAAATCGCCAGGCTCCTTGGCTTGGGCCGCCGGTGCGAAGAACACGAACAGCAGCAACAGCAGCGGCAAGACCCTGCGCAGCAGATCGATCGTGATCTCGTAGCGATCGCCGCGCAGCAGTGACACAGTGTACTGCAGTGGCGTCCCGTCTTCCTGAAAGGTAGTGCGTTTCGTACACATCGCCGCGGTGCCGGGCTTCACCTCCAGGCAGTGGGCGTCCAAACCTTCGAGGCTGATTGCGCTGTGTGTCTCGACTGCACGCACCGGCTTGAGGTTGTACTCCTGCTCCAGAATCTCGTAGAGCGAAACGTTTTCGAATTTCTGTTGCGGCAGGTCCGGTGCGAGTTGCAGCGAAATGTAGGCGGTCTGAAGGCCCACGGGCCAGCGTCCGCGCGTGCGCTTGCGCTCCAGCTTGAAAACTTCCTGGCCTTCGCGGATCGACAGTTGCTCAGCCACTTCGCGAGTGGCCGGGAGCACGCCGGCGGACATCACCTCCGAACCCGCAGTGAGGCCGAAAAGCCGGGATTCCTCCGTGAATGAGAGCAGCGCCGGAGATTGTGTATCACTCCGCTTCGCGTTAACGAACGTCCCGCGACCCTGTTCACGGCGCACAGTGCCCGCCGCGGCGAGGTCCTGCATTGCCTGACGAACTGTGATTTTGCTTACAGAGTAATGCGTAGCGAGCGCGTCTTCGGTGGGCAGTTTCTGATCAACGCCCCACTCCTTGTTCTCGATTCGGATCAGCAGATCGTTGCGAAGTTGATGGTAGAGAGGCAGTGGAGAAGACTTATCGAGCATCGAGGTCATTATATCGTTATAACTTTGGGTCTTTATAATCAATCCTGCAACTTGACCGCGTGACCTTTGTCACACATCTAGCCGCTGAAATCTGCCAAGATCATGACTATGGTTAAGGGTTCGTCTGGGAAGCAGTTAACGCTCGGCACTATCTCCTTCGCGATCTGCTTCATGGCCTGGGGCCTGATCAGCGCGTTTGCGCCGCGCTTCCGCGAGATGTTCCACCTCAGTGCAGCACAGACATCATTGCTGGTAGCCGTGCCAGTGTTGCTCGGATCGCTCGCGCGCATCCCGATGGGAATTCTGGCCGATCGCTACGGCGGTCGAATCATCTTCGCATTGCTGATGTTGACCGCGTGGGTGCCAGTTGCGCTGGTCCCGATGGCACCTTCATTTTCATTACTGCTCGTTGCTGCGTTCTTCCTCGGCATGGCGGGGTCATCGTTTTCGATCGGCGTGGGATTTTGTTCACGCTGGTTCCGGCCGCAGAAGCAGGGTGGCGCACTCGGCGTGTACGGGATGGGCAACATCGGCCAGTCCGCCGCTGTGTTCCTCGGCCCGCTGGTAGCAGCTCAGTTCGGCTGGCAATCCGTGTTCTATGGAGTTGCCGCAATCATGGTCGTATGGGGCGTGTTCTTTTTCGTCACCGCGCGCAACGCTCCGGTAACCGTAGCAGCCGAAGGGCTTCGGCGCGATGTTCGGATTGCTCGCCCGCGAGCGGCTTTCCTGGGTGCTCTCGTTATTCTACTTTCTGACGTTCGGCGGCTTCGTGGCCTTCTCGATTTATCTACCCACGCTGCTGAAAGATGACTTCAAACTCACTCCCGTAAATGCGGGTTTCCGTGCTGCTGGCTTCGTTGTGCTGGCGACGCTACTCCGCCCGGCGGGTGGCTGGCTTGCGGATAAAATCGGCGGGGCGCGCGTGCTCTCCGGAGTGTTTCTCGGTGTCATTCCTTTCGCGCTGCTGATGACATGGAATTCGATGATTCCGTTCACGGTCGGCGCGCTGGGCTGTGCGGCATTGCTGGGGTTAGGCAATGGCGCGGTCTTTAAACTCGTGCCTCAGTATTTTCCGGCCGACACCGGCACGGTTACGGGATTAGTGGGGGCGATGGGCGGACTCGGCGGCTTCTTTCCGCCGCTCGTACTGGGCGCATTCCGCGACCGCATCGGCGTGGTCTGGCCCGGCTTTGTGCTGCTCGCTGGCGTGGCCGCGTTACTCTGGTTCTTAAATCGCAAAGTATTTCTGTCGCGTCAGGAAGAGGCGGAGCGCACGTGGCCGGCGGAGTGGAAGCGCACCGGCGACCAACTGCGCGCGGGGGCCTGGGCCACCATGTTCACTGCATTGTTGATTGCGGCCATTCTCGTTGGTTCGCGCAATCTGCAGAATTTCGACCCGGCGCTCGTGATCTATACATTCGCCACAATCTTCGCGACCTGGGGCGTGGTCTTCCACTATTCGGTGTGGCTACAAAAGCCGCCGACGCGCGTATTCTGGGATCGCGGCTTCGAGCTGTTTCGCAAACACGGATTCTCTGGTGCGGCGACGGTAGCTCGTTACTCAGCTACTCACCTGGCAGCGCAGACCTTCATCGGTAAGCGCTCTAGGTTGCGTTGGTGGATGCACATGCTGTTGTCGTGGGGATGCCTGCTGGCTGCTGCGATTACGTTTCCGCTGGTCTTCGGCTGGATCCATTTCGGCTCCGATCCCAACGATCAGATGACCTACGTCACTTATCTATTCGGGTTCCCCGTGGGTTCGTTTCCCATTCGCACATTCGTTTCGTGGATGCTGTTTCATGGACTCGACATTGCCGCCGTGATGGTGCTGAGCGGCATCGGACTTTCGCTGTGGCGGCGCATGCGCGATGCACAGGCACGCACGCTGCAGACCTTTGGCATGGACTTTTTGCCCATCCTGATGCTGTTCGCGATTAGCGTGACCGGTCTCGCGCTGACGGTTTCGGCCGCATTCCTGCGCGGCCAGGCCTATCAGTTTCTGGCGATTCTGCATGCTGCAACCGTAATCGGCGCATTGCTCTATTTACCGTTCGGTAAGTTCTTCCACATCTTTCAGCGTCCGGCGCAACTCGGCGTGAAACTGTATCAGAAGGAAGGCGACACGGACCCCGGCACAAACTGCCTGCGCTGCGGCGAACGCTTTGCATCGCGTATGCATATCGGCGATCTGAAACGCGTGCTGCCGGAACTGGGATTTGACTATCGACTGAACGACAGCGGAGCTACATGGCAAGATATCTGCCCGGCCTGCAAACGCAAGAGCCTGGCGAATGCGCAGCTTCGACTGAAGGAGGAATCTCGTGGCGAAATTGCCTGAGTCAGTCGAAAAACTGACCGAAGAATTCGGCCCGCATTTGAACTATGTTCCGCCGGGCGGCTGGAAGGACGAGTCACGCGAAGCCGAGAAGCTGGTTAAAACGCACTGTTGTTTTTGCGGCCAGCAATGCGGGATTCAGCTTAAGGTTCGTGCGAACAAAGTGGTCGGCTTCGAGCCGTGGGAGGAATTCCCGTTCAATCGTGGAATGCTCTGTCCCAAGGGCGTGAAGCGCTACATGCAGGATAATCACCCGGATCGCCTGCTCAATCCGCAGATGCGTACCGACCAGGGTTTTCGTTCTGCGACGTGGGACGAAGCGCTCGCTTTCACGGTGCGGCGCTTGCGTGAAGTGCAGGAGAAGTACGGCAAAGATGCGGTCGCTGTGTATGGCGGCGCTTCGCTGACGACGGAAAAATCCTATCTCCTTGGTAAGTTCGCGCGCGTTGCGCTGGGGACGAAGTACATCGATTACAACGGGCGTTTGTGCATGGTGTCGGCGGGTACGGCCTACAAGCTCGCATTCAATGTGGATCGTTGTCCGAACCCGTGGAGTGACATCCCGAAAGCACAGGTCGTCTTCGCGATCGGTGCGAACATTGCCGATTGCGCTCCTATCACGACCGATTACATCTGGCGCATGCGCGATAACGGCGGGCGCTTGATCGTAGCCGATCCGCGCATGACTCCAATCACGCGCAATGCGGATTTATTCCTACCGGTGCGGCCCGGGCACAGACCTTGTGCTGTTGATGAGCATTCTGCATGTGATTTTGCGCGAGGGTCTGCACAAGCCTGATTTCATTGCGGCGCACACGACCGGTTTCGAAGCGGTTGCGGAGTCTGTCAAGGAATGGGATCCGGCGCGGGCCGCCGACATAACTGGTGTGCCGCCGGAGTCGATTGAAAAAGCAGCGCGCTGGATCGGTGGCGCGGAGCGGGCCATCATCATGCATGCGCGCGGCTTGGAGCACCAATCGAAGGGCGTCGAGAATTGTCTCGCCGTAATCAATATCGCGCTGGCCACCGGGAATATCGGACGCGAAGGCGCGGGCTGCATGATGATCACGGGGCAGGGCAACGGACAGGGCGGGCGCGAGCACGGTCAGAAGTGCGATCAACTTCCCGGACAGCGCAGCATCAATGACCCAAAGGCTCGCGAGCACGTTGCGAAGGTCTGGGGCATTACGCCGGACGAACTTCCGCAGGCGGGCGTGAGCGCCGTCGAGATCATGAACAAGATTCATGCGGGCGAAATCAAGGCGCTGTTCTCGATGTGCTTCAACCCGCTGGTGTCGTTGCCGGACGCCAACTTCACGCGCGAGGCGTTGGAAAAACTCGATTTTTTCGGCGTGATCGATTTCTTTCTTTCCGAGACCGCGCAACATGCCGACGTCGTACTCGCGGGCGGTCTGCAGGAAGAAGAAGAGGGCTTGGTCACCAGCGCCGAAGGTCGCGTGATCCACATCCAAAAGGCGGTCGATCCGCCGGGCAACGCGCGCACAGACACGGACATTCTGCTGGACATGGCGCAGCGTCTGGGCAAGGGCAAGTATTTTCCGTTCAAGACTCCGCGTGATGTTTTCGAAGAATTACGCGAGGCCTCGCGCGGCGGTTACGCGGATTACTACGGCATCACCTACGAAAAAGTGGACGAGAACATGGGCGTGTTCTGGCCCTGTCCAACGCTGGACCATCCGGGCACTCCGCGATTCTTTGAGGGTGGGGTATTCTGGCACCCCGATGGTAAAGCGAAATTCCTCGTTACTGAAAATCGACCGAGCGGCGATCCGATAGATGAACAGTATCCGATCTTTCTGACCACAGGCCGCGTTGTAAGTCAGTACTTATCGGGCACGCAGACCCGGCGCATCGGTGCGCTGGTCGATCAGTATCCGGAGCCGAGAGTGGAAATCCATCCGCGGCTCGCCGAACAATACGGTATTGCGACGGGTGATCGTGTGACGGTGCGCACGCGCCGATCTGAAATTACTTTGCCGGCCATGGTGGTAAAAACGATCCGCCCCGATACGGTTTTCATTCCGTATCACTGGCCGGGGCGGCGCAGCGCAAACATGCTGACGCATCGCACTCTGGACCCGCGCAGCAAAATTCCCGAGTACAAGGTCTCGGCTTGCCAGTTGATGAAGGAGCGCGGCTGATGTACGGATACGATTTCTTCATCGACCCCTCGCGCTGCATCGGTTGCCAGTCCTGCGTGAATGCGTGCGCAGAGTGCGAAACGCATCGCGGCACCTCGATGATCCACGTCGATTTTATCGATCGTGAAAATTCGATCGCGACCGTGCCGATGGTTTGTATGCACTGCGAGGATCCTACCTGCGCGCAGGTGTGTCCCGCTGATGCGATCAAGCAGACCGAGGACGGCGTCGTGCAATCCTCGCTGAAGCCTCGGTGCATCGCGTGTTCGAACTGCGTGCTGGCATGTCCTTTCGGCGTGCCGAAGATGCTCGTCGAAATCGAGCAGATGATGAAGTGCGATATGTGTTACGACCGCACTTCGATCGGGAAGCGGCCAATGTGCGCGACGGTATGTCCGAGCCAGGCGCTGGCCTATGTGCCGCGTGAGGTGATTGATTTGGGGCGCATGGAAAATCCAGTGAATGAGTTTTTGTTTGGTAAGCAAATGGTGAAGACCAAGGTCCACATGATGGCTCCGGCCACTCAAAATTTTATCGCGGTGGATGTAGTCGATTACATGTGGGAGGGCGCGCATGTCAACGCCTGAAAAGCCGGGCACGCAGCCCTTATGGCGCGAAGAATTTTCGATTCGCGCCGCAGATGAGAAGTACGTTTACCGGCGGCAGTTCGGCAAGTTCCTTGTGCTGACGAGCCTGGCCATGTTCGTGGGAAATCTCTGGATTCTGGTGAAATCGTGGTTCCAGACTGAATCGAAATTTCCGGCGCAGGCGGTCGCGACTGTCGGCGAAATCCCAGTTGGCGGTGTGAAGATCTTCCAGTATCCCGGCCCTAATGATGCCTGTATCATGGTGCGCACCAGTGATCAGGAGTACGTCGCGTACAGCCAGAAATGTACGCACCTTTCGTGCGCCGTGTATTACTCGCAGAAACACAATCGACTGGAGTGTCCTTGCCACGAAGGATATTTTTCGATCAAGGACGGCAGTGTGCTGCAGGGTCCGCCGCCGCGCCCATTACCGCGTGTGGTGCTCGATCGGCGCGGGCAGCAATTGATTGCGATTTCTATGCAAGAAAAGCCGGAGGGTTGAGATGGATCAGCAGGTACCGCTTCACAAACATGGAGTCACGGCAATTGACGGCGCGCTTGCGTTAATTGTTGTGTTGTTGCTGGTACAGATCTGGCTGCTCTCGGCGAGCCTCGACGAGTTTCTTGCAGGCCATCCGGAGACGGCGATTCCCGGCGCGATTTTCTCGGGCATTCTGTTTTTGGCGTCAGCCGGATTGTACTGGTTCATCGTATCAATGGATAGGGATTTACGAAAATGAATCGGATTGCGGAGAGCCGTCGCCAGCATCGTGAAATGGAAGAGGTTCTCGACTGCCTGCACGCGGGCTGGCTGGAAGAGGATTTCCTGGATGCCGAACGTCTGGCGCTCGCGCATTATGAAGCCGAGGAGTCCGGGCTGTTTATTGATTTGCGCGATGTGCATCCCGGCATGATCGCCAAGATGATTGCCCAGCACAACGAATCGCGCGAGATCGCGCATGCGATTCACACGTGCGTGCCCGCGGATCGACTTTATCTGTATGGTCGGTTTTGGGCGATCACGCAGCACAACATCATCGAAGAAGAGCGCGACTTTTTTCCGCTAGCCGCGCGCGTCTGATTTGTACCAGTTCATAGTGAGGCGAATGGCTTCGCGATAGGGTGTCTTTCGCACGATTCCAAGATGGTCGTGGAGTTTGGTGTCGTCCAGAATCACCGGCGTTGTTCCGAGGTAGTGCAGTTCCACTAACTCGCGGAGCAGTGGATTGAACAGGCCTCCTAGCTTGAGCATCCAAACTCCGACTTCTCGAATTCTGGGTGGTTGGCCTGTTAGCCCGTAAACCTCTGTTGCGAATTCGCGGCCGGTGATTGTGCCGGGTCCACCGAAGTTCCAGGCCTGACCAAAGCTGTCTGGGCGAGCGATCAGATCGGACAGCACCGGCCCTACGTCGGGAACAAACACAAACTCATGCGGAAGATCGAGCGAGCCGATCCAGTTCGCCGTTTTGTCTTCGATTGCGCCTCGGAAGATCAAATCCGCGAGGCTGAGTTCGGCGTGTGGCCCGTAGAAATCCGGAAGGTGCAGAATTAGCGTTTGCAGACCGCCAGGACTGTGCGCCGCGAGCGCGATGTCTTCCTGCTCTTTGCGCAGCCTGCCTTTGCGTGACTGCGGTTCGCGAGGATGGGTTTCTGAAACGCGCTCAGACTGCGGAATTCCATAGCCATAGACGCTGGATACGACCGCGACGCGTCTGACGCCCGCGCTTCGGGCGGCCTCCATGGTTTTGCGCATCAGGACCGGATGCAGTTCGAATTGCTGATATGGCACGCCTACTGCATAGATCACCGTGTCGATGCCCGCGAGCGCACGCTCTGCTTGTGTGGCGTCAGCGATATCAGCGGGTGTGATTTCGGCTTTTCCAGCAAACGCTGCTTCGAGCTTCGAGCGGTCGCGACCGATTACGCGGTAGGGCGTGCCCCTACGGTTGAGTTCTGCTCCGACAGCGTGACCAATCGCTCCGGCAGCTCCTACGATGGCAATCATATTCACCAGTGTAGGCTGGGCTTCACGCCGATGAAAACGTGAGGGAGTGCGTAACTGGCATGCCCATTTATCACACGGCGCTAACTCACGCTGTACGATGGTGAACATGACATCTGCGATTGAAGGTCTGGAACCCAGGACTCTGTGGAAACACTTTGCGGCGTTGTCGGCGATCCCGCGCGCGTCTGGCAAAGAAGCTGCTGCGCGCGAGTATGTGCTGGCGCAGGCCGCACGGCTTGGCTTGGAAGCGATCCAGGATGCTGTGGGTAATATAGTTGTCCGCAAACCCGCACGCCCAGGACGTGAGAATGCGATCATGGCGGTTCTGCAGGGCCATCTGGACATGGTCTGCGAAAAGAATGAAGGCACGGCGCACAACTTCGATACAGACCCGATCCAACTGGTGCGCGATGGCGACTGGCTGAAAGCCAACGGCACAACGCTTGGCGCCGACAACGGAGTGGGCGTGGCGTCGGGGTTGGCCATGATGGAGAGCGAAGACGTCAATCATGGGCCCTTGGAATTCCTCTTCACGGTCGATGAAGAAACCGGGCTCACGGGCGCTTCAGAATTCCCCGAAGGTCTGCTCAAGTCCAAGTACTTCCTGAACCTCGATGGCGAGGAAGAGGGTACGCTTTGCATCGGTTGCGCGGGTGGTCTCAACTCCGTGGCGCACCACAAGGTGGTGCTCCGGCCTGCTCCCGAAGGCAATGCCTGGCGCGTGAAAGTATCCGGCCTGCAGGGCGGACACTCCGGCCTCGACATTCATAAAGGCCGCGGCAATGCCGTGCGCATTCTTGGCCGCGTATTGCAGACACTCATCAACAGCCTGCCTGTTGCGGTCGTTGACATGAACGGCGGGAGTAAACGCAACGCGATTCCGCGTGAGGCATTCGCAATTGTGGTTGTGGATGCTGCGCGCGAGCAGGATTTGAAAGCACTGCTTGCGACGCTAGAAGCTGAGGCACAAGCTGACCTTGGGTCGTTTGATCCCGGTCTGCAAATCGCGATGGAGAGCACGGCCCGTCCGGAGCAAGTGCTGGCCGACGCAGACGCATTGCTCGTCGCTGGACTACTAGCCAGCCAGCATCATGGCGTACTTGCGATGAGCCCCGCTGTTGCCGGCCTGGTTCAGACCTCCACGAATCTCGCGACGGTCGCGGTTATTGGAGATGAAGTCGTGATCGAGACCAGCCAGCGCAGCGCTATTCTGAGCAGCAAACGAGCGGCCGGGTCGATGGTCGCGAGCATCTTTCGTCAGGCGGGATTCAGGGTTGAGCAGAATGGCGGGTATCCAGGCTGGAAGCCCGAGCCTACGAGCGATCTGGTGCAAAAATCGAAGGCCGTCCATCAGGAGATTTTGGGAATCGATCCTGAACTGGTGGCGATGCATGCCGGCCTCGAATGTGGCGTGATCGGCGAAAAGCATCCGGGCATGCAGATGATCGCATTCGGTCCGCACATCATCGATGTCCACAGTCCGAACGAGAAGCTCAAGATTTCGTCTGTCGAGCCGTACTGGAGATTTCTCTCGGGTTTGCTGGAGCGCATCTAGTCGTGAACCTTAAGAGTGTCTGTTTTGTCGGATTGCTGTGTTGCCGGATCCATGCGGCTGATCGTGTGGATCCTTCCACGCTAGAAGGCAAGGTGCTGTTCGGGTATCAGGGTTGGTTCGACTGCGCCTCGGATCAAGTGCCGGGGAGTATCTGGAGCCATTGGTCGCGCGGAGTGCCCAAAGCCGAGACACTCACGATAGATATGTATCCGGACCTAAGCGAGTTCGATCGCGATGAATTGTGCGCGGTGCCGGGAATGACGATCGGCGGAAAGCCGGCATACCTGTTCACGTCGCGGAACTCGAAGACCGTACTCCGGCATTTCAGTTGGATGAAGGAGTATGGACTGGATGGAGTGCTGGTCCAGCGATTTATTGGCGGAACCGCGCGCAATCGCGCGAGTGGTGATGTCGTGCTCAAGAACATCATGGCAGCCGCGGAAAAAACCGGGCGCACTTTCGCAATTGAGTACGACATTAGCGGCGGCAAGGAAGACACCTTCTTCCAAATGCTGCGCGATGATTGGACTTACCTTGTTGACGTGATGAAGGTAACTTCGCATCCAGACTATCTGCATCACAAAGGCAAGCCGGTGCTCGCAGTCTGGGGCATGGGCCTTGGTGACGTGGGCAAGCATCCGCCCGAAAAGCCCGAGGTTGCCAAGCAGGTTGTGCAGTGGTTCCAGAGCGGCGCTGATTCGAAGTACCGCGTTACGTACGTGGGCGGTACGCCGTCGCGGTGGCGGACCCTGAAAGCAGACGCCGCCAAGGACCCGGGTTGGGGCGAAGTCTACCGCATGATGGATGTGGTTCAGCCATGGACCATCGGGCGCTATCGAACCACGGCGCAAGTTGACGATTGGAAGAAAAACGAACTGGAGCCCGATCTCGCTGAGTTGCGCAAAAACAAACAGGTCTATATGCCCGTGATTTTCCCGGGCTTCTCATGGGCGAACTTGAACAGGGATGCGCCGAAGAACGCTATCCCGCGCAATCGCGGGGAGTTCCTTTGGCAGCAGGCCTACAACGCGAAAGCGGCCGGCGCCACGGTTCTCAAGATAGCGATGTTCGATGAAGTGAATGAAGCGACGGCCATGTTCAAGCTCGCGGCAAAGCGCAAAGATGCTCCGGAGCAGGGATTCTGGTTGACGCTCGATGCGGACGGAAGCGATCTGCCGAGCGATTGGTATCTGCGACTAGCAGGCGAAATCACGCGAGCCTTCCACGGTGAAATTCCGCTGAAACCCACGCTGCCTGTTTTACCGACCAGATAAGATTACACGTTCACCCGGACTGGTTGCGAAGCGCAGCATGGCACCGCTCAAAGTGGTGGCCTTGCTGCCGCGGCGCAGTTGCACGGTCGCGTCGCCCCAGGGATTGCGCAGTACGCAGGGCGCTCCGGCCTGCGATTCGATAACAACCGAATCGATAGCGCCGTTCGTGATGGAAGCGTTGACCAGAAATGCGCCGCGGGCGCGCAGGCGGAAGCGCGCGGTCCAATCCTTGGGCCAGGCAGGGAACAAATGAATGATCGGGTCTTCGCTGGGTTCCGGCGGATTGCTCTGTAGCAATGCAAGCTGCAGCGCTTCCGCCGCACGGCCCAGCCGCTGCGCATCGAGTGCCTGCGGGCCTTCACGCAAGGTCATGCGATTAGCCAGCACGCCACCACTGCGATAGGCGGTGCCGCGCTCCGGCGAGAGCGCGTTGATCTGGTTCGGGATCAGGTGGCGCACGGCGTCGGCCCGGCCCTGATACGCGGCGGCGATCGCCAGCTTCGACAGCACGGAGACGGGCGTGCGCGCGCTAACCCCGTTGCGATAATATGCGTCGAACGTTGCGTCTGCAATTTTCAGACGTGCGCGATCGCTCGTCTCCTGATGGCAAAGATCGAACCACCACATCGGCAGACTGTTCGAATCGGGCAGTAATCCGGCGGACTTGATGGCAGGCTTCAGGCCGCGCACGAAGACCTCCGGACCCTTGTAATCCGCTGGCTTCAGCGCTTCGGGATCGGCGCTGGTGGGTAAAGGCGCAAGGTTCGCAAGGAACTCGCGCCACACGGGGCGCAGGTCGGCATCGACGCCAAGAATATCGGACGCGCGCAGTGCGGCAGCCAGCACGCCGCGGAGTGAAGAGAGGTCTTCATCGGTGTCACGCGCGCCCCACACAGATTCGTTGCTGTTGACGTGGTGTATGTGATATTTGCCGTCAGCGCCCTTTTTCAAATTCGGATAATTGCGATAGAACTCGACAGCGCCATGCAGCATTGGGTAGGCGCGCTGGCGCAACCATTCACGATCGAGCGTGTACTCATAGCGACGCCAGAACAGGTAAGCGATTTTCGCCGAGCTGCCGAAGATGTGATTCACCGCGCCGTAAGGACCGGAGCCGCGCTCGACGATAACATAGCGGCCGTTCACCCAACTGCCGGACTGCTTCCAGTTCCAGCGGCTGGAGTGTGGATGCTTGGTGCTGGCGAATTCCTTGAAGCGCTCCGAGCGCTGCTCCCATGGTTTGCGCAAAAGATAGAGTTCGCGCATCTCGGCAGCAATGTCGTCGGGCAGGCGCTCGAGGCCGTTGAAGTAAGTGGTCTCGGGAATGTACATGCCCTGGCTGCCCCACTGCTGTTGCGCGGCGACCCTGGAGGCTTCGAACATCCCGCTGTACATATCGAATGCGGGATCGAGCAGTTCCATTCGGTTAGTCGCAGGCAGCGCTTCGTAATAGCAGCTTAGATTCGCGAACCAGTGCTGGACGCCCCATGTGCGCAGGTCGCCGCCCGGTGTTCCAGATCATGCCGTTGAACTTGGGCGGAAATTTTCCGCGCGAAGTCGAGGCCATCAGGTAAAGGAAGTAATGGTAATGGCTCTCCACGTACATCGGCCACGCCATCAGCGCTGTGCAGCGAGACGTAGCCGCGCGGCCAGAACTCGTGCCACCATGCTTGCGTCTCGCCGAGCCAGGGCAGCCGAGACCCTTGTTGGCGGCGGCATCGAGTTGGCGCAATGCCGAGGCGACCGCGTCGCCGTTCGGGTCGAATGTTGCGGCGCTGGCGATCAGAATCGTGTAGGTCCCAGTGCCGGGAGCGGCGACCAGGCGCACCTCTGTCTCTGTCGTGATGCGCGCTTTCGCGGTGCGGCCTGTGATGCGGATGGCCACGGCTGACTTGCAGCAGAAACTCGCCTTCGCGAAATTCCTGCGTCAGTACGATCGAATCGCCTTCGATGATGAGACGCGACGCGGCGGTATGGCTGCGGTTCTGAACCACGACAACGTGGTCGCGCGCGTAGGTTTCGAGTTTGCCTCCGAAGTATTGTGAGGCGTAGCGCAGCATGCGCAGATTGATTTCGACTGGCTCGCGGGCCTGCGCGCCGGTCGTCTGATCGAAATGGCCAGCACGTCCTGTTCGGGCCAGGCGAAAATGCGTGCGTTGACGTCTTTTCCGCTGATCGCGAGTTGCCGTCATAGACGGAAAGGTGTTGCCGAAAACCGGATTCGGGAAACGGCTCGGCCGCAGTTGCGCCGAAGTCCAGATCCACGAAACCACAGCCGCCGCAGTAATCGTTGTGCCGTCTCGAAGAAGCTGTTGGAGCGGCTATCGTTAGCATAGACATCGACGCGATTGATCTGCATGCGAAGCTGTGTAGGCGTAGTCCACACGAGCGTCCCCATGCGCCCATTGCCTATCGGGAATGCCCTCTTCGCTGCGCGGCACGGGCTTGTCGTAGATCAGATCCGCGCGCGAGATCAAGCTTGTGGAAGTCGATTGCGGTCGTGTCTGTTTGTGGCAGCGCCGCGAGCGGCGAAGCTTGCACCGAGGAACGAGCGCCGCGTGCACCGAGCGACATCCGCGCGTTTCATTTACTGAACCTGGCAATGAACCCGCCACCCGCCAGCATATCGATCTCAAGCGCGGACGACTTGTTGAGCTTCGCGTTTTCCATTTTCACCGAGCCGTCGTTTGCGGCGGTATCGCGCACCAGCAGGCCCTGATAATCGCCACTGCCAAGGAAGGAAAGATTTAGCTTGAGGTTGCGCGGAGTGGTTCCGTTCAGCACCGCCAGAAACCACGTGTTGCCCTTGCGTCTGGCAAAGACGGCGGCCTCGCCGATAGCGCTGCCCGGCAGCACGATAGTCTCATCCCAAACCGCCGGAATGCTCTTAATCACTTCCACCGCAGGGTTCTCCAGAATGCTCTTCGGATTGGCCGCGAATGTGAGCAGGGGCGAGGTGAAGATGGCGGCGCTGGCTATCTGGTGTGCCCAGGTTGTGTCGTTGCGGCGCGCACCGAAGTGCATAGGCGTGTAGTCGGCCGGGCCGCCAAAAGTCGTGTGAACGGGATGGTGGCATCGTGCTGGGCGCGCATGGACTTGCTCGACTCCATGCCGCGCACGGCTTCACGTGTCAACTCATTGGGCCATGTGCGCGATTCGCCCGTCGGCTTGTTTGCTCCGTGGAAGTTGACGAGCAGCTTGTGCTCGGCGGCATCACGTAGCAGGATTTCGTATTGATCGACGACTTCCTTGGCTTCGTGATCGAAGAAATCGATCTTGACTCCGGCGGCGCCCACTTCCGCTGCAGAGATCGAAGAACGTCTTGCGGGACTCAGGCGTGCGCAGTTCCCTACTGTGTTTCCATAACCAGAGGCCAACGCCCTGCGCGCGCGATTCCGCAATCACGGCTTTCAGATCGTCATTGCTCCAGCGCGACCAGAAGCCTTCGACTACCTGGTACTCGAAGCCGAGTGCGGCCGCTTCCTTGAGAACTCGCGGACTGTTTCGATGGTGTTCTCGCCTCCGTCCAGATATTTCCAGACAGCGCGCCCGGGCCGGATCCATGCTGTTTTCGCGCCTTGCGGAAAGAGCTTCGGGTCGGGCGGTGGCGGCGACAGTGTTCACGATGTTGCTGTTTACGAGTGCGTTCAGGTCGGCGCCGATCATCACGACGCGCCAGGGCGTGGTGATGGGTCCGGTGATGGCGGCGGGTTTTTTCAGCCGCTCGACGTCTTCTTTATAGCGCAGGCGGAACGGGTAGGACGGAGGATGCGCATGACCGAGCCTGGCGGCGAAACCACCTTGGCCGTCTGCCTGCAAGGCCATGCCTGCGTAGTGTGCGAGAGCGCTTTCGGTGATCGCCGCGTAACCGATGTCGCCGGGAAGTTGGATGGTCATTGGCGGAGCGGCCCACTGTCCGGCGGGGACTTCCGCGAGAGCCTTCTTCACGTGATGTGCTTCGTAGTGGCCTTCCAGATCGTGATACCAGACCGTGCTGCCCGCGGGTGGACGGAACGCAGTGGCCTCATCGGGCACGCGGGTGCGTGCGCCGGGTACCTGATGCCGGAAAGCGATGCCATCATTGCAGGCCATCAGCGTGAGCCGGTAATCGGTTTTGGTTTTGCCGTGGCGCACGGGCACAATGGACTGCGTGCAATTCATGGCGGCATGGGTCTGCGATTTCCCAATCGTGACACCCTGCGCGAGATTTGTGCCATCTACCGTGATCCCGACGGGTGACGGTTCGATGACGGACTTGCCATTCAGCGTGACAGCATATTCCAGCGCGCCGTGCGTGTTGACCGACAACGCCAGCCGGATGTGTTTATCGGGGCTCTCGATCGTGGCCGCCGAGGTAGCGCTGGTACACAGCAGAACCGCGCTGATAGTCCCCCACGCCATTCGAATTTCAGCATAGTTTCTCCAGCATACATCCGCTGTTTCTTTAACTCCCGCACAGCCTCGATCGCGCCAGGAGCTTTGCGGAATGACTCCCAGTTGTAGATACTGATGAGCCTGGCATTTTCTTCCTTAAAGCTCAGTGACCGCTCCAGATTACGCTTCCATTGCGCGGCGTCGGATCCGCTCCGCAGCCATTCGACCGCAGCCCACTCAGTTCTGCCGGCCCGTTGCATGTCGTGCGCCAGTGAACCGCAATCGGAGGGGTCATGACTGTAAAAGCTCCAGCCCGGAATAGAATACTCGTTGATCGCCGGACTAAAGCCGAGGTGCTTATCCCACGGCGCATAAGTGCCGCCCTGGTGCGTGAAGATCAGATGTTTCGGGATGCCGAGTTCATAGGCCGCCTTGCTGAGGCGAAGGAGGTAATTGTGCACAACAATCTCGAGATCTTCTTTCGTGAGGTCGCCCGTCTTCTTCAAGCCCGAAGTGAAAACGGCTGCGTAACCTAGCGGCGCCTGTCCGAAGGTCCACCCGTTTTCGGATTTGTGGTCGTTGGGGTCGCCGGACGGATCCTTGGGAGTGCGCTCAAAGATAGCATTGCCATCGTGATAGTAGAACGCATTCACGTTCACGGATGCCTCCCAACCCACCTTCAAACCTCCGAATAGATACTTGCGATCAGCGGGCAGCGCCGTGTACCACTTCACGATCATGGGAATTAGAATCTTGAAAGCTCTGTCATGCTCCGCCAGGAATGCGGGCGAAGCAAGATTGGGAGCAGGGGCCACGCGCATCTGGCGGCCCCAATTGCGCCAGCCTATCTTTACGGCGAATTCGGGTCCCCAACCGGTCCACTCGACGTTCGCGCGATTCGCGACGTTATAACCGGGAATTTCCGGGTCCCACCAGTTCCAGAATTCCGGGCGGCTCGTCCACCAATTCTGGCCATCGAGGCAGATGAACACCGGAACATCCGATTCTTGCGAGGATTTCAGCAAAGCCTGGAGCGCACTTGTCACCTGCTCCGTGCGTTGATCGAGGATATTGAACGTGTAGGCGACGCCGAATCGCAACTTCGCCGTGCCGCCTGAACCGATGGTGCGCGGAATGTCTCGTAGTACTTCAGTGGTCAGGCGCTCGGGAGAAGCTTTGATTGGCGTGGCCAAATGAAAAAACAAATAGACCGGCAAGTTGTGCTGTGCCGTAGCGCATATGTTTATCAGCAAAAGCGAGAGTAGCGAGGATAAGATGATTGAGGAAAGACTATGCATAGACGCGCGTTCATTACCACTGCGGCTGCTGGTTTCAGCGGATTGTCGCTAGCCGCGGATTTGAGTATATCGGGACTCGAAGCAGTCCGCGACAATCTGGCTCGTCGAAATACGAAGGCGTTTCTCGTCATCAAAGATGGACGGCTTATTTGCGAGTGGTACGCAGAAGGCGTAAACGCATCATCGAAACACGGGACCGCGTCGATGGCGAAGGCTCTCGTGGGCGGGATGTCCTTACTGGTGGCGAGCAGCGACGGTCGCATCAAACCATACGACAAGGCCGCGAAGTTCATTCCCGCGTGGAAATCCGATCCACTGAAATCGAAGATATTGATCCGGCATCTGGCAACGCACACTTCGGGCATCGAGGACTCGAGTGTCGAAGGGGTGAAGCACAACGAAGAGCCCGGCTGGAAGGGTGCTTTCTGGCGCAAAGAGCCTGATCCGTTCAGCGTTGCTGTCCGAGAGGCTCCGGTGCTTTTTGAACCTGGCACTGGAAACCAATACAGCAATCCCGGAATGGCCGCGCTGTCCTATGCCGTTACAGCGAGCCTCGTGGGTACGCCGCAAACGGACATTCTCTCACTGCTGCGGGAGCGGATCATGCGGCCGATCGGCCTCACTGATAAGGAGTGGTCGATAGGGTACGGACGCGCGTACGAAGTGGATGGTCTCAAGCTATATGCGAATTGGGGCGGCGGCGCTTTCACTCCGCGTGCAACTGCAAGAATCGCCGAACTGCTGATGCGCGAGGGTCAATGGGACGGCAAGGAGATCATCCCACGACGCTTCGTGAAACAGGCTTTGCATTACGCCGGCATGCCGTTGCCTGATCGAAAGAAAGAGCCACACGCGCCCGGGTCCGGACTGGGCTTCTACACGAATTTCGATGGCGTGTGGCCGTCTGTACCGCGTGATGCCTTCGCCGGAGCAGGTGCGGGCCACCAGGTGTTTCTGGCGGTTCCCAGCCTGAACCTGATAGTAGTGCGCAACGGCGGTCAACTCGCAAAGGATGAATTCTGGACATGTGTCTATGAGCACTTGTTCAATCCAGTCATGCGTGCACTGGGGAATCCGGCGAGCCCTGGCAATTTGCCGTATCCACAAAGCACGGTGATTCGCTCTGTGTCGTTCGCGCCGGAAGCATCAGTAATTCGCAAGGCGATCGATTCCGATAACTGGCCGCTTACGTGGGCCGATGACGGAGAGATCTACACGTCTTACGGAGATGGTTTTGGATTCGAGCCGCGGGTTTCCGAAAAGCTCAGTATGGGATTCGCGAAGGTGCAAGGCGGTCCTGACGATTTCCGCGGTGTCAACGTTCGGTCCAAGAGCGGCGAGCGCGTGGGCGACGGTCCGAAGGGTGCAAAAGCAAGCGGCCTGGTGATGGTGGACGGCACGCTCTTCATGTGGGTCCGCAATGTACAAAATTCGCAACTGGTGTCGTCGAAGGACCACGGCCGGACCTGGGAATGGGGCTTCAAACTGGAGCGCGGTTTTGGCTCCCCTGCGTTCCTGAACTTCGGAAGAAACTACGCGGGCGCGCGGGACGAGTTTGTCTATGCGTATTCGCAGGCGGGCTCCAGCGCTTACGAAGTCGATGACGGTGTGTTGCTCGCGCGCGCTCCGAAGTCAAAAATTCTCGATCGATCGGCCTGGCAGTTCCACAGCGGCAAAGGGTGGGCGGAAGCGATCGAAGCGGCGCAGCCCGTTTTCCGCTTTCCGAAGCACTGCCAGCGTGTCGATGCGGTCTATCATCCGGCGTCGAAGCGCTACCTGCTTGTGGTCGGTTATGGACATGATGGCGGCTGGGGTATTTTCGACGCGCCGGAGCCATGGGGTCCCTGGTCGGTGGCCTTCCACACGGAATACTGGGGCTTGGGCGAGACGCATGGCTACCGCATCCCCTCGAAATGGATCTCGGAAGACGGACGCTCTCTCGCGCTGGTTTTTTCCGGACTGATCTACAACGGTGTCTCTTACGACGCCTTTTGCGTCCGCAAGATGATCTTCGAATTCTGAGCGTTATTTGTGAACCGCCGGACCCTTCGGTTTCTTTTCGAACTCCGTTGGGAACTCCGCAGCCTTGGAACGCGCCGGACTGCGCAGACCCTGCACGTTGCCGCGATCGGGCTGCAGCGGGATGTTCATGCCGCCGGTCTCCTCCAGAACTTCGAAGAGCCGTGTGCGCATCTGCTTGATCACGGGTTGGTGCTTTTCGCTGAAGATCAGATTGCGACTTTCTAGCGGATCTTCCTGCATGTCGTAGAGTTCATCGACATCCCAGATCCCCTGATAGCGAATGAATTTGTAGCGGTCGCCGCGAAGCGCGTGAATCGTCGGAGTCTGCGGGAAATTGCGCTCCCAGTAATATTCGTAGAGCAGTTCTTTGCGCCACTGCGCAGCCTTGCCCTGCACGATCGGCATCCAGTTCATGCCGTCCAGACCCGCTGGCGGTTTCACGCCGCACGTGTCCAGAACGGTCGGCATGATGTCGAGGCCTGCCACCACTTCCTTCACTGTTCTGCCGCCAGAGAACAACGCCGGACAACGCGCAAGCAGCGGAACGCGCATGGATTCTTCATAGGCCGTGCGCTTATCGATTAGTCCGTGTTCGCCGAACGCGAAGCCGTTGTCGCCCATGTAGATTACGAGAGTGGAATCCAGTTCACCGCGTTTCTTCAACTCATCGAGTACGCGGCCGATGCTCTCGTCAACTGCGAGCAGCGTTTCCGCGTAGCGCTTGTAGTAATCGGCAATATCCAGTTCGGAGTGATACGGAAAATCGACGCCATGCCACGAATTTCGCTGGTTCTGCACCCACATTGGCCGATTCTGCGCCATCTCACCGGTCGCGGCCATGGTCGGCGGATAGACAAACTTCGCGTCCTTGTACTTGCCTTTGTGGCGGGCAGCCGGTTCGAACTCGGCATGGACCGCTTTGTGCGAAAGGTACATGAAGTAAGGCTGTTCCTTCGGAAGTGTACGCAGCCAGTCCAGTGCGTAGTCGGTTAGCTCGTCGGTGATGTAGCCCTTTTGCGGAACCTTCTTCCCGTTCACGCTCAGGCCGTTCGGGTTCGGCAGATAGGTGCCTTGTCCGCGGAAGCTGACCCATTGATCGAAGCCCGGCTTTGGCTCGTCGCCTTCCGCACCCATGTGCCACTTGCCGAAGAAGCCAGTCTTGTAACCAGCCTTCTGCAGATGCGCGGGGAAGAACGTTGTCCCGGCCGGAATCGGCGTGTTGTTGTCAACGATCTTGTGCTTGTGCGCATAAACACCGGTGAGCACTGATGCCCGGCTCGGACTGCAGAGCGCTGTCGTTACAAAAGCGTTCTTGAAGTACGCTCCCTCGCGCGCCATGCGGTCCATCTGGGGCGTTTCCAGCCACGGCTGCGCTTTCAGGAATCCCATCGCGTCGTAGCGGTGGTCATCGCTCAAAATGAAAATGACATTGCGCCGCTTGCCTTGCTGGGCGGTCATTGTTGTGGACATTCCGGCGATGCCGGCCAAGAGTTCTCTGCGATTCATAAAGAGGCTATCCTATCACAGCGAATTGTTTTATCCTTTTAGTACGCCTGTGATTGTTAGCTAAACGCTGATCCATTTTCTTCGAGCTCGACAGCGGGATTCGTGTGCCCGATGGATCAACGTTTTCCCTCCCCGCAAATCCCTAAATTTTAAATATTGGAGCTAACAGAAATGAAACAGATGTTTTCGAGCACCGATAAGGCGCTCGCGCAGCGAATTGAAGCAGGCCACGCGTTGTCCGGAAGGAATTCCGCGCGCCTCCCTAGTGAACAGAATCCCAACTCTATCGCGGCCGTTGAAGCGATGGCTGGCGGGTGGGCGGTATTCCAAGGAGTCGATCTACCGTTTACCCAGGCGCTTGCTGTTGGAATGGACGGCCCCGTTTCACCAGAAGAGTTGGACCGTCTCGAAGCCTTCTTTCACGACCGGGATTCGCCGGCAGTGATCGACCTTTGTACGCTTGCGCATCCGAGCGTATTCTCGATGGTTCAAGAGCGTGGGTACGTATTGCGGGAGGTGACCAACGTACTGGTACGCAGGCTCGATCGCGATGAGAGGTTCTGCGATCCTCCGCCGGGAATCGAATTCAGCGAGGTAAAGGAACCTGAGCGGAAAGACTGGATGCGCCTGATCCTGCGCGGTTTTTTGGATACCGAAGAAGTGCCGGAGGATCAGGTTGACATGCTGTCAAGTACTCATCAGGGCTTGTATCAATGCTTCGCTCTTTACGCGGGACAACGCCTCGGCGGTGCTGCAATGGAAGCGCAGAATGGACTTGTCACGCTGTTTGGCGATGCAACACTCGTCGCGGGGCGTGGCCGCGGACTGCAACTGGCGGGCATACATCATCGCCTCCATCAGGCAGCGCAACTCGGCTGCGATCTTGCGTCCGCGTCGGTCTTGCCCGGCAGTATCTCTCATAGAAATTATGAGCGGGCCGGGTTTCAGTTTGTGTATGCGCGAGTTATGGTGAGCCGCAAAAAATAGCCAGGAAGGACCAATATGAAACAGCTCGTGAATTCCAAAAACCTAAGTGCCGGCGGCGTCGCAATCAGGGCTGCCGCCCTCGGCGCCGTCGCAAGTGGAGCATTCGCAGTTGGAGCCCTTGCGGTTGGCGCGTTAGCGATTGGGGCGCTGGCGATTGGCCGATTGGCGGTGGGCAGAATCGCTGTCGGAGGCGCCAGGTTCAAGTCTCTACACATCGAAGAGCTTACAGTAAAGCGTCTTCGCGTCTCCGATGTAACGGTAAGCGACTCGCTCAGCGTGCCAGCGGCATTCAGAAGCGGTACTTAAAACTCACATACGCTGTGATGCCCGGCGCGTCCACACCGGAACCATGAAAGCGATAATTGCGGTCGAGCAGGTTCTCGACCGCAGCCATCATCTGCAAGCGCTCGCTGAGCGGAATGCCTGTACGGATGCCGCTGGTCACCCATCCGGCCGTCGAAACATACAACGGCACTCGCGAGTTATCATCGACCACTGTTACGCCATTGATCAATGCGCCGATCGGCAACACGCGGTTCTGAATTTGCGCGAGTGTTTCGCCTGTTGGACGGAACGCGCCCGTTGCCGGATCCAGGAGCGGAGCAACGCGACTCCCCCGGAAAAATGCTGCGATGTCGGCCCGCCGATAAGATGCGCCGATGCGCTCGTCATCGCGGTCGCCACCACTCAACCGACGCTGTGCGCCAGCACCTGCCAGCGATACTTCCAACCATGGACGGCGACCTGGCATTGTGTAGCGCAGCGTCGCAGCGCCCATCTGCGGTGGAAGACGGCGAATATTCCGATTCGGATTCAGATCGCGACCGAGAATGTAGCTGTAGTTCGCTTCCACGGACAGACGCGGCGAAATCGCGTAACGCGCGAGCGATTCGAAACCGTAGTAGCGCGAGCGGCCATCGTTCACGAAGGCCTTGACGGCGCGTGGATCGAGTGATGTCGCGACGGCCACCACGCCCTGCGCCTTTTGCGCTGTGGTCTGTGGCAGCACGGTTACGGTAAGTCCGGCGAGCTGTGCGGGCGCGCTCGACGCGGGAAACAGCAGCGTCCGACGAGTAATCGGATCGTGCAGTTCGGCATCGAAGAATTGCGCACGGGCATACAGGCGACCTGGGGTGAGGCGCACTCCGAATTCAAAGTTCGTCAATGATTCCGGGGTCAGCGGCGACAGGCGCGAGCCCTTGGAAACAGCGCTCTCACCCGAGTCAGTGCTCAGCAGCGCACCCGCCGGGACCGCTTCGGCCGCTGGTATTTCATAGCCCAGATCGTTCAAGCCCACAGCGCCGAGGTCATTGAGATTCGGCGCACGAAATCCGCGGCTGACGAGCGCATGGATTCCGAGGGCGTTCCTGATCTGATAGCGCAAGCTGCTGTGAAATGTAACGTCGCGGAACCACTGCGAGGATTCGGGGACAGCAAGGGTGCGATCTTCTTTGGTTGCGAAGCGTACGCCGGTGAGTCGTGTGCCCGCCGTGGCGCGCAACGCGCGCGTGATGTCGAAGTTTGCCTGCCCGAAGAGACCCAGTGTTTGATAACGCGACTTGTCGGGGTACAGCGGCCTGGGACGCGTGATCGCACCCGTTACTGGATTCGTGACGTCGCGTTCGGAGTGGATGCTCTCGTCGTAAATATCGCCGCCGAACGAAGCGAGCAGACGGCTGCTCCAATGCGTGGTGGCCTGCGCGGTGTAGCCGTAAGTATTGACGCGCGCGAAGTCACGCGTGATCGGATCGGTGTAGAGCAGATTCTGGCGGCTGCCGCCATCCGATTGGCTGTTTACGGACATCGTGCCGCTCAAAGAATCGAAAGGGCCCGTTCCCAATTTTTCATATCTGGCGAAGAACCAGTTCAGCACCTGCGGCTCGAATGTGGATTGCAGCCTGCCGAGGCCTCCGAGCAGATCCTTATAGCCTCGAACTCCCGATTGCTCTCCGCGCTGATAGTTCAATGTGAGGATCTGATCGGGTTGCAGTCGCACGGCCAGTTTCGCGTCGGTGCCATACTGCGAAAATCCGGTATCCTGCAGCCGATCACCGCTCAAATCGCGCACCTGCTCCGCCGACATGCCGAACAAGCGCCGGTACACATTACGCGAGTCCTGCCCACCGCCGGCGCGCACATCGTTGTGGCGGCGTCCGGAAGCGCCGAGCAACCCGGAGAACCTGCCGTTCGATACGGAAACACGCCCACTTGCGTTGCCGGAAAGATCCGCACGTCGCACCACCAACTACGAAGTCGCCATGGGTCTCCCAGCTATCACCACTCGCAAAGCGCGGCTGCGGCGTCTCGACGTTGATCGTGCCGCCGAGCGAATCGCTGCCGTACTGAACGCCCGTCGGGCCGAGCAATACCTCGACGCGCTGAGCCTGCGCCGGTTCTACATAGGCCAGGTATTGATTCGGGCCGGATCGGAAAGTCGAGTTGTTGAAGCGGATGCCATCGATGAGATTGAGGACCTGATAGCCGGTAAGGCCACGCAGGAACGGCGAGACCTGCGCGGTCGTGCTCTGCTGAACGAGCACGCCGGGCTCCTGCTCGAGCACGTTGCCGAGGGTTGCGACGGGACGCTTCAGCATATCGGTACGATCTTTTACGATTGCGATATGCTGCGAAGAAATCGCTTCATCAGCTGCGCCGCGCGTGGCGTTGACGGTGATTCTGGTATAGACGGAGCGCGGCTCGAGCGTAATGCTGAGCTGCTTATCCTGCGCATCCAGAAAGACAAAGATTTCTTTGGCAGCGAAACCCTCGCTGCTGACTCGGAATTGCAGAAACCCGCTTTTGGATTCCGCCCAATTAAAGCGGCCTTGCGCATCGCTGCGCAAAAGCACGATAGGCGTTCCTCCTGCGTGAAGGATTTCGACCTCTGCATTCGCCACAGGCGCGTCCGTGGCGTCCCGCACCGTGCCGCTCAGTGCAGCCAGTGCGGGAGTCACAAGAATGGCCAGAATTAATGCGGCGGCTGGAAATCTGAAGCTCATAACGTGGCACTCACGGATACTCCAGTGTAATGGAGAGCCACCGCCCGTGCGCGGAGCCCCATGCTATTCGGCGCCGGTGGGGGAAGCCTCGGGCTGCCCTCCGCCGAACGATTGCAGCGCAAGATAGTTCAGACCGAACCGCTTGATGTTATCCGCCTGTTTCTCATACAGGTCGAAATGGCCTTCTTCGTCCGCGACCAGGCGCTCAAACATCTGTTTGGATGCGGAGTCGGCGTTTGACGCACAAGCCAACGCAGACTCGTTGTAGGTCTGAACTCCGTCCTCTTCCATCGCCATCGCCTTGGCAAGGATGGCTTCTGGATCCAGGATCTTCTCGACGGGTCCGGCTGGGACCATCTCCACATCGCCCTTCAGAAAGAGAATGCGTTCGGCCAATAATTCAACGTGGCCCATTTCCTGAATCGCGATACGTTTGAAGAGATTCGAAAGCGGTGCGAACCCCTGATCGTCCAGATGGAAATGGAAGTACATGTACTGGTGCACCGCCTGTAATTCATCCGCGATCGCGTGGTTCAGCAGTTCGATACTCTTGCTCTTATTCATGTCTCATTCTCCTAAATGCTAGGATACCCTACAGTATGATCAGCAGAAGAGACTGTCTCAAATTAGTAGCGGCCGGATCGCTGACGGGCGTTGCGGCTGCAAAGAAATTGCCGGTTAAGATCGGTGCGATGCAGGGGAGCCTTACGGCCAAGCCCTCCGTAGAAATGTTTGAGGTGGCGCGGCGGGTGGGGCTGGCCGGCGTCGAACTCAACATCGGTCGCGTGCTCACCGATGGCAAGATGCCACTCGCCGATCCCGAACTGCGCAAAACGTACATGGATGCGGCGCGCCGCAACCAACAGGCGATTGCCGGAGTGGTGCTGGACATCTTTCATCCGCATGGACTGAAAGACGACCCGCAAGCGCCTGGGTTCCTGCCCGAGGGCATCAAAATCGCGCGTGAAATGAAAGCCCGCGTTTTGCTTCTGCCGTTCTTTGGCAAGAGCGCTCTCACCAACCGCACCGAAATGGGGCGCGTTGCCGACATTCTCAAAGAGCACGTAAAGACGGCGGAGAAGGCCGGCATCCTGCTTGGGCTCGAAGATACCATCTCAGCCGAAGACAACGCATGGATTATGGACCGTGTCGGTTCGCGTGTGCTGAAAAGCTACTACGACGTCGGTAACCTCACCAATCTCGGATTCGACCCACCTAAAGAAATTCGCTGGCTCGGAGGTAAGCGCATCTGCCAGATTCATATCAAGGACAAGGGCTACCTGGGCGAGGGCAAGGTGAACTTCCCGGAGTGCTTCCGCGCAATTCGTGACTCGGGATTCAGCGGGTACGTCAACTTTGAATCGTCAGCTCCGTCCGGCGACAAGGAAGCCGATCTGAAGCGGAACCTGGCCTTCGTTCGCAAAACGATGCAGGCCATCGAAGCGGAGTAAAACGCGCTCGCGCCTTTGTTCGTGGTGGACAGAGGCGCGAGCAAATCGTTCTCTAATTTGGTTTCAGTACCACCTTTACGCAGTCGTCCTGCTTGTTGTTAAGGATCGAGTAGCCTTGTGGTGCATCGTCCAGACGCATGTGGTGCGTGATCACAAAGCTGGGGTCGATCTCGCCCTTCTGAATGCGCTCGAGCAGCGGGCGCATGTAACGTTGCACGTGGCACTGGCCGGATCTGATGGTCAGCGACTTGTTCATCACAGCCCCCATCGGAAACTTGTCGATGAACCCTCCATACACCCCTATAACGGAAACAGTGCCGCCATTACGGCAGCACATGATCGCTTCGCGCAACGCGATCGGTCTGTCGGTCTCCAGCATCATGGCCTGCTTGGCGCGATCGTACGTGCCGAGCACGCCATGTGCGTGCGCCTCCATGCCGACCGCGTCGATGCAGCCATCCGGCCCCAAGCCTCCGGTCATTTCCTTCAGAGCTTCAGCAATGTCGACCTGATCGTAGTTCAAGGTTTCAGCGTTGACCTTATCCCGTGCCATGCGCAGGCGCTCAGGGAAACGGTCGATTCCGATGACGCGCTCCGCGCCAAGCAAGTACGCGCTCTTCATTGCGAACTGGCCAACAGGTCCGCAACCCCATACGGCGATCGTGTCGCCGGGCTTTATGTTGCACATCTCCGCGCCCATGTAGCCGGTCGGAAAAATGTCAGAGAGGAATAACACCTGATCGTCGGTCATACCTTCTGGTACCTTGAGCGGTCCCACGTCGGCGAATGGAACTCGGGCGTATTCGGATTGGCCTCCGGCGTAGCCACCCAGCATGTGTGAGTACCCGAATATGCCGGAAGGAGAATGCCCAAACATTTTCTCTGCCATCCAGGCATTCGGATTGGAGTTCTCGCATAACGAAAACATTCCATTCTGGCATGCGAGACAGTTGCCGCAGGCAATCGGAAACGGCACTACGACACGGTCGCCCTTTTGCAGGTTATTGACTCCGCGGCCTACTTCGACGACTTCTCCCATGAACTCATGGCCAAGGATATCGCCGGTTTCCATGGTTGGGATAAAGCCGTTGTAAAGGTGCAAATCGGAACCGCAGATTGACGGTTGAGGTGATTTTTACGATGGCATCCCGCTGGTTCAGAATTTGCGGGTCTGGCACATGCTCCACCCGCACGTCTTTTTTGCCCATCCAACAAGTGGCTCTCATTACTGCTCCTTTTTAACGGCCTATCAAAGTTCTTTCGCGCCTGGCCGGAGGTTGTGCTGAGTGCATGCCCCGGTGAATGCTGGCGTCGGATTTTACGACCTCACCGGTCTCCATGATTTGCTTAAAGGCGCGTAGGTCGTCATCGAGTTGCTGCCCAGGCTCTTCCCCGAACATCTTCGCTACGATTGCTCCGAGTGCGCCACCCGGAGGATCGTACTGCAATTCGACTCTCACGATCGTGCCCCGATTGCCAGGCGCCGTCTCGAATTCAACCGACCCTGAATTATCAACGTTCGAACCCTCGATTGAGCGCCAGGAGATGCGGGAGTTGGGGTTGTCCTCAACAATCTCGGCATCCCATTCGACACTCTGTCCGGCCGGAGCTTTGGCGCGCCAGTGCGAGCGTTTCCCGTCGCCCATGATTTGCACCGATTCGAGGTGTCTCATGAAGCGCGGCAGATTTTGGAAATCGCGCCAGAATCCGTAAACCTGATCGACCGGACGATTGATAGTGATCGCCTTGTGGACGCGAATACCTCTATACCCTGTTTCAGGACTAAGCGTTAGCTGCTGGCTGCAAATCACATCCAGAACGGTTACACCAGCCACCGCTGCCGTTGCCGCTATGGTCCTGTTCCGGCTTTCATTGTCCTCGGAATTGAGAGCTGCCCCGAGTAATGAAAGATCCATTGCATCGCCGGCAACTCTTGACCAGAGAAAGCCCGCAGGCCGGCGCTGGGTGAGAATGCCTATACCGTTGGCGATCTCACGCATGCCCAGACCGCGAATCAATGCTGGGCGCTCCCTTACTCCGATCATTCGTGCAAGTTTTCCGGGTGCAACGACTTCAGTGAGCCCAAGGCCGATGCTGAACCAGCCGAGGCCTTTTGAAAGCCGCTGTTCATTGACGTTCTTGAGCACGCCTTCCCGCCATCCAGTCGCTGCCCTCCGGCGCAGGCGTGCAGTTTCAGTTCTCACTTGTGTGGCCATTTTTTTGCTGCCTTCCATGTCCGCTTGATTAAGCAATCAGGCTGCCTTCCGGCTAAGGCTTTTAAGTCGAAACCGTGAGTCGCCTGCAGAGTAAGTCTGTCGTGGATATTCCGTAACACACGGTCAAATCGCACATCCACTGCGAATGCTTCACGCACATGAGCGGCAAGATGATATATACTTCGCGTGACGTTGAACTCGCAATTCATCACGGGAGGCATCATGAGTAAACGCATTTTGCGGACGTTCTTGGCATTTGGTTTTTTGGCTACGGTGCTGTGCGGTCAGGAGTTTCGCGCTACATTGACGGGACGGGTCGTAGATCCCTCCGGTTCACCGGTTCCCGATGCGGCGATCGTTGTGAAAAACGAAGCCACCAATGTAACGTACCCTTCGAAGACAGATTCGAACGGCAACTTCACGGTATTGTTCCTTCCGCCTTCGTCCTATGCCGTGACCGTTTCGGCAACCGGGTTCAAGCAGGCGCTGCGGACCGGCCTGCAACTCACGGTGGCGCAGGCGACCACGCAGGATTTCAAGCTTGAGATCGGCGCCATCAGCCAGGAAGTCACCGTCAGTGGCGAAGCACCCGTCCTGGAGCAGGCGAGCGCCGATCGCGGCAGCCTGATCGACGCGGAATCGGTGACGGAGTATCCGCTCAATGGGCGCAATCCGTTTATGCTTTCGATGCTGGTTCCAGGCGTCGATTATAACGGCGAGTCGGTGTATCAGCGCCCGTTCGATAACGGCGCGATTGCGCGGTGGAACATCAACGGCAGCAATGCGAACAACGAATTCCTGCTCGACGGCGCGCCGAACAATGCGCAGGCAGGCAGCAACAATATTGCCTACGTGCCTCCAGTCGATTCCGTGCAGGAGTTCAAGATTCAGACAAACGCGTACGACGCGCAATACGGCAAGAGCGCCGGTGGCATCGTGAACGTCGCTCTGAAGAGCGGCGGTAACCGCGTTCACGGCACGGTCTATGAATTCGCGCGCCGCAACGTACTGGATGCGAATTCGTACCAGAACAATTCGCGTGGAGCGTCCAAGGACGGCCATTATCTCGATCAGTATGGTGTTCAGATGGACGGCCCGGTGTACATTCCGAAGATCTACGACGGCCGCAATAAAACGTTTTTCCTCGCCAACTACGAAGGTTACCGGGAGGGTACACCGCAACCCCTGGTGCTTTCCGTTCCCGAAATGGAGATGCGCAACGGCGATTTCTCAAAGCTGGTGGACGGAACCGGCCGTCAGGTCGTCATCCACGACCCAACGACGACGCGCACCTCCGGCAATATCACGATCCGCGATCCTTTCCCGGGCAACGTGATCCCAGCGGCCCGCATCAACAAGGTCGCCCGTAATATTGTGGGCTTCTTCCCGGAGCCGAACACGAAGACGGCGGGTGTCGAATACGCGCAGCAGAATTATTTCGCATCGGGCGGCGACAATCCGGCCAAGGACCGCTTCTACAATCTGGTGTTCAAATTCGATCAGAATTTTGGTGACAGGCACCATCTCTTCTTCCGCCATGGCAGCAACGATCGCAGTGAGATGCGCTCCACAAACGGCCTGCTCGGAAAGATTGGTGAGGACGGCCCGCTTCCGCTCAAGCGCATCAACGATGCCTACGTGCTGGACTGGGTGGTCACGCTCTCACCGACCATGATTCTCAACCCTCGCGTCTCCTTCAGCCGCTACCTGGCGAGCAACGACTCCGTGGTGAACAAGGATTTCGACATGACCAAACTCGGGTTTCCATCCTCGTTGGCCGCTTCGTTGCCGTACAGTCCGGGCTTCGGGCGTTATGCGTTGGATAACTACCTGACGCTCGGAAAAGGCACTGTGAGTCGCGATGTAACCAACACCTGGGCAACGGCGGTATCGCTGACCAAGGTGAACGGTACGCATACCATCAAGGCCGGAATCGATATGCGCTGGATCCAGTTTGCCGTGCAGAACCCCGGTATCGTTTTTCAGTTGAACGGCAATCGCGTCTTCACGCAATTGGAATACAACCGCACCGATGCGCGCTATGGAAACTCCGTGGCGGGCTTCCTGCTGGGCACTCCGAGTAGTGGCACGGTCAATTACAATTCGTACTTCATTTACATGTCGCGCTACACGGCCCCATGGATCCAGCATGACTGGAAAGTGACTTCCCACATGACCGTCAATATGGGGCTGCGCTTCGATTGGAATTTCGCGCCCAACGAGCGTTACAACCGCATAAACGCAGGTTTCGACAAGGAATCGGTCAGTCCGCTCGACAAGCAGGTCGATCACAGCCTATACCCGGAGATGACAAGTACTCTGAAGGGCGGCCTGCGCTTCGCGGGCGTTAACGGCGCTCCCAATACGCCAGCCGCAAAGTATTGGAAGACGCCCCAGCCGCGCATCGGTGTGGCCTATACGCTTGGGCGGAGAACTGTGCTGCGTGGTGGCTGGGGACGTTTCTACAGCAACCCATCAAACAATGACTACATGCAGTCCTACGGGTTCAATAACCAGACCACGATGATTGTGTCGCCGGACTCCAACCGAACGCCGTACCCAAACATGGTTGAAAATCCATTCCCGAGAATCAACCAGCCGGTCGGGGCGGGCGATGGCTTGCTCACGTACGCGGGACGCAGCTATGAATTTCGTGAACGGCGAGTTCCGGACGCCATATGTGAACTTGTTCTCGTTCGGCATCCAGCATGCGATCGGCAATGCTACACGATTTGAGGTGACGTATTCAGGAAGTCGCGGGATGGATCAGCAGACATCGAAAGCTTACAACGAGCAGGACGACGGCACTTTCCGCGACAGGTGCAACTACCTGCTAGGCGGAAATCCCAGTTACTGCGACGCGGGAATCACCAATCCCTGGAAGGGCCTTCCTGCGTTCGAGGGCACCAGTTGGTACACGGCGAACACCGTTTCGCGCAACCAGATCCTGCGTCCTTATCCGCAGTTCAACACCTTCAACGAGTACATGTTGAACACCGGCCGGAGTTGGTACAACTCGCTGCAGGCATTGTTCACTACGCGTACGCGCAAGGGTCTCAACCTCAACGTGAACTATACGTTTGCGAAAAACATGCAGCGCAGCGGCTATTCCGATCCGCAGAACGACGTGATGCAGCAGGGCCTGACGCAATACGACCGTCCGCATCGTTTCGTCACCAGCATGATTTCCCAGTTGCCGTTCGGCAAGGGCAAGCGCTGGCTGAACAATACGCACGGACTTGCAGGAAAGCTGGTGAGCGGCTGGCAAGGCACCTTGATCTTCAACGTTCAGGCAGGCATGCCCTGGGCGCTGCCGTCCAATGTCATGTACCTTAAGGACGCAACACTGCCGTTTGATTGGGGGCAGGAGAAAATTCAGGCGATCAAGCCATGCGTGAACCGCTGGAATACTAACAACACCATCACGACCATGCCGTTCAGCACGGATTACGGCTGCACGGAACCGAACTTCCTGATCGTGCCGAGTTACAATCCGCGCTACACGCCTAACTACGACGGGCGGCTGCGCTATCAGACCACCAGGATGGCGGATATTTCGCTGAACAAGGAGACGCATATCACCGAACGGTTCCGCGTGCAGTTCCGCGCCGAGGCGTTCAATATCACGAACTCGTTCTTTGTCACGCAGGGCAGCAGCGGCACCCAGATCGATCAACAACACAGCGGATAACACGAACTTCGGCACGCTGTATAAGTCGGCGATTAGTGCCCCGCAGTCTAACTATCCGCGGCAATTGCAGTTAGGCATTAAGTTGCTGTGGTAACGAACAGGCGCGAGTTTCTGCAGATGGCCGGGTGGTGACTCGGTGCTGGCGCCGGCCTTCGCGCAAAACCGAGTCCGGGGCACCGCCGAACGTGATCATCGTGCTGAGCGATGATCAGGGCTACGGAGATTTCTCATGTCATGGGAATCCGGTGCTCAAGACGCCGTCGCTGGACCGACTCCACAGCGAGAGCGTTCGCTTTACGGACTTCCACTCGGCGCCCATGTGCACGCCCACGCGCGGCCAGTTGATGAGCGGACAGGGACGCGCTTACGCAATGGTGCAACATCGGTCACGGCGGGCCGTGCGCTGCTTCGGCGCGGCA
This sequence comes from Bryobacteraceae bacterium, assembly GCA_963793625.1. GTDB lineage: Bacteria > Acidobacteriota > Terriglobia > Bryobacterales > Bryobacteraceae. Next base: position 146,432 of record CAWCAT010000020.1, on the reverse strand, counting down.
TCCCGACAATGGCCGATGTTTTTGCCTCTAACGGCTATGCCACGGGACTGTTCGGGAAGTGGCATCTCGGCGACAATTATCCGTATCGGCCGATGGACCGTGGTTTTCAGGAAGCGAAATACTTCTTCGGCTACGGTCTGAGTTCGGCGCCGGAATTTGACAACGACTACTTCAATGGACGCTATCGCGATAAAGGCGTGCCGAAACGATTCACGGGCTATTGCACCGATTTCTGGTTTAGTGAAGCGATCCAGTGGATGCGCGCGCGCCAGCAAACCGGAAAGCCGTTCTTTTGCTACCTACCGACCAACACCCCACACGGACCAGCGTGGGTCGATGAAAAGTATTCCGCGCCTTATAAGAAACCCGGCCAGCCGGCCGCCTTCTTTGGCATGATTGCCAACCTGGATGAAAACCTCGGGAAATTGGAAGCATTCCTGAAAGAGACGGGGTTGCGTGAAAACACCGTCGTGGTTTTCATGACCGACAACGGCGGCACCGCCGGCGTCCAGACATACAATGCCGGCATGCGCGGGAAGAAGACTGAGTACTACGAGGGAGGGCATCGCGTGCCTTGCTTCGTACGCTGGCCGAAGGGCGGCTTGCGTGCTCCTTCTGACATTCGCACTCCAGCGCAGATGCAGGACGTACTGCCGACACTGATTGATTTGTGCGGACTGAAGAAGCCGCAGAATGCAGACTTCGACGGCGCCAGTTTCGCCGGAATGTTGAAAGGCGAAAGAGCAGCCAATGAGGCGCGCATGCTGGTCGTGCAGTACGGCCAGATTCCGCAAAAGTGGGAGTCGTGCGTCATCTGGGGAAAATGGCGTTTGGTAAAGGGCGGGGAACTCTACGACATCGTGGCCGACCCTGGACAGAAGCTTGATGTAGCCGCTCAGCACTCGGACGTCGTTAAGAAAATGCGCGATTACTACGAGACGTGGTGGGCGCGCATCGAACCCAAATTGCTCGATTTCGCACCGATCACGCTTGGTTCCGAGCGGGAGAACCCGGTGAACCTAAGCTCGTCGGATTGGCAGGATATCTACTGCGATAATCCGAGAACGATTCTTGCTGGTGAGGGTGGGTCGCAGGGCGGACCGTGGAACGTCTTTGTGGAGCGGGACGGCGATTATGAGATTTCGCTTCGCCGCTGGCCGGTCGAAATCAACCTGCCGCTGAACGCGAATTGCCCGGAGAAAAAGATGACGGTTGGCGTGCGCTCGGAGGGCATTGGCCTTCCCATTGCGCGCGCCCAGCTTAAGATCGCGGGTCAGCAGCTATCGGCCAAGACTGCGGTTGCGGACAAGACTGCGGAGTTCCGGGTCAAGCTGAAGGGTGGCGCGAAAACGCAACTCCACGCGTGGTTCCAGGACGCCGATGGCAAAGACCTGTGCGGCGCGTATTACGCGAGTGTGCGGCGGCGCTAAAGGTCTCACGCCCGGAAAATCGGCTCGACTCCGGCGGTGCTTGCCAGCAAGGCTTGCGAGGCCTTCCGCGTGAGCGGTTTAAAATTCGTGGCCACGCCCATTGCCATTTCGAACAGGCCATCATCGCCAGGCGGGATTGCCGCTGTGATGTCCTGTGAAAGCGTGAAGGACACGGCCTGTTGCGCAAGCTTCGGATCGTCCGTCGGCTGATACCAGCAGTTCTTGTACTTGCGCTCCGCGCCGGCCGGCCCACTTCGTATAGGCCATCGCTTTCAACGCGAGCCGTGCGATGCCTTTCTGTTTTGCTTTCTCCAGAATCTGCGGGCCGAACTTGCCCTGCTCCCAACAGACGAAGTTAACCGGGAACAGGATGGAGTCGAGGGGAAAGCGATCCATCAGCGCGAGTGCGGCTTCGGCCGAGTGTGCCGAAACGCCGAGATAGCGCACTTTGCCTTCCTTGCGCGCTTTCAGGAAAAGTTCGCCCGCGCCGCCTGGACCTGTGATCTGGTCCACATCTTTCATCGACGTGATGCCGTGAAACTGGTAGAGGTCGAAGTGGTCCGTGCGGAGCCGGTTTAGTGATTGCTCCAGTTCCTTGCGCGCGCTCTCGGCGTCGCGGCGGCCTGTCTTGCACGCGAGGAAAACGTTTTTGCGATGAGGGGCAAGCGCCGGGCCCAGCTTGATTTCGGCCTCGCCTTTTCCATACGACGGCGCCACGTCAAAGTAGTTCACGCCTCGATCGACAAACCCAGCGACCATGCGGTCGGCCTCCGGTTGCTCATGGCCCATCAGCACAATGCCTCCGAAGCCAATGATCGAAAGCTTGATGTTGTCTTTGTAGAGGCGCTGTGGCAGTGGCGCCTTCGCGCTCAGGATCCTGCGCGGCGGCTGACCCGGCGAGAGTGGATTTCAGAAAAGTGCGTCGCTCCATTTTGATCCTCCTGGCCGACTGATGCCTTCAGCATAGCGCGCCAATTGAAAAGATATTACCGGGCAGTGCTTTTCCACAAGCTAAAATAACGGACATAGGTATCCTGTTATGAGACTAACTGCTCTTGCATGGTCGTGCCTGGCTATCTTAGTATCCAACTCGCTGACTCGGGCAGAGGACAGTGGAGCAGCACTGACGGCTTTGGTCCGGGACTCCGTCACCGGCGCGCCGATCGCAGATGCTAAAATCTCGTTTTTTATTCCTCCCCGCAACTTTGGATCAGCGAGCACTGACCAACAAGGTACTGTACGGTTCCAGAAGCTCCCTCCTGGCGAGTATGTGCTTAGCGTCAAAAAGCCAGGTTACGTAGATGATAGTTACGGAGGTCGGAAACAGTGGTCTGTCCGCATTGAGGCTGGGTTAAGTCAGAGCGTCACCCTGGACCTTGTGCCCACTGGAACGATCGAGGGAGTGGTTGTGGACGAAAAGAATGTTCCTTTGAAGGACGTCCACGTGAGTGCGAAGCGACGTGGCCGCGGGTGGCCGATCCCTGCGGAATCTGACGAAAAAGGAATCTTCAAGCTGGAGTATCTCCAACCGGGTGATCATATACTGCAAGTCCGAATCCCATACTCGGTGAGGCGTGAATCAGTACGGCGCGATCCCGACACGGGCGAGGTTACCGGCTATCCAAACAGCCTGTTTTTTCCTGGAGTTGACGACGAAGCGGCGGCCGCAGTAGTTCCCGTTGCTGCGGGTGCACGTATCGGAGGATTCCAGATCCGGTTGGCCCGCACACGGTTGGTGGATGTTGCGGGCCAGCTTGTGGACGCCATAGGAAATCAACCACTATTGGGCGCTCAGGTCGAACTCTATCCTGCGTCGGGCGGCCTTACGGATGAAACCTACGAGCGGCGCACCGTTCGCAATCAGAGCGGTGCTTTCAATTTTTCAATGATCCGTCCGGGCCGCTATTCTTTATTAGTGTTTCGCGAAGGAATTCCGGCGCCCTGGATGACGTCAGTTGATGTCGGATCGTCAGGACTCAACGATCTCCGAATGCGAGTTCCCACCTTTCAACAGATCAAGGGTCACGTCAAGGGTATCGACGCTGGCTCCTTGGAAGTCGCTTTGCAGGTCTTCCAGTCAGGGGCTCCGGCCATTAATAGCAAAGTATCTGAGGACGGCACGTTCGTCTTCGAACAGGTACCGCCAGGCCGTTATGGTGTAATGGTAAGTGGGAACGGTGTGTCGCCGCTTGGCTTCCCGCGTAGGGCCGCGGCTTATCTGGCTAAAATCCGATTTGGAGATCAAGCAGGTCCAGCGATTTCTATCTCGGAGGGTGGCAATCCCCCGCTCGAACTAATTATGTCCAAAGCGGCAGGATCATTAATCGGAACGGTTCGCGACGCGAAGGACAATCCAGTAAGTGAGTCCACGGTTGCTGTAACCGGCTCGGGGAGGATGTTTCAGTTCACTTCGAAACAAGACGGCAGTTTTAATGGAGACGGACTTCCTCCCGGTGAGTATAAGGTCGTAGCGTATCAAGCAGAATATGGCGCGATGCCAAAAACTGCTTGTGATCGTTATTCCAGCAAAGTTACGGTTGCGGACGGCGGAGCCTCCGCCGTCCAACTGAAACTGTGTACCGAGTGACTCTTAGATCCCAAACCCGCTGCGGTATCGCTTGCTGATAATCGCGTCCGCCTCAGGAGCATTACGCGCGCGCATATTGGCCGCGTCCCACTCGATCCGCTTGCCTAAACGTGTCGCCAAATTGCCAACCAGCAAAGCTTCGGTAAATGGACCGGAATATGAAAAGCCTGACTTAGCGTCTTCGGGCTTGCGATCCTTGCAGGCCTGGACCCACTCGGCCCGGTGGCCAATAGATCGAGGGATGCTGGGCGGCGGAAGCTTGGTAGTGTCCCGCTTGCTTTGTGGAACCAGGCAGGGTTCAGCGGACCAGCCGCCACAAAGGATCGTGCCCTTGTCACCAACAAAGTAAATGCCGTTATCGCCTAGCTCGAAAGCAGCTTCGAGCTCTGCGGGTTTCTTAGGCTTCTTGCCACCGTCGTACCAGTAAACTTTCACTGCGGGACGATTTCCTCTCGCCGCAAATTCCCAGGTGATGATCTGCCAAGCGGGGTACGAATCGCCCTTGATTGGGCTGCACTGTGATTCCGCGGCGACCGGGGCGTCTAGATCGAGCGCGTAGAATGCCGGGTCCATATTGTGGACCGCCATATCCCCCAGCGCGCCCGTACCGAAATCGAACCAGCCACGCCACGCTCTCGGATGGTAGTAAGGGTGATACGGACGCTGGGGAGCAGCGCCTAACCAAAGGTCCCATTTCACCGTCTCAGGGACGGCGGGCAACTCAGTAGGACGCTCTAGATCCTGCTTCCAGAACTTGCCAGGACGGTCAGACCAGCTATGCACTTCTTTGACGGTTCCGATGATTCCCGCCTGGATCCATTCGCGCGTCTGGCGCAGGCTGTCCTTGCCGTGACCGTTGTTACCCATCTGCGTGACCAGCCCGGTCTCCTTCGCGATACGGGTAAGCACGCGCGTCTCTTCGATCGTATGAGCCATGGGTTTCTCGACGTAGACGTGCTTGCCGGCGCGCATCGCCGCAACGGAGATCGGTGCGTGCATGTGGTCGGGCGTCGCGATTATGACTGCATCCAGGCCCTTGACCTTTTCCAACATCACCCTGTAATCGTCGAAGCGTTCCGCCTTTGGATTGGCTTTGGCGGTGTTGGCGGCGAACTTCCAGTCGACGTCGCAGAGCGCCACGATGTTCTGGCTCGCATTCGCAGGATCGCGCATCAACCCGCCACCCTGGCCTCCTATGCCGATTCCGGCGATATTCAATTTGTCACTTGGAGGCGTGAAGCCCCGGCCAAGAACATGACGCGGCACGATATAAAAGCCGGCGGCCGCAGCCCCAACCCGCTGGAGAAACTTTGCGCGGGAGAGGGAATTTGAATTGGTTGTATCGATCATAAATTAGACCTCGAGTTTCCAGGGCTCACTGTTTTTACGACTAAGAAAGGGACGCGCCGCGACCTCTTTGGTCGTCACTCCGTCCCAGTTGACGCGTAGTCCGCTGCGTAGAGCGACGTTGCCGAGCAGACAAGTAGATGTGGAACGGTAGCCGATTTCAATGTCGGAGATCGGCTTTTTACGGCTCTTGATGCATTCCAGGAAATTGATCCAGTGCGGAACGTTGGCACCCTTCCGGCTCCTCTCTTCGAGCGGAGCCAGATCGGAATTCTTTTCCGGAGTCAGACGACAGACACCGCGATCGACGTAAACCGTTCCGCGCGTTCCGTGAAAGGTGATCCCGCCTCCTGTTGCGCCTCCGTAGTTGAACTCGCGCCATTCATAAGTGCAAAGAAAGCCTGGGTAGTCGTACGTCACCTGGAGTGTGTCAGGCGTCTCACGGTTGTCGGTGGCCCAGAGTTTTCCGCCGGAAGCGGAGATCTGCGACGGAATGGCCTCGTCAAACGCCATCTGCACGATGTCCAGCCAGTGGACGCCCCAGTCGGTCATCATGCCGCCTGCGTAATCCCAGAACCTGCGGAAGTTGCCTCGGAAAAAGCGGTTTGGGTTAAAGGGGCGCTTGGGCGCGGGCCCGAGCCACAAGTCCCAATCGAGATCACTCGGGGGATCGCAATCCGGAGGAGTCCCCATCCCTTCGCGCTCGCTGTTCCCGGCGTTCCAGGTGTGGACCATCGTAATCTTCCCGAGCTGCCCACTGTGAACGATTTCGGAGGCCCGCTTGAATACATCGCCACTGCGCTGCATGGTCCCAACCTGGACCACCCGGTTGTACTTCCGCGCGGCTGCCATCATCTTCTGGCCTTCTTCGACGGTAGTGCAGATGGGCTTTTCCACCCACACATCCTTGCCGGCCTTGCAGGCTGCAACAGTCATGAAGGCATGCCAGTGGTCGGGTGTGGAGACGCAGACAGCGTCGATGGACTTGTCCGCGAGTATCTCGCGGAAATCGCGAACAGCTTTGGGCTTGTAGCCGCCCTTGGCCGCCTCGGCGACGGCGTTATCAAGCCGCGGTTGAAAGACGTCGCATACGGCGGCGACATGAATCCCTGGCACCTGCATAGCGTATTTTATGTTGCCGGTCCCCATCGATCCTGTTCCAAGGAATGCGACCGCAATTTTGTCGTTGGCGCCTCTGACATTGCCGGTGAAGATGGAAGTCGTAAACGCCGCTCCGGCGGCCTTCAATACGTCGCGCCGAGCACTTCTGTCTGGTTTCATACTCTCCTCTTCGAAGGATGATTTTATCTCTAATTTATGCGCGACGCGCAACAAATACACAAAGCTCTATTGAAAAGCCGTACAATACCCGGTATGCAAATACCTCGCGACGTCAGCCGCCGCGCGCTTCTAAAGAGTGCTGTTACGGCACCGTTTTTCGTGCGCAATCTCATTTCAGCTCCGCCAAGCGACGTCGTGCGCCTGGCGAGTTTCGGTGCGGGTGGCATGGCGTTTGTGACGCTGCGGATGCTCGCGACGCATCCCAAGGTCAAAGTGGCGTGCGTGGCCGAAGTGAATTCCACCATGCTGACCCAGCTGAAAGGCCAGTTTGACACCGCCAAGGTTTACGAGGACTGGCGGAAGATGCTCGACAAGGAACGCAAGAACGTGGATATGGTCTGCGTCGGCACGCCGGACCACATGCACGCGCCGATGGCCATGAGTTCCATGCAGCGCGGCTTGCCTGTTTACGGGCAGAAACCGCTGGCGCACGACATCTTCGAAGTGCGCCGCTTGACGGAAATGGCCCGCAGGAAAAAGCTCGTCACCCAGATGGGCATCCAGATCCACTCCCGCACTGAATACAAAACGGCGATTGCTCTGGTGCAAGGCGGAGCCATCGGCAAGATCAAGGAAGTTCATTCCTGGAGCGAAAAGAAATGGGGCGACACCAAGCCGATGCCGGACCGGTCAGATCCCGTTCCTTCCACTCTCAACTGGGACATGTGGCTAGGTGTTTGCGAGAAGCGGCCGTACCTCGATAAGTACTATCACCCGGCAGAGTGGCGCAAACGGACCGACTTCGGCACCGCAACTTTTGGTGACATGGGCTGCCACATTTTCGACCCGGTCTTTGGTGCCTTGAAGTTGACCGCGCCGATCTCTGTGCGATCCGAAGGACCAGCGCCTACCAAACACAATTGGGCGATAAACGCCGTGATTCACTATGTGTTTCCGGAGACGCCGTACACGGAAGAAAAGACGGTGAAAATCACTTGGTACGACGGTGACGAACGGCCGCCAAGGCATATTCAGGCGCTAGTTGGACCCAAGCCCATACCGGGACAGGGCTCGATCTTTGTGGGGACGAAAGGCGTGATGCTACTGGCGCACATCGGAGCGCCGGTGTTATTTCCTGAAAATCAGTTCAAAGACTATCTCGATGCCTAAAATTGAAAGTGTCAGTCACTATCACGAGTTTGTCGAGTCCGTGCTTGGAAATGGAAAGACCTCCACACCGTTCGACTACTCCGGCCCATTAACAGAATCGGTATTACTTGGACCGATCGCCACGCGCTTTCCCCAGACGACGCTGGAATGGAATGCCGCAAAGCTGAAGTTTACAAATTCAGCGGAAGCCACTCAGTACGTCCGCCGCAAATACCGCACGGGCTGGAAGGTCAAAGGGCTGAGCTAAGTCGTTACGCGAAGGGACTTCGCTTCAGCGCATACTCCATTGCCTCTTTTGGCACTTCGTACTTACTGTAAGCGCTGTTACCCTTATAACCAAGGTCCTTGACACCGATCGGGCTCGTGTAGAAGGCATCAACTGTCATCTTACGAGCCCAGTCGAAAAACACAATTCCCGGCCCGAGATCATTGGCCGGATTGACTGTGTATCCGCTGAAGTCTCTATAAGTGGCGGATTTTGAATACACCAACTCTTCGCTCTTGCGAGCCCCTTCCACACGTCCGGCCTCTACAAGCGCATCGAGCATCGCTGTTTGTTGCGCCGGCGTAGCGCTCGCAAACGTTGTTTGATAACGCTTGCGCATCTCCGCGTCCAGCCAGGCTAATCCACCGTGAAAGACAGCAGTGAGAGCTTCGTTCTGGCTGCAGAGCAGATCGATGAACTCGGGCGCTCCGGCATCCAGTGCGCTTCCCGATACATCATCTTTGGGCACGATCAGCTCTGCGAGACGTTGCAGCGTTTTGTATTCCGCCGGCAGGAAAGCTTTTACTTTGTAGACTCCCTTCGCTTTTTCCGCAGCGTTCTCAGTGTGGACATGTTGCGCAGCGTCCAGATCCAGCATTCCCATCGAGGTAATTGCAAGCGCGATACCCCTGATGATTGTGCGACGATCGATTGTCTCGAGCGGTACCAAGTTAGACATTGCCCTTCCTCATTTCGTCAGCCAGATAGTCACAGGCGCGCCATGACAGCGCATTGATCGTCAGAGTAGGATTCTTGTCCGGATTGGACACGAAAGTTGCTCCGTCCACGACGAAAAGGTTCTTCACCTCGTGAGCCTGGCAGTATCCATTCAAAATTGAATTTTTATTGGACGTGCCCATTCGAGCCCCGCCTACCTCATGAATGATGGTGCCCGGCACTGAGATGCCATTGGCTTCGCGGTCCGCCGCACTCAGACCAGATACCCGACCGCCCATGGTGGTGATGATGTCGGCGAAGGTCTTCTCCATGTGTCTCGCCTGCTTCCATTCGTAGTCCGTCCACTTGAAGTGGAATCGCAACACCGGAATGCCCCACTTATCCACCACGGTAGGATCGAGCTCGCAGTAAGAGTGGATATTCGGAATCATTTCCCCGCGGCCGGCAAAGCCGATACTGGCACCGTAGCCCTCACGAATCTTCTTCTTCATGTCCGCGCCGTAACCAAAACGCCGCGCCGCACCGTGGTAAGAGCCAACACCCGGCATGCCATAGCCGCCGCCGATCTCGATGTGATAACCGCGCGGGAAATCGAGCTTGTTATGCTTGTCCCACAGCCACCATGGCATGAAGAGATGGGCGCCGCCGTATCCCTCCGTATCGTAGCGCGGCATGCCTTCCAGCGCCGGTACATAACCTGAAAGCCCGAAGCCAACCGTGTCCATCAAATAGCGTCCCAGCAGGCCCGAGCCGTTGGCGAGACCGTTCGGAAACTCCTTGGTCTTCGAGTTCAGACAGAATGCGTGTGGACTCACACGCGCTAGCCGCGAGAACCACAGCTTTCGCGTAAATCGTTTTTTCGGTCCGCGTCCGTTTGTCGATGTAGAGAATGCCTTTCGCCTTGCCGTTGCCGTCCATGATGACTTCACGAACCATGGCCAGATCGAAGACCTTTAGCCGGCCCGTCTTCATCGCCGGGAACACCTGCACTTGCGACGAGCTATAGGCTGACGCGGTCAGGCATCCACGTTCACATTGGCCGCAGTAATGGCAAGGCGCTCGTGCCATTCAGAGGCTTTGTGATAACTGCGCGGCGGTTTGCGATACAGATGATACCGAGCTTGTCGCATGACTTCTTGACTAGCATCTCGTGTGCCTTGGGCGGAGGCGCAGTGTGGAACTTTCCATCGGGGCACGAGGCCACGTTTTCCCTAGTCCCACATATGCCGATGAACTCTTCCGCTTTGTCGTAGTACGGCGCCAAGTCCTGATACGAAATCGGCCAGTTTGTACCCAGGCCGTCCTTATCGTAAGGCTTGAAATCATACTCCGCGAAACGGAAGGACATACGGCCGTAGTGGTTTGTTCGGCCACCCAGAATGCGCGAGCGAAACCATTTGAACTGGCTGCCCTCCCCAACGGTGTACGGCTCGCCGTCCAGTTGCCAACCGCCACTCGTCGTGGCGAAGAAACCGAACGGCTTGCCTTTGCCGAAGTATGCCGCGCCGCCTACATCCGCTCCCCGGTGGTCGTAGTCGTAGGGCCACTTGTGTTCCTTGAACTCGGTTTTTATATCCAGCATCGGCCCGGCTTCCAAAAGGGCGACGCGCATGCCTTTCTCGATGAGGACCTGGACAGCCGTGCCGCCCCCTGCTCCGGAACCGACAACTACGACATCAAACGTGTCAGGTCGTGGATTTTGGGCCATGAGACAGTGTAACCCGCTTCCCGGACAAGACATTCTCATCTGATATGATCAGCACGACGCAGACCAATCGTCGGTTAACAACTTACATGATGACTCGCCGATCGTTTCTCGCCGCAGCTGCGGCACCATTGCTGGCACAGGCGAAACGCCGCCCGAACGTTCTGTTCATCGCGGCCGACGACTTGAATACCGCGCTCGGCTGCTACGGCCACCCGGTCGTCAAGACGCCCAACGTCGATCGCTTATCCGAGCGCGGCGTTCGCTTCGACCGCGCCTATTGCCAGTTCCCGCTGTGCGGTCCTACGCGCGCCTCGCTGCTCACCGGCATGCGCCCGGACACCACCAAGGTTCTCGGCAACAACGTCGACTTCCGCGACTTCCATCCCGACGCGGTCACGCTGCCGCAGTTGTTCAAGAACAACGGCTGGTTCTCGGCGCGCGAAGGCAAGATGTACCACATGAACGTGCCGAAGGAAGTCGGCTCGCCGAAGTATCAGGATGCGGCTTCCTGGAATCACTCCGTCTCGCCCGAGGGACTGGAAAAGGACACGCCCGGCGAAGGGCGCAAGCTCAACCCTCCCGGCGTGAGCTTCGGCATGAACTGGATCTCGGCCGCCACGGCCAAGGGGCAGTCCGACGACAACGCCGCCAATCACGCGCTGGCGCTGCTGGAGCAGCACAAGAACGCCCCGTTCTTTCTCGGCCGTCGGCTTCCTCCGCCCCCATCTTCCCTTTGTCGCGCCCTCCCGGTTTTACGATCTCTATCCGCTCGCTTCGATCCCCGTGCCGCAAAATCCCGCCGGACGACCTGGACGACATTCCCGCCGCCGCCAAAGCTGTCCGCCCGCACGCTCTGGAACAACATGCAGATGGACGAACCGCGCATCAAAGAGGCTCTGCGGGGATACTACGCGTCCACGTCGTTCATGGACGACCAAGTCGGCCGCGTGATCGGCGGGCTCGATCGGATGGGCCTGGCCGACAACACCATCGTCGTCTTCTGGGGCGACCATGGCTGGCACCTCGGCGAACACACGCGCTGGCAGAAGATGTCGCTGATGGAGGAATCGGCGCGCGTCCCGCTGATCATTGCCGCCCCGGGCGAAAGGGCAACGGCACGGCCTCGCGTTCGCTGGTGGAGTTCGTGGACGTCTATCCGACGCTCGCCGAATTGTGCGGAATCAAGCCGCCCGCCAATCTCGAAGGCCAGAGTCTGGTTCCGCTTGTTGGACACGCCGTCGCGCCCGTGGAAGAAGGCGGCGTTCACACAGCTCCTATACGAGAACATCACCGGCAGATCCGTCCGCACCGACCGCTACCGCTATATCCGCTGGGAAGGCCCGGGCGCCGGCGAGGAATTGTACGACCACGACAACGATCCGCGCGAATTCACCAACCTGGCACTTAAGCCTGAAGCGCACCGCGTTCTCATCGAGCACCGCAAAATTCTGGATGCAGGCTGGCGTGCCGCGCGCGCGTAAGTATGAGCCGGAATGAATACGGGCAGCAACCTTCCGGATCGGCGTTTACGACGGAGTGCGACACTGGTGGCATGGAAAAGCAAGAAAACGTCTCTCTTCGCAACCACCTGGACGACTTGCTGCGGATGGAAGGCGCGCACCTCTCGTTTGAGGAGGCCGTGGCGGATTTTCCTGTGGCGCTGCGCGGCGTCAAACCGGCGGGCGCGCCTCATGCTGGGTGGGAACTGCTTGAGCACATGCGCCTCGCGCAGGAGGACATTCTCGACTTCAGCCGTAATCCAAAGTATCGGGAGAAGAAGTTCCCCGACGATTACTGGCCGGGGACGGAAGCGCCTCCGGATAAACACGCATGGACCAGGAGCGTGGAGCAGTTTCAAAGCGACATGAAAGAAATGCGAGCGCTGATTGCCGATCCCGGGAATGATCTGCTGGCAAGGATTCCTCACGGCAACGGACAGACACTGCTGCGGGAGGCATTAGCATTAGCCGACCACAACTCGTATCACTTAGGGCAATTGATGTTCCTGCGAAGATTACTTGAGGAGCAGTGAGAAAAGAGGACTAAGTTTTTTATTATCTGGTGGCCAGGGACGGAATCGAACCGCCGACGCCAGCCTTTTCAGGGCTGCGCTCTACCAGCTGAGCTACCTGGCCGCCAACTCGTTATTGTAGCAAACCAACTGCCGTTTCGCAGTCGGTTTGCCCAATAATCTTTCTTACGGCTTCTGTAATGCTTCCAGTGCTTCGCCGGTTTCTTTATATACGTCGGCGTGCAGGCTATTGCCGTGCGAGTCCATCGTCACGATTGCCGGGAATCCGCGCACTTTCAGGTGCCACATCGCTTCGGGAATCCCGAAATCGATCAGGTGCACGTCCTCAACCTTTTCGACGCAGCGCGCGTAGTATTGCGCGGCGCCGCCAATTGCGTTCAAATAGACCGCTCCCGTCTCTTTCAGCGCGGCCAGTGTCTTCGGACCCATTCCGCCCTTGCCGATCACCGCACGGACTCCATAGCGCCGCAGCACCTCACCCTGGTAAGGCTCCTCGCGAATGCTCGTCGTCGGACCCGCCGCCTTCACCGTCCACTCTTCGCCCTGCTTCAGCATCACCGGACCGCAGTGATACAGCACGCTGCCGTTGAGATCGACAGGCGGCGGATTCTTCATCAGGTGCGCGTGGACCGCGTCGCGGCCGGTGTACATATCGCCGGTAATCAGGACCACGTCTCCCACCTTCAGAGAACGCATCATCTCCTCGGTGACTGGCGCAGTTAGCGTAATCTCGCGACCGGTCAGAGGGAGACCCTCGGATTGGGTCATCTTCTCGATCTTGCGTTCCGGATCCCGATAGATCCAGTTTGTGATCGCGCCGTTCGAGGCGTCCAGCAGCACGCCCAGACGACGGAAAGCCCAGCAATCGTAAGCGACCGATACGAAGAAACTCGCGGGCAGGCGATTCGCCGCTACAATCTTGCAGCCGATCAACGAAGCCTTTCCGCCGAAGCCCATCGACCCGACGCCGAGCGTGTTGGCCTGCTCCATGATCTGCGCTTCCAGAGCGGCAAGTTCCGCGTTCGGATTCACATCATCGAGCGTGCGGAATAACTGTTGCTTGGCCAGTTCGTAGCCGTGCGCGCGGTCACTGCCGATGCAGACGCCAATGGCGCCGGGCGCACAACCCTGTCCCTGTGCCTGCCAGATCGAATGCAGAATACATTTGCGCGCGCCTTCCAGCGTACGATCAACACGACCCAGGTGCTCCAGTTCGCACGGCACAGAGTATTGAATGTTCTTGTTCTCGCAGCCGCCGCCCTTCAGAATCAGCTTGACCTCGATCTGGTCTTTTTCCCACTGTTCGAAGTGGATTACCGGAGTCTCGTCACCCAGGTTGTTGCCACTGTTTTTGCCTGTGAGCGAATCCACCGAATTCGGACGCAGCTTGCCGAGCTTGGTCGCTTCCGCAACTGCCTCCAGGATGGCGCGCTTGATCACGATCTGGCTGACGCCGACCGGCGTGTGCACATAGAACGTCGGCATGCCCGTGTCCTGGCAGATGGGGCCCTCGTCTTCCTGGGCCATGTCGATGTTCGTTGCGATGATCTGAAGCGCCTGGGCGGACTGCGTATCGGGTGTCTCGCCGGAGATCGCAATGCCCATTGCCGCGCGCACGTCCGGCGGAAGATTGGTGGAAGTCTGGGTGATGAGTTCGAGAAGACTGTTTTTTAGGAAGTGCATAAAAGTAATCTGAATCTTATTTTATCTTGAGGCGGACCTGCGCCGTCAGCCCAGGCTTGATTTCGGTGGTGGGACTTTTGAAATCGATGATTGCCTGCGTGCCCTTGATCTCTAACAACTGCGCGGGTAACGGCTCGTTATTCGCCTCTGCAAGGATGACGATCGCAGGTTGTCCGGCGGCCAGCCTGGCGAGCAGCGGCGGCTCGGGCTCGACCGTCACCTGCATATCCGACAGCTCGGTAGCGATCATGAACAGGTCCTTCGTATTGCGATCGACATCCGTGCCAACCTCGCCTTTCACAGCGATAATGATTCCATCAACCGGTGAGTGTACTTCGGTGGCGGCCAGGTCGCTCTTGGCATGCTCCAGTTCCTCAGCTTTTTCGTTGAGCAACTTGCGCGTGCGCTCGGCCTCTGAGAGCAGCGAACTAACGCGTTCTTCCATCGCCTTTGCTAACGACTGGACGTTTTCGTTCTCGGCACGCGCGGCGAGGAATTCTTTTTCGACCTTTTGATAGGTGAGCTTCGGAGTGGCGCCCTCGCGCATCAGCGCTACCTGTCGCTGAAAGAGTTTGTTCAAACGATCGAATTCGTTTTGCGTGCGGCTGGCGTCGGCTGCGGCACGCGATGCTTCGAGCCGCGCGGCAATAATGCTGCCTTCCGTGTTGCTTAGGCGCGTCTGTGTGCGCTCCAGTTCACTGGCAGCCAACTCACGCGCGCTATCGAGACGTGTGTTCTTGATGGAGGCGAGCAACTGGCCTTCGAACACCTCCTGTCCAAGCTCGACGTGAAATGTCTCTATAAAGCCTTCGATGCTCGCCGGTACCTCCACAATATGCTTGCCCTGGACCGTGCCACTCAAGCTGATCTCGGTGCCGGACGGCAGCGCCGGGTTCACCACTTTCGGTAGGGCCGCCGCAGCGGCTTTCCTGGCCAGCTCCTGCTTCCACATCGTGACGGCGCCTGCAGCAATCGCCAATAAAATTACGGCTCCGGCGAGCAGGAGCCATTTGCCTCGCATAGTTAGATAATAAGGTATCGAACCGCCGGGTGACGGACGGCCTGTTTTGCTATACTTTTCGCAATTGCTCCCGTGTGGAGAAATGCCTTATGAATGAGTTCCGGTTGGGTGACATCATCGATGACTATTGCGTGAAGTGCCGTCGGCTCACGAATCACGCAATCGTATCTGTGCTCAACGAAGCGCCGGCCAAAGTCCGTTGCCGCACGTGCTACTCCGATCACGATTACAGGCGTGAGGAAGTTCCACCCTCCAAGCGAGAGCTCAAGAAACTTGCGCTCTTTAATGAGGTGCTGGCATCGGTAGATCCTGCAGGAAGCAGAGATGGCGACGCTCCGAAAGATGGGGAGCCCGCGACCCCGGTCGATCCCGCAGCCAAGCCTGCACGCAAGAACAAGAAAGTCTCGCCCTAAGTTCCGAAAGCCCGTGTCACTGTCCCTGGCGCGTGAAATCAGCAGCATTCTTCGATCCAACGGTTTTCAGGCATTCCTGGTAGGCGGTTGTGTGCGCGATCAATTGCTGGGTCTGGTTCCGAAAGATTTCGATATTGCCACTGATGCCAGACCAGAGCAGGTAGCAAATCTGTTCCCCGGTGCCTATCTGGTTGGCGCGCATTTTGGTGTCGTGTTAGTGCGGCGCGATGGTGACGAGGTGGAGGTCGCGACTTTTCGAAGCGAGGGTTTATACGTCGATGGACGCCGCCCGGAGCATGTCGAATTTGAGCGCGATCCGAAGCAGGACGTGCTGCGCCGCGACTTCACGATCAACGCGTTAATGCTGGACCCGGCATCGGGCGACGTCCTGGATTTCGTCGGCGGACGCGCGGATCTCGAAGCCCGCATTGTGCGTGCGATTGGAAATCCCGAGGCGCGATTTCAGGAAGACCATCTGCGTATGCTGCGTGCGGTCCGGTTTGCGGCGACGCTTGGTTTCACGATCGACGCCGCTACACTGCAGGCCATTCGGAATCAGCGCGCGAAGATCAGCAGCGTTGCGGCGGAACGTGTGCGCGACGAGCTTACGCGCATTCTCACAGAAGGTGGCGCGCGCCGCGGTTTCGAACTGCTCGACGAAACTGGATTGCTCGAAGAAGTGCTTCCGGAAGTGGCCGCGATGAAAGGCGTCGCACAGCCACCGGAGTTCCATCCCGAAGGCGATGTCTGGACACACACGTTGCTCATCCTGGACAACCTGCGCGATGCTTCAGCGGAACTGGCTTGGGGTGCGCTGCTGCACGACGTCGGCAAGCCTCCCACGTATCGCGTTGCCGAGCGCATCCGATTCGACGGCCACGTCGAAGCCGGTCTGAAACTCGCGGCCGGTATTCTGGAACGCCTGCGGTTCTCGAACGAGTCAGCGCAGCACATATTGGCGCTGGTAGCCAATCACATGCGCTTCAGTGACACAACGAAGATGAAGGACAGCACTTTGAAGCGTTTTCTGCGCATAGAGCGCTTCGAAGATCATCTGGAACTCCACCGATTGGATTGCCTTTCGAGCCATCGCCAACTGGGCAACTATGACTTCGTGAAGCACAAGCTGGAAGAGTTGCCGCCGGAGCAGCTAAAGCCAGAGCGGCTGCTGACTGGTGACGATTTGATACAGGCAGGCTACAAACCGGGCAAGGATTTCAGGAAAATGCTGGACGTAGCGGAAGATGCGCAACTTGAGCAGCGTATCGAGACTAAGGACGAGGCTTTGGCGCTGATCCGAAACCTGTTCGGTGCCCCTGGCGAGACGGAGTAGCTATACAGGTTTGTACGTGAAAACCATGTACAGTACAAGAGCCACAATGAACAATATCGAGGATGCTGCAACAAACTCAAGGTAGATTACCTTGCGGTCATCCTCATCCTCGTGCCGCCGTCCGCTACCGTGAACCATGGTCGACCTCGCTGTTCGACCCAATTGTGCGCCGGAGTCCGGATTTAGTCAAGGGACGATTTTACTGTTTGCTAGAAACTCCCGCGGCCAGTTTCGGCGTCAGCATCCAGCAGAGTACGCCTTGTGGACGCGGGCCGAAACCTTCGATATCAATACGGATCAGCGAGCCTTTGCGCACTTCAATCATTGAGCCTGGCGCACCGAGCAGGTAGGACGCCAGCTCGCCCATGATCGGTTCGTGAGTGGCAAGCAGCAGTTGCACACAATCGCTGTGGGTACGGATTTCGCTCCAGATTTTTTCGGGTTCGCCATCGGGAATCAATTCCGGAGTCGGAATCAGATCGCCTTTGTATTCGAGTTCCTGGGCCGCTATGCGCGCCGTCTCGACGTGCACGCTTGTACGGACTTGTCAGGATCAGCGTGGGTTCAACACCCGCTTCTTTGGCAACGCGTAATACGGTGCGAAGCTTCTTCTTGCCTTCTCCCGTGAGCGCGCGGTCAGCGTCCGGCATGCCTGCACTGCCGGGTTCCGCGATGCCATGGCGCAATAGATAGATTTCCATCTCAAGACCATTCTGGCATACTGAGTCTGCACGATAACCCAAATGAACTTACTAAAAGACAGGCTTGCCACCATCGCGTTTTTATTGACTTGCGCGTGCGCGGTTGCGCCGATCTTCTCAATTGCAGCAAGCCAGCTTCTACTCGGCGGAGCTTTCGCAACGACGCTGCTGGCGCGCCAGAAATTGCGCTTGCCACCCATCAAGCTGCCGCTCCTACTGTTCATCCTGGGAACTTTCATTTCCCTCGCGCTATCACCCGATCCTTGGAGCGGCCGGCCGCAGATCCGAAAGTTTTTCGTGTTCCTGGTGTTGGTGTGTGTGGCCTCGACAATCCAGCGATTGCGGACAGTGCGAATCGTATTCCTCTATTTGGTGGGTGCGGCCACGCTGTCAGCTTTGTGGGGCCTGGTTCAGTTCTATAACAAGTACGAAGCTGCGCAGGCCGCGGGACGCGAGTTCTATCGCTATTACATTGCGCAGCGCATGACCGGATTCATGAGCCATTGGATGACTTTCAGCGGCGAGATGATGATGGTGCTGTTGTTGCTGCTGGCCTTCCTGATGTTCTCGCCGGAGCGTCGCAAGCACCTCTGGCTGTGGTTCGGATGCGCTGCCATAATCTCATCCGCGCTGCTGCTTGCATTGACGCGCGGAGCTTGGATGGGCGTTGGCGCGGGTGTGTTGTACTTGCTCTGGTACTGGAACAAGAAAACGCTTTTGGCGGTTCCGGTGCTCGCGATCGCGGCGTTCTTTGCCATGCCGGATACTGTTCAGGATCGCGTGACCTCATCCGTGCGGCCACGCGGAGACCTGGATTCCAATCAGCACCGCATCGTGACCTGGCGCACGGGCACTGAGATGATCAAGGCTCACCCCTGGTTCGGGCTTGGACCAGAACAGGTCGGCAAGCAATTCCACAGCTACATCCCTGCCGACATTTCGCGCCCACTGCCAGACGGCTGGTACGGGCATCTGCACAATTTCTACTTGCAGTTTGCAGCTGAGCGCGGCATTCCAACCATGCTGATGATGTTATGGCTGCTGGGCAAGGTGCTCTTTGATTTCTGGCGAGCCGCCAACCGTGCGCCGGCTGAATTGAGCGACACGCGATTCGTGCTGCACGGCTGTATCGCTCTCGTGATCTCAGTGATGGTAATGGGCGTCGTGGAACACAATCTGGGCGATAGCGAAGTTCTGCAAATGTTTCTGGCGACCATCGCCATGGGGTACGTGGCGGTGGAAAATGCCTGATTCATTGCGAGGGCGTAAGATTGTGCTGGCGGGCGGTGCAGGCGGTTTAGGTTCAGAAGCCGCCCGGCTGCTCGCGACCGAAGGCGCGCACGTTGTAGTGAGCTATCGTAGCCAGGCAGAGCGTGCAGCCGCGCTGGCTCCGTTCGCGCAGGTGCAGCAGGCGAATCTTGCGATTGCCGAAGACAGACGATTGTTGCTGGATGCCGCACCGGAGATTTACGGACTCGTCGTATTCTCAGGCGATCCGGCGCGCGTGGCAGATCCTGCGCACATGCACGATGCCATGTTGTTATCTCATGAGGTGAACTTCATGGGGCCGATGTTGCTGGCGCGTGAGGCAGCGGAACGGATGAAGAACCGCAGCGAGCCTGGCGCGATCGTGCTGATTTCCACCATGCAAGCCGTCGCGCTTTTTGCGAACTCGACGGCTTACGCCGCGCAGAAGGCCGCATTGCTGCATGCCGGGCGCATTCTCGCCAAGGAATGCCGCGGCACTGCCAACATTCGTGTCAACGTGATTTGCCCGGGAGTGAACCAGGCGGGCATGGCGGAGGCGAGCATCAGGGCGGGGAAGTACAACAAATTTTTGGACGAGGGCACGATTGCGAGATTCGGTCGCGCCCTCGACGTTGCCAAAACCGTGCGATTCCTGCTGGAGCCGGACAACTATATTACCGGACAGGTGATCACGGTTGACGGCGGTCTAACGCTGTAATTAGGCTTCCGTAATCGTGAGCTTGGTGATGGTATCGCCCTGCTTGATGGCATTGACGACGTCCTGACCACTCTTCACCTGACCGAAAACGGTGTGCTTGCCATCCAGCCAGTCCGTCTTGATGTGCGTGATAAAGAACTGGCTGCCGTTGGTGCCCGGTCCTGCATTCGCCATCGACAGCGAACCGACCTGGTGGCGGTGCGGATTGCCGGCGAACTCATCGGCAAACTTGTAGCCGGGGCCGCCCATGCCGGTACCTTGGGGATCTCCACCCTGAATCATGAAGTCGGCGATAACGCGGTGGAACTTAGTTCCGTCATAGAAGCCTTCGCGTGCCAGAAACACGAAGTTATTGACCGTATTAGGAGCTTCCTTCGCGAACAGTTCGCACACGATGGTGCCGCGTGAAGTCTCGAAGGTCGCGGTATAGGTCTTGCTGGCATCAATCGCCAATGCAGGCGCTGAGCTGTACTGTTTAGCCATTCTTACAGTGTAGCCCGGCGACGTGAGCAGGCGCGCGAATGCTAAAATACGATCGAACTCAGGAGATTTCCCGTTGACCAATCCGAATTCATCGCAGGCGACCAAAGTTGTGGTCGCTACGACGGTGATGCTGTCGTTTATTTCATTCTGGCGTGCGGCAGCAATTGTGCTCTGCGATCTTGCCTCGTCGGCTTTTTATGCGGGCGGCATCTCCGAAACAGCCGTTGGAAAATCCGCGCCCTGGTTCATCCTCGGCATCATGCTGTTCTCGTTCGCCGTGCGAGCCTTGTACATCGAAGGTTCCAGTATGTTCGTGCGCGGCGGCGTGTATCGCGTCGTTCACGAAGCGCTGGGCGGTACGATGGCGAAAGTCTCGGTCTCGGCGCTGCTGTTTGATTTTGTACTTACCGGACCAATCAGCGGAGTTAGCGCGGGTCTATATCTGGCCGGCTTAATCAACGAGTTACTGGAACTCTTCCACCATCCCGAACTCAGAGTAAATCCACGCTACTTTGCCGCCGGATTCGCGGTGCTGACCGTCCTTTATTTTTGGCGCAAGAACATCATCGGAGTTCATGAATCCAGCCAAAAAGCTCTGCGAATCATGCAAATCACCACCGTGATGGTGGTGATCCTGATCGTTTGGTGTCTGGTCACGATCGTGGTGAAGGGTTATCAACCAGTACCGTTCCCGACACTCGAGACCATCAAATTTGATGACACTTCAGTGGGATGGCTGAAGGGAACTGTCTTGCCCTCAATCACCTGGATCGCGATCCTGGTTGGCCTGGGTCACTCGCTTCTGGCGATGAGCGGCTTCGAAACGCTGGCGCAGGTGAACCGCGAAATCGCATCACCCAAGTTGAAGAACTTGCAACGCGCAGGCATGATTGTGGTGGTCTACAGCCTGATTTTTACCTCTACGGTCTCGTTCTTTGCAGTCATGCTGATTCCAGACCAGGAGCGCACCACACTCTATATCGAAAACCTGATTGGCGGACTTTCGATGTATATGGTGGGTCCGTTGACGTTACGCTTGTTGTTCCACGGTTTTGTCGTTGTGGTGGGTACCATCATCCTGGCAGGCGCCGTGAATACGGCCATTCTCGGTTCTAATGGCGTTCTGAATCGCGTTGCGGAAGACCGTGTGCTGCCGGATTGGTTCCGCCATCCGCACAAAAAATTCGGAACCACGAACCGGCTGATCAACCTGATTGTCATTCTGCAATTAGTCGCAATCATCCTGACTCGTGGAGAAATTTTCCTGCTGGGTGAAGCGTATGCGTTTGGCGTGGTGTGGAGTTTCTTTCCTGAATGCTCTTTCGGTTCTGGTTTTGCGCTTCAAGCAGCCCGGCGCGCGCGAGTGGCGTGTGCCGATGAACCTGAAACTCGGCAAGCTGGAAATTCCTATTGGACTAGGTCTCATCACGCTGGCGCTGTTCTCGCTGGCATGCATCAATTTGTTCACAAAGAAGCACGCCACCATTGCAGGTATAGGTTTTACGGCGGCTTTCTTTATAATGTTTCAGCTCTCCGAGTATATTCACAAGAAACGCACCAGGGGCGAGGCTGCAGGGGATGAGAAGTTCCGGCTGGAAGTGCCGCGTGTTCTCGACGAGAATGCGCTGAGTGTGCGACCGGGCAATGTTCTGGTCTCGGTGCGTAATCCCAATCAGCTCGATCACGTGCGCAAGGTGCTGGAGAAAACGGATACGCGCAAGATGGACATTTTGATGTTAACGGTGAAGCGCGTTACCGAAGCAGGCGCAGATTCTGAACTGCGCCCGGAACAGGTATTTTCGGATGACGTTTCGACGCTCTTCACGCGCGTGGTGGGTTTGGCCGAGAAGGCCGGCAAGCACGTGGAACTGATGGTAGTCCCCGGTGTTGATCCGAACCTTGCAATCGTGCAGACGGCGGCGCGTCTGAAGTCCTCCGATGATCGTGATGGGGTTGTCGCCGAGACTGACGCCTACAGAGCAGGCCAAAGCCTTCGGTGACGCCTGGGAGAAGCTGCCGCACCCACGCCCGCAGATGTCACTGGAAATCGTGCAGCGCGATAGCGGCAAGTCGATCTATTTCAACCTTGGCCCGCATCCGCCGCGGCTCTGGCCGGAGGACGTCGATCTGGTGCACCGCCTGTGGCTGCGAGTTGTCCGCCATGGGGCTGGGACACAAACTGCATCACCGAGACGTGGTCCGTGTGGCATTACGAAGGCTCGAGTCTGAACTGGATTCCGAGCACTCCAAAGACGTGCTGCAACAAGTGCTGGAGGAAACCGGCAGAAGCGGCGATCGCGAATCCTAACAAATCCGGTGATACACTGAAATCTGAGCCGAATCCCACCCAGGGAACGGGGGACCCAAGTTTTGGGGCGTAGTCCGGAAAATCCGGACAGGGTACTTTCAAGCCCTAGCCCGTCAGCTAACCTCGTAGGCCAAATTTGAGAGCGCTTCCCAGGGCGGGAAGTCGACAGGGGCCTTCCGTGAACAAATTGAATACGTCGCAGGCGACGAAGGTTGTTGTTGCCACGACTGTGATGTTGTCGTTTATCTCTTTCTGGAGAGCGGCGGCAATCGTCTTATGCGACCTCGCTTCCTCCGCATTCTACGCAGGCGGCATCGCCGAAATCGCGGTAGGGAAATCCGCTCCGTGGTTCATCCTCGGCATCATGCTGTTCTCCTATGCCGTGCGCGCCGTCTACATCGAAAGCTCGCAGCATGTTCGTGCGCGGCGGCGTGTATCGCGTGGTGCATGAGGCCATGGGCGGTACGCTGGCCAAGTTCTCGGTTTCCGCGCTGATGTTCGACTACGTGCTTACCGGGCCCATCAGCGGCGTCAGCGCGGGCCTGTATCTTGCCGGCCTGATCAACGAACTGGCGGAACTGCTTCCATCATCCGGAATGGAAAGTACCGCAGGAGTACTTCGCAGCAGCATTCGCCGTCGTGTAACGTGCTCTATTTCTGGCGCAAGAACATCATCGGAATGCATGAATCCAGCGGGAAGGCGCTGCGGATCATGCAGATCACAACTGTGATGGTGGTGCATGCTGATCGATCTGGTGCCTCGATTACGATTTTCGCGAAGGGTTACGCGCCCGTACCGTTCCCGTCGCTGGCAGACGATCCAGTTCGACGATAATGCGCTGGGCTGGCTGAAGGGTACTGCGCTGCCGTCTTTCACCGCGATCGCGATCATGGTTGGCCTGGGACATTCGCTGCTGGCGATGAGCGGTTTTGAAACGCTGGCGCAGGTGAACCGCGAGATCGCCTCCCCAAAGCTAAAGAACCTGGAGCGCGCGGGCTTGATCGTAGTGGTTTATAGCCTGGTGTTCACGCGGCATGGTCTCGTTCTTCGCAGTGATGCTGATCCCGGACGCAGAGCGTACCGGAATCTACAGCGGAAACCTGATCGGCGGCCTCGCGATGCACATGGTGGGACCGCTCACGTTGCGCCTGCTGTTTAACGGATTCGTGGTCGTTGTGGGTACGATCATTCTCTCCGGCGCAGTCAATACCGCGATTCTCGGATCCAACGGTGTGTTGAACCGCATCGCAGAGGACGGCGTTCTGCCGGACTGGTTCCGTCATCCGCACAGCAAGTTTGGAACGACGCACCGCATGATCAACGCAATCGTAATCCTGCAAATAACGGCGATTGTGTTGACGCGCGGCAACATATATCTGCTTGGTGAAGCCTACGCATTCGGCGTCGTTTGGAGCTTCTTCATGAAGGCGTTCTCCGTTCTGATGTTGCGCTACAAGCAACCCGGCGCCAGGGAATGGAAAGTGCCGCTGAACTTCAGATTCGGCGGAAAAGAGATTCCGGTTGGTCTCGGTATTATTTCGTTCGTGTTGTTCGCGCTGGCATGCGTCAACCTCGTGACAAAAAAACACGCCACGATCGCCGGCGCTTCCTTCACGCTTGCGTTCTTTGCGCTGTTCTATTTTTCGGAGCGGTATAACAAGAGGCGCTCGGGCGCCCAAACTCAGGATCAAGAAAAATTCCGCTTGGAAATTCCGCAGGAACTGGATCAAACGACCGTGAATGCGCGTCCGGGGAACGTCCTGGTTTCGGTGCGCAATCCGCATCAGCTCGATCATGTGCGCAAGGTGCTGGAGAAGACCGATACGCGCAAAATGGACATCGTGGTGCTCACGGTAAAGCGCGTTACCGAGGCGGGCTCTGGCGAGCACGGGCTGGAAGCCAATCAGGTGTTCACCGACGATATCTCGACGCTGTTCACGCGCGTCGTGACGCTTGCCGAAAAAGCCGGCAAACATGTGGAACTCATGGTGGTGCCGGGGCTCGATCCGAACCTCGCAATTGTCGAGACGGCTGCGCGCCTGAAGTCATCAACGATCGTGATGGGCTTGTCGCCGCGCCTGACGCCGACCGAACAGGCCAAAGCCTTCGGTGATGCCTGGGAGCAGTTGCCGCATCCTCGTCCGCAGATGTCTTTGGAGATCGTGCAGCGCGATGTCGGCAAATCGATCTACTTCAATCTTGGCCCGCACCCGCCGCGTCTATGGCCCGAAGATGTGGAACTGCTGCACAATATCTGGCGCGAAATGACAGAGCGCAGCGGCAGCCACAAGCTGCATCATCGCGATGTCGTACGTGTGGCGCTGCGCCGCTTGCAGGAAGAGCTGAACTCCAAACAAGGCGATGAGGTGGTCGGGGAGGTCGTGCGAGAGTCAAGTTCCGCCCACGCGCTGCACCCTGAGTTGCCGAGTAATGGGGACTAACCTACTCCGCCGTAAAATACAGCAGCTTCTGCCTCAGGTTTTCAGCTGTTTTCGTATCGGGCGTGACCACGAAAATCGTGTCATCGCCGGCGATCGTGCCGACGACCTCTGGCCACTCCTCTTTGTCGAGCGCAACGGCGACCGAACTGGCGTGTGCGGGCGAAGTCTTCAGGACCAGCATGTTTTGCGCGACGCGAATGTCGACCAGAAATTCCGCCGCCATATCGCCAAGGCTCGGCCCTTGCTGTTCCGGCATGATCTGGCGATAGCCGTCGTGCGTTTTCACGAGTCCCAATTCGCGGATGTCGCGTGAGAGCGTGACCTGTTTAGCGTCGACGCCCATCGATTTCAGTTCGCGGACAAGTTCGTCCTGCGTGTGAATCTTCTTCGTGCGGATCAGCTTTAGGATCTGGCCTTGACGATAGCTTTTGTTCATACGAGCATGGCGGAAAGTCTTGCCTCCGCTTCCTTCAATGCTGCCATAACAGCTTTGGGTCCGGTGCCCCCGCGCACTTCGCGGCTCTTCATGCCTTCCTTCGGCTTGAGCAGGGACGCCATCTCGCGCGTGAATTCAGGCGCGAAACTGGTAAGTGCTTTTGGGGTCCAATCCGCGGGTTTTTTGCCTTTGCGAACGGATTCGAGCACGAGACGACCCACGATCTGGTGCGCCTGATGGAACGGTGTGCCGGAACGTGCGAGTGCTTCCGCGAGGTCCGTCGCCACCACCCAACTATCCTCGGCTGCGGCAGCGGGTTTCTCCGTATTCAGTTTTGCGGTGCGGACTACGGCAGCGGCCATTTCCAGGCTGCCTGCGAGCTGATCAGCCGCTTCGAACATCGGCTCCTTGTCTTCCTGCATGTCGCGGTTGTACGTCATGGGAAGGCCCTTCATGGTGATGAACAGCGAGCTGAGGGTGCCGAACACGCGTCCACTTTTGCCGCGGATTAGTTCGAGCGAATCGGGATTCTTCTTTTGCGGCATCAGACTGGAGCCGCTCGTCACTTCGTCGCCGAGTTCGAGCCAGCCGAACTCTTCACTCGAATAGAGGATCCAGTCTTCGGCCAGACGGCTGAGGTGCAGCATCGTTACTGACGCCGCGTAGAGGAAGTCGAGCGCGAAGTCGCGATCGGCCGAAACATCCATGCTGTTGCGCGTAATCGCGGCGAATCCGAGATCGGCGGCGATGGCGTCGCGATCAAACGGGAAGCCGCTGCCGGCCAGTGCGCCTGAACCGAGCGGCATGACATCGGCACGCACGCGCGCCTGTTCCAGCCGTTCAAAATCGCGCGCGAACATTTCGAAATACGCCAGGATATAGTGCGGCCAGAGCACAGCCTGCGCGCGGCGCATGTGCGTGTAGCCCGGAATCACGGCATCCGGATAACGGCCCGCGATGGCCACGAGCTCGTTCATCAAGGTCCGCAGAATGCTTTTAATTTTGACGATTTCTTCGCAGAGCCAAAGACGCGTATCGAGCGAAACCTGCTCATTTCGGCTGCGTCCCGTGTGGATTTTGTCGGCCAGCTTGCCGACTTTCTCCTTCAACTTGCGGATTACGACCGTGTGTACGTCTTCATCGGTCGCGCCTTCAAAAAATTTGCGCTTGGCGGCATCCTTACGAATCTGGTCGAACGCTTTCACGAGCGTCTGACGCTCAGCGGCGGTGAGAATGCCGACGCGCTCCAGGGCTCGCGCAAATGCTTGCGAGCCCCTCACGTCGGCATCAATCAGGCGCCGGTCAAAATGCAGCGAGCCGGAGAAGCGTTCGAATACTTCCGACGGACCCGTTTCGAATCGACCGCCCCAGAGCTTCATTTGGACTTCTTCAGCGCGGCGCGCACCTTGATCGGAAGGCCGATCAGGTTGATAAAGCCGAGCGCGTCCTTCTGGTCGTATTCAGCGCCCATCGTAAAGCTGGCGATGTTGAGCGAGTAGAGCGAGTTCGGCGACTTGCGGCAAATCGGTTCAATATTGCCCTTGTAGAGCCGCAATGTGACTTCGCCGGTTGTGTTTTCTGCAACTTTGTCAAAGAAACTGTCGAGTGCTTCGCGCAACGGTGTAAACCAGAGTCCGTTGTAAACCATTTCGGCGTAATCGAGCGCGAGCTTTTCTTTGTAATGCAGCGTGTTTTTGTCGAGCGTCAGAGCTTCTAATTCGCGGAAGGCCGCCATGATCAGCGTGCCGCCCGGAGTCTCGTAGCAGCCGCGCGACTTCATACCTACGAAGCGGTTCTCGACCAGATCGATGCGGCCGATTGCGTTCTCTGCACCGATCTTGTTGAGCGTTTCGAGCAGGCTGACACCCGAGACATGGTGCTGTCCGTTCACTGAAACAGGACGGCCCTGCTCGAAGCCGATGGTCACATCGGTTGCATGGTCAGGCGCCTGTTTGGGGCTCTTGGTGAGCATCCAAATACCGTCGGAGGCTGCGTTGGCCGGATCTTCGAGTTCGCCGCCTTCGTGCGAAATGTGCCAGATGTTGCGATCGCGGCTGTAGATTTTCGTGGTGCTCTGCGCGATCGGCACGTTGTGCTTCTTCGCGTATTCGATCGCGTCTTCGCGGGAAATGATGTCCCATTCGCGCCAGGGCGCGATCACAGGCAGGTGCGGCGCGAGGGCCTTGTAGGTCAGCTCAAAACGAACCTGGTCGTTACCCTTACCGGTGCAGCCGTGCGCGAGTCCATCGCAGCCCGTGGCGAGTGCGACTTCGACCTGCTTCTTGGCGAGCAGCGGGCGCGCGATGGAGGTGCCGAGCAGATACTTGTGCTCATAGACACCGCCTGCGCGAACCATGCGCCAGAGATATTCAGTTACGAATTCCTCGCGCATGTCTTCGACATATACTTCGGATGCGCCGGTTGCGAGGGCTTTCTGCTCGAGACCGGTCAGCTCATCGCCGCCCTGTCCGATGTCTCCGCAAACCGCGACGACTTCACAACCGTAATTCTCTTTCAGCCAGGGGATGATAACAGACGTATCGAGTCCGCCGGAGTAGGCGAGTGCGACTTTCTTAGGTTTGTTCATTATTCTCTCGATTTTAACGTTTTGGACTATTGCAGCAACATCAGCAATAGCGCTTTTTGTGCGTGGAGGCGATTTTCCGCCTGATCGAACACTACCGAGCGAGGCAGTTCCATGACCTCGTCCGTCGTTTCCTGATTGCGTTTTGCCGGCAGGCAGTGCATAAATACCGCGTCCTGCTTGGCTTTTCCGAATAATTCCTGATTTACCTGATAAGGCTTGAAAATGCGCTGTCGTTCGGCGGCTTCGTTCTCCTGGCCCATGCTGGCCCAGACGTCGGTATAGACCGCGTTCGCACCATGCACCGCCTCATCGGGATCAGTTGTGATCATGATTTTTGCGCCGGTGGCCTGCGCGAGTTCCATGGTCGTATCGACTATCGCTTCATCGGGCTCGTAGCCGACTGGATGCGCCAGAGCGAAGTGCGTTCCCGTGCGCGCGGCGGTGAGCATCAGCGAATGTGCGACGTTATTGCCATCACCGACAAAGGCCAGCTTGATGCCCTTCAGTTTTCCGAAGTGTTCCTTGAGCGTGACGAAATCGGCCAGCGCCTGGCAAGGGTGATAAAGATCGCTGAGCGCGTTGATGACAGGAACGCTCGACCATTTTGCGAGATCATCAACAGTTTGCTGCAGAAAGGTTCGCGCGACGATGCCATTGGTCCAGCGATCGAGGTTGCGGGCAACGTCCTTGATGGGTTCCCGTTCGCCGATCGGACCGACGTTCAGTATCGAATCGCCACCCAACTGTTTGATGGCCAGTTCGAAGGTGAGGCGTGTGCGCAACGAGGGTTTTTCGAACAGCAGACTGAGGTAACGTCCGGCTAGCGCCTGGGCGTAGTGTGCGGGCTTTTTCTTAAGGTGGTGCGTGAGTTCAAGCAGATGAACGAGTTCATCTGTCGTGAGGTCCAGATCGTTACGGAGATCTTTCGACTTTGTCTTCCACGGCACTCCCGCGGAGATCGGAGTGGCCACTGGTACGGGCTCCTTCTTCATAACAGGGTTGAATGTTTATTCAACTAAATGAATAATTACACAAAAGACAAGTGGCGTCAATCTGATGCTAGATTGATGAGCATGACAAGAATTGCACTGCTGTTCGTTTTTCTGGCGGCGGCTTTCGCGGATGACTTCGAAACCGCCGCGGGCAAACTGACCATCACTCCTATCCAGCATGCGAGTCTCAGGATCGATGCGGGTAAGAAGGTCGTCTATCTGGATCCCGCGCAGGGCAAGTACGAAGGCGCGCCGCAGGCGGATCTGATTCTGCTGACAGATATTCACGGCGACCACATGGCTCCGGCGGTGATTGCGAAGTTGAAGAAGTCCGGCACAGTCATCGTTGCGCCTGAGGCAGTCGCGAAGACTGTCACCGAAGCCAAGGTGCTGCGTAATGGAGAGAGCATGACTGTCGGGGACTTTAAGATTGAAGCAGTGCCAGCGTACAACATGAAGCGTGGTCCGTCGGAGGGCAAGTTCTTCCACGACAAGGGGCGGGGCAATGGTTATGTTGTGACGTATGGCGGCAAGCGTTTTTATTTCGCGGGCGACACCGAGGGTGTACCGGAGATGCGCGCGCTGAAGAATATCGATGTGGCGTTCGTTCCGATGAATCTGCCGTACACCATGACGCCCGAAGAAGCGGCGGACGCAGTAAAGGCGTTCCACCCGAAGGTGGTCTATCCGTATCATTACCGCGGCGCAGACCTGTCAGTTTTTCAGAAAGCGCTGGCCGGCTCGGGCACCGAAGTACGGCTTAAGAACTGGTACGAGTAAGTACGCACTCCCTTAAGAGTCGGTCCGAGTAGTGGGCTCTGCCCGGCTCCACAACCTGTCGTGGGACCGTTCTTTGTCCCACTCTGGCGTTGGCGCGAAGTAGCCGGGTTCGAGCAGGTGCTGCTTCATCACCTCGTCGTTTAACGTGATGCCGAGTCCTGGACCTTCAGGTACTTTGATGAAGCCCTTGTTGACGATGGGCTTCTCTACCCCGCTGACCAGGTCGTCCCACCACGGCACGTCAACAGAGTGATTTTCCAGAACCAGGAAATTCTCTGTCGCTGCGGCGCAATGTATGTTGGCCATACAGGACACAGGCGAGCCGGCGAAATGCATCGCCATGGGCACTCCATATTCCTGTGCCATGTCGCCGATTTTTTTGGTCTCGAGCAGGCCGCCTGACGACGCAAGGTCGGGGTGGATGATATCGACCGCGTGATTCTTGCAGAGTTCGATGAACGGCTCTTTCAAGTAGATATCTTCACCCGTGAGCGTCGGGATGTCGATGGCATCGGTGAGCTTTTTCCAGAGCTCTGTGTGCTCCCACGGAATCATGTCCTCGAGCCAGGCGAGGTTGTATTTTTCCAGCGCCTTGCCGAGGCGGATGCAGGAGTTGAGTCCGATGTGTCCGAAGTGATCCGCTGCGAGCGGAATGTCCATTCCGACAACGGAGCGCACCTCTCCAACATAATCGGCCATCATGGCTACGCCCTTGTCGGTGAGCTCGATTCCGGTGAACATGTGCTGCGTCCGCGCACCTTGCCGCAGATTGTAGCCGAGAGGTGCGGTAATCGTATTCGGTACGCCTTCAAGCAGATCCGCACCGAGATCCATTTTTAGAAAGGTAAAGCCCTGCTCGCGGCGCTTCTTCATGCGCTCGCCGTAGACCTTGGGATCGTGAGATTCCGTGGTGTCGGCGTAGCATCGGATAGTGTCGCGAAACTTGCCGCCGAGCATTTGATATGCGGGGATGTTGTATGCTTTGCCGGCAAGGTCCCAAAGCGCCATTTCGATTCCGCACACCCCGCCAGCCTGGCGTGCGTGGAAACCGAACTGCTTGATCTTGCGGAAGATCTTGTCAATGTTGCACGGGTTCTCGCCGAGAATGCGGCTCTTGAGCATCAAAGCGTAAGTCTTGCTTGCGCCGTCGCGGACTTCGCCGAGTCCGTAGATTCCCTGATTCGTGTCGATGCGAATGATCGGGCAGGTCATCGGAGCGCCTTTCAATGTGGCGATCCGCAGGTCCGTAATTTTTAGCTCGGATGGTTTCGAGCGGGTGTTGACGTTTTGAGTTGCCGCTTCGAGGGTTTTGTTGTCCCAGAAGGAAGCAGCCATTGCGCCGCCAGCTGCCGTCGTCAAAAACGAACGGCGTCCCAGAAGATTCTTCATCGAGGGTTTCATGTAGTTTTCCCGTGGCCATTATACAGCGAGTACGCACAGGCGTATGAACCTGATATTCTTACTGATTGTTGCAGCAGTATACGCACTTCAAAGAAGGAGAATAGACACGTGAGAGTAGGCGTATTCACCGCATTATTAGCGCAGATGTCGATTGACGAGGTGATCGAGAAAGTTAAAGCTCTCGGAATTGACACTGTCGAGTTGGGCACGGGTAACTACCCGGGCGACCCGCACTGCAAGTTGTCGATGCTCGAGAACAAAACTGAGCTGAAGACCTTCAAACAGAAGCTGGCGGATAACGGAATCAAAATCAGCGCACTGAGCTGCCATGGCGAGCCGCTGCATCCGGTTGCCGACGTGCGCAAGAAGAATCAGGAAGTACAGCGCAAGACCATCCTGCTGGCTGAGAAGTTGGGTGTACCGGTTGTGATCGACTTCTCGGGTTGCCCCGGCGAAGGCCCGAATTCGAAGTATCCGAACTGGGTGACGTCTCCGTGGCCGCCGCACTATCAGGAACTGCTGAAGTGGCAGTGGGAAAAGGAAGCGACTCCGTTCTGGAGCAAGCGCGGGAAATTTGCCGAAGATCACGGCGTGAAGATCGCGATCGAAATGCATCCGGGTTTCCTGGCTTACAATCCGGAAACGATGTTGAAGCTACGCGAAATCGGCGGCAAGAGCGTCGGCTGCAACTATGATCCGAGCCATATGTTCTGGCAGGGCATCGATCCGATCGCGGCGATCCGCGTATTGGGCGACTGCATTTTCCACGTGCACGGCAAGGACACGCAGATTTACGACGTGAACCTACCGCAGAGCGGCGTGCTTGACATGAAGCTCTACACCGACGAACGCAATCGCGCCTGGATTTTCCGGACGTGCGGTTACGGGCATGACGCCGGCTGGTGGAAAGAGTTCATTTCCACGCTGCGCATGTACGGCTATGACTACGTGATCTCAATTGAACATGAGGACACGCTGATGTCGCCGAACGAAGGATTGACGAAGGCAGCGCAGTTCTTGAATCAGATCATCATTCGGGAAGAAACGACTGCTCCGTGGTGGATTGAGAACGTCAGCAAATAAGACCGTAGGAGTCTAAAGATGCAGTTTCATCTTGGGAGGCCGCCAGTTCTGGCGGCCTCTTTGCTATTCATGAACGTGATTTGCTACGGACAGGTCAAGGTGGGTGTGGGGCAGCGCTCCATTACGCCGGACCTGGCCAAATTCGGACCCGTGTATATAGCGGGCTTCGGCAACAACCGTGTTGCGACGGGAATTCATGACGAGATCAGCGCGCGCTGCATGGCGATTGCGGTCGTGAAAGAACCTGTCGTGATTTGCGGTGTCGATATCATCGGTTTGTTTCTCGATGACACCGAGAAAATCCGCAAGGCTGTTGCCGGCGCGCGCGTGGTGGTGGCGTCGCTGCACGATCATGAGGGCCCGGACACAATGGGCATGTGGGGTCCAGCGCCGGGCGAGAGCGGCATTAATGAGGCTTACACCCAGTACGTCATTGACCGGACAATCGAGGCGGCTCGCGATGCTGTGAAGTCATTGCAGCCTGCGAAGATTACGCTGGCGAAGATTGATACACCGGAACTGCACACGTTCATCGATGACGGGCGTCCGCCGGTGGTGCATGATGCGGAGTTGATTGCTTTGTTCGCGGCTGATTTGAAAGGCAAGCCGATCGGCACCCTGCTGAATTGGGCGAATCATCCGGAGACGCTGGGCTCGAAAAATACGTTGATCACAGCGGATTACTCGGGCTATCTACGAACCCGGTTGGAAGCGTTGCTGGGCGGCACGGCGGTGTTTGTGAATGGTGCTGTGGGTGGTATGCAATCGCCGTTGGGAAGCAAGCTTGCAGCGCCGGAAAACAGTTTCGAAAAAGCGGAATTGATTGGAACGCGCGTTGCGGCGCTGGCGGCGGAGGCGGTGAAAAAGTCTTCACCGGTCGAGATCACTTCGCTTTCCTACCGTGAGACTACAGTCCAGATTCCGATGGACAACGTGCAGTTCAAAATGGCCATGGAAGCCGGGGTGTTTAAGGGCAGGAAGAAGCCGAACGCAGATGGGACTTCGACGACGACGGTCGGGTACATGCGCCTGGGGCAGAGTGGAAAACCGCTGCTTGAAATTGCGTTGCTGCCGGGCGAGTTGTATCCGGAACTGAGCGTGGGTGGCATTCAGAAATACGAGGGAGCAGACTTTCCTGATGCGCCGTTTGAAGCAGGGATCAAGAAGGATTTGATGAAGGCTCCGTATCGTATGCTGTTCGGCTTGGCCAACGATGAGATCGGTTACATTATCCCGAAAGTGGAGTGGGATAACGTTGCTCCGTGGCTGCAGAATCGGCCCAAGCGGTTGTATGGCGAAGTAAATTCGATGGGGCCGGAGGCGGCCCCGATGATTGTGAAGGCGTTCGCTGATCTGGCGCTAGGGGATCAGTAGTGGCGTGCTTTCTCTTCCCACTTCGGAACGTTCACGCCGACCACGAGAAGCCACAGGCACAGCGATAGTTCCGCAACGAAGCAGGGCACCAGAATGTAGGGGAACAGACCGGCTGCGAACCCGGGTGCAAGAAAGTTAGCGAAACTGTTGGTCAGGTAGCACAGACCGTCAGTGGCCATCAGCACGCCGAGTATTCGGGGAAGAAAGGTTGACCTGAAAATCAGGTATCCGGTCACCAGGCAATAGAATCCAAACACTGCCAGGCTGATGTTGTAGCCGGCCGACTGCAACCTGAGAGACACGTACGCAAGAGCTTGAAGCTGTTCTGTAGTGAATACGTTCAAGTAGCTCCTGCCCCCCAAAAGGATCAACGGCGCGAAATGATTGAGTAAATTGACGCTCTCAATAGCGGTCGCCACGAGAATGAAGAACGCCATGAGCAAAGAAAGACTCCTGTTCACCAGCTTGAAGAATTCATAGAAGATGAGCGTCAAAGGCATGTTGCACACGCAGATGACGATCCCGGCCGCGAAGCCAAACCGATAGAGCAGCTCGTGCTCCAGGATGTTGCGCGCCGTCGGGGCGCGTCAACCGTTTTGTGTAAATAGCCAGTCTTTGTTTCGTGTTTTATCCCTGGTAGACTGAACGGACCTGAGCGGAGGGTAGGGCTCTGCGGAGACGCAACCCGAGCGCCGACTCAGGGGCCGGGATTCCGAGATGGCGAGCGCAGCTCGCCGCTCGGTCCAGGAATCCTGACGCGAAAGCGATAAATCTCGGCCGGCTTCAGATCCGCAGCCACGGCCTTGCGCTGCTTCCACGATACGTAGTTCAGCGAAGCCCGCACCTGATGCACGATGCACAACTGGACCTGCGCCTGCGGAAACACGGTCTCAATCGCTTCAGGGAAGCCTTTCAGGCCGTCGATACAGACGATGAAGATGTCGGCAACGCCACGATTCTTCAGTTCCGTGAGCACCTGCAGCCAGAATTTCGCTCCTTCGGCCTGGCCCGTCCACAAGCCCAGCACTTCTTTGTTGCCCTGCATGTTGACGCCAATCGCCACGTAAATCGCTTTGTTTCTCACATGCCCGGCTTCCCGGATTTTCACGTACAGAGCATCCAAATACACGATCGGGTAAACGGCATCCAACGGTCGATTCTGCCAGTTCTTGACCTCCTCCATCACCTCCTCGGTGACGTTGGAGATCAACGTCGGACTCACCTCGACTTTGTAGATCTCCTCCCAGGTGGCCCTGGATCTCGCGCGTGCTCATGCCCCGCGCGTACATCGAGATGATCTTGTCGTCGAAGCCTGTGAACCGCGTTTGCCCCTTGCCGACGATCTGCGGCTCAAAGGTGCCGCTGCGATCGCGCGGCGTCTCCAGCGGCACTTCTCCGAAATCGCCCTTCAGCGTTTTGGTAGTCGCGCCGTTGCGCGAGTTGCCGCTGTTATTGCCGGCCGGGTCGTGCTTCTGATAGCCGGGATGCTCGGTCATCTCAGCCTGCATGGCGCGCTCCAGCAGCGCTTTGGTCAACTGCTTGAGCAGACCGTTTTCGCCAATGATGTCTTCTGGCTTCTTGTAGTCCGCCAGTAACTTGTCGATGAGTTTGAGGTCGATTGCCATCCTTCGATGGCCATTTACACAATCTGTTTTACATCCTCCGCCGTCGCCGCAGCGTACCCGGACACGACCAGCCGTTCGCGAACGAAGACCTCGGCGAATATGCCCCCGACTATGATGATCAAGTACAAAACGCCGGCGATTCTTGCGTATATTTGTGGCGATGTTTCAACGGCACGATCTGTCATATCGGCTCCCTTGAAACGCACTTGCTTACGCGCGTGCCTCTTTCGACTACGGTATCAGTAGTAGTTTGCCTGTTGTTTTGCGGCTTTCCAGATCGATGTGGGCCTGGGCGGCTTCGGCCAGGGGATATGTTTTTTCGATGTTGAGCTTGATTTGGCCTGAGGCTAGCCAGTTTAGGACGTCGTTGGCGCGCCAGAGGAGTTCTTCTCTTGTGGCGGTGTAGTATGCGAGGCTGGGGCGCGTGAGGTAGAGCGAGCCTTTGTTGCCTAGCAGCAGTGGTGAGATTTCGGGCACGGGTCCGCTGGCGTTTCCGAAGCTAACCATCATGCCGCGCGGGCGCAGGGAATTCAGGCTCTTGACAAACGTAGAGGCGCCTACGGAATCGTAAACAACATCGACGCCCTTGTTATCTGTGATGCGCTTTACTTCGACTTCAAAATCCTGCTGCGAATAGTTGATGACCTCGTCGGCTCCCAGTTTTTGCGCAATGCTTACTTTGGCATCGCTGCCAACCGTTCCGATTACTTTTGCGCCGCGCAGCTTTGCCATCTGAACGATCAACTGGCCGGCTCCGCCTGCGGCGGCATGGACCAGCGCTGTCTGTCCGGCTTCGAGCGGAAATGTGGAATGCGTGAGATAGTGCGCAGTCATGCCCTGCAGCATGGCGGCTGCGCCGGTGTTGAAATCGACAGAGTCCGGCAGCTTGACGAGTTGGCGGGCGGGCACTTCTTGATACTCAGCATAAGAGCCGCGAGCCATCGCGTAGGCGACACGATCTCCGGGTGCGAGGTCGGTCACGTCCGGGCCAACAGATTCGACCGTTCCTGCTCCTTCCATGCCGATCGCGATAGGAGTGGCCAGGGGATAGAGTCCGGTGCGATGGTAGATGTCGATGAAGTTGACGCCGATAGCGGCTAGCTTGACGACCGCATGTCCAGCGCGTGGTTCGGGAACGGGGACGTCGGCCAACTGCATTTTCTCAGGGCCACCGACTTCATGAACAAGAATGGCTTTCATGCGTTTACCTTTTTCCGCCGGAGATTCACCCATCCGGCATAGATCAACAAGTAGAGCAGTGTGAACGGGAACAGGAACAGACGAACAGGAGTCATCACCGCGCCTGTGCCGGTCATGCCGCTGCGGAAGGCGAAGAACTCCAATATGGTGCGCCAGTTGGAGTAATCCGCCCAAAAATAATCGCCGTTTTCATTTAACACGAAAATTTTGGCGGGAACCTGCCAGGCGAGCATCCACTTCCACTTTGTCATGATGCGTTCGCCGGAACAGATAATGCCGATTATTTGGTACTTATTGGCGCGGAGTTCGCGGTAGAGGCGCGCGCGCGATTGTTCATCGGGATAATCGCTGACACGATAAACCTTGCCGCGTTCCGGACAAAATCCTTTGGGCTCGCCGGCGTAGCAGGTGGCAAGATCGACGACCAGTTGCTCGCCGTAAGTTTCGTGAAGCCCGGGCAGCAGATTATCCAGTAGCTCGCGCGAGCCGCTTTCGACAATCAATACTCGTTGGAAGTCCGGGATGCGTTGTGAGAAGAAGAGGCGCATCAAAGACTAGGTTAGCAAAGCGTAGGCTAGACGCCCCAGGAGTAATCCTCGACGCGCTTTTCGATGGACGCATCGGCGTCGGTGAGGCGCATGAGTTCGAGGCGGATTGCATCGACGAGCGCTTTCCAGCTTGCCTCGATCACGTTTTCGCTGACACCCACGGTGGCCCAGCTACGAGTGTGGTCCGTCCATTCGACGAGTACGCGAACCTTGGCGGCTGTGCTCTTTTTAGAATCGAGCACGCGGACTTTATAGTCGGTGAGCTTGACGTTGGAGATGCCGGGATAGAGCGAGGAAAGGCACTGGCGCAAACAGAGATCGAGCGCGTTTACCGGACCGTGTCCTGATGCGGTTGCGGAATGAACTCCATCCTGAGCTTTGATGGTTACTGTCGCAGTGGTCTGCGATTGCTTGTTACCGATGACCTTGGTGTTTACTTCGAGACTGACCACCTCAAAGAAATGCACGTTAGGGCGGAGAGCTTCGCGGACGAGGAGTTCAAACGTTCCTTCGGCGGCTTCGAGTTCGTAGCCCATGAATTCCATGTGCTTGATGCGTTCCAGAAGTTCGCGGCGGGACTCGTCGTTGAGTGTGCCGAGCCCGTGCTGCTCGAGTTTGTAAACGATGTTGCCGCGTCCGGAAAGATCACTCAGCAGGACACGCTGTGTGTTGCCGACGACTTCCGGTTTGACGTGTTCGTAGGTGGCTGCGTCGCGGAGTACGGCGGCAACGTGAACGCCGCCCTTGTGGGCGAATGCGCTGTGGCCGACATACGGCTGATTGCCGGGGAACGGCAGATTAGCGAGTTCTGCGATGTAGCGGCAGGCCGACGTGAGCATCTCGAGCTTCTCGGGACCGATCGTGCTGTGGCCGAGTTTCAGTTCGAGATTCGCGATGACGGAAGCCAGATTGGCATTTCCGCAGCGCTCGCCATAGCCGTTCATACAGCCCTGGACGTGTGTGCAACCGGCTTCGACCGCGGCGATCGTGTTCGCCACTGCGACATCCGAATCGTTGTGGCAGTGTGCGCCGATGACGCCATCGAAACGCTTGCGAACTTCGGAGACGATTTCGATGAGTCGGCTAGGTGGGCATGCCGCCGTTCGTATCGCAGAGGCAGAGCACGTCGGCGCCGCGATGATCTTGGCGGCTTCGAGCGTACGCATGCGCGAAATCGGGGTTAGAGTTGTAGCCGTCGAAGAAGTGCTCGGCGTCATAGACGACTTCCTTGCCGTGATCCTTCAGGTACTTCACGGTTTCGGAGATCAGCTTGATGTTCTCTTCTTCAGTGATGCCGAGTGCGCGTTTTGTGTGCAGATCCCAGCTCTTGCCAAAGATGGCGACCGTGGGCGTGCCGGCCTCGACGAGTTGGCGCACGTTGGGATCGCGATCGACCGGATTCTTGGCGAAGCGCGTGGAGCCGAACGCGGTGAGCCGGGCGTGTTTCAATTTGCCGTCGCGCGCGCGGGCGAAAAATTCCTTATCCTTCGGGTTGGAGCCGGGCCAGCCGCCCTCAATGTAGTCAATACCGAGCTCGTCGAGCTTGTGGGCAATCAGGAGCTTGTCGTCAACCGAGAACGAGATGGCTTCGCCCTGCGTGCCGTCTCTGAGGGTGGTGTCGAAGGTAAAGATTTTCATTGATCTGATCTCCAGGGCCGGGCTGATTGCACCGGCCCACACGTAAACACTGTTCCGCTATTCCTGCGGAACGCCTACTTCCTTCTTCTTCTTCAAGAATGTCATCATTTCGCGGAGTTCGCGGCCGACTGTTTCGATGGGCTGATCTTTGGCGGCTTCGCGCATGGCGATGAAGTTCTTGCGGCCGGTCTTGTTCTCATTGATCCAATCGCGGGCGAATTCGCCGGACTGAATTTCCGAGAGGATTTTGCGCATCTCTTCGCGGGTCTGCTGCTGATGATGCGCGGACCGCGCGTGTAGTCGCCGTATTCCGCGGTGTCGGAAACGGAGTAGCGCATGTAAGCGAGGCCGCCTTCCTGAATGAGGTCGACGATGAGCTTGAGTTCGTGGAGGCACTCGAAGTAGGCGATTTCGGGATCGTAGCCGGCTGCCGACAGGGTTTCAAAACCAGCGCGGATGAGTTCGCTGACGCCGCCGCAGAGCACAGCCTGCTCGCCGAAGAGATCACTTTCGGTCTCTTCCTTGAAAGAGGTCTGGATCACGCCGGCCTTGAGGCAACCGAGCGCGAGGGCATAAGCCAGGCGCTTTGTTCAGTGCGTTGCCGGAGGCGTCCTGGTGGACGGCTACGAGCGCGGGTACGCCGACGCCTTCGGTGAACAGTTCACGAACGCGATGGCCGGGAGCCTTCGGAGCGCACATGGATGACATCGACATCCGCCGGCGCGAACGATTCCGCCGAAGTGAATGTTGAAGCCGTGAGCGAACATGAGGGTCTTGCCCTTGGTCATGCCCGGGGCGATCTCGGTCGTATAGATATAGCCTGAATGTGGTCCGGGACCAGGATCATGATGACTGTTGCCGGCCTTTGAGGCATCAGCGGCAGTCATCACCTTGAGGCCAGCGGCCTCAGCCTTCGTCCAGCTGTTGCTGCCCGGATACAGGCGACGACCACGTTGACGCCGGAATCGCGCAAGTTGAGCGCGTGGGCGTGACCCTGGCTGCCATAGCCGATGATGGCAACAGTCTGACCTTTCAGGAAGCTGAGATCTCCGTCTTTTTCGTAGTATCGTTTAGCCATTCAGAACTCCGTTGGTTTCATTTTTCCGGCGCCGGCCGGAATGGGGCTGGCAAGGCGCAGTTTTTTAGGTTCGAGTGCGACGGCAACCATGCCGGAGCGAGTCACCTCAATGTCGCCGTAACTGCGCATGACGTCGATGAATTCGTCTAACTTTTCGGGATCGCCGGTGCATTCGAGAGCGAACCCCTCGACGGAAGAATCGACGACGCGGGCCGAGAAAATCTCGGCTTCCTTCAGGATAGCGGTTCTGGTTTCCTGCTGAGAACGAACGCGCAGTAGAACCATCTCACGGCAGACGGCTGGTTCTTCCGTCATGTCGCTGGCCTGCAGGACATTGATCAGCTTGTTCATCTGCTTGATGACCTGGCGGCGCAGAGTGGCATCGACGTCGACCACGATGGTCATGCGGGAGAGCGTGGGATCGAGCGTGCGGGCGACTGTGAGGCTCTCGATGTTATAGCCGCGCGCGCTGAGCAGACCGGTGATGCGCATGAGCGCGCCGGGCTTGTTTTCGACTAGAAGAGAAATGATCTGAAGCATTGTTTTCCTCTGGACTACCTATTTCGGAACCGCCACTGGCTGGGGCTGTTCAAGCACCATTTCGTTGATGGCCGCGCCGGCGGGAACCATCGGATAGACATTCTCGAAAGACGAGACCTTGACGTTGAGCAGATAAGGTCCGGGTTCCGCGCAAGCCGCGGCGAGGGCCGGTGCGAGGTCGGCTGGATTCTCGATTGTGCGGCCGGTGAATCCATAAGCGCCCGCGAGCTTTTCGGCATCCGGGAACGTGCTCGAGTTCGACCGAGGAGAGGCGGTTGTTGTAGAAGAGTTCCTGCCACTGGCGGACCATCCCGAGGTAGCCATTGTTCATGACGATGAGCTTGACGTTGAGGCCGTGATTGGCGAGGGTGGCGAGTTCCGGGATGGACATCTGGAAGCCGCCGTCGCCGCAGATGGCGAAGACCGTCTTATCGGGATGCGCGAAGGCTGCGCCGATGGCGGCAGGCAGTCCGAAGCCCATGGAGCCGAGGCCGCCGGAGGTAAGCCAGAGGCGCGGATCGATTGAAGCGGATGAACTGCGCGGCCCACATCTGGTGCTGGCCGACGTCGGTAGCAGACGATGCCTTCGCCGTCGGAGATGCGGTCGATTTCCTTCATGAGGTGCTGCGGCTTGATCTCAGTGGTCGGAGACCGGCACGTTGAAGGGGTGCTGTCTCTGCCACTCGCGGATCTGACCCCACCAGAGCATTGCGGTCAGTCGCGTTGGCTTCGGCTTCGGTGGGCTTGAGTTCCTTGAGCACTTCGTTGATGCGTGCGATCACGCGTTTGCAGTCGCCGACGATGGGGAGATCCGCGGCGCGGTTTTTGCCGATTTCCGCGGGATCGATGTCGACGTGGATGACTCTTGGCGTGGGGCGCGAAAGAGGCCAGGCGGCCGGTGACGCGGTCATCAAAGCGGACGCCGACGGCGATCAGCAGATCGCAGCCGGTCATACCCATGTTCGCCGCATAGCTGCCGTGCATGCCGGGCATGCTGATGAAATTCGGATGGGTGGAAGAGAGTCCGCCGAGGCCCATCAGCGTGCAGACGGCCGGGGCATCGAGAGTTTCAGCCAAGATCGGTCAATTCGGCCGAGGCGCCGGCAGCGATGATGCCGCCACCAGCGTAGATGAAGGGCCGCTTGGCTTGCCACATCATCTGCGCGGCGCGACGGATCTGGCCGGTGTGGCCTTCGGTGTAGATCTTGTAGCCGGGCAGGTGGATGGAGCTGACGGGCGAGTAGTGGGCCTGGGCCTGGAAGACGTCCTTAGG
The DNA here is from genome assembly GCA_963793625.1 of Bryobacteraceae bacterium. GTDB lineage: Bacteria > Acidobacteriota > Terriglobia > Bryobacterales > Bryobacteraceae. Next base: position 105,029 of record CAWCAT010000020.1, on the reverse strand, counting down.
GATGTCGACGAGGACGGGGCCGGGACGGCCGCTGGAGGCCAGATAGAAGGCTTCGTGGATGATCTGGGGCAGATCGTGCACGCTCTTGACGAGGTAGTTGTGCTTGGTGCAGGAGCGGGTGATGCCGAAGGTGTCGGCTTCCTGGAAGGCATCGCTGCCGATGAGCTTGCTGGTGACCTGGCCGGTGAGCGCGACGACGGGGATGGAGTCCATCAGGGCGTCGACCAGCGCGGTGACGAGGTTGGTGGCGCCGGGGCCGGAGGTGGCGCAGCAGACGCCGACCTTGCCAGTGGAGCGTGCGTAACCTTCGGCGGCGAAGCAGGCATTCTGCTCATGGCGCACGAGTACGTGGCGAATTGGGTTTTCGTAGAGCGCGTCGTAGAACGGCAGCGTGACACCGCCGGGGTATCCGAACATGCAGTCGACGCCTTCGCGGGTCAGACATTCGAGCAACATTTTCGCGCCACTCATCAGGGTTGACATCGAGAATTTACCTTCCGTACAGAGATTTGGACTGGTGCCATTAACAGCTCTGGTCGCGCCGACCTCGAGTTTGGGAAACAGGCGCGTAACAACGAAAAAGGCCACCAGCCGGTTTGTTATCCCCGCTGGTGGCCTTCAGGATTTTTAAGTCCGTTAAGTCCACTCAAGCGGGGCCGGCTACAGTGACCCCAATAATAATGGCGATTTCTACGGAGATGTTCAGGGCGGAGACACTGGTGGCCGCATTCCGAAGGTTACGGGTGCAGCTCGTCAGGTCCATATGAAGTAAGAGTACATTACAAGTCGCAGAAATGCAAGGAGGGCTCGAGATTAGATTTGTTAATGGTTTCATCACATTTTACGAAGGATTAGGGCGTTTTATGCAAGTTCCGGGAGCCCCGATTAGGCCATTCCCAACTCTAAACTTTTTTTTGGTTTGTTTTGAATGACTTGGAAATTTGAGCGAACGAGAGTGCCGTGCGACGGATGTTAGTCTTCGGTTGGCGAAAGGCGCTGCGCCCAGCAGTTTGGAGGATACAGAAAACATGGCGGTACGAGCGACTACGCGGAAGAAAAAGGTTGTCAGGCGATCGAAAACGGCTAAAGCGGCCAAGTCGGTGAAAGTCGGCAAACGGCCGGAGAACTGCGCAGGTTGCCCGGTTGGGACCAGCAAAGCCGGATGATATCCGAACTGATCGAGCGGCTGGGAGTAAGGCTGCAGGGCGATGAAGGGAAGGGAACGGTGGGGGACTACATCCGCCTTCTGCAATTGAGGAAAGAGTTAGACGAGCAACAGCCTCGGGAGATACAAGTGACATGGGTAAAATCGGCAGCCAAGAAATTAAAATCCGAGAAATAGCTTACGAGCCGCTGGAATCGCAGGCGCGATTCCACGATTGTACGGCGCGATTCAAGGGATTCTCTGGTCCGATCGGTTCCGGAAAGAGCCAGGCGCTTTGTCACGAAGCGTTGAAGCTGAGTTACCTGAACGCAGGCCGGATGGGGCTGTTGGGTGCGCCGACATATCCGATGCTGCGGGATGCGACGCAGACGGGCGCTGCTGGAGATTCTGGAACAGAACAGAATCCCGTACGAACTGAACAAGGCGGAAAACCTGATCGTGATGAAGGACACAGGCTCCCGAATTGTGTTTCGCGCGGTGGATGATTTTGAGCGGTTGCGCGGCACGAACCTGGCGTGGTTCGGCATGGACGAGTTGACGTACTGCGCGGAAGAATCCTGGATGCGGCTGGAGGGCGATTGCGCGATCCGCAGGCTGACCGATTGTGCGGGTTCGCGGTGTGGACGCCCAAAGGCAAGGACTGGGTGTTCCGGCGCTTCGTTGAGAATCCGGTGGCAGGGTACGACGTGGTGATCGCGCGGCCGCAGGAAAACAGCTTCATCCTGGACAAGATTCCTGATTTCTACGAGCGGCTGAGAAGCAGCTACGACGAACGATTCTACGCGCAAGAAGTTATGGGCGAGTATCTGGACCTCGGGGGCGACCGGGTTTACCACAGCTTCCACAAGGAAGCGAACGTTGCGCCAGTGAAGTTGAATCCGGCGCTGCCGCTGATCTGGACGCTGGACTTCAACGTCGATCCTATGAGTTCGCTGGTTGTGCAGACGGCAGGGCGATCAGTTGGTTGTTCTGGATGAGATTGTGCTTCAGCCGGGCGAGCACGTACGATGCATGCGAGCAATTCCATGAGCTGTATCCGATGCACATAGCGGGCGTGAAGATTTGTGGCGATGCATCGGGATCCCACATGCAAACATCCGGAACAAACGACTACCGGATGATCCAGTTCATGGATGCAGCGGAACGGCTACTCGCATTGACTTCGAGATACCGAGTGCGAACCCTCCGGTACGCGATCGAGTGGCACTGATGAACGCAAAACTTGGCAACGCGGCGGGCGAGTGTGCGGTGCGAGTCGATCGCGAAGTGTACGGAACTGATCAAGGATTTCGAAGAGGTCAGTTTCAAGGCCGGTACGGTGCTGATCGACAAGGACAAGGACTCGAAGCGCACGCACCTGTCGGATGCGCTTGGATATCTGATCTGGCAGGAGTTCGGTCCCAGGCAGCGGGTTGGCGAGCAGCGGATGCGGCTGATCTAGCAAATCTGATTGGAAGAAAGGAATGTGATGACAGCAGAAATTAGTAATGAACATCCCGACTATACGGCGAAGAAGGCTGTCCGGCGTAAGTACAAGGACCTGTATTGCGGTGGCGAGCAGTTGAAGTCGAATGCGGCGAATTATCTGATACGCCGGCAGAAAGAACCGCACGACGTCTATGGGGAACGCCTGGAGCGGGTCTTTTACGAGAACTACATCGGTTCGATTATCGACTGGTATGCCGCGACTCTGTTCCGGCGCGAACCGCTGCTGGCGTTTGAAGGCGAAAACGCAAGCGGCAAGCAGTTCTTCCGCACGTTTACAGAAGACTGCGATCTGAAGGGAACTGCGCTGAGTGATTTCTTCCGGCAGGCAGTTTGTGGATGCGCTGGTTTACGGGAGCAGCTACATACTCCTGGATTTTCCGCGACTTGGCGAGCGACCGGGAAGCAAGGCAGAGGAAGACGCGATGGGAGTTTCACGCGCTTACCTGGTGGGGTACTCACCGGACGACATCACGAATTGGGAGCACGACGAGCGAGGCAACCTAGAATCGGTTGTAATCCGGTTGTCGGCTGCACGGGAGACGATCACGCAGCAGCTGGAGGGGAAGGAGGACAGCCGGTGGGTGCGCTACGATCGTGAAAAATTTCATGTGTTCCGCGATCGCGGAGAGGGCCCGGAGCTAGTCGACGAAGGGTATCATGCGCTCGCTAAACAGCGACGTGTTCCGCTCTTCGAGTTGAAGCTTTCCGAAGGTCTGTGGTTGATGAACAAGGCGGCGCTGGTGCAAGTGGAGCATTTCAATAAATCAAATGCACTGTCCTGGGCCTTGACCATGGGGCTGTTTGCGATGCCCGTGATTTACTCGGGCAAGGATTTCAAGAGCATAGTGGGCGAGTCCTACTTTGTGCAACTGGGACCGACGGACCGGTTCGGTTGGACAGAGCCGGAAGGCAAAGTTTTTCAGATAGCTGCGGATAACCTGGAGCGGCTGAAAGAAGAAATCTATCGCGTGTGTTACCTGCTGACCCAGGCGGGCGGAGCGATGTCGAGCGGTACGTCGCAATCCGGCTTGAGCAAGCAGCGAGACTTCGCCATCACGCAGGAGATTCTGCGAGCGTATGGCGACGCGGTGAAGGACGTGATCAAGCGGGTGCTGAAGGCAGTTGACGAAGCACGAGGCGACCAGCTTGTGATCAACGTCGCAGGGCTGGATGAATTTGATATCGGAGAATTCAGCGGCGAACTGGCGGATGCGGAGAAGTTGATGTCGTTTGGAATCGGCTCACCAACCTTGAAGAAGCAAATTCTGAAGCGGCTGGCTTCAAAGTATCTCTGCGATGTGCGGCAGGAAGTAAAAGATCAGATAGCGGATGAGATTGACGTGTGGCTGGACAGGCCCGCGTGACGAAGGGAGAAATATGGAAGACAACCAGAATGAGAGCGGTGCGCTTAGCGTGAAGGGCTTCGATATACGAGGTGTTATCCGGGAAGCGATCTCGGAATTCATTCGTTTCGAGCAGACGAAATCAGAACCGGCGCACAAGGCGGAGCTGATTGAGGAGCGCAAGAAACGGGAAAGCCTGGAGCGGACGGTGCAGGACCTGATCGAAGAAAACCGGCGGAGTCGCATGGTCGCGGAGGCATTAGATCGCGGCGCAGCCATTCGCGCGGAATTGCAGCGGCTTGGGGTAACGAAAGTTGAACTGGCCTACAAAGCTGTGAAGGACGATCTGCATCGGACGGAAGACGGTCGACTGATTGCGTCGACCGATCAAGGGGAAATTGGCGTCAAGGATTATCTGAGCAAGTTCGTGAATGAGAATCCGGAACTGCTTCCTGCGAGAGTGCCAGGCGGATCTGGTGCAACTCCGGCGCAGCGGAATCCGGCCGTGAATAACACGGTGGATCTGGACAAGATCAAACCGGGAATGTCGGCCGAAGACATGGTGCGAGTCAGAGAAGAGATCGCACGAGTAGCCGCGCAGACGATGCGCGGTTTGTAAGAAGCAAAGAGAGCACTACCCGCAGGGCAGTTCCCCCAAATCGCATTTCAGCCATTGGGGAGACGTGTGCCTGCTCAAAGAAAACAGGAGACCGAAGAATTATGCCAGCTATTACATCGGCTAACTTAGCCAACGCGATTGTGAAATTGGTTGCCGCGGATGCACTCCCGGCACTGATGGGGAACCTCGTTATGGGTAACCTTGTGAACCGCGATTTCGAACCAACCTTGGCCCAGGCGGGCGATACGGTTAACGTGCCGATTCCTCCGACGCTGGTCGCGAACAACATCGCGGAAGGCGGCACGGTTCAGGCGCAGAACCCCAATCTGGGCAACGCGCAGATCATTCTGAACACGCACGCTGAAGCGACATTCCAGATACCCGATGTCACGAAAGTTCTGGCTGTTCCGGATCTGCTGAAGCTCTACATGCAGCCGGCACTCGTTGCGCTCGCTGAAAAGATCGAAGCCGATTTGCTCGGGTTGTACGCGCAGTTCACTTCGAACATCCCGCAGGGCGGTCCGGGACTCGCTATCACGGAAGACAGTATTGACCGTGCGGAAACCGCGCTGTTCCAGGCGAAGGTTCCGGCAGCCAGCCCGAAGTATTTGGTAGTCGATGGAAGCACCTACTCGCAACTCCGGCAGATTCCCCGCTTCAGCGAATACCAGAACGCAGGTGAGGCCGGCCTGCGAGCGCTGATCGATGGGACGGTGGGCAAGATCAAGGACTTCTTCGTGTTCCGTTCGCAGTTTGTGGCGAAGACCGGCACGGGTCCTTCCGCAGTACACAATCTGGCGTTTACAAAAGACGCAATCGGCCTGGCGATTCGCCGTCTGCCTCAGCCGCTTCCCGGTACGGGCGCGATTGCCGAGTATGCCGAGTTGGGCAATTTCGGAATGCGCGTGTTGATGAGCTACCAGCCGAATACGCTGGCCCAGCAATTCACAGTGGATATGCTTTACGGCGCTTCTGTTCTCCGGAACGGTTTCGGCGTGCAGGTTACGGCCTAACTCAGACGACAGCGAGGCAGGTGCGAACACCTGCCTCGCTGGTTTTTAAACAAGGGAGAAACAGCATGGATCTCAGAGCCTATTACAAAAATTTGCGCGAAGTTGAGACGGCGATCACGAGCGAGGACGTGATCGTTATGAGCAAAGCGACGGCTGACGGCGGCGTGGAAGGAGTCCTGTGCGAGGTGCCCAGGGCTACGGCGGCGCGGTTGATTGTCGAGAAGCGTGCGCGGCTCGCGACGAGAGAAGAAGAAGCGGCGTACCAGAAGCAATCCGACGATCAAGCGCGGAAAGCCGACCAGGAGTGCATGGCCCGGAAGGTCCAGGTGGCGGTGCTCTCAGACGCGGACTTTCGATCATTGAAAGACGCACAGCGAAAGAGCAAGACCTAGCAGGGCAGGAGTGAGTATGGGTTTGTTCATTGATGGGAATATCTCAAATCTTCAAGATCTGCGAGGCCACGAGACTTCGATTCTCGACACGGCGAGCAACGAGGGTATTGATCTCGGGAGCAAACTGGCGCTGGCTCAACATGAGCTGGCGCTTGAGCTCGAAGCATTTCTGAGAAGAAATCCGGAATCGGCGGGTGGCGTTTCTCTTGAGCACGTAATGGTGACTGAAATGTTGCGGTGCTGGCACACGTTTGAGACGCTCGCCGTGACCTTTCGAGATCTGTCGCATAGCCAGGCTAACGATCGCCATCAGGCGAAAGCCCAGCTCTATAAGGATCTGGCGCAGCGGGCGAGGCAACGTTGCTTCGATTCCGGCGTTGGCCTGGTGGACGATCCGGTGCCGATCGCAAGCCGGGCCGAGTTGTCGCACGAAGCGGGGGCGGCAGACGGGGGTTCATTTCACGTGCAGGTTGCATGGACGAATGCAGCAGGCGCAGAAGGCGAACCGGGTGAGGTGAGCAGTATCGAGATACCGGCAGGCCGGTTGTTGTGTGTTGAGACAGGGAGTGTAGCGCCGGAGGTCGCCGGCTGGAATGTGTATGCCGGAAATACTCCGGACGAAATGACGATTCAAAACGAAGCTCCGTTGGCCCTGGGATCTGTCTGGACCATGCCAGCAGAGGGACTGCGAACGGGTCCGAGAGCCGGCAGGCGGCAGGCAGCGGAATACTTCGCTACTGAGAGCCGGCGACTAAGGAGGGGGTGAGCGATGGCACAAAGAGCAAGCAACGCACTTTCAAAAGTAATGGACATGCTGACCTCGACCGAGAGTTTGCCGGTTGCACTCGCGGCAGTGGCAATGGAGGCGGGAGTAGCGACACCGCCTCTTGGAGCCGCACAGATCAGGGCGCAAAATGTCACCGCTGAGCTGGCGGAACGTAGTTCCACGATGCGCTACCCCTGTCTGTTTGCGTACTGCGAGCGAATCACAAACAACATGCGGGAGAAGTTCCGAACATTTTCCGGAACAGCGCGGATGGTTGTCGAGATACGGAATTCTCAAGACCGTCTCGACGGATTGGAAGACCAGCTGCGGCTCTTCAGCGATGCCGTGGGTCGGACGCTGGAAAACAATCGGGGCGATTGGGGCGACGGAGTATTCTACCCCGGCGGGTACGAAGTGACGTTTAGTGCAGTGCGACCGGGCGGGAAAAGTTTTCTGCAGGTCGCGAAGGCGAGTTTTGATTTGGAGATCAGCTACTAGGAAAAAACTATGAGTTCATATGTATCATCCAGCGACAACCGATTCTATGTGGCCCTGGAGCCGAGCTACTCGCACGTAGGGACAGTCACTGCGGCGAGCCGGTTCCCCGGGGTGAAACTGGTTGCGAAACAGCAAGTCGAAAAGCTTGAGCGAAAAGATAAGACTGGGAGCCGAACGTTCGCGGGCTTGCCTGCGGGCATGCGAAGGCTGACCAGCTTCGACGTTCGCAGTTACATGACGGGGTGGAACGATGGCTCCGCCCCGAGCTACGGGCCGCTGTTCCAAGCCGCGCTCGGTGGTGCTCCCCTTTCGCACAGCGGAGCGGCAGTGGACGCGAGTTCCACAATGAGCACAATCCGATTCACTGCGCCGCACGGATTAGCCGCCGGCCAGGCGATTGCAGCCGGCAACGAGATCCGCTTTGTGGCGGGCATCGTCGATGCGCATACGGTGCAACTTGTAGCTCCATTTTCGGTATCACCCGCGGGCGGGCAATCGAGCAAGACAGTGACGTATTTTCCGGCGAAGGACCTGCCGAGTGTGAGCCTGTTCGACTACTGGGGTCCGCAAGAAGCGGTGCACCGGATTGTGTCCGGGGGCGCTGTTGACAAGATGAAGCTGAAGGTCAACGGCGACTTTCACGAATTCCAGTTCGACGGCGAGGCCGCCGATTTAATCGACAGTGCGAGTTTTTCTGACGGCCTCGGGAATCTGGAGACGTTTCCTGGCGAGCCAGCCGAGGAGGCCGGGAACTTCGCGGCGATTCCGGGGCACATGGGACAAGCCTGGCTGGGAACAACTCCCGAACAGTTCTTCACGATCACCGAAGCCGAACTAACCCTCGACAACGATGTCACTCTGCGGAATAAAGAATTCGGATCGAACATTGCGAAGGGTATCAGCGCCGGCGTGAGGAGGGTCTCGGTCAGCTTCAGTCTTTACGCACTGACTGATGAGGCCTGCAAGGGCTTATACCAAGCGGCGCGACAACAGTCTCCGATCTCGGTGATGTTTCAGCTTGGAGGGCAGTCCGGCCAGTTGTGCGGGATTTATCTGAAGAGCGTCATCCCTGAGGTACCGGAGTTCGACGACAGCGAACGACGCCTGGCATGGCGGTTCATCAACTGCAGGGCACAGGGGACACTCGATGATGAAATCTTCGTTGCCTTCGCATAATCCGATTCAGCACGAGAGTCACCGGACCATCGCTTCGAAGAAGTTCGCGGGCGTGAACTTCACGATTCGCAGGATCACATTCGGGCGGCGGCTGGAACTGGCGCAGCGAATCAGGGAGCTCGACAGAAAGCTCGAATTTCTGAATGCAGGCGATGACACGGTGAGCAAAGTAGACGCTGCGATCTTCGCACGCGAAATCGACAAGATTTACCTTGCCTGGGGATTCGCCGGGTTGGACGGAATCGAGATCGACGGCGAGACAGCTAGCGCTCGAATCAGCAATCGAACTGGGTCCGGAAGAGTTGATCCATGAAGTGCTGGACGCAATCAAATCCGAATTCAGTCTGAGCGAAGAAGAACGAAAAAACTAATCATCGCCTTCCACTTTCAATTTGCAAACCAGGCCGGATGGAAGTGCGGTGAATGCAGGAAGTCCGGTCTGGCCCAGAGGCGTCGCTGCGGTTGGATGAAACCGAAAGCGATAGCGACGGGCGGAGAAAAACCAGTATGGGCACGCAGCACACACGCGGTGGCGGAATGTCCAAAGAGCTTCATAACCGCTGACAGCCAGGGTTTCCTGGAGCAATTCAACGTGTGGAAGCTGACGGGGTCGGGCGACGTTCAGAGCTGGCCGGCACGCATGGTGGAGGCTCTTTGCGTTTTGGAGCAGGAACTGAGAGAGGAGGCAAGACATGGAAACGAGTGACATGGAACGGACGTTGCTTGAGGTGATCGGCGGGAACAGGGGACAGAGCACTCCCAAAACGGTGTGGGGTGCCACGGCTGACCGGATAGCGAACGTTGAAGCGGACTCCACAGGCAGCGGACAGACGCTGCGCATTCTCGGGAATGGCGGGTCCGCGGGTATGGCCGGCGAGGTCGGGCAAAGCTCGAGCGTGGATTGGCTCATGGGGGCACAGGAGCAAAGTGCAATTACTGACGGGCTCAGTCGATTGCGCGACGGCATGGAGCAGTTGCGGATAACGACGCTGTCCCAGGTGGAGAACGTTGCAGCTAATACGGATGCCGTTGTGCAGAATACGGCGAGCCAGGCTGCAAAGGCCGGCAACTCCACAGTGAGCGCACTGGGAAAGATTTTCTCCCCATTCCTAAAAGCGACAGGCATCTCGCCAGTGATCTCGGGAATATCGCACCTGTTCAAAGGGGGCGAGGCAGAACCAGTTCCGCTCACCAGCTATGTTGCTCCGGCACCGATTCACTACGAAGGTGTGACCAGCAGTGCTGCCCAGCGAAGCTCATCGAGTGCAGACCCGAGGGCGAACGAGAGCGGCATTGGCGGTTCCGGCGGAGGCAGCGCGGCAACGATCCAGGTGAACGTGCAGACGATGGACAGCCGGTCCTTTATGGACCACAGCGACCAAATTGCTTCGGCCGTTCGGGACGCGATGTTGCGCTCACACGCACTGAATGATGTGGTCAGCGAGGTTTAACAGTCATGAGCGAATTCCCGAGATTGAAGACCGGTGCGGTTGCGCAGTATCCGCTGCAGGTGGCGACGGAGTGCCGCACTCGAGTGTTGCGATGCATTGACGGCAGCGAACAGCGATTCCGAACCGGTGTAAAAGCCCTGCGAAAGTGGGAAATCCGATTGGATCTGCTGGACGAATCGGAGTCGTCGCAGCTGGAGCAGTTCTTCAGAAGCCAGCAGGGGCGGGATGCTGAGTTCAGTTTTATCAACCCGATAGATGGACGAGAGTACCCTCGGTGCAGCTTCGATCATGACGACTGCCGGATTGAACTTCAAGATGAAAACCGGACCAGCATGGTGCTGGTTGTTAAGGAGAACGTGGCCTGAGATGCGATTCTTTCCTGCTCTTTCCAGCGGAGGGCCTTGCCAATATCCGCTGATTAAAACGCGAGCCTTCCGCACAATCGTGAATAGCACCGCCGGCGGAAGCGAAATCAAACTGGCTGACGCGGCTCCTGAACAGATCACATGGGACCTAAGACTGAAGAACCTGAGCGTGGACGAATGGTCGGCGCTTTCTGAATTGTTTCGAGACTGCGAAGGCCGGTTGGGGACATTTCATTTTGCGGATCCGACAGCGAATCTGCTGAGCTTCAGCGAGGACTTTGCGGCGAACGTGTGGATGAAGTCGCCGCTAATCAGTATGGCGCCGCATGTTGAAGATCCGTTTGGGGGAGCGGGGGCGACTCGATTCCAGAATCAAGGGCCAGCGGCAGGGCGCATCGAACAGATCTTGAACGTGCCGGGCGGGCTTATGTACTGCTACAGCGTTTTCGTGAGGGGTGAGCAGGGGCAAGAGATCAGATTGATTCGCACGAGCGGCGCAGGCGAGGAATCGCAAGTTTTCCGATGCAGTGGATCGTGGATGAGAGTGGCGTTTGCGGGTAGTCCTGGAGACGAAATCGAAGCCGTGACGTTCGGGGTGGAGCTGGGATCAAGTGCAAGCGCGGATCTCTTTGGGGCCCAAGTGGACTGCCAGCCGGCTGAGTCGAGCTATAAGAAGACATTCGGCCAGGCAGGCGTCTTCCCAAAAGCGCGATTCGACCAGGACTCCTTGACCGCGACAATCGAGGGACCCAATCAGTTCAGTACGAGCGTACGAGTATTCGCGACAGCCGAGAAGGAATGAAATGTCTAGCATTGCTGAAATCAAAGAACGAGAGATAACAGAGACGCCGCTGCTGCTTTTTGACTGCGTGTTTCAGTCCGGGCACACCGAGTGCTGGAGCACCCATTCAGTTGAGTTCGAGGGTAGGAGTTACGAGGCCAGGGTGCTTCGTCACAATGCCTTCGAGTTTCGTTCCTATTCCGAGGATGGTGTCGATGGTGCGGCGAAGATCTCACTCGTGTTGGGCAACGCCGATTCGCGCTGTTCGGAACTGGAAAGAAGCGAGGGCTGGAAGAGCGCGAAGGTTACAGTGCGTTTTCTTTTTTACGATCTGAAGAATTCGGTACCAGGATCCGAAGCCAGGGTGTTGTTTCTGGGCGTGGCCAACTCACCCGAGGAAATCACTGAATCCACTTTTCGTGTAACGTTCAACAATCGATTGAACTTGCAGCGCGTTGTGCTTCCAGATGTGCGGATTCAGAAACGTTGTCCGTGGGTGTTTCCGGCAACTGTGGAACAGCGACAGGCAGCGGTCGAAGGCCAGGGGCTGTTCTACCGCTGCGGATATTCACCCGATCAGGAAAATGGCTGCGGAAACCAGACTGGGGAAGCGCCGTTCACGTCCTGCGACTGCACTCGTACGCAATGTGAGCAGCGAGGCATGTTCCGGAAAGACATATTGGGACGGACCACCGCTCGATTCGGTGGAATTGAATTTGTCCCGTCCAGCATTGCGGTACGGAGCTACGGAGAGAAGGGGACCCATACCTCGGCAATAGTTACAAACGAGGCCCGCTATAACGATTTTGTGCCTTTGATATATGGGACTGGCTGGTATCATCCGCCGGTCGTGTTCGCGCGCAATGATGGCAATCTCACGCACCTGGAAGTGTTGCTCGGGATGGGTGAGATCCAGGGAGTGCTTCGCGTTATCGCAAACGACATAGAGATTCCGGTGGGAAGGTCAGGCAGCAACATGACGGCGACTGGTTGGTACAACATCGTCAGCCTCGGCGCTCGCAACGGCTCGTTCAATCTTGATTTCACGGATTCGAGTGGCGTGCCGGTGGGTGATCCGTACGGAAGCATGGCCGTCCTCTCGGTTGTTCTCCCAAACACCATCAGCGATGGGCGGAGCCTACCGCGTATCCAGGTGCTGGTTGAGGGCGGGAAGCTTGATCGCTGGAGCGAAGATGGTGAGCCGCTCGGCAGCGCGTTCACAAGCAATCCTGCGTGGATCATCCTGGATGTGTTGCGGAGGAGTGGATGGCAGACCAATGACATCGATCTGGTCAGCTTTGCAAAGACGGCAGCTGACTGCGATCAGCTTACTGCCGCGACAGGGGTTAACGGCGAAGTTGTTAGTGTTCCGCGAGGCAGATGCAATCTCGTTTTACAGAAGCGACGGAGTGCGGCAGATGTTGTTCGAGGAATTCGAAACGGCTCTGGATTGTATCTTACTGTTGGCTCCGAAGGCCTGCTGCAACTGCGTGCGGAAGGTACGCTGTACGGACAACAATCCGAGAAACCGGAAGGCAGCAACGCGACTGAGCGGTTGAACGGTGGTTGGCCTGCTTACGAATTTGGAGACGGCAGCAACGGCTTCTCAGGTATCTTGCGCGCGGATAATGGTGCTTCGAGTGTACGTGTGTGGTCCAAGAGTAACGCTGATTCTCCGAACCGATATTCGGGAGAATTTCAGGACGAGTTCAATGGATACCAGCAGGACAGCCTATCTCTCACCGATTCGAATGACGTCCTGCGAAGTGGGCAGGAAGTTACTGCCGCGCTTAGCGCGCTCGGTCTGCCGAATGTTTATCAGGCTGCGATGATCGCCAGACTGCAATTGAACAAAGCGATTGCAGGCAATACTTACGTTGAGTTCGCGACCAATTTGAAAGGGCTGGGGCTCAAGCCCGGCGACTTGATAACAGTCAGCTATCTCAAAGAGGGCTGGCAGCGGCGACCGTTCCGAGTTTCTCGGGTTACACCCGGTCCGAATTACGAAACGACTGTCCTGACTGCGCAGGTGCACGATGATGTCTGGTACGCAGTTGGGGATGGCATCAACGCAGATGGAACTGGTCAACAACCTGGCTACGGCGTCGGAACGCCGAACCCATTGCTTGGCACAAGTGTCACTGCAAGCGGTGAAACCAAATTCGGAATTGTAGAACAGCCGCAAGAGAATAGCGATGGCGGTGCGCGCATCACCCTCACTGCGAGTTTTGTCGAGCCGCGCAAGCCGACAACCGCGGGAGTGAGCATTCCTCTAGTCAGTCTCCATCCGGAGGTTCTTGCTGGTGGTGGGACGCTTGAGGGAGACCGCGTTTACTATTACGCGATTAGTGCTGTGCACCAGAGTGGTGAAGAGAGCGCACTATCGTTCCTGGTCAGAGCCGAAATTCCAGAGGACGGTGGCTCGTACGGAGTGAGGCTACATTCATTGAGCTTTTCTGCGGCGACTGCAGCCTTCCGAATCTATCGAGGCACGGATCCTGCGAGGCTGCTCAGAATCGGCGCTGACTCTCCAGTTGGGCAGTCCTTTGTCGATACAGGCATCGAAGCACTAGCGATTGGGCCAGCGGATCCGAACTACGATCATGCGAAGTTCTACTGGCGAATGGAACGCCTGCCGGAGTGTTCAGCCAACATTCATTCTGGTCTCACGATCGGCAATCCGACGCTGCAGATGATCGTGGATGAGTATCGCGGAATGACAGCGCGGATCGTTGCCGGCAAAGGTGCGGGGCAAGAGCGGGTAATCGTGGGTAATTCAGCAGACACGCTGACCGTTGCGTCCAGTTGGGATACAGAACCGGATGGGATGAGTTCGTTTACGGTATCGGATTCCAGTTGGATTCTTGCTGCGGTAACGCGGAGCAGTCCTGTGGAGTTCGAGATTCCCAACCGGGCTGGAGCGACTGTTCAGATTCTCGGTAGATCCGCCAACGTACAAGGGAACGAATGTCCGGAGGCGCGTTCGCCTGTGACGAGATGGCGCATCGCGGGTTCTGCCGGCAGTCAGTTGGATGACGATGTCCCAGGCGCGCCGATTTTCGGTGTGGGGCTGCTTGGACGAGGATCCCTGGAGGTGGCCGGGATAGGCTTTGGAGATCTTTGCAATACCCGCAGCATCAACTCAGGCACGCTGATTCTGGCGTACTGGAACGAACTGGGCGGGCCTTGTGAGGCACGTTTGGGATCGGCGATTTCAAGCGAGGATTTTGTCATTACTGTCACACCATCGGAAGAAATCGCAGCGGGCGATCTGCTGCAGATTGACCGCGAAATCGTCGTGGTGGATGCAGTGCTGCAAGACGGAACCTGCAGCGTGGTGCGGGGTTCTCACGGCAGTCATGGGATCGCGCATGAAGCGCAGTCGCGCGTCTATCGACTCGGTAAGAAGGCGTATGTACTTTCTTTTCCGAAAGATTTCTTCGGAACTACGGCGAGCGGGAGTTACAGCTATCCGATTCACCTGCCCAATGCGCGAATTTCAGGCGCCGAGTTCTTCGTAACAAACTCGCGGGGGAATAGCCCGGTGTCCCAACGCTGTTTCACTCAGACCATCGATAGCGGCCTCAGGACTGGAACAGGAGGACAGTTGTGCCTACAAGTGAACGGATGGCTTGCTGCTGAGAACGACGCTGTGCCGCCGCTGGTCGTGGAGTCAACGACAGCCGTGCGCGACGTGTTTGCGGTGGTTCGGGAGGGGCCGTCGGGCGGGCCATTGGAAGTGAATGTAAAAACTGAAACCGGTGTCTACTGTCGCCTCTCGATTCCTGAAGGGGAGAGGGATTCGAATGTGGTCAGCGGCTTCGATTTGACGCCGCTTCCGGAAGGGGCGCGACTGACTCTCGATGTCGTTTCGGTTCCCAGTGCTGCCCAACAAACTCCAGGTCAGGACCTGACCGTCACCATTCGTCTGTGAGAACAACCATGCCAGAGATATTGCAAAAACTTCGGCCAGACCGCGATCTGCAGTGCTACTTCGAAAGGCCATCAGCAATCGCAGCGTTGAGTGAAGCGAGTGCAGACGGTTTCACGCTGTCCGGCTGTTGGCGGCAACAGTTCGATTGGGCGGTGATCGAATGGAACCGCGACAACGTGTATGAACATCCCTTGTTTCGAAATCTTCCCGACGGTGATCTGAGTGGCTTGAAACTTAGCTATCAAGAGACGCGAACGAACTGCATTCCGATTGACTCAGTGCTCTACTCCACTGTGGACTGGCCGTATCTGCGGGTCTGGTCGTCACTGGGCGGGAGTGAGGTGCTTTATAGGGTGCCCCTTAGAAACTACGCCGTGCCGGTGGAAGGGGACTACGCCTTTGCCACAGCTGAATTCGAACTGCGGGTACTGCCGGGTGCGGGTGAGTACGTCGGACTTGCGTGGCCCGGTGAGCACCACACTTACCAGACCTATTGGAATGACTCAATCGAGTCAGCTGCGCAGGCTATTGCGGAAAGTATTAATTCCTTTTCGCAGGTGGTACGTGCCACCAGAATAGGTGGACTGATTCGGCTAACCTATACGGATTCCACTGGTCACAACGGAAACCGATTTGGGGCCTACGCGTATGCAACCGGAAGCGGACAGTGGGACCGCAACTCGGTCGAATTCTCGGGAGGGCAATCACCGTCGACGTGGCAGGTTGACCTGGATTTCGCGAACTTGCGTGACGTGAATGGTCAGATCGTTCCCACGAATGCTGTTCGTAAAATGCGCTGGACCTATTCGGCAGATCTGCAAGCCGGAGCATTTGAACGCAGCGAATTTGCGGTGCATGTGAGCCGCTGGCAAGTAACTGGAACCGGGCGGTCGTATCGAGTGCCAGGCCCCGGAAGTCTGAGGGTTGAGGACGATAGTCCGGACATCGAGTATGCCGGGCCGTGGCAGAAAGCGACGGGAAACTACTCGGGAGGCAGTATCCACCACGTGGACGAGCCCGGTGGGAGCGCACGTTGTACTTACAGCGCCAGCGGCAATCACGAATTGAACCTAGGCACTAGACTGGCTGCTTCAGGAGCAACGATCGAGGTGAGTGTAGATGATGCGCCGCCGTCGGTGTACGAGCTTCGATGTGCCGGCGAGGATAGCCTTGTGCGTTTACCTCTAGGTAAGTTCGGTGCGGGTACCCACAGCGTCAGAGCAGTGCATCGGGATAGCGGCGATTCTGTTTTCTATTTCGACTTCATCGAAGCCGCGGTCCCGGTCGATTACTTGCCTGCGCCGCCCCCGAACCGGGTCCTGGCACTTGCGACGGATTGGGATACGGACCACTCCATAGCCTTGCCCGCCGAAAGAACGGCGTGGATGATCACGAGCATGGGTTTCTTTGGCCGCGTGAATCATTACGTGGGTGCAATGTGGTTTTATGAGCTACTCCGTAAAGGCCATCAATATGCTTCAGCAGCCATTGAGTTCAGTGGTACACCGGTACCCAGCGAGATCACCAGCATTGTGATTGGGAGAAGCGATCGGGCCCCCGAAGACTGCTCCATCCTCAGGCATCTGAATCACGCGGGCGACACGGGCGCGAGTATCGCCAAGGCCTTCGAGATCGAAATCAACAACGGTTACACTGGAATCCGCGCGACATCCGAAGGTAGCGAGCTGCAAATCTTCTCGCGGAGCATGGGGCAGGATGGAAACAGAATCACCCTGGCGGCCAGTCCCACAGAAGGAGCTTTTCAGGCGACGGTCACCGGCCCTTTGCTCGCGGGCGGTGAAGATGGTGAATGGATTACAGATCTCATTGCTAACCCCAGGTTGAATCGGGCGGCACGCGATTGGTGCGCGGCCTTTTACCGGACCCTTCAGAGTTCGGGAATGGATTCGGTCGCGGCGTTCAGCACCGAACTTCAACACGGAGATTCCTCCGTGGTGGCCGGTATCGCCCAACGCTATCCGAGCGGCGGCGCCGTGCTCCTGAACACGCCGGCGCTGCAGACCAATTTCTCTCCCGAGAGTCTGGCTTATTGGAAACAGGTTTACGATGACATGGCCCAGCTCATGGCGAGCAGCGGCGTCACTCCTTACCTTCAATTTGGTGAAGTGCAATGGTGGTACTTTCCTTCTGACGGAACAGGTATGCCGTTCTATGATGAGTACACTCGCGGGTTGTTCTTCGAGAGGTATGGACGAGACATGAGGATTATTGCTGACGGCACGGCTGACCCAGCCGAGTACGCTGAAGAAATGGAATTCCTACCGAAAGTGATCGGCACTTTCACGGATGCGATTATCGATCACGTCCGGGTGAGTCAGCCCGATTGCCGGTTTGAGGTATTGTATCCGACCGATGTAAATGAAGGTCGCCTAGCTCGGATCGTGAACTATCCGGCAGAGTCATGGACACCGGAGCGCATCGACTCGCTTAAAACTGAGAGCTTTACGTACACGCTTTCAAGGGAAATGAACAAGGCCAGGGAAAGTATACAGTTCGGGCGAGAGTTGGGATTCTCGAGAGATCGGAAGAGCCACCTGATCGGTGTAAGCAGTGCCCCGACGGCCTGGCTGAAGGAAGCCCGCTTGGCGGAGCAGGCGGGAATGGAGTCCGTTGTACTCTTCGCTCTGGATCAGTTGTGTCTTCTCGGATACCCGCTGCCTTTGCGGAGTGTTCGATCGCGAAGTTCTTCCTGGAACTGACGGCCAACGACTGTCTCGATGTACGATGGTCTTGAACCCCGCTGAAATGATCAAAACCATTATTCTCGACCTTGGAAATGTGATTGTCCCTTTCGATTTCGCTCGTGCATACGCTGCAATGGCGCTTGAGTGCCCCTATTCTGTGTCAGAAATTCGAAGGCGCATAGGAAGCACGGATCTTGTATTGCGATTCGAATCCGGCCGGATAGAAACCGCGGACTTCGTTCGCGAGCTCTCGGAATTATTGGAGTTCAATGCCGGGTTCGAGCGATTCCGCGAGATCTGGATCTGCATCTTTCACAAGGAGGCAATGATTCCTGAGTCCTTTCTGCGGGCTCGAGGAAAGAGTATCGGCTCGTGCTGCTCTCGAACACGAATGCTCTGCATTTTGAAATGCTTCGCGAGACGTACTCGCATTTCCAGCACTTCGATGCCTGTGTCTTATCGCATGAAGTGCAGGCGATGAAGCCGTCCCCGAAGATCTACCGGGAAGCCATTGTAAAGGCAGAGTGTGCGGCTGGGGAGTGTTTCTTTACTGACGACATCGCCTCATATGTAGAAGCAGCGAAGGCCGAGGGAATCGACGCGGTACAGTTTCTTTCCTTCGAGCAACTCAAGGGTGAGTTGCAGGCCCGCGGCGTTCGTTGGGACGAATAGCTGGAGCGGGCGCCGTGAAAGCGCCCGCTACTACTTTGCAGGCTCAGAAGAAAAACTTCATTCCAAACTGAATGTTTCTGGAAGCGGTCGTCTGGGTCGTGATCCGTCCAAAAGTCGATGGCGTCGCGAGGCTTCTACCGGGAGGTCCGAAGCTCGCGTGATTCATTACATTGAAGAACTCAGCCCGGAAGTCCAGCGACGTCCGTTCTGAAAAGTGGATGCGTTTCCCGATGGAAGTGTCCAGGTTGAAGTACGAAGGCGCTCGCTCCGTGGCAACTCCCGCATTTCCAAAAAGGCCGACGGCTGGATTGCCGTACGCGCAGACACCATCATCGACGCCTGCTGTGCAGAATGTGTTGCGCGTGCCGAACCAGTTATCAATATCCTGGTTAAGGTAGGTCAAGCGACGGTAGTAATTCGCCCGCACGTTTCCTCTCACAGCTTGATTGGTTTGGTCCGTGCCCAGAATTGTCACGGGGAATCCGGAGTGCGCGATCAGAACAAAGTTGGTGCTCCAGCCTCCGAATGCTGCGTCTATCGCGCGATTCCACCCCTTCCCAACTGTCCGGCCTCTACCCACCGGCAATTCCCAGGTTCCGCCAAATGTGAAGTTATGCCGTGCGTCATAGAACGCGCGGGCGCGATCACTGCGACGGTCGTAGGCATTCTGCCAGTAGGCGCCCTCACCAGCGATGTACGTCCCACCACCATAAAAGCCGCGATTATCGGTCAAAGTCTTGCTCAACGTGTAGGACCCGAGGAATTCCACGCCGTGACCCATGCGCTTTCGACCGCTGGTTTGCAGGGCATGATAGTCCATGGTCGCAGCGCCGTCTGTGGTCGCGATGTTGGTAATGAGCGGCGCGGTCGCATACAGTGGACGCCGTTGCTGCAGTGGGCGCCACGTGCTCACGGGACCCGGATCGGCCAGCGGTTGGTTGCCCTCACGCGGCACGACAAGGTGCGTTCCCCTCTGTCCCACATAAGCCGTGGTGAAGGAAACCGAATTAGACAACAGGTGTTCCAGGCTCACATTCCATTGCTGTGTGAACTGAGGACGCAAGTTCGGATCCCAGGCGCGGACTTGGCCAGCCAGGGTGTTCGCCGGACGAACATCAGTGAACCCCGTGCGAATATCGCCGGGCGCAGTCAGATCGTACGTGATGTCAGATTCGAAGAAGAACGGCGGGTTGAGCGGCAACCGAAGATTCGCGCCTGTGCCTTCCAGAAAACTAGTAATTGCATAGCCGGCGCGAACGACCGTCCTGTTCTTCAACGCTGCGGGCGTCCATGCAAAACCTACGCGAGGCATGAACTGCTTGTAATACGGGTTGAACAACGCACGGCTATTCCCATCTTTTCCGGCAAAAAGTTGCCTTCCAGTTGAGAGATCCACATTCGACTGGCGGTCGGCCACTTCATAGACTGGCTGTGTATATTCCCAGCGGAGTCCAAGGTTCAGCGTGAGGTTCGGCCGGACTTTCCAGTCGTCCTGGAAAAAGACGCCTGCGCGCGTGTGTCGATGGCCCCACTTGCCTGTCACACTGCCGCGTCCTTTCGAACCTAAGTCGTTCAGCAGGAAGTCCGCGAATCCCGAACCCGTGTACTTTCCGCTGCTGTAATCAAAAAAGCCGAGCGCGCCATTGTTGCCGGCATAGTAGCGATTCTGATGGAAACGAATGGCCTGGCCTCCCATTTTCAGGAAGTGACGCCCGCGGGCAACAGTCAGGTTACTCCCGAGTTGGTACTTATTGTCGACGGTGTTACCGATTGTGCCGTTAGCTCCGATCTGCGTCAACCCGTCCCCCAACGTAATCGCGCTGGCACCAGAAATCGGCTGTCCGCCAGGAATTCCCAGTTTTTCATTGCCGTTAGCTCCGAGCAATCCTGTCGGGTCCAGCCACACGTCGTCGATGACGATGCGGCTGTAGCCAGCACGGAGTTCGTTGACAACGGATGGTGAGAATGTGTGTGTCCATGTGGCCACACTGGTCGTGGTTGGACCCTCTTGCCCTGCTACCATGATGGTGGGCAATGCGGTCTGGCTGCCACCCTGCCGGTATCGCCCGATCGAGAAGCGCCCGGACAGATTATCGTTTGTGGAAAGCCTGAGATCGACTTTGGCGTCGGCTTGGTCATTGTTGAGTGAGTTTGCCGAATTCCCACGATAGTTGTTTGTTATCCCGAGTGCGCCGGTTCCTGTTGTATTGGGCAGCGGATAGAGCGTTGGATCGGCGAAGAGTGCCCTGGCGACGGGGTTCACGATCCGGCTGGCCGGAATGATGTTTCCGGGAAACTGCTGCCCCGTCAGCGGATCTCTAATCACCTGGGAGAATCGTGACAAGTTGCCCGTGCGGTATTCAGCCAGTGGCACCGATGCCAGCGCCGGTCCGCTGTCCACCTGCCGCGTCCCCTCGTAATCCATAAAGAAGAACGCAGAATTCTTTTTTATCGGGCCACCGAACGTGCCGCCGAATATGTTGCGGCGATATGCTCGCTTCTGCGCGCCCGCGCGGTTGTTGAAAAAGTCATTCGCGTCGAGTTTGTCATTGCGCAGAAACTCGAAGAGGTTACCGTGCAGATCATTCGTCCCGCTCTTCATTTGAGCGTTCACAATTGCGCCGGCCGCATTGCCGAATTCCGCGGGAGCATTGCCCGTCAGGACTTTGACTTCCTCCAACGCGTCCACATTGGGCTGGTAGCCAATTCGATTGTCGATCGAGTCGTTCACATCAACGCCGTCCAGCAAAAAGTTGTTGGTCTGCTCGCGGTTGCCGTTGACGTATGGCCGACCACCCTGGTTCTGAAACCTTCCGCTTGTGCTCATATTCTGAGGGTTTGTCGAAACAGTTCCGGGAACCAGCAGACTTAATGATGCGAAGTTTCGGCCATTTAACGGTAGATCGGTCAATTTTGTGGAATTGATCACCGCGCCGGTCTGGGTGGATTCGGTTTGCAGCGCGGGAGCGACATCCGTGATTTCAACAGATTCCGTTACCAGGCCAACTTCGAGAGCGAGGTCGACGCGCGCGGTTTGATTTACTTCAAGGCGAAACGGGCCGAATACAGACTTCTTGAAGCCCCCTGCCTCGGCGGTAATGGTGTAATTGCCGAGTGCGAGGAATGGGAAATTGTATATGCCTGCTTCATTCGATTGGGAAGCGTTGGCGATGTTAGTCGCGGTGTTGGTCGCCGTGACTTTGACGTTGGGAATCACGGCACCCGTTGAGTCGGTGACAGTGCCGGTAATAGCGCCCGTGATAGTCTGTGCGTTTCCGGAAGGAATCAGCACGAGCGAGGCGAGACAGAAAAACAGAACAAGTTGCCCTTTTGTCATGACCTGTTGTTACCCCTGCTTTTCGAAGGGTACGCCGGGAAAAGCTGGGAGTCAAGCTGACGTTGGACTACGAGTTAGGGTAAGAACTAGAGCAAGGCTGTGTCGAGACGTTCGTCATCAACGGACAACGCCACCACAGTGCTCTCTGGTTTAGCATCTTCAGCAACCGGCACGGCCGAGTGGTGACCATTCTGCAAATAAGCTAGCAGTGTCGCTTGTGAGCCCTCAAACAGTGATTCGACGAGTTGTTTGACTGCGGCGCTGCGCAATGAATCGCGGGCTACCAAAGGGATGTACACGAACGAACGTCCTGATTTGCGGCGAGCAGCCGCACCGCGCCTCACCAGGCGGTCCAATAGGGTCATCACCGTCGTGTACGCCAACTCGCGGTTCTCTGTCAGAATTCCGCGCACGTCTTTCACGTTACCTTCGCCAAGTGTCCAAAGTACTTTTAGACACTCCAGCTCGAGAGGTGGCGGGATTTCGCGCGGAGGTCCAGGTTTACGCATGTTCGTCCTTGCCCAAAGCGTGCTGAAGTTTTTCACCGAAAAGTGAGCTCTGCGGCTGAGCACGATCCACCCGCCTGCCTTCTCGTGATGCAGGCTCCGGAGTTTGGGCTGGGGCGCTCACAACAGGGGCGACAGGCTCGGAAACAATCTCGGCGACACCTTCCTCGTCAGCCAGAAACCGGCTCTTCTTCAGTACCATCCGATCCAGCGGAGCGCTGAAAGATGTCCAGTTGCCTTCAACGTGATTGTCCTTGGCCGCTATCCCGCGCATGCATTCCATCTTCGAGTCGAGATTATCCAGCTGGCTCAGTAGCATCGCTTCAGCAAACAGCGGCAGCTTCGGCGACCCGAATTCCAGTTGCCCATGGTGGCTCAGGATCAGATGAGAAAGTAAGGTCCGCTTGCTCTTAGGGAAGCTTGGCAGGCTACGCAGTTTCTCGTCCAGCATGCGCATGCCGATTGTGATGTGCCCGAGCAACTGGCCTTCATCTGTATAGTAAAAGCCTCGCTCATAACTCAACTCATCGATTTTTCCGATGTCGTGCAAAAACACACCAGCCAGCAGGAGATCCTTGTCGATCCCCGGATAATGAGCGGCTGTAAATCGCGCTAAGGCGCACATGGAAAGCACATGTTCCAACAGCCCGCCCAGCCACGCGTGGTGGATTGTCTTGGCTGCAGGCGCGGTCTTATAGCGCCTCGTAATGTCCTCGTCCGCCAGAAACAACTCAAGCAGCGTCTTGTAATCGGGGTCGGTCATGCCCGCTACAATCTGGCACAATTCAGCCAGCATCTCATCCGGGTTTCGCGATGAAGCCGGGAAAAAGTCCGCCAGGTCAACCTCACGGTCGTCCACCCGAACCATCTTGTGAATCGTCAACTGCAGCCGGTTTTGGAAAACCTGAGTTACGCCTTTAATCTTGACGAAGTCCTCGCGTTCAAACGTGTCAAGAACTTCAGCCACGTTGTCCCACATCTTCGCTTCCAACTCGCCGCTCTTATCCGCGAGATGCAATGAGAGATACGGGTCACCGGTTTTCTTTTGGCGGACTTCCTTTGACTGCACCAGAAAAACGCCGATGGCTTGCTGGTTTGGCTGTAATTCGTTGACGTAGGGAGATTTCATCCGGCGCCTTACTGGGTCTTTACCTTGACGGTGGGATCGACGACCTTCACGTCCGTGGTGGGGGCTGCGTTCGTGCCAGGGATTGGAACCAACCAGAGCAAGCGCTTCTTCCGCTTTCTGTTCCTGACTTCTTCCTTTGAAACCGTCTCGGGTTTTAACTGCGCAGGATCTGACCAGCGTGTATCTTTGCCTGGAGCCGGCGCGCTGTCCACGTACCCTTCCCGGATTTCAAGAAATGAATCCTGCCGGAGACGCGTCAGGTACTCGCGGATTTTGGGCTGGAATAACGGTCGATACAGGATCTCCATGATTTCCGGTTCCGCTTCCTCAAGCGTTGCTTGGCCGGCTTTTTGGTGCTCCTCAACCTTGAGGAGCAGGAATCCGTTCGGTCGCTTGATCGGATCGGTGACAAAATTCTTTGGCTGATCCCAGA
This sequence comes from Bryobacteraceae bacterium, assembly GCA_963793625.1. Classification (GTDB taxonomy): domain Bacteria; phylum Acidobacteriota; class Terriglobia; order Bryobacterales; family Bryobacteraceae. The sequence continues at coordinate 81,256 of CAWCAT010000020.1, read as the reverse complement.
TCAACTTCTCGATCTCGGAGTCGAGATCACCCTTCTTCCAGCCACCCAATTCGCCACCCTGTGCAGCCGTTGAGGAATCGGAATTGTCTCGAGCCAGTTCGGGAAATTTCTCACCCTTCTTTAGGCGAGCCACTAAATCCTTGGCTTTCTTTTCGGCAGCAGCAACACCTGCAGCATCTTTTTTCTCAGTCGAGACGAGGATCTCCCGAAGATAGACCTTTTCTTCCCTGACGAACTCGGTCTTGTGCTGCTCGTAATACTTCACAACTTCGGGTTTCGGAACTCGGACCTTATCGCTAACTTCCTGACGGATCACGCGCTGCGTAAGCATGCTGTTGCGCGTTTCCGCTTTGAAATCCTCAAAGGTTCCGCCGGACTGCTCCCGTATCCAGGCTTGAAACCTGTCCTGGTCGGCGATCTTGTTCTGGAGCTGAATGTCCGCCAGATACTTGCTCAGTTCGCTGTCCACGCTGATGTTGAGCTCTTTGGCGCGGCTTACCAGGAGCAGTTGATCGATACGATCCCGAAGGAGATCGCCCTCCCGTTCCTTTATGGCTTGATCCAGGGCGGACCCCTTCAAACCCCGCTGCTTCAACTCAGCTTCTATCTGTCGGCGGCTTCGTCCCAATTCGGATCGGGTTATGATCTCACCGTTCACCTTCGCCACAATTTCTTCGACGACGGCGATCTCGGCTTGGACCAAGGGTGCGCACAACAGTCCCACCCACACAATAGAAGTCAGATACCTCATACAGTTCCATTATCCATCAAGCGCTTGGACGGCGCATGACCGACCCCTGTTACAGCGAAGCTAGAGTGCAGCAAACTTTTCACGCAGGAATGTCAAAAGCGCATCTGGTGACTGTGCACCATCGACGGGCAATCGCAGAACGCCCGCCGGTGTGAACTGTGCCCCCGCAGTGTTGCCTACAAGATGCATGAGCGCGGCGGGATCCAATCGTGCGCTTTGGTGAAACTTGATATTGAGCAGTCCAGGCCGTCGTTCAATGGACTCAATCCCAAGTTTCTCGGCCTGCGTTTTTAACAACGAAAACTCTACAAGATTGCGAACATTTGTCGGAAGTTCTCCGTAGCGGTCGCCCATTTCTTCGATGAGCCTGTCCGCTTTCGTGCGATCGGCCGCATCCGCAATCCGCTTGTAATAGCGTAAGCGCTGGTTTTCGTCAGCAATATAATCAGGCGTAATGCGCAGATCGAGTCCAAGGTTAAGCGTGGAATGGATCTCGAGTGGGGCTTCCTCGCCCTTTAGTTCCTGTACCGTTTCTTCCAGCAAGCGCACATAGGTATCGAACCCGACCGCAGCAATATGCCCGTGCTGTTCGCCTCCCAGCAGATTGCCCGCGCCACGCAATTCCAGATCGAGCGCGGCGATCTTGAATCCAGCGCCCAGATCACTGAACTCCTTCAACGCAGCCAACCGCTTGCGTGCTACCTCGCTCAATTCGGTATCGGGAGGAACCAGCAGATAGGCGTATGCGCGCCTGTTGGAACGCCCCACGCGCCCACGTAATTGGTACAACTCAGAAAGCCCGTAGCGCTCAGCGTTCTCGATAATCATCGTGTTCGCGAGTGGAATATCCAGACCGTTTTCGACGATGGTTGTGCAAACAAAGACGTCGTACTCGTGCCGCATGAATCCAAGCAGCACCCGTTCGAGTTCTTCGTCACCCATTTGACCGTGTCCGACTCCGACCCGGCATTGCGGAACGAGTTCCTGAATACTAGCGGCGCGCATCCAGATACTCTCCACGCGATTGTGGACAAAGTAAACCTGCCCGCTGCGGCTCATCTCCTGCTCGATGGCAGACTTGATCAAATCCGGCTGGTAGTGGGCCACAACCGTGTGAATCGAAAGTCTGTCCTTGGGCGCCGTCTCGATGACCGACATATCCCGCAAGCCCAGCAGTGACATGTGGAGCGTTCGGGGAATCGGCGTCGCGCTCATCGTGAGCACGTTGACGTTCTGCTTCATCTGCTTCAAGCGTTCTTTGTGGCGAACACCGAAGCGCTGCTCCTCATCCACAATGAGCAATCCCAGATCGCGAAACTCGAGGTCCTTCGATAATATTCTGTGGGTTCCCACGACTATATCGACCTTGCCGTTCGCAACTTCTTCCAGAACTGCTTTGATTTCCTTTGGGCTGCGGAAGCGACTCAGCATTTCAATCTGCACCGGGAATGGTGCAAAACGGCGCCGGAACGTTTCGTAGTGCTGGAAGGACAACACCGTGGTGGGCGCGAGAACGGCAACCTGCTTCCCATCCCCGAGCGCTTTGAATGCGGCACGCATGGCCACTTCGGTCTTACCGAAGCCGACGTCGCCGCACAGCAACCGGTCCATCGGTTGCTCGCTTTCCATATCGCGTTTGATGTCCTGAGTCGCGCTCACCTGGTCCACTGTCGGGGTGAATTCGAAAGAATCTTCGAACTCGCGCTGCCAGTTGCTGTCGCTCGAAAATGAAAAGCCTTCGGCCAGTTTGCGGCCGGCGTAGAGCTTGAGTAACTCATCCGCCATGTCGCGCATCTTTGCCTTAACGCGTGACTTCGTGCGCTTCCACGTAGCGCCGCCCAAGCGGTCCATCGGAGGAGCGCCTTCACCCGGGCCGTGGAATTTTTGCACCAGGTCCAGGCGCGACAGGGGCACATACAGCTTCGTCTCGCCGGCATACTCCACCAGCATGAAGTCGTCCTTTTGTTCGCCCTGCCCAATCTCACGCAGGCCCACAAAACGCCCGACGCCGTGCTCGGAATGCACAACGAAATCGCCCGGCTTCAGATCCGCCATGTCGGACGTGAAGGCTGCCAGTTGCGATCGTTTAGTGCCAGGACGTGCTACCAATTCGGACGAGTCGAAGAGGTCTTCGGAACCGAAGATCGCGAGCTTCGCTTCGGGTAGGACCACTCCGCGCCGCACGCCGCCCTTGACCAGGAATGTGCTGGCAGAGCTTGCCATGTAGGCCCGTTCCGCAAGGTACTGTGGTGTGGCACTTGAGGCCTCCATCCCCAGCTGGAACGGCATTTCGTAATCCTGGCAGACGTCAGCCAGCCGTTCTACTTCACCGGCGGAGGGGGAAAAGAATACGACTCGATAGCCTTTTTCCACCAGCGAGCGTGTCTCTGCAATTGCGATCTGGAGTTTGCCATGGAATGCCGTCGCTGTCTGCGTGGAAATGTGCAGGCCCTCTGTTCCGAGATCCAGCTCACGAAGTACAAGGTTGGGGCGCGCGATCTCTTCGAGGTCCTCCCAGTGGAAGAAAACTGCTTCAGGCGGACACTGCGTCTCGGTGCCGGGTTCCTCCAGCCGTTTCCACAATCGCGTAGCTGCGCCTGAGATCTGTTCTGGTTCGTCGAACACGATCAGCGGATTCTCCAGCATGGAGAAAATCGAGTTAGTGCGTGGACGCACCAGCGCACTCAGGAATTCCCAGCCGGGTTCGCCGGCGAATCGCTCCATCAACTCCGGAGTTCTCGGGTGTTCCAGTAGTGGAAGAATCGGGCACTCCGTAATCTTCATCACGGAGCGTTGCGTGTTGACGTCGAACCTGCGTATCTCTTCAATGGTGTCGCCGAACAGCTCGATGCGCACCGGGTTCTCCGCCTGCGCGGGAAAGATATCGACGATGCCGCCGCGCACCGAGTACTCTCCCTCTGCCTCGACCGGTTCGCGCTTCTCGTAGCCAATGCTCTCCAGATGCGAGATCACGTCTTCGAGTGGGATGTCCTCACCGGCCTTAAGCGTAAGCGCCAGTTGCCGATAAAACTCGGCGGGCTCTGTCTTTAAAAGAGCCGATGCAATCGGAGTAATCGTGATTGGTACCCGTTCGGTAGCGAGCCTCCAAAGTCCAATCGCGCGCTGCTCGCTAATCTCGGAGTGTGCGGAGAGCTGCTGATGGGGAAGAACATCGAGCGCCGGAATGGTCTGCGGACGCGCAACATTGTGTTCTTCAACCAGCAGATCGAAAAAGGTATCGACCAGTTCAGTCAGCGTCTCGGCTTGCTTGTTGCCATCGACAATAAGCAGCACGGGCCGGTTGGTGAGTTGCCAGATCAGCACCAGGTAGAGCGCTTTTGCTGTGGTATTCAGGCCAGACAGGGAGACGCTTTTTCCGGGATCCTGCGCGAGTGCGCGCACTACTCCCTGAAGCGATGGTTCGCGGCTCAAGGAACGAAATAGTTCGCGTATGGCTGGATGCGTCAAAGTTACCGGGCCAGGATCTCTTCTACCAGGCCGGTGGTAGAGTAGCCGGGCTCAAGCGGCAAGGCCATGACCCTGCCCCCGGCTGCTTCCACTTCTTCGCGTCCGGCAATGAAGTGAGACCAATCTGCGCCTTTAACCAGTATATCGGGCAGCACCGCGGCAATCAGCTCCCGCGGAGTATCTTCATCGAAAAAGGTAACAGCATCAACGGCTTCCAGTGCTGCGGTCAGCGTCGCGCGTTCCACCTGGTTAATCATCGGGCGCTTCGGCCCCTTCATTCGCTGCACACTCGCATCGGTGTTCAGGGCCAAAATTAGGATTTTGCCCAGCGAGCGCGCGGTCTCCAGCAGTCGAATGTGGCCCGGATGCAGAATGTCGTAACAACCATTAGTGAATACAACGACCTTGCCGGCTTTCTTCCAGGCGGCTCGCGCCACTACCAATTCTTCTCGAGTGTAGAACTTACCCATGAGCTTCAATTATAGGCCGCTACTGATAGCATTGAATGAGTGCCTGCGCCTGCCACACCTACAAAAATCCTCGTACGTTCCACAAATTGGGTGGGCGATGCGGTCATGTCATTGCCGGCCCTCCATGCGCTTCGCGAACAGTTTCCCGCCGCTCACATTGCAGTACTCGCTCGGCCTTGGGTCGCGGATCTCTATGGGCGCGAATCATTCTGTAGCGAAATCATTCCGTACAACTGCGCTCGTGGCGCCAGGGAACTCAGTGAAAAGTGGAAGCTCGCGCGCCTTCTTCGCTCGCGAAAATTCGACTGGGCGATTCTGCTGCAGAATGCGTTCGAAGCCGCGGCAATTGTTCGCCTGGCCGGAATACCACGCCGCATCGGTTATGATCGCGATGGCCGCGGTTTCCTTCTGACCGACGCAGTCCCGGTCCCTGCAAAGCACGAGATCCCTGCGCACGAACGCTTCTACTATCTCGAACTGCTGCGCCGCGCCCGAATCCTGCCTGTCCTCCCCAGCAGCGATGCGATTCGGCTCGAAGGCGCAAACGAGGCCCAAATCGCCGGGCTGCGCAGGTTTGAGGAACTCGGGATTGACCGCGCTGTGGTTGGCGTCAGCCCCGGAGCCGCTTACGGCACAGCCAAGCAATGGCTGCCTGAGCATTTCGCCGAGGCTGCGCTACGCCTCTCAAGAGAACTGAATGCCTCCGTTGCCGTATTCGGTTCATTGGACGAATCCGAACTCTGCGAGCGCGTCCGGTCCCTGATCGCCGCCGGTGGTGGCGAGGCTCACAATTTTGGCGGAGCTACCAGCCTGCGTCAGTTCATAGAGATGGCCGCAGCCTGCCAGGTGTTTCTCACCAACGATTCGGGCGCCATGCACATTGCCTCCGCTCTGGGGGTGCCCACTGTGGCGGTGTTTGGCGCTACGGACCATGTTGGCACTGGCCCCACTGGCCCACTCGCATCCATCGTTCGCGAGCAAGTCGATTGCAGTCCCTGTCTGTTGCGCGTGTGTCCCATTGATCATCGTTGTATGACAAGAGTTTCAGCGGAACGTGTGGCGAATGCGGCGCTTGGGCTTCTACGCCGCTCCGTTTGATGTTCAAATAGGGTAATCGTGAATCACGGCGACATAGTAGATACCCGAAGAAAGATTATTAAATCCAGCGGAGGCGCTGCGGTCGTTCCGAAGTTGCTGGCAGAGCAACCGGGAATCAAGCTCGTGCGTGGCACGTTCGACCCGCTCCTGGCCGCTCACGTCGCACGTCTGAAGGAGATCGCGGGACCGACCGGCCGGCTGGTTATCATATTGAGTTCGCCCGAAAATCCGCTCCTTAGCGCCGCTGCAAGGGCGGAACTGGTGGCCGCGTTGGCCGCGGTCGAACTCGTGGTGCTGCCACCCAGGGATTACGATCCAGGCTGGATTAAAGGCCTTACGGTGATAGAACTCGATGATGCTGATGAGACGGCGAAGCTGATGAATTTAGTTCGCGATCGGCACAAGGACTAGTAACGAATGGCGGGAATGCGTATCCTCGCGGTCCGCCTTGGGGCGATGGGTGACATTATCCATACGCTTCCGGCGGTCGCTACTTTGAAACACAGCTTCCCGCATTGTCAGCTCTACTGGGCCGTGGAGCCGAAATGGGCGCCACTGCTGGAAGGCAATCCTTTTCTCGATCAAGTGATCTTCTGCACGCGCAACGGGATCTCTGCGCTGCTGGAAACCAGAAAACGTCTGCGAGCGCAGCACTTCGATTTTGCCGTCGATTTCCAGGGTCTGATTAAATCAGCCCTGGTGGCCAGCGCTGCTCGTCCCGAAAAGATCTTCGGATATCATTCCTCACAGGCTCGCGAGAAAGTTGCCGCGCTGTTCTACTCGAAAAAGGTGCGAGCGAACTCTGAGCATGTGGTCGATCGTCACCTGGAACTGGCTGCCTCCACTGGCGCATCCAACATCGTTAAGGCTTTCCCATTGCCGCCAGGGAACTCCGGAGGGCAGCTTGCCCGCGGACGGATTCGTACTAGCCTCTCCCCTGGCCGGTTGGGCAGGCAAGCAGTGGCCGCTTACATATTACTCGCGGCTGGCCCAGATGCTCCGCAGCAATTTCAATCTTTCATTGGTCCTGAACGGCCCGCCTGACTCGAAGCCGATTCTCGAATCCGTTGCCGACACGCAAGCTCATTTCTCTGGTATCGCCGGCCTGATCGATGCAACTCGCCGGGCACTCGCCATTATCGGCGTCGATAGTGGCCCAATGCATTTGGGCGCCGCGCTTGAAAAGCCGGGCGTTGCTATTCTTGGCCCGACCGATCCTGCGCGTAACGGACCATATGGCTCCAGCATGACTGTCCTGCGCAGCTCCGGAGCTGAAACGACGTACAAACGCCATCAGGAAGTCCATTCGAGCATGCGCGAGATCACTCCCGAGGCGGCGTTTGAAGCGTTAGCCGCACAACTTAAGCCACCCGTAAAAAACTTCCGAACTTCATTCTGATGCGCCGTTATTATTTTCCAAAACCCTATGCCGACGCTGTGGCCCGCTTGCGGGTGCCCAGCGGATTCCTGTTGGTTGCCGCTTTCGCGTGGTTTGCCGACCCTACCCAATCTTCCCTTGCGCTTGGCTGTGCGCTCTCCTGTGTTGGCCTTTGGCTGCGTGGTTGGGCGGCCGGTCATCTTGCGAAGAATGAAGATCTTGCTTGCAGTGGCCCATATCGATTCTTGCGAAATCCGCTCTACCTGGGAACACTTACCGTGGCAGCTGGACTCGTGCTCGCATCCCGGCAGATCGGTCTGGCGCTCTTGTTCGGCGCAGTGTTCCTGTTCGTGTATCTGCCCGTTATCGAGCAGGAAGAACAGCATCTGCGCAAGATCTTTCCCGCTTTTGAAAAGTACGCGCAATCCGTGCCGCTGTTGATTCCGACCTTCGGATTTCCGGGCGGTGGCAGGAAATTCCGCTGGTCACTATATCTGCGGAATCAGGAATACCAGGCAGCATTGGGCTTCCTCGCAGGAGCCGCACTTTTGGCATGGAAAGCATTCCGATAATGAGAGAATTCGTTTTGCTCGCGATGCTTGCGCTCAGCGCCGCCGCCCAATCGCTCTCTTCCCTGGAACAGAAAATTGTTTCCACGATCGAGGCTTCCAGCGCTTCCGATATAGAACTGCTGGAGCGCCTCGTAAGCATTAATAGCGGGACGCTTAACCCCGCAGGTGTGCAGCAGGTCGGCAAAATTCTGGGCGAGGAATTCGAGAAACTCGGGTTCCGCACCAAGTGGGTGCCGATGGATGAAGTCCACCGGGCAGGACATCTGCTTGCGGAACGAATCGGCACGCACGGGAAACGCGTATTGCTGATCGGGCACATGGATACGGTGTTCGAATTATCCAGCCCGTTTCAAAAGTTCGCCCGGCAGGGTAATAAGGCAATTGGTCCGGGCACCGCCGATATGAAGGGCGGCCTGGTTGTGATGCTCTCTGCGTTAAAGGCGCTGCATGCCGCCGGCGCTCTGGACGGCACTTCCATTTCAATTGCGCTGACTGGCGATGAGGAGCGCGTCGGCAAGCCGTTGTCCATTGCCCGCCGCGATCTGATCGAAGCCGGCAAACGCAGCGAAGCGGCGTTGTGTTTTGAGGCGACCGCGCGCCGCGGTGGTCGCGACTACATCACAGTGAGCCGGCGCGGTAGTTCTTCCTGGACCCTGCGTGTAAATGCGAACACGGGGCACTCCGGGCAGGTCTTCAGCGAATCGATGGGGAGTGGCGCAATCTACGAACTGGCGCGCATTCTGACGTCCTTCCACAATGACTTGCGCGAACCGAGCCTCACCTATAGTGCAGGACTCGTATTGGGTGGGACCAAAGTGGAGTTTGATCCCGCCGGTGAAGGCGGTTCCGCCACCGGCAAATCAAACATCGTACCCGAGGTCGCCATGGCGAAAGGTGATCTGCGCACCATTACACCCGAGCAATTAGAGCGGGTCAAAGAGAAGATGCGGGCAATCGTGGCGCGCCACCTTCCGAAAACCGGTGCGGAGATTAGCTTTGAAGACAGCTATCCTGCAATGGCGCCCACACCCGGAAATCGTGCTCTCGCCGCCCGCTTGAATGAAGTGAATCGCAGTCTCGGATTGGAAGAAGAACCGGAACTGGATCCACTTTCGCGCGGAGCGGGAGACATCTCATTCATCGCCCCCTTTGTCGATTCAATTTCGGGACTGGGCCTGAGCGGTGCGGGTGCGCACGCCGCAGGCGAGTCCGCCGATCTGGATCGCTTGCCCGTGAATGCCAAGCGGGCGGCATTGCTGATATACCGCCTTACTAAGTAGCGGGGTCCTCCACGGTCGCGCCTCCAGGAATGTCGCGTTATCCTGTAAGGCACATGAGCGACATCGTCAATGAGTTTTCCATTTCGATCGATCAATTGCAGGATTACGAGTTCCGGGTGCGCTTCGATAACCCGGAGCACGCACCGCTAAACACGGATGAACCGCCACCGCTGGGAAAAGACTCGGGACCCAGTCCGGCCCGAATGCTGGCTGGCGCAATCGGTAGTTGCCTAACTGCAAGCCTGCTGTTTTCGGCGAAACGTAAAGGGGCGCTGCTCGAGAAAATGCATACCGACGTCAAGGTCCGCATCGCTAAGAACGAGAACCGGCGACTTCGGGTTCATAGCATAGACGTCGTAATCGATCCACAGGCAGACGCTGCGGAAATGGCCAAAGTCGCCGAAGTCCTAAGTACCTTTGAGGACTTCTGCACCGTCACCGCCAGCGTCCGGCAAGGCATCCCTATTAACGTAATCGTCAAAGGTGCGTGAAATAGGCAGCTGGGACCAGATATAATAATCTTGTAATCTTTATCATTTGTTTTCAGGAGCTTTCATGGCGAAGAGGATTGGAATTCTGACAGGCGGCGGCGACGTCCCCGGCCTTAACTCGGTAATCAAGGGCGTTGTTTATCGCGGCGCTGAGAATGGAATTGAAGTCGTTGGCATTCGTCGTGGCTGGGAAGGCCTCACGCACGTCAACTTCGCGGATCCGGCCAGCAAAGAGCGCTACATTATGCCGCTCAACCGTGAGAATACCCGCACCATCGATCGCACCGGCGGCACCTTCCTGCATAGCAGCCGTACCAATCCGGCGAAGATGAAGACGATTCCGGATCATCTTAAGGGAACCGAATTCCCGAAGAGCGAGATGACCAAGAAGGGTGTCACGAGCACCGTTTACGACGTGAGCTCCGCCGTTCTGAAGAACCTCGAAACGCTCGGTCTGGATTACCTGATCGCCATTGGCGGAGACGATACGCTGAGCTATGCCGCCAAGCTCGACAATCTCGGCTTCAAAGTCGTTGCCATTCCGAAAACGATGGACAATGACGTCCGCAATACCGAGTACTGCATCGGCTTCTCCACTGCTATCACGCGCGCGATGGACGCCATCAACCGTCAGCGTTCCACGGTCGGTTCGCATGAGCGCGTCGGTATTTTCCGCGTTTTCGGTCGCGATGCTGGTTACACCTCGCTTTACACTGCTTATGTGACGAACATCCGGTGTGCCATCCCCGAGTACAAGTTCAATCTCGAGAAGATGATCGAACTGCTGGTCACGGATAAGCGCAATAACCCGAGCAATTACTGCCTCGTCGTTATGTCGGAAGGCTCAGAGTGGGAAGGCTACACCGTTAAGGAATACGGCGAGCCGGACGCGTATGGCCACCGCAAGAAAATGAGCGTAGCAGAAGATCTCGGCGTCGAAGTCAAAAACCGCACCAAGGAAGACACTGTCATCAGCGATCTGACCTATGAGTTGCGTTCCGGTGAAGCCGATTTCGTTGACAAGCTGGTCGCATCCACATTTGGCAACATGGCGTTCGATTGCGTGCTCGAAGGCAAGCATGGTCAGATGACCGCGATCGAGAATGGCTGCTTCGCAATGGTGCCGATTCCCGATCCGAAACTTGGACCGCGCCGCGTTGACATCGAAACGATGTACAACACGGAACGCTATCGCCCGAATTACACGAAGAAGGTCGGGATCCCGATCTTCCTCACCCGCGCCTAAACCGTGAAGTGGCTTTCGCGGATTTTTTCGAAACCGGCCAAGCCTCAACTGGATGCGGATCTGCTTCGGCAGATCCGCATTTCCTTTGAAGAAGCGGCAGCCGACGAAGAACACTTTCCGTCCACGATCGACCCCCGCATTTTCCACGTCCAGCTCATCCTGCGCCACTTCGGCGACCTAAGCGGCAAACGCGTACTCGATGTGGGCTGCGGCAAAGGACGCTTCGCGCGAGTCATCAAGGAGCAGCACCCGGAATCGCGCATCGTAGCGCTGGATCTCGCCGAATCCATGCTGCGATTTGTCCCTGAGGGTATCGCGCCCGTTTCCGCGAGCATGACGGACCTGCCGTTGCGCGACGCCTCTTTTGACGCAGCCTATGCCACGGAATCGCTGGAACATGCCGTCGATATCGAGCGCGCCATCGCTGAAATCTGCCGCGTAGTCAAACCCGGCGGGCGCATCGTAATCATCGACAAGAACGCCGAGCATTGGGGCCGCCTGCAGACTCCTGGCTGGGAAAAATGGTTCCGCCGCGAAGATCTGGAGCGTCTGCTAAAACGCCACTGCAGCGAGGTTTCCAGCCAGTACATTTCATACTGGGAAGACGTTGAGCCGGATGGCCTTTTTCTGGCCTGGCTCGCGCGCAAGTGAATCTTTCTCCCCGTCTCGGCTATTCTTTAACAAAGGACCTGTTTCACTGACGTCATGAATCCTACCAGCAATACGCTCTCCATCTCTGAAGTCGTTGAGGCGGAAGGCCACCTGATCGACTCCCATATCATGGAGCAGATCTTCGACACTGTCGTAGAATACAGCGGCAAGTTCGAAGTTGAGCATTTTCATATCGGCCGCACTAATAGCGATCCGTCGCGCCTCCGGCTGAAGCTGGATGCGTCCTCGCAGCCGCAGATGGACAAAATTCTTGCCCAGCTCATAACACTTGGGTGCACGCCGGTTGATGCCGGCAGCGCCGAGTTGCGCCCCGTGGAGTGCGACCGCTGCGCGCCCGAAGACTTCTATTCCACTACCAATCACCGTACGCAGGTGCGCCTCGATCAGGATTGGGTCACCGTTGAAAATCAACGCATGGACGCCATGATCGTCGTTAAAGATGGCACCCCATATTGCCGCCGTTTGCGCGATTTGAAGATAGGTGATCAGGTAGTCGTTGGCATGCGCGGTATTCGCGTGGTGCCGGAAGCCAAGGAACGCGACCGCCTTGCGTTCGCCTTCATGAGCAACGGCATCTCCTCGGAACGGCAGGTGGAAACCGCCGTCCGTCAGACCATGCAACTTATCCAGCAGGTGCGCGCTGAGGGAAAGAAAGTCGTCATTGTTGCCGGTCCGGTTGTGGTTCACACGGGCGGCGTCGCCCCGCTTTCGGTTCTGATTCGCGAAGGTTATGTACAGGCACTGCTAAGCGGAAATGCGCTTGGCGTTCACGATATCGAAGCGGCTCTTTTCGGCACGTCTCTCGGCATACGCATCGCAGACGGCCGCCAGGAAGAGCATGGTCATCGCAATCACATGCGCGCCATCAACGCTATTTTTCACGCCGGCAGCATTCGCACAGGCTGTCGAAAGCGGGCGTTTGAAATCCGGTGTTATGTATGAATGCGTGAAGGCCAACGTGCCCTTCGTGCTGGCAGGCAGCCTGCGTGATGACGGGCCGCTGCCTGACACGATGACTGAGATCAACGCAGCGCAGGATGCGTATGCGGAACAGTTGCGAGGCGCCGGCCTGGTCCTCTGCCTTGGTTCCATGCTGCACTCCATCGCGGTCGGCAACATGCTGCCGAGTTGGGTCAAAATCGTCTGTGTCGATATTAACCCCGCAGTCGCGACGAAGGTCAGTGATCGCGGCACCGGACAAGCTGTTGGCGTCGTGACCGACGTTGGTCTGTTCCTGGATCTGCTGGCAAGAACATTGATGGAAACACCTAAATGAAAAACCGCGACTATACAGAGACGCACGCGAAATCCGGATTGGATGCGCCACTGCCAGAGATCGAAGTCTGGGAAAACCAGTTCCCGAATTACGAGATTCAGATTGAGTTTCCGGAGTTCACTTCAGTCTGTCCCAAGACCGGACTGCCGGACCATGGCACGCTCACGCTGACCTACGTCCCTGAGAAGTGGTGCCTGGAATTGAAATCGATCAAAATGTACATGATCGCTTACCGCAATCTCGGCATCTTCCAGGAAAACACGGTCAATCGGTTCCTGAACGATGTCGTGAAAGCGTGCAAGCCGGTCAGCGCTACAATTGTTGGCGAGTTCACTCCGCGCGGCGGTGTTTACAGCCGCATCTCAGCAAGTTGGAGCAAGAAGCGTGGCCGCTGACGACATAGCCTCAGCTATCCGGGAAATTCAGCAACGGGTTCGCGCTCGTTACCCAGATGGGACGGCGGGCTCCGCGTCAGTCCCTCTCCCGGACCTGATGCCGATCGTTCACGCCCGCGATGCCGCTGAATCCAAGGTAGCCGCGATTGGCACAGTCAATCCGCGTCGCGGCGGTCTGCTCAACAGTGTCGCGCAGAAGGTCAAGCGGCTCGTCGCGCGCGGTCTCGATTGGCATATTCGCGAACAGGTCGAGTTTAATCGTGGCGTGATGGCTTGTGTCGAAGCGACACTGGGCGCTCTCAACGACTACAAGCTGACAGCGCAAAATCTGGCCGCCCAACAGCAAGCCGCAATGAAAGAAATCGAGGCGAAGCTGCAGGGGATTGCGAACAGCGCAGCGCGACTCTCAGACGAAGCAAAGGAACTGAAGGACGTTCGCGACCACTGGTCGCAATGGCGTCAGGAATGGGAACGGAAGCTCTCAGTCAATGAAGTGCAGTTCCTGCGCAGTGTTGCCGATCTGCAAGCCGCGTCAACGCACCGCGCCACGGTGATGGAAGGTAATTTTCGAGATATCGTCAGTTCGCAGCATCGGGATTTCACCGGAGCGCTGGAGCGTTCCATCGGCCGAAGATGCAAAAGCGCATGTGGGATGACCTTGCGCGCATTCGCGAAGAATATGAACGCCTGATCCACAATGAGTTGCGAGTCATTCGGCAGCGTGCGATGTCGCAGGCGGTTGCCGTTCAGGGGCCCGCCGCCAATGCCGAACAGCCAGCACACGAACTAAATTTTGATTCGCTGCGATTTGCGGACCGATTCCGCGGCACCTCTGAGTACGTCAAGGAAAACCAGCGCTTCTATCTTCCTTACTTTCAAGGACTGCAAAAACGTATTAGACATCGGCTGCGGGCGCGGCGAGTTTCTCTCTGTCCTGCACGAAGCGGGGATCTCCCGCGCAAGGTATCGATCTTAGCGACGAGTGTGTCGCAATCTGCCGCACGCAAGGGCTTTCAGGCCGAAAAAGCCGATCTCTTTCCGTATCTCGATAATCTGCCGCACGCCTCGCTCGATGGTATTTTCTGTGGGCAAGTCGTCGAGCACCTGCAACCCGAGCGGCTTCCGGATTTCATCCGCCTGGCCGCCCAGAGTCTTGCAGCGCGGCGGCGTGCTCGCAATCGAGACGCCGAATCCTGAGTGCCTGGCGATTTTCGCCACGCATTTTTATCTGGATCCGACGCACATGCGCCCGGTTCCGTCTCCGCTGCTTGTGTTCTATTTGGAGGAGGCTGGTTTCGGAAGCATCCAAGTGATCAAGCGCTTTCCCGCTGAGGATTCCATGCCTGCGGTTGCCGGCTTGCCACGCGAGTTCCTGGATCAATTCTTTGGTTGCCTTGATTATGCCGTCGTGGCACACCGCTTGTAGCATAGAATCACAAGATGACCGTACATCCAAGTGCGAAGTTGCTGAAGCCGTGGTATGCGGTGGCCGTGCTGATCGCCTTGGGCATTGTCTGGTACAACTACAACCTGACTCCGCCTGAGCCTCCCAAGCACTGGCTGCACATTTTCCCGGCGCTCATCGTTATCGGTACCCTCATGGCTCATGGCCGACGGGTTTTCACGACGCTTCAACTGGAGGATTACCGGCTCCGATTTGAATCCGGGTTATTCACCAAGACCACGCGCATCATGGAATTGCGCAAAGTGCAGGACGTTCGCGTCGAGCAGAACCTGTTCCAGCGCATGCTGAACACCGGCAACATTGCCATTGAAACCGCGGGAGAATCGAGCGGAATCGTAATGGCCAACATCGACCGGCCCCAATTCGTAGCGGATACGATCTTGCATGCTTCCCACAGTCACTACAAGCAAGACCAGACTCCGGGCGGACCCACCACGCCGCCACTCGGCAAGGCCTGACAGGAAAATTTGAGAATGAAAAAACTTGAAGGTAAAGTGGCGCTGATTACCGGCGCCAGCAAGGGTTTGGGCAAAGCCATGGCACTCGCGCTTGGCGAGGCCGGCGTCCAACTCGCCCTGGTTTCCCGCGACTTGCAGCAGCTTTCTACCGTCGCCTCTGAGGCGCGACAGCTTGGTGCCACGGCAGAAGTATTTCAGGCCGACATTGCTAAAGAAGACCAGGTGCTGCGTCTGGAGAAGGAAGTTATTGCGAAGTATGGCAAAGTTGACATCCTGATAAATAACGCCGGTATTAACGTGCGCAAGCCAGTGGTCGAATTCACTCTCGACGAGTGGTCTTCTGTACTCACGACGAATCTCACGAGCGTCTTTCTAATGTGCCGCTCGTTCATCCCGCACATGCAGGGTCGTGGCTACGGGCGCATCCTCAACATGAGTTCCATCATGAGTCACGTATCTCTGCCTGGACGCGCCGCCTACTCGGCGAGCAAAGCAGGCTTGCTCGGCCTCATACGCGCACTCGCTCAGGAAGTGGCTGCAGATGGTATAACGGTTGTCGGAATCAGCCCGGGCCCATTCGCCACCGAAATGAACACGGCGTTGCTGAATGATCCCGTGGTAAATGCGCAGTTTATTTCCAGCATTCCCGTCGGCCGCTGGGGCAAGGTCGAAGAGATTGGACAACTCGCCGTATTTCTTTGTTCGGAAGACGCCGGATTCATCACCGGCACCGATATTTTAATTGACGGGGGCTGGTGTGCGCGTTAGACTTCTTACTTTTTCAATGCTTTTTGCGGCGTTGCTGAGCTCTGGGTGCCAGCGCGATAAACGCAAAGTGATCGCAGTTATTCCGAAGGCGACTTCGCACCTCTTCTGGGTTTCCACCGAAGCTGGAGCGCGTGCGGCCGGAGAAGCGCTTAATGTCGAAATCCTCTGGAATGGACCAGCAACTGAGACCGACTACAGCCGCCAGATTCAGATCGTCGATTCCATGATTTCCAGACGCGTCGACGGGATTGCGCTGGCAGCATCGGAACGCAAGGCCCTGGTTGCACCACTCGATCGGGCCGTCGCTCAGGGCATTCCGGTCACGATCTTCGATTCCGGTCTCGATTCGGAAAACTACGTCACCTTCGTTGCCACGAATAACTACAGCGCCGGACAGGCTGCGGCTCGCGAACTTGCGCGGCTCATTGGCGGCAAGGGCGAAGTCGGCATTGTGCTACATGCGCCGGGCAGCAGTTCCACCATGGATCGCGAAAAGGGCTTTCAAGACGTGATCGCGAAGGAGTTCCCCAAAATTCACATCGCGGCACAGCAATACGGTCTCTCCGATCGTGCCAAAGCAATGGCCGCCACCGAAAATATTCTCACCGCCCACCCGGACCTTGACGGACTCTTCGCCTCTTCCGAACCCAGTTCGGTTGGCGCCGCGCTTGCCATTAAAGCCCGCGGTCTCACAGGCAAGCTCAAATTCGTATCCTTCGATTCCGCGCCGAGCATGATCGAGGACCTGAAAGCCGGCACCATCTCCGCCATGGTTGTTCAGGATCCTTACCGGATTGGCTACGAAGCCGTGCGCACTCTGGTTGACAAGATCAACGGCAAAACACCCGCTAAGCGCATGGATCTGGATGCACGCGTGTTGCACGCCGGCGATCTTGACAAGCCCGACGTGAAACAGCTGCTCTCACCCGACGTTAAGAAAAATTCGAAATAATGAACTCTGAATTGTTTTTCCCGCACGACGAACTGGAGCATTTTGCAGCCGCTTTGCTGGAAGCCAATGGCGTTTGCGCCGCGAAAGCGAAGTTGGTAGCCGGGTCACTGGTCTCGTCCAACCTGCGCGGTGTCGATTCGCACGGCGTCCAACTGCTGCCACTTTACATCGAGCGCATGCTTAGCGGCGACATCGATATCCATGCCGATGGCCACGTTGTGTCCGAAAACGGCGGATCGATGGTTTACGACGGCGAAAACGCAATCGGACAGGTGGTCGCGGATGTCTGCACGGATCACGCCATTCGGTTGGCGCACGCGAACGGCTTTGGGATGGTGGTAGCACGCGAATCGAGCCACTTCGGCGCAGCAGCATGGTGGGCACAACGGTTCGCCGCCTCGGGGCTGATCGGTATCGTAATGTGTAACGCATCCCCATCTATCGCGCCCTGGCAAGGCAAGGAGCCGCGTCTCGGAACGAACCCAATCTGCATGGCGGTACCCAGCACCGCGGGCGGATCGTGGCTGCTGGACATGGCGACCACAACAGTCGCGCGCGGAAAGATCTACAAGGCTTTGTATGCCGGCGAACCCACTGTTCCTGCGGGTTGGGCGATGGACCGCGAAGGCGTGCCCACTACCGATACACAGGTCGCCATCAAGGGGCTGGCAATGCCGCTTGGAGGGTATAAGGGCAGCGGACTCGCCGTTATGGTGGAGATCCTCTGTGCTGTGCTCGCGGGCGGGGGAATGCTGACCGACCTCGGCGGCATCGCGATGCCCGGCAAGCCATTGCGCGTCAGCCAAATGTTCTTGGGCATTGACGTTTCGCGCTTCATAGATCGCGACGAATTCCAGCAGCGCATGGAGCGTCTGGTGCAGTCACTGAAATCTTCCGCCCCCGCCTCCGGGTACGACGAAGTCCTGGTAGCTGGAGAACCAGAGGCGCGTTATCAGGCCGAACGCATGGTTCATGGCGTGCCTGTGGAACCGGGGCTCTGGAGCCACCTTGTGGAGATCGCGAAGCGCGGCGATGTTCTCTTGCCTGCTCAGTCCAGGTGAAATACTTCGGGTAACGGTGCCATTTGCTTATCGGCGTGGCGCCCGTCGCTCACGAAAAATCCGGCCATTTCGTCCTGCCAGCGGCTGTTGACTGGTTCCGCGGCCATGCCAGCCCGCGCGGCTTGGAAGTCGTTGGTCTCCAGATAGCCGATCAGCAATCCATCTTCCCGCAAGAACAGCGAGTAGTTGCCCCAGCCCGTATCGCTCAGTGCCTGGCGCATCTCAGGCCAGACTTCCTTATGACGTTCTTTGTACTCTTCCAGCCGGTCGGGTTTCACTTGCAGCGTAAAACAGATTCTTTGCATCTTCTCTCCGCTATCTCAGTAGTTCGATTTCCACCAGCAGCCCTGGCTGCACATTCTTCGCACGCAAAAAGCCATTGTGCAATTCCACGGCGCGCCGCGCAATAGCAAGGCCCAGCCCAACTCCGCCGGTTGTGCGATTGCGATCCGCCTCCACGCGGTAGAACGGATCGAAGATGCGCGCCAGTTCCCCTTCCGGAACGCCAGGCCCGCGATCCCGCACGCTGATCAGTATTCTACCCGGGTTCGAATGCATGTTCACATCCACGGCGCTGCCGGCAGGCGCGTATTTGATTGCATTGCGAATGACATTCTCGATCCCGCGCCGCAACAGCTCCGGATCGCCCTCCAGTTTTATTTCAGGCAGAGGCTCCAGATTTAGCGACACGTCGCGAGCCTGCGTTTCGATCCGCGAATCTTCCACAATTTCGGTTACTAACTGGTCGAGCAAAACTCCTTCTTTCCTGCGCATCGAGGGGTCCAGTTCAGCGCGGGTCACCTGCAGAAGTTCGCCAACCAAGGTATTCAAGCGGTCCGCTTCGCGTTGTATTCGGCTTAAAGCAGCCTCGCGGTCTTCTCCCGTGCGGGCGAGTTCGACTGCGACGCTCAGTCGCGCCAGTGGCGATCGCAGTTCGTGTGAGACATCGGCCAGCAGGCGCCGTTCGGCCGTCATCAGCAGTTGCAGGCGGTCAGCCATGTGGTCGAAGTTCTTGGATAATTCCCCCATTTCGTCACGGCGTTTCGAACGGACGCGTGCAGACAAATCACCTTGTCCAAATGCCTGCACGGCGTTCTGCAAACGGCGCAAAGGAGCAGTCAGGCTGCGGGCCAGCACGTAACACAGCAAGACCGCGATCCCCAGAATCCAGAGATAATGTGGGTGCAGGAACCAGATGAAAAATCTGCGTCTGGGCAGTTCCAGGAAGAACCAGTATTTCCCGTCGTCGGACGCTCTTGCCAGCACCGTGCGATCGTCCTGAAGGCTGATCCTGCCACCGGTTGTCCCTACGGCGCGGACCAGGTCTGAACGATCCACGCCGCTTACCAGGTCCCGGCCGGATGCGTCGGAGAAATATGCTTTCAGTGCACCGTCTTCGGCAAAGCGGTTGAGCGTGGTCTCTAGCGCTTCGCGTCCTCCGCTCTCATAGGCTGCGCGTGCTACGCGCGCTTCCACACGCATCAGTTGAGCCAGGGGAGACTGGCGGCCACGTGGTTCGGAGATAGTCAACGCCGTGGTGATCACGAAGGCCGCAGTGGTCACCGCAAGGCTCACTATGAACCAGATCAGAATTCGAAGAAACAGGGTCCTCATCCAGCCCCCTCGTCATCGGGATCACGCAGAAACTGATAGCCCACACCGCGGATTGTCTTGATCCGCGCACGCTCACTCTCCAGTTTCCGGCGGAGGTGGCTGACGTGCATATCAATCGAGCGATCGAACGGAGTCGCTTTGCGGTTGTACAGGTTTTCCATCAGGGCGTCGCGCGAGAGCACACGCCCGGCTGCGCGCATCAGCATTTCCAGAATGTCGAACTCGAACGTCGTTACCTCGATCTCCTGCCCGTCCACGTGCACCGAACGTGCAGCCGGATCGAGTGTGACACCGTTAACTTCAATTCGGCCCGCCGTAGAAGGCTGACTTTCCACACGCCGAAGGATGGCGCGAATTCGAGCGGCTAGTTCGCGCGGGTTAAACGGCTTCGAAAGGTAATCATCCGCGCCGAGTTCCAGGCCGACAATGCGATCGACGTCCTCGCCGCGAGCGGTGAGCATCAACACCGGCAGGCGGCTTTTCTGGCGCAAGCGCCGCAGGATCTCGAAGCCATCGATACCCGGCAGCATGACATCCAGAACCAGGAGGTCGCACTCGCCTTCGAGCGCCCTTGCAAGCCCTCGATTGCCTTCGTGCTGAAACTCCACCGAAAAGCCTTCGCGCTTCAGAAACTCAGCCAGCAGAGAGCAGAGTTCGACGTCGTCATCGATCACCAGAATCCGCACGGATACGAATGTAGCACGGCTCTTACGCTCTGGCGGTTTCTTTACAATTCATTACAACCTGGGGCTGTTTTGATTCGTCTCTCTATGTGAGGTGAGATATGAGAGACGTACTGACTAACTCGGGTAACCTGCTGTTGCTGGCTGGGGCCGCAGCCGTGGGCGCGCTTCTGGTCCTGCTCCAGGTTGCTCCGGAAGTGACGATTTTTGCCCTCCGCTAAGCCTACTTTAGCGCGGGGGGATTCAGGTCCAGATCACCGCGCACTTCCCGAAACATCCTGCCGCGCATCTCTCCCAGCCACTTGTCCGGATAGCGCCGATTCAGGTCGATAGTCGCAGTAGCGGCGCTGCCCCGTTCGCGGGCTTCCGCTAGAATTTCACCATCCGGATCCATGATGTAGGTCGGGTAGTCGTAACCCGACGACGCCAGAAAGACGTGATTTTCAATAGCGCGAGCCTTACCAAGTGCCGTGTTGCCGCCCCAGATAGGCATGACAATCAATTCCGCCCCGCGCAAAGCTAGCGCGCGGGCGGGGTCGGTATACTGAACGTCCCAGCAGATCATGATTCCGAGTTTGCCAAAGTCGGTCTGAAACACCGGGAATTCGGAGCCCGCTGTCAATCCGCCTTCCATCTCTTCGCGCGGCAGATAAACCTTTCGATACTTTCCAGCGTACTTCCCGCTTCGGTCGATCAGTACGGCTGTGTTGTAAATCGCTGCTCCCTCGCGCTCGTAGATCCCTGCCACTATGTAGGCGTTCTTACGCCGGGCCAGCGCACCAAGGCGCTCCGTAGTCGGACCGGGTACCGTTTCCGCGACTTCCGCATAGCTCTTCCCAGTGCCCACTACTGTTATGCCCTCTGGCAAGACAATAATGTCGGTCTTGCCCTGGATTTTGCTCTCTGTGGTTTGCAGGAATTTTTCGACTGAAGCTGCGGCCGACGCGCTCTTTGTGGGGCGTTCATTGATCGCGGCGATCACAACCGGCCGAGTAGCCGGAGTCGCGATCGGCTCGAACTGAATCTCATCCCACCACACCGTGCCTCGGCTCGTGTTCAGCAGTAGAAATTGGAGTTTGACTGCCGCTACGCCACTGGGTGCCGGCGCTTCCACCGTGAGTTGCTTCCACGCGCCCTGCCCGGTTACTCGCCAGGCATACTCGGGCTGCCCTGTCCGCTGGCCTTTTATGGATTGCCAATCCAGGCGCGACAGAATCTGTGAGTCTTCGTGGCGCAACCCTTCGGCCTGATACCAGGCGGTCAGACGGTACCATTTGCCGGCCTCGACCCCCTCGATCGTTCGTTCCCACCCTCCGGTGACGGGCGCATCGCCCTTGGCCGAGATCGCCAGCGACCCCGTCGTGCTTTTGAACCGCTTGGAATCCACATACGTCCTGGGTGCTATTTCTGGACGCGGTGCCCAGGCCATCCAGCCCTCTGCGGATTTGAAGCCGGCAAACCGGGTCTGTCCAAACATGAATCCCGGAATCGCCAGCGCCAGCAATACACACGACAACCGTTTCATGCTTAAAGTATACCTCCCAGCGACGAATTCTCCCCATTGAACTACTCTGGAAGCTCTCAAATTGCCCTTGACTGGTATAATTAGGGTTCCCTATGTCGCAAAACACTTTGGCAGTTGGTACAAACCAAGGCAAGAAGATCTTACTGCTAACGCCTAGGGGTTTTTGCGCTGGCGTCGTGAGGGCGATTGATGTCGTTAAGATCGCGCTGGACCTCTATGGCGCTCCAATTTACGTGCGCAAGGAGATTGTCCACAACAAGCATGTGGTGGATCAACTCCGCGCGGCTGGGGCAGTCTTTATCGACGAACTCAGTGAAGTGCCCGAAGGCGCGCGCCTGATTTTCAGCGCGCACGGCGTCTCCCCGGAAGTTCGTCGGGAAGCGCAGAAGCCGCAAGCTGGAGGTGATCGACGCGACCTGCCCCTTGGTTACCAAAGTCCATCTGGAAGCTGTCAAATTTGCCAGGCAGAATTACACCATCATTCTGATCGGACATCGGCACCATGACGAAGTCATTGGCACGATAGGGGAGGCGCCGCAATCCACTATTCTGGTCTGCGACGTGGCCGATGTCGATAACTGGAGTTGCCCGATCCGGAGCGCGTCTGCTTCCTGACGCAGACGACGTTGAGCCTGGACGAAACACAAGACATTGTAGCCCGGCTTAAGGAGCGCTTCCCTGCGATTCAGGGTCCGCCCGCGCAGGACATCTGCTACGCCACGGAAAACCGTCAGCTTGCCGTGAAAGCTGTCGCGCCGCTATGCGACCTGCTGCTGGTAGTGGGATCGCAGAATAGTTCCAATTCTCGCCGGCTTGTTGAAGTTTGCGAGAAGGCCGGCGTTGCCGCGCATCTGATCGATGACGAAAGTGAAGTGCGGCCGGAGTGGCTCGAAGGCGTGAAAACACTCGCCGTCACGGCCGGCGCATCCGCGCCCGATAACCTTGTGCAGAGCCTGATCGCAACTCTGCAGGCGAAAGGTTTCGGCGAAGTGGAAGAGGTGGAAGTGAAAGAAGAAGATGTGCGCTTCTCTCTTCCTCCGGAACTTACCAGCGCGGCCGCACGTCTGACAAACATTGCGCTATGAGCTCTGGTACGCAGGTGGCAGACATTCTTGCAGGTGCGGCGGCCGAGTCCGCCAGTCGCGCTGCAGAAGCGCTGCTTCGCTTGCAGCAGCCTGAGGATTACTGGTGGGCGGAACTGACGGCGGATTCTACTCTCGAATCCGACTACATTCTTCTACAGCTCTGGCTGCATCCGCCTGTCGACGGCGTCTGGAATCCACCGGATCGCGCCAGGATCGACCGCGCCGTGCAGTCTATTCTGGACCGGCAGTTGCCCGACGGCGGTTTCTGGATCTATCCCGATGGCCCGGCCGACGTCAGCGCCACGGTGAAAGCATATTTCGCGCTGAAGGTTGCTGGCTTGCGACAGACGATCCGCGCATGGTGCGCGCGCGGGATACGATCATCTCGTTGGGCGGATTGCAGGCCGCCAACAGCTACGTCAAAATCAACCTCAGTCTGTTCGGACTCTATCCGCGCGAAGACGTTCCGTCGCTTCCGCCCGAACTGATGCTGCTGCCCGGGAATTTCATTTACCGGATGTCGTCCTGGACGCGCACCATCGTGATTCCGCTCTCCATCGTGCATGCGCACAACCCCATGCGGCCGGTGCCGGGTGGCTTCCATCTGGATGAACTCTTCGTCGCCCGGAGTCGCAATTCGATTTCCCAAGGACGACCTGTTCTCTTCCGCACGATTTGTTCTTGCGCGATCGACAAAGTTCTTAAATGGTGGGAGTGCCACGGATCGCAGCGTCTGCGAAAGATACGCCATGGAAAAGGCCAAGGACTGGATGCTCGAGCATACGCAGCAGTTCAGACGGCCTCGGCGCGATCTATCCGCCCATGATGTACCTGATCATGGCGCTCGACTTGCTCGGCTACGCCCGAAGATCATCCGGACCGCGTCGAAGCGCAGCGCCAGTTTGATCGTCTGATGGTCGATGACGGCGAGCGCTCTATTTTCAGCCATGCTTCTCGCCCGTCTGGGACACCGGCATTGCGATGTATGCGCTCGCCGAATCGGGCCAGGCATCCGATGACTCCATGCGCCGCGCAGCGGATTGGATTCTCTCGAAGGAGGTCCGCTCAAAAGGCGACTGGAGCATCAAGCGTCCCGATCTTGAGCCCTCCGGCTGGTATTTCGAATTCGCTAACGAGTTCTATCCCGATATCGACGATACCGCGCAGGTGTTGCTTGGTCTCAGGCACGCGCAGGCCAGCGACGCGGCCGCGCAAAAAGCGTGCCGAGACGCGCGCGATCAACTGGCTGCTCGGAATGCAATCCGCCGATGGCGGCTGGGCGGCATTCGACGTCGATAACAATTGGGAATTTCTGAGCGATGTCCCTTTCGCCGATCACAACGCCATGCTCGACCCAACCTGCCCGGATATCACGGGCCGGGTCCTTGAGGCGCTATGTGCTTTTGGCGTTAAGAACGATCATCCCGCCATCAAGAAGGCCATCGACTACCTCATCCGCACGCAGGGCGACGACGGAAGCTGGTATGGACGCTGGGGCGTGAATTATGTCTATGGAACATTTCTGGCGCTGCGCGGTTTTCAGGCCGCAGGCGAGGATGATCGTGAAGCTCACGTCCTGCGCGGCCGGGGAATGGCTTGCGCTCGATTCAGAATGCCGATGGCGGCTGGGGCGAGAGTTGCGCCAGTTACGATAACTGCGTTTTCACGCCCGCACCGAGCACGCCATCGCAGACAGCCTGGGCGATTCTGGGTCTCCTAGCCGGGGGTGATACCACCAGCAGCAGCGTAAGAATGGGAGTCGAGTATCTGCGCAATTCGCAGCGTCCGGATGGACTCTGGGATGAGCACCTGGCCACAGGCACTGGCTTCCCGCGCGTGTTCTACCTGTCTTACCATCTTTACCGGAATTCATTTCCGCTTCTGGCCCTGTCAACCTATATGAGGACGCACAAGGGGCAGAATTCATGAGATCTTCAAGCTGTTCACTCGATATGGGCGCTACGCTAATCACGGGCGCCTCGGGCTTCCTCGGATGGCACGTGGCGTCCCGCTTAGCGAGTCGCGGCCATCGTGTGAGGGCACTGGTGCGCGCAACCAGCAAGCTGCGAGAGTTGGATGTCGAACCCATCGTGGGTGATCTGCGCGACCGCGACTCCTTGGCGCGTGCCGTACAGGGCTGCAGCGTGGTCTTCCATGTCGCCGCGGATTATCGTTTGTGGGCCAAGGATCAATCCGAACTATATCGCTCCAATGTTGACGGCACCAGGAATCTTCTGGAGTGCGCCCAGCAGGCTGGCGTTGAGCGTTTCGTTTATACCAGCACCGTGGGCTGCATCGGCATACCCGAGGGCGGCATTGGTACAGAGGACCTGCCTGTCACGTTGGAAAGCATGGTGGGCACCTATAAGCGCTCGAAATTTTTGGCGGAGCTGGTGGCGCTCGAATTTGCCGGTGGAGGGTTTCCGGTGGTCATTGTGAATCCCACGGCTCCTGTTGGCGACCACGATTTCAAGCCGACGCCGACCGGCAAAATCATTGTGGATTTTCTTAAGAGGGCGATGCCTGCATTTGTGGACACCGGGCTGAACGTGGTTGATGCCGGCGATGTTGCGGAAGGCCATCTTCTGGCCCTCGAACACGGCAAGCCGGGCGAGCGCTATATCCTCGGTGGCGAGAACCTCACGCTCGAACAGATTTTCAAGCGTCTGGAAGAAATCAGCGGTGTGCCGGCGCCCAAGTGGCGCATTCCATATTTCGTCGCGTATGCCTCCGGGGTGGTCAGCACCGGGCTCGCAGGAATCACGGGCAAGGAGCCTCTTGCTCCGCTCGACGGTGTGCGCATGTCGAAGAAAAAGATGTTTGTGAGCAGTGCCAAAGCGATCAGGGAACTGGGCTTGAATCCGGGCCCTGCAAATTTCGCCCTGAAAAAAGCCGTAGACTGGTTTCGCGCTAACGGATATTGTTAATTTTGAACAACATGAGCAGCGGGAGAATGTGGTTTTGATGAACTCTCCCCTCCTGGTAGCCGCAGATCGCCGTGAATTCGCCGGCATTTTGCGTCATAGTAAGAAGTTATGTATTTTTCAGTGGTCGCTGGATTTCGCTTGTAAGGCTGAGTTCTGCGGGCGGGAAGTATTGTTGGTCGCAAACGGACCCGGTCCCGCGCTGGTGACTCGTGCGGTTGAGGTCGCTAGCAACAGGTCGCAATTTGATTTGTTGGTTAGCGTGGGTTTGTGCGGTGGCTTGGCTCCCGATCTCGCTGCCAGCGAAATTTTCGTAGCGCGAGTAGTACAAGACGCAGTCGGTGGGGAAGTTTTCGAGTGTGTGCTCCCAGAGAGCGCCCCGCCTTATGAATGCGGTTGTGTGATTTCTCAGGACCGGGTTGCGGTCACGCTGGCCGAAAAGCGGGCGTTGCGCGCCAATGGTGCCGACGTTGTCGAGATGGAAGCGGGCGCTGTAGCCAGACAGGCAGTTTTGCTGGGCATGCCCTTCGCGTGTGTTCGGGTGATCTCCGATACCGCTGATGAAGATTTTACGTTGGACTTGAATACGATGCGTACCGCGGACGGGCACTTTAGTCAGATCCGGATCGTGATGGCGGCATTGACTCGACCTGTCCGGTTAGTACCGGAGCTGCTTCGGCTTCAGAGGCGCAGCAAACAGGCCGCTTTGGCTCTAGGAGACTTTCTTGCAAACTGCCGATTCTAAAGTAAACGCCCCGGCTACGATGCTGGCGGCTGTTTACCAGGGCAACAGTAACGTAACAGTGGAATCGATTGACATGCCGGAGATTGGTCCCGGCGAACTTCTCGTTCGTGTCGAGGCATGCGGAATTTGCCACACGGATCTCAAGAAGATTGAACACGACCTGCTTACGCCCCCGAGGATTTTCGGTCACGAAACGGCGGGCGTAGTCGTAGCGGTGGGCGGCGGCGTGGAAGATTATACGCCCGGTGATCGTGTCGTCGCGTTTCACCATATTCCCTGTCGCAATTGCTTCTATTGCGATCGGAAATTGTACGCGCAGTGCCTTGTGTACAAAAAAGTGGGAATAACGGCAGGGTATGAACCTGCGGGCGGCGGTTTTGCGCAATATATTCGCATAATGGACTGGATTGTTCGGGACGGCGTCGAAAAAATACCCGAAGGTGTTCCGTTCAGCAGCGCGGCTTTTGTTGAGCCTGTGAATACCTGTTTGAAGGCTGTCGTGCAAACGGACCCGCGTCCCGGTGAAGTTGTACTGATTTTAGGACAAGGTCCAATCGGTCTCCTGTTCACAATGCTGGTCGAAAGGACAGGCGCGACTATCTTCACAACTGATACAATTTCTTTAAGACGTGAGCTTTCCGAGAAGTTTGGGGCGAAAGCCTCGTGGGATCCACGGGGATTTGATATTCGTCCGCCAATTGCGGCTGCCACCGAGGGCCGTGGAGCGGATGT
Source organism: Bryobacteraceae bacterium (assembly GCA_963793625.1). Lineage (GTDB taxonomy): Bacteria > Acidobacteriota > Terriglobia > Bryobacterales > Bryobacteraceae. The sequence goes on along the minus strand of CAWCAT010000020.1, from coordinate 54,147 downwards.
TGTGATCGTGGCAGCTTCGGCGCCAGGCCTCGCGCAGGAGGCTATGCGTTGTTCGCGGCCCGGTAGTCGGATTCTGTTCTTTGCGCAGACATCTGACAAAGAACGAATCGAGGTCTCGGGAGCGGATATATGCATGGGTGAACGCACGATTTTTGGGTCTTACAGCGCTTGTGTGGACCTGCAGAAGGAGTCGGCCGATCTGGTTTTCAGTGGAGCCTTGCCGGTGGAAGACCTTGTCTCTCACCGCTTGCCGCTGGATCGGATCGCTGCCGGTTTTGATTTGGCATTGCATCCTGACGGCCAGTCGTTGAAGATAATTGTTGAGCCACAGAGGTGGTCAGAGTGAAAACGCAGATGATGGCGGCTGTGCTCTATGGCAAGGAACACTTGCGCATAGAGCCGGTAGCCGTTCCCACAATTGGAAATAATGACATTCTTGTTCAAGTTCGCGCCGCATTGACATGCGGCACGGACGTAAAAGTGTTCCGTCGCGGATACCACGCCCGGATGATCGTGCCCCCTGCGCTGTTTGGGCACGAATTGGCTGGCGACATCGTTGCGGTCGGCGAAAATGTCACAAAATTCAAAGTAGGCCAACGCGTGGTTGCCGCTAATTCGGCGCCATGCGGCGACTGTTACTACTGCAAGAAAAACCTGGAGAACCTTTGCGAAGATTTGCTGTTTAATAACGGCGCCTACGCAGAATATATCCGCATCCCTGACCGGATTGTGGAGAAAAACACGTACGAGATTCCCGAGCATATCGCCTATAAAGACGCCGCACTGATCGAGCCTCTGGCTTGCGTGCTGCGCGGGTTGGAAGAAACCGGCATTCAGCCGGGCGATAATCTGACCGTGACCGGACTTGGCCCGATTGGGCTGATGTTCGTGCGTCTCGCCAAAATCTACGGCGCGAATGTCCTCGCTTTTGGCCGCCGCCAGACTCAACTCGAACGCGCTTCCGCGATGGGCGCGGATGCCGTCGTATCCGTCGCCGAAACCGACGCGGTCAAAGCCGCACGCGATTGGACCAGACGGACGCGGAGTCGATATCGCGATTGAAGCGGTCGGCAATCCCGATACGTGGGAAGACGCCGTCAGAATGGTTCGTCGTGGCGGCACCGTGAACTTCTTCGGCGGTTGCCCGAATGATAGTCGCGTCGCGCTCGATACGTCGCTGCTGCACTACTCTGAGATTACGTGCAAAGCCAGTTTCCATCACACGCCTGCGCATATTCAGAAGGCGCTGGCCCTTGTCAGCAAAGGCGATATTACGGCCAACGACTTCGTAAACCGTGATGAGCCGCTTTCCAACCTGCTGGAAGTCATGCGTCATCTGATGAGCCATAACGGCCACATGAAGACGGCGATTCTCCCCTAGCCTTGAACGCCTTTTTACCACCTAGCGCCTTCGTCGCCTCTTCGGAGGTGATGGAGCGCGTCTGGTCCGCCAAAGAATCTCTCGCCTACACGCATTGGCTGGCTACTCATCACTACGAGAATTTCCACGTCGTCTCGTTCCTGTTGCCGAAACACCTGCATCAGGATTTCTACAACGTCTATGCCTTTTGCCGGTGGGCTGATGATCTTGGCGACGAGATTGGGAATACCGCGGAGAGCTTGCGTCTGCTGGCCTGGTGGCGTGACGAATTGAAAGCGATGTACCGCGGCAGCGCACAGCATCCCGTTTATGTGGCGCTGCAAGGTACTGCGCAACGGCACAGCCTGCCCATTGAGCCTTTCGATGATCTGATCCGCGCATTCATTCAGGATCAGACCGTGACGCGTTATCGCAACTGGGAAGAAGTCTTCGAATACTGCAAGTACAGCGCGAATCCGGTAGGCCGTTTGGTGTTGTATTTGTGCGGCTATTCCGATGCTGAACGGCAACGGCTTTCCGATGCCACTTGTACAGCCCTGCAACTCGCGAATTTCTGGCAGGACGTCACGGTCGATTGGCAGAAGGATCGCGTCTATTTGCCGCTGGACGTGCTTGAAAAGAATGGCTGCACGGTGGACGATATCGCTGCGCGACGCTTCACTCCTGCTTTCGCAGCTGCAATGAAGGAATCCGTGGATGTAGCGCGTGAACTCTTCCTGAAGGGCTTGCCGCTGGTGCGCACAGTGAACCGGCGATTATCGATCGATTTGGATCTGTTCAGTCGCGGCGGTATGCGCGTCCTCGACAAAATCGAACAGCAGGGCTACGATGTCCTGAAGCAGCGCCCGTCGATATCGAAAATCGAGCGCGTGGGCTTGCTGGTCGGCACATTAGCTCGCGTTGCGCTGCAGGGGGCCGCGTGAGCCTGTCTGTCAGTAAATCCTATGACTTCTGCCGTCGCCTGGCCCGCGGTCGCGCTCGCAACTTCTATTACTCATTCCTCCTGCTGTCACAGGAACAGCGCGATGCAATCTGTGCAGTCTACGCGTTCATGCGCGAATGCGATGATCTGAGTGATGAGCCCGGTGCAGAGCTTTCGGCGCTACAACACTGGCGCACCGATCTGGACCGCGCGTTGCATGGAGATTTCGCCGAACATGCCTGCTGGCCCGCGCTTGCCGATGCAGTGCAGCGGTATAAGATTCCCCACCAGTATCTGCATGAGATGATCGACGGCGTCTCCTCTGATCTGGAACCGCGCCGGATCGAGACCTTCGACGAACTTTATCGCTACTGCTATCTGGTGGCATCGGTTGTCGGGCTGACCATTATTCACATTTTCGGTTTTGACTCGCCGGAAGCTCTGCCGCTCGCTGAAAAATGCGGCGTTGCTTTTCAGCTCACGAATATTTTGCGTGATGTTAAGGAAGATCGCGAGCGCGACCGGATCTACTTGCCGGGCGAAGATCTGGTGCGTTTCGGTGTGAATCCGGATCGCATCATTCGCGACGAGGCTTTTCTAAACTTGATGCGTTTCGAAGCGGACCGCGCAGCTGCTTACTACGAGGAAGCGATGCCCTTGCTCAATCTGGTTCACGCGCGTAGCCGCCCATCGTTATGGGCGTTAATAGAAATCTACCGCCGCTTGCTGGGCCGCATCCAGGCATCGAACTACGATGTGCTCGACGGCCGAATCAGGCTCTCCGGTTGGGAGAAGTCCGGTGTCGTGGTTCGCGCGTTCCTTAACCCTCGCGGGTGCGGATCGGTTCAGACATAAACCTGTCGATGTAATGCGTGTCAAAGCGCGCATCGACAAAATCCTGATCCGCCAGAATCCTCTGATGTAGCGGGATTGAGGTATAGATGCCCTCGACCACGAACATCTCCAGTGCCCGCTTCATGCGTGCGATGGCTTCCGAGCGGTCCTTGCCGTACGCCACCAGCTTTGCTACCAGCGAATCGTAGTAGGGCGGAATCACTGCATCCGTATAGGCTGAGGTATCGACGCGTATGCCGACGCCGCCAGGCAGATTCAAGCCAGTAATACGGCCCGGGCAGGGAACGAACGTTTCGGGATGTTCGGCATTGATGCGGCACTCGATTGCATGGCCGCGAATTTCGATCTTGGCGGGCAGGATGTCGGTCAACTTCGCACCGGCTGCGATCAGGATCTGGGACTTGACCACATCGATCCCCGTCACGAATTCCGTGATAGGATGCTCCACCTGCACGCGCGCATTGACTTCGATGAACGACAGACTGCCGTTCTCATCCATCAGAAACTCGACCGTTCCGGCGTTGGTGTAACCAACGTCGCGCATAGCCTGCTTCAAGGTGCTTGGCTGATCTCAGCGCGCAGCTTCGGGGTCACTGATGGCGACGGCGCTTCTTCGAGTAGTTTCTGATGCCGGCGCTGGATGGTGCACTCGCGCTCGCCGAGCACTTCGACATTGCCGTGATGGTCGGCCAGCACCTGAAACTCGATATGGCGTGGCGAGCCGACAAATTTCTCCAGGTACATGTCGCCGCATGAGAACGCATTTAGCGCTTCCTGCTGCGCCTGGTGAAATAGATCGGGCAATTCCTCGGCATTGCGTGCGACGCGCATTCCGCGGCCGCCTCCGCCTGCTGCTGCCTTCAGCATTACTGGATAGCCCGTTTGTCTTGGCCAGGTCCAGTGCCGCTTCCGCGCTGTCCAGCAAGCCTTCCGAACCTGGCAGCACCGGCACGCCGGCGGCCTTCATCGCCTCGCGAGCCAACTGCTTCATGCCCATCGAGCGGATCACTTCCGGCTTGGGACCGATAAAACGAATGCCGGACATCTCGCAAACTTCGGCGAATTCCGCATTCTCGCTCAGAAAACCATAGCCGGGGTGAATCGCATCGACATTGGTGATCTCTGCCGCGCTGATCACGGACGGAATGTCCAGGTAGCTGCGCGCGCTCTTGGCCGGCCCGATGCAGATCGCCTCATCGGCGAAGCGCACGTGCAAACTGTGACGATCGGCTTCCGAATAGACGGCAACGGTCTTGATGCCGAGATCCTTGCAGGCACAAATAACGCGGAGCGCGATCTCGCCACGATTGGCGATCAGTATTTTTTGAAACATATGATGACGGCGGCCTATGCGGGTTTGATGGCGAAGAGCGCCTCGCCGTATTCCACGGGCGAGCCGTTTTCCACGAGTTTGGCGATGACGGTTCCGGTCTCTTCGGCTTCGATCTCGTTCATCAGCTTCATCGATTCGATGATGCAGATGACCTTGCCCTTTTGCACCTGGTCGCCATTACGAACGAACGGCGCGGCTCCGGGCTTTGGCGATTCGTAGAACGTCCCGACGATCGGCGCTTTCTGCAGGAAGAGCGAGGGGTCGCTCATCGGATCCACCGGCCCTGCTGGGGCTGCAACTGGTGCAGGAAAGCTGTGCGTGGCGTGCGCCGTATTAGAAGATGAGTGCTGTGCGGGCACGGCAGCCGGCACAACGTACTCGGTCGTACTGCCGAGCGAGCGGCGGATGCGGACCTTATTGTCTCCGCGCTGCAGTTCCAGCTCAGCAACACCACTTTCCATCACAAGCTGAATCAGTTCTTTAATCTCTTGGAATGTCATTTAGTCGATCCGGTCCCAGGAATCACAGTACGAGGAGATCTTTCGAGGTTGGCGTCAGAATTTCGCAGCCATTTTTAGTTACCACTACAGTGTCCTCAATCCGTATGCCCCCAAAACCCTCAATATATACACCAGGTTCAATCGTGATGGCCATACCTGCCACCAGCGGGGTTTTGTCCTTTAACCCGAGCCGCGGCGGCTCATGAATCTCAAGGCCAAGTCCATGGCCTGTCGAGTGGACAAAGGCTTTTGCCAACCCTGCTGACTCTAACACCTTACGGGTTGCACGGTCCACTTGTCCGGCGGTCACGCCTTCTCTCACCGCGTCGATCCCGGCGAGTTGCGCTTCCAGCACAGCTTTGTAGAGTTCTTTCACCCGCTTGCCCGGACGGCCGGGAAACAACATGCGGGTCATGTCGCTGCAGTAGCCCGTCTGCAACGAACCCATGTCTACCAATAGTAACCGATCGTTCATAATCGGTTCATTTGTTGGTTGTGCATGGGGCAGGGCAGTGCGCGCCCCGGAGGCCACTATCGTGTCGAAAGACGGCTTTTGCGCACCCAAACGGCGCATTTGATACTCGATTTCCGCGGCAAGTCCCGCTTCCGTCATCATTGGCTTGATTTTCGCAACAGCGCGATCAAATGCCTTTGAATTCGTGAGCACGGACTTCCGAATAGCGTCAACTTCGGCAGGGGATTTGACCATGCGAAGCTGTTCAACCCAGCTCGAAACCGGGACCAGCGTAGCGCCGACTGGTAGCGCGCTATCCAGCGCATCCCAGGATTCGTAGGAAATGCGCCCGCGCTCAAATCCGATGCGTTTCCAGCGTTTGCGGCGAATTAGCTTCGCGACTTCCGGCAGCAGCGGCCCGTGCGCAATTACCACCTTTGCGCCAGTCTCCTCGGACGCCTGAATCGTGTAGCGCGGATCGGTAAATAGGACGGTCCCCGATGACGCCAGCACCAAAACGGCGTTGCTGCCGGTAAATCCGCTGAGATATTGGACGTTGGGCAGGCCCGTTACGACAAAGCAGTCCAGCTTGCGAAACGGCAATTCTTCAATTACGCGCTGTCGGCGCTGGGAGAAGTCTTGTTCTGACACGGGAATACCATTGATTATAGCGAAACATGCCTCCAGGACGCGCCGTTAACGCCAGCGGAAGAGCTTCAACGCAGCAACGAAACTAATAACCAGCCACCCCGTGATCACCGCGAGTTCCACCGGGAGTTGCTGTAAATGGCTGCCGTGCAGTATGTTGGCGCGTAGTGCATCCACCGTGGCCGTCAGCGGAAGCGCCCGGATCAGCGGTTGCGCGAATGCCGGGAAGCGTTCCGCCGAAAAGAACACGCCAGAGAAGATCCACATCGGCAGCATCACGAAGTTCATGAGTCCTGACGCACCCTCGATCGTCCTGGCGCGCGACGCTATCAACAGTCCCATCGCACTGAACATCAGTGCCGACAGCAGGCACAACACCGAAAGTTCCCAGATGGTGCCACGCACGGGGACGCCAAAGGCAGCCACGCCGAACCCAACCACCAGAACGACTTCGGTCAGCAATACCGCGAGTCTGGAAAACAGAAACGACAGAAGATAGTGCACGCGCGACATCGGCGAAGCGACGAGCCGCTTCAGCAATTTCTTGCGGCGGGCATCGACGATTGCGAAGCCGATGCTCCAGATACCATTGCCCATCAGGTTCATCCCGAGCAGTCCCGGTATCAGAAAGTCGATATAACGCGACCCTGGTTCCCGCACCAGTGAGTCAGTGGACGGCACCGCATCGCGCAATCCTGCCGAACGTTGCAGGGCGCGGTCGGCCAGCAACCGGGCAGTACGCGCTTCCGGGTTCGTGTCATCGTAGCGAAAGAGCACGGACCCTTCGGGTCCCGGATGCGCCATCAGAACAATCTTCCCGATAATCAAGGCCTGGTCTCCCGCGGCACGATCATACACCTGCACCGCAAGCGACTTGCCAGTGGAAAGCGCCGCCGCCAGTTTGGAATCCGAGGCCCCGATTCGCGGCACCTCAGGGGGTTGATTCCGGAAGGCGACGCCCAATCCGGCAGCCAGCAGCACCGGGAAAATAAAAACCCAGAACACTGCCTCCGGTTCCCGTATAAACTCACGGAAGCGAACCAAAGTCAGTTGTACCAGCGGGTGCAGGGAAAGCGGCCGGCGTGGCTCATTCATCACGCAGGTGCCTCCCGGTGAGCGACACGAACACATCTTCAAGCGTTGCTGAATGGGTGCGCAGTTCCGTCAGCGGGATGCCGCGTCTGGCCAGTTCGTCAAACAGCGCTGGAACGGCGCGATGCAGTTCGCCTACCTGCAATTCGTAGCCGCCATTCGCGATGCGTGCCAGCCGAACTCCCTCGATGTTCCGCAGTTCAGCCAATTCGATGCTTTCTGCCGCGCCATCTACCGCGAACTGCACCATGTGTTCCGCGCCCACGGATTGAATGAGTTCGCGGGGCGTGCCGAGCGCGATAATCTTGCCTTGGTCCATGATCGCGACCCGGTCGCACAGCCGTTCAGCCTCGTCCATGTAATGTGTGGTCAGGATAATCGTTCGACCGGTCTGTTTGAACTGCTCGATCAATTCCCAAACCTGACGGCGGGCTTGTGGATCGAGTCCCGTAGTAGGCTCATCGAGAAACAGCAGATCCGGATCTCCAACCAGTGCGCAAGCCATCGCGAGGCGCTGTTTCTGGCCACCCGAAAGCACACCCACACGCGCACGCCGCTTCTCTTCGAGTTGAACTTTGGCAATGACATCATCGACAGTACGTCCGCGCACGTAAAAGCTTCGAAACAGGCGGACGGTCTCTTCGACCGTGAGTTTTTCGGAAAGTTGCGTCTCCTGCAATTGTATGCCGAGCCGCTGCGGCAGTTCCCTGGTGTGCTGCCGCCAGTTCAGGCCCAGCAATTCCACGGAGCCGGCGTCGGGAGACAGCAATCCTTCGCAGATTTCAATCGTGGTTGTCTTGCCAGCCCCGTTCGGGCCCAGCAGCCCGAAACACTCCCCGGGGAACGCCAGTAGGTCGACACCGTCAACCGCGACCACATCCTTGTAGGCCTTGCGCAAGCCGGTAATTCGCAGGGCGGGTTGCCCTGATGGGTCGGCCATATTTTTAGTATCGCAATCCGACACTCAGCGTGCGGTGTATTTTCGATCGACGTAATCGTTGAGGATTCCGATAAAATCCTTAACGATATGATCGCCCTTGAGCGTGGTCATTAACTGACCATCCACATACACCGGAGCCTTGGGGTCTTCCGCCGTACCGGGCAGGGAGATGCCGAGACTGGCGTGCTTCGATTCGCCGGGGCCGTTGACGATGCAGCCCATCACTGCCACCTTCATCTCTTCCACACCGCTGCGGTTCTCCTTCCAGACGGGCATCTGCTGACGCAAATAGTTCTGGATCTGATCAGCCATGTCCTGGAAAAAGGTGCTCGTCGTGCGGCCGCAACCCGGGCACGCTGTCACCTGCGGTGAAAAGCTGCGCAATTCCAGCGACTGCAAAATCTGTTGGCTAACGAAAACTTCTTCTGTTCTGTCGCCATTCGGCAGGGGTGTCAGCGACGCACGAATTGTATCACCGATGCCTTCCTGCAACAGAACAGCCAGTGCGGCGGAAGTCGCGACAATCCCTTTCGCTCCGAGGCCGGCTTCAGTCAGTCCGAGATGCAGCGGGTATTCACAATGCGCCGCCAAGTCGCGGTACACGGAAATCAGATCCTGCACTCCGCTAACTTTCGCACTTAAAACTATTTTGTCGTGCGCCAAGCCATGACGCTCCGCCGCCTCCGCGGAGAGCAGGGCACTCGCGACAATCGCATTGCGCATTACCGAAGCGGCATCCAGCGGCTCCGGCAGCGCATTGTTTTCGTCCATCATGCGGGCCATCAGCGCGGAATCCAGCGAGCCCCAATTCACGCCGATGCGCACAGGTTTATCGTGCTCGATGGCCGCTTCGATCATGGTGCGGAAGTTGTCATCGTGCTTCTTGCCAATATTTACGTTGCCCGGATTGATGCGGTACTTCGCGAGAGCTTCCGCGCACTCCGGGTATTTTTTCAGCAGCAGGTGGCCGTTGTAATGGAAATCCCCGATGATGGGCACGCGCACGCCGAATTTGTCGAGCGTGTCAACAATCTTCGGCACCGCGGCTGCGGCCTCGTCCGTATTCACAGTTACACGGACGAGTTCAGAGCCTGCGCGCGCGAGCGCCATCACCTGATTGACTGTCCCGGTCACGTCGGCCGTGTCGGTATTCGTCATCGATTGGACGACGATGGGATTGTTCCCTCCCACCAGTACGCCGCCCACGTTAGACACTACCGACCGCCGGCGCGAATTTGCTGCCATGAATCCCCCTGAAACCCCTATTGTAACAAGCGGTCCGAAATTACCGGGTCGATGTCCAATTGATCGCGTTCTTGATCAGTTGACGGAAGCCCGCGTGTCCGAAGGCGATGTGATCGTGACCCAGCAGAATAGTCACGACGCGCGCCTTGTCGTAAGGGCTTACCCAGACCAGTGGTCCGTTCGTATTCGGGTTGTTTGTGCTCATCAAGACCTTGACGTCCTTGGAAATCCAGAGCTTTCCATAGGTTTCGTCGATCAGGTGCATCGGGCCGATATCGCCGACAACCGGATGGCTCGCGACCACATTCACGAAGATATCGTCATCGTGTTTGTAACTGGACGCTGGTAGATCACCTTCGGCCTTCAGCACGTACTTGCCCCCGACCACATCCTTCCACCACCACTCCCAATCGTTGTAGTTGACCACGGCGTGATGCAGGACGACGAGACCCTTCCCGCTCTCGACGTAATCTTTCAAATTCTTCTTTGCAGCCTCGGTAATCGTGCGGGAGTGATCGTAGAGCAGCACCACATCGTATTTCCCACGTATGTCTCTCTTGAACGCGATCTCGTTCGTTTCGGCGTGGTCCCAACGCATGCCGTCAAAAAGGGTGTAGAAGGATGTCTCGTAAGCTGTGACCGCCCGTCACCACCAGTACGCGCGGACCCTTCTGCACTGGCTTGATCTCTGCCGGCAGAGTCACAGCGCCGCTGCCTGCCCATTCCGTTCCGCGCAACATCGTCGTAATAAATCCTTGCGATTGCATAGCGGCCACGTTGTGCCCAAGTGTGGTTTGGAACACGCGCCCGCGCCCGTAATTCACGGTCCAGAGAATCGGCTCGGTTTTTCCCGTGCCCTTGTTCTTCACATCATCAAATGCGCTGGCTAACACTTTCGCGCCCGGCAGCATGCGGATCGAATGATACAACTCGTCGGTTTGCCAGAAGCTTTCACTGAGGCCTGCGCGAAATCGGGTGTATGCGATCCGTAAACTTGCACCTCAAACGAGTGACGCGCGCCGTGTCCGGTGACAGGTGGCTTCGTTTTTCGACCAATAGCCGCCGACCATCTTGCGATACTCGCCCCAAGCGGGCTCGGTTTTGCCCTTTGTCGTCGTGCCCAGGATCGGTGCGTCGCCGAACGGATAACTGGCGGCATGGATGATCACCATGCCTTTACCGGATTTCACGAACGCTTCTACTGCGCTCTCAGTCGGCTCGCCCCAGCGCGGTCCGCAGTAATCGACCATGATCACGTCGAAGGGTTCCAGCGTCTTTGCGGAAAGCCCGGTGGGCCATTCCGTAACGCGTACATCGAAGCGCCCGGAATCGAGCAGCAGCTTCTTCAGATAGGGCGTGGACGCGCGCCAATCGTGGTTGTTAGTGCCGGAAAGCAGCAGCACTTTCACCTTGTTGGGTCGGGTTGCGCGACCAGCGAGGAGCAAAGTAGTAGGAAAGCGAGAATTATACGCACAAAGGCCTCCGTGCAAGATTTTACTCGATTGCATACACTCGCTGTTGTGAAGAAGCTTTTTCTGATTCTGCTTGCCTGCTTTGCAGGCCTCGCCGCGACCCCTCCGGCACAGTTTCGGGAGCACGTTATCGCGACAGATCTGAAGGGCGGTTATCAAGTTGTCGTTGCCGACCTGAATCGCGATGGCAAGCCCGATCTGATTGCGCTCGCGAGCGGTATGAAGGAACTGGTCTGGTTCGAAAATCCTGGCTGGAACCGCCACGTGATTGCCGGAAATTTGTCCGGAATGATCAACCTGACAACCATAGACACGGACGGCGATGGAGTTCCAGCGATCGTCCTTGCACACGAGTTTTCCAATCAGGCAAAGAACAGCCTCGGGATTGTGTCGCTACTGCAACATCAAGGAGATCCGCGCCAGCCCTGGAAAGTGACTGAGATAGATCGGTTGACGACCTCGCACCGCTTGCGCACTGCCGACATCTACGGCAACAAGAAGCCGGTTGTAATCAACCTTCCACTCACAGGCGCGCGCGCCGAAGCGCCCGAGTACCGCGATCACACACCGCTGGTTTTCTATAAGCCAGGCGAGTGGAAGCGCGAAATGATCAGCGACGCCAACGAGGGTGTTGCTCATGGCCTCTGGATCGTGGATTGGGATGGTGATAGCCGCGCCGATATCCTCACCGCAAGTTTCTCCGGTATTCATCTTTACCGTATGAGCCGCGACGGTCGCTGGGCGCGAACCGAGATCAGCAGGGGAAATCTATCTCCCTGGCCGAGGGGCGGGGCAAGTGACATCGCGGTAGGGCGGCTCGGGAAACAGCGATTTTTGACTTCCATCGAGCCTTGGCACGGCAACGAAGTCGTGGTTTACCTTCCGAAGAAGGCCGCGTGGAGCCGCAACGTGATCGATTCCAGTCTGGTCAACGGGCACACGATCGTTACGGGGGACCTGAATGGAGATGGGCGCGACGAGATCATCGCGGGCTATCGTGGGAAGGGTCGCAGCGTGTATATCTATGAATCTGAAGGGGCGTCAGGCGCGAGATGGGCGAAGCGCACACTCGATGATGGCGGCATCGCGGCAGCAGCTTGCGCAGTGACGGATCTGAACGGCGACGGCCGCCCGGACATCGCTTGTATCGGTTCGTCTACGGCAAATCTGAAGTGGTACGAAAACGTAGTACGGTGAAGAAGTCTGCGCGTGATGATTGAAATCCCATAAAATAGAAAGTTGCAAGTGATCCGAGCCACAGTAGTCGTTCCGACACTGGCCACGGACTCAATGTTTCTTGAGTGCCTGGCTTCCCTGGAGCGGCAGACGTGCCTCGATTTTGAAGTGGTCGTGGTCGATAACAGCGGGGAAAGCAGGGTTCGGAAACACGGGGTTTCCGGGCCGCGGGTGAGAGTTATCGAGCCGGACCGAAATGTCGGCTTTGGAGCAGCGATCAACGCTGCCTACGCGATTTCCACGTCGCCTTTCCTCGCAACCCTGAATGATGATGCATGTCCACATTCCGGCTGGCTGGAGGCCCTCTTGAAGGCGATGGAAACCGACGCCTCCGTGGGCATGTGCGCCTCCAGAATTGTGCTCTCCAAGCGTGGGGAACTCGATTCGGCTGGTATGCTGCTCTGCGCTGATGGCAGTAGCAAACAGCGCGGGCATCTGCAGAAGCCAGGCGGGTTTGACCAATCGGCTGAGGTCTTGCTACCTAGCGCCTGCGCTGCACTGTACCGTCGCGAGATGCTGGAGCAGGTTGGGTTGTTCGATGAGGATTTCTTTCTTTATTGCGAAGACACAGATCTTGGCCTTAGAGGTCGTTGGGCTGGCTGGAAATGCAGCTATGTTCCGGACGCGGAAGTGGAACATCGCTACTCTTACTCCGCAGGCCGGGCTTCGCCACTGAAAGCTTACTATGTGGAGCGCAACCGGCTCTTTCTCATTGCTAAAACATTTCCGTTTTCGATGTTATGGAAGGCGCCTCTTGTGTCTTTGCTGCGCTACACCTGGCACGCTTTATCTATATTCGGCGGCCGGGGTGCGGCCTCCGAGTTCAATAAAGGTGGTAACCCAGCGTTACTGCTTCCGTGGTACGTGTTGAAGGCGCATGCCGCGCTGATCAGCGCGCTTCCACGATTGTGGGCCCGAAGGCGGCAGATCGAGGCGACGGCGCGAATATCTCCGGCCGAGTTTTGCCGTCTGGCCGCAAGTCACAGTATCAGCGCGCGAGAGGTGGCCGCATTGTGAGGAGAAATCCCGGCCCCGGTTCGCTGCTGATCATTGTTCCGGCTTACAACGAAGTTGGCGCGGTGGGCGACGTGGTTCGCGAAATTCACGAGACCTCGCCAGGCGTTCCGGTGATGGTCATCGACGACTGTTCGACGGATGCTACCGTGGATGCGGCTCGTCAGGCTGACGCTTACGTTTTGAAGTTGCCGCATCACCTGGGATTGGGCGGCTGCGTGCAAGCTGGATACAAACTCGCTTTTGAACTCGGTTACGAATATGTCATTCGTCTGGACGGCGACGGGCAGCATGACCCTAAGTTCATCTCCGAGATTTTTAGAACCCTGAAAGAAACGAATTGTCAGATGGTGATCGGTTCGCGCTATGTCGCCCATGACGGAAAAGCCACGAGTGTCGCACGAGGTATTGGAATCAGCTTTTTCCGAGCAGTCCTGCGGCCGATTCTGGGCGAGTGGGTGCATGATCCCACGTCTGGCTATGTGGGCGTCAATCGCCAGGCGTTGGCGGTGTTCAGCAAAAGCTTTCCACTGGAGTATCCGGAAATCGAAGCCCTGGTTGTTTTGCAGCGCCGCGCTTTTCGCTTCCGTGAAGTTCCCTGTGCCATGCGGCCCCGCAAAGCCGGCAAGAGCACCATTACGGCAGTGCGCTCGCTGTTCTATATCGTGCACGTACTGCTTGGGGTCTTTGTGAATATCCTGAAATTTGAACGCAGCCGGTGGAGAAGATAGCTGTGGAGCGACTTCTAAACGTAATTTCCTTACTTAGTGCCGCGCTGGTGGTCATGGTCTTAATGTCCTTGCGGCGCGCGCATATCCGAGTGGAACATTCGGTCAGCTGGCTAGCCGCTGGCCTGCTCATGCTTGTGCTCTCCCGCTCGCATTGGGCGATGGACACAGCCGCCGAGTGGATGGGTGTAACATACGCACCGCTGGCCCTCGTAATAGTTGCCTTTTCTGTTTTTCTAATGGTGTTTTATCATTACTCTAGAGTTATCTCAGATTTGAAAGACGCTAACATCGCCCTGGCGCAGCGCGTCGCCATTCTCGAATTTCGCCTTCAATCCCTGAATGAAGATCAACAAACAACGAACTCCTAATAAACCCTCACTCAAGCCGGTGGCTTCTCCGGTTCAGACTGAGAAAGCGCCTGCACGTCAAGGCGTGCCGTGGTGGGCTTACGCCATCGGCCTGTTCGCCGCGTTATTTCTTACATTGGAAATTTATCAACCCGCACTCAAAGCGCCGTTTCTTTTCGATGACCTTTATCTGCCCTTCATGGATCCGACATTCCCGGCGGAACGGTGGCGCGCATGGATCACAGGTGTCCGTCCGCTGTTGATGTTCACTTACTGGCTCAACTATCAAAGCGCCGGATTGAATCCGCTGCCTTATCACGTCTGGAACCTTCTGTTCCATCTGGGTGCTTCGGCAATGGTCTGGCTGATTGCACGGAATCTATTGGGCAAAGTCGGAGAAGAGGGCTGGCGCAAAGAAATATTGGCGGTTTTCGCCGGACTGGTGTTCCTTACACACCCGCTGCAAACTGAGTCCGTGGCCTATGTAGCGAGCCGCTCAGAGGCATTCAGTGTTCTGTTCGCCTATGCGGCAGTTTCGCTTTACCTGGCGCGCAATGGAGTTGGTATCAGTTGGGGCCGCGCGGCCCTGGTGCTGCTATTCACGGGTGCCGCAGCGCTTTCAAAAGAGCACACGGCTGTGATTCCTGCCGTGTTGCTGCTGATTGATCTTTACTGGAACGACGGCTCATTCCTGCAGACAGTCAAACGTAACTGGCGCCTGTATGTCCCCGCTGCGATCGCAGGCTTGTTCGGAGCCGCGTTTGTGTGGAATGTTTTACGGACATCCACGTCCGCCGGATTCGCCATGAAAGACCTGCCCTGGACGAGTTACTTCTTCACGCAGTGCCGGGCGATCTGGGTCTACCTGCGCCTTGTCATTCTGCCTTACGGCCAGAATATTGATCACGATTTTACAACGTCGCACTCGCTCTTCGATCACGGCGCATTTGTCGGATTGGCTGGATTGATCGCACTGGTCGCGCTGGCATGGTACCTGCGCCGGCGCGCTCCATTGGCCTCATTCGGAATCGTGATTTTTCTGCTGTTGATTGCGCCCACTTCGTCTGTGGTTCCTATCAAAGACACGCTAGTGGAACGCCGTGTATATCTTCCCTTTCTGGGCCTGCTGTTAGTCGCCGTTGACGTGCTGCGGCGCTGGAAGCCGGGAAAGCTGCAACTTACAGGTGCACTGGGCGCGATTATTGCCCTGCTTTGCGTACTTACTTACTCGCGCAATCTGGTCTGGGGCGGCCCGATCTCGCTCTGGCAGGATACAGCGGATAAGTCACACCGCAAATCGCGCCCGCGCTTTCAGCTGGCCTTTGCTCTGTATACGTCCAATCGGTGTGGAGAGGCGGCAAAGGAGTACGAAAAGGCCGCAGCAATCGAGCCCCCCGATTCGACACTGCTTGTGAACTGGGCCCTTGCCCATCAGTGCAGTCAGCAGTACGGACCGGCGATAGAGAAACTGGAACTGGCGCTCGAGAAAGAAAAAACGGCTCACGTGTACTCGCTAATAGGTATGATTCGGGCTCAGCAGGGACTTACTAAGGAAGCGTGGGACGCGCTGAACGAAGCGGTTCGAGTGGACGGCAATTACCCGATGAGCTACGTTTATCGAGGCAACCTGAATGTGGTTGCGGGCGACTTGGCCGCCGCGCAAGCAGAATATCGCAAGGCTCTTGCGATCGACCCCAAGCTGCCGGCCGCCCAAGAGGCACTGGCCAGACTCGAATTCGAAATGCGTTCCGCGCCAGCGAAAAAGCAGCCCTGACATGGGAGCGCTGCGCATTGGCGTCAATGCACTTTATCTGATCCCCGGAGGCGTCGGCGGCACGGAAATCTATCTGCGCAACCTGCTGCTGGCGCTCGCGCAAATCGACAAGGCTAACACCTACGTCGTATTCACGAATCGGGAGACCGGTCGCGGATCTGGTGCCTGACCAGCCGAACTTTATCCACGCGCCGCAGGGTGTTCGCGCCACTATTCGTCCGCTACGGCTGCTGTGGGAACAGTTTGTGTTGCCCTTTGGGCTGAGCAATCATCGCATCGATGTGCTGCTCAATCCGGGCTTCACTACGCCTGTGATCGCAGCGTGCAAACTGGTTACCGTTTTCCACGACCTGCAGCACAAACGCCATCCCGAGTACTTCCGCTGGTTTGATCTGCCGTTCTGGCAGTTGTTCCTGTCGCTTGCCGCGACGCGCTCTCAGGCGCTGCTCGCCGATTCCGTTGCGACGCGAGATGACCTGTTGAAGTACTATCAGTCTGCCCGGGTCGAAGATTCATGTCGTGCCACTGGGTGTCGATGAACGCATGTTCGAAGTAGGCCGACAACGCCTAGCCGCGCAAGTGCAGCGCTACGTTTTATGCGTCTCCACCCTGCATCCGCACAAGAACATCAATCGACTGATTGAGGCCTTTCGTGAGTTCCGCGAAGAGCTTCCGGACTTCAGATTAGTGCTCGCCGGAATGCGCGGATTTCACACCGCAGAGACGGAACAATTGATTAATGGCCTCGGTCTGCAGGACGCGGTAACGCTAACCGGCTGGATTCCCCGCGAAGAGCTTTACGCACTCTACCGCGACGCGCATGCGTTCATATATCCATCCACCTTTGAAGGCTTTGGATTGCCCGTACTCGAAGCACTCGCGGCGGGCATTCCCACGGGTTGCTCTGCAATTGAACCACTGAAAACTATCAGCGGCACGGCTGCGCTGCAGTTTGATCCAGCCTCAAAAAATGCAATCTGTGGTGCGCTGAAACAGTTGACCTGCGACGAAGCACTGCGCACCCGCCTGGCACACGAAGGCCCAGCGCAAGCGCGCAGATACTCCTGGCTTACCGTCGCGAAGAATACACTCGATGTGCTAACGCAAACAGCTCAACCGCGCAGCAGATCTTCGAGCTGAATCTTCGCGTCAGTCTTGGCGTCGCGATACTTCACAATCACCGGAGTGTAGAGCGAAATACCCCACTCCTTGCCCTTACCCTTTTGGATAGCGCGTGAACCCGCGACGACAACAGCGTCAGGCGGAACCACGAGCGGTTCGTCGTCTGTCGCGCTGTAAACTTCACCGCGCACCAGATCGTAAATCGGAGTCGAGCGATTGAGAATGGTGCCGGTCCCGAGCACGGCGCGACGGCTCACGACAGTGCCTTCATACACTCCGCAATTGCCGCCCACCAGAACATCGTCTTCCACGATCACCGGCAGTGCGCCGACCGGCTCGAGTACGCCGCCGATCTGCGAAGCAGCAGAGATGTGGCAGTTCTTGCCAATCTGCGCGCAACTGCCGATCAGCGCGTGCGAATCCACCATCGTGCCATCGTCCACATAAGCGCCGACATTGATGTACATCGGCGGCATGCAGGTCACGCCCTTGCCGACATAGCAGCCGTCGCGAATGCTCGATCCGCCCGGCACAATCCGGACGCCGCTGGTGGGGCTGAACTGCTTCACCGGATAGGTGGCCTTGTCGAAGAAAGGCTGGCGGCCTGTGTGAATCGACATATCGACCACACTACCCATGCGAAAGCCAAGCAGGATACCCTTCTTGACCCAGCCATTTACCCGCCATCCGCTCCTGGTTGTAGTGTCCGGCTCGGCAGCGCGAATTTCGCCGGCGTTGAGCGCAGCCTTGAACTCTTGAAACAACCGCGCATGATCTTCGGTGTAAGAGGAATGCTTCTCGTCAAATAACTGCTCGATACTATTCTGCATGCACGCCCCGAAGCAGTCCGACTTCCTGCAACACTTTTTCGATTTTCGCCTGACTCTGCGGGGCCGGTGGCACCAGCGGAAGCCGCCAGACCGGCTCGAGCAATCCCATCGCGGCCATCGCGGCCTTCACGGGAATTGGGTTCGATTCGACGAAATTCACTTCCATCAGCGGTAAGTACTGTCGCTGAATTTCGCGCGCGCCGGCGAAGTCGCCACTCAGTGCGGCCTGCGCCAGCTTCGTCATCGGGCCAGGAATTTCATTCGACACGACAGAGATGATGCCGCGGCCACCTAGCGCAATCAGCGGGATTGTGATGGAGTCGTCACCGGAGAGCACCTTGAAATCCGACGGCACCTGGTGAATCACTTGCGCCATCTGGCTGATGTTGCCCGATGCCTCTTTCACCGCCACGATGTTGTCGATAGCCGAGAGACGCTTCAGTGTCTGCGGTTCCACGTTTACGCCTGTGCGTCCTTGGACGCTATAGACAACGATCGGCACCTTTACCGCCGTTGCGATCGCTCTGTAGTGTTGGAACAGGCCTTCCTGCGTGGGCTTGTTGTAGTAAGGCGTGACGCTGAGTAAGCCGTCGGCGCCCATGCCCTGCAACTCGCGCGCGAGTTCGATCACCTCGGCCGTGTTGTAGCCACCCGCGCCGGCCAGCACCGGAACCTTGCCCTTGGCCTCTTCCAGCGTGATCTCGACCACACGCAGATGTTCCGCGCGCGACAGCGTCGGACTTTCTCCCGTGGTTCCGCATGGCACCAAAAAATTGATGCCTGCTTCTATCTGCCGCTGGACGAGCTTGCGAAGTGTCGTCTCATCCAGTGATCCGTCCTGTTTAAATGGCGTGACTAGCGCTGTGCCGCAACCTGTAAACATGTTCCACCCCTCTCACTCAGCCGAATAGAATCTGGCTGAACTCGTAGAATCCCTTTTTGCCTGCCACCCATTGTGCTGCCTTCAGCGCTCCGCGTGCGAAGCCTTCGCGGCTCCGTGCGGAATGGCGTAGCGTAATTGTGTCGGCTGCGGAATCGAAGCCGATTTCGTGCGTGCCCGGATGCGCGCCGGCCCTGTTGGAGCCGACATCGATGCTGCTTTGATAGCCGCTCTTGCGCATCTCTTCCACAAGTTTCACGAGCGTGCCGGAAGGCGCATCCTTCTTGGCGCTGTGATGAATTTCCCAGGCCCATGCCTCGTATTCTTTCTCATCCGCCAGCAGGCGCGCTGCTTGCGAGACCAGACGAAAAAAGACGTTGACCCCGATTGAGTAGTTCGGACTCCAGACCAATCCCGTGCCGTGCTTGTCAACCGCTGCTTTCACGCGGTTGATCTGTTCTGTCCAACCGGTCGTGCCAACGACGGTGTTCACGCCGAGTGCTGCGAGTCTCTCGATGTTCTCAATGACAACGCCCGGTGTGGAGAACTCGACCGCAGCGTCGATCCCCGCGAAGTTCGCCGGCGTCATGCCTTCAAACGCAGCGTTATTGAATTCGTCCAGCTTCAGCGCGACAGTGAAGCCGTACTCGGGAGCGAGCTGTTCAATCAGCTTGCCCATTTTTCCGTAACCGACAAGTGCGAGTTTCATGTTAGTCGAAGACCGCCGGATCCACTTCGCTGAAAAATTCCGTATGCAACAGACCGACCGCATGCGCCAGATCCTGTTGGGAAACCACGCACGTCAGGTTGAGCCGTGATGCACCTTGAGAAATCATGCGCACATTGACTTTTTCCAGGGCGCGAAAGACGCGCGTCGCCACGCCTGGTGTGTGGCGGATGTTATCGCCCACCAGCGAAACGATCGCCTGTTCCTCCTCGATCGTGACTTCGGAGAACTGGCGTAATTCTTCGAGAATGACCGCGAGCTTGGCGGTGCTGTCTATCGTCAGTGAGACGCTGACCTCTGACGTCGTTACCAGATCCACCGGAGTTTCATAACGATCAAAGACTTCGAAGATGCGCTTCAAAAAACCGTAAGCCATCAACATGCGCATCGAATGTATGTTGACGACCGTAATTTGCTTCTTGCACGCGATCGACTTTACATCGTTGGTACAAGGGACCGAATCGGCGACAATCCGCGTGCCTTCCACTTCCGGCCTGCGTGAGTTCAAGATCAGCACCGGTATGTTCTTCTCAATAGCGGGAAGCACCGTGGCTGGATGCAGCACTTTTGCCCCGAAGTACGCCAGTTCCGCGGCTTCTGCAAAGGAGATTGTCTTCACGCGGCGGCCCACAGGCAGAATCGTCGGATCGCAGGTGAGCATGCCATCCACGTCAGTCCAGATCTGAATTTCTTCTGCGCCGATACCAGCCCCTACGATTGCTGCGCTGAAATCAGAACCGCCGCGGCCCAAGGTAGTGGTGACGCCGTCCTCGCTGGAGCTGATAAATCCGCCCATCACGACGACGCTCTTTTTGGCAAGCGGCGAAAGTTCGCTGGCCATCAGTGCATAAGTCGCTTCGAAGAGCGGATTCGCTTGCGTGTGGCGCGTATCGGTTTTCATCACCTTGCGCGAATCGATGTGTACGGCATCGATGCCTGCCTTACGAAAACCAAGCGTGACTATGCGGCTGGAAAGGCGCTCGCCGAAACTTGAAATCGCGTCCACGGAGCGCGGTGTGAGTTCGCCTAGCACCGACAGGCCGCGCACAAGTTCCGCTAGTTCGCGAAAGTGATCTTCCAGAAACGTGCACAGCTCAACACGGTCGGCCTCTGCCGCTGCTGCCATGCCTTCGCGCACATGGAATTCGCGTAACTCTTCGAGTAGCGACAATGCCTGCTGACGGCGGCCGTTGACCGCGTCAGACGCAATAGCAAGCAACTTGTTCGTTGTCTTGCCCATGGCTGAGACTACGACAACCGGCTTGCGCGGAACGCGGGCGCGGACAATGCCCGCAACCCGTTCAATAGCGATCGCCGATTCTACCGACGTACCGCCGAATTTCATGACAATCATACGATCAGTCCAACAGCCCTTCGGACTGCAACAATTCGGCGTTCAATACTGCAGCACCGGCAGCGCCACGCACCGTATTGTGACCCAGCGCAATGAACTTCCAATCGAGCACGGGGCATTCGCGCAGACGTCCAACGAACACAGCCATGCCACGTTCGCGTTCCACGTCGCGGCGCGGTTGCGGACGTGTTTGGTCTTCCATGTAAATCACTGGAAGCTTCGGCGCACTTGGCAGATTCCGCTCCTGCGGTACGCTGCGGTATTGGGCGAAAGCCTGCATCACTTCTTCCTTTGTTGGCTTTTGTTCCAACTCCACCGAAACGGCTACCGTGTGCCCATCCACCACCGGAACGCGATTGCAGTGCGCGCTGACTTTGGCATCCAGGGAGACGATCTTGCTGCCGGCCACGGAACCAAAAATCTTCTGCGTCTCTTGCTGCATCTTTTCTTCTTCACCGCCGATGTAGGGGATCACATTGGCGTTGATGTCCATCGAAGGCACACCCGGATAGCCCGCGCCGGAGATCGCCTGCATAGTGGTGACGATGATTTTCTTGATTCCGAACTTTTGCAGTGGCGCCAGGCCGAGCGTCAGAACGATCGTCGAGCAGTTCGGGTTTGTGACAATACCGCCCTTCCAACCGCGTCCCTGCCGTTGCAGCGGCACAACTTTCAAATGATCCGGATTGATTTCCGGAACCAGCAGTGGAATGTCCTCTTCCATGCGGTGGTTCTTCGAGTTGGAAACGACCAGATGTCCGGCATCCGCGAATGCGCGTTCGATGTCCGTGGCAACGCTGGCGTCCATCGCGGAGAACATCAGCTTGGGCGCATCGCCCGGCTTGCTGTCCTGCACGGTCAGGTCCGCGACTGCTGCGGGCATCACGCCGTCGAGCCGCCAGCTTGTGGCATCGCTGTACTTCTTGCCGGCGGAACGATCACTCGCCCCCACCCACGTCAGTTCAAACCACGGATGGTTCTGCAGAAACTTCACAAAGTGCTGGCCCACCATGCCGGTGGCGCCGAGAATGCCTACTGGAATCTTCTTTTCCATTTGATTTACCTTCCAACTACGAATTCAATAATTGCCTGACCATGCGCTGATAAAGGGGCACGGCCTCCACTAACTGCTTTTTAGGGATACGTTCCTGGGATGTGTGCGCGACATGTATGGATCCGGGTCCGAACAGAAATGGCTTGCCCCAGGCTCCGCCGAATGCCGGGATGTCCGTGGTGTAGGCCATAACATCCGTTTCGAAGCCTTCCAAAGCGCTCATGTGCAAGGCGGGAATCCATAAAATATCGCGTGCAATTGCCTTGCCAGCGACTGCGCGTGCCACTGCTTCGCGCGTGGAATTACCGTCATCCACAAGCCGGATGAAAACTTCCGCGGCTGCGTGGTCCGGAATGACATTGGGTGCGCGACCACCGCTGATGGTGCCGATATTCACCGTGCTCGGACCCAGAATCGGATCGACGGGCAGTGGGATTTTGCGAACCTCTGCGAGTGCGTCCAACAACTTCTCAATCGCGGATTCGCCCAGATGTGGATACGCGGAATGGGCCATCTTGCCTTGCGCTTCGAACTCGTAGCGGAGCGCGCCTTTAGAGCCGAGCGCCAGCTTGTTCTCAGTGGGCTCGCCATTGATCAGATAGCGAGCACCGCGTGGATTCTTGGCAGCGTAAAACGCTCCGGCGCTATTGCGCTCTTCGCCAACTACAAACAACAAGCCGATGTTGCGCGTACCCTGTTCCAGCAAGCCTTCGACTGCGCAAATCATCGACGCAATGATGCCCTTGGTATCGCACGCGCCGCGTCCCCAGATGAACTCGTCATCCTCGCGCATTCCGAAGAATGGCGGCACGGTATCGATGTGCGTGGAGAGCGTAACAATCGGCTCGCCCCAGGACGCAAAGATGTTGAAGCGATCCTGCTCCACGTCCATGATCTCGACATGCCCGTCGAAACGAGCGGCCAGTTCGCCGAGCAGTTTGGCAAGATACAGGCCGACCTGCTTCTCGTTGCCCGTGATGGACTCGATGTCAACAAGTTCCCGCGTAAGCGCGAATATGTTCATAAAATCAGCTCAAAGTGGAATCGAAAAGGAGGGCCGGGAGGTGAGACGATCCAGCGGTCGGACTGCCTGTCTCCTCGATAGCGCTCCATCCGAGTTCCGGATGACAGTGGGAAGGATTTAGCCTTCACCCCCAGCCGGTCCGCATATAGCTCTGGAACCGACTTCGGCGGATTGTTACCAGCCCCTTTCACTGCCTGTCCGAAGCTTTTCGGAACTGCTCAGGCTGCTAATATTGGCTGCCGCGCCTCTACCAAGTAAATTTCAAGATAGCGAATTTACGCGCCTGAAGTCAATTTTCAGCGGTCTTTGTCCTCGATATCCAGCGAATACGGCGCAAACACAGCTTGTCGTACGCCGGGGTAAGCAGTGTTCCAGCCCTTGATGCTGTGCCATAGAATCCGATTGAGCCGTTCCGTTGGCGCCGCGTCAGGAACATCCCAGCGCATCTTTGCCGAATCGATTGCAGCCGATCTCGCCGGGCCTCGCAGAGCCTTCAGTGGCGGATTCACTTCGAATAGATCCTGCCCGGGCTGCACGTGTGTGTATGTCGTCAGATCTGGAGTGTCGCTGAAACTCGCGCGCATATCGTTTGCGATCAAATCGAAAATCGAGAGCGTGGGCAAGCCGAGCATCTGTTCGATGGTCTTGAGCATGCTCTGGTTTGAATAAAAGGTGGAATCGACGTGGCCCCGCTTGGTATATGGGCTCACGGCCAACGCAGTCGTGCGGTGCCCGTCGACGTGGTCCACGCCATTCTGCGCGTCATCTTCGACAATGAAGATCGCCATTTTCGACCAGAACTTCGACTTGCTGAGCGACTCCACTATCTGCCCCACAGCGAGGTCGTTGTCGGCTACCATGGCCTTCGCCGATGAAGCGCCGGGTGATGCGCCGTTAGTGTGATTCGACGGAAGTTGCAGCACAGTGAGCGCAGGCATCTTGCCATCTTTTTCCCACTGCTTGAAATCCTTCAGGAAAATTTGCGCGCGCACCACGTCGGGAATTGCGGTTGTGTAACTAGGGTAGTTCCTGGCAACGAACGCGTTCATGTGCGCGATCGGCGCAGTGATGTTCCAGATGGACGTGAAGTCATCACCACGCTTCCAACGCCGCAGAAGATTCGTGGCGCTCTGCGGATGGCACGGAGAGGCGACCGGCGTACTCGCCATAGATGCGAACTGACTTGCCCAGCTTGATCGCCGCGTCCCAGATTGTGCCGCCTTGCGCGATACCGATTGGGTCAGTGCCATCGTACGGATAACTGCGCCCCTGGTAACCGGGCCACATCGTATAGGCAACCTCGTTCGCTTGCGTAACCCACTGGTGCCCGTCCGCGCTATTGCCGCCTGAGGCATAGAAATTGTCGAGCAAGACATATTCCTGAGCGAGGCGATGTTGATTTGGGGTCACCGCCTCGCCGAACATCACCAGCGAGGGATCGCCGTTGCCTTTTTCAATATCGCCGAAGACCTGATCGTATGTGCGGTTTTCCTTGACGATATAAACCACATGCTGGATCAGCGAAGCGTCCCCAGCGCGCTCCGGCACTGCTTTCGGAGTCCTTTGGCGCCTGTCTTGCCGGAACAGGCACGCCCTTCAGCGGCAAGTGATTGTTCTCGGAAACGGCAGTGGTGTAACTCGCCAGTTGGGCAGCGTCTGGAATGTCCACGACGTTGACCGAACCTCGATTGGAGTGTACGAAGCGCTTGCCCGGTTCATCGCGCCAGCCGGATCCGGCACCCAGCAGTGCCCCGATCGCGAGATGTTTTCCATCCGCGACTGACTGCGATGGAGTTGGGGTACCATCCTGTCGGGATCAGCCCTTCCATCGTGAATGTCCGCGCGTTCAACACTGCAACGGCATTGATGCCACCACATGTCACAAACACCTTCGATCCATCGCTCGAAAGCGCAACTGCCGTGGGTGCGATGCCGGTAACCTCGCGTGAAAATGGCTGGATTCGGACATGCCTCAGCACAGCATTGGTTTTTGTGTCGATCACAGTCACGGAGTCGCGATTGTTGTTGGCGACGTACAGGCGTCCGGCTTTCTCGTCCCACGCCAGACCGTTGGGATGTAGTTCCGCGGGGATCGTGTGTGTGACCTTCGCGCTGACGAGATCAATGCGTGTAACGGTTCCAGTGGAGGCGATGCCGTGCGCATCCACGACCACTTGATCTGCAGTGGGGCTCAGTCCGGTGCGTGCCGTCAGGTCCTTGTCCGTCGCTCGCCGTCCGCCCCAGTTCGAAACATAAGCCACTGTGCCCGCGGTGTTCACAACCGCAGCGAATGGGGCGATGCCGGTATCGACAGTTGCCCTGACCTTGCCCCCATCGATCTCGACGATCGCGGCTTTGTTATCCGCGATCAGTGGCACCACCGCGACGCCTCCACCAATTCCCGTCGATCCTGAGTTAGTCGTGCCAAACCCTTCGGCTACGGCTTTCAGGCTGCCATCGACTATCCGAAAAAGCCCTGCTTTTTTGCGGTTCGGCACACCGGTCACATACACCTGATCGTGCCGGGTCAACCCCATCAGGCCTGGATTCGCTTGATGCTTGATGTTCGTAACAACACGGTTTGCGCGCCAGTCCATTTGATAAAGCTGCGTAGCGCTCAGAATCCACAATTCGCTCGCGGTCTTTCCGAACACCACCCCGTAGACCTTCCCTTGGAAGATGGTGGGAACGCCCGCGGGCGTAATCGTCTGGCGGGTGGTGACTACGCCCGGATCAGTAACCGCGCGCAACGGACGGTCGATGGTCTGGGCAGTGAGTACGGCACAAGCCGCAATCAAGCCGATGATGAGATGCATGTTGGTTATCCTAACTTTCTGGATCACGGAAATAAAGTCTCGCTCTCAGACGATTCGGGGATTACGATCTTCCCTTTTTTCGTGATCATTTGTCGAGCGGAAGGCATGGAAGGGTTACTTGGATAGGTCTTGCCATCAAAGGGAAGTTCCGCCTCGTAGCCTGGCACAATACCTCCTCCGCCTACCCACACACTTATGTTGCGCCAGCCGTTCGATTTGGTTGTTAACACTCGGATGGGAGGTCGCGTGATCGTGATCCTTGTGACAACGCGGTAAGAGGAATCGTTTGGCGCCAAGATAAGCGTGAGACAGCCCCCGCTCCCACACCAATGCCGACCTGATACGAAGATGATGACTTCCTGTGTCCCATCGCCGTTAAGGTCAACGAATACTGCAGAGTATTGCGCGGTCTTGCCCTCGTCCCCCAGATAGTTCTGAAGGAATCTTTTCAGAGACGTCTTCGCGCTTGAACTTGGGGCTGCTGTCGGCTTCTGTGCGAACGCGGACAAGCACAGCGCTGCTGGAAACAGTGCGGCTATCAGCAGAAAGCGCTTATTTCTTTGTAGCATTGGGCGTTTTTGGTGCTGCCGGTTTTGCAGCGGGAGCAGCTGGCTTCGCCGCCGGAACCGCTTTCTTCACCGCCGGTGCGACGGGCGATGGTCCTTCACGGCGCACACTCACGCTAATAATTCGGACTGCCGTGCGTGGCCGTTCGCCAAGCAGGGGCACGTTCACGATCTTGTCCACCACGCTCTGGCCTGCGATCACTTTACCGAAAATCGTGTGACGTCCGTTTAGGTGAGGCTGGGGCGCGACCGTAATGAAGAACTGACAGCTACCCGTGCCCGGGCCGGCGTTGGCCATCGCGAGCACACCTGCCTCTTCGAATTTCAAAGTTGGGGCGAATTCGTCTTTAATTCGTTCCGTGCCACCGGTCCCCGAGCCAAGCGGATCGCCGCCCTGAATCATGAATCCCGGTATAACGCGGTGAAACGTCAAACCGTTATAGAGCGGCTTGCGCGATTTCAATCGCGTCCGCGGATCCGTGTATTCCTTACGCCCCATCGCAAGGTCAGCGAAATTCTTCACAGTGATCGGGCTCTCTTTTTCAAAAAGCCGGAGTTTGATGTTGCCGAACACAGTCTGAATGGTCGCGTACAAACCAGGTGCTAGCGCAGGCGGTTTTGGCGCAGCCACGGGAGCAGGCGCGGGCTGCTGTGCAGAAATAATGCATGCCGAAATAAGACATAGAAAAAGGTGGACGAAAAAATGACCCATAGATGTCAGAATATACTTAAGATACCTTCCTATGCATCTTCTCAAGAGCCTGTTGTTTGTGACGGCGCTCTCGGTTGCCGCACGCGCCGAGACTGTCACTGTTACGTTGTTGGCCACCACTGATTTACACGGCAATATTCTTCCTTACGATTACTTCTCAGCGAAGCCCGCCGCACGCGGCCTCGCTAAAATCGCGACTCTGATCCGAGCGGCGCGAGCCGAGAATCCAAATACTGTGTTGATTGATTGTGGTGATACCATCCAGGGCTCGCCAATCGAAACTGTGTATCAGCAGTTTGTCCGGACAGGGAATTTTCCGCTCAAAATCAAGCCGGAAGGTGCAAGCCTGAGCGCTGATCCAATGATGCTGGCCATGAACCACATTGGGTATGACGCGATGGTGCTGGGAAACCATGAATTCAATTTCGGTCTGAAGAACCTGCAGAAAGCGCGCTCTGAAGCGAAATTCCCCTGGCTCTCTGCGAACACGAAAGCGATTGGCAAGGCTCGGCCGTTTCAACAGTACATAGTGAAGACCGTCGCCGGAGTGAAGCTCGCGGTTATTGGCCTCACGACGCCGGCTATACCGATGTGGGAAAAGCCGCAGAACTACACGGGCTATCGTTGGGAGCCAGGCGATAAAGCGGCCATCGCGACCGTCGCGGCGCTCAGGGCGAAAGAGCGTCCCGACCTGGTGATTGGTGCTGTCCATGGTGGTTTGGATCGTGATTTGAAAACAGGCGTGGTCCGGCGCGGTGAGACGAAGGACGAGAATCCGGTTTTTCAAATAGCCACGGGCGTGCCGTCGCTGGATGCGATTGTCTTCGGTCATTCGCACCGCGATCTGCCCGGAACTGAAATTGGCAAAGTGCTGATTGTGCAGCCGAAAAATTGGGGTATCTCGCTGGCCCGCATTGATTTCGTGCTGGAACGGAATGACGGCACGTGGAAACTGATCTCAAAGCGCAGCCGTCTTATTCCTGTGACGGATCAAACTCCCGTTGATGAGGAGATCCTACGCCTGGCAAAGCCGTATCACGATTTGACCGAGCGCTATCTGAATACGCCAGTGGCGGAGTCGCCCATCGAAATGGAAGGTACACTCGCGCGCATTCAGGACAGCGTCCTGCTGGATGCAGTGCAACGCGTGCAGGTTTCCTACTCGAAAGCCGACGTCTCGTTTACCGCTTCGTTTAATCCGCGCGTGCGCATTCCAAGGGGTCCCATGACTGTACGCCAGATCGCTGCCTTGTACATCTACGACAACGAACTCTACGCAGTGCAAGGCACCGGCAAGATGGTGCGCGAAGCGCTCGAGAATGCGGCGCGCTACTTCAAGTCCTGTGCGACTCCGGCCTGCACGGAAACGTCGTTGATCAACCGCGAGGTGGCTGCGTTTAACTTCGACATCGCGGAAGGCGTTGAGTACGAAATCAATTTGCTGAAACCCGAAGGGCAGCGCATCACCAAGTTGAATTACAAGGGCCAGCCGCTTGCCGACACTCAGAAGCTGCGCATCGCGATCAATAATTACCGGGCGGCTGGTAGCGCGGGTTATTCGATGTTTCAGGATGCCCCGATACTGTGGCGATCACCCGCCGAGATACGCGATCTGATCATCGATTACTACACGCGCGAGCGAATGCTGCCCGCCAAGGCTGACAATAACTGGCGGATTATTCCCGAATCTGCTCGCACCGTGTTGGAGCGTGAAGCTCGGGCAGAAGCCGCGCGGGCAGGTACTCAATAACAGCATGTTTCGCATACTGCTTTCCCTGCTAGCTCTGCAGTCCGTGTTCGCGGCCGCGCCATTGCGCGAAGGCGCACGTGAGGCGCTCGATCACATTCAACCCAACTCGCTAAAAGCCCACGTTTCGTTTCTTGCATCGGACGTGCTGGAAGGCCGCAACACTCCTTCACGCGGACTCGATGTTGCCGCGGAATTTGTGGCGGCACAATTCCGTCGCGCCGGATTGGGGCCAGCCGGTGACGATGGCTATTTCCAGACTGTGCGAATGGGCGTTCTGCGTCAATCGAAGGAACCGCCGGCAATCACATTCCATCACGGCGCCACCTCGCTAACAATTCCAGCGGAGCAGGCCACGATCCGCACCAACATGGGTGTGCAGGTGGATCTGAAGGGTGCCAGAAAACTGGAATCGGGCGAACTGAAGAAGCTGAAACCTGCCGACGTTGAAGGCAAGGTGCTGCTGTTGAAGTGGGCGTCTGGCTTAAGTGCTGGATTGCGACGCCTGCGGGAAATGCGTCCCGCTTTAATCGTGTTGTCTGGAAAACCACCTACTCTTTCGGCACAAACTCTTGTGGATCTTTCGGCAGCGAAGCCTGCACCAGTCGTCTGGATAGACAGCAAGGAATTCCGTGAGCTATTCGACAGTCTGCCCGCGGATGCGTCCCATCTACGCACCGAAGCCCGTCTGCATAATCCAACCCAGGAGCCCGTCACACTCCGCAACATTGTTGGAATCCTGCGCGGCAGCGATCCGGCGCTGCGGGACAGCTACGTTTTGCTTTCCGCACACTACGATCACATCGGGGTGGCCGATAAAGGCGACGGCGATCGGATCTACAACGGCGCCAACGACGACGCCAGCGGGACTGCCTCCCTCATAGAGACTGCGGTCGCGTTGAACAAACTCCCCCAGCGACCGAAACGCAGCATCATCTTTCTGGCGCTTTTCGGTGAAGAATTAGGCTTGATCGGTTCTAAGCACTACGCGGAACACCCGGTCTTTCCGTTAGACAAAACGATTGCCGGGCTCAACCTGGAACAGACCGGGCGAACGGACGATTCGGCCGGGCCCGTTCTGAAGCGGTTGCGGATGACCGGCGAAGACTTCAGCAATGTGCTGGATACGCTGGTGGCGGCCGGCAAGGAGACCGGCGTGCAGATTGATCGCGAACCGAAGGTCTCGGCTGAGTTCTTCAACCGCTCCGACAATCTGAGCTTTGCGCGTAAAGGCGTTCCTGCGCACACGGTTTCGGTTAGTTACATGTTCCCGGACTACCATGGGCTCGCCGATCACTGGGAAAAGATCGATTACGACAACCTGGCGCTAGTCACGCGCACGATAGCGGCAGCGGCGTTGATGTTGGCTGATTCCACCGAAGTGCCGCAATGGAATCGCGACAATCCACTGACGCGAGAGTACGCCCCTAAACCAGCACAGTGAACGTTGTCTCGGTGCGCTGCACCGGACGGTACAGAGTGTCGCGTTCGACGGGTTCTCGCCCGGCTTCACGAATCAAGCGCAGCAGATCACCGCGTCGCAGACTCTGACTTGTGGTGGCGCCGGCGTCGTGATAGATCTTCTCTTCCACCACAGTCCCGTCGAGATCATCCGCGCCGAAACGCTGAGCGATTTGCGCAATGCGCGGCGTCATCATCACCCAGTACGCTTTGATGTGGGGAATGTTGTCGAGCATCAGACGCGCGACGGCGACGTTCTTCAGATCGTCAAAACCTGTGGTCTTGGAGATATGTTGCAGCGGCGTATTATCAGGATGGAACGCCAGTGGAATGTACGTTACGAAGCCGCTCGTCTCATCCTGAACTTCACGCAGGCGGATCAGGTGATCAACACGGTCCTCATCGTTTTCGATGTGACCGTAGAGCATCGTGCAGTTGGATTTCAGCCCCAGCTTGTGCGCGATTTTTGCTGTCTCGAGCCACTCGTTTCCGTCGATCTTGTGATCGCAAATAATCCGGCGCACGCGCTCGCAGAAGATTTCAGCGCCGCCGCCGGGCAGGGAATCCATGCCCGCATCACGCAGCCGCTCCAGCGTTTGGCGGATAGAGATTTTTTCGCGCCGCGCAAAAAACGCAACTTCGACCATAGTGAAGGCCTTCAGGTGCACTTGCGGAAAACGCTCTTTGAGTCCACGCAACATCTGGCAGAACCAGTCGAGCGAAAGTTCGGGATGCAGACCGCCGACAATGTGAAACTCTGTTGCGGAATCGGACCAGCCTTTGCCCGCGGTTTCCCAGACCTGTTCCAGCGACATCGTGTAAGCATTCGGATCTTTCGCCTTCTTGCCGAAAGCACATAGACGGCAGCTTGCCACGCACACATCGGTCGGGTTGATGTGGCGGTTCACGTTGAAATAAGTGACGTTGCCGTTGAGGCGCTCGCGCACGATATTGGCCAT
Organism: Bryobacteraceae bacterium; assembly: GCA_963793625.1. Lineage (GTDB taxonomy): Bacteria > Acidobacteriota > Terriglobia > Bryobacterales > Bryobacteraceae. The sequence continues at coordinate 22,951 of CAWCAT010000020.1, read as the reverse complement.
GTAGCCGACTGCGAGCAGATCACTGCTGCGGTACAGTGCGAGCCCGTCGTCGTAGCTGAGCCGCACTCCGGATTCAACTTTTTCAAAGATTGGTTTAAGGCGGGAATCGTCGATTACAACCTGCATTTTAAGCACCTCTGCGCGACAGGAAGATATCGGCAGCCCAAAACAAGAAGAATAACACGCTGACATAGCCGTTTACCGTGAAGAAGGCCGCGTCGATGCGCGACAAATCGTCCGCGTGCACCAGTCTGTGCTCGTATATCAGCAATGCGGCGACCGCCGCGATACCGAGCCTGGCTCAGTGTCCCTAACTGAAAACTCGAAGAGAGCAGCATCAGGCAGACCAGCATCGAAATGTGAAAGAGCCGGGCCAGCCAGAGCGCGCCGCTAATGCCGAAGCGCCGTGGCAGACTGAACAGACCTTCGCTGCGATCGAACTCATAATCCTGACAGGCGTAAATGATGTCGAAGCCCGCGGTCCAGAGAGTAACGGCCGCAGTCAGTAGAAGGATGCGCGCATCCAGCGAGCCTTCGATTGCGATCCATGCGGCGGCAGGCGCGATGCCCAGCGCAAAGCCCAGTACCAGATGCGCAAACGCCGTGAAGCGTTTTGTGAACGAATAAAAGAACACGATCGCGAGCGCCACCGGCGCCAGCCTCAGGCAGAGTGGATTCAGTAATGCCGCCGCGAGAAAGAACACGATACTCGATGCCGCGACGAATCCCCATGCGAACCGCCGCGATAGCATTCCCGCCGGCAGGTGGCGTGTCATAGTGCGCGGGTTGCGAGCGTCTATATCGGCATCCAGCACGCGATTGAAGGCCATCGCCGCCGAGCGTGCCGAAACCATCGCGACAATGATCCAGAGAAACTTGAGCGGCAGTCCGTCCCCGGCGAATCCTCCCTGCCGAACGGCCAGCAGCGCGCCGGTCAGCGCGAACGGTAGCGCGAACACTGAGTGCTCGAATTTGATCATTTCGAGCGTGAGAATAAGTCGTTTCCAGAAACTTGTGAGCATTGGGCTGCGGTACCATTTTATTTCATGCAACGACTTCTTCTTAGCTTCGTTCTTCTGATCGGGCTGTTTTCCTTCTCATGTGGTGAAAAACCGACCCGGATGGAGGACTTCAACACGCGCGTAGTCACCTTTCCGAATGGTACAAAGGTGCGAGCCGACGTCCTCATCCATCCTCAGGACATGGCGCGCGGCATGATGTTTCGGGATTCGTTGGCGGCCGACCGCGGCATGCTTTTCCTTCATAGTGAGGTAGGTAGTCACCCTTATTGGATGTATCAGGTGAAGATCCCGCTAGACATCATTTGGCTGGACGCGAATCACCGGATTGTGGAGATGTCGCTCGATACGCCGCCGTGCAAAGCTCCTGCTGCGAGTCAATGCCCCAATTTCGGTGGCTTGCAGAAGTCGCAGTTTGTGCTTGAAGTCGGGGGCGGGATAGCGCGCAAAGAAGGTTTGAAGCTCGGGGACGTACTGGAATTCTAATGGATCAGGAACAACTGCGGTCTTTGCTGGAACAGGTGCGCGATGGCGCAACCGATATCGACGGAGCTCTGGAACGTCTGCGGCACATGCCGTTTGAAGATTTGGGTTTTGCTAAAGTAGATCACCATCGTGCCATTCGCCATGGCATGCCGGAAGTAATTTTCGCGAAGGGCAAGACTCCGGGACAGGTGCAGGCAATCGCCGCGCGTGTGCTGGAGCAAGCCAGCAATCTTCTGATTACCCGGGCGGACGCATGTACGGCGGAACTGGTGCGTGAGATTGCACCCACGGCCGAGTATTTCCCGCTCTCAGGCGCGATTCGTGTCTGGAAAGATCGCAAGATGCTGGGGAAGGGCAAGCTCAGCGTGGTCTGTGCCGGCACGAGTGATATCCCGGTGGCAGAGGAAGCCCAGATCACGGCTGAGGTGATGGGCAACGAGGTCGAGACCATCCATGATATCGGCGTTGCGGGCATTCACAGGCTCATGGTGAATCGAGAGCGCCTCACGCAGTCCCGGGTCATCGTGGTTTGCGCCGGAATGGAAGGCGCGCTTCCCAGCGTGATTGGCGGCCTGGTTTCGTGCCCGGTAATTGCAGTGCCGACGAGCGTGGGTTACGGAGCGAGTTTTCACGGACTCGCCGCGTTGCTGGGAATGCTAAACAGTTGCGCCAGCAACGTGACTGTCGTGAATATCGACAACGGTTTCGGGGCCGGCTACGTAGCCAGCCTGATCAACCGCCTATAGAGAGAGTAGGGGGAATTTTGAAACAATTGAACTGGTTCGCAGCAATGGCGCTGGTTGCCGGCGCCGGCTTCGCGCAAACGCCGCCGTATCCGCCGAGTACTGTTATCCGCACTGTCACTTTCGATTGGAGTACGCACAAGCGCGACGCACAGGGTAGCGATAACTGGGCATTGACTTGGGCCGACGACGGGCATCAGTACGGCGCCTGGGGTGATGGCGGAGGTTTCGGCGGAACCAATTCTGATGGCCGCGTCAGTCTCGGTGTAGCCCGAATCGAAGGCGACTGGAACGCCTATCGGGGCGTCAACGTGTGGGGCGGAAAGAATGCTGCGAACCCGGCGGGGGTGGACGGCAAGAGTTGGGGCATGATCTCCGTCAAAGGGGTTCTCTACATGTGGGTGTCCCCCGGTTCGCCGCTCAAAGAAATGCAGCGTGAGGCCAGGCTCTACCGTTCGACGGACCATGCGGCCACGTGGGAACCAGCGTCCTGGGCCTTCACCCACGAGCAATCCCTCACAATCCCTACGATCTGTCAGTTTGGGAAGGACTACAGCGGCGCGAGAGACGGGTTTGTTTATCACTATTTCATCCACCCGCGGGATGCCGCCAGCGACTCTATTCAGAAACCGGGCGCGGTCTATCTGGCGCGCTGTCCACAGGAGCGGATCATGGACCGCAGTGCGTACGAGTTTCTCGCGGGAATGAAGGAAGGGAAACCGCTGTGGAATGCCGATCCGTCGCGAAAAGCGCCGGCATTCGAGGACCGCTCCGGAGTCGGTTGGGTCTTGAGCGTCGGCTACAATCCGGGTTTGAAACGGTACATTCTGATGACGGATCACCAGGCAGCGAATCGTGGAAATCTGGGTGTCTTTGACGCCCCGAAGCCCTGGGGGCCTTGGACCACCGCGCTCTATTTGAATGAAGGCACGAATTTCGGAAATGGCCGCATCGAGCCGAACACGTTCTTCTGGAACATGCCTGCCAAGTGGCTGAGCGGTCGCGAGTTTACACTAGTGTTTACCGGCTCTGGCCGCGGTAAGAATAACGACAGCTTCAATCTGCTGCGCGGCGCTTTCGAATTGCGCTAGGTTTACCCTGCCGCCGCCGACGCGCCCGCTTCCTGCGCAAAGACATAGAAGCCAAACAGAGGCTTTGGCTCGCCGCGTCCCCAACGGCTCATTTTCCACTGGACGCGCAGATACTGAATTTCCGGGTGTGCCGTGAGATCAAGAATAATACTGTATGTGCCGCAGTAGAACTTCTGGGGGAAGGCCGCCAGGGGCTTGGTACCCCATTCCGTCTTGTCCGCAGAGCCCCAAAAGGACACGTCCAGACTTTCTTGCTCGATGGTTCTGGTGATGCCGAGGGTCAGGGAAAGAAGCTTTCCCCTGGAGTCGCCGAGTTCGAATTCAGCAGAGTTGCCGTTTTCCCGAACTACGGTCTCAGGCACCAGGAAACTGGGTAACATCTCGCCTCCTCGATGTGCCGCATCTGCTTGAATTTACAAATCTATCTCAGCTTCTCCAAGCGCCGTGCAGCCTCTTCCAGCGTCTCATACTTTTTGCAAAAACAAAAGCGCACGAGTTGCTTTCCATCGGCTGGATTTGCGAAGAAGCTGGACCCCGGAACGGCGGCTACTCCTATGTCTTCAATCAAGTGCCGTACAAACTGGACGTCGTCGGCAAAACCGAATCCTGAAATGTCCGTCATGATGTAGTAAGCGCCTCCCGGAACAAAGCAGCGGAAGCCTGCGGATTTCAGCAGCGGCAAGAGATGGTTTCTGCGCGCGTTGTAGTGGGCTGCGAGGTCGGCGTAGTAGCTGTCCGGTTGCGCCAGTGCAATTGCGCCGGCCTGTTGCAGCGGTGCCGCCGCACCCACGGTAAGGAAATCGTGGACCTTGCGAATGGACGCGGTCAGATCCGGGGGTGCCAGTACCCAACCAACACGCCAGCCCGTCACCGAATACGTCTTGCTCATGCTGTTTACCAGAATGGAGCGCTCGCGCATTCCAGGCAGCGTCGTAATCGGAATATGCGTCGCGCCATCGTACAGAATGTGCTCGTAAATCTCATCCGTGATCGCGAGCGCATCAAATTCCTGGCAGAGTTCAGCGATGAATTCGAGTTCCTGGCGCGTGAATACCTTTCCGGTTGGGTTGTTGGGAGAATTCAGAATGATCGCTTTGGTCTTGCTGTTGAAGGCCGCACGCAATTCATCTGGATCGAACGTCCAATCAGGCGCACGCAATTGCACGAAATGCGGAGTTGCGCCGGAGAGCTTCGTATCCGGCCCGTAGTTTTCGTAAAACGGCTCAAAGATCACAACCTCGTCGGAAGGATTCGTAACCGCGAGCAGGGCCGCGATCATACCCTCGGTCGCGCCGCAACAAACTGTGATTTCGCGCTCCGGATCGATTTCGTAGTCGTACCAGCGCTTGTATTTGGCTGCAATTCCATCACGCAGGGGTTTGGCGCCCCAGGTAATCGCGTATTGGTTGTAATCTGCTGTGACGGCATCGCGTGCCGCCTGTTTCAGTTCTTCGGGCGCGCTGAAATCGGGGAAGCCTTGCGCCAGGTTTACGGCCTTATGCTGCAGGGACAGGCGCGTCATCTCACGAATTACAGATTCCGTAAAATGCGCCGTGCGGTCACTAGCGAACTTTTTTCTTAGGTGCTGGCTTTCGCTTTGCTGCAGGTTTTGCTGCGGACTTGGCCGCAGGTTTGGCTGGCGCACTGAAGGATCTTGCGGGAATTGGCCCATCCATCGAGATTACTTCAGCCTTCCTGCCCTCGTAAAGACGTCGATAGAAATCGGCGTTGCGCAGAACACTCTGAATGTAATTGCGAGTCTCGCTAAACGGGACAGTTTCGACGAACTCCGCTTGTTCCCGGAAATTGCCCCACGTCCGCCACAGATCCGTGCGGCTCTTGCCCGCGTTGTACGAGGCGAGGGTGTGTTCGACATTGCCGCCGTGCTGATTGAGCAGGTCGCGTATGTACCTTGTGCCGAGATTCAGGTTGACGTCGGGCTGGAAAAGCATTTTCGTGCTGAAAGTTTTCATTCCCACGGAGCGTGCCAATGACCGGCCGGTGCGTGGAAGCACCTGAGTAAGTCCATAAGCATTCGCGTGTGAAATCACGGCCGCGTTGAACTCCGATTCCTGCCGCACAAGTCCTGCCACAAGGAACGGATCTAATTCTTGTTGCCGGGACCATTTTTCTATGGACGATCTGTACGGCAGTGGAAACGCGTATTGCCAGAACATGATTGGCGCAGAATCGAGATCGAGCCAAAAGTAGCTGGGCGCGATGCCTTTGATGTATCGGATGGCCTGATCAGGTGCTCCACGATCGTAGGCTCGCTGCGCCAGTTCCATCGCAATCAGGACAGGCTGTTCGCCGTTCCTGGCGCCGAATCTCAACTCGCTCTCGGCGATGTCGTCGAATCCCATCGAGGACAGCATGCGCGCGCGTTCCACGCGAGCTTTGACCTGCGCGTCCGGTTCGAAGTTTTCAGTACGCCTGCGCATCGGGAACGCTACGTTTGTGAGCAACTCGGGTGTTCTCGCTGACGCTGCCATGATCCGTGCATCGGCCAGGCGCTGGCGCGCAACCATCGCGTAATACGAATTCGGATAGCGTGTCGCCACTTCGACGTAAAAACCCTTGGCACTGGCCAGATCGTTGCGATCTTCATCCAGTCTTCCAAGGAAATACAAGGCGGCATTGGCCTGTTCGGATCCGGGATAAATGCGCAAATGCTCGCGCAGCAGATTGCCCGCTTCCGGCCGCCGCTGCAGGTAAGCATTCCAGGTTACGCGCCAATGGCAGATGAAAGCGGCGGGTTCTCCGGAGAAAGATTCGTGACACGCGCGGTACAGAGGGACATAACGGTCGCTTTGATTGGTGACCAAGTATCGGTTAGACGCGCTGATCAGCGCATCCATGCGCCACCTGGAGTGCGGATGCTTGCGCGCCAATTGATCGAGCGCATCGGCGAGCCCGTCATCATCGTCCAGTCTGCGTGCCGCGGACATGACGTAGAACAGGCGCTCTGCATCCGCCTCCGGTGCGTTCACCGAAAGCGATTTCAGATAGCTCAGCGCCACGCTGTTTGTCCGTGTCTGATACTCGCAGACGCCCATGCGAACCCTCGCCAGATCCCGTTCCGCTCCACCTGTTTCGTTCGCAATCTGCTCGTATTCTTTACGCGCTCTGGAAAATTCACGCCCAGCCATCAATTTATCCGCACGCTTAAACATCTCCTGCGGCATGGGAGGTGGATACTTGTCACCGAGCGTAGTGCGCAGCCGCTGCAACGCTTCCCGGGCGTCGGCGGACTCCATCGACGTAGGATACTCGAAATACACGCGCTGATACGCCGCGGCCGCGCCCAGTGGATCGCCGGCGGCTTCAAGTGCCGTGCCCATGGTTAACTCTGCTTGCGGCTGCGGCAAATCCGCAGGACGGTTTCGCAGCAATTGCACCGCTTCTGAACCGCGGCCAAGTTTGACGTAAGCCTTTGCAGCCAGTAGCACGGCGCCCGCGGTCACGCGCGACGATATCAGCTTTGGCTGCCACGCTGTCGGGGCTTCGCGCACTACCTCCGAAAAATCTCCCTGGTCGAACAGTGCTGCCGCCTTGTAATACGCAACATAGTCGCGCAATGCCGGCAGGCGGGTTTCGGCGGCTTTGAAATGCTTCAGCGCTTCCGCCGGAAGTTTCTGCTCCCACTCCGCGACACCCATTGCGAATAGGGCGAGCGCACCGTTTTGAGTTTTAGCGTGGGTTGTCGCGAATTGCTGGATTGCAGCGCGGGCAGCCGGAGTCGCTTTTTCGCGATACTTCCGTCCCAGCGACTCGAGCGTTTGCGCCGGCAGCGCCAGCGCGCACAGCACAAGCAGCGTGAGGCTCTTAAACAAGCGGACCCGGATAATCCGGCCCAAGTAATGCATGGTCATCATTGGCTAAAGTGCGCACGAATTCCAGGTGCAAATAATCCACCATGTTTGAAGACGCGTCCATAAACTGACTGCGAAATTCACTGCGTACGCGGTCCATCTCTTCTTTCAATGTGCCGTAAATGTCGCGCTTGATCTGGCCTTGAACGACGAGCGCGCCTTTGCCGACGCGCAACTCCGCAGCCTGGATACCGGCAAAGCGCTGTGCTTTGAGATGTAGTTGCCGTTCTTCTCTCGGCAGAGAAGCCCAATCCTTTTTCGGAGAACGCTCGCCCGCTGCAATCGATAGTAAGCCCGTTAACGGCGCGCCCGCCATGCGGTTTTCGAGTGTCGATCCAGCGATGGAAGCAAGCAGTTCGAGGGCGCTGGCCGATCCCGCATTATCGTTCGGCTCGGCGTAGAGCACGGCGACCACCTTGCCATTGCTGACCAGCGGCAGGATCTGCGCGCGCCGGCCCTTTTCCAGCCCCATGCCGTCCATCACAGATTCCGAAAGTTCAATGGCGCCCGCCAAAATCACCAAAGGGTCCAGCATTTCTACTGCGCTCGCAAAAGCGGGCGCTGACGCCAGCGGGATGTCGAGCCCGGCAACCGGCTCGGCCAGTCCGCGTCCGTCTTCAAATCGCAATCGCTGGTTTAAAGTCGCAAACAAAGCCGCGGTTCGGCAGAAGTGCGTGGCGGTATCCAACAAAGCCTGGACCCATGCCGCGTGGCTTTCGGCCCCCCGCAGCCGGCGTACAGCTTGATTCAGGTGCTCGTTCAGGCTACGTTGTGCGGCCGAACCCTCCGCCAGTTTTTCGTCGTAGTGTTGGACAACCACCTGCTCCGCATCAGCGCGCCAATCCCCGAGGAGTCGCTCTGCCAGAATCTCGATATGTTTGCGCCAGACTGCATCCAACTGCTCGCGCAGTTCGGGTGAGAGATCTATGCTGGAAGAATTCTTTGCTGCTTGAGGAGAGGACATGCCCTGCCTTAATTGTAGCCGATCGTTCGTTCCGGGAAGTCGCCTCTAATGCGCCAGTTCAAATTGCCATGGTGCCAGTGTACCAGTCAGCCGTAGTGCTTTCTTTCCTGTCAGATCCAGCACCATTCGACCATCCGCCAGCGTTCCGCCGCGCCCGGAATACGTATCCTGAGCGGAACTGGCCTGGATCTTTGTGACCTGCAGCCGGGCGGATTTAGCCGGCGCAAACTCGTAACAGCCAGAAAACGTCTTGAATTCCAGTTCTGCGGCCAACGTTACCGCAGACGATGAGAAACAGCCCTCTGCAACAGTGTTCGTCAAGGTTTCCGCACCAGTTCCACTAGTCGAGATTTTGACGTCGCCATCCAGCTTGCCGTTGCGCCATGCTGCGCCTTCCATATTGGCCTTAATCTTATACGAGGGCACATTCCGGCTTAGATCCAGCTTGATGGACCCTTTCAAGGAGCCTTCGTGAATGCTCGCCGAGACCTCAGGCATGTCCACATTCAAACCATCCCAGATCACACGTGTCCGCACGTTTTCAAATTCCAGATTGTTGGACGTTAGTGTGCCGAAATGTAAGCTCCCCTCGGCGCGACGGTTCTTCAGCCAATCGGGTGAAGGTGGCGCGGAGAAGCGCAGTGTCCGCGCCAGAAAACCTTGCCGCCTGCGCAACGTCGGCATCAGAATTTCTTCGACCCTGGCGAGCGCAGCCTCATCCACACTTACCGCGAAGCGATGTGGCCGCGGACTATCCGGTTCATATCGGTACTCGCCTTGAAATGGAAGCTTACTGGTCTTTCCGCGAATCTTGTCCACCGAGATTTTGTGGCCGTTCATCTTCACGCTGGCGGAACTCAGTAACACCGGCTCAGCTAGGCCGGGAATATTGACGCTCGCGTCCTGCAGGTCAAACATCCCGGTCCACACTCCGGGTTCTGCATCCTCGCGGCGGTAGCGCAGCGTACCACGCCAGCGCCCATCCTTCAGGGTTTCGAACAGCGGAGCCTGCGCGGACGATACTAATCTGGCTGCCGTAGTCTTCCCGCTGATCGCGGTGAAATTGCGCGTGCTCAGTCGAACGTCAAGACTGTTTCCGATCCCTTTGTAATCTCCCTCGAACAGCACATTTTGCACCCCATCCATCGCGATATTCGCAGACTCAAGTTGCAGATGGTCGTGATTGATCACAATTTCCGCCTGCTCGCAGCGCAAGGGTTCAGCGCCTGGAAGTTGAGCCGTTGCCGCGGAGGCGAGCAGTCGTCCTTGCATGCCAAACTCGCGAGAATACCCGACGACGCCAGTAACCTCTCCATTCAGCGTCAGCTGCGCCGGAACCGGAGTCCCCATGTGACGCGCAATTTCCAGTAATGGTTCAATACTGAGCTTCTTCGCTGTTAGCAGCACGCCCCACTCGGGCTTGGAAAGAACACGAAAGGCGCGGAATTTGCCGTCGAGCTTTCGGTCCGGCGCCGGCACGGTCTCCAGTTCCAGTTCTTCATCGCGCACATTCAGTTTGCCGCGGAACGACAACGGCCAGCCGCCTGCTTTCGATGGCATTAGATCCCAGCGGTGTATGTCTTCAAGCTGCGTATTGCCGCTGATCTGAAGCTTGGAAAGCGGACCGGAGAGACGCGCCTCGGCGGTTATTAATCCATGAATGCCAGCATCCTGACCTGTCCACAGCACTACGAATTCCGCGATTGGGCTCTTCTCCCAACGGACGTTTAAATTGACTTCGCCCTCGCCGGTTTCATGCGGATTCCAACTCCCGCGTCCGGACATGCGACCGAATACCTGCGCCGCCCGGTCTGTGCGAGCAGGTTCGCCTTCGAACCTAACTGAGAATGCACCACCGCGCGGGCTTAACGGCGTGATATCCACATCCGCGTTGGCCAGATAGAAGACGCTCTTCGTGTCGCCGAATTTAAAATTCAAACGTCCGCCACGGACTTGTATATCGGGCAGCGGCCATTCCGCGGTCGCACCGGCCGCACCCACCGTCTGTTGTAGAAGCGGCTGAATGTTCCATGGACCATCCGGAGCTTTCACCAGGTTTACACTTGGCTCGTCCAGGCGCAGATTGGAAAACTCCAATTTCCCTGTCCACAGGCTGCGCAGGCGCAGTCGCGCACTCAAGGAAGCAACGTGGGCGAAGGGTTCGATCCCGGAACCCGCAGCCTCTGCGATGAGCACGTCTTCAACCGTGAATCCGGGTCCTGTGAACAGTAGGAAGTTGACATCGCCGACTATGTCGACCTTGCGATGCAATCCGCGCTCCAGGCCCTCGCGAATCTGCTGCTTAAAACGTGCGGCATTGATGAACGGCGCGGCGATGCCCGCGATGACAAACAGGCCGGCAGCGCCAAGCAACAGTTTTCGAATCAGTCTGGTCCGGTTGCTCATGCCTGTGGCGCAGTGCGCAGTTGTTCGTAGTCGATTGGCTGGTCCATGTCACGCAGAATTCCGGGGTCATTGACGTCGACGTATCGCGTTCGCTCCCGATGGCGATGGATCAGCTCTCGAGCCATTCCGTCGAGCGGCAACTGCAGAAACTCTGCAGCGCAGCGCCGTGCGAAAACACACGGGATGACCATGCTTGCCTTCATAGCGTGGAATAAACAGCAGGTTTTCTCCGTTATCTTCGTTCAGTGCGTCAATCAGGCTGTCCAGCGTGGATGCAAGTACCGCGGGATAGTCAACAGGCGTGAACAGCACCGCATCCTTTTCGCCCAAATTAGCCAGGCCGCATTGCAGCGAGCTCAACTGCCCGCGTTCATACTCCGCATTAACAACGAAACGGGCATCCTGGGCGCGCCGCACTCCCGCAATAATTTTTTCGGGCTCGTGGCCCAGCACGACGGTCACGCTCTGACAGGTGTTATGAAACATTCGGATCCAGCGATCCAATGCGGTCTCTCCGCCGATATCGAGCAACGCTTTAGCCGTGCCCATGCGCCGGGAGGCGCCCCCGCAAAGAATTAGTCCAGCAATGGTCACTGCTGTAGGGCCCGTTCGGATTCCTGAGCGAAAATCGACTTTGATAAAGAGCGCCAGCCAGCCTCGGGATTGCGGCGAACGGCGATCATTTCGGCCACAACGGACACCGCGATCTCCTCCGGCGTGATAGCTCCGATTTCGAAGCCCATTGGTGCAAACAGCCGGTCGAGTGCCTGCCGCGGAATGCCTTCCTTCTCAAGTTCCTTCACGACTCCGATCACTTTCCTCTTGCTGCCGATCATGGCTATGTAGCGCGCCGGCGTATTCAGCGCCCAACGTAGCACACGCATGTCGTCCTTGTGCCCGCGCGTGACGATAATTACGTAGCTGGTATCGTTCACCTGCAGCTTTGGGAAGACCTCTTCGTATTCGGCGGCGAAGACCTCGTCGGCATCGGGGAAGCGCTCGCGATTGGCAAATGTCTCGCGATTGTCGATTACGACCGTAGCGAACCCGGCCAGCGACGCGACGTTGGAAAGGCTCTTCGAGATGTGGCCCGCGCCGAAAATGAATGCGCGCGGTTGCGGCACAATCGGTTCTACAAACACGCTCAATTGTCCTCCGCAGATCAATCCGTTGTCGTAGGCGGCGTCATGACCCAAACTGAAATTCAGGTGCTGCGGGCGTTCGCTTTGCATTGCCTCGCGCGCCGCGTTCCATACCTCTGCTTCAACGCATCCACCGCCGACAGTGCCCAGTAGCGAACCATCCTCACGCACCAGCAATTTCGCGCTTTCGTAACTTGGGATGGAACCATTGACCTGCACGATCGTAGCCAGGGCACACTTCTGCCCTAACTTTCTCAGCCGGACAATTTCGTCGTAGATATCCATAACAGCGGCCCACCCTGGGACCACCATCCATTTTACATGGCTGCCGGAGTCCACCGTCGGCTTGGTACTTGCTATCATTCATTGCTAGTGAAAAATAGCAGCATTTCAGCTAAAAACCTTGCATTCATTTTCGATGTTGACGGCGTAATTGTTGACTCAACCTCCTTGCACACAGAGGTCTGGGAACGCTATCTGCTTCCGTTTGGCATCGATAGCAGCGGAATTCAGGAACGGATGCACGGGAAGCGCAATGACGAAATTGTGCGCGATTTATTTGGGACTGGCTTGAGTGAAAGCGAAGTGTTGGCGCATGGGGCAGCCAAGGAAGCGCTTTACCGCGAGATGATTCAGCCACAGATGGAAAACAAGCTGGTGCCGGGTATCCGCGAATTTCTCCAGCGCTATGCCGGTGTCCCCACCGGAATTGGCTCCAACGCCGAACCCGCCAACGTGCAGTGTGTCCTGGAGCACGCTGGGCTGAAATCATTCTTTGAAGCAGTTGTTGACGGTGATCAGGTCGAACGCCCCAAGCCTTTCCCTGACATCTATCTGCGCGCCGCTGAATTGCTCGGTATCGCTCCAGCGGATTGCGTCGTATTTGAGGACTCACTTACCGGAGTCTCTGCCGCACTCGATGCTGGGACACAGGTTGTGGGATTACTTACCACGTGTGACGAACTGCCCGGCGTCGCTCTCTCCATCCGCGACTTTCGGAGCCCGGAACTGGATGCATGGCTGCTAAATCGTTTCGCTTGCGCGTGATTCCCGCATTGGCCTGTGCCGTTTTGGCCAGCGCCTGCTATCCTGACGGCTCAGCTCCCTCTCTCGATCGAAGAAGCCTCCGCACGCGACCAGAAAGATCTTGCTCCGATTCACGAGCGCAAAGAAGTCACCGTCAGCGGCATAGTCGGCTCCAACGCAGTTCGCGTCCTTGCGTACGCCCATTTGGGCCTCCACGATGGGCATGGCAATGCGATCACGCTGGACGGCGCACCCGAGATCTTCGCGCTAATCAGGCCTGGCGATACAGTCCAGGTCATCGGCATGCAACGGCCAACGCTCAGGTTTGCCGGTCATTTTCGTGAAATCGCATCCGGAAAACCGGCTATGTCACGCCGCTGCAACCGATGAGAGTGAAATGGAGCGACCTGCTCTCCTCGCGGTATCTTGGCTTCCTGGTTATTACCGAAGGGGTAGTGGAAGAGGTGGGCGAAAACACCGGCGGGCAATATTTATTGCTGGGGCAAGGCTCCAACCTGCTTAAAGTTTTCCTGCCGCAAGGAATCCCGATCCCGGACGGTGGACTGCACCAGTATGAGCGCGGCGATCGCATTCAGGTCACCGGGCTCTCTTCGCAGTTCTGCCCCAGTCCGCCGTATGACCGGTTCTTTCAAGCTGATTCTGGATTCGCCGAGCGATCCGTCACTCGTTCTTGAAAGAAGCTGGCTGGTTCCGCCTCGCCTGATCGCGCTGGCGATTTTAGTCGTGGCTTTTGCGCTCGGGTTGTGGTGGATACGCGAACGGCGCATGTCCATGCAGCGCCAGGCTATGCGCGCGCTTAATACGCTGGGCGAGGAAATCCTTTCGGCATCTTCGCCCTCCGGAGATTCTGGAGAAACTGAATGCCGTGGTCCCGTCAGTGCTGCGCATCACAGACATTCATCTATATATCTTCCGCGCCGGGCCAAAGGCGCTGGAACGTATCGCGGGCCGTAACGCGGAATCGGCGATGATTCCGCTGGAGACCCCAACTGGCTCGCTGGTAACCGCGGCCACGCTCTGCTTTCGGAACCGAACACTGCTGGCGATCTCGGATACGCTGCGCAGCCCGCTGTTCCGCGGAAGCCAGAACGGGATCAGACCCTGAAATCCGTGATGTTTGTGCCGATGTTCGCGCAGAATGAACCGCTCGGCGTGCTGGCGCTTTGCCACATTACAAATGCCTGGACGTACAATCAGGATGAGCAAGCGGCGGCGCAACATTTTGCCAATCAGATCGCGACGTCACTGCGCTTGCTGGAGCAGCGCACGATGCGCGAGCAACTCTTTCGCAGCGAGAAACTCGCGGCCACTGGTCAACTCATCTCCGGAGTTGTCGACGAACTGCAGAGTCCTCTCGAATCCGTAGTGATCATGGCCGGACGCGCACTGGCCAGGCCTGTCGATTCTGAAACCAAACGGCAACTTGCCGCGATCGCCTCCGAAGCGCGCCGTGCCTCCGAAATCGTCTCCCGGCTTGTCTCGTTCGCGCGCGCCGAAAAAACCGAAGCCAAACCCGTCGAGCTGAACGCTCTGCTCTCCAGCCTCATCGAGTTCCGCGGCCGCGAATGGGCCGCGCGCGAAATCCAGGTCTCGAACCGGCTTTCGATGGAGCCGGTCTATGTGCTCGGTTCGCAGGGACAACTCGAACAGGTCTTCCTGAACCTGATGGTTCATGCGGAGCAATCGCTGGCTGAATCGGAACACCGCGAACTCTATATTTCGACCAGCCTGCTCGCCCGGCGCGTGCTTGTGGCGATCAGCTATTCGGGGCCGGAGAGTGCCATTCGCAGGGATCCGTTTGTCGATCCACATTCGCCCGATGCCGGGGCGCTCGGCCTGGGCGTTTGCCGCGGCATCATTCAGAGCCACGGCGGCGAAATCCGGTTTGTGCGAGCCTCCGGCTCCGCTTCGCGCTTCGAAGTGGAATTACCTGTCGCACAAACCAGGCTCGGCGTTACGGCCGCTGATAACGCCGAACGGAACGGGCGCCAGTTGACTGTCCTGGTAGTCGAACCCGATGTCAGCCGTGCAGCGCCAGTTGCTGGTTCAGTTGAGTGGGCACAATTACCGCGTCGTACCCGTGCCGCAACCCGAAGAAGCGGCTCAGCTGGTGGAGCGCATGAAGTTCGATCTGGTGTTCTGTTCCGTCCGCGTCTGCCCGGCAGCAATTGGCTGGAGTTTTTTGAACGCGTGCGGCACCATGTGGGCGCTTTTATTCTGTTGACCGAGGGTTACGATTCGGACCTCGCGCGTGCGTTCCAGACCGGTGAAGGTTTTATTCTGCGCAAGCCCGTCGATGAGAGCGAACTCGAAAATCTGCTGGCGGACTTTGAGCTGAGCACACCAAAGAATGTGGCGAAGTAAGGCGCTAAAATAAAGGCTCCGGAGCACATCATGATCATTCAGAAACTGCTGCTGTTCACCTTCGCTAGTCTGATTGCCTTCGCGCAATCCAGCACGTATTCCGGTCCACGGCCTGACAAGCCTGATCTTCCTTACTTGCTTCATGCTTCCAACCTCATCCCGACGGAAGCATCAGAAGCGAAGGAAGAGAAAAAGAAGAACGACGTCATCTACTATGTCCCGGGCGCCAATTCCGCGGCGCGGACGCCACTGGCGGAACCGATATTTCTGATTCGCACTGAAAAGCTCAGTGCAGATCGTCTGGAACTGTATCGCATGGAAGTCAAGAACGGCCGTCGCGAAGTCATTTTCCCTGAGAAAAAGAAAAGCGGCCCGCGGCCCGCTCCGCTTTCTGTGCGCAAAGTTGCAGACGGGCTTTATCGGGTCGAAGCCAGCGCCACGCTGGATCCAGGCCAGTATTCCCTGACTCCGGCCGGGTCCAATCAGGTGTTTCTGTTTGAGGTGTATTAAGCGACTGGCGACGGCGAAGCGCCGGCACCTGCTAAAATCCCTTGTATGTTTCAAGGAATTGAACACACGGCTATAGCCTCGCCGAACCCCGAAAAGCTGGCGCAGTGGTACGCCGCGAATCTCGAATTCGTGATTAACTTCGTTTACGATGGCAATTATTTCGTGCGCGCCAGCAACGGCACCATGCTCGAAATCATTCCGTCCATCGGCGAGCGCGGATCCAACCAGATGAAAGATCCGGGCATCCGCCATCTTGCGATTGCGATTGATAATTTCGACGAAGCCTACCAGTCCCTGAAAGCCAAAGGCGTTCAGTTTACGATGGAACCGTACGAAAATATGGGCAACCGCCTGGTCTTTTTCAAGGACCTGGACGGGAACCTGCTGCACCTGATTGCACGCGAGAAACCGCTTCCTTAACAGGGATGAAATTTGCTTAGCCGCGTTTTCAAAGCTTTCCAGTATCGCGATTTCCGCCTGATGTGGATGGGCGCCTGCACCTCGAGCATCGGCACCTGGATGCAGAAGCTCGCCCAGAGCTGGCTGGTGCTGGAGATCTCCAAGAATCCATTCCTGCTGGGCCTGGATGCGTTTCTCGGCGAAATTCCGATCTTCCTGTTTTCCCTGTTGGGCGGCGTCGTGGCCGATCGCTTCGACCGCCGCTTCCTGCTGATTGGCTCGCAAATCGTGCAGATGAGCTGCGCGTTTCTGCTGGCCGCCCTGTTCGCCTTCGGGACGGTTCAGGTCTGGCACATCCTGACGCTTTCGTTCATCGTGGGCCTCGCGCAGGCTTTCGGCGGACCCGGCTTATCAGGCGCTGATTCCCACGCTGGTGCCAGCGGAAGATCTGTCGAACGCCATCGCGCTGAACTCGATTCAGTTCAACCTGGCGCGCGTGATCGGGCCGATGATCGGCGGGTCTGGCGCTGACAAAACTGGGAGCGACCTGGTGCTTCGGCCTGAATGGGCTTTCGTTCGTTGCCGTGATCATCTCGCTGCTACTTGCTGCGCATCCGCTTCATCCCGCCAACCACCAAAGAGTCGATGTTGACCAGCTTAAAGGCAGGTCTCAGCTTCATTCGCGCACGCGAGGCAATGACGTCACTGATCTCGCTGGCCTTCCTGCATGACCGTGCTGGGCATCCCGCATCATTGTGTTCCTGCCCGTCTTCGCCAAGGACGTGTTCCATCAGGGGCCGCAGATTTACACTCTGCTGCTCAGCGATCTCCGGAGCCGGATCGGTTGCCGGCGCGCTGATCGTGGCCGGGCTTGGGCAACATCCGACAGATAAGGGCAAGCTTCGCCCTGCTGATGCTGATCGTGCTCGGCATCGTTTATGACAGGCTTCTCGCTGTCCACAAATCTGGTTCTTAGTTGTATGTCTGCTGGCCCTGTGCGGCGCAGCGCTGATTGCCGTCTTCGCGATGGTCACTTCGCTGGTGCAGTTGATCGCGCCGGACTACATGCGCGGCCGCGTGATGAGCGTCTACAACGTCGCCTTTCGCGGCGGCATGCCGTTTGGCAGCCTGATCTGCGGCGCGATGATCAAGGAATACTCGGCGCCTCCCGTGCTGGCGGTGAACGGCGTACTGCTGGTTGTTTTGGGATTATTTTTTCTCCTCGTCCACCGCAAAGTCGCTAGCCTGTAAAATTGAAAGTAATGAAACGGTGGATTCTCTTTTTCTCCGCGGCGCTCTGCATCGCCGCAACAACTGCTGACCTGGAGCGCGCACGAGATCGGCAGGATCGTGCGTCACTGGAAAAATTGATCGGCGAGTTTCAGTCGGATGCGGCTCGTAAGCCCAGAAGATGCGGCGGCTCAGTATCGCCTCGCGCTGGCTCAGTCGTATCTCGCTGAAGTCTCTATCGAGATGAGGGACAAGAATCAGGCGAAAAATGCAGCCGAGGCCGGCATTAACGCGGCGCAGAAGGCCGTCGCGATCGCGGGCGGGAACGCCGAATATCATCGCATTCTCGGCACGCTGTGCGGACAGGTAATTCCCGCAAACGTGCTGCTGGGCATGAAGTACGGCAAGTGCGCGCAGGAGTCGGTCAACAAAGCGGTGGAACTGGATCCGAAATCCTCCAACGCCTTCCTGAGCCGCGGTGTCGGAAACTACTACCTTCCCACGCAGTTTGGCGGCGGAATCGACCTTGCCATCAAGGACTTCGAGAAAGCGATCCAGCTCAATCCGAAATCGCCTGAGGCCTGGGTCTGGCTGGGCGTCGCGCAGCGCAAAGCCAATCGCAACGCGGATGCGCGCAAGTCGTTGCAGAAAGCGCTCGAGCTGAATCCCAATCGGGTCTGGGCAAAACAGCAACTGGATAAGACGCCGGCCCAATAAATGCACAGACTCCTCGTCGGCGGATGCCTGCTCGTGTTCACGGTGCTCGGCTTCTTCTCATTTCCCGGGCACACATTTTTGCAGTCGGACACGCAGATCTATATTCCGATGCTGGAGCACTTGTGGGATCCCAGCGTGCTGGCGCGCGATCCAATCGCGACCCGGCCGCACCTCTCGTTCACCATTTACGATGAGGTCTGCATGCTTCTGCGCCGCTTGACTGGTGCGGAGTTTCAGACTGTTCTGGTTGCTCAGCAACTGCTTTTCCGCTTCCTCGGATTTCTCGGGGTTTATCTGATCGGTGTCTCACTCAAGCTCTCGACGCGCATGGCCTTGCTCGTAACCGGCATCTTCTCGCTTGGGGCAACCATCCTGGGCCCGGCTGTGCTCACCGTCGAATATGAACCGGTCCCGCGTGGATTCGCCGTGCCTCTGGTCATGCTCGCGATCGGACTGGCAGCGCGCGGTCGCGATTTGTTCGCCGGTATCGCCGCGTCACTCGCCTTTCTATATCACGCGCCGACTACCGCTCCGTTTTGGATTATCTACTTCCTGCTGACGCTGTGGCCCTCCAAGCCGGAGCTGATGAAACGCAGGCTGATGGGCCTCGCACCGCTGCTTGCCGCCGTAGCTAGTGCTCTTCGCTCTTTCCCGCACCCAGGCCGGCGTGCTGGAGCCGCAGGTCTTCCTCAGCAGAATCACGCCGGAACACGAGCAACTGCAGCGCATGCGCGCTTCTTACAACTGGGTCTCGATTTGGGCAAGCAGTTGGTTACCGCACTACCTGTTCCTGTTTGCATTTGCGGCCGTCGCCTTCTGGCGCGTACGCAGCGATGCTCCCTTCGATCTAAAATTCTTTCTGACCGGATTACCCTTACTGGGCCTGTTGAGCATTCCCGCGTCCTACATCCTGCTGGAGCAGCTACGCTGGTCGCTGATCCCACAATTCCAGCCCGGACGCGCCTTGCTCTTCCTGACGGCCACTGCGGTCATAGGTGGTGCGACTGCGTCTGTGAAATCAGCCCTCCAAAAACGCACTGCCGAATCTGCGCTGTGGTTGCTGATTGTTCTTGCCGTGCCAATTCGCCCGCGCATTTCTGAAATTCTCATACCGGATTTCTCATCGGAAGTCATCCGCTGGCAGGTTCTTACGCTCTGGCTGTTGGTTGCTGCGCTGCTGATCGCTGTTATGGCCGAAGCCAGGGGACGGCGCTGGTCCATGGCACCCTGGGCTTTCGCGGTACTTGTTCCGTTCTGGCTGATACCAAACGTGGCCGGCACCACAAATTACCCGCAATTGCACAGCGCTGAACTGGACCAACTTTCATCCTGGGCGCGTTCGTCCGTTGCGAAAGATGCGATGTTTCTGTTCCCCGATGCCGGCAGAGAGCAACAGCCCGGAGTCTTCCGCGCCAAGGCTTTGCGTGCTGTTTACACGGAATGGAAAGGCGGCGGGCAGATGAACTACCATCGACTGTTTGCAGACGAGTGGTGGGGCCGCTGGCAGACTATGATCCTGCCGAAGTTCACCGGAACGAATCTGCAGCGCTACACCCATGCCGGCATCGACTACATCGTCGTGAAGCCCGTAAATCGGCTCTCAGGCCGCACCCCGGCCTTTGAAAATGCGCGCTTCATTGCGTATGATTTGCGAACGGGTTCAGCAGCGCGCCAGTAGAGCTTCCACTTCGCTGCGATCCGGAGCGGAAGATTGCGCGCCCATGCGGGTTACCGAAATAGCTGCGGCGGCGTTCGCAAAACGCAGTGCTTCTGGAATCGGACGGTGCTCCGCGAGCGCCACTGCCAACGCCGCGTTGAAGGTATCGCCCGCCGCCGTGGTGTCGATGGCTTCCACCGCAAACCCCGGCGCGTGCAATTCAGTCGCGCCATCGCAATAGAAACAGCCTTGATCGCCGAGCTTGAGGATCACGGCACGCGGCCCCAGCGCCATCAAAGCGCGTGCAAGCTCCGGGCAATCCGCGAGCGTGAGTCGCTCGCGCGAGCGGTCCAGCAGAATGCAGGCTTCGCTTTCGTTTGGCGTGAGTATATCGACGCGCTCCAGAATCTCTCGGGAGAGGGGCTGTGCGGGCGCCGGATCGAGAATCGTAGTAGCGCCCTCGCTACGGGCAAGTTCGAGGGCGGCCGCAACCGTCGCGAGCGGAGTTTCCAGTTGAAACAGGACAGCCTTCGCACCCCGAAATGTTGGGCGCATTGCCTGGACTTCAGCGGGCGGCAAAGCGTGATTCGCGCCTGACGCTACCACGATGGAATTCTGCCCTTTGCGATCTACCCAGATCATTGCGATGCCCGTGGGCTCGCTCTCAGTGGGCAGAACGGTGCTGACATCCACACCGGCGGCTGAAAGACTGTTCTTCAGGTGATCTGCGAAGACGTCTGTGCCGACGCGTCCAATCATCTTGACGTTGACGGAACCGGCTCCGGTTTTGGCTGCGGCGCAGGCCTGATTTGCGCCTTTGCCACCCGGAATCATCTGAAAGTTGCTGCCCAGCACGGTTTCGCCGGGAATCGGCAGGATTTCGACAGTCACAACAAAATCCATGTTGAGGCTGCCGACCACCACCAGTGCGGGCTTCATCTGGCCAGATCGATACCGAGTTTCTTCAACTCTTCAGCGTAGTAGCGCTTGACCAGCAGATCCCATTCTTCGCTGCCCTCATCGATTTCGCGCTTCTGCGTACGAACTTTCTTACGCGCGGCCTTGTCGACCTTGTCTTCCAGCGTGAGCAGGTCAGAAATGCAGCGGACGACTTCGAGCCGAACCTCGTTGACGTCCTTCTTCAACCGGAAATCACGGGACTTGCGCAGAGCTGATACCAGCTTGTGCGAAATCTCGTTGATCTTGTCCCGAGAGAGCTTCATGGCATCGCCGGAATCCCGGCCCGATGCCCGAATTACCTTGCGTTGCGAAACCAGGGTGTTTTTGATGCGACGGAACATCTCCTGGTAACTGACACCCTCACGGCGCATGTACTCTGCATACTGATCGAGGATGTCTCTCACTTCGTCGTTCAGTCGGTCTTCGACTTCCAGCTCTTCCGTAATGACTCCGGAAATCAACTCTGCGGCGGGCTGGGGGGAGGCGACTTCCATGAACGTCGGAGTGAGTCTCGAAACCAACTGGCGGGATAAGTAGGCGACAAACTCTCTGGCAAGCAACATTTGTTGAGCGGATTAGCTCCTAAGCATAAGAGTTTACTTGCCCGACAGAAGGGGTGTCAAACTTTGGAGGATAATAGAACTAGTGAGCTCCCTCGAAAACTTGGTTCGGCAAGCCAGAAAGCGCTGGATGTGGGGCGTTGTCCTCGAGCAATCTTCGCTGGCTCTGGCCGCTGCCTTGCTCGGCGTCATCGTTCTGTTGCTGGTTGGTACACAGATTCTGAACTGGTACTGGCTGGTCGCGATCTTTATCGCGACGCTGGCATTTGGCATAATTCGTATCGGCCGCCGCATCCCGGCGGCGTACTCGATCGCACAAACACTTGATCATCGTTTGGCGAGTCACGATACCCTCAGCACGGCGTTTTACTTCAAGAAAACAGTGCGCCCCGGCGATCAGGACGTCATGCTTCTGCAGCGAGCCGAAGCAGAAAAGTTAGCGGCCACAGTCGATCCACGTATTGCGTTTCCCTACCATACTCCGCGCGCCTTGCAATTAGCCGGAGTGCTGGTTGTTGCCGCATTCACGCTGCTGGGCCTGCGCTACGGAATTCGCCGCAGCCTGGATCTGCGTCCGCCGATCGCCCAGGCCATGATCGATTTTTTCCAGCCCGGAACGCCGTCTGAGCAGGCCAGGAAGAAGCAGGAAGAAGCCAAGAAAAAGCAGGACTTCCTGCAGGAGAACGGCATCTCGACCGGTGAACAAACCGAACTTGCGCGCGCGGAACTTGGACGTGAGTCCGAAGTTAGTGTCGAATCGCCGGAGGGCCAGCAGGGTAAACAAGGCTCGGAATCACAGAAGAAATCCGAGATGGCAACAGGGCAGCAGTCAAACGATCCTGAGAGCAGCGATGAAAAAGGCGAGCGTTCCAGCGGCGCTACAGAACCCTCCAACGGCGGCGACCAACCCGGTACGCAAGCCGGCACCCCGCCCAAAGGCCGTCCACCCCAGCCGCCATCACAAGGGAAGCAGGGCAACCAGAATAAGGAAGAATCCTCGCTCATGCAGAAGATGCGTGAAGCTATGGCAAATCTTCTGGACAAGATGAAGATGCAGCCTCCGCAAGCAGCGGAAGGCCAGCAATCGGCGAATTTGTCCAAGAAGGGCTCGGAATCCGGAGGCTCCAAGAAGACGTCCGATCCGAACGGTAAGCCGGAAGCAGGCAAACCGAATGGCGAAGGCGGCAAGGACGCTAAAGGTCAGGGTGACCAGGAGGGCGAGGGCAACGAGAAGGCTCAGGGCGGCAAGAGCAAGGGCGAGCGCGGAGGCAATGAGAGCGCGACGAAGGATGCGCAAAGCGGCATCGGCAAGGAAGATGGCGACAAGAGCCTGCGTGAAGCTGAAAACCTTGCGGCCATGGGCAAGCTTAGCGAGATTATCGGCAAGCGTTCCCAGAACGTCACCGGCGAAATGATGGTGGAGGTTTCTTCCGGGAAGCAGCAGCAACTGAAAACGCAGTACTCAAATAAGCGTGCGGTCCACGCCGAATCTGGTGGAGAGATTCACAGGGATGAGGTGCCGCTGGTTTATCAGCAGTACGTGCAGCAGTATTTCGAGGAGATTCGCAAAACGCCGGCGGTAAAAGCTAAGACCGCCGGCGCTCAGCAGTGAGCGACTACTTCTTGCCAGTCTTTTCAGCCAGGATCTTGACTGCCATATAGTTGGCTACCTTGGCTTCGTTGCGGGCCACTTCGTAATAGGCGGCGCGCAACAGCTGTTCTTTGCGGTTCATCAGCGTCTCACGGATATTCTGCTGTACGCGCGGATCGGCCAGCTCACGTTG
>CAWCAT010000019.1:0-7416 GCA_963793625.1 Bryobacteraceae bacterium | reverse complement strand
CCGCCCGGGATGCAGGACGCACGTATCC
Organism: Bryobacteraceae bacterium; assembly: GCA_963793625.1. GTDB lineage: Bacteria > Acidobacteriota > Terriglobia > Bryobacterales > Bryobacteraceae. The sequence goes on along the minus strand of CAWCAT010000019.1, from coordinate 7,388 downwards.
GCAATTCAGACTGCCAGTTTCCACGGAGCCCTGTAAGGCCGCATGACCAGCACGTCAGCCTAAGGATCGCTGATGACCTTTCCTTCTTCCCGTCCCACCAAATCTTCGCCGGTCTCCCGGGGATATTCATCAGATGCCCGAGATTGCTCGCCCGATGGCACGTTTCCAGGTTTGCGAAGGGTTCCTTGCGCTCCCGCACATTCGCCAGGAACGTCGCAAAATGCTGGAGATCGTCCCCTCTCTTTCCGTCCCAATCGGTGGCCGTAAAGGTTTCCTCTGGATTGATGAAGGAACCAGTGGGAAGGCCTTCTGTCCCGCGGGGACTTCTTTGACAATCGAGTACCCGGAACGATCCAAGATCATCGAGGCGGTCGTGCCTATGAAACACTTCCCGTGCCCCCGCATTTCACGCCGGCCGCCCATTCGCAGGCTGTAATTAAGCACGAAACCGCGCTCGGCCACAGGTCCCGGCCCGAATTGCATAAGCCCGTCAAACGTGTCGGGCCAATCGTGGTTGCTCTGATACGCAAAGTGGCCGCCCGAGGCGAAGGCCGTCTCGGGCGACTGGACGCCCATGGCCCAAAGGACGACGTCGTAGTGGTGCACTCCCCAGGCAGACTGGTGACCGCCGCCGGAGATGTTGAACCAGTCATAGCCGTACTTGAAATACATGTTCGGATTGTAGGCGCGGTACGGCGACGGACCAACGTAGAAATTCCAATCCAGCTCGGCCGGGGGATCACAGTCGGGTGGCGATCCGGGGCCTGGCCAATTGTTTTCGTAGTCCCAAACCCGCACTTCAGAGATCTGCCCCAGCTTGCCCGACTGGATGAGTCGGACCGCCTCGGCATAGTGCGGCCGGCTGCGCTGCTGGGTGCCGGTCTGCACGATGCGGCGGTTCTTCCGCGCCGCTTCAATCGCAAAGGGCCCTTCGCCGATCGAATTGCCAAGCGGTTTCTCGCAGTAAACGTCTTTCCCAGCCTGGCAGGCGGCGATCGTCGGCAGCACGTGCCAATGCTGGTTGGTTGCCACGATCACCGCGTCAACGTTCTTGTCCTCCATCAGCTTGCGATAGTCATGATAGGCGGCCACGCGGTCCCCGCCCGCGAGTTTGCGGCCTTCCGCGAGGTATTTTTCATTGACATCGCAGACGGCCACAAACCTCGCACCGGGCAACCCCGAAAAAGCGGGTATAAAAATCGACCTGCCGCGCGCCCCACAGCCGACCAGGCCCAGGTTGATCGTATCTCCCGGGCCCACGGGCCTGCCCATCCCGGCCGGGCCGGCAGCCAGTGCAAGGCCCGATCCAGCCAAGAACGCTCTTCGTGAGGATATGTTATTCATCTCGCAGTTCCTTTCCATATTAGAACGCCAGCTTCATCACGACGGTGATGTTGCGCCCCGAATTACCGGAAGTAATTGTCCCGACGGCAGGATGGCCGATCGTCGTGTTGGGATAGCCGGGATTGAAGTGGTTCAAAGCATTGTTGCCCTCGGCGCGCAGTTCCAGCTTCTTCTTCTCATCCAAACGGAATTCCTTGCTGAGCGCGCTGTTGAATGTGAAAACACCGGGGGTCCGCAGTTTCGGCTCCGTGCGGGAAGCGTTGCCGAAAGTGAAGGCCGGCGGCGCCGCAAAGGCCGAAGCGTCGAACCAGCGGTAGGTGCTCCGTTGGTCTGCCGCCAATATCCCGTCTCCGCAGCCGGTTGGGACGCACCCCTCCATCGAGCAAGCCGGTTTGGTTCGTGACCACACGCATGGTCAAGGGCCGCCCGCTGTGCACGCTCGATACGACGCTCAGATTCCACCCGCCGAGAAGCGCATTCAGCACGCCGCCATGGGAGATCCACCGCCGTCCCTTGCCTGCCGGTAGTTCGTAGGCGAGGTACCCGGACACGTTGTGCGTGATATCGAAACTGGAAAGGGACCGTTCCAGACGCAGGTTATTGTTATCCTGAATCGCACCCGATCCCCAGGTACGATAGGCCAGGAATCCCGAAGAGTCGTCGATGGATTTGCTAAAGGTACTACGAATGCCCGGCCGGACAGGCCTCGGGCAAGACGATGCTCCAGTTTAGCCTGCATGGCGTGGTAAACCGAGTTGCCAACCGGGTTGTACGCAGCCGTAATCGCACCGAAGTTCGGGTACGGGCGGTGCGCCTGCGCACTGCCCACCCCCAGAAACTCGCGCGGCACCTGATTGAGCTGATAATTCATCTGGAGGTGGTTGCCCTTGTTCCGTATATCCCAGGTCGATGGCCGTATGCCTGGAAAGTTGCCGCTGCACACCCACGCTCCACTGCTGTGCGTATATAACAGGGAAGTTGCGTGGCATGTAATTTCCGGCAGTCACCGGACCCAGGGGAGCGTTGACATCGTAGGCTGGAAAGGCGTTACGAAGAGCGAAGGGGAAGGTGGTGCCATTGGTCGCGGCAACATAGGATACACTCCGGTTCCAGTTCCCGCTCGTGAGCGGTGTGCTGCCTATAGTATTGGGCGGCAGATCGAAGATTCCATACCCGGCCCGAATCACCGTGCGGCTGGCTGGCGTGTACGCCACCCCGATCCGAGGCTGGAAGCCCTTCCAACTCGCATCGAATAGGGTCACCGGGAATCCATCCACGCCTGCGTAACGGACCCTGCCGGCGCGAAATCGAAACTGGATTGCCAATTGTGCGCCTCGCGTCGTCCGGCGGTCCTCTCCCAGCGCAGGCCTGCGTTCACGGTCAGCTTTTTGCCGATGCGGATATCGTCCTGGAGATATCCGCCGGAATACGGCCAGGACATTTCGAACTTGCTGTCCCGCTTGCCGTAGAGATAGTACTGGACGCTACTCGAGTCGGGGAGTCCCACAAGAAAGCTCGCGAACCCGTTTCCCTGCTGCCGGGTCAACAGGTTCATGGTCGCCAGAGTTCCGAAGGTAAAGTAGCCGCTCGAGTTGCCGGGTTGCCAGTTGCGAAAGGCGCTCAGCTGATATTCGGCCCCCACTCGAATGGAATGGCGGTTTCTGATCCAGAGCACGGAATCCATCATGGCGCGATGCCGGGCATATCAGAACTCCGGATCGGCTTCCACGAATACGGGCTCCAAAGGTGGCAGTTCGATCCGCGCCTGATAGGGGAGCACGGCCTTGCGCGCCATCTCTGCCGGCTCAGGCCGCGCCGCGGTAAAAGTGCGCAGCCTGTATCGCGCCGCTCGATTGCCCACGCCTTTCACCGGCAGTTCGAGCGTGAGCCTCTGTTTTCCGATGTTCACCGCAACGTAACCGATGCGGCCGTCAGGAAGCATCCACCCGCTGTGCAAGACGCCCGGGAAGCGCCGGCGCTCCTCTGCATATTTACCCCCGCTCGAGACTGGGACGGGGATATCCAGCTGGGACCGGTCGGCAGTGCGGAAAGTTCAGGCCCGCTGCCCGGGAATCAGTTTCCCGATACCGAAGTTTTTGTCGCGAATCAGCGAGTTCAGGTTCACTACGCTGGACGATCCGGTTGCTGCGCGGCTCTCGACCAAATTGTTTTTCAAGTGCCGTACGGGGTGGACGGCTGCTTCGTTCCTGTTGTCGTGAGAAGCGGTACAGCCAGTCAGCAATTTCGTCTCGATGCCAGTCAGCTTACCGGGCCAATCGTGTTTAGAGCCAGTTGGTCTCGCTCCCAATGTTTTGGGGATGGCCGCCTCTAACCGGGAAATAAACGTTGCCGCCCTTGCGCTTGGCCCCAGCCGACATCTGTATCGACTTTCCCGGTGCGCCGTACTTTGCCATCCTCGCCGACGAGGGCGTACCGCTCAGCCTCGGCGGCAAAGCGCCCCGTCTCATCCATCGGCAGCTTCTCCACGTCCTTACCGGTCTTTCGCAGCGTGTAGTTGGCCGCGCTGATCGGCTGACACTTTCGGATCGACCTTTGCCCCGTGGCTCAAGCTGGCGTTCGTTCGCCGCATCACTTTGAAATCCACCCATCCGAGATTAACTTTCGCCAGCGCCGGACGGATCTGGCGACGAAGCAAATTGTCGCGCCATAGGGGCGTCTCCGGGTTCTCCGACGCAAACACCCACGCGTTAGACTCATGCTTGACCGCTGTACTCAGCCACTCACAAAGCAAAACGGCTGTGCGCGGTGGAACAGCGACGATCCGATTCTTGTTGGTCTTAGTAGGGCCGAGTTCGCCTCGATAGACCCGCCGTTCGATCTCAACGTAGCTTCCATCTGGTGCGATATTCCGACGTCGAACGGCCAAAATTTCGCCAGCTACAATCCCTTTGTGCCTCGTTAGGGGGCTTCGCTAACCCTTAGCCGAACATTTCACCTCGCTGCGCAACGCTTGACTCTTCTCAGGATCGAGACCACCAATGTACGAGCCCGACGGTCCCTGTCCCAGCAGGAAAGCATCCCAGTAATCTAGGCGCTCTGTACGATTCGAATAGGTCCCATCAGCCCGCTGGCAGCATCGCCGTGCGAAAATCCATCTCTCCAGCGCGCAAGCGCAGTGTTGGTGACATCGATGATGATTTCATTGGAGCCGGTGTGAACCGCGGAAGAGATGTCCCAGACATAGGGAGGATGGATTTTAGCTCCCATGTGCTTACCGTTGACGGTCAACTCGGCCACTTCTTCCACTCTGCCGGCGTCGAGGCCGATCGTGCCGCGGATGTCTTTCAAATCGATTGTCGTCCGATATCGCACCGTGCCGGCATAGGAATCCATGTTGGACCAGCGCCGCCAATCCTCGAGTTTGGCGCGCACTCCAAGCTGCTCGAATTTATCACCTGAGTCGTCCACTGCCCGGCTGGTTTCCCACTTCGCAGAGACTGGCTGAGAAGAACGAAAAACAGGCATGCGGCCGGCCTTTGGCGCACGGTCGGTGAGCCGTAACGCCCACAGCGCGTACGGCGGGATTTGAATGTCGATCTGTAGCCGGCTGCCAACGCGTTGATAGGGAATGGAGAGATACTGTCCGGTCATGGCGTCGAGGAGCGCGGCATGAGCCGGCGCGTCACGGAGCAGCACGCGTGTGGATATCGGTCCGGTCAAGGAACGGTTGTGAAGCAGCAGCCAGTGCTCCTCTTTGCCGGATCGAAGCGCGGTGGTCAACGCGGGAACGGCCGAAGCGGCCTCGAGATTGCGGCTTTGCACGTGCGCCGGAATCTCCTGCGTAGTGGTCAGCACCGCATTAGGCGATGCTTTCAGGCGGGTTATTGCCGAGCGCACCGCTTCATCCGAGCGAGCGTCCGCTGACGCTTCCGGCCATTTTTCCAGTACGATCACGCGCACCCCGGCGTCAGCCAGTTCGACAAGCCGCTCAGCGGCGTATCCTGGGAGGAAGCGCACATACGGCAGAACTACCGATCGCAACGCGCGGCGGTTGATCCACCACGCACCATCGCGGATTTCGAGTTTTTGTGCGAGCGCCTCATAGGGCAGCACCACTGTGGATATTTGATTTGTCTCAAGTGTCCGGACGGCGGGCGCAACATTCTGCGCCGGCCCAACCCAAGCGGATTCGGCGGTATAGAGGACCGCTGCGTCATATACTGCGTCGGTGGCGGACAGAATCCGTTGCATGCGGCTGAACGGCTGTGCCCATTGCGCGTAGTACCGCCACTGAGGATTCCCGCTCATGCGATTGAAATGCTGCGGGCAGTCCCCGTCGTGGTACTTCATGGTGAAGGCGTGTGGCGAAAGCACTCCGATTCCATTGACAATGTGCCAGTCTCCGATCCACTTCTGCATCCGAAGACCCAGGCTCCATCCATAGGCTCCGAAGGCCTCTGACAGGATCTCGCGCGTTCCCTGCATAAGCGCCGCTCCGCGAGCCATAGCCGGCAAGCCGAACTGGAAATGCTCCTGGTCCCATCCGCGGTCCCATTCGGCAGCAGAGCCGATTTTCCATGGGACTTCACCGGCGTCGACGCCGGGTGTCACCTGATAGCCCACGATATCGATGCCGGGCATATCGAAGTACCGCATGCTGCGGAACCAGTGTCCAGGCCCGTACCCCAGATTGTGATCGGCGTGGTTGTCCTCTACCAAGTGGCCGATGAGCCGTACGCCATGAGCCCGGCACCAGTCCTGTTGAGGCTTGAAGAAGTGTTCTGCAAATGCCCGCGAGCAGACATCCACGAAATCGTGGCGCACCTGCCGGCTGCGGCTGCCCAAGTCATACCATAAGGCGGGTAGCCACGGCGCGAGGTCGTAGTCTTTCCATTTCCGAAAAGTATCCAGTAATACGGGAGACCACGGCATCGGCATGCCTGGGGTACCGGGCAGGCTTTCATAGGACGTGATATTGCGGAAGCCGGTCTCGTCGCTGAAGAAGCCTTTAATGGTTTTTCCGAAATGCGGGCCGAAATGCCGGAACGTCTCTTCATGCGTCAGGCGGAGGAACTCGGCGGTTGAGGCTGGGTTCATCACGTCGATCATGTTCTTCGTCTTCCAGCCGCTATCAGGCGCGTGCACACGCACAACACTCCACACGATTCGCCACCGTCCGTCAGGTTTCGTCCACCGGACACGCGTAGAACCATCCTTTGGTGTCACGTCAACGGGATCGGCATTGGCACGAACTGCCGCTACGCGGAACAGGCGCTCACCAATTTCAAGCGGCTTCGGAATGTCCCACTCCCCCGCGCTGGCCGGCCCATCCAGAGCGATCGATCGATCTTCCACGGTGTGCAAGGCGAACGCGGGATTATTCTGGACGACTTTACCGCCGGCCACGCCGCTTGGGTACATCCACTCGTCAAAGATCCACACTTCGAGTCCGAGTTTCTGGGCTTCGTCGATGGCGGCGCCCAAGTCGGTCCACCAGCGGTCTTCCAGGTAATTCGGGTGGGGGCGCGATTCCCAAACGAAGCCAGTGTTTCCGGAGGATGCAACTTCACGAACGGCCCGACGGATGGTCGCCTCTGGCTGGCCCTGGGTCCAGAGAAGCGGCACCAGCGGTGTGCGCTGGCCACTCTGCTGGCCAGCCGCGGCGGTTCCCTCGGCGGCCGCAAGTGCCGGTCGCGCTGCCCGCGCCAACATGGCAGTTTCTATTCCAACGTTTAATAATGTTCTTCGCGTGATTTTCATGACGCCCAATCTCGAAACATTGAATTCGCGCAAGTAGTGCCCGAGCAGGCAGGCCACCCAAAGCGATAGCCTGCCCCACGGTTCATTAGCCACGATGGAGCGACCAACCACCGATTCGCAGTAGCGCGGGTTACGCTGCGATTAGGTACCCGCGGCGCAGAGCCGCATACGAAAGGAGTTGGTCGCAATGTCCAAAATACGCTATCTTGGCTTGGATGTCCACGCCGACACCATCGCAGCGGCGGTGGCCGAACCGGACGGAGAAGTTCGTATCGCACGGGTCATTCCGAATCGGCTGGAATCGATTCGCAAACTGATTGGGA
>CAWCAT010000018.1:0-146165 GCA_963793625.1 Bryobacteraceae bacterium | reverse complement strand
CACCCAACGATTTTGGTGGCTATAGGTTTGGGTGTTGTCCTGGTTCTGATACAAACCAGGAAACTGAACTGGAGAATGGTTCCCTCCGCCCGGAATCTCTGTTTTTATTGATAACGTGGATGATTTTGGGGCCGTTCATATTCTTTATAGCGGCTTGTTTACTCATCGCCCTCTTTTTGCCACCAGGTACCAACTGTTTGCCGAACCGGCTTTCCTGCTATTGGTGGTGTGGTTGGTCGCCGGGCTACAAATTGAGTCCCGCCGCCTGATTCTGCTGGCATTCTTCGCGGGTACCGTACTGCACCCCGGAAACCTGCTGCAAGGCTGGAAGGACTCAGTCGCCAGTTGGCGCGAGCCGCTCCAGTCGTAGCTAGCAAAATCGCACGGCGAAACCCCGCCAGTGTTCGTGGCAAGCGGATTAGTCGAATCGGGCGCTGTCAATTGGAAGGAACTCTACCCGGCAACCCATCGCTTGTTTGCTCCCCTGACAGCTTATCCGATCCAAAATCCGACGATTCCTTTGCCTTATCAATTCGGGGATGAAGTAAAAGACTTTGTGCAAAAGACACGAATTGAGCGGCCGTTGCTTCCTGCTGGCTGCTTCCGATTCAGAACTAGGCCCATGGATGAAGGGCTACATGGAACAGCAGGGGTTTCGCGCTGAAGTCGTTCCAGCTCAACGACTTTGTTGTGATCGAGTTCGTTCGATTGACCTACAACAGCTACAATGACGGCTTAATGTCTCGTACCACGTTCGCTCTGTTACCAGTTCTGCTGTGCGCGTCCGCGCTCAGCGCAAAGAAGCCGGTCACCATTGAATCGCTTTTTCGGCCTCCATCGTCTGGTGCTGCTGCCATCGGGGTAGCCGTCTGGTCTCCCGATGGGCACCGCTTTGCGTATGAATCCGCAGGGAAGCTTTGGATTTACGATGCGGCCACGCAATCGCGGAAAGAAGCGGGATCGCTCGACGCGCTCAGGAAGGCTGCCGTCAAAGTGCCCGATGAGGTTCCGTTTCTATTCGAGAACCGGCGAGTTACACGAACAGAGCATCCAGTGGAGTGCGGATACAAAGAGCCTGCTGCTGTTGATCAGCGGGGATTTGTTCCTTTGGCAGATTGACTCCGGCAAGTGGGAGCAATTGTCAGCCACCTCTGAGACCGAACACGACCCGAAGCTCTCTCCGAATGGGAATCAAGTCTCGTTTCGTCGCGGTAACGAGCTGTACGTCCTCGACATAGCTTCCCGCAAAACCCGGCGTCTGACCTTCGACGCTTCAGCTACGCTTTGGAACGCCCGCCTGGATTGGGTTTACCCCGAAGAACTCGCGCTCGGGACCGCGCACTGGTGGTCTCCGGACTCTAGCAGTATTGCGTACCTGCAGTTCGATGTGAGTCGCCAGATGGTCTACCCCCACGGCGACCTGCTGCCACGGAACCCTGTCTCTGAGCCGCAGCGCTATCCGATGGCGGGCACTCCGAATGCCGATGTGCGGCTCGGAGTTGTCAACGCCGCAGGTGGCGAGACGCGTTGGATGGACCTTGGCGAGACTCGGGACGCGCTGCTGGCGCGGGTGCAGTGGACGCCCGACAGCTCGAGTCTGTTCGTGCAGCGACTCAATCGCATCCAGAATCGATTGGACCTGCTTGGCGCGCAGGCAGCTTCAGGACAGGTGCGGACGATTCTTACCGAGACCGACCCGCACTGGGTCAACGTCTTCCAGGATGTGCATTTTCTAAGCCAGGGGAAGCGTTTTATCTGGACCAGCGAGCGTTCCGGCTTCCGCCATCTCTACATCTACACGAGCGACGGCAAACAGCTCAAGCAAATCACCTCCGGCGATTGGGAAGTCACTAAATTGCTCGGTGCCGATGAAATTCACAAACAGGTCTTCTTTGTTTCGACCGAGAAGAGCCCTCTGGAACGCCAGCTATACCGCACTGGATTCGACGGAAAAGGCCGGACACTACTTACGCAAGTTGCCGGCACGCACACTATCTCAATGAGTCCGGACTGCAGGTTCTTTATCGATAATCACTCGAGCTCTGACACAGCCGCCACGCAGGACCGTGAACTCCGCTGACGCAAAGGAACTGGGTGTCCTGCGTGAGGCGGATCGCAAGGATTCTGACGAGTACGATCTGCAGCCTGTTGAAGTTGTGAAGGTGAAATCCAGCGATGGCGATACGATGTATGCGCGACTGATTCGTCCTGCAGGCTTCACTCCGGGCAAAAAATATCCGGCAGTGGTGATGGTCTATGGCGGACCTCATGCGCAAGACGTCAAGGATGCATGGAGCGGTTTAAGTTTGGGAGCAGGCGCTCGCTCAACGCGGATTTGTCGTCTGGACATTGGACAACCGCGGAACCGCGGGCCGCGGGCACAAGTGGGAGACGAATGCTGTACCGGCGCCTGGGCCGCCAGGAACTGGAGGACCAGAAAACTGGTGTGGCGCAGTTGCTCTCAATGGGCTTTGTGGACGCCCAGCGTGTCGGCATCTACGGCTGGAGCTACGGGGGATTTATGACGCTCTACAGTCTTTTAAATGCACCGGAGGTTTTCCATGCCGGCGCCGCTGGCGCCCCAGTAACGGACTGGCGCAACTATGACACGATCTACACGGAGCGCTATCTGGGCTTGCCGTCTGAAAACCCCGATGGCTACCGCCTGAGTTCACCGCTGCATCAGGCGGCTGAACTGAAGCGTAGTCTGCTGATCGTGCATAATCTGCAGGATGACAATGTGCTCTTTCAGAATTCGATGCAGTTTATGGATGCACTCCAGCGGGCAGGGAAGCCTTTCGAGTTGATGATCTATCCGCAAAAGACCCACGGGGTAACGGGGCCCACGCGGAGACATTTACTGGAGACGATCACGTCATTCTTCGAAAGAAATCTGAAGCCGTAAAAAGTTGAGGCGGCGACCGCTGTTCGCGATCGCCGCCTCGATTACCTTACGCGAGAGTTACTGATGCTTTATCTGCCGCCGCTGCCGCCGCCACCGCGTGGTGCGGCTGATTCACCGCTGCGCGCGCTGGATGCTCCGCTGGAAGCCGCGGGGCTTGCTGAAGGTTCGGACATCGCAGACGGCATTGACGTGGAGCGACTATCGCCCATGCTGCGGCCGGCCACCGTATAACCCAAATCACTGTTGTAGTGTGGGCTGGGATTGGAGGCACTGGCTGCCGCCGCCCCAGGAGTTCGTCGGGCGCTCATAGACCTGCTGAATCGTGTTCGGGCTCCAGAAACGATAGCCGAACGGACTGTTGTACACACCGTTGCAGGGCAGATACGTGAACATGCCGAAGTACGGATTGTGCTGCCATCCGCACGCGGTACCATAATTACCCGTGCTATAAAATCCGTTGCCCCGCTGCATTCTTCTTGCGGTCGAGAGATTCGCAAGACGCCAGGGATCCAGCGCGGCGCTTGGCCCAGCGATACAGTGAGTCACCGTCTTCCTTGTTGAACTTGGTGCTGACCAGAGCTGCATTGTTCAGAGCCAGCATGCGGCCGCTCCTTCACCGTGGCAGCTACTCCGGCACTCTGAACCATAAGCCTCTCCGTCGTAAACTTTCAAAGTTGGCGGGTCGGTGTCAATTCGGAACAAGCCTCTCTTCTGAAGTGAGACGGTCTTGTTACGGAAGATGAAGGTAACCATGTTATCCTTCATGACCTCCGCGCATTCTACCAGGGCAGAGCCGCTGATCATTTCAACCCGGGTGTCGGTGAGCTTATTCGCCACCATCCGCACGGAACTGTTTTCGCCAACACGCAGAAACACGCCGGGAGTCAACAGTATCTCTGCGCGGCCGTCGCCCTGTCCGGAAAACGTTGCCTTCCTTAATATCTGGAAACTCTCCGAATTTGGAGGCTACAAGCTTCTCTTCGAGAAAGACCTGGCCCTCCAAATAGTGAATTATGCCCGATCGCGCAGAAATGACGGATTGTCCCCAAGCGGCAGCTCCGAGAATACTCGCGCCGGCAACAACGGTGAATGCCCGACTCCAGAGATTCATGGCCTTCTCCCTTCAAAACACTATTAATAGTGTCCCCTTGCGATGACGAGTGTCAAGCCCGTTAAGTTTCAGTCAGTTTCGACTTATTTACTTGACTGGCAGCGCAACGGTGTTGCTTTCCCGCCCGTTTATTCGGACCCGGACGTCAACTGAAGTCCCCGGAGCGATATCTTCAGGCACTTTGAAGCGAGTCACTGTTATGCCGACATAGCCCTGCAGCTGCCCCGGACCAACTCGCCTGCAAAACGCGGTCACCTGCCAGCACTTCCAATTTATCGAGCAATGGGAACAAAGGCGCTGCGGGCAAAGCAAAGCCATCGGGGGCTTTGCGCTCATAGGGGCCGAATCCGGTCCCGAACAAAGTTACTGTTTCGCCCTTGAGTGCGGGGCTGTCTATCGAAATCAGCTTGCCGTCCTGATGGAAGGCCGTCGCGATAGTCTTGGAGTCAACGTCTGCGTAAACAGACCTGGCGCATTTCTGGCTATCGCTGACCTTTCCATTGATCTCAGTCTGACCAGCTGCGGCGGATGGAGATCTTGTACTCGCCTTCCTCGAGGTCGCGAAGGCAGCTGTGCATTGATCTGTTCGGGTGACACGAAGAGCAGGGGCAGGAGCCTGTCCGCCACACCCACGGTAACACCGGCAATGGTTTGCGGCCAAAGGGGACGCTGGCCCGACGATATAGTCCTGCGCCAGATTGACTCCGAAGATCGCAACGAGAGAGCCCGCCGCAACCACTGCGTCCGGTGTATCTCCCGCGGCGTTTTTCACATTACCCTCGGTCAAGAACGGGACCGTGTCGAGGAGTGCGCGGACCAGTTTTGGTCCACTCATGGAGAGGTCTGGCAACGGAATCAACTCCGCTCGCATCACCGTCCCAGCGCCTGAAACGATAGCCGGTCTTAGCCTCCGCAGTCACGCTAAGCAGGCTGTTCTCGGGAAGAACCCGTCAGGCGATGGCGGATCAGTTCGTAACTCAGCCCCGACCTCCGGCTCGCTCGCGAACCTCAACAGGTACGATTTTGCGAAGTTCGCGGTAATCACAACCGGGATCCGTGCCCTGAATGGTTACCACGCGACCAGGGGTCCACCGTCTGCCCAAGCGTGAAATCGGCCCTCTCTATGCTGGATAATTCCAAACGCCCGGCACTTAGTCGGATCTTTTCACCCACGGGCCGGTCGATCACGCACGGAAAGCTGCAATCCACTCCGTCGATTTTTACGCTTTCATTCCGGGTAGCGACTCTGAACTGTGACGCGGCCCATCATTTCATAGCTGGCGATCAGACGTTTGCTATTGTCCACTGCATCCTGATCGACGGTTATGGTTTGCGCCGCAGCGCCCCATTCGACCAGCTTTTGAACCGCATCCTACGACCCTGTGAATCTGTCTGCTCGGCCGGCGCCGAGATTTGGTGCTTGCTTCCAGCGCCCAGAAAGAAGACGTGCTCCGGCCAATTGTCCCGACCATCGATATTCAGCTTAAGCCCGCCAGGCGAGGTGAAGACGTCGTAGTTTGCCGCTCTCACGAATCTCCCGGTTATCGTCTCAGGAATATTGATGTCTTTCGAGGTGTAAACCGAGTTCAATCCCATTCCGTTGGTGAAGGAATCAAAAATCCAGGCGTTCCCGAGGTAATCAAGTTGCGGCGAATGTGCGGCAAGCACGTGCTTTGATCCATCGGCCCAGAAGAACAGTCCAGGGAGCGAACTGCCCGAATCCAGGATCGGTTCTTCGCCTCCGCGTGCGATTGTCGGAATGGGGGTTCGGTCGATGAAGAGCTTTCAAGTTGGCTGGTTCCGTGTGGAACCGTACCCTTTTCCCGGGCGCGAACCGACCGCTCACATACATCGGGTCGTTTACGATTACGCTGCCCAAAATGCTGTTGAACGGTGCGCCATTCGCAGAGAATCCCAGGAAAGCGTACCCATAGTATGGGAACGCTGTCAGAGCCAGTGTTCGCCTGGGGCATCCAGAGATCAACATCGTTGAAATAGCAGGCGCCATTCACGGCGACTAATCCCGCATAGCCAGTTCCTGCGGTCTGGCCCGCCGACATGCCGCCGGATCCGGTCGCTTGTTTCAGACTCCCACTGAAGGCTACACGGACGCGGAACGATGCAGAGAAACCGCCTCGTAATAACTGATTGCAGGATCAGCGGTCACGATCTTGGTCATACGCTACTGGACTGTTCCGCTACTCTCTGATCCACCCCGAAAACCTAAAAGTTTTGAGCAAGTTGGATCCACCTATTGGGACCCGGGCCTGTCAAGCCGGCGGCAATTCGGGACAAAAGGTGGTTGGCGTCTCAGGAGTTTGGATGCAGGAATCGCCGGCAAGCCCAACGGCAACGCCGCACTGATAATATGCGTACTACCTATCGGCCAGGAAAATGTCGCTGGGCGACTATAATAATCCCGTCAACCGAGAACCGAGCACCTTCCTGATCGGCAAAGATCATGACGGTTGTGCTTTCTTGAGCGTGCAGCGACGCCGCACTGACCAGAATCATGAGGGCAACCAGGATACGCTTCATCAAACGCTTAATCGGCACATCCGGCCTGCGCCTTTATAATCGCGGACGTAATTCTTCAAAGATTGTTGCCGTCTGGTCCATTGCGGTAAAATCATGCTGAACCCATGACAACGACTACACCCCCGCTTCCAATCAGCCGCGCTAAAGAGTTCCGAGAGCAACTCGAAAAGCGGGTCTTCGTCGCTGATGGAGCGATGGGGACCATGCTCTACGGTAAGGGTGTTTTTATTAACCGCTGCTTCGACGAACTGAATCTCTCGAGCCCCAGCCATGGTTCAGGAGATCCACGAGGAATACGTTAAGTGCTGGCGCGGAAATTCTTGAAACAAATACATTTGGAGCTAGTCGAGCGCGGCTGTCCGGCGTTCGGGCTTGCCGAGAAGCTGAAAGCCATCAATCAAGCCGGTGTGCAAATCGCCCGGCGTGGCGGCGGGTCGAGCGGAGCCTTTGTGGCCGGCGCCGTTGGACCGCTTGGGTGTCCGCATTGAACCGCTCGGTCCCACTTCGTTTGCCGAAGCACGCGAAATCTTCCGGGAGCAGATCGCGGCGCTCTATGAGGCCGGAATCGATCTGCTGATCCTGGAAACTTTCTCGGATTTGGACGAAATTCGCGAGGCTATTTTTGCCGCACGCGAAGTGGCCGGCGACGAACTGGTGATCGTCGCGCAGGTGACGATTGACGACGACGGCAACCTTCCGGACGGCACGGATACCGAAACATTCACTCGCCAGCTTGAGCGAATGGCCCTGCGATGTGATCGGGTGTAACTGCTCGGTTGGTCCTAAGGTTACGCTGGAAACCATCGAGCAAATGGTGAAGTTCACAACAAGCCGATCAGCGCTATGCCAAACGCCGGACATCCCTCGCGGTGGAAGGCCGCAACATCTATCTGTGCTCGCCGGAGTACATGGCGCAGTACTCGCGCCGAATCCTGTGGGCCGGAGCGAAGATCGTCGGTGGCTGCTGCGGAACGACACCGGAGCATATCAAGCTGATTCGCTCTGAAGCTCGCTCGCTCCAGCCGGAACACAAACAGACCACCGTCACGGTCGAGACGCCCAAAGCGAAAGCCGAGGCGCTTCCCAAGGTCCCGATGGCGGCCAAAGTCCGCGCTCGGCGCAAAGCTCGCGGCCGGTAAGTTTGTGGCGTTCGTGGAGATTCTTCCTCCGCAAGGGCGTCGACGCATCGAAAGAGATCGCAGGATCAAAGCTTTGCGCCGAAAATGGAATCGATTGCATTAACGTCCCGGATGGGCCGCGGGCGAGCGCCCGGCTCAGCCCGCTGGTCACCTGCCAACTCATTCAGCGTGAGGTCGGAATCGAGACCGTGCTCCATTTCTGCTGCCGCGACCGCAATATTCTGAGCATTCAATCCGAACTTCTCGGGCGCACATGCGGTCGGTGTACGGAATTTAATTTGCATCACTGGCGATCCTCCCCGGATGGGCACGTACCCCGATGCCACGGCGGTATTCGACGTGGACGCTATCGGACTGACGAACATTGTCAACAACCTGAACTCGCGGTCTCGATATCGGAGGAAATCCAGTGGGTTCACAAACCGCGCTGCTGATCGGTGTCGGCGCAAATCCGGGTGCGCTGAACATGGAAGAGGAACTTCGGCGGTTCGAGTGGAAGGTGCAGGCCGGCGCGGAATATGTCGTTACGCAGCCTGTCTTTGACCTTGATTTGCTCGAGCGATTCCTGAAGAACACGGAGCACTTGAAAATCCCGTTCTTGTGCGGCATCTGGCCGTTGACCAGCTATCGCAATGCCGAGTTCATGGTGAACGAATTACGCGTTCCGGTTCCGGAACAGTTCATGGAGCGCATGCGGCGCACTGATAATGCGGAAAGCGCCCGTCAGGAAGGTATTGCGATCGCCCGGGAGATGGTGCAACGAGTCCGCTCCGATGGTCGCCGGCGTGCAGCTTAGTGCACCCTTCGGCCGCTATCAAATGGCGATAGATGTTGCTGAAGCGATCGGTACAAGGTAAACTACCAGTCTTCAGGCAATCCGCTTGAGCCGATTGATATTTGCGGCGAGCGGTTGCAGTTGGATACCTGCAAAGTGGCCACCGACCTAATTGAGATTGATCCCGAACAACCGGGCTCCGAAGCACTGGAGCGGGCGGCGGCGCATATACGCCGCGGAGATGTAGTCGCGATCCCGACCGACGCGCTCTACGTTCTGGTTGCAGATCCGCTGAATCTGCAAGCTGTCGGCAGAGTGTTTGCCGCTAAGGGGCGCTCGCCGAACCAGTCACTGCCTCTGCTGGTTTCGGATCTCCTGATGGCGCAGGAGCTTACAAAGGAAGTTACAACCAGATTCTACATGCTGGCGCGGCACTTTTGGCCTGGTCCGCTGACATTGATCGTCCCCGCGTCGGCGAAGGTTCCGCTCAAGGTTACCGGAAACACAGGACGCCTGGCGCTACGTCAGTCCGCATCGAAGACGGCGTCGCGCTGCTCGATTGGCTGAACCAGCCATTGATTGCAACGAGCGCTAACATCTCCGGATTGCCGACCTGCCATAGCGGAATCGATGTATTCGGAATGATGGATGGACGCGTCGATCTGGTGCTCGATGGCGGAAGTCTGCAACGGAACCGGGAGCACGACCGTGGATATTACGGAACCTTACTGGCGTATTATCCGCGAGGGCTCGGTCACGGAAAAGCAAATCGCGGAGTGCCTGAAAGGCCAGCGCTAAGCGGCGGCATGGCCCGTCAAGCAAAACTTGAGCAACAAATCCGGCTTTCTCTGATACCATCGAGAAGAGAGCGACACTGCCAGGCAGGTGAAGTGACCCTCTAAATTTGATCCAACAATCAAGTGTCATGGAGTCCGACTCGTTTTTGTGCTGGTGAGCAAGCTCCGGTGGAGAGATCCACCATGGAGACGCCTGAAGGCACTCGGAGGGCTCCCCCCGTGCGAGGCGTGGGGTCAATGACGAGGGTTTGCACGGCTGAGGTGGTTCGCTCTCCAGTTTTCCCGCGGCCTGCCCGCAGATTTCCCCAGGACTGAACAACGGATGAATCTCCTTTTTATAGGCGACATTTTCGCCTCAGGCGGCCGTCGCATCGTGACGGAAAGCCTCCAGTACATCATCTCCACGGAGAAGATCCAGTTTGCTATCGCCAATGCGGAAAACTCGGCTGGCGGCTTCGGCGTGACGCCCTTGGTGGCCCAGGAACTGTTTTCGTGCGGGCTGGACGTGCTCACATCCGGCAATCATATCTGGGACAAAAAGGAAATCTTCGAGTATCTCCCGCGCGAACCGCGACTCCTGCGTCCAGCAAACTATCACGAGAGTCTGCCTGGAACCGGTGTTCACGTAGCCCGTGCGCGGAACGGCGTGTCCTGTGCCGTGATCAACATACAGGGCCGGACGCACATGCCTGCGACAGAGTGCCCGTTCCGCAAGGCGGACAGCATCCTTGCGGCTCTCGACCCCGAAGTAAAGGTACGGTTTGTCGATTTTCACGCGGAAATGACGAGCGAAAAAATGGCAATGGGCTGGTATCTGGACGGTCGCGTGTCGGCCGTCGTTGGAACACACACGCATATCCCGACAGCGGATACCCGCGTGCTCCCAAACGGAACGGCTTACCAGACTGATGCCGGCATGACAGGACCATACGCTTCGGTTATCGGTGTCGAGCGCGAGACCGTGATTCGCCGCTTTCTGACCGCGCTTCCGATCCGCATGGAGGCCGCAAAAGGCGGCGTGGAACTGCATGGAGTGATTGTGGAAGTGGATGAATCCACCGGGCGTGCGGTCTCGGCGCGGCAATACAGTCTAATAGAATAAACTATTGTCATTGGCCTCAGATGCCGATGAATTCGTTGTGGAGCAAGTGCGCGACAAAAGGCGAGATAGGCTTAGTGTGCGTCTGGCCGCAACGTGGCGGCTGGCTGCATCGCCACGACTCATTTGGTTCCTCCTCGACCTCGCACTGATTTCACTATTTCTCTCGCTGGCGTTCTGGGAGTTGCTGTGGGGGCTATCCAGCCTGAAGAGCGTGCTATGGTATCTGGTCCTTGTTGTGCCCCTGGTCGGCTACTGTCTACTGCTTCGGACCACGCTCAGCCATCGGCTGGCTGAGAACGCGCTGCGCGACAGCGATGAGCGCTATAAAAGCCTGGTTGATTATTCCCTGGACGCGATCGTCGTTCACCGTGCACGGCGTCATCGAATTCGTCAAACGGAGCGTGCCTGCAATTAATGCGGGCCACTCATCCGGAAGAACTGATTGGCCGCACCGTTCTTGAAACAGTCCATCCTGATTCTCGGGAGGTTGCCGAAGAGCGCCTTCGCTTAACTGAATCAGGACAAGTGGCTCCTTTTGAGGAGATCAAGCTTATCCGCCTGGACGGAACCACCGCGGAGGTGGAGATCGTCGCGATGCCACTGAACTCAAGCGCGGCGGCGTTCAGGTGATTATACGTGAGGTCACCGAACGCAAGAGAGCGATGGAAAGCCTGAGCCGATCTGAGGCGCGCTATCGCGGACTGTTCGAAAACATCGAGGAAGGTGTGTACCGCACCACCGCCCAAGGGAAAATACTGGCAGCTAATCCAGCGCTGGTGCGCATGTTCGGTTTCTCATCGGAAGAGGAACTATGCTCCATGGATGTCCGGCAGCTCTACGCGATGGGCGAAGATCGCGACCAGATCATGAATCGGCATAGTCGAAGCAGGCCAGATTCGTGGAGCCGAACTGAAGCTGCGGCGGAAAGACGGCAGTCAGATCATTTGCCTCGAAAACAGCCGGATGGTATTCGACGAAGTAACAGGCGAATCCTGCTATGAAGGCACCCTTGTTGACATCACTGACCGTAAGCGCGCCGAGTCCGATCTGCTGCGCCGCACGCACGAGATCGAGTTGGCTTGGCGGCGCGTAGAGGAACAGGCTGAATTGCTGCGCGCACAGGCTGAGGACCTGAGACAGGCAAGGGACCAGGCCCTGGATGCCTCGCGTCTCAAGTCCGAGTTTCTTGCCAATGTGAGTCATGAGATCCGAACGCCCATGAATGGCGTGATCGGTATGAACCAGCTCTTGCTGGAGACTGAGTTGACAGCAGAACAGCGCGAGTACACGGAGATGGTACGCCGTTCCGCAGTATACCTGCTGGACATAATCAACGATATTCTTGATTTCTCGAAAATCGAAGCGGGCAAAATGGAATTGGTGTCGGAAGAGTTTGAAGTCTCCGCCACCGTTAAAGAAGTGCTTGAGATGCTTTTCGAGCGCGCCGAGAGCAAAGGTCTCGAAATGGCGTGTCTGCTCGAGGATGATGTGCCGAGACGCGTTTGTCGGCGACGCCGGACGACTGCGGCAGGTCCTCACCAATCTGATTGGTAACGCCGTCAAGTTTACCGACAGTGGCGAAGTTATCGTGCGGGTTGCGCTGATTCAACGGATGGGCGATAACGTTACTCTCGGGTTTAAAGTGAAGGACTCCGGCATCGGTATTCCCGCCGAGGTGCGCGCCCGAATATTCAAGCCATTCTGCCAGGGGGACGGTTCACTGACACGCCGGTACGGCGGAACGGGCTTGGGCCTCGCAATCTCGCGTCAACTGGTGGAGGCGATGGGCGGTACGGTGGGTGTCGAAAGCCAGACAGGCCAGGGTTCCACTTTTGCATTTACGGTGTGTTTGACCTCGGCTCAAAATACTACTTCGGCAGCCGAGACCGGCCTGAACCGAAGCGAGGTGCTTGTCTGCTATCCGAATAGCCGGATTCGACATTACCTTGTGGCGATGCTGCGTAAATGGGGCGCGTGCGTAACGATTGCCTCCAGCGTGAAAGCCGCATTGGTCGGCGCTTGAAAATCATTCGTCTCAGGAAATTCCCTTCGCTCATCTGATCCTGGGCTTGCCGCCGGGCGACGAGAGCAACCCGAGCGATTTGGAGTTGCTCGCAAGCTCCTGCTCCAGAACAGGGACGCGGATTCTTGCTATGACCGCCCGTAGCCGGCGCAAGAGCCTGGAAGCGCTCCTGGTGCGTGCGAGTCCGAAGATCCTGAAGATGCCCCTGCACTCAGAGGACGTGCGCGCGTCACTACTGATGCGCAGAGCTGAAGGGCTGGATTTCACTGAGTCACTCACTCATTTGCGTCAGGCTGCGATCGCCTATCCGCAGGCTCCGATCATGTCAGCGACATTCGATTGTTGATCGCTGAAGACAATCTGGTGAATCAAACCGTCGCTTTGCGCATGATCAGAAAGCTCGGATTTGAAGCCGATGTAGTTGCAAACGGAAGGGAAGCCTTGGAGGCCGTGGGCAAGACACCTTATGGCCTTGTCCTGATGGATTGCCAGATGCCGGAGATGGATGGCTTCGACGCCACCGCAGCCATACGGCAATTGAACAGTCTGCATGCGTTTGTTCCGATTGTTGCGATGACTGCTCACGCGCTGCCGGGCGATCGCGAGAAGTGCATCGCGTCGGGGATGGACGATTACATTTCCAAGCCTGTGAAAAAGGACGAGCTGTCCCGAGTGATTCGCCGCTGGACTAAATCCGTCAGAGCGTGATGAAAGTCACTGCTGTCACCGGTGCCTTCGGCTAAGATCAAACCATGGCAAACGATTATACCTTCTTCCCCGACCTCGCCCATGAGGCCGATATCCCCGAGAATGGAATTCTCAGCCGTACGTTATTTCAGGACGATCACACCAAGGTAATCCTGTTCGGGTTTGCTGCTGGGCAGGAACTAACGGCGCACACGGCGCCTATGAAGGCATCCATCCTGGTGCTCGACGGTTCCTGCTCACTCACCTTGGGCACTGACACAAAGGAAGGCGTACCTGGCACCTGGGTGATGATGGAACCGAAACTGGAACATGGCATCCGCGCAATAACGCCCACGAAAATGCTGCTCACGATGCACAAGCAGGCGCGCTAATCAGGGCTTCGGGAAGGATGTGTGCCACGGCGGATGCTCCGGCGGGGCACACACAAACGGGCTACTCGCTCTCGGGTTCTTCTGTTTTCGAATAGTAATAGGAGTGGTAATAGGTGTACTTGCTGTAAAGCTCTCCGCGACGTGCGCCGTTCACCACAATCCCGAGTACGTTGTTTTCGCACAAGGATTGCATCGCGCGCGTCACTGAATCGATAGTGGTTGTGCCGATACGAACAACGATCAAAGTTCCATGGCTCAGCGTTGAAAGCAGGTTGGCGTCGGCGGCAAACAACAATGGCGGGCTATCAAGAATCACCCAATTGAATAGCTGTGGAAGGGTGTCGAGCAGCACCTTCACCTCTTTCAGGTTGAGCAACTCCAGCGGGTTGAGCACAGCGGAGCCGGCCGGCATGATGTAGAGGTTGGTTCCCTCCACTTTCTTGATGATCTCGGCCAGCGAGGCTTTCCCCAGAAGGAAGTCCGTAACACCAGGTCCGCGGTCCACTCCGAATAGCGAATGGACGACCGGCCTGCGGAAATCGAAATCCGCAAGCAGCGTCAGATTACCTTCAAGGTGCGACTCTGCCAGTGCAAGATTCGCCGCCGTAAATGATTTGCCCTCCGCCGGCGAGGGACTCGTAACAACGACAGTGTGGATTGGCTGCAGCTTCTGCAAATGGTTCAGCCGTGTGCGCAAGGTCCGGAACTCTTCGGTGGGCGCTTCATGGGGACGCAGAGCGTCTACAAGGTGCGCCTCCTGAGATGGCGAAAACGGGATCTGCTGTATTTCCTCCAACAATCCGTGGAGGGCCGGGGACTGCGTGCTCAGCGTTGGATTCGGACTAGACACGACAGCCGTGTCAGACGGCTGCTGTGGTGGATTTCCAGGCTGCTCGGAGCGGCGTAACGCATCATGAACTCGACTCATAATTTATCCTCTTAGGACCTCGTCACAGTGTAGTAGTAGTACACCGATCCCAAAGCAACGGTCACCCCTAGAAGCAATGCTGTTGACCATGCGAGCCAGGCCACACGACGGCGCCGGCGGACCACCAGATCGTTCTCCAACAAGGGTATGCTTCCCAGGACAGTGAGTTGAGTGTATGCGCGAACGTCTTTCAGGTTCTTCAGCGACGTGTCTTTTACTTCCCTGGCACCGGCCAAAAAGATTCCAACGGTCAACCCGATGACGCTTCCGAAGGTAACAATCAACCACCGTTTCGGATAAGACGGAGTCTGCGGTGTTGATGGCGGTTCAAGTTGGTCCAGCGTTTCGCCCTGTTTTCGATCTTCAATGACCGTGGCGGTTTCCGACTGGCCCTTCTTCTTATTCATTTCAGCGTATTTGTCTCTGGCCGAGTCGCGGTCGCGGAGCAACTGTTGGTAGGCAGGCTCGTTCATGGGGCTTGCTTCAATCCGGGCCTGCAGCACTTTCATCTGCCTCTCGAGATCTTTGATTTCCGCTGTCGTGCGTTCAAAATCAACGTCCTTGGAACGGATAATCAGTTCCGCCTGCTCGACTACAGCCTGCGCATCACGCAATTCCTTGACCAGGAGCGGGTTCACCACTCGTGTAGGTGCGGGTGTTGGGTTCTTGGCGAGTTCTTTTGCGGCCGCATCTTGTGCAATCTTGTCCTGCTTGATGGCGTCGTCGCGCTGCGACTTCAACCATTTCAGAGCTTGTTCCATCTGCTGAACTTCAGGATGCTTAGGCGTGTATCGTTCTCGCAGAGCGCTCAGGCTGAGTTCGGCGCGTTCAATCTCCTTATTGAAACCCGCCACCTTCTCGTTGACCTTCGCGGACGCGCGCTGCTGGTCCGCTACAGGCTGCGGTGCTGATAGCGCATTCGCCTGCTCCTTCGCGGACCGGAGCCGCGATTCCAGAATCATTTTCTCTTGGCTGATGCGGCTTTGCGCGTTCTGCAAACCGGTCATACGCGCCTCAAACGCACTAAGTTGCTGCAGGTTCGCCTGCAGTTGCTCAGGCAGGCGCCCCTGATTGGATGCGCGGAACTGCGCGATCTTCGCTTCGGTTTCATCCAACTGCTTCTTGGCCGAATCGTACTGATCTTTCAAAAATTCCGTGGTTGCCTGTGACTGGGTCGAACGTGCACGGATGTTTTCGTTTATGAACTGGCTCACAAGTTCGCTACAGACCTTTTGTGCCGTCAGCCGGTTCTCATACGTGAAGGAAATCTGGAATGTTGGCGCGCGTGAGCGGTCCGCACTCAACGAGCCGATTGATATGTCGCGGCGCATTTCCTCCACCACATCTTCCATCGGCATGCTTTTGAGTTGGCGCGGATAGAGATTATGTGTTCGGATGATGTTAATGAGCACGGGACGGCTTCCTACCATCTGCTTCATCTGCTCCACTCGCGAACTCATCTCAAGTATGTTGCTCTGCACGTACTTCTCAGGAACCTGTTGCGGGGTTACCCTAAGTCTGGCCGTGGAAACGTAGGTGTCGGGCCACAAGAACGCCACGACAACCGATATTACAAGTCCCGCGAACAATGGACCAAGAATCCAGGCCCTGTGTCTCCGGATAATATCGATGTAGTCGTCGACTTCCAGCGTTCTGCGGCTGGTGCTGAAATTCTGTTTTGACGGTTGCATGAACCTGTCGGCCTCCAAACTTCGATGTTCCGGTTACGGTATTACGATGAGATCGCCATCCTCAATCATGATGTTTTGAGCTTGACTCTTGCCCTTAACTACATCTTCGTAGTTGAACTTCAGAACCTGCCCTTTGCGAAGGATGGTGATCTTTTTCTTCTTTGCATAGTCCTTAAAACCGCTACGGATTACAGCATCCAGCACCGAAATAGGAGTAGCCAGTGAGTAACTGCCCGGCCGGGTGACCTCGCCCGTGATTGAGTATTTACGGCTGTTCACCTCAAGCACTGAAACCATCACCAGGGGATTGTTGATAAAGCCCGATATGGCTTTCGCGACGTCCTCGGTCAATTGAGCGGGGGTGCGTCCAACAGCCGTGATTTCTCCCGCTAGCGGCAGGACAATCTTCCCATCCGATCTCACCCTGGCGCTCGTTGAGAGTTCCGGCTCTTTCCAGATCCGGATAGAAATAACATCATCGACTCCGATGAGGAATGTTTTGTCGTCCACTGCCTCTGCCACCTGAGCAGGAGCAGCAGAGCGATCTACAGATCGTGCTTCCTTGGCAGGTGCAGACTGTTTATCCGTCGGTTCCTTGGCGTCTTTTTTCTCCTGCGCGCCGGCCAGAGCGGTCACTGCAAGCAGGAAAACGATCCATTTTCGAGTCATTCGCGGTCCTTGAATCATTCAGGTTTGGAGATCCCAGTGGAGTTTTGGTCGATCAGCGTCCGGGTCCCCTCCCGTCAATCAGCCCAAAGCGTTATTATACGACAGTATAGCCCGCCTCCGTCGCAAGTCGCTGGCAAATATACAGTAATAGATTCGGCAGTACGGGAGGATTTTTACACAGATGGCAGCTAAATACTTTCTTGCGAAAACCGATCCCGAAACCTATTCTTTTAACGACTTTGAAAAGGAAAAGAAAACCGTTTGGGATGGAGTTAAAAACGCTCAGGCCCTCCAGGCCATTCGCGCCATGGAGAAAGGCGATTTGGTTTTCATTTATCACAGCGTTAAAGATGCTGCTGTTGTCGGCCTGGCAAGGTCGCCTCGGCGCCGCGTCCAGACCCGAAAGACCCCAAACTGGCTGTGGTGGATCTGGAATTCGTAGCTCGCCTGGAACCGCCCACGACGCTTGACCGAAATCAAGCAATCCGGCTTGTTTCGCGGATTTCGCGCTGGTGCGGCAATCGCAGGCTTTCGACTATGGCGGTTCCCTCGGAATTTCGTCGCATGGATGCGTAAGCGCTACCCGAAATCTAAAATCTAGAGGGCCGAGATTGCTCCCGACCCTTTCTGAAGCCTACGCCTGTGACGCTGCCAGCGCTTGGTCCAGATCCCAAAGGATGTCGTCCAGGTCTTCCAGACCAATGGAAACACGGACCATGTCGGGCTCCACGCCTGCACCCTTCTGCTCGGCCGCCGAGAGTTGCTGGTGGGTTGTGGATGCCGGGTGAATCACCAGGCTGCGCGCATCGCCGACATTCGCCAGATGACTGAAGAGCTTCATGCTGTCGATCAAGTTCTTCGGCCCGCTTCAAAGCCGCCCTTGATGCCGAATGAGAACACCGCGCCGGGTCCCTTGGGTAGATATTTCTGCGCCAGGCGCTTGTAAGGACTTGAACCGAGGCCCGGGTACTTAACCCAGCCGACCTGCTTGTGCCCTTCCAGAAACTTCGCAACGGCCAGGGCGCTCGAGACGTGGCGGTCCATGCGCATCCCTAGCGTCTCGATCCCTTGCAGGAACAGGAACGCAGTTGAACGGGCTCAGGCAGGTGCCGATATCACGCAGACCTTCGACACGCGCCTTGATGATGAAGGCGATCGCACCAAAAACTTCCTGGAATTTCATGCCGTGATAGGCGCGCGAGGGTTGCTGCAGGCTGGGGAAATTACCGTTTGACCAGTCGAAACGGCCCGAATCCACGATAATTCCACCGATGCTGGTGCCGTGTCCACCCATGAATTTCGTGAGCGAATGCACAACGATGTCGGCCCCGAAATCAATCGGCCGGCAGAGATACGGTGTCGCGAATGTATTGTCCACGATTAATGGCAGATTGTTCTCGTGTGCGATCTTCGCTACCGCTTCGATATCCAGGATATTTCCGCGCGGATTGCTGATCGTCTCGCCGTAAATCAGCTTTGTTTTCGGGCGTGATAGCCTTGCGGAAATTCTCAGGATCATCCGGCTCCACAAAGGTCACGTTGATTCCAAGCTTGCGCAGGGTCACGTCCAGTTGCGTGTAGGTTCCACCGTAAAGCGTGCTGGACGCTACAACTTCGTCGCCCGCGTCGCAAAGGTTGGTAATGGCGATGAATTGCGCGGCCTGCCCGCTGGACATCGCCAACGCCGCCACACCGTTTTCGAGCGAGGCAACACGCTCCTCCAGAACGGCCGTCGTCGGGTTCATGATGCGCGTGTAGATGTTACCGAACTTCTGCAACGCAAACAGCGCGGCGGCATCATCGGAATCCTCGAAAGTAAACGAGGTGGTTTGATAGATCGGCACGGCCCGGGCGTGGGTCGCACTGTCTGGGGCGTAGCCGCTATGCAGCGCGCGCGTGTTGAATCCTAATGCTCGTTGGAGTCTCGTCTGCCATAAAGTCTTATATCCCTAGTCGGGAATGTGTAATTTGACTATCTTAACCAGTCCGAGAGATGGCTGGCAACAAATTCATCGTCGTTGAGGTGTGGATATTCGCGGTAAACCCGGTCGATTTCATCCATCTGTCCGGGCGAGAGTTCCTCGTTCGGATTCAGGCACCAGCGGCCCTGCATTAAGCCCTGCCGCCGCAGCACCTCGTGCAAGCCCGCGATGCAGCCGTGGAAGTTATTGGCGGGATCGAAAAACGCCGCATTGGCGTCAGTGGTCTCGGCAGCGCAATTGAAGCGCGTTATCGAGCGTGCCCGCGTGGATCTGATCCAGCACCTCCACTGCGCGCCGCGTCCACACGGCCCAGTGACCGAGCAATCCACCGACAATCCGCAGCGGCATGCCGCTGAACCGGAATGGCGTCATCAGATCGGTTACGATCGTGTCATCGTTTCCGGTGTAGAGCGCGATCTTGTCGGCGCGTCCGGAGTCCGCGACCCCGCGCAGCACGTCAATAGTCTGATACCGATTGAACGGTGCCATCTTGATCGCGATCACGTTTTCGATCTGCGCAAAACCACGCCAGAACTCGTAAGGCAGAATGCGGCCGCCGACCGCCGGCTGCAGGTAAAATCCGAATACCGGCATCACGGCGGCCACTGCGCGCGCATGATCCAGCAGTTCGGGAATCGTGGCGTCACGCATGGCACCCAAGCCTAATAAGCCCGCGTGATAGCCACAGCCCGCGGCGAATCCCGCTTCTTCCACGGCCTGTTTGGTCTTGCCGACTACGCCCGCGACCGCGATCGCATCCCTACCGCGCAACTCCTCCATTGCGAGTTGCAGTACCGGACGGTACAGCCCCACTTTGGGATCGCGAATCTCGAATTGTGTCGTGTGAACGCCGACGGCCACTCCGCCGGCTCCGGATGCCAGGTAATAGCGCGTCAACGCGCGCTGGTGTCGTTCATCCAGCTTTCTCTCTGCGGTCAAGGCAAGCGGGTGCGCGGGAATCACAGTTCCGCGGCATAGTTTGTCGCGCCAAGTCATACGTGGAACTCCTGGAAGCTTAGAATTTCCCGTCGCGTGTTTCGAAGTGCGTCGGCTTGCCGAGTTGGGCGCCACCCATCGCAATCCACTTGGAAACCCAGTTGATCATCTCGCCAACCGTGACGGAAGGATAGCCGAACAGGTGATGGCAGCGCGAACTGTTGCTCAGCAGCGCGGTTTCCGCTTCCGCACCTTCGAAAATCGGCTCGGTTCCGAAGATGTCGCCGAAGGTGCGCGCCAGTTGCCGCACAGAGAGCATCTCCGGACCGGACAGATTCAGAATCGCGGGCGGGGAACTGCACAGGGCGAACGAGCGCAGGCAGATCGAATTCGCATCGCCCTGCCAGATCACGTTTACGCAGCCCATCGAGAGATTGATCGGATGGTGTTCGAAGACTTTGCGGCCGATGTCGAAGAGCACTCCGTAGCGCAACTCCACCGCGTAGTTCAGGCGCAACAGCGTGACCGGCGTGCCGTAGCGTTCCGAAAAATGCTGGAACATTCGCTCGCGCCCCAGCACGCTCATCGCGTATTCGCCGGCCGGATGCGTCGGTGTGTGTTCGGTAGCCCCGCCGCGATTCACGGGAGTCAGCGGATACACGTTGCCGCTCGAAAAAGACACGATACGCGAAGCGTAGTAGCGTTCCGCCACCCGCCCCGGCAGGTAAGTGTTCATGCCCCAGGTCAGGTGCTCCTGTCCCGTGGTGCCGAACTTGCGGGCGGCCATGAAAGATCACGTTGGGCGCATCGGGCAGTCGCGCGAGTTCCTCCTGCTCCACCAGGTCCGCCGAGAGCGTTTCGACGCCGGCTGCTTCGAGCCATGCGCGCAGTTCGGGCGAAGAGAATCGCGATACGCCGATAATGCGCTTTTCCACGCCTGCCTCGTCGGCGCGCGCGCTTAGCGCGCAACGCAAGGCTCGGGCCCATCTTCCCGCCCACGCCGAGAATAATCAGGTCGCCTTCCATCTCGCGCATGGTTGCGATGTCGGCCGCATTCGGGCCGCGAAAGGAGTTCATCAAGTTGTTCGACTGTTGAAACTGTCACCGCTTATATCCTATTTTCCGCAGGAAGCCCTGCCGCGCCTGAACGTCCTGCTCGGTTTCCACACCGAGAGGCGAAGACCCGTCGATCACGCCGAGTACGCCGCGACCCTGCTCGGATTCAGCCACAATCACTTCGAGCGGATTCGCGGTCGCACAAAAAATGTTGCAGACTTCGGGCACGTCCTTGATGCGTCCCAGAATGTTGATTGGGAAGCCTTCGAGCATCACGACGACAAAAATATGTCCCGCGCCGATTGCGCTGGCATTGCGAATCGCGAGGTTTTTCAGCTCCGCATCATTGCCGTCGGCGCGGGTCAGACAGGGCCCGAAGCCTCGTTGAATGCGATGCCGAATTTCATCTGCGGAGCCGTGTTTACTATGGCTTCGTAGATGTCCTCCACTGTCTTGATGAAGTGGGTTTGACCCAGGATCAGGTTGCCGCCGTCCGGGACCTCGAGACGTATCGCCTTTAACTCCATAAGAAATCCTAGGATACTGCAAAGTATGGCTCTCAAGCTTCCACCTCCGGCGGGCGACCGCGAATTGCTGCAGCACATTTCAGGCTTGCCGCATGCGCGCGCGAATTTTAAGCAACTGGTTCGCGAACTTGCTGCACGCGGAGAGGACAAAGACCGGCTCGATGAGCTACTCACAAAATCTGGCCGCGCGCGGCGAACTGGTGGAGACGCGATCCGGGCAGTATGTGCTCACGGCGAAGAGTCGCGAGTTCGCAACAGGCCGCCTGCGCATGCACAAGGATGGATACGGGTTTCCTGATCTCCGACCGGCCGCTCGATTGGATTCAGGGCGATATCTATATCCCGGCCGAATCAGCGTCGAAGGCTATGCATGGGGATCGTGTGATTGTGCGCATCGCGCGCGTGGATCGCGACAAGCGCGCCGATGGCGAGATCGTGCGCGTGCTCAAGCGTGCGCACGCGACCGTCGTTGGAGAGTTTCGCATCCGGCGGCGAGGCAACTTTTGTCGTGCCGCACGACGATCGCATTCAACAGTGGATTCGAGATTCCTGAAGGCATGGAAATGCCGGACCCCGCGTCGATGCGCGATCGTGTGGGCGTAAAGCCGCTCGAGATCAAGAGCGTTGAAGATCTGAACGGCATGATCGTGAACGTCGAAATTCTCGATTTTCCAGATCGGCAGGAGAAGGCTGTCGGGCGCGTGATCGAGGTGCTCGGCCGCCCCGACGATTTCGGACTCGACGTGGAAATCGTCATTCAGGAAGCACCACATCCCGCACCATTTTCCGGATGACGTGATTGCGCAGGCCAGCGCAGTTTCCGCTGGAGACTTCCTGCAGATGAAATCGCGGCGCGCGAGGATTTTCGCGATTTCGAAATCGTCACCATCGATGGCGAAACCGCGCGCGATTTCGACGATGCCGTGTGGGTCGATCGCCTGCCGAACGGCAATTTCGCATTGCATGTGCACATCGCTGACGTGAGTTATTATGTGCGCCCCGGTTCGCCGATCGACACGGAAGCCTTGCTGCGCGGCACCAGCGTTTATTTTCCGGATCGCGCAGTGCCGATGCTCCCGCTCGAATTGTCCACTGAACTCTGCTCGTTAAAACCGCAGGTTGACCGGCTTGTGCTTTCTGCTCTGCTGGAAATTGACAATCACGGAGACATTGTTGCGCAGCGCGTTCGTGCGCGGCGTGATTCGCAGTGTAGAGCGCATGACCTACACGAATGTGCATCTGCTGCTCGAAGGCGACGCCGCGATGCGTGAACGCTACAAGACGCTCGTGCCGCGTTTCGAGCTGATGCAGGAATTGGCGAACATTCTCAACCGCAAGCGCGCGCAGCCGCGGCTCCATCGATTTCGATATGCCTGAGCCGCTGATTGAATTCGACGAATGGGGCGAGATGGTGGGAGTCAAGCGCGCGCCGCGCAACATCGCGCATCGCATTATTGAAGAGTTCATGCTTGAGCGCGAACGAAGCGGTTGCGGGGCAATCTGGAAGCGAAAGGCATACCGTCGATTTATCGCATTCACGAACAGCCAAATCCACAGCGCGTGCTGGAGTTCGAACAGGTAGCCGCGCACTTCGGCTATTCGCTGGGAATCGGCTCGATACCGGCCAAGCGCTATCCCGTGGCCGATCGCAAGCGCGACGGACGCAAAGTGCGCAAAGACGTCGTTGTGCTCACTGGAGACATGTCGATCTCCTCGCGCAATTATCAGAAGCTTGTGGCGAAAATCGAAGGCAAGCCGGAGGAGCGCATCCTTACATACCTGATGCTCAGGTCTCTAAAACAGGCGCGCTACAGCGAAAAGAACAGTGGACACTTCGCGCTGGCCGCGGATAGCTACACGCATTTCACGTCGCCTATCCGGCGCTATCCGGATCTGATGGTACACCGAATTCTGACGGCCGACATCGAAAATCGCGCCTCGAAATGGGACGACGAAACGTTGCATGGCATTGCCGTATGAGTGTTCTGAATCCGAGCGCCGCGCCGCGGAAGCTGAACGCGAACTGGTCGAGTGGAAGAAGACAAAATTCATGATTGACCGCGTCGGCGATCAGTTCAGCGGGTTGATCATTTCCACCACGAAATTCGGCTTTTTCGTGGAACTCGAAGAGCTGTTTGTCGAAGGCTTGGTGCTGATGGACTCGCTTCCGGGCGATCGCTTCCGCTATAACGAGAACTCGCGCAAAATTAGTCGGCGAGCGCTCGCGGAAGGAGTATTCAATCGGTGATCGCGTGAAGGTTTCGCTGGATCGCGTGGACGAGATGGAGAAGAAGCTTGTATTTTCGCTTGTGCCGGTGGGCCGGCCGTCAAGGGGTAAATCGCCGCGCAGCAAGGGATAGCACAGCTCTGATCGCATCCACGCACAGCACGGCCGCGTGCTTCGATTCCGGAATCAGCCCATCCAGCGTTGCTTCGACATCGCTGCTGGTGATCGCGGATAGCTCCTGGACAGTTTTACCGCATCACCATTTCCGTTAACGCGGACCCTGCGGCGATAGAGGCCGTGCATCCGCGCACCTGGAATCTTGCCTCGCGCACGCGGCCGGATTCCAGCAGCACAGAGAGCCTAAGGATATCGCCGCATACCGGATTTGCAGCCTCGACGACGAGCGCCGGCGGCGGCAGTTCCCCCACGTTTCGCGGATTTTGAAAATGATCGAGCAGTGTTGCGCTAAACAATTCCGAACGTCCCTTCGAAGATATGATCCAATATTCTGGAGATGATTCGTCAGCGTCTGGTCGTTGTTGCCGCCGTAATCCGCAAAAACGGGCACATCCTTATCGGGCAGCGCCAGAAGGGGGACAGCCACGAATTCAAGTGGGAATTCCCTGGCGGCAAGGTGGAAGCATGGCGAACAGCCGCATGAGGCTCTGCAACGTGAACTGGAAGAAGAACTCTGCATTCAGGCGCACATCGGGCCGGAGATCATCCGCTACGAATACCACTATCCTAGACGCACGCCTATCCTGCTGATCTTCCACCGTATTACGGATTTCATCGGAGAACCTCGCTGTTCCGCCTTTGAGCAGATTCGCTGGGAGACGCCTGAGCGTCTTGCCGCGAATACGACTTTCTTGACGGGGACATCGATTTCGTGCGCCGCCTGGCGAAAGGCGAAATCGACTAGTCTTTATTTGGTCGCCGGAATTTGAATTCGACGCGGCGCTCTTTGTTTAGCTGCGCGGAAAGCTCACGATCAATCAAAGACAGGCTTGCCTGTTCAGGCTTTTGTCCTTGGTGACATAGTGAAGCGTTTCGTTCTTCCACCCAGTATCCTAATGCCGGGTAAATTGCACCGCTCTTGAACGCGATCAGATAGATAGTCGGCTTGTCTTCGGCCAGGATTGCCTTGGCTTCCTTCCGGTCAGCCGGATCCGGGAACTTCGGTCCGCTCGATTCGAAGACACCCATCCCGCTGGGTTCGCTGGATTGCGAAGAGGACGAAGCTCCGGGGCCGTATTCCTTCATCACGGGCTTGGCTGCATCCGCCGAGTAGTATTGGTTAATCACCACCGGAGGCTGCTGCTGCAAGTAATTTTGCGGTGGTGCTGCCTGCACGATTGTCACGTTTGGTTCCTGCGGAGGGTATCCGTACGTCCGTAACCGCCATAGCCCCAGCCTCCGACCGCTACCGGAAATGCGTACGGGACAATCCCTGTGCGCCCACGCCCGCCATGGGAGGGATACACATGGCCCTGAACATGTGAGGGATACACATCGGCCCTGAATTGTGCCGGCCAAGCGCTGGCCATGGTTCAGGCCCAAGTGGGCGATTGGCACTGTTAAGCCAACGTTCAGGTTAGGTGCGTTCCCGGTGCCTGGGAAAAGGATGTTCCCGAACCCGTGCGAGGAACCGTAGTTACGAGGTCCACCGGGCCTTGTGCGGAAACTGAGCGGCCGGAATGCACAGCAGTGCTACGGCCAAGCCAAAAGAGCAAAGCCCCTTCATATAGGCACCTCTACCTCAAGCTTACATCCGGATTAACCGATCCGACAAGCCCGGATCAGGCTGGATACGTTCCACTGATGTAATTATGCAAGTGGTCGATGGTATCCGCTTGGGCAGCGATTATCGACCGGACCAGGTCACCGATTGAGACCACTCCGACCACGTCGTCCCGGTCCACCACTGGAAGGTGGCGTATGCGATGTTCTGTGACAATGCGCATGCACTCTTCAAGCGGCGTCGCTGGATCGACAACGATAACTGGTGCCGACATGATTTCCGCGACGCCTGTGTCTTTCGAGGAACGTCCCATCAAGATCACTTTTCGGGCATAATCGCGTTCCGAAATGATGCCGACCAGTTGTCCGGCTTCCATTACGAGGAGTGCGCCAACACGCTTCTCGTTCATCATTGCAATAGCTTCCAGAACCGTATCCGAGGGAGAGAGCGCATAGACTTCGCTGCCCTTACTGCTCAGAATCGAGCGAACGGTTCCCGACGGCATCGTCATGGTTTTTCCAGTTGCTGTTCCCAGGCGCATCCGTACCTCCATTGAAGGAATCCCAACATCCCTCTTCAAGGATAATATCAGCAGATTGTGAAAATCGGTTCAGAAAAGTTAACGAAGCATGCTCGGGCAGAAGGGTTGGTATGGTCCTGTAGTTGGTATGGTTCTGCAGACGGCGCAGCCTGGCAGCGCGCCGTCGCGGCAAAGATGACTGAGCAGATTTAGAACAGTTTGGCGATTTCGTGAGCGGTAATCCGTGCTTCCAGATGAATGAGTCCGGCGTTTGAGCAGGCAGGACCAATAACAGCGAGTACGGCTTTCAGGCCCGCCGAAAACACAAACACCTGCCCATCGGCTCCGGTTACGCTAACTTCAGAGAGTGCTCCGACAGCTAGTGAGTCGCTGATCCGCCTTCCCAAGCTTGCAGCGGCTGCGGCCATGGCTGCGACTCTCTGCGCATCTGCCCCATTCGCGAATGAATGTGCCACTGACAGACCTTCGGCTGAGGCCAGCAGGACTCCCTTCAGTTCCGGAACTGCGTTGCGCAGTTCATCCAGATGCCGTTGAATCTCTTCGTGCTTTGCCATCTTGTCCTCCATGCTTCTCCGGTACGAGAAGCCATGTCTTCCATCGGCTGAACGACCAGCTTTCAGTATGGCGGGTATCAGGTTCGGATCGGTCTAAGGTATTCGCCCTAAACCGACCCCGGAAATAACCTCTAAACGCCTTAGTAAGTCCTTTATGATCTGGCAGTTGCGCAAATCTGCAGTTACTATCTGAACAGTAAGGATTCGAGGGAGGAAGCTTGAGCGCCTGTCGGCACTGTGGAAAGCCGCTGCCTTTTCTGCAGAAATTCTCTGGCGAGGATGAGTTCTGCTCACGGAGCCATCGCCAGAGCTATCAAGACGAGTTCAACCGTCTGGCATTGGGCCGTTTGGCCGACGCCTTTCCAGTGGTGAATACTCCTGTGCCCGTCCGTGAAACTGTGCCACATGAAGCCGCTCGAGTCACGGAGCCAACGGTTATCGCGGTTCCGGCGCAGCCGTCCCGGTCGGAGGCCGACTTGATCCCGCAACCCGCCGGTCGGCGTCCAATTTCCTGGCCGGATTTGTGCGCCCCAGGAGATCCAGTGTTACCGGTTGCGAAGTACAGTCTGCCGGCGATCTGGCAAGGGCGCATCGAATCCGCCCTGCGTCCGGAATTGTTGGACCTCGGGTGGGGAGAAATCGAAACTGCGGAGTCGCGCCCGGAAGCGCGGACCGTGCGGGTGCTGACGGAAGACCCTCCCGTGCCGCCACGCTGTTCTGCGGCGACACTGAGTAGCAGCACACCTTTAAGCTCAGGCCTGGCTGGCTTTCGAAATCTGACCGGTGCAGTTGCGAAGCCAGAGCTGAACCCGGCAGGATTGCAAAACGAACCGATCCGCAGTCTTCCGAAAGGGATTTTCGTTCCGCGCTATGATGCGCTCCCGCTGCGGTACCGGATCTGTTTCGCTCCGCAACCAACTGAGATTAAAAAGCCCGAGCCTAAGCAGCGCGAAATCGCAGAAGACACGGCACCCCCTGAATTCGCCATCGCGGGCGGGAATGTCGGGTTCCTGGGCAGGATTCCGATGGCCATCAAAGTGATCGGGTTGATCGGCCTGCTGGGCGGCGGCGGAGTCCCCCTCTGGAAGCAATTCAACCAGTCAGCGTCCGCGAAGTCGGCGAGCCGGCCGTCCAACCAGACCTTGGAACACGCAGTTGCGATGGGTCCGGGTGGCTGGTTCACTCGTGACGCGACCGATTCTGAAGGCAAAGCGCGGAACCGTACGTTCTCGTTGTATAAACCCTCACTGGATTTGACGGATTACCGCATGGAGTTCATAGGAAAAATCGAGCGCGGTGGCCTTGGGTGGGTGGTCCGGTTGCAGGATCAGGACAACTACTATTCCATGCGACTCAGGCGGGTAGAGGGCAAAATGAGCCTTGCACGTTGGGCCGTTGTGGACGGGGATGCCCAATCGTTGACGGAAATTGCGCTGCCTCCGGTTGGTGGAGCCGATTCCGGCTACAAGGTGCGCGTGGATGTGCGTGGTCCGCGCATCACGACGGCAGTCCAGGGGCAGCATGTAGATCTTTGGACCGACAATCGGCTAGCCAGCGGTGGCTTTGGCTTTACTAACGATATCGAGGAGCGCGCCAGCGTAAGTTCGGTGCAGTTCTTCTTGCTCGGGAAGTGATGGTATGAGAACATGACGCAGCTCAACGATCAGTGGCTTTGGTTCGTGGAAGATGATCTGATACAAGCCCTGCTGATGGCTGATCCGGACAACGAACAGCTTAAGAAGCGTGCCGCCGCTCACCCCGCACTCGTGAAAGCCATCGGGCTCCAGATGCAGGGCAACACGCAAGGCGCACTTGCAGAGTTGGCGTCAGTCAGCGGCACTGGTCAAGCGGTCGAAGATGCATTGTTGCTCAGTGGCCAGATCCACTTCGAAATGCAGGCCTATGAACAGGCCGCCGAAAGCTACGCCAAAGTAGCCGTAATCGCACCGAAGCACCGCATGGCGCATCTTAATCATGCGATCTGCATGAGCCGTCTGCGGCGTTGGAGCGATGCCTCGACCGGATTTCAAAGAGCGGTTGCGGCTGATCCACAGCGAGCCGAGACATGGCTCGGCCTGGGTGTGTGCCTCTTGCATCAGGACCGACCTGCTCAGGCCAACGCAGCTTTCGAAGAGTGCCTGCGTCGCAAGCCGGATCACGCGCCCGCAATTTTTGGACGAGCTGCAGCGCTGCAGATGGAACGGAAGAGCGAGGAAGCGTTGCCGCTGTATGCGCGCCTGCTGGAAGCCCAGCCCACGTCCGAAGAACTGCTCACCAATACGCTCGGTGCGGCTGTCGATCAGAAAGACTATACTTTGGTCCGCGATTTGTCGGAGCGTCTTCTGAAGGTGCGTCCGCAATCGCGAAACGCGCTGCTTGGACTCGCGACGGTTGCGATCGCCGCGGAAGATTTCCAACAGGCGGCAAATTATTGTGCACGGCTTTCCGAGAGCAGTCCGGATTCCTTTGATGACTGGTTTAATCTCGGCGTCTGTTACCAGCGTATCGGGGTGTTTCAGCAGGCAGCGCAGGCGTTTCAGCGAGCAATTCGCCTGAAGCCGGAAAATGCTGCGGCGCAACGAGGCTTGGCGTCGGCGTTTCAGCAGCAAGGCGAAAAAGCGGAAGCCGAGCAGGCCTGGGTAGCACTCGCAGCTCTGACACCGGAGCAGACGGATGCGCTCTGCCAGTTGGCTTGGCTGGCACAGGAGGCGGGTGATAACTCGAAGGCTGAAGAGTACTGCCAAAGCGCGATCATTAAGGATCCTAATTGTGAAGATGCCTGGTTCCGGCTTGGCTATCTACAGATGGAACGCTCTGATTTTTCGAGCGGCGCTGAGACCTTTAAACGTTGCCTCGGGTTGCGTCCGGAGTGGCCTGAGGCCGCTCTCAATCTCGGTGTCGCGCAGTGGCGCTCCGGAGATCTGCAGGCTGCGGTGGGCGCTTACGAGAATGTGCTTGCAATTGAAGCGGAGAACTCCGAAGCATTGAAATCGCTGATTGCGCTTGCCATTGAGCAGGGCGATGTTGCGGCTGCGCAGGGCTATCGCGAGCGGCTCGTAAATACTGGTTGGGAAGTCTCTTACAACCTGGCATTGTTACAGCAGAATCTAGGGCAACTGGATGAGGCTGCCGAACTCTATCGGGAGACGCTGGAACAGAAGCCGGATTGTGGCGAAGCGCTGCTCAATTTGGGGCATGTACTGAATTCTCAGGGAAATGATGCCCATGCGCGCGAGTGCTGGAAGGCCGCAGTCGCAGCCAGTCCCGAAATCGCCGCACGTTACTTCGATCGCGCTCAGTAGGCGCGTCTGCGCGCCCTGAGGAAGAACGGGATTGAGGCGAGTTGTGCCGCCACCGAAAATGCAACCAGGATCATCAGGTTGCGGTCGTAGAGCCACCCTGCCAGAGCACTGCCTGTAAACCAGCACACTCCGAAAGCCGTGTTGAATATGCCGTAGGCGGAACCGCGTCGTTGAGCCGGAGCCATGCTGACGATTGCTGCCCGCAGAATCGATTCCATCGCACCCATACCGATACCCCACAGCGCTGCGCCAACTACGGCCAGGTGCAATCCGCCCAGCAGCATCAGCGGGGAAGCGGCTGCGCCAATCATGGCCGCGACGGTTAAGAGAGGTATGCCCAGGTGGTCGAAAAGACGTCCGAAAAGCAGCGCTGCCAGCGCATCGACTCCCATTGCAACGGAATAGAGTAACGGGATAAGCGTGTCGGGAGCGACCCCGGTCTTGCGCCAGTGGAAGGCGATCAAGGGAAAGTCGATGTAGCCCAGCGCCATCAGCCCGGCGGCTGCCATGTACCACCAGAAGACTCGCGGAAGGCCTTCGCTGTGCAATTCAATGCGCTTGACCTCGAGTTCCTCGGGGCGGGGATAAAGGCGGCGAGCGAGAAACAAGGTCGCGATCGCGGCAAGCGCGGGAAAGGCAAGCACAGCGAAACCGGTGCGGTACTCGTGGTTGATAGCAAGTGCCGCGGCGACGATCAGCGGACCCGTCAATGCACCAATCTGATCCAGCGCCTCATGGAGTCCAAACGTCCAACCGGCGCCAGCCTCGCTCGATGCGTGCGAGAGCATGGCGTCGCGCGCCGGTGTGCGAATCGCCTTTCCGACGCGCTCCATCAGAATCAGTCCGGCTGCGATTTCCCAGCGACCGGTCAGTGCGAGCATTGGCACGACAGCGAGATTGATCACATATCCACTAATCGTCAGCAGCCAGTAGCGCCGGGTGCGATCCGCCAGATAGCCGGAGATTAGCCGCAAGGCATAGCCAAGCAATTCGCCCGCGCCCGAAACGATGCCCACCACCGTTGCGCTCGCGCCAAGCAGGTTCAGATAAGGACCGGTGACCGAGCGCGCGCCCTCGTAAGTCATATCCGAAAACAGGCTCACGATCCCGAGCAGTACGACGAAACGTAGCGCTGAACGCTTGTTCTTCGCAGGCGTGCCGGAGCTCATGTTTGTAGTATCGCAATGCGATAAGCTTACGATCATGATCGAGATATCACGACGCGCAATGCTCTCCATGGCGGCTGTCGCGCTGCCCGCCAGTCGCTCGGTTGTTTCGCTCACCCACGGCGAAGATCGCCGGAAAAATGTTTACGACGCACTGATGGCGATTGATGATCAGATCCGCCCCGCGCTCAAACGGAAGAAGTACGTACTTCTGAAGCCGAACACCGTCGCGGTAAATAATCAGTTGGGTTGCACGCACGCGGACACGCTGCGAGGCATTCTGGAATATCTGGCGCCGCGCTTCAAGGGTCCTATCGTGATAGCGGACTCCTCCAAAGACAACACCTGGGATGCTTTCGAGAACTTTCATTATCAGCGTGTTGCCGATGAGTACCGATCCCAGAAGATCAGGCTGGTGGATTTCAATGACGAAGAGAACTTTGTAGCGCATGAAATTATCGACCGGGATCTTCATCTGACGCAAGTGCGCCTGGCCGGGCGCATGTTCGATCCTGACGCTTTTATTCTCGGTGCGGCTATTCTAAAGGCTCACGACAATGTAGTTGCGACGCTGTCGGTAAAGAACCTGGTGATGGCTGCGCCGCTGCATAACTCGCGCAAGGAAGCCGACCAAGTGGCACGACAAGTACAAGTATCATGCAGGCTACCGGCAGATACAGATGAATGTAGCACTTACTGCGAAGCGCATGCGTCCGTTCTGGGGCGCAACTGTAATTGATGGCTTCATCGGGATGGAAGGGGAAGGGCCGCTGAAGGGTACACCTGTGCCGTCGCGCGTTGCGATCGCGTCCACTGACTTTGTTGCGGCCGATCGGATCGGTGTGGAAGCGATGGGAATCAATCCGGACTGGATGGGCTATCTTAAGTACTGCGCCAACGCCGGACTGGGTCAATTCGACCTTGAGAGGATTGAGCTGCGCAGCCGCGTTGAGATTGCAAATATCCGCAAAACGTACAAATTGCACCCTCGAATTGACAAGCAGCTGGAGTGGATGGGAGCACTACAAAAGAGCTGACAGATTTACCTCCGGGGGTATAGAATACTTTTACGGAGGTAAAGATGAAGTTATCTTTTATTCCGCGCTATTCTGACGCTGCTCGGGACTGGCTGCAGCAAGCAGCCATCCGCAAACGTGGATCCCGCCAAACTGAAACTGTTCGCGGCAGCGCCCGATGTGGTTGCGCCGAAAAAGGGCTCGACTCACGGAAGAAAAAATCGCGCTCGGGCGGATGCTGTATTACGAGGCCAGCGCTCTCGAAAAGCCAGAAGATTTCCTGCAACACTTGCCATCCGCTTTCGCAGTACGGTGTGGACAACGATGCAACATCCGACGGCCACAAAGGAAAGCACGGGCGATCGCAATTCGCCAACGGTCTACAACGCCGCCGCCCATTTTGTGCAGTTCTGGGATGGCCGCGCCGCTGATGTTGAAGAGCAGGCCAAAGGGCCGGTGCTGAACCCGGTGGAGATGGCGATGCCTTCAGAGAAGGACGTAATCGCGGTACTCAAGTCGATGCCGGAATACGTAGCCGCTTTCAAAAAAGCTTTTCCAGAAGACAAGGACCCTGTTACCTACGACAACATGGGCAAGGCGATTGGCGCATTTGAACGCAAGCTGATCACGCCGGCACGTTGGGACAAGTTCCTGAAGGGCGACCAGACGGCGTTGACCGACGAAGAGAAGGCCGGCTTGAACGTTTTCCTGGCGAACGGATGCCAGACCTGCCACGCAGGTGGCCAACTCGGCGGCAACATGTTCCAGAAACTCGGCGCCGTGAAGGCGTGGCCCGACAGTTCTGATCCGGGCCGATTCAAGGTGAGCAAGAGCGAAGCGGATCGCATGATGTTCAAGGTTCCGTCGCTGCGAAATATCGAAAAGACCGGCCCTTACTATCACAACGGGAAGGTCGTCACCCTGCAGGAGGCCATCGCAAAGATGGCGGAGCATCAACTTGGCAAGCAGATGACAGACGCCGAGGTGAAAAGTGTGGAGACCTGGTTCAAATCACTAACCGGCGAAATTCCAGCTCGAGTACATCAAAGAGCCGGTGCTGCCCAAGAGTACACCGCGAACTCCGAAACCTAGCGAAGCTGACTGAGGCGATGAAAAAGAAGCTTGTTCTCTGCGCCATGACGCTGGCCGTAACGGCGGCGGTCGTGGCGCAGTTCTTTCAGCCGGTACGAACCAATCCACCGGCTGACCCCGCAGCCTCATTTGCGGCAGTTGCGAAGCCATCCGGATCCGTGGTCGCTGTGGTTGAGCGCGCCTGCCGCGACTGCCACACGAATAATACCGTCTGGCCCTGGTACAGCAAGGTGTCGCCCATTTCGTGGCTGGTCGCCAAAGATGTCCAGGACGGACGTACGCGCCTGAACTTCTCGCACTGGAGCATATACGGTCCTGAGATGACTCAGATCCGCCTTCGAGAGTCGTGTGAGGAGGTCAAGGCCGGTAAGATGCCGTTGCCGCATTATCGTTCCTCTACACCCAGAAGCGAAACTGAGTGAACAGGATATTGCGACTATCTGCGCTGCGGCACAGTGACCTGGGTGCAGCTTCGCTCTAATATGAATGCATGGGGCTTCCGAATCTCGCGCTGGCTACCGTTTTTTGCTGTTGGTTCTTATTCGGCGCGCGATTGCTGCAGAACCATCTGCGCGTTCGCAAGGCGCGTGGTCCGGAAGCCGGTGCGGCACGGGTGCATGATCTTGCGGGCTCCGCTCTCGATGGTCGGGCTCTTGCTCGAAGGCGTGGCAATCCTGCTAATCCTCTCGTGGCGTAAACAGCTCTCCGGTACGTCAAATGCCACGGCACTTGCCGCAATCGCCATTGCGCTCTGGTCGGTCTATCTGGCTTCGGAATCCGTCCGTCATCTCGGCCGACAGTGGCGCATCAAAGCCGTGGTCACGGCTGATCACGAACTGATTACGACCGGACCGTATGGCCTGATACGCCATCCCATTTATCTGGCGCTGATGGGCATGGCGCTTTCCACCGCTCTGTTGATAACGCAGACCAAGGGATTGCTGATTGCACTTGTGATTTATCTAATCGGCACCGAGATTCGCGTGTACGCCGAAGACGGCATTCTACGGCAACGCTTTGGCGCGGAGTTTGACAATTACGCGCACCGCGTCAAAGCGTATCTACCGTTTGTGCGTTAGCTCTTCTGCAATCCGCAGAAGCGCGCGTAGGCTTCATCCCAACCGGCGTGCGATCGGGGTTCGACCACGGTTACAGGGAATGAGGCGCGGACGACTTCGCGTGCTTCTTCCAGCCCGCTGAGCTGCCCTGACCCGATCGCCTGTACAAGGATGTTTCCGATCGCTGTCGCCTCGGTTGGTCCGGCAACCACCCGGCGGCCCGTGGCGTCGGCAACGAATTGATTCAGAACCTGATTCCGTGAGCCGCCACCGACGATGTTGATCGTGTTCAGCCGTCTCCCGAGCAGATCTTCAAGGCTTTCGAGCACCTGACGGTAGCGCAGCGCGAGACTCTCGAGAATCGTGCGGGACATCTCCGCCGGTCCATCCGGGACCGTCTGGCCCGTGGCCCTGCAGTAGCTCGAGATTTTATTCGGCATGTGACCGATGTCCAGAAAATCATCGGGATTAATCACAGCCGCGAAAGGCCGGGCCGCTTCAGCCATCTGAGCGAGTTCAGCGTAATCGTACTGCGTGCCGTCAGCCGCCCACGCTTTGCGGCATTCCTGCAGCAGCCAAAGTCCCGCAATATTTTTCAGCAGCCGGATCTTGCCGCCGAAGCCGACCTCATTCGTGAAGTTCAGCGCGAGCGACTTCTCGTTGATCACCGGCGCATCCGCCTCGACGCCCATTAAAGACCACGTACCGGAGCTGATGTAGCACCAGTCGTCGCCCTGGGCCGGAACTGCCGCGACTGCGGCGGCGGTGTCGTGAGCCGCTGTTGTGTAGACAGGCACGGGGCCGATTCCACAGGACTCGGCCAGTTCGGGCAGCACCGGCCCGAGCAGTGTGCCCGGGGGTACGATTTCGGGAAGCATGCAAGTCGGTATGCAGAGTCTTTCCAGCACCTCGGTTGCCCAGCGCCGCTCGGCCGGGTTATAAAACTGCGAAGTGCTCGCGATCGTCAATTCCGCTTTCTGCACACCTGTCAGCCAGTAGTTCAGCAGATCCGGTATGAACAGTAATCGCGTGGCGATCTTGAGCGCGGGCGAATCCGCCAGACGCGCAGCTAAGAGTTGATACAGCGAATTGAGCTGCATAAACTGTACGCCGGTATGCCGGAAAATTTCTTCGCGCGGCATCACTGCAAAGGCGCGTTCCACCATGCCGTTGTTGCGCGCATCGCGGTAGTGCCGGGGATTGTCAACCAACGCACCGTCGGAGCCGAGCAGGCCAAAATCGACTCCCCATGTGTCGACGGCGATTCCGTCCAGCTTCAGCTTGCGGCCACGGCCGGCCTTCGAGAGCCCCTCGCGGATCTCGTGGAACAGACGAAAGGTATCCCAATAAAGACCAGTCGAGACACGCACTGGAGTATTAGCAAATCGGTGCAGTTCCTCGAGAGTCAGTGTTTGTCCAGAGAGGGTGCCGAGCATGGCGCGACCGCTCTCGGCGCCCAGATCTATTGCCAGGTAGTGTTTCATGGATGCAGAAATTTCAGACAGTTACTTGGTTTTGTGCTCTTCCTTGTCACGTCGGGACCCGACGTCGCAGCTATTCGACATTCACGTGGGCACGCCCAGCTTGGGAAACACCCACTTCATCACCACAAAGTAAGCGGCAATCGCGATCAGGACAAGCACAAAGTCAGGCATACGCTTCCATTTCACTCTACCCTAAGAAGATAGATGCAGTTTTTTCGAAGCGGTATCAAACGGTGACACGATGAATCCACAG
The DNA here is from genome assembly GCA_963793625.1 of Bryobacteraceae bacterium. Taxonomy (GTDB): domain Bacteria; phylum Acidobacteriota; class Terriglobia; order Bryobacterales; family Bryobacteraceae. Next base: position 110,473 of record CAWCAT010000018.1, on the reverse strand, counting down.
TTCCGGCGCTATGGCACGCTTGCCGCTCTGCTCCTCTCCGCCTTGTTCGTGTCCTGGGCTTTGCCGCGCTTTCTCGGACGGAGCGGGACAGGTGTACGCGCCGCGGTCGATCGCGGAAGCCGGCCGCAGATTCAGTTTCCGGATCTTGACGGTAAGACCTGGGTGCTGGGCGAGCAGCGCGGACGGGTTGTGCTCGTCAACTTCTGGGCAACATGGTGTCCTCCGTGCCGGCATGAGATACCTATGCTGATTCGTCTCGCATCACGGAGGCGGGGAGCGGATTTCGAAATGGTGGGAATTGCGGTGGACCGTTACGGCGGGAAGAAAGTGCGCGATTTTTCCAGGGAAGCCGGCATTAATTATCCAGTACTGCTCGCGCCGGACGCCGACATTTCTACGCTGCCAACATCTTATTTAATTGATCGGGAAGGCCGGGTCGCGAAAACCTACGTTGGGGAGTTGAATGAAAGCGTCGAAGAGGACATCAACACATTGATTGCCGAATCACCGGCGAAGAAACCTTAAAAGATTCTTTCTCCTGCTGGCGGGAGCGCGCCTCATCAATGCATGCCCGCAACTCTTCCGAGAGCCTGCGTACATGGGGCTCGACATGCATGGTCAGGTGGTCGCCGGGGACTTTCCGGATTTCGACTCCGCCCTTAATGAGCCTGTCCCATCCCAGCGTCAAATCCTCGTCGTTCCAGACGCTCAATTCCTGCTCGGCCCGCAGCAATACTGCTTTTCCTGAATAGGTTTGCGGAATGTAGCGCAAGGCCGCCAGCCGGGCTGCCTCTTCCACAACGTTGGGATCATGCTGCACTGCCGTGCGAGTTTTTTGCGACTTCTCATAGAGGAAACGCCAGGCCCAGCTTCGCAGTTTTCGGCCAACCCGAACGAATCCAGCCCTGGCATAGACTAAACCATCACCCAAGTGTCTTGTAAACAGCCTGCTCGCATGCACCCGCAGGCGCATCACGTTTCGGCGGCCACCCAGCCACAAGCGCTCTGGCCAGTCTAGCGTCTTCTCCAGCCCGGTCGGCGCCGTGTCGAACAGGATTAGCAGCGCGACTGTCTCACCGCTCAAGCTGAGCTGGCGCGCCATTTCGAAGGCGACCAGGCCACCAAACGAGACTCCGCCGATATAGTAGGGACCGCCTTTCTGCACAGTCCGCATCTCGCGTATGTAATGCGCTGCCATATCTTCGACTTTGTGCAGCGGTTCGGCGCCGCCATCGATGCCGCGCGCCTGTAGTCCGTAGATAGGTTGATCGGAGCCCATGTAGTGAGAGATTGACCCAAACCCCAGGACGTGGCCTCCAACACCATGCACAAGAAAGACCGGCGGACGCTGGCCGGCCGTCTGCACCGGAACCAAAGACGACCATGGGAGATCAATCGATCCGCGTCGGATGACGCGCGCGAGTTCGGCGATGGTCGGCGCCTGTAACAAAGCCGCTAAAGGCAGTCGCGGACCAAACATCTTTTCGATCTCCGCGAACATGCGGACCACTGCGAGCGAATGTCCGCCAAGCTCAAAAAAGGTGTCATGCACCCCGATCCGCTCGATACCGAGCAATTCCTCCCAGAGCGTCACAAGTCCCAACTCCATCGTGTCGCGCGGCCTCGCGTAGAGTGACTTGCGAGAGGGCATATTAAATCCGCTTTCCATCGCAAAAGTATTGGCGTGGCCGGCTCCCATTGAGACCGGTAAGTCGATGAGCGCAACATCCGGATTCTCGGCGACGATCGCGAGGAGTCTTTGAAAATCATCCACCAGGCGGGTGGCGCTTCCTTCATCCAGCACGTCGGAGCGATACTTTAACGAGCAGTGCATCGCTCCTTTGGAGTCAGTAAGTTCGAACAACAGATGGAATCGCGCGACTCCGGTTTCCATCTCGAGCGGAGCGAAACGTACAGCAGGAAACTGAAGTTCGGGTAACGGCGACGATTGATAAATCAACATCGCCTGAAAGACCGTTGCCGAACTCATTTCACCGCTCGTGTGCAGGAATTCCATCGTGTTTGCGAGAGGCAGATTCTGATGGGCAAATGCGTCCAGCGTGCTTGTACGAGCGCAGCGCAGCAGCTCACGAAAAGTCCTCGCGTTTTGCAGGTTGGTGCGCAACGGCAAAATATTTGCGAAAAGGCCGATCAAATTTTTGACTTCATGACGGCAGCGCGCCGAACATGAGGTAAATAGAATCACGTCCTCAGCATCGCTGTAGCGATGTATTAAGGCCTGCAGCGCGGCCACAAGCACGATGAATTTCGTCGCATCCTCTGTCTGCGCCAGCTTTCGAAGCTCGCCGGAAACTTCGCCGGATATAATCCGCGTAAGCTTTTCGGCTGGACCTATCGTTACTGGATTATTGGTGGCACAACGTAAACGAAACGGCGAGTAGTCCGGCTCCAGCTTCGCACGCCAGAATGCAGCTTCTTCTTTCAAGCTGCCGCCCTGCAGAACCTCATGCTGCCAGTGCGCAAAGTCCGAGTACTGAATCGACAACTTCGGTAGAGCAGGGGTACACCCGCCGCAGAGCGCTCGATACAGTTCGGAAAGCTCGTAGCTCAGCAAACGCATCGAGGCGCCGTCGAAAATAATTTGATGGATGGCGAGCGCCAGCACGTGCTCGACTGGCGAGCGCGTGAACAGCGTTGCGCGAATTAGCGGGCCAGTAGTGAGGTCGAAATCTCTGCGGATTTCCTCGACCGCGGCTTTCAAGACTTCGTCAAAAGTACTGCCGGACAGGCACACGCGCACGAGCGGTAGCGTGTTCGGTCCGCTGACAGCGGCGATAGGCATTCCTTCGATGCTGGGAAAGAAAGTTCGCAATATTTCGTGGCGCTGTGCAATCTCGTGCAGTGCCGCCGCCAACGCATCTACGTCCAGTTCTCCGCTAATGCGCCAGACTAGCGGTACATTGTATGCCGCTGTCTGCTGGGACTGGCATAGCAGCCATAAGCGCTCCTGCGCGAACGAGAGCGGTATTGCTCCGTTGCTCTCGACAGGCAGCAGGGGCGGTGCGGATGCTTGAAACCCCACCAGGTTCCCCACGGCATTCCAGATGTTCTGGTGCCTGCGCTCTTTCCCAGAGGCTGTGGATGAGTCGTTCGTCATGATGACGCAGCTTGTGTCCTCCCAATTTCGAGCGGAGGCATTCTCAAATATTCAGTGGCACGCCGCTTGGATCTGAAATCGTTAAATGCTCGCTGCACCTGCTCTTCGGTGAGCCCCATGCTCGTTGCGACCTCATTGATAGGAACGTCATTTTCCTGCGCATACCAAAGCAGGTCCATGGTTTCAAAAGGCAGACGGAAAAAGAATTCCTGCTGTGTGCATGGCGCGCTGTAAGTGTCGCTCGTGGGCTGACGCCGCCGGATTTCTTCAGGCACCCCCAGATATTCGGCGAGTTGATAAATCTGGGTTTTATAAAGATGTCCGATCGGCTTAATGTCCATAGCGCTGTCGCCATATTTCACGAAAAATCCCTGGTCGTGTTCGTTCTTATTCGGCGTGCCGATCATCGCGTAATTATTTAACTCTGCATAGTGATAGAGCATTGCCATGCGGGTGCGTTGCTTGAAATTTGAAGCGGCGACAATTTCGAGGAATTCGCGGGTACCCAGCGGAGCCGAGAATGTTTCGCCATCCGGTCCGATGACCGTAAGAGTGAACACATTAAGCTTGGATTCATCGAGGAGGTTCTGCGGCAGCACGATCTTGGCCTTATACCCGAGCGCAGGATTATATTGAGGTATAACCCGCGCCATCGCCGCATCGCGGCGCCTGTAGCAACCAAAGCCTTCGAGCGCCTGGGTTATGTCTTCAAGCACCGGTGTCACGCCGTAATGTGCAGCGAGATCGCTGGCCAGACGCAGGCTGTCCGGATCAGATTCCTTTTCGGGCAGCATGACTGCAATCGTGTTGTGCGGCGTGAAAGCTCGCACGCAGAGCGCCAGCACGACGGCTGAATCGACGCCTCCGCTGATTCCAAGCACGGCTCCGCGCCGCTTCATCGTTCGAATCCCTTGCTGCATGGCAGCAACGATACGTTCCGTTTCAGTGGACGGATCAATAGCTATGGAGTGTCGCCCGAAGCCCATCTTTTCCCCCTTAGCGGCTAAACAAGTTGACGAGTGCGCACGACTTTGACATCGTCGCCGGCCGCGAGTGGCGACGGCATCTGGAACGCGGATACGAAGCGCGAATGCACGAGCTGGCTTGAAATGATTCCAGCCAGCGCCATGTCATCCGTTTCACCGATTGGCCGCCCTTGTTCGATCTTGCAAACCAACTGGCCCACAGCCCTTGGCTCGAACAAGCCGGAGGCCTGCAAAGCCTGCGGCGAAAGAATCTCGCGCAAATACTCTGGTTCCGGTGAGGAGAAAAAGCTGCGATGAATCGGCGCCCGGTAAGGGCGCTTGGGCCGTCGCCAGATCTCCTCGGGCACCAAATCGCTACCAAGGCGTTTGAGCAGGAACTTCTCGGTCAATGCACGCAGCTTCATGGCCGGCGGCAGACTGTTGCAGAACTCGATGACGCGAAAATCCAGGAACGGAAAGCGGCCCTCGACCGAATGCGCCATAGCAACCCGGTCGCCTTGCGAAGACAGCAAATACTGTGACAGAAAGATTGAGCTCTCCAGATACTGCGCCTGGGCGAGCGGTTCCCAGCGGCGGAACGCGTGTGGATACGGCACGGCCCCGATCACCTGATCGAGTTCCTGGCGTAGCTCCGGCGTGAAGAATCGCCGCGTTCTGCTGGTGTTGCGCCAGCGTACAGCGTGCGAATACCACGGCAGATTCGTCTCGCTCATGCCATTGCGGAAGAACTCTGTGAGGTACGCGCCCGCGGTATTCGTGAGCCCCCCAATATCCGGATAAAGTCGCCGCAAGAGCAGCGGGCGCATCTTCGATTCGGGGTGACGAGCCCAGAAGCGCCTGACCTTTGCTTCCTTGAAAATGTCATAGCCGGCCAGGATTTCGTCCGCTCCCTCGCCTGTGAGGACAACTTTGAAGTTGTTCTGCCGTACCAGCTCAGAGAGCAGGAACATAGGCGCAGGTGCAGTCCGCAGAATCGGTGCCTCGGTGTGCCAGATTACGTCGGGAAAGACGCGTCCGATATCGGCATGCGTTGCGCGCACCACCTGATGGCTGGTGCCCAGAAAGCGAGCCATGCTCATCTGAAACTCGCTCTCGTCGAAAGCCGGGTCTGAGAACGCGATAGAGAACGTATCAAGGTGATTGCAATTATGCTTGCGGATGATTGCTGCAATGGTTGACGAATCGAGTCCACCGCTCAAGTACGCGCCAACCGGCACGTCCGCGCGCAGACGAATGCGTGTGGCATCCACCAACAGGCTGGTGAACTCTTCGAGGTAGTCTTCGAGACGCCGTGGCGCAACGGGCGGCTCCTCGGGAAATTGCATCTGCCAGTAACGCTTCGTGACCAGTTTGTCCTTCTTCAGTGTGAGGTAGTGTCCCGGCGGAACCTCGGTCACGCCGCGAAACGCCGTACGCGGTGAAAGCGTGCTCCAGAAAACGAAAATCTGGTTCAGACTTTCTGGATCCATCTCACGCCGGACGCCCGGGTACGCGAACAAGGATTTGATTTCCGAAGCGAAGACAAGTGTTCCGTCGGAAATGGTATAGAACAGCGGACGAATGCCCATGCGGTCTCGGGCAAGGAAAAGCGTTTGCTCGCGCTGATTCCAGATTGCGAAAGCGAATTGCCCATTCAGATGTTCGACACAGGCCGGGCCCATGTCTTCGTAGAGATGCAGCAAAACTTCTGTGTCGGTATTGGTTGTGAAGCGATGTCCGCGATATTCCAGTTCCGGACGAAGTTCCAGGTAGTTGAAAATCTCGCCGTTGAAGACGATCCAGAGGTTGCCGTCCTCATTGTGGATCGGCTGTTGTCCGGAACTAAGGTCAATGATACTGAGCCGCGCGCTGCCAAGCGCTGCCACGTCATCGAGGTAAACGCCGAACTGGTCGGGACCGCGATGGCGAATCATCGCCAGCATTTGACGGACGTCCAGTTCTTCGGTCCGATTCTGACCATTCAGACTGACTGCGCCGACGATGCCGCACATTGAGCCAGCTCCTTCCTGTCAACTTTTCCGGAAGCAATCTTTGGAAGCTCCGCGCGAAATTCCACGTACTTTGGCACCATGAAGTCTTCCAGGTTCGCGCGGCAATGCGCCATAACTTCGGCTTCGCTCAATCCACTCTTCTCGGCGACCACAAAGGCCTTGATGGCGTGCCCGAGGACGGGGTCCGGTACGCCCACGACGGCTGCTTCCACGACGCCAGCCAGCGTACACAGGACGTTTTCGACTTCCTTGGGTGCGACCTTCTCTCCGCGGCTCTTGATGATGTCGTCCTTGCGGGCCACGAAATAGAGATAGCCCTCCTCGTCGGTGCGAAACAGGTCGCCCGTGTAACATAGCCGCTCGCCGGGAATACGGCCTGGCCGGTAGCGCTTGGCCGTCAATTCGGGCGCCTCCCAGTACCCTCGCATTACGTGGCGTCCGCGCACAACCAGCTCGCCGGTACCGCCCGGCGGCAAACGGTTACCACTCTCGTCCTCCAGCCAGACTTCCGTACCCGGAATCGCAATACCGACCGACCCTGGCCGTTTATCAACAACTTCAGGCGGCAGATACAGCGTGCGCTTCGTTTCGGTCAGCCCGTACATCGAATACACCCGAACCCAGGGAAACTTCTTGCGCAATTCCTGGATGTGGGAAGGCGGAAGCGCGGCGGCTGTATTCGTGATGTAGCGCAAGCTGGAAAGGTCGTAGCCGCTCAAGTCCATCTTCAGCAGCACTGCATAGATAGTTGGCACGCCCGGAAATCCTGTAACGCGTTCCCGAACAAGTTGCTGCAACATTACTGCGGGGTACGTGAAAGATTGTTCCAGAATCAGAGTGCCGCCGAACTTAAATGTCATCAGAAGCTGATACAACCCGTAGTCAAAGGACAGCGGCAGTACGTTGATTACGATATCGTCTTCAACATTCTGCAGATACTCCGTAATCGAACTTGCGGCGAAAACCATGTTGCTGTGGTCGCACATCACGCCCTTCGGCTCGCCAGTGCTGCCGGAAGTGTAGATGATGCAGGCCAGATCGAGATCTATCGAGAGGCGGGCAGGGCGGCTGTCAGCGTGGGTCTGCTGAATTTCATCAAACGCGGCGCAGCGATGCCGTGCCGCGTGCGCCGATGCGTCAGGTCCGCTCAGGACTACGAAGGCGGGGCGTAATCCCATCTCCGTAAGGCTCTCGATGTAGCCGCGTCCGGCGACCTTTGCCTCGGAAAGCAATGCGGCAGGACGGCAGTTTTTGACGATATACGCGAGCTTGTCGAACTTCATTCCCGGGTTCACTAGCACGAACGTAGCGCTCGCTTTGAGCGCCGCGAACAGTCCGACGACTGTTTCGACAGTGTTCCCGAGGTAAATCACGACCCGGTCGCCGCGCTGCACTCCGTTGTCGATCAAGGCACTGGCCAACTTGTTGGCCATCCCATCGATTTCCGAGTAAGTCAGCCTGCTGCCATTGCAAACCAGCGCTGTCTTGTCTGGTAGCCGCGCACTGCTCTGCTCAAGAAAGTCCTGCAGTAACATGCTCACTCCGTCGGTCTCGCTTCGTACGGATGAACGCTGCCAGATTCTTTACAGAATCGAAATTGTCAGGTGTAATATCGGCTTCTCCGACAGGGACGCCGAAATTGGCGGTGACGAATGTAACTAATTCCATCACAGCCATGGAATCGATAAGCCCTTCACCAAGAAAGGACGTATCGTCGGCGTAATTAAACCCATTGGGGCTGAACAATACGTTACGGGCCAAATAGTCCCGGATTTGCTCTTCAAGATTTCGATCCATTATCTCTTTCTCCTAAACCTGAGACTTTAGTCGGATTCATCTGAAGATTTTGGCAAGAAAATGCCTTCTTCAACTAACAGGGGGGCGGGAGGTCATAACACGAACGCAAAACTAATTCCCACATTCCAATGCCTCCGAAACAACCAGGGAAACGATTGATTGTGTGAACTCCGGTTACAAACAAGTGTGGGGCAAGTTCAATTGTTTGTCAACGACCGCAGAAGCAAAAAATACCCATTCCGCGACTGTCGTATGCGGAATCTTGCCTCTGTTGCTGCTGCTGCTCGTTGTGCCCGCAAACGAGTCTAAACTCCTGCTTTGGTAGAATGTACCTGGGTCTGGATGCGTATCAGTATTCGATTAAAACGAGGGCCGAGAGTCCAGAAAACGGTCGAGAAGGATAGAAGAGTGGCGCTGGCAGCGGCCGCTTTGCTAACACCTGTATGCGTCATCGCATGGATGTTTACCGCCTGGCGGATCGGGGCTGATCTGGATATTACCAGCGGATTTGCGATCTCCAGCGGGTTACTGTCCCACTGGCAGGTCTGGGTCGCAATAGCCATTTCACTTCAGTTCCTGGTCTTTTCCCTGAATCGTTTCGGTCGCACGCGGGGCGGACGTAAGCCGCAATGATACAATGTAGGTTTTGATTAAACCACAAGGATACATACAGTTGCCGCATACGATGCAGTCCTCTCTTTTACTCGCAGGGCAGTGGTTTCTTAGCTCCGGAATTCAGGAGCCGGAAGGTGGCGTAGCCCGTTATTATCTGTCCAGTCTCCGGCGGAATGCACGGGTTTCCACGGAAATTACAGGCTATTCCATCAGTGCACTGGTGTACCTGGCAGAGCAAACTGGAAATATCGTTTACCTGGATGCCGCTAAGACCGCCGGACGTTTCTTGTGCAGGCAGGCTTGGGACAGCAAACTCGCAATTTTTCCATTTGAGCACGCAATTGACGGGGAACAGCCTCGCGAACTGACCTATTTTTTTGATTCCGGAATCATTGCACGCGGACTGCTGACGCTTTGGCGAGCCACCCACGAAGATGAGTTCTTGCAGACGGCCCGGGCCTGCGGCGAATCGATGCTTGCGGATTTCATGCGGTCTGCCACTGTTCATCCGATCCTCAGTCTGCCTTCAAAGGATCCGCTGCCGCACGCCGGCAACTGGTCGCGGAATCCCGGCTGTTACCAGTTGAAAGCCGCCATGGCTTGGCAGGAATTGTACGAGATTTCTGGCGAGCAGCACTTTTTGGATGCGTATGAGAACGTACTGGCGAGTTCGTTAGCATCGCACTCCAGCTTTTTGCCGGGCGAGCAGGATTCAAATATGGTGATGGACCGCCTGCACGCATATTCGTATTTCCTCGAGGGCATGCTGCCGTGCTACGACCGCCCCGAGTGCCAACAGGCCGTCTGCATTGGGCTCGCAAGCGTGGCGCACTTCCTGCGCGAGATCAGTCCTGCGTTTGAGCGCTCTGACGTTTGTGCGCAGTTGCTGCGTGCACGCTTGTATGCCGCCAAACTAGGTGCCTGCCCGTTGGATAAATCTGCCGCTGAAGAAGAGGTCCGCCGGATGCAGGCTTTTCAGTTCGAACACACAGATCCCCGCATCCATGGCGGATTCTGGTTCGGACGCAAGCAGGGTGAAATGATGCCCTATGTGAATCCGGTGTCGACAGCTTTCTGCCTGCAATCACTCGAGATGTGGCGACAATTCGAATCTGATACATTCAAGGCCAACCGGTACGAATTGATTTGAGTGACCGAATCAATCTCGCATTTGCCTCAGGTTCACACGCTCTCAATCCGGAATTCCTTGAGCGCGTGCGGCAGTTGTATCCGGACCTTCCGCTCTATGTGGTTTCAGAATTTCCACCTGTAGTTGGCACGTGGATCCCATACGACGTTTTGCGCAGTCTCGAGGAAAATCGGGACCGCTGCCGTGCAGCCATCGCAGGCAAATCGATTCAGCATTGCTCGGTATTGATGGACCGGAAAGTGCCGCATCGCAAATTGCGGTTTCTGGCATTCCTCGTGGCTCCGCCGCATCGCGCAACGCTCTTCGATGAGCAATGGAACAGGTATCGGCTATTTCCCGGCACAGGTGGGTCTGTAATTCAGTTTTGGGCGCGGCGCTTGCGGAACTGGGTTCGTTTTCAATCGAATCCAGGTGGGGGCATTTACAATTTTTTCTGGCGCCTGAAGCACCCGAGCCACTTCCGGCGGCCGCTACGCTATTTCATCGCCACTCAGGTTGGCCGAGCGGCGGCTTTGGTCAAGGCCAACCTGCCGGCAAAGGACGATCCCCCAAACCCTCAGAAAGCTTTGCCTCAAGGCATCTCCGTTGTGATTCCTTCACGCAACGGACGCGGCTTGCTCACGCGCTTGCTACCTGGCGTCGTAGGTGATCTTGCTGGCATTCCGTCCGAAATCATCGTTGTTGATAATGGCAGCATTGACGGCACGGCCGCGGTGCTTGCCGAGCAGTTCCCGCAGGTGCGTGTTGATGTGGACCCGCAGCCGCTTGCGTTCGCTACTGCCGTCAATCGTGGAATTGCCGCTGCCGCGTATTCGCACGTCTGCCTGCTGAATAACGACATGGTCCTGGAACCGAACTTTTTCCAACCCATGCTGGACGCCTTCAATCAGGTGCCGGATCTCTTTTGCGCGACGGCGCAGATTCTTTTTCCGCCGGGCGTGCGCCGTGAAGAGACAGGCAAGGCCGTCATGCCTCCGCGCCTGCTCGCAGATCGTTCCACCGATTTTCCGGTGCGCTGTGACGAACCCGTGCCGGGAGAAAATCTGAGCTACGTATTGTATGGCAGCGGGGGATGTTCGCTCTATGACGCGGCGAAACTCCGCCAGGTGGGCTGCTTCGGCGAGATGTTCCGCCCTGCCTACGTGGAAGATCTGGACACTGGCTATCGCGGCTGGTTGCGGAATTGGCCCACTGTCTATGTTGCCGCCGCGCGCGTGGTGCACCATCATCGCGCAACGACGTCGCGCTACTATTCGGCCGAGGAACTGGACCTGGTTCTCGACATGAACTACCTGCGCTTTCTGATGCGCAGTGTGGCTTCCGCCGCCACGTTTCACCGCCTTTGGAAGCTGGCCATCTGGCGCTTGAACGTGAAGGGCTCCGGTCATTTCCCGTCGTTTACCGCAGCCGCTGCGCTGGGCTTCTCGGCCCGCGCGCCGAAGTGGTTGGAGCGGCCGCTGCGCAACCCTTATCCGGAGGAACTAATCCTCGGACTTGGCAGCGGTGCGATTGCCGTCTTTCCTGGCAAGCCTCGAAGCGGGCGCCCGGTCGTGATGGTGGTGAGCCCTTATCTTCCATTCCCGCTCTCGCACGGCGGCGCGGTGCGCATGTTCAATCTCATGCGCGGTGCGGCACAGGATTTCGATCAAGTGCTGGTGTGTTTCGTAGAGGAACTTGGCACGCCGCCTGCGGAGTTGCTCGAAATCTGCAATGAAATCGTCCTGGTGCGCAGGTATGGAAGTCATCTGCGGCCTTCCACTGAGCGGCCTGATGTGGTGGAAGAATTCGACTCCCCTGCATTCCACGGAGCGCTGCAGCAAACCGTACGCAAATGGAAGCCGAGCGTCGCCCAGCTTGAGTTTACGCAAATGGCGCAGTATGCCGGGGATTGTGCACCCGCTAAAACGATCATGGTGGAGCACGACGTTACTTTCGATCTTTATCAGCAACTGCTTGTGCAAGGCGAAGACTGGGAAACCCGGCGTCAGCTCTCCCGTTGGGAGCGCTTTGAACGCGCTGCCTGGAAACAAGTCAACTGCGTCGTGACGATGTCAGAGAAGGACCGTGCGGTCGTGGGCCCGGGCGCGGTCGCGCTGCTGAACGGCGTGGATTTGAAACGTTTCCAGCCTACCGGCAGCGAGCCCGAACCCAACCGTATTCTGTTCATCGGTGCATTTCAGCATCTGCCGAATCTGATGGCAGTTCGTTTCTTTCTCGAGGGCGTGTGGCCGGCCCTGGCAAAGTACTCTCCGGCACTGCACATCATTGCGGGCAGGCGTCCGCAATTTCATCTGGATCGCTTTCGCGACCGCGCAGCAATTGATCTCACTCAACCGGGAATCGAAATTGAAGAATTCGTCTCTGACGTTCGTCCCGCTTATCAGCGCGCCGTCATCGTGATTGCACCGCTGCTTGCGTCGGCAGGCACAAACATCAAGATCATGGAAGCGATGGCCATGGGCAAGGCAATTGTTTCGACACGCGCGGGCATAAATGGACTCGATCTCGAACCTGGCCGGGATGTCGTGGTCGTGGACACCGCGAGTGAAATGGCTGCGGCCATAGCGGAGCTTTTCGAGAACCCAGCGCGGCGCAAAGAAATGGAACAGCAGGCGCGCCGTACTGCGGAAGAAAAATACGATTGGGATCTGATCGCGGTCGATCAAAAGCGTCTCTACGATTCGCTGTTGCGACGGTAGTCAACCGTACCACTCATAATCTGATACACTGCTCGCCACCCGGGACGCTTGCGTTCGAAGCTCCGGGCAAAAATGTCAGTGTAATGGGGTGTTCGATGATGGGTACAGATTGCAAGCTGTGCTTTACGTCGTTACTGTTGCTGGTGTCTTTTCCGGCCGTCGCGCTGGCACAAGGCTTGACGGGTCAGATTTCCGGATCCGTGCAGGACTCCGAAGGCGCGGTGGTGTCCGGCGCCCAGGTTTCGTTGGTGAACAACGGCACGGGCCAGACGCGCGAGACGAAGACGGGCCACGACGGCACATTCGTAATCACCGATCTGCTTCCGGGCACTTACAATCTCTCGATCGTGATGCCCGGGTTCAAGAAATTTCAGCAGACTGAAATTATTCTCACCGCGACCGAACGTGTGGTGTTGCGGCCGTCCCGGCTGGAACTTGGCGAATTGACGCAGACGATTCAGGTGACTGCCGAAGCTCCGCGAATCCAGAGCCAGAGCGCCGAACGCAGCGGTCTTATCTCTTCGGAAGAGATGTCCGAACTTGGACTTAAGGGCCGCGACTACATGGAACTGCTGTCGTTGCTGCCAGGCGTAGTGGATACGGCCAGCCGCGAAGCGCCGGGCTGGAATAATCTCGTCGGCGTCACGGTCAACGGCAATCGGGAAGGCAGCACGAATCTTACGCTGGATGGCGTCTCGAACCGCGATACAGGCTCAGGCACCGGCCCTTATCTCGCGCCTGGAATGGATGCGATCGCGCGAAGTGAAGGTGCTGCTATCCAACTATCAGGCCGAGTACGGCCGTTCATCTGGCGGCGCAATTAACGTTGTCATCAAGAGCGGTACGAAGCAGTGGCACGGCGGCGGATTTTTCTTTCTTGCGCAATGAAGCGCTCAACGCCAACGGATTCTTCTACAACCGCGATGGCCTGGCGCGGGCGCCCTACCGTTTTATCTCGCCCGGCTACAATCTGGGCGGCCCGATTCTTACTGCCCGGCCGCAGATGGAAAGACCGCATGTTCTTCTTCTGGAGCGAGGAGTGGACTCCGCGGCGCACGCCAAGCAGGGTAGGCAACTTGACCATGCCGACCGCACTCGAGCGCGATGGCGATTTCTCGCAGACGCTCGACCTGAACGGCAAGTTGATCGCCGTGCAACGATCCACTCAACGGCAAGAAACCATTTCCGGGAAACATCATTCCGAAGGATCGCATCGATCCGGCGGGCAGGGACTCTTAAAGCTTTTCCCGATGCCCAACACCGTCGATCCGCTGCGCACGTACAACACCGTTTTTCAGCGCCCGATTGAACATCCGCGGCGCGATGACGTTGTGCGCCTTGATTTCAATCTCGATCCGAAGACCGATTTTCTATGTGCGCGGAATTCATGATGTCGAGGCGTTTCGGGGCGACTTCAATTTCACGCTGGCGAGCAATGTCTGGCCGCAGATCGGCATCGATTACTCGATCCATTCGCGCGGCGTCGTGGCCACGCTGATCCGCACCTTGAGCCCGAGCGTAGTGAACGAGTTCACTGTCGGGATGAATCATGCGGCGCAAGAGGTTGTGCCGCTCAATCAGGAGACGCTCGATCGCAACGACAGGACCAAGATGGGCGTCAACTTCACGCAGGTGCATCCGGAGATCAACCCCTACAACCTGATCCCGAACGCGACTTTCGGCGGAATCACGAATGCGCCGCAATTCAATCATCGAAGCGCGTTTTCCGTTTCGCGGGCGCAACACCACCTGGAATGTTTCCGACAATCTCTCGAAGGTCTGGCGCACGCACACGCTCAAAGCCGGCTTCCACTTGGAGCGCACACGCCGCGATGCCTCGCGCGCCTCGCAGTTCAACGGAACTATCAGTTTCAACCGCAGCACCACGGCGAATTTCGACACGAACTACGCATACTCCAACGCTGTGCTCGGATCGATCACCAGTTACACCGAAGCGGACGCCCATCCGCAGGCGTATTCGCGATTCCGCAATGTCGAATGGTTCGCGCAGGACAACTGGCGCGTGAACCGGCGACTGACGCTCGATGTGGGCGTGCGCTTTTATAAGATCGTGCCGAACTGGGTCGTCCGGCCAACAACTCGCATATTTTGCCCTGGAAGACTACCGCCCGGAGAACGCTCCGCTTCTGATCCTGCCCTACCGTGCCACCCCGACGGCGGCGCGCGTGGGCTTACAACCCGATGACGAAGGAGATTGTATCGGAGGCTTTGATCGGTACGTTCGTGCCTGGTTCCGGAGACAAGTACAACGGGATGCGTGTTCGCGACGAGCGCATTATGCAGACGCCGAACATTCACGTCGCGCCGCGTATCGGCTTTGCCTGGGATCCGTTTGGAAACGGAAAGACGGCGGTCCGTGGCGGATTCGGAATCTATCCCGATCGCTTTAGCGATGACCAAATTTTGGTGATGGTGGAGCAACCGCCGCTGATCAATACCTACGCCGCGTACAACACCACAATCCGCTCGCTGCTCTCGACCACGCTCACACAGAGTCCGGCCAACGTGCTCAGCATCCAGACGAAGTACAAGTCGCCCACATCTTATAACTGGAGTTTCGGAGTGCAGCGCGACGTAGGGTTCAAGACTTCGCTCGATGTCGCGTATGTCGGTAACGTGGGGCGGCACCTGTTGCAGCGGCGGCAATTGAACGCTTTTCCTTACGGCACCAATTTTCAAGGCAATGCCTACGATCCGAGCGCGCCGGATGTTCCGCTGCCCGCGAACTTCTTGCGGCCGATTCGCGGTTACGGCGACATAGGTTACATCGAGTTCGGCAGTTCGTCGAACTACCACTCGATGCAAACGCGCGTGAATCGCCGCTTCAGCCGCTCCTTCACCTTCGGCTCGTCGTGGACGTGGTCCAAGGCGATGGATCTCGTCGATTCGAATACCGCCTACGTCAATCCGTTCCTGGACTACCGCATGCGCAATTACGGCAAGGCTGGTTTCGACCGCACGCACAACTTCTCACTGAACTACATGTACCGCCTGCCGCGCTTCAGCCGCCACTGGAGCAACGCCTTTTCAAGGAAGGCATTCGATGGTTGGGAGGCCTCCGGCGTGACGCGGTTTATGAGTGGCGCACCTTTGGGCCTGAGCTATTCGTTTGTGCAAAGCACGGATGTGACCGGGACCTCCGGGGTTGCGGGAGTCGATAGCCGTGTGGTTCTGAGCGGCAATCCGAACCTGCCCAAGAGTGAGCGCAGCATCGATCGGCACTTTCGGACAGAGGTCGTGTTTCCGCCGGACAAGGCGAATTTCGGCATCGGCAATGCGCCGAAGGATCCGATTCGCGGCCCCGGGATCAACAACTTCGATATCTCGATGTTCAAGAACACTTTCCTGACAGCGGATGGGAAGCACAGGCTTCAATTCCGCCTGGAGTTCTACAACGCCTTCAACCATACGCAGTTCAGCACCGTCGATACCACCGCGCGCTTCGATACGCAAGGGAAGAACATCAACGGCCGATTCGGGCAGTACACTGCGGCTCGCGACGCACGCCGCATTCAGGCAGGGCTTGAAGTACATCTTCTGAAACGGGCGCACGCTGTCGAGTATGGGCGAGAATAGGAACGGAACCCTTATCGTCCATGAAACAACTCTGGAAGCGCATCAAGCCGTTGGTTGGAAAGCGGCATACGGCAACGTGTGACTGGCTCTGGATTGCTGTTCAGCCTGATCATTGCCATCGTCGGCGTTGCCGCATTTGTATCCGCGAATAACCTGCTGTTCCTGCTGCTTGCGGCTATGCTGTCGACGCTGATGGTGTCGGGCTTTGTGAGCCGTTTGTCCCTGGCCGGACTTGAAGTCGATTTTGTGTTGCCGGACCACGTATTCGGCACGACGCAAAATTAACGGCAGGATTCGAGTTCGGAATCAGAAGCGCCTGATGAATTCCTTCTCCATCCATCTGGCCGGTTCGCCCGAAGCAGGTTTTCCGCAGGCGGTGTATTTCCCGGCTATTCCGCGTGGCGCGGCGATCGAGGAGACGGTCGAAGTGTTCTTCAATCGGCGCGGCATTCACAAGGAAAGCAGTTTTCAGTTTTCGACGCGTTTCCCGTTCGGATTCACCGAACGCCGCGTGAATGTTACGTTGAGCGGCGAGGTGCTGGTCTATCCTTGTCTGGATCCCCAACCAGGATTCGAGAATCTGCTTTCAGCGCTCTCCGGTGAAATCGAACAACACTACCGCGGGCGTGGGCACGACTTCTATCGCATTCGCCCCTACGAACCGCAGGAGAGCGCGAGGCACGTGGACTGGCGCGCGACTGCGCACACGGGCGACCTGCAGGTACGTGAATTTGCACGCGAGCAGGAACATTTGGTCGAGATATTTTTCGACATCAACGCTGGTGACAAAGATCGCGAGTGGTTCGAGAAAGCCGTCGAGTGTTGCGCGTATCTTTCCTGGCATATCGCTGAGCGCGGCGCGCGAATTCACTTTCGCACGCAGGACTTCGATCACCGGCTTCCGGAAGAGTGCGATGTCTATACTATCCTGAAGTATCTGGCTCTGGTCTCTTCAAGACCCGGGAAGGCTGCGCTTACTCCACATGACAACACCAGTTTCCGTCTCGTCCTCACGACTTCGCCAGACCGCGTGTTGGATGCGGGCTGGGATGGCGCTCGCGTGCTCGGCCTGGATGCTTTCGACACTCCCGGTGTACGCCCAACAGAAGTTGGAACCGGTGAAAAGTTCGGTCACGGTAGTCGAGAAGATCGTAGCTGAAGTACCCGCTTCTCTGGAGATTCTCGACGCACCCGCGATTTCGCAAATTCCCGGTTTGAATCTGGATGACCGCTTGCGTAGCGTGCCCGGTTTCAGCCTGTTCCGGCGCTCTTCGAGCCAGGTAGCGCATCCAACAACACAGGGCATTTCACTACGCGGAATCGGGTCCAGCGGCGCGAGTCGCACGCTCGTGCTGTGGGACGGCTTTCCCGTGAACGATCCGTTTGGCGGCTGGGTTTATTGGACGCGCTTCGATCCCGAAGAATTGCAGCGGATCGAAATCTCGCGTGGTGCATCCACCAGTGTCTTCGGTGATCGCGCGCTCGGCGGCGCAATCGGCCTTTTCACGCGCGAGCCGGAGCCCTGGCGTTTGCATGGTGCATATGAATTCGGCAATCGCAATACGCACAACGTGAGCGTCGGCGGCTCGCAATTGTGGCGCCGGTTTGCGGCCTCGATGGATGCGCGCGCGTACACGACCAACGGTTACTTCATAGTTCCAGAAAACCGGCGCGGGTCCGTCGATCGCGAAGCAGCAGTGCGCTTTGTTGGTGGCGATACGCGCCTGGATTACCTTGGCACGAAGGACCGTATGTTCGTCAAACTCGATATTCTCGCGGAGGAGCGCGCGAACGGCTCGCCGCTGCAGATTAACTCTACCAGCCTCGGAACAATCGGCGCGAATTATCATCGCGAGCAGGGCAGCGAAGGCATATCGGTACTCGGCTGGCACACCCGCGAGGAATTCCGCAGTGGCTTTTCCGCAATTGCGGCGGATCGCAACAGTGAGCGACTGACGTACAACCAAAGCGTTCCAGCGAAAGCCGTTGGCGCCTCCGGAATCTGGCGTCGCACACGCAACGGATGGAGTTCGTTGATTGGCGCAGATGTTTTGCGAGTCGAGGGCACGAGCACGGACTCGCTGTTCCCCACGGGCAAACGTATTGGCGGAGGCACCCAGCGGCAAAATGGAGTATTCCTGCAGGGCGATGCGAAAGCCGGTCCTTTGCGTTTCTTCGTTGGTGCGCGCGAGCAGTTCAGCGACAGCTTCGGAACGTTCTTCAGTCCCAGCGCTGGCGTGACTGCGGGGAAGGGAATCGTGCGTTGGCGCGGATCGGTGTATCGCGCGTTTCGGGCCCCTACGCTCAATGAACTGTACCGCGAGTTCCGAGTCGGTAACACGATTACGCAGGCCAATTCGCTGTTGCGGCCGGAAACCATGTTCGGAGCGGAAACCGGTTTCGATGTAACGACCGGCGCCACGCGCGCGAGCGTTACGTTCTATCGCAATTCGCTGGACGACCTGATTACCAACGTGACGCTGCTCTCCTCACCGGCCCAGATCATCAGGCAGCGCCGTAACGCTGCGGCTGCACTCGCGCGCGGTATGGAAGTCGATCTGCGTCAGCGCTGGCGAAACTGGCGTGGTGAAGCGTCCTACCTGTTCGCTGATTCGCGTTTCGCGACTGGCGAGCGCATCCCACAAGTGCCCCGGCATCAGGGTTCGCTGCAGGTCGTTTATCAGCGCGAGAAAAGTTTCGTCGCGGCCGGAGTGCGCAGTTCAGCCGCGCAGTTCGAAGACGAACGCAACCAGTTTCTGCTGCCAGGCTACGCTGTCGCGCACATCAGTTTTCGTCAGACCGTGGCGCGCGGACTCTCGGCGTACGCAGGTTTTGAAAACCTGCTGAACCGCGAGTATCTTGTGGGCTTTAGTCCCACGCCACTGATCGGTGCACCGCGCTTGTGGCGGATCGGGTTGCGCTGGGATGGCCGTCTGCGCAGGCCGTAACTATTTCGCAGCTATGCGGATGTTGCGGAACATCGCGACGGTGAAGCGATCATGCAACTGGAGACCAATTGGACCTGCCTTTGGGCGTCCTGGTTCTCCTGCAAAGAACGCTACCTCGTTGCCGTTTAGCTTGATGCGAATACCGCTATCTCGCGATTCGATGCGCATCTTGTTCCAGCCGTTCTCAACTTCAGTACCAAACTTTGCAGGCGCAAACAGATAGATGCTGCCTGATGGGAACTTTGTTTGGACGGCATTCAGAATCTGAATTTCATACCCGACATGCGAGGGCGTTTTTGCGAAGTCGGTGTCAGGGCCGAACGAATATCGGGCGCGTGAGGTATCGCGAATCGAGATTCCGCTGTTCCCCTTCGCGGGCACGCAGTACTCCAGTTCGAGATCGTACTCGTGAAAATCGGCCTTGGTGTAAAGCCAGGCCTGCTGATGACCCCATTTAAAGTATTGCTTTTCATCGATCGGCCACTGCGCCCCGAACGGATTTTTGGCTGTGCCGGCCGTGGCTTGTCCGATCAGGACGCCGTCAGGCAGCACGTTCCAGTATGCGTCTCCGCGCACTTCCCAACCATCCAGGTTCTTGCCATTGAATAGCGGTGTCCAGCTTTGTGCAAAGCACGTTGCCGAAATCAAAATCAGTGGAATTGAAAAAAGTCTCATGAATTAGAATTTGGTCCAGGGCGATGAAATCAGATCGCGTAGCAAGCCCTTTTGCCACGCGAATTCCGGGTGCTTTTTGAGGTGCTCCGCAGCTTTGAAGTTGATTCCGCACGCGTGGCCTGCCGCCGCTTCGAATGACATTTGCTTTGCCATCCTCGCATCCGTTACCTTCGATTGCACTGCACCGGCCGGGCCGTACGGAGGCATCCATGGCTCCAAGCCACGCGGCGACACTTCGTTGTGCCCGCAGAGAGTGCGCTCATTCGGTTCATTCTTGTTGGCGTAGGCGTCATAATGATCGGAAAGGAATTTCTTGCCCGCAGCGACATCAATCGCGCCCTTGCTCTCTTTCATCAACTGCTCCCAGCGTTTGTGCCGCGCGTTCGGACTCAGCGCCAAATCGTTGATCGGGAAGTCTGTTTCTTCACTCGTCAGCTTGGGATTAATCGGGAAGTTCGCGCCCACGAAGTACCCATCCTTCTTGCGCTGCAGCGTCACGTTTTTTAGGCCGAGTTCGAGCTGAGCGATCTCGTTGGTGTTGATGTCGGCCACCAGCCACGTGTTCGCATAGCCGCCGTTATTACCTGCGCGCATGATGCGGTCGAAGTCGTCGATGGACGCCGAGTATTGCATCGCCTTGCGGGCGCGCACGAACTCCGCAATACCCTTCGGATCGAAGCCGCGGAACTGGGTGATGGTCGTTTCCGTAATCACGATTCCGGCGGAGTTGACGCCGAAATCATCGCCGCTGTGTATGAACCCGGGGAAGCCATCCATCACAATGCGGTAGCCCTTAGCAGGGCGAATGTCGAACACAATGTTCCAGCGCGCGCCTTCCAGATAGCCCGACCAGTTGTTATGGCCGATTACGATTTTGCCGTCGCGCGTGAAGCTGCCAGTCGCGACAAAGGCGCTGCATTTATCCGGAGCGGCGCTGCGCTTTTGCTTATCGAGCCAGGCGGTGTAATAACCGAGTTCGATGGACGCGTTGAGCACCACTACATCCCAGACATCGATTTTCACGCCGTGCGCAGTGGCGCCCTCGGCAATGCCGGTCAGCTCCAGGCGGTACTCCTCTTCTATGTTCGGCCAGAGTACGGTCTGCGCGACGTTTCTGAAAAACGTCCAGTCTTTCTTGGAGTCGTGCAGCATGTTCAGCTTGGTAACTTTGAGAGCGTCGGCGATTTCCGGCGCAAGCAGATAGCCGTGCTGATAGCCAATGGCTTGGGGCGTGCCCGCAAGTTGAACTGTAATCCAGCCGTTCTTTGCGCCGCGGGAAGAGCCGTTCAGCAATTCGGCGGATTTGGCATCCAGGGCCGGAATAATGGCGCTGCTAGTGAGCAGTAGACCCAGAAGAAACAGGCGTCGGTTCATGGTTGCCTCTAATTATAGCGGGCTATTTGTTACCATAAGAGAACCCCCGGATGACAAGCTCTATTCCCGATATTCTGGCCCAGATCGTAGCTCGCAAGCACGTGGAATTGCAGCAGCTCGCCGATACGCGTCCGGCATTGGAACTGGCCGCGCAAGCGCGTCTGGAAAACCGCCGTGATTTCGCGGGGGCGCTCCGGCGTACCAGCCCGGCGATCATTTCAGAGATCAAGAAGGCCTCGCCGAGTAAAGGCATTCTGTCGCACGACTTTCATCCGGCGAATATCGCGCGCGCTTACGAACGAGGCGGCGCCGCTGCGCTATCGGTGCTCACAGACGAAAAATTCTTCCAGGGTTCGCTGGCGGATCTGGAAGCGGCGCGCGCAGCTGTGAGTCTGCCGGTGCTGCGTAAGGATTTCACAATTGATCCAATGCAGATCTTGCAGGCCGCGGCCCATGGAGCGGATGCGATTCTGTTGATCGCCGCCGTGCTCTCCACGCGCGAAATGCGCGACTTCCGTGAACTAGCGGAGAGCTATAAACTCGCGGCGCTCGTGGAAGTGCACGACGCAGCGGAACTCGAAAGCGCGATCGAATCCGGTGCGCATATTATTGGCGTGAACAATCGAAACCTTCGCACTTTTGAAGTTACTCTCGACACTTCGCTGAAATTAGCTGAACGCATTCCCGATTCCGCAATCAAAGTCGCCGAGAGCGGCATTCATTCGGCGGATGACGTGAAGTTGCTGCGCAGCGCCGGCTACCATGCCTTCCTGGTCGGCGAAAGCCTGATGAAATCCAGCGATCCCGCCGCGGCGCTGGGAGCGCTGCTCGCATGATGGTGAAGGTGTGCGGCATCACGAACCCAGAGGACGCGCATGTCGCGGTTGAAGAAGGCGCATCCGCGCTCGGGTTTGTTTTCCACGTGCCGAGTCCGCGCTCTGTATCGGTCGAAAGTGCCACTGAAATCATTGCGGGACTTCCGCGCAACGTTTGGAAAGTCGGCGTCTTTGTAAACCAGCCTGCCGCGGAAATCACTCGTGTTGTGCAAGCCTGCAAGCTCGACGTTGCTCAACTGCACGGCGATGAAACGCCCGCGGATGTTCCGGCGGATATTCGTTCCTGGAAAGCGCTGCGTGTTGCTGACACGCTTTCGAGTGAACAACTGGAGCCTTTCGAAGTCGAAGCGTTCCTGCTCGACACGGCCACTCCTAATGAATACGGCGGCACCGGACGCACGTTCCCGTGGAACATTGCAAAGAGTTTGAATAACTACAAGATCATTCTGGCCGGTGGGCTGGATGCCTCCAATGTGCGTGACGCAATTCGCGAGGCTCGCCCGTGGGGTGTCGATGCATCTTCGCGGTTGGAAAAAGCACCTGGACGAAAAGACCACGGCAAGCTATGCGCATTTCTGAAAGCCGCACTCTCGAAAAAGGAATTATGACTTCGCAACCCGATCAGCGCGGACACTTTGGCCCCTACGGCGGACGCTACGTTCCCGAAGTGCTGATGTCTCCGCTCGAAGAAATCGAAAAAGCGTATCTGGAAGCGCGTCAGGATCCGGCGTTTCACGCCGAACTGAATGACCTACTGCACAACTACGCTGGCCGTCCGACCCCGCTGTATCACGCCAAACGTCTTTCGGAAACGCTCGGTGGTGCGCGCATTTATCTCAAACGTGAGGACCTGCTGCATACCGGCGCGCACAAGATAAACAATTGCCTGGGACAAGTTTTGCTGGCGCGGCGCATGGGCAAGAAGCGCATCATTGCCGAAACCGGGGCGGGGCAGCACGGCGTGGCGACGGCTACAGTTTGTGCGCTGTTCGGCCTGGAGTGCGTCGTGTACATGGGCGAAGAGGACATGCGCCGTCAGCGCCTGAACGTGTTCCGCATGCGCCTGTTGGGGGCCAAGGTTGTTAGCGTCACTTCGGGCAGCCGGACTCTGAAAGATGCTATCAGCGAAGCCATGCGGGACTGGGTGACCAATGTCGACAGCACGCACTATCTGCTCGGCTCAGCGCTGGGCGCGCATCCATATCCGATGATGGTGCGCGACTTCCATCGCGTAATTGGCATTGAAGCGCGCGGACAGATTCTGGAACGTGAAGGCAAATTGCCGAACACGATCTTTGCCTGTGTCGGTGGCGGCAGCAACGCAATCGGAATCTTTCATCCGTTCCTGCAGGACACCGAGGTTCGCCTGGTCGGCATCGAGGCCGGCGGTCGAGGGCTGGAACTCGGTCAGCATGCGGCGCGTTTTGCCGGCGGTGCTCCAGGAGTACTGCAGGGAGCGTTCAGCTATCTGTTGCAAGACGACGACGGACAGGTCTCGCTCACACATTCCGTGTCGGCTGGATTGGACTACGCAATGATCGGTCCGGAGCATGCTCTGCTGCACGATCAGAATCGCGCCGAGTACGTTTCGATCGGCGACAGCGAGGCGCTGCATGCGGCACGCACACTCTCGTTGACCGAAGGGATTATCCCTGCGCTGGAATCTTCGCACGCAGTCGCGGAAGCCATGCGGCGCGCGACGGCTGCGAAAGGCGAGATTTTCATCGTGAACCTCTCCGGACGCGGCGACAAAGACATCGATATCTATCGTGAAAACTTGAAGGAACTGGATGACGCGAATTAGCCGGCTGTTTCAGACTTTAAAGATGGAAGGCCGGCCCGGTCTGATCGCGTATCTCACGGCCGGCGATCCCACACCGGAACGCACGCCTGCGCTCGTTGCAGCATTGCAGCGTGGTGGTGCCGACCTGATCGAATTAGGCGTACCTTTTTCCGATCCGGTGGCCGACGGACCAGTGATTCAGCGAGCCTCAGAGCGTGCGCTTAAAGCAGGCATGACGCTGGCCGGCGTCTTGAAGATCGCCTGTGAAATTCGGGCGCAATCAGAAATTCCGATTCTGCTGTTCACCTACATGAATCCTGTTGTGCGCTACGGTGTTGACCGCCTGGCGCAGGATGCGGCTGCTGCGGGAGTCGACGGCTGCCTGCTCACGGATCTCAGCGTGGAAGAGGCTGATCAGTATGTCGGTGCGATGCGTGCCGCTGATCTCGATACCGTGTTTCTGGCTGCGCCCACCAGCACGCCCGCTCGCCGCAAGCTGGTTGCGAAGTATTCCACAGGGTTCGTTTACCTGGTCTCGCGAACCGGCGTTACAGGAGAGAAGGACTCGCTCTCGGATTCCGTCGCCCCGTTGGTAGAATCGATGCGGACGGTCACGGATTTGCCACTCGCAGTTGGCTTTGGAATTTCAAAGCCCGAGCACGCCGCAGCCGTCGGCGCTGTCGCTGACGGAGTCGTAGTGGGTAGCGCGATCGTACGAACCATCGAACAAAATGCCGGTGAGGCGGATCTGGAAGAAAAGCTCGAGGCGTACATGCGCAGCCTGAGCGAGGCGCTTCCGCGGAGGATTGCATGACGCAGGAAGAAGCCGTACAGTTGCTCTCGAACTGCCGCGACCAGATCGATTTGCTCGATCGTGAGATTCTATCGCTGCTCAATCAACGAACCATGGTTGTGGAGCAGATCGGCCGTGTCAAACAGCAGGCGAATATGCCGGTTTATGAGCCGAAACGCGAAGAAGAAGTTTTTCGAAACGTCACCGACAACAACTCCGGGCCGCTGCCAGCGGACGCGGTGAAGCGCGTGTTTGAACGCATTATCGACGAGATGCGCACCGTGCAACGCCAGAAGATGTTACTCGAAAAAGCAGGGCAGCAGGAGACAGGAGACAGGTAATGCTAGTCGTAATGCAGGAAGGTGCGACGGATCTTCAGGTCCAGGCGGTGATCGACCGACTGGTGAACATGGGATTCACTGTGCACCGCTCCACCGGCGTCGTACATACTGTTCTGGGCGGCGTTGGGCCCGCGGAGGCTGTTGACCCCATCGAATTTGAAGTGATGGATGGCGTTAAGGAGTGTCATCGAATCGTCTCGCCATACAAGCTTGCCAGTCGCAGTTTCCGGCCGGAAGGTACCATCGTCAAGATCGGTGATGTGCACATTGGTGGTCCACAAGTTGTCGTCATGGCTGGACCTTGCAGTGTCGAAAATCGTGATCAGATTGAGGCTGTAGCAGAGCAGGTCGCCCGCGATGGTGCCAAGGTGATCCGCGGCGGCGCGTTTAAACCGCGCAGTTCTCCATACAGTTTTCAGGGCCTTGGCGAAGATGGTCTGCGCCTGCTGCGCACTGCGGCTGATCGCAATAAGCTCCTGGTCATCAGCGAAGTGATGGATCAGACCCAGATCCCGATGATGCTTGACTACGTGGATATTCTCCAGGTGGGCGCGCGCAACATGCAGAATTTCAACATGCTGAAAGAACTCGGGAATGTGCGCAAACCGGTGTTGCTTAAGCGCGGCATCGCCGCCACAATCGAGGAACTCTTGCTTTCCGCGGAATATGTGATGTCGGGCGGCAACTACGAAGTGATTCTGTGTGAACGCGGCATTCGCACGTTTGAAAGCTATACGCGCAACACCATGGACATTTCGGCGATTCCAGTTGTTCATAAACTCTCGCACCTGCCGATGATGGCCGATCCATCGCACGGCACGGGTCGCCGCGACAAGGTCATTCCGATGGCGCTGGCCTCAGTGGCAGCGGGCGCGGACGGATTGCTTGTTGAGGTCCATCATGATCCCGAAAACGCGCTCAGCGATGGAGCGCAGTCCTTGCGGCCTGAGCAGTTCAGCGAGTTGATGCGGCAGGCGCGAATGATTGCGACCGCAGTTGGCCGCAGCATCTGATACCCATGGAAACCGTTGTCATCGCCGGCGTTGGCCTGATTGGCGGATCCTTTGCGCTTGCCCTGCGCAAGGCGGGATTTACAGGAAAGATCATCGGTGTCAGTTCGCCAGCGGCGATCGAGGCGGCGCTCTCGCTTGACATCATTGACCAGGGGCGGTCACTAGAGCAGGCTGTGCCGCTGGCCGACCTGGTGTTCCTCGCACAGCCGATCAGCCGCATTCTTGAGACTTTGGAGCGGCTCGAGCCGCTGCTCAAGGACGGCTGCCTGGTTACCGATGCCGGCAGCACCAAGGCTGCAATCGTAGCCAAGGCAGGCACGTGTCTGCACGGTGCGCAGTTTTTGGGCGGACACCCGATGGCTGGGAAAGAGATCAGCGGAGTGGCCGCGGCCGATGAGAATTTATTCGTGGGTCGCACCTGGGTGCTCACGCCTTCCAGTTCCGAGGAACTGAAGACTGGAATTGCCTGCGAATTCCAGGCCTGGCTTGAAAAGATAGGTGCACTGCCGGTTGTGATGGATGCGTCCGCGCACGATAGCGTCGTCGCACTCACTTCACATCTACCCCAGCTTGCCTCGACGGCTCTGGCCTCTGCTCTTTCCAGGGCGTTGCACCTGCCAGAGGACGCGCGCGCAGCGGGACCCGCCTTGCTGGATAGCACACGACTGGCGCTCAGCTCTTATGGAATTTGGCAGGACATACTTTCTACAAACTCCGAAAATATTGCCGGGGCACTCGATATATACATCGAAACTCTTCGAAATTACCGCGAAATATTTTCTCGCGGGGAGATGCAGCCAGAGTTTGAGCGCGCAGCCAGCCTATCAAAGGCCTTACGTCACGCAAAAGAATTTACTTAATTAAACCGTTCTGCTATAACTAATAAGTTCGGGCCGCACCCTGAAAAACGTGGTAGATGTTTGTCACCAATTATCGGAGGCGAGGGTGAACTTTCTACGTCCGGGCTCAGTGTACAAAGCCATCATTAAGACGTTTCTTTCGCATCCCGCGGGGAAATCCACGCCAATATCGCGCGGATCTGCAATTTTTATTGAAGCGAAGCAATCCGAAAGTATTTTCCTGCTCGAGAGCGGCTCGGCAAAACTGACCCGCAATTGCAGAACCGATCGCGAGGTTCTGATCACCGTCGTTCAGCCTGGAGAACTTCTGACTTACGGCGCGGCTTTCGGTGAACGCAGGCACAGCTGTTCAGCGATCGGACTGGAAGAGTGCAGCGTATTCACTCTCCCGGTACATGAGCTAGGGCCGGAACTTGAGGATAACCCTTTGTTCTGGCGATGCCTTGCTGAGTCCGGTCTTGCCGGGCACCGCTCACTGGAACGAGGGTTCGGATTTTTTCAGCTGTGCGATGTCGAGGAGAGACTCGCGCGTATGATCGAGAATCTTGCTCCGGCTGGTGTTTCGGATCGCGATCCCTGGAAGCTAAAACTTTCCCAATTTGAGATGGCCCAACTGATCGGCGCCACTCGTGAGACAACATCATCCGCACTGAATCGTCTGGAACGCCGCGGCCTCGTTCAACTTGGGCGCTGCTGTATATCTGTACCCCGGATTACTGCACTGCGGGCTGCGCTTCGAGGCCAAGCGATGTCGGCAGTTGGACTTTGAAATAGCTGTCGTCCTTAACATCCACGATCAGCGCCTTGCGAGTCTGTTCCACCCATTCGAGCAATGCTTTCTGCTTCAGGATTTGAAGCAGCTGTTCCTGCACAGCAGCGTAGGGTTTCACGCGGGTTTCTTCCAGGCGGAAAATCCAGAAGCCGTTGTCGATTGCGACTGGTTCGGAAATTTCTCCGGGCTTCAGCGCCAGAATCGCTTTCATGGTTTCTGGAGGATAATTGCCGTTCTTGTCAAGATAGCCGATCAAGCCATCCCGATCAGCGCTAGTCCTGTCCGTTGAGTGTTCCTTCGCCAGTTTTCCAAAGTCACCGCCAGATCTCAACTTCTTTAGTAAGTCTGCAGCCTTCTGCGCGTTATCACTGAACGCACCGATAAAAATTCCACTGACCTTGACCTGTGTAAAATCGTCCGGGTGTTGCTTGTAATATTTTTGCTGGTCTTCCTCTTTGATTACGCTCTTGCTGTTGAAGTCATCCATCGCGGCCTGCATGAGGATGTTCTGGCGGGCAGAATCAAGCTGGTGTTTATAAGGCTCCTGCTGGTCTAGTTTCCTGGTTAATGCTACTCCGGCAAGCTTGCCTACCACTGCGTAGCGCTCCACAAATTCTTTACGGTTCTGGCCGTAATAGAACTGCATGTTGGAAGGCATCGTTTCATAGAAGCGAAACAATTCTCCCGCTGTAATCTTCATTCCGTCCACTACTGCAACTACACGTTCTGGCGACGACGACGGCGGTGCTGTCTTCGCTGCAAGCATCTTCGTGAGGTCGATGTCTTTAACTATCGTGGGCGCCGCTTGCTTCGGCTTGGTGGCGGTCTTGGGTTCCTGCGCGGCGGCGCACAGGCACACCACTAGCAGCATCGAAAGTAGCTTCATACAAAACTATGGTATCAAGCAGAATTTGAAACCGCGATTGAGACAGAATCTACTCGGCGTGTGTCGATTCGCCACTCAGGTCGTCCTGACGCGGCGGAGACGCAAGCATGGAGAAAAACAGCCCCAGAATGAACAACAATGCGATTAGACCCGTGAGAAGCATCTGAATACCCCCGATTCAACAATGTATGTAGCACGTTGGATGCCATCTCTTTCTGGCTCCGCGTATGATAATGTGCGGATATGCAGATTGCACTGGCGTTTGGGAAAAACGGGATTGCTGCTGAGTTGCCTGAGGGTTTTCAGTATCAAGTTTTGGAAGCGCGTTCCGCGCAGCCCTTGGCGGATCCGGCCCAGGCGTTGGATCAGGCTCTGGATACCCCTGTCGGTACAGCATCTTTGAGCGCGCTGGCAGCGGGCAAGCGCAGCGCAGCCATCTCGGTTTGCGACATCACTCGCCCAGCGCCGAACCGCTTCGTGCTTCCTCCGGTATTGCGGCGTCTGGAGGCTGCGGGTATTCCGCGTTACGGAATTACTATTCTGATTGCTACCGGACTTCATAGGCCTGCTACCGATTCTGAAATCCGCGAGATCGTGGGCGAGGAAATCGCTGCCAATTACAGCATCGTGAATCATTACGCTCGCGAGCTTTCGCAGCATCGCTATCTGGGCCAGACGAGTACCGGAACCCCCGTTCACATCGACGAGCGCTTCGTTGCGGCAGACTTGCATATCACCTTGGGTTTTATCGAACCCCATCTGATGCTGGGCTTTTCCGGCGGGCGTAAGTTGATTGCGCCCGGACTCGCCGCACAGGAAACCATCAAGGTTCTGCACAGTTCGAAGTTCATGCGCGACGCGCGCTCTGTGGAAGGCTCGATCGAAGACAATCCGCTGCACCGCGAGTTGCTCGAAATCTCACGCATGGCCCGCCACGACTTTTTGATCGACGTCGCGTTGACGCGCGACCGCCGCATTGCGGGCGTCTTTGCCGGACACCCCGAGCAGGCGCACGCGCAAGGTGTCAGTATGGTTTCGAATGTCATGCTGGAAACGCTCGACGAACCGGTCGATGCAGTTGTGACTACATCGGCTGGCTATCCGCTCGACCTCACGTTCTATCAGGCGATCAAGGGCATCACAGCGGCCTCACACATCGTGAAGCCCGGTGGTCGAATCCTGCTCGTAGCTGAGTGTGAAGAGGGAGCCGGTGCGCCTGAATTCGCTCAGATGTTAAAAACGTTTCCGTCCGATCGCGACTTCCTTGTTCACATTGAGAATGTGCCCGTGACTGTGGACCAGTGGCAATTGGAAAAGCTGGCGCTTGTGACGGCCGAGAAACAGGTGTTGTTTTATGTTCCCGGTTTGCCTGGCGAATATCATCCAACGCTCTGGGGAAAAACGTACGCCTCACTGTCCGCCGCTATAGAAGCACTGGCTGAGGGGCTTCCGGCCAATGCGCGCATCGCCGTTATTCCCGAAGGTCCTTACGTACTCGCGAAAGCAGCCGCCCTGATTCAGGCGTAATAAGATGATTCATTGCCCGAGTTTTCGCATTATTTGGCTTCTCGCGCTTGTGCTGCCGGCGTTTGCCTTGGAACCTTCGCTGCTCGATCAGGGCTTCCGGCAGATGTACAACCTTGAGTTCGACGAGGCGCACGTCTCTTTTCAGCGCTGGGAGCAATTGCATCCTGAAGATCCCATGGGACCGGTTTCGGCCGCAGCGGCCTTCAGCTTTGCTGAGTTTGACCGGTTGCGCATCCTGCAGTCCGAATTCTTCACAAATGAGGATGGATTTCTGAATCGGCGCAAGCTGGTCGCGGACCCTGAAATCAAGAAGAAATTCGAGGAGGCGCTCGCCAGATCCAAGAAACTTGCCGACCGCGTACTGGCTCGTGCGCCCGGCGATGAAAATGCCATGTTTGCGGCGATTCTGCGCTGCGGATTGCGTGCCGACTATCTGGCGCTGATTGATAAGAGCTATCTCGCGTCCTTGAGAGAAGTGAAGACGGGGCGAGTCATGGCGGAAAAATTGCTTGCCGCCAATCCAAAGCATTACGATACTTACTTGGCTATTGGACTCGAGAATTATCTGTTGAGCCTGAAACCCGCTCCCGTGCGCTGGTTCCTGCAGATCGGCGGAGCAAAAATTGACAAGGATGCCGGGCTGGCCAGGCTGCGAATTACTGCAGCAAAGGGACGCTTTTTGCAGCCTTACGCACGTCTGCTGCTGGCCATCGCGGCCTTGCGCGACAAGAATCGATCGCTTGCCAGGGAGCTTCTGGCAGGTTTAGCAAAAGAATTTCCGCGAAACCGGCTCTATGCCGAAGAATTAGCCCGATTACGATGAACGGAGAGTAATGAAGATTGTTAGCGCCGCGAGCGCGTTTCCTGATAATTATTACCCGCAGTCTGTCCTGCTGGAAGCTTTCCAGCGTTATTGGGACGGCCAGCTCGAGAACCCCCGCTTTCTGGAGCGACTGCACGCGAATGTCGCTGTTGACGGACGCTACACGGCGCTGCCGATGGAGGAGTACTTTGACCTCACGACCTGGGGGCAAGCCAACAATCATTGGATTCGAGTAGCTCTGCAAATCGGCGAAAAGGCGCTGGCTCAGGCTTTGTCGCGCGCCGGTCTAGAGCCGAGCGACCTTGATGCACTGTTCTTCGTATCTGTAACCGGCATTTGCAGTCCATCGATCGACGCCCGGTTGATCAATAAAATGGGGCTTCCCACTGGTTTGCGTCGCGTCCCAATTTTCGGACTAGGGTGCGTGGCCGGCGCGGCTGGAATTTCCATGGCGGCGGATTATGTCCGCGCATATCCCAAGCGCGTAGCGGCGCTGCTCTCTGTCGAACTGTGTTCGCTCACGCTGCAGCGCGAAGACGTGACGGTCGCCAACCTGATCTCGGCGGGACTCTTCGGAGACGGCGCAGGGGCTGTAATCGTCGTCGGCGCCGAACGCGAAACGCCTGGCGTACAAGTCCTCACTTCAAAATCGATTTTCTATCCGTGCACCGAGCAGGTGATGGGCTGGGACATTTCAGAAAAGGGCTTTCGGATTGTGCTCTCGCCCGGAGTTCCCGATGTAGTCCGTGACCACCTTGCTCAGGACGTGGACGCCTTTCTCGGGGAGCAGGGTTTGCAGCGCAGCGATATCGGGAGCTGGGTCATCCATACCGGCGGTCCGAAGGTGCTCGAAGCTACGCAGGCCGCGCTTGATCTGCCCGCCGCCTCGCTCTCGCCATCGTGGGATTGCCTGCGCAGGACCGGGAATCTCTCCTCGGCATCCGTACTCCTGGTGTTGGAAGAGTTTATGATGAATCGCCGCCCGCCCGCCGGATCCTTGGGCTTGCTCGCGGCAATGGGGCCCGGCTTCTGTTCGGAACTGATTCTGTTGAAGTGGTAAGCTGCATCAAACTTATCGTCGTCGCGAGTGCGCTCGCCAGCGCACATGCCGAGACTGTGCTGGAACTCGATCCGGCACAGACTCGCGTCGAGTTCACTCTAGGTGCAACCATGCACACGGTTCGCGGCAGGTTTCAACTCAAGCAAGGCGTGATTCGATTTGACCCTGTCACCGGCAAGGCGAGTGGCGCACTCGTGATCGACAGCCGCACGGCCGAAACTGGCAACGATTCGCGCGACCGAAAGATGCACAAAACTGTTTTGGAGAGCGAGCGTTATCCCGAAATCCGTTTCGTTCCCGATCGCATCGAAGGCAAGCTCGCTCTGCCAGGCACCTCAACGGTCGGTCTGCACGGCGTTTTTAGCCTCCATGGAACCGCTCGCGATATGCTGCTGCCGGTACAGGTTTCCGTTACAAACAACCGGCTAACGGCATCCACCAGCTTCGTCGTGCCGTATGTGAGGTGGGGACTGAAGAACCCGAGCACTTTTATTCTTCGGGTCGAAGACAAAGTGGATATTTCTATCCATGCTGTCGGGCGTATGATTGAACATTGATATGGGAGAGATAGATATAGTGATCACGGACAACGGCGATCTCGTCACGCGAGTGCTGCAGCAAAATAGCCGCGACACAGCGGCTTCCGCTCGATAAAGTCACAATCGACAGCACCTTCGAAGACCTTGGCATCGATTCCCTGGATGGAATCAATGTGATTTTTGCGATCGAAGATGAATTCGACATTTCCATTCCAGACGCCGCTGCGCAATCGATTCGCAGCGTCCGCGAGATGGTGGAAGGGATCGGGACCCTGGTCGCCGCGAAAGCGGCAGCGCAGCCATGAGGCGCGTTGCGATCACTGGACTGGGCGTCGTCTCCAGCATCGGACTTTCAGTCGCGGATTTTCTGGCCTCGTTGCGCGCAGGCACCGCTGGCATCCGTCCGCTTGAGCAATCCGGCTCCGCTGACATTCGATTCTCCAAAGCTGCGCAAGCCCTCGGATACACGGACACCGACCACTTCGAGCCGAAGCAGGCCGACATGATCAGACCGCTTTGCCCAGTTCGCGCTTGTTGCGGCGAGGCAGGCCTTTCGCGATGCCGCCGTCGATTGGACTCCGGAATTGCGGGAAAACACCGCTGTAGTTACAGGTTCCTGCGCCGGCGGGCAAAACGCGCAGGAGCAGGGTTTTGGCGATCTTTACAAGTCCAATAAGAACCGCGTCAGCCCGCTGACGATTCCGCGAACAATGGCAAACGCAGGCGCCAGTCACGTCTCCATGGAATTTGGCCTGACCGGTCCCGCTTATACTGTCTCTACAGCGTGCTCATCAGCAGGCCATGCGATCGGACAGGCTTTCTGGATGGTGCGCTCGGGCGCAGTCGACATGGCGCTGGCAGGCGGCAGCGAAGCGCCGTTCAGTTTCGGATTTCTCAAAGCCTGGGAGGCCATGCGAGTGGTTTCGCAGGACACCTGCCGTCCATTCTCACGCGATCGAAGTGGCCTGATACTGGGCGAAGGCGCAGCCATGCTCGTGCTGGAACCCCTGGAAGCCGCGCAGGCGCGCGGTGCAACGATCTACGCGGAAATCGTGGGATTCGGCATGTCTTCCGATGCCTCGCATGTCACACAACCCGCTGCTGCGGGAGCAATCCGGGCCATGCGCTCGGCCCTGGCGGACGGCGGTATCGATCCGGCACAGATTGACTACATCAACGCGCACGGAACGGGCACGGCTGCCAACGATTCGAACGAGACGCTCGCTATTCGAACTCTGTTTGGAGCGCGCGCCGATGTCATTGCGGTCAGTTCCTCGAAGTCTATGCACGGGCACACCCTGGGTGCAGCCGCGGCGCTGGAATCAGCGGCGACGGTACTGGCGCTGCACCATGGATTTCTGCCGCCGACCATCAATTTCAACGAACGCGATCCAGCGTGCGACCTTGACGTAGTACCGAATCAGTCGCGTGAAGTCAGCATCGAGTACGCAATGTCCAACTCCTTCGCCTTCGGGGGGTTAAACGCGGTACTAACCTTCCGCAAAATTTGACACCAAGGCTGCAGTAAACGACAATGGTTTTGTCACTTACAGTCGTGCGGATGTGGCGGAATTGGCAGACGCGCATGGTTCAGGTCCATGTACCCGCAAGGGTGTGGAGGTTCAAGTCCTCTCATCCGCACCAACAGTAATTGACACCCTCAACTCCCCAGATCTTCAGCGGCATTCTTTGCAATAGCGGACATAATGGAAGAAGCTATGCTCGCGCGCATTCAATCCTATATCCAGCGCCACCAGATGTTCGCGCCGGGCTGCCGTGTCGGTGTAGCCGTATCGGGCGGCGCTGATTCGGTATGTTTACTGCACGTCTTGCGTGAACTCGCGCCGAACTGGAATCTGCACCTGGAAGTGCTGCACCTGGATCACGGTCTTCGCGGCGATGCTTCAAGAGCTGATGCGTGCTTCGTACGCGATTTGGCCGCCAGTTTCGGGTTGCGTTTTCATCTGCGGGAGGCCGGAACGCTTGCCGGCAACATAGAGCAAGCTGCTCGCTCGGCGCGGCGCGCATTCTTCTGCGAACTGTTGCAGGGTGGCGCACTCGACCGCGTAGCCCTTGGCCATAGCCGGAACGATCAGGCCGAGACCGTGCTATTCCGCTTCCTGCGCGGTTCCGGAACCACGGGACTCGCAGCTATGCGTCCGCTGACGCCCGACGGCCTTGTCAGACCGCTGCTCGATACGTCCCGCGAAGATGTCATTGAATTCCTGCAGGCGCGCGGGATCACCTGGCGCGAAGATGCGACCAACGCTGATGCCGTGTTTTCGCGCAATCGGATTCGCCATGAACTGCTTCCGCAACTCACCCGCGAGTGGAATCCGAACTTAACTGAAGTGCTGGCGCATACGGCGCAACTCACGCAGGAGGACGAAGACTGGTGGAACGCGGAGATCGATCGCTGCGCGCCCCAGTTCTTCCACTCCGATCCGCCGGCGCTGATTCTCGACGCATCCGAACTGGATTCTGCTCCTCCCGCCGTCTCCCGCCGAATTCTGCGGCGAGCCGTTCAACTCCTGCGGGGAGATTTGAGGGGAATTGAATTTCAGCACGTGGACGCCATTCTCGAGCTGGCGAAGCAGGCTGAAGGCCACGGAAGGCTGCAAATTCCGGGGCTCGACGTGTTACGTTCCTTTGATGGGATCCGGCTTGCGCCTCCGATTAAAGACGGCTTGACGGGCCGAAACTGGCGAGTTCGGTTGAATGTGCCGGGTGAAACATATTTCCTTAGCGGAAGTCGCGCACTCTCTGCAGAAGTATTTGACCATAAGGGCTATACTGGAGAAGACAGCGACATGGATTGGAGCTGTATCTCAGGACCATTGGAGTTACGGAACTGGCGTCCCGGTGATCAATACCGCCGGGTGGGGAAAAATCAACCAGAAAAACTGAAAGCCCTCTTCCAGGAGTCGAGAGTACCCTTATGGGAACGGCGCACCTGGCCGATAGTTACGATGGGAGAGGACATTGTCTGGACGCGCCGTTTCGGTCCTGCCGCGGCCTTTGCCGCCAGTGCTGAATGCGCTCGGGTTCTCCGAATGTCTGAGATTACCCGGATCGCTTGAATCAGAAAAGGCTTTTCCGGCGTCTGTATTAGCAAGGGCGAGTTTTTTCTGACTTGCCTGGGGTGACTAGGGAATTTCAATGAATTCAAATATCAAGACAGCGATCTTTTGGGTGGTGTTGATTTGCGTGGCGGTCCTTTTATGGGCTGTCGTGAGAACCGGGACTACGAAAAAAGAACAGCAGCTCACTTTTTCACAGTTCTTGAACGAAGTGGAAGCTGGCCGTGTGAAGACCGTGACTGTGGCCGGAAACGAAGTCCGCGGCACATTCAAGGACGACAACAACGCCCTGCGTACGCTGATTCCTTCGAACTATCCCGACATTTACAAGACCATGCGTGACAAGGGTGTGAATGTTGAGATTAAGGATTCCGGGTCGAGCAATTGGGTCTCGATTCTGATCAATGCAATACCGTTTGTTCTACTGCTGGCGTTCTGGATCTTCATGATGCGCCAGATGCAAAGTGGAGGAAACAAAGCGCTAAGCTTCGGAAAGAGCCGTGCGCGGCTGCACTCATCGCAGCAGAAGAAGGTGACGTTCAAGGACGTTGCCGGCGTGGATGAGGCCAAGGAAGAACTGCAGGAAATCATCGAATTTCTGCGCGAACCGCAGAAGTTCCAGAAGCTGGGTGGACGTATTCCGAAAGGCGTGCTGCTGATCGGACCTCCCGGAACCGGTAAGACGCTTGCTCGCCCGCGCGATCGCAGGTGAGGCGAATGTGCCGTTTTTCTCGATCTCCGGTTCGGACTTTGTGGAAATGTTCGTCGGCGTCGGCGCAAGCCGCGTCCGCGATCTGTTTGAGCAGGGCAAAAAGAACGCGCCCTGCATCGTCTTTATCGACGAAATCGACGCTGTCGGTCGTCACCGCGGCGCTGGTTTGGGTGGTGGACATGACGAGCGCGAGCAGACGCTGAATCAGTTGCTGGTTGAAATGGACGGCTTTGAATCTAACGAAGGCGTCATTCTGGTTGCAGCAACGAACCGTCCGGACGTTCTGGATCCGGCCTTGCTGCGTCCTGGCCGCTTTGACCGCCGCGTGGTAGTGGGCCGTCCCGACGTGAAGGGCCGCGAGCAGATTCTTCGCGTCCACACCAAGAAGACTCCGCTTTCGGATGACGTCGATCTGATGGTGTTGGCGCGTGGCACACCCGGTTTTGCGGGTGCTGATCTGGCCAATCTGGTGAACGAGGCTGCGCTTGTTGCTGCCCGCCAGAATCGCAAGGTCGTCACTCAGTTCGATTTCGAACTGGCAAAAGACAAGGTGATCATGGGTGTCGAGCGCAAGTCGCTCATCATCAGTGATGAAGAGAAGAAGAACACGGCGTATCACGAAGCCGGACACGCGTTGGTTGCCGCTTGACGCCTGGTGCGGATCCGCTGCACAAAGTGACGATCATCCCTCGCGGTATGGCGCTCGGCTTGACCATGCAACTGCCGCTCGATGACAAGCACAGCTACAACAAGAACTACCTCGAAGTGCAGCTTGCCATATTGATGGGTGGACGCATCGCGGAAGAGGTTTTCCTTAACCACCTGACGACCGGTGCGGGGAACGACATCGAGCGCGCTACTGATCTCGCCCGCAAGATGGTTTGCGAGTGGGGCATGAGCGAGCTTGGCCCGATGAGCTTCGGTAAGAAGGAAGAGCAGATCTTCCTGGGCCGCGAAATCTCCCAGCACCGCGATTACAGCGAAGATACCGCTATCCGGATCGACGAACAGGTCCGCAAGTTGGTGACTGCCGCTTATGATCGGGCACGCAAAGTGATCGAAGACGCGCCGGGAGTCAATGGTAGTCGTTGCCGAGGCGTTGCTTGAGCGTGAAATCCTGGACGGCGACGAAGTCCGCAAGCTGATTGCTGGTGAGACGCTTCCGGCGTATGTTTCGACCAAGCCCAAGCCGCCTTCAGATGAGGGCAAGCAGCAAGTGGTCCGTCCTGACGGCGGCCGCGTTGCCGGCTTCGGCACGGGGGAGCATCCGCAAACCGCGTGATTCCAGCCTTTCCTGTTTATCTTTTCGATGTCGACGGCACCCTTGTGGATTCCGCCGCCGACATCTGTGGAGCAATCAAAGAGACGTTGGCGCCTACGGGCGCCAACGGTCTCACTGACGAGTTTCTTCGCAGCTACATTGGTCGCCACCTTCTCGATCTGTTTCACGACGTCCTGCCTGATTACACCCCCGCCCAAATTGATCAACTGATTGTGGACTATCGCCGGATCTACGCCGCCCGTAATCACTCGATGACGAGCCTGTATCCTGGCGTGAAGGACGCACTCGCTTCCTTAGGTGGACTAAAATCCACCGCAACCACCAAAGGCACTCCGACCACTCGCATCGTGCTGGAGCTTTTCGGCTTGCTGACCCATTTCGATCATGTTCAGGGCACCGATGGCTTTCCTGCAAAGCCCGAACCCGATGTAATTCTGGCGTCGTTGAAAGTGTTTGGCGTAAAGCCAGAGGATTGCCTGATGGTTGGCGACGCGCCGCCCGATATGGAAGCTGGACGCCGCGCCGGAGTCAAAACCTGCGCCGTCCGCTACGGCTACGGCAAAGCGCAAGACCTCGCCCGGTTCGAACCCGATTACTGGATCGACGATTTGGGCGAACTGGTTCCCAGCGCGACTGATTAGTACGCACTCCCTTACGGTCGTGCCTCCGTTCTAATCTATTCTTCATCTAGGCGCACCACTGGACAACCGGACCCCCTTAGCGGAATACTGGAGCTGTTGTAGATATCTCGGTTCCAGGAGACTCCTATGTCGCAATTCTCCAGACGTGCCTTTGTGGCAAGCTCACTCAGCGCAGCATCCGCCTCGCGCGTTATCGGTGCAAACGATCGTGTTCGTCTCGGCATCATCGGCACTGGCGGGCGCGGCAAGTATCTCATGGGTCAGGCTAACAAAGCCGGTAACATGCAGTGGGTCGCTTTGTGCGATGCCTGGGATGTGCGCCAGCGCGAAGGCGCGAAGCTTGCGGGCGCGGACGTTGTCGCCTATAGCGACTACCGCCGCCTGCTCGAGCGCAAAGACATCGACGGCGTCATTGTGGCGACGTGGGACAACACGCACTCACAGATCAGCGTCGATGCCTGCCGCGCCGGCAAAGACATCTACGTCGAAAAGCCCATGACCTCGCGTCCAGAGCAAGGACTTCCGCTGGTTCGCGCCACTCGCGAGACCAAGCGCATCGTACAGGTGGGAGTGCAGCAGCGCAGCACACCACATTTCGCCGAAGCGAAAGAGCGCTTCATCGACAGCGGTTTGCTTGGCAAGGTCCACATGGTCCGCACCATCTGGAACAACAACAGTGGATACCTTTCCAAGCCGCCCGCAGGAATGGAGCAGAAGCCCGCAAACCTGGATTGGAGCGCCTGTCTAGGTTCGCTTCCAAAAATCCCGTGGGATGCGAAGCGCTACTTCAACCGCTTTTCGTATCTCGATTTGTGTTGCGGCCAGACCGGCGGCCTGTTTGTGCACCAGATCGATGTCGTGCAATGGTTTCTCGGCATTACAAAACCAGTTTCAGCGGTTGGCCTCGGTGGGATCTATCAGTTTGACGACGGGCGCGACACGCCCGACAACGTCAATCTGATTCTGGATTACCCCGAGAAGCTGAACGTCACCTTCGAAGCTTCGCTCACCGACACGGTCCCGGTCGAATCGACCGACATCGTTTTCATCGGTACGGGTGGACGCCTGCACATCTTCCGCTACGGCTATCGATTCCTGCCCACGGGCAACCGTGACGCCGCGGCGCAGATCACCGCGAAGGGCACCCCCGACGAGCACATGAAAAATTGGTTCGAGTGTATCCGCACGCGGAAGGAACCCAACGCCACGGTCGAGCAGGGCCACTATGCTGCCATGGCCTGCCATATCGGCAATCTGGCCTACGCGGCCAAGACACGTGTAGCCTGGAATCGGGCCTGGAACATCTGATGCATCGACGATGGCCCCGTATTCTGCTGCCAGTGCTCTTTTCCAGCGCGCTCTGTGCACAGGATTTTGCTGTCGGCGCAGATCTTTCATTTCTGCGCGATGTCGAAGCGAAAGGGATCGTATTTAAGGACGCCGGTGCAGCCAAACCCGGGCTGCAGATCTTTCGGGATCACGGCTACAACTGGATTCGGCTGCGGCTTTTTCACACTCCGACCAGCCTGCCTAATAACCTGGAATACACGATCGCGCTTGCGAAAGACGCGCGCAAACTCGGCTACAAATTCCTGCTGGATTATCATTACTCGGATACCTGGGCGGACCCTGGCAAGCAAGGCATTCCAAAGGCTTGGACCGGGTTCACGCATGAGCAACTTGTCGAAGCGGTTTTCGAGTATACGCGAGACAGCATGCTTGCATTCCGTGCGGCTGGAGCATTTCCGGACATGGTGCAGATCGGTAATGAAGTCAGCGGCGGAATGCTCTGGCCGGACGGGAAAGCGTCTAACTGGAACAACTTCACGGATCTGGTGAAGGCCGGGATACGCGGTGTGCAAGCCGCTACGGGCGACAGTGTTCGACCCCGCATTATGATGCATACAGATAAGGGCGGCGATGCGGGTCGCACGCGCCAGTACTTCGACCGCTTGCGCGAGAACGAGGTCGAGTTCGACGTGGTTGGCCTGTCTTACTACCCGTGGTGGCACGGAAGTCTCGACGGGCTTACGAAGAATCTTGCGTCGCTCGCCACCACTTTTTCCAAGGACATCATCGTGGTCGAGGCGGCCTATCACTGGCGTCCAGTCAAAGAACGGACGGGGAATTTCGAAAACCTGCCGTTCCCGCAGACTCCGGAAGGCCAAAAGGCGTTTCTAGAAACTGTGGCGCGAATTGTGCGCGACATCCCGAACGGGCGAGGGAAAGGCGTGTTCTGGTGGGAACCTGCCGTGTCCTCCGACCACCTGCGTAATCGTGGCTTTTTCGACAACGACAACAACGCGCTGCCTGTGATCCACGCTTTCGATTCGAAATCGAAGTAACTCCCCAACGAGTCGCAAGGATAGGAAAATAAAGGGATGACAATGCCGGCGTTGTTCATTGGTCATGGCAACCCGATGAACGCGATCACCGACAACCCTTTCCGCAAAAGCTGGCTGGAACTGGGAGCGGCACTGCCTCATCCGCGTGCGATATTGTGCATCTCTGCGCATTGGCTGAGTCGCGGAACTTTCGTCACCATGGCGGATCCGCCGCGCACTATTCATGATTTCGGAGGCTTCCCGGAGGAACTGTATGCTCAGCAGTATCCCGCTCCGGGCGCACCCGACATTGCCCGACTGACTATCGAGACCATTCTCAAGATCCGTGTGCAACCGGATCAGGAGTGGGGGCTCGGAACGGGAACTTCGAGTACAACCAGGACAGGATCGATCCCGCAAAACCGGTCGCCTGGCAACAGGAAGGCACTGAGGGTGCGGAAATGGTTGTCGAAGGGAATGCGACTCGTGACCGTTACAAGCTGCGCCATGACAAGCCAAGGAGTTCTTACGAGATCACCACGCGCCATAGTTTGGAATACATCATGAACGGCGTTCACCGCCGCCGGTTCCAGGGTGCTGGCCGGAAAGGTTGCCGAGAGTATTGAATCTGCGCTGGTGCATTAGCAATCACGCACACACAAAAGCACGCGCTCCCTTGCGGTCGCGCCTCCTTCGAATTCAGAGGCACGCGCGTTAGTGCGTTACCGGCCCAGGAAGCGAGCCGCGTCTTTTGAGAAGTACGTCAGGATGATGCTGGCGCCGGCACGCTTTATGGACGTTAGGGACTCCATCATTGCGCGCTCGCCGTCGATCCAGCCGTTTCGTGCGGCCGCGATGATCATGCTGAATTCACCACTCACCTGATAAGCGGCGATCGGCACTTCGAAACGATCGTAAGCCTGACGAATCAGATCCAGGTACGGCATGGCCGGCTTAACCATGATCATGTCCGCGCCCTCTTCCAGATCCAGCGCAATCTCGCGCATAGCTTCACGCGCGTTGGGCGGGTCCATCTGATAACTGCGCCTGTCGCCGAACTGCGGCGTTGATTCGGCAGCTTCGCGGAAGGGCCCGTAGAAGCACGAAGCGAATTTCGCGGCGTAAGAAAGAATCGGAACGAGCGGATAGCCTTCGCCATCGAGCGCCGCGCGGATCGCTGCCACGCGTCCGTCCATCATGTCGGAGGGCGCGACGATGTCCGCACCGGCGCGCGCATGGGAGAGCGCGGAAGCGGACAGCCATTTCAACGTTTCGTCATTATCCACGTCATTGTCCACGATCTTGCCGCAATGTCCGTGGCTGGTGTACTCGCAGTTGCAGACATCGGTGATGACGAGCAGTTTCGGCACTTCCTCTTTGATCGCGCGGACCGCACGCTGCACGATGCCGTTGTCATCGTAGCCGCCTGATGCGAATTCGTCTTTTGTCTCCGGAATGCCGAACAGGATCGTACCGCCAATCCCGAGTGATTCCAGTTCGCGGCACTCTTTCACGATTTCGTCTACCGACATCTGGTAGTTGCCGGGCATTGCGCCGATCTCGCGCTTGATACCCTCGCCAGGAACCGCAAACAGCGGCATCACAAAGTTGGAAGGCTGCAGGTGCGTCTCACGCACCAGTCGCCGCATGGACTCGCTCGAACGCAATCGTCGCAGACGCTGAACCGGAAAAGCCATTTCTTTAGTTTACAAGCCGGCTAGTCTCCACGGTGGACGATATTCACGCGTCAGCAGTTTGCTGGCTTCGGCGCTGTTTGCGATTGTTTCGGTGGTGCTATCCCAACGGATCTTCGTTCCGGTGCGATAGGCGATGTTGCCAAGGTGGCAGGCGGCGGCGCTCTGGTGCCCGATCTCGATGTCGGCGGCTGGAAGGGCTCGGCTCTTCAGGCAGTCCAGAAAATTGCGGACGTGCGGCATGTGCTGCAGCGACGTTGTGCTGCGCTCCCCCAGACACAGTTGCGTGTAGTAGATGCCGGATCCGCTCAGATCATCGTAGGCCTCGCGGAAGCCCTGCGCGCCTTGATCCGAATGCGCTTCAGCCTGTGGCGTGATCTCATATCCGGCGCGATTGATAAACAGAGTGCCGAGCGTACCATGCAGCAGGATTCCATAGCTGCCAAACGGCTTGTGTCCCGGATCGCCGTTGTGTCCGTAGCTGTTGTGGTAAATCGCGGAATAGCGCAGCAGAAAACCCGGATACTCGTAGAGCACTTCGAGCGTGTCGGGCGTGTCGCGGCAGTCATCGACATGGTAGTTGCCGCCCGACGCCGTCGCGCTCAGCGGACCCGGCACCTTCATCGCCCAATGGACGATGTCGATCAGGTGCGTACCCCAATTCGTCAGTTCACCCCCGTTGTAATCGAAGTACAAACGGAAGTTGCGCCGCGATGGGTTATAAGGTTTCTGCGGCGCTGGGCCCAGAAACATGTCCCAGTCCATTTCAGGCGGAGCCGGCGCGTCGGCAGGCTTGCCTGCGCCTCTCGAAGAAACCGAATTGTGATTCCAGCATTGCGCGTAATGTACCTTCCCGATCCGCCCATCCCAGACCGCTTTGACCGCGCGCTGAAAATGCGTGCCGGAGCGCTGCTGCTGGCCCACTTGCACGATGCGCTTGTTGCGGCGTGCCGCCTCCACCATAAGCCGGCCTTCGCGTACGCAGTACGAGGCGGGCTTTTCCACATAGACGTCCTTGCCCGCGTTACATGCTTCGATGGCCATCAGCGCGTGCCAGTGGTCCGGAGTCGCGATGATCACTGCATCGACATCCTTTCGCTCCAGCACACGCCGGAAGTCGCTGTACACTTCGGCCTTGCCGCCGCTCATGGTGCGGGCGCGCTCCGCGTTGGGGCGGAACACATCACATACGGCGACGATCTGAGGCTCGGGATTTCTCTGAAAATCAGTGAGATTCAGGCTGCCCATGCCGCCGCAACCAATCAGCGCGACGTTGACGCGGTCGCTTGCTGCTGTCGCGGCGCCTCCGCTTGCCAGCGCAAAAGAAGCCGGAGCCGCTGCTGTTTTCTTCAGGAAACCTCGTCTGTCCATGGTCATGCCTCGCGTTCTGGTTATACACTGAAATTATGCTTTGGTCTAGTTGCGTTGCCGCAGTTGTGCGCTCCGGGCGGGAATCTTAATGGAGCTGTTGATCTTCGACCTGGATGGGACACTGGTGGATTCGCAGCAGGATCTGGTGAACGCCGTCAACGCCACGCGCATTCACATGGGCCTTTCATCAATCCCCACTGAGATTGTTACGTCTTATATCGGGAACGGTGCGCCCGTTCTGATGCGCCGCGCGATGGGCCCCGACGCGTCTGAAGAAGAAGTGCGCATCGCGCTCGAACATTTCCTGGGTTACTATCGCGATCACATGCTCGATCACACTCGTATGTACCCGGGCGTGCGCGAAGCGCTCGACGTATTCAAGGAGCAGGGCATCGCGATGGCCGTGCTGACAAACAAGCCCGTGCGTTTTAGCCAGAGCATCATCGATGGACTCGGCGTCCACGACCACTTTTTCCGCGTTTATGGCGGCAACAGCTTCGAGCAGAAGAAGCCCGACCCGATCGGCATCTACAAGCTGATCGAAGAGATTGATTCAACGCCGCAGCGCACCATGATGATTGGCGACAGTGCCGTTGACGTGCGCACCGCGCGCAACGCGAACATTCGCGTATGCGGCGTAACCTATGGATTCCAGCCGGAAGGCTTCGAGACCGATCCACCAGACATCCTTGTGGACAACATGGAAAAGCTGACGGATTACGTAATCGCCGAACGGCGAGAAACAGGAGAGAAAAAGAAGTGACTTACAAACCAGGAACCCCGGTGCCCGAAACGACCATCTACTGGTGCACCGTCTGCAAGCTGCCACGCAAAATCGAGGAAGGACAAGTCTTCCCGGAGTGCGAAAACATGTGCGGCCGCGGGCGTTGGGAAAAAGCCAAGCAGGAATAGGTTTCTAATGAAAAACGCGGATTAACGCCGTTTGGCATTAATCCGCGTTCCGATGACCTTTAGGTTGTTTTTACCCAGGCCTTTTTCTTCGAGCTTTCGAGCACCTTCTCCAGAAGCTGCATGCCCCACAGGCCTTCGGCAAACGTCGGGTAATCGATCGCAGCCTTCGGGTCCGCAACTCTCCGGTAGAAGCGCTTGTAGACCTGCTTGTGCGCGTCGTCGTAGCCTTCGCTATGGCCGCCCGGCAGATCGGCGAAACCACGTGCCTTGGGATCCATGATCGATGGGTCTTTGAGCAGGATGCGGTTCAATGCGCCGCGTTCGCCGAACCACAGTTCGTCCGGACGCTCCTGATTCCAGATTGCGCCGCTCTTGGTTCCGAAGATTTCCACCTGGAAGCGGTTCTTGCAACCAGCCGAAACCTGGCTGACCGTGAACGCTCCGCGCGTGCGCTTGCCCATGTGGAGCATGACAGCGCCATAGTCGTCGGTATCGATCTTGATCTGGTCGTAGTCGTCAGCGGTCGCCATCTTGTTGGCAAATGCTTCGACGGCCTTCTTTGGCTTCTTGCGCGTCTTGTGGAAGGTCTCCAGTTCGGCGCAGACTGCGGTGATCTTCTGGCCGGTCAGGTGCTGGATCATGTCCATCCAGTGCGAACCGA
This sequence comes from Bryobacteraceae bacterium, assembly GCA_963793625.1. Classification (GTDB taxonomy): domain Bacteria; phylum Acidobacteriota; class Terriglobia; order Bryobacterales; family Bryobacteraceae. The sequence goes on along the minus strand of CAWCAT010000018.1, from coordinate 65,613 downwards.
TGTCACCCATGCATCGCAGCTTGCCACCCTCTTTTGCTTCGACACGCCAGTTGTAATCGGTGTCATAGAGTAGCCAGTCCTGCGAATAGGTTCCCTGAACCACGAGGATTTCGCCCAGTTCGCCATTCGCGATCACCTGGCGCAAATGCTGCAGCACGGGATAGTAACGCAGGTTGTGGTTGACGCAGTTCGCCAGGCCGGTCTTCTTGGCCAGGTCGACGAGCTTTTGCGCTTCTGCCACATTCATGGTCAGCGGCTTCTCGCACAGCACTGCCTTGCCCGCGTTCAATGCTTCCATTGAGATCGGATAATGCAGATTATTTGGAGTGCAGACGTGAACGGCGTCGATCGTCTGATCGGCCAGAATGGTCTTGTAATTCGACGTGGTGTTCTCCACGCCAACCGCCTGTCCAAACGATTTCGCTTCTTCGTCGCTGATGCCGGCCACGGCCGCGATTTCAACGTTACCCAGGCGGCGGATCATCTCCGCATGCACCTTGCCCATGAATCCGGCGCCAATAACTGCCGTTCTGATTTTCTTCATGCTCCGTCAGAGTCCTTTCGATAAGACAAGTAGAAGTTGTTGCCTTAAACAATGTATCATCACGCTGCTGTTCAGCTCTGCAATTCCCGCTCAAAATCGACAATACCGGCCGCGACATCCTTAATTGCCTGATGAATTGCGTGCACATATTCGGCTGTGCCGTCGTAAGCAACGACGCCGCAACCGAGCAGGAAGCCGGGATGGTCCTTGCAGTCTTTCAGAATTTCGAGCGCCTGCCTGCGAATCGCGGAGAGGGGCCCGCGGTTCACCAGGATCGCATCGACATTTGCACGCACCGGTACGCTGCCGGCGAGCGCCTTCTCGCACCACTTGGCAAGGTTCGCCGGACGATCGCTCAGGAACTGCGTTGCTCCCGTCGCAATCAGGTCGTCGATAATCGAGGTAGTGTTTCCGCCGATGATCAGCGGCAGAAATCGTCCGCCCGCAGCCTTGAGTTCGGGCAGCACGTAATCTCGATAAAGCGGCAGTACGAGCTGCTTGACCACGCGTGGCGAGGCCAGAGTGGGTGTGGCGCGCGAATCGAAAATGATCGGCTCGACGCCGCGTTGCAGGAAGGCTTTGCTAAACGCGACCGTCACCTGCGCACAGAATTCCATGACCTGCCGGGCGAAGTCCGGGTCGTCCATGGTTAGCAGGACAAACTTTTCGGCGCCGATCAACTCGGCGGCCATGGAGTAGGGGCCAGTGACGGCTCCGCGCACAATCACATCTGCGCCTATTTCGCGGCCCAGGCATTCCGCGACCTCGAGGTAAACGGGCATGCGTCCGTCTTTGTTCGGATCAGGAACCCCGAGACGCGCGAGCCCGGCCGGGCTGTCGATGATCGGCTGCACGATGCCAGGAACGTCGTTGGAATCCTCGAAGTAGACGACCTTGCATCCGAGCGCCTCGGCCTCGACGTTATAAACATCGATGCCGATCACGAGCATGTCGGCGTCGTAAACCTCGAGTTCTTTTTTCAGCCCCGCATAGAGGAATTCTGCATTACGGCAGATCTCTGAGGGGGACTTTCCAACAAGCGCGCCCTTGTGTTCGTAAATCGCAGGAACAAACGGAATGCGGTCGGCAGCCTGCATGCCATAAACTTTTTCGACACGTTCTCTCTTGGTCATTTCACCACCGAGCATAGTGGTGGGGATTGAGAGTTGTCAATCTGGTTGTCTGGGACTAAAAGCAGAAACCAAAGAACCAGATAACCAAATACCTGATAACCGCGCGCTAGCGCGCCTTCTAGCGATACTTGCGCAACACGGCCATCAGGCGGCCCTGGATCTGCAACTCCGCGAGCGGAACGTAGATTGGGTCCATCGTGGAATTCGCGGGCTGCAGGCGCGCCATGCCGTTCGGCTCATGGTAGAAGCGCTTCAATGTAGCGTCCGAGTTGCCCACCAGCGCCACGACAATCTCGCCGTCGCGCACGTTGGAGTTTTTTTCGATGAGCACATAATCGCCATCGCAGATATGGTCTTCGATCATCGAATCGCCGCGTACCTCGAGTGCGAAGACGTTGTCCTGACCGGCAAAGTCGGCCAGATGGAGAGTCGCCGGCGACGAGATTGCTTCCACTGGCGAACCTGCTGCAATCCGGCCTTCCAGCGGGATTTCCGGAGCCACCTGAAAACGCTTCTGCTCCGAGAGATACTTCGGCAACACTTCGAGGGAGCGGCTCTGGTTGTAACTGCGCTTGAGATAGCTCTTCGATTCCAGCGCAGCGATGTGTTTATGCACTGTCGCCAGTGACGCCAGCTTCAATCCGGCCGCAATCTCCTCGAAGCTGGGACTATATCCGTTGTCATTGACAAAATCCGCAATGAAGTCGAGAACTTCCTTTTGCCGCCGGGTAAGTGCCATGACTCAATTCTTGGCGAATAAAAAGAGAAAGTCAAGGAAAAACCTTTGTTGCCGATAAGGAACGCGAGCCAGGTAGGCCAGCCATGTTTAGCGCCGTAGTCATCAGCACCGATCCGTTCCGCCGCGAGGTCATTCAGGGGGCTTGCGTGGAGTCGCGATAAATACTGATCTCACGGCTCTTCGATCGCTTTCTGTACCCCTACGAATTTACGCAAGTGATGAACCGGGTCGCCCCGGATATCATGTTTCTGGATCTGACCGACACAGAAGAATCGCTGGCCTGCGCGTTTCAGGTACAAGCGGAATATCCTGCCACGATTCTGATCGGCTTCGGAGCCCACCCGGCGCATTTTCTACCAATTGAAGGCGGCGGTTTCGCAGCGCTGTTACCTGATGCGCTGGAGACCCGCGCGTTCATCGACGGGGAAACATCGTCGAGAACCGCGGGTGCAGCACGGTCGTAATGAACACCGCAGGCCTGATGGTGGAGACGCTGCACCGCAAGGTCCTGGCGGTCGACAGTGATCTGCGCTCGGGCGCGCTTTCCATTCTCCTGAATTCCACCCCGAAATATTCGACCCATGACTGGTAATCGTTCGGTAGCAAATGCATTCCTCCGCAAACACAACTCGGAAAGGCCTTCGTTAATCTTGCGCGAACAATCGTTGACGCCGATGTGCCCGTGCAAAGCCGCTGGAGTCTTCCGTTCCTGAAGAACTGGCGCTCCACGCAGGTCACCTCTCCCGGTTGATGCCGAGCGTCTTCATGCGTTTGTGCAGGTTGGTGCGTTCCATTCCCAAAATGCGAGCTGCGGAAGACACGTTCCATGCCGAGTCCTCGAGCGCACGCAAAAGGTGTTCCCGCTCAGCGCCCTCGCGTGCTTCCTGCACGCTCGACTTGGGACCGCCGCCCCGTTCCACACGAAGTTCGACTGGTACGGATTCCGCCGTGAGACGTTCGCCCGGAGTCAAAATCGCCATTCGTTCTACAATGTTGCGCAACTCGCGCGCGTTGCCCGGCCAGGCATAGCGTTCAAACAATGGATAAACCGCTTCGTCAATCGAGCGTGGCTTGAAGTTGTTTCGCGAACAGAATTCTTCCAGAAAATACTCTGCCAGCGCGCGCAGATCCTGGGGTCTTTCGCGCAGACTCGGCACGCGGATCGGAACCACGGACAGTCTGTAGAACAAGTCCTCGCGAAACTTCTGTTGGGCCACCATTTCGGTCAGGTCGCGATTGGTCGCGGAGACCACACGCACGCTGACGCGTATCGTGTGCTCGCCGCCCACACGCTGGAACTCTCCTTCCTGCAAAACGCGCAGCAATTTCGCCTGCGAACCGCCATGCAGATCGCCGACTTCATCCAGAAAAATCGTCCCGCCGTCAGCCACTTCGAACTTGCCGCGCCGCACGGCAACTGCACCTGTGAACGCACCCTTCTCGTGTCCGAAAAGTTCGCTCTCCAGCAGTTCTGTCGGAATCGCGGCACAGTTCACTTTGACGAAGGGCCCGTTTGCAAAGGGGCTTTCGTGATGGATATGCGACGCCAGCAATTCCTTGCCGGTTCCGGACTCGCCGATCAGCAACACGCGTGCGTCGGAGCGTGCCGCCATCGTGGCCTGCTCGACCACCTTATGGAAGGCGGGGCTTGATCCGATCATGCGCGCACCGGGTCCTACCAGTTCGCGCAGCCTGGCATTTTCCGCGCGCAGGCTGGATTGTTCTATGGCGTTCTTGATGGTGAGCAGAACCTTGTCGCGGCCTAGCGGCTTCTCAAGGAAATCATAAGCGCCGGCGCGCGTCGCTTCCACGGCATCTGCTATCGTGGCGTGTCCGGAGATCATGATTACGGGCCCGGGCACATCGTTCTGTTTCAGTGCGCGGAGTTCCTCAATGCCGCTGCCATCAGGCAGGCGTACGTCCAGCAGAAAGGCGTCGGCCCTTGCACCGGTGATCCCGGCCCGGAAATCAGTCACGTTGCGGAACACGCTGACGGCGTAGCCTTCGTGTTCCAGAATCAGCCGCAACGAGCGGCCGATATTCTCTTCGTCATCCAATATGACAATGCGTTTTGCAGGCATCAGGCCAATGGCAGCGTAACGCGAAATCCAGCGCCGCCCAACTCTCCTCTCACCAACACGATGTCGCCTCCCGAAAGCAGGGCGCTGCGGCGTGCAATCGACAAACCCAGTCCCATGCCGCCCTTTTTGAAAGAGATGGTCGGCTCGAACAGGCTTTCTTTGGCCTGCTCACTTAAGCCCGGGCCTGAATCGTGGACTTCCACGGCCACTCTTCCATTCTCCGCCAGCGTTACGGCCTGAATTGCGCCTCCCGCCCCGGCCGCGTGTGCCGCGTTCTCGAGCAAGTTCGTAAGAATGCCTTTTACCAGGTCGGCATCGCCTTGCGCTCGTAACTCATTGTCGGCCAGGCGAGTCGAGTATCGAATCTCCGGATGCGCCGCTTTGAGGAACGCGATTCGCTCCTCAACCAGCGCATTGATTTCGAGCGCTTCCGGCCGCACAGCGGGCTCGGCAGCGAACTCCGAAAAAGCGCGCACGCGCCGCTCCAGCGAGATGACTTCATCCACCACGATCTGGCTGGCCTGTTCCAGAAACGGGTCGCGAAAACGTGCGCCGATCTCTTCCATAGTCAGCCGGATCGGTGTGAGTGAGTTCTTCACTTCGTGTGCCATCTTGCGCGCCAGCGTCTGCCAGCTTGCAATTCGCGTCAGATAAACCAGACGCTCGCGGCTGAGCTTGAGCTCATCCGCCATGTGATGAAACGCGTCGATGGCTTTGCCGACCTCGTCAGTACGCGCACTTTCAACCCGCGCATCCAGATCGCCGGCGGCGACCTTCTGCAGTCCCGCGGTTAAATCCTGGATCGGACGGCTAATGCGGTGTGCCGAGTAGACCAGCAGCGCCAGCGCGCCAAGCCAGATGACCGCGGCCACGATCATATAGGTGTAGGTGAGACCGCGCCGCAAATCGCGGCCTTGTGCGTTTTCCACAATCTCACGAGCGCGGGCATACTGCGCGGTAATCTTGTTCATTCCCGGCCCGGCGAGTTGGTGTTTATAGACCCAAACTTCGTTCCCGTGACGACGCAGCCAGTCGATCTCGCTGCCGTCTTTACCGGCGATCACGAAGCGCTCCGGCTCGCCGCTATCGAAGAACTCCTGGGCGATGCCGGTCAATGGGGCACGGTGCTTCTCAGGATTCACACGCCCTGTCGCGACGTCTGCCTGCAGCCCTTCGCAGGCCTGACGGTAGAACTGGCGAGCCGTTTGCTCCAGGGTTTTCGAGACCTCATCAAGCTCATGTGTGGAGGCGTAGGTAAGGCTGTGCTCGAGCAGCGAGGTGGTCATCCATAAGGTCAGACCAAGAGGCACAAGTGTGGCGGCAAGAAAGACGAGGATCAATCTGTCGCGGAGTCGGTTCACCTGAAATTGATAGTAACGCAGCAGCTAAGTGCAACTTACTGGCCAGCTGTGGGTGCCCCTTTTTCAGCGACTTAGCTGCGCCCGCACGGCGCCCCGCTTCACACCTGGGCCGGTCCTGCCACACCCGGACACCCGCAGAAAGCCATTTATTTTTTTCGAAAACTGGACTACAATTTTTGACACGCAGTGTCCAAAGAGGAGGCAGCAGTGAAGCTCAAACCAGTTCGCCTACTCGCTGTGTATCTGCTCTGCGGAGCGTTCGCAGCCGCACAGGATCAAGTGGGCCTGCTTGATGTTTACAGCGTCAAAGTGAAGCCCGAAAAACGTACTGAGTTCAACAATCTGATCAAGAAGATGGTTGATGCGAACCACAAGAACAAAGGCGATGAGTGGATTGCTTATGAGACGGTCTATGGCAACCAGGGCACCGTCAGCTTCGTGAGCCCAAGAAAGAACTACGCTGAGATCGATGCCGCTACTGGGGCATTTATGGCGGCAATGAACAAAGCGCTAGGCGCTCCCGCCGCGGCAAAGATGTTCGCTGATCTGGACGCCTGCAGCCTTGGCTCTTCCGCCGAGATTCGGCGCAGGCGCTGGGATCTGAGCGTAAATCCGCCAGCCAACGAAGAAGAACAGCTCAAGAGTGTTGGCGGGTGGCGCTGGTTACGGGTTACGACGGTGCACCTCAAACCCGGCAAAAGCCCCCAGTATGTCGATAACATTAAGATGGTGGCCGAAGCTGTTCGCAAGGACGGCGGGAGCTTTCCCGTCTGGATCAGCCAGGCAGTGACCGGACCACCCACGTTCTATATCACTATGTTTGGCAAATCGCTTGCGGATTTTGATGCGCAGGAAAAGCTCTCTCTCTCCAAAATACTTGGGGATGAGCGCTATAAAGAATATATGCGCATCTCCGCTGAGTGCATCGATTCTATACGGACCGAAATCAATCGCTTCGTACCAGAGTTGAGCAATCCCGCCGAGGGCATTGTTTCCGTGGCACCCGATTTCTGGCGGCCCAAGCCTGCCCCCGCAGCCAAGCCGAAGCCTAAGACAAGCTGATCCGTATCCCGCGGAGGCGTCGGGTTCTCCGCGGGATTTCCTGCGGCGTATAATAGACCAACTGTGCCCGACTTACTGGAATCGAAAACGCGTTTACTTTCTCTGGATGTCTTCCGTGGCGCAACCATTGCCGCCATGATTCTGGTGAACAATGCGGGGGACGGAAAGCACACTTACGCCCCGCTACTGCACGCCGAGTGGCATGGCTGGACTTTCACCGACATCATCTTCCCATCCTTCCTGTGGATCGTTGGGGTGGCGATCACGCTGTCGTTTGCACGCCGCGTGGAACAGGGAGCTGATCGCAAGAATCTGCTATTGCACGCACTCAAGCGTTCCGCTCTGATATATGTGCTTGCGCTTTTACTTGCAGGATATCCGCACTACGATCTGTCGACGATTCGCGTGGTCGGCGTTTTGCATCGCATCGCAATCTGTGCAGCCCTGGGTTCGGCCATCTACCTTTACACGCGCTGGAAGACCAGGGTCGCAATTCTCGTTTTGCTCCTCGGCGTTTACTGGGCGTTGATGACTCTCGTGCCCGTTCCTGGTTATGGCGCAGGTGATCTCAGTGTTGAAGGTAATTTTGAACATTACGTGGACGGTCTCTTCCTGCAGGGGCACATGTATCACGCAACGAAGACATGGGATCCGGAAGGCATCGTGAGTACGTTGCCTGCGCTCGGCACATTGATCTTTGGCTTGCTGACTGGCGAGTTCTTGCGCAGCAGAAGAACTGCGGAACAAAAGGCGCTCTGGCTCTTCGCTGCGGGAATAGCGCTGCTGGTATTGGGCGAAGCACTCGGCGTGTTTATGCCGATCAACAAGAAGCTCTGGACGACACCCTTCGCGATCTTCATGGCCGGCATTTCGACCGTGCTGTTCGCGTGTTGCTACTGGTCTGTCGACGCGCGCGGATGGCGGCGCTGGACGAAACCGTTCGTCATATTCGGTATGAATTCGCTGTTCGTTTACATTCTCTCGGAGTGGCTCTCCGATACGCTTTCGCTGATCTCGTGGACGGGCGCAGACGGCAAACCGATTAGTGCTGGGAAAGCCATTTTTTACGCGGCCTTCGCGCCGCTTGCTGATCCCTACATGGCGTCTCTGCTTTTCGCGATCGCCTATGTAGCCGTGTGCTTTCTCGCCGCGTGGGTGATGTATCGCAAGCGCTGGTTCCTGCGATTGTAGTGCTGTCACAGACTCACAGCGATCGGAGAAAACTCACCAGATCCTGTTTCTGATCCCGCGTGAGATCCTGAAGGTTTTTGGTCACCGCCGCTGCCTCTGAATCATTGCTCCCGTGAAGCCGAATCGTTTCGATCAAGTCCTTCGGAGCGTCCATCGTGTAGAAAGAAGATGCGCTCGCCAAGACCCGGCGCAGTGCGGAACTCATTGCCTCCCGCCAAACCTTGGGAGATGTTGTCGGCTAGCCCTTGACCCATGTTATGCACGGCGAGATCGGAGTACTGGGCACTTCGAGCAGTAGCGTTCCGCCGAGCGGCACGTTATCACTTAAACCGATTTCGGGGAAGACTACCTTGTCACCGCAATTCGGCTGCTGATCACGTAGGAACTGCCAGGTACGGCTCGAGGTCGTTCACCGACAGTTCAGAATTCAGCTCGATATCGCGTCTGTGGCACAGTCGCCTGCGCTAATCGCCAGCCCACTGGGCTCGAAGTGACCATCACCCTGCAAGCGGGCTAGCAGCAATCTGGAGCTGAAAGTCCTATAATGTCGGCATGCGCAAGCTGATATTGTCTATCGCCGTCCTCTCGGTTCTCGGAGGATTAGGCGTCGTGGCCCAGGAAAAGAAGGCCGCCCCCACCGCCCCTGCCAAACTCACATTTGAAGCCAAACAAGGCAACGTTACATACGACCATGCCAAACACGCCAAGCGTGAGAAGGATAATTGCAAGGTCTGTCACGATGCACTCTGGCCGCAGAAGAAAGCACCGCTGAATTTCAAGGCCGGCATGCATAAACCGGCTGAAGCGAAAAAAACATCGTGCGCATTTTGCCACGTTGAAGGTGGCAAGGCATTTGCAGCTTCAGCCAAGGGCGGCTGCACAAAGTGTCACGTGAAAGCTGCGGCCAAGAAAGGCTAATGGTTCATGGCCAAAATCGGATTCCACACTGACGCGTTTAACTCCGCTTATTGGGGCTTCGAACAGTGCCTCGAATGGGCGCGCAACAATGACCTGCACTACATTGAGTGTGGAACGATTGACGGCGTGAGCTGGATTCACGGGCTCGGATATCAGCCCCATATCGCGCTTTGGGAGGACCCGCTCCTGCTGCGCAAAAAGATGGATAAATACGGCGTCGAGTTCTCGCAGCTTGACGCCGCGTTTCCACTATCACTGCCCGAAGGCGCGACGCTCGGTGTCGAGTACGTGCTGCACTCGCTGCGCTGGGCGAAGCTGATTGGTTGTCCCTGTATCGACACTACCGATGACCGCTATCGTCCCGCGGGTCTGACCGACATGGAAGCGCTCGCGCACATGCGGCGTATCTATCGTCAGATCGTTCCAGTGGCCGAGCAATACGGAATCATCATCAACGTGGAACCGCACGGTTATTACACAACCAAGCCGGAATTCATGGCTGAAATCCTTTCGTTCTGCGATTCGCCTTTTCTCAGGATGAACATGGACACAGGCAACACCTTCATCGCCGGTCAGGACCCATTCGCGTTTCTGCAGCAGTTCCGCGACAGAATCAGTCACGTGCACGTGAAAGATGTAAGTGCCAGTCTTGCGGCAGCCTCGCGCGGTGAGTTGACCGGCATTGCCGTGAGTCAGTGCGCGATCGGCGACGGGGATAACGCAAGCAATATTCAAAAGTGCCTCGACGCTCTTACTTGCACAGGCTACGACGGTGTTTTCAGTATCGAGTGTGAAGGACAGGGCGGTCCCATGATTGAAAAGAGTCTGGAGTGGGTACGCCACGCATTAGACGGGAAAGCATCATGAGCCGCTGCATAGCACTTCTGCTGCTTTGTGGGGCGTTGCTGTGCGCACAGTCCCACCCGCGCAAAGCACTTATTCTGACGGGCGCATCGGACCTACCGTATCATTCGTGGCGCGAGACCACGGAGTTCATCCAGAGCGCACTCGCAGTTGGAAATCGTTTTGAAGTGCGAGTGATCAGCGATCCGGCTACGCTTACAAAGTCGATGCTGAAGGGCATGGACGTAGTCATCTTGAACTATAACGGTCCGCGCTTTCCGGTTGGGGTTGAATCCGCAATCGAAGACTACGTCAAGAACGGTGGCGGATTTGTAGCCTTTCACCAAGCCAGTTACGGTACGTTCTTCGGCATGCAGTTTCAGGAAAAGAAATGGCGTCAGGGTCCCGAAGGCAGCGGATGGAGCGCTTATCCAAAAATGATCGGCGCGACGTGGGACACGCAAAACATCGGTCACGCGCGCCGCTGCGAATTTCTTGTCGAGTGGAAGGATGGCGCCCACACTGCTTTCCTGGCCAACGACGAGCTCTATCACAAGATCACATTGTTCCCCGGTGTCAAGGTTCTGGCGGATGCGATGAGTCCGCTGGATAAGGGCGGCACCGGAAAACGCGAGCCGCTCATCTGGACAAATCAATTTGGGCGGGGACGCGTGTTCTTCACCACTTTAGGCCATGACGTCAAAGCATGGTCGCAACCGGGTATGAGCGACGCTTTTGTACGAGGCGTCGAATGGGCCGCACAGCGCCAGGGAGCGCGCAACTAAATGGACGAACAGACAACTCGCCGTAATTTTCTGCTGGCTTCCGCCGCACTGCCGTTGAGTGTTCACGCGGCGGGCAGCGATACGATTCGCGTTGGCATTATCGGTTGCGGAGGTCGCGGCGAGGCCGCGGCCATGAACGCCATGAATGCGGATAAAGGCGTTCGCGTCGTTGCAATGGGTGACTTGTTACTCGATCGAGCGCAGGAAAAGCGGACCGCGCTCAAGCTGAAATATCCAGAGCAAATGGCCGTCACCGACGACCACTGTTTCTCAGGTTTCGACGCATACAAGAAAGTCATCGAGAGCTCCGATGTAGTGGTTGTCGCCAATGCGGCAAAGTTTCATCCACTGCATCTGAAGACCGCAATTGAAGCCGGCAAACACGTCTTCCTGGAAAAGCCGCACGCGATCGATCCGGCTGGAATCAAGATGCTGCGCGCTGCTACCGAACTCGCCAAACAAAAAGGCCTGTGCGTCGTATCAGGATTGCAGAGCCGCTATCATCCGGGCTATCGCGAAACGATGCAGCGCGTGCATGATGGTGCGATCGGACAGATTGTCGCGATTCAGGAAACGTGGCTGCGTCCGCCATATGTGCTCTATCCGCGCCGTCCAGGGATGGCCGAAATTGTCTATCAGGGCAGCAACCAATATCACTTCAACTGGCTGTGCGGCGATGATGTACCGCAAACTTTGATCCACAATCTCGATCGCTCCAGTTGGGCGCTGCGCAACCAGGCACCGCTGAAGGCTTTCGGCATGGGCGGACGCTCCACGCTCAAAGGCGAGATTTACGGCAACGTCTTCGACCACCACTCAGTCGTCTATGAATTTCCCAACGGAGTGCGCGTGTATGCGTACTGCCGCACGATCCCGAATTGCTACAACGACAACTCGAGCCTGATCCTGGGCACGAAGGGTCGCTGCGATTTGCTGAAATTGCGCATTGAGGGCGAGACCAACTGGCAGCATCCGGGCGAAAAATCCAAGAACAACGCCTATGACCTCGAGCACGTTGCGCTCTTCCAGGCCATTCGCTGCGGCGAAGCCGATCAACAACGGCGACTACATGGTGCGCAGCACGCTGATCACGCTGATGGGCCAGTTCAGTTGCTACACAGGGAAAGAGGTTACGTGGGAGCAGATCAACGCTTCGGACTTTTACTACAGCCCGAAGCCTGAGGACTGCCGCACTGATATGGAAGCACCCGTCAAGCCCGATAAGGACGGCATTTATCCGGTCTACGTGCCGGGCGAGACGAAGCTGCTCTAAAACCTGACCAGCCGCTGGCGTGCGCTGAAGCGGAATTGCACTGGCTTGCCGTTGACCATCAATTTCTCTGGGCGCCTGCTCGCGGCGAATGCGGGCTCGATATGCTCCTGACCGCCGAGCACGATTTCCATCGTTGCGCCCGGACGCCAAACTGCATCGACCTTTGATAGCGAATCCAGCAACACCTGCCCGTCCTTGCGCAGGTAGCTCCCGTTCGAAATCATATAGCGCGTAATGTCCTGTGGATTCTTGTCCGAGTGCGTCAACGCAAGCAAGTATGCATCCGTGTCCCAGCCATCGATCACGTTATTCGTATTCACGTGCATGCGCCGGCCGTCAGCCTGTTGATTCAGATATACGTCCGTGACCTCGCCCGCCTGGCGCACGCGCACCCCGACGGCATCCTTCGCGCTCAGCGCTTCGATGACGGGTAACGCCTGCTCGCCGCCCGGGCCGTAAGGCATTACGACGGTGATGAACTTCTGCTCCCGCGCGGCCACACGCGGCGAAAATGCAAAGTAAGGCACCTTCTGATCCGGCTTGTGATCGGCCATACCCTGTTCCTCGCGCCGCTCCAATTCTGTCGGATAGACAAAGCGCACGGCGGCTTGTGACTTGCCGTTCGTCAGCAGAACTGTGTCGCCCTTTACTTCGGCCGTGCCCTCATAATGCAGCAGCCAGTCGATGCGGCCTTGCTCATGCGCGAGGATATCGTCGAAGATAATGATCGCGCCGCCGATCCACAACCAGTGCCGGTAATTGCGCGAGAAGTAGCGTGACATAGGCCCGGTCGCATCCGCATACACGTACTTCACATCCCATGCCGTCGAGCAGGCTATAAACGCGCCCCGGCGTCTTTACGCCACGCCGAATATCTTCAGCGGGCTCGCCCTGTCCATTGAACAGAATCACGTTATGCGCGCGGCTCTGCACGTAATATCCGCTGTATTCGCGACGGTCGTAGCTGCATGCGCCGGAGTCCGTAATCAACTGGCGCGCCGTTGTGAAACAGCAGGAACGAACCTGCGTCCGCATGCGCGTGATTCCAGGTGAATCCCGATTTCACGGCGAGCAGCGTCGCGTCATCTTTCCATGAGGAACGCAGCATCGCCCAGCCGATTCTCGGAGTACATTTTCGAGAGCGGCATTTTGTCCGGTGCTGCGCTGGGCAACGTTTTCTGCGCAAGCAGCGCGAACGCGTTCGGTTTGCGAGGGATCTGTCTTCGCGACATACCAGCCGGTGGATGGATGCGCGAAGCCCGTTTCAGCCAGCAATTGTAAAGTCGCCAGGAACTTTGAGGCGCAGACCGCTGTCGCCGAAATTCACAGTGAGCGAATCGGTCGAACCCGGATAGAAGGTGTGCAGAAAGAACTCGGTCGCCTTTTCCAGCGCGGCGAAGCGAGGCTGACGCTTTTTCGGATAAACATTGGAATAGGCGAGACGGAAACGCAGGTACTCGGAAAGCCCATAGTTGAACGTAGCCGACGCTTTCGTAGAACGGGCCTTCCGGATCGAAATTGGCCGGCTTGTTTTGCAACACGGTGCCTTTATAGCCGAACCATTGCGCCAGGCCGCGCGCCACTTCGTCCACCCACTCGCCGGCGCGGTCGTCATCACCAACGAGCGCCAAAGCGGAGACCCCAGCCATCGCGACGCACACGCTCCACCAGTTGTGGCCCATGGAATCGAGCGCGTGGATGCGCTTCTCTGGAAGTATCCAGTCGTCCAGTGTTGGCATGATCCCGAGCCGTACCATCGCTTCCGCAATCTTCTTGCGCTCGCTAGCGGAAAGAAAAGTGTGGATCGCGTCATAGCCCGCGCCGTATCCGAAACAGAAGCGCGCGGTGTTCAACTCCGAGTGCCATGGCGGAACGCGCTCGGCGAAGACCCTGGCCGCCCCAGCGTTTGTAATCGGCATAATGCAGCAATGCTTCGCGCAAGTTTTTCGGCGTACTGTTTTTCGCCGGTGACATGAAAAGCGAGTCCGAGCGTCAGCCCCATGTCTGAGATCTGTCCCGACGGGCGTCCGTAGTTGGCGTGCTGACCACCGCCCTTTTCGGCATCGCTCTCAGCAACGAGCCTGCCTTCCAGTCAGACGTCTTCGCACGCTCCAGCAGTTTGCCCCAGCGCTCCTGGAAAGCGGATTCCTTCGCAATACGCGCGCGCATTCGCAGCGCGACAGCAGTATCGAAATACAGGTGCGGACGTGCAGGTGCACCTTGCGCAACTGCCGCCGTCGCCGTCAAAGCGGGACTCAGAATAAACTCGCGCCGCTTCATGAATAAACTCTCCGTTCTATGTGTACACTGAAAACCATCGGAGCGTCCAATGCCAATTACAGCAACCTTTTTTGAATTATTCAGGGCTTGACCACAGGAACTCACTCTGATATCGAAGATTTGGGGGTCTTATGCGAAAAGTTGCTTTCTCTATTCTGGCTCTGGGGGTGATGTGTACCGGAGCCGCATTCACTCAATCGTTCACGGGAGCATCCTGGGAACCGTGAAAGACTCGACTGATGCGATCGTTCCGTCGGCGAACGTCGCGGTCATCAACACTGCGACCAACGCGCGGTCGGAGACGAAGTCGGATAGCGAGCGGGAATTACATCTGTCCCTGCAGCTCCCCCCGGCGCAGTACCGCTGGAAGTGGAAGCGGCCGGGTTTAAGAAATTCGTCCGGGAAGGCATCGTCCTCAAGTGCAGCAGCAGGCGCGCGTGGATTTTCGCTCGCGGTTGGCGCCGTTTCGGAAGCGGTAACGGTGACGGGCCGATGCGACGGTGCTCGAGACGGCGACTTCCTCGATCGGCAAAGTGGTGGATAACCGCCGCATTATGGAGCTGCCGCTGAACTCGCGCAACGTCTATTCGCTGATTTACCTGACGCCGGGAGTCACGGGTGGCATCGGCAACAACTACAACAGCCTGAGCTATTCGGTGAACGGCGCGCGCGCTTCCCTGATGGATACGCTCATCGACGGCGTCTCGGCGTCGCACCCGACCGTGCAGGGCTACACCGGCATTTCGGTCTTCCCCTCGGTGGACGCCATCGCCGAATTCAAAGTGCAGGCGCAGAACTATTCGGCCGAGTTCGGCCGCAGCGCCGGAAGCGTGTCTGAACGTCATTTTTAAGTCGGGCACTAACCAGTTCCACGGCAGCGCGTACGAGTTCCTGCGCAACTCGGTGTTGGACGCCAATGATTTCTTCAGCAACCAGCGCGGGGGCGCGGCTGCTGAGCTTCAAACGCAGCCAGTTCGGCGGCATGGTGAGCGGCCCGATCAAGAAGGACCGCACGTTCTTCATGGGGTCGTTCGAGGGACTGCGGCAGCGCAGTTTCGCGAGCACGACCACCACCGTGCCGACGGCGCTCGAACGCGCGGGCGACTTCTCGAAGACCTTCGCGGCCAACGGCCAGGTGATCCAGATCTACGATCCCTTCTCGACGCGCGCCGAACCCGAGCGGAACCGGCTATATCCGCGACGTTTTCCCCGGCAACGTTATCCCGGCGGCGAGGCGCGACCCGGTGGCGCATGAACGCGATGAAGTACTATCCGAAGCCAAACAGCCCGGGTCTGGCGGTAACCGGCCAGCAGAACTTCTACAAGAGCGGGTCGGCGGCCTTGAACACCGACAACTACGACCTGCGCATCGACCACAACATCACGAACACACAAAAATTTTTCGCGCGATACTCGCACCGGCTGGTGAAAGATGTCCCCGCGTCTGTACTTTCCGCCGGACCTCACCATCGCTGAAGGCCGCATCATCCAGGAAAACCGCGTGCGCGGCGCGGTAGCCGACTACACCAACACGCTTTCGCCGACTACGATTCTTTCGGCACGACTGGGCTTCGCCCGCACGCTGTACGTCTACGACAACCAGGGCCTGGGTTTTCTGCCCTCCAGTCTCGGGCTGCCGAAGCGCTGATCGACCAGGCGGTGGACCGGCAGATGTTCCCGTCGTTCAGCCCCGCCGGCTATCGCAGCCTGGGCGGCGGCGACCATCGCTGGAACGCGTTCATGACGTTTTCGGGCGCAGGCGAATCTTGACTAAGATACGCGGCGCGCACACGCTCAAGGTCGGCTAGGACGGCCGCCTGATCCGTGTGCCGAACTGGGAAGCGCTCTCGGCCGGTATGTTCCCGTTCTCAGTGGCGATGACGCAGGGCCCCGATCCGAACCGCGCGAGTTCCACCGCGGGCAACGGCCTGGCCTCGATGATCCTCGGTACGGGCACGGCGCCGCAGACGACTAATAACCGGCTGGTGCAGAACTGGAAGAACCTCACCACTACAGAGCTTCTACCACGCTCCTTATTTCCAGGACGACTGGCGCGTCACGTCCAAGCTGACACTGAACCTCGGCGTTCGCTATGACATCGACACGCCTCGGACGGAGCGCCATGACCGGATGAATTACTTCGATCCGCTAGCGCCGTTCGCCGCTGGCGAAGCAGGCAGACGCAGTTCCCGGACCTGCGCGGAGGACTCGTCTTTGTTGCGGTCGACGGACGCGGCCGTTACCAGTTCCCGTTCGACCGGAACAACCTTGCGCCGCGCTTCGGGCTAGCATATCAACTGAGTCGAAAGACCGTGATCCGCACGGGGTACGCTCACTTGTTCGGACCCTCGCCGCAAGCCGCTCACGGCAATCCGGGCAACATGGGATTCCGCACGGATAACCAATTGGGTGACTCGACGCTTGACGGAATTACGCCGTACAACCTGCTGCGTAATCCGTATCCGCAGGGCTTCCAGCCGCCTCCGGGAACTTCGGCGGGCCTTCTGACACAAGCGGGGGCAACATCGACGCCATGCTGCAAAACACCGTCACGCCATGGTCGATGCAGTGGAACTTCAACGTCCAGCGCGAACTGCCGGGTTCGATTCTGCTCGACGTCGCCTATGTCGGGAATCGCGGGCTGCAACTGGCGCGCGCTGGGCAACGGCGGCTTCAATCTGAACCAGGTGGATCCGCAGTACCTGTCGCTCGGGTTCGAAGCTGAACGAACTGGTGGCCGAACCCTTTTTATGGGATCGTGAACAACGGCGTGCTGGTGGCGCAGACGGTCAGCCGCGCGCAACTGCTCCGCCCGTACCCGCAGTTCACCGACATTCTGCCGCTGTACTCCACAGGCTCGGCATCCACTTACCATGCCCTCCAACTGAGCGCCAGCAAGCGTTTTTCGCATGGATTCCAGTTTGAAGGCAACTACACCTGGGCGAAGAGCATCGACAACGGCCAGAGTCACCAGAATAGCTACGACCTCGCGCAATGACCGGTCGCTGACCGACATCGACATCGCGCACCGTTTCCTGATGAGCTACATCTATGAACTGCCGTTTGGCCGTGGCCGCCGCTTCGGCACGAACGCCTCAAAGGCGGCTGACTGGCTTCTCGGAGGCTGGCAGTTCAACGGCATCACTACCTTTCAGACCGGCACGCCGCTGAGCGATTACCGCAAACAACACTGCCGGAATCTTCAGCCCGAAGACCCGCGCCAACAACAACGGCAAGAGCGGAAAACTGAGCGGATCGGTGACGGACCGCCTGAACCGCTACTTCGACACGAGCGTATTCAGCCAACCTGCGCCGTTCACGTTCGGCACAGTCTCAGAGCGGCTGCCCGATATCCGCAGCGACGGAGTGCGAAACTTCGATCTTTCAGTGTTCAAGCAGTTCGCGCCGATTGAGAAGCTTCGAATTCAATTCCGCGCGGAATTGCTGAACGCATTCAATACGCCGCGATTCGGCAGTCCGACCGTGAGTGTAACGTCCAGCTCATTCGGGATCATCAGCTCGCAGGCAAACTCGCCGCGGCAAACGCAATTCGGTCTGAAACTGCTGTGGTGATAACACGAAGAGGGCTTCTCGGCGGTGTCGCCGCTGCCACGAGTGCGCTGGTGGTTCCTGCCGTGCGTGCCGCCGCGAAGCCCGTTCGCGTGGGTATCGTCGGCGGTCGATTCGGCGCCACTTTTCAGTGGCATCTCCACCCGGGTTGCCGTGTTACCGCTGTCTGCGATCAAGAAGAGCAGGCGTTGCAAAATCTTTCCAACGTCTATCGCTGCGGCAATACCTTTTCCAGTTTTAGCGAAATGCTTAAAAGCGCAGAACTGGATGCCGTCGGGGTCTTCACTCCCGCAGCACTGCACGTTCCCATGGCTACCGAGGCGCTCAAAGCCGGCAAGCACGTCATCAGCGCCGTTCCTGCCGGCTTGAACGTCGAGGAACTCGAGCGCCTGCTCGATGCAGTAAAGTCCTCCGGTCGGCGCTACATGATGGCCGAAACCAGCTATTACCGCGCGCCCATTATTCACTGCCGCGAATTGGCAGAGAAGGGTGAATTCGGAACGATTTTCTACGCAGAATCCGAGTATCACCACGAGGGCTTGATAAAGCTCATGTACGACAAGGCCGGAAAGCCCACTTGGCGTCATGGGTTTCCTCCCATGCTATATCCCACGCATTGCACGGGCATGA
Source organism: Bryobacteraceae bacterium (assembly GCA_963793625.1). Classification (GTDB taxonomy): domain Bacteria; phylum Acidobacteriota; class Terriglobia; order Bryobacterales; family Bryobacteraceae. The sequence goes on along the minus strand of CAWCAT010000018.1, from coordinate 47,203 downwards.
TCGTGCCAGTCATGCGCGAACGGCTCTCTGAAGTGAACTGCATCGGTTGGGGCGACGGTCACGAAATTCTTAAAAACAACATTTACAAAAACCCATTCTGGAACGAAACGGCGTTCTTCAAGACGAGCAAGGGACATGCCGCACGAGTCTCCGTCTGCTGGCACATCGCGGCCGGTGAGACCGAGCGCGGTCAATTCCTGGGTGACCGCATGTCGTATTTTATGGAGCATCCTGGCGGTTCGCCGAACACCATCGTCCGAATCAGCCAGGGCGGCCGTACTTCGCTCGACTCCAACGGGTACCCGAAAGGCGAACTACACTCCGAACGTAATGGCTCTGAGAATTACCTGGACCGCCTGCCGGAGCCGATGCGAGTGAAGAGCGGTCACGGCGGCTCACACACCTTTCTGACGCACGAGTTCATCGATGCAGTCCAGCAGGACCGTCACCCTGCTGTGAACGTCTGGGACTCCATCGCTTACACCCTGCCCGGCATCATCGCTCATCAGTCCGCGATGAAGAACGGCCAGGTGTTGAAAATCCGCGACTACGGCGCGCCAGCATAATCTTTGGCCGGAGTGTCATAAAATGAACTCCTCAGTTGTCTCTAGTATTTGAGTGGCTCAGGAGACCCCGTTGGTCAAGAGTTTCCGGCAGGTTGCGGCGTTAGCGCAGAGTTCGGTTCCGGCGGGGCGGACACCTGACGCGGTCGAGCGCGAGACCATTCGCTTGTTCGAATGCCACCGCGACAGCATATTCCGTTTCTTGTTCCGAATCCTGCGGGATAGCGAACTTGCGGCAGACCTCACCCAGGAATCTTTTCTGCGGCTTTTTCGAGCCCTTGCTAAAGAGAAGATCGACGACCCTCGCCCTTGGCTCTTCCGCGTTGCTTACAACCTGGCATTGAACGAACGAAAGCGCCATGGGCGGCTGCGGCTGGTCAGCGTCGATGGTGTGAACGAAGCGGATTTGCCGTTTACAACCCAGTTGGACTCGGAGAGACCTCGCCCGCAATCGCTTGATGAACTGCATCCCGCGCTCATCGCGCTTTCCCGTCAGGAGCGATCCTGCCTGGAACTGCGCGCTGAAGGGTTGCTATACCGCCAGATCGGCGAAGCTCTCGGGTTGGGCATTCCCAGCGTGGCAACGTTTCTGGCACGGGCGATCCGTAAAATCAGCGATCACCAAAATCGAAAGGAAAAATTATTGTGAGGACGCACATGATGCGCGCTGCATTCACAGGCTTACTGCTGTTGCACTGCGGCGCGGCGCAGCTAGGCGCCTGGGGCTATCCCATACATGAAAGCATTACGCGCGCGGCGATCGCCAGCCTGCCGGAGTGGCAGCGCAAGCAACTCGAGCCGGTTCTCGACGTTTTGGCGACGCGCTACGCTCTGATTCCCGATATCTGGATTCTGGCCGAGAACCGCAAGGAATTCGGCCCGCTGGTAATCCTGCCGAATGGCGACCGCTTCACTCATGAGCCGCACGGCCGCGACCACAATGCCATGACAATCGGCCACTATGTGAACAAAACCGTGGAGAGCTTTCGTGCCGGGCGTGTGGACGAAGGCGCGCGCTGGTTGGGCTGCCTGCTGCACTTCCTGCAGGATTGCGGCTCACCGTCACACAGCTTTCCTGGTGACAACCAACTCAGCATGTGGCAGGACCTGATTCCAGTGCCCCCGGCTTTTCGCGACCGCGGGTTGCACAGCTTTGTTGAAAACGGCGAAGCTCGCGTTTCGCTCGGTAGCCGCCCTCCCGTGTTACTCGGCACAGGCACCGAAGAGACCACCTTCAATTTGGTAGAGCGACTGAATGAACTGGTGCGGAATGCGCGCGGTCAGTTGCTCCCGATTCTGCAGGGTGTCTTCCGAAATGATCAGGCGGCAATCACTGCCGGCCGTGTCCGCGCGGCGGAATTCGATGCCGCTGTGGTGGCGGATGCGATGTACACGATTTTATCCATCGCGGTGGGGAAGACCGATGCCACCGCAGCCGCGGCGCTGAATACTCGCCACGTGGAGTCCCTTACGCCACTGGAAGTAGTCAATCAGTCTTATTATCCGCAGTTCAGCTATTTTTCCGATCCTTACTTCGGGTATCCCGTACAAAACGGCATTATGGCGGGCGGAGAGACCCGGCGCAAGCTCGCTCTGAGGGTATCTGAGAATGGCTCGGCGGAGCGTCGCGAATTCGAGCACGGGATTGGCGCTGGAACCCATACCCGTCTCACATGGTCCTTACCCGCAAAAGTATACGACCGCTTCGAAGCGCTCACCGGACTCCACGCCGATCTTGGCGGAGAAGGGAAAGTCACGATTCGCGTTTTCGTCGATGGCCAGGCTGCCTGGTATAGCGGCGAGATGAGCGGGGGAGATGCGGCCCAGCGGATCAGCGTGCCGGTGTGGGGTGCACGGGAAGTGTCACTTAGTTTGGAGAGCCGTGCTGCGAAAAAGGGCGGGAATTACGTAGTAGTGGCCGACCCTGTACTGCGCAAGGCAAAAGTCATCTTGCCGCAAGGGCGCACTCAGTAGATGAAGCGGAAAGACAACCATGTTCAGCAGGCGTAAACAATCCGGCGGACCGGTTCGACATCTCGGTGATGACGAACTGCTGGTCCATCTTGACGGGGAACTCCCTGCCAAGGCAGCCGAAGCCGCGCGCATACATCTGCAGGAGTGTTGGGAGTGCCATAGCCGTTCGAAACTCCTGGATGACGCTGTTACCGTCTTCATGCAGAAGCGCGGTACCGACCTGGAGCGCGCCCCTCGGCTTCCGCTACGCGCCGTCGAAGAGTTTGAGGCGAGGCTGCACCAGTTGGCTGTCGATACGCCGCAGTCATTGGCGCGTCGAGTAGCCTCAGCCCTGGAGCTTTGGCGTCCATGGGCGTTTTCTGCCGCTGTACTAGGCCTGGCAGTATTCATTTTTCTGCGCCTTGGCAGCAATGCACCAGCAACGGTTTCCGCGAAGGAACTGCTGCACCAAATCGAGCAGCAGGAGACCGCCGGCCTGCAGCACGTGACGAGCCCTGTGGTCTATCAAAAGCTGCGGATGCGCAAACCGGCCGGGCCCCACGCGACCATGGAGGTCTGGAGCGACAGGCAGAACGCACGCGTCCATCAGCGCGGCGATGCACAGTCATGGAAGGACCTGGAGAACATCTATCGCAGGAACGGCTTTCGAGGGGCTCCTCTATCTCCCGCGGCGTTCCTAAACTGGCGCAACGGGCTGGTTTTTAAACAGGACGAAGTCACCCGGTCCAAGCTTGCGGATGGCTCCGATGCCATCCGGCTTCGCACTTCCGCTCCGGGCAGACAGGGAGCCGGCTACGTGCAGGAAGCGACGCTGGTCATTCGGGCTCGCGACATGCATCCGGTGGAACAGCAACTCCGTGTGGGCGGCGGCGAATACGAATTGACTGAGCTCTCTTATCAAGTGCTGCCGCTGGCTGTTGTAGGCGCCGCGATGTTCGAACCGCCGCGCATGCAGCCAACATCGATGCCTCCTTCGACGGCGCTGGCTCAGCCCGAACTGGAACTTCCACGTCCGCCGATCTCGGACCCGCCCACAGTCAGCCTTGATGATGCCGAGGTCGAAGCGCAGTACGTTCTGCATCAGCTGGGCGCGTGCCGCGGTGAAGAAGTTGCGGTGGGTCGATCAGGTGCCGGGCGCATCCGGGTTAGCGGGATTGTCAATTCCACGGCGCGAAAGCAGGAAATGCAATTGGCGCTCGCTCAGCAGGCGCAGGTGGATTTGGAACTGCGTTCCGTCGAAGAAGTAGCCGCGGCGCTGCAGGCGCATCAGGGGCAGGTACCTGACTCTCGCGCGATTTCGGTGCATAGCCAACCCAGCCCGATTGAACGCGAATTAAAGCGGCACTTTGCGAGTGCGCCCGAAGGTGACGGCGGTGTTGCCGCCTCCGTGCGTTTCGCCAACAGCTGGCTCTCTCGCACGCAAAGTGCCATGCTCGAAGCCTGGGCCTTGCGCCGACTGGCAGACCGTTACGGCCCGCGGGCTGAACGCAACCTGCGCGCGTTCTCAACGTCCCTGTTAACGCAAATGGCAGCCGATCACAACCGTGAACTCGGCGCTCAACTCACCCTTCTGAATCGGGAAATCTCTCCCGTGCTGGAAGAGATCTTTACACTGAAGAGCCAAAGTGTTTCGGCGGAACCGGCCGCAGATTGGGCCCAGAACGGATCGCAGAAATTCACTGCCGTTCGCCGCATTCTATCCCTGACGCAGGCGTTGCTTGCCGGAGACAACTCCGGGGCGCCGCCGCAACCAGCTGTGCAGGAATTGCTTGACCGCCTGCACGAATTCGAATCCCAAAGGAACTGAAATACATGAAGACGAATCCCTTCCGATGGCTGTTGTTATTCGCACTCGCATCTGCGCAACTTTTCGCGCAGTCGGCGCAGATTTCAGGACAGGTGACCGATCCGAGCGGCAGAATCGTGCCGAACGTGGACGTCGCCGCAACCAATTCCGATACCGGCCTGCGCCGCACAGCTACCAGCAACGAATCCGGCTATTACCTAATGCCCGCCTTGCAGCCGGGTGACTATGATGTTACCGCAACTAAGGATGGCTTCAAGACGCTGAGCCGGAAGGGAATCAGGCTTGTCACCGACGGCCGGCTGAGGGTCGATTTTGAACTGCAGTTGGGGGCAGTAGCTCAGTCCCTCACCGTGACCGACAGCCCAGGTGAGCGCGTCGACCTCGACACTGGTGGTGTGGGGCGACTCGTCGACGGCGCTCAGGCACGCGATATAGCCCTGAACGGCCGCAACCTGGTTCAGTTGATGATGCTGATGCCCGGCGTGGCTACCACCACCGACGAGTTCGACCGCGGCACCACTACCTACAACGGCTCTCTGGGGAACTTCATTGTAAATGGCCAGCGGTCTGATTCAACCAACGTGACCGTTGACGGCGGGTCCAACTCCGACAACGGCGCCCCAGTGGCCCAAACCAACGCCGTGAGCGTGGACTTTGTCCGGGAAGTGAAGATGTCCGCGGGCGGCTACAGCGCCGAGTACGGCCGTAACGGCGGGGCGCAGGTGAGTTTCACGACGCGGAGCGGCACCGCGCAGTACCACGGCACCCTGCTCGAGTTCTTTCGTAACGACAAGCTAAATGCGCGCAGTTTCTTCGCGCCAGCGACAAAGGACAAGCTGCGGCTGAACAATTTCGGCTGGAACTTCGGGGGGCCGCTGCTGATTCCCCACATTTCGACTTCCACACACAAAACTCTGTTCTTCTTCGCCGGCCAGGAGTACAAGCGCCGGGTTGACGGCACAACCTTCCGGTTAACGCTGCCCACGCGCGCGGAACGCAGCGGCATCGCTAACACCACGGCTGTTCTCCGCTATCCTTCCAACTTCCCGGTTGAAGCGCTGAGGGGCACCCAGATATCGGACCCGTCGCGCGGCACTGCCAGCAACCCCCAAGGACTGAATATCATGCCGCGCCAGTACATGACCGCGAATGGCCAGGCCATCATGAAAATCTATGACACCCTGGAGCCGATGGCGAGTGTCTATGTGGATCAGCCAATCGCCAATAATGCGACGTTCCAAACGCCCTACAGCGACAAACGCCGGCAGGATGTGATCAAGATTGACTACCAGCCGTCGGCAAAAAACCAATTCAGCTTCCGCTATCTGTACGACACGGGCAACTATATAAACCCTCGCGGGTTCGGTTCGACGCCTACCTTCAACTTAACCCGAAGCAACACCGCACAAAACCTACAACTGTCCTGGACGTGGGTGATTACGGCGAAGACACTGAATGAGGTGTCGGTCAGTTCCAATCACCTCCGGCTGCTGAATAGTGGCCAAGGCGAGATCAGCATGCCGCAAACATATGGCCTGAAGATCAAGGAACTATTCGGAAATGACTCAGAAGTGTACGGCCTTCCGGGTATCAATGTCTCCGGCTATACGGGGATTACAGGCTCCCTGTACGCGGGCTCGCCCATGTGGACAGGGGCAGTGCGCGACAACTTCAGCCAGTTGCGCGGCAAGCACACGATTAAATTCGGGGGCATGATTACGCGGGACCGGAAGAACGAATGGAATTTCAGCCTCGGTTCCCTGACTTACAGCCAGGGCGGCAACAACCTGACTACCAGCGGTCTCGGACTGTTCGATGCTTTCCTCGGGAACTACCAGCAACGGACTGAGGCGGACAAAATCGCTTATACGAGGGCACGCTTCACCATGGCGGAAGTTTACCTCTCCGATTCGTGGAAGGTGGGCCGAAGGCTGACGCTGGACATGGGTCTCCGGTATCTGTTCTCCCAGGCTCCCTATGCGCCGGACAATAATGCATCGACATTCGATCCCGCGGCTTTCGACCCGGCCAAGGCCAAAAGGTGATCGCTACCGGGGCGCTGGCGGGCCGACTCGAGCCAGGTGTCGGGCAGCCTTACAACGGGATCGTGGCAGCCGGCGACGCCTACATGAATCCCAAGAGTGCGCCGACTGACCCGCTTGCCCAGAACCTGTTCCGCGGCCTGCCACGCGGGTTCTTCCCGAATCAAAACAAGGTCTCTCCCCGTTTCGGATTCGCCTACGATGTCTTCGGCAACGGGAAATTTGCCATCCGGTCCGGCGCCGGGATCACTTACGAACAGCTACCGCCGGGTATGTCCGCCGCCGGCACGAACCCGCCGTTCGTAAATACCGTTACCCTCTACAACGGGAACATTGAAGACCCCTTGGGCGGCACCGCCGGTGCGTTCCCTGTTGCGATCACCTCCACTCGCCTGGACAGGGTTCGTCCAGCGATGTACAACTGGAACTTCGGCATGCAGAAGCAGTTGCCATTCGGGTCGCTGCTCGATGTGAATTACGTCTCGACGCAGGGCCGGCACCTGCTGCGGCGGCCAACAGCAATCAGGTTGCGCCAGCGGTGCAGTTCCCCAACCGTACGCTGAACGTCAACGCGCTGCGGCCTTACCAGGGTAATACGAACATCGCCCTGTCCGAAAATAGCGCGGCGTCGAATTACCATTCGCTGCAGACGGGGGTTACACGGCGTTACGCCAGCAGCCTACTTACAGCGTTGCTTATACGTGGTCGAAAGTGCTGACAGATGCTTCTAGCGCCGCAGAGGGCGTCGAGAACCTGTTGAACTACCGCGCCGAGCGCTCGCACGCCAGTTTCGATCGCAACCACATACTGGTTCTCTCCTACGTTTATAACCTGCCGTTCTTCAAGAAGAGCAAAGGAGTGGTTCAGCAGGTGTTGGGAGGGTGGCAACTCTCGGGGGTCTCGCAGTTTCAGTCGGGGGCGTGGCTGACTCCGCTGTTTTCAACGCCGACCGGCTCGCGGCGTCCGGACCGCGTGGGGGAAGTCAAGTACTACGATCCCCGCCAGTTGCAGACCAAGATCGGCGGCAATTTGCAGAACACGACCGGGAATTTCTACTTCGATCCCACGCCCGGCACGACTTTCATTGCGCCCCCGGATGATCAGTACGGCAACTCGTCACCGACTATCGTACGCGGGCCAGGCAGGAACAATTGGGATATGTCGCTGTTCAAGAATTTCGCTATCCGGGAAAAATACAACCTGCAGTTCCGCAGCGAATTTTTCAACGTGTGGAACCACGTCAATTTCCGCAATCCCAACATGACGGCGAATGACCGCAATTACGCCACTATCTCCGACGCCGGTCCACCGCGCTTAATACAATTCGCGCTCAAGTTCGTATTTTAAGGAGACCCTGAGAGCGCCATTATACGGGCCGTCGCGCTGGCGGCCCTGATTTCCACTGCTCGCGGCCAGGACGTTCCCGGCCGCGAGATCACGCCGTGGCAACCGGGCACTCTGGATATTCACCAGATCAGTACAGGGCGGGGAAACGCCGCCCTCTACATCTTTCCCGATGGCACATCCATGCTGGTGGATGCGGGGGAAATTCCGCACCGGCCCTCGTCCGGAAGGCAGTCGCACCGCGGGCGAGTGGCTCACCGGCTACATCCGCCATGCACTGCGACATGACCCGCAGCCGGCCCTCGACTGCGCCCTGCTCACCCACTTCCACGGCGATCACATGGGCGAAATATCAGACGGCGTACCCAATTCGCGCTCGGGTGCCTACAAACTGACGGGAATCACGCGCGTTGGGGACGAGTTCAAGATTGGCAAACTTCTGGATCGCGGTTGGCCCGACTATTGCTTTCCCGCACCAGTGGACGATCCCCACACGAAAAACTATCGCGCGTTTGCGAACTGGCAGACCGAACACGGCGGTGCCAAAGTGGAACGCTTCGTGCCGGGACGCAATGATCAAGTCGTGCTCAGGCGCGACCCCAAGCGCTACCCTTCTTGTACCGCGTGGTGGTAGTGGATCACTCGTCGGAGAGCCACCACGTCACGAAGGTGGCCGGTCCTTACCAGGCCCGCTAAATGTCGGACACTGGGGACATAGCGGAGGCACTATGTCACAGCAGGATGATCAGCAACTGGCTGCACGTGCAAGCCTGAATTTCGTTCACGATGGCGACGTCGTCGGTCTGGGGTCTGGATCGACCGCCGCCTATGCGATTCACTTCCTGGCGGAGCGCGTTCGCGCCGGTCTCAACATTCGAGGCATCCCAACTTCCGTGCAAACCGAAAATCTGGCTGCCAGTCTGGGCATCCCTTTGACCACGCTCGACGAAGTCCAAGAGATCGACGTGACCATAGACGGTGCGGATGAGTTCGATTCCGAACTGCGGCTGATCAAGGGCGGGGGCGGGGCACTGCTCCGTGAAAAGATCGTCGCCTCTGCCACCCGGCAGCAGATCATCGTTGCCGATTCCAGCAAACAGGTTGCGGTGCTCGGAAAATTCCCACTGCCAGTCGAAGTCGTCGGCTTCGCACAATCACTGCTCAGCAGGAAGATTTCCGCCCTGGGCGCCACGGTCCTATTGCGCAAGGATGCAGCAGGAGAGCCATTCATCACCGACGAAGGCAATCACATACTGGATTGCCAGTTCGGGCAGATTACTGATCCGGTCGCGTTAGCCCGCGCTCTAAGCGACATGCCCGGAGTGGTCGAACACGGGCTATTTATTGACCTTGCTGGTTTAGTGCTGATGGGTAAATCTGGGGTGCTGCAGGAGTGTTATCGCCCTGTCACCGGACCTTCGATGAGGTTGAGATCTGACATCGACACGTTGACGCGCACTACGTAGAGGTACTGCTCATCCGGCGTAAGTGCCCATGTGGAAGTGCCGATTGGGGGCAGGGTACCGGGAAACGGCGCAATGATCTTCGATTGTCCGGACCCAAAGTCATGAAATCGGATTACCGCGCGCGCAGGTGAAGTCTCGTCGGCAGCAAGATAGTAGATGCCTTTTCCAGCGAGAGCCCAGGCACCCCAGTAGCCGGGGAGCAACCCGTCCAGGATGCGTTCGACTGCGCCAGAGCTGACCGTATACCTCCAAATCATCGGATCTGTACGCCCGCCAGTGAAGTAGATGTCTCGCCCATCCGGTGTAGCGATCTTTTGATGCACGCGCCTGGACAGCAGAACCTTCGCGACTGCGCCGTGCGAAGACATGTACATCAATTTGGCGGAGCCGTTGAAAAAGATTCCCCGACCGTCCGGCGCGTACATCGGGTGCACGCCTTGCATGGGCGAGCCCCCCAGAATGGTAGGCACGCCACCATTTGCCTGTATCTCGAACATAGTCTGAGCGGAGGCTTCATTGAAGACAATCTGCTTTCCATCCGGCGACCAACGCCCGGCGACCGGGCGAATTTTGCCCCGAGTCAGTTGGTGCGGATCGCTTCCATCCGCCGCCGCAACCCAGAGATGCTCCTCGCCAGACCGGTCTGACAGGAAACAGATGCGTGTGCCATCCGGGCTAAGTTGCGGCAGAATGTCCTCACCCGTGGAAGCCACTATCCTGCTCCACTGTGGTCCCGCAGTGCCCTTGGAGTCCAGTTGCAGACGCCAGATATTGAGATCCTCGCCGAATTCAGAATAAGCGAGCCGGCTACCGCTGCGGGAGACCGAAAGCTGGATCGGGTTGACGCTGACAATTCCGGTGGATGACAATGACGCCAGTCCCCGTCCGCGGGCATCGTTCGTCTTCGAGACTCCAAATTCGCCATCGCGATTGGAACTGAGGTACATGGCCTTTCCATCCGGCGACCAATCGTGACCGCCGATCTGCTTCCGGTCGGCTGTCCATTGTTGAAGTTTGCCGTCGGCCAGGTCCTGACTGAACAATTCGTGCTGGAAGCGATCTATCATCCGGACAAACGAGACCGAGCTTCCGTCTGGTGAAAAACGCGGATCCACATCTCCAATGATTGACTGATCCTGGCGCGAGAAACGCTTCCGGCTACCGATCTCGAGGTCCACCAGGAAGATACTGAAGGGATCGGCAGCCGAGTCTTTGTCATCGATGGCCAGTTGCTTGCCGTTGGGAGACCAATCCAAATGCCGGTAGTTCAGTCCGTAGCGGGTTGGGAAGACGCGTAGCACTTTGCGCTCACTGCCACCGCGCTCGGGCGTGACCGCGAGAACCATGTCGGAGCCTCGGTAGCAGAGATAAGCCAGGTAACGGCCGTCCGGGGACCATGCCGGACCAGCCGCTACCGATGTTGCCTGGCTAACCGGGCGGGGCTCGTCGTCCTCAGGACCCTTTACAAAAATCGCCGCGCCTTGTCCGTCACCGCGATCCCAGACGAACGCGATCTTCGTTCCGTCCCTGGAAAACGCCGGTTGGTATTCGTTCCCCGGCAATCTGGTCAGGGGCCGCCTTCGTTCCGACCGGAATACCTCCGGGCGTGTTGACTGTCCCCGGTAGCTGAACCATGCGGCTGCCAGGCACACAGCCCCCAGCGCAAGCGCGATCCAGAGCTTCCGCAGTCCGGTTCGTGGGGTTGCTGTAAGCACGAGTGGGTCCGCGACAGGGTTTTCGACTTCCACCGGCAAAAGGAACTGATAGCCGCGGCCGTGAAACGTTGCGATGTACTTGGTGCCGCTTTCTGACTCACCCAGGGCTCGCCGCAGGACTGAGAGGCTTTGGGTCAGATTCGCCTCATCGACGAACCTGTCGGGCCAAACCGCCTTCAGAAATTCTTCCTTCGGTAGCAACCGGCCCGGATTCGATACCAGGTACTGGAGGGTGTCGAAGACCTTCGGCGTGAGATGAATCTGCTCCGCGCCCTTCCAAAGCTGTCTGGAGCCAGCGTCCAGTCGGAAAGGTCCGAACCTGTAGCCCTGCCCCGGATTCAATCAGTCACCTCAAAGCCCATCGCGCAAGCAAAGGTTACCACATCGCAAATTTATAGTGTTACAGTGACTTTTAGAATCTAAAAGGCGCTTTTTACCGCGTTTTTGAAGCGATCGTTCCGTGTCCGCTTTAAGCTCGTCTTACGCTTACTTCCCGGCGCGGGTCTGTTTCTGAAAAAGGATGGTCTTTATGCGTAACTCAGTCGTTAGCTTCTGCCTGGGCCTTGTCGCCTTAGGCTCCCTCATGGCGCAGAACTCTGGAATCCAGGGGGTCGTGACTGATCCCACGAAGGCTATCGTTCCCAAAGCCAGTGTGATCGCAACCAATTTGGACACAGCAGTCGCAGCCCATGCCACGACAAACGATCAAGGCTTCTACATTCTGCCGCTGCTGAACCCCGGCCGCTATAAGGTGGAGTGCAGCGCCCCAGGCTTCGCCTCCCAACAGATGAACGGCATGCAGTTAGAAGTCAGCCAGACCGCGCGCCTCGACTTTGAACTGAAGACGGGTACCTTAGTTGAAGCCATCGAGGTTTCGGCCAGCGGCATCCTGATCAATTCAGAGACAAGCGAGGTCGGACAGGTGATCGACTCCAAGCGGATTCTGGAAATGCCGCTGAACGGCAGGAACTACCTCCAACTCGCGCAGTTCACGGCCGGGGCGCAACCGGGTGGCGACATTGGAACCGGCGCACGTGGCCGCGACGAGGGACAGTTCTCCGCCGTCGGCTTACAGATGGCGCAGAACAGTGTGCTGCTTGACGGCAACGACAACAGTTCACGCACATCAGGCGGACCGCTCGGCTTCGAAGCCCAGCAGGTGAAGCCGCCGGTTGATGCCGTGGCGGAATTCAAAGTGGTCACCAACAACATGAGCGCCGAGTACGGCTATCGCGCCGGAGCGAAGGTGCTGGTGTTGACCAAGTCCGGCACGAACAAGTTGCACGGCTCAGCGTATGAGTTTCTGCGAAACGAGAAACTGGACGGCACGAACTTTTTCGCTAACCGCTCCGGGGCCGCAAAGCCATCGTACCGGCAGAATCAATATGGAGCCACATTGGGCGGCCCGGTAATCAAGAACAGAACGTTTTTCTTCGGCAGCTATCAGGGCACGCGCATCCGCACGGGCCAAAGCTACATCAGTTCGGTGCCGAGCACGGACATCATCGAGCGCGGCGATTTTTCGAAGCAACCCGCGACGCGCCGCAACGTGTTCGATCCGAAGACGCAGACCGGCACGGGAGCCGCAGCCGCGCGCCTGCCCTTCGCCAACAATATCATCCCCCAGACGCGCTGGGATCCGGTGGTCAAAAACATCCTCGGTCTGTATCCCAAAGCCAATATCGCGAGCGCAGGCGAGCACTCGCCCAATAACTTCTACTTTGGGCCGAGCGACTCCGACGACGCGGATCAGTACGATTTCCGCGGCGACCACAATATCAATGACAAGCATCGCTTCTTCGCGCGCTACTCGCTGCGCGACCAGTTCCGCAATCAGAACGGAACGCTGCCTTATCCGGCAATGGGCGGCCAGGGACAGACAGTCGTGCTCAAGGGCCACAACATTGCGAGCGCATTGAGCAGTTCGCTCTCGGCAACGATGTTCAATGAACTGCGCTTCGGATTTTCCCAATTCGATACGCGTTTCGATATTCCGTTCACGGAAAACCTGAATGCAAAATACGGGATCAAGAACGCGCCTGGCGACTCGACCGGCGACGGACTCGACCACGGCTGGACACGCTTCTCTCCCGGCGGATTCGCCGAACTCGGACCGCGCAGCTTCTGGCCAAACGTGAACAATCTGGCAAACTACACACTGGCGGATTCGCTAGTGCTGCAACGCGGCAAGCATACCGTCAAGTTCGGCGGTGAACTGCGGCGCTCCAACGTTTATCGGGATGCCGCGCGCAACCGCCGCGGAAATTTCGTCTTCAATGGCAATTTCACCTCGGAGTTTCCGAACAATGGCACGAGCCGCTCCAACACGGGCAACGGAATGGCGGACATGCTACTGGGCTACGTGAGCGGCGGCATTTATGGCAATAACCAGGGCGAGGATATCAACAACTGGTATTACGGCGTGTTTGCGCAGGACGATTTCAAGGTCAGTAGCCGCCTGACCATCAACATGGGCCTGCGCTACGAGATCTTCAAGAAGGCCGTCTTCCCGAACGCAGCCAAGCAAACCGTGAGCCGCTACCTCTATGAAGGCATCAACGTGTCCGCGCAAGCCGACGAGAAGTTCGTCTATCCTGGCGGAGACAAAGATTGTGGCTGCAGCAACGACTACAACAACTGGGCGCCGCGCCTGGGCATCGCGTACTCGCTGACTCCCAAGACCGTGATTCGCAGCGGTGCGGGCCTGTTCTACGGGGAACCGAACAGTCTCAGCACCGAGAACGCAAACTACCGCTCGGGACCGCCAAAGAGTGCCGACGTCGCAATGCAGACCACGCCGGAGACGACCACTTTCTTTGTCCAGAATGGCTTCCCAACATTCACGGCGAGCGTCGTACAGAAGGGTTCCACGGTGTACGTGTTCCCGGATTTCCGGCCGACGTTGTATGTGGCGCAATGGTATTTCGACGTGCAGCGCACATTGCCCTGGGATACGCTTTTGACTGCCGGCTACATCGGCACCAAGGGATCACACCTGCACAACATTCGGAACCTCAATCTGCCGCGCACGCCGGATGCCGTGCGGGCATCCAACACACGCCTTGCGCGCCCGGATTTCAGCCAAGTCTCGCTGCATGAAAACAGCCTCAACTCCAATTACGAGTCGCTCACAGCCAAGGTGGAGAAGCGCTTTTCCAAGGGCCTGACGCTGCTGAGTTCGTTCGCCTGGGCGCACAGCATCGATCAGGGTAACGAGGATTTGTTCGACGCCGGCGGGGGTGTCGCGACACCGTGGGATATGACGCGCGAGCGTGCCAGTTCCAGCCTCGACCGCCGCTTCGGCTTCGTGCTCAGCAGCGTCTATGAGATCCCGTTGGGCAAGGGCCACAGCTACATGAGCACGGGCATTGCTAATGCGATCTTCGGCGGTTGGCAGATGGGCGGCATTTTCTCGAAGTACACGGGCATGCCGGTCCCCCATACCATAAACGTGAATAACGAAAACCTCGGCGGTTCCGTGCGCGGCGATTTTGTGCGCAGCCCCGACCTGCCATCGAGTGAACGCAACATCGACCGCTGGTTCGATACCGGCTTCGTCGTTCCGAGCGCGCCCGGCGTGATCAGCAACGCGGGCCGCAACCTGGTGCGCGCCCCCGGCAAAATCAATTTCGATTTCATGATGGCGCGTAACTTCCGGATGCCATGGGAACGCCACGAGATCCAGTTCCGCTTCGAAGCATTCAATTTTACGAACACGGCGAACTTCGGCGCGCCGAACGCGTCAGTGGGTGCTCCGGCGGCCGGCAAAATCACGCAGGCAGGGGATCCCCGGCGCATTCAGTTCGCACTGAAGTATGCTTTCTAATCATGAACCGTAGAACGTTTCTTCCAACCCTGGCCGCCGCGCCCGCATTCCTTTCCGCCCAAGCGCGGCGGCGGCCCAACATTATATGGATCATGGCGGATGACATGGGTCCCGGCGACCTGGGCTGCTACGGCCAGAAGTACATCCGCACACCCAACATTGATCGCCTGGCCGCCGAGGGTATGCTGTTTCGAACGGCCTATGCCGGATGCACCGTTTGTGCGCCGTCACGCTCGGTACTGATGACAGGCCAGCACACGGGTCACACACCCATTCGTAGCAATCCGGGCGGCGTGCCACTGCTCGCGGGAGAGACCACGATTGCTGAGGTTCTAAAGACAGCCGGCTATGCCACGGGACTCTTCGGCAAGTGGGGCCTGGGCGACATCGGTACCGAAGGCGTGCCGTGGAAACATGGCTTCGATGAGTTCTTCGGGACGCTGCACCAGGCGCATGCGCACTTTCAGTATCCGCGGTTCGTGTACGACAACGCGAAAGAATTTCCCCTGGCCGGGAATGTGGATGGCGCGCGCGTCACCTACGCCAACGACGTGATCGCCAACCGTGCGGTTGACTTCATCCGCCGGAAAAAGGACAAGCCATTTTTCCTTTATCACTCACCCACCATGCCGCACTTTGAGCCGCAGGTGCCCGAAGATTCCATGGCTGAGTACCGCGGCAAGTTTCCCTTGGGCAAGCCCTGGGGTCCGCCGAACGGGCGGCTAAAGGCGCAGCCGGATATCCGAACCGCTTACGCAGCAATGGTGACGAGAGTGGATCGTTACGTTGGCGACATCATGAACGAGCTGAAGCGGCAAGGCCTCGACCGCGACACGATCGTCTTCTTCACTTCAGACAACGGCGGCACCTTGCCTGCAATCGACGAGACCTTCTTCAACAGCACCTTAAATTGCCGGGGTCACAAGGGCAATGTCTATGAGGGCGGACTACGAGCGCCCATGCTGGCGCGCTGGCCTGGCCACATCCCGGCCGGAAAGACCTCAGACTTCATGTGGTACTTCCCCGACTTTTTCCCGACCGCAGCCGAGTTGGCGGGCGCGAAGCACAGCGCTAAGATCGACGGCATTTCTGTCGTTCCGGCATTGCTGGGAAAGAAACAGAAGCCACACGAGTCACTCTATTGGGAGTTGCCCAACTACAACTCGAAGACGCAGGAGTTCGCACCGGGCCTGCCCATGCAAGCACTGCGCAAGGGCAACATGAAAGCCGTCAGGCCGAAGCAGAACGCGTCAGTGGAGGTGTACGACCTGGCTGCCGATCCCACGGAGTCGCACGATCTGGCCAAGGAAAAGCCTGAGCTGGCTGCTGAGTTCGACAAGCTTCTGAGGGCTGCTCGCACTGTACCCAGGGTCCAGAAAGAACCGCCGCACCCGTGGTGGGAAGCGAGGAGCTGATTACCTTGCCGTCACGAAGACAGTTCCTGCAAAGCGCACTGAGCGTGGCCGTACCGGCAGCCCCGAGCCGGCCGAACGTGCTCGTCCTGATGAGCGATGAGCACAATCCAGTGTTCAGCCAGCCCTACGGGCATCCTTTTGTCGAAACTCCAAACATGACGCGGTTGGCGCGCATGGGCACGGTATTCACAAACGCCTACTGTCCTTCACCACTCTGTATGCCGTCACGCTCGGCCTTCCTCGCCGGGCGGCGCGTCTTCGATCTTCAAACCTACGGCAACTGCAACGTCTTTTCCGGCGACTTCCCCAGCTATGGAAAGGTTCTCGCAGGACAGGGCGTGCATTCGGTCCATATCGGCAAGACCGATGTTTATAATCACTCCTCCACGCTCGGCTTCAGCGAGATGCTACTGCCCGGCGACCGCGCGAAGCCTGGCGATACGTTTGTTTCGCGCAATCCAATGGACGTGCAGGCGGAATCAGAAGGACGTGGCGGTGGCTATGGCGTGAAGCCGGATCCATTCCGCGGGGATGATGCCAAGATGGCGGAAGCGCTGAAGTGGCTCTCCACCCAGGCTCCCGGAATCAACAAGCCCTGGACGCTCGCAGTCAATCTGGTCAAACCGCATTTCCCGCATAACGTCACGCAGGAGTTGTGGGATCGTTATGCGGATCACGCCGATCTTCCGGCACACGGAAAAGAGGCCGAATCTGCTCGTCACCCCAATGCCCTGGACCTGAGAAAGTTCTTCGCCACAGACGGACTCAGCGAGGACAAGATCCGCAACCTGCGGCGCGGCTACTACGGTTGCGTCACTTATATCGACAGGCAATTGGGACGCTTGCTGGATGCCCTGAAAGCCTCGGGGCAGTTGGCCAACACTGTTATCGTCTATACCTCCGATCACGGTGAAATGCTGGGCAAATTCGGCCTGTGGTGGAAGCGCAGCTTATACGAGGACTCGGTCCGCATACCGATGATTGTTGCCGGACCCGGTTTCTCAGCGGGCCGGCGCGTCCGCACTCCTGTCGACTTGCATGATTTGCAGGCCTCGCTCTTCCATGCCACCGGAGCGAAGCGCCCGGCTGAATGGGTCGGCCAACCGCTGCAGCAGATTCCGGACAACGACCCGGACCGCGTCGTCTTCTCGGAGTTTCAGGGCGGCGGTACGCACGCCAGCGCTTTCCTGCTTCGGCAGGGCCGCTGGAAGCTGCTCTATAACTGTGGCGCGCCCCATCAGCTCTTCGATCTCGAAGCGGACCCTGACGAATTGGTCAACCTCGCGCTAAAACACCGAGACATAGTCAGCCGCCTCGAGAAAGAACTACGCCGTATCTGTTCGCCCGAGCGCGAAAATCAGCGCGCCGAAGAGTACGCCAAACGTCAGCTCGTGGCAATGGGCCGACGGCTCTGAAAGGAATCTCATAATGCTTCGCCGACAGTTTTTGCAAGCCGCAGGAGCGGCGATCGCGGCTCCTGCGGCATCCGCGCCCCGTCCCAATATCGTTTTCATTCTGGTCGATGACCTTGGGTTTGGCGATCTCGGATGCTACGGGCAGACCCGTATCAAGTCACCAAACCTCGACCGCATGGCCGCCGAGGGTCTTCGATTTACTTCCGCCTACGCAGGCAGCACTGTCTGTGCACCTTCCCGCTGTTGTCTCATCACGGGCATGCACACAGGCCACGCCCGGACGCGCGGTAATAAGCCCATTGACCTCCCGCTCCGCGCCGCGGATGTCACGGTTACTGAAGTCCTGAAGAAGGCCGGCTACCGGACGGGCCTTTTCGGCAAGTGGTCATTGGGCCAGCTTGGATCGAGTGGCTATCCCACCAGTAAGGGCTTCGACGAATGGTTCGGATATTTCAGCCAGGTTCACGCGCACAATTACTACCCGGAACACCTTCTCGATAACTCGAAAGATTATTTCTGCAAGGGAAACCTCGGTACTCAAAAAAAGGACTACGCTCCCGATTTGTTTACGAAGCGCGCGGTTGACTTTGTCAACCGGCAGTCCGCCGCACAGCCTTTCTTTCTCCACGTCTGCTACACCGCGCCGCATGCCAACAATGAGATGGGCCGCGACACCGGCAACGGTATGCAAGTGCCCAGTGACGCTCCTTACTCTAACGAGAGCTGGCCGCAGACGGAGAAAAACTTCGCCGCCATGATCACGCGCATGGATTCCGACGTCGGTACGATCATGGACACGCTGAAGAGCAAGGGTCTGGACAAAAACACGCTGGTCATCTTCGCTTCTGACAACGGGCCGCACAAAGAAGGTGGCCACAATCCGGCGTTCTTTGAAAGCAGCGCTCCGTTCCGAGGCATCAAGCGCAACCTGACAGAGGGCGGCATTCGCGTCCCCGCCATCGCCCGTTGGCCCGCGCGCATTCGTGCCGGTCAGGTCAGCGATTTTCCGTGGGCGTTCTGGGACTTCCTCCCAACAGCAGCGGAACTGGCTGGCGCGCCCGTGCCTTCCAGACTGGACGGAAATTCCATTGTTCCAACTCTGCTAGGCCAGAGCCAGAAACCGCACGATTACTTCTACTGGGAGTTCCACGAGCTTGGATTTCACCAGGCCGTCCGGACGGGCAACTGGAAGGGCATTCGCAAGGGATTGAAGGCAGCTTTGGAACTCTATGACCTCGCAGCCGATCCGGGCGAGCGAAACGATTTAGCCGCTAGTCGTGCGGATGTTGTACGCCAAATCGAGAAGATCATGTTGTCCGCACGGACGGAAGATCCGGAATGGCCGGTACTGTCGCCGGAGGAAGCCCGGAAAAGGTCCGTATAGTGACAGTTCTCATGTACACTGCTTAGGAAACATGAAGACGACTCGACGAGAGCTACTGGCGGCGGGAGCAGCAGGTCTGCTTCCGGCGCACGCCGCGACGGCGGCAAAACCGAATCTCCTGTTTGTGTTCAGCGACGAGCACCGGGCCTGCTCAATGCCGGGCCAGCCGCATGAGCAGGTTCAGGCGCCAGTCCTGGCCAGATTCAGGGAGCAAGGGGTAACGTTCGATAAGTGCATTTCGAACTATCCCGTGTGTTCGCCGTATCGAGCCATGTTGCTCACCGGCCGTTGGCCGTACCAGACCGGAATCATCGACAACTCGATTCAATTGCGTTCCGACGAGCAGTCTCTGGGAGAAACATTCCGGCGCGCCGGCTATCGTACTGGCTACATCGGAAAGTGGCATCTCTCGAAGGGCGATGAAGGTGGCGCCTTTATTGCCAAAGGTCCGGCGCGGCAAGGCTTTGACGACTGGCACGTATGGTCGAATACCAACCCGCATTTCGACAAGTCGTTTACCTTCGATCCCGACAGCGGTGCGAAGCTCCAGCCGAAGGGCTACAACTGCACCCTCATGACCGATACGGCTCTGGAGTTCATCGACAGGAACCGCCAGCGGCCTTGGATGCTCACGCTCTCCTGGAACCCGCCGCACCCGCCTTTTGCCGATGCTCCCGAAGAGATGAAGCGGCTCTACGATCCCAAAGATTTCCAGTTCCGGCCAAATGTACCGCGGGGCGCGGACAAGGTCAGAGAACAGATGCTCGGCTATTACGCTCATATCAGTGCCGTTGACAGAGAGTTTGGCAGGCTGCTGAAAAAGCTTGATGAAACCGGGCAGGCTGCGAACACGATCGTAGTTTACACATCCGATCACGGAGACATGCTCGGTTCACATGGTTTCGGAGGGAAGCGACTGCCTTGGGAGGAGTCCTGCAGAGTGCCGTTCGTAGTTCGCTACCCGGGTGTTGTTCCCAGTAAGCGGGTTTCTCCAGCCCTGCTTTCCACCGTCGATATCTATCCCTCGCTTGTAGGCCTGGCAGGGTTACGCATTCCCGGAGCACTGTGTGGGCAACGACCTCTCCAAGGCGATGCGCGGTGCGAACATCAAATCACCGGAGAGCGCCTTCTTGATGCACATTCAGAAAACCGGTGCTTCAGGTGGAGCGAACCATCCAGCACCGCTGTTCCGGGGCGTGCGAACGGAACGCTACACCTACGCCGTTGCCGACGACGGACGCTGGTGTCTCTACGATAACCAGGAAGATCCGTACCAACTCAAGAACCGCATCGACGACCCAGCTTTCGCGAAGCTCGCCGGCGAACTCGACGGCATGGTCCTTGACTGGCTAAAGCAAGCCAAGGACCCATTTGATCTGCAGCATCTGCGCTCCAGGCGCTCGAGCTCCAGCCGATTACTTTAAACTCACCCGAAGCACGTGCGCATAATCGCCTGACTTCTCCTTCGGCCATGTGGCGTTCAAGCCGCCGTCGGTCAGCTTCCAGTTGATCTTGTCTTTCGATCCCAGCAGTGCGACCGATGCGATCTTCTTCCCGCCGAGCGACCCTGCGTTGATCGCCTTGATCGTACTCTCGCCCGCTGGCCAGTCCATGAAAATCGCATACAGGTTTCCACCCTTCTGCGTGAACCGCACGTCGCCCGCGGTAAACGGCTTCTGCTTCTTTCCGTGAACCCACCCGACAGCACTTGCGTGGGTCCCTCGCCGTAGACCTTCCACGGCCGCGTTCCATAGATTGCTTCGCGGTTCGTCCCCAGCCATTTCCCGATCCCGAGCAGCGTATTCTCCACCGCTTCCGGAGATCGTCCCGTCCGCGCGAGGTCCAATATTCAACAGCAGCAGTCCGTTCTTGCTGACGATGTCCACCAGTTCATCCACCACGGAATTCGCTGTGCGGAACTCCTCGCCTTCAATGTGGCTCCATGACTTCAGGCCGATTGAAGTATCGGTCTGCCACATCAGTTCGTGCATCTTGTCCAGCTTGCCGCGCTCGATGTCGAGCACCGCAGCCTTATCGGGGAACGATTTGTTTTTGTAGTTGATCGCCACCCCGCCACGTTTCCATTCCGCCCCGCGGTTGTAATAGAAAGCCGCAAACTTTTTCAGATAGGGTTGAAACACCGGTTGCTCGATCCACCAGTCAAACCACACGACCTCGGGCTTGTACTTGTGCACCAGTTCCGCCGTGCGTGTCAGCCAGTTATCCATATGCTCCGCGCTGGGTGGGTTCTGGGCTTTGCCGTCCGGAGTCTTTTGCGGCTGCGCCGGGCCGTATAGTCCGAGGTACTTCGGGTCCTTCACGTCGGAATCGAACTTCATTCCGCCTTCCATGAACCACCAGTGTTCGGCATGATGAGAGGACGCTGTGAAGCGTACATGTTACGCGGATACGATTCAGTTCCGAACGCAGGCACCGAGTACACGCCCCAGTGAATGAAAATTCCGAACTTACTTCTTTGAGCTTCTCGCGGATACGAGGCTGCTGGTCCTGTGCCCAGGCAGGGGCAGTCAGCATCAAGAGTGCAAATATTGCACGGAATTTCATCGGAACGTCATTTAGTTAACGATAATATAGAACGCCCGCCATGCTATCGCACGCAGTCCGTGGCCACAAACGTGCCTTTGCAACCTTGTGAGGACCATACTGATTATCGTCTCAATGTGCGGGATTTCCGTTAAAGGTATAGCGCAGAGTCCGGAAAAGCTCTATGTGAGTGACAAATTGAACCATCACGCCAAGAGAGCTTTCGGTCCTGCTTCGTTTGCTATTTCCGGTGTAAAGGCGGGCTATCGCCAACTTACGGACAGCCCTACCGAGTGGGGGCAAGGCGGCAGCGGCTACATGAAGCGCTACGGATCTTCGTTCGCCTCCTCTGGAGTCCGCGCAGTCCTCGCTTTCAGTCTGGATTCCGCGCTGCACCAGGACCCACGCTATTATCGATCGAAAAGCGTGGGATTCTGGCCTCGCGCGCGATATGCGGTCCGCGGAACAATACTGACGCGCACCGACAGTGGCGGCGAGACATTCTCCACGTGGCGTATCGGCAGCGCATACGGTGCAGCTTTCATTTCGAACCAGTGGCATCCGGACCGGCTCCAAACCGTGCGCCATGGAGTTGTGGGTGGCTCCACCAGTCTCGGGTTCGATTTGGCAAGAAACGTTTTGGCCGAGTTCTGGCCGGATGTCAAGAGAAAGCTATCGCGTTCGAAGCAAGCAAAACTCGGTTCACCGGGAGTTGAAGAAGAATGACCTCGCATGAAGCCACGCACTTGAATGGTCTCAGCCTGCTCAAACTCGTGCGCCCCCACTGGAGGAGCCTGACGCTTGCCTTTCTTGCGGTGGTGGGCCAAACCGCTGCCGATTTGCTTGAACCCTGGCCTCTGAAGATCGTTCTGGATTACTTGCTTCAGGCCAAGGGGCTGCCATCGTGGATGAGTGGACTGGTGGGTTGGATGGGACCGGACAAACTGGCCGTTCTCAACTTTGCGGTTCTGGCTGTGGCGCTCATTGCCGTGGTTGGCGCACTCAGCTCCTATGCGGAGAAGTACCTCACCAATAGCGTGGGCCAATGGGTCATGCACGACCTGCGGCGCACGCTTTATCATCACATTCACCGCCTGTCACTGGCCCAGCACGACCAGAAGAGAACCGGCGACCTCATTAGTCGGGTGACGAGCGATATCGAAGCCATCCAGTCGTTTATCACAACGGCGCTGCTGGGCGTTGTCGCCAATGTGCTTACCGTCTTGGGCATGGTGGCGGTCATGCTCTATCTCAACTGGCGTTTCACGCTCATCTCGCTGGCCATCGTGCCCCTGCTCTTCCTGGCAGTCTACTTCTTCACCATGCGCATCAAGCAAGCCTCGCGCAACGTAAGAAAAAAGCAAAGCGAAATGGTATCGCTTGTGGAAGAAGTGCTCTCGTCGATTCGCGTTGTGAAGGCATTTGCTCGCGAGGACTATGAGGAGCGCCGCTTTGAGCGCCAAAGCCTCGAAAATGTTGAGACGGCCCTGGTCGCGCGAAGCGTCAAGGCGAAGCTCTCACCTGTCGTCGAGATTATCGTGGCGACAGGGACCTGTCTGATGCTGGCTTACGGCGCGCGCCTGGTGCTCGCTGGCCAACTCACTCCAGGCGCGTTGGTTATCTTCTTGCTTTATCTGGGTAAAATGTACAAACCGTTGCGTGATCTGGTCAAAATGACCGACACGTTCTCCAATGCGGCCGTGGGTTACGAGCGAATCCGCGAAGTTCTGGAAACCGATAGCGGCGTCAAAGATCTGCCTCACGCGCGTAGCGCCCCAGCGTTCAAGGGCAAAATCGAATTTAATCAGGTCTCGTTCGGCTACTACCAGGATCAGATGATTCTGAAAGATGTCAGCTTCCAAATCGAACCCGGCCAGGTTGCGGCATTCGTTGGCCCTACCGGAGACGGCAAGTCCACCATAATCAACCTGGTTGCGCGCTTCTACGATCCTGTCTCCGGTGAAGTCAAGATTGATGGGACTGACATCAGGACCTACACCATGAAATCGCTTCGCCGGCAGTTTAGCTTTGTCTTGCAGGAGACATTACTGTTCCACGCGCCGGTTTGGGAGAATATCGCCTACGGCCGTCCGGAAGCCAAACGGGCTGAAATCATCGACGCCGCAAAACTAGCCAACGCCCATGAGTTTATCGAGCAAATGCCTGAGGGCTACGACACCATGGTCGGCGAGCGTGGCGTGACGCTTTCAGGAGGCCAGCGCCAGCGTATCGCCATCGGGCGCGCGGTCATCCGCAACGCCCCTATTCTTGTTCTGGATGAGCCGACATCAGGACTGGACGCAGCGTCCGAGCAAGCTGTGTTCGAAGCCCTCAGCCGTTTGATGGAAGGCAAGACGTCCATCGTTATCGCGCATCATCTTGCGACCGTCCGACGCGCCGACGCCATTTTTGTGGTGAACGACAACGCTCTTATTGAGCGTGGCACCCATGACGAACTGCTGGCGGCCGGCGGTCTCTATTCGGAACTCTACGAGATCCAGTTTCGCACCGAAGATCCTCTGCCCGCGGATCAGTCCAAGCTATAGCTGCTTCAGGGTGGAGATACGCTGCATCACTGCCTTGGTATAGCCGTCAACCTCGACGGCCGAGAAGCCGGCACTGCGGAAACAGTCGCTGATCTGGGCGCTGGAGTACCTGGCCAGCAGGTTGCCCAGCCAGCGCGCATCCTCGATGGGAATGTGTTTGGTAACTTTCTCCATGCGCGTCCGCTGAGTGTAATGATTGTGACGAAAAATATAGAGCAGGAAGAACGGCCGGCTGTGCATGACGAAGTCCACGTGTTCGGGAGTGACCTTCTGGACAAACCTGGATTGCACGTAGTCGTTCATAGAGCCCTTGGTGCGGGTGCCGCCGCTCCCGGTTCTTCCGAAGCTGGCGCCCAAATCGGAGACAACGTAACGCTGCCTGCCGTTGGCCAGCTCATAGACTGAGTTATTCTCGGATTTCAGGTCCCAGTTGTTGAGGAGCGCCATCAACACTCTGAGGGCGTTAAACTCCCGCGTTTCTTTTATGGGGTTTTCCTGCCAGCTCCAGCCCTTCGATGCTTTACCTTCAAATCGCGCTCCAAGCGCGCCCCATTGACTAGGCCGTTCTTTGAGACGTAATCCTTCCCTCGCGCGAGCCGTTTCATGCCAGTCACCCGTATCTGCTCTCGGTAGTAATCTTCATCGACGTAGTAACCAGCTGCCCACAGCAGTCGCGCTGCAGCCGTTTCCGGCTTGGCCTCGGGGCCGAGTTTCACTTTCCATTTTGTGCCTTTATCATCCTGGACAACGAATTTTGGCGAACTCCCGCTCTTGCTTTCTTTAATGAATTTGAAATCCGTTCCCGGACCGCGATTCCTGCCTCCCGGCCCGTCCAGCAGATTCAGTTCGGCTACGTTTCCCCGGTCGCGCCACAGCTCGATGATGGCGCGCCGAGCTACAGCATCGCGCCGCGCTGGAACTGCCATCCGAGCCTGCTCGGCGAAGCCAGGCATCGCCAGAACCAGAGCAAAAACGCTCGTGCATATTCTTTTGGACTTTATCATTGGCGCCCTTTCAGACGCGCAACTTACCCGTGCACGAATCGGACCATTTCACAATTCTCTGTTCCTCGCGATCTTTGGTCACTTCACTTGCTTCTCCGACTCCGTGAATCTGTTGATCCAACCTGAAGCCGGAATCGCGCAGCTGGTTTCAGCAATCAGAACCGCGAAGAAAAGAGCGTTGAGATCGCTATTTTCCGTTTCGACCGCAGCCGAGATTGAGGCGGCGCTGAAAGCCGCAGTCGCACGTGGCGTTTCTGTGAGTGCATTGATTGCGTACACCAACCGCGGCGGAGAGATAGGCCTTCGCAAACTCGAAATGCGTCTGCTCGAAGTGGGCGTCACGGTTTCTCGGACCGCGAACGATCTGTTGCGCTATCACGATAAGCTGATGATCATTGACCGCCGGGTGCTCTACGTCATGTCCTTCAATTCACCCACCTTGATATCGACCACAGCCGCGGCTTTGGTATCGTCACCAGAAATGTCAGGCTGCGTCCAGGAAGCGGTGAAGTTGTTTGAGGCTGATGCGGCGCGACAGCCCTACACGCCCAAACTGGATAGCTTTGTCGTTAGTCCCGACAACGCCCGTAAAGTGCTTGCCGCCTTCCTCCGCAAAGCCACGAAGGATACTCATCTATCACCCGCAGATCTCCGATCGGAGATGTTGCGCGTTCTCAGGATCGGATGAACGCAGGCGTCGAGATCAGAGTGATTGGTTGTGTGAAGGACAAGCGCTGGATGGAAGTCCGTGATCTGGCAAACCTGCGGCTGCACACGCGCACCATCATCTGCGACCGCCGCCGGGCCTTTGTTGGTAGCCAGAGTCTGCGTAGTGTCGAACTGGACTCACGGCGCGAACTCGGCATCATTGTCTCTGAGTCGAAGGTTGTGAACGGTTTAATTCAGACTTTTGAAGCGGATTGGGTCAGAAAAAGCAGACGACGAGCAACCAGTGAAACCGAAGCTCCCGAAGCGCGCGGTGAAAGCGCTGGTTAAGGAATTGTCGCCGCTCAATCCAATCGTGCGGGAGGCGGTTGAACAGGTAGCGGCCGAGAACGGTGGCGAGAGTCTGGATCGTGACGAAATCAAAGCTACGGTCAAGGAAGCGGTAGAGGAAGTTGTCCGGGAGCGTGTCGAAGAAATCGTGAAGTCCTTTGAGGAGGCTTAAACCATGCGCAGGATCCGTTGCTCCAGTGCCTCCTACTGCTTGTGTTCGTGCTGCCCGGTTCTGGAGCCCAAATGCAGGTCAGTGATGGGAAGGCTCGCGCGTTCAAAACTTTCACTCAGCGCGTCCAGCAATACGTCACGCTCCGGAAGGGCGCGGCATCCTCGCTGCCACCCTTGAAGCCAACAAAAGAAGCGCCGCAGATTGCTGTCCACCAGCACGCGCTAGCCAAGAAGATTGCCCAGGCTCGCAGCGGCGCACGTCAGGGCGACATCTTCACTCCAGAAGTTACTTCAGCAGTTCCGCGACATCATTCGCCTTGATTTCAGAGGGGCCCGGTGCGCCACTAGCACGCAAGACTATCCGCCCGGACGAGTCGCCCAAAGTCGTTAAGCGTCTGAATGTGAACGAGGTTTATCCGGACAACATGCCATTGACGACCATGGCCCCCCACTTTGTTGAGCAAGCTTCCCTCAACTGCCGCAGGAACTGGAGTATAGGATTATCGGGCGCGACTTTGCCCTGTTGGACACAAAAGCAAGTTTAATCGTGGATTGTTATCCCGAATGCAATTCCTTGAGACTTACAAAACTTACTAATATCCTTGTTATGCGTCGCACCATTTACCATATCTTGCTCTTATCCCATTAGGTTTGTCGCTTTACGCGCAGGAACTGACCCTGCCGCTCAAACCCGACTCTGTGCGTTTCGCCGCCATCGGCGACATGGGAACAGGGGGCAAGCTGCAATTCGAGACGGCGGCGAAGATGTTCGAGTTTCGTCAGAAATTCCCTTTTGGTTTCGTGATAATGCTGGGCGATAACCTCTATGGCGGGGAGGCCCCGTTCGACTATGTAAGCAAGTTCGAGCGGCCCTACAAACCCTTGCTCTGATGCGGGCGTAAAGTTTTACGCCGCGCTCGGCAACCACGACAAACCAACTCAGCGCTTCTATAAGCCCTTCAACATGAACGGGCAACAATACTACACGTACAAGCAGGGTAACGTCCGATTCTTCGTGCTGGACACCACTAACATGAACCCGCGGCAGCTCGCGTGGCTCGAGAAGGAACTGCAGAACTCAGGGACGGATTGGCGCATCTGCTATTTCCATCACGCGCTCTATTCTTCCGCCGGCCGCCACGGCTCAGCGACCGAACTCCGCCTCGTGCTGGAACCACTCTTCATAAAATACGGAGTGCAAGTCGTCTTCGCGGGGCACGACCACATCTACGAGCGCGTGAAGCCGCAAAAGGGCATCTACTATTTCACCGAGGGCGCATCAGGTAAGTTGAGCGCGGGAGACCTCAGGAAGACAAACCTGACCGCCGTTGGCTACGACAAGGATTGCACCTTCATGCTGGTTGAAATCGCGGGCGGCGAGCTCCATTTTCAGACCATCACGCGTACAGGCAAGACGGTTGATTCCGGAGTAATCCAGCGCGTGGCAAAGATTGGCGAGTCTGCAGTATCGTCTCGTTAGCCGTGAGCGGGGTGTCACTAATCCTGCAAGGCTTCGCCGCCGCACTCAAACTGCGCTTCACTTAGGTCCTGAATAATCGGCAGGGAAATTGGCGCGGTTTTCATTGAGCCGCTGCGATCAAACAGCGCCTGCGTAGCGAGAATCAAATACTCGACACCTGAATCGGCGAATTTCTCCTGCAGCGCAGGGGCCATGCGAGCCAAGTGCTCACCAACAAAATGCAATGCCGCATCCCGGGTTAGTTCCGCATGCTCACTATCGCCTTCGGCCTGGGCATAAGCTTCTTTCAAGCGTAGATACGCAATGAATCCCGCTTCCACAGCTACATGGTCCGGCGCTTCTTCCAAGGAAGGCTGGTAGGCAAACGCCTGATAGTGCGCATCCAGTTCCGCGATCAGGTATCCCAACTGAATGTTGTCGAAGTAACTTGCTTCACGCGCACTGGCTGGGCCACCGGGACCGAAGATGGAATAGTAGAGTTCCTCACCGGCCTCTTCCAGGGCGGCCGCCGCAGCCTGCACGAGTTTCGCGTCACTCACCTCCGAACCAAGTGAGGCGACCTGCTCGCGCCACGGGTCGGATGGCTGCTCAAACAGCAAACCAATCAAGCGCCACTCCGCGGCTTGGCGGGCAAGATCGAGAACAGCGGACTCCTCGGCTGTCACTTGTGACTCCTTCATTGATAGTGGAATCCAACCCGTGCGCATCTTGCGCGCGCCCGCCTCATGTTGTGATCCTTCCCATACCGCGAAGGCTATCTGCGACCGGACCTTCGGCGACAGACGCTCGGGCAAACGCCGCTGAATCACCACCGCCCATCCGTCCTTTGTCCGCTCACCACGTCCGATAGAGCTTCCGGACGCGTTTGGACTGAGCGAGCCCGGTCCGCTGGCCGCATGTCCTCGACCGGCGTTTTCCTGGGACCAGCGCGACGATTTCCGAGTGCAGTTGCGGGTGAATATCGCTTCGCCATCTCGGCCTGCTCCGCCGAGCCTGGCTCGCAAGGGAATTCGCGTCGAAGGGATAGTGATCAACGGCGGCATTCGGATAGATGTCGCGAATTGTATCGCCGCGGCCATTCACATAGGCCTGCCAATCGGCCCGCCACATCGTGATCTCGACGCCGCGCCCCGCTTCACCCATCTGCGGTGCGGGCGCATCTTTCTCGATCTTCTGCGGCACTTGAATTGCGCACGAATCCACCATTCGTCCGGGGCCGGATTGGTCGTCCATCGTCGGGTCCAGCCAGCGAAGACGGAACGCAACGTCGGTGCCCGTTGCGTGATGGCTTGCACGCGCACTTCGCCGGTGGATGACTTCATCAGGCGCGGTTCCACAAGGTCCTGAAGCAGTAGTTTCGCCACATGCTCCGGAGCGTCGCGCCAGACTTTGTCGTTCGGATCCAGCGTGAGCTTCGCAGCCGGGACGACCTCGACATCGTTGGCAAGACGCGGCGCGCGGCTGCACGCAGCGCTAAGAATCAAAATTGGAAAAAGTACGTAGCTAAGGGTCGCATGGCGGCATATCCTCACGGGCAGTTGATTCGCACCAGCTGTTGCTTGGGGTCGAAGGCGGGGCGAATGATGACGGGTTCCTTCACCGGAACCTTCACCAGTTCCTTCCCTTTGTCATCGCTAGCTGAAACCCAATCTCCCTGCCTGCGCCAATGGGTCATCATCGATTCCGTGCAGCCGAACAGGCACAGCAGCGCGGCGAGGTCCAGGTCCTTCGGCGCGTTTTGATACGCCGCCACGGCCGCATCCGAGCCGGGTCCGAACAGTTGGTTGCGGAACGATGAAGGCACGTGCACCGGCGGGATGTAGTACACGTTCGGCTCCAGCCCATACTGCGGGAACAGCGGCAGCGCGATCTTCTTTATGTGCACCAGGTAATCGATAGGATTGTCGGCCTTCGCCTTTTCCGGTCGGTTGATGAAACCCGCCATGCGAATTTTGCCGATGCAGTTGACGAAGCACTGCGGCTGCAGGCCCTGCTCCACTTTCGGATAGCAGGCGATGCACTTCTCCGACGTACCCGTCATCGGGTTGAAAAACACCTTCTTGTACGGGCAGCCGCGCACACACTCCTGGTAGCCGCGGCAGCGGCTCTGGTCCAGCAGGACGATTCCATCCTCCTGCCGTTTGTAAATGGAGCCGCGCGGACACGAGGCAAGACAGGCCGGATTGGAACAGTGATTGCAAATTCGCGCCAGATAGAAGAACCACTGCATGTGCGGCAGTGCCATCAACGCGCCGTGGTCCACCTGACCGGCGCAGTCGTCTTCGCCGACGTTCGGATAGGAGTAGTCCTGGTCTTCCGGACGCCACCCCATCACGCGCTCGCCGGCTGGAGCAGATTCGAAAATCGTCTGCCCTTCGTACACGTTGCCGTTCCATTTGCCGGCGTCGAGCATGTCCAGCAGCTTCAGATCCCACGCTTGCGGATAACTGCCATATGGCTTCGATTCGACGTTGTTCCACAGCATGTACTCCTGGCCCTTGCCTGAAGTCCATGTCGTTTTGCACGCCAGCGTGCACGTCTGGCAGGCGATGCATTTGTTCGTGTCGAACACAGCGGCGAACTGTTTCTTCGGACGGCTCTCCGGATACCAGTAAGACATCTCGCGGCCGATTTGCCAGTTGTAAACTCGCGCCATGGTTAGGTCTCCTTCCTTGCCGCCGAAGAATTCGCCGGCCAGATATTTCTTCATCGCGGCGGATTCGTAACCGGGGCGAATGCCCATGGCCGCCGGCCGCCACAGGCCCTTCTGATCAATGCCGCCGGGTTCGGCTCTTGTGATCTTCACGAACGACTCGCGCGGCGCACCCGTCGGACAGTGCGTGTCCGGCAGGAAGCCCTTGCCGATTTCCTGTCCGAACATGTTCTTTACGTACCAGCGAATCTGTCATCAACGTCGGTTTCAGCCAGCCTCGAGTGCACGATTGATGCGAGCCGCGAGCGGAACATGGCCTGATAGTTTGTGCGAGGGTTCTTCGCCAGGCCGTCTTTCCTCGACTTGATGCCCTCCATGCGAGCCAGGCGTCGCACGTGTACATGTTGAACCACATGCGCGTCACGCCGCGCGGCGTACCCGGGTAGTAGCGCGCCCGGCACAGCAGCCGCGCGAACTCCATGTTCTTCTTGTCCTTCTGCCAGCCGCGGAACGGCCGGTCCTCGGGATCGGCATCGATCCAGACGTAGTCGCCGTCCTGCACGCCCAGTTCGCGGGCGTCGTCGGGATTGATGTCCACGTAGCCTTCAGCCACGAAGGGGCTGCGCTTGTCGTGGCGGTAGAGGTCGCCGAAGGGTCCGAACAGCACCGCGATCATGTCAGTGTCGATAGGCATGGTGTGCGCACCGTGCCGGTATTTGGGCGTGTGGAAGACGAACTTGTAACCGTCCTTCATCAGCGGATGCGGCGTCTTTTTCGTCTCCGCCCAGGTCAGCACCACGTTGCGGCCGCAGCGCGTTTCGCAACTCAGGTCGTCGCGCTTCACGCCGTACTTTTCCGGACCCGTCCGGCCGCATCGCTTCGTGCTTGGGGGCCACAATCACGTTCGGCTCGTAGAACGTGGAATCGACCGGCTCGCGGTGAACGGGCAGATTCTCGCCCGCCTCGATAAACTCGTTCTCCTCGCGGTAGAACTCCAGCCGGCCCGTCTTGGTGTACCAGGGCCGGGAATCGTAGACCTGCTCGTAGCCGACCACCTTTGGGGACGTGCGGCTCTGCATAATCGCCGGGATGCCCTGTTTGGCGCGTGCTTCGATCTCATCGAAGTTGTAGCCTTTGGTGTTGCTGGAATGATCGAGGATGCGCTGCAGGTAGACGTCTGTGCGGCCCTCGCGCACGAACTTCCAGTAGTCGTTGAAGCGATTGTCCTTGGTCAGCTCCGCCAGCTTTGACGCCGACCAGAGCCAGCACTTCGATATCGCCCATCGTCTGGAAGATCCGCTTCATAGGCGTGCGCGGGAACACCGACAGGAACGGATTTGTGACCGACGCCGTCATGTCCGGATGCTTCAGCTCCGCCCAGCTATCGACGCCGAAAACCACGTCCGCCCACTCGCAACTGGACGACCACCACCACTCATTGACGGCGATCATCTCGATCTTCGGCAGCGCATTGACCACCGTATTGAAGTGCCACTTCACGTTGCCCAGGATCGAATTGGCGTTGGCGAACCAGAGCGATTTGGTGGGCAGGGCATGTGCGTCTTGCCGGTGAGCAACTTCTTGCCCACGCGCAGCGGATGATCCTCGTGGTTGTAGTAGTGCGCCGATTCCGCTCGCCAGTATTGCTTGGGCCGCGCCGGTTTGGCCGGATCCAGTTCGATGTCGAACGGATTCTCGTTGATGTACTGCGGGGCGCCGTTGAACAAGGCCGTGCGGTAATTGCCCGCGTACGATCCGACGTTGCCGCCGACGCGTCCGATGTTGCCGGTCAACGCGGCCAGCAGCAGAGTGTCGCGGTCCTTGTTGTCGTTGTTGAAGAACTGGTTCGGACCCATGCCGATGGCGAACAGTGTCGTGCCGGGGTCCTTGGCGATATGCCGCGCCAGCATCTCCACCGCTGCCGCCGGCGCCCAGGTCAACTCCTCAGTGGTCTTGGGATCGAAGTGCGCGGCGTATTCCGAAATCAGGTCGAAAACGGGCCGGCAGCGGACCTTTTTGCCGTCCTCGAGCGTCACTTCGACCGCGCCTTCCAGCAGCGGATCAACGATCGTGGAATTCTTGCCGACATTGTCGCGCGTGATGGCTTTCGGCGAATTCGACTCGCGGTCCCACCACACGTTGTCGCCCCACTCCAGTCGCAACTCTTCCGGGACGATCATCTCGGTCGTGCTGCGAGCGGCGGCGGCTCCTTTTCACCTTTCTTCAGGATCTGCGTGCTCTTCAGTTCCGCGGCCGCGCCGCCGAACACCTCCGTGGCGCGCAGGTGCTTGAGCGTGTCCATGCGCACCAGCAGCGGCATATCGGTCAACCGCCGGACATAGTCAGCGTCGTAGAGTTTCTCGCGCAAGATCACGTTCGCAAGGCCCAGCGCGAGCGCCGGCGTCGTGCCAGGGCGCACGACGATGACATCGTCACCCTTGGTGGCCGTGGCCGAATACTCGCAGGCGATCACCACCACACGGGTTCCCTTCAGGCGGGCCTCGGTCAGCCAGTGCGCGTCGGGCATCTTGGTGGTGATCCAGTTCATGCCCCAGACGACCAGCGTCTTGCAGTGCTCCACCGCGTTCAGGTCGAACTCCACAGTCTGCTGTCCGGTTACCATCGGGTGGCCCGGCGGCAGGTCAGTGTGCCAGCGAGTAGTTATCGAAGCCTTTGGCGCCCACGGCCTTGTCCGGGCCCACCTTGCGGATCTGCGCGTCCAGCAGGGCCATTGAGTTTGCCATGCGGTACATGCCGAAAACGCGGGTCATGCCCAGCAGCGGCATGCCGCCGCGGAACTTCATCACCTGCGTGCCGACGCCCTGTGTGGCTTCCATCGTCAGCCGGGTCGTAGTGCTGCTCCTGAGCCGCCGCTTGCCCTCTTCGCCCGTGTAGGTTTCGGCGATGTTTTTCAGTGCGGCGGCCACGATGGTGGCCGCCTGGTCGTGCGGCATGCGGACCCACTCGTCCCGGCCGCGTTCAAAATATTCCGCCGGCGGCTTGCCATCACTGCCGCGCGGGAATCCCTCGTCCTACCCACTTCTTAAATCCGGCCCGGACCATGCACTGATTCACGCGCCGGTCGCCATAGAAGCGCCGCGTCAGGGCCAGCCCTTTCTGGCAAATCGCGAGGGTCCCAGCGGCTGCTGGTGCGGTTACCACTCAGATCCGACGCCTCGCCGTAGCGCATTGTCGGACCGATCCGGTGATCACGCCCTGGCGCACGTAAGCATTCAACAGGCAGTTGTGCGTGTCGTTGGGCGCGCACAGAAAGGTGTACTTCGAGTCATAGTGCCAAAGGTCGCGGTAGGCCCGCTCCCAGCCGCGATCCGGATAGGACGCGAGTGGATTTGCCTGTGCGTCCAGGCCCCATGCCTTGATGCTGGATGCTGCGAAGCCGGCCAGTCCGGCGGCCGAAAGCCTGGCCAGAAACTCGCGTCGAGAGCCTTCGTTCTTCATTTTTTCCCTTTCTCCCAAGTGCGGACAAACGCAACGACCGATTCGATTTCCGCACCGGACAGCATACGGCGCGTCGGAGACGGATTCAGGAACCCCTGCATCACTGTGCCCCGCCGTCCGCGGCCGATGGTCTCTACAAGATAGGTGTCGGTGGCCGAAGTCAGCAGCACCTGATTGTTCAGTGCCGGGGCTTCGGCGCCTTCGCCCTTTGCCCCATGGCAGCCCGCGCAGGCCGAGCCATACAATGCTTTGCCCGCCGCCGCGTCGCTCTTCACCCACCGCGCCGGAGTGTTCTCCGGCTTCTGCTTTACTCCGCTCACCGTGCGCAGATATCCGATCACACTGCGGATCTCGTCCGGCTTCAACCCGCCAGTTGCGTCACCCCATGCCGGCATGCGCCGCCCGGGGCGTCCATGCCTGATCGTGTTCTCCAGAAACTGGTCTGAGACTCGCTCGAGCAGGTCCGGATTCGCGATCGACGGGAATGACGCCAGTCCCGCACTCCGAACGCCGCTGCCCGACATACCATGGCAGCCAGCGCAAAACGCACCGTACACTGTGCCGCCATCGCCGGAAAACTCTCGCTCGCCAAAGCGTTGGGCGCGCATGCGGTCCTTCGGTACATAGTTGCCCTGCACCTCCCGCCGTCGCAGCGAGAGCGTGTAGAAAACTAGCTGGTCGATGTCCCGATCAGTCAGTCCGAGTGAAGGCATTTGAGAGCCGGTGACGATGGATAGAGGCGACCGCAAGTGCTCCGCCTGCCAGTTGGCCAGCGTCGCCGGACCGTTCACGTGCGTGAAGTCCGCCAGCGCCGGATCCTTCTCTCCGGCTCGTGACAGGTCGGGGCCGGAGTCGCCGCCCACGCCGCTCACCTTGTGACACCCCAGGCAGCCGGCCGTGTGGAACGCCGCTTTGGCTTCTACCAGCTTCGACGCCCCCACGCACGTGGAAAGATAGCTGACCAGTAATTGCCGGTCTTCATCGCTCACGGGGGCGAAGCTCGCTTTCCACGCTTTTTGCGGCGCAGTCTCCATTTTGTTCAGGTGCTTCGCGTACCAGTCGCGGTCATATCCTGTAAGTCCCGCTCGTGAGAGATCGGGGCCTTCCATTCCGCTGGCGTCTGGACGAAGCGTTCCACCCTTGCCTTCGACACGGTGGCACGCGTAGCAATCCAGGCGCTCGAACGCAGACACTGCTCGTTGGTAGGATTCGCTGTTCGGCACGCTCAGAGGCGCGTGGCAGGTGCCGCAGCCTGCGTAGCTGTAACGTGCAGGCAGCATTGGCTCGGGCCAGAAGTGCACATTGCCGTGGGCTTCCGCTTTCTCGGTCGCCAGGCCTTGCCCGCCATGGCACACGGTACAACCGTATTCGGCGGGGTCGTGAACCACCGCCTTGTGTGCAACGAGAACCTTTGAGCCTCTCACGCTCTGCTCGCCCGCACCCATGCTGACATGGCAGGATACGCAGCGGTCAGTTACGCGCAGACCGGGGTTGATCACCTGGCGCAGACGAACGTCGATGGGCCCCTCGTCCGAGGTTCCCACGGCTTGAATCCGCCGCCATTCCTTCAGAAAGTTCTCTTGCACAGCCGACGTCAGCAGCAGCGCCAGCACTCCGAGGCTCGAAGCAAGCAGCAGGTATTTGTTCTTCGGCATGGCTTTAGTGTTTGGGCCAGTCACCAGGTGACCAGTAGAAAACCCAGTTCGGACCACGGAAGTAGGTGCCTATGATCGTCAGCACCAGAAACCCGCACAGGAAGCAGGTAAACAAACCCAGCGCGCCGGCGCGCGTTGAGCGATACCTGCGAATCAGCCACAAGGAATACAGTGCGTAGATCGCGGTCAGGATCGTCGCGGGATTCACAGCCGTGACGATCAATTGCGGGATTTTCGGGAACCACTCCCGAAGCCAGCCAAACCGGATCACAAGCGTCTCAACCAGCAACGTCGAGCCGAATCCAAGCAACATGGCCTGCCGCACCAGCGGCCAACCGCCCGGTCCGCCAAACCACTCGCCGGTCCCCTTGGTTTCACGGTCAAGATATGGAATCAGGCCCAATCCCAACAGCACAATTGCCGGGATCCCGATACCGCCCATGAACGCGGAGAACGACACCAGTTCCTGCAGGCCGAGGAAGTACCACGGCGCTTTGGCCGGATTTTCCGGAATATTCGGGTTGGCCAATTCTTTCAGCGGCGCGTCAGAGACGAGCGCCAGGGCCAGGCAGATGAACACCGTCAGCA
This sequence comes from Bryobacteraceae bacterium, assembly GCA_963793625.1. Lineage (GTDB taxonomy): Bacteria > Acidobacteriota > Terriglobia > Bryobacterales > Bryobacteraceae. The sequence goes on along the minus strand of CAWCAT010000018.1, from coordinate 11,156 downwards.
TGAACACGCCGAGTTCGGCATAAAACAGGTGCGGCATGGACGGAACCGTGTTCTCCGGACCGTTGTTCACCGCCGGAGTTCTGCCTTTCACAACTGCGGCCAGATGATAGGTACGCTGCGGAGCGTCCGTGAAGACCGGATAGGTGCCTGCCGGCGGCGGTCCCAGCCTCTTGTCAGCATCGACCGGCCGAGCCAGGCCACCGTCTTTCCGGATGCGCCAGAAGTGTACGCCCATCAGTGCGCCGAGTGCGAGCGGCAGCAGCATCACGTGCAGCAGGTAGAAGCGAATCAGCGCCTCCGGTCCGACAACGTCGGAGCCCAGCAGCAACAGCTTCTGGAGCCCGCCCGGGTCGAACCACTGCGTGACGCCCAGAGCGTCAGTCACCTCGCGCGGCGACTGCGCGATGTTAGCGCCAATCGTAATGGCCCAGTAAGCCAGTTGATCCCAGGGCAGCAGGTAACCAGTAAACGACAGCCCCAGCGTGATCACCAACAGGCCGAGTCCGATGAGCCAGTTGTACTCACGCGGTTTGCGATAGGACGCTGTGTAGAAAGCGCGCGCCATGTGCAGGATCACTGCCAGCACCATTACATTGGCCGCCCAGCGGTGAATGTTGCGGATGAAGCGCCCGGTCGGTACTACGAAGTGAATGTCCTTCATCGAGTCGTATGCGGCTTCCGGGAATGGCTTGTAATAGAACATCAGCATTATGCCGGTGATCAACGTGATCAGGAATGCTGAAGTGGTCATGATGCCGAGGCCCATCGTCGTGCTCCAACGCAACGTCCAGCGGTGGGTTCTCACTGAATGCAGGTGCAGGAACACATTGCCGAAGACGAACGTGGAGCGCGAGCGGTCGGTGGCCGGCTTACCACTGCGGAATGCCGTCTCGTAAATGTGGCGCGGCGCAGTCTTCAGGTTCTCCACGAATTCCCGGAGAGAATCCGGAGGTGGTGGGGCTACCGGTGTCATACGTGCACCTTCGTTCCCGGGGGCACCGGCGCTCCCTCGTCAACGATCCAGTTTCCACCGCTCTGGCTGACTTTCAGCCAGGGGAGGGCAGTGGGTGCGGGACCGCGCTGCACAGTGCCGTCACCGGCGAACCGTGAGCCGTGGCACGGACACTCAAAGCCCTCTTGTGTCGGCTTGATGATGCAGCCGAGGTGCGTGCACACCGTGGAAATCGCGTACACGCCTTCCGCATCTTTGAACAGCGCCACGGATCGGCCGGGCGGCACGAATGCCGCACCAACCTCCAGGTTTTCCGGGAGCACGGCCTTGAACTTTTTCGAAGGCGAGCTCAGCACGGCGGCCTTGGGCATCCGTAACATGCCCACCAGCGCAAAGAGGCAAGCTGCGCCGGCGCTGAACATCGCACCCAGACCAAGAAAGTCCCTACGCGGAACCGGTTCCGGGTCAAGTCTCGATGGCGGTTGGGGAACGGCTGTACTCATAGACTTCTCCAGGTTGTGTGGAACGAAACTCGCTCCATCGTGATGGCGTCTACCGGGCAGCGCATGGCGCACAGCGCGCAGCGGATGCAGCGGTCTTCGTCCTTCAAAATCGCGGAATTTTCTTCGTCGTACGGCACCAGCTTCAGGCACAGCGTTGGGCAGACATCCGCGCATCCGCCGCACAGCACGCAGCGCATGCCATCGAACACGGGTGTCACGCCGCAGTCCAGGCAGCGCGACGCTTCCCGCATTGCCTTAGCCGCGTCATACCCTTTCTCTACCTGCACGGATGGGTGCTCGAACCTCTCGTGCGGCTCCGTTACGGGAATGGCCTGTCTGCGAATCGACTCATACCCGCGCTCCCGCCGGTACTGTTCCAGAACCTGATGGGACGTCAGCACCTCGGCTTGCAGCCGTCGTCCGGTGAGATGGGTATATACGGAACGCGCGGCCGCCTTGCCGGATGCGACAGCGTCAATCACCAGTCGTGTGCCGTGCGCCAGATCGCCCGCTACAAAAATGCCCGGTGCGGTCGTGGCTAGAGAGTTTGGGTCGATCTTCGGCCACCCCGGACGCGCAAACTCCACTCCTGCGCATTCCAGAAACGAAACATTGGGCGCCTGGCCCACCGCAAGCAGCACAGTGTCACAGGCAGCAACTTCCACCTGCGCATCGTCGTAAACCGGAGAGAATCGCCTGTTCTCGTCGTACACGTGCAGGCAGCGACGGAATCGCACGCCTGTTACCGCGCCCTGCGAGTCGCGTTCAATCGCGAGCGGCCCCCAACCGTTCCAGCGCTCGATACCTTCTTCGTCACCTTCCAGGATCTCCAGCGTATCGGCCGGCATCTCCTCCAGGCTCTCCAGCGAAAAGAGCCGGACCGTCGGAGAGCCAGGCAGCCTCGCGGCCGTGCGGGCCGTATCATAAGCAATCTGCCGCAGAACACTGCGTGCAACGTCGTACGCAACGTTTCCACCGCCAATCACTATCACCTGCCGTCCTATAGCCAGAGCCTCGCCAAGTGATACTGCTCGCAGCAGGTTGACGCCGCCGAACACGCCGGGTCCGTGCTCGCCAGGCAGCCCGAGCGATCGCGAACTCTTCGCTCCGACGGCCACAATGATCGCGGCGAAATCGCGTCGCAGATCCTCCAGCAGGACGTCCTTGCCAACTGTCGTGCCGCAGCGAATCTCCACGCCCAGCGCCTCGATAACAGCCACTTCGCGCGCGATCACTTCGCGCGGCAATCGGTAGGCTGGCACTCCCAGCGCCAACATGCCGGCAGGCACCGGTTCAGTCTCAAAGACCACGGGACGGAAGCCCAGCAACGCGAGGTCGTGCGCTGCCGAAAGACCAGCCGGACCCGCGCCGATGATCGCCACCCGTTGCCCGTCCGCCTTCTGCAGGCGTCCATCGAAAGAGGCGTGCAGCAAGGCCGCCAGTTCATCGGCATCCGCTGCAATCGGAGGAGTAAAATTCTCAATGTTGCGCAGTACTTCCTGAGGCGAGCGCGTTTCAGGGCCGGCAAGCTCACAGACAAATCGCTTCAATGCTCGAATCGCGATAGGACGGTCGTGGGCCACGAAGCGACCGTCGTCATCTACACGCGGTGTTTTGCCGCGCCGGCAGGCAGCCTCGCAAGGAGCGCCGCAAACGCGTCCACAAATTGAGGCAAACGGATTCGGCCCTCGCGCAATCAGATACGCTTCATCAAACCGCCCCTCGGCGATGGCGCGCACATAGCCGCGCGCGTCTGTGTGAACCGGGCATGCCACCTGACAGGAGATCAGGCCCTTGTGATAGCCCTCACCCGGCACCTCTATTTTCAGCAACTCCGAAGGCATCATAACGTCCGCCTCCGCTTTAATTCGGGCGTTTTGTTGGGCTGCGTACGGGTCGTGCTCGCCAAAGTAGCGATCGTAGTTTCGTCAAGAAAGCGCTCGAAGACATCGCGGCATTCCCGCCAACCAATGTGTGCCGCGCAACTCGCCGACTCCTCGCAGTCGTGTCCGCAGTCCAGGAAGCAGCGCCTTCGCCACCGCGGATTGTCGAAGAGCTCCACCACTTGAGTAAGCGAGATCTGCTCCGGCCTTCTCACCAGTTGATAGCCGCCGTTGCTCCCTCTTGTCGCGCTGATGATTCCGGCGTGGTTTAGCAGTGAAAGGATCTTGGACAGGTAGTTTGCAGGAATGCCCGCACTCGTCGCAAGCAGGTTGCCGGTGACCGCGCCGTTACGGCCAAGTACCGCCAATTGCATCAACGCCCGGATTGCATGTTCTGCCGTTGCGGAAAGCATTGTTCACTTCTACATGAACAACTATACAATTGCCGTCGCAAATTGCAAGCCTTTTTTTGGGGTTTCGGACCCGGAGTTCGTTTCAGCCCGGACGGCGCTTGGCTGACGCGATTTCTTCGAAGGAAAGCCCGGAGATGTCGGCGAGCGATGTAGTCTCCAGGAACTTAATCAGTTCGGTTTTCGCGCTCTTCCAGGCTTCATGCGCGCCGCAGGGCGCGTCGTCAGAGCATTCCGATTGGACACCGAGGAAGCAGTCGTTCGGGGCACACTGTCGATCAAACTGCCGGACAACATCAATGAGCAAAAGCTCATTGGCTGGGTTCCGCAATCGGTAACCGCCGTTGCTGCCCCTCACCGCCTCCACCATGCCCGTGCCTGCCAGCGTAAGCATTATCTTGGAAAGGTAGTTTGCAGGGATTCCGGCCTGCTTGGCGATGTCTTTTCCAAGCACGAGCCGGTCGTCCGGCTCTGCGGCGAGAACGAGCAGGGCTCGCAGGGCGTATTGAGCTGTTGTCGAAAGCATGCGATTCGGACTACATTAAATCTATCAGTTTCAAGTGATCCAAATCCCTGTTCCAGCACGCCGCTCAGATTCCAGGTTCATCTGCCATTCAGCCTATTGGACAACCCGCTCGAATGTGCATTGCCCCGTCGCAAGTTCCGGCTTAAACTTTCTCATACGATTAAGGGTCCGTCTTTTTTTACGGGTAAACAGAATAATGAAGAAAACCAAGAATCTCAGTGCTTTACCGGCAACCTGTGCCGTTTTGTTGGCAATGGGGCTACTGTCGGGTATTTCTTACGCGCAATCAACGTTTGCCAGCGTCACCGGAAACGTGACGGACGCATCGGGCGCAGCCGTGCCCGATGTCGCCATCACTGCGCATCACGACACTCTGGGTCTCAACTACACCGCCAGATCCAACGACGCCGGCATCTATACGCTTTCGGAACTGCGCGAAGGCACATACTCGATTGCGGCCACAAAGACCGGATTCGGCGACTTCAAAGCCGATCGCGTGACCCTGCAGTCGCGTGCAGTCGGGCGCGTCGATATCGTCCTGCAAGTCGGAGCGACCGCTCAAAGTGTTGAAGTTATCGCCCAATCCAGCCTCATCCAAACCGAGAACGCCACCATCTTTTCGCAGAAATCGGAGCGGGAGTTGAATACGCTGCCGGTCACCTCCGCTGGTTTCTCATACTTCTTCATGACCTTCCCTATGACCGTGCCGCGTGGGAGCGCCCCATCGTTCGCCGGTTCGCGCACTGACCAGTTCAACGTGACGATCGACGGCGCTAGCGCATCCTCCGGCGCCGGCGGGATGCTTTCGAATCTCTACGGCAACAATGAGAACTACAAGGAAATGCGCGTTGAGATGGTTAGCAACAATGCGGAAATGTCCACCCTCGGCAATGTCATCCTGGTCACCAAGTCCGGAGAAAATCAGCTCCATGGTGCCGTTTACGACAAGTATCAATCGCCTTTTTTGCGTACTCGCGATTTCTTCGCCGCCAGTCGCAGCACCGGGATCAATCACTCGATCGGATTCTCGGCCGGCGGTCCGGTCGTGCTTCCGAAAATCTACAACGGCAAGAACAAGACGTTCTGGTACGTACTCGGCGATAACTATCGTCTGAACAACACCCTGATTGCGCTCACTCCGACTGTTCCGCTGCAGGCCTGGCGTGGCGGAGACTTCTCCAAGCTCGGCATCGCGATCAAGGATCCGTTCAATAACAACGCACCTTTCCCGAACGGGGTAATTCCGGCTTCGCGAATCAACTCGGTCTCTCAGAAAATTCAGGATCGTTTTTATCCGCTGCCCAACGTTGGCGACACTTCAGTCTTGACGACGCGCAACTATTATCAGGAGTTCACCGGTCCCCCGTCTTCCCGTATCTGGCACGGCCAGGCCCGGCTCGACCAAAAGCTGTCCGAGAAATCGTACTTCTACGGTTCTTACAATGTGCATCAGGTTCAGGTAAACAGTTGGGAAGGCGGGCTTCCTGCGTTCGGTCCGCGCCTTCAAAAGCGGCAGAGCAAAAGCGTTTCACTGGCAAACACACACACCTTCTCTTCGTCGCTCGTCAACGAACTCCGCGTCGGTTACGCCTTCGGCAATAACCCGATCGAAGGTCCGTTGAATGGGAATGAGGTCGTCAGATCCCTCGGGCTCCAGGGACTCGCTCCGAACCTGCCTGATGTGTCCGGCGTTTTCCAGATGTCGTTTACTGGTCTCGGCCTCCAGGCTCTGTCGCAGGTCAACTACGCTCGACCCGGTTTTCTGAACAAGGCTTACAACATTCACGATGACCTCTCCTGGTACCACGGCCGTCATTCCTTTAAGGCCGGGGTCCAGGTGGGCACTATCAACAACCAATCATTCACCGCCGGTTCCTACCTGTTCGGTTCCGCGACTTTCTCCAACAAGTACACAGGCCAACCATACGCCGATTTCCTGCTGGGAACACCCACCACCGTGCGCCGCAACTTCCCTGCGCAGCTTGTCGATCGGGGCTGGAAGTATTTTGATTCCTACATTCAGGACGAATGGAAGGTTTCGAACCGCATGACCGTCTCATTCGGGATGCGCTACCAGTTACACATGCCCTGGACCGATGCTCACGGTATGATTTCGGCATTCGACCCGGTCACCAGCAAGATCGTCGTGGCGGATGCCGGAATGAAAGAGCTTTATCCGTTCTTGCCCACCAACTACATCGGAATCGTCCCTGCAAGTTCCGTCGGCCTGCCGTCCGATACGATCGTGAAGGCCGACAAAAACAACTTCGCCCCGCGCGCCTCGTTCGCCTACCGGCCCTTCAGCAGTAACAACACTGTTTTCCGAGGCGGTTTCGGCATATTCTATGACGTAACGTCTGTGCAACTCAGCAACACGACCCCGTTCGTCGCGCAGGAGCCGGACTTCGCCAACACACCGGTACCGTCTGTGGTCTTCCCACAGGTCTTCCCGGTCGACGGATCCGGGAAGCTGACCACCCTCGCGCTCCCGGCTGGCGTACGCTCCGATCTCCGCATGCCTTACAGTGAGCGCTGGTCCGCAACCCTTGAACACCAGCGCTGGAACACCGGGTTTAGCCTTTCCTACATCGGCAACGCCACCCGTCAAATGGTCTATTCCAGGAACATCAATCAGCCGGTCGTTGACAACCGCCTGTTTATTAACAAGACGCGTCCGTTCCCTGCCTATTCCGCCATCAGCTACCTGGACAACGGCTCCAGCCACACCTACCACGGATTCACCGCGCAGGTGACGCGCACTATGCGCCACGGGTTGATGCTCCAGGGCGGTTACACCTGGGCCCGCGACCTCGGTGATGATGTCTCGGTGGAAGACTCCTTCAATCGCTCGCGTGAACGCGGACCGGACCAGGGGCTGCCGAATCAGCGCTTCGTCGCCACCATGGTTTACTCGCTGCCGGTCGGCAAAGGCAAGCAGTTCTTCAGTAAGCCGTCCAAACTTCTAAACGCCGTCATCGGCGGCTGGGAAGCGTCGCTCATCTCCATGCAGCAAACCGGGCAGCACCTCACGCCGACGATTTCACTTCCCGATCCGACCGGGACCTTTTACACGACCTCAGCCTCGCCGCTTCAAGTGAGCCTTCGACCTGACATTATCGGAAACCCCGTGCTTGAGAACCCCGGTTCCAAAGCATGGTTCAACGTGAACGCATTCGCCGCCCCGACTAGTGGCCGCTTCGGCACGTCCGGCCGCGGCGTCATCACCGGACCCGGCGTTAACGTGTTTCACGGGTCACTCTTCAAGAGCATCGCGTTCTCCGATTCGGATCGCGCCCCAAAGCTGCGCGTCGGCATCGTGGCGACCAACGTACTCAACCACACCAACTTCGCCAACCCGAACGTCAACCTTTCAGGTGGCGTCAACACGGCAACCATTTCCAACACGGGTGGACCGAACGGAAGTAACCCCGGCGACATGGCCTATAGCCGCAATATTTGGCTTCACATGCGGCTTGAATGGTAAGTTACTAACTAAGATCAGAGCAGCCGGACCGCTCACCAGCATCCGGCGGCGTTTGCCTTTGTGTCCCGTGTTACCATTGCTCTCACATTGAGGGCACTGGGCTATGACAACAACTAAACGGACGATGGATCGTGGCGCGGTACCGCGGAAAAGTTCGCCGAAGGCTTTCGCCGCCTGGCGTTCGCTGGAATGCTGGTGGGCTTCGCCCGAGCCATCTCGGTTGTTCTGGAGAACGGAGTGATTCTGGACTCTATCGCCAACATCATGTTCTATCCGCTCAACCAGCTCCCCAGAAGCGGTGCCGCCGTGATGATGTTTCTTTCGGAGTCGGCTCTCAGCTTCCCTATGCCTAGCGACTCAGGCAGGGCGCTGATCAGCCTGCCAATTTTGGTGCCGCTGGCGGACCTGCTCGGCCTCTCGCGCCAGCTCGTTGTGAACGCCTATCACAACAGTGGCCTCATCTCTGGACTCATCACGCCGACCGCCGGCAGCCTGCTGGCCATGCTCGCCCTGGCCGACGTGTCGTTCCGCGAGTGGCTGCGCTTTATTGCTGTGCCGATAGCTGCGCTCCTCGCACTATCCACACTTGCGATGGTATGCGGCGTCCTGCTGGGGATTTAGGCTACTCCAGAAACTTGGCCCGCAAGCTCTGGACGCTGAACGCGTCGCTTCGCACATAGTCCATCAGCTTCTTCTCCCGGGCACGCACGTCATCAACAGCCCGCATCAGCTCCGCGATCGGTACATCCGGAATTGAGATCAATCCGTTCATATCGCCGTGCAGCAAATCGCCAGGCTTCACCACCATGCCGTTAATCTGCACCGGGACACCAACGCGAACAATGTGGAAGTGCCCATGGCTGGCGACAGCACCGCGCGCGAAGTAATGCATGCCAATCGCGCGAACTTCCGGAATATCGCGAACTGCCGAATCGCTCACCACGCCCGACAGCGCCGAGCCGAGTAAAAATAGTCGCCATCACCTCGCCGCAGTGAGCCGACAGTTCCGGATGTGCGCCGATCTCCTGCATCACAACCACGGCCGGCTTGGGGCTGGCGTGCACTGCTTCAAACAGATCGACAAAAATGCCGCGGTCCGTCGCGCTCATCTGTGAGACCGTTTCCACCTGCGCCGTCACAGCGTAACCACACATTCGCCCGAACTCAGGGAACAGGCACCGCACGGTCTCTGGCGCGAAGCCTTCATGGCGCGGCCGCATTTTCAAATCTTCGATTGCGTTGGACAGCGTCGGCGAGTCCACCGTCTTCAGATAGGAGATGATTTCAGCTATTTCCTGGGGTCCCATACTGTAGCTTCGATAAACCTTTCATTGTGCGGAGCGTCGTTGAAATAGTAAGCTGTCACGACCTTACCATCGGGTCGCTCCGCGCTCCGCACGTACCCGAGATCCCCTGCAGCGGCGCCGGTCCGAATCACGCGCGGCCGGCTCCAGGTACGCCCTTCGTCGTTGCTGAAGCGCGCCTGGATTTCATAAGGCGGGCTGCGGAATCCATAGGTCATGCACAGCCGTCCGTCTCTCAGCTTGAGCAAGCTGGGCGGATTGCCGCTACCCGCGCCGGCGTCGGCGAGCTTCTGAGCCAGCATGCTCCAGTGTGCGCCGTTGTCGCGGGATTCGTATAAGTCGATCCAGTTCACACTGAAGTCCTGCTTCACCCGCGTTGCGCTCAACAACTTCGATGAGGACAGCCGGACACTGGAGGGCATGATCGAGAATCCAGCAGGCTCATCACCAATCCACGCGACAAACTTCCAGGTCAGCCCGCCATCCTGAGTACCCGCGCAGAAGACACGTCCCTCCTTGCCGTTGCTCTTGGCCGCTGTCAGAAACACGAACGCATCGCGCTTACCGTTAACGATGTAATCGGTTCGCGCGGCGACTCCCGTTTGCCCGAGCAAGGGAAACTTGAAAGGCCCACGCCAGGTCCGCGCTCGATCCATGGAGTACCAGAAGATCGACGGTCCTTTGTTTGTATCCGTGAAACGCAGCGTCATCGCAAACGACGGATGCGTGAAGTCCATGGGCTCTTTCAGTTCAGTTGCGGCATCAAGTCCTTCCTTGTAGGGCGGAAGCTTCGGAGCCTCGATCTTCCATGTCTCCCCGCCATCCAGCGAGCGCGCCTGTCGCGATTCCTCTGCCTTTGTGCCGTCGTACTGGTGCCGGTCCGCAGCCTTGACCTGAAAATAAGCAGCGCTGAAACCGAAAACGATTTCGTTACCCCACGCCCAGATGCCGTGGTTAGCCGGCCAGCCCCCGAAACGCCCCTTCTCTCGATACACAACCACGCTTTTGTCCGCCGCAACCGCCACAAGCGCGCCGCATATCAGGATCAGTACCGCTCTACGCCACATTCGCAGTCCTACTGTGATTTGAAATTCCAAAGCAGTTCGATCTCCGTGCCACAGCAGCGCTCCAGGTCGTGGTAAGCAAAGCGGCCCGAGCCTGGTTTGCCCTTTTCACCCCAAGCGCCAGCCATCACCATCGGAAAGCCGTACGCTGACCATTGTCCTATGGCCTGGTCCATGTCGCTCACGCTTATTGCGAGGTGGTGAAAGCCCTCGCCGTGCTTTTCAATGTGATCGTAGTATGTGGAAGGACCGCGCAAGGGCTGGATCCACTCGTATGTAACTTTCCCGTGGCGCTGCCACCCCAGCCTCATATCAAATGTCCCGGGCTTTCCGCGATACACCAGTTCGGAACATTCAGGATGCGTGTAAGTCATCGCGGGTAGGCCGAGTTTCTCCCAGTAAGCGGAAATTGCAGTAAGTTCCTTTGCCACAAACGCGTATTGGGTGATGCGTAATGAAGGCCGCGGCGCCTTGTATTCGGGCAGCACTGCGAGCGCAAGCGAGTACCTGCCGTGTTCGCGCGTGTCCAGGAAGACGAAGCGGCCTCGATCCTTCCATGTGACGTCGAGCGCGGGCTTCACTCCAAGTTTCGCGAAACGGGCGACCTCTGATTCCAGCGATTGTACATTCTCCACTCGATGAACAAGCGCATAGACACCACTCCCATGCTTGCCGATAAACTCGCGCAAAGGGCCCTTGTCCCCGGCCTCGACAAAATCCGCGACCACATTCTCGAACAGAGCCGAAGTGGCGCGGCGCCCGTACACGCCGTCGAGCGGCCGGGCGGGTTCGGTTGGCACGCCAGTTCTGGCCCAGGCTGCGGCCGCCTGGTCCGCATTGGGGACCACGAATACGACGCGCGAAACAGCGCGGTAGGTCTCGGGAAGATCCGCTCCGTGCAGCGCGATTGCCGAGATGAAGATTCCGGCTAGCAGTTTCATAGCACCGCAATTATACGCCGATCCACTTTGCGCGGCGAAAAATTCGGATACACTACCACCATGATCACGACAACCAGACGGCAGCTCAT
>CAWCAT010000017.1:0-30389 GCA_963793625.1 Bryobacteraceae bacterium | reverse complement strand
ATTCATTTCTTATGTGGTTAGGCATCGATATCGGCACCGGCGGAAGCCGCGCATTGCTTGTGAATGAGAAAGGCCGCGTGGTTGCAGCGGTCACGACTCCTCATGAAGACATGAAGATGGAGAAGCCGCTCTGGGCGGAACAGCGTCCGGAGAACTGGTGGGACGCGGCGCAGCAGGCCATCAAGGCAGTGCTGAAAGAAGGTAAGGTCAAGCCGGGCGCCATCAAGGGTATCGGTCTCTCCGGCCAGATGCATGGCCTCGTAATTCTGGATGAGAACAACGAAGTGATTCGCCCCGCTTTGATCTGGTGCGACCAGCGCAGCCAGAATCAGGTGGATTGGATCAATCAAACGGTCGGCAAAGATAACGTGCTGGCCTTCACGGCAAACCCGGTATTAACAGGCTTCACGCTGCCAAAACTGCTTTGGGTGCGCGACAATGAGCCGCGCAATTACGCGCGCGTGCGCAAGATGCTGCTGCCCAAGGATTACATTCGTTTCAAGCTCACCGGCGAGTTTGCCACTGACGTTTCTGACGCTTCCGGCACCGCGCTATTCGATGTGGTGACGCGCAAGTGGTCCAGCGAGATGGTTTCGCGCGTTAAGCTCGACGAGAGCATTCTCCCGCAGGTTTTCGAGTCCTCCGACATCACAGGCTGCATTACGGAAGAGGCTGCGGCGGCAACGGGTCTCACCGTCGGCATTCCGGTTGTGGGCGGCGGCGGCGATCAGGCCGCGAGTGCGGTTGGCAACGGAATCGTTGAACCTGGAATCGTGTCGTGCACCATCGGCACTTCGGGTGTCGTATTCGCGCACATGGAACGTCCTACGTATGACCCGAAGGGTCGCGTACACACCTTCTGCCATGCCGTAAAGGGCAAATGGCACGTGATGGGCGTGACGCAGGGCGCGGGACTCAGCCTGCAGTGGTATCGCAACCAGTTCGCACCCGGCGTTGAATACGACAAGTTGATGGACGAAGCGGCCACGGCACCGTGCGGCTCACAGGGACTCTTCTGGCTGCCATATCTGATGGGTGAGCGGACCCCGCACCTGGACGCGACGGCACGCGGCGGCTGGATTGGCGTGACGGCGAAGCACACACGCGCCGACATGATCCGCTCCTTGATCGAAGGCGTCTCATACAGCTTGAAGGATTGCCTCGATCTGCTCGACGCAATGGGCGCTCCAGTGGAGAATGTGCGCGTATCAGGCGGTGGCGGGAAAAGCCCCTTCTGGCGTCAGGTGCTTGCCGATCTGTTCAGCAAGAGGGTGGTCACACTGGAAACGCAGGAGGGTTCGGCATACGGCGCAGCGCTTCTGGCCATGGTCGGCACGGGCCAGTACGAAACCGTGCAGGCCGCCTGCAAAGCGACGATCCGCGAAGTCAACGGAGTCTGACCGCGACCGCACGAATCGCACCGCTACTCAGCAGGACACGAAGTCTACCGCTCGCTCTACAAGACGCTCAAGCCCATCTATGGGTTGATCCGTAACCTGCAGTAAACAAGAGACTGCCGATCAACGCCGATATATCTGGCGTTGATCGGCAGCGTGATATAAACTACTGACGTTTGGCAGCAAACGGCCTGGGCTGCTTCGCACCCTCCCGCTCCTGCGTCCCCTTCAGTTCGTCGCCTGCCAGGGTTGCTTTCCAGGTGGTCTTGGACACGCCCTTCCTGCCTTCCATCTCTGTAACAAAGCTGATGGTGTTCCCGTCGATCTTGCCGTCCTTGATTTCTGCCGTGCGCTCGCGTGGGCCGCCGGCCATCGTGACCTTGCCGGTGAGCTTGTCGCCCGCCGATTTCAGATCTAGCGTCGTTTTGATCGTTACTTCCGCGGCGCCGTCCTTCTTGCCGCCGGTCTGTTTGGACTCGAAACCCCATTTGCCGTCAATAGAGGCAGCCGGGGCGGCCCACGCGCAAGCTAGCGCTAGGGCTACCATGGAAACGATAAGCTTTTTCAAAGTGATGATTACTCCTGGTATATAAGAACTCCACTTCTCTGATGAAAGTTACGCCCGAAACCGCGAATTCCCCCGAATACTGCGACGTCAGCCTGCCGGTCCCCATGGATCAGGCATTCACATACGCGCTGCCGGAGGCATTGCGTTGGCGCGTAAAGCCGGGTTGCCGCATCCTGGTTTCGTTCGGTCCGCGCAAGCTGACCGGGGTCGTCCTGCGGGTGCATAACGAAGCACCGTCGATGAGCGTCAAGCTCATTCTGCGACTGCTGGACGAAGAACCGGTGCTCGACGACGAACTGATGTCGCTGGGCCGCTGGATCGCAGGCTACTATTGCGCGCCGCTCGGCGAGGTGTTGCGTTCGATGACCCCGCTCGGCGGTGAAATCCGCAAATCGAAGCAGTACACGCTGACCGACGAAGGCCGCGACGCAGTGCGGCAGTTGCTTCTTGGCACACCTACCGAGGATCCTTCCGTCGAAATCCTGCGCCTGCTGGAAGTACGCACTTTATCGCTGCCCTCGCTGATGAAAAAGGTCCCCGGCGCTGACAGGGTTCTTAAAACTCTCGAGAAGAAAGGACTCGTTACCAAGGAAGAACTACATGTCGATCGCGACCCGTTGCGCGCCGCCGCTGAACGTTTGCGCGTGGAATTCACTGGTCGCCCGAGTGAAGTAAAACTGCCGAAGGCGGAGCGCGAGTTAGTCGCATATCTGGAGTTACACCCCGGTGCACACAATCTGAAAGAACTCGATGAACTGATGCCCGGAGCCAGTCAGGCCGCACGCGCACTCGCGCGCAAGAAGCTGCTGACACTCGCGCTGATCGATCCCGTGCCCCTTAACATCGAGGAACGGCTTCCGCACAAAATGAACGAGCGGCAGCAGTGCGCCTTCAACGCGATTCGCACGGCCGTCGAGCAGAAGAAATTCCAGACATTCCTGCTGCAAGGCGTGACTGGCAGCGGCAAGACCGAGGTCTATCTCAACGCCATTCAGGCCACGCTGGATGCGGGACGCGGCGCGCTTTTGCTGGTCCCGGAAATTGGGCTGACGCCCGCCATGGCGCACCAGTTCTTCCAGCGCTTCGGAGACAAGGTGGCGATACTGCACTCCGCGTTCACGGACATCGAACGCGCCGAGCAGTGGCGCCGCATACGAAACGGTCTGGCTGGAGTGGTCGTGGGGACCCGTTCCGGCGTCTTCGCGCCCGTTCGTAATCTGGGCCTCATCATTGTCGATGAAGAGCACGACGGCAGCTACAAGCAGGAGGAAAATCCGCGTTACAACGGTCGCGACGTCGCAATCGTGCGCGCTCATCAGGCCGCCGCTTGCGTCGTGCTCGGCTCCGCGACGCCGAGCCTCGAAAGCAAGTTCAACGTGGAGCGCGGAAAGCACGTGCTGCTCGAATTGCCAGAGCGCGTCGAGAGCCGCCCGATGCCCGATGTCGAACTGATCGACATGCGTCAGGAGTTTTTGGAAACGCGCAAGATGGCAAACTTCTCGCGGCGCATGATCGAAGAGATCGGCCAACGATTGGAATGCGGCGAGCAAACGATGGTGCTGCTGAACAGGCGCGGATTCTCAAGCTTTGTCACGTGTCGCGCCTGCGGACACAAGTTCGAATGCCAGAATTGCGCCGTCACGCTGACTTATCATCGTCGCGACCGGCGCCTGTTGTGCCACTACTGCAATTACGCCGAAAAGGTCCCCGAGACCTGTCCCGCGTGTGCCGCCGAACATGTGCAGTTCATCGGCGTGGGCGCGGAGAAGGTGGAAGAAGAACTGCACCACGCGTTCCCCAAGGCGCGCATCGCGCGCATGGATCGGGACACCGTCACCAGCAAGCACCATTTCGAAACCATTCTCTATGGCTTTCGCGAACGCGAGTTCGACATTCTGGTGGGCACGCAGATGATCGCGAAAGGGCACGACATTCCTAACGTGACGCTGGTTGCAGTGGTCTCGGCAGACGTCGGCCTGGGCATGCCGGATTTCCGCGCGGCTGAGCGCACGTTTCAGTTGCTGACCCAGGTGGCCGGGCGTGCCGGACGCGGAGAACTGCGTGGCAGAGTGCTGGTGCAGACCATCAATCCCGAACACTACGCCATCCGCTGCGCCGCCGCGCAGGACTACGCAATGTTCTACGAAAAGGAAATGCAGTTCCGCCGGGCGATGCGCTATCCACCCTTCGCCGCACTTGCGAACGTGCTGGTACGCTCAGAAAAGAAGGAAGACGCGCTACGCATGAGCGCCGAGATGGCAGATCTGCTGATACCCGCGCCCGAGAATATTCGCGTGCTCGGACCAGCGGAAGCACCAGTGCCACGCCTCAAAAACGAGTTTCGCTATCAGGTGCTGATCAAGGCCGCGAATCGCAAGACTCTCAACGAAACGCTGCAGCACCTGCGAAAGCATGCACTCGAAAATAAATGGGGCCCGACATCACTCGTTATTGATGTCGATCCGCTAAGCTTGCTGTGAGGTATGGATTTTCAGATCGTTGAAGCGAATCTCCGTTACGCCATGCGCTGCTTCACCCAGGCAAGCAAGCTGGGTGAGGTCCGCGATACCGACGGAATCTGGATCGCCTCCTGTGGCATGGATTATGGCGTCTTCAACTCCGCCATGCTTTCCGAACCGGTCACAGGCGGAGAAACTGAATTGTGCCGCCGTATCGCTATTCCCGAAGTGCACTTCCAGACGAGAGAATTGCGCTGGTCGTTCTGGATTTGCGAGGACCTGATCGATCGCCACTTCCGCAAGAAAGCCCGCGACACTTTTTTTGATCGCGGTTTCCGCATGCTCGTCGAGCCACCCGGCATGCTCGCGGAACGCCTGCGTCCAACCCTTCGTAAGCTTCCGAAGTTGGACTTCTGTGCTGTCAACAGCCTTGCCACACGCCAGGAATTCGCACATATCATGTCGATCTGCTTTGAGCTGCCCTTCCCTACCGCCTGCGACATCTATCAGAGCGAAGGGCCATGGAAAAATGGCATGCAGGGCTTTCTCGGGTATGTGGATGGCGTCGCCGTGAGTGCCGCCGCGGTCGTGGTGGCTGCGGATGCGGTTGGTGTCTATGCGGTGGCGACAATGCCTGATCAGCGCGGCAAGGGCTATGCGGAAGCGACCATTCGTCATGCCGTCGCACAGGCCACTGCCGCAACCGGAATCGAACGCACGGTACTGCAATCCACCCACGCCGGCATGAGCCTTTATCAGCGCATGGGTTACCGCCCTGTCACTCGCTTCTGGGTTATGCTGCCGTACTGATGCCGCGACTACTCCTGCGCCGTAATCCGTAACGCACCTGATGCTTTACGCTGCCCATACGCACGCACCGCAGTTCCGTATTCAGACCGGACCGCCTCCAGCGCAAGCGGCTCTCCCAGCGCGTCGCGCGCGCCGATAACGGTGAGCGGTCTCGGTGCGATCGCGGCCGCAAGATCCGGCAAATCGAAATCGCGCAACACCCCCGGCACAACGACATCAATGAGATCTTTGTGCGTGCGCGCCCGGACTGCCGTCATGTACGACAGCAACGAATTCTCAACCGTAACCGCAGCGAAGCGCGGCTCAAGCACAGCCGCGTAAAGCGCGACCACGCCCGCATTGCCGCGACCATGAATTGCGATCTTGTCCGCAGCCACTTCGTTGCGCGTCAACAGATGCCGGAAGGCTGCCAGAACATCGCTCACCTGAATTCCAACAATCGTCTTGCCCACGAGCATCGCCCGGTTCGCAGTCTGCCACTGCGGAGTGTACCCCGTTGCTTTATCCACCTTGCCACTTGATACACCGCGCACGCGCAACTCCAGCACCACACGACCTGCGGCTACCATGCGCTCAATCTCTGCACTGGCCAGTCCCATCGAAATCACCGCAGGCAGGCGTTTGGCTCCCGGCGGCGCATGCAGCTCCGCATCGATTTTGACATCGGCCTCGACCCCGTCGAATCCGATTCGCTGCGCAACTTGCGTGACCTTCAAAGGTTTGCGTTTCGCATACAACTCCTCCGCGAGTTTCTGATTCAACGCCTGCACGGTTGTGCCACTCAATGACGTCGATACCTGGCCCGTGCTGGTGACATTCAGCAGTTCTTCAGCTTCGGGCGTGATCACCGGCTCCGTGCCATCCTCGTCGCGGCCCTGCAGCCACTTGGTCATCCAGCGGTAGGTCGCCTCCCGGCGCGGCTTGGACCACCCATGCTTGTCGTCGTATTCAAAGTAGCCGGCCTTGCCAGGCGCGTCGATCACTTCAAACGTGCGCTTTACCTCAGCGAACGTGGCGCGCGCGCCGGCTATAGGAAAGAAGTCCTGGATCGCAGTCAGCATCTGAATCGGGCGCGGTGCGAAGGCAATCAGGAAATCGCCGAAATCGAGCCCAGCGCGCAGGAACCCCGGGAAATTCTGCTCCGCATCCTGTGGACCGGGCACATGCCATAGCGTCTTCCATGACGTGATGTAACACGACGTCACCACCGCGGCCAGACGCGGTTCCAGCACTGCCAGATAGGCCGCCTGTGTGCCGCCGCCTGAATTTCCAGCCACTCCGATGCGCTTGGAGTCAACATCCTTGCGGGTCAGCAAATAGTCAAACGCGCGGATTCCGTCCCATGTTTCATAACGCGCGAAAGTGGTTCCAGTCAGCAGGCATTGAGTGCCCACCATGTTGTGCTCCGGCACGCCGATGCCGACACTCGATTTCTTCTTCGCTACGTCGAAGTACTCAGAGCGTTCGCCCTGCCCCGGAGGATCGAACGCGAGCACCACGAATCCCTTTTTTGCGAGCCCGATAAACGCGTATTGGTAAGTATTGATGGCTTTGCCGCTCGCGCTGTGTCCGGCCACTCCAATCACCGCCGGATAAGGCGCTTTCCCAGTGGTCGGCACATACACATTCGCAGTCACATAAAAACCGGGCTGGCTTTCAAACACGAGCTTTTCGACACGGTAGCCGTCGCGCTCGAAGCCGCCGGTGATGCGCGCGTTCAACGGCGTGCGCGCGGGGAATCCTCCCATCGAATCCAGCATCCAATTGCGGATAAATTGCTGCCGCGCCCCAACCTCCGCACGTGACGAGAGCTTCGCTAAATTCGCCGAGCGTGCCGCCCATTGCCGCTCGGCAATCCGGGTGAGATACGCATCCAGGTCCTCCGCGCACTGGGCAACGCCAGCCAGCAGAAGGAGCAAGAAACTGATTCGCATCGCTCCAGTTTACTCTCGTATAGAAACTGGAAGGCAACCAGTTGGTTTACATCCAGTTCTGACGGACCTTCAAGCCCCGGCGCTGCGGCGTTTTTCGATCTGCTGAAGAACGCCCTTGCGGTTTTTGTGCTTCTTCTCGTAATTCTCAACCTTGCGCAGATCGCCTTTCGATAACGCGTTCAGCTTGCTTGCGACCTGTGTGCTGGTCAGATGCTGATAGTCACGGACAGGCAGATCACGATCAGGCGATTTGCCTTCCTTGTCCTTCTGCTTCTCCGTCTTGGTTTCTCCGTATTGCGAGCGCTGCTTGTTCACGATCCGGGCCGCCACTTCTTTCTCGCGGCCTGGATAGCGCCCTTCCTCCTCAAACTTCTTCTCGATTTCTTTGTACTCACGTTCTCGTTTTGGGCTCGCTCCTCTAGGCATTGAATTCCCTCCTAGTGTTTTTGAACTCCCCGCGCGGCGCGGCCGATCGCCTCCGCTTGAATGAAAATGTGTTTCACGTTCGGAAACCGCTCACGGACGGAATGTTCTATTCGATCAATCGCGGCAGGGATCCCGGCCGACGGCAGGCCGGGCGCGAACTCAACCTCGAGCGCCAACAGCACCGTTTTTGGCCCGAAATGGCTTGTCAATGGAGTACTCACATGTTCGACATCAGGGTCGCTTTCGGCGATCTGGCGCACCTGCTCTACATCGATTCTGGTCATGGCCTCACCCAGAAGCAGACCTCTACTTTCGCGGGCCAGCACAACCGCAACTGCGGCAAGAATCAAGCCGATTGTGATCGAGGCCGCGGCGTCGAACACGGGATTGTGAAAACGATGCGCCAGGTATATTCCGATCATCGCTACAAAAACCCCGATCAGGGCGGCGGCGTCTTCAAACAGGACGCTCGCCGTCGTTGGATCCTTGCCGTGTCGAAACTCGTGCCAGAAGGATTGGCCGCCCGCTTCCAAGGCGAATTGCTTGTAGGCCACATAGAAACTGGCGCTCTCAAAGACCGCCGCCAGCCCAAGCACGATGTAATTCCACTTCGGATCCGTAGGGGGCGATGGATGCATAAGGTGCGTGATGCCCTCGTACATTGAAAATCCGGCACCCACGGCGAAGATCATGATGGCGACAATGAAAGTCCAGAAGTAGAGTTCCTGCCCGTGGCCGAAAGGATGCTCCTCATCTGCCGGGCGCTCGCTGCGCTTTCGGCCAAGCAGCAATAGCGAGCCGTTTCCCGTATCCACCACCGAATGAAATGCCTCCGCAAGCATCGCCGAACTTCCTGTGAACACTGCGGCTGTGAACTTGGTTACTGCAATCGCAGCGTTGCCAGCGATTGCGGCGTAAACTGCCTTTGCGGATTCTGCCATTAGTGCATTCTCTGCAAATCGAGTGCCGAAGTGCAATGCACTCTGAGGCACGCCCGGTTTGGGAGTCCGTGGTTGTGAACATGCAAGGAACAACCAGACATGAATCCGAAACGGATTGTCTTGCTGACTTTCGCAATCGGGCTACTTCTGTTCCTCGCTTACCTTGTTCGCAACGCGCTCCTGGTTATCTACGTGAGTACAGTTTTCGCAGTTGTGCTCTACCCGGCTGTTGAATGGATCTGCGCGCATTCGATCGCAGGGCGCCATCCCAGCCGCGGCGTAGCTATACTGCTCGTCGTTCTGCTCGTATTAGTGATCCTGACGCTGCTGATTGTGTTCGCCTTCCCTCCGGTATTGCGGGACCTCCAGGAACTCGCAACTCAACTTCCAGAGAAGCTGAAGGAGCTTGCTGAACGCATAAAGACTGTGCCGTTTTTCGGGAACCTGGACTTCGGCGCGATGGACCGCTACATGGGATCCCTGGCTGGCGGCATCGCGCTGGCGATCCGCGCACTTTCGCAGGCGCTCCTCTCGGTAATCACAGCGGCAATTCTGTCAGCCTACCTCGTTCTTGACGCAAAAAATGTCCTGAAATGGACGCTTTCGCTCTACCCCGAGCCCGGCCGTGAACGCCTGCGGGCGACACTCCTGCGGGCCGGTCGCACCATGCGCAGATGGATGGTCGGTCAAGCGCTGCTGATGCTCATTCTTGGCTCGGCCAGCATCGTCACGTTCGGACTTCTAGGCATCCGATACTTCTACCTGCTAGGCATCTTTGCCGGAGTGGCTAACATCATCCCTCTGCTCGGTCCCTTGCTGACTGTTATCGTCGCGAGTTTGATTGCCGCAATGGATTCGTCGCTGAAAGTGCTCGGAGTTCTGATTTTTTACTTCATCTATCAGCAGGTGGAAAACGCGTACCTCGCTCCTAAAATAATGGAGTCACAGGTGGGACTGCCAGCAACGGCAGTCCTCGTGGCGCTATTGATTGGGGCCGAACTGGCCGGCATCGCCGGTGCACTCGTTGCCGTTCCGTCAGCCGTCCTGATCGCCACTCTCCTCGACGAGTACGTAGTGAAGCGTTGATCATCCATTCGTTTTCACAAGGTAAGAACGATATGCATGGTCATGGCAATGCACTTGCTACAAACAGTTTCATGAAGAAACTGGTACTTTGCCTGTTCACGCTACTTTCAATTGGATCCGCACAGGTTGTCTCCCTCGGCGTTAGGGGAGGTGTGCCTCTGACAGATTTCCTTGAAGCCGCGCAAGGTAACGAGAGTGCATATTTTACTAACACAAAACGCTACACCATCGGACCCACAGTCGAATTTCATCTCCCGCTGCGTTTCGGCATCGGAGTAGATGCGCTTTACAAGCGCGTCGGCTACGAAGGGACGACGACCGGCACCACCACGAGCTCCACGAGCACCACGGCAAACTCGTGGGAGTTCCCGATTTACGGGAAGCTCGAGATTTTGCCGGGACCCATTCGCCCGTTCCTCGATGCCGGAGTCTCGATCCGCCACATCACCGGAATATCGCAGGTACGCTCTGTATTTTCAGCGGCGACTCTCAACACGGTCGAAATAGACAATCCCCCTGAGTTCAACAAGGAGACCGACGTCGGCTTCGTCTTCGGCGGCGGCATCGCGTTAAAGATCAGCCGCGTCCGGATCAGCCCCGAGTTTCGCTACACACGTTGGGGCGGCGAAAACTTTCGCGACCCGATTAACGCACTGCTCCGCACGAATCGAAACCAGGGCGAGTTTCTGCTCGGGCTTACATTCTAAACCCTGTAATCTGAAATAACAGATTGCAATCCGCTGGACTCGTGTTGTAGCTTGAAAGAAGCTATGGAACTCGTCAAGATTCAGCGCGAGCGCGCCGTCGATTCTGTTTATCAAGCCTTACGACAAGCCATTGTATCTTGCCAGATCAAGCCCGGCGAGCGTCTCCACGTGGAAGACCTCGCCAGCAAGCTCGGCGTCAGCCTCACGCCGGTCCGCGGGGCGATCCAGCAACTGGCCACAGAAGGTCTCGTGGAAGTGCGGCCGCGTAGCGGCACCTTCGTCGCGAGTCTCACCACGCAGGATGTCGAAGAGACTTTTAAGATTCGCTGTGCACTGGAATGCCTGGCTGCCGAAGATGCCGTCGTGCAGATTGCCCCTCAGCAGCTGCGGCGCCTCAGGGAACTCGTTCGATCGATGAAGAAGAAAATGATCGACGACGAAGATCGTGAGGCGCACGCACGCGACAATACCGAACTGCACCAGATCATCCTGGAGGCGTCGGGGAATCGACGCTTGCGGGAGATCTACGAGGCACTCAACGCTCACCTTAAAATCGTACGTATCCACGCAGCTGAGTCGAATTGGCCAGAGCGCATGCCAGAAGAACAGAACGAGCATGAAGCTATAGTTGCCGCCCTGGAAGCGCGGGACGTCAACGCTTTGCGCTCGGCCCTGCGCACGCATATCTATCGAGCGAAGGATTCATTGATAGCCGCGCTTGCCCAGGTTGAAAAAACAGCACTGGCCAAATGAAGATCGCCTCGATAGAAGCGATCCCGGTGCGATTGCCTCGGTCGCGTGAACAGGCAGTAGGCACCGCTGGTTCACCGACCCAGTTGCAGGCCGGCGCAAGTTGTTATCGCTGGTCGAACGCCGTCAATGCGCTGTATCCGATTCACTTCGAAACGGCGCTCGTCAAACTCGTAACCGATTCAGGATTGATTGGATGGGGAGAAGCGCAGGCGCCGCTTGCTCCAGAGGTCGCCTGTGAAATCGTTCGGCTACTCTTGCGCCCAGTACTGGAAGGTGTGGAGTTTGATGGCTCACCGGTTAGCATCAGTAGCCTGTGGGACAGCATGTACCAGACCATGCGCGTGCGCGGCCAGACCGGCGGCTTCATGCTGGACGCCATCAGCGGCGTCGATATTGCGCTCTGGGATCTCGCCGGACATATCCACGGCAAACCAGTCGCCGCGCTGATTGCGGGTTCCGGCGAGATACCTGCCACTGTGCCCGCGTATCTAAGCGGACTCTCCGGCGAGATCATCGGCGAGGGCTTCCGCGTCATCAAGTTGTTCCACGACAAGCAGCCTGCGGATCTGTTCGCGCGCATGGACGCGCTGACTGCCGGCTACGGTCCGGACCTGCGCATCGCAGTGGATGCGCTCTGGCGACTCGAAGGCGAATCGGCAGTTGCATTTGGACTTGAGCTGGATCGTCGCAATGCACTCTGGCTGGAAGCGCCGCTCGCCCCCGAAGATGCCGCCGCGCATGGCCGCCTGGCGCGCGCGATTCGCACTCCACTAGCCGCCGGCGAAAGCTACCGGACCCGTTACGAGATCGCGCCGTTTCTGAACGAGCGTGCAATCAAGATCGTGCAGCCCGATCTCGGCCGTTGCGGCATCACAGAGTTCCTGAAAATTGCAGCACTGGCGCGCGCGGAAAACCTTCAGATAATCCCGCACGTAAGCATCGCACTCGGACCCCAAATCGCCGCCGCGATTCACGTGGCCGCCGCCTACGGTTGCGAACTGCTCGAGTACAACCCCAACGTGCTAGGGGTCGCAAACGAGTACCTTGTCAACCCGATTGTAGTTAGCTCGACTGCCTACGACGTGCCCGAACTGCCTGGCCTGGGAATTGAGATCAACGAATCCCGCCTGCGCTCAGACCTTACGAAGGCTTCGATTTAAGCAGGTTTGTAGCGCCCCGCGAGGAGGCCTGTGGCCGTAGTGATGTCGATGTCCGCGATGAGCAACCCTTCTTTACCGTATGGCTGGTAGCTAAGCAGCGTACCATCGGGCCGCACTACCGCCGAAGTGGTCGGCGATCCAGCGCTGGCAACGTTTACCGTTGCGAAATAGCAGGTGTTCTCGGCGGCGCGACACAAGGCTGCTTTTTCATGGAATGAGTTCGCGGGATCGGCGAAAGTCGATGGGATGTAACTGCCGGGCTCGGCTTCGTGGAAATGAGGGTGGAACACGATGTGTGCGCCATGCCGAACTGCCCAGCGAACCGTCTCCGGATAGCGCCAACCCTCATGACAGATCGATACACCAAATATCAGTGGACCGGTTTGGAATACCCGCCTCCCAGAACCGGGCGAATAGAGACCATCCTCGGAGGGGTCGAGTTGGACTTTATCTTGGAACCCGGCGATCGTTCCATCTGGATTGATGACCAGTGCAGTCGCTAGCAGGGCGTTACCGACGATGCGTTCGGTGCCGAGAACAACCGCGAGGTTTGCCTTCGCAGCAGCCGCCGCAATGGCAGACCAGGCGCCTTCGAGGAACGCAGAATCCGGCGGCGGCACCGCTTTCCCCAAGCCCCTATAGCCGGGAACAAAACATTCCGGAAAGCAGACAAGCCCGGCGCCCCCAGTGGACGCTTGAGCGATGGCTTCCTCGGCCAACGTGACCGACTCCTCGGGAGTCGCCGGGAACCGGATGTTGGCAAGGGCGATTCGAAACATGCTCATCGCAGGCTGATACCTTTCGATAGCTTCGATTTTAGCCCGGAACTGTTGACCGTGATCACACGATAAGTATGCCGCCCTCCGGCTTCCGGCGACTTATCAATATAGCGTAGTGAAGGGATCGGCGCCTCGGGTGTGTCGTGATACGACATCTGCTGGAACAGCGGCTTTCCAAAACGTCCTGCTGGTTTCTCCGGCAAACGCGCCAGGTCTTTCCCGTCGCGTTGGATGATGAACGCCGAGATACCACTTTCAAAATCGGCCTGCGCATCCCAGGTGATCTCGACAGACTGATCACTACTTCGCACGGCTTTCACCGCTGTCGGTGCAGGTGGGGGCGTAGTGTCCCTCACGGTGCCGGTCTTGACGTACTCCTTGAAGGCGCTCGCTACACGCTGGTCGGGCATCCAGTCGGACTCGCCATTCGTTTTCACGGGCTTCAACATGCCCTTAGCCGGAAGCCGCAGACGTATGCAGGCATCGAAGAACGGGATCGCAAGATAACGTGCGTCGCCGCACTCGTGCGATGTCTGTGGATTGGGCGCGAAAGCAATCGGCGCACCTTTCGCACGGTACGCCTGATACATGCTTTCCAGACGCGTGTATGAGTTGCCGAAGCGTTTGTCGTCCTTCTCTTTCCCACCGGGATTGCACATCATCGGAATGCCGTAAGCGGCCGCCGGAGTTTCGGGCGTAACGGCGACGCTGCCCGATTTAAAGTAGATCGCGATAATGCGCTCGGGGTGCAACGACTGCATGCCGCCCGACCACGTTCCCCCGCCGGAATGTCCCCACAGGCACCACGGCGCACTCGCAAGTTCCGGATGTTTCGACTTCGCCGCGAACTCGCTCAGAGCCTTCAGAAACGCTTTGTCTGATCCGTTGCGCGGATTGCTCCACCAGTCGCAATTGGCGTCACCTATTTGCTGGTAGTACGGACCCAGCAAAGCGAAACCCCACTTCTGTGCGAGCGCCTGCCAGTGAAGATCATATGCCGCCGTCTCGCCCCCTTTGTTTGCCGGAGCGCCGCAGCCATGTTGATGGACTATAACGCCCTTGATCTTGCTGACACCATCGGGAATCCAGATCGTGTACTTCACGGCGAGCTTCAACTCGCCCGGCTGCGTTGACGCGGGATAGGTTACATCCAGATAGCGTCCGGCAGCGGACAACATTCCAGCGCTTGCCAGCATCAGAATGATCGGATATCTACTCACTTTTGCAGAGCCCCCTCAAGCTCGTCCGTCCAAGTGCCCAGCAGGTACACCGTCGAAGTCCCAAGCAGCGAACCCTGCGCGAGCGGATTACTATACACATCGAATGCCTCGATACCATCGCCGGCTGGAATCGGCCACATGGGCCGCATGGCCGGATCCGGCAGCACCGCAGCGACTGCGTAGCCATCGCCCTGGAACAAATAGGCAATCACGCCAGGGGCAGCTTGTACGCGCTTCACGAACTTAGTGTCCTCTAAAAGCCAGGCCGTTGCTGAATGCGCCGCAGCACTTGGATGCAGATATCCATCCTGCGAAACCAGCACGCGCCAGTCGGTTGGCGCACCGCTGAAGTGCGAATGCGAATGCATCGAGTACAGGAAGATCTTGCTGTTGCCGGCCGCGAGCTGGCCCACCAGATAACGCGCCGTGCGATCCGACGTCATCGCAAAATCCTCCGTGTTCTGGAATGGCAGCGTGTACCGATAGAACCCCGGACCGAGCAACTGCGAACCGTTCACAGCGGAGCCTTCCGTCATCCAGGTCGGCTTCGGCGACTTGCCGTCCACCAGCGCGGGTGAGAGCGCGGCGCGCCAATCGCGAGCGAGATCATCGGCCAGCAGGCCCGTCGAGTAACCGCCGGTGTAGCAGTGGTAATCGATCACATCGCAGAAATCGACACCGCCCGCTTTTACGACTTCCGTGCTCCACTTCGTGCCGCCTGAACCCGTACTGGAATTGATGCCCGCGATGGTGAGCGTCGGATCGACCGACTTCGCCGCTTCATAGGCAGTGCGTTGCAGGCGTGCGAAATCCGTGCCCGGAGCAGCGCTGGTGATATACACACCCGCCGCATCGTCA
The DNA here is from genome assembly GCA_963793625.1 of Bryobacteraceae bacterium. Classification (GTDB taxonomy): domain Bacteria; phylum Acidobacteriota; class Terriglobia; order Bryobacterales; family Bryobacteraceae. Next base: position 15,291 of record CAWCAT010000017.1, on the reverse strand, counting down.
TAGCGTATGCCCCACCAACCTGCGTTCCAGGGCTCATTCCACACATCCCAGGCATCGATAACACCTTGATAGCGTTTCGCCACGGTGCGAACGTAAGTGGCGAATTGGCTCAAATCCTTGGGTTGATAGAAGCGGTCGAAGTAACCGTTGCGCGCTTTATCGAAGTAGCTGGCCCATTCGGGAGCAGTCGAGAAACTGCCGAAGATTTTGATCTGGTGATCGCGATAACGGAAGATCTCGCGATCATAGAAAGTCCACTCGCCCGGTTTTCGCTCCAGGTGATACCAGCCGATGTATTGCAAGCCTGAGTCGTGCAGCCTCGCCCAGTTCACGCCCACGGCCTTCGCCATTACAAGCTGGCGGTGCGAAGGATTCGTGTGAACACCGAACGGCGAGTTCGGCGCATCGAGCCCCCAGTAATGCGGTTTGCGCAAGCGGAAGACGGTGAGTTCGTTGTAAGGACTGACTCGCTCGCCAGTCGCATTCTCCACCCACGCTTCCACGCGGAAAGCTCCGAACGTGCGTTCTGGCCAAACCGCGTACGCGATCTCGCCCTCGCGCCCGCTCTCTAACGAGACCGGCTTGTTCTCCAGTTCCTGGCCATACACGTTGACGATGCGCGTCTTCAAAACAGCGCACGCATCAGCACCCGTAACGGCGAAGCGCACCCGCGCGTGTTCATCTTCAAACTGCACGCGGGCGGCGGAATCCACGCCGAGCGCCACTTCACACGCGCCGGGGGCAGTGAACTCGCTCGCCGCGCCACCCACTTCGACTTGCGGCTTTTCGATCCAGAGTTCGCCGCTCCAATCGAGCCGGAACGCATGCGCGCGCGCCAGCAACTTTGGATTGAACGTGACGGCGATGCGCTGCCAATCAGCGCCGGCCGTGTAGCTCTTCTGCTGCAGCGTGCTGCCATCTGCTATGACGGAAAGCCGGCCTGATCCCGTGCCGCGCAGGTACACGCTGGCACTCATCGGCTTATCTCCAACCGGGAACGGCTCCGAATACAAGAAGGTCGGCTTGCTGGTAGTCAGGTGCAGCGCCGTGGCATCCGGTTCGATGCGAACCTCGTCGCCATCACTCGCGTTTGAATCCAGGGTCCAGCCGCTTTGCAGTCCGAGCGGGAAACGCGTGTTGCGCAGCAGGTTCTTCGGATAGCCTGTAAGGCTGCCGCTTAGTTCCTCGCGAAGTTGCTCTTCGCTCATGCTCTCCAGACGAATCTGCGACATGTCGAAGTCGCCGGTTCCATTCAACAGAATGAAGAACGCGATATCGTAAGCCGCAGGCTGTATCTGGCTATACAGCGTAATGTCCTGCCAGTCCGCAGGCAGGAAACGGCCGAACTGCCACAGAGTAGGTATACGGCGCGCCCGTACGACGCACGCCCATGCCGACGTTCATTCCGGCGGAGGCGCGCACGCGCAGGCGCAGCTTGTAATAACCGGCCTTGGTGATGCGCGGCAGGTTGTGCTGGATCTGGCCGTTGCCGTCAATCACCTTCGTCACGCGCGCACGCAGAAACGGCACACCGCTCTCTTCAACCTGCTGATACTCGCTCCAGGTCTGCGCCCAGCCGGAGTTATCGCCCCACGGCACAGGCAGACTCCCGACGGCGCGCGGATTGTTCTCGACTTTGCGCCATGCACCCGCAAAGTTAGTGTCGATGACAGGCTGCGCCGCGGCCCCTGCTGTAATTAGTAGAATAAGTGCTAAAAGTCGCATTGGAACAACCATTGTAGAATGATCGTCAGCGGAGCTGACTTCAAGAATTTCCCCAACCGTACCGCGTTGATGTAAACGTTTTTTCGTGTTATCAGTGGGGCATGGCCGAGAAACTTCCCGCGCCCGTCACACGTCCTGGTCCCCCGGTTGAGATTGATATCCGCAGGATTGCCCGCGCCATGGACGAGGCGATCCGGATCGGACCCATCTCAATCGGGCTCGACGGCATTCTCGGGTTGATTCCCGGCATCGGTGATCTACTCGGCTCTTTGATCTCCTTCTTCATTGTCTATCGCGCTTCCGAGCAAGGCGCACCGCGTTCGCTGATCGCCATGATGATGTCGAACATCGCCATAGATACGCTGGTGGGCGTGGTACCTTTCGTCGGTGATCTGTTCGACTTCCTCTGGAAGGCCAATACCAAGAACATACGGTTGTACGATGAGTGGCAGGCCGGCCGGCACCGTCCCGGACGCGCGTGGCTTCACGTGGTGATCGCCGTCGCGTCAGTGTTCGTCGCAATCGCAGTTCCCATCGTTCTGATCGTGTTGCTGGTGCGCACCGTTCTGCGTTAAGAACTGTTACGACACCGTGACGCACTGTACGAGCAGTGCCTCGCGCGTTACTCTGGCTGAGTGATCCTCCTAACTCTTCTGCTGCTTGCAAGGAGCAAGCACACCTTCGCCAGCGAGCCGCTCGCTGACGCGCTTGGTATCGGCAAAACTCTGCTAATCACGACTTCCCTGCCCGGCGGGCCGCGCCTGCTGCTGCGCATCTCGCTCTATCACGACCGTGGATTCCTGGCGCTCTCGACAACTTCCTCACGGCCAATCCGTTTGAGGCCCTCGATACCTATGCGCACGCACTGCGCACTGCGCAGAATGTGAAGACCTGTACGACGAGAACAATCAACAGGGCTGGTGGGACAACGAGCATTGGCAGCGCGGCCCAAACGTGCGCACCAAGAACTTCTGGAAGAACAATTCCAACGGCCAGTTCATCGCTCCTTATGAAACAGCGAAGAAGTGGGCGGGCGCGATCAAAGCGCTCGGCGGAATCCCGATGATCTATATGCAGACCGGCTTCCGCTCGCTCGATTACGCCGAGAAGACCCCGGTTTCGTCCAGCACGTCCGCGAAGTCTGGGAGAACCTGCGACTGGCCGGCGTACATGCATTACCGCAGCGTCTTCCGGCTGGCGCAGGACGGCCTTGGGCGCGACAGCTGGGTCCACGAGCGCACCCTCGATCGGGGTGCCGACGTCTCGCTCGGCCTGGTCGCTTCACAGCGCACTGAAGGCGACACGGACCTGATCGACAAGAACATGATCACGAGGGTGGGCCTGCGCTGGTACAAGAATCGCGTAGTGATCAACTACGACATGGACGGCAAGAATCCGTTCCACGCAAAGCCAGCGAATCGCGATGGCGAGCGGGCGATGTGGACCATGTCCTATGTAGTCAGTGGCAGCCTCATGGTGGTCGCGAGTTTCGGGCGAATGTCCAAGGACCAGATCTACGATCTCTCACGGCCTTATCCGTTCCATTCCGAACGCCAGAGCGCGCGTCCGGTGGATGCGTTCACGAATGAGTTCCCACAGGTGTACGACTACAAAGTAAACACCAAATGGCACCAGCTTACGTTCTACAACAGCGACACCGCTAACAGCGCGCCAGTCGGCGTCAACCTCGCCGGCGATACGGCTTTCGGCGGACTGGGCCTGGACCCGGCGAAGGAGTTGAGCATCGACCGACCGGTGAATGGACCGGCCGCGTGGACGGTTAGTTTTTAGTGACTTCGCGCACGACCTTCATGGCCTCGGCCTGCTTGCGGCGGGCGAAGGTGACGGCTTCGGTTACCTTCTTTTTGGCGGCGGCTGGGTTGGCTCCGATTTCGAGTACGCGTTTGGCTATGGCTGCGCCGGTGTCTTTTTCGACTTCGAAGTACCAATCGGCGAGTCCGATGTCGGCCCACATGTGGCCCTTGATGCCGTCCTCGGGTTGGTGGACGTAGATGCAGGGCGTCCCGATGGCAGCGGCAATGATCGGTGAGTGGCATTCGGAACTCACGACTACCGCAGCCTTTGCGTAAACAGACGCTGCTTCGTCGGGCAGCCAGAACGTCTTGCGCTGGACTATGTTCTTCTTCACATCTTCGGGTAGGGGCCTATAGAGCAGCGGATCGAAGAGGTCGATCTCGTAGGTCATTTCCGGACACAACAGAACCTTCCCGCCGGTCTTCCTGACCCAGGCGACGATCGCCTCGCGGAGCTTGGCGGCGTCATGCTCCGCCCACTTCTCGTTGAGTGCTGTTCGTTGCTGGAGCTGTTCCGGCGTGTAGTTTGTTTTGCGAATCAGCTGGTACGGAGTTACGCGCAGACGGGGAATGACAGCGATGAACTTGCCTGATTCCAGGCCGTTGGCCTTGAGGAATGCGTTACCTTTTGCATCGTCGCGGATATCAAAGCTGAAGGTGCCATCCGGCGCGAAGCCAACGCGCGGGCCCTGGATATCAACGCTTTTCAGATTGGCCAGCGACGCCGTTTCGCGCGTGAAGACGAACGATGCGCCTTTCAGCAATTGCTGTATGCGCGCGTCGCCCTTGGCGGCAGCAGGCTCGCCAGTCAGCGTGAAACCAATGCCGAAGAAACCGTACGGCTTGCCGGTGGACTTACGCCAGCTTTCAAACGGGCCCGTTGCTGAAACGCCCGCCGAGCTGCCGTGCACGAAGAGATTGGCTGTGGAGAACGCATTGCGCAGTTCCGGAGTATCCGGCTTGCCATCCTGCCCGATTGCGCCGCGAACGACGCGCAGCTTCGGGAAGCGTTGCATGAGCATCGGTTCGACACCATTGTCGATGTTTCCCGGCCAGAGAATCAGCTCCGCTTCCGGCATGTGCTTTTCGATCACGGTAAGCAAGCCGGGCGTGTGCGTGACGTCGCCGATGTTGACGGTCTGCCAACCCGAGCGAAGCATAATTTTGGGAGCCGCGGCTGCGCGCGCTGCTGATTTTGAGGCTGCCAACGCAGCGAGACCGCCTAACCATTGTCTGCGTGTGTTCATGATTTTTCCTTGCGCGGCAACCCGAGACTTTCGCGGACGCTCTGCATTCCTTTGGCTTGCAACGACTGCGCTTTTTGCGCGACTTCGCGGGCGCGTTTGCGCGACTGCTCCGGCCTGGCACAGGCAGCAAGCACTGCTTCCGCAAGCGCGGGACCGGTGGTCTGCTCGATGCGCGGCGCCCAGTCTGCAACGCCGAGATCCGCGTACATCTGGCCTTTGATTGTATCTTCCGGTTGGCGGACGTAGAAGAACGGAGTCCCATTGGCTGCGGCCAGAATGGGCGAGTGGCACTCGCAACTCACGACCGCCTGGGCATCGCGATAAGTGGATGCGGCCTCATCGGGCATCCAATACGTTTTGCGCGCGACGACCGACGGTTTCACATCAGCGGGCAGCGGATCGTAAAGAAGCGGGCCAATGATTCCGAGTTCGTACGTCATTTCCGGACAGAGCAAAACCTTGCCTTTGGTTTTGCGAACCCAGGCAATGATGACCTCACGCAGCTTGGCGTGATCCTCTTCCTTGTGGAGCTCGTTCACTTCCATGCGGTGCTTGATCTGATCCGCCGACATGGTCGTCTTTTTGAACTGGTGATAAGGCGTATAGCGCAGACGCGGAATGACGGCGATGAACTTCGAGCCACGCAATTGATTCGCGGCGGCAAACTCGCGCCATTTCGCTTCATCCTGAAGGTCAAAGGCGAAGGTGCTGTCCGGCGCGAAGGCCATGTGTTTGGCTTTCACGGCATTCTTCTGAAGATTGGCGAGCGAATGCGTTTCGCGCGTGTACACGAAATCGGTTTTGTCGAGCGTGGCCTGGAGCTTCGGATCGAGTTTGCCGGTCTTCTCGTTCGCCGAAACTGTTACGCCGAAGATGCCCGAAGGCTTGTTGGTAGCTGCCTGCCAGGAGTTCAACAACTCTGCGCTGACGCCGGGCCCGGAACCGTGCAGCAGGAGATCTGCGTCTTTGAAAGCCTGGGCGAGCGGCTCGGTTTTCGGGTTGAGCGTTGGGATGATGGTCAGGCGCGGGAAGCGGCGCTGCAGCATCTCGCGGGCCGCACCATCAAGACCTGTAGAAGCGAGCAGGAGGCGCGCCTCAGGCACGTGCTTTTCCACCAAAGCCAAAGTGCCCGGAGTATGTGCAATGTCTCCAATGTTTTCCCATTGCCAGCCATTGCGCACCAGGATAACCGGCTGCTTTTTTGAATCAGCCGCACTGGCGGCGACGGTCGCGGCCAGTGCTCCGAAAAACTGTCTTCGCGTGTTCATTAAAATACCAACCTAAGTCCCATCTGGATGTTCCGTGACGGGCCGGAAGCTGTCAGGGATCCAAAGTCGATGCTTGTGGAGGTCGTGCTCAAGCCGCGCAGGTTCGCCTTGTTGAGAGCGTTGAACATATCAGCCTGGAAACGAAGATTGAACCGCTCTGAGATTTTGAACTGCTTGCGTAACGACAGATCCAACAATTGCAATCCCGGTGCTTCCACAATGCGTGGACCGGAGGTGCCGCCGCGAGTGGTGGGTGGCGTAGAGAATACGGATGTGTTGAACCAGCGGTCAGGTCCGCGCTCGCCATCGGGCAGTACGACATCTCCGCCGTTGTAATCGGCGCGACGTGTTCCGACCGCCGTGCTGGCGCTGATCGTGTTGTAAGGGCCGCTCTGCAGGCGTCCGATGGTGCTCACTTCCCAACCGCCGAGAGCGGTTCGAGTGACGACGTGTCCTTTGCGGAAAATCGGTAGTTTGGCGTTGATGGTTGCTACGAAAGCGTGCCGGCGATCGAAGGTAGCGGGACCGTAGTTGTATCTTCTGTTGAAAGGCTCCTCGCTGGATTCCGTATTGCTTGAAGCGTCCGTAAGTGCCTTGGACCAGGTATAACTTGCCGTCCAGTTGAGCCAGCCCTTGCGCTTCGTGAGATAGAGTTGCAGGGCGTTGTAGTTGCCATTGGAGTCGCTGATGCGGGTGGGCAGTTCCGCGAAACCCTTGTAGGGCCGCAAATAATTCGTGGATGCGCGCTGGGTTGTGGGCAACGCAGCGTTTGCGGCGAGCACGTCCCAGGAAGGCTGATTGATGTCGGACTGGCGCATGAGATGGCGAGACTGGTTTCCGACGTAAGCCGTTTCGAGGAAGATGCCATCGCGCAGTTCGCGCTGGATGCTGAGACTGTAGTTGAGCGTGTAAGAGGTTTTCAGGTTCGGGTCAATGGGACGGACACCGCTGATTACGCCACGCACACTGGGTGCGCCGCTGGTAGGATCGAGCAGGTTGCCATTTTCATATTGCGTGTTTTCCGCGAAAGGCGGCGAGCCGAGCGGGCCCTGGACGATGGCGGTGAGGTCATTGCGGTCAAAGAATAAACCCGCTCCGCCACGGACGGCTGTCTTGTTGTTGCGTGATGGCGCCCAGGCGAAACTGAAGCGGGGCGCGACGGGGTAGGCCGGATTATAAAGGCCGCGCGGTGCACCGCTGGGAACCGACAGAACGCGAGCACTGTTGCCGTCGGGAATGCGTCCCTGCTGGTCTTTCGGTACGCCGTCGCCGGCGCGGACGAGACCATTGTAGATGTTGCCCGATCCTGTCACGATGGTGCCGTTCGGCAGCAAGACTACCGCCTTGGACGGGTCGTAGTATTTCGGATCGAAGTTCGTCAGGTTATTGCCCGTGGCATAGGCCGGCCAGAGCGCCTGGAATCGCAGACCGAACTCGAAGTTGAGAGTACGGGTCGCTTTCCACTGGTCTGTCACATAGCCGTCAAACTGTGAGAAACGGAAAAAACCGGTCGGATCGTACTGGGTCTCGGTGTATGTCCGGAACTGCCCGAGAAACGCGTCCGCCAAGGCATTCCCGGAACTGTTGCCGTTGCCTGAGGCATTGAAGTTGACGCTGCCGGTGAGTGGCGGTCGGCCGTTGGCGTCCTTGCGATTGCGCGTAATCAGCACGCCTGCTTTCATTGTGTGGCTGCCGCGGATAACCGTAAGCGCATCACTGAACGAGATATCGGTGGAGGTCGAAATGTAAAACGTTGGGCCGGTAAAGCCGGAGAAACTGGAAATCGCGACAGTCGGGACGCCGCTGGGATAACGTCCACCGCCTGCGTAGATCTCTTTGAACTGATAGCCGTAACTCTCGCGCTGGTAGTCGTCGTTGGCCATGAAGACCCGCTGACTATGCCAGCCGACGCTCGCCTTGGCTTCGTTGAACACGCGCGGCGACATCATCCAGGTGTGCGCGAGTTGCAGGGAGGAGGCGGGCCGGACGCGGTGGCCGGGGACGATGGGCAGCGTAGAAACAACAAACGTGCCAAACGGGTCGGTCACATCATAGTCGTCGTGCATATAGCGGAGGTAGAAGCTGTGCTTATCGTTCATCCTGTAATCGAGGCGGCCCACATCCTGGCGCACCTGGAACGGATTCGACATCTGGTAGATGGTGTTGTTGCCCGTGGGCGTATCGACATAGGAAGAGGCGAGAGCTTCCATGCGGTCATAAACGCGCGCGGTCGCTTTTCCGTCCGCCGTCATGAGAGAGGCAATGTTGCGGTTGGGGACGGGAGTAGTGGTGCCCGGGAGGTTGAGGGTACCGGTGCGCCTGCTGAAATCGCCAGCACGCTCGGCGCGCGTGGGAAGGGTGCGGCGGGCCGGATCGGTATAGCGGCGGATGTACTTCCATTCCTGACCACCGAAGAAGAAGAGCTTGCTCTTGATGATGGGTCCGCCTAAACTCCAACCGAAGTTGTTGAAGCGGAGCGTGGGCTTGGAGGGGGAAAAGAAGTTGCGAGCGTCGAGCTTGTCATTGCGGAGGAACTCATAAGCGCTGCCGTGGATCTGGTTGCCGCCTGAGCGCGTTACGACGTTGATGGACGAGCCGGACTGGCGGCCGTATTCAGCGGAGAAGTTCGAGGTCTTAACCTGCACTTCGCGGATGAAGTCGATGCCAACATTATTGATCTGCGAACTGTTACTACCGGCGTCGAGATTGAAGGCTCCGTCGGCGCTGACATTGCTCGAGTTCGGGCGGTTGCCGTTGATGGCCTGACCGGCGGTGGACAGACTGGTGGTCTGCGAAAGCTGATCGTCGTTGAGCAGGATCGCGCCGGGGATGAGGGTGGCCAGCTGCATGTAGTTGCGGCCATTGAGGGCGAGGTCCTGAACCTGGCTGGCATCGACAGTACGGCTGATTTCTCCCGAAACGGTGTTTACGGTTTCGCCGACGGATTCGGACACTTCGACGCTGGCTCCGACATCACCGATCTGGAGGGTGAAATCGACGGTCAAGCGGCCATCGGTAACAAGTGTCCCACCGGTTTTGGCGGCCCGTTTGAAGCCCTGGTGCTCGACGGAAACCGTGTAGGTAGCGGGCTGTAGATTGGTTACGACGTAGTAGCCGTTCTCATCTGTGGCGATCTGGCGGGACAGACCGGTGGCTTCATCTTTAACAGTTATAGATGCGGCTGGAATGGCGGCGCCGGAGGGATCGACAACGGTTCCCGAGATGCGGCCGACAACGGTTTGTGCCAGGCTTGCCCCTGTGACCAGCAGTGCAAGACATGACAGGGTCAAAAGTCTCTTCATGGTGACTCCCTTAAGCGGAACTAACACGGTGATTGTAGGTCGGCACGGGAGCTTGAGCATAGTGGAAAGTCGTTGTATTGCAACGTGGGAACGTTCCGGAACGTTGCTCTACAACGTTCTGAATGAGTGATAGGGCCGGGAAAATCGAGTCATTGGGCGATCGGGGCATTGAGCCATTGGACGGACCCTTGGGTTCGTTCTGCTGTTTTTGGGGGTCGGCTGGTGGTTCGACCGCCGGCGCTTTCGATGGTGGCTTGGGTTCGTTTTGGCGTTTTTGCGTATCGCCATCCGGCATGGGGAAGTTCTTGCGAAGGTTGGCGAGGGTACGGATACCCCTGGTGATGATGCGCTCGTAGCTGTTTTCGAAGCGATGGAGGAGTTGCATGGTGGAAGTGTTGCCGATAGCCGCGTGGAAGCTGCGGGCGGCGATCGTCTCCATCGGGATCGTCATCCTTGTCCATCTCGAGATTCAGGGTATCCGTTTGCATGGACCAGCAGCGCGCGAGACGCCAGGTGGCCGCGACCATTTGCTCGACGATGGTGAGTTCGATGTCGTCGCGGGGCTCAAAACGGAGAACGAATTTTTCGGTGAGTATCTCGAAGGCATCGGCACTTTCATTGCGCAGCAGCATGACCTTTGCGAAGAGGCCGTGCTTGATGGCGTTCTGGGAAGACTTGGCTTTGCCGGCAGGGGTCTTGGGCCCGCGCGATTTGGCTCCGTTGATGCGCGCGGATTCGGATTTGGACAGGGACATGGGTACTCCTGGTGAGGATTGTAGCTGTTGGGTTTTTGGGATTTCTGGATTGAAAATCGTAAGTTGTTGGAAAGGCGGATAGATTGAGTTGTGATTAAAGTGTTAACGGGTCCATGCCGCCCCTGACGGGATCGGCACAACGGGGGACGAAATACGGACGGTTCTTCGGGGTAGCGCGTTTCTCGTCCATTTGGCGACGGAGAAGGTTTACGCTTAGCCGACTTATCGGTACTAATCTGGGTCAGACGAGCCGCTTCGCCAGTTTCCGGTTACGCCGTTTTCCAGCCGAAACGCCATATTACTAATCGGAATACAGCCCGAAGTGCCTGCGCAGGTGGTACGCTGCAGTTCAACCTCACCGTAGCGGTAGCAGCCGAGCCCTTACCTTGTCGGTCCAATCGAGCGTCAGAATCGCGCCTTTTCCAGTTCTTCTGCAATCTGCTATCGCGCTCACAAGCGTAGCGGCCCGCAGTTCCGGCACGAGCGGTTCACCTCGCAAAAGAATGACACTGGGCTTGGCCTCGGCGGTGAATGCGAGGATCTGAGGGAAGTCCAAATCGTTGGTTACGAGAACGAAGCCGTGCTTGCGTGCATAATCGCAGATCTCATTATCAGGCGTTGCACCTGGTCCTACTTCGGACCAATGGCAGCATTCGTGGCCGGCCTCGGTCAACCGCTGAACCCAGCGGGGCGTCAGATTCATGTCGATCAGCAGCCGCATTAACTGGCAAGGCGGATTTCGCGCCATTGGGCGAGGCTGGCTGCGTACGCGAGCGCCTCACGTATGTCCTGCTCCTCAATGTAAGGAAAATCACGAGAAGCTCCGGAATGGTGCGACCTGCGGCAATTGCCCCGACGATCATGCCCACGGTCACACGCATGCCGCGGATGCACGGTTTGCCACCCATGACAGCCGGATTGACCGTTATTCGACGAAGTTCCTGCACGCCCTCATCATAGCGCAGCTTGAAGCCGCCCATTCCCTCGACTGTGACCCAAGTGACGGTAACGCCGTTTACCTGGAGTTATCGGAAGGTGCCAGATCCAATCCAAGCTTCGGATTGATTACTTTACGAATGGACGCTGCTGCAGTTCGACTCCGATTGTCGAGCGCCGTAGTGCCTCGCTTCGGAACAAAAGCAGCACGGATGCAGTCTAGATTAAGAGAATGGCTCCGAACCAACGTTATCTCGTCGCGATGGCCGTCAGATGCGCCGTAATCGGCGCCATAGACTGCTTCCGCCTCTGTGGGTTCTGAACGCATGTTCTGGGACAATCCCGTCTGGGCGAAGAGTAGGTTTTCCGATACGCCACTCTTTCGGTTTGCTATTGATGAACACATGCCGGATACATCGATCGTTATGGCCGGATTGTGATTCAGCCGCTTTTCTCTGGTTGGGGAAACCACGGGTTTGATGACTACTTTGAAGGCGTTGCTGCAGTCGAGTTGAACCAAAAACGGATCCTTGTGGATACGACGGGTAAAGAGCTGAAATCTCATCTCCTTCGGTACGCGCTGTGGTATTCGCGGTTCTCGGAGGGGTTGATTGTGGTCTGGAGAGGCCTACGCAACGACACGCATTTCGGCTATGGCGGACCATACCGGTAGGGTTGTCATAAAGCCCCAATATGAGGTGGCTGATAACTTTTCGGAGGGCCTAGCGGCAGTAAGGAAGAACAGGCTGTATGGTTATATTGATCACACGGGCCGGACTGTCATCCCTCACCGCTATTTGTTGGCTGAACCGTTTGTCGAAGGCGCTGCACGAGTCGTAGTTGACGGACCCTGTGTTCACTTCGGATACGCCCCCTGGCGCCGCCGCCAATCCGTCTGTGCTGCCAGCGAGAACCGGTACAAGTCTGGACCAAAGACATTGTCTCTACTCCTTCATCGATAGACAAGGCAACTCACTGTTTCCGTCCGAGCTTTCCTGTGCGTTGATTTTTCCGAACGGCTCGCCGCAGTCGGGGATGGGCGACACTGGGGCTTTGTGGATAAGTCTGGTGCGGTGCGAATCCCGTTGCAGTTTGATGAGGTCGGAGCTTTTTCAATGGGCTCGCTCGTGTTCGCAAGGGGAATGTCTGGGGGTTCATCAACCACAGCGGGGCGTTCACAATCCCACCACAGTTCGAGTGGGCAAGCGATTTCTCGGAGGGGCTTGCTGCCGTGGGCCGTCCGTACAAACAACTCTGGTACATCAACACAAGAGGCCAATACGTGCGATTCCATTCGAGTTCGATGCAGCAAGTGATTTTCGTATGGGCGTTGCGCATGTCCGACGAGGCGATCACGCCTGTTACATCGATCGCGGGGGCCGTGTGGTGTTCTCGTACGATCGGACAAGCAAACGTTGATCCTCCTCGAAATCCCGGTTACCGGAAACTGGCATTCCGTGTCCCTAAAGCGTAGTTGACACCGGCAAGCCGGGGCGATACGGTGAGTAGGCATCGAGCAAAGAGCGCGAAAATGAATCACCGGTGTCCTAAATGCAACGGTTCGACTTACTTTGCCGAAGATCGGATGCGGCCTGAACTGCCGAGTTCGCAGCAACTTTTAAAGGCGACGAAACATCTGGTCCACGAGTACGTTGGTCTCCAGAGTTCGTTCTCAGTATGCGTGCGTGCGACTCGTGCTAGCGTTCTTCATGTTAGCTTCAACTCCTTCTTGGTTCACTATCGCAACTTGGTCGCGTTTTTCAGGGGTACGCTGGAGCACCGGGTTCAGGACGACATTTATGCAATCCATTATCTGCCCGAATGGAAGTGCCCCAACTTCCCAATGGCCGATGTGTGGTTGCCTCGTGGAAAGAAGCCAAAGCCCCTGCATAAGCTGCTTGCTCACATTTCGGAGGGCCGCAACGCATTCGGCCCAGAGAATCGGGGTCTTGATCATCGGTTCGACTTTGGACCAATGAAAGATGAAATCAGCGAAGCGTGGACCTTGTTTGCACAGCAGTTGTCAGAGACGGAATATCATCTCGAACTCCAGAGCCAATTGAGAGCGAAGATGGCTGTTTTGGATGTCGGCTCGGCTGATGTGGAATCGCCGATCCTTTTGGGCAGTGCGTTTTCCGATAACCGGGATTTTCTGCCCGTGTCCCCACGTTCCCGAACATGACGCCGGAACTCCGAAACGCGTTATTGTGTCTATACTGATATGCGAACTGCGACTTTGACGGTTCTAGGGGCGCTACTTGCTATTTCTCTGTCTGCACAGACAACATCGGCACCTCCCCCGCGAGTGGCAATTGCGGAAGTCAAGGCGAATCCGTCGTTTCGAGGGCAGAATCATTGAATGCTCCGGCGTTCTGGACTCGGGCCACATGGGGATTTTCCTGCGGAGTGACGACTCCGGTGATCTCCTCCGGTTGAGATTTCTTAAACTGGACGAATCTGAAGGAGTTCAGATCATTCGAGATTCACTCTTCGATCGCCTGCTTCAGCTTGCGCAGAAGATCGGACTTCCAGGAGAGCCGCTAGAACAGTATCGCGTTCGACTGGTAGGGCGGATTCTGCTATTGAGAAAGCGTGGAAAACTCGTAAAGAAGATCTACGTACACTCGGAGTCGCCAGTTGAGATAATTCCAATCCGAATTCTCGCCATTGGTAGGGAAACTGCCAAGACATTTTCAAGCGACAAGTAGAGTGAGGCTTCGAGGCTGAAGTGGGTCTCGGTGATCGAAAAACGACGTTTGTGGCGGCAGACGGCGTTACCGTAGAAGTGAACTCTAGGCCGGATCTGAGGTTTAATGAGACCTGATGGTCTATCTTATGCTGGATCCAAAGGCCGCGCCTGAGATGGCTCAACTGGCCGCTGGTGCTGGATGTGCTGTCTGGGTGGGATCAGACGCCATCACGCCTGATGAACACAAGCGCCTTGTCCATAATGGTGCGAACGTGACTCGTTTTGCTTTCCCGCTGGCGAAGGCTGGGGCTGAAGTCATTGCGGGTGCATTAGAAATGATCGAAGGACATCATCCAGGCGAGATTATTTGGGTTCAGCATTTGTCATCGGAACCCACGGCGTAGGAGTGCGGACAGCCAGACCGGACTCGCAGCCCCGCCTGTTGTGTCCGATAGACGGCGTTGCGGCTGGTATACGGCGCTACCGGAAACTGGCCGCACAATGCCTTGACGCTGGACTTGGTGGCGATCTCGGGATTACTCCCCATAAACGCGCTTGTTTAGGGCGCGACACATGGACGTATGGTCGGCTATCCGCTCCGGCGACCGAGGGCTCGCCCACAAGGTTACGGTGAAGGCCGGGGGCGCCAAACCGCGTCCGGTTTCCATTCGGGGTGGTCGGGTTGTTGGGCGACGCGGTAGCCGACTTCGAGCAGAATCTGGAGGTCTTCGACGGCCCCGAGTAGATCCCAATCAGGTTTGATCACGTCCGATGCGTTGTGATAATCGTTCGCGATATAGTCAGCGCGCTTCGTTACTCCAAAGCCAGCGGGTTTCCCAACATAGTCGACCCGGACTGGTTTCCAGTGATGGGACGCCGACGCGGGCGAACTCGTAATGGTCGGAACGGAAGTAGAAGCCCATATAGGGGCTGTATCTCCGGTAAGGATGCGGCCCTGGCGTTGAACGGCTTCGGCCGTCGAGGTCGTCCAGAGTGGAATTGCCGATGCCTACGATGCTGAAATCCCTGGTACGCCCCCATCCCCAGTTGCTGAAATAGTCGAGATTGATATTCCCTACGGTAGAGGCGAGAGGATAGAGCGGGTGGGTAACGTAGTAATGCGCTCCCAATAGTCCTTTTTCCTCGGCCGTAGGCCAAAGAAAGATAACGGTGCGTTTGGGCGCCGGATTCAGCGAACGAAATGCACGGGCAAGCTCAAGTACGCCGGCGGTTCCGGCGGCGTTGTCGCTCGCACCGTGAAAGATCCGATCCCCTTCCCGACCGTGGTAGTCCCAGTGGGCGCTGTAAATCACGTACTCGTTCTTGAGAGCCGGATCACTGCCTTCAATCTTCGCCAGAATGTTCTGCGATTCGAAGCTGCGCACCTGGTTATTCACTTTTATGGTGACTCGCGCGGGGAGCGCGACGGCCCGGAAGCCGGGCGCGGCTGCTGCGGCGCGTGCTTTTTCGAAATCGTTGCCGGTGGCAGCGAATATTCTGGCGGCTTTATCCGTGGTGACGAGAGCTTTACGCTTTGGCGTTACGCGAACATGTT
>CAWCAT010000016.1:0-10359 GCA_963793625.1 Bryobacteraceae bacterium | reverse complement strand
CGGAACTCACCGACGTCTTCATCGGGAAGTCCGTTCCAAACTTCAGCGTGTGGTGACCTGCGATCTTCGTCAACACGCTGAAAATCTAAAACGTATCGAACGGGGTAAAGTCGCCTCCCGAGTCGCTCAAATCCGTGATCTGACCGAAATCAATCCGGGGGAAAAGCAGCCGTGAGCTATTGGCTGCGATATAGCCAGGCAGGCCAACAGTTGTCGGATTGAAACCGTTGCTTTGACGCGTGTTCGCTTCGATGAAGCGAGTCCAGCCGAAGCGAGTGTTCAACAATATGGTCGGACCGAACGTGTGCACATCGTCGAAAGTGGTGCCCCAATTCGTGCGGGTCAGATAATTACCATTGGTATTATTCCCAAAGCGATCGCTCCGGTCCCCCAGGCGATCATTGAAGCGGAAATTCCAGAACATCTTATTACGATCGCTGGCGTTGAAATCCAAACGGCCCATGTGTCCGCCGAACGTGTCCGACCGCACCGCGTTGTTGAAGTAATTATTGATGCCGTTGAAACCATTCTCGCCAACAACGCCGGACTGATTAGGCAATGGTACATATTCAAGGATCTTCAGCCCGATCGGATTTAGCCGATTTGTTGGAACGACGTTGTTGGGGA
The DNA here is from genome assembly GCA_963793625.1 of Bryobacteraceae bacterium. Taxonomy (GTDB): domain Bacteria; phylum Acidobacteriota; class Terriglobia; order Bryobacterales; family Bryobacteraceae. Next base: position 9,732 of record CAWCAT010000016.1, on the reverse strand, counting down.
ACGCAGTACGCCGCACATTTCCGCTTTGCAGGCTGCCCGTCGCCGGATCGTAAATCGTGTAGTTTGCTCCGAGCTTAGCCAGTGCGGAAAAGTCGCCCCGGCGCTCTTCAGCCGTTGGAATGGTAGAATATCTCGGTTCCGGTTCGCTTTGACGAATTCCTTCGTAGGAGTAGAACCAGAACAATCGGTTTTTGCCATTGATGATTTTCGGAATCCAGACAGGGCCGCCCGCACTAACCCCGTACTGGTTGAAGCGCGTTGTAGCCTTTTTCTGCCCGGCTAGTTGCGTGAACCAGGGAGTTGCCTTCAAGGCCGACACCTGGTTGAACTCATACACGCTCCCGTGAAATTCGTTAGTGCCTCCGCGCATAACGACGTTGACAGTGCCGCCCCCCGTGTTGCCGTAGGCAGCGTCCGGCTGGAATGCCTCCACCTTCATCTTTATCGAACGGCCGCGTAAAACGAGGATCGGAATTGGGTGTAATGCCAAAAGACAATTGCGCGAGCGACAGCGGTGTACGCCCATTCCTCGGCAGATTTTCAATCTGATTGGTGGTAATCACCTGCCCAACCGAAGCCGTGGTCGAGTTTACGAGCGTGGCATCGGCGGAGACAGTAACAGACTCCGTCGGGGCGCCGACCTGAAGCGTAACATCCTGTGATACGCGCTGATTCGTGCCTACCTGAACCCGCTCCTGAACGTACTTTTTGAATCCCGAGGCATCTACGGTGAGGCGGTACGGCCCGGGGATCAGGAAGGGCAAGGTATACTCGCCAGATTCACTGGTCGAGGTTTCGAATTTTGCGCCCGTGTCGTTGTTGATCGCGGTCACGTTGATGTTAGGAAGGACACCTCCGGATGGATCGGTGACCCTTCCGGAGAGAGTCCCGCGGAATTCCTGTGCAAGCGCGGGACCGAAAAAGAAGCACGCCTTAAAGATATAAGGGTCCTGAATTGTGGGTTAGAATGTCTAAATGACCGCGCACCGGCAACCCATTGATTTGTACGGGTGGGACGCCAAAAGCCAAGCCTGGTATGGACCGGATGAACTCACGTACTCACTCCGTGGCTGCCGGTCTATATTAAGCAAGCTGAGCGCAATGCCGGGTTCGTGGTACGGCAAACTGAGCCAGCGGGTGCCGGGCGAACCGCCGCTTTGCTTCTGTGCCTCCATCCACGATTTGGGCGACGCTGCTCTCGGGATTATCGATCTGGAAGGGTCCCCGGGTGGACCTCTGGAAGTCGTAGCGGTAATTCCCAGTCAGCGCATAAGAAGTGTCAGGCCCGATTTCGCCTTCGAATTCCTCACGTTCCTGAGCTTTTTGGAACGCAAGGAAAACCTTGGATCGGAATCGACCATACACGATCACATCGACCAGATAGTGAAACAGTCCGACGGATCCCGAACAATTGTGTTTTCCATTGAAACCCGCTTCGTAGAGCCCGAAATCCACGCGGTTATGTCGGGACATCTCGGAAGGCTCATAATGAGCATGGTCGCCTGGATGTCCGACAACGACGGCAATGCTGTCCACAATTAGGGAACTCGAACGAACTTCTAGCGCTCCGCCGCGCCCGCTCCCGGTCCAACACGAGTACGAACCGGGACTCAAACTATTGTGCGTAGCCAATTCCGGATCTGCACACTGGGGGACGTTAATTGACGTCGGATATACTTCATCGCAGCTGTCGATGCCTGCCGAGCGAGCAAATGTACGCCGTTCATGTCGAACATGTCGTCAGGAACGGCTTCTTCAGTGCGAAAGGAATCGGGCAGACGGACCGGTTTTGCGCAAGTTCATCGAACCGCTCGTCCGTCAAATCAAGATTGCGCTAAGCGGCCTGGCTCCAGGAGTAGCGATGATGTAAACCGCCAGGCGCGGGTTCGAAATCACAGTAGCTTGGGGTGACGGCTTCCACTCAACCGGCCTCCGATTCGGCGAATCTTTTTCCAGTGAGTCGTGAATGCGGTCGTCGTGGTGACAGGTGACGTAATCGCAGATCAGCCGTCGGAGATGTTCTTCGTTGAAGGGGATTACGTGATCGAGGATCTCACGGCGACAAGATCCTACCCATCGCCCGGAAACTCCGTTCTGCCAGGGTGCCTGCACGCTCGTCTGCTCGGGTTTCAAACCGGTGGCCTTCAAGAATGTGACGACGCCGGCGTCTTTTCGTGTCACGATCGAAGATCGCGTAACGATACGGACCAGCTTCGGGGAAAGCCTCACGCAGTTGTTGGACGACCCACTCCGCGGTCGGGTGTCGCGTTACGTTGAAGTGCAGGATACTACATCGAGTTGTGCGCTGCGATCAAAAAGGAATTACCCAGCATTCACGTCCACGGATTCTCCGAGGAGATCCTGTACGGAGCGACGTTGTCCTACTGCAGGGTGGAAGAGTATCTCGCAGCGTTGAAGGACGTGGGACTCGGGTCACCCCCCGGCACGTCTGCCGAGATACTCGACGATGATGTGCGCGTGTGCATTTCGCCTGGCAGAATATCGACACTGAACTGGGTTCGCGTGATCCGTGCGGCGCACAGACTCGGGATTCCGACCACCGCAACAATTATGTACGGCCATGTGGAAACTCCCCTTCACCGGGCTAGGCATCTCGAACTGCTGCGTCGCATCCAGAAAGAGACCGGCGGCTTCACTGAACTCGTCCCGCTTAGCTTTCTTGGCAGCGAGGCATCGATAGCTAACACCTCGCTGCTGAAATTGCACGCTGGCGGTTGTAATAGAGCTGGGCGTAGTTCCCCTGAAAGAGAAGGTGAACCGCGCCATTGCGATCGACAATCGGGGTCGGGTTGTCCACGGTCATGCCACGCCGGTCCGCGATGATGCGCATAGGAGACTAGGTGCGACCGCCGTCGGCGCTGCGACGAAGGGCAATGTCGATGTCGGCCCAGTCGCCAAGTTCCTTCCGCGCAGCGCAGAACGCGAGCAGTGCGCGCCCTTCGCCGTCATGACCAGAGCGGGGATGCGGAAAGCCTGGTACCCGCCGGAACCTGCTTCGAAAAGCGCAGAGCTCTGCGGTGCGGCTGCCGCTAGCGGAACTGCTGCAAGCAGAGCAGCGGAGAGTACAACAGCTATCAGGAATTTCATCGAGGGTCTCCTTCGAATAACTCTGACATAAGGCCGCATCCTGCAGCATTACGGAAACCCGGAGGCAACTTCGAGTCTTCGGATTACCCTGCCGCCCGGAACCTACATGCCCGAGTTTCGATGCCGTGCTCTCGCCATGCCAGAGGAGGGTGCGGAGACCGAAAAGACGGAGGGCGTACAAGGCGGGCCGGGTGCCAACGCGAAGGGCTCTCGTCGCTTTCCTTGGCGCGAACTGGCGATCCTGCTGCTGATTGCCCACGCTGCGAGCGTGATCTGGTGGCTTGCCGCCGGACGTGTCTCGATGCCGGCTCCCATCCAGAACTTCATATCCCGCGCATTTCATGGCACACCTGGGACCATTCAGGTGATCGTGGGGACGACGGACTCCTGTTGATAGAGGTGCTGCTTTTACTCTGCAGGAATACGAAAACCTCAAATACCTCAGCACGCCCAAGCTGGTGGAGACGAAGGGACTACAGCAGTTCTGGGAGAGCTTGTCCGCGCGCCAGCTTACCAACCTGGGGCATCTCCAGCATGCGGCCAGGGTGGCGGAAAGCATGCGGGGTCACGCGTGGAATGTGGCGATCCGGCAAGCGCGCCAGGTGAATGCGCGCGACTTCCGGAACGGGAACTTCATTATTCTGGGAAGTTCTCATGCCAATCCCTGGGCCGCGCTATTTCAGGTCCACGATGCCACGTCGGCGACCGAACTGGCGGGAGAATTTCTCCTGCGCGGGGACTCGATCGAAAAGACGCTCCGCATGTTGGGGCTGCCGGCGAGCAGTCCGCTGCCCGAGTTGGAGATGGTCCTGCGAATCACCGAGGTGAATGAGGTAGGGGACAGCGTCGCTCTGGTTGCCTGCCGAAAGCTCACCAGCCAGCCCGATTAAAGGGCATTTCCTACAGGTAGCAACGTGGGGTAGCTACCGAGAAAGCTGAGGTTCGATCATGGGGGGACCCTACGTGGTGCCGGAGAAGGTCTGACTGGAGGGCACTCGTGTGCCCCAGAATCACTTCGGTCGCTAGGACGTGATGCGACACAGTGAACCAGGCGGATACGAGACCCGTCAACCGCCGCTCCTTAGAAGCGGCCAGTAATCTTGGCTATTTGATATGGTGTTGTGGCCCACGCCGGCAACGACCACAAGCTTTACACGGCCGTTCCTAAACCGCGTTTGCAGCAACTCCGTACTCGCGCGCGGAATTAACTTGTCGTGTTCCGCCGCGATGATCAGTGTCGGTGCCATCACATGTGGCGCATATCTCCACGACTCAAACTTATCCCGTAGAAGCCAGCGCACCGGCAAATAAGGAAACCGGAGCACGGCGATTTCCTGCAGGCTGTCGAAGGGCGTGACGAGGACAAGTCGCGCCGCGGGCCGCAGACTCGCGACACGAACTGCAATTCCGCTCCCCAGACTGCGGCCAACAACGACTATGTTCTGATGCTGGGCATACACGTGGTCAAAAAGTGCCAGGCCATCGGTAAATAGGGCCTCTTCGGACGGACTGCCGGTACTCCCACCATAACCTCGGTAGTGAAGCAAGTATATTGCGTGTCGGGGAAATGTATCGGAAAAACTGGGCACGTTCACCGAAACATCTTCCGCGTTTCCTCCAAAATAGATCAGGGCATCGGGGCCGCCGCTTGGCCGCGTCGACACCAACACTCGCGCCGTCGCAATTTGTAGCAGCACTGTTGTCGTCGTGCCTTCGCCGTTTGACCCTGTTTGCGGAGCATAGATCACGGAGCGCTGAAACACGAACAATACGACACACAGGCCAGCGTACAGTAGTGCTAGACCAACAGATGCACCGATGAACACTCGTAGCATTGGCTTCAGTCTAGCGTTTCCCTCGGAGCATGCCAACGGAACGTTGTGACCGTGCCGCCTCAGCGAAACCCGACATTCCAAATGGACGGGTGCCTCCCCGATTAGTGTTAGTGCTTACCGGGAACTACCCGAGCCCTATGGTTCCAGGTCGATCTTGTCGTGGATTGGGCGCGCCGACTTCTTTAAGCCGAGTCCGTCCGGATGAAGACTCCGTGATAGAGCCGTACTCGGCCGCCTGGAGCAGCATACCGGCACACAGCTGTAAGTCGGTTCGAGCGGCGGAAGGCAGAATCAAATAGAAAACACCTTCCGCATCTCGTTCGCTAGCGTTATGACTTTCTGGGCGGGGTCGCCCTCGCCAAGCGTCAGAATCGGGAGGTAGCCGCGATAGCCATGGCGGTCGATAATGGCTTTCACCTTGCGCAGGTCGGTGGGAACCGGCTTTTCGCCGTACCACACGTTCTCCTTAATGAGCCAGGAAACCGCGTAAGGAATCAGCTTCTCGATCTCCTCGTAGGGGTCGTGCCGCCGAAGACTGCCGACATCGAGAATGGACCCGAACCAACCGGAGTTGACCGCCTTAGTGATCCCGATGACCTCGCGGCGGTGCGAACGAAGTCCTCATGGTTCTGGAGTGCCACCACGACGCCACGCTTTTGGCCAAACTCGGCGCATTCCCGGAAGTCGGGGATCATCCACTTGAGCACCTGGTCGTAGGTGTAGCCGGGGACCTGATCGGGTCCGGTGAAGACGCGGATCATAGGAGCGCCGAGCTTGACCGCGACTTCGATCCAGTCCTTGACGTGCTGTACGGCGGGCAGCGGCGTCCGGCAGGGTGAAATCGTTCTTGATGGCGGTGAAGTAATAGCCAGTGGCATCAAGGGCGTCCAGTCCTTGTTCCGCGCAAAAATCGACCAGCTTCTCCAGAGTGGTAGCACCGAAACGCAACTGCGCGTCGAATGAATAGGCATTCAGTCCGATCTTGACCCGGCTGCCGGCCGTGCGGGCCACCCTGCCCTGGGCACGGGCGACGCCAGGCTCGACGCAAGCGCCAGCGGATAAAGCGGCGAGACCGACGGATCCCGCGAGAAAACTTCTGCGTTCAATCGGGTTGTTCATTCGGGTTGCCCTGGACGGATCAGAAGGCCACGTTCAGGCCAAACTGAATCTGCCGCGGCGGTTGGCCGTTGTTAATCGTTCCGAAGTTGATGTTGCCGACGGTGGTACTCGGGTTGTTGAGGTTAACGTGGTTGAAAGCGTTGAAGGCGTCGGCCCTGAACTTGATCTTGACGCGCTCGGTCGCGGAGAACTCCTTACGCAGGCTCAGGTCCCAAACCTGCCATCCTGGACCCTCGATGCAACCTATGCCCGCGTTGCCATATCCCGTCCCGGTTGTCGGAGGGGTAGAAAATACGCTGGTATTGAACCACTTATTACGGTCACGCTGGTCGGAGGGCAGTGCGACATTGCCGCCCAGGTACATCGCGCGACGGTTTTGGGCGGCGTTTGAGCTGGAGCCAACCGGCGTGAGGTACTGACCAGTTTGGAATCGGGTTATGCCGCTCAATTCCCATCCTCCGAATCCGCTGCGCAACAGTCCCTTGGAGTGCGCGAAGAATGGCAGGCGATACGTGTAGCTTGAGACAAACAGGTGGGGGCGGTCGTAATTCGTTTCCCCGTAATTAAAGTGGCGGTCCATCGGGAAGTAGGCGTCGTCGCCGTCACCGTAGTTTGACCGGACATCCGCCAGCGCTTTCGACCAGGTATAGTTGACCGTGAACAACGCCCGGCCACGGCGCTTGGTAGCGCGAACCTGCAGGCCGTTGTAGTTGGAGTTGGAATCGCTGATCATGTAGCTGATATTGGTCAAACCCGGATAGGGCCTGAGATTGTTAAGGTTGAGCTTCTGAGCGGAGGGAAGCGCATTGTTGGCCATCTCCGCGCCAATCGTGTACATGTTGATATTGGGAGTGCGGACTCCGTGACGGCCCTGTTCGCTGACCGCCGTAGCTTCCAACATGGAGCCCCAGGGAAGTTCGCGCTGGAATCCCAGATTGAACTTGTACATCACTGGAATGTTCAGGTCATTCTTGGTCGAGAAGCTGGAACCGAGCACGCTTTGAGCGGCTGGGGTGCCGCCCGTCACATCCGACAGGTTGCCATAGTTGTATGAGACCGAAGAGAGAAACGGCGGGTTCTTATCGGCGTATAGGACCAGAATAGCCGGAGTGCGGTCGTGGAAAACTCCAAAGCCGCCGCGAACGACTGTCTTGCCGGTGTGGGCCGGAGTCCAGGCGAAGCTGAAGCGCGGCGCGTAGGAATTCGCCGCGTTGTAGTTACCTCGCGGGCCTCCTTTGGCCATAGTCTGATAGGCGGTCGAGGTGGAACCGGGTACACGGCTGATCCAATTGGCGGGCACCCCGTCACCAGCGATCTGGAAGCCAGCATATAGGTTACCGCTGTTGGGCACGATGGCTCCGGCCGAGGTCAACTGCACGGCCTGAGCCGCATTCCAAAGTGCGGGCACGAAGTTCGATAAGTTGTTGGGTACCGAATACGTTGGGACAAAGTGGGTGTAACGGAGGCCGATTTCCAGGCTGAGATTTATGGAAACACGCCAGTTGTCTTGCACATAGCCGGTGTATTCCGAATAACGGAAATAGCCTGTTGGATCGCCGTTAAACTCCTGGTAGTTATTGAAGATGCCAAGGGCGGCGTCAGCGAGGGCAAAGCCAGTGCTGTTGGAATTGCCTCCCGGGTTGAAGGAAATCGCCCCGTTATAGTTCGCCTGTGAGTTCTGGTCTTTGCGGTTTCGAACAATGAGAACACCGGCGCGGAAGGTGTGATCGCCGTGAATATAGCTGATGTTATCGATCAACGAGATATCAGTGGTGGGCGCGAACAGGTAACTTGACGGCGAGTTGACGTTAGCAAAGCCGCCGCCGGTACCGCCAAGGTTGAAGCTCGGGATTCCTTCTGTGTACGCTCCGTTGGCGCCGTTGAAAACCCGTTGGAATTTGAACCCGTAGGTGTCGCGTTTCCAGAGGTAGGTTACGAGGGGAGTGCGCTGCCTGTGCCACGACGCGGCTAACTTGGCTTCGTTGAGCAGGTGAGAGTTGATGGTCAACGTGAGGCTGATCTGCGGACCCCATGTGGGGCGGAGGCGATCGGTGGGAGTCAGTGGGAGCGCCGAATTAATGAAGCTGCCGTAGGGCGATGTCAACTTGTACGCGTCGTGGATCACCTTGGCGTACAAGGTGTGGCGGTCATTGATGCGATAGTCGACTTTGGCGAGTTCCTCGCGCCAGTCGAACGGAGTCAATATCTGATAAATGGCATTGTTACTGGTAGGGGTCCCGGAATAGATGCCGGCTAGCGAGATGGCCTTGGCATAGAGGTTCATCATCGCTTTCCCATCGGGTGACGCGTTCATCAGGCTGGCGATGTTGTTATTGGGGATTGGGATGTGAGTGATTGGATCCTTGAGGATCCAGCCGGACGCGAGGCGGTCAGAGAAGTCCCCTTTGGTCTCCGCCGTGGTGGGTGGGGTTTGCTTGGTCGGACCCTGCGTGTTGTGGATGGTCTTCCACTCTTGATTGAACATGAAAAAGAGCTTGTTTTTCGGAAAGGCGGCCGAAGGCAATGGGACCGTTCAGGTTCCAGCCCCAGTCCGCAAAGCGCACCTTCTGCTTCACCTGGGTGGGAGCAAGGAACGGATCGCGGGCATCGAAGGCATCGTTGCGGTCGGTGAATTGAGCCGATCCATGGTAGTGATCGCCGCCGCTCCTGGTGATGACATTGACCGTGGCACCGGAGTTCCGACCGTATTCGGCGGAAAAGGCCGAGGTCTGCATGCGCACCTGCTGGATGGCGTCGACCGACACGTTGTTGAGCTGGCTCGTATTGCTGCCGGAATCCAGGTTTGAGGTCCCGTTGACGGCGAGGTGCGTGGTTTCAGGCCGCCCGCCATTCACCGACTGATTGTTGGTGTTGAAACTCGTCGAGGGTGTCCTGAATTCTGTGTAAACGTTCTCCGGTAATATTCAGGAGAACAGAATGAAAAAGCAGAAGCAGGAAAAGCCGATCAGTGATGAGTGGATCGACGAGTTGTTGAAGCAAGGGCGAAAGCCTGAAGACGTGCAAGGTCTTCTGAAGCAGATCACCAAGGCGGTGCTGGAAAGAGCGCTGCAAGGTGAGATGACCGAGCATCTGGGCTACGCCAAACACGATCCCAGCGGTGCGAACAGCGGCAACAGCCGTAACGGAGTGACGCGCAAAACGCTTAAGGGCGACTTCGGCGAGTTGGAGTTGGAGACGCCCCGCGACCGCCAGGGCGAGTTCGAACCGCAGATGATCCGGAAGAACCAGACGCGCTGGACGGGGTTCGATGACAAAATTCTTTCGCTGTACGCACGCGGCATGACGACTCGGGAAATCCAGGCGCATCTCGAAGAGATGTACCAGGTGGAAGTCAGTCCGAGCCTGATCAGCGAAGTCACCGACGGGGTGATCGAGCAGGCGCGCGCGTGGCAGAATCGGCCGCTGGAGCCGTTTTACGGCGTGGTGTTTTTGGATGCGCTGTACGTGAAAATGCGGCATGAGGGCCGAGTGGAAAACCGTGCGGTGTATGTCGCGCTGGGCATCAATCTGGACGGGCGAAAGGACGTTCTTGGCCTCTGGACTTCAGCGAACGAAGGTGCGAAATTCTGGCTGAATGTGCTGACGGAGCTGCGCAACCGCGGTGTCCGCGATATCTACCTGGTATGCGTGGATGGGTTGAAAGGCTTCC
>CAWCAT010000015.1:0-328575 GCA_963793625.1 Bryobacteraceae bacterium | reverse complement strand
CGAGGGCCTCCTCGCCACTCTTTGCATCACTCACTATATAACCGCGGCCGACCAGAGTAGTGCGCATCGCGCGCCGATCTGCGGTTCGTCATGAAGCCAGAATCCTGGGATTGTTCAATGTGTTTCCCCGGCTTTCGCCAATGGCAGTGTGAACAGAAATTGCGCGCCTTCGCCCGGAATACTCACTACGCGAATCTCGCCGTGGTGTGCGCGCACAATCTCACGGGCAATTGCCAACCCCATGCCCGTGCCCGGTATCCGTTCGCGCATGTCGCGCCCGCGATAGAATTTGTCAAAAATACGCGCCTGCTCAGAGCTGGGGATACCACGGCCACAGTCGGCGACAGCAATCACCATCGCGTTCGCTTCCACATATGCGCTTATTGTTAATGGCGAACCGGGTGGTGAGTATTTCAGCGCATTGTCCAGCAATTGCCGGAAGACCAAACTGATGAATTCAGGATCAGCGCTGACCTGTGGAAGTGCCGCCGGGGCGATGACCTCGACCTTTCGCCCTTCCAACGCGCTTTGCATGTGGCGCAGCGGTGACTCGATTAGCTCGTTCACAGTCCGCGGCCGCTTTCGCAAACGCAACTCCCCCGCCTCGATTCGTACCATCTGCAAAGACTCGCTGACTAACGTATTCAGCCGGTCGGTTTCTTCATCGACAATCGAGAGCAGTTCGCGACGGGTGTTATCGAGTGAGCTATCGTCCAGCATCGCGCTCGTCGCAGCTTTGATCGACGTTAACGGCGTTTTGAATTCGTGCGCCATCGCGTCCAGCATTGTCGACTTGATCTCTTCATTCTGCCGGGATGCTTCCGCGCGCGCGGCAATTTCCTGTGCTCGTGATCGCTCCACGGCGACCGCAGACAGACTTGCAATCGCATGCAGCGCTGTATCGGAAACGTTGCCGCCAAACACACCCAGGCTCCCCGTGATTTGGCCCCCCAAACTGACGGGCAGAAACGCGAGACGCGCCTCGCTATCACGCAGCAGTGTTGCCTGCATTGCGGTATCGCGTAAGCGTTGCTCTGCATCTTCTACCTCCCACGAGCCAGCCGAAAATATACGATCGGCTGCATGATCGAAGAACGCAGCGCCGTCGAGGTCAAACGTCTGTAGCACTTGTTTGACGATATCGCTGGGTACTACGGACGCGGACGCGTCAATCAGCATCAACCCGCGGCTCAGCGTGTAGAGCCGCTCCACTTCCTGGCGGCGCTGCGTGGCTTCCATCGATCTGCGCTTTTCACTCGCTGAAAGATGGCTCGCAACGCTGGCGGTCATCACAAACGTCAAGAACGCAATCCAGTTTTGCGAGTCGTCAATCGTGAACGTGCCCTTTGGTGGAAGGAAGAAAAAGTTGAAGCAGAGCATCGCAAGGACGGATGCGCTGAGCGACTCCACCAATCCCCAATGCGTGGCAATGCCGAGAATCGCCAGTAGGAACGTCAGCGCCACTGTCGTGCTGTTGACCGCCAGCAAGCGCGAGTAAATCAGGGTGATGGTGCTGATGACGAGCAGCGACGCCGCGACTCTCCAGACTCTCTTTGGTACAGTGAGACCCACGACCCTGATTGTACAGAACGCTCGCGCGAATAAGTCAACGCAGGTGGATTTCGGGCGTGGGCGCACTAGACCTCCTTCCCCCGTGAGTCGTACGCACTCCCTTATAGTCGTGCCTCTGTTTACTGTTCTATCGCAGGGTGGAGTGCGCGACGTTGTTGAGGTCGAATTGAGTGTCAGAACGTGAGCTGGAGAGACTGGAGCATCTGATCGAAAGCCTTGTCCACGTATTGGCGCTCGCTATCAGGAGCTATGAATACCAGATAGAAAATTCCGTTTGGGTGAGCGACGGTGACCAGTCTGTCCGATTCCGTCTGACCCTGAAAGATTGAGTCCGTGTACAGCGCGGTCACAATGGCGCTCTTGCCACCGACTCGGATTTCCTTCGGCAGTTCTCTGCCGGCGCGCATTTTGGGATCGCCGGAACGAAGCTGAGAGATAAGTTCGTCGGTCGCCTGCCATAGACTGGCATTGGCGGTCTGGGGCCGATAGTAAGCCAGGATCGCCCCGTAACCCACGTTCGCGCCGTTCTGGCCCTGTTGGACGCCTGACGGCGGCGCGATTGTTACGCTCGATAAATCCTGGTTGGGGGCGGCCCGCCAATTCTCGGGATAGGAAAGACGAAACTCTTTGCCTTGATACTGCTGCGTGCGACTGGAGGGCCTGCTATTTGAGAGCGACAGACCGGCTGGAGTAGTCGAATTTCCGCCCTGCGTCTGCCCTTGCGCCTGCGTTTGTGCTTGCGCCGGGAGCTTCTTCGGAGGCGCCAACCCGGCCACGAGGGTCTTCATCCTGGCTAACTGCCCGGAGCCGGCAGTGTAAGTCCTTTGGGGCAGCTGTGGAATCATATCTTCGATCGCTTTCATGCGATTGCCGGGGTTGGGGTGATCGGACAGGAACTGCGGCCCTCGAGACCCTCCTTCGGCTTCCAGCTTCTGAAAAAAGCGAGCCATCTCAAGGGGGCTATAGCCGGCCTGAGCGGCAATCTGGGCACCGAGCAGATCCGCCTGAGTCTCGGCCGTGCGCGAGAACTTCATCAGGACTGAGTTCGCTCCCAACCCGATTCCAAGTTGTCCAAGCTGCCCTAGAAGAGAGCCGCTACCGAGAACCTGGCCGGCCAGGAGTGCGGGCAACTGGATGAGGTTTGCCTTGCTGGCCTGATTTGTGCCGTGCCGCAGAGCTACATGCACAACTTCATGTGCGAGCACACCCGCCAACTGAGACTCGTTGTCCGCCGCCGCGATCAACCCGGTGTGCACATAAGCCGCCCCGCCAGGTAGCGCGAACGCGTTGATGCTCTTGTCATTAACCACTTTGAATGTGTAAGGATATTTGTCCGCCTGTGGTTGCGCGGCAAGCTTGCTCCCGATCGAATTGATGTAGGCGGTCAATTCCTGGTTAGTGACCACCTCTACCTGCTTCTCGATTTCGGCCGCAGCCTCCTTACCCAACTGGACGTCCTGTTCCTTCGAGAAGAGATTGAATCCTGGCTTGAACTGTGGCAATTCTGCCAGGCCCGGCGATGCAGCGACAAACAGAGCCAACGCGCCCGCTATTCCTCGAATTCCTCGCATTCAAATCAGCCTCCGCTGAACCAACATACCACCTGATATCCGGCATGCATATCTTGTCTATCGTGAAGCGCAGATGTATTGTGAATCGAAGAGCGTTCCCGCACTCAAGGACCGCCCTCAGGAGGATAGACCATGAAACCCGGATTGCGATGTGTGATCCTGTCAATCGCTTTTGTCGTGGCACAGGCACAGGTCTCCGACCAGATTCGGCGCGCCACGATTAGCGGCGGATCGGGCGGCACATCGGGGAAATGCACCATTGAAGTTCGGGTGGACATGTCGGCCGAAGTCGATGTATTCGGCGACTCCGGGCGTCTGCGGACAATCGCGGGACAGCCGGCTACGTGGAACAGGATGGAATGTTCCGCGCCCCTGCCCTACAACATGTCAGACTTTCGTTTCAAGGGAATCGATGGACGCGGTACCGTCAAGTTGGCCCAGGACCCACGCAATAATAACTCCATTGCAGTAATTCGTATCGACGACACGAAAGCGGGTTCGGAAGGTTACACATTTGAAATCGCGTGGAGCGGTGCCTCCGGCGGCGCCGCGACGGATGGCTTCCAGACCGGCGGAACCTCGCAGTCAACCGGTGGAGCCTACTCCACCACACCAGGCTCACCTGTGGTCGGCAACCGCGGCGTGTTCTATCCCGGCAGCACCAGGAATCGCAACCTGACGGCTGAGCGTGCGATCGATCTCTGCCGCACGGAATTGCGCACGCGCGCTGAACGCGACTACGGCTTGCGAAACATCGATATCACGGCCGCCGCCGTTGACAGCAATCAGGCCAGACGCGACTGGGTCACCGGCACCTTTGATGACCGTAGTGCTTCGACTCGCCGCCGCACAGGTGGCAACAACTACCGCTTTAACTGCGCCGTGGACTACAATTCCGGCCAGGTTCACACCATTGAGATATCGCGCGTGGACGGCAGCGCGGTCCAGCCTCTGTCCGCGTCGGGCACGACGACGACGGCCACAAGCGCAACCGGGACGTACGACCAGAACAAGGCCTTCCGCGCCTGTCAGGACGCTGTCGTCGCACGGACCAATCGCGACGGCTACCAGAACGTGAACTTCAGCGCGACCGCGATCGACACGAATCGCAGCGGCCGGATCGCCGGCACCATCACGGCCAGCCGCGGCCCGGTGACCGACACTTTCGACTTCGGTTGCTCGATGGACCTTAGCGCCGCCCGCGTAAACAACCTGGAGTTGAATCGCCGGTAGCCGGAGATTATTTCTCCCACTGTAGCCGTATCAGGTAGGTGTCGCCCCCGGGCTGCGGGTCTTCGATCCGGAGGACAGCGGTGTAGCCGTTTTCCTCGCCCGGTTTCTCGACCAACTCAACCTTTCCACGCCCTGCCATTTTCGACACCGACCACTTGCCACCAGAGACTGCCGGCAACGCCCCGCTGAACTTTACGCTCTGCTGGCTCACCGGCTGACCGGACTCCACTTCCCACCGGCCGCTTTCCCCGGAGATGTAAAGTTCCACTGTCCCATCTATCAGGGCTGAAATGTCCACCTGAACCTGTGCCGCGACGGTAGTGGACGGCTCGGCCGGCGCCTCAGCAGCAGGTTGCACAGGCGCTGCCTGCACGGTACCTGGCGGCCGCCGGTCGATGGCCATGTAGGGGTTGTAAACATAGTCCACAGAAAACGGACGTCCGGTAGGAAAACTCAGATCGTGGGACGCCGAATAAGCCGGATCCAAAGCCCACTGGCCAACCGCGAGGACTTTCTTCTTGAGCGTCAGGGTGTCGTGCCAGCCCCAGAATGGTTTGGCTTTGTTCTCAGACTCTTTCAGGCCAAGAAAGGTTCCCCCTATGGGAAATGATATTCCTGGACGGTCTCCGAACGGTGTATATCGGAAATAGCCGTCGAAGGTTCGTTGGGTCCACTTGCCTTCCTCGGCTTTGGGCCACCACTCTTCGAATATCGGCAGCAGATCGTAGCCAACAAGACGATCGTTGGCATGCCGGGGCCGCTCGGCAGTTCCCTTGTAGATTAACGTAATGCCTGTGCCCGCCTGAAACTCTCCACTTGCGAGCTTGAACCTCGACGCCGATCCGCGCGTGCCATATATGCCGTGCCCTCCCGATTCGATGAAAATCGCCGGGTGGGTTTCCTGATAGAACTCAATTCCTCCATCGATGTCGTGGACACCGTTGCGTATGGCGTTGTCCGCGGTGAATGAGTATACGTTGTTGTGCGCCAGTGTCTCCATCGACTGCAGACGGCCGAAGGCTGATCCATCTTTCGCAACGGTCAGAATCAGGCCCTCATTATCGTTCTCGTGACAGGTTCCCACCACGCAACGATCTGAATAGTCCCGGGGGTGAAAAATGTTGTAGATGAGGAACCAATGGGTCTCAGTTTCCATCGCCGCGTAGTACAGATATGCCTGCGAGCTTCCTGTGTCGAGTGCGTCCCAGTTGTTGTTGCCCTGCCAGTCACCATCAAAGTCGAACCGAGCCGGGATATCGGCCTTGGGTGTGAACCAGGTCTCCTGAGCCACAAAGGGTGCGTAGCGCTCCGCCAGCGAACGATACGGATCCGGCCCACGCGTCGGTGGCGGGAATGACACGGTTTCGGCCTTCAGCCTGGAGGCTGCGTCGGCCCTCACTTCAATTTCTATGAAAGCCTGCTTACCTTCCACATCCGCTTCGATCCTGTACGTGCCGGGCTTTTCGGGCGCGGTGTACAGGACGGCATCTTTGATTACAAATTCAGCGGACGTCTTGTTGAAGATGTTCCAGAGCGAGGACTTGTTCTCATCGAAGAACGGCTCGTCATCCTTGCCCGTGAAGGCGAAGGGCTTTGAAACCCAGCCGCCATCAG
Organism: Bryobacteraceae bacterium; assembly: GCA_963793625.1. Taxonomy (GTDB): domain Bacteria; phylum Acidobacteriota; class Terriglobia; order Bryobacterales; family Bryobacteraceae. The sequence continues at coordinate 322,585 of CAWCAT010000015.1, read as the reverse complement.
CATCCTTCACTTTAACTTGCGACGCACTGCGCCGCAGCCGCACCTTCTTGTCGCCGTCTTTGCCGTAGACGAGGGTTTGCACAACCAGCGTCTCGAAAGGTTTCACGCGGCGATCGGCCGGCTCGGCGCGCAGGGCGATCTCGGTGACCGCCGCCTGCTTACCGAGCCGGCCTAATTGGTCGGGAAGCTGGCTGAGTTGCGCAGCAAGAGCCAGCGGCATCAAAACCAATATGGGAAGAGAGCGTGTCATTTGAGCACTCACAGTAGCGGGGGGCGCGGAAGTTAGTTCGCGAAGCGCGAGTTTCGTACGAGCACCTCCCAAAGAGAACAGATACAGAATAGCAGTAGAGTCATGCCGCGGGAAGAGGTCAGCACGGAGCATATAATTGGGGTTCATGAGAAGACGCCAGTTCATCACGACCGCGCCGCTGCTAAGTGCCGCGGCGTTTGCTGCAGCCTCGAAGGTTCGCCGTTGGGATGTCATCACTATCGGCAATCTCTCGCGAAACCGGTATTGGGGCGAGCCGGACGAAAAAGCTCTGCGCGGTGCTATCTGCACCTGCACGCTGATCAGCGGGGACGGATTTCGCCTGCTGGTGGATCCCTCGCTCGCTCTGGCGGAGGACATGACTAAGGAACTCGACCGGCGAACGGGTTTGAAACCTGGCGACATCAATGCAGTGTTCGTCACCCATGAGCACGGCGACCACTTCGCCGGCATCGAACATTTCCAAAAGGCGGAGTGGTTCGCCGCTGCTCCTGTTGCCGAGATTCTCAACGGCATGAAGAAGTTGACACGCCGCATCGAGACTGCGCCCAAGACCCTGTTCGGCGCCGTCGAAGTTTTTCCCACGCCGGGCCACACACTCTCGCACCATAGCTTGCGTTTTGACTGTGATGGCCGCTCGATTGTTGCCGCGGGCGACTCGGTTGCGACAAGAGATTTCTGGCGGGAACGCAGGAGTTACTACAACGCTGTCGATGCAGCACTGGCGGCCAAGACGATGGATCAGCTAGCCGCGCTGGCTGCAATCATTATTCCGGGTCACGATAATTATTTCAGCGTCTAAGAGGAGTACGCACTCCCTTACGGTCGCGCCTCTGTTTGTTAGCGGGTCTTCCAGTATTCGAGGGCCGGGCCGCGAATCGTATCGAACTTGCCGCTGCCGGCACGCACCCTTAAAGCGTTCTTCTCCTCTTCACTCAGCGGCTTGAAGTTTTGAGCGATGCGCACATCGTCCTCCAATTGGCCGATGGTGCAGAAGCCGAGCGGCGCAGCGGTTATCGGCAGGCTCAGGGTATACCTGAGGCAGTCGCCCACGCTGAACGGACGCAGCAGAAATGCGTTCCCGAACACTTTGATAGCGAAAATGCCGACTCCGCGTTCGAGCGCGGCAGGCAAAGCCGTCTTCTCGAAGCTCATCTTCGGCGAATCCGAAAACGACAGTATCGGCCACGTGCAGCGGCATCAGCGCGGTATCGAATCGCTCTGCATGCTTGAGCATCTCGACGTGCACCTGTGGGTCGCGGCAGTTCGAATAGCCGATGAAGCGGCACTTGCCCGCTTTCTTTGCCGCCTCGAACGCTTCGATGGCGCCGCCGGGCGCGAAGATCTTCTCAACGTCCGCCATCCTGTTCACGCCGTGCATCTGCCAGAGATCCACGTAATCGGTCTTCAGACGCTTCAAGGATGTTTCCAACTCCGCCTGGGCGCCCTTCCGCGTGCGTTGGCCGGACTTAGTAGTAAGAAAAACGTTTTTGCGAAATGCTGGAATCACTGCGCCGTAAACGTCTTCCGCATTGCCGTCGGCGTAACTGCGGGCCATATCGAAATAGTTGATGCCGAGATCATAGGCTCGCTGCACTACGGCCTTACCCTCATCGAATGGAACCATTTGAAAGCGGGCCCCGCCTTCGCCGATGATCGTGAGCTTCTCACCGGTCCGGCCAAGAACTCGTTTGGGAATATCGCCCGACCTTGGCTTCGCCGGTCTCGGGGTTCCCAAGCCAGCGAAAACAGCACCTACGAATGCTCGCCGTTGCATGTTACTCCTTCATCGCCTGTTCGATCCACGACTACCAGACCGTTTTCTATGTAATCACATTTGGTCCGGCGGAGTTAGTACGCACTCCCTAACGGTCGTGCCTCTTTTACGGCCGGCGATCGACCAGGAATGGAAGCGACGGTCGCGGGAACCGGTTGGTTCAACGAACGACGATACGAACTTTCTGCATGGCGTTGTTTCCGTAGCCGAGGCGGTTCCACTCCGGAGACTCGGGCTGCGTCCGGCCCGCCAAGTCTGTGGCGCGAGAGCGAATGACATTGGCGCCGGGTTGATCCAGATGCGTGATCAGCTCCCACCACTGCCAGCTATGCCGCTTGCGCTCTCCTACCAGTCGGGCCTCTTGCCACGGACCATTGTCCATCTGGATCTCGACTCTAGCGATCGGCGCCACTCCAGACCATGCAACCCCGCGAATCGCCAGTTCGCCGCGCTCGAGTTCCGCGTCCTCGGCAGGCTCCGTGATCAGGCTGCGCACGCGCTGGAGTGAAACCGGCTCTCTTACCAGGTGCCCATTGCATTCTCGTTCGAAATAGTAGGTTTCGGTCTGGTAATGGCCATGGAAGGGCTCAACGACCACATCGATTTCGGTAAGCCACTTAACCGAAGCCACCGCATACCAACTCGGAACAATGAGCCGCAACGGGTAGCCGTGCTGAGGCGGAAGCGGCTCGCCGTTCATTGCATATGCAAGCAAGGCTTCGGAGCCGCGCGCGTCATCGATGCTCAGGCTGCGCTCAAACGAAATAGAGTCGCCGCGCCCCTCGACCTTGCCGTTGTCCGCTCCGCGAAGAACCAGATAGCATCCATCACTCCGGACGCCGGCCCGGTCGAGCACCTCGATCAGCGGCACGCCTGTCCATTCCGCCGTGCTTACCGCTCCCAGGTTCCACTGTTCGCCGTTCACACGAGGTTGAAGCATAGAGCGGCCGTTGCCCGCGCACTCCAAGGTAACGACCCTGGCTTGTGAAGGCAGGTTGGTAAGGTCGCGCCAAGCCAGGCTCAGGGGCCGTTCCACCAACCCGCGCACCTCGAGCCGCCAGGTAGCCAGATCCAGTCGGGGGATCTGAAAGTGGTTACGAACGTAGAACCTCGCGTTCGGCATGACGACGCCGCCGATCAGTGCCGGAATCGATGTCTCGCAATTCAGAGGATGGGCACGGTGAACCAGCAGCCCGTCATCGATGGCCTGCTGGCAAGCTTCTTCGGGATCGAGCGCAGGAACGAGGTCGCCGGTTGAAGTCACAGGAGATGAGCAGCCACCGCTCGAAACGACACCGGCACAGGTTGCGGCAGGGTAAATTTCCAAACTGCCCGCCATCGCGAACGGCTCCATGTATTTCCGCACGTGCGCCTCTTCGCTGGATTCGACAATCATGTACAACGTATGCTCAGCGCGGACGACCGCCTCCGCCTGGATGGTGATGCCGTGCCTGCGCACGTTGGGGCGGCTCAGGTAATTCAGGAGCGTTGCGCCGTTATACGGATCGTGCGCAGGGCAGCGATCCGCGTCGTGCTGATGACGGACGATGAAGAGAGGCATGATGGTCTCCAGTTCCCTGTCGAGTTCTCCAACGGTTCAGGCTGAGCAAGGGAGGCCGGCCGCCTTCCAAGCGTCGAAGCCCCCGGTGAGATTCGCAACATCCCAAAAACCCGCGCGGCGGAGCAGGCTGGTTGCAATGGAGCTTCGATGACCGCCTTTGCAGTACGCTACCACGAGGTTGCTCACGTCCAACTCCCCTGCCCTGATCGTGAGTTGCCCGAGCGGTATTCGGACTGAACCCGCGATCGCGCCTCCGTCAACTTCGAGCGGTTCCCTGACATCCAGCACGGCCGTACGCTCGCGCGCCGTGGACAACAACTGAGCGAGGCTCTGGACCGCAATTTGCGGCATGTATTCTGCATGCTGGCCGCTGTTAACCCAACCCGCGATACCATCTGCGACGTACCCGCTGATGTTTTCGATTCCCACGCGAGCCAACCGTAGTTGAGATTCGCGAACATGCTCCGGGTCTTCTCCGGAAATGATCAGTGGCGTGTGCAAGCCCAGGATTCGCGCCGCCCAGGACGCAAATTGACCCGTGAGTGCGATGTGAATCGATCCTGGGACGTGCGCCGCGGCGAACTGTACAGCAGGACGAGTATCGACGACCACGGCGCCTGCAGCTTGCAGCGCCAGCACCTCAGCCGGGGAAAGCGCGCGTAAAACTGGCAAGTGTTCCAGTGACCCCGCACCCTGCCGGTTCAGCTCCACTTCCCGCACAAAGTACTCGGGCCGGACTGGCAGGCTGTCGGTCAGCAGGTGTACGAACTCGTCGCCGCTGCGGGCCTGGAGTGCGTAGTTCGAGCGCCGTTCATTTGCAATTGTGGACGTACTCTCGGAACTCAGCTGACGTCCGCAAAGCGACCCTGCTCCGTGCGCAGGCATGATTTCGGTGTTGTCTGGAAGGGTAAGCAGTTTCTCGTGAATACTGTTGAAGAGAAAGATCGCCAGTTGCTGCGGGGTGTAAAGCGGTGAGAGATCCGGCCTGCCTACATCGCCGACGAAGAGTGTATCGCCCGTGAAGACCACCCCTGGCCGGTTGGGCTGATCCATGTCGGTCATGAGGATGCATATACTTTCCAGCGTGTGGCCGGGTGTCTGCAAAAATTCAAGCCGGCAGCTTCCGAACTGAATGGAGTCGCCATCCCAGACAGCGTTGTGATCGAGAGCCGAGCCGGACCCTTCGCCAATGTGCATGCGGGCGCCGCAGCGTTCAGCAAGTTCGCGATGGCCGGAGACGAAGTCCGCGTGGAGATGGGTCAGGATTACGTGCTCGATCCTGGCAGCATGGCGCGCCGCTGCTTCTATGTAGATCTCCACGTCACGTTGCGGATCGATTACGGCGGCTATACCTTTGGAACTGATGAAGTAGGAAGCGTGAGCGAGGCAGCCCAGATAGAACCGTTCCACATTGACAGGTTCCATAAGTCCCTTCCGAGTGATTAGCAAAATTATAGCCCCCGTTTCTGCCGGATTCAAACGCATTTTACTGAGAAGTGGCTTGCAGCGATGGTCCGCCCGGGAGTAAAATTCTTCATATCTCATGTCAAGCGGCGCATCCGGTGCCGTTGCGGCAAATACTGGGCAACTGAACCACAGAGGGGAAGCACTATGTCTTTGCGCATCAATGATGAAGCACCTGATTTCACCTGCCAGACAACACAAGGCGAAATCAACTTTCACCAATGGATAAGAGACGGCTGGGCGATTCTGTTTTCACATCCAAAGGACTTCACTCCCGTCTGCACAACCGAGCTCGGTTACATGGCGGGAATGGAATCCGAATTTGCAAACCGCAACTGCAAAGTAATTGGCCTCAGCGTGGACCCGGTGGGCAATCACGAAAAGTGGGCTGCGGATATCGAAGAGACGCAGGGCCACAAAGTGAACTATCCGATGATCGGCGACCCGGGACTCGAGGTGGCGAAACTGTATAATATGCCCGGTGAACTGGAAGCGGGGCGATGACGTGATCATTCTTCCTTCCGTGTCGGACGAGGAAGCAAAACAGAAATACCCCGATGGCTGGAAGGCACCAAAGCCCTAACTTCGTATCGTCCCGCAGCCGGCGGGCTCCGGCGCGACCAAGGCATCCACAAGCAAGGTGACGTGCTGTTTCTTAGCCGCTGATGAATGCAGATGAACGCCGATTAAGGGGGGACAGGTTCTGTCGATTGCACTAGTCACGGGCGCATCTCGCGGCGTAGGGCGAGGCGTGGCACTCGGGCTGGCAGCCGCGGACTTCGCCGTTTTTGCAACGGGTCGAAGCATCGCATCGGCAGACCTTCCCCCGTCCATTGTTCGCCTGTGTTGCGATCATTCCCAGGATGCTGAGACAACGCTTGCTTTTCAGCGAATTTCTGACGACGCGGGCGGGCTCGATATCCTGGTCAATTCCGCCTGGGGTGGCTACGAACGGATGGTAGAAAATGGCGAGTTTACCTGGGGCGTGCCGTTCTGGCAACAGCCCGCCCATAGGTGGGTCAGCATGATGGACGCTGGGGTTCGCTCTGCATTTGTCGCCAGCGCTCACGCGGCCCGCATGATGATTCCCCGGCGCAAGGGCCTGATCGTCAATATCAGTTTTTGGGCGGCACAAAAGTACGTGGGCAATTCCATATACGGAATCGCCAAGGCAGCCACGGACAAGATGTCTTCGGACATGGCTCACGAACTCCGGCCCCACGGCATAGCCGTCGTCTCGCTGTACCCCGGGTTGGTGAGGACGGAGGCCGTAATGGCAGCCGCGCAGGGCGGATGGCTAGACCTTTCCAATAGTGAGAGCCCGGAGTTTATCGGTAGGGTGATCGCCGCGCTGAGCCGTGACCCGCAGCTGATGGAACGATCGGGTCAAGTCGTTATTGCCGCCCAAGTCGCCAAAGAACTGAACGTGTTTGACACGGATGGCAAACAGCCAATCCCACTCACGCTGGATTCCGTTTAGATAGGGATTTACGGCTACAACACGCTACCATCGAAAAGATGAGAGCCCTATTGAACCAGACGGCGGAGGCTGCGGCGCGCTACCTGGAGGACCTGGACGATCGCAGCGTCGCGCCTTCGCCGGAGGCGCTGGTGGGACTGACGGAATTAGACGAGCCTTTTCCAGAGCTTCCGATGGACGCCGGATGCGTGCTCGAGACGCTGGATCGCATCGGTTCGCCTGCAACGATGGGCATGGCCGGCCGGAGGTACTTCGGATTCGTAATCGGCGGCTCGCTTCCGGCGGCACTGGCAGCGAACTGGCTGGCCGGTGCGTGGGATCAGTGCCCGGGCCTGTTCGCGGCATCGCCGATCGGGACCGTGCTGGAAGAGGTTTCCCTTATCTGGCTGCTGGATGCGCTGAAACTTCCGGCCGGTTCCGGAGCAGCATTCGTGACCGGCGCCACAATGGCTAATTTCACTGCACTGGCAGCGGCTCGGCATGCGGTGCTGGCACGCCACGGTTGGGAAGTCGAAGCCGACGGGCTGTTCGGTGCGCCGCCGATCACGGTAGTAGTGGGAGACGAGGTGCATCCGTCGCTGATCAAGGGGCTGGGAATGCTCGGCCTGGGGCGTTCGCGCGTGGTGCGGGTTCCGGTTGATGGTCAGGGTCGCATGCTTGCTGCTGAAATACCGCCTCTAAGCGGACCGGCAATCGTCTGCATTCAAGCGGGAAATGTGAATACGGGCGCCTTCGATCCGGCGGCTGAGATCTGCTCACGGGCTCACTCGGCTGGAGCGTGGGTGCACGTCGATGGTGCGTTCGGGCTATGGGCGGTGTCGAGCCCAAAGTATGCTCACCTGGCTGAGGGCGTGGCGGATGCCGATTCCTGGGCCACCGACGCACACAAGTGGCTGAACGTGCCGTACGACAGCGGTTTGGCATTCGTGAGAAATGCGGCGGCGCTGAAGAGCGCCATGTCGGTGACGGCCGCGTATCTACCGCAGGGCGGACATCGCGAGCCTTCGCAGTACACGCCGGAGCTCTCCCGGAGGGCGCGCGGTGTAGAGATCTGGGCGGCTCTGAAGTCGCTGGGACGCTCCGGCCTTGCTGACCTGATCGAGCGAAACTGCCGGCTTGCCAGGCGTTTCGCGGAAGCATTGCAGCAAGGCGGCTGCGAGATTCTGAATGAAGTGGTGCTCAACCAGGTCCTGGTTTCATTCGGCGATGCTGCCCGCACCCGGCAGGTGATCGAACGGGTACAGCGCGATGGCACGTGCTGGTGCGGTCCGACAGAATGGCAGGGTCGCACGGCGATGCGCATCAGTGTATCGTCGTGGGCGACGCGGGATGAGGATGTAGAACGAAGCGTGGCTGCGATTCTGCGTGCAGCGGTTCTGTAGTTCAGCTCGTTCCGGTTCCCACTCGGGAGCTTGCCGCTGGTGCGAAGGGGCTGAGCTTCAGGCTCTTCCGGAAACTCGAAGCCAGCGATTCCGGCCCGTGGAACGTGAGTTTGCCATCTCGCGTCGCGTCTCCCATCGATTGCAGACCCATCCAGACTTCGATCATCGCTTTCAGGTCGGCCGCGAGGTGCAAGTCCACCTCGTATCCGGGGTCCTTCAGACAGACATCCACCTCGCCCGCTTCGGCTACAAGCCACCAACGCCGGACGGCCGGTTTGGCTCCGTGAAGGTTGAACTCGATTACAGTACGCCGCCCTTTGGGCAACTGCTCCACGTCGATGTTGCGACGAATGTCCCACATCAACAGGCTTGGGTCGTAGTCCTCGCTGGAGAGGTGGCTTCGTGTCCAGCGGGCACCCCAAAAACCCAGAGCCTCAATTACCGGCCGCAGTTCCCGGCCCGCCTCAGACAGGTGATACTCCGCGTTCCTGCCCTCGCCCGCACGACGCTCCAGGATGCCAGCGTGTTCCAGTTCCTTTAGGCGTTGAGCGAGCAGAGCCGAGGACATCAGCGGCACCCCCCGACGCAACTCGTTGAACCGCCTGCTGCCGGCGATCAGTTCGCGCAGAACCAATGGCGTCCAGCGCTCCGCGACGATCTCGGCGGCCTTAGCTACCGGGCAGAATTGCCCGTATCCCTTTTGCCCAGCCATGATCACCTATTATACTGGCGCTTCAGATATTGAACTATCCGGATCGATGGGAATCGAGCAGACTGTCCGTAACCCCTGAAGGAGGACGAACATGACGACCGATTCCGCACTGAATTGGAAACAGATCCTAGCCGAGCTCCGCCCTGCATTCACTGAACGAGCCGCCGCGTACGACGGCTCTGACGATTTCGTAGCCGAGAACTATGAGGAGATGCGCGCTGCAAGGCTCTTTTCCGCACTTGTGCCCGAAGAACTCGGCGGCGGCGGCCTCTCGTATAGCGAGGTGTGCAGTCTTATCCGTGGCATTGGCCAATGCTGTGGGTCGACGGCGCTGACGCTTTCGATGCACCAGCATCTGCTCGCCGCGGCGCTATGGAATTACCGTCACGGCAAACCTGGCGAGAAACTCCTGCGCGCTGTTGCCGATGGCGAGAAGGTTCTCGTAAGTACCGGCGCCACGGATTGGCTGACCTCCAACGGCAATATGGAGCCTTGCGAGGGTGGCTTTCGATTTACGGCTAAAAAGCCATTCGCGAGCGGGTGTCTTGACGGTGATCTGCTTATCACCAGCGGTCAATACAATGACCCAGTCGCGGGGCGCCAGGTCCTGCATTTCCCTGTCTCGATGCGCGCCGAGGGGGTTCGCATCGATCGAGTTTGGGAAACGATGGGGATGCGCGGGACCGGGTCTCACACGGTCATCCTCGAAAACGTCTTCGTACGCGAGCAGACGATTGCGCTGCGGCGGCCCTGCGGCGTGTATCACCCGGTTTGGAATGTGATTATTACTGTCGCACTGCCGTTGATCTGCTCCGCTTACGTCGGCGTGGCCGAAGCCGCGGCCGAAAAGGCTCGGACAAGCGCGGCACGCAAGGGCTATGACGGAGTGAACGCACTTCTGATTGGCGAGATGGAAAATGAGCTGACCACAGCCCAGATCGCGCTCGAAAGTATGATCGCGAACGTAAACAATCTGGATGTAGAGCCCGGCATCGAGCACGCCAACCGTTCTTTGATCCGCAAGACAATCGTGGCAGAGGCGATCAAACGTACGGCCGACAAGTCGCTTGAGGCAACCGGCGGCGGAGGTTATTTCCGCGCCTCGGGGCTGGAAAGAATCATCCGCGACTCCCAGGCAGCCCAATTCCACCCCATGCAGCCAAAGAAGCAGCACCTCTTCACAGGCCGCCTCGCCATGGGCCTGGACCCCGTGGAAAGCTAGTCCCACAATGGTCCCATAGGAGAAATAACGTGTTTGTTATTCGTAACACGTTCATCGCAAAGCCGGGGTGCGCCAGCAAACTGGCGGCACAACTCAAGGAAGCGATGGCTGCGTTTCAAATGCCTGGTACCCGCGTCATGAACGACGTCACCGGCGATTTCAATCGTGTGATTATGGAGCACACAGCCGAGAGCCTCCAGGAATTCGAGAAAAGGATGCAGGAAGTGATGGGCAGCCAGATGTACCGCGAACGGATGGGCGGATACACCGAGCTTTGGATCACCGGAAGCCGGGAAATCCTGCGGGTTGTTTGAGGGCTTGTCGTGCAGGCCTGTGAGAAGTAGCCGTTCGGGCCTGCTGGCGTCCGCCCCCGTAATACATATTCGTGGCCGATCTCGTGAGCAACAAACTTACTCCACATCAACTTCCAGCACTTGCCGCACCTTTCGGCCAAGAATCGCCGGTGTGAAGGGTTTAGGCAAAAAGTTTTGGTGAGACGAAACAGGCTTCCCCGCTTGGATGGTCTGATTGGCATAACCAGACGTGAACAACACCTTCATTTCCGGCCGGGATCCGAGCAGTGTACTCGCCAGTTCAATGCCGTTTATTTCCGGCATGATGATGTCGGTCAAGATCAGATCGATCCGGCTCTGGTATTGCGCGGCCAAACGAATGGCATCGCGCGGCGTCGCGGCTTCTATTACAACGTATCCGAGACTCCGCAGTGTATCGCAAATCAATTGCCTGACTGCTGCATCATCTTCGGCAATCAGCAAGGTTTCTGTTCCCCTCGGCACCGGCAACGCTTCTGCTACGGGTGTGCTGTCTTCAGAGAGGGTTGTTCGTGCCAGCGCCGGAAGGAAAATCTTGACCACCGTGCCCTTGCCGGGCTCGCTAAAAACCGCAATTTCGCCGCCGCTCTGGCTGACTACACTAAAGACGATGGACAGCCCTAAGCCTGTTCCCTTGTCCCGCTTAGTAGTGAAGAACGGCTCGAAAAGATGCTTCTTCGTTTCCGCATCAATCCCGACGCCTGTGTCGGACACAGCAAGCGTTACATAGCGTCCAGCGGGGACACCAATGTGGTGATGGCCGGGAAACTCACCCGTCAACTCGGTTTCGCCCGTCTCGATGGTGAGCCTGCCCCCGCCAGGCATCGCATCCCTGGCATTCACCACCAAATTCAGAATAATCTGGTCGAGCTGCCCTGGATCAATAGACACTTTTGCCAGATCCGGGGTGAGTTGGCTAACGAATTCGATGTCTTCGCCCACGATACGCCGTAGCATCTTCTCGATGTTGCCCACAGCACGGTTGAGATCGAGCACCTCCGAGCGGCTGATGTTGCGCCGGCTCAAGGCAAGGAGCTGAGTAGTGAGAGACTTGGCCCGTTCCGCTGCTGCTTCAACTTCGAGCACATAAGCTTGCAGTTCGGGCTGCACCCGCCTGGCAAGCATCTCGTTGTACCCAGAGATGACCGTTAATAGATTATTAAAATCGTGCGCCACTCCGCCAGCCAGAACACCTAGTGCCTCCATTTTCTGAGCGTGATGGAGCTGATGCTCCGCAGCCTGCCTCCGCTCTATTTCAGCCCGTAAGCCGCTGTTGGCGTTTTCCAGGGCTTCCTCTGCCCGCTTCCGTTCAATCGCTGAACCGAGGATAGCCGCAACGCTTTGCAGGAATTCCACCTCGCCCTCTTTAAACTCACGCTTCCCGCAGGAATAGGCTGCCAATACTCCGTAGGGCTCGTGGCGTCCGGCGATGGCGATCGCAGCTCCGCTGGCAACACCTCGATCACATGGGCTGGCCAGGAACCGCTGCTCGACGCTCAAATCGTTCAGAAATGACGGCTCGTACGATTTCAACGCGAGACCCAGGTGCGAGTCGCTCACGTCCACGGTAAGGCTCCCGACCATCCCGTCGCGCCACCCGACGCCTGCGCGCAGCAACAGTGTCTCTCCACCGGGTTGCAGTTCCAGCACCTCCGATAGATCCACTTCAAGGAGTTCTTGAACCGTGGTGCAAGCCTCATCCATCAGGCTCTGGAGATCCAGATTAGCCAGAGCGCGCAGTCCGAGCCGCTTTGCAGCCGCTTGCTGCCGATTACGCGCGCGCATTTCTTTCACGGCATTGTGCTTGTGAGCCGCCATCTCAATAACCGCCATCAGTTCGCGATCCTGGGCCGGTTTGAGCACGTAACCGAACGGATCGGTTCCTTTGGCGAAGCCAAGCGTCTCGGGATCGGAATGGGCAGTCAGGAAAACGACGGGGATGTCAAAACGATCCCGGATTTCGCGCGCGGCTTCGATGCCTTCGGAACGTCCATTCAGCCGAATGTCCATCAAAACGAGATCTGGCTTCAGTTGTTCGACAAGATCGAGGGCCTCGCTTTTTGATGACGCCACGCTCGGAACATCGTACCCCAGGTTGTTGAGCTGGAGGCGGAGGCCTCGGGCGACGACGCGTTCATCCTCGACCGCTAGGATTCGCATATTTGCTCCTCGGCGTTGGATTCGCTGCTGAACTTTTTCGATCTGAACTTCAGACGGAATGCCGCGTGGTTGCCAGCCTCGGATTCAAGGGTGCCGCCCAACTGGGCAGCGAGGTCGGAAATAAGTTGCATGCCCAACGAGTCCGCGCGCTTAATGTCCAAGCCTGGCGGAAGACCAATTCCATTATCACGGTAGCGCAGATCGACTGCGTCGCCGACTTCGCAAAGCTCGAGCCAGATCTCACCTTTGCGCCCGTCCGGGAACGCGTGTTTGAGCGAGTTCGTAAGCAACTCGTTAATGATGAGACCGCACGGAACTGCCTCGTCCAGACCCAATCGTGCTTGCACCTCCGTGTGCAGTTCGATGCCGCGGCTTTCTGCACCATAGGATGCCAGCAGTTCCCGACCGAGCGCCTCCACGTACTCTGCAAAATCGATGTCAGCGGCGGTACCGACATAATAGAGCCGGTCGTGGATCAAGGCCATCGAGCGGACCCGATCGCGGGTTGCGACAAGGACCGGCCCAGCGCCACTGCTACCCCACCGATCGGCTTCGAGTCCGAGCAGTGCCGAAATGACGGCGAGATTGTTCTTGACCCGGTGCTGGACTTCCTGCAGGAGAACCTGCTTTTCTCCGAGCGCCGCCTGTAATTCGTTAACGTGGTGGTCAAGTTCCCTGTTCAACTGCAGAATCTGACGCTCGCGTTCCTTGCGGTCCGTGATCTCAGTCGCTACTACGAGTCCGCCCACCGCCCGGCCGGCTTCGTCGATAAGCGGTCGGCCCGATATCAACACGCAGTGGGGCGTACCCAGCTTCGGGTCTACAAATTGGATCTCCTCGTTGTGGACAAAATCCCCTCGCACCACACGTGCCGTCGGTAGTTCCTCAATTGCGATCGGTCGGTCGTTCTTATCGCGGACCCCGTAACTCATGGCCCATTCTGCCAGGGGCCGACGAACCCCATCCAGGTTCGGGATCCCAAGAAGATTGAGGGCACTCCGGCTGGCAAACCGGACACCGCCTTCGCAATCCGTAACGAAGACGGCATCGGGGATGCCCTCGAGAATGCCGACCAGTTCCGCCGATCTTGCTTGCAGGTCGCGGGATTTCTGCCGCTCCCGGCTGAGCAGTCGCACGTAATCGGACAAGAGTCCGAATGCCATGACCACGTAGGCACCCACGACGATGAACCGGTCTACGACAGAGAGCAGGCTGTAACGACTCCCTCCTGCGGCAACCCCCAGAAGGCCGAAGGCAAGCGCCACTTGAGCGAAAGCCACGTAGGCCGGAAGAACATCGCGCACATGCAGATAGTGTCTTGTCGCGAGGATCGCCCCAACGGCGAGCAACGCCGTGTTCAAGAGTTGCCAGACAACCAGGAGAGGGCTGAAGGTACCAGTTGCCGTAAGGAGCACCGGCAAGTGTCGCTCGAAGATAACGAAGGCCATGCTTATGGCGGCCACAGACACGGGCCAGATTGCCGCCAGCCACAGGCTGCGTGTTGCCGGGACTGCTTCATCCGTGGTATTCCGTTCCAGCACCGCCACGAGCAAGCAAGCGCCAAAAAGACTTGAGGCGAACATGCCTATCCAGGCCGGGGTGCTCGGCATATGGCCGAAGAGAGCCTTGGCTCCCGGCAGCCAAGGCATCGTAAAGACACGAAACAGCAACGCCACGGATAAAGACGCGAAACCCACTCCGATCCAGTAGGATGTCGGGTCGCCCAACACCCGATGCCGTCCCAGCGACAGAAAAGCTCCGCAGAGAAGTGTCAGCAACGTTGACGTGTTTGTAAGGGAAACGAGGAACCCGAAGACCTCGGGAGTAATGCTGCGTTGTGCCCCCCAGAAAATCCACCCTATATGCAGCACCGCGAGACACGCGGCCATGCCGACGATGCCTCTGAACAGCGGGTCTGCAGTATAGTGGCGATTCATATCAAAACGCCAGTCTCAATCCCAGTTGTATCTGAAACGCGTTGCCGGCCGCGCGCGGCGTATTGAATGCCGAAGCCGGCGGGAGGGCCAACGTCGCGTGCCCGCAAACCGTATCCAAGTCGGTTACGTTCACGCGATTCAATAGATTCAGCATGTCCGCCACAACGTCCAGACTGAGCCTTTCCTTTATGCGAACACGGCGAGAAACGCGCAGATCAATCGAGAAGAAATCGTCCCCGCGAAACGTGTTCCGGCCAAGCACGTCGGGCCGGTCAGGATTTACGTTTAGATCGTTGTTCAGATCGATCCCTGCCGTGACGTTGTAGTAACGCGGGCTCTGGGCAGTCGCGATGAGGCTCGCTGTGAATCCGCCGAGAACGGGGACGTGCTGCGGCGCCTCTGTTATGAGCCAAAAGTTGAGACGATGCTTTGCGTGCTCGCTGGACACGCTTCGGTCTCCTCTGACGTTGTAAGAGTCTTCGGGCGCAGTGGTGATTGATCGCGCCCCGAAATCGTCGATATTCCTCGAAAACACAAAATTCGCGCCAAAGCTGTGGTGCCTCGCGAATACCTTGCGGACGGTGAGGGTGGCCCCGTTATAAAACGAGCTGCCGATCGGATCGATGATGTACGCGTATGCGTAGCGGGGATCGTACAGCCTGGACGCTGCATTCGCCCCGACCACCTGGTAATCGCTTTTGCCGTTGGGCAAACTGGCTGTGGCCGGGCGCAGGTTCCGATTGATGGACACCGGAAGTCGCAAGCCACGCAATCCGGAGTAACCAACGCTCAGCGTAAGGCTCGGTCCGATGCGGTATTCGATGTCGAGACCCCACTGTTCTGCATACGGATTCGGCAAGGTCGGATTTTGGACAGAAACCGCAGGCCCTGCCGGGGCCACAGTGGCAGGCGGCTTTCCGGTCGAGGCGAACTGGAACAAGGCAGGATAGGCGGCATCACCGCGATAGACCATAATACTGAAGGTGTCCTGCAAGGGGTGGTATTTGCGAGCGAAAGGGTTAGCCTGGAGGAATGCTTCGTTGAAACCGGGAAAACCGAGGCCGTGCACCAAGGCGTCACTGGCCATCAGGGCGTGATACCGATCGCCAGTGTAGATACCGAAGCCGCCGCGAATCACCAAGGGAGTCTGCCTGGCAGGCGACCAGGCGAACCCGATGCGCGGTTGCAAATTGCCGCGGCCGCTGTCAACGAGCGTCGTCAAACCGCCCGGCATCTCGAGGTCATACCGCAGGCCGAAGTCAAACGTGATCTGGCTTGTGGCTTTCCACCGGTCTTGCAGGAATGCGCCAGTCTGGTCCGCATGGAATATGTGGCCGGGAGGCAATGCGCCCTGGGCGATTCCGGTTTGGTGAACGATTGGTTGGGGCGCAAGTAGTCCTTCAAGTCCGGGTAATAGAGCCTGGTTCAGAGACCCATTCGCCTGGCTCGCGTCGGCCCGGATGTACTCCGCTCCGAACTTGAGTTCATGGCGGCCATGCATCCACGTCACCGCATCCTGGACATGGAACTTGCGTTCACGAGCGGCCTGTTCGGCCGTATCGACACCCGAGGAGAACACGCCTCGAACCACAACTTGTATGAAAGGCACGCCGGGTAGTGGCGTGAACCGGTAGTGGTGCTTTTCAAAGCCGAACCCCGCGACGTTGACCCAGTCTGAGGAGGGAAACGAATAGAGGCTCACAGCCAAGCCTTCGTCGCGAAGATGCAGGTTGCGCCCACCGGAAGGTGCAATCGGATCATCCAACTGGCCGTGAGCGCCGATGCGATCATTCAGGGAATTTGTATTGTAGAAATTATGCCGGACCATGAAGCGATGGCGGGCGCCTGGGATGTAGTCGGCGCGGACCAGAAACTGATCCGAATCCTCAGTCTGCAAAACGTTGATGTTCTCCGGCGGAAATCCGAGCCGCCCCAAGGCGAGATTGATGGCGGGCAGATTCTCCACAAAGACGGCCGGTAGGCTGGGCGATTGCGCACGGCGCTGGCCTTCGTAGTTGCCGTATATGAAGATTTTCTCTTTGCGCAGTGGACCTCCGCCGAAGGCCCCAAACTGATTCATGCGAAACACCCGCGGGCCATGGGTCGCGAGCAGATCCGGCTGATTCAGCGCGTTGTTCCGGAAATAGTCATACACCCCGCCATGCCAGTCGTTGCTGCCAGAGCGGGTGACCACATTGACCACGCCGCCCATGGCGTGCCCCTGTTCGGGCGTAAAAAGTCCGTTCGTCACCCGAAATTCCTGCACGGATTCCAGCGAGTAGAAGGACTTGAGCGTGTTCGTCATGAAGACCGTGGCTGGCACGCCATCGATCGTCTGGTAGTTGTACTGCTGCCTCACGCCCTGGAAGCTGAACTGGTTGTCTTTGTACCGGTCGCCCATGTAACCGCGCGCTGATGTTGAACTGGCGGGAAGGACTTTCGGCGTGAGAAGTGTCAATTGAACGTAATTCCGCAGCACGAGCGGCAATGCCTCCATCTCGCTCCTGTCAAGCACCTGGCTTGTACCGGTGGGATTTCCCGCGAGAGGCGGCACCCGTTCCGAGACGGTGACAGTCTCCTGGCGGACGCCAATGAGCAACTGAAAATCGGCGCGGGCATCCTGTCCGACTGAGAGTCTGATGGAGGGCACCACGGCTGTGGTGAAACCCGGAGCCTGGGCTGTCACCTGGTACAAGCCCGGTGCGAGTGAGAGCAGCGCGTACATGCCGCTTAAGTCAGTCGCGCCCGTCCGTGCGACTGCAGTGTCAACGTTGCGGACACACACATGCGCCCCGGCGATTGCGGTCCCGCTGGGATCGGTAACAGTGCCCGTAACGCTGGCCGTGGCGGCAGTCTGGGAGTGAAGGAATCCGCGAGCTACGAGCATGCCGAGCACGAAGCAAAATACGTTGCCCTTCACGGCTAAATCGATGTCGGAATCGGCCTTACGTCGATCGCCCGAGATGAGACGACGAAGGCCCCAGCGACTCCGTCCATCACCTTTCTTTCAGTGATCCAAGGTTAGCACAGGGGGGTGTTCTGGAACTTGTCCCAGCGTCGGCTACTTACCGCTGCTTTGATGCGAGTAAACCTTGACCGGATCATGGTTTCGCCGTAGCCGTAAGCATGCTCCGACCCGAGCTCCCAAATCTCTTTACCAGCGCTCGCCGATCAGATAATGCGGGGTATTGCTCCTCGTTCAAAGCGACCCCGAAGCGGTCACGATTGTAACGATGCAATTTGTCTAACCCGTTGGCGAGGTGCTGGGGCGAGACTCCTATGGATTCCAGCGTCGCGGCTGCCACCCAGTCGCAAATCAGTTCGAGTTCGCGGAGCTTCGTTTTGTCTCCGCGTTCCTTTGCGCGGTCGAATTCCTGCCAGACGTATTCGTGGCCAATCTCGTGCGCAGCCAGGGCCTGAAGCTCGGTTGCGGAAAGAATGGTCAGTGCCGGGAGTGTGACCAACAACACAGTGCGATCATGGAGCGCAGTGGTGGCCTGCGGCAGTTGAATTACCTTGACCTCATATATGTTGTCCCGGTTGTGGACGCGTAACACCGCCTCGAGGGCCGCGAGCTTCTTCTTTTGAACAGAGTTGAACTGGCGGACGTCACCCTTGGAGGGCAAGGACCCTAGCACGATCTGCCGTTCCTGCGGCGTGACCGGTTTCGGGCGGCAGGTCTCCAGGATGTTGACTGGAAGAGACGCGGGTTGCAGGCTCACGCACGGTTGTGGCGATGCTGTAGCGCTGAAGAGGGTTATGCCGAGAAGGACTCGCAGTGACATGTCGGTCGTGTGACGCTGAACCTATATCCATCGGCAAGTCCTTTGATACGCTTAGAATCCTGGGGCGGCGCGAATGAGGAATTTCCTACAAGAAGGTCCAATGATCTCTTCCAAGATATCGCCTCCTGAGCGGAGCCGCAACAACGAGGCAAATAGCGGCTGGTTTGACTATCAGGCGACCGCCCCCATACACTGAGAATCTTGAAACGATTGTCGGCAATCACGGCCACGATTGCGCTGCTTCTCAGCTTCGCTCAGGCGCCGCTTGCCCACATCACCGCCGCGATCCGGAGCACGGGCATGCGACGGTGATTCCGCACTCGCATCTAAGTTGTTGTCCGATCAAGCGCCGGCGATGCATGGGCCGGACGACGATGATGACGTCCAGCCGGTAAATTGGGTCGTCCTCGCAAGGCACTCCGCCAGCCTTTCGTCGCGGTAGTGAGTGAACGGGTTGTGATTCACGCGCCTGTGGAACTCCATAAACTTCTGCGGGCGCCATTGCCGCGCGCGCATGATCCTCCCGGTCTCCTATCAGTTCCTGCCCGCGCTCCTCCTGCCTAGCCACCTCCCCGGACACGCCAGACGTGTGTCCATAGTTCCCGTTCCTGCAATCGAGGTGGAGAAAAATGTTCCCAAGTGTAACGATCCGGGCCTGTATATAGGCCCATTGTCCTAGCTGTGACCGTGCTCGGCACAGACGTGGACCGAAGCCCGCGTTATCGAGTTGTTCGCGCGGCAGAGCCCACAAGCCGTGGCGGCGCGTGCACAAGTTGCGGTGACGCGCGCCGAAGCCAAAGGCGCGCAGCTTTGTACAGCAACCCCAGCTTCAGCTACAGCCGCGAAGGCGCCGGACTGACACAGTTTTTTCAGGCGGAGCAGACGCTGCCGCTCACCGGAAGAATTGGGATTCTTCGCCAAACTGTCGCGCCCGGCCGTCGGCGCGGCTGAAGCGGAAGCAGATGCGCTGGTCTGGCAATTGCGCGCCGAGGTTCGCCTGGCGTTCTACCGGCTGCTGGTGCTCCAGGAGCGCGAGGACGTGCTGACGCGACGCTCAGGGACATGCAGGAGGTGATCCGCGTCCTGGCAACGCGAGAGAAGGAAGGCGAAGGATCGCGCTTCGACCGGCTGCGATGGGAGCGGGAACTGGTGGAGATTCGCGCAGAGCTGGCGTTAGCCAGGCGCAAGCGGCGCAGGCCAGAAGCCGGATGCTTGAGTTCCTTCCGCAGGTACGTGAAATTGCCAAAGTTGAGGGCGCGGTTAGCCCTGGCGAAAATCTGCCGGAGCTGGCAGATCTACTCGCCCAGGCAGTGGCTCCCGTTCCGAGATCCGCGTCGGACAGCCAACTGGTTGCACGTCTCCGGCTGGAACAACAAGCAGCCGGACGCCTGCGTTATCCCGAACCCGTGGTTGCGGGTGGCCTGAAGCGTGCCGATGTAATCGACTTTTCGCAGCCGGCGGACGCCGTCGGAGCGAACGCAGAATGGTGTGTTCGTCGGGATCACGATCCCCATTCCCTCCTTTAATCGCGGACAAGCTGAGGTGGGCAGACTCCAGGCCGAACAGACCCGTATCGAGGCGCACCGGCGTGCATTGGAGCACCAGATCCGCGCAGCAGGTAGCCGGAGCTTATCAGACGCTCACGTCTCAGACGCGACGCGACTCCAGAGCTATCGCCAGGAATTGGGCGATAGGAACGAGGATCTGCTGAAGATCGCCCAGACCGCCTACCAGGAAGGTGAGGCCGGCATTCTGGAACTTCTGGATGTCTTCCGGCTTCAGCGCCAGTCGCAACAAAGGCTAATCGAATTGGGAGCCGCCGCGCGAGAAGCGCAAATCGAGTTGGAGAGAGTCATGGGCCGGGAGGTGACGAAGTGAAGAGCAACTACATGTGGATCGTCTGCGCGGGATTGGTGCTTTCCTCCTGCCGGCCGGGCGCTCAGAACGAGCGTCCGCGGTCCCAAAAGCACCAAGGAGATACCGCACAAGGAGGCCGTGAGTCATTGGACAACGAAGACCGAGCTCTTCATGGAGTATCCAACACTCGTCGCAGGAGTGAAGAGCCGCTTCGCCGTCCATTTCACAAGCCTGCAGACCTTCAAGGCCCAGAAGGCGGGCAAGGTTGAGGTGACCCTGAGATCGAAAGACGGGTCGACGGAGGTATTCAGCGCAACCGCGCCCTCGCGTCCCGGCATTTTCGGCCTTGACGTCCAACCCAAAAACTCCGGTGAATACGAGATGAGCGTCACGCTCTCGGCGGCAGACGTGACGTGACCGGCATGAGCTCGGCGCTGTGAGAGTCTACCCGGACGCGAAGACCGCTGCGCACGAAGACGAACCATCCAAAGAAGAGACCGTCGCCTTTCTGAAGGAACAACAGTGGGCGCTCGATTTTGCCACCGAGGTCGTGAAGGATCGTCCCGCGCGAGAGGTAATGCGGGTTCCCGCCGAGATTTCGCCGCGCGTTGGAGGAGAGGCGGAAGTGACGGCGCCGTTCAGCGGCCGTCTCGCCTCAAGCACTGTGCCGCCGATTGGCACCACGGTCCAGAAGGGACAGGTCCTGGCGACGATTGTGTCTCCGACCAGCAGTCCATCGGAACTGCCTGCTCTCGAATTGGCGAAGACGGAGGCGGAAGCGGCGCTGCAGTTGGCACGCAAAGAGCGCCAAAGGGCGGAGAGACTGCTGAGCGCAGGCGCCGGCCCTGCCCGGAAAGTCGATGAAGCGCGCTTCGCGGAACAAACCGCGGAGGCGCGCATCACGGCGGCCACGGCTCGACTGACCCAATACCAGGCGAGCCGGGAAGCTTCCGGATATCCGGCGACAACGCATGCCGTTTCTGCTTCGTGCCCCCATCACGGGGCTGATTACGGAGACCCACGCCGCGTCAGGCTCCAATGTGGAGGCCGGCACGGTTCTGTTCAAAATCGTGGATGCGGATACGGTCTATGTCTCCGCGATCGTCCCCGAATCTGAACTTCCGCGCATCGCTCAATTCCGGGAGGCGGAACTGGAGGTGCCGGGCGGGCAGACAACACGGAGATTGAATCGCCTGGTTTCGGTGGGAAGACTGGTGGATCCGAACACGCGCACCTTCCGGGTGATCTACGAAGCTTCGAATGCGGACCGTTCCCTGGCCATCAGCCAGACAGTCTTCGCGCGGCTGCTCGGCCCCACCGGCAAACCGCAACCCGCCGTGCCGGTATCCGCTGTCGTGGACGACGGCGGCCGTCCGGTCGTGTTCATTCAACTCGATGGCGAGGCCTTCATTCGGAAACCGGTGAAACTCGGGCAGACCGAGGGCAGCTATGTCCAGATCGCCGAAGGAATCAAGCCGGGTGACCGGGTTGTTTCGCGAGGCGCCTACCTGATTCGCCTGTCGGCCATGTCCAACCAGATCCCGGCACACGGGCATGTTCACTAAGCGAGAGAACCATGATTGATCAACTGATTCGCTGGTCTCTCCAATACCGGGCTGTGGTCGTCGCCCTCTCGATTGCGTTCCTGGCGTGGGGTATCTACGTCGCCAGGGAGATGCCGCTGGACGTGCTGCCGGACCTCACCGCCCCGACCGTGACCATCCTCGTCGAGGGCAAGGGCATGGTTCCAACCGAGATGGAATCCCTGGTCACGTTTCCGATTGAGTCCGCATTGAACGGTTCCGCCGGCGTCCGCCGCGTGCGTTCCGCGACGGCCGTTGGAGTCGCCGTCATTTGGGTGGAGTTTGACTGGGGCGAAGATATCCATCGCGCACGCCAGATCGTGACCGAGAAAGTGAACCTCGTCTCCGGTTCGCTGCCGCCCGGCGTCGAGCGGCCCTACCTCGCCCCCATCTCGTCCATCATGGGCGAGGTTCTGTTCATCACCCTGGAATCCGAGGTACATACCTCACTCGAACTACGAACCGTGGCGGAGACCGTTGTCCGGCGACGCCTCCTGGCGGTTCCCGGCGTTTCCCAGGTGATCCCCACCGGGGGTGGACAGAAACAGTATCAGGTGTCGATCGATCCCAACCGGTTGCGGCAGTACAACGTCACACTGGATCAGGTGGAAACAGCCCTGCGCCAGGCGAATCGAAACTCCTCGGCCGGATTCCGCGTGTCGGGCGGGCAGGAGTATCTGATCCAGGGACTCGGCCGCGTTTCGAGCGTGGATGAGATCGGCCAGATTGCCGTCACGGCGCGGGAGGGACGTCCTGTATTCATCAAGAGACGTTGCCGCAGTGCAGATCGGGCCGGCGCTGAAACGCGGCGAAGCGTCTCACAAGGGCGAACCGGCGGTGATTCTGGGCATCCAGAAACAACCCGGCGCGAATACGCTCGCACTTACCAGGTCGCTCGATCAGACGCTGGATGACATCGAGAGAACATTGCCGAAGGGCATGCACATCGATCGCAACATTTTCCGTCAGGCCGATTTCATCGAACGCTCGCTCGACAATCTGAGCGCGGCCATCACCGAAGGCGCGTTGTTGGTCATCGTCGTCGTCCTCCTGTTCCTGGTCAACTTCCGCGCGGCGTTCGTCACGCTACTGGCTACTCCCGCTGTCGCTTCTCGCCGCCATCCTGGGGCTCAAGTGGATGGGCCTGACCATCAACGCGATGAGCCTCGGCGGACTCGCCATCGCGATCGGCGTACTGGTCGACGACGCCATCATCGATGTTGAAAACGTCATGCGCCGGCTGCGTTGAACGCCCGGTTGCCGGAGGCGGAACGCCTCAGCCCGATGGAGGTGATCTACCGGGCCAGCAGCGAGATCCGCCAGTCCATCGTGTTCGCCACGCTGATTGTGGGCCTGGTGTTCCTGCCCCTGTTCTTTCTCACCAGCGTGGAAGGGCGCCTGCTGCGGCCCCTCGGATTTGCCTACGTGATCGCCCTGTTCGCATCGCTGGTTGTCGCCCTGACGGTCACCCCGGCCCTGTGCTCGTTCCTGCTGCCGAAAGCGAAATCGGTGGTGAGCGGACACGAGCCGTGGCTGGTGCGGAAGATCAAAGCAGCATATCAGCCGGTTGTCGCCTGGTCTCTCGATCACAGCGCGGTGGTGATTGCGTTCGCCGTGCTCCTCCTAGGCGCCGCGGTGGCGAGCTACCCGTTCATGGGTCGGGCCTTCCTCCCGGAGTTTAACGAGGGAACGCTGACCATCAGCGCCGTGACGCTGCCTGGCACGAGCCTGGCCGAATCCGACCAATTGGGCAATGGGCTGGAGCGCATCCTTCTTTCAGTCCCGGAGGTGACCTCGACCGCCCGCAGAACCGGTCGGGCGGAGTTGGACGAGCATGTTCAGGGCGTCGAGTCGGCCGAGATCGACGTCAATCTGCAGATGAAAAACCGGACCAAGCAAAAGGTGCTCGAAGAGATTCGCGAGAAAGTGACTCTGCTTCCAGGGATGAACGTCACGATCGGCCAGCCAATCTCTCACCGCATCGACCACATGCTATCCGGGACGAGGGCGAACATCGCCGTGAAGATTTTCGGGGATGATCTGGTTGCGCTCCGGTCTCTTGCGAAGCGCGTGCAGGCGTCAATGGCGACGGTGCCCGGCGTGGTGGATCTCTCGACTGACCAGCAAACCGACATCCCGACGCTGCGCGTCAAAGTCGATCCGGTTCTGTCGGCCAGGCTAGGGCTGCAGGCGGGCTCGGTCGCCGAGACGGTACAGACTGCGTTCGTCGGAAAAGAGGTAGGCCAGATCCTGGAGGGGCAGGTGAGTTTCCCTCTCATCGTCCGCTTTCAAACCGGACCGATTGAGCAGGTGAAGCAAGTCCGCGACCTCCTGATTGATTCGCCGCTGGGCCCAGGGTTCCGCTCGGGTCGATCGCGGAGATCCGGGAGGATCGGGGGCCAAACTTCATCACGCGCGAAGCTGTGCAGCGGAAGATCGTTGTGCAATGCAACGTCGCGGGCCGCGACCTTCGCAGCGTAGTGAACGACATTCAAAAGCAGGTAGCTCGTACTGTCCCGCTCCCGCAGGGGTACCGGGTCGAATACGGCGGCCAGTTTGAGAGCGAAGCGAGCGCGTCCAACAGGCTCCTGTTACTGAGTGGCTTTGTGATCGTGGGCATTGTGCTGATCCTGATGACCGCATTCAAGAGCTTCCAGGATGCCCTGGTGATCATGCTCAACCTGCCGTTTGCGCTGGTGGGAGGTGTGGCAGGCGTCTTCCTTTCCGGTGGGGTCCTCTCGGTGGCGTCGATCATCGGATTCATCACGCTGTTCGGCATCGCAACGCGCAACGGGATCATGCTGGTTTCCCACGTCCGGCACCTGATGGAGGTCGAGGGAGAAACTGATCTCCGAAGAGCCGTCCTGCGTGGAGCGTCGGAACGAGTCTCCCCAATCCTGATGACGGCGCTCGCGGCCGGCCTGGCGCTGATTCCAGTCGCGCTGGGAGCGGGCAAACCGGGCAGTGAGATTCAGGCGCCGATGGCGATGGTCATCCTTTCGGGGCTGTTCACGTCCACTTTCTTGAACATGATCGTCATTCCCTCGGTGCTGAGCCGGGTCGGGCGGCAGAGAAATGCAGTCGCCTCTTAAGCGCGCCTTAGTTCGTGGGCGCAGCCAAGCCGCCGTCCAGCATTGGCGCGGTTTCGCCATACTGGGCAGCTTTCCTTAGCATCACCTTCTTGACCGCACTCAAAAGCGTTTCCACACGAAACGGCTTGGGAAAGAACTCGAAGGCAGGATTCTGCACATCGGCACTGTAGCCGGAGGTCAGTATTATCGGAATCGGCGGGAACTCAGAATGCACCAAACCCGCCAGCTCAAGCCCGTCCATCAACGGCATCTTGATATCCGCCACCATCAAAGCCACTCCGGTACCGAGCTTACGTACCAACTCCAGAGCTTGAACCCCGTTTTCAGCTTCAATCGTCTGGAAGCCGTCGCTTTCCAACACAGCCTTCATATACGTCCTGACGGACCATTCATCGTCCACGACCAGGGCAATTTTGTGGGTGATTGCAGGGTTCATGTTGTCGATACTATCAAAAGGGCGGCACTCACTCCACAATGACTTTCACATAAGGTGCCCGGACCGGAGCCGTTGGATTCACCTCGGACGGTTACGATGAAAGTCCCCGGCTCGCGATATTTGTGGGTCGAGTGCTCTGTCCACGGCGCGCGCAAGCCGTCTCCGAAGTCGATTGAGACGTTCTTCATGTTTGAGTAACGGGTCAGAAACTGGACTTCTGTGCCTGGCCGGATGCCACGCACCGGGTAGTAATTAATCCAGGCGTAGGGCGGTGGAGTTTTCTGCTGGGGGCTGAGGACAAACACCTCGACGAAGTCCGAGGCCCTCGATCGTCCGTGATCCTGAGTTTCTCGCTATATGCGCCTGGGTAGAGATAGCGCTGTGTCGCGGAAGTCCCTTTAACGGTCTCACCGCTCGTGAATCGCCACTCGAAGAATGTGATCCTGCGTCCTTCGCCAGGCAGTGAGAGCGAGCCGTCAAGGGTCACGTTCTCGCCCGCAAGAAGATGCCTCCATCCACCAGCTATCGGCATGGATTCTCCGGAGTAACTGGCGCGGTAGGCGGCCACGATCAAGGGAAAACTGTTGCGGAAAATGTCGGTCGTGGCATCGCGCGCCTCAACATGGAGATGCGGATCCCTGACTGGTGCGCCTCTCCACGTGTTACCAGTGAGGCCCATCGACTCTCCACGATTCACACGCGAACCCGGCTGGAGAGTGGGGAGGATGTGAGGTGTGTTCATGTGGGCGTAGCGGAAGCGCAGACCCTCGCCGTCTTCCAGCACAACGCTATTCGAACCCCCGTCGCCCTTCGGTCCAGGTACCCTCTTGATCTCCGCTTTGGCGATTGCAAGGGCCTGGTCCATATCCGGAATCATGCTTATGTCCTCCCCGCGGTGGTAGTACAGGCGCGCCTGGTTTACCGCAACCCCGAGATAAGTGTGTTGGTAATTCATTACACGCCAGCGGTAGTTCCGCACGGGAAAGGTGAAGCGTCCGGGGCTCACCCAAGGTTTAGAGGCGTCGGCCACCTCGAGCCGAACCTCTTTCGAAAGCTGGTCAGGCGAAATGCCGCCGCTCCAGTTACGGGTGCAACTGAGGAGGATAGCGATCCCATTCACAGTAACGGGCATGCGGAATGGGCCGCCGACCACGAGGCCCTTCACGCCATCAACGTCGATAAGCAACTCGGCCCGTACCACAGCCGATGTGATTTTCCCTTCCGCCGATTCGAAGTATGGCTCAGTGGACTCACGGACACTGACCAGCTTCAGGATCTTGCCCTTGGGGGGCCAAGCTGGATCTTTGCCGACTCACCCGAACTAAGCTCGACAACTTGAGGGCCGGGGGAATCGGCAATGGCTGCCGCCCAGAGGAGCGTGGCGGCAGCCAAGGGAATGAGGGCCGACGTCGTTGTTATCAAATTGCATGATACTTGCACCGGCACCTTCGTCGCAGTCTTTACCAATTGAGACGCATCGCGAGTTGCACGCGACGCGCTGTCCGGGCAGCGGTCGGTTGCAGGAATAACGCGTCCACTTGGTTGCCCTGGGCGTCGAATCTGGCTGCGGTCGAGGTCGAAGAGAACTGCGTGTGATTGAACGTGTTGTAGGATTCGAAACGCAACTGGATATATTTCCCTTCGCACAGAGGGATGCGGCGATAGAGCGAGATATCCCAGTTGTTGACTCCGGGTCCGCGGAGTACGTTCGTTCCGGCATTGCCGAAACTGCCGTGTACGGGGCGGCCGAAGCGGTACAGCGGATCGGCGTCGGGGTTGGCGACATTCACACGCGCACTTTCCGAAGGCGTACCGGTTATGTTGGCGCCGTCCACAGTAGAAAAGGAAGGAGTGAATGGCGCTCCCGACATGAAGCGGCTAACTCCGGTCCGATGCCGCGCAGGTGCGCGATCTTGTCGCGTGGGTGAAGGATACTTACGGCCGGCTCGACATCCTGATTGCGAATGCCGGGCGCGCGCGAAGCGTATCCGTTGCTGCGAGCATCTGGCGCTGGGAGCATCGTTACCGTTGCCTCGATTCAGGGCCAGTACGGCGGGCGCAACACCTTCCCGTACTCGGCGGCCAAAGGCGGGTTGCTCGGTCTCACGCTATCGCTCGCCATCGAATACGCGCCTGAGGTGAGAGTCAACGCCGTAATCCCGGCGCAGATTGAAGCCGAGTGGATCACCGGCACGTTCCTCATGGTCGATGGAGGCTGGAGCGCCGCGCTGCCGGATTTATCGGATTTGCGATAGCAAAATGATATACTCACCTCAGCAGTAACACCATGCAAACAGAAAATCGCAGATCGTTCGTGACAAAGGCCGGCGCTATCGCGGCAGGATCTTTCCTAAATCTGAATCCGCTTGCGAAAGGCGCGAACGAACGCGTCACGCTGGCGTTGATTGGAGGCCGATCCCAGGGCCGCAACGTAGCTATGCGCGTGGTCCAGCAAGGCGGTCAAATCAAGACGCTTTGCGACATCGATGACGCCGTACTGGCAAGTACCGGCGCGGAAATCGGCAAGGCGCAAAACAGGCAGCCAGATTCGGTGAAAGATTTTCGCCGCGTACTCGAGGACAAATCCATCGACGCCGTGATCATCGGCGCACCCGACCATTGGCACGCGCGCATGATGGTGCTCGCCTGTCAGGCGGGGAAGGATGTCTATGTCGAGAAACCGCTCTCGCACACAATTCACGAAGGGCATGTTATGCGTGAAGCGGCGAAGCGCTACAACCGTATCGTCCAGGTGGGCACGCAACGCCGCAGTGGCGCGCATTTCAGGAGCGCGGTGGAGTATGCGGCCTCAGGTAAGTTGGGCAAGCTTTGCATGATCAAAGCGTGGATGTGCCAGGTGCGGCCCAGCATCGGGAATCCGCCGGACGCCGCCGTTCCCTCAGGAGTGGATTACGACATGTGGCTCGGTCCGGCGCCGCAGCGGCCATTCAACGCGAACCGTTTCCATTACAACTGGCGCTTCTTCTGGGATTACTGCAACAGCGAACTCGGCAATCAGGGCGTACACATGCTTGATGTAGCGATCGCGGCCGTGCAAGCAACGCGCGGCCTCGATCATTGCCTGCCAAAGCGCATCTCCAGTAACGGCGGCATCTACTGGCTCGACGACGCGAAGGAAGTGCCGGACACGCAGGTGGTGACTTACGACTACGGCGACCTGCTCATGGTTTGGGAGCTGCGCAGCTTTGGGAGACACTATCCATCGGACGGCAGTACGAACGGCACTTCGTTCCTTGGGTCTGACGCCTCGCTGGTAGTCGATGATAAAGGCTGGCGGGTGTTTTCGAAGGACAGCCGCGAAAAACCGGTGATGTCGGTAGAGCGCGGAGAGAACGAAAGCGTGGTGCATGCGCGCAATTTTCTGGAATGCGTGAAGAGCCGCAAGCAGCCAAACGCGCCTGTCGAAATCGGCCGGCTCTCGACGACACTCAGCCATCTCGGCAACATCTCTCATCATCTGCGGCGCGACATCCAGTTCGATGCCAAAACCGAGACGTTCGGCGCCGACAAAGCGGCCAACGCGTACCTAACCAAGAAATACCGTAAGTCTTACGATCTTCCGAGCGTTTAGACGGAGGCACTTACCTGATCAGCGACCAACAACCGGGTACTTACCAGCCCAAGTAAATTCTTGCGCCATTTTTTCCTACCGGTTCAAACTTTCCGGTGTATACTCACTTATACGGATTCGAGTCCAAGCGGTTCAGTATCGTTCTGTGTGTTCACGTAGTGCCAAGGTAATGCATGGAGAACAAGCTCTTCGACCCGAATACGTTTAACGATTCGCAAGCGATCGTCGACTTTTTCGAAAACATTCTACAATCATCCACTCAGTATTCGATTATCGGTACCGCGCTGGATGGGACGATACAGCTTTGGAATGAGGGGGCACACAGGCTATACGGCTATTCCCCCGAAGAGACGATTGGCAAGGCGAACATTTCGCTACTTCATACTGCCGAAGACCTCATAACCTGCAGTTCTCGCGAAATGATGGACGTGGCCGCGCGGGACGGAAAATGGGAAGGCAAAGTCACGCTTGTTCGTATTAACGGACAGCGCTTCCTGGCATATCTCGTTCTCACAGCACGCAGAAACGCAGCCGGAGACGTCGTCGGGTTCCTGCTGATTTCCAGAGATATCACCGAAGAAGTGCCTGTCAACGAGGCGTTACTGGCAGCGGAAGAGAAGTTCAGAAAGTTGCTGGAGACTGCGCCGGACGCAATCGTGGTGGTGAACCGCGAAGGCGTCATCGTCCTTGTCAATGCCCAGGTGGAAAAGCTGTTCGGCTACAGGCGCGAAGAACTGCTCGGCAAGAACATCGAGATTCTCGTGCCGGAACGGTTCCGTGGCCGGCATCCTGCACATCGATCCAGCTTTTTCGACGAACCCAGGGTCCGACCAATGGGCGCGGGACTGGAACTGTACGGACTGCACCAGGATGGCAGGGAGTTTCCAGTAGAGATCAGCCTCAGTCCCGTGGAAACGAAGGAAGGCTTGCTCGTCTCCAGCGCTATTCGCGATATTACTGAACGCAAGCGCGCTGAGCAGAAATTCCGAGGCCTGCTGGAAGCTGCGCCCGATGCCATGGTTGTGGTGAACCGGGAGGGCAAGATTGTAGTGGTAAATGCCCAGGTGGAGAAACTGTTTGGTTACGCCCGGCAGGAACTGCTGGGTAAGGAAGTTGAAGTGCTTGTGCCCGAACGGTTCCGCGGCCGACACTCCGGGCATCGGACAGGTTTCTTTTCGGAACCCAGGGTCAGGCCTATGGGTGTAGGCCTGGAACTGTACGGCCAGCGCAAAGACGGGACCGAATTCCCGGTCGAGATCAGTCTCAGCCCGCTTGAGACTGAAGGCGGGGTGCTTGTATCCGGCGCTATCCGGGACATCACGGATCGCAAGCGGGTGGAAGAGCAGATCAAGCAACTGAACGGCGGACTGGAACAGCGGAATGCAGAACTTGCGGCAACCAACCGGGAGATGGAAGCTTTCACCTATTCGGTAGCACATGACCTGCGCGCTCCCTTGCGACACATCCAAGCTTTCTCCAGGATGCTGGTCGAAGACCTGGGTCCGGACATTCCAAGTTCGGCCGCAGAATCTCTGCGTGACATCATCGACAGCACGCAGGACATGGGACGGATGGTTGATGACCTGCTTGCGCTGGCGCGTGTCGGCCGGCAGGAACTGACCATCGAGGTTACCGGATTAGGGTTGCTGGTTCAGGAAGTTTTGAGGGATCTGAGGCACGAGATTGGCGATCGCGACATCCGTTGGGAGGTTGGCAACTTACCTTACGTGGACTGCGACCCCGGCCTGATGAAGCAGGTCTTTTCTAATCTTCTGTCGAACGCAGTGAAGTACACCCGGCCGCGAAATCCGGCATTGATTGAAATCGGCCAGGTGATGTTCGACGGGCAGGTCGTGATCTTCGTCCGGGACAACGGGGTAGGCTTCAATATGAAATACGCGGACAAGCTGTTCGGCGTTTTTCAGCGCTTGCACCGGCGAGAAGATTTTGAAGGGACAGGTGTGGGGCTTGCGACAGTTCAGCGAATTGTCAATAAACATGGGGGGAAGATCTGGGCCGAAGCGGAAGTAGATAAAGGAGCAACATTCTATTTCGCACTAACTCCAGCGCAGTCAGCTGAAGCTTCGAATCCACCGCCACTCAGCAGAGGAGCAGGAACAAAACATGGATGATCTATTTGAAGTTCTTCTGGTAGAGGACGATCCGCGAGACGTTCGGCTGACAATGCGCGAGTTACAACAAAGTCCCTTCAAGGTCCGGGTTGAGGTGGCGCGCGACGGTGAAGAAGCGCTCGATTTCCTCTTCTGCCGGGGAATTTACGCCAGCCGCTCTCCGCTTCATCCACCAAGGCTGGTTTTGCTGGATTTGAAATTGCCGAAAGTGGACGGGCTGCAGGTGCTCCGGGAGATCAAAACGTGGCCGGAAACGCAGCCAATACCCGTCATCGCGTTGACCTCGTCGCGGGAGGAAGAGGACAGGGCGATGAGCTATAAACTGGGCGTCAACAGCTATATACAGAAGCCCGTGGATTTCGACCAGTTTCGCGAGACTATCAAAGCCATGGGGCTTTATTGGCTGGCGATCAATCAACCTCCGCCGGCTAAGGTTTTTACGACCGAATAGCGACTACATCAAGCGGACCAATCCAAATGAGCCAGCCAGCAAGCTACGTCGAATATTGCGAGTTCTGCAATTGGAAGACAACTCTCGCGACGCCAAAATGTGCGACTTTTACCTGAAACAGGCAGGATTTGAGCCGAGATCCGACGTAGTATGTTCAGCCGAAGAATTTGTAAACGCTTTGCGCTCCGGCTCATACGACATCATCCTGGCCGACTATCGGATGCCGAACTGGTCAGGTATGGACGCATTGGAAACGTTGAAGCGGGAGGGCAAAGATATTCCGTTTATCCTCGTGACTGGAACCGTGGGCGAGGAGGTCGCGGTCGAGTGCATCAAAAAGGGAGCCACGGACTACATCATCAAGGACCGCCTGAGGCGGTTGCCGCTAGCGGTTCAACGGGCTTTGGACGAAAAAGCGGCCAGGGACCAGCACAAAGAGGAAGAACGAGATCTTAACCTGCTCGCCTTGATCGTCGAATCTTCGGACGACGCAATTATCGGTATGTCGCCGGACTGGACGATCCTGAGTTGGAACCGCGGAGCGAGTATCATTTACGGCTATCAAGCCGAGGAAATCGAGGGAAAACCGATTGAGGCGCTGTTCGCGCCGGAGAGCGCGGGCGAATGGCGCGAGGTGACCGATGCTCTGCAACGCGGAGAACCTATAGTCCGTCACGACATGAAGGGCGTGACCCAAAAGGGTTCCGCAATTGAAGTGGCGCTTACGATATCCGCGCTTCGGAATGCAGATGGCCAAATAGGGTGGGCAGCGACTATTCGGGACATCACCGAACAGAAGCGGCTGCTGAGAGAGTTCCTGGTGGCGCAAAAGATGGAAGCGGTAGGCCGCCTGGCCGCGGGTGTCGCCCATGATTTCAATAATCTTTTGACTGTGGTTACCGGTTACAGCTCGCTCGCGCTCGAGCACTTGAATGCGCCGGACCGTCTCCAGACAGAAATCAGCGAGATCAATAAGGCGGGCAACCGGGCAGCCTCGCTAACGCGGCAACTGCTGGCATTCAGCAAGAAACAAGTCCTGCAACCCCAGGTGCTGGACCTCAATCACATCGTGGCTGATATGGATCGCATGCTGCGGCGAGTCATCGGCGAAGACATTGAATTGGTCACGGTGCTGGACCCGAACCTCAGTCCGGTAAAAGCCGACCCGGGACAAATCGAGCAGGTCATCATGAACCTCGCGGTGAACGCCCGAGACGCCATGCCCAAGGGTGGGCATTTGACGATCGAAACTGGGACTGTGAATCTCGCGGAAACACTTGCGCGGCCACACATCAACGTGCAGCCAGGAGCATACGTAAAGTTGGCTGTGACCGACACGGGAACGGGCATGAATGCAGAAACACAGGCGCACATCTTTGAGCCGTTCTTTACCACCAAAGGCCAGGGGGGCACGGGCCTCGGACTGTCCACTGTCTTCGGCATTGTCGAGCAGAGCGGCGGCACCATCCTCGTGTACAGCGAGCCTGGCCATGGCACCACTTTCAAGATTTACCTGCCCATGGTTCACGAACCGGCCGTTCGCACGGAGCGGGCTTCCGCAACCAGCGCATCGCGCGGCTCAGAGACGATTCTCGTGGTTGAGGACGAGGAGGCAGTCAGGGCACTCATTTGCATGATTCTGGGACAACAGGGCTACAGGGCCCTTCAGGCTGAGAGCGGCCCCGAAGCATTGGAAATTTGCGGGCGGGACCCTCAGCAGATCGATTTGATGATCACCGATCTCGTTATGCCTTCCATGGGCGGCGGAGAGTTGGCCGGACGGATCGCCGCGCTCCGCCCGATGGTCAAGGTTCTTTTTATGTCCGGCTATACCGATACTGCTATCGTGCAAAACGGTGTGCTCGATCCAGACACTGCGTTTCTCGAAAAGCCCTTTACGCCGGCTGCCCTCTCCCGTAAAGTCCGCGAAACGCTTGATGCCTAGGACGAGGTAGTCTGCCCCTGCGCGGGTCAGGCTCAGTACACGGCTTCATGCGTTATGATGGCCCCACATGCAAAGTGAAGAGCTAGCCATACGCGGCGGGCGGCCTGTTCGGTTGACCCCGTTGCCTCTTGAGTTCCCGGGAGCTCAGGTGATGGATGAGCAAGAGGTTGAGGCGGCTGTGAGAGTGCTGCGCTCACGTTCCCTCTTTCGCTATTACGGCATCCAGCCCCAGCGCGAGGTTGCATCGTTCGAAGAAGAAATCGCGCGTTTTACCGGAGTGCGGCACGCGATTGGGGTGAGTAGTGGAACGGGCGCCCTGCACACGGCCATGGCGGCGCTGGGCATCGGTCCCGGCGACGAAGTGATCGTGCCGGCCTATTTATGGGTGTCGATAGTGGCGGCGATCGTCCACCGCGGCGCCATTCCCGTGCTGGCCGATATCGACAATACATTCTGTCTCGATCCAGCCGATGTGGAACGTCGAATTACGCCGCGCACGGCGGGTATTGTCTTTGTTCACATGAGCGGCGCGCCCGGTGATGTGGCCGCGGTACGGGATCTGGCACAAAAGCGAAACCTGTTTCTGGTCGAAGATTGTGCCCAGTGCGCTGGCGGCACGTTGGGTGGTCAGTCTGTGGGCAGCTTTGGAGACATGGCGATCTTCAGCTTTCAGACCAACAAGAACATGACCTCGGGCGAAGGCGGATGCGTCGTGACGAACGATACGCGCCTGTATCGCCGCGCCTTTGCCGCACACGATCTGGGCTACGCGCGCGACGCAAATGGCCGGCTTATCCTAAATGATCCCGAGCTGCAGTTTTGGGGTATGGGGTACCGCCTGGACGAATTGCGCGCAGCCGTGTTGCGGGTGCAACTGGCCAAGCTGCCGTTGATCGTTGCCGCCATGCGCGGCAGCAAGCACCGCATTCGCGCGGCGCTGGAGAAGATGCCCGGCCTGTCGCTGCGTCGGATTCTGGATCCGGCCGGCGACACGGGCGCATTCCTGATCACTACCTATCGTGACGCCGAGAACGCCCGAGAGTTTAACGCCGCGCTACGTGCGGAGGGGATCGTCACCTTGCCCCAAGGCATGTCGAACGTCTTGATGAGCAATTGGGGTCTGCACCTGTACTCCAACAATGCGAGTCTGTTGCAGCGGTCAGGCACTGCGCCGAACGGGTTCCCGTGGAGTTTGCCGCAAAACTCGAGCCATCCGCACGCTTACGAAAAAGGAACATGCCCCGTGGCGGACAACCTGTTCGAACGAAGTATGCTGCTGCCAATACCATCCTGCCTGCTTCCCGCCGACGAAGCAGACATTATTCACGCTTTCGAGAAAGTTTCCACGATGCTGCCGGCAGGAAGCTGCGCCTGAAATGCTGAAGACCGTGGCCACTATGGTTGCGCTCGCGACGTCGCTCGCGTCATCGCTCGCAAGCAGGACCCCGGTAGACTACGTCGATCCGCTCATCGATACGCACAAATCACGCTGGATCTATTTCTCTTCCGCGTGCCGTCCATTCGGCATGGTCAACTTGAGCCCGGACACGAAGACGGCGGGAGATTGGGGCAACGGCTATATCTACGATGAGCCCTATGTTCGCGGCTTCAGTCATATTCACGATTGGGAGATGGCAGGCATACCGGTGATGCCGATAGTCGGCCGGATGAACGGTCACGAGGGAAACGAAGCCTACAAAGCACGCTTCTCGCACGATAGAGAAGTGGTCCGTGCCGGCTATCACAAGGTAGTGCTGGAGGGCTCGGGAGTCGTCGCGGAACTCACCTCCACACGGCGCGTGGGCTTTCACCGTTATAGCTTCCCAGCCACGCAGGATGCCTATGTGCTGTTTGATATCGGCGCACCGCTGGCGATGACGAAGATGCAGGATGCGAAGATCCGCCGCACGGGCGAGCGCTCGCTGGCAGGCTACTCAGCCATGGCACCCACACGGCGTCGTGAAAAACCTGTGACCGTGTACTTTGCGATTGAGTTCGATCGTGCGCCTGCGGCAGTCGGCTGGTGGGAGAAGGGCAAGATTCGCACCGGCGTTGAAAGCGCGCAGGGTGCGGGCTCGGGCGGGTTCGCGCGCTTCCATTTCGAGAAGCCCGGCAAGGCCCTGATGAAGGTGGCAATCTCTTATGTTAGCGAGGCGAATGCGCGTGCAAATCTGAAAGCGGAGTTGAACGGCTGGGACTTCGACGGCGTCGCAAAGAGCTCGACCGATGAGTGGAACGAGTGGCTCGGCCGCATTAAGGTGGAGGGTGGTACCGAGCAGCAGCGTACGAAGTTCTACACAGACCTTTGGCACGCGTTGCTGGGACGCCGGACCTTCAGCGATTACGACGGAAGTTATGTCGATAACATAGGGCCGGCACCACGCATACGACGCGTACCACTGGACGGCAATGGAAAACCCACGCGGGCAACCTACACCTCTGACGCATTCTGGGGCACGCAGTGGAACCTGAACGTCCTTTGGTCGATCGCCTATCCGAAGGTCATGAGCGAGATGGCTTCGTCACTGATCGATTACTACAAGAACGGGGGCCTGATCGCGCGCGGCCCATCCGGCGGTAATGACACGTTCGTAATGGTCGGGGATTATGCAACCCCGTTGATTGCAGCCGCCTACAGCAAGGGCATCCGCGATTTCGATGTTGAGGCGGCGTGGGCCGGTTGCCGCAAAAACGCATTCGTCGGTGGGATCCGCGACCGTGCAGGCTACGAGTTCGGACCGAATCCGATCGGCGGTGGAATGAACTACTACGTCGAGCGCGGCTGGATTCCGGAAGGCATCGGCGGAACGGGATTTCATCGCGACGGTGCGGGCCAGACTATCGAGTACGCGTTTGCTGATTGGACCCTCGGCCAGTTCGCCAAAGCACTCGGGAAGAATCAGGACTACGAACAATTCCAGAAGCGCAGCGGCAATTGGAAGAACCTGTTCGACGCTTCCACCGGGTTCATTCGTCCGAAAACGATGAGCGGAGATTGGCTCACTCCTTTTGAGCCGAACTGCACCGGGCAGAAGAACTGTACGGGCTACGTGGAAAGCAGCGGCGCCATCTATACGTGGTTTGTTCCCCAGGATGTCCCGGGGCTCGTGCAGGCTGTTGGTGGCGCAAGCAAATTCGTAGCGCGACTCAATCTTCAGTTTGAAAAGGCCGCTCCGTCGCGCTTTCTGGACAAAGCGTGGGTCGATTATTCCAACCAACCATCGTGCGCGATGGCGCACATGTTCAGCCATGCCGGTGCACCCTGGCTCACTCAGTACTGGGTGCGCCGCGTGAAAGAAGAGACGTTCGGACAGATCACTCCGTATGGCGGATATAACGGGGACGAGGATCAGGGACAGATGGGAGGGCTGGGCGCACTCATGGCAATCGGACTGTTCGACATCCAGGGCGGCGCCGCAGCGGAACCCAGATACGAGATCACGAGCCCGATATTCGAGCGCATCACAATCCAACTCGATCCGCGCTACTACTCCGGACGGACCTTCACAATTTCAACAGAGAACAATGGACCTGGGGACATCTACATTCAGAGCGTGACGCTCAACGGCAAGCCCCTTAACGACCGGTTCTGGATTACGCACAAGGAGCTGGTGGGTGGCGGGCAGATGCACGTACGGCTCGGCCCGGCACCCAACAAGCGCTGGGGAATAAAGGCTGCTCTTTGATCAGAACGTAAAGCGCAGCGATCCTTGCATGTATCTAGGGGGCAGGTTGCCGCTGGAATTCGAGATCAATTCGCCAAAGCGTGCGTTCACCTGGTTTCCGAGCGATACACCGGCCGCCGCAGCTTATTCGCATTATTGAAAAACTGGTTTGCGTTCAGAGCCTCATTGCGCTGGTAATAGTACATCGTGCCATGCAGGTCTTTGGTGCCGGACTTCGTGACACCGCAACTATGAAATGCGGATTGGCCACGTCATGACTGGCAAGGCCGTCCACAGTTATGGAGTTGAACGTATTCGGAACACCGGAAAAGCTCGGCGTCAGTGAGGCCGCGAAGTCGTCCTTCTCAAAATATCGTTCGTCACCGACCGCGCCAGGCAGCATGTTGAGTAGCGCCACGAAGTTCCGGCCCTTGCTCAGCAGGGTGGACATCTGATCGCTAGTCAGCAGCGCGGACCGGTCCGAGTTTTCGATCTCGACGACGGTGCCGCTAGCCGACACGGTGATGCTCTCGGCCACATTGCCAACCTCCAGCTTGATTTTTCCGACTACCAGGCGCTCGTTGGCCGTCAGGTTCACGTTTGTTTGCTCGAAGCGCTTGAACCCGTTAGCCGTTACCGCGACGGTATAGCGCCCAGGCGAGACCGAATTGAAGATGAAGTCACCGGCTTCATTAGTGCGGGCCACCCGGTGATCAGAGGTGTCCTGGTTGGTCAGCGCGACCGGCGCATTTGGCATCGCCAAACCGGCGCTGTCGACTACCGAACCACTGAGGGTTCCGGTAACGGTTTGGGCCTAGCAGGGGCAATGAGAACTAGCGGCAAAAGCAATAAGGATAACTTCATGCGGTTCTCCTGATCATAAGCAGTATCGTTCCAATCGCTCAAAGGAACAAGAGTTATAACGGCAAAATCAGAAGTAATCGGATGAAAAAATAGTTTATTGCCGACCAGCACTACCAACGCGCTAGGGGCCTGTCCTTCCAATCGAGTTTGGGTGCCATCGCACCCTTATTGTGGGGCGTCATTACCACGACAATCCGTGTCGATGATGTCTTGCCGGGCAGACGCACTACCAGCTTGCGAGTCCCAGGGTTCGGTCGCTCACGAGCAGGGGGGTCCGTGGACATCAGGTCGAACTTCGCACCGGCAGGCGAGAGAATTCGTGCGGTCACCGCCGCACCTTTTGTGGTCAGTTCGGCAGTGACGCCATTTAGTTCCACATCGCCCTCGGTGACCATTCCCCAGAGGATATCAACGGGAGCTGTGGCTTCAACTTCGTCCTGAATCAGGACGTGCGCGCGCTGCACCATCGCAGCACCGCGTTCCATGCGTTTAAGTTTCGGATATGCGCCTGTCATGTTGATCTTCACGAAGGCGAGATCCCGTTCGAAGCGGTGTGTTGTGATTGGAGCAGTTCCGGTGAAACTCTGGCTGTCGTTATCGATCACTACGGTGTTGTGCGACTCAGTGCGTGTGCGATAGTAGCTCCATCGCGCCCACCGAAATGGCAGGAAATAATTCGGAATATTGTAGTCTTCGCCGCCGAGGTCGGAAGCCCAGCGCTGTCCAAGCGCCTCGAATACAAAACTACCGAGATCCAGGTGTCTGTGCCCATCCCCGTTGTTATTCTGCCCGCCCTTGATTCCGAGGTAGAGCGCGTTTGGGTCCGACCACGAACTCCGCATCATGGCTACTTCTGTTGCACGGAAATATGCGTCTGGAGACCAGGCAGCCTTCTCAGGAGAAGGTCCGGCCGGCTGATACCAAATCAGGTTGAAAACATCGTCGCGTCCTGATTGCTGCAGATACTGGTGCTGATGCCATGCGTACACCGGCTCCTTGTATTGCCGGGCCAACCAGAACATCGCGGACGTCCCGCCCGAACGCGCCGAAGCGTCACCGAAGTTAAATGTCTGCTTCGTTGGGCCGGTGAAGTGAATTCGATAATGTCCGGTACGGTTCAGGCCAGGCAAATCGGAAAGGCCAAAATCCGTACCCAGGGCTGTTTTCATCGCAGCGAGTGTCATCGCCGTGTGCCGTATCGATCCCCAGTAGCTCGGGCCTTCGGGCCATCCGCCATCCGGCGCGTACGTCGCAAGTGCGAGAGGAATCGACTTCAGGGCCGACTTCAGCACGAAGCCCGCTTTCTCCGGTTCGTCTTCGGCCACAGCCAGCGCGCCCAGTGTCATCCCCGCATTGCAGGCCTGGTTCCAGTTAAACTCGCGGATCACCCACCAGCGCTGCCCTTTATACTCGGGGAGCGATTCATTGATGCCCTTCGTCACGATCTCTTTCCGAATCCACGCACGCTCATCGGGCGAAAGTGCGTTGTACATCCAGTCGTAGGCGATCGCAAACACTTCGGTCATGCCTGCCGTGTCAAGGAAGTGGCTCGGATTCCAGTCCTGGAACGACGCGGCCGCGCGCAATTCGGCCAGAATTCGCTCCTTATATTCCGGTTTCGGATCGAAACGATACAGGAAGGCTAACGGGATCACGCGGTCGCCTGTGCCACCGCTGCTCATGCGCGGGCCGACGATCGTGTATTTGGACAAAGGCGCGCGCTGAATTGTGGCCGCCTGCTTCACCATCCGCTCGTAGACGTCACGCGCCACGGCGTCGGTAGCGATCAGTTTCCTGATGCGCTCGATGTCGCTGTCGAGCGCAAGCAACCGAGGGTGCTGCTTCCACATCGTTGCGAGCGGATTGGCGGACTGCGCCCATAAAGGGAGAGCCGCGATGGCGATCAAGAGGAAGGTCTTCATTACTTGAACCAGTTAGATTATCACTGCAACCGTACACATTGTGTAACAAGATTCAAGATCATGCTGGATTTCCGGCTGAGTGCGTATATAATTTCCCGTAGTTAAGACTTCCGCTGGCAAAGGGGCAAATTGCCCGAGCACAGACCCTTTAAGGGTCGCTCACGGATAATGTTTCAACGATCCGGGTGCAACCGCTTCTTCGCTGACACGCAACGCCGATGGCACCATCCGTAGCCTGGGTGGATACACCGAGTTCACCGGCGCCACTGGCGAACGGTAGTTCCGGTTCGCTATGAAGTTCACGTTCTAAACACTAACGGACGGGCATTGAAGGTCGGCGATGCGCCGCCTCGCCGACCTTCAATGCAACGCCTTACGTAATGATCTTTTTTCGGACAGCGTAAAGAACAATCTCGGCGTTGCTGTGTAGGTTCAGTTTCTGCATGATGCGCATTCGGTTCGTTTCGACGGCGAACTGGCTGAGCTTGAGAGCCGTCGCAATCTCACGAGTGGACTTCCCCTCGGCTAGCAACCGGAGAACCTTCTTCTCTCGCGTGCTCAGTAACTGATAAGAGTCCTGCAGCCCTTTACTCTGCAGCCGACGAACGTAATCCTCAGATATGGCTTTGGTGAGCCCGGCTTGCACGACTGAGTTGATCTCAGCGCCCACCAGTAGCGCGGCGGCCGTCAAGTACAGCCAGAGCAGCAAGGCAATCACGGCGCCAAGTGAACCGTAGGTCAAGCCAAAGGAGCTGAAGTGATCCAGGTACAGCCGCAGCCCAGCCGATGCGGTGATCCAGCAGACAACTGCGACAATGGCACCCGGTAAGATTACCTGAGTCCTTCGCCGCGCCCTGAGGTTGGGTCCGAAGAAGTAGACCAGATTGACGGCTATCAGGAGGAACAAGATGCTCCCAATCCACTGCATCGCGTGCCACACCGGACTCCAAAAATCGCCCAGTCCTACGAGATCCGCCAGTATTTCCCCGCCCCAATCGCCCGCCAGCGCCAGTCCAAGCGCACATCCCGCCAGAAGCCCGAAGGCGACCGTCAGAGCGATCGCAACGAGACGCCGTTTCCACCAAGGGCCCGGCACTTCTATCTGGAAGGCCACGTTCAGGCCTTCGATAACTGCCTCCATGCCGGATGAAGCCAGCCAAAGGGATAAGAGCAGGCCGAAAGAGAGCTTCCCGCTGCCACTTGTTCGCAGGAGGTCGTCAGCAGTTGCCATGACGACCTGAAACGCGGTTCTCGGCATGATCGTGCCGAGATACTCCAGAAGTCGCTGTTCAAGCCCCGTTCCAGCGGCGACGAAATATCCCAGCAGCGCCGAGAGGCAAATCAAGAGCGGGAACAGCGAGAACAGGAAGTAGTAAGAGAGTTGCGCCGCACGCCCCGGAATGTCGTCGAGCCAGATCCGGCGCCAGAGCCAGGCAGCAAAGTCTCTATGGAAGACCGCGTTCCCCCTGTGATACCAGCGCCTGGACAGCATACTCATGCACTTGGCTGTAAGGCAATCCAGAGGCCATACGGCCGCCGCACTCACGCTGCAGGTTGGGAGCTGATTTCTACCGGGCCTGTCGGATCAGATTCATCCTTGGGGATCTGAGTGGATTCTACGCAATACTTCACCGCATCTGCGAGATTCCTGACCAGCATATCGGGGCGAGCCGGTTGAAAGCGCTGCCGGGCCCGTTCTGTATCGCCAGTGAACCCCCAAACTCCGACGACAACCTTGGTCCGCGGAAACTTAACCTGGAGCAAGCGGGCCAGAGTTCTGGCGCGCGCAAAAGCAAATGGAGGCAGGGCGGAGAC
Organism: Bryobacteraceae bacterium; assembly: GCA_963793625.1. Lineage (GTDB taxonomy): Bacteria > Acidobacteriota > Terriglobia > Bryobacterales > Bryobacteraceae. Next base: position 281,151 of record CAWCAT010000015.1, on the reverse strand, counting down.
GCAGAATACGTCGGTCTGGGACGGTTCCACCAGGGCGAGCATGTGCTGCAATGAAGGGTCGAGAGGGAGCGAAATGGTGGCACAGCCGGCCTGTTCCAATAGTTGGGCCAACATTGCCACGGCAATCTCATCCGCCTCGCAGGTCCCCATAAAGCGACCCAAAACAAAGTTGTCAGCAGCAGCGCGAGTGCCGAGATCCCCATGTGCCTGCCATAAAGCCACGGCTCCACGAAGTTGCCGGTCACCACTTCCAGCGTTGCGAATAGTAAGAACACGAAGAGCGGAGGCATCCAATGGTCGAAGACCGCGAGTGAGAGCAGTAGGGGCAATAGGGTCGCAACCAGTGATCCAAAATAGGGGATGATGCGGAGTAGTCCCGCAACGGCCCCCCACAACGCCGCGTACGGAATGCCAATCAGGTACAAACCAATTCCACACAGGGCACCTAAGCTCGCATTCACCAGGAGTTGCATCATCAGGTAGCGACTGACCCGCCGCGTCGCCGAATCGCGGCGGTCCGCAGGCCCGACCTACGGGGTGAAACGGGAAGCTTGATCATGGTCGAGGCTAACTGGCGCCGTTCATATTTGGCCGCGTGACCAAGGGCGGTCAGGGGGCAGCGGCTTAAGTGCTGCCACCCCGAGAAACCCAAGTGCGTTTGCTACACAATCCTACGTCCCTGAATAATTCTGAGCAGCACCACAACGACTGCCACGACCAGCAAGATGTGAATCAGGCCAGAAGCCGTATAGGCCGTAACCATCCCCAACAACCACAAAATCATCAGAACCACAGCGAGTGTCCAAAGCATATTCTTGTTTTCCTTTTGAGAAATCGTCGAATCCCAGAACTGCTAAGTATCGATTTCTACGATTCATCAGGGCAATTCAGAGGCCATACCGGGAATTACTGCAGGAGTTCGCCAACAATGATAAATCCTGAGAGATAGAGTCCGTGCGGCGGTTTTGTCGATTTTGGTTTCCAGCAGTTCCAGCCGGACGTGATGTTCCGTGTCGGCGAGCAGTTTGGAATAAAACGACTTTGAGATGAAAAAGCGGCCCGGACTGGAGAAGCTATCGAAGAGCGTGCCAGTCTCGGACGGTTGGTCGTCTATCGTGACGCGAAACATGCCGTTCTCCGGACCTTTCAGACCGACCAGGATTTTACAGAAGACGGCGCGACGATTACGAGGGTGTTGTTCTGAACGCGGCGTGCGACTTCGATTCCGAAGTTGAAAGATGGAATCCCGTAATGAGCGGCGACACGCTCCATGGACCGCGCGGGGCTCTCATAATCGCCCGCCAGCAAATCCGGCAAAAGGTATTCCGAGACGGTGTAGACGAAGCAGATGTCTGTGCGTGGATTGGCCGCCCACGTCTTGCGCACGATCCCTTCCATCTGCGCTTCAACTCGCGGTGATCCACCGCCGTCGTTAACGGCGAACTCCACGAAGAGCAGATCCGGTTTGTGGCGCAGCACATCGCGCTCGAGTCGCGGCGCACCGTAGTTGGAACCTGTTCCGGATACAGCGGCGAAGATTTCTACGAACTTAGCTTTCGGGTATCGCCCGCGCAGCCAGTCCAGCGTCATCACGCGCCAACCTTCGGCCGCCGTAATACCTCCCCCCAGAAAGGCAACACGTACTCCCCCGCCCGCGGCGATTTTCGGCATGCACGTTGGGCAGGCCTTCGCGGACGTGGAACTCGGATGCGTCTTTGGACTTCTCCAGCTTCAGAACTTCCAGGCCGGCGAGCAGGAAAGGACCAACAGCGTGAAGTTCATTGGTGACACGTGGGCGATCGAGGAAATAGCGCACGTCTTCGGACATGTCGGTTCCTGGGCAAACGTCGTGGATACGCAGTTCGGAGTCGAGCTTGGTTAGTAACCCTTTCGCAAACCGGAGATACGGCTTCATCTGCGGGGGTTGGCGAACGATGACTCATTGTCGTAGATAAAGCGCACGATGCGGGCTCCGTGGCGCTGGTAATCGGCGTTGGAGAACTCTTTTGCCAAACCATTCATCGCGAAGGTGATGAGGGTGTTGCCGTAGATCCACTCGTTGTACTTACTGCCAGGTGCACGCGGGTCCGAAGCCGTTTCTTTAATTACGGAAGCGGCGAGTGATTGAACCACTTCGGCAGTGGTCACTTTCTGATTCCCCTGCTCCGCGGCCGTGGCGGTCAGGACGAGAATCATGGTGACGGCCAGGGATGCAGTATGCATGATGATTAACGGATCGTACGGAAAGACAGCCGCTCGCCGATCGTGTCGAGGATAACACGGGCGGGCGAACTGTCGATGTCAGACCAGGAAAAGGCCGTGACGTTACGCCACTTCGACCGGGTAGCCTCAACATGCACAGTGTGAAGCAGCATGGAGTTGCCGCTCCGGTTCTTGCCGGATGTTGGCCCGAATCGAATGGCGGCATCATCGGGCGTGAGTAGATCTATACGCAGGATCGACTTTCGTCCCTTCGCGATCAGGGCTTTATCTTTGCTCTGCTCGCATGGAAATTCGGGATGAAAGCGCAGTTCCAGAAGGCGCGGCTTGTCTGTCTCGATCTCATCCACCACGATCAGCACATCGGGCTTCATGAAGACGAGGCGGCGCACAAAGCGCTTCACGCCGGAGGAGGGCGGGTAAATCGACGTGGCATCCCCGATGATCTCGTCGATGGCAGATCCGGTAGATACGCTCAGAATTCGCGGATGAGCTTTGGCTCGAAGGGCTTCTATACCGCGGTACCATTGTGAGCATTCACCGATCTGGCCCGCGCCATCAACCAGCAGCGTGTTGTGATGATCCGTCTGCTTCCAGCCATAGCCGTCGTCGCGCAGCAACCATTCGCCGTTAGCGAAGAGCACGAAGTGGTTCACGTCCGGATGCACATGACCGGAGCCCGCATCGTAGTCAAACTTGTCCGTGGCCTCGTGGCCCAGAGGGGGACCGCACTTGAAGACCAGCATCGATTCGCCGCCGTCCCAACCCGAACGCGCCGAGACCAGACCCATGTCCTCGAAATGCCGCAGTGTGGCTAAGCCACCCGGCGAACTCTCCTTGACCGCCGGATCGTACCAGACCAGGTTGAGCCACTTGGCGCTGTACACGGTAAGCCTTGCGCGGTCGAGTTCCCCGGCCAGCCACTGCGCGTTGGAATCGCGGTTCAGCGCGGCCAGGCGGCGCAACAGATAATCAGGACCGTAGTAATCCCGGCGCGGGCCGTCCGCAATATCCACATTGGTGTTGGCTGTCGTCCAGGAGTTGCGCGGCAAGCCCATGTAGAGCCGGTATGCCGCAGTCTGATTCCACCACGGGCTGGAGGGCTTTTCGCCGAATGCATCCCCGGCGAGGTGCCAGTACTTGAGCAAGTATTCGACGCCATAGCTCCAATAGCCGACTCCTTCGTGGCTGGCTCCATCCGGCCCGAGGCTGGCCTCTGTGCGCTTAAATTTTTCCCGCGCGAGATCGAGCCACTGGCCGGCATCGAATTCGCCGCGCAGCGCGAGACCGGCGGCCGCAAGACCACACATGTTTACCCACAGATGATTTTGCAGGTAGGCGTTTCGCCAGTAGATCGTTGCGCGGGCAGCCGCGTACATCGCACCACCGCGCGTGATCAGGGTTTGGCGGATCTGGTCGCGGGCATCGGCGGGAAGGCTGTCGTACAGCCAGTCGTAAACGAGCGCCAGGCCGAGCAACTGATGGCCGGCTGCCAGGTCACCTCCGCTCAGTTTTCCTTTTCCCCAGGTTGGGTAACTGCACGACGCGAGCGACCATTGCGTAGCGGCGTCGAGGTAACGTTTCTCACCTGTGAGCAGATGCGCGATCGCGAGAAACGGCAAGGTGTTTCCGACTTCGCGCTGCCAGAGTTGCTCGTCGTTTGGGGCCGGGTCGTCGCGATAGGTGGTCGGTTTCTGCGCGGCGAATCGATCGGCCTGCTGGCGCACCGCCTTCCACAACTCCGCATGAGTTGTACCGATTGCTTCACGCAGTTTTGCGGCCTGCCGGACGTCGAGAAACAAGCGAGGGTGGACCGCAGCTTGCGCGTTCATACTCCAGGATGGCGCGGCTGCAAGCGAAGCCATGAAAGATCGTCTGAGCATTGTATTCACTTGGAAGAGACCAGCCAGCGCATGGGTGGTACGGTCTTGCCATCAGACATGCGATATTCCGCCGTGCCGAAGTTCGCAGTGACTTCGGTACCTGATGACCAGCGTGTGCGCTGCACCGTGTGGTCAGCGGTGACGAATTCGTGTGAAAGCATTTCGTCGTAGCCGAGTTTTCGCACCAGGGGACAGACGTTTTGATAGCTCTCAACAAAGCGCTGTTTATGTTGCGTCCAAACTGCCTGGTCGAACATGAACATAGGCGGTGTGGCGTAGAGTATGTTGATCAGATCGCGGCGATCCCATAACTCGGGCTGCTTGTTGTTGTAATCGCCCCAATACCATTGCGAGACGACGCAATCGTGATAGACCAGTTCCCACAGCGGGATGCGGTAGAAGTAACCCGTTTGAAACTTGAGCAGATCCGGCGTGGGCGGTTTGTATTTTAGAGTGTCCCGCCCCGAATCCACCGCGCGGAATGGTCCGAGGCTGAGCATGCCCTCGAAATAATGGACATACGGAACAGCCGGGTCAATACCGGTCTCGGTACCCGTCACCAGTTTCATATCCTTCGAGACGAACTCAAGAAGGTTCATCTTATACTTGCGGTCGTCGGAGCGTGAAAGTGGGTGCGCCGGATTGTAATCTTCGCGAAATGCTGAGGCAGTGGTCGTGTCGATAAAGCGGGCTTTGTAAGCGCGGGTGGCCAGGTCTTTCGGAATGCGCTCTCTGGCGCGAGCGACTTGCCGTGAGGACGAGATTACGCCACCTTCATAGTATTGTTTTCGTCCCATCCGGGTTCGTCACATGATGAGCCCAGCCTTTCGCCCTCTCCCCGTTTGGTAGCCACACCAGATCCTCCGGCCAGCCTTCGCGCGCCAGTTTCGGCGGCGCTTCGGGCGGCCAGACATCCTGAAATATGTCGTAACGGCTGGTCAGAAAACCAAGCTGGTTTATGGCGTCGATCTGCTCCGGACTGCCGCCGCTCGACCAGAGCACGCGGTCCATGCCAAGCGACTTCAGCTCCTTCGCCGTGGCGATCTGCGTGGAGGTCCGGCTCCAGATATTTACTGCACCGATCAGCAGATCGACGCTCGCGATTTCCTTGCGCTTTTCTGCGAGCGTCTTGAACAGGCCAGTTTGTTTGGCGTATTCGCGATAGCGTTTAGCCTGCGCTACGTAGCCACCTTTTTCGAGGAATATGTAGCGGAGCTTGCGTGGATAACGAAACTCCTGACGGGATGCTTCCCACTGCGTTCGGATAAAGAGGCCGGAACTGTCTTTCCTGTTTATTTCAATGCGGGCATCGTCGGGAGTCTCCAGTATGGCCATCATCCCTGCCCCGCCCTGCTCCGCGAAAACTCCGAACCACGGCATTGAAATTCCATGGCCGCCATAGGCAACCAGTTGACGTGGTGTGATGCTCTCATCGTCCGCCGGATAGAGGATGCCCTCGTTCAGCGGAATAACCAGGGTGGTTCCCTTCCCCGTCACAAACGGAAGGGGAAAAGCAAGAAACTGTTTCAGCGGACCGCTTCCTGAAAGGGTCACGTCGATCTCAGGCGCATTCTTCGAGATCGCCACGTCCGCGGTGAAGCCAGCAAACGTAAGGCGGACGCCGTCATTCGTCTTAATTGCGCGTTCGACTGCTAACGCCTGCTTGAACGGTTGCTGCTGCCACGCACTCTTCGTACGCTTGTCCGTAACACGGAGTGCACCGTTGCCCGGATCGATAATCGCATCCAGATATCGGTTGGCAAGGCGCAGTTCCTCAGCGGAGCAGACTGCGGCCAGAAATATAAGTAGAACAGGGTAGTAATCGCATGTCACGAATCACCACCCATCATACAGGCCCGGGTTGTTGTTATTTTGGATCTCTCGGTTCGTACTTCAGGTTCCCGCCTTTGATGTCGCGGAGTCCCTGCCACTTCGGGCGGATCGGCTCAAAAGCCGGCACCTGCACATCCAGCTTGTCGAACATTGCCCGCAGACGCTGAACTATCTCAGGATGAGCGGCGGCCACGTCCCGCTGTTCGGACGGGTCTTTTTCCAGATCGAACAGCATCATCTCTTTCGGTGCATCGCCGGTTTGGACACCGGGGTGCTGCGATGGTCTCGCCTGCTCGAATGGAGCGATCAACGTTAAACCGTCTGGTCCGCGAGGGTCCACCCATGAGGGTCCGGCATTGATATTTGTCGAAACACCGGGAGTGCGAACGTGGAGTTTCCATTTGCCCGACCGAATGACGTGCAACTTCTGCCCGGCCATCGCATAAATCGCCTCGTGTGGCGTGGGCGCTCCGGGCTTGGTCAGCAGAGGGACAATATCCTTGCCGTCGATCACGCGGTCCTGCGGCAAACGGACGCCTGCCAGCCCACACACTGTTGGGAACAGATCGATGATCCCGCAGATCTCGCGGCAAACCATACCAACGGGAATCCGTCCGGGCCACTGGGCAATCATGGGGACGCGAATGCCGCCTTCCCAGGGTCGGGCCTTCATGCCACGGAGATTGCCGGTGCTACCTCCGTACCAGGGACCGTTGTCCGAGAGAAACACAACGACGGTGTCACGCTCCAGTTGAAGTTCCCGCACTTGCCGAAGAACCTCGCCGACTGACCAGTCGAGTTCGCGGATCACATCGGCATAGATCCGGCCGGGCTTTCGCGAATGGAACTCCTCTGATGGGGCAAGCGGCTTGTGCGGCATGGCGTGGGCCAGATAGAGCAGGAACGGATTGTTCTTGTTTCGACCTATGAACTCGACTGCGCGTGCGGTGTAGTCGCGCGTAATATTGCCCTGCACCACCGGATACTGGACCACCTCTTCGTTGTGCACCATCTGCACCGGACGCATGTCATTCGAATAGGGGATCCCGTAGTACTCGTCGAAGCCCTGCTTGCGCGGGAGGAACTCGGGGGTGTGACCGAGGTGCCACTTGCCGATGCACATGCTCGAATAGCCGCGCGGTTTGAGCGCCTCGGGCATTGTGACTTCGCTAAGAGCTAACCCGATGTGGATGCCTGCATCGGGGGCGGGGTTCGACCACATCCCGTGGCGGAACGGATAGCGACCGGTCAGCAGCGACGCCCTCGACGGGGCACAGTAAGGCATAGGCGCGTAGCAGTCTGTGAACCGAACGCCCTCGCGGGCCATGCGGTCCAGGTTGGGTGTCTCGTTGCTGGTGCTTCCGAAACTTGCCAGGTCTCCATAGCCCAAATCGTCTGCGAGGATGATGATGAAATTCGGACTCCGTCCGGCGCCTGAAGCTGCGGCCGCGAGACTGGAGAGCAGAAATTGTCGTCGGTTAATCGGCATTGACAACACAGTGTAATCGACCGGATGCGACTGGGCAACCTCAGCGCATTTTTGGACACCGGCACTCTCGATTGCCGATTGCAGGAATCGACACTTGAGCGATGTCGATTGCGTTTGTATCAACGCAGGCCATCGCGGGGCGTCCATCGGCCGCTTGCAGTTCCAACCGCAGCTTCCGGATAGAGACCCGCTCGGCATGCCGGATGTAGGCGCCATAGGCCGGAATGACGGGGCCGAACATCCGGATCTCGGGATAAACGGAAGGAACCTCCGGCAGTTCCACGTCGGAGTCTTCGGCGCGGCCGCCTCCGGGTAAACGCAGAACAACGTCTTCAAGACTCACACCTTCGATGCGGTGATCCGGGATGCCGCTGATCATAATGCCGGGAGAATCGACGGTCGCTTTCAAGTTGCGAATCGAGATATCGCGCATGCTTCCGGGTGGGCGAGGAGTTGCGTCCGGGCGAAAAGTCTTGAGCCTTGCGCCAAGACGAAGGAACACCGCGACCTTGCCGGCATCCATAGTGATGTTCGAAAGCTTTACATCGCGAACGCTCGCACCGTCTACCGAGAGCAGCTTGATGCCGGCCAGGCGGGCTTCCAGAATATGACAATCCGAAATGCGAATCGTCTCAAAATCGCCTGCGGATTCCGTTCCCATCTTGATCGCAGCGCATCTGCTTTTCAGGGTGCATCCGGAAACTTCGATATTGCGGCAGCGCTGTCCGCTCGTAGTCTTCAGGCAAACAGCATCGTCTCCACTGTCGATATCGCAGTTTCGGATGCGCACGTTTTCGCAGCTATCGATATCGAATCCGTCGTTATTTGAACCCGTGTGGTTGCGGATCGTCACGTTATCTGCCGTCACGTCCCGGCACTGGAAGAAGTGCGCCAGCCACGCAGCCGAATGCTGCAGATGCACGCCGCGCAGGTTCACACCGGATACCCGAACAAATCGAATCAGAAAGGGCCGCTTGCTGCGGTCATTCGGCCCGCGAGCCGCAAGGACTTCCTTTCCGCGTCCGTCGATAGTCCCGGGGCCCTCAATGCCGACACCGGAAACATCCAGGGCAGCCACGAGGCATGCGCCCATCTTCGAGCCCCTACCGTCAGTAAATGCATCCACCACGCTGTAGTCGTCCAGATTAGTACTGCCAAGCAGCGTGGCATCTTCACCCATGCTGCGGACTGGAATTGATAGTTCAGGAACCGCGGCCTGGGATAAAGCGGCAGCAGCGGCGGCACAGAACAGCCGTCAACTAAGGGGAGTCATGAGAATGATTGTAGTATGCTAATGGCACACTTACCCTTCCGGACGGGACCACTTACAGCCTGTTAGTACTTCGCGATTCGGATCGCATGACACCTGAGGCCGCGGCAAAGATCCAACAATTGGTCCGCGACGGCGCAACAATTCTGGGACCGAAACCTGCGCGGAGCCCGAGCTTGACTAACTATCCGCAGTGCGACGAGAAGCTCCGCCAAATTGGCGACGAGGTCTGGGGCGGCGCCAAGAGGAAGGGCCGTGTGTTTTCGGGCATCACGGTTAAGGACACGCTGGCCGCGATGCGGCTGACTCCGGATTTCTCCGCTCAGGGTGCGAGTGTCAACGCCGACCTGCGCTTTATTCATCGGCGCGACGGTGAAAACGAGATCTACTTCATCGCCAATCGGCAAGCTCGCCCGGAAGATTTCACAGCGAGTTTTCGCGTCAGCGGCAAGAAGGCGGAAATCGTGGACCCGGTTACCGGCCGCATCTTCAGTGCGGGTTCGGTCCGGCACGGGGGAGAGCGGACTTCCCTGCCGCTGCATCTTGAAGCGAACGGTTCGGTGTTCGTGATCTTTCGACCGCGTAGTTCCGCTCCCCAAATGCCTATTTACAAGGAAGCGATGAGTTTGAAAGGGCCCTGGACCGTAGCGTTTACACCGGGGTGGAGTGCGCCAGAATCGACGACGTTCCTGGAATTGCAGGACTGGAGCAAGCGGCCAGAATCCGGCATTAAGTATTACTCGGGCACGGCCATCTATAAAAAGACTTTGACTGGAATGTGCATGAGGCCGGGACAGTGCAGCTTGATCTCGGCGCAGTAGAAGTAATTGCCGGCGTTAATATTAACGGCAAACATTGCGGTATCGCCTGGACCAGGCCATACCGCGTTGATATCACACCGGCCGTTAGATCCGGTCGCAATGAGATAGAAATCAGGGTTGCCAACAACTGGGCGAACCGGCTGATGGGTGAAGGTCGCGTGTATGGAGCAACGCGGCACGCCCGGACGACGTATCATCCATTCACAAAAGACTCACAGCCATTTCCATCCGGCCTGCTCGGACCAGTGAAAATTCTGAAGGAATCTAAATGAAACAAGCAATCACCAAAAGACAGTTTCTGGCAACCGCGGCATTTTCTCTGGCCGGTTCTACATGCAACGCGCAACAGAGTACCGCCGTGGCAGATCAGCACGCTGCTATCGGCCTGAAAACGACTCGCGAGTCCTTCCGCCGTACCACGAATCCTGATGCTCAGTGGTTTGGCGATGCGGGGCTGGGACTCTTCGTACACTGGGGTATTTCGAGCGTGCACGGAGGCATCGATCTCTCGTGGGGCATGATCGCCAACAAGCCCTGGGATCAGAATGCGAAGCATCCTGAATCCCTCTGTACGCCGGAGGAGTACTTTGGCCTGGCAAAGCGGTTTCATCCGGACGGGTTCAATCCCAACTCCTTCCTGAAATCTGCCAAGGAAGCTGGATTTCGATACGCCGTTATGACCACCAGGCACCACGACGGCTTTGCGATGTGGCCGAGCGATGCAGGTGTTTCTGGGGTGAAGCAGATCTCATAACCGGAACTGTTATCGATTCCTCCGGGTCTGCAGTTCCCGGAGCCGGGGTCACACTGACCCATGAGGAAACCGGGGCGCGGATGTCGCTCAACACCGGACAATCCGGAGATTTCACGTTTGCCTCGGTGTTGCCGGGACGGCACGCGGTCACGGTGGAGGCCCCAGGGTTCAAACGGCTTGAGAAGAAGAATCTGAATGTGACAGCGGGAGACAGGCTGGTAGCCGGCACCCTTGCGCTTGAAGTCGGAGCGGTAACCGAGAACGTGACAGTCACAGCCGTGGGCGCTGCCGTGGAAACGCAGAGCAGCGAACGTACCGCCGTGCTGACCTCAGCACAGATGCAACGACTGATGAGCCGAGGGCGGAATTTCCTAGCGCTCACCTAAGCCTGCCCGGCGTGGTCACCGACGAGCGATTTTTCGAAACCGACAACACGCAGAGTTCACTCACCCCCAGCTTCAGCGGCGTTCCGCGGGACTGGAACTCGGTACTCGTGGATGGTGTCAGCATCAAAGAGTTCCACGGCAACGCGTTCTACTACTTTCGAAACGACGCCTTGAACGCAAACTCATTCTTTAACAACACAAATGGCATCAAGCGGCCGCGCTATCGATACAACACCTTCGGCGGAACGTTTGGCGGTCCCATTTTCTGGCCTGGAAAATTCAACAAAGACAAGAACAAGTTGTTCTTCTTCAGTACCGAAATTCTGCCGACCATCAATCCTCGCGCGCTGACACAATTGACGATGCCGACCGATATCGAACGGGGGGGCGACTTCTCCAAAACTCTGGATGTCAGCGGGGCCCTGATTCCAATCAAGGATCCTCTGAACGGGGGTACCCCTTTTGCCGGAAATGTGGTCCCGAAGAACTGCTTGGATCCGCGCGGCCAGGCATTGATGAATCTGCTTCCGATGCCCAATTTTTTCGATCGTAGCATCACGCGCGGGAACTATAACTACAATTTCCAGGACCTTACGAAGCAGTTTACAAGCCAGAATCTTGCGACTTACTTCACCGGACTTGAGCCGGTTGAACCGTAAGAACATCGGGGTGTCTCTGCCACAGTACTATCCCCAGAACAACGACCGGAATCTCGTACCGTGGTTCTCGTTCGGTGGCGTTCCGAGCGCTCCGCGGCTGGCCTACCAGTCTCAATTGCCCCGAAACTGGATCACCTTCAATCCGACAATCACGGAAAACCTGACAAAAATCGCGGGCCCGCACACCCTCAAGTTCGGAGTGTACATGGAGTACTCGCGTTACTCCGAAGGCACGGGTTCGGCTACATTTGCCGGAGACTTCGATTTCGCCAGAAACGTAAATAATGCACTGGACTCGAACTGGGCGTTTTCGAATGCCCTGCTGGGAGTTTACAGCACCTACAAGGAATCGAATTCCAGGCCACCTTCCGATGCACGCGGCAAGCTCTTCGAGTGGTTTGTAGAGGAGTCACGTCAGTTCCGCAGAACCTGAAAACCTTCGCACTGTACACCAGCAGTTTCGGTATTCAGCATGAAATTATCAGAGGAACAGTGCTCGACGTATCCTACGTCACGACTCTTGGCCGCAACATCATGCAGGCCCGGAATCTGGCAACCGTGCCTTTCGGCGCGCGGTCCTCCCTCAGAATCAGGACACGACGACCAACCGGCCTTTGCCGGACGACTTCTTCCGTCCGTATCCCGGGTTCAACGGCGTCACAAATTACGGGACGACAAACTCCAACTACCATGGCCTTCAGGTTCAGGCCAACCGCCGGTTTGCAACTGGGCTGGAGCTCGGACTGGGGTACACGTGGTCTAAGACAATGGGCTACTACGCGAACATGGGCGTCTACTTCGATAATCATATGAACTACGGAAAGACTGCATTCGACCGCACACACAGCTTCAACGGAACGGTGCTCTACGATGTACCGGCGTTGAGCAAAGTACTCCCGGCGGCCCCCGTCCGGTGGATTTTCAACAACTGGGCTTTGTCCGGGGTCTTCATACTTCAGAGTGGGCGTCCCTATGGCGTATCGTATAGCCTGGTTTCGGGTGCCGACCTGCTGGGTGGCGGCGACTATAACCGTGTTTACGTGACCGGGAAAGCGCAACTGCCCAGGAGCGAGCGCACGTTCACCCGCTTTTTCAACGCTAGCGTGTTCGCGCCTCCCACCGGCTTCAACGCTCCTGGAAATGCCCCTCAAGACGTCTTCCGCGGGCCCGGCCGCACCAACCTGGATTTCTCCCCTTTGGTCATCCACGGCTAGTTTGCCGAATCCACAATTTGATATCGTGAGAGAAGGTAGCTGACTTCAGGACAACTGAGGCAAAATTGCGTTTCAGCCGTGCGCATCGCTTCTCAGCAATTAGCGTGCTCATGCTAGCCGCCATTCCACTTGATGGTGCTACGCTCCTGGATCAAATCTCGCGCGGCGGCTCCGCCCCTCTCGCCTCGGGAGGCTGCGATCTCAAAATCATATGCTGGAACATTGAGCGGGGACAGCAACTGGAAGCCGTTGCCGCAATAATCCAGCGGGAAGCGCCCGCGATTGCGCTGCTCCAGGAAGTGGACGTGAATGCGAAGCGGACGGGCTTCCGGAATATTGCGGAAGATCTGGCGCGGCGGCTTGGGCTGAACTATATCTTTGCCCCGGAATTCGAGGAGTTAGGGCAGGCAGGGAGCGCAGGGCCGGCTTATCACGGGCAGGCCATACTAACCGCTCTACGGATCTCGTCTGCCCGCTTCATCCGCTTTCGGGATCAAAACGATTTCTGGCAGCCACGCTGGTTTGTGCCAAACTGGCCGGTTTTCCAGAGGAGAGTGGGAGGCCGACTGGCCCTTGTGGTCGAAGCGGGAGCCGCACCGAACCAGCTGGTGATTTACAACGCGCACCTGGAGAGCCGAGGCGAGCCGGAACTCCGCCTGCGGCAAATGGAGGAGCTCTTAGCCGATACTCGCGGCTACCCAGTCCAGACGCCGATTGTGATAGCCGGCGACCTGAATACGCGCGAGGCATCTCCACCGGCAATCAAGGCCCTGCTTGAGGCGGGTTTCCGTAAGGCTGTCGGCGGGGAGGTCACCACTCTCCGGGGTACTCCGCTCGACTGGATCTTCGTCCGCGGTCCAATCAATTTTGCGGAGGGGACGATTCATCACCAAGTGCGTGCTTCTGACCACTTTCCTTTGACGGTGCGCATCAAAATGCAGCCGCCCGGGTGCCTGTAGGGAGAACCAACTGGATGAGCATTGCTGGCCTTTGGCTGAGTGTAGTGGCCGTGATGTCCATGGCTGCGGAAGCCGTCGCGCAAACCCGCACCGCCGAAATCGAGGCGGCGCGGGATCTGAAGTCAGCTCGGGTGGAGCCGGAAACGGTTTCTTCCCTCGAAAACGTGGCGCGCGAAGTGAAGGAACGCAAGCTACTGGAGCGTCTGATCGCCGGGTACAACGGGTTTCGAGTCCAGATTGGCGGCATGGCAACCGGCAGCGGCTTCGCCATCGGTCCGGAAATCTACCGGGAGGACCTGGCTAACGGGCGTATCCGGGTCAACGCTTCGGCATCAATTTCAACCCGCTTGTGGCAAAAATATCAGGCTGGCGTGGCGGCACCGCGCCTGGCCGGAGACCGATTGTCGCTAAGGGTGGAGGCATCCAAAAGGGATTACCGGTCGCTGGAGTTCTATGGCAAAGGGCCTGACTCGGCGCGCACGGGTCGCACTGCATATCGGCTGGAGGATACCGACGTAGAGGGCATCGCAGCCTTCAAGCCAACCCGTCACGTCCGCTTCGGCGGGAGTCTGGGGGGGTTGTGGACCGACATAGGACCCGGGCGGCGCGACGAACTGGCCAGCACGGAAGTGGTCTTTAACGAGTCCTCGGCTCCGGGACTTCTGGCGGGAGCGGATTTCTTGCGGCATAGCGTTTTTGGCCAGGTTGACTATCGCGACAATCCGGCCGGACCGAAATCCGGAGGCAACTACGTTTCTGAATACACCTGGTACCGCGACCAGTCACCCGGTTCGTTTAGTTTCCGGCGGTGGGATATCGACGTGCAGCAGTACATTCCCTTCTTCAACAGAACCCGGCGGCTGGCGCTTCGGGCACGCTTGACCATGACCGATCCGGTCTCCGGGCATCAGGTGCCGTTTTACCTGCAGCCCTACATCGGAGGCTCAGACGACCTGCGCGGTTTTCGGCCTTATCGATTCACGGACCTGAATGCCGTGGTGTACAACGCGGAGTACCGGTGGGAAGTCTTTTCGGGACTGGACGGCGCGTTGTTTTTCGATGCCGGTAAAGTGATGCCTAAGCGAGGCCACTTAAGTATGGCCGACCTGGAGGTTTCGCCGGGCTTCGGACTGCGGTTCAACGCCGGGAACCGGACTTTCATTCGCCTGGATGTTGGATTCAGCCATGAGGGTGTGGGCATCTGGCTCAAGTTCAACGATCCTTTCCTGCCGCGCTTATTCGGCGCAGGAACGAGGCAACCGCTGTACTGAGGATGCATATGAGACGCATCGTCGCCATTTTGCTGCTGTTCGGGGCCTTTCGCCAACGCCGGACTCTGCCGCAAGTTCCACGATGACGATCCGCTGATCGTGGAACCGCAACCGCGCGCCGTGCAGAAAGCCGCATACCGGAAACTGAGCGACTACTACGACATCCTCTGGCACACTCTGGCGACGCCCGGCGAGAGGCAGCGGGCCGGAGCGTCGATTCCGGCACAGGGCATCAACACACTGGGCGACCCGATGGAGGGCGCCTGGTGGGAGCGGCGGCATTACTGGCGGCGCATGACTCTGGAAGAACTCGAGCGTGGCCCGGGATCGCAACTCGGCTCCGGCGATGGATGGCGACTGGACCGTGGTCTCGGCCAAGACGGAGGGCATCACGCCGGGCTTTGTCGTGCTGGACCGGCACAACCGGCGGTACTTCGTGAAGTTCGATCCGCCGTCGAATCCCGAAATGGCCACCGGGGCCGACCAGATCTCCTCAAAAATCTTCTATGCACTGGGTTATCATGTGCCCGAGAACCACCTCGTCTATTTCCGGGCTGAGATGCTCGAACTCGGCGAGGATGTCAAGGTCGAGGACAAGCTCGGGCAGAAGCGCAAGATGACCGGGCGTGACCTCTCCGAAATTCTGGCCCGCGTGCATAAGGGCAGTGACGGCCGATATCGCGCGACCGCAAGCCTGGCCGTGCCCGGCAAGCCGCATTGGTCCCTATCGCTATTTCGGAACGCGCAGCGACGATCCTAACGACGTTGTCCCGCACGAACACCGCCGCGACCTTCGCGGCATGCACCTGGCGTGCGCCCTTGGTGGATCACGACGATTCGCGCTCGCATCAACACGCTTGACAGTCTGACCGATGGCCCGTCGGGCAAGTACGTAAAGCACTACCAGCTGGATTTCGGCTCCACGTTGGGCAGTGGCAGCGACAAGATCAACAGCCCGCGGTCCGGCGGCGAATACCTGTTCGACTGGAAAAAGGCAGCCGTACAGCTATTCACCCTGGGGCTGGCGGTACCGCGTTGGGCGCGCGCCAGCTACCCGAAATTCCCGGCTGTTGGACGGTTTGAAAGCGCGATGTTCGATCCCGATGAATGGGTTCCGGAGTATCCCAACCCCGCTTTTCGCAACCGCCTTCCGGACGACGAGTTCTGGATGGCGAAACAGATCGTCAACCTGCGCGACGAGGAGATCCGCGCCATCGTGAAAACTGCCCAGTACAGCGATGCACGCGCCTCCGAATGGGTGGCGAACTGCCTCATCGAACGGCGCGACAAGATCGGCCGCGCGGCGTTCAAGAAGCTGCTGCCAATTGACCGCTTCGAGTTGCACGACGGACGGCTACGATGGGTGGACGTCGCGGCCGACTCCAAACTCGGCAACGCGCTGCCGATTGAGGTCCGCTGGGCCGTATTCGATAACGAGCGTGAAACCAGCGAGGCCATTACGGAAGCGAACTCGGCACGGCTACCGCGCATGCAGGGTGACGGATATTGGATGGCCAGGCTCGCCTCGCCGCAGCGTCCTGGCCAGGAGGTCCGCGTCTATGTGCGGAAGCGCGGCGAGCAAACGCAGGTCGTAGGAGTGGAGCGAACATGGTAGAGCCACGTACATTGCGAACGCATCCGGAGATGAGCTCGCGCCAGTCCTTTCCGGTCTTCCGGACGTTGGGCGAGCCACCGAAGAGCCGGTTGGAGACGCTGCTGTCGGTGTTTGCCGACGTTCGCGCCGGAGAAGGCGCCAACGCGGTGCTGATGACTGTCACCGTGTTCCTTCTGCTCGGCGCATACTACCTGCTCAAGCCGGTGCGCGAAGCGTTGATTCTGTCGGAAAGCGGCGCGGAAGTGAAATCGTATTCGGCCGCCGCACAAGCCGTACTGCTGCTCGGCATCGTTCCTTTATACGGCTGGATAGCGAGCCAGGTGAACCGAATCCGTTTGCTGAGCGGCCTGACACTCTTCTTTTCCGCCAATCTGGTGCTGTTCTGGTTATTCAGTTTGCAGGGACTGCGAGAGGGAGTCGTCTTCTACATCTGGCTCGGCATTTTTAATGTCTTCATGGTGTCGCAGTTCTGGGCATTCGCCAACGACATTTATACCGAAGGCCAGGGCCGAAGGCTGTTTCCGCTGATCGGCGTGGGAATGAGCGTGGGAGCTTGGGTGGGTGCCACGCTGGTGTCGCCGTTGATCAAGCGTGGCAAAGTCAGCCCTCACGCCTTAATGCTGATTGCGGCCGCCGTTCTTCTGGTGTGCCTGGCGCTGCTCGTAGTGGTGAATGCGCGCGCGAGACGGTCGGCAACGCCAGAGGTGTCGCGAGAAGCCGAGCAGCCCCTCGGAACGGAAGGCGGATTTCAACTGATTCTTCATGACAAATATCTCTTCTGGATCGCCGTTCTGATTGTTCTGCTGAATGTGGTGAATACTACCGGGGAGTACCTTTTGGGCAAACTCGTGGTGGCCGAAGCCGCCGCTGCGGGCGGGGACCCCAAGCTATTTATCAGCGAGTTCTACTCGGGCTTTTACGGAGTGGTGAACCTGCTTGGGTTGCTCCTGCAGGCTTTCGCCACGTCCCGCGTAATCCGCTACCTCGGGGTTCGGGGCGCGCTGTTTGTTCTACCGGTACTGGCGCTGGTCAGCTACTCCGTACTGGCTGTGGCGCCTGTTTTGGCTGTTGTTCGCCTGACCAAAATCTTCGAAAACAGCACGGATTATTCGATCATGAACACCGTGCGGCAGGCGCTTTGGCTGCCGACCACCCGCGAGTCGAAATACAAAGCCAAAGCGGCAATCGACACTTTCTGTATGCGCGGCGGTGACGTGATACAGGCGGGCATCGTGCTTGTGGGAACCACCATAGGCGCGGCCATCGCGGGCTTTGCGTGGCTCAACGTGGCGCTCACCGTGGCATGGCTGCTGGTAGCGGGCCGAATCTACACGGAACACCGCAAGCGGACCGTCTGAGCGGACCGGGGGATCGTTGTTCAATGGTACTGAAATCTGTGACGCTGCTAATAGTGAGCTGGGCGGCGGCTATGGCACAGACGCCAGTCGATGGAGATGCCTCGCAACCGCCGCAGGTCGAGAAAAGCGAGTCGCAGCCATCGCCCGTTCCCGGGCTGAAATCCTTTCCGCGAACTTTCATAGTGGATGAATGGCGCATTTGGAGCAGCCCGTTCCGTGGTTCAAGTTATAGCTCACCCACGGTGAAGCGGTATGTTATTCCGTTCACGCTTATCACCGGTGCGTTAATCGCGACGGACCGCAAGACCGCGGAAGTGCTGCCGAACACCTCCGATCAGACAGTCTGGAGCGGGCGTGTTTCTCAGATAGGTGCGGCTTACACGCTCGCGGGCGGCTCCGGCGCCATGTACCTGATTGGCAAACTCACCGGCAACAAGCGTGCGGCCGAGACCGGATGGCTCGGCCTGCAGGCGCTCGGCCACGCGCAAGTGGTTGTGTACGGCCTGAAACAAATCTCAAACCGGAAGCGGCCGGATGTTTCCGACGGAGTCGGCTTCTGGCAGGGAGGGAATGCATTCCCGTCTGGCCATGCGGCGACGTCGTTTGCACTGGCAACCGTTGTTGCGTATGAATACCAGGACCACATCGTGGTACCGATAACGGCGTACTCGCTTGCAGCACTGGTATCGGCGTCTCGGGTCAGTGCGCAACGGCATTGGATATCAGACGTGTTCGTTGGAAGCTCTGCCGGGTTCCTGCTCGGCAGGTATGTCTACAAGCGGCATCATACTTCCGACCCGCAGGGTAGCCCCGTGAACCGCCGCGGTGCGCGCCGCTTGATACCGGAAATCGGGGCCGGCCGTCACGGTCCGGCGTTGATTTGGCCGCTCTGAACAGTCAACCGTCAGGGTTTGTTTGATTGAGCTTGATCAAGAGTGATTCGTGAACGCGGAGCAGTTCGCCGAGCGGGTCCTGATGCGCATCCGATACCTGAACCGGGGACGCCGGTTCAAGCGCAGCCCATAGCTGCTCTCGTGTATGGGCAGGCAGTACGCTTTCCAGATACTCGATAGCCAGCCCGCGCAACGCGCTGTCATCTGTGTGCAGCGCTCGAAAGGCGATCTTGACCGGTTCGCGCGGCAGCACCGCGGCGAACAAGGAAAAAATGTACTCCAGGCTTTGGTCGGCGCGCTCTAGCAGGACCTCATCGAGAAAGGCGTTCGAATCGAAGTCGTCGCGTTTGTCGAGAAGTTTGCGGGAATCTTTGATCGGGTGGGCAATCTGCAATTCCCGCTCTACGGCCGCAAAGACCGGGTCGGCCGGGACGCCGACGTCCGGCCTGCGCTGAACGAGAGCATCGAGCGCACGCGAGCACTGGAAGCGGACCTCGAAGCGCATATCCAATAAACCCGCAAGCAGGCCGTGGACCGCCAACGGTGAATCGGAATGTGCAAGTATGCGCGGGATACGGCGGCGAATGCCGAACTGGACGTCTTTCTCGTTTTCGAGATAGTCGATCAGGAGCCCCGTGATTTCACCCGGCTCCCGTTGAAGCGTTGCACGAACCGCCCCGCTGACTTCATCCCAGGCGAGTAACGGCACGAGTTGGGCAGCAATCAAAGGTGTCAGCCGATCAATATCTTTGAGCGCGTCGAGAACGCGAACGCGGTCGCCGGATCGAAGTTCGCGGATTGTAGTGAGTGTTGCGTCGGACAACCGCGCCGGAACCATCGGCAGGTTCGCCACTGCAGCCAATGGAACAGGCACCGTAACTGCCGCGCGGCCGACCGCGCTGAGAGTTGTGGAATCCTGTATGTCGTCCAGCTCGAGTTCCACGGCGCGGTCAATTAGCCGTTGCTGCACTTGCTTGGAATAGGCCGCATCGAGCCGCAGTGATGCCCAGAGGCCGATTGCCGCCAGCGCGAGTATTACGCCCAGCAATCCGGAGGTAATGAACGATGCCCCCAACCACAGCATGACTTGCACGATCCCGCTGCCCAGCGCATCCCCCGCCCGATCAAAAGCGACATCGATCAGAGTCTTGGCCCGGCGCTTCTCGGCTGGCGGGACAGGCGTGTACAGCAGTTCATAACCGGAGCGAAACAGCGAGCCGCGCAGGCCGAACTCCAGCGAGCGAGTTAGTGTGAACACAGGAAAAGCAGGCACAAGCAGCGCACCCAGGGCACCGGCTCCCACCCCAAGCGGAAGCGCTGATATGGTGCGCCCAATACCGTACCGTTGAAGCGATCGCGGCACCAGAAGCGTTTGAGCAAGAAACGTGAGGACTTGTGTCGAGGTATAAAATACGGCGAAGAAGCTCAGGAGTGGCGCGCCTTTTCCGTAGGTGGCCCCGGCTCCGGCTTTGAACAGATAATCGAGAATAGCGGCCGAGCTCGTTCCGGCCAACACCAGCACTGCGATGATGCCTAGGTAAGGCGCGCTGCGGAAGAGCCCAATTGGAGAGCTCAACACCTCTGGCTCGATGTGTTTCGACCCTGGAATTGATTGGCGCATGAACGCCAGCACAATGGAACAGGACAAGTGGAGAACAGCCAGCAGCAGTAGGACGCCGCCGAGCGAGGAAAATGCCCCGATGCGCTCGGCCATCAGTCCGCCCGTTATGCCTCCTAATGTGCCCGCGCCGGTGATGCGTCCGAAAACCTGCTTGGCCGATCGCGGGTCGAAGGACTCCGTCATCTGCGACCAGAACCCGGAAAGCAGAATCGCGCCAAACGCGACGATATGGAGGTAGACCAGCACGGACCACAGCGCCGGATTGCCGTGCATTAGCCGGTATTCGACGATGTGCGCCGCCGAGCTTAGGAGAAGGCCCGCGGGCACCAATCGCTGTGGGCCAAAGCGGCTCATCGC
Source organism: Bryobacteraceae bacterium (assembly GCA_963793625.1). Lineage (GTDB taxonomy): Bacteria > Acidobacteriota > Terriglobia > Bryobacterales > Bryobacteraceae. Next base: position 260,548 of record CAWCAT010000015.1, on the reverse strand, counting down.
TCGCGAGAAGAGCAGGACTAGCACGACTGAAACGACCGCCGAGGCGATCACCATCTTTGGCAGATCGGATGCAGAGTAGATGGAAAGAAAAAACGAATCCCGTAACGCCTTTCCAGCGACCTGATGCGCCAACATCAGGGCCGCCCCTGCCATGGCTATGAATGTAGTCGGAATATATCGCAACTTCGGCCGGCTCCAGCTTAAATTTTAGGCTCCTCCGCACTGTCGGCCGTCCGTGGTTGGCGCGCCATGCGGTAAGAGGACGATACCGGCAGATACGTGTTCCACCATTCGAATGCGTTCTTCTGCGTCCACTCGGGCGCATCGGTGATGGAATCCAGAAGACGAATCAGTTCCTGGGCGGACCGCGGCCGTTCTCCAGGCTTCTTGGCAAGGCAACGCAGCACTATTTCCTCGAGCCGCGCGGGGACGGGCACCTCGCTCCGTTGCGACGGTGGTATGGGAATCTTTTGCACATGGGCCATTGCTGTCGCCGTCGCCGTTTTCTCCTCGAAGACGGGCGATCCGGTCAACAGAAAATAGGCAACGCATCCGAGTCCGTAAACATCGACCCGCCCGTCTACATTCACCTCACCCATGGCCACTTCAGGAGCCATAAAGGCAGGCGTACCGGCCGAGACACCCTCGATGGTGAGATGGTGAGTAACCACGGCTGATAGATCCTTAACCAGCCCGAAGTCAAGCACCTTCATGAAGTCGTACTCGATCCCGATGACACACGCGAAGATATTGCTGGGCTTGATATCACGGTGAATCAGGAATTGCCGGTGCGCTTCCTCGAGAGATAAGCAAACTTGCCGCAGAATATGGATGACGCGCGACGCTGATTGGGGACCGAACTTTCCCACGAGCTGCTCCAGACTGATGCCGTCCAGCAGTTCCATAACGTAATAGAAAGACCCATCCTGTGAAACTCCAAAATCGAAGAGATACACAGTGTGCGGTGACTGTAGTGACGCTATGGCTTGAGCTTCCCGTTTGAAACGCTTGCGCGTGATCTCAGCCTGATAGCCGGGTTGGTTGATCATCAGATCGGCACGAATGATTTTAATGGCTGCGTCGCGCGCCAGCATGCGATGGCGTGCTCTCCAAACTTCTCCCATGCCGCCTGTCCCGATCAGAGATACCAGGTGATAGGAACCGAGTTCACGCTCCTTCTCGACCGCCGTTTCCATCAGATAGATTCTCTTGGATAAGGCATAATTCACAAAAGCCATCACAAACGGCAGATGGATCCAAACCAGCAAGCGGTTCAGGGGCAGCGGCTGATTTCCAGACAGATGTAGGTTCAAGGCATATGCCAAGGGCCACGTCGATGCCGAAACAAGAGCCGTCACGAACTTTGTTTCTGGCTTGTTTGGGATTAGCAGACCCACTAGAGTAATCCAAAGCGCAAGCTTGGAAGCTCCCAGGACCGGAAGGTTCGGCGACATCGGCACAACGACTTCAGAAAAGCTGATCGCGGCGGCGACGACCACTTCGAACACGAGGCCGAGGTTCAGAATGGTCAGAGGCGATAGCAGGTGGAAATGCTGGACAGCGCTGATGCTGAGTGAAAACAGGACCACAAAAAGCCACATCAGGGAAAGCACCGGCGTTCTTGATAATCCGGCAAGATCGGGCTGCAACCATCGCTGCACAAAGACAAGGATAGTGACTGAAACAGCGCAGATCAGGCTGATCCAGCGGAGACGCATAGCCGCGCTCTCCACAAGTTGGGGAGCGAGGGTCTGCTTCTGGAGCGACTCCGTCTGGACCGCCCACGGCGTACCCGGGCGGACAACCTTGTGCACCTTATCTCCTTTCCAGGATCGACGCACTACCGATTCGCTACATAGTTTCGCCAGTTCATGTGTAATTTTAACATCTGCACCTCAAAATTATGCACAAGCCAGGCGGAACCGGAGGCGCACGCACAGGCACACGGAAATAGAATGGAAGTAAGTGGCTCAACCAAAGCAATTCAAAATCCACGGGATGGATTGCGCCGAAGAGGTGGCGGTTCTGCGGCGAGAACTTGGCCAGCTTGTCGGTGGCGAGCAGAACCTGGCTTTCGACGTTCTGCATGGGAGATTGACAGTCTCGGGCTCGACAGCCGACGCACCTGCCATTGTGAATGCCGTCCGCCGAACCGGAATGCGTGCAGAACCCTGGAAACGTGAAAGCGCAGCAGGGCCACGTGGACGCGATCCCAAGACGCTTGTCACCATCGCCAGCGGAGTTTTGACAGCAGCCGGTCTGGCTACACAAGCGGTCAGCGGGGAGACTTTACCCCTCGCTGCCAAGCTGCTCTACCTCAGCGCGGTACTTGCAGGCGGATGGTTCGTGTTCCCCAAAGCCTGGTTTGCGTTAACCCGGCTGCGGCCCGACATGAACCTGCTGATGACAACCGCTGTTGCCGGAGCGATCGGCATCGGAGACTGGTTCGAAGCCGCCACTGTGAGTTTTCTGTTCGCGCTCTCTCTGGCGCTCGAGTCCTGGAGTGTGGGTCGGGCGCGCCGCGCCGTCGAGGCGTTGCTCAGGATTGCTCCCGAATCAGTAAGAGTAGTGCTGCCCGATAACACCAGCAAAGAAACTCCTTCGGCGGACGTCTGTGTGGGAACTGTTTTCCGTGTGCCGCCGGGAGAACGCATTGGTCTCGACGGCACCGTCATGCGCGGCATCACCGACGTGAACCAGGCTCCTATCACAGGAGAGAGCCTGCCCATTACCAAGGAACCCGGGGCTACAGTCTATGCCGGCACGATCAACGGCAACGGTGTGATTGACGTACTCTCAACGAAGCTCGTCACCGACACGACTCTTGCTCATGTGATTCGCCTGGTAGAACACAGCCAGGGCCGGCGAGCGCCAGCCGACCAGTGGGTGGAACGCTTTGCCCGGATTTACACTCCTGTGGTTTTTGCCGTGGCAATTCTGGTTGCAGTGATTCCGCCCCTGCTGTTGAACCACACTTGGGAACCTTCGTTGTACCGGGCTCTCGTCCTTCTTGTGATCGGCTGCCCTTGCGCCCTGGTGATTTCCACGCCGGTGAGCATCGTCGCAGGTTTAGCCTCGGCCGCACGCAACGGCGTGCTTGTGAAAGGCGGCTTGGCATTAGAGCTTCCTGCACAGCTACAAGCTATAGCGCTGGACAAGACCGGAACGATTACCGAGGGAAGACCCGTTGTAGCCAAAGTGGTGGCGCTGAACGGCCACACCGAACAAGAGTTGCTCGAGCGAGCCGGCGCTCTGGAAGCGTCCAGCCAGCATCCCCTCGCAGTTGCGATCTGCGATTACGTGCACGAGCGGGGCCTGCGTCCTGAGCCCGCAAGAGCCTTCACCCTGATTCCTGGTAAGGGTGCTACAGCACAACTGGATGGCCGCACATTCTGGCTTGGCTCCCACCGCTTCCTTGAGGAACGTGGACAAGAAACCGCGGAAGTACACGCATCCCTCTACGCTCTGTCCGCAACAGGGCACTCGGTCGTTGTAATTGGGAACGATATTCATGTTTGTGGGTTCATCGCGCTAGCCGACCGAATCCGGCCCGGAGTGCGCGAACTGCTCGCGGCAACTCGCAAGCTGGGGGTCCCTCACATTGTGATGTTGACGGGGGACAACGAAGGGACCGCACGAACGATTGCTCACCAGGCCGGGATTGAAGAAATTCGTGCAGAGCTCCTGCCCGCCGACAAGGTGGCGGAAATCGAGACTCTGGTTCAGCAATATAAGACTGTGGCCATGATCGGCGACGGCGTGAACGACGCTCCCGCCATGGCCCGTGCCAGCCTGGGAATCGCCATGGGTGCGATTGGAAGCGACGCCGCAATCGAGGCAGCCGACATCGCGTTCATGGCCGATGACCTGCATCAACTCCCCTGGCTCATCGCCCATTCACGCCGCACACTCTCCATCATCCGGCAGAACATTGCACTGTCGCTGATTGTGAAATTCGTTTTCGTAGCGCTGGCCTTTACCGGACATGCTTCACTTTGGGCTGCGATCGCGGCGGATACCGGAGTATCGCTGGTCGTGATCGCGAACGGCTTGCGATTGCTGAAGTCTCAAAATACAGTGGAATATGATAATGTTCTCAGCAAGGTGGGCAACAGATGAACTTTACAAGACGTGACATGGGCAAGTTGGCGCTAGCCGCTTTCCCGGCTGCCGGTTTCGCGGCGACTAAACCCGACTCGAATTTCGGGGGTGTGCAGGTTGGAATCAATATTCCATACAGCTTCCATGGTTTGCCGAGCAACGCCGATCAAATCCTGGGCTACCTTGCCGAGACGGGCATCAGCGCGGTGGAACTGCGGTCCCAGCCGATCGAAGCGTTTCTGGGTGCGCCTGCTGCCGCGTCTCGCGGCGTTGGAGAAGCAACGGCAGCACCGGCCCGCACAAAGATGACTCCGGAATTGGAAGCCACTCAGAAAGCGGAAATTCAGGAACTCAAGAAATGGCGGCTCTCCCGCTCGATGAACGAGTTCAAGACCTTCCGTAAGAAGTACGAGGATGCAGGCGTACACATCCAGGTTCTCAAGTGCGACCGGATCGACACGTCAAGCGACGAAGTGTTGGACTACTGTTTCCAGATGGCGAAAGCGCTCGGAGCGTATGCGATTTCTTGTGAGATTCCCGTCAGCAAGACCAAGCGACTGGGTGCGTTTGCTGCGAAGCACCAGTTGATGGTCGGCTATCACGGTCATGGAAACCTGATTAACCCGGAGGCGTTCGGCCGCTTGGGCGCATGGGAACAGGCGTTTTGGTATTCGAAGTACAACGGGGCAAACGTTGACATCGGCCACTTCTTCGCATCGAATGGTTTTTCACCCGCGGAGTGGATCAAGGAAAATCACACTCGCATCACGCACGTCCATCTGAAGGATCGCAAGAAGGACAACGGTCCCGGCATGCCGTGGGGTGAGGGCGATACTCCCATCAAGGAGATCCTGTTAATGATGAAGCGGGAGAAGTATAAGTTCCAGGCCACGATCGAACTGGAGTACAAGACACCCGAGGGATCGAACACTCTCGCTGAGATATCGAAGTGCGTTCAGTATTGCAAGAAAGTTCTGGCGGGCTGAACAAATCCCGCCCCTGTGAGGCGGCTCATTGTTTAGAACTGTTACGCTTGCGGCCCTTGTTTTAACGACTGCGCTTGTGAGCCTCGCGCAATCGCCGCAGGGTCCTCAAACGTTTTTCAAAAACCGAATTGGCCTGAGGGATGACCAGATCGCAGCGATTGCTCGCGGTACCGCTGTCGTAAAGGTGCTTCCCTCCAGGTCGCCGGATGAAATATTCGTCTTTGGTGCGGTGTTCGTGAATGCCGCCCCGGAGGACTACATAAAGCTGGCCTTCAATATAGAAGGACTTCGGAACTTGCCGAACTACCTGGGTATCGGTCTAATCGGTATTCCCCCCAAGCTCTCGGATCTGAAAGGCTTCACGCTCGAACCAGAAGATATCAGTGATCTGAAAGACTGCAGACCGGGCGATTGCGAAGTGCAATTGCCCGCTGAAGCAATGCAGGAATTTCAACAACCATTTAACTGGTCTGCTCCCGATGTCGCCACGCAAGTGAACGACAGGCTGCAGAAGAGGGCGCTGGGGTTCCTGAGTCGATATCAAGAACGCGGTAACAGCGTACTTGGGACGTACCACGATAAGGACCAGCCATTCAACGTGCGCGCGCAGCTTCAATCCTGGCTTGGCCGGTCAGACGCCCTCACCGTTGACGTTCCGGAGTTGAATCGCTATCTCTTGGACTATCCGAATGTTGCACAAGCGAATGCTGAGTCTTTGTTCTATTGGGAAAAGGTGAAGTTCGGACTCAAGCCGACGCTCCGCCTAAATCATGCAATTACGTACCGGTTGGCTGGTCCGACGGTCACCGCGCACGTAGTCGCAATAAAACAACTATACGCGAGCCATTATTTCCAGCTCGCGCTTGACCTCACCGCGTGCGTCACTGAACATGGTCGCAGCAGCGATCGAGGGTTTTACTTGATCAGCCTGAAGGGCTCGAGACAGCACGGCCTCACCGGATTCAAGGGCTCGCTCCTGAGGAAGGCAGTCGTGAGCAAGACGCGTGACGCGCAGGAGAAGGCACTTATCGGCATCAAAACAGCGCTGGAGCGGCGTTAACCATCGCTGAAGTCCTGATCAGCGGCTTTCAACTCCCTTGCTTAAGAAAGAACTCGTAGGCTTTCTTCTCCACGGAGCCGTCCATCACCGTCAGGAGCGTGGTCAAGATTTTCCCCTTCGAGATCAAGGTGAAGCGTCGACTGCGTGGGTTTCCTGAGCAGTCATCCTCAACCACCAGCCTTGCTCCGCTCCACTGATCCCAGCGCGCGGTTGCCGTGCACGGCCGTTCCCTTCCTGTTTGGGCATGCTGTTCGCCATCGGTGGTGAGTTCCAGCGTCTCGCGCACTTCTCCTTTCCCGGTCGCGGTTACCATCTGAATCCGAAGCTGCGGCTCGCGGTGCTCGATCTGGATCACCAAACTCTTCGGCTGTGAAATCTCGCCGAATCGGGTTCTATCAAGATCCAACTGCCACGTCCCGCTGTAATCAGGTTTCTCTGACTCCTGGGCGAAAATCCCGAGAGCCAGGACAACCAGCATCACCCACAATCGCAATGCGACGTTCATTGCAGCCCTCCTGCACAATATGCGGCCTTATACGCAGTAAGTCAATCCCTTCGGGGCATGAGTTTCGGACGATTCAGGCTGTAAGTAGCTCGCGTGCTGCTCACGCCGAGACGTTTGTCAACAATGCCACCGGAAACCGGCACAATAGATCGCAGACTTTAAGAACATTGCGCAACGACGTGTCCAACGACGCACGCTCCCCGGAAGGAACTCTGTACTTTGAAGTTACCTGGGTTGTCCATCGAGGAGTCACCGTTAATGCCCAGGCATCCCCGTGCTCCAGCAGCGTGATGCGCTTTAGATAGTCCACAGGGCGGCGGTTGTCCGGATCAACCATGCTGAAATCCCAAAGCTCCGAGCCCTGATAGAAGTCCGGTACACCGGGCGCAGTAATTTTGACCAACACCGCAGTTGTCCGCGGTCAGCAGCACTCGTAACGCGTGGTGGAAGCCGTCGCTCCATTGGGCATCCAGTCCGAAGCCGCCGAGATCCTTGGACCGGATAAGACGAGGATCATTCAAGTCGCTTTCCGGAATCACGTAAACCCGACGGTTCAAGCTGATTGCCTCTTCCCGCACTGCGTCGCCCAACTCTTCCAGAAAAGGGTAGGCAGAGTGATCGAAGATGCCGTGGACGGCGTCGAGGCGCAGAGCGTCAATATGAAACTCCCGGATCCAATAAAGCGCGTTCTCGATAAAGAACGGCCTTACTTCGTCGCTCTCTGGACCATCGAAGTTGATCGCGGATCCCCACGGTGGTTTCCTTCGGGTCCCAGGTGGTTATAGACGACGTCCATAGCGATTGCCAGGCCAATCTTATGACACTCATTCACTAGCCGCTTCAGCCCCTGCGGACCGCCATATGAGTTCTGCACCGCAAAAGGATAGGCACCGTCGTAACCCCAGTTCTTGCTGCCTGGAAACTGGGCCACAGGCATCAGCTCAACGAAGGTGACGCGAGGTCGCGAAGGTATTCCAGGTGAGGGATGATGGCGTCAAACGTGCCATCTCGGGTGAATGTTCCGACGTGGAGTTCGTAAAGAATGCACCGCTCTATTGGCAGCCCGGACCAGGCCCGGTCCTGCCACTCGAACTCCGCATCCACAAGCTCGGATGGTCCGTGCACTCCCTCTGGCTGAAATCGTGAGGCGGGGCTCCGGACGCTCCGGCCGGCCGTCGATTCGGTACACGTAGCGCGCCCCAGGAAGAGCATCATCAAGGACTACTTGCCAGTAGCCTGCCCCGCACCGCTGCATAGCCACTGCCAGATGCTCCGGATGAGCGATTCGCAGTTCGACTTCCGACGCCTGCGGCGCCCACACGCGGAAACGAGTCAGGCCCTTGCCGAAGTGGATCGCGCCGTGGCGAAACGCAAGGCCAACCGGCTCCATATACTCCAAGGTTAACGGAAAGCACGCCACGCAGATATCCCTTCAGGCCGCTAGAATCGAAGCCGCGAGTATACTTACAGATTTTTGATCTTCAGCCTCAACTACATCCTGGAACTCCTCTTGGCCGCGGGTATCGCAACGCTTGGATTGGTTGTGGACAGCCCCGCGGTCGTTATCGGAGCGATGCTGATTTCTCCACTTATGGGACCAATCCTTGCAGGAGGCTTGGCACATGCAGCAGCGGACCTATATCCAGGCATTAAGTCCCTGATGAGCATCGTGTTGAGTTCTGTGCTCGCCATAATGTTTGCTGCGACGCTTGTGTGGCTGCTGCCCTTCCACTCGCCTACCCAGGAGATTCTCGCTCGTACCCACCCGAACCTGCTCGACCTCGGCGTAGCGCCTTTCTCCGGCCTTGCCGGTTCCGTCGTAGTCTGCCGCGGCGGCGGGGCTGTGGCGTCGCCTTCCGGGAGTATAGCTATCGCGGTAGCGCTGATGCCGCCGCTGTGCACGGTAGGGTTTGGAATCGGCGTGGATTTTCATGGCCGATCATCACGGGCACCGGCCTGCTGTTCCTTACGAACCTGGCGGCGATCACGGCGAGCGCCTTCATCGCGTTTTATACAGTCAGAATGGACGCGCCCGAACTCCGCATGAAAATCGACTATTCAATACTGGAGCGCGCGGCATAGGGACCGCCTTTACCGCGTTTGGTTCCGCCGCACAGGCAAGGAAGTCACTGTGACCGTCCGCAAGGTGGCGAGTGATGAGGAGTTGGCAACGCTCCGAGAGCGAATTCGTACGCGGGCCGCGCCACCTCCACCATGTGACCTGTATCCTGGAGCACGAAGCGCCCTCGAAAATAAAGGTTCTAAGATCGACAATTCGGAAGTGACGTGATCGAGACATCGGGTATTCCGATATATAGTGGGAGCATGGAATGGCTCAACTACCATCATCTGCTCTACTTCTGGACTGTCGCAAAGGAAGGCAGTATCGCTCGCGCCTGCGAAAAACTGCGGCTCGCTCAGCCAACCATCAGTGGACAGTTGCGCTCGTTAGAGGAAACGCTCGGCGAAAAACTGTTTACTAAATCCGGCCGCGGCCTTGTCATGACCGACGTCGGTCGAACGGTATTCCAATACGCCGATGAGATCTTCGGGCTCGGGCGCGAGTTGCAGGATGTCCTGAAGGGCCGGCCAAGAGGCAGACCGCAGCGGATGCTCGTCGGAGTCTCCGACATGTTCGCAAAGCTGATCGCTTATCGGATTCTGAGCCCCGCGCTGGAAATGTCAGAGCCGGTCCAGATCGTCTGTGACGAAGACACGCCGGATCGCCTGTTGGCAGCGCTTGCGGAACACCGGCTCGATGTCGTGCTCTCAGATTCACCGATCACAGCCACAATGCCAGTGAAAGTTTTCAATCACCTGCTTGGGACGTGCGGCGTAACATTGTTCGCCGCGTCCAAGTTGGCTGCTCGCTACCGGAAGCCTTTCCCGGCATCGCTCGACGACGCGCCTTTCTTGCTGCCGATGACAGGATCGAGTCTGAGGCGGTCACTGGAACAATGGTTCGATGCCTCGGATGTTCGGCCCAGGCTGGTAGGCGAGTTCAAGGACGGCGCACTTATGATGACGTTTGGACAGGCCGGCGCAGGAATCTTCGCCGCTCCGAGCGCGATTGAAAAGGAGGTACGGGATCACTACAAGGTCGCGGTGGTTGGCCGGATCGATTCGATCATCGAACGCTTCTACGCAATTTCCGTGGAACGAAAGCTCAAGCATCCGGCCGTGGTGACCATCACTGAGTCGGCTCGCGAAAAGCTTTTCGGCAGGTAAACTCACTTCGTAAAAACCGATGCTTTCGACCCAATCTATCTATGGATCGAATACGTCGTGTACCGCGTCACATCCAGTGACCATGACCTACTTCCCATTCGCTGACTACTGGTGGTTTTACCTGGCCTTCACCGGCTTCGTCCTGCTCCTGCTGACTCTCGATCTGGGAGTGTTCCATCGCCATGCGCACGTGGTCTCGTTTAAAGAGGCCAGTATTTGGAGCGTGGTATGGATCGCACTGGCTCTGGTTTTCAATTACGCGTTCTACCAATACGTCGCTTGGAAGCTTGGAAGTGAGGCAATCGCGCGGCAATTGGGCCTTGAGTTTCTCACTGGGTATGTCGTTGAAAAGACCCTGTCGCTGGATAACATTTTCGTCTTTGTCGTCGTATTCACTTTTTTCGGAATTCCCGCCGTGTACCAGCATCGTGTGCTGTTCTACGGAATAGTTGGGGCGCTCATTTTCCGCGCTGCGTTTATTACGCTGGGATCGGCTCTGCTTCAGTATCACTGGGTCATTTGGCTGTTCGGCGGTTTTCTGATTCTGACCGGCCTCAAGATGATGTTCGTTCCGGACAAGAAAATCGAACCTGAAAAAAACCTCTTGATAAGGCTTTTCCGGCGCTTTGTTCCCGTTACTAATGAACTTCATGGCCAGCGGTTCTTCATACGCTTGAGCGGCGTATTGTATGCCACGCCGTTGTTCCTGGCGCTGCTGTTTGTCGAAATCAGCGACATCATTTTCGCGATTGATTCGGTACCGGCAATCTTCGCCCTGACACGCGAACCGATGATCGTGTTCACCTCGAACGTGTTCGCAATCCTTGGGCTGCGGGCACTCTATTTTCTGCTCGCCGGCGCGGTCGACCGCTTTGCGTTGCTGAAGTATGGCCTGGCGCTGGTCCTGGTCTTCGTGGGCCTGAAGATGGTCTGGCTGAACGACGCGTTCAACGGGAAATTCCCGATTAGCTGGTCACTGGCAATCATCGGCGGCATCATCGGCACTTCTATTGTCGCCTCCTTGATCGCTACAAGCAGTCAGACCAAAACTCTGGAACACTAAACCAGAGATGCGGGTGACACGTCGATTCTGATCCTTACCCCAGGCTGGCGATCACTAAAATCGTCCGCCGGTTAGTCAGCTCAGACCGATTCGATGATATACCTAACATGTGAAACTTTTGATCGCAGCCCTGCTGCCCGGATTAGCGTTCGCTGCCAGCGCGGTTCGCATTGCAGCGGTAGATCTGGAAATGACCGGCGGCTGGCAGGCCGCCTCATCGCAACGCGTCGTCGGGCGTTACCTGGAGACTGGTGTTGCATCTGGCGTCGCACCCGCGGCTGGTGCTGTGCGCATTCCATCCGCGGGGAAGTGGCGTCTGTGGGTACGCGCGAAGGATTATCCCGATTATCTACCTGCCACACGCTACTTCTCCGTACGGCTCGGTGACAGGCGTTCGGATGTACTCTTCGGGCGTCATCGCCGCACGGGCATGGACGGCTGGGATTGGGAAGACGGCGGCGTCTTCGACCTACCGGCCGGTCCTCTGCTTGTGATTCTCGGTGAGACCAGCACTCCGTTCGCCCGCTGCGACTCGCTCGTCCTTTCACAAGATCTCGCATGGAAGCCATCCGGACTCTCCACTCAGCTTGGTGTGCCTCTGGCCGAACAAGCAAAGCTTGAAATCGCTTCCCTCGACCCCGCCCGCCGCATCGTGCCGGCACCGCTCGGCGGCATCGAAGCAGAAGCAGCGGCCACGCTCGACAACGGCCGAGTGAGGATGACCTTTCACCGCGCACGCTCTGAGGATGCTCCTGCGATTGCCGTGTGCGCGTCGGTGCGTTCCGGCGATACCTGGCAACCTCTCGCTTCCGACCCTTCTGCCGAAAGCTACCGCGTGCTCTATCGCCCTCCTGATAAGGATCCGAAGATTGCCTCATCCCTGGTCTTTCCCACCTGGGATGCCACGATGGCGCCTGCGATCAAGATCCGCGCCGGTGGAGCATCCATTGATTCACGTTCCGGTCCCGCTACGGCGCCATGGAATTCCGGCATCGCGCGCTCGCTCCGTCCCTCAGCCGTGCTGCAGCGTGATCAGCGGACCGTGGAACTGAGCTTTCCCCCGCTCCCTGAAGGCCAGCTTTCCGCGACCTGGCGCATAGCAGACGATGCCTCGGCAGAACTGTCGCTGGCGTTCGTGCCGGCGCGTGCCGGACACATCTCGCTTGGTTATCACGGCAGCGTCGCGGCTGCACCCAAGGATCTCGATTTCGTACTCCTGCCCTTCATGTTCCAGGGCCGCCGCCTGCCTGCCAAGCCGATCACCATGCTCAGCGCCCTGATGCCCACGCCGCTGTCGCTCGTGAATCGCGGCGGTATTTCTTACGCCCTCGTAGGCGTCCCCGAAGTGCTCTCGCCGGAGTGGCCGTCCTCGAAGAACTCGCGTTACGCGTTCGGACTTCTCAATGAGGATGGCCTGGCACAGCCGTTCGTGTACACTCCGGTGCTGGGACAACCGGGCAGCGTTAGCAATGGACGCAGCCCTGTTCTAGGCCGTCTGATCGTGTGGATGGAGCCCGGACCGTGGCACAAGGCATGGGAATCGATCGTCACTTCGCGTTTCCAGCTGCGTGACTATCGCCGCCCTGTATATGGCTCGCTTTCCGACGCCGCGCTCAATCTATTTGACGTCATCAAAAGCGGGCTTGGCTGGGACGACCGCGCTAAAGGCCCCTGGAACATCGAGTCGCGCAACACGGTGACGCATTCCTCACCGCTAATTTATCTAAGTCTGTACTTACTGACCGGCGACGAGAACTTCTACAAGCGCTACGCACTACCCTCGCTCGAATATCTGCTCTCGCGTGCCAGCCCGCACTTCGCAGCAGTCGAACCCTACGGCCTTTCATATTACACGGGTGCTCCGCTGGGGGGCCCAGCCGCGCCCTATGGCGCTACTGTGATGGCGTCTGCCTATGCCATGACACAGGGTAAAAGTGCGGCATTCGGAGAACTGTCCCGAAAGCCGGATGGGACCGCCCGGCCCACGATCGGCGGCAACCATGTGCAATCCTTCGAAGATGCTTTGGCACTCTACCGTCTCACCGGCGACCCACAGTGGAAGCAGCGGGCTATCGAAGGAGCGGACAGCTACATCGCACAACATTTGACGCGCCTGCCCACCGGCGACCTGGGCACGCAGCCATTCCTCAACGTCTCGTTTGTTCCCGATTGGGAGGGGCTGCTGCACATCTACGAGGCCACTGGCGAGAAGCGCTTTCTGGATGCAGCAGCCGAGGGCGCGCGCTGGTTGCTCACCACGATCTGGGTACACCCGATGGTGCCGGAAGGCGACCGCACAATTCACCCCGGCGGAACGTTCTCAGGCGAGCGCCACCTCTGGTACTTCGGCGACTATCGCTACCGTCTCGGCGTTTACGATGAGAGAAGTTCCGCTGGCGCATCGCCGCCGGGCCTGCCGCCTTCCAAGCTAGCCGAGCAGCGCGTGCCGGCCTGGCAGGTGAGCAATGTCGGGCTGGGTCTGGAACAACCCTTCACTTACGCCCGCACTGGTGAGGAAGCTAACATCATCATGAATGTCTGGGCGCCAAACTTACTGCGCTTAGCCGCACTTACTCGCGATCCTATCTTCCTGACTGCCGCCCGCAATGCAGTTATAGGCCGATTCACTAACTACCCGGGCTATTACATCATGGGCTTCACGAATCAATATCAGAAACCCAACTACCCGACCGAAGGTCCGGATGTTACATCGCTTTACTACCATCACATTCCATCATTCACTGCCTTTGTGGTCGACTACCTCTTCACCGATGCCGAGATGCGTTCGGGTGGACAGGTGCGCTTCCCAGCCACTCGCCAGAATGGCTACGTCTGGTTCGACAGCCGACTATTCGGACATGCGCCCGGATCCGTCTATGGACAGACTGCCTGGCCCTGGCTCCACCGCACCGCTGCTACCGTGGACAACATCAACGTGGACCGCGTGCTTGCTCACGGTGACGGGCGATTCCACGTAATGCTGCTGAATCAGGTGGCGGAGCCGCAGAAGCTGCGCGTAGACTTCGATCCAGCGGTGATCGGTCGCGTAAAAGACGGAGCGAACGTGGCACTGCGCATCAACGGCAACTTATCGGCTCCGCTCCTGGTCCGTGAGCGCGCCATCTCTCTCACCCTCCCCGCGCGCGGCATGGCCGTGCTCACGCTGGAGGGCGTCACGATCAACGTACCCACCCATCGCAGCGCACCCCCCGCCACACTACGGCTCCCTTCGTCGGCCGCCATAGAGCGACAGCGCGTGACCGGAGCACCGTTCGAAGCCGTAGGCACAGTGCTGAGCGTCGCGCCCTTTGCCTGGCGCGATCTCTACGTCTATGTCGCCGCCGGAATGAAGGACTGCAAAGGCGCGCGTCTCGTCTGGCGCGCCGGCAGCGGATCCGAGCACAGGGTCGATGTCAATCGATATCCCTGCGAGTTCTCCGTACGCGTAAACGACCTCACCTCGCCAGTTAGCTGGCGCGTGGAGGCGGTGAAGCAATAGGCAGATCAGCGCTCCTTCAGCACAGCCTGCGCGTGCTTAGCGAAGTGTCCTCTCAGGTCCTTCGTATACTCCTCCAGCACCTTTTTGCCAAGGCCTTGCTTGTCGCCGCAACGGTACAGCGCGCGAGCCAGCGATAGCTCCCGCAGTGAGAACGCCCGCGTGTGCGTCTCGTTCAAATTGAGACCGGAAAGCGCGCGCGCCCGCTCCACGTCAGTAACAGCATACCCGCGCACTTCAGGATTCGCCAGCATCAGGGCAAGTGTATCGGCCGCTCGCGGATCGCCAATCGATTCCAGTGCAAGCGCGATCGCACGGAAATGTGAAAATTCGGCATCCGGAGTCAATTCGCGTGCCTTGCGCAGAATCGCATCGAGCGCCTGCCGGTCGTGGGTTTGGCCAAGCAGCACCAGATACCGGTTGACCGTGCTCAGCGCTGAGCCGAACTGCCCCATGCCCACGTAACGCCAACCAGCGTCCCATTTCGACGCATCGAGCGCCGCCACTATCGTCTGCGCTCCCGTCGCGTCCCCGAGCGCGGCGAGCATCATCGCGTACTCCAATTTGTCCTTCTCCGAACGCGCGTCACGATAGCTTTTGCGCAACATCGGGGACGCCGATTCAGGCCGGCTCATCAGTGCGGCTGCAAGCCGGTGGTCCTGCGGGTAACCGGCGATTGCAAGTTGCAGCTTCTCATCCGAAATAGGGAACGAATCGGAATCGGTCAACACGCGCGCTGGCACGATATCCAAATCGACCAGCCGTTTTTGTAACTTCTTCAAATCGATCCCGCGCGGTGTCGTGCCACTCTGGGCCGCAGTTGCCGCCGCGAGTCCTGCGGCGTAGCCGTGATTCTGGACATCCGGCTGCATGCGAACCAGCGGTACGGCGTCGCGCTGCACGCTGATTCCGAGGCCGATCGTCAACAGTCCTTCCACACCTTTCGGCAACAGACAGCGGTAAGGGATATCGACTGTAACGCCCTTCTTTTCCGGGTGGTCAATCAGGAAGTACGGATGGACCGTGTATCCATGTGTGTCGAAGTTGGAGTACGCCACCGCCACCGTATCCGGGTAGTGCCGGTTGAGCATCTGATCGAGAATGCCCATCTCAAAATCGCCCACGATTCGCCGCCGCTCGCGGCTGTCGATCAGTTGTCCGATATCGAATTGGCTGGCGTGTTTGTTCTTGGCGTACACCATCGTGTGCCACACGTCCGTCATGTCGGAATCATCCGTGATCGTGAAATCGGTATTCGTGTACTTCTGGCTCAGATTTATGGAAGGAAGCCCGGTGCCCTGCACCGCAAGCTCAGACGATCCGGTCTCGATCGTTCCAGCACCCGCCGCCTTTGCGACATCAGCATTGCCGGTTGCGTCAATCACAGCCTTTGCAAGCACCACCCCGCGGCCTTGTGGCGTGGCTACGACCACACCTTTCACGTGATTGCCTTCCATGTAGGTGCCTGCACCCATCGCGCCGAACCAGATCTCTCCGCCACCCTGACGAATCTGCGTGCGGTACCAGTTGGAGCGCTCCAATGGATCCCAGGTGAAACGCGGATTATCGCCTGGTTGCCGAGTTCCCGTCCCCGGAACTTCCTTTGTAAAGCCGCCCCGGAAGCCCCACCAGTACGTCGAGATCATTCCCATCGTCCCAACCCCGCCCAGACCTGAGAGGTATTCCACGACCAGCGTCTTTGCGCCGGCGCGCCCCGCCGAAATCGCCGCCGGAGCGCCGCCCGTCCCGCCGCCGACAACGACCACGTCATAGGAGCCCAGCACGGGTAGTCCACCTGCCGGAGAGTCAAT
Source organism: Bryobacteraceae bacterium (assembly GCA_963793625.1). Lineage (GTDB taxonomy): Bacteria > Acidobacteriota > Terriglobia > Bryobacterales > Bryobacteraceae. The sequence continues at coordinate 244,298 of CAWCAT010000015.1, read as the reverse complement.
CCTGGCCGAAGCCGTTGGAATCGCTCGCTCGCCCTCCAATAATTCGCGCACGTCACCACGGCCCGTCGCGAGGGCGCCCGCCGCGACTGAAACTGTGGCCAACTTCCGCGCCGCAGCAGCCTCTTTTGCCGCCGCCTCGCCCACCCGCGCTCCTAATTCGATCAGGGCCGGAGGACGCAGCAGTTGCTCCACTTGAGTTCGGGCCACATCCGCGTTGCCGCCAAGAACGTACAAACCCTTCAACCCCGCCGGACGCAGTGCGCCGAGATCCAACACAGCCGCACCCTTCCAGGCTCCGCGCTGGCGCCGCTGACTCTTCAGGGCATCGGGCGGCGCGAGAAACAGTTCGTCGGATGCAGCGCGTTGCGCCGGATCAAACGTCAGGTCGCGGGCCGTTTGCTCGGCCAATGCCAGGGATGCGAACGAGCCGTCTTTCATGGCAATCCGCAGCCGGTACTCGACGATTGGTAATCCCTTCTCGCCCGCTGCAGCTTTCATTTTCAGGCTTCCGTCACCCCGGTATTCCAAGGGGAGCGCCTTCGCCGAAACGTTCGCGCCGGACTTGAGCGGACCACCCACGACATACCGCCGGAATTCATACACTCCGGAAGCGAACGGCTCAAAGCTCGCACCTGCAAGTCTCGCTACCCACGCGCGCGAGGTCGCATCTATGATGACCTTGGCGCGAACAGCCTGCCGCCCTGCCCTATTCGCAATTACCACCCCTGCAACTTCGCCGCCGCTTCCGCGCAACAGATCCGTTGCGTACGAGCTAAACAGGTAAGGCACCTTCGCCCCCAGCAACGCTTCATCCAGCGTCTTCTTAACGTGCAGCGGGCGCACCGGATCGCGCGACACTGCCGCATTCGAAGTTGCGGGCCCTGCGTCCCAGTCCGAGAAAATCCGACGCGCCAACGGGTGCTTCGGATCCTCCCCTGTTTCGAGCCAGAGCCGCATCGTGGCGCACATATCTTCGCCGAGATACGTTTTCGGAGCCACGAGAAAAACTTTAGCCCCCGCCTGTGCCGCGTGCACAGCAGCTGCAACAGCGCCGGTGGAACCGCCCACAACAACTACATCCACATCGTGAGCGATGGGAATCTGCCTGGCCGATTGAGGAACACGTTCCGCCGCGAGGGAGCATACGGAAAGGAGTAGGAATAAATTAAGAATTCGCATCTTTGAAAAGTGTATCGCGTCTATCTGTAAAACGGCTGCCAGGTCAGCCAGCGCGGGCCGTACTCGAAGCTCCGGCGCGCCCACTTCCAACGCGCCCAGGTCCGGAGCGCGGCCCACGAAGCCGTCGTTTACCGTCGGAATCGGGACGCCGGCATCCACCGCCTTGCTGCCCGGCTTCAATCGGAAGTTCAGGTCCATCGCGTGATACACGGCGTGGCGCTTGGCCGGATCCGGCGGGGCCATGCGCTCGAAGATATCGAAATCGACTTCGATGCCGTGCGTCTCCTGCCTCGTCGCCGCGCGGAACTCCGCCAGAGTCGCGAAGCTCTTCCAGTCTTCCGGCTTGGGCTCGTACAGGCGCTGGCCGGCTTTGGCGCCAGCCACGAATACTGCGCGGCAACTCCCTTGTTCGGGCGGAAGCCGTTGTAGTCCGTACTGAACGCATCCGTCGCGTTGGCCCAGGCCATGATGCCGCGATCCGGCGTGTCCCGGCCCAGAAACAGGTTGTTGCGGAAGTGCATGTTCGAGGACGGATCGCGCAGGCGTCTGCTCGCCGATGATCGTGTTGTGGATACACGAACAGGCCCGCCGGCTTGGCCGAGAACTTGAACGCGACACCGCTGGGCACGTGATACAGGATGTTCCGAATGAAGTACACCGGCCCGCCAAACACGGGCTGCGAACTGTAGCCGCCGTGCGCGGCATTGACTCCGCGGTTGTTGAAGACGCGCACGTTGTGCACCCCGCCATCGGTCTCGACGAAATCGTCATTCGACATGTGCATGTCGTTGCCGTAGATGTCGATCGACGATGCCCGCCGGTCGGGATCCTTCTCCGGCGTTCCGTAAGTCGAAATGCCGATCGCATCGTGGAAGTACGCGATCGCATTGTGCGCGATCACGTGCCCCGGACCGTAGACCTTGATCGCGTAGTAGCTCGTCAGCTGATGCGAGCCGTAGGGCCCCGCGCTGGCCCACATACGGCCCGGTCCAGCCGATCAGCCGGAAGCGGTCGTCGCGGCCGAGGAACAAATTGTCGGCGATGTAGAAATCGCTCGACCCGGCGTACTCCGTCCAGACGCCGAACCCCACGTTCTCGAAGCGGCAGTTCTTCACCGTCAGCCCGACGGCGCCCAGCACCTCCTTCTGCCCGGCGAAGATCGCCGACGTCGGTGTTGCGAATCGTCAGTCCCGTCGAAGATGTGATACTGCGACGCCATCACGTCGAACAGACGGTGATTCCCCGCCCCGTCGAAGATCACCTCGCCGTCGCCGGCCGCCTTGATCGTGATCGGCTTCTCCGGCGTTCCCTTGAGCGTCAGCGACATCGTGCCGTCGAACGGCGTCATCATCGGATCCACATAATTCAGCCGCTCGGGCCGGTACAGTCCGGCGTGCAGCAGCATCGTGTCGCCGGGCTGCGCCCGCCGCTCCCAGACGACGCTCCAGTCGCCCAGCCCGGCGCCGTAGTAGGCCTCCAGGATGCTGGTGAAGCTGGGCTCCATGCGCTCACCTTGGTAGTCCGGCGGATAGACGTGCAGCGTGCGGCCTTCTTTGGACGGCCTGCGGCTCCGTGCGCGTCTTCACCTGCACCGTGTGCGTCGTCTGGCCGCTCGCGCCATCCGGATCGGTCAAGTTGAAAGCGGCATTCGTATTCAGTGCCTGGCTGCAGATTCAGGATGCTGCCGGCGAAGCCGTCGGGCACGGTGTAATCGAGATTCTCGCGCCTTCCGGAAGACGCGCTCGCCGCCGATCCGCACCAGCGGCAGCGCCGGCTTGCCAGCCGGATTCGCCCACCGCGCGAAACTGCACGGCGACCGTCGCGTTGCGATTCGCATCGCCGCTGATCGCCCATTCAAATCCCAGGTTCAACAGCGTCGGATGCTCGACGACGAACTTGCCGGCTTGCGTGGCATTTTGCGCGTGCACGCCCGCGGCTACCAGAAATACGAGGGTACAAAGTTTAGAGCACATGATGTTGCGAAATTATATCGCTTACGCGATGCCGTCGCCTACTTTGATTTCCCGATCAATTTCTTATCGTCCCCAATAACATCGATCATGAAATCGAACAACTCGCCGTAGCGGCGGCCATCGAGCGTGATATCGAGAGCTATGATCTTCAGTCCTGGAACTGCGTCGTTTGATCGCAGGCGAATGGGGAAGCCTTTGCGTGTTTCGTTGTGTAGAGTGCCTTCGAGGACCGCGGGCTCGGCGACGATGCCGGGGGGCGTGTGGATCTCGATCCGATGCACCTGATTTTTCTTTCGGAAGTTGCGGACGTTGATCACGACCTCGGTTGCTTCACCGCTCTTTAGCGTTGTGCGGTAGGGTTCGGCGCGCACCCAATACGGATCGAACCAATAGCGGTAATCCTCATCGGTGCTGAGCGCGCGAAAGCCCTCGCGCATGTCGTAAGCCCACTGGCGATAGCGGTCGATCAACTTCGCGGGACGATCCATCACCCAGGAATGTCCACCCAGAAGCAGGTCCGGCTGGAGACGCGTAGATACTCCGCGCCGTAGATATAGCCTTCCTCCAGGATTCCGCTATTGCGCGCCACGATCGCTTCGTGGCCGTTCTGGGCGGGATCCGCAGGGTTCGCGAAGATGTTGTCGCCGGTGAAGGCGACCTTGCGGCCGTCGATAGTGCCGGTCAAACAAAGTGCGAATTCAGTCTGGCCGGGCATCCAATCGATGGTCAACTTGTAGCCTTGCCAGTCGAAGGTCTCGCCGGGCTTGAAGGCGCGATCCACCTTTACGGAGTCGAAGCCTTTCCGATAGGACTGCACGGAAGCGGCGTAGTCGAAGCGCTCGGGGTGTTCCAGCTTGTTGACCATGTCCTGCAGAGCCCAGACCTGCGTGCCGAATTTCTTGCGTAAGTAAGGGGCATTCAGCATGTGGTCGCCGTGCATATGGGAGATCACGCAGGCGTCGATTTGCTTCAACCCCATGCTCTTGCGCATGCCTTCGAGCGCCTGATCCAGGAATGCGTCGTCGAACAGACCGCAGTCCACCGCGAGGGCGTGGCCGTTATCGGCCACAATCAGGTTCATGTTCGGCCAGTATTCAGGACCTTTGAATTTGTAGATGTGCGGCGTCACCTGCCAGACGTGCGGAACCACGGTCGGCTTGGAGACCGGGTCCTGGTCGGCGGAGGCGAAGGTGAAAATGCGGTAGCCGCGCACGACCAGGCTTGCCAGCTTTTCCAGCTTCTTCTGGTACTCCTGAAGCTGCGCGCGCGGAGCACGAATTTCCGGACCGTGTGAGGGCAGCAGGAGCATGGGATCGAACGCGTGCAGCAATGCCGCGGAACCGTGGAGCGCGTAGATTCCAGCCGCGAAGCTGTAGTCCCACTCGGTATCGAACCAGTTGTGCATGCGGGCTCCGGCGAGCATCACGTCGCCCGAAAACGCCACCCATCCATCGGCGTGCTTCCAGAGGTAGCTCATGCCGCCGGGACTGTTTCCGCGAGTATCGACGGCCCGCAGAGCGATGCCGCGCCAGACAAACTCATCCATCTTCGCGAAGCCACGATCGAGAGGGATTGGCTGCAGGCCAGGCCGCACAAAGCTTGCGCCATGGACAGTGAAACGATCGCCCAGCGCAGGCTTCATGGCGCGAAACTTCGTGGGGCCTTCGAACAACGCGCGTTCAGCCTCCGGCGCTCCGATTTTAGGGGACCACTTACTAAGTAGTGGGTAACCTTGCGACTGCTCGCGGTGATGATGCGTGAAGAGCACCCATTCGACGCGCCGGACGCCGATCTCATGGAGATGCGAGAGCACGCTGCCGTCGCCCAGATCGATGAGCACTGCGTTCTCGCCGCTGCGCAGGATGTAGACGTTGACTACATCGGTCCAGACATGGAGGCCGGTGTTGGCGGTGCCATCGAGTGACATGAGTTTGCGGAAGGATGCGCCCTGGAGGGCTGTGGAGGAGAGGACGGCCGCGAGGAGCAGGAACCGGATGATGTGTGTCATGACTATTGCGGGCATTTTAGGACGATTAGCACCTGTTTGCAATCTGGACGTAATAGTTCGTTTCGTCAGATTTTTTTTAACAGTGCTGCATTTCCCCGCTGAGATGTCAGTGGGCGTTCGGAATTTGGCTGAAGATGTGAATTGCATACGAGGTTGCCTCCGCCGAGGAGTTTAGCAGTTGGATTTCGGGCTGGATGGGGTGGCGGGGTGTAACTGATTGATTGCGTGTGGTGGATTTATTTCTGAGGCGTGTGAACGGCGATGCGGCGCCCTTGCGGGAGGACGCATAAACGTGAGTTAGGCCTCATCCTTTTACGGCTACGGTCCCAGATCCGCTTCATCGGCAACTCGGCTTTCGTCTTCATCTAAATTAATTGGTCGTAGTGCTTGAAGAGCTGTCCTTTAGCCAAATTTTGCTTGTCACAAGCGCGTTTATGGGGAGTAATCTTCGGCAGGCGGCCTTCCAGCTCTGTACGATTGGCACGTGATCCGACCCAAGATCGGGCTGCAACTTACGGTAACCCAGCGCCGCCAGAGCGAGAATAAGCAGCATTACTTCATCTCAGGCTGGCCCGAATCGTTGTCGTTGGGCGGCTTCGAGTTCGTTCTTCAGCGGATCCTCCCAGCCGAAGTGCGCATAGATCTCCAGTGCCGCGTCGAGTGCGAGCTTGCGCCTGCTGCTACGCAGTTCGTCGGCGGTGTAGCCCTGCGCAATACCGCATCTTTCCGATAATCCTCACGTCTGCTACGCTTCATCCGTATGGCATCCAAGTCCATCTTCATCGCTTTCATCGGTTCGGGAATCGACCAAGGTGAAGGCATCAGTAACATCGCAGACGGCTATGAATGTTGGAACCTGAAGAAATTCGATCTGGACGGATTCATCAGTGCCATTCAAAACCGGATTCCGCCAATAAACACGAACGTTCTGATTCCATGAGCCCGGCACTGGACAAGATGTTCTCGCCCTTTCAGACGAGCAATTCCGCACGTCCTCCTGGGGCCTTTTGCTGCCCGGCGATGTTGCCGGAACTGTTTTGGACGGGTACCCTGAACACCTTTTCCTTCTGAATCTCTATTCACCTCAATTCCTGTACCCAATTTTCTATGCCACCGAAATGGGCCTCTGGCGCCCCGACCACAAGAAACAAACAGTGCTCTACTCTCGCCACCAGCAGCAATCGGCCCGGTTCAAGCGCGAGGAATTCGCCCGCTACCACCAGGCGCTCATCGCGGAATCCGGCTATGGATCATGGAATGCATACAGAATGACCAAATGGGACAAAGAGGGTTGGCGTTTGTACGGTGCCTGCCTTCTCTATGTCGGCCTGCAGGAGTACGAGAACAGCAAGCAGTTCGTCACCTGGCCGCGAGAGTCTGCCGATATGGCAACCATTCTGGAAGCTCTCTTCACCGCCGGCACCGATGACAACACCGAAGTCGGATACAAGCTCCGTAAGCGGGCCGCAGCACTTCTCGCATCCCAGGAGCCAGGTGTTGAGCGCGAAATCAAGATGCTGTACAAGGAGCGCAGTTCCTTCGTTCACGGCTCGTTCTTTCAGAGGATTGCAAAGCAGGTGAAGATCGCCGACGGTATCGGCCAACTGCCACTCCCGCCATTCGCCGATCTCTACCGTCAGAAGGAATGCGTCCGCAAGGCGCTTGTTGCTTATCTCTACCTGAACCAAATCCGCCATTCAACCGCGGAGTTCGGACGCTTCGGCAGCGTAATCGAAATCCTCGAAGAAGCAATCATGAACCTCGACATGCGAGAGAGGGTCCGGCGTCACGTCGAATCCATCTTGTCGCTCTGCGAAGACCCGATATAGCCACCGGCCGCGGGTCCTGGCAGCCGGCGCATCGAGTTCCCGAGTAAGCGTTTCCAGCCCTTCTCTCTTACTCCCAGCGGGAGCGCGTGCCCTCCCCCGTGCGTCTTTCCGGCCGTGCGGTCTTGTCAGCCCTTCTTGCGCAAACGTGAGATGAAGGTATCCCGCGCGCCCTTATCGCTGAATGCCCGCTGTCCCTGGTTCGACCGATTCAGGGGCCTCAAGAAGCGAATCCTCTTCCGGTTCCCAACGCCAACGTAAAGCCCGCTACGAACCAACTGCAGAGCTTCCTGTTTCCCAATGGTGCCGCGATCATGGAAGCGGGAATCCTGGACGTGTACCGGGACGACCTGACGGCGGAGAATGTTCTCAAGTTCGGGTCCTTCAAACTGCATGAAACAAAACCTTCCTGCTCCGCCCATTCCTGCAAAGGCGGATACACAAATCCCGGTGATCGTCCGGAAGTTACAGCCCCAGACATGGCTGAGATGGCGAGCAACCCTATTCTGCGGGCAGTTCTTTCCGGGACCTGAGTGCGACAACCTGCGGCTTGGCTTTGATTCGGGAGTGCCGGTCATTCATCGGTTTTGCTCTCTGATACGTCGCACGGTTTATCCGCTTCCTCTGGATTTTCTGGGATGATGCCATCGCGAATACACTTGCGCGCCTGGGCGTTGTGAATTAGAACGTCTGTCATTTGCTTCCAGAACACGTCTCCGAGCGTCTGGAGGTCTATCAAGAACACCGACTCCAATCCTTTCGAACGCATCCACTCCTGAATTCCACCCGCCGGAAGAGGGCTTTCAGGATGAAACAGACAAACAGACGGCTTTTCCGGACCATTCGTATAGATCGCTAGCAGCGTCGGTTGCGAGTACTTGGTGGCTAATTGCGCAACCACCAGCGGAAATAGACCATCCGCAACCCCCCACGCGCTTGAGAGGCGTTTGCGCGATATCCCGTTTGCGCCACCAAATAAAATAAGTCGCGACGACCGAGGGGTGATCTAAAGTCTTGGCTGTTGAGAGGAGGAAGTGTGTGCCCCTCCACAGCCACGGCCCCGACGGGCTCAGCTAGATGCCATTCACTACTCAGGGTGTTTCTGTTCGTCTTTTGAAGAGGATCGCGCGATGAATGTGGCCGTCCGCGCAGATCGAGAAGGGGACCACGCGTACCTCGTCCCTGCGGGTCCGTTCGATTTGGCTCATGCGGCGTCGGTGGTGCAGGCCGTGGAGGTCGCCGAGCCGCGTCTCGACGGGTGCCGCTCGGTTGATGTCGACCTCGGGGATCTTGATCGCATCGACGGCGCCGGCGCAGTCCTGCTGGCCCGCTGGCTGGACCGGCTGGACGCGAATGGGCGCCGCACGCACATTGTTGAAGACCGCAACCCGGAAGCGGCGCGCTTGATCGCCCTCTATCGCCGACGCGGAGCGGACCACCCGGCGCGAGCACGCGCGACGAACGTTCTGACGCGGATCGGCGCAGCCGCGGCCGAGGTGCCAGGCGCAATCACCCACGCGCTTGATTTCACGGGGCGCTGCGCCGTTGCGCTGCGGAAAGCAGTCGTCGAACCGCGCCTGGTCGATTGGCGCTCGCTCCCCAGGCTGAGCCAGGAGATCGGTGCGGACGCACTCCTGGTCACAAGCGCCGCCAACTTGCTGATCGGTATCATCATCGGGTTGCTTGGTGTCTCGCAGCTCAGGCGCTTCGGCTCGATCGCGTACGTACCCGAGCTTGTTGTCGTCGCGCAATTCCGCGAGCTCGGACCGCTCGTTACGGCCATCGTCGTGGCTGGCCGGTCGGGCGCCGGCCTCGCGTCGGAGCTGGCCACAATGAAGGTCTCGGAGGAGACCGACGCCTTGCGGGCCATGGGGTTCGATCCAATCAGATGGCTGGTCGTGCCCCGCTGCCTCGCGCTGGCCGCGATCGTGCCGCTTCTGACCTGGATCGGCGACTTGCTGGCCCTCGTCGGCGGTTTCATTGCGACCGTGGCCATCACCGACATGCCGCCGCGCGCCTATGTTGTGGCGACTGCGAACGCCATCACCGCCGGCCATCTGCTGAGCGGACTGGTCAAGAGTCCGTTTCTGGCGCTGGCGATCGGATTGATCGCCTGCGGCGAAGGGCTGGCGACACAAGGCGGCGCCGCGGCAGTCGGCGCCCGCACAACGACAGCCGTGGTGCTGGCCATCCTCGGCGTGATTGGCATCAACGCTGTGTTTACGCTCTTCTACGCGCTCATGGGCATCTGACATGCCGTCACCAAGGCCGCACATCATCGTCGACGATCTGCGAATCGGTTGGGGCGCGCGGGTGCTTATGGAGCGCCTCAGCTTCCAAGTCGCGCGCGGAGCGACCTTCGCGATCCTCGGCGGCTCAGGGAGCGGAAAGAGCACATTGCTGCGGTACTTGATCGGCCTCGAGCGGCCGATGGCCGGCCGGATCGACATTGACGGCGTTGGAGAGCCGCATCGCTACGAGGGAGTGCCGCCCTTCGGCGTGCTCTTTCAGTCGGGCGCGCTGTTCAGTTCCATGACGCTGGCGGAGAACCTCGCGCTCCCCCTGACCACCTGGACCTCGATACGCGGTGCGACGGCACGGGATCTCTGCCAGGCCAAGCTCGAACTCGTCGGGCTGGGACCGTTCGCCGAGCATCTGCCGGGCGAAATCTCGGGCGGCATGAAGAAGCGCGCGGGCATTGCCCGCGCGCTGATGCTTGAGCCGGAACTCCTGTTCTTCGACGAACCGTCCGCGGGGCTCGACCCGATCACTGCGGTCGAGCTCGACCAGCTCATCGTCACGCTCAGCCACGACCTGGGCATCACCGTCGTCATGGTGACCCATGAGCTTCCGAGTATCTTTCTCGTGGCGGACAGTTGTATCGTCCTGGACAAAGCCGCGAAAGGAATCGTGGCGCGGGGAGACCCGCGCAAACTGCGCGACGAATCGGAGATCCCGTTCGTGCACAACTTCTTCACGCGGTCGTCGCCAGGCGTATCCGCGACTTAAGGAGAATGACTGATGGCCGTCGAGAAAAGCTATGCGCGACTTGGCCTCTTCCTGGTGTTGGTGCTGGTTGTGGTGCTCGCGACGGCGCTGTTTTTCATCTACCGGCTGAGGACCCGCGCCGTGCTCCCCGCGGTCACCTACACCACAGAAAACGTCAGCGGCCTGGACGTCTCGAGCCCGGTCCGGTATCGGGGCGTGCCGGTGGGCCGCGTCGCAGACGCTTCGCGTGGACCCGAATACGGGCAGCATCGAAATCGACTTCGAGGTGTTCCTGGACCGCCTCATCAAAGTTGGCGTGAACGTCAAGCAGACCAGGGCGAACGTCGGCACGGGCGTGTTGGAAAAACTTCGGGCCCAGATAGTGGCCAACCCCGTGACGGGGGACGCGTACTTGTTGCTCGATCGGCCGCAAAACGCCCCGCCACCGGTCCCGCTCAGCTTCAAACCGGATCGGATATACGTGCCGTCGATGCCCACGATGCTCTCGAAAGTTCAGGATCGGCTGCCCGCGGTATTGGAACGCGCGGAAGCGACGCTGCAGATCCCTCCGCGAGATTGTCACCAGGATTCCCCAAAGCCTCGACCGGAGCGACCGGTTTTTCACCAACATCGAGCGAATCTTTCAGGAGAGCCGGCTCCCCGAGCTGAGCGCCGACTCGCGGAAATTCCTCACGGCGACAAGCGTGCAGCTCGCGCAGATCGAGCAAGTCACTTCCGAATTGAACAGGCTGATCAAATCCGAGGAGAAGTTCGCCAAGGTCGTCGAAGATGCGCGCACCGCGATCGAAGATACGCGGGCCGCGATCAAAGCCGCCGAACTGCCGGCCACGACCCAATCAGCGCGCGACATGGCGGACCGAACCAGCGTTGCGGCGGACGAGATCAGGCGCTCCCTGCCTGCCATTCGGGACTCTCTCGAACAAATGCGCCAGCTCGCGCGGCTCCTCGAGGAGCAGCCGGAATCGGTTGTCTATGGGCCACGACCCCCTGGGGAGAAAACCAAATGATTCGTGTAACCCGAGCGGGCTTCGGTCTCCTTCTCACAATCGCCTGCCTGGGGGGAGTCGCCTGCCGGCTGCGTCGTCCTGCCACAATATCGGCCCGCATGATTGAGCCGCAACTGCTCGAGCCGGCGAAGCAGGGGACAAGCGCCCCCAACGCCGCCCCCATCCGGTTGCTCGATACACAGGCGCGGGCACACATCGGCCGCCGAGTGCTTCACCAGCAACCGAATGGCGAGTTGATGGAGGACCCCGTCTGGCGATGGTCGTCCGCGCCTGACCGTTACCTGGACACGGCATTGCGCCTCGAGTTGGCATCGAATCCCGAAGTGCGCCTCGTTGATGCCGGCAGCGCTCCCGCGCTGGCCGCAACGCTCCTGGTGTGGGATCTCGAGTCTGCGGGGGAGACGCGACTCGTAGGGGCTGTGGAGTTCCAGTTCACAGGGACCGACCGCGCGGTCCATACACGTGTCGTGCGAGCAAGCGAGCCCGTTTCAGCAGAACTGCCCGGCAACCTGGCCGCTGCGGCCGGCAGCCTCCTGCGCCGCCTGGCGTCGGAGGGCGTCACGCGCACGGCGCGCGAACGATGATGGGAGCCTGCGGTCAGCCGACACCTATTTAGCGAGCGAGTCATACTCCAATACGAAATCCCTCGCGGGATTTCGAAAAGTGAGGGCCGAGACGGACGACCCTGTTAACCACACTCTGCCATTCTCCGGCGCTGGGGAGAAGTAACGACGGCAGGAGAGAACTTGGACTCACCGGAACGATGGAACCGACTCTCCGGTGTTCAGCGTGGAGAACAGGATTGTCTCGAAATAGTTTGCTTTGTTGGGGATAGTACGCGAGGAAGGGCTGGACCGCCGAAAACCGCTGGCGTTAACCAAATGGCGCTAATTTTTCGTGTAAACGCAAATTGGCTCCTCAGGTAGGACTCGAACCTACAACCCTTCGGTTAACAGCCGAAACGGAGTGCGAAGCCATGTGACCCCATGCCAGTAAGTAGCCGCGGAATTAGCATTATCCGGTTCGGGCTGGCACACCAGTTCGCGTCCCAGAGCAAACAGATAGTTACAGAAGAAGTGACAGGATTCGACGAACACCCAAGAAGGCGCAAAGCTCTGTGCGCCCGATATCGAAAGCCGCTGATCATCCTGATTGACGAGTTCTCCATCTCGGCGGCCGACATCTTCCCCGCGATGATGCAGGACAATGCCCGCCGCAAGCTGGTCGGCATGTGCGCTAATGGCGGACGCGGGTCGGTCAGTGGATGGCCGACCGGCTACTATTCCGAATCTAACACCAACAACACGAACACACTCGTGGTCCGGCGGTGCCCGATCGCAACAACCGAACTTCCGATCGAGTCGTATGTGGAGAACATTGGCGCACGCCCGGATATCGAACTGGACTACATGACGCGAGACAACATGCTGAACGCCGGTCAACCGTTCGTCGCGGCCTTTACCGCCATCATCGCGGATGAAATTCGCAAATCCAGATGACGTCCTTCTGATGATATCTGCGCTATTGCCTTAGGTTGTGAGATTTGGCGGAGGAGCCATGGTTGGTTCCGCCGTATGCGGGCGGAAGAGCGCAGCCCTGAAGAGGCTGGCGGTCCCTAGTCATCAGAGTGCCGGCCCCACCGATTCACAGTGCCGCGCCGCCTCGATAGCGACAATTACGTTCGCGTCCGGAGTCATCTCGTCCATGTTGATGCAGCATATCCCAGCCTTACCCGGCCCCCCAGCCTCGCGAATCATGCGCTCGACATCTTCATGGATTTGCCCGCTGCTTTCACTCAGCATCCGGATGGGACTCAGCCGCAGATTGAGGAAGGCGTCGGGAGCCGCCGCGCGCACCCTGGCGATATCCGAACCCCACCCAACGTCGAAGAAAGTGACTCCCGCCTTGACATAATCCTCGATAAACAGGTGCAGGTTGTTCCCGCAATGATGCACGCCATAAGGTGGCAGGGCAGCGGCAAGGAGGCACTCGTACTGCAGAAGTCGATTCCGGAACATGGTTGGCGACAACATCTGCATCGAGCAATTCGCGTGAAGGTAGATACCTGGATCGACGTTAATGATGGAGCGGTTCACCGCAATCGAACACGTGCCCGTGTGCTCCCGCATGTAGCGTGCGACCCGTATCTGGGTTTCCGCAATCACACGAAACAGATGATCAGCCAGTGGCGGGTCCTCAATCAAGTCAATGAAAAGCTGTTCACCGCGAAGTTGCAAAGCTGTGTTCAATACGCCGTCGGTGTTCAAATCTCCAACTACATGGGCGCCTTCGCGTTCCCAGGTTTCCAGTTGGGAAATCAACACGTTCATCGGCGGCGTCTTCTCGATTTGCGGAACCTGGAGCCTCAGAATCTCCTGGCGGGACAGGATGCGGGGGACCGGCCAGGGCGCCTGGTTGCTGGAAAAACGGGTTGGTACGCCCAGTAAAGCCGGAACGACAAACCCTCCCGCGACGTGCATCGAACCGATGATGGGGCGGGGCGCCCCGAGGGGTCCGCCGAGACCGAACCGGTCATTAAGGGCCCTGGCCATCAACTGATCATTTGCGATGCGCACCTCGGGATCGAAATAGAACGGCTCGTCGAAACAGATGCCATAGTGGCGAACCCACCAGTCCGGAGCAAAGACCATTTCGACATGGGCGGGGGATTTCATATGAGTCCAAATTTTGTTATCAGAACAGATGATCAGCAACATCCCACCAGGACGTCGCATCGTTGTTTTCGATCAGGAAGCGCCTCGGGCATTCCGAGCTGGCGATCTGAAGATCGGCCGTTCGGGCGCGTGCGCGGTGCACGCGCCCGATTCCAGCGTCAGAACCTGATGCGGAAGGCGGTCTGGATGGTGCGGGCGCCGCCGCCGCTCTGGATGACGCCAAAAGTGGACGGCGTCGCCATGTTGGTCAACGGGTTGTCGAACACCGGCGTATTGGTCAGGTTCGAGACGTCCACGCGGGCTTCCACGTTGAGTCCTTCGCGGACCGCCACCCGCTTGATGAGCGAGGCGTCCATCGAGCGGAGGCCCGGTCCGCGAAGCTCCGAGTGATACATCGGGTCGGGCGGGATGGTGTACTGGCTCGCGAGCGACTTGAACGCGGTCGTGTCGAAGTACGGGTTCACCGGCAGGCCGGTCGCGGGATTCACCTGGTCTCCCAGCCGGTCCTGGATCGAGCCGGATTTGGAGGCGTCGCGGAGACGGATCGGACGGCCGTTGGTGTCGGTGATCTGCAACGGCCGGCCGGAGCGGAGCGACAGGCGTCCACTGGCGGTCCAACCGCCGAGGATGTGGCTCAGCACGCCGCCGTGGTTGAGGATGGCCCGGCGTTTACCGGCGGGCAGGTCGTAGACGAATGCCACGTTGCCGAGGTGCGCGCGGTCGTTCGCCGCGATGCCGCGAATGTTCCGGCCGGCATTGACGGCGCTCATACGGTTGTTGTCCATCATCTTCGAGCCGGTGTAATTCGCCATAAAGCTCAGGCCGTGGGAGAAGCGCTTCTCCAGGTTGAGCTGGAGCGAGTGGTAATCCACCACGCCGGTGTTCATACCGCCCTGGTTGAAGCTGCCGCTGTACTGCGGGAAGCGCGACCAGAGCTGCTTCTGCGTCGTCTGGCTAGAGTTTCCCAGCGGCACGCCCGCCGGAACGATCCCATAGAACGGGTTCCGGACGTTGGTGTTCTCCGCCGCACCGAGCGGCAGGTAGATGTCGGGCTTCTCGTTCAGATTGAAGCCTTCCATACCCTTGATGCTGAGCATGCGGACGAAGTTCGCTTCCATCTTCATGGTGGAAGTGAGCTTCTGCTGGATGCCGAACTGGATCTGCTGCGCGTACGGCACGACGCGGTTAGGATCGAGGAAGCTGAGGGTGTCGCCGAGCCGGGTGGACGTCCCCATCGAATTGCCGACCGGTGCCGTCATGCCTTGCGGGAAGGGGTTCGAAACCGTGGTGTACGGTGTGCGATTGCCGTCCTGGGAGGCGATGTAGGTGACGCTGGTGGTGTAGGTCGGCGGGATGCGCACGTCGATGTCGAGGTTGCCGGCCGCGCTGGCGTAGAACAGGCCGTAGCCGCCGCGGATAACGGTGTCCTGGAACAGGCGGTAGGCGAAGCCGAAGCGAGGGCCGAAGTTGTTGCGGTCGATGCGGCCTTCGGTGCGCGGCGCGCCGTCCTGGCCGGCGAATTTCACGACCCCCCAGAGCTCCATGCCCGGAACCTGTAGGGGGCTGCGGACGGTCGGATCGAAGCCCCAGTAGATCCGGTTGTAGCGCTCGGTGTAGGGGGTCTCCAACTCATAGCGGACGCCGATGTTCAGCGTCAGTTTCGGGGTGACCTTCCAATCGTCCTGAGCGAACCATGCGGCGTAATAGCTGCGGAGCGAGTAGGGCGTCGGACCGCCCATTCTGCCGCTGGTCGGCGTGCCGAGCAGCATGGAGGCCATGGATGTGCCGGTGGTCCGGCCCGTGTTGGAGTCGCTCGCATCCTGCCGGGTGAAGGTGTTGTTGAAGGTGAAGAAGCCGGCGGCGCCGGTGTCCGGGCTGATCTCGTTCCAATTGATGGCGCGGCCCTCGCCGCCCACCCGGATGCTGTGGTTGCCGAAAAGCTTGGTGAAGGTTGGAGCCAGCGTGTGCGAGTCGTTGGCGCGGTACTTCAGGCGGTTGCCCAGGGTGAGGATGTTCTCGCCCATTTCGACGTAAGGCCAGGCCCTGGTCATCGCGTTCTGCGTGACGGCGGGCGCCATCTTCATTTCGGCCGGATCCTGGCGGTTGCCGTCGGACATCGTCGCACTGGAGTAGCGGCCGAAGTTGTAGCGGAAGGTGGCCAGGAAGGTGGGGCCGAATGTGTAATCGTCGTTCAGGCTGAGCGTGTAGTACTTGCGGTGGTCCTCATTGGGGGTCGTTCCGGCTGGGATGGGCGCCAGGTAGAGGCCGCGGGGAACCTCGGTGAACCACGCGTCGTAGACCATGTAACCGAAGCGGCCCATGATGCGCTGGTTGTCGCTGATGGTGTGGTCGAAGCGCTGGCTGAACTGGTAGCTGGGGGTCTCGAAGCCGGTCTGCGCGGCCCAATTGAAAACGTTGATGGTGGGGGGCCCGGAAAGGTTGGCTTTGGGGTAGACGGCGGCCATGGCGCCTCCGGTCGCGTCGATGCGGCTGGCCGGGATGATGGCGTTCGGGAACGGCACGCGCGTCTGCCTGTTAGGGCCGTCGAGGGGCGTCCAGGGGTCGAAGATGACAATGTTGCCGGTCCCCAGCTGGTTCCGGGTCTTCGAGAAGTCGCCTTTCCGCTCGTCGTCGGTGAACGTGCGCGCCATATAGGTATTGCCGGAGCGGTACTTCTCATACTGCGCGCTGCTGAAGAAGAAGGTGCGGTTGCGGCCGTCATACACCTTGGGCAGATAAACCGGCCCGCCGAAGGCGCCGGAGTAGAACTGGCGGTCGGTATTGGGCTTCTCGACGCCGCGCTTGTTGTTGGTCCAGGTATTGGCGTTCCATCCGGTGTTGCGATAGAAGCCCTCGAAGGAGCCGTGGGGCTGGTTCGTGCCGCCGCGGGTGGAGTAGCTGACCACGCCGCCGTTGCTGCGACCGAAGGCGGCGTCGAACATGGTGGTCTGGATGCGCATCTCCTGGACGTTGTCGCCGGAAGGGGAGCTGGCGATCGATCCGCCCTGGCGCGGCATGACGACGCTGGCGCCGTCGATGGTGATCTCGTTGTTGCCCGCGGCGCCCCCGCCGCCGTTGATGCTGAAGATCTGCTGCGAGCTGTCGGCGAAGCGCCCGCCGCCGCCTTCGACGCCGGCCGTCAGGCTCAACATGCTGAGCGGATTGCGGTCGGGGAGGTAGAGCGAGTCGAGGAACCGGCGATCTACCACCTGGGCGATGTCGGCATTGGCCGCCTCGAGCAGCGACGCCTCGGCGTTGACCGTGATCGACTCGGCCGAGCCGCCGACCTGTAGCCGAAGGTCGAGCGGCACGCGGTCGCCGGTGCGGACCCCGAGGGCCTTCTGCACGATGGTCCTGAAGCCGGGGGCCTCGGCCGTAACGGAGTAGGAACCCGGTTCGAGCGGCGGCGAGATGAAATTGCCCTCTCCGTTTGACTCCGTCCGGCTCACGACGTTGGTGGCTTCGTTCTGGATGGCGACTTTGGCGCCGGCGATGGCGGCGCCCGAGGGATCGGTGACGCGGCCCAGGATCGTGGCGCGAGTTTCCTGGCCAAACGACAATGGCGCAAGGACTGCCAACATCAGCACGGCTGCGGACAGGAGTTTTTGCATTTGGTAGATCATGATATGGACCTCGTTCGTAATATTGGACTTCGTCGTCATCCTTACCAGTTCACATCGTTGTGCGACAGCTTGTGAGGGGAATTGGCCTGGGCCGCGTGGAGCTGGAGCAGTCCCCAGAGAAGGTCATCGGCGCCGGTGATCGCCTCGTAATGCTTGGCCGTTCCGTCGGCCCGGAAGAGGCCGTTGCGGGAAAACAGGGCGATGGACATGTCGGCGACCTCGCGCGCAAATGGCAGGTACCGGTGGCGCCTGGCGGCATCGAGGGCCTTCTCATCGGCGAGGGTCGTCAGGAGGGAGATCGACAGGCCGCAGGCGCGCGGCCAGAGGTCGGATTTGATGGCGGGGATGCCTTCGGCCACCAGCCCATCGGCGAACGAGACGGCGGCGTCGAGGAAGCGGCGGTCGCGAGTCTGGACCCAGCGAGTGTAGTCGAGGAGCGCCTGGCCGGAGGCGCCGGAAGCGCCGTATCCCATGTTCCACAGGGCGCTGAGGGTGGTGCTTTGGGTTCGCACGCCGCCGCTGGTGAGCAGGGCGCGGCCGGGGGTCGTCAGGCGGCCGAAGGTTTCCTGTTTGCGCGCCTGGTCGGCCGGATTGGGCTTTACTACCGTCGAAGCGGCCGGATCGGGGTTGTTGGCGGGCTTTTGGAACGCCTTGTGGTCCAAATCGCGCACGATCTTGTGCCATGCGTCGCGGCGGGATGGCACCAGTTCGGCCGCTTCCCAGAGGAGCAGGCGGAGGGCAGGGTCGGTGGAATGCTCGGGCTTGAAGCCGCCCTGATCGATCAGCAGCGACCACGGCTGGGGGCGGATGCCGGTGCGGCTTTCGATCAGGACTTCGGCGCGCTCGATGAACTTGGGGTCGCGGGTCTCGGCGTAGGCATTGGCGTAGGACTGAATATAGAAGCCGGCATGGCGGGGATAGGCGGCGTCCGTCATGGGGCCGAAGGACTCGATGGCTGCGTGGCGGCTGAAATCGCCAGCGCGGCGGTTGCCGATATGGGAGATCCAGAGGGCATCGGCGAGGCGCAGGGTGCGCCACGCGTCGATGCTGTAGAGCTTCGGCCAGAGGGGGAAGCGGCGGAAGACCTCGTGGTAGCCGCCGTAGAGGCGTTCGCGGACGAAGTCCCAACTGGAGTGCTCGCCGGTAGGCATGAGCCCGGTTTCGGCGCTTTGGGTGTTGCGGAGCCAGAAGGTCAGGTAGGCGTCGGCGTGAGCGGCGTATTTCTTCTCCCCGGTGATGGCGGTCAGCTCGTACATAGTACGCAGGAGCATGATATCGTGATCGAGGTTGTTGCCGGAAGGGGAGCGGTCGGTGGGGCGGATGCCGACCGGCGGGTCGGGGAGACCAAATCCGAAGGCGTTGTGCATCCCCTGGCCTTTATAAAAGTTGGAGGGAAAGGTGGTGACCGGCAGCTCGAGCCGGTCCAGGTCGAGCATGGCGGCGAAGAGGGGGAATGGACCGCGCCGTAGCGGTCGGTTCCCTCTCCATCATGGTGTTGACAAACGTCCGGACGGTCTTCAGGTAATCGCAGGGGTCGGCGGCGATGGCGGTCCGGCAGGCCAGGAGTATGACCAGGGCGAGAGGTGGTTTGCGAAGTGCCATGCCATACTTTTACTCGTGGCGCCCGTCCTGTCAATGACATAGCAGATGCTTCGCGGGATGCATAACCGGTTATGTAACCGCCGGCGCACTTGCGCTACCATAAGGCATCCATGGGAGTTGCGCCCAACACGCCGGACGGCGCGAGCCTGCAGGTCGAACGGATTTTGAAGTCGGAGACGTTTCGAAATTCGGAGACCCAGCGGCGCCTGCTGAGCTACCTGGCGGAGAAGTCGCTGGCCGGTGAGTCGGAGACGCTCAAGGAATTCACGATTGGCGTCGATGTATTCCGCAAACCATCGGGATACGACCCGCAGCAGGACGCATCGGTCCGGATCCAGGCGGCGAGACTGCGGCAGAAGATCGAGGAGTACTACCGGACCGAAGGGTCGGCGGATCCGGTGGTGGTGGGATTTCCGAAGGGGCATTCCGGGCTGACGTTCGAGCCGCGGAGCGCGACTCCGCCCGCGCCCGAGCCGGCTCGGCCCCGGCAGCCTTGGAAGGTCGCAACGGCGGTGCTGGCGGGGTTGCTTGGGTTAACGCTGGTGGCGTGGCTGGCGACGCTGCGGGCGCCACGGCCGGACCCGGGGTGGAACGCGGCGCTGGAGGAAATCTGGGCGCCGTTTCTGAAGGACCGGCCGCTGCTGATCAGTCTAGGCGCGCCGCTGTTCGTTCGGCACGGCGGGGCATTCGTGCGCGATCCGGCGGCCAACGACAGCATCGATGGACTGCCGGAGGCGGTCCGGGAGGGACTGAAAAAGGCGTATCCGGGGAGGACGACGTCGGAGGTCCATATTTATACGGGGGTCGGAGAGGCGAGGGGCGCGTTCGAGTTGGGACGGCTGCTGGCCGGGCGGCGGCCGGACGTGCCGATCAAGCCGAGCAACGCGGTGTCGTGGGAGGACATCGTGGCGAACAATGTGATCTTCCTCGGGTCGGCGAAGTACAACCCGCAGCTGAAGGACTTGCCGGCGGGGCAGACGCTGGTGATGGCGCCGGGGGGAATCCGGAATTTGAAGCCGGGACCGGGAGAGCCCACGCTGTTGCGGGGCAACTGGCCGGCGGGCGAGCCGCACATTCTCGAGGACTATGCGCTGATCGCGCGGACGGCCGGGCTGCACGGGCAGGGTGAGATTCTGATCTTAGCGGCCAGTTCGACGGAGGGGACGCAGGCTGCAGTGCAATGGGTGACGCAACCGGCCCGGGCGGCGGAGTTAGTGCGCCGGGTGCAGGGGAGCGGGTCGCGGCTGCCGGCGCATTTCGAGGTTGTTGTGCATGCGAGGTTCAAGGCGATGGTGCCGGTGGAGACGACCTATCAGTTCCATCATGTGTTGGATTAGCGCCGCAGGTCATTTCGGCAGACTGGCGATTTGAGCTCGGATCATCGAGTGCCTTCTTACGGTTGTTGATGAGCGCCTGTAACCGTCGCTCGAAATTTGCGGTGAAATTGTCGAGCAGCTCCGAAATCAGCTTGGAGTCGTGTCCGACCCAGCCGTTGACAACACTTGCCGCTCCGCTCTTGAGATTGGCGAGGAGGAGCCTGGGGTCTAGCGTCCTTGTTGTTTTCTTGGGACTCCAGATCCAAAAGGACACGATTCTTCCTGTCCACTCCCAGAAGCCATGCGGGTCTCGCGGGACCTCTGCGTCGCGATATGCAGTGTGCTTCGCCTTGGCCTCGATCCCATCAATGTCCACGGCTGGGACGGTGATCGCGTGGGCCGACTTAATTCATCCGAGCGCATCATCCTTAAACTCGTTCTTGAGCTGTCGCGCGATGTCGTCGATGAAAGCTCGGTTGGCGGAAGCTGCGGAATGTGCACAAGGCACAGAGTAGTTACACGAATGTTGGGGCTACTGTAAGTTATTGTAATTGGGCAGTTTACGCGAACACAAAAAGGCGTATTTGGCTTCAGGCCGAATGCTCTGGTAAGCCTGAAATCAAGAAGTTACAAGTGCGATGCGCGCCCCTTGCGGGAGGGCGCAGTAACGTGAGTTAGTTCGGTCTTAGTGTTCGAAGAGAAGTTCGCCAATCAAATTTTGCTTGTCACAAGGGCGTTTCGCAGGACTAATCAACGACGTTAGATTCACGGTCGCACTGTGATAAGCTGTGGACAACCGTTTTCCATGGGAGGCTGCATGGCTTCAATCACCGGCTTTGGCGGTGCGTTTGTCCGAGCGAATGATCCAGAAGCTCTGTATGATCCAGAAGCTCTGTATAAGTGGTACAAGCGGCATCTCGGTCTAATGAGGTCCGAAGGGTCTTTCGCGTTTCCTGCCTCGACGCAACGCGCTCAGGTCGTCTTTGCCTTCTTCGGAAAAGATGATGAATACTTTCCTACGGCACAGAAAGCGATGATCAACCTCCAAGTGGATGACCTCGATGGAGTGCTGGACCGTTTGATGGACGAAGGTATCACGGTCGATCCCAAACGCGAAAGCTACGATTTTGGAAGGTTCGGCTGGTTCACCGACCCAAAAGGAAATCGTGTCGAGCTTTGGCAGCCCGTTGCAGCTGGTTGATGCCGAGCTGGCCCCAGGAGACGCCGATCCAGGACTTGAGAGTCGCGAAAGCGGTGCGCCGGCGAACCCGGTGGACCCGTCTCGCGTCCGCGAGTTCGTGGCCAGGGTGCGCGGGGTGTACTCGCGGACGTAGGATTTTGCGCTTGAAATAGGTCTCTCAGCGGAGGTGGGCGGGCAAATGGATGCGCACGGGATTATCCACTCGATATTCGGCGTCCCCAGGGCGCTGATCGGTATGATTCACCTCGGCGCCCTGCCGGGCACTCCGGGCAACCGGCGCGAGTTGGCGGAAATCACGGAAACCGCGGTCGCGGAAGCCCGCGCGTACGCAGCGGCGGGCTTTCACGGTCTCATCGTCGAGAATACGCACGACCGGCCGTACCTGAAGGGGGCGCCGGGGCCCGAGATCGCGGCTGCGATGGCCGTCGCCGCGTTTGAGGTGAGGCGCGCTGTGGACCTTCCGCTCGGGATTCAGGTCCTGGCAGGGGCCAATCGAGCTTCGATCGCCGTCGCGCATGCTTGCGGCGCGGCCTTCGTGCGCGTGGAGGGGTTCGTGTTCGCCCATGTAGCCGACGAGGGCATCATCGAAGCGAGCGCGGGAGAACTGCTGCGGTACCGCCGGAACATCGGCGCGGAGCGCATCCGGGTTTTCGCCGACATCAAGAAGAAGCATTCCGCACATGCGATCACGGCGGACCTCGACATCGTGGAGACGTCGAAAGCCGCGGAGTTCTTCCAGGCGGACGGCGTCATCGTTTCCGGCGCCGCGACCGGCCGCCCGGCGGATCCCGGCGAGCTACGCGCAGTGGCGGAAGTCGTCTCGATTCCGGCGCTGGTCGGTTCGGGCGTCACCCCGGAGAACCTCGCAGACTATGCGGCCGCAGACGCGCTGGTGATCGGATCTTCGGTGAAAAGCGGCGGGCTGTGGTTCAATCCGCTGGACCACGCGCACCTGGATCAGGTAGCGCGCGCCTTCCAAGACCTGGTCACGCGCCGCGCCATTGACCGGGCGACCTAGCGGCTCGTAGAGAGGCGCACGACTAGAGCTTCACGGGCCGAGCCGCTGGGGCAGGAGCGACAGACGGCGAACCGTCGCGGCGGCGAAAGCGCGGAGGGCGGGGCAGAGGAAACCGGCGGCGAAGCCAACGCCTAGGCGAAGACCATCACCCGCTCGCGCCGTAACGCGCCGAGCCCTGCTCAGTGCAGCACAGCAGGGCGATAGGTGGATCGTGCAGAAAATCTTGCCAGTATTCCGCACGAGCCCCGACGTCGGGGGATAGCCGGGGCATAGTCCAGTTTACGTCGGAGAATCCGGCGAACCGAAGCGTGGCGAGGTGCAGTTCGGCATCCAGATGGTAATTCTCGATAACGAATTCATCACCATTCCGGTGGAACGTATAGCGGATCGCCGAGCCGTTTCTGGGTTCGCCCTCCACGCTTTTGACAAAGCCGTATTTTCGGTCCTGGCGAAGCTTTCCACTCGCTACATGGGGTTGTTGTTGACTGCGACGAGGCGGCCTCCGGGCTTCGAGCCCGATGAATCGCCATCCCCATCGCAAGTAACTCCTCGCTCGACCGAGTATAGTTCAGTAGATAGCGGGCATTGCTAAATTGTCCTTAACTTCACCGCCACACGCCAAGGCGCGGCAAGCGCGCGTCGCGTACGATCATTGATCAGATGATCACTCCGGACATCGTCGTCGTTGGCGCCGGCTCGTTCGGCGCTTGGACCGCGCTGCACCTGCGGCGCACCGGCTGTTCGGTGCTGTTGGTGGATGCCTGGGCGCCTGGCCATTCCCGCTCCAGTTCCGGCGGCGAAAGCCGGATCATTCGCATGGGCTATGGCGCCGACGAGATCTACACGCGCATGGCGAGGCGCTCGCTCGGGCAGTGGCATGAGGTGTTCCGGGAGACAGGGCAGAAGCTGTTCCATCGTACGGGCGTGCTGTGGATCGCGCGCGAAGGCCATCCCTACAGCGAGTCGACGCGCCGAACTTTAAAGAGTTCCGGGGTTGTCGTAGAGTTGCTATCGTCTGCGGAATTGGCCGCTCGGTATCCACAGATGCGACTGGACCTGCCAGACACATTCGGAATCCTGGAAATGGAGAGCGGAGCCCTGATGGCGCGGCGTGCGGTCGCCGCCGTGGTGGAGAGTTCGGTGCGCGCCGGAGTAGAGTGCATGACTGCGGCTATTGAGCCGCCCACTGGCCGGAACCGGCTTGACTCGATACGCGCGGCGGGCGGAGACCGCATCAGTGCCAGGGAGTTCGTCTTTGCGTGCGGTGCGTGGCTTCCGACTCTGTTTCCAAAAATATTGGGGACACGCATCTTCCCGACACGGCAGGAGGCGCTGTTTTTCGCTCCCCCCGCGGGCGATCCTCGGTTTTATCCTCCGCACCTACCCATCTGGATAGACTTCACGGATCCGCGCGGCCCGTACGGATTTCCGGACTTGGAAGGTCGCGGTTTCAAGCTGGCATTTGATCGCCATGGGCCCCCGTTCGACCCTGATTCGGGTGATCGCAACATCAGCGCCGGAAGCGTTACCGAAGCGCAAGCATTCCTCGCGGAGCGTTTTCCAGCGATGCGCGGCGCGCCCCTGACGGAATTCCGCGTCTGCCAATACGAAAACACCTCGAACGGGGACTTTCTGATCGATCGCCATCTGGAGTTCGAGAACGTCTGGTTGGTTGGCGGCGGGTCGGGTCACGGGTTCAAGCACGGTCCAGCGGTAGGCGAATATGTGACCGCGCTCATCCTGGATGAAACGCCAGGCGAGCCGCGGTTTTCCCTGGCAGCTAAGGCCGGAGCGCAGAGGCGGACGGTGTATTAGCGCAGCCGCCATCCAGAAGTGATCCCGCACGGTACGAGCGATAGGGGTCGTCAAAACCCGGAAGTCCACGGTTTTGTGATACGAGCGGACCAGGATGCCAGCCTGGGTCTCAGCCGCGCAGTTACCGAACTGCGCGCAAGGATGAACTGGAGCCAGACGGACCTGGCGAAGGAAATTTGCAAACAGGGATCGCGGGCGAAAGTTATGCTGAGCCCGGATCAGGGACCGTTTCCCGTTGGGAGCGGTGCGAGTCGGCACCGTCGCCGCCGCATCGGATGGTGCTCGCGCGCATCGCGTCGAGGCAGGGGCACGAGGACCGGGCTGAACTGTTTCGTGCGCCAGTGAGCGCCTGGCGGCTGGTGGGGCGCGTGGTGACGCAGCAAGATGTTCGATGCGGCGTCCCGCCGCGAGTTTGATATGGTGCTCTTCTGGAGCCTGGACCGATTCTCCCGCGAGGGCGTGCTTGAGACGCTTCAGCACCTGCAGCGACTAACGGGCCACGGCGTCGAGTGGTGGAGCTACCGCGAAGAGTATCTGCGCAGCGTGGGCGTGTTTCGTGATGCTGTGCGGGCGATCTTGGCAGCAATTGCCAAGCAGGAGCGCGTCAGGCTATCAGAGCGTGTTGTCGCAGGGCTGAGCAGGGCGCGCTCTCAAGGGAAGGTCTTGGGACGCCCGCACGCTGCCGTACGTACTGAGCGGGTTGCTGAGCTGCATGAACGTGGTCTGAGCGTGCGAGAGATCGCAGCCGAGACTGGCGTTTCTCACATGACTATTCAGCGGATGCTCAAGAAATAGCGTACGAGTCGCAATGTTCCGGCGGCCCGCGCGTCCTTTGCCAGCCTACGAACGTGGGGTGCCCCAAGACTACGAAGGACCGCGATCGGCGCCCGCAAGTGCCTGCCTTGCAGCATTGAGATGCGCGCAAGGACAACAACTGCAACCTGAGTATGAAGCCCGAGGGCCGGGTCGAGTCCGGATCCGTCACCTCATGCAACGGAGCTGCCAAGGACAGCTACTTGAAGAGCGTCAGATCGACTATGCTGGCCATCTTCTCGTATCCCGCATCCCGGGATGAATATGGTCCCCGCTATCATAAAACGGGAGCAGCCGGTCGGGTTGATAAGGATCTCTGAGCGCCAGATCGAAATCGAGAATCGCGTCAAACACGTTGGTGTTGCGGATCCAGTCATTGACAGCGTTGCGCTTCGCGTCCTTTTCAGGAGTGTAGTTACGGTAAGCTGGCGACAGCGGCGTCCAGCGCTCCGTAGTGGGGAGCGCCAATATATTCTCGGACAAAAGCGCCGGTCCCGGCATTCCATACACTCACGCGCTGTGGGTGGTCGTCCTCCTCCATTACCCAAAGCAAACCTTTGGCATCAACAGTAAGTCCGCGGGGATGGTACATGCCGAGCGGCTAATGCGGACCGCGTGGAATTCGACCGTCCTGCGCTGCCAATCGTGCGCAGCAACCTGCCGCTCGCATCAAAGATCTTCACCTGCTGCGCTTTGCCACGGTCGGCAACGTAGATTGCGCCATCGCTATCGACGCACAGGCTGGCGGGATCTTCCAGGCCTTGCGAAACCAGGGTCGCGGCTTTCCGACGGTGAGTTCTTCGCGTGCCAACATGTAACTGGCGGCGAAGCGATGGGCAGCACTCAGATTGGCTCCGCATGGACACAGCGCTGGGAAGCAAGCCGTGTCCACTATTCACGGAACCTCGACCCATTCTGGTTCGGAGCCTGATTATAACGCCGAGTCTCGGGCAACAACCGCGTCTGCCATGAATTTCTTTACGCGCGAAAGATCCACCGGATTCGTGCTTACACCGTTTCTCTTCAATGCCGTACCCACAATCAGGGCATCAGAAGACTTAAAGATATCAGCAAGATTGCTTAGGTTTGCTCCACTGCCGCAGAGAACCGGAGTGTCCCCAGCGGCATCCTTGGCGACCTTGAGATCTTCGAGCCGCGTTTCTTTGCCTGTAGCAGTGCCGGAAATGATTATGGCATCGGCTCGACCGCGCAGAATAGTTTCTTCTACCTCGTCGAGCAACTCGTGCGGGCCAAGCGATACCGAATGCTTAACCGCGACATCGGCGGCCACTGCGATGTCAGCGCCGAGCAGTTTGCGATATCGAAGAAGTTCATGAGCCTTTCCCTGGATGATGCCTTGATCGGTGAGCCTCGCGCCGGTGTAAACGTTGACGCGCATGAATTGGGCTCCCGCTGCTGTGGCGACGGCGAGCGCGCTTTGGGCGTCATTGCGCAGCACGTTCACACCAAGCGGCTGGTCAAATCGTGTCTTCACGTCGCGTCCCAGGACGGCCATGAAAGCCACCGTGTGCGGCGGAACTGCGTCAGGATAGAAAGGAGCATCGCCGAAGTTTTCGAGGATGAAGCCATCGACGCCGCCCGCAGCCAGAGCTTCGGCATCTCGCAGGACCCAATCTCTGATCTCCTGCATCCGGAGAGAGTGACCCGGCGAGCCCGGCAGGGCTGGCAGATGCAGCATGCCTATCACTGGTTTTGGTGCTTGGAAAATAGCACGAAAGTCCATGTGTCTGCAAACAGTCTACCTGACCTACGCGCCTAAAGTATCCCACTGCCCCAAACCCTGGGGCGGCGCACTGGGAAGGGGAGCATGGCCACGCGACTTTCAATATTGGAGCATTCTCACTTTTTGTCAACGCTATAGGGATTTCTTCCCGAGGCTCGGTCTTCAACGACTCGTAGAGATTTCACAGCACCGCTCCTTCCTTCGATGCCGCTGCGCATCGGGGACTAATGATCTGCCTTTTCAGGGCGAGACTCCGCTTCAAACTGCTATAGGCTGTGTCTCTTGCACCACCGTTTTTGGAACGGATATCGCACCATGGGAAAGCGAGATTAAAAAAGGCTAGCGGATTCGCGTCAGTGCAGCCTGGGCCACATAACTGTCTGCAGTGTTTCCGATATCCATATATCCATCAATTGACAGCACGCCACTCACAGGAGCGTCATCGAGACGAAGAAGCAACACCCGGTTCGCAGCATGGTTGCTTCTATGGCATCCTCCTGCGAGCGATGACATGTCCAAAAGTCAAGGTGAAACAAAGTGGAGGCGCCTGGAATCTCGGCTTCTGGAAACCCTGTGTTGTAACGCCCATTTCCGGTAGAAGTAAACCAGAATCTACGCCGCGCAATGCGGAGATAACAGCAGACGGAAGCGCAGCGAAGACCACAATTGCAGCGGCCAAGAGTGTCACGAAAGTGGTTGAATTTGGCCATGGGGTGGCCCCTGTGCACTCGATTGCTGCGGGATGGTCTTTCCTTTAATAATTTTTGGAATTGTTTCCGGTCTGAATGTTTGCCCGTCGCCTGATCCACGTACTCATGTGCGATCGTCCAGCCCTGCGTTGCAGCGAACTACCTTAGCTGGTCAAGTTGGTTAGTGTTGTCCTGCCCCTTGTCGGAAATCTGCCGGATTTTGTCCCCCCTCCACCAGCAGATCGGTCTTCTTGGTGCCGTTCTTTATCAGCGTTTTCAATGGGATCCTCCTTGTGCCATCGAAGTCGCCCGCTGCTCCCACGTTTCTTTCGGGCGGCCCGTTTCGATCTTCTCCATCGTGATGCAGTTCTCCACGGGACAGACCAGCCAGCAGAGATTGCAGCCCACGCACTCGTCTTCGTCTACGCGGGGAATGCGGTGTAGCGGCGTCTTGTGCGCATTGAGTTCCATCTGACTCGCCTTCGTCACAGGAGTAAAGACGATGCGGCTCCGGCTGATCCGCTCCACCTCTGCCGGCGGGCGCTGTCCGCCTCCGTCGACCCGATCGAGATGGATGCACTGGTGCGCGCCATCCCAGCAAGCGGTGTAGCAAAGGTCGCAGCCAATGCATTTCTCCGGATCGATGCGGGCTATTATTCTGAAATTCAGGTCGAGGTGCTTCCACTCCGTGACGCGCCCGATGCTCTTGCCGCGAAAATCATCGATCGTCGCAAAGCCCTTCTCATCCATCCAGTTCCTCAGACCATCGATCATGTCTTCAACGATCCGGTAGCCGTAGTGCATCACCGCTGTGCAGACCTGAACAGTGCCGCAGCCCAGAAGGATGAACTCGGCCGCATCGCGCCAGCCCGAAATGCCCCCAATCCCCGAGACCGGCAACCCGATCATGGGATCGGCCGCGAGTTGCTGCACCATCTGGAGCGCGATTGGTTTTACCGCGGGCCCGCAATAGCCGCCATGACTGGACAACCCGCCCACGTCGGGACGCGGCGTTAGCGTGTCCAGATCGACGCCGGTAATCGAACTGATTGTGTTGATGGCGGAAAGGCCGTCCGCGCCGCCTTTGCGCGCGGCCCGCCCGATTGACCGTATGTCCGTAATGTTTGGCGTCAGTTTCACCAGCACAGGAGTCCGCGCCACTTCCTTGACCCATTCCGTGATCATCGTGGTGTAATCGGGAACCTGGCCCACGGCGCTCCCCATGCCTCGCTCGCTCATCCCGTGTGGGCAGCCAAAATTCAGCTCGAGTCCATCGGCTCCGGCATCCTCGGCCTGTTTGACGATGCTGTGCCAGGCCTCGCGCTTCGATTCCACCATCACGGAGGCAATCACAGCATGATGCGGATGCCTCTTTTTCACCTCCGAGATTTCGCGCAGGTTGACGTCGAGTGGGCGATCGGTAATCAGCTCGATGTTGTTCAGCCCCATCATGCGTTGCCCTGCCCAGTCAACCGAGGAATATCGCGAGCTGACGTTAACAATGGGCTCGCCCAGCGTCTTCCACACCGCCCCGCCCCATCCCGCGTCGAAGGCCCGCATCACCTGGTCACCGCAGTTCGCCGGCGGCCCCGAAGCGAGCCAGAAGGGATTCGGACAGCGGATACCGCCCGCAAAGACTGTCGTGAGATCAGCCATTGCTATTCTCCAGCCAGGCCGCGATTCCTTGCCCGGCGCGCTTGCCCTCCGCCACCGCATCCACCACCTCACGCCCGCCGTTCACGCAATCTCCGCCCGCGAAGAAGCTGGGGTTCGAGGTCTGACCGGTCGCCGCATCCGCCAGCACGCAGCCGCCTGCAAAATCGATACCACGGTCCATCAGCAGGTTGCTGAGTCTCGTCTGGCCGAGAGCGATGATAACGGCATCGCATGGAATGTGAAAATCCGATCCCGGGACCCCTTGCGGCCGGCGCCTCCCTGTGATGTCCGTCCGGCCGAGTTCCGTGCGAAGACACTTCAGACCGCTCACTGTGCGCCCGTCCTCGCTGGCAATTTCGACCGGTTGCGTCTGCCAGAGGAAGCGCACGCCTCGCGTTTTTGCGAGTTCGTATTCGAATGCGAATGCCGGCATATCCGCCTCACCGCGCCGGTAGGTAATGGTAACTTCCCCGGCGCCCAGAAGGCGGGAAGCCACTGCGGCATCGATGGCCGTGTTTCCACCGCCAATCACGACTATGCGCTGCCCGGCCGGCATTGGGTCCATCGTCTTGTATTTCGCTATGAACTGCATGGCATCGATCACGCCTGCCAGATTCTCGCCGGGAATGTTCAGCTTCTCGGCCGGCCCGAGCCCGAACCCAATAAAGACCGCGTCGTAATCCTTCTCGAGTTCGTCCAGAGTGACTTCCTGGCCGATCGTTACGCCGGTCCGGAACTCCACCCCGAGGGACCGGATAAGTTCGACTTCGAGCAGGCTATCGGGCGGCCGCAATTTGTACTCGGCGACGCCGTAGGTGTTCAAGCCTCCAGGAAGAGGACGCGACTCGAAGATTGTGACCGCATATCCGCGCCGGCGCAACTCCGCAGCGCAGGCCAGCGACGCCGGCCCGGCGCCCGCACAAGCAACCCTCTTGGCCTTCGCTCCGTTCGCGCCCAGCGGAAGCTTCGCGCCGGACGAATAGAAGTAGTCCATCGCGCGGCGTTGCAGCCGTCCGATCTCGATCGGCTTCTTGTTGTAGCGGTGCATCACGCACGCGCCTTCGCAAAGTACGTCCACCGGGCATACGCGCGAGCAACTCAGCCCGAGCACATTGGCATCGAGGATCGTCTCCGCGGAGCCACGCAGATTCCCGCTCGCGATTTTTTTGATGAACCGGGGCACGTCAATGTGCGTGGGGCAGGCGCTGGTGCATGGCGCATCGAAGCAGTATAAGCAGCGATTCGCCTCGACAACAGCTTCTTGCGCATCGAACGGCGGATGAATTTCGGCGAATGCTCGGGCGAATTCCTCGGCTGTCAGGGTTCTTGGAGCGCTCATCAAGCCACCCCCGGCATAATCTCGCTCCTCTCAAAGCTGGCATCTAGAGCCAGGGTGAAGGAGAAAGGGTTAAAGACGATTTCGGCCCCATTCAATCCCAGCGCCCGCGCGCCCTCGGGAAAGTGACGGTCGTAACAGATGTAAACCCCCGCCTGCGCGAACCCGAGATCGAAAACCGGATAACCGAGGTTGCGTGGACGGAAGTAGAACTTCTCCCAAAACCCGGGAGCGTGGGCGATATGGGTCTTCCGGTACTAAAAGAATCCCGGGAGCACCGCTGCGGCGTCCGGGGTCTTGTTGCTTGAATTATAGGTGAGGATTAACGGCGGGGCAAGAAGAATATCGGTTGGCATTAAGTAGCCGCGAATGATGAACTGGGATGACCAGCCGGCAATCAATCTGCCTGTCTTACTCGTTCACGCTGGCACTGCGCGCCCCTGGGCATCCGTCCTTGCGCGTCCGGTTCCGAGAACGGGCATTGTGTCAACTCGCGCCGCGCGCCTTTTCTGCGACTTACGAAGGGGGGCCAGGAAAGCGGGCTGCGGAAACCGCAAGGTGTAGCGGTACCAGCGGATGGAGGATGGAGCGGATTGTGGCTCGCGGTTGGATCGCTCGGCGTTTTCGCAGCCGCTTGGTCCTCGCGGCAATGCAGGATTCTTCTCAGCGCTATGAGCCCGGACAAAGGGGGCGACGTCGAATTAGCCGACCTCCTGGCGGAAGCAATAACGCACGAGACCGACCCGAACGCCGCTGCGGCGAACGATCATTTCTTTGAGGTCACGCTACGTGGGTTGGAACACGCCCCGTTTCTAAAGAGCAGCAAACACGTTATTGACTATCTATCAGAGACCGTGCCGGTAAACTTCAAACCTGAGTGGAAATGTCGTGACTCTATTACGGGTACTCCCTCGTGGTCGGCGGCTACGCTGCTGAGGCAACCGCGCCTTCCGCTCGACTGCCCCCAAACGCCTTCGAGCAAGTCTTGCCGGATTAGTACCGGGAAAGTCGGCTTCGCGCCGCTATAGTGAGTGCCGATTACAAGACCGATTCGGTGGTCACTGCCGTCAAAGGATTCGTGAACAATACCATACGCGGTTGGATAGAATGAGTGCGTGAATAGGATGTTACCTCGCGAACGAGTTCTTGCGGCGCTTGAGTTCCGGCCCGTCGACGTCGTACCTGTCGAATATCACCCATCTCCAGCCGGAATCTGGGAGCACGGTGCCGCACTGCGAAAGCTGTGGGAGCAGTACCCTCACGATTTTGGAGTCCCGCAGGACTTTCCCGACAGACGGCCAGCCCCCCAGTTCGAAGATCACAATGGCCGTTACGAGGAAATGCGCCGAGACGAGTGGGGCGTCCTTTGGCAGCACCTGATGTTCGGCATGCACGGGCACCCGATCGAGAGGCCACTCGACGACTGGGCGAATCTGGAACGATTTAACCCGCCACCCGTGCCTGCAATCAATGGGGAGAAATGCAACGGGGAACGAGCCAGGTCTCTCGCTCACATGGAACATTACTACCTGAAGAGCGGCTGGATCAGCTTGTTTGAGGTAATGCACGCGGTTCGCAGATTCGAGGATGTTCTGATGGATCTGTCGAGGGATGTGCCGGAGATCCACATTCTCGCTGACAAGATCGTCGATTATCAACTCCGGACGATCCGCTACTTGTTGGCGCGCGGCGTTGACGCGATTCAGTTCGGCGACGACTTTGGAACTAGCTCCGCACTTATGATCTCGCCGAAGGTCTGGCGCCGGTTCTTCAAGCCGCGCTACGAACTTCTGTTCAAGGAGGTCCGCGGCGCCGGCAAAGCAGTCTTCTTTCATACCTGCGGCAATGGTTCGCGAATCTTAGAAGACCTCGCCGAGCTGGGTATCGATGCCATCTGGCCGCAAGTTCAGGTATACCGGCCGGGAGAACTGACTGGATTCTGCCTCAAACATGGGATCGCAATCGCAATTCATCCCGATCGCGGTGATCTGATGACCCGCGGCGAGCCGTCCGAAATCGCTGCGACCATCGAGAGATTAGCAGAAGAGTTTGCGATCGCTGATGGCGGAGGCTGGTTTTATGTGGAGATCGACTCCGGCTTCCCGCTGCGAAACGTGGTCGCACTGATAGAGAGTATCGGCAAACTGCGTATGCAAGGCTGACGTCAGCCGAAATCAAAGGAACAAACCATGGCCAATCTACAAATGCTCTGCGACTGCTGAGGAGGATTGGCGGCGCGAGGGAGTCCGTTTGGTGGTGGGTGGCTTCGGGAAGGAACGAGGCCATCCTGCTATCCGGCGTCTCGATGCAGGGGCGACAGGAGCAGAGCACGTCAACGTTGAACCTTGCTGATCGGCCGGCCGGTTAGATTTTTTGGCCATACGGTCAAGGACTGCAGTGACAAACAGAACCTTTCTCGACCAGCGCATCGAGAATCTTGGCGACCGCATTAGACCTGAATCGCATGCTTCGTGCCCGTCCAGCTTCCATCTCGCAAGGCGAGGCGGGCGTCGCCCTCTCGGGCAATCCTACCGACCGTTGGATGAACAAGCGGTTCGAACCCACGAACCTTGTCGGTCATAGGCTGAGTGGTAAAGAGGATTTTGGCCACTTCGGGGTTGCGGCGGACGTCCTGCACGAACTAACCAAACTCCCGTGATGGCCGGTGGCTGTCATCGGTAGCATGAGATACAAGCAAGAAGGACTGCGTAACTTGTTGAGGGTATTTAACGGCCGCAAGACCGATCAGAAGGACTCCGAGTGGATCGCCGATCTGCTGGCCCACGGACTGCTTCAAGCGAGCTTCGTGCCAGCGCGGCCGATCCAAGAACTGCGCGACCTGACGCGCTATCGGGTCAAGCTGACCGGCGAGTTCAACCGCGTGCACAACCGGATTGCGAAGGTGCTGGAGGACGCGAACATCAAGCTCGGCTCTGTCGCCAGCGACATTCTCGGGGCGACCGGACGCCTGATCATCCGAGCCCTGATCGCGGGCGAGCGGCGACCGGATTGGCTAGCCGACAAGGCCGTCTCTTCGCTCCGCAACAAGCGCCAGGAACTGCGCCTGGTGCTGCGCGGCGATGTGAACGAGCACCATCGTTATCTACTTCAGGAACTGATGGACGATCTGGAGCGGATTGAGGCCAAGATCAGCCGCATTGAAGCCGAGATCGTCAAGCGCACAGCACCGTATCAAAAGCAGCTAGAGCGGATTCTCCAAATGGCTTCTAACTAACGCGGCCGGCTGTTCCCCGCCCCGCTACGCACCGTAGCCCGCCGCGCTCGGATCTCCGCCGCTCAGACCGAAGCCGCTGCCGGCGCGCGCAATGTGCCGCGGCGTTGTTTGCCGCCGAGCACGGGGCGCGTCCGGGGTAGTCGGGAGGCGTTCTAACTGATTAACTCTCTAATCTTGTCGGCCAACATGTTCGACGTGAATGGCTTTTGCAGAAACGGTGTGTCCGGTGAGAGTACGCCTTTGTCCCCGATAATGCTGTCGGCATAGCCGGACATGAACAGTACCCGTACCGAAGGATGCGAAGCTTTCAGCATGGCGGCAAGTTCTGCGCCGTTCATACCCGGCATAAGGACGTCGGTAAGCAACAGGTCAATCGGTCCGTTATGCGTGCTGGCAGCGTCAATGGCTTCCTGCCCGGACGATGCTGTCAGTACTCGATGTCCTAACTGCACGAGCATGTTCCGAACCAGCCTTCGGACGCTTTCGTCGTCTTCGACCAGCAGTACCGTCGCGTGTCCCGTGCGAGGGCCAGACTTTATCTCGGGCCCAACTGTCTCGTCTACAAAGGAGTCAGTTGCGGGGAAATACAGCTTGATAGTTGTGCCCTCACCCAGCTTACTGTGCACGAGGAT
This sequence comes from Bryobacteraceae bacterium, assembly GCA_963793625.1. GTDB lineage: Bacteria > Acidobacteriota > Terriglobia > Bryobacterales > Bryobacteraceae. Next base: position 209,941 of record CAWCAT010000015.1, on the reverse strand, counting down.
GTCGCCTCCGCTCTGTTGGACTATGCCGTAACAATCGACAGGCCAAGCCCGGTCCCGTCGCCTTTTGTTTTGGTTGTAAAGAATGGTTCAAAAATCCGAGACTGGGTGTCCGGATCTATGCCAATTCCCGTGTCGCTCACCGTTAGCATCACGTAGGGTCCCGCTGGAGCGCCAAGTTGTCTTTCTGCAAAGGTCCCCTCTATTTCAGTGTTCGCAGTTTCGATGGTCAACTTACCGCCTCCAGGCATGGCGTCACGTGCATTGACTGCAAGGTTTAGCAATACCTGTCCAATCTGGTTGGGATCGAGCCGGACCATCTTGAGGTCATTCGCGAGATGCAGATCGACTTCGATATCTTCCCCAATTATGCGACGGAGCATCTTGTCAACATCGAGGACCACCTGGCTAAGATTTAGAATGCGGGGCTGGCTCATCTGACGGCGGCCGAATGCAAGCAATTGCCTTGTGAGTCCCGCCGCCCTGTCGGCCGCATTTCGAACCTGAACAGACGCCTCGAATGCAGCCGAATTGTCTCTTACCGCTTGTTGCACGATTTCGTTGAAGCCGATTATCGCGGTGAGGAGGTTGTTGAAGTCGTGTGCTACACCCCCAGCCAGCCTGCCAATGGCGTCCATTTTTTGAGCCTGCAGTAGTTGCCCTTGCGACTCTTCCAGTGCCCGCGTCCGCTCTGCGACTCGGTCCTCCAGTTCCTCATTAAGGGACCGTACCTGTGCCTCGGCGGCTTTGCGCTCCTCGACTTGAATTGCGAGTGCGCGGTTGGCGTTCGCCAACGCCCCAGGGGAAGGAATCCCTGCTAGCACTGGGACGAGCGGCACGAGCATCAAGAAGGTCGCTAGGGAGGCAATCGCAGTAATCGCCCTGACAACTCCGTCTAGCCGATACACTGGAATCCACGCAGTGACGACGCCCAGCAAGTGCGACGTGCCGCAGGCGAGAATAAATGCGCCGCACGCTACATAGGTCCATTTGAATGAGAGATCGCGCCGCCGGCGGATGAAGGCAAACATCAAGAACGGAATCCCGTAGTAGGAAAGTGCGATCAGGGCGTCAGAAATTACATTGAGCCAAAGCACAACCGGGTCCCAGCGATAGCAGGTCCCGTGAGGCATGAAGTCGGTAGCGAGCAGTTTCCGAATGAATCCCAGCATGCCCTAATCTTAATATTCTCTTTAGTGATTTCCCATGGGTGTCTGTAGCCAAAACTGTGTCGCCCAGCAGAATCACCGATTGCCGAAGCGCGTGCGGTGTGGATCGCATAGAGGCGCTCAAGCGGCTTGAGGCGGTTCGACCGGTGCTTCGCGCCGGGGTATGATTGTGATACCGCCGCTTTGCTCAAGCACAGCATACTTGATCTGGTCGAAGCGCTCCAAGCCTTGCAGTCGCCGCGCCGCCTCCAGGATATCTGCTTTATCGATTCGGGCACGGGCCATTCGATCCTCGAGCGGCCGCCCGTTATCAACGATCAGCATCGGTTCTCCATCAATCGTCTGTTCCAGTTTCGGGAACCGCAATTTGAGCACCGAAAGGAGTATGTCGATTCCCACAAGTGTCGTGATTAGGACGAATGCATTCGTCACCGAGAAGTCGTCAACGAGGAGGGCCTGCTGTGTGGTTTCCGCAATGATCAATACCAGGACGAAATCGAAGGTGGTTGCCTCGGAGAGCGTTCGCTTACCGGCGAGTCGAAGGATCACCCAAAGAAAAATGTAAATAGCGCTTGCGCGGATCACAGGGTCCATGCGTTTATTCCTTTCACGACCAGACAGATTCTCATGGCCAGACAAATTCTGAAATCCTGACCTGTCCAGCGCCCTCAACCCCAACCGACCCAGAAACCCACCCGATGGTGCTTTCCAGACCTCGCATACGAAAAGCGATAACCAGCGGCTGGTATTGCACAGTATCAAACGTATACAAAAGGATTTGCTCTGTAGACGTTTCCGACTGCGGTTCAGGCCTGATATCCTCGACCGCAAATTGCCGCATGTATTCGCGACTGACCCAAATCCGGACCGGGCCGGGCGCTCGGGTAGCGATCTGGATTTGCATCTCGCTTGATGCGTTTCTGCGCTTGAACATTGAGTGATTGACCTCAATCCCTATTCCCCCGACAGTCTTGCGGGCCAGTGGGCCGCTCCCGGTGAAGCCGGTGAATGCGGCCATGGTGAACAGAAACATACATAACCAGCCCAGTCGCTGTACCTTTAAGAGCACGTCGGACTTGCCCTCCGGCAAGTCGTTTGTTCGTTCATTCATACTTTGCCTCGCCACGGCCAGCAGGGACTAAAAAGCCGTGCACGTTAATAACCGTGTCTGCTCATGACGCATTCCGAACCCTGGCAGCAGGGCTTTCTGGGATCCTGCTATTACGTAACGGATCCGCTTCGCAATCTGGCCGGCACGGTGGCGGTGAACCTGGATATGATCGCGGGCCCCGAGCGGCCGAACGAGATTCAGCTGGTGGGAGGAAGCCTGAGCCCGGACTTTTCTTGCGGGTCAACTACAGGCAGCTGATGAGCAGTTGGCCGCTGCTCGGCCCAACCGGGACAAACGTCCAGTTCGCACCTCCGTTAGTGCTGCGGAATAGGCCAGGGTCCGATTCCCCCAAGGAGGCATCCTGAAGGGCGTAGATATTGGCGGTGTTTGCTGAATCAAGAAAGACCATTGCGGTCCGCTGTTCATCGGGGTCCAGGTTTTGCCGTCGCCCGAACTCTTTACAATGTAACCGAAGAAGGGATCCAATATTCCACTCGCATAGATAAACTCGAAATCTTCGAGAGTCCCCGCATAGAAACGTGCGGTCTGGGTTGCCGACGGCGCTCGACCGACGGACTTGATCGCTTACACTGAATAAAGGAGGCGCTATGAGCGACGGTCGCGAGGAGCGTGAAGAACTTGAGAAGCGCCGCGAGCAGGAAAAGCAAGAGGATCGCGAGGACCGGATCGACCGCGGTGATCCCTATGAAGGCGAACCTGAGCGAGGCGGCTCCTAAGTGTCACCGAGGCCAGAATTTCGGATCTGCATCCGATTGTCTGCAATTTCGGGACTGGCGGACTGTGGTTCGAGTCCGCGTCTGGGCGGTTTTCATCATCGCTGCTCGTGGCGTGAGCTAGCGTAAGCATCCTTAGGTCCGTTCGAGCTGCAATCGTGAGCTTGGGGCGTCAATTCAATCCTCTCATCCTAAGCGCTAACAGGGATGCCCTTTGAGTTCCTATACCTACAAAGTCATTCAGACGGCGGAGAAGACAAAACGCGACCGCTCGGGAAGAACGACAGGCTCCCAAGCAGATGCTGCCGGCTCAGATCCGACGCACGCGGCTCGTGAGTTGCATGCGCATCGCCTGGATTGGGGCTCAACACCAGGTTTCGTGCCCGATGAGGCGAAGCAATCCCGGTCAGGATCGCCAGACTGTTACCCAGCAGATCGAAGCGGTCGCTGTGAAAGAGCTTGTATGAGTAGAGTTAGGGCTTGGCTGGCACCACAAGTCCCTCGTGCGGATGGGGATTCTGGAGGTAAACGTGCTCTGCATGGGTTGTTGGTGCATGCACACGAGTAGCATGCCCATACCTCTGGAGGAACATCATGACTACTTTAAAGACATTATCGGAAAAGGCGTCGGAGCTTGGAAAAGAGGCCGGCAGAAAACTCGACGAGGTCCGGGATGAGACAGGCAGCGCGCTGCATACGGCTGCAGCAACCGTACGCACGACAGGACGACAGGGGTCAGAGGCCATCGACAACCTCGCGGCCAGTACAGCGGCTCGCCTGGATGCGACGGCAGCATACATCGAAGATCATGACTTGATCCGGATGTACAGCGGCTTACGGGGGTATGGCCGCCGGCATATGGCAGGCTCAATGCTTGCCGCCGCTGCGATCGGCTTTCTTGCCGGATCGGCCATCAATCGGCTAACACGCTCGTGCGCAAGTGCACCTGAACGAACGTAACTGATCGATTTGCCGACGGGGCATCCAGCCCTTCCCCACTGCTACCCGGTCCGACGCGCTCGCGATGAGGGCAACTCCAACCGCCGTGGTTGACCGATTCCCGTCACTCGACCGCATATGGTCACAGGAAGGGATCATCAAACGTGCGCGCGACCTTGGCGACCCAATTTTCACAGCGCTTATTGCTGACGTTTGCTTTGGCCCAACAGGTGCAGGAACAATGGCGATGCCTTCCCGGCGCACGACTGCCCCGCTCGCACCGGAAGTTGGCGTAAACTGATAAGTAAAGTATCTGGACGAATGGCGGTTGAAAAGTCCCAAGACGCTTTTGTTCTTGAGCGCCTCGAAGCTCTGGGTGTGACGCTCCTGATCGACTGGGATATCCTCGTTTTTCTGTACCGTCACACCGCTAATCTCGGCACGGCCGCGCAGATTGCGCGATTAATTGGATATGACAGGGTTGATGTAGTAGCCGCTCTGCAACGGCTGCAATCGCTGGGCCTCATTCAACGTTCGCGCAGTTCTCAGGGCATACGTTTTTGCCAGTTCAAAGTGCCCCCGGAACTTTACCGTCACACGCTCCTGCTGGAACTCATGAACCTGGCGCAGAATCGCGCTGGCCGGTTGTTGCTCCGGAAGCACCTGAAGGGCCCCCGCCAGGACCTGCGGACTAGCGGTTTGCGTTTGGTTTGAAAGGACGCGTACATGCCCAATGACAATTTGATCCGGACTGGTATTGCCGGTCTTGATTCCCTTCTGATGGGTGGGATTCCGAGGACCAACGTGATCCTCGTCGAAGGGACTACCGGCAGCGGCAAGACCCTGCTTGGGGTAGAGTTCATTTACCGGGGAATCACTGAATTCGCTGAGCCCGGGATCATCGTAGTATTTGAGGTCAGTCCGGATAAACTCATTCGTGACGCGGCCACGCTGGGCTGGGACCTTGCAGCACTTCAGGCGCAGAAAAAGCTTCAGATCGTATTTACCAGCCCGCAGGTGCTCGAGCAGGAACTGCGTTCGGCTGATAGCCTGCTGCTCGAGACAGCGCTCGAAATAGGCGCTCAGCGAATCTTTATCGATGGTATCGGGCTGTTGCGCAAGGCTTCGGACAGCCCCGATTCTTACCGCGAACTCCTTCAACAACTCATCGAAGGCCTAAACCGCGAGCATCTGACGGCTGTGCTGTCCCACGAACTCGGAGCCTACCCTAACTCACAACTGACATCGGAAGCAGTGGAATTCCTTGTTGACACGGTGATTCGGGTAAAGCGAGAGTTGCGTAACCGGCGCATCCACCGTAGCATTGAGATCGTCAAAAGCCGGGGTCAGAATTATGAGCCTGGCGAGCATACTTTACAGATTTGCGATGGTAAAGGCCTGGAAGTGTTCCGCCGGGTTCAAGCGCCTCTCCCGTTCAATCTGGACCAGCCCACATCCAAGGCCAGGCGCTCCGTAATCGGTGTGGATGCTTTGGATACTTTGCTCGGCGGCGGCATTTTTGATGGGTCCACCACGATGGTGGTCGGGCTTTCGGGAGTGGGCAAGACCGTACTCGGCACGCAGATTCTGCGGGAAGGGGCGCTCAGGCAGAATAAGCGAGGACTGCTGATCTCGCTGGATGAGCACCCGGCGCAGATCGTCCGCAATGCCGAAACCCTTGGCCTGGATCTGCAATCGCAAATCGACGAAGGCACTATCCATGTCCTGTTCGATAGCCCTCAAGAATTGAATATTGATGCCCATTTTGCAAAGATCGTCCGAGCCATCGAGGAGCACGACGTTCAGCGTATGGTCATTGATGGAATGACGAGTTACAGCACCGCCTTGGCCGACCAGGCTGTCTACCGCGACTTCTTTCATGCCCTCGTGGCCTACAGCAAGCATCGACTCATGACTACCTTCTTTGCCTATGAGAATCCGGAGTTTCTGGGCCTCTCGTCTTTTATGCCGGACTTCCCCGTGAGTTCGATCGTGGACAATATCATTTTGCTGAGTCTCGTGGAGATCAACAGTACGTTGCGCCGCTGCCTGACCGTTGTCAAGGCACGAGGCAGCCCGCACGAGTTCGATAGCCGCGAGTACGTAATTGGGCAAGGCGGAATCACGCTTCTGCCCTTTAACAAGGACGTCGCAAACGCCCACCCGCTTGCGAGCTACGCCAGCGTCTTGAGCCGGGCTCCGAGCCGCCTGCCCGCCGCTGCCCGGACAGTGGATTCACAATGATATCGCGCCAGGAGATTGCCAACCTCGTACACGGGGCTGCCGAGAACTTCAGAAAACAGGCCAGTCTCGCTGAGCAGGAACTCCGTCATGTAGATATGTCACAGGGGCTGTGCGACGAGCTGCTCGACCCGGAGGGCTGGCACAAAGTCCTGGCGACGTTTGCCGGAACCATGAAACTGGCCGTTGCCCTGACCGATTCCGAGGGTCGCCGGCTGGGGGAATGCCACAATCCGCAGCCCACCTGGCTGTTGGCACGCGCGGCAATGCCGAAAACGAATGCCGGTTGCCCGTTTTGTCTGGCGCGGCCTCCTCAAGTTTGCAGCGCGGTAGCAGACGCCCTGAGAACAGGTAGTGTGGTCATTGTAGAGGACCAGGCAGGATTGGCGCATGCAGCGGTGCCGCTCTCCCTGGGCGGTCACCGCTTGGGATCTCTGATTGCGGGTCAGGTCTTCAGCCATTACCCCGAACCCTTACCATTGCAGCGAGTGGCCAGGGACTTGGGGATCTCACGGCAGCAATTGTGGCAACAGGCTATCCAACAGGTTCCCGTCACGCGCCGTACCTTGCGGTTATACGCTGATCTATTGATGTCCCTCGGCCAGGCATTTTTGGGGGAACGCTACGCTGCTTTTCTCCACAGAATGCTGGCCCAAACCAACCAGCGCTATCGCCTGTTCATTGACGGCGTCAAGGATTATGCGCTCATCACCAGGGATCGCACCACCGGCTGTATAACGAGTTGGAATTCCGGCGCTGAGAGCCTATTTGGCTATACCGAAGCCGAAATCATGGGCCAGGAGGCCGTATGTCTCGTCGCCCCCGAAGCTGTTCATCGAGAGGCGCAGCAGCTCGCATGGTCTGAGGCTGACCGGTTGGGCTCGGTTTATCGCGAAGGCTGGTGGATCCGTAAGGACGGCTCGCGCTTCTTAGGCATCGGCATGCTCGCTTCGATGGGCCAAGAGTATGGATTACTGATTCGCGATGATACCGAGGTCCGCCGGACGCAAGAGGAGATGCAGCAGGCGCAGAAATTGGAAAGTATTGGGGTCTTGGCTGGCGGCATCGCTCATGACTTCAATAACCTGCTGACCGGCATCATTGGCGGTTTGAGCTATGCCAAAACCAGCTTGACTCCGGACCACCCCGCCTATCCGATGGTCGAAATTGCAGAGCAATCCGGCGAGCGGGCGGCGGAGTTGGTCGCCCAATTGTTAGCCTATTCGGGCAAGGGCAGATTCGTCATCAGCCGCTTCGATTTTTCCGTCATTGATATCGGAGATGCTGCCATTGATTTCCGCCAGTATTCCAAAGAACGTCAAGTTGGATCTTTTGCTCACGCCGGGATTGCCCTGGATCCAGGGAGATGCCAGTCAGATCCGCCAGGTGGTGATGAACCTGATCATCAATGGCGCTGAAGCCATCGCAGCGGAGGGGGGAACAGTGCGGGTATCGACTGGAGTTTCGGAGGCTGGAACGGACGTTTTCATGGAGGTGAAAGATTCCGGATCTGGCATGAATGAGGCCACCAAGGCGAGGATGTTTGACCCGTTCTTCACTACGAAATTCACGGGCCGGGGATTGGGCCTGGCTGCCGTGTCGGGCATCATTCGTGGTCACAAGGGAAAGATGAATGTGGACAGCGTTCCAGGGCAAGGTACAACTTTCACAGTGTCTTTTCCGGGGGTGCCGGCCGAGGGCTTTGAAACTGGTCGATCCGCCGTCGGTAATCAGTCCGCATGGCGCCGGTACCATCCTGGTGGTGGACGACGAGCCCGCGCTGACGAAATTGGCCGGAATGATACTTGAGAACGCCGGGTATTCGGTCTTGGTCGCCAAGCATGGCGGGGAAGGTGTTGAGATCTTCCGACAGAACGCCCCCAGGATCGCAGCAGTATTATTGGACATGGCCATGCCCGTAATGGACGGCCACACTGCTTTCCGGTTAATCAGAGAGATTCAGCCTGGCGTGCCCATAATTTTCACGAGTGGGTATACCGAGGATCTGGCGCGTAAGGAGATTAGACTCCGATGTAGTGGCCGGGTTTCTTCAAAAGCCATATAGGGCTGCTGAACTTATCGAGAGCATCCAAAAGACCCTGGAAGATTCCGCGCGGCAGTAGGTTTGGCGCACGCGAATGTCCCGACTGCGCTGCCGCAAGCGCCTTTCGCTCGTGGACTGTCGCCGCTGACACCCAGGGCGCTTCTCAGCGTTGCACGAGCTGCGCTGGGCGGATTGTTTGATGACCTCAGGCTTCTCGCGTTGCTGCCGGTATGGTCCGGAAACTGGATCCCGTATGGTCAAACAATCTATCGCCACCGCCTCCGCGTCAGACCGCGTATGATGTTCGTTCACCATGCGCGACAACAAATGGGTGCGGCTGCTGGCGTACGTAACAGGCCTCGTCAACCAGCGATTGCGCTTTCAACATATTGGATCTCCTTGCCGCTGATTCGGCAGGAGCGCGGCGCCCGCCTTCATCCGATCCTCACCAGGGAATCACGCTTCAAGTCCGTTCAGATTCCCAGCGGTGCGACTCCATAAGCTCGCGCCAGCTCGTTGATCCCTGACCGCAACACCCCCGCGTGCCACTTCGCTGCCGTAATTCCCTCTAGCAACATGCTGGTTGATTTTGCGGCCGTCATCGACCTCGCGCTCGACCTGGACCTTCGATTCCATCCAGGTGTCCGTCGCGTCGAACTTTCGCCTCAAACGGTTGGTGCTGCGGTTAAGGTCGCCTAGTGCATCGTCCAGTTCGTCTTTTGTCTGAGAGGCTTTTGCCCTCCGGGCCTGCGTACTGGAATCCGAGCTGCGCCGGCGAGTTGGTGTCTCCTGAGTGTTAGTCGCACGTTCGCGGGTGTCGTCGCCCCGGCGTTCCAGGTATTTTCGGAATTCGTCCACACCGTCTTCGACTTTTCGGATGAGATCCGCGACGCGCAAGCGCTACCGTTCCGTTCCGGATAGCCGAGGTTCTCATGCGCTGACGTGGTCACCTTTGGCTCCGGCATTCGGTGCGAGTGCAGTGCCACTGGCAGGCTTTGCGAACCAGTTGTCCTTCGGCACCAGTTTGGGCTCGGGGGGATCCGCCTCATAGGAGGGCGTCATGATCTGGACACCGTACTCGTTGAATACATCCAGAATGTTGCGATGAAGTGCAGCATAGATCCTTGGCTGTTTTGTAGGCTCGTCGGAATACACATTGAGTTCGTAGGTGACAGCAAAGTCGCCCAATTCCTTTTCCAGAATAAACGGGGGAGGTTCTCGAAGAATCCCTTCCGTCTTCCCGGCGGCCTGAAGCAGCATCGCCTCTACCTGGCGCCAGGGAGTTTCGTAGCCGATTCCTACTGTGGTGTGGAGGATGAGTCCGTGCTGCTTGGCCATCGACGAGTAGTTCAGGACGTTGCTGTTGAGAATTACGGAATTCGGGATGACGATCTCCTCGTTCTTCGACGAACGGATGTGTGTGACCTGTAGCCTGATTTGATCAACGTCTCCGACAACGTCTCCGATCTTGATTCTGTCGCCTACCTTGTAGGCGCGCCGGTACGTTAGCGAGTAACCCGCGATGATGTTCGCGATCGCTCCCGAGGAGCCCAGCGAAAAGATGACGCCAATGAAGAGCGAAACTCCCTTGAACGCTTCCGACCCCGAACCGGGCAGGTAGGGATAAGCGACGATGAGCGCGAACGAGATGATGAGAATGCGGGCAATGCGATAGGTCGGTGCCGCCCACTCGGGGTCGAATCCAGACATGCTGACGGCACCCCGGCTAATTGCCTCGAAGAACATTCGGGTCAGTCTCAGCAGGAAACGGATCACAAAGAACAACACCGCAAGGAACGCAAGATCCGGAAGCGCGTGGAAAAGCCCCATCCCCATAGTCCGCAGCGGATCGAGTACAATTTCGAAAACTCGCTGTGAGAATGGTCGAGTCCAGGGAAACAAGGCAAGAACGACGTTAAGATACGCCAAGACTCCGATCACCAATAGCATGGTACGGGTGAACCGCAAACCGTTGAGCACGGTTGTCCACAGGCGATCGCTCTGGATGACGCCGAGGGCTGGTATCTGAACTTGCTCGACTCTACGCTTGCAGAACGTTTCGGCCCACTTTTCGAAACGCTTGTAGATCCATAAGAACAGGAACAGGCCAATTACAGAGCCCAGCGTGACACCGAGCGCATGGATACTGTTCTGCCAGAGTACTTGCGGACTACGCGCTATCCGGTATGCTTTGATCGCATCGCCGATGCGTTTGACCGTCGTCTTGATCAAAATGGGGACAGTTACTCCTTCCAGAGTGGCGTCCGCATTCAGGATTGCCGTCACGGTCGTATCGCGCGCCCTGATGGTGTGGTAGCCTTCCTCCTCCACCACGCGCAGCATCTCAGGGGAGAACGTAGGATCGTCAGCCAAAGCCCGTATTCGCTGGGAAACATCTGCCGCCCTCTTTTCGGCCGGGTACGCGGAAACGCCTCGCAATCGGAACAGCGTCTCGCCGTCTAATGTAACGGGAGCTGTTCGCGGGGCGATTCCGGGGTCATCGCTGGGGCTCTCGCGCACTGCTGGAGCTTGGGCCAGGGTGACGGACATCAGTACCAGCAGCGCCACAGGCAACTGGATTACCCGGCGGGCTGTTCGAGTCAACATAGGGCCTCCCAATTTGTACGCATACGGCAGGCATTGATAATTCGAAACTGAGCAACCGTCCGCTTTGCGCAGACGACCCACGTCAACACGCGGGCTCGCCGCACTATGGCGAGGCGATCAAAAACGAACAGCTGATGCGAACCATTATCCATCTTGACGACTAATGTGCTTCGTGAAGATGACTCCATTGAGCCAAAGAGTCCGATAGTCAGGACAAAACAGTGAACAAACAGTACTCTCATTTCCGTTACCTACGAATCACTGGTAGCTTACAAAGTCCAACATGAAATCAATCTACCAAGTCGTAAAGTTCCAACGTCTTCTGTCAGCGGATGCCGGGTGCGGCTTCCCAGGGAAGCCGTCCTGCCCGCCAGTGGACCAACATTCCATTCCTGGGTATGTTCCATCCCCAGCTCATCAACAGGTCTCTGTCGTGAGTTCTCAACATGCCCGTTGGCTCCGAAATCAGAGATTCGGCAGCCAGGCCAACCGGCGCATTAAATAATTTCAGGTTGAACGCGGAGCATGCGCCGATCGTTTCCCGTTGCCTTTGTTCCAGGTCCGCAATCGCGCCAGGTTGGGGGCAGCGACGGCTTTGGTAGCAACGGCGGCTCGGAGCCGTTCCGCCACGCTCCAAAAGGTTCCTTCCCAATACCTTCGCCTTCGATGAGGACCTCGACGGCAGCGTGGACCGGACTGCAGTGCGGTTTGTCAACACGAATAGGGCTAGTATGGAAATAGAGGAGATCAAGTTGAGCAGACTTAGCGCCCCCCCTCAGGGGTTCCTGACCCAGGCCGAAATCCAAGGTATCGTTGAATCGGCGATCCAGCCCCTGTCGCGCACCGCCCGTGTCCTGGTAATCCACCCCGACTACTCGCGCACCGACTGCACCGATCAGGTCGCTCGCGCCGCCCATGAGGTCCTCCTCTCTCGCGGCCTGCGCACGCTGGACGCGTTCAACTCCGCCGGCACACATCGCAAGATGACCCGAGAAGAAACTCTGGCGAAACTCGGCTTCACCGGCGACACCCCCTGCCTCGACACCCTCTTCAGCCACGAATACGATAACGCCGCCCAACTCACCCAGGTCGGCGAATTACCCGCCGCCTACATCGCAGCCGAAACCTCGGGCGGCATCAACCATTCCATCCCGGTCACGGCCAACAGCAACATCTTCACCGGCTACGATCTCGTCATCTGCATCGCTGCCACCAAGCCCCACGAGGCCGCAGGGTTTGCGGGCGGAACAAAACTCCTCGTCCCCGGCGTCGTCGGCGGCGATGTTACCGCTTCGTTCCATTGGGCCGCGGCCCTGGTCGGATTGCCCAATATTCTTGGCCAGGCTGACAATCCGGCCCGACGGATCATCGATCGCGCGGCCGGTATGATCATGGACCGCCTCGGCGACACACCCATCCTTCTACTCAACATGGTTTGCGCGGAAGATGACAACGGTGGCATGGGCATTCGGGGCCTCTTCTCCGGCCTCGGTCTCGAAGGCTTTAAGCAAGCGTTCGCCTGTTCGGTGGAGCTGTCCAAGGAGCTCCACTTCATAAAGGTCCCGCAACCACTCACCTGCGTGGTCCAGCGCATGCACAACGTCTATGACGAAATCTGGACCGCGGGCAAAGGCAGCTACTACTTGCAGATCCCGGGCGTGCTGGCGCCAGACGCCGAAGTGATCATCTTCGCGCCCCACATCCACGCGTTTCACAGCAATGCGTCGATGGACTCCGCGATCCGCCAGATTGGCTACCACGGCCGCAACTACGTCCTCGATTTCCTCGCCCGCAATCCCGGCTTCAATCTCAACATCGCCTCGCACGTGATGAACGTCCGCGGCGTGAACGAAGACTTCCGGGTCACCCTCGCCACCGGCATCTCCGAAGTCGACTGCAGAGCCGTCGGCCTCGGCTACCTCGACCCGGCCTCAATCCGCCGCGAGGACTTCCGGGGAAGCCAACAGCTCTGGGTCGAGCACGGCGGCCTCTGGACCTACGTCCGCGAGTAAGACAAGGGTAGATAGCAGCCGAAGTCGAACGCCATGTTCCGGATGACGCTGCTGACTCCTGAATCGCCCTCCTGAAATGCGCAAAAGTGCCGTCCCGCCGCTCGAAATTCACCCGATCAGCAGGGCAAGGGAAACTCGGGCCTCTACCCTATCCGGACGGCACGACGATGCTCGTCTCCTATATGCCCCGGCGCTGCTCACCCGTTCGCGTTCGTCGGATGCTCCCTGGTGCGACCCTGCGGCGCAAGCTTATTCGAACCGGAAACGGCCCCAGTTCTCCGGCATCAGGGCCGCTTCGCTCGGAATGTCGGACGTGATGGCCGTCGCCTTGTTAGCCCAGTACAGCCGTAAGCGCGCTCCGTTTCCTGATTCCGAGCCAAAAATCACTCCGACGTCGCCAATCAGGTAAGTAGCCGCTGAATCGGGATTGATACCTAGAGTCGCCAGCGGGACCGACGCCGTCAGCACATAGCCCGTTTGGCTGCGCGTCACCGCCATTTTCAAGTCCGGCAGCTCGATGACGTTGCCGAAATAGATGGCGCGACTGGGGCTCACAAAGGCCACCGGCCATGTGCGCTTGGGGTCCACCTGTTTATAAAGCACTGCCAGCGGTTTGCCGTCCCGCAGGGTCAACAACAGACGATTGTCGCCGGGCCCTGCTTTCCGGTGCGGATCGGCACTCGGATTCACGCCGAACATCAGATCCACGGAGTCGCCAGTGTTAAACATCTGCTTCATGATCTGACCGTTGTTCTGGAACGGACGGTCCGCAGTCACGTCATAGGCCAGGTACAGATTCTCCCTGTCGTGTCCCAGCGCGAACCGGAACTTGCTGCCGGCATCGGCCACCACTTCTGTGAATTGCATCTTCGCAGGAACATCTTCCAGATGTCCGGTGATCTTGAGCGGCTCGGCGAGGCGGACGATGGCAGTGGACGGAACATTCTGTCGCGGAGCCTTCCTGGCTGCCACACGAGTCACGGCGGCATCCGCCAAACCCGGACTCAGACTGAACTGGCCTTCGCTGCGGCGGATTGTATCGAGGCCTGTCACGCGGTACAACCGGTACTCGCTCTTGCCAGCTTCGAGATAAACCTCACCGGACTTCTGGTCCCGCCAGAAATAGCCTCCGAAATCCTCATCGGGAACCGTGTACATGTCTTCGACTTTGGCGAGGCGCCAATCGCGCATGACCGCTCCCACCCACAAGCCGTCGCTCGTCATGAGAAATTGCTGCGCCAGATTGCCGTTCATGGCGAAAAGCGTACCCGCCTGGCCTCCAACCGACGCTGCGCCGGTCACCGAGAGCGGTCCAATGAGCCGGCCGGGCGCCGGCACGTCCGCGGTGTGCGATCCGTGGACGCCTCCCCAGATGTTTGGATAAGTCCAGACCTGGCGTCCGGTAGCTGTGTCTATGCCTTGCAACAGCGGTTTTCCATTGACGATCAACATTCCGTCCGGCAGCACAGCGCTGTGGTCGGCCGAGCCGGTGAAGGGCAGTGCCGTGGCGGATTCAAAGGTATAAACCGGCGCACCGTGAGCGTTCCAGGCTGTCGCGGGCAGGCGGTATACGTTGCCGGCACTCTGCATGAAGACCGTAAAATCATCGCCGATTGAGGTGCCCCAATAGGCACCCCAGCGACGGCCCTCTTTCCAGACGAATTCGGAATCCTGCGGGATACCGTCGCCGTTCTGATCGGTCCAGATGAATGCGACATCCCGATCTGGATTGCCGCGTGGGTCCAGCTTTGCGCCGGAGGCGCGGAGTTGCTCGATCTTGCGAGCGATTGCCCCCGTGTACATGCCCATGCGTCGCGTCAATTCCTTGATCTCACCCACCGCAGCGAGCGGATGCAGAACGCCATCCTTCAACTCGGCGATGACCTGCACATGGCCGTTGCTGGCAGTCAACAGCCGGCCGTTTCGTTGGAAGAGCCGGCGAACGACGGCGCGGCCAAATACATCTTCGTCATTCGCTGCACGTCCGGGAGTTCCAACCAACGTATAGGTTTTCTTGTCCCAATCAAGGCGGTACTGCACGCCTTCGCCGAAGGCCATGGTTTTATCAAAGCTGGCGACAGCGCCGTCCAGTGCTCCGTAATGGGGAGCGCCAATATATTCCCGGACAAAAGCGCCAGTCCCGGCATTCCATACGCTCACGCGTTGTGGGTGGTCGTCCTCCTCCATCACCCAAAGCAAACCTTTGGCATCAACGGTAAGTCCGCGCGGATGGTACATGCCGAGCAGCTGATGCGGACCGCGCGGAATTCGACCTCCTGCGCTGCCAATCGTGCGCAGCAACCTGCCGCCCGCATCAAAGATCTTCACCTGCTGCGCCTTACCGCGGTCAGAAACGTAGATTGCGCCATCGCTATCGACGCACAGGCTGGCGGGATCTTCCAGGCCTTGCGAAACGAGGGTCGCGGCTTTCCGCGTCTGAAGGTTCACGCGCAGAATCTTGCTGCCGCTCAAGACCAGCAGCGATCCCGCCTTGTCCATGGCCAGCACGGTTGGCGCGTCGATGACAATGTCCTTCTCAGGCGCGAGCTTACCAGTCGAGAGCGAAATCGCGGCGATGCGGTTTTCCTTGGAAAGCGACACATAGGCAGTATCCGCGGCGAGCGCCAGGCCCCGAACGTTGCCCTCCATTTTATCGGTGATGACAACCTCATCCTGATCGCCAAACTTGGCAAGTTTGCGGTCGCTCAGGCGATAGCGGTACAAGACGCCGTGCGCCATTTTCTTGTAATAGCGCATTAGCGGTGCGGTATTCTGCTCGCTGGCAACATACAGGTATTCCCCGTCACTGGCGAGATTGATGATGGTATCGCCGAAGGCGAAGCGATTTTTGAGGCCCCAATCCTTTCGGCCATCGGGGCCAACGCCGATCAGGAACCAGCCCGATTCAGCCATCGGCCATCCCAATACAACTCCGCCGGGAATCGTGACTGCAGCGTGGGGATTTGTGTGGTCCGCGCCCCAGCCGCCCTTGCCGTCCGCAGAGGCCCAGGGCGGGTTGCCGGGATTGCCATAGCTCAGCATGTACTCTATGCCGACACCGCTATGGCGCAGCACGCGCCAGCGATAGGGGCCTGCGGGAACGGGCTGGCCCTGGTCATCAGCTCCATCCCAGAGTTCGGTATGGGGGCCGGCCGGTCGCGGTGCCGCACCAATCAGATTGCGGACGCGCCGGCCATGGGCATCATCGATCACCAGCGTGACAAAACCGTCCGAGGGCAGAGTATAACGGAGTTCGACTTGATGGTCTGCCGATGGCGCGGTCTTGACGACGATGTCATTTGCCGGGACGGCCGGAGTTCCTGCCCATGCCAGCACCTGCGCAACACACAACACGGCGATTCGCCCATTTCTCATAGATTAATATTACTGTTATTGCCCTGCATTCTATTCTTCCATCCGGCTGAATCTCGAAGCTCCTCGGGCCTGGGCCGTCCGCGACTTTTTGGGGAGCCAAACTCTCGCACACTGAAAACTGGACGATACGTGGTTCGAGTCCTTACTGGACATTGGTTCACGAAGCGGGGAAAGCCGGTGCGTCGCTAGCGGCGACTGGTGGGGTCGCTCAGCCGCGCGAATCTGATGTTGCGCAGCACCGGATTGGTGAAGTCAAGTGCCACGACGTTTCCCGCCTGGTCCCGGCGGAAGCGCAAAGTCAGCATACCTCGCTGGAAGGTGTCGCGATCGACCGGCGCGAATTCGAGACCTGCGCCCGCCCCATCGTTGGGGCGGACCATCAATCCGCTCCTTCCGGGCGTCATCTGCAGCGTCGCCCTCAACTCGTCGCTCTCGTAGCGGCCGGCAAAGGCCTGCAAGTCGGCGGCGCTTGGCGCATAGGGCTGGGCGCGGCGATACCGTATTGTCTTGCCTTCCATGGACTTCAGTTCGAAATGGTCGCGCGCCAGGAAGCTCAATTCGAATTGGTCCTGCGACATGAACGCCAACGAGGCGCGCGGATTGCGGAAGCGGTCCCTGGACACCGCCACGAGGGGCCCGCCGCCGGCGACGACTAGCCTGCCGTTGTTGGCGATCAGGCGCAGCGGCGCGCCGGTGCGCTCGCTGAAGAACAGCCCCGCTTTGCTCGTCACATCGAGCCCTTCTATGGAAGCACCGCCGGCGACCGCTGCCGGCGCTGGGCGAGTGCCGGTGGGTGAGGTAAACACGTCGAAGATGCGGGCCCCGAACTCGTCCCGGTTGCCCGACGCTTCGCCTGCATTGCAGAGGACGGCGACGGAAAAGTTCTGCTGCGGAAAGCGGGCCAATACGGATCGGTATCCGGCCGCGCCCCCGCCGTGAAACACGAACGGGCCGGCGTAATTGGTGTCCAGCATGAGACCTCGGGCGTAGCCGAGCTTCCTACCGTTGCTCAGAGTCGCCGGTTCGTGAAGCTTCTCGGTGACGAACTTACCGAGACGAGCGCTCGCCAGCGCATCGTTCCAAGTGACGAGATCGGCGGCCGTGCTGAACAGGGCGCCGCCGCCCCGGCGATTGTTCTCGATCCGCATGTCCATCCTCCAGCGCTCGCCCGCCTTCTCGTAGGCAAGCGCGCGGTTCTTCACAACGTATCGCAAGTCGTCGACGTACGTCGTCGTCTTCATCCCGAGCGGCTCGAACAGGCGCTTGCGGGCGAATTCGGAGAAGGGCATCCCGCTGGTGCGCGCGACGATCTCGGTGAGCAGCACGTAGCCACTGTTCGAATAGGACCATTCCTCGCCAGGCGCGAAATTGAGCCCGCGCTGACGCAGGATCATGGTCATCGCGTCGTAGCTGCCGTTTGCCCAGTCGCTGAGCGGAATCCAGTCGCGAAGGCCGCTGGTATGCGCGAGCAGATGGTCCAGCGTGATCTTCTGGCCGTAATCGTGCAGCTCGGTGATGTATTTGCGGACGTCGTCGGACAGCGACAGGCGCCCCTCCTCGACGAGGAGGAGGACGGCCGCCGCGACGAACTGCTTCCTGATGGATGCGGCGTCGAAGATCGAGTCGGTGGTCAACGGAACGTTGCGCTCGAGGTCGGCCAAGCCATAGGCGCGGTTCACGACCAGCTTTCCGTCATGCGAGGCGGCGGCCACGCACCCAGGCGACCCCGGCGTGACCCAACTGAAGATCTTGTCGATCTCACTGGTCTTGTCCTGCGGGTGAGCGGGGGTGCCGATGAGCAGAGCGGTGATGAAGAACGACAGGCTGGTGTTTTTCATTGATTTCCTCATGGACGGTATTTTCTTGTTCAGGCACGCCTAGCGACGTCGCTGCTGGGCCGAAGCATCTCGCGGAATCTCTTCTCCCAGCGGTCGTTCGCGTGCGGGGCGAGGAACATGTCGTCGGACAGGCTCTGCAGCGTACTAAAGGTGCGCGCGCACTTCGGCCCGGATTCCCGCACCAACCAGCGTCGGGGGCATAGTGAGTTGCGGGACCAGCGCGACCCAGCAGAGAGCACTGTCTTCATGCAGTGACTTTACAACAAAAAGTAATTTGCGTCAATCCGTTTCGCCACGATTGCTTCCTGCCGCGCTTATCAGACGTCGCTCAGAGCTCGCGGCCTAATTCCGGCGTTCGATTTCTTCGAGCACCCGTTTACGAAGGTGATTCACAGGATCTCCCGTGACGCGCTAACTGTCGCAGCCTTTGCACGCGCGTAGCGTCCGCCGCGCAATCGGCTCGGTTCAAAGGTGCGGCGCCACACTATTGCTTCGTTGAAATGCGGGACCTTCCACTGCACTCCAGACTATTGTTCATTTTCAGGTTCGAGTCCTCACTGGGGATTCACATAAGATTCGACGCTTCAACTTCGATTCGCTGTCCGTTACGCGCATCGGATATGACAGAATAATCACGATGGCCAGCATCAGTCGCAGGCGGGCCCTAGCAGCGCTCCTTGCTATGCCAGTCCATACGCGTGCATCGTCTCCTTCAGAATGGACTCTGCAGGAAGCGTCCGAGCAAGTCCGAAAAGGAGCCATCTCGCCAATTGAGCTGACGCGGGTCTGTTTGGAGCGCATCGAGCGACTCAATCGTCAACTCAACGCGTTCATTACCGTGATGGCGGATCAGGCGCTGGCTCAAGCGCGCGAGTTGGAGAAGGAGCGGCGCGCCGGGAAATGGCGTGGGCCATTGCATGGAATTCCGATCGGCTTGAAAGATTTGATCGACACTGCTGGTGTGAAAACCACTTGCGCGAGCGCGGTGTTCGCAGATCGCGTTCCGGCTGACGACGCCGAGGTCGTGCGACGTTTGAAGCGTGCCGGCGCGGTGATTATCGGGAAACAGAACATGCACGAATTCGCCTATGGCGGCACCTCGGCCGTCAGTTACTACGGCGCTGTTCGTAATCCGTGGGACACGGGATTGATCGCGGGTGGATCTTCCGGAGGTTCTGCTGCGGCTGTGGCGGCTGGTCTTTGCTTCGGCGCGATCGGCTCCGATACTAATGGGTCCATCCGTCAGCCGGCAGCCTACTGCGGTATCACGGGCTTGAAGCCGACTTACGGCCGGGTGAGTACCCAGGGAGTAGTTCCGCTAGCTTGGTCCCAAGACCATATTGGTCCGCTCTGCCGTACGGCGCTGGATGCCTCACTGGTTTTAGGGGCAATTGCGGGCTATGATCCCCTCGACCCCGGCAGTGTGGACTGGCCCGTGGAGAACTACTCGAGAGCGCTGAGAATGCGGACAAGGACTCTCAAGATCGGGGTGGTCCGCTCCTACTTCTTCGACCAGCTTGATCCGGAGATTCAGTCGGCGATGACCGCAGCCGAAGGCGTGCTGCAGAAAATCACTGCCGGTGTGCATGAGACGGAGATCCCACCGTTTCGGACACTCCCGATAACGAGTGCTGAGGCGTACGCGTTCCACAAGCCGTACTTTACGAAGACTCCGGAACTGTACCAGGAACAGACGCGGCTGCGATTGCAGGCTGCCGCATTGACCACTGCGGCAGAGTATGCTGAGGCGCGGCGCGAATTGGACCGGCTACGGCGGGCAGTAGGAAGTGTTTTCTCGGCAGTCGATGTGTTGATTGCTCCAACGACTCCCATGATGCCGGTCAAATTGGAGGATGCAGCGCGGTTCGATTCGCAGTCGGGAGGTCGGCCATTGCGTAACACTCGGCCCTTTAGCTACTTTGGACTTCCAACCATATCCATACCATGTGGTTTCACAGCGGCCGGCCTGCCGATCGGGTTGCAGATAGTGGGACCGCGCTTCGGGGAGTCACGGGTGCTCGCACTCGCACATGCGTTTCAGCAGATTACAACATGGCACACGCGGCGACCTGCTCTGTAAGGAGAGCCGCTGCTGGCTGTCCTAAAACTCTGCGAGTCTACCGGGAGCCGGCTCTGGAGTTTTTCTAAATACGTCCAGGGTGGGGAGCCAGTCTCAGTTTCGATAACTTTCCAGCCTGATTTCGTTGACAACATCGACTGTTCGGGCTTGCCCCATCATTCCCCATAATCTGCGCATTCTGCCGCTTCTCCGGTTTGGTGTGGTTCAGAAAGGGCATCGCGCTCAACTGTTCAAGTTGAGTTCCGTTTCGATCCCGGTTGGCGCCGCATGATGGAGCGAAGCCTCCAGACCGTACTGCACTGGGGACACGCTGCCGGCTCGCCGAGGCCACCCTCGCTTCCCCGGCACGCGGGCGGCCAAGCAGGCGTTCATTGCGGAGCTGAAGAAGAAAAAGCTGCCGTAGCTGAGGCCGGCATCTCTAATCGGGCACGATCGCCCCATGCGCCCGCAGGGCCTTCAACAGCGCGGTCAGCGGGATCTTGGCCGGCGTCAAGTTCAACTCTGCCGCCAACGCGGACGCCGCGCCGGCCACCTGCCCCATCGCCATGCTCGAACCCTGCACCCGCAGCGCAGAATTCGCCAACCGGTCGCTGCTGATGCAGCGCCCCGCCACCATGACGTCGCGGCTCGAGCGGGGAATCAGCGCTCCCAGCGGGATCGTGGGCACCGTTCCCTGGTTCAGCGGCTGCGGACGAATGCCCTTTTCGTCGTGCAGATCGATCGGATAGAACGAATACGCCACGGCGTCCGGAAACTTCCGGCCGCTCGTGTAGTCGTCCACGGTGATCGTTGTTTCTCCCACAATGCGGAACGTCTCGCGAATGCCAGCCTCCGGCGCCAGCCTTTCCAGTCGCATTTTCTCGAAGCCCGGAAACGGCCGCAGAAACCGCATCATCCGAAGCAGGGATTGCCGGCCCCATATGTTTGTCTGCGAGTGCAGTTCGGACGTGCTGGAATCGGCTGCCGGAATGTGCGTGGCGTTCTCCCCGCCCGCCGCCAGAAATCCGCGAAGGTTGTGCCGGAAGTCCGCGGATTCCAGACGTCCTGCCTTGACCGCCTCCCGCGCTTTCGGCTCCATGTCTGACAGATCCGCCGGGTCGTACCGGTAGCCCGTCAACCGGAAGATCAGCGTGCCAGGCTGCGTGATCGCCTCCCGTTGCCGCGGCAGCCCGATCATGGCGATGGCCGCCGCGTTGCCCGTGCAGTCCACCAACTGCCGCGCCGCAACTTCCACCTGCGTTCCCTTCCCGGCCAAGTGGACGCGCCACACGGATCCGGCTCGTTCGATCGACAGCGGCGTTTCGTAGTAGCGGAGATGCACGCCTGCCTTGACACAGGACTCTTCCGCCACGGCCGCGTACAATCCTCCGTGGATGCGGACCTGATGCCGCGAGTGTTGTCGCCCGTACGGAACTGAGAAGTCGGGCAGGCGGTCGCCGTTCAGCGCCGCCGTCGCGGTCACCAGGTCCCACCCGATGCCGGCGATGATCTGCCTGCCCCAGGCGTGGAACAGTCCCGGAAAATCAACGCCGGCTGTGGATGTCGTTCCACCAAGCTGGCTTCCCGCCTCCACAAGAACCGTCCGGGCGCCCAAACGCCCAGCCTGGATGGCGGCTATGGCGCCTGCGGTGCCGCCGCCGATCACCAGGACATCCGCCTTGATCGTCTTCCGTGGATGAGTTTCACCCACCGCGGCCTTCGCCGCCGGTACTGAAGCCGCCCCGATTCCCAATAGGAAGTCGCGGCGGCCGTTCCTGCTTTTCCCCGGTCTGGTCATTCCGTCTCCGCCTCTCGTCGCATCCTTCCTGCATCGTGCCGGACGGCGCACCGGAACCCTGATTCGACGATAGCCAAACGATTATAC
Source organism: Bryobacteraceae bacterium (assembly GCA_963793625.1). Lineage (GTDB taxonomy): Bacteria > Acidobacteriota > Terriglobia > Bryobacterales > Bryobacteraceae. Next base: position 187,930 of record CAWCAT010000015.1, on the reverse strand, counting down.
TATCGCTGAACGGCGTGACCGGGCCACGATGGCCTTGGCGTGATTGCGGACAAAGGTCATAAAGCGCTGCTGGGAATCGGGCGTATGTCCCGGGGGCTTCGCCCCAGAAACTCCGTCAGCGCCGACATCGCAATCCCGCCATCGTCTCCGTCAGCGGTGCGTAACGCGCGGTTGCAGTTTGCATTTAGGATTCGGCGGCGCGCCGGATCTTCTTTTCGTCCACCTGTACGCCGAGTCCGGGGCCGTCCGGCACTTTTACCGTATTTCCGCGAATTTCGAGCCCGTCTACCATGAGGTCCGCGATGAATTTTGGGCCGTTCAATTCGGGGGGCAACACAAGGTCAAGCGTCGAAAACATGTGGACGCTCGCAGTGAAGCCCACGCCGCTTTCGGTCAGTCCGCTGCCCAGCAGTCCGAGGCCGTTGGCTTCCGCGACCGCCGCGCTCCGCAGGCAGTTGAGCGGCCCGCCGCTCTTGGCCGCCTTCAGGACAACCAGGTCGCACGCTTCCATGCGTGCCAGTCGCGCCACGTCGTAGGTACTAAAGCAGCCTTCGTCCACCGCGATCGGGAGCGAGGTGCGATCACGCGCCCGCTTCATGCCGAACCAGTCCACGCTCTTGACAGGCTGCTCCATGCAGCGGACCTGCTTGACACCCGCCACGGATTTTAAGAAGCTCTCGAGGTGGACGGGACGATAGCTCTGGTTGGCATCGATCCAGATGTCGATATCTGGCCTCGCTTCAGCCACCGCTGCTACGCGCTCGGCGTCGAGCGCCGGTTCGCCCGACACCTTGAGCTTGAAGCAGCGGGCCGAAGGGTACACCCGCGCCGCATCCGCCATTGCCTTAGGAGCGTCGATTGAGAGTGCGAAAGTGAGGTCAACAGTGTCGCGCAGCTTACCGCCGAACAGGGCGTGAAGCGGCACCCCAGCAGTCCGGGCCGCCACGTCCAGTGTGGCCATGATGACTGCACTCTTGGCGAAGGGGAAACCCTGGCTCACGGCCGGCGTGAGGACCTCGTCAAACCGCTTCTGAAACCACCCCTGCTCAAACGGCGATCGTCCGATCACAAGTGGAGCGAGATAGTCGCGCACTACGGAAACGATGCTCTCCGCAGTCTCGTAGCTCCAACTCGGAAGCGCGATGGTTTCGCCCCAGCCCACGAGCCCCGCGGCGGTTTCCACCCGCACGAAAACATATCGCCCAGCCTGCCCGGCCTGCGCCACCAGGCCGCGGCCGATCACAAACGTGTTGCGATACGGAATGCGCGTCGCAATCGCCTCCACCTTCCGGATGGTGGAATTAGTGGCTTCCGCAGCAGGCAAAGGCACCGCCCCCAGCAGGGCCGAACTAAGAAAGCTTCTCCGTTGCATTCACGCTCCTTGGCCGCACACGCCATAGGCCAGAGAGCTAGTGCCGGGCGTTGCTGAACCGTCATCAATCATACCGCTCCGCCACGGCGATACTGATTCGCGGCTGTTGCTCTATGGCGACTGATCAGAAGCTGAGGCGAATCACCGCCTGGATTTGGCGCGGGTAGTTGGCCGTAGCCGTGATCTGTCCAAACGAACTGTTGAACTGGTCCATCTGCGGACCGCCAAACGTCGGGTGATTGAAAGCGTTGAGCGCCTCCCCGCGAATCTGGAGTTCGAGGCCGCGCTCGTTGAGGCGAAACCGCTTGTTCACTGAGATATCGGCGTTGTTGGATGAGTCTCGGCGGAGACTGGACAGATAGAAAGGCCAAGTGCGGTAGTGGTACGAGGGCCGGGTTGTGGAGTTTCGGGTGAACCCGGCATCCACGTTGAACCAGCGGTCCACGGAGCGGGAACCTTTGCTGATGTCGGCCGGATCGCCCAGGAAGATCACGTCCTGCCAGGCAAGAAGAGCGCCAGACTGGGAAATATAGATCGCCGAGACCTGCCAACCACCGATAGCCATGTCGAGCCAGCGAGGCGCTGAGCGCAGAATAGGGCCGCGCCGGCCGAAGGGCAATTGGTAAATGAGTGACGCGGTGACGCGAAAGGGCCTGTCCGCGCCGGACAGGGATTCGTAAGGCAGCGAGTCCGCGGGATTCAAAAACCCGGTGGCCTGCATGCTCTTGGCCCAGGTGAAAGATCCATTCACTGTCAGGCTGGAGGAAACACGCCGGGCTCCGCGGACTTGCAGCGAGTGATACCAGTAATACCCTTGAAACGTGCTGGTACTCACTGAGCTGAATTGCGGAAACGGCTTCAGCAGATTCTCGCGCGTGATGGTGTTGTTTGTGCCAAGTGCGCCGCTCACGCCATCGAGGCCCCGGAACGGATTCGGAATGTTCGCCGATAGATAGTTGACACGCTCCGCGTCATAGAACGGACTGCGGGAGAGTGATTGGTTCCCGACAACATTAAGATCCCGTGTGATCTCCATCTTGGTGGAGCGGTTGCCGACGTAGGCGACTTCGATCATGTTGCTGGCGCGGAACTGACGCTGCACGCTGAATTGCCAGCGCTGGTTATAGCTGGCCTTCGGCTCAGGGTTGAAGAAGGTAATAGCGTTGCTGCCCACGTCCGTCATGGCGCCCAAGGCAGTTCCTGTGGGTTCGATGATGCCATCCGGGAAGGGATTAGACAGCGTGCTGTAGAAGCTTAACCCGCTATCCCTGGTGGGGACGAACGCCGTGTTGCGGGAAAATCCGTTCTGCCGCACGTCCGTACGCCTCAGGCCGAGAGCGCCGAAGAAGATGCCGTAGCCGGCGCGCAAAACCGTTTTCTGTGTGAGCGTGTAAGCCACGCTGACACGCGGCGCCAGATTATTCTTATCGCGTTGCCACAACTCCCTCGGCTGGCCATTGACACCGGCGAAGACCACGCCGCCGCGGACCTTGAACTGATCGGGCGGGAGTTCCGTAGTAGGATTGGCGGCCCAACTGGCTGCATAGGCGGTCTTGGCTGCCCCTTCGATGGGTAAGACCGCAGTGGAGTCGAAGTTGCGAATCGAGCGGTTGTAGCGCTCAGTTAGCGGGCCCTCCAACTCGTAACGCAGGCCCAGATTGATGGTGAGGTTGCGACGCACGCGCCACTTGTCCTGAATATAGCCGCACCAAACGGTGGAGGCCTCGGCGTAGTCGGCCGGACGCGCCACATAGCCAGTGGAGCTACCAAGTCCGGTAACGAATGCAGCCCAGCCCTGTCCTATGGGAGAGCTGGTCGCATTATCAAGCGGGCCGCGGGTCCATGTGGTATCGAATACGAATCGTCCACTGCGGCCGCCATCACCCGGTTTTTCGTTCTGACGGTAGGAGCGCGCCTCAAAGCCGAAATCCAGTGTATGGTTGCCACGCAACTTGGTGAAGGCCGCAACCAGGGAATGGGTATCCATTAAGCGCTTGCTTCCCGCAAGGACAGAGTTAAAGTAGCCGGTAATCGAGAAGTACGGGAACTCGCTCTGGTCAGGGCTAATGAGACTGGTATAAGACTTTGGAAAGCCCAAACTGGCGAGGTCAAAATTGCGTCCATAAAGGGGCGTGGTTTGAAAGTCCACTCGCGTGTAGCCGTAGCGCAAGTTGAGCAGAAAAGAGGGAGAGATGGTGTGCACGTCATCCACGGAGAAGCCGATGGGGTGATACTGCTCGCGGATGCCCGACGCGCGAGTCTCGAAATAATCGGCGCGGTGGGTGTCGCGGACATACCCGTTTCCCCTGATAAAGAAGCGGTTGGCGGAGGAGAAGTTGTGATCCACCCGAACGATGTGCGTAAAGTAGTCCGCGGTCTCGGACGAGTTCGGTTTGGGGAAATTGTTGCGATGATCGGCAGTGGTGCCCTCGTTGAGAGGCAACGGAAAGTATTCCATCACCTTCATCGCAACCGGGTCCAAACGCGCCCCGGGAATGATGTTGTTGGGGTAAGGGTCCTGGCGAAAACGGGTAGTGCTGCCCGCCTCGGGGCGGCGCGAGAACGGGTCATAGATCTGATAACTATTTCCGAGGCGGAGGAGTTCGGAAAAGTCGCCCTTGCGTTGAGCCACAGTAGGGACCGTGAGGGTGGTGCCGCCCCGGGGACGCTGATCGGAAATCCCCTCGTACGCCCACATGAAGAAAGTCCGGTTGCGGCCGTTGTAGATCTTGGGGATCACGATAGGACCGTTCACCGAACTCGCCCAACGGTTGTAATCGAAGTCCCCGCGCCCAACGCCGTTGCGGTTGCCGAACCATGTGTTGGCCATCCAACCGGGCCGCATCTTCGTGAAGGTGAAATTACCGTGAAGTTTGTTAGTACCCGACCGTATACTGATGTTCACCAATCCGCCGGAGGTCTGACCCGTCCGCGCATCGAAGGAACTGGTTTCGATTCGCATCTCGCCAATCGCATCGGGGGGCGGCGTATAAGCAACTCCGACCGGGACGGCGCTGCCGCGGTATGTGTTCACGACACCGTCCATGGTGATGTCGGTGGTTCCAGGGACGCTGCCGCCCATACTGTACGCAGCGATGGCGCCAGGCTCATATGGGCGGTTCAGGAGGGGATCGCCTTCAAACGTCGTGCCAGGAGCAAGCCCCATTAGCACGTAGGCATTCCCGTGAGGCAGGGGCAGTTCCGATACCTCCTTCCCCCCGATCACGACGCCCATGTTACCGCTAGTCTCTTCCACAAGCGGAGCGGCATCGGTGACGTTCACGGTTTCGGACACCGCGCCGAGTTCGAGTCGAACGTCGATGCGCAGGTTGTCGTTCACGCTAAGAGTAATGCCATCACGCGTGAACTTCTTGAAGCCTTCGTGCATGGCCGCCAGGCGATAGTTGCCGGGCAGTAGCAGCGGCGCAGCGTACGCGCCGCGGTCGTTCGTTTCCAGGACATTATCGACCCCTGTGTCCACGTTGGTGATGATCACCTTTGCCTTGGGTATCTCCGCAGCTTGACTGTCGGAAACTACACCTGCAATCGTGCCGCGCGTTTCCTGCGCCAACGCCAACGTTCCGAAGAGAAGTAGCCCACAGATAAAGCGAATCATGTCACCCACCTTTTTGGTTTACAGCCTTTGTCGAAGCATTAGTATATCCGAATGTTTGACAATTGCGGTGGGGCAACAGATAATCGGGCAGATGAAAAATACCCGAAATCAATTCTCACGCCGAGGGCTCTTTGAAGCGGCCGGGGTGGGTATACTCGGCGCAGCAGTGCCGGTTGTGGCAGAAGGTGCGGCGCAAACAGCGAAGCCGGCGGCGCGCCCTGCTATTGCGCCGTTGAATCGATTTCCGCGCATGGTGCAGGAGTACTTCGTCAACGCGGTGCGACGCTCCGAGAGGACAAGTATCGATGCGCTCGCGGCGTTGAAAACGAAGGCGGACGCGGAAGCGCACGTGCGCGTCTTGCGGGGGAAAATTCGCCGTTGCTTCGGTCCGTTGCCCGAGAAGACACCATTGAATGCTCGTATCACTGGCGTGGTGGAGCGCGACCGCTACCGAATTGAAAAGGTGATTTTCGAGAGTCGCCCGGGATTTCTGGTGACCGCCAATCTCTACATCCCGAAGGGCGGACGAGCGCCGCTGCCGGGAGTAGTGGCCACGTGCGGCCACTCCCTCACCGGAAAGGCTGGGGAGACATATCAATCATTCGCGCAGGGGTTGGCGCGACTGGGCTACATCTGTTTTCTGTTGGATCCCATCGGGCAGGGCGAGCGTTTGGATTACGCCCGCATGGCCGTGAAACCGAAAATTGGTGCGGGAGTGGGCGAACATCTTCATGCCGGTAACCAGCAGTTCCTGACCGGCGAGTTCCTGGGCACCTGGCGCGCGTGGGACGGTATTCGCGCACTCGATTACCTGCTGACCCGGCCCGAAGTGGATCGCCGTCACGTCGGCCTAACGGGGAATTCCGGCGGTGGCACCATGACTACCTGGCTCTGCGGCCTGGAACAGCGCTGGACCATGGCCGCGCCGGGTTGCTTTGTCACCACCTTCCGCCGCAACATGGAGAACGAACTGCCGGCCGATACAGAGCAGTGTCCCCCGAAGGCTCTCGCGCTGGGTTTGGATCACGCGGACTTCATCGCGGCCATGGCGCCCAAACCCATTATTCTGCTAGGTAAGGAGAAAGATTTCTTTGACGTCCGGGGACTCGAAGAAGCCTATGCGCGACTGCAGCGCCTCTACACGCTGCTGGGCGCGAAAGATAACATCGCGCTGCACGTTGGGCCAACCTATCACGGATACACCAAAGAAAACCGCGAAGCCATGTATCGCTGGTTCAATCGGGTCACAGGCGTCTCCGACGCGAAGACCGAGCCGGAACTGGTGATGGAGAAAGATGAGACGCTCCAATGCTCGCCCACTGGACAAGTAACGGATTTGAACTCCAAACCGCTGTTTGCGTTCACCCGGCAGAAATCCGAAACGCTGGCGAAGAAACGGTCATCGCTGACCACTGAGGCGCTGATGCGCGCTGTTTCCAAAACGTTGCACCTGGGCCCGCGTAAGGTACCCGATTACCGAATTCTGCGGCCTCTCGGCGGACGCGCGTTTCCAAAGAAATACTTTGTCACATACGCTGTGGAGACCGAACCCGGAGTTCATGCCCTGGTCTACCGGTTGAGCGACGAGGCGATCTACTCCCGCCCGCCAAAGGGACAGAAGCGAGCTATCCTTTACGTCTCTCACCAGTCCGCCGACACGGAAATGCGGGAAGATCCCTTTATTCAGGACTTGCTGACTGCCGAGCCGGACTCGGCTTTCTTTTCGTGCGACGTGCGCGGCATTGGTGAATCGCGTCCGGACACTTGCGGCGCGAACTCCTTTCTCACGCCTTACGGCAGCGATTTCTTCTATGCCATTCACTCCATCATGCTCGACAGGCCCTACGCCGGGCAGCGCACGCATGATGTGCTGTCCGTGCTGGACTGGCTGAAAGCGCAGGGGCACTCGGAGGTGCATCTCGCAGGCAAAGGATGGGGTGCGATTCCAGCGGCTTTTGCCGCCCTGCTCGCGCCGGTCGTGACGCAAGTCACACTGAAGAATGCTTGACCTCTTACTCCGCAGTGGCGGAGTCGGAGACTTACCGATGGCCCCTGGCGTTGCTGGTGCCGGGCGTGCTGCAAGAGTTCGACTTGCCGGACTGCTATCGCGCGCTCGAGGCCAAGAGCCTTCGCCAGATCGAACCGTGGGGGCCGAACGCAGGCTAGCTCGGGAGAGCACTGTCAAACTTCCTCGTTTCGCGCTGGCTGTGGCCTCGTTGGCCGCATAGATGGGGGTGATCGACACGATCGGAGTATCAGTGTGGCGCTCCGGCAAGATGCCGATAAACGGGTTATACACCTAGGCAAGCGACTCCACGTTGCCGTTGTTCTGGGCAAAGTCCGGCACGAAAGCGGCCGCATTTTGAACCGCGGTCCGCGAATCGACACGGACGAAGGAGAGCACGGGAGCGGCCCGCTCTTGCTAGGACCGCTTGCGTTGGGTTACGTCCCTGACGACGCTGAAGACCACAGGCCCGGAGGGGAGTTCGATAATCGCGCTCGACGCCTCCACCCAAATCTGCTCGCCGTCCCACCGCCGTAACGTCATTTCGAAGTGCGCCTCGACGCTGCGGGACTCTACTCGTTCGCGATACTTAGCCAGGGTCGACTCAGTATCTTCACCGTAACAACACGTAAATAGTTGACCGGTCAGACTGACCAGCGGCTTGGCGAACATGCGGGCCAAAGCCGGGTTCGCCCGCAAAATGATCCCCTCGCGGTCCGTCAGGAGCATGCCGTCCATCGATGCGTCCCACATTAAACGGAGTAGCTCTTCCGATCGCGTCAACGCCTCCTCAGCCAGACGGCGCTGATTGTTTTCGCGATTCTTCACCTCGATCGACGCGGCCAGATCGGCACGTGCGCTCCATTGCTGGATCTTGTCTTGAGCTTCCGCACCAGCCGTTCGTTATAGAGGCTCAGACTCTTGCCGTCGTCGCCGAGATCTTTGACCGGAATCGGGATCTTCCCGCTCTCGCCCTCGCGCAGCACTTCCTCCACAATTGCCAAGAACTCTTCTGGCTCGACGGGCTTTACGATGAATCGGGACGCGCCCAGTCCCAATCCCAACTCCTCATCCTGCCTCGCTATATAGGTGGCGGTATAGAAGATGAACGGAATCTGTTTTAAGCGCTCGTCATGTTTGACGGTCCTGCAGAGCTGGAATCCGTCCATTTCGGGCATCAGCACGTCGGAGACAATCAGATCGAAGCTCTGGACGGCCAGTTTATCGAGGGCCTCCACGCCGTTGGACGCGCTGACGATTTCGTGTCCGTGGGCGCGCACGATCATCTCGATCAGGTACAGGTTCTCGGCATTATCGTCGACACTCAGGATCTTCATAAATGCTCCAGGTCCTTGCGATATAGACTACTCCGGACTTGGTCAACAAAGGTGCTTGGGTTGATAGGTTTCTCGATGTAGTCGGTTGCACCCGCGGCCAGAGCTTTTTCGCGGTCCCCCGCCATGGCATAGGACGTTACCGCAATTATGGGTATTCCCCGAAGGGCCGGGTTTTTGCGCAGTTCCGCAGCAACGGCATAACCATCGAGCTCGGGTAATTGAATGTCGAGCAGGATCAAATCGGGACGCAACGTGCCGGCAAGGATAATCCCATTTCTTCCATCCCGTGCCTCATGGACGATGAAGCCGTCCTTCTCCAGCATAAAGCGCACCAGGTAGAGATTCTGTTCGTTATCTTCAATGACCAGAACTGTGTTATTCATGAGATTTGTCCAATTCCAGCGGCAGTTGGACGGTGAAGGTGCTGCCTTGCCCGGGAACGCTTTCCACAGATATGGAGCCCCCTAAACGTTCCACCAGCCGCTTGCAGATGGAGAGGCCCAGTCCGGTTCCTTCGTGTTTGCGCGTCAAGCCCGAGTCCGCCTGCCGAAATGGCTCGAAAATGCTTTGATGCTGCTGTGGATCAATACCAATCCCGGTATCCCGGATAGAGGTGACGAGCCAATCGTTCTCGCCGCCAGCAGCGCACGGCGACTTCGCCCTGATCGGTAAACTTGACAGCATTACCGAGCAAGTTGAGCAGGATCTGTTCCGTGCGCCGCTGATCGCCATAAATCCCATCCACTTCCGGCGAAATCGCGGTACGCACCGAAATGCCCTTGGCTTGGGCTAGCGGCGAGACGGTGGCCACGGCCTTCTGGATGGCCTGGGGCAGGGAGAAAGGTCCACAGGTAATCTCCAATTGGCCGGCCTCGATTTTGGAGATGTCCAGAACGTCATTGATCAGGGCCAGCAAATGCCTTGCGCTGTTCTGTACCATCGCGAGCTGTTTCGTTTGTTCGCCGTTCAGAGGACCCGCAAGTCCCTGCAAGACGATTCCGGTGAATCCGATAATCGAGTTCAGGGGGGTGCGTAATTCGTGCGACATGGTAGCCAAAAAAGCTGATTTCAAACGGTCAGCGGATTCCGCCGCTTCTTTGGCATCCACCAGTTCCGCGGTGCGTTGCCGTACGCGTTCTTCGAGGTCCAGCCGCGCGCGTTCCAGGGCGGCCAGCGCCGCTGCACGTTCATTATGAGCGCGCAGCGACGATATCCCATGCGCCACGTTGTCGCCGAGTTCGGCGATAAGGCTAACCTCGGCTGGATCAAACGCATCGGGTTCGTCGGCGTATACAGCCAATGCTCCACAAACGGAATTCCCCAGGCGCAAGGGCACAGCCAGAACCGATTGAAAACTCCGGGTCTGCAAAGCGTCGCGCCAGACGGCAAAAGCCGGCTGCTCGCGGATGCGGTTCACGACGACTGGTTTGCCCTCGCGGATGGCGCGACCGATGCCTCCCTGGCCGTACACGTCGTCCGCCCAACTGACATGGATGCGGTCCAGGAACCCCGCCGCCGGACCGGCCGAGGCGACCGGGCGCACCGTGCGTGCTTCGTCGAATTCGGCGTATCCGACCCACGCCATCTTGTAGCCCGCCGGCTCGACCGCCACCCGGCAAACCTCACTTAGCAAAGCCTGTTCATCGGTCGCCTGGACCACCGCTGCATTGCAATAGGACAATACCCGCAACGCCCGGTGCACCTGCCGCAGAGATTCCTCCTTCGCCTTCCGCTCGGTTATATCGCTGGAAATTCCGCAAAGGGCGTAGAACTTACCGGTGCTGTCTCGAAGTGCCACCTTGACACTCTGATAGCTGCGCAGGCGACCTTCAAACCCTGCCTCTTCCTCAAACGCCAGAGCCTTACCACTCTCCGCCACTTCCCGGTCATTGGCTACAAACTGGCGCGCGGATGCTTCTGGAAAGAGCTCGAAATCCGTCTTGCCCCTGACCTCTTCGATGCTGGTGTGGAAGGAGTCAGTCCAGCATCGATTGACGAAGGTGTAGCGGCCAGCTTCGTCTTTCATGTAGATCAATGCCGGCGAGTTGTCGAGTACTGCCTGCAGTTCCATCCTGCTCTTGAGAACCTGCTCCTCTGCCCGCTTGCGTTCGGTGATATCCGTGAGCATGACCAGCATGCCGTTGCCGCCTTGTTGTTCATCCGGAATTGGAGTTGCCGATAAGGCGCCCCACAGAGCGCTCGAGTCCTTGCGGCGCAGACGATACTCACCCGCCCGCCTCGTTCGCGAAGGACACAGGGAAAGCATCCGGACAGAATTCGCTTGCGTTCTTCCCCAGCATCTCCTCCGGTTCGTACCCAAGCATTTCAGCGAACTGACGGTTTACGAAAGTCGTACGGTACCGTGAGTCGAGGGTCCAGATGCCTTCATTGGCCATCTCTACGATCAGGCGGTAGCGCTTTTCGCTTTCCCGGGCCGCTTCTTGCGCCGCCTGTTCCCGGATTAGCTTCTCCCGCTCCGCCTCAGCGTTGCGCCGCTCGGCGATCACAGCGGCCAGCAGGAGTCCCGAGATGGCGACGGTGGCAAAGAAAAACTGCAGAAGAAGCGCGTTCGTAAACGGTCCGCTCTTCGAGAATGGCCCGGAGCCTGCAGCGGTTTCGATAACCGCGAAGGAGGCAATCACAACGTTGCTCATTGCGGTCCCGCTAATCCCGAAGCGAATGGCCGCCCATAGGACGAAGGGAAAAACCAGCAGCGCCATAACGCTATGGCTTGCGGCAAGGTGAAGGCGTTCGTCAAACAGCAGCAGACAGGTCGCGGCTAAGAGGAACACCAGGCCTAACAATTCCAGGATGCGCCGGGTGGGCCGTAAGTGCGCCCATTCTCCCAGCGACAGCAGCAGGGGAGCGGCCAACAGGATGCCCGTCGCGTCGCCCAGATAATAGATCAGCCAGGTTGGCCCCAGCGATACCCACGGCTTGATTCCCAACAACGCGAACACGCAACTTCCGAACGAAGCGCTTATCATCGAGGCGAGTGCCGCCGGAAAGGCGATGAGTCCCAGCACGTCGCGAAGCCGGGAAAGCGAGGGGTGGAACCCTGGGATACGGCGGAGCAGAAAGATGCCTGCCAGCGCAGCGGACGTATTCCCCACCGCTAACCCCAGAGCTGCGAGAGGAGGAAGTGGCGAGAAAAAGTTAACCAGGAAGGAGGCAACCGCGATGGCCGGCCAGCACTGCCAGCCAAAGAGCAGCAAGCACGCGAGAGCAACCCCTGAAGCAGGCCAGATGGGGGAGACATTGTTGGCCGTGAACGGAATCGTCAAGCCGACTCTCCCCGCCACAGCATAAAGCGCAGCGGCTGTAGCCAGCCGGGCCGCGTATTGTGAAATCGTTACGTCAGAGGCGCCCTTGGACTTGGGCGTGTGTACACGATAAGTCTCGGTTTCCCAGGGCACACTCATCCCCTCCGGATGACAATCTTCCCCAAGATGAGTACTTCTTCACCTATCATCATACTGTCCTCACGATACTGTCCTCACGGGGTGAAGACGCCAGTTGGGCAGCCAACGTTGACCGAAGTGGCGCTTACCCGCAGACGGCATTGATTTTCTCTATCAGATGAGCCGCGGTGTACGGCTTTTGCACAAAACCCTCGACTGCCTTGCCTGGGAAACGCTCCAGCGCTTCCATCTCACTGAAGCCGCTCGACAAGATGACAGGGATATCTGGCTGGAATTCGCGCAGTTGCCTCAGCGTCTCCGCACCACTCATGACCGGCATGGTCATATCCAACAATACGGCTGAGATCTGCCCGGCTTCTTTGCGAAAGATACTGATCGCCTCTGCGCCGTTTTCGGCCGCGATGACTCCGTACCCAGCCTGTTCCAGTATGGTCCGTGCCATCTTTCGAATCGCTTCTTCATCATCAACGATAAGGACCGTGCCGCTACCGGCCCGGCCGGGTTGGTGACCGGTTAACTCAGGTGTTCTGGTTTGCCGCAACAAGGATTCGGGCAGCAGTACGGTGAACGTGCTGCCCCGGCCGGGCGAACTCTCTACATCGATAGCGCCTCGGTGACCTCGGACAATGCCCTGGGCCGATGACAATCCCAACCCGCGGCCGGTGAACTTTGTCGTGAAGAACGGATCGAATATTCTTTGCCTGGTAAGGTCATCCATCCCACTGCCGGTATCCGTTACCTGAAGGAAGACATAGCGGCCCGGGACTATGCCGTTTTCGCTCAGGCTTGCGGGGACCCGCCCGTGAGCAAATTCCCGGACCCCCGTCCGAACCGTGACGACGCCGGGAGCATCGCCGATCGCCTCGCCAGCGTTGATCACCAGGTTCATGATTAACTGTTGGAGCTGCGCGATATCGGCGTCGACGGGAGGCACGTCGGCCGGTAGCTCGAGCTGCAACTGCACTGTCCGCGGAATTGAGCTTTCCAGAAGCGTGACGATATCCCGCGTGAACTCCGACAGGTTCACCGGCCGGACAACAAACCTGCCCCTTCCCGAGTAGGACAACATTTGCTGCGTCAAATGCGCCGCACGTTCGGCCGACCGAACGATTTCTGCGATCATTGGGCGGACGGAACTCTCTGGAGGCAGTTGCTCCATCGCCATGCTCGCGTAGCCCAGAACGCCCGTGAGCAGATTGTTGAAGTCGTGGGCGATTCCTCCGGCCAGTACCCCGAGGCTTTCAAGCTTGGCGGTTTCCCGCAATCGCTCTTCAACCCGCTTTCGCTCTGTGATGTCGGTAATCAGAGCCAGGACCGTGAGAGATTCGCCTTCCTGTGCGAAGCTGAGACTGATCTCGACAGGAAAAGTGGTGCCATCCTTCCGCCGGGCACTGAGAGCCATGCCGGCCCCCATAGGCCTGGTACGAGGGTGATCAACGTACGTTTGTCTGTGACCGCGGTGAATGGTGCGAAGATCCTCCGGCAACAAGATCTCGACCGGCTGGCCCAACAACTCCTCGCGGCGGTAGCCAAACAGTCTCTCGCTCGTGCCATTCAGAAGCAGGATCCTGCCTTCTCCATCGATGGCGACGATTCCCTCTGATGCCGATTCCAACAGGGCGCGGAGCTTTCCCTCGCTCAGCCGCAGACTCAATTCGGCGTTCTTCAGTTCGGTGATGTCTTCCGCAATACCGACGAGGCGCTCAACACCCAGGACCTCATTCCTCACCGGAAAGCGGCGATCGTGAATCCAACGCACCGACCCGTCCGGCCGCAGGATACGGTATTCCATGGTCCACCCGGCTTTGAATCGCCTTGGCATCGAAGGAGCCCTGAATGCGCTCGCGGTCCTCCGGGTGAATGGCCTCCATCCAATCGAGGGAATTCTCATAAAGCGCTGCGGCCCTGCGTCCCCACAGCCGGTCGTATGCCGGGCTGACATAAACTACCTTTCCGCTCACTCGGTCAGCAACCCAGAACACATCATCCAGGTACTCCGTAAGCTGGCGAAAGCGCTCTGCGCTTTCACGGAGAGCTTGTTCCGCGTTTCTGCGGGCGGAAACGTCCCAGAACAGGCCCAACACCCCAATAGTGCTGCTTCGGGCAACCCGAGCCGGCGCAATGGAGGCAAACACCAGTACTTCGCTACCATCCTTGCGGCGGAACCGAAACTCGAACTCCTCCATGATCCCCCGGAGACTACGTTCGATGTGGTTTCGGGCGGCTTGGACGTCGTCCGGGAAACAGAACTCGGGCAATCTCCGCCCAGCCAACTCGTCAGTCGTATATCCCAGCATGAATGACAGCCGCGAGTTCGCGTACACGGTGCGTCGGTGGGTGTCCAAAAGCCACACACCTTCATTCGCCGCCTCGACAATGCTATGGTTCGGCTCAGCGCCAAGACGGAATGAATCCAGTGTTTGCCGGCGCTCTGTAATATCCATGCACACGCCGACCACCCGATGGGCACTCCCTCGGCCGTTGCCGGCGACGCGACCTCTGCTCTCTACCCACCGAGCGGTATCGTCGGACAAGGCAATCCGGTACTCAACGCAAAAATCGGATTTCTGCTCCACTGCCTGCGAGAGCGCCGCTGCGAAGTGCTCCCGGTCGTCCGGATGCACCAGGTTCAGAAGCCCCTCGTATGTGCCGGCAAATGTTCCCGGAACCCGATCATGAATCAGTTCAAGACCGGGCGAACAAACGATGCGCCCCGTGGGAATATCCCAATCCCAGAGGCCTAGCGTGACTCGAAGCCGGTCATTGCTTCGAATCAACGGTTCGCTCTCCGCGTCCTGTTTCGTAAAACCCCTCCAGACTTCCCTCCGGGGACGTGCTTAGGCTAGAGACGGTGCTGGCTAAACGCGTAGTTCACACACTACCTATGACGTTAAGAATAGCACCGGCGCGCGGAACTGAGCGGTTTGACGTAATGGCACGCGGTGTGGGCAAACGGGGTTTGTCCCCTGGGTGCGCGATGTCCCGAAGAGATGAACGCCATCGTCGTGCTGCAACCGCCATTCGGACCTCCATATCTCTTTTGATGAATATAGAGCGAAAGGAGGCTACCGCGACCCGGCCGGCTTGATGGAGGCAACGCAAGACGCTCCGCCGCCGAAATCCCTGGTGCGGGCCTTGAGGCGGCCCGCCTGACTGTTCTCGCAATGTGACAGCAACGAGATCGGCGCCAGGATGATCGACAGCCTTTTGATGAGAAGAGCGGAACCATCGGACTCTGTTTCTCGTATGCAGTTCCGTGAGACTTCCGAGGAGGAGAACCAATGCGAACACTTCTGATCTGCCTTCTTGTGCCAACTGCCGTCGCAGTGGCCCAGGAAAATCCCCTCAGCACATTCAATAAGGGCGCCTACGGAAAGGTGAAGGAGATTTTGCTCCGCTCAGCCGAAAAAGTGCCCGAGAAGGATTACAACTTTAAGCCCACGAGCGGGGTCCGCAGCTTCGGTCAGATCCTTGGACACCTGGCGGACTCTCAGTACACGTTTTGTTCCATCGTGCTCGGCGAGAAAAATCCCGCCCCGAAAATTGAGCAGACAAAAACCTTGAAAGCCGATTTAGTGACCGCACTCAGCGACGCCTTCACCTACTGCGACAAGGCCTACGACGGCATGACCGATGCGTCCGGTACTCAAATGGTGAAGCTTTTCGAAAAGGAAACGCCGAAATTAAGCGTGCTGACCGTCAACCAAATGCACAATCTGGAACACTACGGCAACCTCGTCACCTACATGCGGATGAAGAACATCATTCCTCCAACCAGCGAGCCGGAGTTCCAACCACAGACGAAGAAACAGCCACAGCCGAAGAAATAGTATGCCTTTGGGCCGGCCGCTGGTCGGCCCAATGCACGTTCGAGTGTTTTACCAAATCAGCCGTATGGCCACCTGGACCCGGCGTGGAGCGCGAGCCGCAGTTGCCTGCAGAAACAGCGGATCTATCTGGTTCCCTTGCGCGTCAAATCGAGCATTTTGGGACACAGCGGAAAACTGCGTGTGATTAAGCGTGTTGTACGATTCGAATCGCAATTGAATGTACTTGCTCTCGCGCAGGGGAATCTGCCGGAAGATAGACACATCCCAGTTGTTCATTCCGGGACCGCGGAGCACGTTTTTACCCACATTTCCGAAAGTTCCGCGAGCAGGTCTGCCGAAACGGTTTACGGCGTCCGCAGTTGGGTCGACGACGTTTGGACGGGCGGTCTCGGACGGCGTGCCTGTGATATTCGCCCCATCAACAGTCGAGAACGTAGGCGTAAACGGTGCGCCCGACATGAAACGAGTGATTCCGGACACCTCCCAACGGTCTGTGATCAAGCCCAGCAGCCGCTTCTGGAAATATTTCCCGGGCTCCGGCAGTTTGTAGTTGTAACGCAGCGAAAGAACCTGGGGACGGTCATAGCTGAGTACGCCGTAGTTTCTGTCGCGGGTTGCGAAGACGGAACTCATCTGTTCGGAATCGCTCGACGCAGTGCCGAGCAGTTTGCTGAATGTGTAGCTCATGGCAAGCACACCCCGGGCCAGCCGGCGCGTTGCGCTCACCTGAAGTGAGTTGTAGTTCGAGCTCGCACCGAAATCGTAGAACAGGATGTCTCCCCACCCTTGATACGGGCGGAGGAAATTCGCGGGTAGAGCCGATGCCGTGGTGCTCAGATCACGATTCTCCGGATGCAAATCCAGAAACTGTGCACCCACCGGTACAGCATTGATGTTCCTGGTGGCCCACATGTGCCGCGCCAACGAGCCAACGTAGGAGACATCGACAACGAGTTTACGGGCGATCTGCTGCTGCACGCCGAAGCTGAAGTTGTAAGTGGTCTGTTGCTGCTGGCTCCCTGACATGGCGGTAATGCTCGATGTCGGCGCGAGAATCCCCTGGCCGCCAGCCTGTCCCAGAGTTTCGAGGGTGCCGAAGTACATAATGGGCGTGTAAACGGTCGGCGGATTAGCCGGCATGCTGTTCATTGGTCCCATGGCGGGACGATTGAAGAACACGCCGCCTCCGCCGCGAATTACAGTCCGTCCGCTTCCGATAGGATCCCATGCGAAACCGAGACGCGGTCCCATGCTGAGGGCCGGGGTCGTGTAGAGCGATTGGGGAAGCCCTTTAGTTCCCACAACCGCCATTCCGTTGTCTGGTTCGCCGAAACCGGGGGCGAACGTACCCACTCTGACCGCAGGGTAAACAGCGCCGGTGCGCGGATCGACGGCAATCTTAGCCTTGCTGCTATCCAGCGCAGGTCGCAGCAACACCGGGGCCTTTGACGAATTGAACAAGTCGGGAAGGAACGTTAACTGCTGTTGCAGTGCGTCCCACATCGGCGGAGCGTTATAGATGCGCAAGCCGTAATTGACGAACAAGCCTGAACGAACGCGCCAGTCGTCCTGAGCGTACCACTCGATATTCCTGAATCGCAGTTTCGACAGCGGTTGCGAAGTAGATTCCTGATAGCTCTGATAGATGCCGGTCAGGGCATTTGAATATGCGTAATTCGAGTCCAGCGGATTCGTGCGATCGACGCCAAAGCTGACCGATCCACGAACCTGATTGTCCGCGAACGGGTATCCAAACGCCTTTTCGACGTAAGCGCCGAACTTGAGGGTGTGAGTGCCGTACACCTTGCTGAGGTTCTCAGAGAAGATGTAACTTGGATTGAACTTCGCATTGTCCATGTAACTGGTAATGCGATTATTCAAGCTGGGATTGGCTGCGGCATTCACGCCGCCGAAGCTCATGTTGGGAATGATCCCGGCGGGATTGTTCGCCGGATACCATGACGCGATGTCGATACCAGTGCCTTTCCGGCTTACCTTCTGTACATCCTCGGGATAAAAGCTGTTCGTACTCTCGGTCATGCCGAAAGTAAACTGGTTGAACATCGAAGGTGACAGCGTAGCCGTACTGCTTATGGTGATGCTGCGTCCCGGGAACTCATAGACGACAGGGACGAGCGGGAAGTTAACGGACCCTGATGTCCACGGCCCGTAGTAAGCGCGCTGTTCGTCACGATTCTGGCTGTAGCGTCCGTACAACTGAACGTTCGATTTCGGCGAATAATCCACTCGGACGATGTCGCCGCGACGAGGGTTCGGGTAGCTCGCTGCGGAAATGTAGTTCCATTGGTAACGCAACGAGGGGTTGGGGTCAACGAAGTTGGGCAGTGGAAATAGCTCGAGCACCTTCTGCCCTGTACGGCTGAAACGCGAAGTAGGGATTTTGTTGCCTGGGAAGGCTGTTTGATTGGCCTGCGGATCGTAGATAGTCCGCAGCCGCCCGTTGACATCAAAACTCTGCGAGAAATCTCCGGCTCGCTCGATCGCCGTGGGCACGGTCACCTTTCTGCTGGAGGCGTTAGTGAGCTGCCGCTGATACTCCTGCGAGAAATAGAAGAAGAGCTTGGATCGGTCTTTGTTGAATTTTCCGGGGATGAAGACCGGACCGCTCAACGCGTACGTGAAAATATTGAAACGGTAAGGAGAGCGATTGAGGCCATTCAGATTGTTGAAGTAGTTGTTTGCCGAAAACTGCTCGTGCCTGTGATACCAATTTGCGGTGGCGTGAAACTGGCGGCCGCCGCCCTTGGTGATCACCGTAATGGTGCCACCCGTATTGCGGCCATACTCGGCCGCATAGTTCGACATCAGCACCTTGAGTTCCCCGACGGAATCCATTGACGGCATGGTGTTAATGGCTGTGGCGTCACCGAAGGTCACGGCGCTCACACCGTCGATGGTCATGTTCTTCTGATTGGCTCGCCCACCGAGAATGAAAACGTTGGCCAGGCTGTCCTTGCCCGGCGATTCACGCGCGTCGTTCAAGTCAACCACGCCCGGCAGCAGTCCGACCGCATCCATGATGTCGCGACCGCGTGTTGCCAGTCCTTCCAGGTCGCTTCCGGTAAGAACGCCGGCGCGCTCGGGCGAGGCAACAAGCATGTTGGCAGCCTCCGCAGTGACCACTATGGATTCCGCTGTTTCGCCGAGTTGCATCGTGACCACGCCAAGAGAAAGTTGACCTCCGGATGTAATCTCAATTCCGCGCTGGCTGTATGTCTTGAAGCCGGGCGCCGCGATGTTCACGTCAAAAGCTGCAGGGGTCAGGTCGGGAAACGAGAAGAAGCCCTCGGTGTTTGTGTGGGTTGTGCGAACGAATCCGGTTCGCTCCGCAGTGAGCGTAATCTTCGCTCCCACTATCAACGCTCCCGTCGGATCATGTAACGTGCCGGAGAGCTGACAGGAAATGTTTTGCGCACCAGCCAGCATGGCCGTGAGCAGCAGGATTGATAAGACCTTCAGTTTCATATGACCTTCCGTTCAGAGAACCAGGGCTCTTTCAGTGATTACCAGCGGGTAATCCTGGAGCGGCAGGGATTTTGCATTCCAGACGCCCGTTTTTGATTCGGTTAGTTTCGGTTTATAGATCTGGCCGTTCAGGAGATCGACCAGCACGGGGTCCGAGAGAGAAATCCCTGACCCGCTCCAGAACCCTGCCGACACTGTGGCAGGTGCAGAAAATTCTTGCAGATCTGATGGATACCAATAGGCGTAAACGGGATGTCCTCGTCGAACGAAGGTTGCGGAGTAGAACAGCCTCCGCAACGCCGGGCTTTGCGGGGGTTGTCACGTCGAAGACCAGATCGGCCCGCTTCGTCTCCGAATCGAAAAGCGAGCAAAGGTTTTGATACGCGTAATAGGAAGGCTTTGGTTCGTAGCTATTGGCTCGCAACAGACCGAAAAACGCGGACTTTCCCTTCTGAACGGTGCCTTCGGTGTAGTTCGTCAGGTCCGTCAGGTGAAAATAGGAACTCAGTTCGAGTTCCAGCTTCATGTCCAGCAGTACCCTGCGGAGCAGCCATCTGGCCTGCCTGGGTTCTGACCAGTCCATGCCGGCCAATGCTCCAACACCTCCTTTTTCCGACGGAACTCCGCATTCGCCCTGCCACAGTTCAAGGCTGGATTTGTACCGCTTTACTAAGGCCCGGAGAGCGCGCACATTCGATTCATAATTCAGTTCGGGACTCCAGCGGTAGCGGTGAAAGCTGATTCTGTCTACCAGTTGTCCCATGCCGAGTTCGAAGCATCGCGTGAGCCACTCGAACTGCCCTGCATCAGAGGACATTGCGCCACCGATAATCGTCGCGTCGGGGATGCGCCTGCGGATTACGGGTGACGTCAGCTTCACGAGATCGGTGTATTCTGCGGGGTTCGGTGCCTTGGGCTTCCAGAACACAGTTATGTTTGGCTCGTTCCAGATTTCCCAATGCTTCACGCGTCCGCGGAAATGCGCTGTGAGTTCACCGACAAAACGAACCCAGGCATCCCTTGCCTCGGCAGTGTAAAGCGGAGCCCATCCGACGGCGGATTCCTGGGGCGATTCCGGAGAATAGAGTTTGTTACCGTAGCCCACGTTGAACCACGGCTGGACTCCGCTTTTCAGGACGGAATCGACGATCGAGTCCAGCCACTGAAAATCGAAGCGGCCTTTCTCTCGCTCGCAACGCGACCAGCCCGTCTGAACACGGGCCCACTTCACCCCCAAGGCTCCGAGATGGGCGTACGTCTTCTCCGGTTCGAATAAACGCCTGTCCAGACACTCGAATCCAACAGAGAGGGGCGATGCCTTTATCGAACCAGAGGGCCTGGGTTTCAGCTTCCCGACTAACTCAAGTTCAGGTGCCTTTGGCGCAGTAGACTGTGCGCCCAGTGCAGCAGCAAACGGTAACTGCATCAGCGTTCTTCGTGCTAGATCGCTCATTGCTTTTCCTTGTCCCGAAGAGATGAGAGCTTTGAAAGGGTTCCTGGATGATACGGCCGAAGCTGCAGAACCTTCTCGAACTCGGCCTCGGCTTCGCTGCGGTTCCCGCCGCCGAGGTGACTCAGTGCGATTGCATAATGCGCCTGCGCGATGCGAGTTGGTGGGAGTTCCGGTTCGCCATAGGGGATGAAGAAATCCATCGCAGTGTTGTCTTCCAGTTGGTCACGACCGGAGGAGCGCATCTGCTCGAATATGCGATGGGCCTCCGACTGGCGCCCCAACTTCTGTAGAGACAACGCAAGGACGTAGAAGCCATCGGGCTGGTCGATTGCCGCAGGGCGTGCGGCAGCAAGCAGGACCGGTCCTTTTTCCACCGCCTTGCGATAGGCGGACTGCGCCTGCCCCTTGTCGCCCAGAGCCTCGTGTACTTTCGCGATCCAATAGTGGATCTCCGTGTGCAAACCGCTCCTCAACGGCTGCGGCGTGCCCAGGTTCTTCGGATATTCCAGCGCCATCCGATACGCTGCCAACGCCTCAGCGTGCTGGCCCGCCTTGACAAACTGGTGTCCGCGGGCGAGGTGAGCGGCAACGTAAACAGGATAAATCCCCCAACGGCCGACCCCCTCCCACATGTGGAAGTGGTGTCCCGTCAGGAGTCGCAGCGCTTCTTCCTGCCGTCCAACCTGCACTAGAAGTGAGATGTGGCGCAGGAGGGAATCGTCGCGCAGAGCCGCGACCTGCTGGTGCTTTTCGAGCGCTTTCAGTCGCTCCGCAGGCGGCACCCCTGATGCTTCCAATAGTTGATCCAGTTCCAGCAGGAAGCGCGGATTGCCGGGATCGAGCATGACGGCATGTTTCATCGACTCCGCTGCCTTGCTGTACTCCCGTCGCACTCGCGCATATCCGAACGCAAGGTTCCGATGCGCCAGAGCAAACTGCGGATCGAGATCGCGGGACTGCTCCCATTCGGCGATGGCCCTGACGGGCTGTTTGTCTGCGAGTACGTTGCCCAGGTAATAATGCGCGCGGGCATCACGAGGATTTTTCCGGACCGCGTCTTCGAGCACTTCGATCTCTTCCAAACGGAACGGGAAAGAGTAGGCCGGCGCGGCTGTCGATCCCATCCGGTAATACTCGAGGGCTTTCTCTGCCTGACCATTGCGAGATGCGATGTAGCCCAGGTCGAAGTAGAACATTGGATGCGGAGAGTTCTCTGGCTTGAGCAACGAGATCGCTGCTGCCGCACTTTGCCAAAGACCGGCGGAACCGAAGTCCGACGCTATCTCAAACGCGGGCTGAGGATTCATACGCACCCGCTCTCGCAAACGAGCCAACTGAGCGGCGTTCGGTCGAAGCAGATAGCCCTGGTACTCCGCCCAGTCATCCAGCGGATCGATTGCCCGTGCGGACTTAATAGCCGCCAAGGCCCCGCTCGTGTCATTGAGCCTGCTCAGGATCGCCGCCTTCAGGTTGAGTGCGGCCGGATTCGAAGGATGTGCCGTGAGAGAACGGCTCACATGGTCCAACGCCGAATTCAGGTCTCCCAATTCGGCTGCGATTTGGGCGACCTGCAGCCACGCCGCCGCCTGCCACCCGCCCATCCATGTCGCTTTGAAGAATGCGGCGCGAGCGGCTTCCGCTTTGCCCTGATATCTGAGTGCAAGGCCGAGGTAGTAGTGTGCCTCGCCATCCTTCGGCGTCGTGTAGTTTTTCGTAGACCGATTCAACGCTCGTCTTAGATGATTCTCCGCCTCCCGATAGACCCCGCGCTTCAGCATCCGGATGGCGACGGCAGTATTCGTGCGTACGTCGTTCGGATCTCGTTTAAGCACCTCTTCGTAGTAAGGCTCGGCTGCCACGCCAGCGTTTCGAAACTGCTCGAGCCGCTGGCCGGCAAAGTACAACTCCTCTGTCGTCGCGATCCTGGCTGGAGGCGGCGGAGGCGTGACCACTTCAGGCATGGGATCGCGCCTGTCCTTAGCCGGCCGATACGCGATCAGCTGTTTCCCCCGGCTATCCAGAACGACCGAGACATCACGCTCCTCGATGCCCGATGGAAGATCGAAATTCTTCGAGTATGGCCGGTCCGGTGTGATTGAAACCGTCTCCTGTAACAGCACTTTGCCGCGGGCCTCGACTCGAAGGCGAGCCTGCGCGTGCGGAGACGTGACCAGCGCCGAAACACGCAATTGCCGTTCCGCGGTCCGCTGCACATTCATAGCACCTTCACGGTTTGCCGATTTGACACCGCCGATCTTCTGGACGGGATAAAGGTACTCGACGAATGTTCTGGTCTCATACGGCTGAATCCACGTGTAGTCCGGCTGGTTATCGGAATAGGCCCCAGCCATCAATTCGATGTACGGGCCGTCCTTGTCGGTAAGGATGTCATCCCACATCTTCCCTTCGCTTCCGGCACCCCAAGTGAAGAACTTCTTGCCGACGACAGTGTGCTCGTCTCCGATGTGAACGGTTCCGGCCTGCCGCCCGTGATCGTACCCGGCGACAAAACCGCCTTGTTCGCCCCAGGCGAACATCGAGACCGGACTAGGGTGATTTTTCCACCAACTGACATCGACTCCCCCGCGGAAATCGATCCCGTTGTAGACCACATCAGCCAGCGGCCACTGCGAAAATTCTTTTTTAGCGTGATTGGTTACGTAATCAGTGCCAGGCGGGAAGATCACCTGATAGTTCGCGTTCGAATGCACGGCGATGTTGGCGAAGTACAAGAACGAGTGAACCAGCGGCGTGCGATTGATCAGCTTTCCCGTGATCTTTACTGCAGCGCTGTCCGGTGCCAAGTGATGCCGACCAGCCACTTCATCCGGTCGCGCAGTTCGATCTCGCCCACCCAAACCGTCCGGCTGCCGTCTGGGTGCTCCTCAATTTCACGGCGCACCGGCATAAAGGTGGTAGAGCGGTGATGGTGCGGCACGTTCCACTCGACGCCTCCCGAGATCCACGCGCCCATCATTCCGACAAGAGCGGGCTTGATCACACTCTGCCGGTACACGAAATCGTAACCGTTGGTCTTGTCCAATGCGGAGAACAGACGTCCGCCCAACTCCGGAAGGATGCACAGTTTTACGTACCGGTTCTCGATATAGACTGCCCTGTAGGACTTGTCCGTTTTGCGATCCGTTATCGTGTCGAGCATCGCATATGGATAAATGGGAGCCCGTGCACGTTGATAGGCCCGGCCAACATCAAAGCTCGGATTAGGATCGGCCTTCCCGATCTCATAAGTAGGAATTGTCAGGGACTCTTCCCATGCGCGTACAGCGCTGGTGTTTTGCGCCGGAGCGCTTGTGACGCCAAGTAGCATTAGCAGGACGGTGGAGCATCTGAGAATGTATTGTGATCTGGGCATATTATTTGATGTACATGTTTACATGGCACTGCAAAAATAAACGACTCACGGAGCCGCCTTTACTGTATGGCCCGCTGGAGGCGCGCAGGATCCGCGCACCATCAATTCGCAATTTAAATTGCGACTCGGAATCTGCAACTCTGGCCTGTCGAGTTTCTGCAAGAGCATCCGCGCCAATTCCTCACCGATGTAACCGGGTGACAGAGCGATTGTGGTTAGCGGAGGCTCTAATACGGAGAACTCTTCGCGATCACCGAATCCAATCAGGCTCATGTCTTGTGGAATGCGACTGCCCCGATTGATTAACTCATTCCACACGCCTGCCGCGATTTCGTCGTTACCGCCAAGAATCGCTGTCGGTGGCTCCTGAAGGTGGAGAAGCCTGGCAGCGGCCCGGCGGCCATACTCGATATTCCCGATTTGCCAGGCATCCCGGATCGATATCTCTTCCAGCCCGAAATCCTGAAGACCCCTGAGATAGCCTTCGTAGCGGCGACGGAACCAGGGTGCGGGCTTCCCTACGAAGGCGATTCTCCGGTGCCCCAACTCGTACAGGTACTTAACCGCGCCTCGGAAAGCCGCATCATCGTCATAGAAAATGAAGTTCGTGACAAGTTGTTCGTCGGAGCCGAGGATGTTGTTGCCAAGGCCCACGAACGGCACGTTAAACCTCGTCATCGCATCCAGAAGATTTTCGTAATGCACATCGACGAGAATGACGCCGTTGACTCCGCCTTTGTGTCCTATCAGGTGGGGGAGGCGGAGTTCTGAAGCAGGCTGATCCGGATTGTAGTCAAACGTCTGAAAAACGAGATCGTATCCTGCCGAGTTGAAGACGCGCTCGCAGGCCACCAGCGTGCGTGTCAGCGATGAGTTGACCGCATCACGAACGCCGGACAGAAAGCAAACCGTTTCAGAGGTGCCGCGCACTAACCGCCGCCAGTTAAGATCGCGTCTGAACCCGAGTTTCTCCACCGCTTTCGTTACCAACTGCGCAGTTTCGGGCTCGACGTAGCCGGACCGATTTAGCACACGGGATACCGTTGCGGTGCTGACACCAGCCAGCCTGGCTACGTTCTTGATCGTTACGGTCGCCACTTGATGTACATGTTTACACGGACTCGAACCTGTGTCAAGAGTTTTTTGTCCGATTCTGATATGGCATTCGCCGTAGCTAGTCCATGACCAACTTCGTTGTCCCCAGAAGGTATTCAGAGTTCCGGGTGATACAATCTGGTTCAGTTCATCCTATGAAACGAACACTCTGTAGTTTTTTGATTGCACTCGCAGTCGTCACGGGCTTCGCCGCCGGGGCGGAATCTGATAAATACATCCTGACGCCGAAGCCGGGTCCGGCTCCCAAGATCAACGGTCGCTGCGGTTTATGGGGCTCGACCGGGGCGCGCGTTTGTTTTTCGAATTCCTTGTACGGGCCAGAGGCCGATCAAGTTTTCGGTTAAGGGTCTGCCTAAGACGCTGCGACTGGATGCCGGGACTGGAATCATTACGGGCAACGTTCCCAGTAAGCCTGGCGAGTATGTTTTGACGCTACAGGCGGACAACAACAAGGGTCGTGCGACGAAGTCTTTCAAGCTGGTTGTGGGCGAGACGCTCGCGCTGACTCCTCCGATGGGGTGGAATCACTGGTACACGTATCACGACCGCGTCAGCGATAAGACCGTTCGAACTGCGGCGGATGTGATGATCTCATCGGGGATGGCCGATTATGGCTACCAGTACGTGAATATCGACGATTGCTGGATGGTGAAGCCGGGGTCGCCGAATCCCGACCTGGCCGGAGATCCACGCACGGCGGACGGTACGATCCGGGCGAACAAGCGGTTCCCGGACATGAAGGCGCTGACGGCGTACGTCCATGCGAAGGGACTGAAGGCCGGCATTTACACCTCGCCTGGCCCACTTACATGCGCGAAGTTCGAAGGCTCGTATCAGCACGAGGAGAAGGACGCCCGTACGTTCGCCGAATGGGGATTCGACTTTCTGAAGTATGATCTTTGCTCTTACCGGACGATCGATAAGAGCAACACGGTGGAAGCCGATCGAAAGCCCTATGAATTAATGGGTTCGATACTTACCAAGCTAAGTCGCGATATAGTCTTCAACCTTTGCCAGTACGGCCGAAACGACGTGTGGAAGTGGGCGGCCGAAGTTGGGGGAAACTGCTGGCGGACGACCGACGATCTCGGGTGGGCGAAAGCGACCAACCTGCCGGGCTTCTACAGTATTGGTTTCCAGAACGCCCTGCGGTTTGAATACGCGGGTCCGGGGCGCTGGAATGATCCCGATTACATCCTGATCGGTAACGTGGGGAATACGCGCAAGCGGGACGAACCGCCGCGGCCGACTACGCTGACTCCGGACGAGCAGTACAGCTACATGTCCATGTGGGCACTGATGGCCGCGCCGCTATTTTACTCGGGAGACATGACGACGCTCGACGACTTCTCGCTCAGTCTATTGTGTAATACGGAAGTGATCGATGTGGACCAGGACGCACTCGGCAAGCAGGCGCGGATCGTGCGGAAGTCGAATGACGAGTTTGTTCTGGCGAAGAAGATGGCTGACGGGTTGACGGCGCTTGGGCTGTTCAACCTGAGCGAGGGCCAGCGCGATGTCAGCGTCACTTGGGCGGACCTGGGAGTGACCGGCGCGCAGCGGGTGCGCGATGTCTGGCGGCAGAAGGATATCGGGACTTCGACGGGGAATTACTCCGTGTCGATAGCGCGCCACGGGGTTGTTTTTGTCCGGCTGTTCGCGAAATAGCATTTGATTTGATAGGAGCAATACACGTGAATCGACGCGAGATGTTAAAATCCGTCACCGCTGCAGCACTGGCTGTGAGCCACGCCCAGGGGCGTCCCGTGCAGGGCGCGCTACGCTCTCACCCCAGGAATCCGCGTTACTTTACGGACAACACCGGTAAGCCGGTTTTCCTGACGGGCTCGCACACCTGGGCGAACCTGCAGGATATCGGGCTGCCGCCTGTCACTCGGTTTAACTGGGCCGAGTATCGCGACATGATGCTCGCCCACAACCACAACTTCATGCGACTTTGGCACTGGGAACAGGCTGCCTGGGCGGAATGGACAGATGAGAAGATCCTGTTTGAACCGCTGCCATACCTGCGAACGGGCCCTGGCGCGGCGCTCGATGGCGGGCTTAAGTTCGACCTTTCGAAGTTCAACCCGGCCTACTTCGCACGCCTGCGGGAGCGCGTGCGAGATGCCCGCGACCACGGCATATACGTCGCCGTCATGCTCTTTCAGTCATTCAGCGGGAAGAAGCCCTGGAGCAAACATAGCCCGTGGCCGGCTCATCCTTACAACGGTGCCAACAACCTTCAGCACTTCGATGCCGAGAAGCCAGGCACGGGAACGGTTGATCTCTCTCGCGCAGACCTGCGCGAGATGCACGCCGCCTATATCCGCAAGGTGGTCGACACCGTCTGGGACCTGGATAACGTACTTTACGAAGTGATCAACGAGGGCGGCCAGAAGGACTGGGACTGGTGGGTTGTTGACCTGGTGCGCCGCTATGAAGCCGAGAAGGGCGTCCGGCATCCGGTGGGTATCACGGGCGGCGCCGAGACGTGGGCGGAGACGCTGGCTAGCCCTGCGGATTGGATTTCGCCCAGCCACCGCGACGGCCCGTACAAAACGGATCCTCCTGCCTGGGATGGCAAAAAGGTAAGTCTTCTCGACACCGATCACCTTTGGGGGCACGGTGGCACAGTTGCCTGGGTCTGGAAGAGCCTGACTCGAGGGCACAACCCCATCCTCATGGACCCCTGGGACCCCATCCCCGGCCGCGTGGTTGGTGAGAACTGGGGCGAGCGCCCGGGCTACCCGGGCCGCGATTTAAACCGGCGCGACCATTGGATTTGGGAACCCGTGCGGAAAGCCATGGGCCACGCACGCCGCCAGGCAGATCAAATGGATCTGGCGGCGGCGACGCCGCAGGGCGAGCTGGCGTCCACCAGCTTCTGTTTGGCGGTCCCCGGCAGCGAATACCTGGTCTACCTGCCGGAAGGAGACGACGTCCAGCTGGATTTGCGAGCCGCGAAGCGGTTGTTTCAGGCGGAATGGCTGCACCCGGTCGAGGGCACGAAGGTGTCCGGCGGCGCAGTAAAGGGTGGCCAGAAGCAAACCCTGTTCGTGCCCTTCCCGGGACCCGCGGTGTTGTACGTTAAGGCCGCAAGCTAAGTGTGGCGAACTGCTCCGAATCTTGACACGTTGCTGTTCTGGGTCCGATAGATTTCGAACCGACCCCGGGGTCGCTTGCGGGGTGTGCCCAGCATGGGCAGAATCTTATTGGATGAAAGGAGCCAATCGGGGCCGATGACGGCAACCGTAGCCGAACCGCAAGGCGTAACCGTGAGGTGAAGCTGAAAGAAGCGGAAGGCAAACCTTCGACCGCAGGAACACGAACTGGCAGTGAGGCCGGATGCGGGCGGCAAGCTGGCCCTGAACAGCGAAGCCCAAAGGTCATCAAGACGCATCAGGTAGAGCCAGGCGGCACGAGGGCACAGATTCTGCACCTTACCTGGGGAGATCTCTCGCGCGAGAGCGGGAGAGAAGTCAGCAGAGGCCGTACTAGCGACGAAGGCCGGTAACGCGGCTGGAGCGAAGGGCCGAAGAACCAAAGAACGGAGCTAGAGAAGGAACTGGATAATCGGCGCAATAAGCGACTCGAATTTTGGGCGCAACAACAACGGTTGCCAACCCAGGAGCGCAAAAGGAGCTGCGGTGCAACCGCGGTCCAGCCCGATGCGGCGAGACGATGCCGGGGATTCGCGAACCTTTCGACAGAAAGCAATGTATGAGACGTTGATGGAACAGGCAGTAGCAGACGAGAACTATGCGTCGGCCCTGGCGGCGGTAAAACGCAATAAGGGGGCGGCGGGTATTGATCGGATGACTACGGCGCAACTGGAAACTCACCTGGAAGCGCACTGGTGGATTCTCAAAGACAAACGCCTTGTGGAGTGGCCGCCGCAATCGCACCAGTGAGGAACTGCGCGATGAGTGGAGCCGCTACGTGCGAGGTTGGTGGGGTTACTTCCAACTGGCCGCAGTGCGGAAGCCCATTCGCGAAAAATTCGATTCATGCGGGGCGATCACACCCGCGAGCGCGAGGTGGCCATTTCGCTCATGGATACAGCAAACCGAGAGGCCGCGTGACTCGTGTCTGGATTGAGACGTCGTCCGCGGTTGCCCGGGCGGGATTCAAATCCTTGTTGGAGAGCGACGAGAGAATTGACGTGGTGGACTCACCGCTAGAGGCGGACGTCATCCTGCGTGAAGAACTTCCCGTCGCGCCTGAAACGCCGGGGGCTGTGCCCATCGTCGTTGTTACGGATGGTCCCGTATCGTCACGCGCTTTCCAAGGTGGTGTGCGCGCGATTCTCTCCCGGGAGGCGGCGCCCGAACAGATCGTTGCCGCACTGCACGCGGTGTCCGCCGGACTAATTGCTCTGCCGGCGGAGTCCACCTCGCTGGTGATGCATGCCGGACCTTTTGAAACCGAGGTCGAGCCGCTGACGCCGAGAGAGATGGAGGCGTTGGAGATGCTCGCGGAAGGACTAAGCAACAAACAGATCGCGGCGCGACTCAACATCTCCGAGCACACGGCGAAATTCCATGTAAATTCCATCCTCAGTAAGCTCCATGCAGGAACCCGCACCGAAGCCGTGATTCGCGGAATCCGGTCTGGATTGGTGAAGGTCTAGAGTTGTGTGTGGGGGCGTCCAAACAGTGTGCCGCAGCCGGTCGGAGGGATACGCGATGACGCGAAATCGAGCTTAATCTCAGAACTATGTGAGAGGTCGTACGCCGCAGCGAAGTAAGTATTCATACACGCCGTCGAAGTCCAGTGATGCGCGAGTCAGATCGTCGGCTGATCCCAGCGGAACGAAAATGACCATGCCTTTCGAAAACGCGAGGGTGTAAAACAGATCGTGTAAATGGCCATCGAAGGGATCAAACTAAGGAGACCCGATGGCAATCGACCTCAAACTCATCGACAAGTTACTGGCGGACTACAAGAAGCCAGAAGACATCATTGGCGAAAACGGTCTGCTCAAGCAGTTGACCAAAGCGCTGCTGGAGCGCGCCATGCAGGCTGAGATGACCGAGCATCCCGGCTATCAGAAGCACGACCCGGCCGGCAATAACAGCGGCAACTCGCGCAACGGCGCGACTACCAAAACGCTGAAGGGCGATTTCGGAGAAGTGCCGCTGGGGACGCCGCGCGATCGCAGCGGCACCTTTGAGCCGCAGATCGTCGGCAAGGGGCAAACGCGGTTCACAGGCTTCGACGACAAGATCATCTCGATGTACGCGCGGGGCATGAGCACGCGCGAGATCCAGGGCCACCTGGAGGAGATCTACAAAGTCGAGGTGAGTCCGACGTTGATCTCCAACGTCACGACGCCGTGTGGAGGAGGTCAAGAATTGGCAGAATCGACCGTTGGATGCCGTTTACCCGATCGTGTATTTGGATGCTCTGTACGTGAAAATCCGCGAAGCCGGGCATGTGAGAAACAAAGCGATTTACGTGGCGATTGGCGTCAACATGCAGGGCAACAAAGAAGTGCTGGGGCTTGTGGACGGGCCAGGCCGAAGGAGCGAAATTCTGGCTGCAGGTGCTCACGGAATTGAAGAATCGTGGCGTTGCCGACATCTTCGTCGCGTTCGTCGATGGGCTGAAGGGGTTTCCCGAATCGATTGCGACTGTGTTTCCGGAGGCGCAGGTGCAGTTGTGTATGTGCACCAGGGCGAGCTCGCTGCTACTTCAGCGCAAGGCCGTGGCCGCGGATCTGAAAGCCGGTCTATTGCGCCAGCACCGTCGAAGACGCGGAGCAGCGGCTCGATGAATTCGCCGCGCAGTGGGATGGGGCGTATCCGACGATCAGCCAGATGTGGCGCCGGAACTGGGAACACCTGACGCCGTTTTTCGGATACCCGGCTGACATTCGGAAGGCGATCTACACGACCAACGCAATCGAGTCGCTGAACATGTCGCTGCGTAAAGTGATCAAGACGAGAGGCTCATTCCCGAACCAGGACGCCGCCCTCAAACTGCTATATTTGGCGCTGGAACACATCGCGCGGAAATGGACGATGCCGGTGCAGAACTGGAAAGCCGCCTTGCAGCGCTTCGCGATTTTACTCGGTGACCGGGTTCCAAAAGCAGAAATGGTGTAAATGGTCGCAGCATGAAGAATCGGAAGAAGAACATTTCCGGGATGGTGGCGCTGCCCCCAAACCCCCGAGATTTATCGCTTTCGCGCCAGGATTCCTGGACCGAGCGGCGAGCTGCGCTCGCCATCTCGGAATCCCGGCCCCTGAGTCGGCGCTCGGGTTGCGTCTCCGCAGAGCCCTACCCTCCGCTCAGGTCCGTTCAGTTTACCAGGGATAAAACACGAAACAAAGACTGGCTATTTACACAAAACGGTTGACGCGCCCAAACGAAAGCGAAGGCGGCATTTTGTTAAGTAAACGCTTATGCCCCCCCGTCGGCTCCGGCGGCTGATAAGACTCGGCAGCGGAAGGCAATCTGGCCCACAAACCAAATATTCCTGTGTATCTAAAACTGCGACGGTTTAATGCTTCACAGACCGGCTTCCGTCAGTGAGATGAATTGCGGACCTCATTCATCTCCGCTCTTGCGTTTCCGCGGCATGCGCTCCGAAGCGCTTCCAGCACCAAAAAGCCGCCACTCCGGCCAGCAGAGTTCCTAATCCGAAAACGATGAACTGCAAGTCGGCCGTGACAAAGAGGAACGTCCAGCCCACCAGGGCGATTAGGCTCGGCAGAGGATAGAGCCAGATACGGAATGGACGCTCGATATCGGGCCGGCTCGTTCGCAGTATCTGCACGGCGGCAATCTGGCCCACAAACTGGATTAGGATTCTGCCGACGAGCAGAGCGTCGATGACCCAGCCGAGCGGCAGCAGGCACGCGATCATTGACATGATGCCGATGACCAGCAACGAAACGTGTGGAAAGCCACCGGTGGGGTGCAGTCGCGCAAATGAGCGAAAGAAATAACCGTCGAGCGCCGCGGCATACGGGATGCGGCTATAGCCGAGCAGGAGCGCGAACACCGACGCCACGCACGTCCAGAGGATCATGACCGTCACGGCAGTGCCTGCCCAGCCCCCGTAGATCCTCTCCATGAACTCCGCGGCGATGTACGGCGACTTCATCGCCTCGCGCCAGGGCACCACGCCAATGATGGCGAGATTCATCACCGAGTAGATCAACGCGACAAAGATCACCGACATGATGATTGCCCGGGGGATGTTTCGCTCGGGATTTCTGACCTCCCCGCCAACGTAACAAACATCGTAGTAGCCGAGGAAATCGTACATCGCGATCCTCATCGCGCCGCCCAAACCCAGCAGAAAACCCAGGGAGAAGTTGAATGAATTGGGCGGGAAGTCAAACGCGAGTTTGGGGTCGAAATGCATTACGCCACTCCCGATGACCCACGCGACAGTGAGAAGCATGCCCGTCCAGAGCACGACGGTCAGGCGCGCGATTGCGGTGATGCGCCTGTAGAGCATGACCACGACGAGAACGCCAACGCCGAGCGCGACGAGTTTGTGTTGCAGCGGCCCCATCGAGCGCCAGAAATAGCTCACATATTGCGCGAAGCCGATGTAGCCCGATGCGATCTCCAGAGGACCGCTGAAGATAAACTGCCAGATGAACAGGAACGGTAGCAGTTGGCCCAAGCGCGTGCGCTGGAACGCTTCGCGAAGGTACACATATGTCCCGCCGGAGCCCGGCATGGCGGCGGCCAGTTCGCTCCAGATCAGGCCGTCGCAGATGGCCAGAATCGTTCCGAGAAGCCACCCTACCATGCATTGTGGACCGTTCATCGACGCGATGATTAGCGGGATCGTGATGAACGGCCCAACGCCGACCATGTTGCACATGTTCAGAGCGGTTGCGTGCAGCAACCCGAAGCCCCGCTGCAGGCCGTACTTCCCTTTGATGTGCTCGTGTTCGCTGTTCATGAGGCGGATTTAGAACGGAAACAGTTTTTTGAGGTCCTCCGGCGAAGGCCGCCGGCCGTACTCACAGATCTCGAACGCCTGCGCGTATCGGACCTTCCGCCCGCGCTCCTCGCCGTAGGCTTTGACGAGCGCGTCGCGGTAATTATTGGCACTTGCGGCATAGCGCCCCGCGTGGCTCTTGCGAACCTGATCCCGGCGTCGCTGCCGCCCGGCAGGATCCTCCGGAAAAATTCCGGGATAGCCATTGGCTCCGCCCTCATGGATCTGTGACTCCATCTTGAGCAGCGCATCCAGCGTTGGTTCGATCACGTCGTCAATCGCTACCGCTACATCCGCACGGAACGGGTTCGGCCGCTCAAAGCGGTCCGATGCGTACATGAATACCGGGTTCTTCTGCAGTGCCGGCACGTCCGGATTAAAGAACGGCACGGTCACCATGTACGCCGAATCCTGCACCAGAATGGATGTGTAGCGGTGATCCGGATGATAGTCATTGGGCCGATTCGCGATCACGATGTCCGCGTTCCATTGCCGAATAAGCCGGGTAAAGGTTTTCCGGTTCTCCAGTGTCGGCATGATCTCGCCGTCGTGGATGTCCAGGACCTCGGTCGTGACGCCGAGCCCGCGCGCCACCTCCTGCACCTCTTTTATCCGTCTTAGCGCCAGTGGCCCGCCCGCACTCTGCCAGTGCCCGATATCGCCATTGGTAGCTGAGACGAGCTTCACGTGGTGACCGGCCTTCGCCCACTTCATCGCCACACCCGCACCCCGGTACTCAGCGTCATCGGGGTGCGCGCCAAATATGATGATCCGCAGCTTGCCATCGTTTGGCGGCGCCTGCGCGGGAACAGCCGTTTGAACCGGCCGAGCTTGTGCCATGACCACCTGTGAAAACAAGTCCCTCAGCGGTGTTCCAATCAAGGCTCCGACGCCACAGACTGCAGCCAGTGTGAAAGCCCGGAATCCCATCAGCTTGTACATTCTTATTCTCCTTTCGTGCTGTCCGAAGGACGAGCGACAATCCAGTGTAACGCGACGCTACAAGTGGAATGCCGAATTTTCTTACGGATTGAATTCAGCCGACAGAGCTACGCTACAATCGCTCTTAAATGAGCGTTTCCTCCGACATAGCTGAGTTCCCGCGGCGCATTGTGTGCCTGACTGAGGAGACAACCGAAGTCCTTTATCTATTGGGTGAGGACCAGCGCATCGTTGGTGTGTCCGGCTATACCGCGCGTCCGCCCGAGGCTCGGCTGAAGCCGAAAGTCTCCGCGTTTATCTCGGCGAAGTTCGACAAGATCATGGAGCTGAAGCCGGATCTGGTAATCGGCTTTTCCAACCTTCAGGCAGATATTGCGCGCGAATTGATCACGCGTGGCGTGAACGTCCTGGTGTTCAATCAACGCTCGATCACCGAAATCTTTCAAATGATCCTGACACTCGCCCGAGTCGCAGGGGTCGAGGCGAAGGGCCTCGCGCTGGTTGCGCGGCTTCAGACCGAGTTGAATTCCATTGCGCTTTCAGCGAGCCGGTTCCCCGCCCGCTCACGTGTCTTTTTCGAAGAGTGGAAAGATCCGCTGATCAGTGGCATCCGTTGGGTAGAGGAGCTGATAGAGGTCGCCGGTGGCGAGCCGATCTTTCCAGAACTTCGCGAACAACAAGATGGCAAAAACCGGATCGTCACACCGGATGACGTGGTGCAACGCGATCCGGAGGTCGTGATCGCATCGTGGTGCGGCATGAAGGTGAGCAAGGATTCGATTTGCAGCCGCCAGGGTTGGGACTCGATCAGTGCCGTCCGAAATGGCCATGTTTACGAAGTGAAGTCCACCTATATCCTCCAGCCCGGACCAGCCGCTTTGACCGAGGGTGTCCGCCAATTGCACGCCATCCTTGCGCATGTGGCGGGAATCGAAGTGCCTGCCGAGTTACTGCCGGCGGAGCGCATGGACCCGCAGCTTATGCCATAGTTAACGCTCTCGCAAGGTTAACGGAGTTCCGGTGTCAACGGTCTTTAGAAATGTCCCCATACTCCGTTCATTAGAAGTGTCCCCCATGCAGTTCTTCTCTTAGTACCCAGTTGGATTTCCGTGGCCTCGGCCGGAGCGGAGCCCTGCGAGGCCTTTAGGCCGAGCGCTTAGGGCGGAGCGGAGACCGAGGCCACGGAAATCCGCGCGCCTTCGGCGGCCCTGGGTGAACCCACCGCTTTCATGTCTTGATAGCTTCTCCGCCACGGGTGATCCGGCATGTGTGCCGCAGCGGGCGTCAACGGCCTCCGCCGTTTCGCAGCGACCACTCCCGGCTTCCGCGGCCGTTCCTCAATCTCATGGTGCGTCAGCTTCCGCCCCCGGTAATGAATCTCCATCGTCCCGTCTTCCCACTCGCACACCGTTACCTTGTTTGGCTCCCGGCATGGGCAGATGATAGTCCACCTCTGAGGTAGCATCGACGGCGAAGCGCCGGTTGTGATCGTCGCACTAGTCCTGCTCCAGATATTGATTCACCGCCTGATGCGTCGCGATCTTTTTGCGTCGCAGCTTCTTCACCAAGCGGTCCTGATGCGTGCCGTGATTGCGCTCCACGCGGCCCTTGGCCTCGGGCGAACCGGCCGCATGATCTTAATCCCCAGCCGCTCGCACATGCGTCCAAACTGCGTCAGAGCGCTTCCGTGCAGTAGCTCTTTCGCCGTGGGTTCCCGCACGTACACGTTTTTCCAATCCGTGTAGAGCGCTCGCGGCACGCCGTACTTCTCCATCCAGGCCCGCAACACCCACGCAGCCCGCGGCCCTCCAGCCATTCATGGAAGCTTCCGTCGAGCTGCACCAGTTCGCCGAAGTGCTCGCGCCGCGCTCTTCTTTGCCGATGCTGGCGCACCTTTCTGGCGCGGCTCCATAATCCTTCTACCAACATCCATCGCCTAACCGTGCTGGCCGACAGTTCGATCTGGTCTTCGCTGGCCAGGTGCTCGGCCGCCAGCGTCGGCCCAAACCGTTCCGCCAACCTCGCCGGAATACTTCTGGCGGATCAGCCATACTACCTTCGTGCGGAGTTTCTTGGGCTTGACTCGATTGGACGCTCGCCCGGCGCTGCCATGCACCAATCCCGCCGCGCCGTGCTTCTGGTAGCGCTTCCACAATCGCTTGCTTTGGCGAGCCGCTTCCACGAGCGTCCAGGCCCCGCTCTTTACCTGCGCCAGCACCGCCGCTCGCCGCAACTCCCGCTCGCTCATCGCTGTTCTCCCCAATACGGCCTCCTAAGGAGGCCTTCGGCTTAGGGGACATTTCTAATGAACGCTATTGGGGACATTATCAAAAACGCGCAACAGGTTAACGGAGTTCCGGGTGATAGAATCTAATTTATCCCCGGAGTCCACACTCGTGTCTTTTTCCATTCGCATAATTGCACTAATTGTCTTTGCGGCCGGCTCGCTACCGGCATATGGGCAGTCGGCCGCGGCTGGCGCCCTTGAAGGTTCGATAACGGACACAGCCGGTCAGCGGATGGCGGATGTAACTGTCAAGCTGTTGAACGCTGCGACGGAGGAGCGGCATGCCGCCAAGACGGACGCGAGCGGAGCGTTCCGGTTTTCGCTGCTACCGCCGGGGACTTATCGGGTCGAGTTTGCGCGCGAGGGCTTCAAGACGGCGCGCATGGCGCAGTTGACGCTGAATGCCTCCGAAGTTCCGGTGCTCGAAACGGTGCTCGAACCCGGCGACCCCGCCGTGACAGTAGAGTGTCCGTGTCACTTGCGCGCAGTAGCGCCGTCAACCGGCACGCTGGTGGATCAGAAGACGATTACGGCAGTGCCGCTCAACACGCGTAACTTCACGCAGGTGCTGTCGATGTCGTCCGGCTCGGTGGCTAGCGTGAACAACGCGGGCACGCTCGGGCGCGGCACGCCGAGTGTCAACGTAAACGGCAACACGACCGCCGGTGGCTACACCGTTGACGGAGCGTATGCGCCAAGCACGGTGCCGAATCCCGATGCGATCTCCGAATTCAAGATTCAGACTTCGCAGAACGATGCGATGTTTGGCGCGATGGTTCCCAACACGAACCTGATGACGAAACGCGGTGAGAACAGCTTCCACGGCAACATGTGGGAGTTCCTGCGCAACGACGTATTCAACGCCAATGCGTTCTTCCGCAATGCGACCGGACAGCCGAAGCCGAACCTGAAGCAGAACCAGTTCGGAGCGACCGGCGGCGGTCCGGTGAAACGCAACAAGCTATTCTTCTTCGCGTCCTATCAGGGCACGCGTCAGGTTAACGGACTGGATAACACTTCGGTGTCGAATCTGATTTTGCCGGGGTTGACGGATGACCGCTCGGCGGCAACGCTTGCAGGGCAATTCTGCCCGGGCAATCACGCCAGCGACTCCCGCTATCAAACCTACGCCGGCGGCAGACAGCTTGACTGCAATAATCAGAACAGTAACACCACGACGTCGATCAATCCTGTTGCGCTGCGCCTGCTGCAGATGAAGGGCAGCGATGGCCGGTATATGATCCCTACGCCGCAGACGATGGTCTCGAGCGGATCGAATGCCGGACTCGGGTTCTCATCTTACAGCATGCCGTCCACTTACAAAGAGCATCATTATCTGGGCAACGGCGATTACCTGATGTCGCCGGGGAATACACTCTCCGGGCGTGTGTTCGCGGCTACAGTGAACCAGTTACGCACCTTTGGCTCGCCGGGCGGCTACCCGGGTGCTCCGATTGTGCCCGGCTTTGGATCGCCCCAGGCGCTGTCGGCCACCGATGTGGCGACGAGTCTGCGGCTCAACACGCAAGGTGAGCGCGAACACTGTGAACGAAGCGGTGGTGACGTTCACGCGCAATCGCTCAGACACCAACAACGTCGGCGCGCCGGACGCGTCGTCAGTGGGTATGACGGCAGTCGATCCGCTGTTCCCGAAGCCTCCGGAGATCACCGTGCTGGGACCGATGGGTTCGTTCCGTGCTATTCGGCTCACTTCCCAACGACAACCACTTTCAGACGCGCACTTTCTCGCTGGGCAATAATTTATCGTGGGTCCATGGCAAGCAGCGCCTGCGCGGCGGCGGTTTCTTCCTCAACCAGTACAACGGGCGCGCGGACACAGGCGGCGCGCGCGGAAAGATCACGTTTCAGACGTTCGAGGATTTTCTGGTCGGGCTGAGCGCCGCCGAGAACCTGAGCCCCACCGGGCGCAGCAACATCCAGTCCGTGCAGGCCAACGAAGGTGTGGGCCCGAACGGCGAGGTGGAGTATCGCTATCGCCGGTATTATGGCGCGGCTTTCGTGCAGGACGACATCAAAGTGAGCACGAGGTTCACAGCTAACCTCGGCCTGCGCTGGGAGTACATCGGTCCGTCGCTCGATGAATCCGGCACGATTGGAAATGCGTCGCTGGCGCTGCTGCGCGGTACGGCGATGCCACCCGCAGGTGGAACACTCATCGGTAACACAGTGGCTGCGAATTACGATCCGGAGTTGATTAATCCGTACACGGACAAGGCGTTCGGACCGGCGCCGGCAGGCGTCGTCGTGCGCTCATCGAAGAGCTACTACGAGAACGGCGCTCCGCATGACAAGTTCGCGCCGCGCCTGGGTTTCGCCTGGCAACCGTTCGGCTCGAGCGGGCGTATTGTGGTCGGCGGCGCTTACGGCGTGTTCTTCCAAAACCCGACGTGGAGCGGAAACGCCGCGACCGCTCCGCTGTTCACGTCAGTGCCGTTCGCGCAGGGATTCACGAACTCCGATTCGAGCAACAATCTTTCCACGTTTGCAAAACCGTTTCCCACAACGACGCTGGGGTATGTGCCGCGGACGCTGACCTCGCAGTTATCGGACCGCGTGGCCGGGCCCGAATACAAGATTCCGCGGCTGCAGCAATGGAACCTGACGACAAAGATGCGGCTGTTGCGCAATCTGTCGCTGGATCTCGGGTATGTGGGCTCGCATGGCAACTCGTTGCTGCTCTCGCCGCGGCATGAACCAACCGCTGCTGGCGTCTGCGGCTCAACCGTTGAATTGCGGCTATGACGGCGTGGCCTCGCACTGCATCGTGACGAATACGTCAGCAAATTCCGCGCAGCGCGTTCCCGTGCTCGGCGAGACGCAGACCGCGCTCGTGACCAGCGAGTTCGCGGGTGCGTCCTGGTACAACAGCATGCAGGCCACCCTGCGCAAGCAGATGTCGAAGGGGCTTACTTTTCAGGCTGCGTACACGTTCTCGAAATCCGAGAACAATGTGACGGTGTTGAACAATCAGAATGACCTGACGCTCGCCAAGGCGCGCGCAGCGTTCGACCGTACGCACCGGCTGATCATGAACTTCGACTATCAGCTCCAATTACCGGCGGGCACCACGCGACTGCAACGCGCGCTGACGCAGGGCTGGTCGTTGACGGGTATCGTGCTTGTGCAGAGTGGGCTGCCGATGACGCTCACCGATCCGAACGGCGGGACTGTGTACGGCCGCGCCGCAACCTCAACAATTACGATGTGTCCGGGCGCGACCTATGCATCGCTCGCGAGTGACGGCAGCGTGTCCAAGCGGCTGGATCGCTGGATCAACACATCGGCCATCTGCTCGCCGGCGGTGGTGGGCTCCGACGGATCGGCGGGCTACGGCACCGCGGGCCAGAGCATCATGAATGGACCTGGACAAGTGAACTCCGACTTCTCGCTCGGCAAACGCGCGCGCGTCGGTGGAATTCGTGAAGGCGCTGAACTCGCTTTCCGCGTGGAGTTTTATAACGCGATGAATCACCCGCAGTTCGCCATTCCGGGGACCACGTTGCGGACAGCGAGCTTCGGAGTCATTACGCAGACTGCGGTTGCGCCTCGGCTGATTCAGTTCGGCGTCAAGTATCTTTTCTGAACAACAATCAGGCCGTGGGCAGCAGCGTAATTCTGAATTCGGGCGGTGGCCTCGGCACCTTCGCCGTACGCGGTTAATTGAAACTGAGTTCCTCTCGGAAATTGCCCGAGCTTCTCTTCCAGGGCGTCGATCGATTCCATTGAGTGATACTGCGCCACTCTTCTGGACCCTGAGCTTACTTCGATGGTGAGAGGCTTCTGCCAGGCGCGGAGGTCCTGCTGTGTCTCGTAAAGGCACCGCTCCGAGATGCACAGGGATTCGATGGTTCTCAGATCGGTCTCGGTGGTAAGCCAATGCTTTCCACGCGCGATCGCATTTCGCAATTCGACTTCCAGGTATACCCCTTCGCCATTCTGAGTCAATTCCGCTTGCTTGCCTTTCCAATAGTTGTGGAAATAGCGGAGAGCATCCCACAAAGGCGCGACCGCGGCGGGTGACCCGAATCGCCCCAAGGACCGTGCCGCGGTCTTCTTCACAAGCACGTCGCCATGCATCAGGTATGCCGTCATGTAACGCTCCAGCACCGGCCCCATGGCAATGCGCGGCGTGCGCTCGAAGTACTGCACCGTACAGTGAGGCGGCGCTGAGAGCATGTTCCACGGATGGCTGTGAAACACTCGATCGGCGTATGCCGGGTCAACGCGCAGGAAGTACGCCATCAGTTCGGGCTGGCAGGAATCCTGCTGAGATTCGTAGATTGCTTTGATACGAGGCAAGGCTTTGGGACTGGCATATTTCGCAAGCGCAGCCATTCTCAGTTGCGGACTCCAACCGCCTGGCCGCTGAGCCGCGGCTAGCGATTCGATCAACGCGTTATCCGGTATGCGCGCGGCGCCTGGAGGCAGCAGTTCGAGTTGAGGCGTATCCAACCAGGTCCGCTCTTTTGCCAACTCCGCAACGATACGTGATTGAGCGCGCGCCGGATCGATGGCGTACAGGTTCTGGAGCGCTTCGCGCGGGGATTCGTAGTAATCACCGGGTTTCCAGGAGTCCAGCACCGATTCCAGCAACGGGATCATATCAGGAGAGCGTAACGTGCTCGCGTAAAGCCCGAGTAACTGGCGCTGGCGCCAGCCCTCGATTCCGGCGTATGATTTCGCGAATTCCTGCTTCACGGCTGGGAGCCATGCGGGCAATGGCTGACGGGGCTCGTTATTGCGGAGTTGTCGCACGTGTTCCATCAGAGTCTGGAATGCGATGGCCTTCGCCTCGCCTTGTTTTTGGGAGATGCTCGCGGCAAGCCCGGCGATTGCCTGCCCGGTCAGGCCTTGCTGATACTCGCGGTGCTGCTTCCAATAGCGCTGTTGTTCCGCAGTGGGCTCTGGCGGCTTCTGGCCCGGCGGCGGCGGTACATAAGGCGGAGCCGGAGGCAGGTTCGC
Source organism: Bryobacteraceae bacterium (assembly GCA_963793625.1). GTDB lineage: Bacteria > Acidobacteriota > Terriglobia > Bryobacterales > Bryobacteraceae. The sequence goes on along the minus strand of CAWCAT010000015.1, from coordinate 146,739 downwards.
TCGCGCACAGGTTTGGGCCATGGCATACAAGTAAATAAGACGACACGGCCTGGCGCGGACGCCGGAATTGCTGTCCTCATCAACTCACAAACCCGCATAGGTTCGCGGGTTGCGGCGAGCCCTCGCAGTAGAGTGTATTCCTCCGCAGGCAAAAGCGTAAGGGAGGCGGTCCATGCGGCCGGCACATCCAGATAGCGCAACCGCTCCGCAGCAATCCGCCGCTCTTCGTGTGACACGGTGTTGGGCTGAGGGGCCGCCCAGAATTGCTGTGGCGTTAGCAATAGTCTGCTTGATCCACGGCTCCGTTGCGGCGATCACTTCGATATCCACAACGTTGGAGACGGCATATTGGGGCGGGTCAGCGTTCCAGTAACTGGCTGACATCGCTGCCTGTAGGTCAAGACGAGCTTGCGGGCGAGCATCGCTGCCCGGTAGCGCCCCGGCCGCAGGGCAGGAAGATAGTTATTCAGGGAAACCGTGAGCGGGTCGGACTTCTCTCCGAAACGGAGCATGGGATCGGACTTATCAAATCACAGGGTCATGGACTGATGGCACGGCGAAGCTGTGGAACCGCAGTTTCGAGCGGGATCGAGCAGGAAACCGCCGAATTGCCAAAGCTCCTGACGCGGCTGAGTTGGGGTGCAACATTCGTCGCGGAAACCGGATCCGGGCGCGAATCAGCTCCCCTTCGTGGTAGGGTGAGGTTCGACTAATTGGAATCGAGAACTCCAATCCGGGAGGGTTTTTGGACTGAAGTTCGGTCCACGTTGCGGGCTGGGTTTGCTGCGCGAAGGCAGCCGTTATGAAGAGCCACGTTGGAAGTAATCGCATCATGCTTGCTAATCACTTAGAGTCCGGCGTGAGGCTGTGGGTTCCCTAAGGGGGGAGCTAAACTGAAGGTATGATGTCGCGCAGAGGAGCCCTCGCGGTCCTTGTCGTGCCTGCCCTTGGCGGCCAGCAGGGGAGTTCTCAGATGTTCGGGGATGCCGAAGCCTACGAACGATTTATGGGGCGATGGAGTCGCCTAGCTCGCACCCCTTCTCGTGGATTTCACCAATGTTTCTGATACGGGACGGTGCTTGACGTCGGTTCAGGCACCGGAGCCCTGGCGTTTTCGATTGCCAAACTAAGACGACATTGCCAAGTTGTGGGGATCGATCCGTCGAAAGAGTACGTCGCCTACGCAGAAAGTAGGAACCCCTTTCCGGACCGGGCAAGATTTCAGCCAGGCGACGCCCAAAATCTGCGGTTTTCCGACGCGTCTTTTGAGAACAGTCTTTCGCTGCTTGTATTCAACTACATTCCCGACACGAAGAAGGCGCTACGCGAGGTGATTCGAGTGACCAAGCCGGGGGGCTGCATCTCAGCAGCCGTTTGGGACTATGGCGCAGGGATGAGAATGCTCCGGGGCTTCTGGGATGCCACCGTAGCCAGCGATCCAGCGGCTGGGAAGCTTGATCAGTTGCACATGCCGCTATGCCGCGCCGGTGAGCTGGGAGAATTATGGAAACAGAGCGGGCTGGCGCGTGTTGAGGAACGACCGCTAGACATTATTATGCAGTTTGAGTCCTTTGCGGATTACTGGGACCCATTCCTTCTCGGCCAGGGGCCATCCGGCTCTTACCTTCGTAAGTCGTGCGACCGCCGGCAAACCTTGCGTGAAGAGGTTAAGCACCGACTGGCTATAAAGGGCGAAGACGCGCCTTTCTTACTGCCCGCGCGTGCCTGGGCCGTACGCGGCATCGTTCAAAATCGCCGCTTAGAATAGTTGTGGCAAAAACTAAGTCGTTCGCCGCTGGTCTGGATCGTGGCGACACTTCAGCCCGTCTCGATCAGCTTCGCTCCGCTTTTTCTGTACGGGAGCGGCAAAGGTCAGTTCCATCCGGGGTTTGCTGCCGGTCTGATGGTCAGATTGCGGCGAGGCGCTTGCGAAGATCTTCGACGACGACCCGGATTTCTTTTTCGGATGCTGGAGGCAGGACGCCGATTTTTGGGTCGGCGGCGCTCTCCTCGGCTTGGAATTCAAGCGCAGTGAGCGCCCGCTCGACGCGCTTGCGAAGTCCTGGAACAGTGTGGCCCGCCATCAGTACTTTCAGCCCGAAAAAGCCCTCGGCATGCGATCTCCAGAGATTGGCGGCGCGACGCAACAGATCGAGACGCCAGTAGAGGTCGTCGAATTGTGCGGCCCTGAGTGCGGGCTTTGCCTTGGAAAGATGCTGCAGGCACTTACCTGCTTGCGCGACGGCATCGTCCTTTTCAGCCAGAATGGCTTCCAGAAGCTCCGGGTCCGGCTTCGTCAGGCGCTGTTCCATCAGCTTGTATTGCGGCTCATCAGGAAACCATTTGGCGAGCGTGCGCGACCGGATATGTCCATCAGCGTACTTGTAATCCGGTAACCGGGAATGATCGGTAATCCAGAATTTCCAGGGCGAAGAAGGATTTGTTGACTATGTCAAACGTTGGCTTGAGCGCCTTCTCTATTTCGGTCGCGGCTTGTTGGCCGTAGTGCGCCACTGTCCAATCCTTCCACACGGTTGCGGCGCGCACGCCGGGTTCCCGGGTGAACCGATGCATGGCGTAAATATTAATTTCATTCGGTGTGCTGAGCGCATCATAGCCCCCGTGATCGAGCCTGAGGTTGTAGCCCGCAACACCCTTTGAAAGGTCGTATCGCCAGCGATGTTCAAAATACTCCGGCTGGGTGTACGGAACGCGATTCTTGCCAGTGTATTCGGATGAGCAATCGAATTCCACGATCTGCTGCCGTCCGGGAAAGGCCCCGATCAGCGGATGATGCGGATAGAACGGATCCCAGTCATGCGGTTCGCACTTAGTCTGGATCATGACGCGCCGCGCCGTCTTCTCGTATCCCTCCTTGAACCAGGCGAGTTCCTGAGGCTCGTAGAGAAACGATCGCACAATGAAGTCTTTCCCGTGCCGGGCGCAGGCGCGCTCGATCGTGTCGATCATGCGCGTGAAGCGGTCCGGCATGGATAGTGCCGATTGAACCTGTCTGGCGTCGAAGACCCTGTACTGGGTTTCGTGAAACGTGAGGATGATGCCGTCGAACTCGGGGTAGTCCTTGAACACGCCCTCGTAGCGCTTTTCGAGCCAGTCCCAGAAACCGGGACGGTCTAGTTGCACGGCCTTGTCCTTGAGAAATTCGGCGGGCACACCCTGGAATTCGCGAACCCAGATCCATACGCGCAAATTCTGCGAATGAGCGTCTTTCGCCAATTGGCGGAGTTTCGCGCCGCGGTCCGTGCCGTCGAACAGCTGAGAGGCGTAACCGATCATGCTGTGCGAGAACACGACCGTGTTGACATCGTAGTTCCGGGCCAGCTTCATCGTCTCCCGGACGTAGGGGACGTCAAGCTTGTGGAACTGCCAGGCGCGGTGCGGGACGAGCGGCTTGGCCTGAAGCTGGATGGCGGGCGCGGCCGCCATGCCCCTAATAAAATCGCGGCGTTGAATCATTCAATCCTGAGCCCCCGGGCGTGTTCGATTCGGTTAGGACCAGTGACCTCTTCAAACGCGCATTTACTAAAGCTTACCTGCTCAACTGGAGATTGCGGCAGGCCTACGATCTCAACAGCAAGCTTTGCGCGTTTTCCACGCAGGTTTTCAAAATGGAAGTTGCGAAATACGGGCGGAAGATTGCCTTTCTCATTCCCGTAATCCATGCCGATCCGGATGAATGCCTCCTTCACGTCCTCGAATTCGAGGTCCCGGAAATACAAGTTTTCTACAACACCACCCCGGGCGATATTGCTCTTGATGTAGAGGCCGCGGAGACCATGCGACAGCTTACATTTTTCCATGAAGACGTTGCGCACGCCACCAGACACTTCGCTGCCGATGGCGAAGAGATTCCGGTGGATGTTTTCGAACAGGCAATTGCGGATGACAATGTTCTCCGATGGCACATTGATTCTGCGCCCATCGTGATTCCGTCCAGACTTGATGGCAATCCCGTCGTCCTGCGTGTGAAATCTGCAGTCTTCAATCAGAACATCCGAGCAGGACTCAGGATCGATCCCATCGTTGTTCGGGCCCATGCTCTCAATGGTGATGTTGCGTGCCGTGATATTCCGGCTCAGCACTAAGTGAACGGTCCACATAGGACTGTTCTTCAAGGTGATGCCTTCCAGCCACAAGTTCCGGCAACGGTACAACTGAATGAAATTCGGGCGCAGGTTGTGACCTTCGCCGAAGACCCGCTGTTGCACGGGCACGCCCTCGGCCGCCAGCTGCAGCAGGCGCTTTCTATCGGCACCCGACTCCTTGTTCATCTCACGCCATGCGGAGCCCTGCCCATCCAGCGTTCCGCTTCCGGTGATCGCGATATTCTCCTGCTCAAAGGCGTAGATCATCGGCGACCAGTTCATGCATTCGGTGCCTTCGAAACGCGTGAACACAACAGGAAGATATTTACTCCGCTCGGAGGAAAAGACCAAGGTGGAGCCCTGATCCAGGCGAAGATGCACGTTGCTCTTGAGATGCAAGGGCCCCGTCAGGAACCGGCCGCTGGGGACTCGCACTGTTCCACCACCGGCCCGGGAGCAGGCGTCAATCGCGCCGCGAAGGGCTGCGGAACAGTCGGTTGTGCCGTCTCCTTTTGCACCAAATTTCGTAATAGGAAACTCTCTAGCCGGAAAGCGAGGTACTGCGATCCGCGACAGTATGGCCGGAACTTTCTCCCAGCCCGACTCCACGGCCCGTGCAGAGCCGGGCTTGAAGAGGCCTGCGGAAAAAGTTCCTGCCAGAAAACCACGTCTGCCTATCGTCTTAGTTTGCATCACCGTTCTAATAGGTCAGGCGTAAGCCGAACTGAATGGAACGCGGATTGTTCGTCTGGCTGCTGATCCTGCCGAAGCTCGAACTGGTGGCGGAGTTACCCGGACCGCCGAACAGCGGCGTGTTGCAGAGATTGAACGCTTCGCTGCGGAACTGCACTTTCGCGCGCTCGCGAATCTTAAAGGACTTAGTCAGAGTCAGATTAACGTTATTGGCGGCATCCACGCGGAGATTGTTGAACAGCGACGGAAACGTTCGAACGCTGCTGGAAAGCTGCTGGTTCGAGATGGTGTTGAACTGCGTCGTGTCGAAGGCGCGATCCACGTTGTGGGCGTCGTAGTTGAGCGGACCGCCATAATAGATCAGATTGCCCCAGCTCACCGGCGCTCCGCTGTGATACGAGTAGACACCCGCAAGCGACCAGTTCGCGACCAGAGCTTTCGCAAATGGGTTCCTGCCACCACTGAAAGGCAAATCGTACGTTCCGGTAAACACGAAACTATTGGGCCGGTCGCTGCTGGAGACGCGCTTTTCCAGTTCGAGATAACCGGCATTCAGGTAATTGGTGCGATCCATCAGGCGGGAATGGGTGTAATTCACAACGAACTGCAGCCGTTTGGAAAAGCGCTTTTGCAGTTTCACGTTCAGGGAATGGTAATACGAGCTGCCATTGTTCATCGCGTTTTGGGTGACGCCGGTGAACTGGGGAAATGGTTTCAGCAGGTTCGATGCGCTAAGCGTGTTACCGTTCAGGGTCGTCCCCGGCAACAATCCAGCGAAGGGATTCGGCGAGACGGCGCTCATCGCGGCGATCGTCGCAGTATCCCGATAGGGCAGCCTGCTCAGGTACTGCAGCGGCGTCGAATTCATGTTTGGGTTCGTGGTCAGGTGCACAGAGTGGCTGCCAATATACCCGACTTGAATTGTTATGTCCGAAGGAAGCTGCTGTTGCACGTCGAAACTCCAGCGGAGATTGTACTGGCCGTCCAGTTCCGGGTTAGAGAAGACGATGGGCTGTCCAAGGTACGTGTTAACTCCTTGCGAGGCACCCGCAGGCTGACGAATTCCGTTAGGGAAGGGATTGCTCAAGGTGGCGGCTGGGGTCAGGTAACTGTTAGCCGTTGGGACATAGACATTCGACTGGCTGAACCCGGGCTGGATGCTCGGCTGAATCCCGTAGTTGTAGTAGTACATGCCGATACCAGTGCGGAAGACAGTACGGTTGCGGAGAGCTGAAGGGGCCCACGTTGCGCCGAAGCGGGGTGCGATGTTGCGCGGAGCCGATACGCTACGCTGGCTGGGACTCGCGAACAGCAGACCCCCGAGCGCCTGGAATTTGTCGGCCGGCAACTGTGGAATCGGGCTCTTGGCATAAGCGGCCTGGGCCGCTTGCGACACCTGATTGACGGCTTTCTGGTCGAATCCGATTACCTGACGATCGTGACTCTCCGTCGTCGGCGAGCCGTATTCAAAGCGCAATCCGAGGTTCAGCGTAATATTGGACCGTACGCGCCAGTCGTCATTCACGAACAGCACGTTATAGAAAGAGTCATTCTTGGCGGCGGCGTTGATGTCGTAGCTGCCACCGGTCGGAAGACCGAGCAGGAACTGCGCCATTGATCCACCCATTGTGGGGCTGCTGCCTGTGGTCGCCGACTTCACCCACGAGCCTGAGTCAAACAGGTAGCCTCCTGTAGAGTTTTCCCAGTTGATGTTGGAGGCGTCGGTCAAAGTCACCTGCGCGCCCAATTTGATGGTGTGCGACCTATGTATCTTGGTGAGGCTGCTGAACAACTGGTAAGTGTTGAAGGGCGTATCCGTGAACGCGCCGCCATCGTTGCCCGCGTATCCGTCGCTAAATTCGAAGACCGGCATCATCAGGTGGGTGGAGTTGGCCGCAATGTAAGACGGAAAGCCGAGTTCGGTAGGATCGTAGCCGTCGCTGGCTCTGTAGTAGTACGCGTCATAGCGGCCGAACCCGAGTCGAATGTTCCCGACCAGCGTGGGTGAAAACGTGTGAACATCGTCCAGCGTACCTCCCCACTGATTGCGAGCGGCGGGGTGGACCGCATAGGCGAGGTTGTCAACCATGTCGTTCCCGAATTGTGACCAGATGCTCTGACGTCCGCTCAGGGTGAGCCTGTTCTTGGAAGTGAGACTGATATCGGTACGCCCGCTGAACGAACGATACTTGTTCACGGCGTTCCCAGGGGCGAAGAAGTTGTTTGTGTCGTCGTAAACGCCCGGCGAATTCGGCAGCGGCACGTACAGGCTCAGGAACTTCGTGGCGATTGGATTGAGCCGCTCCTTAGGGATGATGTTATTGGGAAACGGTTGACGCACAACGGCGGTCCCGCTGAGTTTTGCGCTCGTAGGATCGTAAAGAGTATAGTTCTTGGTCTTATTGGTTAGGGAAAGCAGCCTCGAGAAATCGCCTTGCCGCTCTTCCGCTGTTGGCACCGCGTGGTAGCCGGGTGATGGCGTGCTGTCGCGAAAGCCCTCGTACGCGAAAAAGAAGAACAGTTTATCTTTCCCGTTGTATACCTTGGGAAGTATTATCGGACCGCCAACCGTAAAGCCCCACAGGTTCTGGCGGTACGGCGGTTTCTCTGCTCCGGATGCGTTTGTGAAAAATGGAGTCGCCGCCAGCGCGGAGACCTGATTGAATTCCGAAGCCGAACCGTGAAGCTGATTGGTTCCGCTCTTGGTTGTGATTTGGATAGTGCCGCCGCCGTAACCACCGTAGGCAGCGTCCACGTTGAAGGCCTCGACCTTGACGTCCTCAACGGCATCCACTGGTGGGCTGAAGGCGACGCGTGCGGCTGTGGTTCCAGTGGTGCCCATATTCGACACGCCATCGAGAAGCGCGGCGTTCGCTCCCGAAGCTGCGCCGCCCATCGCGAACGTTGAAAATCCGGAGTTTTCGAAAGGCCTGTTCCTCTCGCGTATACCAGTGTTCACAACACCATACCCAAGGACGGCCAGGTTCATCGGCGAACGGCCATTGATGGGAAGGCTCTCGACCTCCCGTGTCGTAATCACCTGGCCTGCCGAAGCGGTGACGGTTTCGAGCGCGGGCGAATCCGCATTCACAGTCACGGACTCAGTGTTCGCACCGATCTGCAGGACCATATCCTGTCCAATGCGAGCGTTGCTGCCAACGTTGATACCTGCCTGCACGTAGCCCTTGAACCCGGGGGCTTCCACGCGAACTTCATAGGGACCCGGCGGCAACAGCGGAATTGTGTAGAGGCCTTCCGTGGACGCAACAGTCTCGAAGCGCGTGTTGGTGTCTGTTTTGGTAGCTACGACCTTTGCGGCGGGGACAGCCGCTCCCGACGGATCGGTGATCCTGCCAGTCAAAGTAGATCGGAATTCCTGAGCCTGCAGAACGCACGAGAAGAGCGCAACAGCTAGAGCCTTGCGGAGCATGATCTCCCTTTCTTAACTAACCAGCGGTTTGAACCGCTGACGAGTAGTACCAGTGTGGGAGAAGTCCTCGCGCCCCGCAAGGACTCAGACCAGCTAATCGCTGGCCCCATCCTCTATATCGGATGGCTGTCCGGTTACTCGGAACTCTTGGGACCCTTATACCCGATCTCGGCAGCTTTCTTCATTGCCTCGAGCCCATCGCCTATTGCCAGCAGCGGAGTTGTCTTGACTGCTTTGCACGCGCCGCCAGCTGAAACGGCGAATGCGAATGCAGCCGCAGATATGTTGTCTGGCAGTTCCATGATGCCGACGATGTCGTACTCGCCGAACGAAAACCAGGCCTGAGTCATCTTGCCGCCAAGCTTCTTGAATACAGGCTTGAGCGCTTCGACACGGTTTTGAGGGGCCGCGACCATTGCAGCCATAGCCTCTGGAGTGTAAGCAACCTGAAGTAAGTAACTGGCCATCTAGTTTCTCCTGAGTTCGATTATCCCCAGATTGCGTTCGGACGTCCACTAAGCCACACAATATAGTCAGTCGTCGGTGGCTCACCGCCCAGCGCACGTAAACGCGCCGCGCATTGTCCGCGATGATACTGGCTGTGCATGATAACCTGCATCAACGTCTCGGCGAACGTGGGGTGCGAGTCCGGAAGATACGGGTGTTCGAAGATACGCGAAAGCGCCGACCGATCGAGTTGGTTCACGACCGCGAGTAGCTCGCAGTGCGCCACTCGGAACACTTGCTCGTAGTCGTCCAGCGAGGGCAGTTGTTTAAGTTCACTCGCGGCGTCAAAGGGCCGATCCAAAAAGCGGGAAAGGAAATAACGATGCACGAGTACGATATGGTGCATGGTCTTACGCAAGTACTCATCTTCAGCCGCTCCGGCGTGCTTGCGAACCGCAATAAAAATGGCGGAATCAGCCCAGGCCTGATGGTCGTATAGCGAGCGAAGCATGTCGATCATTGGTCGATTATGGCACGGTGCCAGCCGTCACGGGCACGCCTTAATCGAAGTAGACTCTAGTGATGGTCTCGCGGATTTGTTTGTCTGTTTTGTTCCTGATCGCCAGCGCCGCCGTGCTGCCGGCGCAGACTGCGACTAACTCCTGGTGGGTTGCACGGACCCTGGACGTCGCGCCGGTCGTGTCAACGACAGCTGCGGATTTTGCGCTGTTCACGCGTGGCGATCGACAGTATGTTGCCTTTCAGGGTAAGGTGGCGGAGCGCGCTTTAGATTCCGGCAGGTGGACGATCAAGCCATTAACGGCCGCAGGCCGCGTCGCTCTCGAGAAAGCAAGCGGCACCGCAGCCAATAACGTCCGCTATGAGCTGCGCGTGGAAAACGGCATTCTGCGTGTCTATGAATTGCGGCCACCCGAACACACGATACGCGTGCATGGCGATTTGTCAGCAGATGCGCGCGGATATCGGCCACTCGATACTGTCGTGGTGCGTGTGACAGGACGCCAGAAGGGCGACCAGTCCTGCCGCATCCGCGTGGCAGATCCGGAACAGCGCACGTATGTCGAGCGGGACGTCACGCTGAAAGACAACAAAGGTGAACTGCGCTTCAACGCCAGCGGCGCGCTTGGAGTCCATTACATTTATCTCACCTGGCCGGGTGAGCGGAAGTACTCGCGCTATGTGAATTTCCGGCTGGATGCCGACACTTCCATCGAGTCCGGCGATCGCGATTTCGATGCGCTGTATCCGACGACGCGCGAAGCCATGCGCAACAGCCGCCGCGAATACAACACGCCGCGCGGCAAATTCGTCGGCTATATTTCCGCCGACACGAACCATTTCGATGGCATCTGGCTGCGCGATTGGATCTATCAACTGCCCGCGTACAAATACTGGGAACGCGACATGAGTTGTGGCATCGACCGCTTCCTCGAAGTGCAGCGCGAGGACGGGCAGGTGCCGGATGGTATCGAGCGCACGGGCAAGACGTGGCGCGTCGGGTTGGAATCTGACGTGGAATACATAGTGACGCTTGGCGTCTGGCAAACGTGGCAGGTCACGGGCGATGATGCCTGGCTTGCGCAGGCTTTGCCGCGAGTCGAAAAAGCGCTGAAGTACATCATGAGCGATCCGAAGCACTGGGATCCTGTGAATCGCCTGATCAAACGCCAGCACAGTTGCGACACCTGGGATTACGACATCGATGGGGCGACAGACGCCGGGACCGGCCGGCACGTAATCGCGACTTGCGACCAAAGCGGTTATGCGCTGGCGTTTCGCGCGATGGGGCTGATGTATCGCCAGCTTGGCAATGCAGAACGCGCCGCACATTGGGAGCGTGAAGCCGCTGAATATCAGAAGCGTGCCGCTGCCCTGCTCTGGGATGGAACCAAGTTCCTGCACCACGTTCATTTGGACAAGATCGAGCACGGCGACTTTGATGAACGCAAGCAGTTGGCGATGGGTAACACCTGGGCCGTGACGCGCGGCATGGCTAATCCGGAGCAGGCGGGCAAGATCGTTGATGAGTATCGGCGGCGTCAGAAGGAAACCGGCGACAGGTATCCGTGGTGGAGCCTGCAACCGGGCTACCCCGATCACCTGGGCTATTGGAAAGACGCCTTTCGCAAACAGGGCGCCTATGCAAATGGCGGGCTGATGCCGTGGGTCGGCGGTGAATTGTGCCGCTCCGCATTTTTGTCAGGACGTGAGGGATATGGTGTCGAATTGTTGCGGCAATGGTCCGATCATCTGCGGCGGACAGGCGGCGCACAGGTCTGGTATTGGCCGAACGGCGAACCCGGATTCCGCACTGTTAATGAAGTGAACACGGCAGGCTGGGGCATGGCGCAGTGGGTCGACGCGCTGATGGAAGGACTCGCGGGCATACGGGACACGGGCCGGCGAATGCGCACATTAGAGGTTTCGCCACGCTGGGCCGCCACGCCGGTCGAGTCTGTCCGGGTGAGTGCACGGTACGCTACAGGTAACGATTACTTTGCATATCGAATGCGCGTCCTTCGCACAGAGCGGGCGATCGAACTGGAGCATTCCGGTTCAGGCGAGGGCACAGCTTTCCGCGTGCTGCTGCCTTCGGGCTGGAAGCCAAGCGGTGTAACCGCCGATGGCGCAGCGCTCCCGTGGAAGTCCGAAGTGGTTGACAACACTACTTACATTACGTTTTCCGCGGGCAAGGCGCAGCGCGGTTTGTCGCGCATCGAATGTGGCAATAAATAGGGAAATCCGGCTACAAGACAAAGCGGTCTGATCACTGATAGAATCATTTGCGGACGCCATGAGTCAAAATAAAAAAAGTATCTTCGTTACCGATGACGGGAAGAACCTGATGTTTACGTTCATTCTCGTCAGTTCCCTATTTCTTCTTTGGGGATTCTGCAATGGAATGATCGACGTGATGGATAAGCACTTCCAGGATGAACTTGGCCTGACGAAGGCACAATCAGCCTGGGTGCAGTTCGCACATTATTTGGGCTACTTCCTGATGTCGGTACCTGCCGGATTCCTGGCGAGCAAGCTCGGCTACAAAGGTGGGATCATTACCGGTCTTATTATTGTCGCGTTGGGCGGATTCTGGTTCGTCCCGGCCACCCATATCAATTCACTCGTGCATGAAGGAAAAGTATCGGCCAACATGGCGTTCGTTGCCTTCCTCGCTGGCGTGTGCCTGATCGCCACCGGACTGACATTCCTGGAGACCATCGCCAATCCTTACACTACGGTTCTGGGGGATTCGCGATATGCGGCAACGCGCATTAACCTCGCGCAGTCCTGCAACGGCATCGGCTGGATATTTGGTCCGATTGTCGGCAGCATGTTTTTCTACGGAAAGGATGCCGCTGGGGTCAGTACCGGCAGCCAGACGCTCTATATTCCCTACGTGGGCGTCGGTGTTGTCGTGCTAGTGCTTGCTGCCATCTTCTACTTTTCGAATATTCCCGACATCAAGTCCGAGGATGACTACCACCTGGACGATTCGACACCTGGCGCTTCACATTCCATCTGGAAGCACCCGCATTTCGTGATGGCCGTGGCGGCCCAGTTCTTTTACGTTGCGGCGCAAGCCGGCATTTTCAGTTTCTTCATCAACTACATGACGGCGGAAGTACCCGCCATTCCTGCCTCCTGGGACGCCGGAATGAAAACGCTGGCGAACAACTCCAGTTTCCTGCACGATTGGATCTCGGGTTGGTTTGAGCCTAATGCCGCTGGTGTTCTCGCCATCAGCAACAAGGGCGCGTCTAATCTGGCAGCGCTGGGATTTGTGTTCTTCCTGCTGGGCCGATTTAGCGGCGCCGGCCTGCTGAGGAAATACTCGGCTCACACGATTCTCGGCTTGTATGCCGTCCTGAATGTGCTCGCAACATTTCTGGTGTTTCTCAAGCTGGGTTGGATTTCCGTGATCTGCGTTTTCCTGAGCTACTTCTTCATGTCGATCATGTTCCCGACCATTTTCGCACTGGGCATTTTCGGACTTGGCGCCCGCGCGAAAAAAGCATCCGCCTATATCGTAATGGCGATCATGGGTGGCGCGATTCTGCCGAAGTTGATGGGGCACGTCGCGGATGAATATGACATGTCGCGCAGCTTCATCGTGCCGCTGGTCTGCTTTGCTTTCGTTGCGTTCTATGGCTTCAACTGGCCCAAATACGCCAAGGCGGATTCATTGCACGGAGTGAAGGCCGGCGCCGGTCACTAGAAGTCGCGAACTGAACCATCTGGCCCGTTCAGCTTCGGCTGAAGTCCAGGCTTCCGAAAGGGGCGCGAGCGGGCCAGTTTCTCATCGAGTGTAATCCCTAAACCTGGTCCTTCCAACGGCAGCGCAAAACCCTTTTCGATTTTGGCAAAAGGCGATACAACATCAGTCTTTTGATCTGAGTTCGCCCAGGGAGCCTCAATCATCGCGATGTTCGGAATAGAGAGCGCCGCGTGCATTGTAGCCGCTGATCCCAACGCTCCGGCGTTGTTGTGCGGGATCAGGTCCATGAAATAAACCTCTCCGAATGCAGCAATCTTTTTGATCTCGCTGAGACCGCCGCAATGACACACGTCGGGACGCAGGTAGTTCACATACTGGTTCACGATCGTCTCGCGAAAATCCCACTTGCTGTGATAGCGTTCGCCGATCGACAGCGGCAATCCTGTGTGCGCACGAAGTTGAGCTAACGCTTGCGGGTTCTCATGACGGACCGGGTCCTCGATCATGAAGGGACGATAACGTTCCGCGCGCTTCGCGAGTTCGATGGCCCACTCCGGATCGTACCGTCCATGACATTCGAGAATGATATCGACGTCATTGCCAACGGCCTCGCGGATCGCGGCTAAATACTCGATCTGCTGTTCGACAGCGAGTTTATGGTCATGCAGGTCGATTGCATCGTAACTGTGAAACGCTCGGAATCGAATCGCCGTAAGTCCGCGGGCAACACGCTGCTTTGCCTGTTTGGCTGCCTCTTCGGCGGTATTTCCGCCGACGTGCCCATAGACTCGTACTTTCGTTCTTGCCAGACCACCGAGCAACTGGTAAACGGGCACGCCGTACGCTTTGCCCTTGATGTCCCACAGCGCCATGTCAATCGCGCTGATCGCAGTTCCGGTCGCTGGACCGCCGCGCTGAAACCGGCGGCGGAAGCAGACCTGCCAGAGGTATTCGACACGCTCCGGATCCTCACCGATCAGGTAAGGGATCAGGTCTTTAAGCATGCCTTCGACGGAGTACGGCAGGAAGTGATTCGTAGCATCGCCATAGCCGGTGATGCCCGCGTCGGTCTCGATCTTGAGGAAGACATCGCTGCCCGTGAGGATCGACTCGGCCCGCGTAATCTTCATGCGCTGGCTCTTCTGCTGCGCGACTACGGGCGCGACCGCGAACAACCCGAGGCTTGCACCGGCGACACCCTTCGCGAAACCGCGGCGATTCGTTTCTGGCATCGTTTTAGACCTGACCGAACACCTTGAGCAGCGCAGTAATGGAAGTCTTCGACGCAAAGGCTTTTCCTTCGGGCGCTTTGTAGTGCGTTTCCAGCGTGAAGGCGCCCTTATAGCCGGCCTTGAGTAGCGCGCGGATTTGCCCGAGATTATCGAACTCGCCTTGACCCACCGCGCACCACTCGACCTTGCCCGCCGCATTACGCCGGTAGTCGCGCAGGTGCACATGCATGATGCGCGCAGGGTCGAGCAGGCGATAGCCATCCGGGAATGCGCGCTCGCCGGCAGCGCCCGCGTTGTTAGGGTCCCACGTCAATCCAAGCGACTCATCGCGCACCGCAGCGAGCACACGAGCGGCCTGCGCTCCGGTGGAAACGTAGCTGCCATTCACGTTCTCAATCGCGAGCTTCATCTTGCGAGCCTTGGCCCTGCGCGCAGCTTCCTTGAGCAATTCCTGAATGCGCGGATAGTTGCTCTCTTTGAGGCCGTCGGCGGCTTTGTAAGTGAATGCGAAAATGCGCAGCGTGTTCGTACCGAGAATTTCAGCGCGTTGCATGGCGCCATCGAGCAGATCCCACTCGGCCTGGAGCGCTTTGCGGCCGGCCTCGTCCTCGCCTGGAAGCGGAACCTTGAAGAACCCGGTTCCCAACACGGAGGTTTTGATTTTGTGTTCGTCAAGCAACGCGCGCGCCTCGCGGATTTTCTCGAGCGGCAGCACGGTATTGTACTTCCCCCAGATCATTCGCAATTCGGCGTAACTGAGTCCGTACTCACGCAGAAAGCGGATCGCAGTGAGCAGGTCGTCATCGATTTCGTCGGTTGTTATCCCGAGGCGAATCTGGTTCAGCGGAATTCCGTAGGATCGTCCTGCAAGCAGTGCCATTGCGGGCAGCGCGAAAAGCTGGCGGCGAGTGGGTGAGAGCATATCGAATTAATTCTATATCTATTACTATCCAAGGTATGGAATCCGTCTCTCAATATATGGAGCGTTGGCTCTCGCACTTGCTGAGCATCGAACCGGTGGATCATACGCGAAGTGAGGAACTGTTACGCCAGTTATATGTGGATGCCGGGACTTGGCTCCTCCGAAGCATTTCCTCTGGCACGCTTCCCCGCTGGAGGCTCTGTGGACGTTCTCCGCGCTGACTGAGAACCATAGCGGGCTGTCAGCCCAATTCATGGAGCACGTACGACAACGCTCAGACTCGCTGGCCAAACTGAAGCAGGTGCAGGCAGAGATCCAGTCGCGCGACTGGGTGTTGGTTCCTGGGCGGAAGTACTGGACGACGTCGGCGAATGGCACTCCACGGGTGCAGGCATGGGGCGAATCGACCCAATGCAGTTGTTGCCGACAAAACTTCGCACCACGCTTGGTCAGCTTTCTGATGGACGCGGCGGGAATGGACGAATATCTTAAGCGGTTTCAGCAGCTCGATCCTGCGCTGCTACCCTTGCAGGCTGCGGAACGCGAAGTGTTTGGACACTATCGGCGACGGCATACTGGCCTACGGTGCAGTGTATGCCGGCGCCGCATCAATCCGGCAGTGGATGGGTCGCACGATCTATAACGATTACGGCCATCTGGAAATCGCGCGCGATCAGATTTTCGCAGACCAGCATTCCGCAACCGCGCCAGCTATCGCGCAAAGCTTTTGGAAGGTGGCTGAAAACGTAGGAGTGTGGTGGCCATTTTCGAACGCCGTTGTACTTTCGGAGCGGCCCAGTCGAGAGTTCAGCGCGGCGCGAAGGGCGCTCTGACCATGGTCTTCAGCGACGGCTGGAAGGCCGTGCCGTATGCGGCCAAGGTCAAGCCTACCGCACCCAAAACCAAGGTCAAAACTGACGATCTTCTCTCGGTAGCACTGCCATCGAGATCCGCAGGCCAGGGTCGCGTTGTTGCGCAAGCGATCTCCCAGTCTTCCACTCTTCGACCGCTATATTGCAGGCGAGCACGAAGAGGTCTGGAAGGAACTGGTTGCTCTCGGGCCTGACGTTCGCAGCAGCGGTCATGCTGCGGATGCGTTGGCTGTTGCGTACGAAACGATGACCCGTGTCGACCAGAATGTACGGACTCTGGTTCAACGGCTGAAAGCCTTGGGATACAGATTCCAATTCGAGCCGCACACCCCGCCCAACGCAAAAACATGGAAGGCGATTCAGAAGTTCGAAAAACTCGCGGGGCCTCTTCCGCTTTCGTTACGTGCGTTTTACGACGTCGTCGGCGCGGTCGATTTCATGGGCTCGCATCCTGCGCTTGCGCCAATCGAATCGTCCGTAGCGCCAGACCCGCTCGTGATCTACGGAGTAGACGACGCGCTTGCGGAATTAGACACTCAAGACCCCGACGAGGACGAACCCTACATCAATCATCGCCCCTGATGAATTGCACAAAGCCAACGTCAGTGGAGGCGATCCATATTCGATCAGCCTTCCCGCACCGTTCGCCGACACACTTGCTGGAATATCGAGCAACACGGCGTAAACTTCGTCGAATATCTGCGGATCGTATTTGCCTGGGGCGGCTTTCCAGGATGGGAACAAGCCGACGCAATCCTGCCGCCTGAAATCGAACGGCTGCGCGAGGGACTGCTGCCGCTCTAGTTCACCGGCGCCCTACTTCTTCGCTCTTTTCCGGGCGGCCGGATTCACCTGGCCCCAATCGTTGCGCCGCGGCCCGGTCCAGGGTTCTGCAAAGCTCTTCTGCGCCCAGGTATCGTAGGCCGAAGCCAGCCGCGCGACGATCTCGGGTTGCTTTGCGGCAAGGTTGCGCAACTCGGTCCGGTCCGCCTCCATGTCGAAGAGTTCCCAGGGATCCATGTACTTCGAGACGAGTTTCCATTTGCCGTCACGAACTGCGCGATTGCCCTCGTGCATGAAGAAGATCGGCTCCTTGCGCGCCAGTTTGCGCCCGGACAACGCCGGGACCAGGCTCGTTCCATGCAGCGGAAATGTGGTCTTGCCGTGCAGGCTCGTCGGATACTGTGCTCCGGTCACCTCGAGCACGGTAGGCATGATGTCGATCAAGTGGCCCGGCTGCGTTTCGAACTTGCCGTGGCGCGCCTGGGGAATGGCGGCGGGCCAGTGAGCGATCAGTGGCGTCGCGACGCCTCCCTCGTGCGTGAAGTGCTTGTAGCGCCGGAAAGGCGTGTTGGCAAGAGTGGCCCAGTTCATGCCGAGATAGACGTCTGAATCCGGCCCTCCCGGCGGATTGCCATCGAAGCGGCCTCTGTGGACCCGACTCGGCATTGCCGCCGTTATCCGACATAAAGAGAATCAGAGTGTTGTCGAGAACGCCACGATCTCGCAAGCCATCCACCAGGGTGCCGACGCTGCGGTCCATGTGGCTGATGGCCGCCGCATAAATCGCCATCATGTGATCGAAGCGTTCCTTGTCCGTCCTGACTCAAGCTGTCCCAAGCCGGAGAGTCGGGTGGGCGTTCCGTCAATTTCCAGCGCGCGGTCGATCAGGCCACTGGCAACTTGCCGTTCATAGCGCGCCTGGCGCAGCTTGTCCCAGCCCGCCATGTACTTGCCGCGGAAGCGCTGAATGTCCTCCTGCGGCGCCATCAGCGGAAAGTGTGGCGCGTTGTGCGCCAGATAAAGGAAGAATGGTTTCTTCTCCTTGAATGGCTTCGTCAATGAAGCGAAGTCCGAATTTGGTCCAAAGATCAGTGCTGTACCAGGACTCGCCGAGTTCGGGAGAATCCAGCGGCAACGCACGTCCATTGAGGTAGAACTTGTCCTTCTCTCTTCCGCGCTGGCCAGGATAGTAGATGCCGCCCGCCTGAGAGTTGAGGCTGCGATCGAACCCGCGCTCCCAGGGCGGCGTTCCGTGTTGTTGGCCTAGATGCCATTTGCCTGTCATGGCAGTGAAATAGCCAGCGGGCTTGAGCGCCTCTGCAATTGTCGCGCTCTCATCTGTAAGGCGGCCCTGATAACCGCGCGATCCCGGACGCACGTCGTTGTCCAGGTGTCCCATGCCAGCCTGATGCGGATAGAGACCAGTCATGAGGGAGGACCGACTGGGGCTGCAGCGAGCCGTGTTGTAGAACTGCGTGAATCTGACGCCTTGCGTGGCGAGACGGTCCAGATTAGGGGTCGGCACCTCGCTGCCGTAGCAGCCGATATCGGAGAAGCCCATGTCGTCGACGAGAACGACCACCACGTTGGGCCTCGCCGCTGGGGCGGAGAACGCGCTGGTGGCCGCGCAACTGCCCATCAACCTGACGAACGATCTTCGATTCATGATTAGTCGATATCCCTTCCGGTGCTCACTGCGATAGCCGTCGATCACACTCTTCGATTTGTGAAGCAGCAAGTTTAAGGCGTCGTGCAGTTTCGGAGGTCTGCGGCTGCCAGTACTTCCAGCGCGCCAGATTCTTTTGGAACTGAAGCCGCGCCCAGCCGTAGTTCCGATTGGCCAGCAGCATCCGGCCGTATAAATCATCGAGATCAGCAGCTGCTTCCATCGCCGGCAGGCTCGGGCGCGAGACGGCGATCAGACGATTGGCCAGTGGTTGAGCCTTGGTGATCATCGCCGCGGCTTCGTCGGATTTACCACTCTTGAACAAGCTCTCCGCCTCACGATTCATGGTCCCGAGTAGTTGCACGCTCTGGCCGTACCAGGCCTGTGCAGTCGCATCGGGTTTCGTCGGCGCGGTTGGCGCGGGCGCAGTTGCACAACCGGTAAGCAGAGCGGCGGCGGCAACAATCAACAGGCGCATTGTTTACAGCATAGATTACTTCAGTTCCTTGCGCGTGTAAACCAATCCTGTCCCGGCAGCGAAAGTTAAAGCGATCAGCAATGCTGTCAGAAGCGGCAATACCCGCCAAGGCGCGAATTTCTGGATCGGCAAGACACCAGTGATCGTCAGCCATTGCGGCGATCCAGACGTGACGCTGATCGAACCCTGCTCCATTGCGTCGAATGCTTGCTGGGTAAAATTCATAAAGTCGCTTCCTGCCATGTTGAGCAACACAAGCAATGCGATGGATGCGGCCATTGCCAGCCACCAGCGGGGCAAGAGTGCAGCCATTAACGCAGAACCCGTGAACGCGGCGAGCGAGATCAATGAGCACCAGACAGCCGTCCGGGCCGCTGCTGCCAATACTGTAAGCAGCGGAGCGAGCGAACCGGCCAATGTCACCTTGCCGGCCAGCAGCATTATGGCGTAAGCCACAAGCGGCGCGAGGAGCACAGCGAACGTTGCCGCCAAAGCAGTGTGAAATGCACCATTGAGGATCTTGAGAGCAGCATACTTCCAAGGCGGAAATGGTTGCTCATACAGAAAGAACACCGAGCCGTCCTCAAGTTCGGGACTGAAAGTCGCGATAGCGAGAAATCCAGTAAGAAACAGAAAGAGCGTCGCCAGCAACGCGGACTCTGCGAAGAGCGCAACGCCAAGATATTTCGCGGCGGTGGTATCGGACAGATCAGCAAAAGGCGTACGCGCGCCGATGCTAAGGGCCAAAGAAAGAGCAACAATCAAGATCGGCAAATTGAGCGCAAGCCAAAAAGCCGCGTACTTCCAGCGGTGCTCCCGCCATTCCTTCCAAATCATCGCGCGAATCATTCGGACCTCCTCTGAACGTAATTGAAAAAGGCTTCTTCGAGAGTCGCGGAGGACGCCGCCGGCACACCTTTAATTTCGTCAACTGACCCGCTCGCGACTATCCGGCCAGCGTTCATGATGGCGACATGATCTGCCATCCGCTCGACATCTTCAACGATGTGCGATGAAAAAACCACCGTACAGCCGCGCAATCCGATCTCATCGATCAACAGTTCCAGCAACTCGCGGCGACCGACGGGGTCCAGCCCTGAGGTCGGCTCATCCAGCAGGATCAGTTCGGGATTGTGAGCGAGCGCGAGTGCAATCTGCAGCCGGACGTGATCGCCTCGTGACAGATCGCGGATCTTTGTTTCTAGCGGCACCTCCAAACGCTTGACCAGGTGCGCCTCCTTGGCTTCATCCCACTGCGGACGGAGCGCCCGTGTGAAGCGGAGGCATTCGGCCGCCGTCATCCAACCCGGCAGATAGCGCGCCTGCGACACGTAACCGAGCCGTCCCCAGGGGGCACGCTCGCGTTGTGATACTGTCTGACCCAGCAACATCGCAGTGCCGGAGGTTGCTCTAAGTTGGCCGACAAGAAGCTTCAACAGCGTGGATTTCCCTGCCCCGTTGGGGCCAAGTAAACCGAGCACTGTACCTTGCGCGACGTCGAGTGTGGCCGAATCGACGGCGTGTGTGTGCCCGAAAACGCGGGTGAGCTGGCGAGTTTCAATGGCATTCATGATTTCTCCACTTTGTAGCGGCGTAACAACTGACTGTAGATCTCTTCGATTTCGGCCGGCCCAAGTCCGGCATTCAGCGCTTCAACGATCGCTTTGTCGAAAAGCGTAGCGACAATTTTGCGCCGTTCGCGGCGTGACGTCTCGATCGCCTGGGCGGAAACGTAGGTGCCCTGTCCCTGACGCTTGTGAAGGATGCCCCGGTGCTCCAGTTCGAGATACGCACGCGCCACCGTGTTGGGATTGATGGTCAGATCGATAGCGAGTTGGCGAACTGAAGGCAGCGGGTCCTCCGGCTTAAGGTGTCCCACCGCGATGTTCTTGCTGATCTGGTCGACGATCTGGAGGTAAATCGGAGTTCCGTCGGCGATGTCGAGTTTTAGGTTCACTGTACTAATTGAATTAATACAGCAGTACGGTGTTAGCTGTCAAGATATTTCGGCGGGAACAATCACACTCCCGCCGGTGTCTGAACGCACAGACAATATGCTCGAAGTACGCGGATTGACGAAGCTGTACACCGGCATCCCTGCCATTGAGAACGTTAGTTTCGTGGCGCGGCCTTGCGAGGTCACAGGCTACCTGGGCCCTAACGGATCCGGTAAGTCGACCACTATCAAAATCATTACCGGGTTGTTGAAGTCTACGGACGGTGATGTTTTTTATCGAGGTCAGAAGGTCACTGGCCAGATGGTTGAGTTCAAAAGGCTGCTGGGCTATGTGCCGGAGGAACCGCACCTTTACACATTTCTCAGCGGCTATGAGTATCTCGAACTGACAGGCGACTTGCGCGGCGTCGCTCCCGGTCCGCTCAAGGAAAAGATCAATGAGTTCCTGCGGCTGTTTTCACTTTACGAAGACCGCCACTCGCCCATGTCTTCCTATTCCAAAGGCATGCGTCAAAAAGTGCTGATTGCAGCCGCGCTGCTGCACAATCCCGAACTCATCATTCTGGACGAACCCTTCTCCGGTCTCGACGTGAGTTCGGCTCTGATCATGAAGCGTTTCATCCAGAGTCTCGCCGAGGCCAACAAGATCGTGCTGTACAGTTCACACGTGCTTGAGGTTGTTGAAAAGATCTGCGCGAAAGTTGTGATTCTGCACAAAGGGAGAGTGGTGGCGGACGATTCGGTGACGCGCTTGCGTGACCTCATGCAACTGCCCTCGCTCGAGAGCATATTTTCCCAGCTCGCGGTGGAGCAAAACACCGACAGCATCGCCGCAAAACTCATAGACGTCATGCAGCGCTGAGCGAAGGGCACAAGATGAACAGCGAGAAACGGCAGTATTCCAGACTGACCCGCAGCTTCGCTGGTCGCTTTCTGGACAATGAGCTCATCGCGCCGGGCGGCGATGGTCAGCAGAGCGCCGTTCATGCACTTGCGCTATTGGGCGCGCTCGGCGTGGTCTGTGCCTATCTGCTGTTCGAGAAATACTTCTTCATGCAGGCTGGCATCTCGGCCGCAACACGTGAGGCCACGCTCTGGAATGACCGGACATTCCTGATCTCGCTCAGCATGGCCTTGACTGGCTTCGCCGCGGTGCTGAGCTGGGATTCAATGTTTCCCGACAAACGCGACTGCCTGACACTGAGCGCTTTACCTATCCGCATGCGGACCTTCTTCGCGGCGAAATTGACGGCGATCAGCGGTGCTTTCGCGCTGGTAATTATAGCCTCAAATGCGGCGACTACACTGGTTTTCCCAGCCGCGACGCTTACACGGAGCGACGGGCTAATGGCTCTCGCACAACACTATTTCGCGCACGTCGTTGCAATCGGATCGGCCAGCGCATTTGTGTTTTTCACATTCCTGGGACTGCAGGCGTTGCTGATCACAACGATCAGCGCGCGCACTTCCCGCCGTCTTTCCGCCTACGTGCAGTTGATTGCTTTCTTCGGAATCATTCTCGGTTTCTTCCTGCTTCCGCCTGTCATGGATCCGCAGCGCTTGACCGATCCAGCGAATCGCAATATCGTTACTGCGCTACCGCCGTTCTGGTTCCTCGGCTTGTATCAATACTTGCTAGGTTCCGGCCAACCAGTCGTGCACCAACTCGCTTCGATTTCCATGATCGGACTCTGTTCGTCAGCCGCCCTTTCCCTGCTGTTGTACACGGCCGGCTACGCACGTTATGTGAGAAGGACAATCGAAGAATCGGGAATGGTTTCGATTCGAAGCAACCGCGGACGCGACCTGCTGGCGCGCGTGATCCGGAGCGTTGTCCGAGATCACCGCCAACGCGCGGTTTTCCTGTTTGTCTGGCGGACCATGGCAAGAAACCGGATGCACAGGATGTTGCTGGCAATTTACGCCGGCGTTGGAATCGCTTACGTGCTGGTGGGATTGGCCAGCGTATTCAAACCGGGCGGACAATCGCTGCAGCGCGTCAGTGTAGAGATGAGCGCGGCGCCTATCATCCTACCGTTCTTTCTGCTGCTCGGAATGCGCTTTCTGTTCGCGATCCCTGTTGAACTACGCGCCAACTGGATTTTCCGAATTACTGAGGATGCTCCGGTGGGAGCCTACCTGCCGGGCGTCGAAAAGTTGATGCTGTGGGTCGGAGTGCTGCCGGTGAGCATACTTTCGCTGCCTGTATACGGCTTGCTCTGGAATTGGGAAACGGCTATCCGGCACTGCGTCATGTCCCTGCTGATCTCGCTGATCAGCATCGAGTTGCTGATGGGCCGGTTTCCGAAAATCCCATTCACCTGCGCACTGCTGCCGGGCAGGGCGAATCTGAAGGTGAAGTTCGGTGCATACCTGGGAGTGTTCTTCGGCTTCTCTCGTTTCGTGCTCATCATGGAAATCGATTGGGCCCAGCGTACCCGGCCCACTGTGATTGCAGCCACCATCGCGCTTGCATTTCTAATCTGGCTGAAGCTGCGTCACCGCAGAGATCGCCCGGGCAGTGGAGCCGTCATCTACGAAGAAAAACCGGAATGGGCCCCAACAGTCCTTGAACTTCGTACATGATTGACTTATGACGAACAATCTCACACGCAGACACTTCGCTATGCTGGGCCTGCTCCCATCCAACCCGGTCTCCGAAGAGATGTCGCTGAAAGAGATTGGTGCGGCGCTCAAGGCGTATCCTCCGCGCTGGGAATTCGGCGCGCAACGCGCTCAGATTATGGCCTCGCTCGACCGACAGATTACGGTCCAGGTTCGCAAGGGCTGGAACGACGCCGAGCGCGCGAAGCTCAAGCCGCTGCATGAATTCTATCTGCAACGTGTGGACATCGGTCTCGACAAACTGGAGAGTACGCGCGTGTCCGCGGGCGTTCACGCGTTTAAGTTCTATTCTTCGTCCTTCGTTCTAAAAACGGCTCGGGGCACAGTCGCTGTGGATTTTTGCCAGGGCCCAATCAATAATGGCGGGGAGCCGGAGGAGCGCGACGAATACAAGAGCGGATTTTATTGGACGCCGGCGCAGCGCGACCGCCTGGCGGGGCTCGTTGACGCCGTCCTGATTACACATCGCCATCATGACCACGCGGATTATTCGCTGGCCCGCAGGCTGGCGCGTCAGGGTAAACCTGTCATCGGGCCGGGACAGTTGAAGCAGCTTTGGAAGGGCTTCGCGGATAGGATCACGGTGCCCTCGTACGGGAATGCCCAGAGATTCGGGCAACTTGAGATTCTTACGAAGCTCGGGATGCAGTACTCGCGCAATGGACTAACCGGGAATGGCACGGAGCGGAACGGGCTGGCGAACATGGAAGCCCCAGACCAGGATTCCGAGACCGTGCTTTATCTTTTCAAACTGGCTGGGATCACATTTCTGGCCTGTGGAGAAAACCATGTGGCCGCCGGCGATTGGCTGCGCAGGGGCCTGGCGATCGGCTTTCGGCCGGAAGTGCTGATGTCGCTTGGCCAATTTCAGGGCGAGCGCAGTCTCACAGCCGAGTTGAAAGTGCTACGCCCTATTTTCAGCCTGCCGCGCCACGAATATGAATTCATGCACGAAGGCGGCGGCAACAGAACTGGACAGCTGCTGAAAGGGAACAATCGCGCGGCCTTTGATCGCCGCGAGGTGATGCCATTACTCTGGGGCGAGGACTTCTTAATCACTACTGACGTGGTCGCGTGTGGCAGGCGCGCATAGACTGGTCTTTAGCCTGCCCCCGGACAACTGGCCGAGATAGAAGGCTCCGATCAAGATCGGAAACGAATAAAGCTGGAATCCAAGTCCACTATAGATTCGGAGCGCGATGATCATCGGTACAGGCAAATGAATCGCGAGGATCCACTGCCAAGAGAATTTTCGAACTCCCGCTCGCCAGAAGCCGAATGGAATATTGAGGACCAGAACGATTACCGCGACCACCCACAAGTTCATTAAGCGTACCTATGACTATATTGGCATCGTTCGGGGTCTAGCGCCGCTGGTCACGGTATCCATTGGGCGCTAATTCGCTGACATCCACTGTGTGAAGGCCTGAGACTTCCCGCGGTCTGGCGGCAATAATGCTCTTTGCTTCTTTCTGAAGTTTCTTCGCCTCGTCCTTGCGATCCATGCGCCGCAAGGCCCCTGAGTATTCTGAGAGTGCATCGGCCATCAAGGGATGATCGCTGCCGAGTTGGGTGCCGATGTCGAGCAGAATGCTTCGATAGAGATCTTCGGCCTGCTGATAATGTTGGAGTTTCATATGAACATCCGCAGCACAGAGCTGCGGCCTTACTCGTCCGGGATCTTTGATCTTTGCAGCAATGGCGCCGGAGCGGGTAAAACAATCCAGCGCCTCTGGCAAGCGCGCGGTCTCCTTGTAGATGAGCCCGAGACTGTGCAGCGCCACAGAAAGTTCGGGATCATCAGGATCCGAGCGGGCTTTAAGACTCGCAATCAGCTCCTGCAGAACGGGTTCAGCCTCTTTGAACCTGTTGCGCTGGACCAGCACTGCGGCCTGCAAATTTCGCCATCGGATGACTTCTGGGTTATCGCGTCCAAGACTCTCCACTTTGGATTTCAGTGAACTGCGCAACAGCGCATCGCCGGCAGTGATCCGGGAGTTCCGCAGATACATTGTGACGAGGCAATTAGCCGTTACGGCGAGTTGAGCAGCACTGGCTGAAGGTTGAGTTTGCCAGATTCGAAGCGCCACTCGATAGTACTTCTCTGCATCGTCCGAACGCTCCGCGCGATCATAGTGAACCGCAAGATTATGAGCGTGTGACGCCGCTAGCAAACCATTCGGGTTGGCGCTCGACGCTTGCTTCCATGCCGCTAGCAGAGCGCTTTCGGAGTCCGATGCTGTTTGTCCCAGCAAACAGCCGCCCAGTAGAACTGCAAATGCACCAGCTTTGAAGCCCATGCCCGATAGACGAAGGAATTTCAGAATCGTTCGATAATTCGGAATAAATATTTCAGTGCTTTGGGGTCATGAATAATTCCATGGTGTTCCGCTTTCCGTATTCGATGTGTTCGGCGAGCAGGCGTTGCGCTGAATCCACATCCCGCATGATCAGCGCCTGAATAATTTCGAAGTGCTGCCGTCCAGTTTGCCGGACGGTTTCAGTGCTTATGGCGCGGTGATGTGACGCCGTCTGTAGCGAACGGATCAACATCGATAGATTATTGAGATGTGCTGTCAGGCGATGATTGCCACAATTTGCCACAATGAGCGCATGCAGATCGAGGTCGATACGAATCTGCTCGTCCCTCCAGGCTTTGCCGGACTTGCCCTCAAGCGCAATCAGACGCTGGCGTAGTTGCATCAACTCCGGCAGGCAAGGCGCAGTCCCCATGCGGGTCACGCAAAATGTTTCCAAAATCTTGCGGATATCAAACAGCTCGTCCACATCTTCCGCACCGAACACCTTGACGCGCGCGCCTCGATTCCTGGTGCGCTCGACGAGCCCGTCTTTTTCAAATACAAAAAGAACCTCGCGCACTGGCGTGCGGCTGGTTTGATACTCGCGAGCGAGATCGTCCTCAATAAGGCGCGTTCCCGGCGCTAACTCTCCGCTGATGATTTTTTCCAGCAGCGCATCGTACAACCGCGATTGAACAGCATCTTCCCGTTCACCCATCATCATGGTTGTATACCATCCGGCGAGCCGTGTCAAACCCTTTGCGGATGCTTTTATCCTTGACAGCGCATACATTGGTTTGATACATATAGTGCAGCTTTTTGGGATTTGTATACAATTTGAGTTTTAAATTTACGAAAGGTTAGTCATGGCAAGCATTTTTTTCCGCACCGCCAACCGCCGCTTATCGGCACTAGCAGTGTCCGCAGTTGTTATCGCTTCCTGCTTCTGTGCCGCTCCGGCACGAGCCCAGAACAGTCTCGGCAATATTAACGGGACGGTTACCGATTCCACCAGCGCGGCTGTCTCTGGTGCGCGAGTTCGCGCAACCAACCTCGCGACAAACGTTTCCTCCGATACTGTCACCAGCAGCAGCGGCATTTACAACATCATCGCCCTGGTGCCTGGCAATTATCAGGTTCTGGTCGAACAGGCGGGATTTGAGAAATCACTGACGAACAACGTTGTTGTTTCGGTCAGCCAGACCACCACGGTTAACGCTCAACTCAAGGTCGGCTCTGTCGCCTCAACTGTTGAGGTCAGTGCACAGGCCGTTATGTTGACGACATCATCGCCGGAAGTTTCCACGACGATGTCAACTGATCTACTGGAGAACCTGCCCTACTCGGAGAGCAACTCGCTCGAAGCAGCCATGCTGGTTCCCGGCGTCCGCGGCGACCCGAATAGCTTTGGACAAGTTGGCAGCGAAAACCCCGGCATTTACACCGGCAACGTCGCGCCTGGCGCAGCCACAAATATGGGTGGTGGTATGCCCGGTTCCGCCAGCGTCATGGTCAACGGTTCTAACGTCACCCAGGCCAGCGTTGGCAGAACTTCACAAACAGTTTCCGGCAACATGGTCGAAGCCGTCACGGTTATTACAAACGGCGTGCCTGCGAAATACGGCAACACGGGCGGCGGCGTTATCATTCAGGCAACGCGCGGCGGAACGAACGAATATCACGGCAGCCTTAGCTGGCGGCACACCGATCCGCCGTTCAATGCCCAACCGATGGGCAACACAATTCCAGCCATGCAGCACCAGAACTTCTTCGGCATGTACGCCGGCGGGCCGGTGTTCATTCCGAAAGTTTACAAAGGCAAAGATCGGACCTTCTTCTATGGAGGGTTCGAGCCTGCGAGGTTGTTCAATGTCACCAGCAATGCGGCCAGAGTCCCAACACCTGACGAACTCGCTGGTAAGTATGCAAATGCTTATTCGCTGATCAACACTACGATTCTGACGCAACAGGGCTTGGATGCTGCACTCGCAGCGCCGCGCATCGGTTCGATTTTCTATCAATCGGATTTGAACGCTGCAGGATTTCCGACCGGACCACAGTTCCCTTCCAGCGCCTACATTCCGGTTCCGAACAATGACGTCTCCGCACAACTCAGACAGAATAAGTTTGCGCAGTGGGTGCTCGGTCAACAGCCGACGCCAGCGAATCCCGGCCCGTTCATGCAGTTCTTTCGTCCCGATGGTCTGTGGCGCAACGACGGCAATAACGTTTCCATGCTTCGCGGCGTGACCAACGTCAACAATCGCCACTCCGCGCGCATTGACCATATGATCGGGAACAACGATCGGATGTTCTTCCGGTATGCCGCGGCGCCGATCACCTCGATTCGCTTTCAGGGCTATCCGATTAATTCACCGCTCACCATGATTGTCTCGGACAACTCATGGGCGCATAATTTTTCACTAACAGAAAATCATGTCTTTACGCCGACCATGATCAACGAACTGAAGATCATGTACAGTCGCAACAGATCTACGCGCACTCTAGCTCCTTCCTCATTGGAAAAAGACTATGCAGCGGAATATGGACTCATGCCCGCGATTGCCGGTATGGGGTTTCCGAAACTCAATTGGTCCGGTTACTCGGTAGGTCCGGGTGTGGCATCCATGAGCGGGCAAACGGACGCCAACTTTCAGGTCTCCAATGACGTGACATGGACAAAAGAACGACACACGATCGCCTTTGGTGTGGACATCCGGCGGCAACAGTCGAATCAGTATAACTCCGGTGGCATTTACGGCGGTACTTATTCGTTCGCTCCCAATCAGACCAACTCGGGCAGCAGCGGCGGCAATTCGCTTGCCAGTTTTATTCTTGGCAACATTTCGGGTTACTACAACACACCTACCCCCGTGCCCGCCTATTACCGCTGGCACTACGCTAGCGGATATATTCAGGACGATTTCAAGCTTCGCCAGACGATAACCCTGAACTTTGGAATGCGTTACGAATTTCAGACGCCCCGCATGGAGAAGTACAACCAACAGGGAACCTTTATACCGGAGCTAACCGGGACCTTGAACGGCATGCCCGCCAAAGGTGCTTTCTGCTTCTCAGGCAACTGCGGATTATCCAAGTCCATTTGGCCTGCCAACTATAAAGGCTTTGAACCTCGCTTCGGCATCTCCTGGGCTCCCAACCGGTTCATGACAGTTCGCGCGAACTACGGAATGATGCGAGTTCCGTTGACCGGTTACGGCATTAACCCCTTACCGGATTTCAACGTCAACTCCTCCTCCATCGGTGGCAACACCGGCGGTGTGGTCTCAAACCAGCCTGTGAATTACATCACGAATACGGTAGCCGGGCCGCTCACTTCAGCGCTCTCAGCTTTGCAGGGCAGCCGTGGACCATTTTTTACGGTTCAGGGCGTAACCATCCCCTACATCGATCAAACCGACGCGGTGCCTTACATTCAGCAGTGGGGACTGACGCTCCAGGTTATGGCCACCAGGAAGACCATGGTACAAGCTGGTTACGCCGGCACAGTGGCAACGCACCTGATCAGCGGATCCGCGCCGCCTCAGAATTTTCCGAATCTGGATACTCTGATCACTCAAATCAAGAGTGGCGCGAACTTCTCAACCAGCAGCTTCAAGAACCCTTACGGGATTCTGCAAAACGGTTCGGTAATCAACCAGAACCTGATGCAGGCCTTGATGCCATATCAGAACTTCTTCAATCAGTCACTCAATCAGACGTTCTATCGTCAGGGACGCTCTAACTACCATGCGCTCCTGGTGGGTTTGACCCATCGTATGTCCTCCGGACTCTCGTTGCAGGCATCGTTTGCCTGGTCGAAATCAATCGACAACGCTGGTGGTTCCCAGGCTGTTGCGATCAGTGGCTCGATCCACTCCAGCGGAACAGTGCAGAACCCGTACAATCTCAGCCAGGAGCGGTCGGTTTCCAGCTTCGACACACCGGCCAAACTGACGCTCGGCTACAACTACCGTCTGCCGTTCGGTAAGGGCAAAATGCTCTCTTCGCACAACCGCGTTATCGACGCCATTATCGGCGGCTGGTCCACTTCAGGCATCTTCAACACGCAGTCCGGGATGCCGTTCGTGGTCAAGGCCGCAACCACCGGTTACTTCGTTTCCACGGGTGGCGGAACCGCACTCCCGACTGGAATCAGTCTGCGGCCCGACGTCGTGGCAGGGCAGCCTTGCATGGATTCGAACTGGAGTAGCGAGTTTCCGTTCGCTACGCCATTTCTCAACCTGAAGTACTTTGCCGTTCCTGGCTCCTTGAATAATCCTCAGCTAGGAAACGCGCCACGCGTGCTCACCAACTGCCGCTCTCCCCGTATGGCTTCACTCAACGGCAGTCTCGTTAAAAAGATCAACCTGGGCAGGAATGAAAAGCGTTACCTTCAGCTTCAGGGCGACTTCATGAACGCCACCAACCACCCGCTGTTCTTCTGGAATCCGAATAGTGGACAAAACGCGTTCGGCTCGTTCAATACAGCGTCGCTTACCAATCCGACGATTGCCCCGTTCAATTACCAATCAAACTTCGCGGTGCTCTCGCAACCCAACTCCGCGATGATGTCTCGCATGCTGCTCGTCAGCATCAAGTTGTATTTCTAGAACTTCCACTCGCTGGCTTCAGGTTTTCCTGAAGCCAGCACCTCTTCTTAACCCATGTAGCAACAATCCGCACTCTTACTGTCCTTACTCTTCTTAACCGCCACAGCTGCTCTGCCAGCTACTCCCACGGTCTTCTGGGTTTCAGCTCCGGTGAAGCCCAACGAAACCGTTCTCGTCTCAGGCGACAATTTTGGCACTGCAGCCACGGTGGACGCCGCACTGCTCAACGGCACCGCTTACCTCCGCGCAATGGCAAACACTGCGACCGCTCCAGGCCAGCGAGCAGTCTGTGAAATTCGTCATCCCTGCTGCGTGGAAATTCGGCGCTTACGCGATCCGTGTCGTCAACGGCGGCCAGCGCTCCGCAACATCTGTCGTCAATGCAGCAGACCCCTGGTGGGCCACTGGCGACGGAGGAGAGTTCGCAACACCAGGAGGCTGGATGCGCGTGTTCGAGCCGCGCGCTGCACTCGGGCCACCCAGTCAGTTGCGACTCCAGCCCAAGCAGGGCAAGGCCTTGACGCACACTGCAACAAAGGCCGATGGCTATGCGTTGCGCTTTGCTGTACCATCGACCGCACCGATGGGCGACTACACACTTTCTGTCCATAACGGTTTCGGTAGCGATAGCACCTGGGCACCCGTGGGCACGCTCGCCATCCGCAAATCCAGTCCGGCGAAGACCACAATATTCAACGTGAAGGACTTCGGTCCCAAAGCCATCGGTGCCGTCAAGGCGGCACTTATCAAGGCCGAAGAGAACGGCGGTGGAGTCGTTTAATTCCCGCGCGGGCGCTATGAGCTCGATGACACGCTACCCATCCCTGCGAACGTTACGTTGCGTGGCGAAGGCCGCGAACTGGTCAGTCTATTCTGGAAAGCACGCGAGCAGCCCCTGCAGTATCAAATCGTTGGTCAGGATAACTTCACGATTGAAGACCTCACGGTTTATGTCGAAGGAAATTACAAGAACGTGATTGCCGGACGCCACAACGTGACGATTCAACGCATCCGTATGCGCGCCAACCTGCATACACGCTACAAGAATTTCGCGTGGCAGAAGTCGATCTCGCTCGAGACTTTCGATAAGAGTGGCATCGGCATTCTCATCACGGGCGACCGCGCACGCATCTTGGATAATGACATTTACCATACCCACGACGCTATCCAGATCCGTCAGACGCGTTGGGGCATCGTCTCGCGCAACCAGCTCGACGCAGGATACTCTCCGGTTCAGGCTTACAGCTTCTCCAATTTGATCTGGGAGGATAACGTTTACATCGGCTCAGATCCAAGCGCCAGCGGAATCGGCATCAGCCTGTATTACGGCAACTCGGCCTGTCACCATCTCTATTACGCACCCAACAAAACGCGCCAGATGTATGGCGGAGATCGGGAGGCGATTACACTCGACGGTCACGGTACGGCCTATCTCGGCGGTGTCGAATCCGTGCAGGAGGTAGCGCTTGTGCTCGCCTCTGATCCGTGGTGGGGCAAGACGGCTAAGGACTGGATTCCGGACTGGCACAACGTGCCGGCGCGTCCGGAGAACGCCTGGGGCCGGCGCGGCATCACCTTATACATATTGTCGGGCAAAGGCGCAGGGCAGTGCCGCAACCTCACGAACGTGGATGGCCGCAAAATAGAAGTGGACCGGCCGTTCGCAGTGGCTCCCGACGCCACTTCCGTGCTCTCCATCGGGAAGTTCAACCGGCGCCACCTCTTCATCGACAACGAATTCGCGGACGCGGGAACC
Source organism: Bryobacteraceae bacterium (assembly GCA_963793625.1). Classification (GTDB taxonomy): domain Bacteria; phylum Acidobacteriota; class Terriglobia; order Bryobacterales; family Bryobacteraceae. The sequence goes on along the minus strand of CAWCAT010000015.1, from coordinate 114,622 downwards.
GGTGTCCAGCTCTATCCGCCCAACTTCGAGAACATTGTAGCCGGCAGCACGATACATCGCACGCTTTCCACTAACGGCGGGGGCACTATCGGCGCACCCGGTGCTGGCAGTCGCGTCGAGCCAAGCTTCTTCAACCAGTTCCTGAACAACACCATCTTCGAAGGAGCGTGATCCGTGTCAGCGGAGCGCTCGTCGAGGCAGTTGTAGAAGGCAATACAGTGAAGAACTCTGATGTCGGTATCGAAATCCGTTCTCACACGGGCCGTTCGCCTGAGGGCGTCGTGCGTCGCAACCGCTTTGAGAACGTCGTGAAGCCGCTCGGCGGCGATGCTAGTAGCAAGGTACTACTGGTTCAGTAAGGACGACTCCGCACATTGGCGCTACAATAATCTGCCAGATGAACCAACCCGCTGATCTTGTCGCAGAGGTTCGAGCGTATTGCGCTGACAACGCCGATCCGAAGCTGGCCACGAAATGGGCCCGCTACTTCACGGAAGGTTATGAAGCGTGGGGCTTGCTGGATAGCAAGCACGCATTTTGGAATCAGAAGCAGGACGAGTGGCTGCTGCGCTACAGCAAGCTTGGCCTGCGTGGATTTTTAAAAGCCGGGGCGCTGCTCTTCGAAAGCGGTAAGTATGAAGAGGGCGCGCTGGCGATTCGCTTTATACGCACTTTCCGCGACGAATTCGATGCGAAGACGCTCTCGAGTTTGGGCGCGTGGTTTCGCAACATTCAGAACTGGGCTCATACCGACGTGCTGTGCAGCGAATTGATCGCACCGTTGATTGCGAGCGGCACCATTAACCTCGATACGCTTGCTCCGTGGCGCGAATCGAAATACAAATTCCAGCGCCGCGCCGTTCCGGTCGCAATGCTGGGCTTGCTCAAGAAGCCACACGACTCCAAACAGTTGCTGGACTTCGTGCGACCGCTCATGATGGACGACGAGCGAGTAGTGCAACAGGGGATGGGCTGGTTTCTGCGCGAGAGCTGGAAGAAATGCCCCGCCCCGGTGGAAGCATTTCTCCTGGAATGGAAGGACATCGCGCCCCGCCTGATCTACCAGTACGCGACTGAGAAGATGGACAAGAGCGCGCGCCTGCGTTTCCGTCGGGCTAAGGCCTGAATTCAACGTTTCGCGCGAATCAGCAGTGCGATGTCTTCGCTGTAAGCCGGAGAGTTCAGGGTGGTTTTCGTACCCGCGCCTTTCACAACAAAGGCCTCGGGCTTCGAGTCGATACCGGTCTTGGTGTCGCGCCAAATCGCCGTGTAAGAACCCGCGGGCAACTGCAGGCCAATGGTTCGCGACTCGCGCGCGGCGTCCGTTTGATACTTCGGTTTACCGTCCTTCACCAGGCGGCCGTGATGCATGTAGATGGCGTAGAGCTTGCCGGGTTCTGAAAGAGCGCGCACACTGGGCCCGTTCGGCTCACGCACCAGCACTTCAGTATCCGGCTGCATTTGCACGAACGGAATTTCGTCGAAAAACTTGCGCAGATGGCCCAGTTGTTTGCGCAACGTAACGCTCCCGCCACCAGGTGTTGCTGCGGGCAACTCAAACGTTCCATCTTCGCGGCCCACGATGAACGAGTAATCGAGATTGTTATACAGGGCGCCGCCGGCGATCATGAAATCCCAACCCTGAATGCGATAGGTGGAATCCGCGTTGCCATCAAATCCGGTCTCGTTGTTACCGATAGCGAATTTATAATGCGCGTTCATCGCAACCGAAAGCGGCGGCCGCGAGTAGTGGAAGTTGAACAAGTCCACGAGCGGATTCGGCCTGTCGATGATCTTCGATCCGTTCGCCCAGTTCTGCGCGATCAGGTGTTTCTTCTTGAAGCTCGCCTCGGTTTCGGTGATTACCTTCGAAATGTGCTCTTGCCACTCCAGCGTCACACCCGCGAAGTAGGGCTCATTACAGATCTCGTAATACAGGTTGTCGAAATCGCGCAACTCGCTGACTATTTTGCGGACCATCGCGTCCTGCATTTCTGTCAGGCGTGCATCCTTCAGCGCCAGCACATCTTTACGATCCACCGCGCCAATCCCGTTGACGTTGTTCTTGGCATTCATGGGACTGACTGACCACATGCTGTCTTCGTAAAACGGGCAGAAGAGCACCAATTCCACGACAATCCCACGCTTTGCTGCCTGGGTGAGGAAGTCCTTCAGCCGGACAAAATAGGCGTCATCCCAGCGCGTCAGATCGAACTTGCCGTCGCGCTGCGGCCACGGTGCAATGAATTTGCCAGGACGCGGAGCCAGCATGTTGCTGGTGATATTGAAATTCCCGGGCACTTCGATGTAGTTTCCCGTGAACGTACGCGTCAGGTTCAAACGATCCGCACGCAGAGTGTCCAGGTACTTCACATAATTGAATTCCTGGTTCAGTACCGCCCCATAGTGCTCGCCCGAGGTAATCAACACCGTAGGTTTGCCTTCGAACAGAAAGCATTTCGGATTTTTAGGATGTAGCGAAATTGGTTGCGCGGCAGCGGACGCAACCATTGCAAGTAGGAGCAAAAATGATTTCATTCCGCTCCAATATATCACTCGCGTTCAAGCCGAACCGGACCAAACAGACCAGAGGGCAGCGGCTCCAGTTTCGTCCATGGTGTGTGACCGGAGGTTGTGATGTTCGTTCGAGTAATCCGCTCCGCAACGGGCAAACGCGAATCGCCCACCAAGCGGTTGTACCAGGTGTTGGTCACTTCCACAATCACCTCGTTGGATCCCTCGCGTAGCGCGGAAGTGCAGTCGGCACGGAATGGCGCGGTCCACATAATTCCGAGCGGCTTGCCGTTCAACCAGGCTTCGCCTATGGTCCAGAGATCGCCCAGATCCAGGTACACCTTTTCGCCGCGCGCCTGCCAGCCGGCAGGGACATTGAATGTCTTCTTATAGCGGACTGTGCCTGCGAAATAGCGGATCCCAGCATCCTCGAGCTTCGTCCAGGATTCCAGACGCGGCAGAGATGCGCCGCTCGGGCGCACCGCGACCCTTTTCGAATTCCAGATCCCATGCGCCATCCAGCGCCAACGGTGCCTGCGCCTTTCGCGGACGGACCACTGCGGCGACAACACCGACAGGAGCGGGTTTTCGGAACACCACAAAGATGGACCCGTTCTTCGCAAACGAAAGCGGGACTTCAACGCCACCTTTGTCAACGCTGTACGCGCCCGCGGGTTGAATTCTGGCCGGTCACGGCATCCCACAATTCCGGAATGCGCTGCCCTACTCGAAAGCGAACGTTCACCTTTACCGGATCGGCGCGCCTGTTGCTTACAAAGTAAATCTCGGTGTCGTCCACGCGGCGATGGATGAAGTCCAATCCATCCGGCGCATTGACGTCGGGCGGGAGATTCTTCGCAGTGAGAATCTCGTTCAGGGGCGTGCCCCAGATCACACTTCCCTGCCCGTAGCGTCTTTGCCGGTTGGTTTCGCCGTCGAGATTTCCCCATACTTTGGCTGCCAGCGCGTTCACCTGTGCGTCGGCTTCGGAACGATTTGACAGACCAACGGCGTGCGCGGCTTCGGACCTACGACAGTGGCACCAGCGGCGACGAGCTTCTCGATTTTGGCCAACACCGCAGGATGCATTTCCAGGGAATCCGGCAGCACCAATACGGCGTAAGACGGACCATCGAGAACCTTAAGTCGTCCGTCTTTCACAGTAAGTCTATTCAGGATCACATCCGAGTTAGTAACATCGTAATCGTAGCCGCGCCCGGCCGACAGATTGACGTTTTTCGGCCAGATGAACTTATAGCCGCCATCGCCATAGTAATAGAGCACATCAGCGACGAAAGTCCCGCGTTGCAGCAGATATGAAGAGCGCGAGAGGTAATCAAAAAACGGCTTGGCCTTGGGCCACCACGTGACATTGCGATTGATGTGGGTGCCGGCACGCGTAGGCCCAGCCAGGCTGGCCGGCTTCCGGCGCGTTGTGCGTCCAGGTGTGCCAGACCATGTGATTGCCGCCTTCGCAGAAGACGCGATCAGCGCTCGCCTTCAAATCCTGCGGGCCTTCGCGCCATTCTTCGAACGAGGTGAAGGCCTCTTCGTGGACGCGAGGTTTGTTGTAAAGGTGCGCGGCAGAGGCAACTTCCTTCACTACCCACAAGCCGTGCGAGTCGGGCCAAAACGGCCAGAATTCACCCTGTACTTCGTCAACGGCGGCGTGCGCGCTGAGCGATTCGACAGGAACGTTGTGCACGGGAGGACCGGGACCGCCGGCTTCCGACTTGATGCCTAATCCGGCCTTGTGAGCGATCTCACGCGCCGCCACGTAATACGAATCGATCAGCACTTCGCTCAGTGTCTTTCGGTAGTCGAAGAGAAAACGCGCCGTGCTGTCCTGGTCGCCAACGCGAGCGCCGAAGATCGCGGGAAGGTAGCGCGTCATGTCATAACCGCGGCGGCGCTGAAATTCTTTCGTGAAGCCCGGCGACCATACCAAGCCGCGTACTTCGTAGCTCGCCAGATATAGGTTCTTGATGCCGCTCGATCGCAGGTCGCCGAAGGTGTTCTTCAGGCGCGCAATCACATGGTCCATGTGGGCACGCGTCGCTTCGGGGTTCAGGTGGTCGGTGGCCCAACCGTCCGAATTCGGGCTCGGCACTTTCAGACGCTCGCCAGTGTTCATGCAGACGTAACGCAGAATCGTCCAACGGCCGGCTGGGGCGGTCCAACGCAACTGGCCCGAGCGATCAACTTTGCTCGTCAGGTCCACGACCGCGTCGGGGCCCTGCAATTCGAACGCAGGCAAGCCGGCACTGGCGAAGACACCGCCCGCGCCTTGTGATCACGCCATCGTTGAGGTTGTCGAGATTCCAAGCGCCATCGTAGCCAAGCGGAGTGGGAGAACTGACCATCACAGCGCCGTTGCGGTGTCGGTCTGCCGAGCGCGAAGCGGCCACGTTCGTGCCTTTTGTATCGAAGACAGACAATTCGCCAGAGTCCAACGCGGACGCGTGTTGTCATGTCCACTCAACAGGCGCAGCCGCACATAGCGGCCTTTTGTTCCAGCAGGCAACGGGAATCGTTGCGGACCTGCGGTGGCAGGCAGCGTGGCACGCACGGCTTCCACGAAGTCGCTCTCCTTTGTACCGGTCGACGAAAACGCAACACTGAATTCGCGAGTCGGCGTCATGGTCGCGGCAAGGTCGGCGGGCGCATTCGCGGTGCCGTTATCGAGCACAACTTCACGCAGTTCCTGCACTATATCCGGATCAAAACGCAATACGAATTCGTGGCCCGGCAACCGGCGGGCTTCGCGAATTCCCAGCACGGCCACGTTGACCCAGTAGGCCGGCTTTGCCGTCAGCACCCTTTGGCGCGGCGGGCGGCGCGAGTGGAAATGGCAGTGTCGCGTCGATGGTCTTACCGCCTTCGAGCGTGGTCTCTACCGGGTAAAGACCCATGCTGGCGTGACGAGGCTCAATCCAGTTGCCGCCCATGTCCCAACTGCTGATCACCGAAAAATCAACCGCCAGATTCAGCGCCTTCGCTTGTGCGACAGACGTCTTGAACTGTGCCATCCAGGCGGGCTAAGAAACTCCGGACCTGCCGGCGGACGTACTGCCTTGTCACCCGCTGCACCCATGTCGAACAGCAGCACGCCTCCGAGTCCGGCGTCCTTCATCGCCTGCAAGTCGGCGCGTGCAGACTCTGGATGAACGAAGCCATTCAACCATAGCCAGTAGACATCCGGCCGTGCATCGCGCGGCGGATTGCGGAAGCCCGTCTCCAGATCCTCACGAGGCGCAGTACTCTGCGCGGACAGTGTCACGGCAGCGGCGACCAGAATACAAGCATTGAATCTCATGGTTTTCGTTTCTTCTTTAGATGTCGATCGGCGAAGTTGAGGTGGTGCTCCCAGTCGGCGGCAAGGATGTCATGTTTACCGGTTCGCACGTGATAGCCGATGTCGGTACCCACAGAGAGATCCGGCTTGGGTTGCCGATCCACACCGAGGCCGCTCTTGCCGAAGAGCGCATATACAGGCTCGGCATTCTTAGCAGCAAGGAATTCGCCTTCGGGATCAGCCCATACATCTTCGGTTGCGCTGCTTACGTAGACCGGACGAGGCGCAACGAGGGAGATAAGGAAGTGCGCGTCCACTGGCAGCGCTTCCTCCCGATCAACATAGTCCCGGTACTTCGGTGCGTACCAATAGCCGGAGCTTTTGACCGAATCGGCAATCCTTTCGCCAAGCTTGCGGCGCGCTAGAGCGGCGCCACCTTCACCGGAGTCGTTGCTGATCACGAGCGCGAACCGTTTATCCTGCGAGCCGCACCAGAGCGAGGTTTTGCCGATTCGCGAATGTCCGGTCAAGGCAACACGTTTGGCGTTGACCGAACGCTCCTTCTGCAGATAATCCATTACACGGCCCAACCCGAAAGCCCATGTACCAATGGCACCGCAATCCGCGGTTTTGTTGAGCACGCCACGCACGGATGTCTTCCAGCCGTTCGCGTTATCGGGCTCGATCTCCGCGTAACACATCGTCGCAACGGCATAGCCTCGACGTAAGATCATCTCCAGCGGCCAGCGCCGTGCCTGGGCGCCGCGACTCTGCTCCATAGCCTGGTGGTTCACTATACCGGGGACACCGGCAAAGCCGACAATCCAAGCGGGTGTAATCGGAATGTCTGGCTCAGTTGTAACCGATTGGTTGCCGAGATAGTTCAACCCGAGGAAGGCAGGCACCGGTTGTCTGGCGTTGGCCGGAACGTAGAGCAGCAAGTCCGCCCACGGCCCATCCTTTCGTCCGAGAAGATAAATGCGTACGATCTTCCGAACCGCCAGTCCGCCAAGCGCATCGCGCTTTTCTGAGAGCAGTTCAAAAGTAATCGGAGACGCGGATACAGGCGTGCGCCCGTAGACATGCTCCTCGTAAAGCTTCACGATTTCGGGCCGACGCCGCTTAGTCCATGTCTGGCGATCTTTGACGCGATCTCCACTCGAGAGCACGAGCGGGTCTGGCAGCCCGAGAGCTTGCGCGGTAGCTATCCGGGAAAGCGATAAGACGCCCGCTGTCATTAAGCTACGCCGAGAAAGGATACTCATTGGAATTTACCAGGAGATCAAAAGCGTTCCTGTAACCGGGCCAACACTCAGACGACGTCCGCCATCGTGCGTGTTGTAAGGCATGGACACACTGTTTTGAGGACGCATATCGTTGGCAGCAAAGATCGGCTTAGTATTGCGCTCCGGCAGAAAGTGCACCGTAGCGCCGCGGAGCCCGCGTAGCACGAGGCGTCGGTTAATGCCCGGGTGACCCGAATGAACTACCGCGCAGGCGATTTCAGCCGCCGTCTGCTGTTGCACAAAGCAGCGAAGTTCCCTATGCAAAGCGCGCGGCAGTGCGTATTCCGCAGCTCCGTCCTCCACCCACGCATCGCAGCCGGTGAACAGCGGTGCGCCCCAGGGAAACCGTAGCTTGAGTGAAGCCGTGCCAGATGGCGAGTAACCCGAAACAAAGTAGCCGTTATTGGATCGAGCGCCTAACAGCAAAGGAGCTTTCATGGCAGGCGAAGATCGCTGGAACTGCACCCCGATGCCGAAGCGGCTAAGCAGCCCTCGCAACAGCGCAGCCGCGGGAAATAGCTTGGCAGGATCGTCTCCCGCCGGAAGGCGCGCCCCCGTGATTCCGGCCGAGAGCGTACCGCGAAGCCAGCCTAGCCGGCCTGTCCCATTTTTGGCCGGGCGGAATACGGAGTAAGTACGGTTCTCAGCACCCGCAGATACCGACACGCAGGTCTCGATTTCTCGCGCGTCGCGTGCCACCACCGTATCCACCGGCCCGGCTGATGTGAGTCTGCGGTGATGAATGCGCCCGGCAGCGGATCCCTGGCGGAAGCCGTTGACTGGCAGGGTAGATGAGAGCGCCAACTCTCCTTCCAATGGTCCGCCGATTTCGACGCCGAGTGCCGCTCGCAGGCGAGCAGAGGCATGAAGCAGCGGTCCGTAAAACAGCACGTCCTGCCCGGCTTGCCACTGATCCAGCAGCGTCTTTTCCAAAACCGAACCAGCAGCGGGAACGGGCGAAAGCAGCACTGTCTGGTTATAAAGTCGAGGCGCTGCACGCAAGGAGCTGATGTAGTTGCGCGTAGAGACCACGCTGTTTAGCGGAAACCCCTCGTTGATCGCGGACCGGATAAACCAGTCTCCGAAAAATGGCAGGGCGGGATCCGGAGAGTTACCGAACACCAGGTCGTGATATTCGTCGAATGGATAGACCCATGTCACTAAACCCGGCTCATCCGAAAAGTGGTCCATCGCCGAGAGGATATGCGGGATCACCTCATTCGGAACTTGATCCGGAGTGCGCCCGTACGAGTCGTCTATCGTCAGAAATTCCAGATAGCGTGGCCGAGTAACGGCGCCCTTGCCATCCAGTCGCGCCAGCGCCAGGGGCAAATAGATGTCGTGCGGTTCGCGATTATAGCGATCGAGCCAGGGACTGTTCAGCCACCAGGGGTCGTGCGTGTAATAGCGGAACGGAAACAGGTCGCCTGGGGGCAGTTCAGAGATGCGCGCGAGATAACCCGCGAGTTCCAGCCCGAAGTCACCATCCAGCGCGGCCCACGGTGAGTTGGGCGGCGCAACAAGATTGAAGTTGCCGCGATACAGTTCTCGCAGCGGAGTGGCCGAGGTAGCGAGGTCCGCACCGGGAAGAAGATTAGTGCCGCGCGTCTCCAGCGAAATGGTCGGGCACTCCTTGCGGAATTCGCGCCAGAAAGAAAGCACATCGTCGCGCAAAGCGCCGGCCCGTGCTGCGTCAAACTTCTTTCCATCGAACAACGGGCCCGTGACGTTCCACGCAGAAGCGGAAAAGCCAAAGCCATTCGATAGCCAAAGATAATCGAAGTTAAGGTCGCGGAGAAAATGTTGAGATTGCCGTCCCAGGTAGGTGCCAATGGAAGTGCCTTCGGGAATTCCCTGCGGGAAGCCTGCGTAAACTTCCTTGTCGGCGTGCAACCTGGCTGTACATGGGACCCACGTCAGCGAGCCCATGGTTCCGCCGGATGCAATTTCAGGGTGCTTCACGTATTTGAACTTCGAATTGGCAAACTCAGGTCCGGGATCGAACGTGGCCCCGACGGTTACAGGTTTGCCACTGACTTCCCGGCCCACCGCCTTGATGATCGTAATAATACGGCGCAGATCGCTGTAGCTGATGCGCGGCGGATTCTCCATGTACAAGCGCGATCGTTCGTGCAGACTCTTGGTGCGAATATCTCCGGCGGTTGCATTCTTTGGGGGCGACCCGATCCCGATGTAGCGGGCCCATTCGATTTCGTCATCCATGCGACCGCGATAATCGAGAATCTCGCTCCCGTCGGCGGTCCACAACATCACAGCAACGGAGTCAGCACGACGCAGCAGCGGATCCCACTGCTTGAAAATCTGCTTGCACACGCCACGGACAAACGCGTCGTCGATGCGACGGAACGGCTTCAGGCTCATCTCCAGCGTGACGCGCTGAAACGCGGATCCGTCGGCAAAAGCAGCCGGGGGCGGAGCTACCGTGATTGGGCCAGACGGTGCCTGGAACAGGGCCATCGGCGAGAACTGCAACAGGTGCCGGCGAGTGAATTGGTTAGTCACGATTTATGCCTGATTGATGATCACGGATTCGATGCCGAGAATGTCTGCAATGTGGCTGAGTGTGCGGGCGCGATGGCCCACACCCAAAGCGAAGTGATGAGTTGGACCAGCCGCAACCCAGCGCTTGAGAAACGTCCGGATATCAGGCAGGAAAAAGCCGCGAGTGTTCGTGTTGCCTGTCGCTGGAATCGGGCCGCTGACACTCTGGCCTTCGGCGAGCACGAAGCGGAAGCGGCCATCAGCGTTCAGACCGATGCTCAGCATTGTGATGGGCCCTTCCTTGATGTGGAACTCGACGCTCGCTCCATTCCCGGGCTTGCCGTGATACTTTGTGAGGCTGCGCAATACGGGCTTGCCCTCCGCGATATTGACATGGTGCGGACCGTCGTGGCCCACCAGTACGAAGCCTTCGCGGAAATCGATGGGATGAAATTCCGCGAAGCTGCCTCCGATGTTGATGCGATCCATCAGTAACATCGCGATGCAGGTCTTCAGATCGGATTCGCCGCACATCGGAAACCCGGCGGCGGTCAGCAGTGAGTTCCCAACAATCAGATTCGTCACCAGACAACGTAGCGCGCTCTCGGGTTGGCCTTCATAATAGTAAGCGAGCCCGTCCAGTTCGTGGTGCGCAACGAATTTGTCGAGCGTTACCGCGGCGCGCGCGGCAGTCTCCAAATGGCCATCGGTTAGCTTGCGCGTTAGCGGGTCGGCGCCAGGGTCGGGTGTGTCAAACAGGTTCAGGATCTCAGCGCGCTTGTTTTCGATTTCTTCCGCCGTCACCTGACGCTCACACATCAGCAGGTCGTCGGCTTCGGTCTGCACGATGTGACAGCCGAAGGCGGCAGTCAGTGCCGTCTGGTCGGTCTGCATGTCGAGCATGTGTTCGATGGGGTGGCCGAAGTGACCGATGCGCGCGTTGCGCAGGTCATGCAGTGCCATCGCGATGTCGCACCATTCGACGATCTCGGCTTCGGCTGCCGGGTCATTGTCGAGCGTGCCAAGAATCACTTCCGGCGCGCGCTTCCCCATGCGGATGGCGACACCGGTAAACTCCGGAATCGAACAGAAATCGTCGTTGGCCAACTGCATGTGAGTTGTCGCCGCCGCATAATCCAGCGCCGCGAGGGGCTGCAGCGCCACTAGTACAATCGGCACATCGAGGTTGCGTACGATCACGCCAAACGTCGCCGAAGTGGCATACGTGAGCATGTCGCAGAAGATCAAATCGAGATCGTCGGCCTTCATGCGCGCTGCCAGCGCATACGCGCTCTGGGCTTTGTCGATGATGCCGTAGTTGTGCACTTCGACGCCGGTCGCGCGCACACGGCCATCGAGCACATTCAGCTTGGCGTGTAACTCATCCAACAAACCGGGAAACTGATTCCAATAGACGTAATAACCTACTCCAAAAATGCCAACGCGTGCGCTGCGCGGCTTGCGACGTTCGATTCTCATGCAGTTCTTTCTGCCGTCTTCCTCAGACGGCGCCCGCCGGCCAGAATGAGCCAGGCAGCGGGGTACAGCATTCCGGAAACCAGAAATACGGGAGCGAATGAAAAATTATCAACGACTGATCCAATCGCGAGATTGGCCCCCATCGCGGCGATGCCTCCGGCCGTACCGGTGAGGCCGACCGCGGTACCTACTTCTTCGGGAGCGACCGTGTCGCCGATCAGGGTAATAAAGTTAGCGATCCAGATGCCGTGGGCAAAGGTCAGAACGGACATCAGGAAGATGGCAAGGTGCGTCGAGCCGGCCAGCGTTACCAGCCATGAGGCGGGTGTTAACAGTGCAGCGATCAGCATCAACGTGAGCCGTGCACGTCGCGGTTGCCATCCGCGCGCTACGAGCATGTCGGAAGCGCGGCCGGCCAATATGTTCGTAACGCCCAGCGCGAAAAATGGAATCCATGTTAATGAACCTATCTCAGCAAGCGAGAGGCCTCGTTCGCGCGAGAGGTATTGCGGGATCCAGAACATGTACAGGTAAAAGACCGGATCAAAGAAGAAGCGCGCTACCAACAGGCGCCGCACCTCTGGTCTGGCCAGCAGTGAACCAAAGCTGACCGAAGGCCCCCGCCTTGGTGGCGAAACCGACTCCACGTGAAGCCCGCGAAACGCAAGTTGCCAGCCGACGAGCCAGATAAGACCGATCGCTGCCGTGGCGATGAATGCGCCGCGCCACCCAAACGTGCCGGCCCACCATGCCGTGAGCGGCGGAGCGAGCACTGCGCCAAACGCTGAGCCACCGTTCGCTAACCCCACGGCCAGAGCACGCTTTTCCGGAGGCATCCACTCGACTGCGCCCTTCGTTGCTGCCGGAAAACATGCTCCTTCGCCAATGCCGAGAAACAGACGCGAAGCGCCCAGGCTCCAGGGTCCGCTGGCGAACGCATGAGCCGCACTGGCTACAGACCAGACAGCAACTGAAAGCATCAGCCCCATTCGGGTTCCCAGCACGTCCATCAGACGTCCACCCAAAGAGAACATGACTGTGTAGCTGAGTACGAACGCAAACACCACACGCGAGTACTGAGTGTTTGTCATGCCGAATTCGCTGATGAGTTTTGGCGCGAGTACGCTGAGCACCTGGCGATCGAGGAAGCTCAGCGCCGTGGCGAAGAAGAGTAGTCCACACAGGACCCATGCTCTGGATAATGGAATCTTGTTCAAAAAATGAACCTCACTTGGTCCCCGCCAGCACGTTGTGCTTGTTCAGGAATCCTTCAATCGCTTGCTGAGCCTGAAGTGTATCCGAATCTGTCCAGGTATGGCGTCCGTGTGCGCCGGCGCGCGCGGTGAACAATTGATTGGGCACTCCCTTGGCCGTCAGTGCCTCATGTAAACGCACCGACTGATCGTAGGGAACGATTTTGTCGGCATCGCCATGCAGCGTCAACACCGGAGGCAGGCCAGAGCGTACGAACATGAGTGGTGATAACTGCCGGGCAAGTTCTTGAGGATCCGCAGCGCCGTGCAACCACTTTCGCAATGACGGCATGCCGTCTTTCAACAACGCAACCAGATCCGTCGGTCCGTAATAGTTGATCACTGCCAAAGCCTGCGGTTCCTCTGGGCCGGCCTCAGTGCACGCCTTCTCAAAGCCAGGCGAACCGAATGCAGTAAAGAGCGCCAGATGACCGCCTGCCGAGCCTCCCGAGACAACTATGCGCTTCGTGTCGATGCCGTACTTCGCAGCGTGATTCACAATCCAGCGGAACGCGCAACGGCAATCCTCGACTCCAGCCGGCGCGGGCGCTTCGCCAGACAATCGGTACTGCACCGCCACCACGCGCATGCCCAGTTCGAGGTAGGGCAGATACCAGAGTATATACTGCTCCTTCGTGCCACCCTGCCATCCGCCGCCGTGTATGTAGAATACGGTGGGCCCCGGTTTCAGGTTGTACGGCGTGTACACGTCGAGCTTCAACGCCTTGCCATTGACAGTTCGATAGGTTACGTCGCGCACCGCCTGGAAGCGCTGTCCAACAAGTGACGCCCAGGAACCGGACGTGCCGCGATCAGTCTGGGCAGAGAGTGCGAATGTGCTTGACGCCAGCACAAGCAGTATGTTCACATATTGAACTGCGTAGTTCATAGTTGCATTGAAGTTTTATGGCACCTTAATGAGAAAGTCAAGAGATATCGACAAACAAGATGTTTCCACCACCCTTGCCAAGGGGTTGACCGTTCTCGAGGCAGTCGAGCGAAGCAGCCTTCCGGTTACGATTCAGGAAGTGGCGGTCAGCACCGGCATCCAGCGTTTGGCGGTATATCGCTTGCTGCAGACGCTGGAATATCGGGGCTACGTGCGGCGATCGGAAGACAAGCGCTACCGCTCGGTGATGCGGCGCAGGCGTGTCCGCGTAGGCTACTTCGCACCGCTCTCGGGAAACCAGTTCCGTGTGGAACTGACAGATTCCATTCGCCGAGCGGCGGCGGAAGCGGGCGTGGACCTCTTGGTTCTGGATAATGCGGAAGACGACAGCTCCGGTGCCCTGAACCATGTTCAGGCGATGTTGAACGCGCTCGTTGATGCAGCGATTTTCTTTCAGCCGGTGGAGTCGGTGGGACACATGGTAGGCGACGCGCTCTTCGGAGCAGGGGTCCCATTCATAACAGTAGAGCGCCCGATCCAAGGCGGCGTCTATTTTGGAGCCAACAACTTTCAGGCCGGAAAAATGGCGGGGCAAACATTGGGCCGTTACGCGCAGGAGCGCTGGCGCGGACGGTTCGATCGCGTCGTGCTTGTCGAGGGGCCACAAACACGAACGAACGTGCAGGCGCGACTGGCCGGTGTCGTTGTTGGTTTGCGCGAGCGCTTGAAAACACTGCAGGACTCGCAGGTTCTCCATCTGGAAGGCCGCGCACACCAGGATTCGAGTCGAAAGGCGATGCGTGAGTTGCTGCGGAAACTCGCTCCCGGATCCCGCCTTCTGGTATCCGCCTTCAATGATCTGAGCGCGTTGGGAGCTATGGATGCCGTATGTGAGGTTGGCCGGGAACGTGACGTCGCAATCGTTGGACACAACGCTTCCCAGGAGGGCCGTGCCGCGATTCGCCGCAAAAACAGCTGCTTCATCGCGTCGGTGGCCTTCTTTCCGGAGCGCTATGGCAATAAGCTGATGAAACTCGCCTGCTCAATTGCTGATGGCGAACCCGTTCCCCCTGCCGTTTACACGGACCACGTCGTGCTGCACGCGGGCAATATCGATAGCGTATATCCCGAAACTGTTCACATTGTGAACACGTAAACACAACAGTCCACTTTCCTCTTGACAGAAAAATTGTTCCGGGATATGTTCGCTCCGTCCGAATGAACTTAGCCGTTCACTATGTAAACATGGCGGCGTTCTGAACTTCCCACGTAAAGGAAAAGCTATGCGCAAGATCCTGTCGTTAACGGTGGCCTGCATCATCCTGGCGGCCGCAAGCACTCTGTCGATGCACGCACAGACGATCACTGGCTCGATTGTCGGATCAATCGTTGACCCAAGCGGCCTCGCTGTCGCAGGCGCGGAAGCGTCAATTGTCCACACAGCCACTGGCGCGGCGCGAGCCACTAGCGCGAATGAACGCGGAGACTTCGTCTTTGGAATCCTGCAGCCAGGCGAATACACGCTTACTGTCACGGCCAAGGGATTCAAGAGCCTGCGAAGAGAAAAAATCGTACTCTCCGCGGCCGAAACACTCCCGGCAGGAAGACTTGTGCTCGAAGTCGGATCAATCGCCGAGACCATCACGGTGACAGCCGAGGGAGCAGCCGTTCAGATCGCCAGCGGCGAGCACGCTGACCTCATTGGCAGCGACCAGTTCGAAGGTCTAATGACGAAATCGCGTAACGTGATGAGCCTGCTCTCGCTTATGCCCGGCGTGTACGATGCCGGCAGCATTGGTAATCAGGATTTCATGGACCGCAACTTCGAACTTTACGTTCAGGGCAACCGGCGCAACACGAGTTCGGTCTCACTCGATGGCATGACCACCAACCCGATGGGCAACAATTTCAACAACACCGTCACGGTCAGCCAGGACTCCATCGCCGAAGTGAAGGTGCTGCTCTCGAACTACGCCGCCGAGTACGGGCGCAGTTCGGGCGCCAGTATCAACGTAGTGACAAAATCCGGCACCAAAAGTTTCCACGGGCTGGGTTCCTACTTCAAGCGCCACGAGCAGTTCAACTCCGGGCACTTCTTCAACAATCTGCTGGGCCAGCCGAAGCCGCGTTACCGGTACAACACCTGGAGTTACAACATTGGCGGGCCGGTGCTGCTGCCTGGCGGATTGAACCGCAACCGCGACAAGCTCTTCTTCTTCTGGTCGCAGGAGTACTGGCCGCTTAAGGGAAGCTCAGCCGCTGACGCGCCTGACCGTGCCCACCGAACTGGAACGCCGCGGCGACTTCTCCCAATCGGTCGATCTGAATAATCGGCCGGTGACCGTGAACGATCCGATGAACAACCGCATCCCGTTCCCGAACCGCATTATTCCGGCCGACCGCCTCGACGCAAGTGGAACTTCACTGCTCAAAGTCTTTCCTCTCCCGAACTTCACCGACCGCAACATCTCCAACGGCAACTACAATTACGTTTTCCAGGCCGACAAGCAGACGCCTGTCCGCATGGAGAACCTGCGAGCTGGACTACATCCTCAACCCGAAGCATACCTTCGCCTTTACCCTGGCCTCGTTCCTGGATAAGCAGAACGGCGGACTCGGCATCGCCACCACCATCGCCAACTGGCCGCAGATGTACAAAAATTATCAAGTCCACGGCCAAGGTTACGTACTTCGCTACACCGGCGTGATCAGCCCCACGGTCATTAACGAGTTGAATATCGGACACACGCGTCGTCCGGAGCAAGCCACCGCCTCCGAAGATGAAATCGCGCGCAACCAACGGGCCCAGATCGGGTACACTGCAAGCCAGTTCAATCCCTTGAGCAACCCCTTCGGCCTTATTCCGAATGCCACTTTCGGTGGAGTGCCAAGTGCTGCCAACCTCAACCTGGAGGGCCGCTTCCCATTTGTACAGAACCTGAAGGCATTCAACCTGACCGACAACGTCACCAAGACCCTTGGCCCACACACGGTCAAGGCGGGCATCATGATCGAGCGCAATTACCAGGGCTCGAACAGCAACGGCAGCTACGCTGGCGCAATCGACTTCGCCAACGACGGCAACAATCCGCTCAATGTAGGCTACGCTTACGCGAACGCTGCGTTGGGCGTCTTCACCACCTATTCGGAGGCCAGTAACCGGACAATGTTGCGCTTCCGCCAGCACGGGTTTGATTGGTTCGTGCAGGATTCCTGGCGCGCTACCCGCCGCCTGACCATCGAAGCGGGCGTGCGCTTCCACTACATCATCCCGTTGTACATGAGCACAGATCAGCTTTCCTCATTTGCCCCGGAACTCTACAGTGCGGCGAAGCAGCCGAAGCTGATTCAGCCTGCCATGGTGAACGGCGTACGCAGGGGTGTGCATCCAGTAACCGGGGTCATTTATCCAGCGGATCTCATTGGATCGATCGCACTGGGCACTGGCGACACCGCAAACGGCATGGCAGTTGCCGGAGCCAACGGCTATCCACGCTCGCTCATCGATACGTACTCGCTGCGTTTCGGACCGCGTGTCGGCTTCGCTCTCGACGTTTTTGGAAACGGCAAGACAGCTATCCGCGGCGGCTTCGGGCATTTCTACAACCGCCCCAACATGACCGACAATTACGCGGCGCTGTTCTCCATGCAAGCGCCCCTAGTCAGCGTGCCCACGGTCTATTATCTCGACACTGTCATCGCTCCTGTCGTCGTCCAGTTCGATTTTCCCGCAGGCTGTCAACGGCCTGGACCGCAGTGATCGCATGCCAAACGTGATGAACATGAGCTTCTCTGTGCAACAGTACGTTGGCTTCCGCACCATCGTGGAAGTCGGCTATGTGGGCGCTCTCGGCCGGAACCTGCTCTGGCGCCGTAACCTCAATTCGATTCCCACGGGCACGAACTTCCTGCCATCCAGCATCGATCCCACGACGAATCGCCCCTATGCGACCTCGTTCCTTCGGCCCATGATCGGGTACAACGACGTGTTCATGTCGGAGGCCGCATCGTCCTCGAACTATCATTCAGGGCACATCTCCGCACGGCGTCGGCTCACCCGCGGCGTGCAATTCGGCCTTTCCTGGACGTGGTCAAAAGCGATGGACTTTAACGACAACGACGCGGAAGGCATCAGTTCGCTGGTTAATCCGCGCGTTTGGAACTACAGCACTGCTGGGTTCGACCGCACGCACCTGTTCAAGTTCAACTGGATGTGGGCGCTGCCCAAGTCGCCGTTCCGCGCCCCTGCGTTGAAGCAGGCGTTCAACGGCTGGCAGCTTTCCGGTATCGTTAGCATGCTGAGCGGCGCGCCAATGAGCGTTGGCTACAGTTCGACCAATGGAATTGATGTGACTGGAACGGCAACCCAGGGCGCCCGGATGGTGGTGCTCAGCAACCCGGTGCTGCCCAAAGGCGAACGTACCTTTTCCAACAACTTCCGCACCGATGTTTTCTCCGTACCCACTCAGGGGACGTGGGGCAATGCGGCGCGCTATATTCTTCGCGGACCGGGCATGAATAACTGGGATATTTCCCTTCTGAAGGAATTCCCGGTTCGCGACCAGATGCGCTTCCAGTTCCGCGCCGAGGCCTACAACGCCTTCAATCACACGCAGTTCAGTTCCATGGACACCGCCGCCCGCTTCGACAACGCCGGGCAGCAAATCAACAGATCACTCTCGCAATTCACGAACGCGCGCAACGCGCGCATGATGCAGTTCGCGCTTAGATTCTACTTCTAAGTCCCGCCTGTTACCGCGTGCGGCGCTATCATTCGCGCCGCACGCGGTAAAACCTCTTAACTACTTCTTCGCTGGAATCTCCCGCATCATCAAATTACGGTATTGTACAACGCTGCCTTTGTTATGCTGCTGTAGCGCCAGATAGCCTTCCGTATAGGTATTCTTGGTATCAACGAAATCCGTTACGGTCTTGCCGTTGATCTTGACGATGATGTGGTTTCCATCGGCAATGATGTGCTGCGTCCACCACGTGTCGTCCTGAACCAACTGCTCTTTGATGTCAGAGAACCCGTAGAGCGAACCGGTTTTGCGCGGGTCGGGCGACGTATTTTCGACCTGCGTTTCATAGCCCTTGGGCCAACCCTTTTCCATCTTGGCGCGGAAGTACATTCCGGAGTTCCCGGAGTGATTCAACTTCACTTCCGCAAAGAACTCGCAGTTCTTGCACTGCTTCTTCGTATAGAACAGGTGGCTGCGTTCGCCGTCGCCGACGATGGCTTTATCTTTAACGGACCAGACGCCTTCATTCTCGAGAGCTTTCCAGCCCGTCAGATCTTTGCCATTGAAGATTTTGACCCAGCCTTTGCCCTGCGGCTTCGCAAGCTTCGCGTCAGCACCAAATGCAGCCGTCAGCCCAAAGCACAGGCCTGCTACCAAAAGAGTATTTCGGAGTTTCATTCCCGCTACTATATCCCAGACTGAGCGCTTTAGGGAATCCGGTGCTGAAGTACGCTCCACTGTGGGAGCGGGAGGGATGTCGGGAAGGAGTTGAGGACTGCTTTGGAGGATATTATGTGGGACCGGATTCCCTCGCTCGCCCACAACTCTATTCCACGCAAAATCAAAATCCGGCCTCAAGAAATTTCAAATATTTGAAAAGAAGTGAAATATAAATCTTGCTGGCTTGTCAATGCCCCCGAGGGTGTCCGGATTTCCGTTGAAAGTTACGACCCGTCATTAATAGTTTACGCCGCACCCATCTGAGTTTTGAGTTCGGCTTGGTTGTGCGCGCAACGCTGACGGAACGCCGCGTTGAGCGCGTTGAGCAACACGGGCATATGCCGGTAACCGTAAATCCGGTTCCAGCGAGACTCAGCAAAGAGCAAAGCCGAGCCGACCCACCGAAGACGATGGTCGCTGCCCTGCCAGCGCTTCACTTGTTGACAGATGTGCTCGACTATGGAGAAGCCGCTCTCGATGCAGTTTGTGCTGGAAAGAGCTTGACGTAATTTGGGTGTCAGGCGAAGTTCCGAAACCGTAAGGCACTCCTCCAATCCTTCGGCCAAGCTGGCGGCCGCACTCGGATTACTCTGTAGTAACTCGTCATGTAATTGATAAAGCAAGCGCCGCGCGTCGGCAGCCTCGACCGCCCCGTAAGCGACACGCATCCGGTACTTGAGCGCGTGACGGTCGGCTTCGGCCACATGCTCGACCACGTTGCGAATCTTGTGCACCTGGCAGCGCTGGACGAATGCCGCATCGCCGGCATAGTTGCGGATCGCTGCACGAATGGCTTTGCTGCCATCGACGATGTACAGACGCGGCGCCGTGAAGTCCAGACCGCGTTCATTCAACTCTCCTAATAAAGCCCCCACCACGCTGGCATTTTCTGTGGCACCCTGCCGCAAACCCAATACCAGCTTGCGTCCGGACGGTCATGCCGACAGCACCACAAGTTTTGCCCCTTGAAGATGGTCCCATCAATCACCATCACAGCAATCGAAGTGCCCGCCAGGCTTGAACGAAGTGCTCGCAAGTGGTGCTCTTCTCCAGCCCGTAGGCGTCTGCAAACTGCTGCACAACCTCCTTGTAACTGCGCATCGTCAACCCGAGCATGATCTTCTGCCAGACCGTATCTCCCAGCAGTGACGAGCGCTGAAACATCTCGTAACTTCCGAGCGGAACTTCTCTCTGCGTCCGGCTCCTCAGGCGTGGCCTTTGAATGGGTACGCGCTGACCATCAATGAGACAAAAGCCTTCTTCGGTTCCCCAGCGGTACGTCGTCCGCTGAGGGTTGGGCTGCGATCGCTTCCCAGCCAGTTGTTCCACCTCGGCTTCCATAACGCTTTCAATGAACGCCCGACCTACAGCGCGCAGCAAATCGCCGACACTGGTCTGCGCCAGTTCGGCGATCTCAGGCAGAGGAAACGTCAATTGGATCGGAGTGGGACTGGCTAAGGCGAACTTCCGGAATTTTTCCGCCGCACGCCGGTGACTAATCTGATATGTTTTCTTCAAAGCGACTCTCCTTTACAGAATTGGCAAATTGCCCAGAGCCTACCATGGCTCTGGGTGAGAGTCGCAACTTTCCACGATCTTTCGGACATCCTCGCGAGAGCGCGTTTGGCTCCCCACCTCGCGTTTCGAACTCTTGCGGCTTAAATCCCCATTCGCTCGAACCGGGACGACGGCTTTGTTCGCAACAGGATCCAAATGGAATCGGCTACGTCATCCAGACTGGGCGCTCAGAATGGATGTATCTGGAACTGCAACAAGGACTTTCGACGTCCCCCGCGACTTCCAGGTATCCGGCCGCGTGCTCCGTTCTCCGGTGTTGAATGGGGCAGTGTTGAATGGGGCGCTTGACATGTGACATCTGTCGCGTATAAGATGCGACAAGTGTCGCATGTACTCCTGTGCGACGCGATTACGATGCCCAAGACAATTACTGAGCGGCTTACACGCCGCGAACGGGAAATCATGAACGCCGTCTTTGCGCTTGGCAACCGCGCGTCAGCGGACAATATCCGCGAGCGCCTGACGAATCCCCCTGGGGACTCTTCGGTTCGCGTCATGCTCGCGAGGCTCGAAAAGAAAGGCTTCCTGAAACACCGCCAGGACGGCCTCCGCTATATCTACTCGGCCACGACGTCGCCGGCTGTCGCCAAGCGGACCGCGTTGCAACAGTACTTGCAGACCTTCTTCGGCGGTTCGTTGCGACAGATGATGGTTTCACTCGTCGGCGATGCATCGTGGACCAACGAAGAACTGGACGCGCTCAGAGCCGAGATCGACCGTGTGCGCAAGGAAAGGAAAAATAGTGATGTTGCCTGAAATCAAGAACGCAATACTGGTGCTGAGTAGTTCCCTCGCCGTGTCGACTCTGGCCAAGGCGACCGTGATCATGGCTTTGGGCCTCATAGCCGCCCGGCTGGCGCGCAGAAGCCAAGCGTCGGTGCGCCATGCCCTGCTGGCTGTGACGTTCGGCGCGCTGTTGGCGTTACCGGCCGCATCCATCCTCACTCCGCCAGTCCGCATCGCGGCGCCGATTGTGGTGGAGACGCCAGCCGTGCCGCCTGCTTTTGACGCAGCGGCCGGCGCGATTTCGCCGATCGGGCAGGAGGACACAAAGGCCGGCGTCACGCCTTCGATTTCACGATCATCGGTCCTTTCGACCTCCATTCTGCTACTCGTGGGATGGATCGCCGGCGTGTCGCTCTTTCTGCTCCCGATGGCGATGGGTATATGGCAATTACGTTCGCTGCGCCGATCCGGTCTGCCGTGGCAGAGTGGTCAGTCGCTTGCGGACGGGCTGGCGCTCGACGCCGGAATCCGCACGCCTGTCGAAGTTCTGCTGCACGAGGCGCTGCCCGGGCCCATGACATGTGGGGTCATACATCCAGCCATCGTACTGCCTGTGGACGCGCGGATTTGGAACGAAGCGGAACTGAGCCGGGTGCTTGTCCACGAGTTGGAACACGTGCGGCGCCGCGACTGGTTGAGTCACGGTCTCGCGCGTGCCGTATGTGCCCTGTATTGGTTCCACCCGCTGGTCTGGATCGCGTTGCGTCAGCTCGGGCTCGAAGCGGAACGGGCCTGCGATGACGCGGTGTTGACACGCTCGGAGGCTACCGCCTATGCCGATCAACTCGTGGGCATCGCTGAGCGGTTTTCCAAGGCCGCGAAACCGCCGCTGCTCGCGATGGCGAACCGCGCCGACCTGGCGAAGCGCGTTCGCGCGGTGCTCGATAGCCGGCAGCACCGTGGCCGCGCGGGCAGGTTCCCGGTATTGGCTGCGGGCGCCATCGCCGCAGTGCTCGTCCTTACAATGTCACCTCTCACCATGGTTGCCCTACCGCAGTCGGCAGGGGGAGCGACTGGACAGCCAACGGCAGCGGATGCTGCGTTCCGGTTTGAGGCCGCTTCCATCCGGCCGTCGCCGCCGGACGCCAGTGGCAACACGATCAACAACCGCCGGGATAGCTTTGAAGTACGGAACTGGCCTGTAAGCTGGATGATCACATACGCTTATTTCATCCATGGCGCTCAATTGACGGGAAGGCCCGATTGGATTGACATCGACCGTTTCGACATTACGGCGAAGCCTGACCAGCAACGGGAAAGCGAAAGCGAGACCCGGCCCGGGCCTGCTGTTCACCAGAGATCAACGCGGACGGAGCGCGGTTCGCGCCCTGCTGGCGGAGCGCTTTCAACTACGGTTGCGCCAGGAACGGAGGGAGGTGCCGGTGTACAGTCTGACCGTGGATAAAGGCGGTCACAAGCTGAGGCCCAGCCCCAGTGGCGCGGGAATCATTCTTCGTGGTGGCGACGATGGCAAAAAGTGGATGCGGATTGAGGGGTATTCCCTAAACGGACTAGCCGAGGCTCTCGGTGCTTCCCTTGACCGGCCCGTGCTCGATGAAACCGGCCTGACCGCTTTGTTCGACTGCAAATTGACCTGGCCCGGGCAGCTTCGAGGCCGGCGGGATGGACGGACCTTTCTTCACCGCCGTGCGCGAGCAACTGGGATTGAAGCTCGAAGCCAAGAAAGGCCAGGTAGTCACTTATGTGATCGAGAAAGTAGAGCGGCCCTCGGAGAATTAGCGCTCGTTGAAGGCGCTGCCACGGATAGAATGCACAGTTGACGCTGGTGGGGTCGAGGCGCGGAATCGCCGGGAGTCCGCAATCGTAAAGGGGCGGAAACCCAGTCCCCAAGGTTTTCGCAGGGGGTTCGGTTGGCAGAAGCGCGCCGCTGTGAGAAATGCGTCGCTAGGGCGTCTCCACGGGTTCCCACGAGCCGTCAGGGTTGTACTCCGTAATCTTGGCGGCCAGACTGGAAGTGTCTCTTCCCAAGTCCTTCTGGTACACAGATCCGTCCTGATTCACGACGAAGGTCATGACGCCGCTGGATCCGTACGTGGCGGGATACGCCACGAGCGCAAAGCCTCCCGGCATGTCACCGTTAACGACGTAGCTTTTCTGACCGCCTGGCGCGGACGCGCCTTGTGCCGTAAGGATCCGATAGCGGTAGCCCCAGAAGGGTGAACCTTCGGTCCGATTCTGTGCATAGCCCTCGTCCGCCGCGTGCGCAGCCAAGTCGCCCAGCGGGCTGGGCTTCTCGCCGGGATTTGTTTCCCAGTAGAGCCCATCCTGGTGGCCGGGAGTACTGCGCAGCCGCTGTGCGTAGAGGCCGGCCTGCTTCCCGTCGTGTGGGTCCGCCGCGTATTCCTTCTGCAAGTCCACGTACGCCTGGCAGAGATCGATCACACGCAACTCGTTGCGGCCGATGCGGCGCGCGAGGACCTCCCGCTTGCCGGCTTCGGAATCGAACGCCCACTGATCGCCCGATTTGGCCAGGGGAACGGGGAAGGGCCACTGTTCGTCGCCCACGATCAGTTCCTGGCGATCGGGTCCGAGAGGCGCCCAACGCCAGGACTGCTCCATCGCAACGACCGACGACGGCGCGATCCTGCTTGTCGGAAACGGCATCGCCGGATGCCACGGCTTCCATGGCGTCGCGGCCGAAGATCGCTGCAATCTGCTCCGTGTTGTCCGTCTTGAGCGCCTGCATGAGCGCCTTAGCGGCATCTTCCGGTGTCGCGAATTTGGACTGGGTCGATGTTCTGGAACACGACTGTCCCAAGAGTAAGGCCGCCACCACGAGTGCCGGCGTGAAGCAATTTTGTGCTCGCATAACAGTGCTCCCGCCGGATTACCGGCGTCGCGCGCCCCCTCCGCTTTGGTCCGCACTACGATTGCCCCTTTTACTTTCGGCCCGGGCAGCAGAGCCGCTCTCGTATCCCGAGAAACCGCCGGATTTCGTTCCACTCCGCTGCGACGCCGACTGTCCGCTGGCGCTACTGGAAGTCGCCGCCGACTGCCGTTGCGCCCGATTCGCGTTTGCCTGCGGTTGCGCGGCCGAGGCAGCGCTCTGCCGCTGCGCCTGATTCGCGGCTGCCTGCGATTGCGCGCCCGAGGCAGCGCTCTGCCGCTGAGCCTGATTCGCGGCTGCCTGCGATTGCGCGCCCGAGGCAGCGCTCTGCCGCTGAGCCTGATTCGACTGTGCCGCCGACTGGCGCTGAGCGGAATTCTGCTGGTAATTGTCTTGCCGCTGATTTTGCAGGTTGCTGGCGTTGTTGTATCGCTGTTGCTGCAAGGACGCTGCGTTGTTATATCGTTGGTTCTGCAGTGCCGCGGCGTTGTAGGCATACGGACCCGCCCCCGGCGGGCGATGCCATGCGTAAGGCCCGTTATAGTAATTGTTGTTGTTCACGGCTGCCCCAACGATGACCCCGGCGGTGAAACCAATCAGCGCCGCGCCGGCGGCATGGGACGAAGGCGGTGGCGGCGGGGGGGCCGGCTGCACGTACACCACCTGTGGATTGTATTGAGGAACATACACTACTTGCGGGTTCGCCGGCTGGATCACGATCACCTGATCGCCGCTCGAAGACTTCTGGGTGACGACCTGCTGTTGCTCGTTCGTCTTCAGGTTTCCCATGGCTTGCGCCTGCTGCCGCAAGCGTTGGATGGATTTGGAGACTCCTTGCGCGTCGGCCTTGAACGCCTCTCCCAGTTGTTTGGTCCAGTCCAGCTTCTGGGCCATCATCTGGATCACGTCCGGGAATAACGACAGTGCGATAAACGCGGCGTCGAAGTTCGCCTTCGACGCGGCCTCCTGCAGTTCACTGCCTTTCAGACTCGCGTTCTGTTTGAGCCAGTTGCTGAAGTCCTGCACTTCGGCGGGGTTCGTCGAAGCGTCCAGGACCTGTGCGATCAGGGCGTCCGGGTAGAGTGCAATCGGCGCCGTCAGGGCGTCGATCCCTTGCGGGGCAGCCGCCTTCTTCTTGAGCCGGCAGGATGCCGACGAAAAGCTCACACGAGCAGATCAGGACGGCCACCGTAAGCCCGTAATCGGGCTCTCATTAAATCCTCCTTTCGAGCATTTTCCACGAGTGTTGTACATCTTCATAACCACCGCCGAACTGAAGGGAGACCTTCCGGATCCCACCAGGATTGCAGGCCGGTGCCAGTGCGGCCCTGCGGACGGCGAAGATCCCTTTTCACGCTGATATGGCGGCGCCGGCGTAGGGGCTCAGCCACCGGTTCCACTGGTCAAAGTCCAGATCTTGGCGGCACTCACAGGTCAGTCGATACCCTCTTCAGTCCGCGCGATGATCTCGGCCTGCTGCGAGGGCGTCAGGTCCACGAAGTACGCGCAGAAGCCGGCAATCCGCACGACCAGGTCCCGGTACTTTTCGGTGTCTTTCTGCGCTTCCAGCAGGGCTTGTGATGCTGCTCCTGACTCCATTGATCTAAGAAATTGTGGATTTGCAACTTCTTAAATTCGTGCAACTTTGGCGCGCCGGCGGCATCCAGGGCACGTGGCGCAGCAGGCCTACGCTGATCAGCCGAACCGGGGCCCGCGTGGTTTCCTGAAGGAGCAATAGACAAATGCCGGACACACGACTCTTCTTGCACGTATATGCTTGTCCGGCAACACCACCGTTCACGGCTTAGACAACGCCGGTTTGCGTTTCTGTCTACGACCCCTCCGTAAACACGTACTCGTGCTGGCCCTCGCGCACAATCAGGGCTCGCTTCTCACCCCGTTTGCTCTCCACAAACTCAAACCTCGCCATGCCCGGATCGATCGTGATGAACGACACCGTCCCGTCATCGTTCTTCCGCGTAGGCACCGAGCTCCGCCACTCACCCGGTATTCGCGTGCACCGTTGGTCCGGCAGCGGTTCAGACCTTTGCGATTCGACCCGATAGCAGCGACGGAGGAATAGCAGGCACGGGTTGCGTTGATCGGGCCTCCCGTCGCTCAAACCGCTCCGGGCACGGTTGGAGGCGGAGCGGGTCTGAAAGACCCTCGCAGGCTGAAGCCCACCCCACGTCAGGCGGCAGCGAGGATGCTGCGTAGATAGTGGACCTGTCCGAGATGCCAGTTCAGATGACCGTACAGGTGGATCAGGAACTCTTGTGTCGAGGTGGGCTTTGCCAGCACCTTTTCGGGATACTCTCGGTCGAGTTGGTCCGAAGAGAGTTCGGCGATTATGGGTGGAATCGATTGCTTCAACTCTGTTAAGCGGGCCACCAGTTCCGCTTTGCTAAACCCCTCAGAGCTGAATTCGAGATCACGCTTTCGCACGTAGGGATAATTGCCGAGTTGGCGACCTACGTACTCGCGTAGGTTGCCCTCCAGGTGAAGTGCCAGGTTGCCCGCCGAATTCGGTATCCCGGGAAGAGTTTGCCAGAGTGCTTTATCATCCGGAAAAGCTTCGACTTGTTGGATTAGCCTGGATAGGTCACGGCTGAAGAGTGCTGCCAGATCTTTTGTGAGGGTCATTGAGAATATCCTACTATCCGCGGCTGTGGGGTTAAGTGGCAGCCTCCCGTCGTTCGTCACTCCGTACCTTTTCGGGACACTCTCGATCCAGTTGGTTGTTGTTGTCAAATGTCAAATTGACAAGTTCCAGGTTACCTGTTAGTCTTGAGCTCGAATTCTGAAGAAGATCGAAAGGTTCATTTATATGAAGCCATTTGTCTTCGCAGTTCTGGGATTTGCATTTGCCGCATCGCTCCATGCTCAACAAGCCAGCAGAATAACTGGAACTATCACGGATTCGAGCGGAGCCGCCATCGTCGATGCGGTTGTGGCAGCCACCAATGTGCAAACCGGCGAGTCGCGCCGCTCCACTTCCAACGCTACTGGCACCTATGTCATCGCACCGCTGGGAGTCGGAGATTATTCGCTGGATGTGCGCAAGGAAGGCTTCAAGACGGCTGCGCGCTCCGGCCTGCGCATCGATGCCGGCTCGTCGCCCGTGCTCGACGTCCAACTGGAAATCGGCAGCATCAGCGAGCGCATCGAGGTCTCGGCGCAGGCCCTCGCGTTGAACACGGAGAGTCAGGCGGTCGGCAACTCGCGCTACGAAGCTCAGTTGAAGAACCTGCCGATCATCGTGCGCGAAGTGCAGGCGCTGGTGGGACAGACGGCCGGTGTTCCGTATGGTACCAGCGATACCGTGGGCGGCAATTTCGCGCAAGGCGGGCGTAGCGCAATGCAGGTACTCTCCGACGGCGCGCAGCTCAATCCGTTTCAAACGACCGCCTGGCCCGCCATCGACGGCATCGGCCGGCGTGCCGACCTTACCGTGCCCGGCGTCAACGCAATCGCCGAAGTGAAGTGGGTGACCAACGGCGGCAGCGCAGAATTCGCGCAGCCCACACAAGTGATCGTCGCTTCGAAGTCCGGCACCAACGCCCTGCATGGCAGCCTTTTCGAATTCTACAGATCCGGCGGATTGGGCGCCCGCCGCTGGGAAGCCGCCAACCGCGAATCGTTTGTTCGCCACCAGTTCGGCGGCACCGTAGGAGGACGCATCAAGAAGGACAAGATGTTCTTCTTCGGCGGATTCGAAGCGTTTCGCCACACCTCGGGACAACTGCTCAACGTGCGGCATCCGACCGCCGCGGAGCGCTCCGGCGACTTGAGCGATCTGCTTCAGCGTGTCGACGCACGCGGCGCGGCCGCTCCCGTTCGCCTGAACGACCCTCTCAGTGGCGCTGTCTTCCCGGACAACATCATCCCCTCCAGCCGCATCAGCCCGGTCTCTATCGAACTCCTGAAGTTGATTCCCGCGGCGCCCGTACCGGCGGGACGATTCACCGACTTCAATGCCCTTGTCCTCAAACCGCTGTTCGACAATTCCGAAAAATACGATGTGCGCTATGACTACGAAATCAACGCGAGCAACCGGCTGTTTGCCCGCGCCACCCTGGCGCACCTTGACCAGGCCTCGCGGTTCAGCGGCAGCGTGCCCGGCAATTACGGGTACACCACGAAGAACGAATGGACGCAGGCGCTGTCGGCGAACTGGACCCGCATTATTAATCCGTCCACCGTCATGACCGCGCAATTCACGTTCCGCAGCATGCCGTTCAAGAATATCCCGTCAGGCGGCGACACGGTATTCCCGGTGAAGATCAACGGCATTGATCCGGCCCCTCCGTTCGCCGGTGGACCGGCGATTCTCATCAACTCCAACGGCAACGGAATCAGCGACCTGGTGGACCGGCTGCTGTTCAACTACAGCGCCGACTACGGCTACACCTTCGATCCCACGATCACCAAGACCATTGCGAACCACACCGTGAAGGGGGGATTCACCTTCCTGCGCGGCTACAAGACCCAGGAATTGGCATCGCCGCCCTATGGCCGATTCCAGACATCGTCGGATTTCAACAATGTGCGCTCCACCACTTCGGCTACAGGCGATGCCTACGGCGATTTCCTGCTCGGCTATCCCAGCAATACAGACGTCACCGTGGGACCGGCCGGCGCGTATGTCTCCAAGACGAACTTTGCCGCCTTCGTGCAGGATGACTGGAAAATAACTTCGCGCCTCACTCTCAACCTGGGATTGCGTTGGGACCATTTCGGCTTCTTTGAAGAGATGAATGGACGCGCCGCCGTAGGCAATTTCCGCACCGGCAAGATTGCGGTGCAGGGAGGAAAAGAGGGACTGATACTGCCCGTCTTCCAGCCGTTCAGTGCCAACTACGTCTCGAACCAGAAGCTCGGCCTGCCGACAACTTTTGTGAACCCGAACAATCTCGACTTCGTCCCCCGTCTCGGAATGGCCTACCGGGCCGGCCGCGGCTTTGTAGTGCGTGGAGGCTTCGGCATCTACGCCGCCGACATCACGCACAACGAGTTCACCGACATGTACAATCAGGCGCCGTTCGTGCGGCGCGCACAACTCACACGCAGTCTGTTGATCTCGCAAGGCGTGGATGTGAATTCCATCTATACGTTCCAGAATCCCTCCGCCAATTCCAGTGCCGCAGGCGCCGACACCGCTCTGACCACGGTGGGCGGCTTCCCCGAGAACTATCCCACGCAGAAGGCCTACACCTGGAACGTGACCGTAGAAAAAGATCTGGGCCACGCTATGGTACTGCGGTCCAGCTATCTGGCCAACGTCACGCGGAACATGTCGCGATCGGTGCGCGTCAACGCTTGCGTTCCGGGGCCGACGGAGTGCCTCTCACGAGCGACTGGCGACCCGACCGGCAGGAAGTGGACCTTCTTCGCCAACACGCTTGGGCGCCACTTTGCCGACGGTCGCTCCAACTACCAGTCCGGCGAGATCGAGTTCAGCAAGCGATTCACGCACGGACTGCTGTTCGACGTCAACTACGCCCATTCGCGCCTGCTCGGACTCGCCGCGGAGGCATCCAACCCGGTGGCGGATCCGCAATGGTCTTATGACTACGGCCCCATCTCCGCGCAGCCCACCGATATCTTCCACTGGAATTTCGTGTACGAACTGCCCGTCGGACGAGGCCGCCGCTTCGGCGCGGGCCTACACCCCGTGGCCGACGCCATTGTCGGCGGCTGGATGCTTTCAGGGCTCGGCACGTGGCAATCCGGCGCGCCGCTTACCATCACGGCCAACACCGGGCAGAGCCCCAGCGGCGCCACGACCAATCGCGCCGACCGCGTGAAAGACGGCACACTGAGCCACAGCGGCTCGCGCGGCGAGAACGCCTTCCAGTGGTTTGACACCACGGCCTATGTGGTGCCCGCACTGATCAACTCCTCCGCAACCCGACCCACGCGGCAGTTCGGTTCCGCCGGCATCGGTACGGTCATCGGCCCCAGCTTCTTCACTTACGACATGACGCTGCACAAGGTGTTCCGCATCCGCGAGCATTACAACCTGCAGTTCCGCGCCGAGGCCTACAACCCGTTCAACGTGCCCATGCTGGCCAATCCGGACACCGATGTCCTCAGCGCCAACTTCGGGCGCATCCGCGCTTCGAATACAGCCTACACGCCGCGCAACCTGCAGGTCGGGGTGCGGCTCGACTTTTAGACAGATACAGATTAACCTATGCGAATCCTAAGTGAGAGTTTGCTGTGCCTGGCCCTGATCGCCCCGTGGAGCACGGTCGTGACAGGCGCCGATCTGTTCCGCGACGACTTTTCCGGGCTGCCGCCGCGAAAGCTCAGCGCGCCGGTCGGTGAGTTGAACGGCGCCATCCAGGAGTACCACTACCTGCCACACCGCGGCGTCCCCACCGGCCCGTGGGAAAACGCCATAGGCCACCTCGACGCGTGGGTAACGTCCGATGAGGATGGCCACTCCTACCTGGAGCAGCATCTCAGCCCAGAGGGTAGCCAGTTCGCTCTCCCGCTCTTCATCACCGGAGACACCGAGTGGAGCGACTACACTGTGGAAGCGCGCGTCAGGCCACTCTCACTGGAGGGTATGGCGGGCGTGGTATTCCGCTACCACACCAACCGCCACTACTACGTGTTCGCGCTCACCGGCGGCAACAAGGTGCGGCTCGCCCTGCACCTGCCGCTCGAATCCGCTCTGCGCGTCCGCCAGTGGAAAGAACTCGGCTCCGCAAATTTCGCTTACGATACGCTGCGCTATTACAACATTCGGGTGGAGAACCAAGGGTCGCGCATCCGCGCATACGTAGATGGCAAGCTACTGGTGGAAGCCGCGGACAGCGAAATTGTCAAAGGCCGCGCCGGTTTAATGGCGGGCATTCCGGCGCGTTTTCAGGATTTCGCCGCCACCGCGCCAGACGAATCCAAGGACGCGATCGCGAAGCGAATCGCCGCGCGTGAGGCCGAGCTCGAAAAACTCCGAGCCGCCAACCCTCGTCCCAAATTGTGGAAGAAGTTTGAAACGCCGAACTTCGGCGCCGGCCGCAACGTACGCTTCGGCGACCTGGACGGCGACGGCGTGCCCGAAATGCTGTTCGCCCAGAACATCCCGCGCGTGCGCGGCGATGCCTTCGACGCCATCAGTTGCCTGACCGCGGTAACCCTCGAGGGCAAAGTGCTCTGGCAGGTGGGCCGTCCCGATCCGCACAACGGCCTGCTCACCAACGACACGCCGTTCCAGATCCACGACGTGGACGGCGACGGCCGAAACGAAGTCGTCGTGGTGCGCGATTTCAAGCTCCAGGTCCTCGACGGCAGAACGGGCAAAGTCAAGCAGTGGGCGTGGATGCCCAAAGCGCCCGCCGCCACTGTTCGGCCTTACGAACTCGTCAGCGGCGATTGCATCACCTTCGTCAACGTCTCCGGCGACAAGCGCCGGCGCGAGATCCTGCTCAAGGACCGCTACCAGAACTTCTGGGTCTACAACAGCAAGCTCGAAATGCTCTGGGGGGGCCTGGAGCAGGTTGGCCATTTCCCGTACCCGACGGATCTCAACGGAGACGGGCGCGACGAAATCGCGATCGGTTACTCGATCTGGGACTCCACCGGCAAAAAGCTATGGAGCCACGGCACCGACCTCCGCGACCATGCCGACGCCATCATGGTGGGCAATCTCAGCCCGAACGACAAAGCCGAGCCGCGTGTCTACGCGAGCGGCAGCGACGAGGGTTTCCTCATGTTCGACATCAAGGGCAACATCCTAAAGCAAGTACGTGTGGGCCACAACCAAAGTCCTGCGGTAGGCAAGTTCCGCCCGGACGTAGGCGGCCTCCAGTACATGAGCGTGAATTTCTGGAAAAACCCCGGCATCATCACGGTCTTCGACTGGGACGGCAACATCATCGAACAGCAGGAGCCGATCCATACGGGCGCTCCCATGCTGCCCGTTAACTGGCGCGGCGACGGGCAGGAGTTTGTGCTGCTCTCAGGCAACACGCGCGAAGGCGGTATGCTGGACGGCAACCTGCGGCGTGTCGTGATGTTCCCGGATGATGGGCATCCGGACCTCGCTGCCAACGTCCTCGATCTCACCGGCGACCAGCGCGACGAGATTGTGCTGTGGGATGAACAGCGCGTCTGGATTTACACCCAGGATCGTCCGTTCACAGGCAAGCGCATCTATGCGCCGAACCGGAATCCGGAATACAACGAATCGAACTACCGTGCCAACGTGTCGTTCCCGAATTGGGAGGAAGTGAAGGTCAAGCAGTAGCCGCGAGGCATCGTCGCCGCGCTGGACCTTACGGGATTATTTTCTGTGATCTACAGTCGTTCTGAGTGCGCGATACGCTGGTCAGGTAACTGCTCCGACTCATCTGCTATACTCGCGACGGCATCGCGAGCAACATCGAATGAGTGCCGACCCAATTTCACTGGGTCACGCCGGGCTCGCCCGGGTGCGTGGTCGCCGCCTCGCAGCACGGAAAGATGGTCGTGCACCGGGCGTACGGCCTGGCCGACCTCGAGCGGCTCCGACGGCCGGCACCGTTACCGTGTCAATCTTGTATTTTCCGGAAGGGATGTAAAAACCATAGCCATATGCAGCGTCGAAGTGTTTCCTGGTCCAGCCCAGCCAAACGGGCTGCACAAACGTGTCCCCGACATTAAACTGACCAGCGCTTGAAACCGGGCGTGAAGTGGCTTATCTCTCCCGCGTATGCTGCCGTTGCGGTGATCGCACCAATTTGTACGACAGACATAAGCGTGTGTGTAATTCGTGTGAACATGAACAACCCTCCTCCGGCGCTGTTATGGAGCAAAACAAGAACTGGCCCGGCGAAAGGAAGCCGGCGTCAACTGCTCTTTCTTCGGCGTCCAGCGCAAGCCGCGCGCTCAGATTCCGAGCGGAGGGACACCATAGGCTCGCGCCAAGTCATTGATTCCGGTCCTTAGCGCGGCCCACAGCCTAGCCGCTTCGCTGCCGTATTTCCCCCTTGTGATCGCCTGGTTGATCTTGCGTCCATCGTCAACCACGCTCTGGACCTGGCTCTTTGTCTCCATCCAAGTGTCAGTGGCGTCAAACTTGCGGCGTAGCCGGTTCGTGGAGCGGTTCAGGTCGCCCAGGGCATCGTCCAACTCGTCTTTCTTTGCGGTAGCCGTGGCCTGTTGGGAATCCGTTGCTTGCCCGCGTTTCGCACGCTTCGTCTGAGCCTGAGGCGCAGCGGCTGCATTGCTGGCGCTGTCTCCGCGGCGCTTCAGATAATCGCGAAACTTATCGACGCCGTTTTCAACCTTTGCGATCAGGTTCCCAACCTGAGCTTTTGCCATAATCTGAGCGGAGGCCGTGCCCAAAGTGAGTCCGGCCAGGACGATGGTGACCAAGCGAATTGTTTGGGAATGTTTGATGCGTCCTTTAGTGTTCACAGCACCACCTTTACTTTACGGAGCGCAGTGTACACGCCAACTGCGTCACGAAAACTTGAGGGCCCCTCAGCACGGAAGATGTGCCGCAACGACGGTTCGATCTATTTCTTTGTGAGTTGGTGGTGGCAGAGATCGAAAATTGGGTGGACCAAATATGGGACTAAGTCGCGGTGACGGGCTTCACAGAATCGTTTCTGCCGTGTAAGCAGAAGAGTCAGCGCGCATCGCTCGTGAACGCTAAGTCTGCTTCGCAATGTACAAGTCATGCACGGGAATTTGTGGTCTACGACGCGCTCTTCGCGGATGTCAACGGCGGACCTCATCGTAGCGGCGGCAGTTCGAGAGTTTCGCAGGCAACCTGCTCCCGAGAAATGACCATACTCACTCCGCCACCGCGATATCGTAGAAACCGCGTCTTCGCGCTTACTGGCCGGAAACGGCCGGTGATCTGCGCCTGCGGCGTAGATGATTTCGCTTCCCTCTTTGCCCACGCCGCGACTCACGCGAGCAGCAGTTTTGCCGCATTCGATATCGCCCTTAGCATACAGCTCGCCGGTAAAGCGGAGACGGGCGCTGAAGGCGAGCAACCCGATCGAGGAACTAGGGAAAACCAACTGGCTACGATAAGAAAATCGAATTTACGCGCGGGCAGGAAGGTCAACGAGCGGGCGTGCAACGGTATAAGGCCGGCTCCTCAGGTCCTTCGACGAATAAGGGCGTGTTGGCGTGTTCACGTCAGCCTCGCCGCGCTGCCTCGATGGCGGCGATGTCGATCTTCTTCATCGTCATCATCGCCTCGAAGGCACGCTTTGCCTCACCGCCACCAGCCGCAAGCGCATCGGTTAGCGCGCGCGGGGTGATCTGCCAGGAGAGGCCCCAGCGGTCCTTGCACCAACCGCACTGGCTTTCCGTGCCGCCATTGCCGACGATCGCGTTCCAGTAACGGTCCGTCTCTTCCTGATTCTCCGTCGCGATCTGGAAGGAAAAGGCCTCGGTGTGCCTGAACGCCGGGCCGCCGTTGAGACCGAGACAGGGAATGCCCAGGACGGTGAACTCCACCGTCAGCACATCGCCCTTCTTGCCGCCCGGATAGTCACCGGGAGCCTCGTGAACAGCGGTTACTTTACTATCCGGAAAGGTGACGGCGTAGAAGCGCGCCGCCTCATGCGCGTCCTTGTCGAACCAGAGGCAGATCGTGTTCTTTGGCTTCATGTTCGTGTGCTCCTTGTGCTCGATCAGGGCGAACGCCGCGGTCTTTGCGTCGGTCCGTATCAGTGACCCACCAGTTCATCTGCTGATCTGCTGCGGCCGACGTCTCAAATTGGTCGCCACCCGTCCTACCCTTCTGAATCATATCGCTGGCAGGGGATCGACTTCGAGATCCGAAGCTATGACAGGCCAATTTCCGAATGATCCCGATTCAGGTTCCTCCCAGGGGTAGATCACGCAAATCGGCGTTGCCTTTACCGATCATGCCAGGATAGTCGGCAAACCGGAAGTTGAGCCTCCGCACCCGCGGCGATGTGGGACTGCACGGACCCATCACCAGCAGAACCAGGCCCAACAGAACGCGATCTATGCGTCAAGCGGCTTGCTGGCGACGAATCACGCAAGGTGGAAGCTAGGTCTCTGACCGCCTGAATAGGTGTGAATAGGCTCCGGTCAGACGAGGCGATTGCCGATTCGGCGGCCGGATGACGCTTTGTGTGACGCGGGGTTGTGGGGGAGTCCTGTTGCGGACGTGGTTCTTGCTCCCGGAGGTGCTTTGACCGCGATGCCTCGCGGTCGCGGTCTCCGCGCCCGTTTGGCCGTGTCTGCGCGGCTGGGTTACTGGGTTCTTCGGCTGTCCATGGCGAATTACCAAATTGGCCTGACTACCGGGGGCTGTCCCCGCATTGCCCAGCAGATCGGGTTGGCTTTCGGTGTCGAGATCGATAAGGATGTTGTTCGCCGTATCCTGAGCGCTCACTACCTGCCGGAATCGGACTCAGCAGGTCCATCCTGGCTGACGTTTATCGGCCACATGAAGGACAGTTTGTGGAGTTGCGATTTGTTCCGATGCGAATCCGCCACCTTGAGAACCCATTGGGTTCTCGTTGTAATGGACCAATTTACGCGTCGCATCATCGGGTTTGGCGTCCACAGCGGCGCCGTGGACGGAGTAGCGCTGTGCTGCATGTTCCATCGAGCGATTCGCGGACAAAGTCTACCCAAATACCTCAGCTCGGATCATGATCCGCTGTATCGGTTCCACCAATGGAAAGCCAATCTTCGAGTACTCGAGGTGACGGAGATCAAGACTGTCCCATACGTGCCGCTATCGCATCCATTCGTAGAGCGGCTGATTGGGACGCTTCGACGCGAGTACCTCGACCGGACCCTATTCTGGACTGCCGTCGATCTGGATGCAAAACTAATCGAGTTCCAACATTACTATAACGGCCATCGAAACTATAACGGCCATCGAACGCATGCCGGGTTGGAAGGCGGCCTGCCAGAGCCGGGTGCTGACGGATCGGCATCACCAATCGATTTCGAATCCTACCGGTGGCGAAGACATTGTCGAGGGTTGTATCAGACTCCAATCGCCGCATGATTTATGAATTCGCCATGGACCCGTTAGCCAGTGATGACGGCCAGAGTGTTGCGCTTGGTCCGCAGAAAGTCGCTCTCGAACCAAACCACGTGAGAAGAGCACGTTAAATGCTCACGACTTTTGGCTTGGTTGTCGCCGGTAGCTCCCGCAATCGACCGCCAGAGCAATGGCTCGATGTTTCCGGTCCATACGCGGTTGAACGTCAATGATCCTCGGCATGCTTCATGAATTCGCCATGGACTGGTCGCTGGAGTTGCAGGTGCCGCGGCCGGCGTGACGCCCGCACTGGTCACGGAGTTCGGCGACTCCGGCGCGGGTGAGCATTGCCGGCCTGTCTCACGCTGATCCATTATCCAATGTCCACTACCGCTTCGGTAACTTGCCCGAGGTATTTGCCGTCGCGCAGGACGTCTAGGGCAATGGCAAATCGGGGCCCGGGCGGAGTCCAATTCTTCGGGATGGTGATCTTGATCTCGCGCCGGGCTTCGTTTCGCCCGGGAATCTCGAACTTCACCACATCCGGCTCGACACGCCATTCAGAAGGCGCCACCAGGGCCGCCTCAATCTTCATGGGCGCCAGGTTGTAGTTTTGCGCTTCGACGCGGATGCTGCGGGTCTGTCCGGGAGCCACGAGGATCTGATACGGGTACAGCTTTACCCAACTCGGATCGAGCCCGAAGTTCACTTCTCCATCAGGCAGGATGTCCTCGAAAAGCTGTTGCTGGCGGCGGAACTTCTTTTCGGTAGCCAACATGATGGCCCGGTCCACTGGAAAGGGCTTGCCGTGCCCGGGACACACGAGCGAGGGCTCATGCGCCACAAGATTGTGGATCGACTTCAAGTGGCTGTCGTTTTCGACATGGTTGCGGAAGATGATGTTGTGTCGTAGAGTCCCGTCGTTACGGGGATTGGGGAAGAAGGCGTCGCCGGTGAAGGCCACCTTCTGCCCGTCAATGGTCGAGAAGAGCGCCATCTGGTACTCAGTGTGCCCTGGGGAGTGGGTCACCTCGAACTCGAACTCCTCCCACCGGAACTTCTCCCCATGCCGGAAGGAACGGTCGATCTTGAAGGGCTCGCCCAGAATGCAGCCGAGGTTGTATCCGCGTGGGTTCTGGAAGACATCGACCATGTTCTCGTAGCACCACATTTTGGTGCCGTGATGTCGCGCAAGGTGTGGAAAGCCGTTCATATGGTCGTCGTGCATGTGGCTCGGCATGGCGACGTCCACGCTCTTCAGTCCATAGGTCCGCTTCAACTCAGCAATGGAGTGTTCCACAAACCGGATGCGGCCGGTGGCTGCCGTGGCTCGCTCGAAGGTGCCGAACTGCGTCCCCGAGGCAGAACCATAGTCGATGAAAAGCGCCTTCCCGGAATTCGAAATGATGGCATAGAAGGATGACATCGTCTGGTAGTGGGCCACCAGGTGCGGGCTCACAGCGTACGGGCGATAGGTCTCGATGGGCTCGCCTCCGGTCTGGAAGCGGTAGTAGTCCGTCAGGCGCTTCACCGTCTCGCGCATGCCAGCGTCCGGGTCTGGCAGCGGCTCGCCATGCGAAGGGCACAACAGCGAGGGCTTCAGCTCCCGCAGCCTTTCGAGGGAGTAGATTCCCAAGTCGATGCCCTCGGAGCCGCCGTAATTGACTTGCGTGTCGTACAGGTTCTGGATCTTGCCCGGAGCGTACATGAGGTCGCCCGAGAACGCCACCTTGCGCCCCCCGACCGTGGCCAGTAAGGTAATGGAGCCGAGGGTGTGGCCGGGCGTCGGCAGCACATAGAATTCGAGGTTGCGCCATTTGAAAGTAGAATAGTCCGACAGCGCCCGCTCGACCGGGACGTTGTCAGTGAGGGTGTTGAAATCATTGCGGACGTAGTAGAGGTGAAAGATGCGCCGGTTGCGCCAAAAATTTCGTGCGTCCGCGAAGAGGTGCTTCTCGTGAGCCGGCACTGCGATGGGAATGCCACGCGCAGCGGCTTTCTTGTCGCCCTGGCACTGGTCCCGGTGGTGGTGAGTGTGTAGGACCCAGTCGATTTTAGTGACACCCAAGGCAGCCAGATGATCGAGAATCTTGCCGGAGCCGAAGTCGATCAGCACACCGTTCGACCCGTCCCGGATCAGGTAGAACGTTGCAGGTGTCCTCGAACAGGAAAAGGTTGTCGCCGATCTGCTTCGGCTTGGATTGCGGAGCAAAACCGCTCTGACGCGGGGCCTCGGCCGGCGCGCCCGCCAGCGCCCCCGCAGAAGCCAGGAAATCCCTACGTGATGCTTTGCCCATGGTGGGAAAGCGATGTTTCGGTTCTGTTGTGTGTGCCATTATGCCCTCCGGATCCTGGCGCTCGATACGCGCCATGTGCCATCCGATTCCACCTCTGCAATGTCGAGCACTCCGGACTGTGCACCAGTCGCTGCTTCCAGTACGCCGGGCTGCACTGAGTTATCTACGATGACCATGCAGCGCGTGTTGCCGGCGGGTGTTTCGACCACAGCCACAATGGCGTCCTTCACCCCGGCGCTTGCCGCCGTTTCCGGATTGATACGAATGCTATTCAGCGGTTCCCGTAACCCGGATTCCTGATAGCGCTTGCTGACCAACGGCGAGGATTGTGCGATGCCGTCGCGCCAACCGTACGGGGCCAGGGTCAGTGGAAATTCCCGCTTTACCGGCGTCGCT
This sequence comes from Bryobacteraceae bacterium, assembly GCA_963793625.1. Taxonomy (GTDB): domain Bacteria; phylum Acidobacteriota; class Terriglobia; order Bryobacterales; family Bryobacteraceae. The sequence continues at coordinate 76,057 of CAWCAT010000015.1, read as the reverse complement.
GGTTCCGTGACCTTCGCCAATAGTGAAAAGCGCGCCGGTGGCGTGTTGAGTGATTTCGCGTCAGTCCAGCATGCACCCTCAACGAGCGCGCGTTTACTGGGAGTAGCAGACCCGGAAACGGCGCACGGCCGGGCGCGCCTCCGAGGGCGCGCCCTTCTGCCTTAGAACGTGAACCGCAGCGCGAATTGCACGAAACGCGGATTCCGCGCCGCCGTGAACTCGCCCAGCCGCGAATTCGTTTGATTGCCCTGCGCATCGAACCGCGCCGTGTTGTCCACCGTGCTGAACTGCGTGTGGTTGAAAGCGTTGTACAGCTCGCACCGGAACTGGAGCTTCATCTGCTCCCGGATCGGGAAGTTCTTGAAGATCGCGGACTCCCAATTGTTGACCCCCGGTCCGCGGAAGAGCGTCCTGGCCGCATTCCCCACCGTCCCGACGGCCGGGACTCGGAAGACGTCTTTCCGGAAGTTCTGGCTGAAGGTCTGCTCGCCTTTCGGCAGCACCGGGTTTCCGGTCACGTAGATGCGGGCCCCGTCCGTCGGCGAGCCGGTGATGTCGAGGGCGTTGACCGTGCTGAAGCCGACGCCCATCGGCTGGCCGCTCACGAAGCTGGCGATTCCCGAGACCTGCCAGTTGTCCAGCACAGCGCGCGCCGCAGCCGCCCGCCACGGTGACTTCGGCAGAGCGTACAACCAGTTGACCTTCAGAACATGCGTCCGGTCGAAGCTGGCGAGGCCGTAGTTCCACACCCGCACCGGCAGGAGCGTCGACACGTTCTGGTTGTGTGCGTCGGTGTAGTCCATGGCCTTCGACCACGTCCACGATGCACCCAGTTGCAGCCCCTTCGCGAATCGCCGGTTCACCTGCACCTGCATCGAATGGTAGTTCGAGCTGCCGGCCCATTCGCGGAAATTGATATCCTCGTAGCCCGTATAGGGACGCAAGAAGGCGTTGGCCAGCGGACGGCCGTTCGTGGGATCGGCATTCGCCGGGTTAAAGGTGGACCCGAACGGGATCGCGTTGAGGTTTCGCTGCCACATGAGATTGCGGCCCAGCGAGCCCACGTAGCCGACGTCCAGCATGGTCGCGAACCCCAGCGCCTGCTGCACGGAGATGCTGTAATTGATGACCTTCGGTGCCACGCCCGTCCCGTCGATTCCAAGAATTGTCTGGGGAAGCCGCTGCCCGGCCGACGAGAGCAGCGTTGGGAGCGTGCCGAAGTACACCATTGGGGTGTACCATGTACGGCGCCTGCGCGGTGAAGTCCGACCATCGTCTCCATCGCATCGCGGTTGTAGAACAAGCCCGCGCCGCCCCGGATGGCCGTCTTGCCGTTGCCGAATACGTCGTAGGCAAATCCCACCCGCGGGGCAACCGCACGCCGGCGTCTTCATCAGGGAGCGCGGCAGGGAGGAGTCCTTCAGCGGCAGCGCCATGCCCGTTCTCGAGGTCTCCCGTCCCGGGCGCGATCGCGCCGATCAGGGTGGCGGCATACACCTGTCCCGTGACCGGGTGGACGCCGGCGCGGCGCCCGTCCACCATCCGCGGCTCGATCAGCCGCACCCTTGCGCGCGGATCGTACCGATCGGGCGCAAAGCCCGAATCAGGTTGTCCACGTCATAGATTGGCGGCATCCAGGTGAACCGGAGTCCCAGGTCTAGCGTGAGCCGCCGCGTTGCCTTCCAGTTGTCCTGCGCGAACCATTCCAGCGTCGTCGCGCGGCGGCTGCGAATACGGCCGGCCGGAAGACTCGGTGTACGACGTGAAGACGCCCATAGCCGCATTCGCGTAGGCATACCCGGTGTTCAGCGGATTGTTCGAGTTGTTGGCGAAGTCGAAAGCCCCGTTGAAGATGGCGCCGGTGCGGGCGTCGGTCATGACGCGCTCGAGCGCGAAGCCCGCCTTCAGCGTGTGGCGGCCGGCGGTCTTGCTGAGGTTCTCGGCGAAATTAAGGGTGTCCAGCGTGGTAGTCAGCGGGAAGCGGCCCTCGGTAAACAGGTTTGCGGCGTTCGTGACGCCCCCGAAGGTGGCGTTCGGGATGATCTTCAGCGGATTTGCGTCCCCGTTGAACTGCCCGACCCGGAATCCCACCTTTTCGCGGTTCGCTCCGCGCCAGGTCGTCTTCGCTGTAGACATCGTCCTGCGGCCGGTGCCCGTGGCCAAAGATAAACTCGTTCACGAGCGTCGGCGAGAGGATACGGTGATACCGGACGCCGAGCATGTAGCCGTTGGTGTTGAACGTCTTCACCATCTGGGGCCAGTTCGCCGAGCCCGACGACGGCAGGCCTGTCGGCCCGTCTGCGTGTCCCGCCGGATCACCGCCGTTCCGGAGACCAGATTGGTCGAATCGATCTGGTAATCCAGCTTCAGCGTGTTGGACTGCTTCGGGGTGTACAGCTCCGACTGATATATGTAATTGTAGCTTCCGCGCCGAGACCGCCCGGTTCAGGAAATTCGGCTGCGGCAGCACTTTCAGCAGCGCCTGCCCGTCTTTGTTGAGGAGCGTTGGCCGGCACGCGGTTCCCGGGCACGGCTGGCGCGTCGTTGGGGTCGAGAACCGAAACCGGCCGCCCGTTGAGTTCGAGAGATTGGGAAAAGTCTCCTTCTCGCTCCAGTTCTGTGGGCACTGTGCGCTGCGCGATCGGCTGCGGCGCGCGCAACGGCCAGTATTCCTGCGACCAGAAGAAGAACAGCTTTTCTTTGTTCCGGTTGAACTTACTCGGAATGTAGACCGGGCCGCCCAAAGCGTAGCTCCAGGTGTTGAACCGGTAGCGCGGGTTCGCCGCACCGAGCCGATTGTTGAAAAAGTTGTTCGCGTTGAACTGCTCGTGGCGCTTGAAGTAGGAGCCCAGCCCGTGAAACTGCTTCGTCCCCGACTTGGTGATCATCTGGACGTTCGCGCCGGAGAACTTGCCGTATTCCGCCTGGAAGTTGCTCAGCAGCACCTTCACCTCCGCCACCGAGTCCATCGAAACCAGCACCATCGAGTTGTAGTTGTTGCCGATGTCGTTCAACGAGATGCCGTCGAGCGACATATTGTTGTTGTTGCGGCGGTTCCCCAGCGCGTTAATGTTCCAGTTGTGAGTCAACGATTCGTTTTCCTGCACGTCCACCACGCCCGGCAGCAGTTGCAGCAGCGACGTGACGTTGCGTCCGCGGATCGCCAGTCCTTCGATTTGCGAAGTGGTCACCAGGCCCGCCCGCTCCGAGCTTGCCGTCTGCACCGCCGCGCCCTCGGCCGTGACCGAAACGGTCTCCGTGACGCCGCCGACCTCCAGCCGGAACGTGCCGGCCGGCAGCGTTTCGGCCGCGCTCAACTGCAGTCCCGACTTTTGCACTCTCTTGAATCCGGACGACGAGATCGCCAGCGAGTATTCGCCGGGATTCAGCGTGGTGAATACGAAGTCGCCAGTTTCGTTCGTCGCCGCCCGCCGCGCCGCGCCGGTAGCCACCTGCGACAAAGTGACCTCCGCGCCGAAAATGGCGAGGCCAGTCGGGTCCTTCACCGATCCGACAATGGATCCGGTGATGCTTTGCGCCAGTACCGGCGCCGCGGCCATCAGGATGGCGATCGCGTATCTGAATTTGAACATACTCGCTGTGCTCCTCTGCATCCGGGAATCGACTAACGCGTCTCTACCGGAAAATCAAACTCACGGCCTTATCCAAGCGGTGGACAGTCCGTGAAATGCTGACCTGGTGCTGCTCGCCCCAGAACTTGAGCGTGCTCCTTACGAATGCCTCCCTGGCGATGTCCGGATCTCGCGATCGGAGCCCCGCCAGGATTTCCTTGTGCTGCTCCGCGGCAGCCAGAAACTCGTTCCCGGATTGTCCCGGCGGGCGCTGCAACAGCACGAACGCGAACAGCCCGAAAGCAACGCGCTCCAGCGTCGTTCCCAGGTACTCGTTCTCCGCGAGGTCCCAGATCGTACGATGAAATATCAAGTCGTGCTTGTGAAATGTCGCGAGATCCAGTGCGGCGGCGGACGCCTCCAGCGTTGCAACGATCTTCTCGAGCGCCGACAGGGCGGCGTCGGTCATGTTTGGAGCCGCCAGATCGATGGCCAGGATCTCCAGAGCCATCCGCACCTCAAGAATGCGGCAGAAGTCCTGGTGGGTCATCTGCGTGACGTGGCTGCCTTTATTGGGCGATTTGCGGACGAAACCCTGCAGTTCGAGGTCCTTTAGCGCTTCCCGCAAGGTGGGCTGCCCGACGCCGAAGCGGGCGGCCAGTTTCTGCTCAATCAGCCGGTCCCCGGGTTTGAGGGTTCCGGCCAGAATCGCGTCGCGAAGTTTCTCCGCCACCGCGTCGGAGCGGGACCGGAACTGCAGTTCCGTGAACGGATCGGTCGTGGTCACTGGCAAAGCTCCATGATGATCTCTAATCTATTAAAGAGCAAAGAATCTGAATAGTCAATTAAATAAAGATTAAAGAATCTGAATAGTCAATAAATAATCGTGGGCTGGTTTTGCAAACAGCAACGGAGCCGGCAAAGTGCTCGCTCAAATCCGATCTCTTCGGACCAGTCGGCGCGGATGGGATTAGGGAGGACCGGCACAGCGATTTCGCCGCTGCGGCCCGCAGGTATTGCAGACATCGACGGCGCTCGCGTGGATGTCGTATCCGACGGCGGCTTCGTGGCCGCGGCGCCCTTCACCTCCGCCACCGACACCTCAGAGGTCATTGCAGCGCGGGTCGCCGCCTTCTCCTGATCCCCGAGCGTGCGGATGCGACTGGTGATCTGGCTGATGCGTTCTTCATCGAAGATGCCTTTGGCATACGCCGCGCGCTCGGCTTCCCGGATGTCATGTTCCGTTCGCCGCTCTATCTCCTGGAGTTCGATCGCGGTGCGCTCGCGAATCGCCTGAATCTCAATCTGGGTTTTCGTCTGCTCGAGTGCGACCTTGTCGCGCAACGTGTAAGTGTCAATCGCATCGAGTTGAGCCAGTGACAGATCGCGCCGCTGCTGCACGGCCGATTTCTCGATACCGAGTTGCTGATCCTGGCGCTTTTCATCGAGTTCGAACGACTGCTGCCAGAGGGCCAGGTCCTGGCGCACTGGCTCGATCACATACTGCTCGAGGTTGCTGTGGAGCCGAGCTCCGAGCGCCTTCCACATTTGCTCCAGCCGTCGGGCCTGCTCCTCGTTGAACTTGATGTCGAATGCTGCGATCTTCTCTGCCGTTGCCTCGTGAACTTTCTCCAGCACCGCCGGATCCAGCTTGAACCGATGCAGCACGCCTTTTTCATCTACAAACGAGGATCGCTGCGCAATTTCCCGCCGCTCTTCCTCCCGCAGTTTCGCAACCCCGGCCGCGTACTCCTGCCGCGAGAGCAGGATCACATTGAGCGATTCCCGTGCGGCGGTGGCTTCCGACTGCGTCGCCTCGATCACTTTCATCGAGTCTTCGATCTGCTGCCGGGTTACGTCATGCTCGGCGCTCTTGCGCTCTTCCATTGCCCGCATGTAAAGTTCGTTCGCGGATTTGAGAGCGTCTCCCTGCTTCTTGTGGATCTCAGCCCCAAGCTTCAGTGCGTCGAGATCCGGACCACGGTCAACGTTGATCTTCGGGCCGGAGACCTCAAAGCTCTCGCCGGGCAAAGCCTTATGCCCTGCGGTTGCGACTTTGATCTCCTCATCCTTGAGCCCCATCTTGCGAAGTTCATCGAGCGACTTACCGGAAGCGATCAGGTTGCGGATCTGCTGTCCTTGTTGCTGCTGCCAGCGGTCCTGCAGTTGTTCCTGGGTATCGGAATAGGTCTTGTAGATGGCCGCGCCTGCGAGGATCACACCACCAGCGAGCAAACCGAGCGGGTTCGCCGCCAATGCCGCACCGAGCGAACCAATGCTCGCAGCAATTCCAGAGATCTTCGTCGCGATCGCAGCCGTTGCCAGCGCGCCCGAAAGCCACAGTGCCACCTGGCCGAACTTCGCGATCCAGTCGGTGTTGTGTTCCAGGAAACGAACCAGTTCGCGCAGGTGGCCGACCAAAGACCGGAACTGATCCTGGAAGGCTGCGCCGACGGCTTCTTTGAGTTCGGTAACTTCACGCGCGAGAGCCTTGGCTTGTGCTTCTGCTGTTCCCGATGCACCTGCCGCAGCGCCCTGAATCTTGGCTGCCTCGCGCAACACGGCGTTGTAGCGAATCTGCTTGGTCTCGCTCTCATCGAGCGTCTTGCCGCGCTTCAGCTCCTCGATCTGCACCTCCTTCTGGAGATCCACGAATATGCCCATGGTCCGGAGGCCGCGCGAGGCTCCCGACTCGATGGCAAGCAGAAGTTTATCCAAGGCCTCGCCGGCAGCGATATTCTCAATTGCGGCGGCATCCTTGGCGATTTTCGCCAGACCCTGCGCTTTCGACAGATCCATGTCGGCAACCATCAGTCTGGTGACCGCATGGATCGCCTCCTCGCCGTGGTAGCCGATTTTACGGACGGCTTCCACCGTTTTGCTGAACTCCGCACTCGCGACTCCGTGCGCCTTGGCAAGCGCGAGCCCGGAGGCTTCCAGCTTCACTTCGTGCGCCGCCATTTGAGCAGCGCCGATCGTCCACTCCTTCAGCTTCTCGATGGCACCCTTGATCGCGTCCGCGAAAAGATTCCCGGCAACAACTCCCTTGCTCATCGACACCGTAATCCCGTCGATGCCCTGCGAGGCCCCACGAGCGGCCTTCGCGGCGGTGGACTCGATACTCGACAGTCCGGAGTTGATGCTCTTGATCGAAGCATTGGCTTTGTCGGTGTCAACTTCAACGACGAGTTCAAGCTTGTTGTCAGCAGCCATATGCGGGGCTCGCCAGGAGGATCACGGTATTCGGCACGGGCGTAAAATGGAAGAACAGCAATGACACAAGAAGGTTCCGCCCACGTCAGCGACGACGATCTGGAAACGTACTCAATGGCCGGGCGAATGTCAGGCACCACGCTCGCCCAAATTGAGGAACATATCTCAAATTGTGAGCTGTGCCGTTTGCGCCAAGAAGAGATTGCTGCCAGGGTCTCGGATACGCGGAACGGTCGGCGTTTGATTGAAGCCCGTGAGCGTCAACGCGAGAATGAAAGCTAGTTAGGTCGATGCGGGTACGTCAGCTCAGGAGACCAGAATCGTACCAAGCCGTTTCGCGACCATTTCGATAACACCAGCGAGCCGGAACGTCGCGTACATCGATGTGGATAAAATTCCGTTGGTCATCTACGCCGAACCCAGCGAACACCGGAATCGTTGCGGCGTAAGTAAGACTGTGCCTTACGTGCCGCTCTCGCATCCATTCGTAGAGCGGCTGATCGGAACGCTTCGGCGCGAGTACCTCGACCGAACCTTCTTCTGGACCACCGTCGATCTGGAGACCAAACTACTTGATTTCCAACATTACTATAATGCCCATCGAACACATACCGGGCTGGAAGGACGATTGCCAGAACCGAGTGTTGACGGATCGGCATCACCAATCGATTTCGAATCCTACCGGTGGCGAAGACATTGTCGAGGGTTGTATCAGACTCCAATCGCCGCATGATTTATGAATTCGCCATGGACAGGATCGCTGCATCGAACCACCTGGCAACCGTCCTCTTGCGAACACTAACCTTCTTGCAGCTTCGAAGAGGAAAACGATTACTCCAAAGCGACAATCCGGCCGGAGGCGCGCAGGTATTTCAGCAAATGACAGGTCGGCTCAGTAGGGACCAGATCGTCCAGCGCCACCAGACTGTCGCCTGAATCTCGCACGGTGAGCGTTCCAGAAGTATCCTGCAGAGCCGCCACGAAAGCCTGCCGCGGCATCGGCGCCACATAGATCTTCACGTTGGTGGCCAGGAGTCTGCCCAGGCCTTCCAGCAAGGTTCCAGGCAGATTCTGGTAAAAGGCCTCGTGCAGGGTCTTTGCCGCGGCTGCGATACTCAGCACGAAGCGCACCGGTTCTGTGGAATGACGCCGCAGGTAGCGCGCCAACAGATAGGTTTCCGGATAGTCGCTGGCCACGACAGGGCCGCGGGGAGTCAGTTGACGAATGCACTCCATCATCTGATCCAAGGAGACTTCCTTGACGCGGGTGACATGATGTATGGAGAGTTCAGTTAACCCAACTGGCTCGCGTTCGAACGGCCCACTTTCCGCAACCAGCATGCGGTAGGCCGATTGCAACAGAGCGGGATCGAGCAGCTCCGCTTTGTAGAAGGTGCCGCGCATGACCAGGAGGGGCCGCTTACGCAGCAAGCTCGATGGCTCGACCACGCGTCCGCTGTGATCGAAGACGATCGCGTGAGACATGTGGCGGCCCAATAGCGCCAAGCACCACGCGCGAGCGTCCCGGCTCATGAAGGCAGGGCCGTCGAACTCGATAACGTCGATCTCGATCCGGTCGAGCGACAGCTCATCGAAAAGTCCCGAGAGGAACATATCGACGTCCGTTCTCTGGTGATAGGCGGCATATACCAGGTTGACGCCGAGGATTCCGACGGCCTGCTGCTGCAATTGTGCGGTCGGATCACTGAGGTTGATGTGCAGCAGCATCTGGCTGGGCGGGGCGCCGGGCTCGATCTGAAAGCGAATTCCCACCCAGCCGTGCTGCTCATTGTTGCCCTGATAGTTGCGGGCGGCGACCGTGTCCGCGAATGCGAAAAAGCATTTCTCCTCCCCGCCGGTCGCGCTGAGACGCTCCAGAAGCAGCCGGTACTCGCGGTCGAGCATGGCCAACAGCCGCTCTTTGGACACGTAGCGCGTCCCGGCGCCGTAGATTTCGTCGCTCACCTTCTTGTCATAGGCGGAAATCGTTTTGGCTACCGTCCCAGAGGCCGCGCCCACCCTGAGGAACCAGCGTGCCACTTCCTGTCCCGCACCGATTTCAGCGAGCGTACCGTAGATGGACCCCTCGAGGTTTAGGGAGAGCGCCTTTCCGTGGGTGTCACGATGTTCGGAAGCAGTTGCCGTAGACATAGTCTGCCTTCAAATATTAGTGCCCAGCATGCACCTGATCGATGCTGAAATCGGCGGTCGAAGCGTGGCAGATTTCGCCGTGATCGTCCCGTCCTGTGAGATCCCAGCTGATGTGATCTTGATGGTTAAGCCGGGCCGCACAAACGCCACCAGCTTCGGGTCTGCGTAGAACGCCTTTTCGTTTCGCCTGAACGGCCGTGTCGCGGCGCCGCTCAGCATCAATGTCAAGATGAGCCCACTGACTGCAACCACGCCTTTGATTCCAAGTCTGCCCATGATCATCCTCCACGTGTTCGGATACTCTCGTTATTCTTTTTGAAGCCTGGAGATCCTCTCTTGAAGACCCAGCGTCCTCAGCACCGCAGGCGATGCCTCGGACACTGCGACAAGCTCATGACAGGCGCCGCAATCCTGCGTGATGGTCTTTCCGTCGGTCGTCGTATGAGCTTCATCGTGGCAGCGGAAACAGCCTGGGAAATCCGTATGACCAAGATTGTTCTTGTATGTGCCCCATGTGACCCCAAGATCGGGAAAGACGTTGTTGTTATAAATGGCGAGAATGGCGTTGGCCGCGGCCTCGACGTCTCCGGAACGGGATTGATATGTCGCCAATTGCTCCTGGCGGTAGTAATCCCGGATCGCCGCCGGGATCTTTTGTCCTGCCTCTTCGCTGCTTGCATACTTGACTTGCAGCGCCTCCAGGGCCTTCTTCTTGATGAAGGGCAACGACACCGGAATCCGGCCCAGGGCCATAGCGCGGTTCACCGCCCTGTCGGGAAGCTGGAATGTGTGCGTCGGCCGGTTATGGCAATCCACGCATTGCATCGTGTAGTTGAGCAGCTTTCCCGCATCGGGCTTCGCGCCCTCGACGGCGTACGACCGAACCTCATTCGTGTTCGAATTTCTGTACTCCACCCAAGGAATGGTTTGGCGGGTCGAATCCGTGGACGCGTATCGTATGGACACCCCAGGTCCGAAGTGCGATCCGTGGATGCCTCGCACGCCTCCTCCGCCCACCATCATCATCAAAACGGTTTGAGATGGCGTATTGTTTTCGTCATCCCCATATTGGGGAATCACCCGCAGTCGCGCGCCCCCGAACTGCGCTGGCCAGTGGCACTTCTCGCAGGTTTCCGAGGCCGGGATGAGCCGATTGCTCTCCATCGCGGAGCGAATTGGCCGAGGGTAATTGTTGAACAGGACGCTCACCAACTGTCGCGTGCCAGCCACCTTGCTCTCTACCCAGCCTGTGGCGCCCGGCGTTACATGACACTCGACGCACAGGACGCGCGCGTGTGGCGAAATCCGGTAGGCCGTAAACTCCGGCTTCATTACATGGCAGGCTTGACCGCAAAACTGGGGCTCCTCCATGTACATGACGGCGCTATAGGAGAGCTGCGACATGATCACGACGTTCACAAAGGTCGCGACGGCGAGGAAGACCGCCAGTCGCCTCCGCGCCGTCTGTCTTGTAAGAAGCGTTTTCACGCCCCGCCGGATCGCGCGCCTGGACAGCCAAATACCGATCGGCATCAGGCCCAAACCAAGGCCGAAGGCAATCGGAAGAACTACGAAAGATAGGATTCCAATGTAAGGATTCGCGGCGTGGCCACGAACCTGGGTAGGAAGAGTCAGGAGCCACGAACATACCGCGACCGTGGCCAGTAAGGCTCCGGCCATCGTGAGCCAATGGCTCGTCAACAAAGTTAGAACCGGTCGATCGTTGTCCTCCGACACAAGATCCACTCCCGCCCGGAGCCTGCGGACGCCAGTTTGCGACGATGATGATCAGGCAGGGGGCCTCGATTCATTAATTTCATGCTTCCCCCGTCCGTTAGTCTTTAGTTTACGGCTCCGGTCATTGCCATTACCTCCACTTCGGGGTGAAGCGGCGATCGCGAGAAAAAATAGATTGGTCGGTCGTTCAGGCGCATCGATCTGATAGGGCACGAACGTGCTTGGAAAAAGCGCGAATACAATCCCAAGCGTCTGAACCAGACGGCAGCGACGCCATCAAACTCGCTTATGACCTGTGGTTAAGCCGAGGGTGCCCTTACGGTTCACCAGAAGAAGATTGGTACGAGGCCGAGCGAATCCTCGAACGGAACGCCGATAATGTCGAGAGCTGTCCCCAGAAGCGATCTCGCCCGAGCCGACATTGCAGAAAGTCAAAGGCAATGGCAGCCGGTTCGCAGACTGCCGCATAGGAACTTTGAGGAGGCAGGTAGTCATGAAACGCGAACAGAAGGGCGAAGCCTTCAGATCTCTGCTGGCAATTCTGTGTAGCATGATCCTCTTACCAGGGGATACGTTGGCGTATCAGTCGCCTCAATCGTCATCGCCGCGTCACACAAAACGTCATCCGGCCGCCGAATCGGCAATCGCCTCGTCTGACCGGAGCCTATTCACACCTATTCAGGCGGTCAGAGACCTAGCGCCGCTTGAGTGATGGGGTAGAGGCCGCCGCGAGCGGTTTCCTAAACCGCCAAACGGACCTGACGCTGCTGGCGATCAACCCAGTCTAGGGATAGCCTCAGGAACTCGTCGAGGACGATGAGCAAGTGCGCGCGCCTTGCATCGTGACGTTTAGCTGTGGTTCCGAGGCACAGTAACTGCTACTTTCTGATCCGCCGATCTCTTTGTCATTGATTCTCTAAGCTCTTTATTGAATTCCGTGAGCTGCGTGGTGAGGGGTTTCTGGGTAACTACCGTGGCTGTTTTTGATTCCGCGATCTTCCGCAAGTACACGATGAACACAGCGACCCCGCTGAAAGGGGTCACCGCTCGTCTGCTCTGCTCTCTGGAACGCCGACAAGGTAACCCGATGCATGGAAAGTCCTCGCGTCCAGGCACCCTAGGTAGCCCGCCCCGTCACTGGCATTGATTCCGAATCGGGAGAGGAGCAAACTGTGCTGAGGAGGAGTGTGTATGCTTCCGAGGGCAAACAAACGAATTTTGTTCGGTTTTCTTGTCTCTTTGGTGGCGGCGTGCGATGCACACGCGCAGTTTGTGCGGGGTAGCATTGTTGGAAGAGTAACGGACCAGACCGAGGCGATCGTGTCAGACGCCCAGGTCAAACTGCAGAACCAAGGGACTAACGAGGAAAAAACAGCCACTACCGACGCCGAAGGGAATTACAGCTTTCCGGCGTTGCTTCCAGGGGCTTACCGGATCGAGGTTTCCCGCCAAGGCTTCACGACCCAGGTGGTCAGCGACATCGGGCTCGAAGTAAACCAAACCGCGCGCATCAATGTGAAACTCGCCGTCGGCGAGTTGGTGCAGCGCGTGGAAACAGTCGCGAGTCTCCAACTTCTGAAGACGGACGCGTCGGATGTCGGCGCGGTGATCTCGAACAAACAGATTATAGAACTGCCGCTCAACGGGCGCGACTACCTGTCACTTGCGAGGCTCATTCCTGGCGCGATTCCTTCTCGCGCAGGCGCGACTGCCGGACAGAAAGGTGTGAATCGAAGCGTTAACGTCGCCGGAGCGCGGGACACTTCGGTCGCTTTTCTTTTGGACGGCGTTGATACGAATGACATCGTGTTTCAAACTCCATCGGTGACACCTTCGGTGGATGCCATCCAGGAGTTCAAAGTCCTCAGCGATACCTACAGCGCTGAGTTCGGGCGCGGATCGACACAGATCATCACCGCTCTGAAATCGGGGACGAATGACGTGCACAGCACACTGCTGTACTTCAACCGCAACAGTAAGCTTGCGGCGCGCAATTTCTTCCTGCCCAACTCCCGCCTCAACTTCACGCAGTTTGGCGGAACGTTCGGCGGACCTGTGATGCTGCCCAAGATCTACAAGGGCCGCGACAAGACGTTCTTCTTCCTCAACTATGAAGGAGGACGCACGCGCACGGGCAACACCGGGTTTGCTTATGTGCCGTGGGCGGAGTTGAGAGCCGGCGATTTTTCGGGTTCGGGCAATCCCACGATTTACGATCCCGACACCTGGGATGCGGCAACGCGGACGCGCCAGCCTTTCTCTGGCAACAAGATCCCGGCCGCACGCATCAGCCCGCTCGCGAACACGATTCTTTCCTACTATCCGTCGCCCAATTACACGGGCCAAGCCGGGAGGAACTACGCCGTAACTATTCCGGGCGTTGATGACAACGACAACGCCAACGCGCGCATCGATCACAGATTTTCGGGCAGCGATAACGTCTTCGGCCGCTACTCGATACTCGACAGGCAGCATCCTTCACCTGCCGCATTGCCGTATAGCGGCACCACGGACACGATTCGTGGCCAGAACGTTGCGCTGAATTGGGTGCACATATTCACTCCAAGTCTGCTCAATGAGGCGCGCGCCGGGTTCAACAGGTCCAAATACTACACGATCCCAGTCGGCTCTCCGAGCGCGAATCCGGCCAAGGACGTGTTCGGATTCAAGAACACAATCGATGACCCAACAGTTGGTTTTGGCCTGCCGTTATTCAACCTCTCAAACGGATTCAGCGGCCTGGGACCTGGGTCGCAGTTTCCCGCCAACTCCGTCGTGCAGACCTACCAATATGTTGACAACCTGACGTGGGTCCGCGGACCGCACACCATGAAAGCCGGCTTCGACTTCCGCCGCACTCGCATGACCGCGGTGGTTGGCAATAGCGCCAGAGGCAACGCGCAGTTCACCGGACAGTTCACGAACCTGCCCAGCCTGTCGAGCACCACGGGTAGTTCTGTTGCAGACCTACTGCTCGGCCTGCCCCAGACCATCCAGTCTTCGGTGGGCGACGGTTTCGCGCACGACTACACCAATCTCTACAGCTTCTATTACCAGGATGACTGGAAGGTAACTTCGCGGCTGACTTTGAACCTTGGGGTCAGGTATGAGTATGCCAGCCCGTACGTAGAGAAACTGGACCGCTTCACCATCATCGATTTCAATGACCGCAGTTCCGGCGGCCGCCTGCTGCTGGCGAATTCCACCAAGGCGTTCGTCCCCGGCAAGGGCGTAGTCGATATCGGCGGATCGCCGACTTCGCGATCCCTGATCCCACCCGACCGAAACAACTTCGCTCCGCGCGTTGGCCTGGCGTACCGGCCGATCGCAAAGACCGTAATCCGCGGCGGCGCCGGCATGTTCTTCGACGTCCAGGAAGGGAATGAGGCACAGTTCCTGCGCAACAATCCGCCCTATCTCTTCCCGCAGAACCTGGCCAGTGACCCGTTTATCCCGAGTTTCCGCCTGGATAACCTATTCCCTTCGCCGAACCAGCCGACCGGTTCCATACAGCCGTTCAGCGAGGACATCACCAATCGAACGCCTTACCTGATCCAGTGGAGCACTGCGGTAGAGCGGGAGATCATGAACAACCTGACGATGGAGGTGGGTTACGTGGGTTCGTCCGGCAAGAAACTGCTGCGCCGGAGCAATTTCCAGCAAGGCTCCCGCATTCTGGTGACGGACCCAGCGAACCCTGCTCCGCTGGCGCAGCGTGTCGATTTCCCGAACTTCAGCAACAACTCCATTATCAGCACAGACAACGGCGGATCCTCGAGCTATCACGGCCTGTTGACCAAGGTCGAGCGCCGCTTCGCCAGCGGCTTCGCGCTGCTGTTCTCGTACACGTATAGCAAAGCGATTGCTGATAGCCACAGTTCCTCGAACTTCGACAACACGCCCTCGAACCCCCAATGCCGCTGCGATTTTCGGGCGGAAAAAGGGCCCGCTGCGTTCGACATCAAGCATCGAGCCGTGTTCAGCTACTCCTACAACCTGCCACTTGGCAAGGGCCGGAAGTTCCTGAATAAAGGCGCCGTAGTTGACAAGCTGTTCGGGGGGTGGCAGGTGAACGGAATCACCTTCTTCCAATCCGGGCCGCCGTTTACGCTTGCAACTCCGGGTGATAACGCCAACATCGGGTCCAGTAATCAACGGCCGAACCTAGCGGGAGATCCATACGGCGGAATTGATAGATCCGCGCCCATTCAGAAACGCGGTGTCGATCAGGGTACCACCTATTTCAACAAGGCCGCCTTCGTATTGCCGCCCTTGTTCAGGCTCGGTAACGTGGGCAAGAACACGTTATACGGTCCCGGATCACAGAACTGGGACTTCTCGGTTTTCAAGAACACTGGCATTACGGAACGGATCAACACTCAGTTCCGGGCCGAGTTCTTCAATGTGTTCAACCACCCCAACTTCGGCCTGCCGAACCGCACCATCAATCAGCCGACTACCGGCTTGATTAACAGCGCCAGCGCGCCACGCATCATTCAGTTCGGCATGAAGCTGATGTTCTGATTGCGCTGAGTACAACTCGACAAAAGCAATGCGCAGAGTGAGTGTTCTTGCTGCTTGTTTATTGCTGGCCGCGGGCGTTGTCCCGGGCCAGCAATCCCGAAGTCTGAAAGACCAGTTCAGAGACCCGCCGCGCGAGTTCTCGATGGAGCCGCTGTGGTCGTGGAACGGCACCCTCGAACGCGACAAGCTCATCTGGCAGATCGACCAGATGGTGGACAAGGGCGTCTACGGCGCGTACATGCACGCCCGGGACGGGTTAGATCAGAGTCAGACGCCGTACTTCTCAGAAGGCTTCTGGAATGCGGTCAAGACCACGGTGGAGCACTCGGAGAAGATCGGCTTCCGTGCTTGGATTTACGATGAAGACAAATGGCCGAGCGGAGATGCCGGAGGTCGCACGCGCGCGGCCAATCCGGAGCGCTTCACTGCGCAGGGACTGACGCATCGCACGCAGGATGCGCACGGCCCCTCGGAATTGAAACTCGATTTCGCGAAGGCAGTTTTCGTGATCGCGGCAAGGCGAAGCGGTGAAGAAAACATCGACGGCAAGACGCTGACGGATCTGACTGCGCAGAACCAGAAAAGGGGAATGTGGCAGGTTCCCGCGGGCGAGTGGCGCATCTCGATTTTTGAACCGGTCGCCGTTCGAACGCCGCTGCCGAACTACCTGAATCCGGATGCGGTGCGCGAGTTCCTGAACAACACCTACGAGCAGTACGCTAAGCGCTTCTCGCGGCACTTCGGCAAGACGATTCCAGGATCCTTCTTCGATGAGATTTTCAACGTGACGCCTTTGCCGTGGGATCCGATTCTGGAACAGCGTTTCCGCGCGCACAAGGGATACGAACTGCGCGAATCGCTGCCGCTGCTTTTCCTGGACGGTGGTCCGAAGACCGTGAAAGTCCGCTGCGATTACTTCGAGGAGCTCACAAAGCTCTATGAAGAGGCGTGGTTCCAGCAGATCTCGGCGTGGTGCGCCAAGCACAATCTCAAGCTGACGGGCCACACCAACGAAGAGCTGTACAGTATTTTCGATCAGGGCGATTACTTCCGCACGTGGCGGCATCCTCAGATTCCGGGCACGGACAACGAAGACTTCCGGTACACGTGGCCGCGCACGGTCGGGTCGTGGAAGCCGAAGCAACTCAGTTCGGTGTCGCATGTGTACGGGAGGCCGCGGGCGATGGTGGAAGCGCTGGGCGGCGCGGGTTGGACCGTTACACTCGACCAGGCTCGTTACGGCGTCAACATGCTCGCAGTCTATGGCATCAACTCGTTTGTGATGCACTTGTTCCACTACACGCTCGACACGCAGGAGAGCCAGGACGATTGGCCGAACACATGGTTCTACCAAAACCCTTATTGGAAGTACTTCAAGAAGCTCGCGGACTACACGCGCCGCGTCTCGTTCATGGGTAGCCAGGGCGAGCACGTCGCCAATATTGCTGTGCTCTATCCGGTGGAGGATGTCTGGAGTGTCGGAATCGGAAGGGGCCGCCCCGCGCATGCGGTGACGTCTCTCGTGGATCATTTGGCACGCACGCAGATGGACTGCGACCTGGTGGATACAGATAGCATTGCGGCGGAGAAGCCTCGCATTGGAACAGAGGCATATCGCGTGCTGATCCTACCGAACGTTCGGACCGTCTCGCTACGCATGTACAAGCGCGTAGCTGAGCGCTCGAAGCGGGGCTTGCAGGTGGTTGCGCTTGGCTCGGCTCCGCGGAACTCTGCGGAGAATGGGTCCGAGGATCCTGAGGTGCTGAAGATTTCGGCGCAGATCCATGTGCTCAAAGACATCGAGGAACTGACCGCGTGGTTACGGAAAGCCGTTCCCTCGGACATAACGATTGACAGCGCGGATGCGGCTGCACTGCGGTATCTGCATCGCCGCAGCGAGGGCAAGGAGATCTATTTCCTGGTGAACTCCGAGTGGCGACCAATCACTGCTAAGATACGCTTCGCCGCGAAGGGTGCAGCGGAGAAGTGGAATCCTGAGACTGGTGAGTCGAGCGCGGTGGATCCGGCGAGCCTGAGTTTCGATCCGTGGGAAGCGTATTACATCGTCTTCGACAGTCGCGCGAAAGCGGTAGCGCCGGTTCGCGCTGCCGCGCAGCGGGAGATTGCACTCAACGGCAACTGGACTTTCCAGGTGGCTTCTCACGAACTCGACTACAAGTGGAGCGTCGATCCCGGCGAGACGAGAGTTGAGATCCCTGTTGCTGATTTTCATATCGTGGGGCGGCCGTGGCAGCGCATCCGTTTCAGCAATGGAACTTCGCGATATGTTTCGGACTGGGATGCGCTGTGGATCACACGGTACGTCTATAAGACCAAACATCCCGGCGAATTCGCGGGCACGGATCTGACGTTCACGAAGGAATTCGACATTTCGTTTGAGCCTGCGGCGGCGGCCTTGAAGGTTCAGGCGGAAGGGACAGTCGAATGTTTGTGGGACGGCAAAGTGGTTGTGAATCTGAATGCGATTCCCGCGACGAAGGGTCGCCATCGACTGGATGTCCGTGTGAAGGGCAAAGGCTTTTTGCTGGCGCAAGGGGTGATTAAAGGCAAGGCGGGCGAGGCGCTTGCGATCAGGACAGACAAGACGTGGACTGTGAACGATTGGCAGGCCTATGAACTCGCTGCGCCGCCGTCCAGCGATTCCGTCTATCCAGTCGAGGTCGAGTATCGAATTCCGGTCCCGCCGGGATGCGTCCTGGAGAGTGGGAGGCCAGAGGTACGTCTCACGCTCAACAAGCCTGGGGATGGCCTAAACACGCCGCCAGTTGCGCGCTGCAGGAAGACCACGGTTCCGCTTCAGGACTGGAGCAATCAGAACCTCGACTGGTATTCGGGCCGCGGCGTCTACAGCACGACGTTCGATGCGCCGGCGGGTCAAGCGATCACCCTGGATCTCGGCGAACTCTGCTACACCGGCGAAGTGTGGCTGAACGGGAAGCTGGTAGGAACGTTGGCATGGCCTCCGTATCGTCTGGACATCAGCAAGCAGTTACGGCCCGGGCGAAACGAGTTGACCGTGATAGCCGCGAATCTGCTAGCGAACGAGATGCGCTGGAACCGCTTCGAATCCGGCACGTTCAACAACATCAGCCGCTGGTGGCACGATGGTAACATCCTGCGAGACGGAGACAAGCTACGCTCGGGCTTGATTGGTCCGGTGAAGCTGCTGGTCGCTGAACGGTAAAGCGCTACCGCACCCTCAAGCTCTGTATGTACTCCGAAGGTGTCATGAAGACACAGCTTTTGGATTTCAGGAATTCGATGATCTCGACGAAGCCCGCCCAGCGCTGGTCATCCCACTGGTTAGGGTGGCCTTGGAGGCTGAGATACGGCTTCGTGGCGGCGGAGCGTTCGTAGATTGCTTTGAATTTTGCGACGTCGGTCACGAAAGTAGGATTCGCAATGCCGGCGTCTTTAGCGGCTGGCGAGGGCGTCCGCGATCGCTTTCTCGGCGAGGCGCTCCATGATCACGTAGCCGGCTTTGTTGGGGTGGACGCCGTCACCAGAGAGCGCCGGCTGCAGTCCAGGGCGGTCGTCGACCATCGCCGAGAAATAGTCGAGATAGACGATGTTATTACTTGCGGCGTAGTCTTTTATCCAGGCGTTCAGCGCGGCAATTTTCGGCGCTGGCTCGAGCCCTTTGCGCCAGGGATAGTCGAAGGCCGGAAGTACCGAGCAGAGTACAACGCGAATGCCGTTCGCCTTTGCCATATTGACCATGGACATCAGATTGACTTCGATTTGCTCCAGTGTCGTTGGGCCGGTGTTGCCCGCGATATCGTTTGTGCCGGCCAGAATCACAACAACCTTTGGCTTAAGCGCGATCACGTCGTCGTGGAAGCGTACTACCATTTGCGGTGTAGTCTGGCCGCCCATTCCACGGTTAATGTAGTGCTTTTTCTGAAAGATCGATCCGCCCTGGGTCCAGCCATCGGTAATGGAGTCGCCGAGGAAAACAATGCGATTTTCGCCGGCTTCGGGCGGCGCCAAAGCGGCGTTCTGGTCGTGGTAACTTGCCAGGCCAGCCCAGCGATTCAGGCGCTCTTGTGGGGTTTGGGGCGAAGCCGCAGCGAGGGTGAGAAATGCGCAAAGCGCCAGCCGGAGACAGGAAATCGAAATCTCGGACATGAACAAATCATGACATCCGGCATCAACGCTTGACCTGCGGCCGGCTCACCTCCGCCCACGGCAGGACCCCGGTTCCGGCGGCCCATTTCTCCCACGCAGCCGAGAGGTCACGTACCAGCTCTGGTCGGGCGGCAGCCAGGTCATGCAATTCGGTTCTGTCCTCGTCGATGTTGTAGAGCTCCCACGTCCCCGGGTATTTGCGTACCAGTTTCCAGGTCCCGCGCCGCGCCGCGCAATTCCCTTCGTGCTCCCAGAAAAGGATACGGTCCGGCAGGGCGCCACGGTCTTCCATCAGCGGCAGCAAGCTGCGCCCCTGCATCGGGATAACATCGCCGCTTTCGGGATACACTGCGCGGCCAGCGTCCACACAGGTGGCCATGATGTCGATAAAATGCGCTGGCGTGTCGACAAACTTTCGCGAGGCGCGAAAGCGCGCGGGCCAGCGCGCGATCAACGGTGTGGAAATTCCGCCCTCGTGCACCCAGTGCTTGTAGCGCCGGAACGGTGTATTGCTCGCGTTCGCCCAGGGCACGCCGTAGCTTTGATAGGTGTCCTCCGCGCCGGGCATAACTTCGGGAGAGTTACCCACGCGGACCGTGCGCCCATCGCGCGTCCTGGTGGGAATGTGCCGCCCCTTCCATTGCGCCTGAATCTCCTCGGCGCAGCCTCCGTTGTCGGCCATGAACAGCACCAGCGTGTTCTCTTCCTGCCCGCTCTCGCGCAAGCGCTTCAGGATGCGCCCGATGTTGCGGTCAAGCTGCTCCACCATGGCGGCATACACGGCCATTCGCCGAGCTTGCCAGTCCTTGTTGCCGGCGTCTTTCCACGCGGGCACCTCGGCATCCCGTGCGGTAAGATCCCAGCGGCGCGGGAGCATACCCATTTTCATTTGGCGCTGGTGGCGTGCTTCGCGCACGGCGTCCCACCCCATGCGATAGCGCTGCTCATATTTGCGGATGTCCTGCTCGCGCGCGTGCAGCGGCCAGTGCGGCGCGGTGAAAGCGGCGTACATGAAAAAAGGCTTGTCGGTGCGTGCGAACTCATCGAGGAAACCTACGCCATTGGTCCCCAGAGCATCGGTGAAAAAGTAATCGTCGTTATCCGGTGCAACCGCATCATTGCCGCGCGTCAGTGTCACCGGATTGTAGTAATCCGCCGCACCGTGGATGATGCCGTAGTAGCGATCGAAGCCGCGCTGCAGCGGCCAGTTATGTTTCGACTGGTTCACGGGCGTGACGTGCCATTTGCCCACCATGCCGGTCTGGTAGCCGGCATCGTGCAGCACTTGGGCGATGGTGCGGCTGCGCGGGCTGAGGTCGGCGGCGTAGCCGGGGGCAGGGCCGGGCCTGTCGACCATGTGCCCGATTCCCGCCTGGTGCGCATACAGTCCGGTCAGCAGCGTCGCGCGCGAGGGACAGCAGCGCGCGCAATTGTAGAACTGCGTAAAACGCACGCCCTGCCCGGCGAGCTGGTCGAGATTCGGGGTGTCGATCTCAGAACCGTAGCAGCCGAGATCTGAGAAGCCCATATCATCGGCAAGGATAAGCAGAATGTTAGGCCGCCGCAGAGCGGGCGCAGCCCACGCCGTGGAGCCGGCGAGAAAGCTCCGACGTGTCAGGTTCATCAGAACGTCACCTTCGCATCCCGCTAGAAAATCAGCTTCAAGCCGAACTGGATGATGCGCGCGTCGTCTGCGCTGGTGATGACGCCGAATGAACCGCTTTGGTTCAGACCGTTGGGCCCTGGGCTGAAGCCGGTGGCTGGCCGCCCCAGATTCACGTGGTTCATGAAGTTGAACAGTTCGGCGCGGAACTGCAGGTTGAAGCGCTCGGTGATGGCGGTGTTCTTGATGAACGAGAGGTCCCAGTTCACCGTGCCCGGCTCGCGCACGTCCGGAAGCATGCGGCCCACGTTGCCATAGGTGAAATTGGGCGGATTGACGAACTGCAAGGTGTCAAACCAGCGTTGGACGGTGGGGTTGTCGAGCTTCGCGCTGATGCCAGTCGAGTTGGGCCGGTTGGCTCGGAAGTTGTTGGCGCCTGTGACGCTGAGCGGTCGGCCCTTCTGCATGGTGCCAATCGTGTTTGCCTGCCAACCGCCAATGATGCGCGACAGAACCGGGTTGGATGAGTTCCAGTGCTTGCCTTTGCCGAACGGAAACTCGTACAGGGCGCTGACGACGGCGCGTTGCGAGACATCTCGCGGATCTACGGAGCGGTCCGAGGTGCGATCGAATTTACCGTTCTGCAGGCCTCCGGAGGGGGCGGACTCGGCCGCGAACGAGACCAACTCGCTCATGTTGCCGTTGCTGATCAATTTGCCGCCCGTGTAGGAGAACAGCATGGTGAAGCCTTTCGACATGCGCTTCTCGACGCTGAGCAGCATCAAATGCGAGCTATACGCGCCGCTGTGCGGGTTGCGGACGCTGATGCCCGAGTAGTATGGATACGGCCGCAGCGACTGTTCGCGCGTGATCGTCGCGGCTCCCAGTGTGCCGGGCACCTTACCCGCATAGGGATTTGGCACCGGGTTCTGCAGCGCCAAGCCGAGCGAGTTGTACTGCGGATCGAGCTGGTTGAAATCGTACCCGGAGCCCAGAAAACCGAAACCGCGATTGGCCGAGTAGGCCAGGTCGATCATCCAGGTTTTGCCAAGCTGCTGTTGCAACGAAGCGTTCCATTGAAGGGACATCGGCGTCGTGCCGTCGGCCTCTTCCATGCTGACTCCCTGGCCCAGGAAGGCGGCCGGTCCGAGCGCCGGGCCCTTTGGCTCGATGGGTGCGCTGGGGAAGCCATCGCGGAGCCGGAAGGCGCGGAAGTTTGAGCCCCCGACCGAGGTGTAGTCGGTCTGTGTGGTGGAGAATCCGGCGGGGTTGCCGAAGAAATTGCTGTTGAAGATGGAGGGGTAAAAGCCCGCAAAGCCGGCACGAAACACGGTGCGGCCGCCGCCAAAAATATCATAGGCCATGCCGAGGCGAGGGCCGAAGTCCTTACCGTCGGTATTGCGGAAGGAGCGCGGCTGGCCGTCGACACCGGCGTAGACAGTGCGGCCCGAGAATTCCGTGCCGGGAATCTGCAGCGCGAGGTCGATGTTCGACATGCCGTTATAGCGCTCCACCGGCTGCTGCTGATAGTCATAGCGCAATCCCAGGTTGACCGTTAGCTTACGATTCACCTTCCAGTCGTCGTTGAAAAAGAAACTGGTGGAGAAACCGTGGAAGGCCGCGCCTACGTGCCTGGTGACGTTGGCGCTGGCTACCTCGCCCAGAAGGAATGAGGCGTAAGTCGAACCCGTGCCGGTGGGCGCCTGCGCGTTCGCAGTCAAATTCCCATTGAACGAGAAACTGCCGGAAGGATTCGAACGCTGGAAATTATTGCCGCGGCTAATGCGGTGTTCGACGCCGAACTTCATTGTGTGGCTGCCGCGGATGCGCGACATCATGTCGAAGATCTGCCAGGAGGTTGCGCCGCGCAGTCCGGCCGTGCCGGTATTGAAGGCCGGCGTGCCGTTGCCGAAAGACGGTACGACATCGTTCGGAACGATGGGCGGGAGCCCGAGTTGCTGCGGAATGTTCTTTCCAAAACTGCGCACCTGGAAGGGGAACGACGAGCGAGTGACGCCCAGGCGAAATTCGTTCAATAAAGAAGGCGAGAAGGTGTGCGTGTCAGAGAGCAGGAAGTTCTGGTTGGTGAGTGTGTCGTCACGCTTGGAGACGATCGGGTCCGGATAGACTGCACCGGCTACGTTCGCCGCACCACTATCGGTGAAGTGGTGGAAGCGACCGTAGCGGAAGAATATCGAGTTGCGGTCCGAAAAGCGGTGATCCGCTTTGAACGTGAACTGCCGGGAGGAGCGCTGCTCGTCCACGTTGCGCTGATAGTTATTCGTGTTGGTGAAGGGATCGCTGGGTGCCCGGTTCGGCTCCGGATAATACTTCTGGACATTGAGCGAGACCGGGTCGAGCCGGTTCGTCGGGACCACGTTACCGGTAAACGGGAGACGGATGAATCCCGAGCCCGAAGGGTTGGCTGCCGTGGTGGCGGGGTCAAAAATCGGAATCGAGCGACCAGATGCGTCGAACAGGTCGGAGAAATCACCCTGCCTCTGCCGCATGGTCGGAAACGTGGCTATCTTCGGGCTTGCTTTCTGAAAGCGCCACTCTTCCCAGTTGCCGAAGACAAAGGTCTTATCCCGGATGACGGGGCCGCCCACCGAAGCGCCGAACTGGTTGTAGCGAAACTTGCCTTTGGCTGTGGCGAAGGCGTTGCGCGCATCCAACTTGTCGTTGCGCAGAAATTCGTAAGCTGTGCCGTGGAACTTATTGGTGCCGGACTTAGTCGCCAGGTTGACCACGCCACCGGCTGTGAAACCAAACTCGGCCGACATCGTGTTGGTTTGGACCTTGAACTCTTCCACCGCATCCACGGCCGGGTTCATGTTGACGTCGCCAAGATAGGTCTGGACGTTATTCCCGCCGTCGAGCACCTGCCCGTTCATGGCGGTGGGACCGTTGTTGATGCTAACCGAGGTGACCTCGACACCGCGGTCGCCGAAACCGCTCGAAGACGCGGCATTCGAGCGCACTCCGGGTGTGAGCAACGTTAGCGCGAGCGTATTGCGACCGTTGAGGGGCAAATCCTGCACGCGGCGGTTTTCCACGACTTTGCCAACGGTGGCGCTCGATGTATCCAGCAGCGCGGCTTGTCCGACGACCTCGACCGATTCGGCCACGGCACCCACGACGAGCGCCAGGTCGACGACGGCCTTCTGGTCCACCTGGAGCGTGATGCCGCTTCGCACTATGCGTTTGAAGCCCTCTACGGAGGCGCTGACAGTGTATTCACCTACGGGCAGAGCGGGTGCGGTGTAGAAGCCTGAAGAGTTGGTTGTACTCTGGAAGACCGCGTTGGTGCCTACGTTGCGTATCTCGATTTTTCCACCAACGACCAGAGCGCCGGTGGGATCGGTGACGGTCCCGGAAATCGTGCCGCCGCCCTGCTGGGCCAACAGAGACCCCGCGGCAACAACGCATAAGCCTAACCCTACGAATAAATTACGGATGCCTGACATCGCTTGCTCCTTAGACCCTTGATAGTACAATACGAATTATGCCACGATGCGGCCCCTCTGCAAAGCATTATGTTTCAGATTCCACCAGACGGGACTTTGTTAAAGTGCCCGCGTCCGCCTGGCTGGGAACAAACATTGCGGGTTTCGCTGAGCCGGCCGAAACGCGGCCGAACATTCTGCTGGTGATCTCGGACGACCAATCATGGGCGCACACTGGCGCGGCAGGGGATCCCCACGTCCGGACGCCGGCTTTCGACCGTGTCGCGGGTGAAGGCGTCCTGTTCACGCATGCTTTCTGCGCAGCGCCCTCGTGCGCTCCCTCGCGCGCGGCTCTTCTCACCGGGCAGGAGATCTGGCGTCTGGAGCAGGGCGCCAACATGCGGTCGCACCTGCCGCGGAAGTTCGGGGTGTATCCGGACCTGCTGGAAGCCGCAGGGTACCAGGCTGGGTACGCGGGGAAGGGCTGGGGTCCCGGGATGTTGCGCAGTGCCGACGGTTACACCGTGGCAGGCAATGAGGCGCGGGAGCGCAACCCTGCCGGGGATCAGTTCAAGAGTCTCACGGAGTTCCTGAGCCGCCGGAAGCCGGGTGTGCCGTTCTGTTTCTGGCACGGCAGCACGAAGCCGCACCGGCCCTTCCGGCACGACGCCAAGGCCGTCGCGGGGCGGGAGTCTGAAGTCCGGGTTCCGCCGTTCCTCCCGGACTCGTCTGAGGTACGTGCCGATGTAGCGGACTACTACGCCGAAGTCGAGGGCTTTGACCGCGAAGTGGCAGGACTCTTGAACGCCTTGGACCAGGCGGGCCTGGACGGTAATACCATTGTTGTAGTAACCAGCGATAACGGCATGGGCGGCATGCCGCGCGCAAAATGCAACCTTTACGACTACGGGGTCCGCATGCCCCTTGCGATCCGCTGGCCGGACCGTGTGAAGGGCGGCCGGGTGGTCGAGGATTTCGTCAGCCACACCGACCTTGCGCCGACCTTTCTGGCGTGCGCGGGAGTACCGGTCCCAGCGGCGGCCACCGGGAGGAGCCTGTATAACCTGCTCCTGTCGGGGAAATCCGGACGCGTGGACTCGACACGGAATCGCGTGTTTACGGCCCGGGAACGGCACAGTCCCACGCGCGAGAAGGGTGTTGGGTATCCATCCCGCGCCATCCGCACCTACGACTTTCTGTATATCCGGAACTACGCCGTGGAACGTTGGCCGGCGGGTGATCC
Organism: Bryobacteraceae bacterium; assembly: GCA_963793625.1. GTDB lineage: Bacteria > Acidobacteriota > Terriglobia > Bryobacterales > Bryobacteraceae. Next base: position 50,419 of record CAWCAT010000015.1, on the reverse strand, counting down.
GCCGGGAACCGCCGACGTGGACCCGTCGCCCACGCGCGACTACATGATTGGGCACAAGGATGACCCGCAGGTGCGGCCTTATTTCCAGGCGGCGTTCGCAAAGCGCCCGGCGGAAGAGTTGTACGACCTGAAGGAAGATCCTGCCCAGATGAAGAACGTGGCGGACACGAGCGCCTACGCCGGGGTGCGGAAGAGGCTGGCGCGGGAATTGGACGAGTACCTGAAGCGGACAGATGATCCGCGGGCTGTGGGAAAGGGTGCGGTGTTCGAGGGGTATCCGTTCTGGGGCAAGTGAGCTGCGGGTCGGCAACCAGAAACTGTACTTTATAGTTCGTTCCGCTGATTTTTTTATTACGGTGGCCGTGGGTGGGCGGGAGACGGGCTGTGAAGACACTTGTTGCGGGTTGGGGTTGCTTTGCATGGGGTTGGTCCGGGCCGAAATGGTGCTTTGCCCGATTGGATTGTAGCAGCTGGGGTTGTGGGCGTTTGGGGTGCGAAAAGCGTAAGTTGTTGAAAGTGCGGGTAGATATAATGTTAGCCGCCGATGGACAACGATGATGACCGCGGATGATTAGAATCGGAGATTGTTACGCCTCATGGCTTTTTCCAAATGCGGTGGGCCAGAAACGCCTCCTCAGAATCGAAATAAAAACTGGCTCTGAACCCTGGGAGGCCGATTCCCTCCTGGATATCGATGGCGGTCTCCCACGCTGAAGCGTTGGTTACGCCTTCTTCGGACACGTAACTCTGGGAAGTGTTTATCCTCTCGCTGTAGGGGATTCCCAGGTCATGAAAAAGCTGACGTACCTTCTGCCTGGACGTCATGCCTATTTGTTCCAGCGCATCCGCCTGCTCTTGATTCATAGCTTTACCTCTTACTGTTGACTATGTTCAATTTGCCGTGATGTAGCTGTTTTCAGCCTATGAGGTCGTTTTATCACGTTATGCGACGTGTTGCCACAAAAAAGAAGCCCTACGGATGCGAATGAGAACTTCCGAACGCCGCCGGTGTTTCCATGGGCATCCATGAATCGCCGAATATTTCTATGGCTCGCCACAACTGCATCGGTTTGCCTTGCGCAGACTGGTCCTCTTCAGCGTCGCGAATGGAAAGTGGAGGGTCTGGATCGAGAGGCCCTGGTTTACGCCCCTTCCGCTGCAAAAACGACGCCCACGCCGCTGGTATTCGTCTTCCACGGGCACGGCGGCAACATGAACGGTGCCGCCAATTCCTTCCGCATCCACACAATCTGGCCGGAGGCGATGGTGGTTTACCCGCAGGGGCTGAATGCACCGGGGAGAATATCGGATCCGGAAGGGAAACGGCCCGGTTGGCAAGCAGGCGCCGGCGTACTGAATGACCGCGATCTGAAGTTATTCGATGTCATTCTGGCCACGATGCGGACCGAGTACAAGGTGGATGGGAAGCGGATCTATTCAACCGGCCATTCCAACGGAGGCGGTTTCACCTATCTTCTCTGGGCGCACCGCGGGGAACTGCTGGCCGCCGTAGCGCCCTCCGGGGCGGCCGCACAGCCTGCTGACCGGCGGCTGCTGAAACCAAAGCCGGTCCTTCACATCGCGGGGAGGTACGACGAACTGGTGAAGTTCGAATGGCAGGAGGCCATGATCGGGTTTCTTAGGAATAGCAACGGATCTGTGCCCGTTGAGACTTATGTCTATGATGGGGGCCACGCTTTTCCTAAGGATGGGGGCGAGAGGATTGTGGCTTTTTTTAGAGGTGTGAAGTAGCCGCCGATGAACGCGGATAGTTACCCACGCTACCTGGACTTGAGAAGATTCTCGAACCAGTCGGCGTGAAATCTGCCGTTGTTTGCTGATTCTGCCGAGCGCCGCCAAATCTTGGAAGCGAAGTCGAGATCGCCGTCGCCGTCGATGTCGCCGATGATGACGTCGTGGCCGCCTAGACGGCCGTCATAGATCACACGCTCTCGAAAGTCCCGGCCCTTCCCGTCAATGTTCTCCCAGATGTACCATCGGGGGCTGGCGCCCTGGGGCGCGATCGTGGGATCCTCCTGTTCGGCCGTAAGAATATCGAGGTCGCCGTCACCATCGAAGTCGGCTACAGCGAGCGAGTGGAATGATCCGCGCGTACCGGCTGCGGTCAGCGGCAGAGGTTGCGGTAGAAAAGATGGCGGCTTAGCGCCGTCGCTCTTCAGCCAGGCGATGCGGCAGGCCTTTTGGTCGGAATCCGCGATCACTATGTCCGCGTGGCCGTCACGATTGATGTCGGCGATCCAGGCGCGGCTGGAAAGCCCGTACGGGCCGATCTTTCCAAAGGGCAGTTTGTGCTCGATCCATTGCGTTCCCCGCTCGCGGTTCTCCAACCAGCGGTCCGGCAGCGCGATATCCGCATCGCCGTCCCCGTCCAGGTCAGCCACACCATGGGGCGCGATACCGGAGTGAATGCGGCTGGGTCCTTTATTCAACCCCGCAAGAGTAATTAGAACTCGCGGCCAGTTGGAAGTTTGCTCGGGATGGGGTGGGACGCGATACCAGTAGCACCCGAAGTTTTCGCCGTACAAGACGATATCATCGACTCCATCGCCATCCACGTCAGCAGCCACTACGTCGTGAATTTCGCCTTTAACGGTTGAGTCGAAGGTGTAGGGAACGAACGGCGTTCGAGATGGAGTTCGAGGGTTCCTGAACCATAGGCCGCCCACAACGATATCCGGCCAACCATCGCGATCGACGTCCATGCCTGCCGCGCCAAGCTGCGACAGGCCCGTTTGCGCCGCGACACGTTGCTGCCAATTATTCGACCCTTTGTTTTCGAACCAATAGAGCCCCTCCCCGCGCGTGGAGAATGCATAGTCGAGGTCACCGTCCTTGTCGAAATCCGCCAGCACTGGTGTGCCGTAGCAACAGCTAGAAGGCTTGGTTTGATGTATGTCGGTGGTGATGTAGTGGTGACGGAAGAGTCCCGCTGAAATATTGCCTGCAACGTTTGCCTGCTGGGCGGCGAGGGTAACTGCGGATAGAAGAAGAACAAGAGTGTGGCGTCGGGCGATCGCCATGCTCCGAACGGTTCTTTGGTTACCTGGTTCTTTGGTTGTTTGGTTCTTGGTTATTTTGGGCACGGTTAGGGGTATTGGTTCGCGGTTGTAGGATCCGTGATCGACCGATCTCTGTGCTTTAGCCTGCTCCAGATCGGGCGGATTTGCGTTCGTATTGGCCCATGTGTTGCGCCTGGGCGAGGACGTGACCTTTCAGTGCGCGGTCAAGGTCTGCTCGTTTGGCTCCGGGTTTGAGTGGAAGTTTGTCGATGTCGAGCGCGTAGAGTTTGAAGTAGTAGCGGTGCGGGCCATCGCCGCGCGGGGGGCATGGACCGCCGTAACCGGGTTTGCCGAAATCGTTTGTGCCGCTTTGCCCTGTCGAGCCCGTCCAAAGCCGCTCTTCCAAAGCGTGGGTTGCTGCCGGGATATCCCAGAGCAGCCAGTGGCTCCAAGTACCCGCCGGAGCGTCCGGATCATCCATGATGAGGGCAAAGCTGCGGGTCGCGTTCGGCTCGCCAGACCACGCCAAGGCCGGCGATATGTCCTCGCCCTCACAGGTGTATTTTTTCGGGATCGAAGCGCTTTCCGTAAACACATTGGTTGTGAGTCGGAAGCTCATGCCTTCATGATAGGCGCAATCCTGAAAATTTGGCAAGCCCGTCAACAAAACGGCAAGCTTCCCTACATTGGATACGAGGCCCACGCCGGGCACGTTGCTCCAGTGCGGCAGGAAGAATGGAACAGTATGTCAGTTGATCAATCAATGCGCGCACGGCAGTCACTCACATCCGGATTGAAGCGACGCGAATTGCTGAAGTCGGCTGGCGGCGCGCTTATAATGAACTCCGTTCATGGCGCTTCGTCGACGCCATCGGATGTTCCGCTACTGCTCAATCAGCCCGCCGACGCGATCGTCAACTTCCTTAAAGTCGAGAAGCCGCTTGGCGCAGGCGCCACCCGGGAGATGGTGGGCACGCGAAGGCCTCGTGGATATCCTGATTCCCGGTTCTGCCTGGAATCCGAGCTATGCGGACATCCCGGTTGGGGAATGGCGACGTGAGATTCCAGCCAAACCTGGGGGCTGTCAGATTGCACCCGGAACCGATCGCTGGACTCGCTGCACTCGCACCGGAATGTTCATCAGCAGCACCGTGGAGACGATCCGGGGATTCACCGCTTCCATGATCGACCGTGGCGCGGACATGATCTACCTCTTCAACCATCATTATCCCGTGAGCGAGTCGCCCGGCGACCCTGCTTACGGTCCGGAGAAAAGTCCGAATCTTTGGGGTGACATGCTCCGCAACGCGGGCAGTCTTGCCAACTCACTTAAAGGGCCTCGGCGGCATATACTCAGCTACCACCAGCCCGTGCCGACTGGGAGCGCCTACCGTGAACCGCTGCCCGCGGCCATTTCCGCTGACAGACTCGCGAAGATGCGGATTCATAGCGGTCCGCGGCCGGAATCCGGGCGGTACGTGGTCAGGGTCGGACTGGGTGAATCCGCAGATTTGGCAGCCGCAAGGTTGAGCGCCCGGTTGAACGGAGAGCCGTGCCGACCGATTGCGGACATTCCCCGCCCTGCCGAGCCTCCGTCGCTCAAGCAAAACCTGCGGTTTAGGCTGGGCGATCTGGCACCCAGGATGCTGCAGTTCGAGGCGCCGCTGAAAGCAGTGCGGCGCGGATACAACTCGCTGGACCTCTTCGTTGAAACCGGCGGTCCGCAAACGGTTGTCTGGATGGAAATTTACGTTGCACTGTGATTAATGGTGGAACGTTCCGTGACCCAAAACCCGGAAATGAGACAGCGGGAAAGTTGATGGTTTGGCTGTGGTGTGGTTCGCTGGACGACAGAGGAAGGAGCACCGAAGTTTGCCGGGAACTGGGCGTCTCGCCGCAGGCGTTCTGCAGCTGGAAGCGGCGCTACGCCGGGCTTGGGTTGAACGAGCTCCGCGAACTGCGCCAGTTTTACCCGAAGAGAACCGCTCGGCGGCGCGCAGGTCCGGCCGCTGCCCGGTGCGGTCGACGTTGGCACGGTCGCTCGAGACAGTGACGCTGTATGGGAAGCCGCTTTGCAGGGTCAAGATGCCGCCGAGTTGCCAGCCGCCAAAAATCGGGCACGTCCGAACAAAACTACCTTTAATTATCGCCGCAGGTGGTGGAACCGGCAATGATAAAACCCTCTCATCCGCACCGATCATGGCCGTTTGCTCCTCAGCGGGCGTTCTCCTCTTGCGTCTCCGGACGTTCCATGCCGTGAATCGCCGCACCGCCAACGAGATTCCGGTCCATCACGCCCGCCGCCGAGGCAACGCCCGCAACAGTCTGTACCACAGCGCCATAGTACTCGCCGGTGTGGACAAACGGTGTCCACTTGCGGAGCCTGCGGACCGGTGCGCTGGCCATCATCGCGGATCATGCTATGAATCCAGAAGAACGAGGAGATGCGCTCCCCGCGTTTAACGGGACGATAACGCTCAACCCAGACCTCCCCAGCTTTGTTTGATTCTATTGTTCCTGCAATTGGCTGTCAAGTGGAAAGACAGATTTTAGCTTGCATGCGCATTCACTGAATAGAACTAGAGTGTCGCCTGACGCTTGACATGCAAATCAGTTGCAGTAGAATAGAATTTACGACCATGAAAGCTGAATACCCTTTATCTGGCCGAAAGGCCTTTTCTACTTGCTCAGGAGCTGCCGCCGTGCTGCTCCTGGCGTTCTGGACTGCGTGCTCGCCGGCGCCTGCGGCCACAGGGGGCAGTGTTGCAGGTCTCGTTCAAGATGCGAGCGGCGGCGTAATGTCGGAGGTAACGCTGGTCGCCCGCAACTCGGCTACCGGAGTGAAACAGAAAACCGTAACGAACACGGCCGGATTCTATGCCTTTCCAATCCTGCCGAGCGGCCGCTATGAATTGCGGATCGAGCATGCCGGATTCAAACCGTATCTGCAAACCGGACTCGATGTCACCTCCGACGCAGCCCTCAGGATCGATATCCGGCTGATGGTGGGCGCACACACCGAGACCATAATGGTGACCGAGTCGCCTACTCAGGTCGAAACCGCCAACACCCACATGGGCGACCTCATTACCGGAACGAAGATGACCGGCATTCCTGTCAACGGCCGCAGCTACACGGACCTTTTGGCACTGCAGCCAGGTGTCACGCCGGTGAGCACGAAGCAACCGAACGCGGTAGTGATGTCGGGGTGCGCCACCGCGCCGCCTTCGGGTGACCTGAACCCAGGCGACATGTCGGTGAGCGGTCAACGGGAGACGGCCAACGGATTCATTGTCAACGGCAGTTCGGTTCAGGAAGACTTCAATATGTTCGCCGCCGTGATTCCGAATCTTGAGTCGATCCAGGAGTTCCGGGTTCTCACGAGCAACTTCGATGCCGAGTACGGCAACTTCAGCGGCGGCCAGGTTGTGGTTACCACGAAATCGGGTACCAACCAGTTGCACGGAAGCGCCTTCGAGTTCCTGCGCAACACGAATCTCTCGGCACGGAACTTCTTCGCGCCGGCCCGCGCGAAGTATGACCGGAACCAGTTCGGCGGCACGTTGGGCGGTCCGTTACGCAAGGACAGGGCTTTCTTCTTCGTCGATTACCAGGGCACGCGCATGGCCCGCGGTGTGGACACCGGCTTGATCTCGGTTCCTTCGGCGATGAACAGGGCTGGCGATTTCTCTGACATCGCGAGTTCGCTCACCGGGACCGTCAATGGGCAGTATTGGGCGGAGAGGCTCACGCAAAAGCTGGGCTACGCGGTGACTGCAGGCGAGCCGTATTACATTCCGGGGTGCACCACCACAGCGCAATGCGTGTTGCCTGACGGGAAGATTCCGCAGCGCGCCTGGTCCACGCCAGCAAAGAACCTTCTGCAGTACATTCCAAAGCCGAACCAGGGCACAAGGATGTTCACGACTTCCGCCTATGATCAGGCCTTGCGGGATGACAAGGGCGCCGCTCGTGCGGATTTCAATACACGTTGGGGCGCACTTTCGGCGTACTACTTCTCTGACGACTACAGCTTCGACAACCCCTATCCGACGGGCCAGGCGGGTGCGAACGTTCCCGGCTTCAACGCGCTTTCGCTGGGCCGGGCGCAGATGGCGACCGTTGGCCTCACAACTACCCTGAGCCCGAGCGCCGTGAACGAACTGCGCTTGAGCTACATGCGGACTGCAAACAACGTCGGCCAGCCGGTGGGTGGCGTGGGGCCGAGCCTGGTTTCTCAGGGATTCGTCGACGCGCAGGGCAACCCGGGCATCGTTCCCCTGGCCCCCGAGATCGAGGGCATCGAGAACCTTGCGTTCAACGACTTCACGATTGGCGTAAACATCACGGGTGTCGTTCAGGCCAATAACACTTACCAGTGGTCGGACAACTTTTCCAAGGTCGCCGGACGGCACCTGCTGAAGTTCGGCGCCAATATGCATTTCAACCAGATCAACATCGCGCCGAACGCGACCTACAACGGCACGTTCATGTTTCAAGGGACCGAGACCGGTTCGGATTTCGCGGATTACCTGTTAGGCATCGCCAGCGTCTATGCGCAGGGCGACTCGAAACACTTCTATCCCCGCAACAAGTACATCGGCCTCTACGGACAGGACCGCTGGCAGGTGCGCTCCGATCTGACGCTCAATTACGGCGTTCGGTGGGACGTGCTGCCGCCTTGGCGTGAGAAGTATAACCAGTTGCAGACAGCGGTGCTGGGACAACAGTCAGTAGTTTATCCCGGTGCGCCGAAGGGCATTGTGTTTCCTGGAGATCCTGGCATCCCGTCGACGCTTGCGCCAACACCGTACACGAACTTTGCGCCGCGCGTCGGCCTCGCCTGGGCTCCGTCGTTCGATGGCGGCCTATCTCGGCAAGCTATTCGGTACGCAGAAAAAGACCAGTATCCGCGCCGGGTATGGAATGTACTACACGGCAATTGAGGGTCTTTCGGCTGGCATCATGAGCGCGAATCCGCCCTATGGCATGGATTTCGATAGCTTCGGGCCGCCACTGTTCGAGACGCCGTTCGTGATCGCCGCCACGGGGGAGGACATCGGACAACGCTTCCCATCTCCGATTGCGACGCCAGGCGCCACTGCGAAGAATCCGAACACTTCGGTGGACTGGTCCATGTACAAGCCCATAGCGCACATGCCGGGTTACCACAACCAGAACGTCACGCCCTATACCGAGAGCTACACGTTTTCCATCCAGAGGGAGTTAAGCCGCAACACTACGCTGAGTGCGAGCTATGTGGGCGCGCAGGCGCACCACCTGCTGGTGCTCCTTTCGGCCAACCCGGGGAATCCCGGACTTTGCCTCAGCCTCAGCCGGCCGGAGAACGTGATGCCGGGCACGGCGACCTGCGGGCCGTTTGGTGAGAACAACACATACTATGCGCGGGACGGTCGCGTCATCGAAGGCACCAGAGGGCCGTTCAGCTCCGACTTCGCCGGGTTCACGTTTCAAAAGACGATCGGCAACTCGAGCTACAACTCGTTTGAAACCTCGCTGCGGCATTCGAGCCAGCGGCTCGAGTTCCTGCTCGGGTACACGTATGGCAAGTCTTTGGATCAATCGTCGAGCCTCTCCGAGGCGGTAAATCCGCTCAATCCGAAGTTGAGCCGGGCGCTCTCCGGATTCGACCTGCGTCACAATTTCGTCGCCAGCTACAACTGGAGGATGCCATTGGAGAGGTTGTTCCATCGCAACACCCAGTTGACTTCCGGTTGGGCACTGTCGGGAATCACGCGGTTCAGTTCAGGCCTGCCGGTGACCTTGTTCAACAACAACGATACGTCCCTGCTCGGGACGATCCCCAACGGCATTAACAGCGATGGCGTAGATACACCGAATTACACACCGGGCGACCTCGCCGTGAACACCAATCCTCGCAACGGCAAGAGTGCGTTTAACACTTCATTGTTTGGCATGCCGGCGCTTGGAACCCTAGGCACAGCGGCACGACGGTTCTTCTATGGACCTGGGATGGCCAACTTCGACGTTGCACTACTGAAGAGCGTACGGCTTTCTGATACGCGTGCGATAGATCTTCGATTCGAGGCGTTCAACGTCTTCAATCACGCGCAGTTCTTCGGCGCTGCGGCGGTAAATGGAAACGTTGGCAGCTCCAGCTTTGGGCAAGTCGTCAGCGCCGCGTCGCCAAGGGTTGTGCAACTCGCGTTGAAGTTCTCGTTCTGATGACGCGCAGCGCACCTGGTACAAGTGCTGAGAGCATGACCAAACCACATCACTGCTTGTGAGTCGTCAATCCTTGCAGCTCCAGTCCGGAATCCTCCTCGGCTGGAGCCCGAAACTGACCCCGAATTCCGGGTCGCAGAACCGCTAATTTCAGGACTCCATCGCCAACTGTGCCAGCGGCGCTGGTCGCTGATCCTAAAGCATGCATTTCCTGCGAAGTTTTCTCGAGAGCAGTCCCTTTCAGTATGAGGTCCGCCCTAGCACGGTTTTCCGTAACAATGAAGCGTTTGCCAGAGCGGATTGAATCGATGACGATGGCATGCAGAGACTTGTTTATCGCGTCGTCTCCGAAGTTATCCACAAAGATTCTTCTCGCTATTAAGAGTCGCGCGTCCAGTTCCGCCTCATACTCATGGGCAGGTGCTTGAGGAGGAGTTACATCGATCTGGCTTTTTTCCAGCGCGGGCCAGAGCGCGACCGCTAGAAACCTCAGTCCGTTCATTTTAGCCTCCTAGTTCCCTCTACCGCTCTTGCGAGCCTCTTCGTCCTGGTATTCTATTTTCTTTCCCGCTCCTGGCCTCCAGCGTTGCCAAGGTAGTGCGAATGACATCTTTTCCCATTTCGAATACTGCAGCTTGTTATTTGTCCTTGTCATCGAGATAGTTGATGGTAAGGAAATGCTTCCGTTTTTTCGAGAAAAGGGCTAGTGGACTAATCGCGATTGCCAAGCCTAGCCGCCGGCCTGCCTTCTGGCCGTACTCAAGCACGTTAATGCGGTCGTATGGGATCTCAAGTTTCTCCGGTGTCTTCTTACTCTTGAACGTAAAGACGAATGACTTCTCATCAGAAGTTAACTCGTGTCCATCGAAATGCGTGCAGAATTCGCAGTTACAGTTCCGGAGGATCGCGCAGCATTGACACCCGGAATGCGCGAATGATACTGTTACCACGCCTTTGTACGTAAATAAGTATTCTATAGTCAACTTTCCTAAATGAAATATTCACGATTGACTTCTCTCATGTTGGTGGCGCTCGCACTACCTGCATGTAATCTGCTCGGTCAGGAAAATTCACTGATCGGCGATGCTTTTTTCCAGCGCGGAGTTACTGCCCTCTAGGCGGTCCGCATCGCCGGAAGTATACCGCTCTTTGCGCAAAGCCTACGAGTTGGAGAAAGACAATACAGAGGTGATGACCGCCCTCGGCGACCTGTCCCTGATGGGTTCTTCGCAGATCCAAAGCGACCCAGAAACCTGGGACTTAGTGACCCAGCTCTCCGGTAATCTCATCAAGAAAGATCCCAAATCGTTCAGCGGTCATAGAATGCAAGGCTATGTGGCGCTAGCGACGGAAAAAACGAGGAAGCCCGAGCCAGTTTCCAAACCGCGAATTCGATTAGGCCGCTACAACGTGACGTGGTTATTGCACTGTTTCAGATTTACGATAAAGATAACAATTTGGCCGAAGCCGAAAAACTTGGCCGGGAATTGATCGTCAAAGAGCCGGGTTATCGTGAACATACAGCAGTTGATGTACGCCGCTATGCGGAACAGCGGCCGACTGCCTGGCCGGCGGCTGGGCCAACTCCACCGCGCATCGTGACATGATACGTGCTGGACGGCGGCAGCAAGGAGCAGGTCGATAAAGCAATTACGGACTTGCAGGGTGTTCTCAGCAGCATGCCGAACAATCCTGTGTTGCGCTTCAACCTCGGTCGGATACCTCGCCAAACGTGATCTGGGACAGGCAAGACTGCAGTTCCAGCAAGCAATTACTAACCGTCCGGATTACCTGCCGGCGCGCCTTGCTTTGGGCCAGTTAAGTTTGCTGGAAAAAGACTTTGCTGGGGCGCTTTCCGACCAGACGATGTCGAATTGGGGCTGACGCGTTCACGCACGGCTCATCGTCCCACTCATGCCCTGGTCTGCTTGGGAATAATGATCAGACCCGCAAGGAACTGACTGAACTCGTCGGGCTCGCTCCAAGTCGAGGGACGCACTGTTCCACGGTATGCTCAACTTCCAGGAGAAGAAATACAAAGAGGCCGAGGAGATCTTTTCGCGATTGCGTGATAGCGCACCGCTGGATACGCGCGCCAGCCTGCTGCTGGCCGAGACCTTCCTTGCTCAGGGCCGTACAGCGGACGCACGCAGCCTCTTGCAGACTGAGGTCAGCAAAAATCCTAAGCGCGATGATCTGCGCATGAGTTGGTCAATATGGGGTACGCTCAGGTGAATATGATCTAGCGATTAAAGAGCTGATGTATCTGGTAAATCAGAATCCGACGCGAGCCGATCTTCCTGGAGCTTGGAGAAGCTTATCGCCAGGCGGGCAATTTTAAAGCTGCACTGGAAAGCTTCAGAAAATCGCGCGAACTGGCGCCCAATGACGGTAATGCACATCTCTCTTTTGCGATGATGCTGGAGGCTACAGGTCAGGGCACGCAAGCGAGACCGGTCTATGAACAGATACTTAAGCTGCAACCGGACAACGCGGTCGCACTGAATAATCTGGCGTTCAGGATGGTTGAAAGCGGCGGTGACCTCGACCAGGCGCTCGCACTGGCGCAGCGCGCTAAGCAAAAGCTGCCCAATGACGCGAACGTGACCGATACCATGGGCTCGATCTACATCAAAAAAGGGCTCAACGATGATGCCATCCGAATCTACCGCGAACTCCTTGAGAGGAATTCGGCACACGTATCGTGGCGTCTGCATCTGGCGAGGGCTCTGATCCAGAAGGGCGACAAACTACAGGCCCGCAAAGAACTGGAAACTTGTGCCAAGAACCGGCCCAACAGCAAAGAGGAAGCGGAGATCAAAGAGTTGATGGCCAAACTCGGCTAGAATCGACCGACCGGGGGTGGGCTCCGGAGGTGCCCTGCGACTTCACGACTGGCTCCTCTCACGCGCCCAACCAGTCCGCCATCGATGGGCACCGAAAAGAAGCTTTTGGGATCCTCCGCCCGATACTGAAAGGGAGCATGGCTGGAATACGGTCGGACTAGCGGGACGTGGGCAGGATTGCAGACATCCCGCCAGCCGAAAATACTACATCTTAAGGAGCGTGCGAGGAATCATTCATCAAACAATCAGGCGATGAAAACACAACTCGGTCTCATCCTCGCAGTCAGCGGAATAGCTTGGGCTGCGGCTCCAGCAGAACCAGCACGCCCACGGATTGGCTTAGTGTTATCAGGCGGTGGAGCGCTCGGGCTCTCACATGTCGGTGTGCTGCAATGGCTCGAAGAACATCGCATTCCGGTGGCCTATGTCGGCGGCACCAGCATGGGTGGATTAGTGGGGGGACTCTTTGCGACCGGGCACGACGCTGCGGAAATGAAAGCGTTTGTCCGCTCGATAGATTGGCGCTCAGTGTTAAACCCGGCCCCTCCCTTCCCTGCCCTTGCCTTCCGCCGCAAGGAGGACCGCAGGGACTTCCCGAACAAACTCGAGTTGGGATTGCGTAAAGGTGTGCAACTTCCCTCCGGCCTCTCCCCCGGGCACGAGGTAGGCCTCGTGCTGAGCAGTTTTGCCGCACCTTATGCGGAATACCGGAGTTTCGACGACCTGCCGACTCCGTTCCGCTGTGTCGCCGTTGAACCTGATTTCAGGCGAGCAGATCGTTTTCAGCAAGGGATCGTTACCCACGGCCCTGAGAGCCACGATGTCGCTACCAGCCGTGTTTGCACCGATTGAATTCGGAGACATGGTGCTGGCGGATGGGGGCATGCTTAACAACCTGCCGGTGGACGTGGTCAAGGGTATGGGCGCCGATCTCATTCTGGCCGTCGCTCTGGTGGACCCTGAGGCGAAGAAAGAGTCAGTCGCATCCATGCTGGGCGCAGCCAAGAGGTCAATCGCCGTGATGATTGATGCGAACGAGCGCCGAAGCATGGCGCTCGCGGACTTGCTCATCACTCCCGACCTGGCCGGCCTAACCTCGAGCGATTTCGCGAAGTTCGAGGACATGGAACGGCGCGGATACGAGGCGGCTCAAAAGAAAGAAGCGCTTCTCAAAACGCTTTCTGTGAGCGAAGAGGTGTGGCAGCAATACGTCGCGGAACGGAAGGCGAAGCGCCTTCCAAAACAGATCACACCCACATTCGTGACCGTCCGCGGAGTGAGCGGCGCCCGAAAGGACAGTATCGAGGCGAGTCTTAGACCCCTGGTCACGGGCGAGCCACTGGTACCCGAGGATATCGATGCCAGCCTTACCGAGATCGCCGGCTATGGTCCGTACCAGAGCGCCAACTATGCGTTCGTCAAGAAGGATGGAGCGGAAGGCGTGCAGGTTGACGTACTGAAGAAATCGTACGGGCCGCCAATTCTGGAAACGGGCATCAATATCGAAGGTTCCGAGACCTCGAATATTCGGTTTGGCTTTGGCGCACGACTCACTTTCCTGGACTTTGGCGCACCTAACGCGGAGTTGCGGACCGACGCTACAGTCGGACTTACAAACTCGATCGCCGCCGAGTACTATCGGCTTCTGGGGCCGAGCCGCTGGTTCGTGGCTCCAAGGATCTTCTACAGCCAGCGTCAGGAAGACGTCTATACCGATAGCACCCGGACAAGCATCCTGAAGGTCCTGGAAGGAGGTGCGGGAGCAGATTTCGGATATGCGGCCAGCCGCTTTCAGGAGTTGCGCTTCGGCTACCAATACAACAACACGGATCCTACTGTTTCGTCCGGCGTGGCCATTCCATGGCTGCCGTCCCTATCGGGCGGCTTACAGAGTGCCAGGTTCCGTTGGGCGATCGACCATCAAGATAGCGGGGTAATTGCGCACAAAGGCATCCGTTCCACCATGGATGCGCGGTGGACATTTGGGGTTCCTGGAGCAGCGCCGCAATACGGCGTACTCGAGGAGAGACTGAACCTGCCGAAGTCATTCGGACCGCGATATACGCTGGTTTCCGCTCTGGCTGGTGGCACGACTCTAGGTCCGAAGGCGTACCTCCCGCCGTTCTGGCTGGGCGGACCGGGGGGTCTGTCTGCGTTCGGACGGGGCCAGTTTCGAGGTGAGCATTACTACTACGGAGGCATGCACGGGTTGAGGGCGTTCTCCGCCGACCGGAACAGCTTTCTAAACAAGGTGCACTTTGACCTGGCCGTTGAAATGGGAAAGGCGTTCTCCAATATTGACCAGGGAAAGCCGGTGTACGACGGCCTTGCCGCCGTGGTCTGTGAAACTCCGGTGGGAATCGTGTTCATCGGCTATAGCTATGGCACCAGTGGGAACAGCAAGTTCTTCTTTCGGATCGGGCGTCTGTTCTAAGAGAAAGATCAAGCATGAAACTCAACCTGTGTGTTGCCGCAGCCATGCTGTGGGTTGCTCCGTGCATCGCCGGAAGCAGCGCCAAAAACGACTTCGATCCCGAGGTGGATTTCTCGCGATTCAAGACCTTTAGCTTCATCGGAGGCCATGAACTGGAAGAGTCCGGCATCTTGCGCGACCCCGCAGTCCGCGATCGATTCAAGAACTTTATAAGCGGGGCGCTCGAGACCCGCGGCCTTCGAGAAGTGCCCATCGATGAAAAGTACAGCCTGGCCGTGCGCTATTGGGTCGCTCTCCGGAAGAAGCAGGACGTAACGATCGTGGACACGATGCCGGCCTGGGGTCCTTACCGCCTACTGGACCGGCGTCTGGGGCTATTCATACCAGGAGTACGTGGTAGAGGATTACGTTCAGGGCACTGTCGTCGTCGATCTTATCGACCCCGCAACGAAGGAACTTGTGTGGCGGACTTTCCTGACGCAGAAGATCAATGACCGGGCGAAGGCGTACAACGAAGCGAAGAAGAATCTTTACAAAGCGGTGCTTATCCTGCCACCCTCAGACGCGGAGAAGGAAAAGATGCGTCATCAACGTGCCAAGTTGGCGGCGAAGTACCAGTAGCCAGCCGCGCATCAAGGAAGATCACCTGCCGGGGACTGCGGTGCATCGAAGCGTCTCCGGAGCCGTGAGTTAAAGTCCGTTTACTTCTTCGCTGAAACTGGTTCTCCGTACGGCTGGTAGCTCGCGTCGGCTCGGTCCGCTGCCTCCTTCGGGAGTTCGTGTACGGAATCCAGGAAATCACGCATCCTGGCAGCCCACCCGTCGAATGCTTCCTTGGCTGCAGCAAACTTCTCCTCACGGGAGAAGTTCTCCGATCCGACGATGGCACCGGCACCCAGGTTTTGCCGGTCGATTGCCGCTGCGATTTGCTCGCCGGTGACCGAATCGACCATCTCCATCTCGACCCCGACCTTGCCTATATCGAGGCCACGGTCGAGCGCGCCCGCGGCCTTGTCGCCCCCTGCCGCTTCAGAGGCAAGGTCGACGCCGATAAGAGCTGTGCGCAGGCGCAGAACCAGCGGCCCTGGTTCCCTCACGACCGGGAACGCATCGCTGACCGAGCGCGTGATAGCGTTCTCGAAATATGCCGCGAGGGCCGTTCTGCCGCGGTCCGGCATCTTTGAAACATCGGAGTTCGTCGAAACGTAAATCTCCACGGGCTCGACAATTACGGCGAAGTACTTTCGAATGTTCTTCACATCGTTCTGCTTCACATAGGAAAGGGTGTTTTCGAAATTCGGGTTCTGTTTGAGATCGTCGTAGTTGCTCAGGAATCCTGCATTCTTCGCATCTGGCTGCAGTTTTTTCAACCCTACGGGCTCCGGCTTTTTCGAGCACCCCGCGAGCGTCGCCAGCAGCAGGGGCACTAAGCATGCCAGCACGATTTTTTCGATCCTGGTCACTTTCTTTAGCATGACTACTCTCCTTGATGTCCGGACTGCTCAGGGTCGGCAGACTGAGTCTTTTTCTTCGTCGAGTTGTCCACGCGAAGCAGATTGAAAACTTTAAACGCATTCGGAACGGAGTTGGCCTGTATGTAGGCGATGTCGGAATCGGCTTTGCTCGCCACTGTCCCCAAAAGGATCACCTGCCCGTTCTTTACTACGATCTTGATATCGGATCCGCTGCCCCAGAAGTAGCGGGAAAGATGACGCTGCAGAGCGGCCCTGACTCCCGCCCGGATCTGCATGTCAAAAGAGCCCAAGGGCAAAATGTCGATGTTGTTGACCACTGTTTCCACCCCCGGGACGTCCTTCACCACGTTGTACGCGTAGTCGCGATTCGTCTGTCTCACCGTCCAACCTGTCAGGATCACGTCAGCCCCCGACAGGGTGAATGACAGGAAGTCGAATTCACTTGTGTACGGCATCATGGCCAGTTCGTGGCGGATCTTCTCCCAGGTCTTCGGATTCGACTCTGTTTTGCGGTTGACATCGAGCAGCCTCCGTTCCGGATTGCCCGGCGGAATGGAATTGGCTTCGATCGCCTTCACGTCCTCTAGTTTCATCGTTCCGGCCTTCACCTTGACCTTCCCTGACGCCTCCGCGAGTTGGCTGACGAGCGGCTTGATCATCTTCTGCTTGTTCACAGTCAGGACCATGTTGTTGCTCAGCCGAATCAGGACCGGTTCGGCGTTATCCTTGGCGGTGCTCTGACTGCAGTTTATGCGAGAGGGCGTGATGGGGCCGAGCATGAGGCGTGCGCAGAGGTCCGTATCCACATAAGTCTTGAATGTGGTTATCTCGTCCGCCCCGAAACCGAGTTGACACAGCAATACTGCTGTCACTACTAACGCAATTTTCATGGCTTGTTCTCCTTTTGCGGCCCGGCTTTCCGGAGTCTCTCTTCATGCGTGGCCAGCCGCAATCAGCAGCACAATGATGCCAGCACCGCCCAAAATGGAGCATTAGTTTCTTGTTTTTCGCGGGTTAAGCCTCGGTCCTACTTCGTTAGCGCCCGACCTTAGCCCCGATGACCTCGCCGGAGACAATGATCTCGACGCGGCGATTCTTTCGGCGCCCGTTTACCATGCTGTTGTCGAAAGCGGGCATGTTTTTGCCGAAGCCCTGGGCTGACAGGCTATCGGCAGGCAAGCCTTGGGTAAGCAGATAATCGCGGACCGTACCTGCGCGGCGTTCCGAAAGGATCTGATTCAGTTCTTCACCGCCGGTATTGTCGGTGTGTCCTTCCACCGCCAGGTTCAGCCCAGGGTGGGCGAGCACAATCCCGGAAAGTCGGGCCAGCTTCTCTCTGGCCTCGGGCTTTACGTTGTACTTTCCTGTCTCGAACAGAACCTCACCCATTGTGACGACGAGACCGCGTGGGCTATCCTGCGTTTCGAGAATGCGGTTGAACTGTTCCAGCAGTTGCGCACGCAAGTCTTCGGCAGCTTTGCGGGAGCGCTCCGCGTCGGCCTTGGCGGACTCCTCTTTGGACCTGAGGATTTCGGCCTCCGCGCTTGCCTTGGCCGCCGCGGAGTCAGCTACGGCTTTTGCTTGCGCGGCCTTTGCCGCGGCCTCGGCCTTCAACTGCGCTTCTCTGGCGGCCGAGAGTTCGGCCTGCCGCCGCTGTTCCTCGTCGGCGCGGCGTTTGGCTTCAGTCGCCTCGGCTGCCGCTTTTGCTTCGGCCACTGCTTTTGCGTTGGCTGCTGCGGCGGCCTTTTCATTGGCGATCCGCTCGTCCTCCTGCCTTTGCGCGGAAAGCGCCCTTGCATCCTCGGAGAATTGAACAGCCTGTCGCGCGGTCGAGATGATCTCTTTCTTGTCGGCGTTCCGCGCCAGTGAATTCTCGGCCATCTTCAGGCTGGATTCGGCTTTCACGTAAATCTCGGGCGCGTACTTGCCGGCCGCGCGGGACTTCGCGATCTCCACTGCATTGCGGGCCTGGTACATCTCCAGCGGCACGTTCTTCAAGTCGAGGGACAGGGCGAGAGGATTCCCCATCTTTTCATACTGACTGCGCTTCATCAGCTTGTAGTCACTGACGGTGAATAGCTTGCCCTTCGTGCCCTTACGGATGGCGTTCTCCAGAACGAGCAACTCGCTAGGCTGCCGCACGGCGAAGTACGGTTCCGCGGTGATAAATAGCGAAAACGTCTGGAGTTGCGTGGTGGCCTTGAGTTTTCCTTCCCCGCGGTCGTTGGTCATGACTTCACCGATGTTGCTGGTGCGCCCATCCGGAGAAACCACCCAAGCCACGTAGGTCAGCAGCTCGGTCCCGAGTTTCGTCGGAGATAGCAATCCGGTTGCCTTAATCTCAATGTTGGTGATGCCCGATTTTGCCTCGACTTTTGCCTCGCCGCCGGCTTGTCCCAATAGCCCCGTGCTACGCATCTCGATAGTGGTCCCGCCCCCACCTACCTGATAGCCCACAGCTTGAACGGGTCGGCCGAGCGTGCCGGAAGCCGGCGCTCCCTGTTGTGACTGCGGAAAAGCAACCACCGCGGAAAGGCAAGCAAGCGCGAGACTTGCGTTAATTCTTTGTGCACCGATCATCGGATTTCTCCCCCTCCGTTGGAGGCAGATTCTTCAGATTTCATGGGACCAGCGGCACGATGGCCAGCACCTGCAGCTCGACGATGCGGTCCAGAACGCTTTCGACGTGTAGAAACCGTGCCGCCAGTTTGGGGCCGACCGCCGATTTGAACTCGCGATAGTACTTAGCACGTATTGCGGTCATGCGAGCGTCGTTCTTCAGGAATTCCTTCGCCATGGCGTCCACCGAGGCATCAGTCATCCGTTCGCCGGAATCCGCGTACTTTTTAGTATTGGCCAGACGAACATCCCATAAAGCCTTGAACTCCTTCTCATACCGGTCATATACTGCCCAGAACTTATCCTTATTGGCGGGATCCAAGCCAATGGAGTCGCCGATAGTCGCACGCTTGTCTTTCTGCAAGGCCCCACGCATCATCCCGGCGTACTGGTTCAGGTTTTTCAGTTCGACCTCTGATAACGACAGTTCCGGCGCCCCCACCTGTGCCAGCAAGGTGCCGGTCAACAGAGCGCCCGCAGCAGCCCGCAATACGAACCAACACTTGGCATTCACGGAAGTCACCCCCCAAAAACAAAAAGTAGGACTGGGTCTCAGTAGCACGATGAGCCCGAGCAAGGTAGAGACTCAAAAAACTACTGTAATGATTCTTGTCGCTTGCGGGTAATTTTCCGCGTGGCCCGAATGTTGCTGGGCATGCGCCTTATTTGCCGGCCATTGATTGGCACCGCAGGCAAGTTTTCCGGGATCCGCCGCGGAAGCAGCCTCCTGTGGCTGTCGCTCCGGGCACGGTTAGAGGTTTCGGCTTGTGCCTGGGTTTGGGTGGTTGGGTGGAAGAGCGGGTCTGAAGACCCGCGCAGGCTGAAGCCCGCCCGTTCGCCACGCGCGACCAAAGGGCTCATCGGCCTTGCCGCCGGGTCAAGCGTTCCGGACTGCATGCGCGTTATCGAAACCCACTAACCGCTCGTGCTTCCGTGCAAGCGGGACCTGGGCGTCCCGCGCAGACGTGGAGCGTCTGCCCCACAAAAACCTACCCCCAGATCAGATCAGATCAGAAGGTGAAGCGCAGGCCGAACTGCATTATGCGCGGGTCGCGGGCTCCGGTTACGGTGCCGAAGCGACTGGGTGTCAGGGCCGCACCGGTTGCGGTTAGGGGTACTTCGGTATTGAGCGACGAGGTGGGCGGATTGAAGTTCGCGTGATTGAAGAGGTTGAAGGCCTCGGCGCGGAACTCGAATACCATGCGCTCCTTCACGCGGAAGCTCTTGGCGAGAAGCGCGTCCAGCGTCTGAATTCCATCGCTGGTCATGGTGTTGCGCCCGACCACTCCAAAGGTGCCCAGTGCCGGGAGCAGGAACGCGCGGGTGTCGAACCAGAGATCCGGAGTCGGATTGTCGAGCACAGGCGAAATGCCGGCGCGCAGGTCCGGCCGCTGCCCGGTGCGGCCGACGTTGGCACGGTCGCTCGAGACAGTGACGCTGTATGGGAAGCCGCTTTGCAGGGTCAAGATGCCGCCGAGTTGCCAGCCGCCAAAAATCGCATCGACTATAGCGGGCGTCTGCGCGCCGAAGTGCCGACCGCGGCCAAACGGCAACTGGTAGAGGTATGAGGAGACGAAGCGGTGGCGCACATCCGTGTCGGTGAGCCCACGATTGGAGGCCAGATCGTTCTGGTTGGGAGATCCGCCCAGGCCATTGCTGGCGTTATCGATCCCCTTCGACCATGTGTAGGCGGCGAGCACGCTCAGCCCCCCGGCGAAGCGGCGCTCCAGCTTGGATTGCAGCGCGTGGTAGATCGACTGCGCGTCAAAGGTCCCGCGTGTGCTGGCGCCGAAGCGCGGATACAAGCGCCGCTGCTGAATGTTGGCCGAACTGGTTGAGGGCGGCGCGTCATTGAAATTCTGGTTCAATTCGAGCCGGTTGCCCTTCTGCCCGACGTAAGCGATCTCACCCGTGAAAGCGCCCGGCAGACTGCGCTGCACCGCAAAGTTCCACTGCTGGCTGTAGGCGTTGCGCATGTTCACTTCGCTGGTGAGCAGAGTCGGCGTGCCCGCGGCCGTGCCGTAACCCACACCGCCGAACGGATCGCTCCAGAAGCGGGACGGGATGCCGCTGGTCGAGATCGACTGGTCTTCGTTGTTGACCAGCGGCGGCACCTTGGCGTAGCTGTTCGGGAAGTTCGTGTCGGCGAACTCGTAGTAGATGCCGTAGCCGGCGCGGATGACGAACTGGTCGTTTGCCAGCGGCCGCCAGGCGAGGCCGAGACGCGGCGCCCAGTCCTTCTTGTCGGGCGGGCGCACCGAGATCGGGAGACCAAGGCTTTCGGAGGTGACGATGAGGTCCTGGAAGAGCGGGTAGATCTTGCGCGTGATGCGCTGTGCGTCCATGGCTACCTGCCCGCCTTCGCTGGCCAGGATGATTTTGCCGTTTACGAAATCGAAGGCAGACATCTGATTGTGCAGGCCCTTGTAGAAGGGATTCATTTCCCAGCGCAAGCCGAGGTTGAGAGTGAGGCGCGAATTCACCTTCCAATCATCCTGCGCGTAGACGCCCCAGAAGTTGTCATAGACGCCGAAGAGATCGAGCGGAGATCCGCGGCGGACGCGGCTGATGGTGCCCATGAGGAAGTCGGCAAACGAATCGCCGCTCCAGTTGCCGTTGAAAAAGAACTCGCCCTGGGCGCGGTTCCCGACCAGGAAGTCGGCGTACTGGTGGCGGAAGTTGACGCCGGCTTTCAAGGTATGGCGGCCGCGTGTGAACGTGAGGCCGTCGGTCGCCTGGTAGTGATAGATGCGGTTGCGCTTGGGCCTCTGGTCCTGCCCCAGTCCCTGCATGTCCACGTAGTTGGTGATCAGGACGTCGGGGAAGGACGGGAAGGCGGAGGAGCTTTCTTCGAAGCCCCTGATGCCGGCAGCCACGGTATGATTGGTGCCTTCGTCAATGGGGCGGAAGAAGAGGCGCGAGCGGTTGTAGCCAACCCTGAACTCATTCAGCAGTCCGGCGCCGAGGATACGGGTGTAGCCGATGCCGGCGTTCTGGGCGCGCACGCGCAAGGGCGGAAAGTTGCCCAGCAGCGGCGAGTTCGTGGGATCCGGTCTGGCGCAAGTCCATGAGGCTGTAGCGAGCGAAGACGATGTCCTTGCTGCTGAAATTCTGGTCGAGGCGGACGTTCCACTGGTTCTGCCAGATCTTTTGAATGGGGCTGGCCTGCAAGACAGGACGGCCGCTCGAATCGACGGCATTGGCTGTGGGAACCCATTTCAGGAAGTAGAGAGCCTGGGGCGAGATGCGGCCGGCGGGAATGGTGTTGTTGGCAAAGGCCGGCCGGGCGGCGGCGTTACTGGCGCCCGCGTTGACGAAGGGATCCTTGATGGTGATGTTGGCGGGAAAAATTCCTCGCTTCATGTCTTCAGTAGGCGCCTGAAGGTTTGAGGTTTGTCCCTGGGTCTGGCGCGTGGCTTCCCAATTTGCAAAGAAGAAAGTTTTGCTGCGGCGGATGGGGCCACCGAGTGTTCCGCCGAACTGGTTGCGGCGCAGGGTCTGATCGCCGCGCGAGAAGAAATTGCGGGCAGACAGAGAATCGTCGCGGACGAATTCGAAGGCGCTGCCGTGGAAGTCGTTTGTGCCTGAGCGAAGGCTTACGTTCAGGTTACCGCCGGAACGGCCGTACTCAGCGGACATGTTGGAACTCTGAACGCGGAACTCCTGAATCGCATCGACTGAGGGCGAGATGTAGGTGCCGCCGAACTGGGTTTCGGTGGTGTCGATGCCATCCAGGTAGAAGGCCGTTTTGCGGGCGCGAGTACCGCCCAGATACACAGAGACGTAATTGGAACGCGTGGATCCGGCCGCGGGAGCCGAAATGGCGCCGGGAGCGAGCGTCGCCAACTGGTAGAAATTGCGGCCGTTCAGCGGGAGCTCAACGATGCGCTGTGAATCGACCACCTGGCCCACGGAGGCCTGTTCCGTATTCAAAGCCGCGGCTGAGGAGGAGGTGACGGTCACGGTTTCATTTACCGCTCCGACTTCCATGGCTACGTCAACGCGGCGCGTTTCGCCGACCTGCAGCGTCGCGGTTGCGCGGACGTTCTTGAACCCGGTGGCCTTGGCCGTGACCTGATACTGACCGGGAGGCAGTGAGACCACGGTGTAATCGCCCGCGGCGCTGGCCTGCACGGTCCGGTTGATCCTGGTGTCGATGTTTTCGACTTCGACAGTGGCGGCGGGAACGACCGCGCCGCTTGAATCCTTGATGGTGCCGACCAGAGTAGCTGTGGGGTTCTGGGCGTGAAGAAGGGTTAGAAGCGAGAACGCAAACAGTGCGAAGCGCATAGGTAATCCTCTCGTTTTCAGCAAGCGTTTGCTAAATCATGTACTGAACGGATGGCGTTGTCAAGGGGATATTAGCTCATTGACAAGCGCGGAGAAGTTGCAAATAATAGGAAACGTTTGCAGAAGAAAACTGTCACCATCAAGGACGTAGCCCGGGAATCGGGCGTAAACATCTCAACGGTCTCGCGAGCGCTGAATGAGGTCTACGGCGTGCGGCAGGAGACGCGAGATCACGTCTTTGCGGTTGCGGAGCGGCTACAGTACAGGATCAACCGTGTGGCGCGCGGGCTGGCGACGGGGCGATCGCACACGCTAGCCCTGATAGTAGCGGACATCCGTAACCCGTTTTTCGCCGAACTGGCGCGGGGAGTCGAAGACGCGGCACGTGCGGGCGGATGTGACCTGCTGCTGTGCAATTCCGATTTGAACGCCGATAAGCAGATGGAGTACGTGCATTCGCTGCTGGAGAAGCGCGTGGATGGCGTGCTCATGAATTCCGTCTCGGAGTTGACAAAAGCGCAGCAAGAGGATTTGGCCGCTACGGGTGTGCCGATCGTACTGCTTAACCGCTCGGCGGCAGCGAATGCGTTTTCGACGGTTTCGGCTGATAACGGGGCCGGAGGAGCGCTAGCGGCTGAATACCTGCTGCGGCTTGGACACGAGCGCATCGCGCACATCACGGGACCGCGGCACCACGGAAACATGACGGACAGGGCGCGGGGATTCCTGCGAGTGATGAAGGCCGCGCGCGTTCCGGAAGTCATGGTGCTGCACGGTGAGAACAGCTTTCCGGGCGGGTATGCGCTGACGCGCAAGCTGCTGGAGAAAGGCGCGGTCACGGCGATTTTCGCTGCGAACGACATGATGGCGTTCGGGGCCTTGCGGGCAATTATCGAAATGGGGCGCAAGGTGCCGGACGATATTTCGGTGATCGGGTTCGACAATATTGAGATCTCGAGTGTTGTGCATCCGCCGCTGACTACGATCAATCAGCCGAAGTACGAAATCGGAAGGTCCGCGGCGGAAATCCTGCTGCGGCTGGCACGTGAGCGGACGCACTCGGCGCCCGAGCATCGGTTGCTCGGAGTGGAACTGGTCGAGCGTGAGTCGTGCCGCAGACTGTAGGGGGCCAAGAGGGGCGCCAAGATCCGCGCATTTTCAGCCTGAGAGTTTATCAGCCACGGTTATAATGTCTCCATGATCTCAAGGCGTCGTTTTCTCGCGAGTCTTGTTGCAGATAGGGAACCTGCGGTTCGGTTCGCCGTTATTGCCGATATCCAGTACGCCGACAAGGACATCGTCAGGCGTCGCCATTATCGGGAGTCGATGACAAAGTTGCAGACGGCCGTCAAGGAGCTTGGGGCCGAGCGACTGGCCTTCAGCGTTCACCTCGGCGACCTTGTGGACGGCGGTGTTGAAAACTTCGACCGAATTCTGCCGGTGTTCGAAAAGCTGCCCGGCCCGCGTTATCAAGTTCTCGGTAACCACGACTTTTTCGCTCCACGGGATACCGTGCTGCGGAAGTTCGGCCTGGCCCAACCGTATTACTCCTTCAGCGTGAAGGGATGGCATTTCGTCGTGCTCGATGGCATGAACATGAGTGTCAACGGCGGGTGGGACGAGAATACTGCCAACTACAAAGTCGGCGCGGCAATGCTGGCAGAACTGAAGCAGCAGCGCGCGCGCAATGCTCACGATTGGAACGGGGCAGCCGGCGAGCAACAGCGGAACTGGCTGAAACGAGATCTTCAATCCGCACAGGTAAGAAAAGAACGAAGCGTTGTATTTTGCCATTTCCCGACTTTTGCTGGGGCGTGCCGTCCCGACCACATGTTGTGGGACCACTCCGAGCTATTGGCCGTACTCAACGAGTATCCGACGGTAGCCGCATACATAAACGGCCACGACCACAACGGCGGATATGCCAAGCACCAGGGCATTCATCACGTCACGCTGCCCGGCGTGGTGGAAAATGAACTCGGGAAATGCCTGCGGATCGTCGAAGCTTTTCCGGACAGGCTTGTGCTGCGGCGACCCGGCGAGCGCGATGGGCAGGTGCTTGGGTTGGAACGCTGACACGGAGCGATCCAACGCGATCGAATCAGAAGCTAAAGCGCAGTCCGACGCGGATTACGCGCTCATCGATGCCCTCCCGTCCGGTTCCCGTAACGGAAGTGATCTCCGTAAATCCGCCGAGGTTCCGAACGGTGCCGTCCGAATTCAGTTGCAGGTTGGAGACGTTCGCTCCGGGATTCGAGAAGTGAGGCGTGTTGGTCGTGTTTAACGCCTCGACGCGAAACTGCAGTTTCATGCGTTCACGGAGTCGGAACTCACGGAACAATCCGCAGTCAAGATTCACCAGGCCCGGGCCGCGCATAATGTTAAAACCAGCCGTGCCGAAGCGCGCTTGCGTCACAGGCGCAAACGCGAAGGGATCGAAATAGGACTGGCCGCGTCCAGTGCCGCCGAGTGTCTGCACGCCGGCTTTGACGAGGTCGGCCCGCTGTGTATTGCCGGGCGCGTCCAGAGATGTTCCAGAGGCGGTTACTGTGAACGGAGTGCCCGCGTACGCGCTGAACATTCCATTCATCTGCCATCCGTGGAATAGCGCCGACGCGATCCGGTTGCCCTTGCGGAAGGGGAGTTCCGCATAGCCTGTAACGGTGAGTGTGTGGGGCCGATCCCAGCCCAGCACAGCCCTGTTCAAGCTGTAGTACTCGGGAATCATAATCAAGGGGCTGCCGGTTCCAACGTCGGCACAGCAGATGCCGTTTGTCTTCGACCAGGTGTAAGACGCCTGCAGGTTAAAGCCGCCCGCGAAGCGGCGCTCGAGCGTAGTCTGCAGCGAGTTGTACTTCGTTGTGCCGACAGGCGCGATCAGGATCGTGCTGGTAGTTCGACCGAACTTCTGGTTGTACGGACGGCTCGCATTTCCCCCGCCTACGCGCCCGACGTTGAGATCCATGTGCCCCATCGTGCGGACCTGTCGAGTGGCGACGTAACCGGCCTGCGCAATGAATCCCTTCGGCAGCTTCTTCTGGAGCGTGAAATTCCATGACTGCACGTAGCCGCGTTGGAACTCATCGCCAAGGGACACCACTGCATAGTTCGCGGGAACATCGATGACGCCGTTGCCGAAATCGACCGGCTTCATTTCCGGTATGCCCGCCTTCAACGTGCCGCCGGGCTGGTAAGAGTTCGGGCCAGTGACGTTCTGAACCAGAATAATCGGGTAATTCGAGCGCAGGTTTCTCGCGAGATTCAGCGGATCGTAAGTGATCCCGTATCCCGCCCGCACGACGAATGTGTCCGTGGCGCGAAACGCGATTCCGATTCGGGGAGCGAAAAGCTTGCGGCTCACCGACACTCCGCAATCCTGAGGCACGCTGCCGACACCGCAGATCATCATCTTGTTGTTGACAAAGTCGTAACGCTCCAGACCGCGATCCGGCCGTTTTGGAATCGGATAGAACTCGTAACGCGTTCCGTAGGAGAGCGTCACTTTCCGCGATAGCTGCCACTGATCGCGGATGTAAGAGCTGTACGCAGTCGTGATCACGCTGTAGCGTTCATCCACCTGAAGGATCTTGCCCATGGTGGTCGGCAGACCGAGCAGGAAAGTCGCGTACGAGTTGAACTGATTGGCTGAGGGGCCGTTGCGAAGCTGTGTGGGTCCGCCTGCAAAGCTGAAACCGCCCTGGGCGCCATGGCTCGCGCCGTAGAATTCGGGCTGCAGGTGGTCGAGAATTGGACGGTAAATATCAAAGCCGAAGCGAACGTTATGCGAACCTCGAGTCCAGCTCGCGTTGGCAACGTACTGATACTGAGAGTCGTGCCTGTGATACGGCATGTAGGCGTCCTTGATGCCGAGCACGCTGTAGTTGCTGATATCAAATCTCGGCCAGCCGCCTTCAAAGCGGCGAGGACCGTTAGTGCCAGGGATGCCGAGAAAGTCCAGCCCGATCTTTTCATCGAGACGCGACTGCTCGGAGTGGTTGTCCATCAACGTGTATCCGAAGTAGGTGTCCACGATGAAGTTCGGGGTGTAGACGTATGTCGCGGCGATGGTTGTGCTTTGTGTAAATCCGAAGCCGTGCCCGACGTTGGCGCCACTGATTGCGTCACCGCCAAGTTCGTCTCCGAAAGTAGGCGGCGCAATGGAGTCGAATTTCAGAAAACTGTAGCGGCCGTACATGGTCAGCTTCCTTGTCGGATTCCAATTCAGCTTGCTGTCAACGGTGTTCCGATTGAAGTAGAACGGCTTGCCCGCGTAGAAATTCGCGGTCAGCAGATTGGTGTACGTGGGCAGCGGCGTGAGGTTCGCGATCTTCTTCGCGATTGGGTCGATGCGCGAAGCGGGAATCAACTTGCCTGAAAAAGGCTCGCGTCCGGATCCATCCAGGTTGCCAGTGAGCGGGTCGTAGATCTCCGTGGG
Organism: Bryobacteraceae bacterium; assembly: GCA_963793625.1. GTDB lineage: Bacteria > Acidobacteriota > Terriglobia > Bryobacterales > Bryobacteraceae. The sequence continues at coordinate 23,093 of CAWCAT010000015.1, read as the reverse complement.
AGATGCGGATAGGTCACCGTTCTTGATCGCGGCAGTAGGGACGGTCTGGTACTTCGCCGCGAACTGATGATCGTACGTACCTTCATAGCTGGCGAAGTAGAACAGCTTATTCTTGATTATCGGCCCGCCGAGCGTACCACCAAACTGGTTCAGGATCGATTTCGGATTTCTTTCGCCGGGCGGATTGAAAAACGGCTTTGCCTTGAGCTTATTGTCTGTGTGGTACTCAAAAGCGCTACCGTGCAGTTCGTTCGTTCCGCTCTTGATCTGCACGTTGATGGCTGCGCCACCGGCAAGACCTTGCTCGGCGTCGAAGCTGTTTGTGACAACATTGACGGTCTGTATCGATTCGAGCGCCGGGACGTACGCGGCCACCATATTCATGTAGACATTCGTGCTTGAAGCACCGTCGATGCGCGTCACCGCGGAGTTGCTGGTAGTGCCGTTCACGTTCACCTGGAGAGCTCGCGACGGATTGCCGGGAATCGAAGATGCATTCTGCGGCGGGGTGAACCCCGGAATGGTTACGAACATCTGCTGGTAGTTGCGCCCGAGGGGTAGCGGGGTGTTCTGCAGCGTCTCGCTTTGCAGTTCCGCACGCACTTCGGCGCGATCGGTTTGGAGCGTGGAAGAGGCTTCGGAAACCGTGATCGACTCCGCCACGGCGCCGAGTTGGAGACCGACATCTACGCGTGAAACGGAGTTAATGCTCACTTCCACTCCCGTCCGCGCAGAAGTCTGGAATCCTTCCTTGACGACTTTGACGTCATAACTTCCGGGGAGCAACGTTGGGAAGCTGTACCCACCCATTTCGTTGGTGGACGTCTGGCGGGCTAGACTCGTGCCGCGACTGACAATCGATACGACCGCGTCAGGAACCGGCGCGTCCGATGAGTCCTTAATATTCCCGACGATCGATCCGTACAGTATCTGAGCGTTCGCGGAATTATGTGTTTCGAAGAGAAGGACGAACGCAACCGCGACTAAGAGCGTTCGTGAAAACAGGAATAAACGGTACGACACCATTGTTTTCTCCTGATCAGCATGTTTAATAGTCAGCAGAATTATGCGGCTACGTTTGGTGAGTGTCAAGAGTGAAGCCAAACTGGACTTGAAGTCGCGAGCCGGAGTGGCCGTTTGGATATAATCGCAGGCAAAGCGGAAGCAGAGGCTTACAACTCCATGTCCAAGACGATTTCCCGGCGGACGTTGATCCTGGGGGCCGGCGCGCTCGGCGCGGCACAGCTGGCCGGGGCTCGTGAACAACAGCGCGCTGATGTGGTGATTTACGGCTCCACGCCGGCTGGAATCGCGGCCGCGGTCAACGCTGCACGGCTTGGTCGATCCGTAATACTTTGCGCCCACGAAGATCATATCGGCGGGATTGTATCGAATGGATTGACCAACGCCGACATCGGGAAACGGCAAGCAGTGGGCGGCTTCTTCTACGAGTTCACGCGCCGCGTCGTGCGGCACTATGAAGAACAGGACCGCGGCAACGCCGCCCGGCCGAACGTGAAGTTGTGCCGCGACGGTTACTGGTACGAGGCCAGCGCCGCCGAGCGAATCTTCCATGAAATGATTTCGGGCGAGGGCGGCCGCATTCGCCTGCTGCTGAGCCACGAACTCAAGCGGGCTACGGTCAGCAAGAACAGGCTTACGCAGATCGAACTCGAAAGCCTGATGAAGCCTGGAAGCCTGACCGGAATCAGCGCCGCTGTTTTTATTGATGCGACCTATGAAGGCGACCTTGCCGCGATGGCGAACGTGCCGTTCCGCACAGGCCGCGAGAGCCGCAGCGAGTACAATGAGCCGCACGCCGGGCGCATCTATATGCGCTTCCGGGACACGAAACTGCTCCCCGGTTCGACAGGTGAAGCGGACGACGCCACGCAGGCTTATTGTTTCCGCTTCCACGTGACGAATGATCCGGCCAAACGCGTACCGATCGTCAAACCGGATGGATACAATCGGGCGGATTATGAGTTGAACCTGGAAGACATTCGGGCGGGAAAGATCAAGCGCTTTCGGGATGTGATCCAGGTGTACCCGATGCCGAACGGCCGCTTCGAGCTGAACAGCGATCATGTTAATCCGGATACGGGAATTCCGCGCGAGTCGCTGGATCTGGCGGAGGAGTGCTGGCCCTGGCCGACCGCCACTCCGGCACGCCGCAGAAACGATCTATGAACGCTATCGCACGCATAACGTCGGCTTGATCTGGCTGTTGCAGAACGATCCAGAAGTGCCTGCGGCGCTGCGCGAGGACGCGTTGCAGTATGGATGGCACAAGGACGAGTGGCGGGAGAACGGTCACGTTCCGCGGCAGGTGTATGTGCGTCAAGGCAGGCGCATCCTGGGCGACTACGTTTTAACCGAGCGCGACGCCGACCTGGACCTTAAGCTCCAGCGTACGCGTGTGCAGCCGACCTCAATCGCCGTGCTCGAGTGGGCATTCGATCCGCATGGGCACCATAAGTACGATCCCGCGCACCCCGGTGTACGGGAGGGCTATTTCTACCTGGATCACGATCCATTTCAGGTTCCTTACGGCGTGGTGGTGCCGCGAAAGATCGATGGGCTGCTGGTACCGGTGGCGTGCTCGTGCAGCCACGTCGCGTACAACGCACTGCGTATGGAACCCGTCTTCATGGCGCTTGGCGAGGCATGCGGGATTGCCGCGCATCTCGCGATTCAACACAAGGTAGCGCTACGGCGGGTGCCTGCCCCCGAGTTGCAGGCGCTGCTGGTGGAACGTCGAGGGGTGGTCACGTTCTATGAAGACCTGAGCTTCACGGACAATTCGTTCGCGGCTTTTCAGTGGCTAGGCGCGCGCGGATTGAACACTGGCTATCGTGCAGCCAAGGATACGAAACTGACGCAGCGCGAAGGCGCGGAACGGCTGGCGCGAATCCTGGGTTTTGCGGGGAGCAGATGGGCTGCTCCGAATGGGGTAACGGATGCGCCGCTGCTGGCTAGCGAGCTGACCGTATGGCTGAAGAACGCGGGCTACAAGGGCACGGTCCAAGCGGCTGGGAGCAGCGCTGGTCAGCTTGATCTGGCCGGGTTTGCTGCGATGGTGTACGCGGCGATGAGGGCTTAGTTCGCTCGCGCAATTATTGCCTTGAAAGGCGCGAAGAGGATTCTCCGAGGCCTGTGATCCAGGTGATCATCTGGTGCTCATTACGAAGTAGGTCCTCAAGGGTGGTCCTGCTCAAGACGTCATCAACCGCCGCCTGTACGGTGCGCCAGAGCACCCGTAGGGAACAATCAACCGAGCGGACGCATGCCTGCATCTGGCCGGTATGCGTTTCACAGAAATCCCCCTCGAACAATCGGCCGCCGAGCAAAGTCAGCACTTCGCTAATGACTATCTGGCTGGCCGGGCGCGCCAGAGTGTAGCCGCCGGGACCGCGCGCCGCCGTTACGAATCCGCCCAGGCGCAGCATCCGCAGGAGCTTGCCGACGTAAGCTTCCGAGACCCCTTCCGCAGTGCTGATCTCAGGAATCGTCAGTCTTCCAGCAAGTCCTTCCTGCCCGAGGCGGATCAGGCAGCGCAGTCCGTATTCTTCGTGGGATGTGAGTTTCATCGATGGGAGATCCTTGTGATCGGAATAACGTCTTCAATGCCAAGTTCGAGCTTGGCCGCTTCCGACATCATATTTTTTGTCCACGGCGGGTCGAACACCAGGTCGAGCTTGACTCCAGTCACACCGGGGACTGCCTGGACCTTCGATTCCACCTCGTGCGGCAGGCTTCCGGCCACGGGACAGTTCGGCGCCGTTAGCGTCATGCGGATGGAGACAAAACCTGCCTCATCCACCTTGACTTCATAAATGAGGCCGAGTTCGTAGATATTGACCGGCATCTCCGGGTCATAAATCGTACGGAGGGCCTGGATGACGTTTTGCCGAAGTTCGCCGGATGTCATTCCGTGGAGACCGCCTTTCCGCCGCCCCGCAGCGCCTCGCGCAAAGTATGCCAGGCCAGAGTGGCGCATTTCACACGCACCGGAAATTCGCGAACACCAGAGAATACCGCCAGCTTGCCAAGGTCCTCCGGCAACGGTTGATCCGTGGTCAAGAGGTCGTGGAACTTTGCCAGCAGAGCCTCGGCCTCGGCAACGGTCCGGCCTTTCAAGACCTCGGTCATCAAAGATGCCGAGGCTGTCGAAATTGCGCAACCGGCTCCCTGAAACGTCAGCTTGTCGATCACACCGTTGTTTTCTTTGACAAAGACGCTTGCACCTATCCCCGCACAGCGGGTTGTAGCCTTCCGCTCTCCGATTCGCGTCTTCGAGCAACTTGAAATTTCGCGGTCTTTTGCTGTGGTCCAGGATGGTCTCCTGATAGAGGTCGTTGATCATGCTGCGAAGACCTCCTTGACCTTGTGAATTCCCGCGACCAGAGCGTCGATGTCTTCCCTGGTGTTATAGAACGCCAGCGAGGCGCGGGTCGTCGCCGAAACCCCAAAGCGGTCCATGACCGGCTGGGCGCAGTGGTGACCGGTGCGGACTGCCACCCCTTCCCGGTCGAGGATGGTTCCCGCGTCGTGCGGATGCACACCGTCCAGCACGAAAGACAGTACAGCTGCCTTCTCCCGCGCCGTGCCTATCAGCCGCAGCCCGGAGATGCTTTCCAAGGCTTTAGTTCCGTACTCAAGCAGTTCGTGTTCGTATGCCGCGACAACGTCCATGCCGAGCTTGTCCAGGTAATCGATCGCGACGCCGAGCGCAATCACGCCGGCGATATCCGGCGTGCCAGCTTCGAACTTATAGGGAAGCTCGTTGTAGGTTGTCTTCTCGAACGTGACAGAGCGAATCATGTCTCCGCCACCCTGGTAGGGAGGCATGTCGTTAAGCAGCTGCTCTTTACCGTACAGCACGCCGATGCCGGTTGGTCCGAACAGCTTGTGGCCTGAGAAAACGTAGAAATCGCAATCCAGATCCCGGACGTCCACCTTCATGTGCGGCACTGCCTGAGCGCCGTCAATCAACACCGGGACGTTCCAGCGGTGCGCTGTTTTGACGATCTCGCGCACCGGATTGATGGTTCCAAGAGCATTCGAGACGTGGCCCACTGCGACGAGCTTAGTCCGCCGATTCAGAAGCGTTTCGAACTGGTCGAACTCCAACTCGCCGCGGTCATTGATGGGAATGACCCTCAGCAGCGCGCCCTGCGCCTCACAAAGCATCTGCCAGGGCACGATATTCGAGTGATGCTCCGAGGCCGAAATGACGATCTCATCTCCAGCGCTGACGTGCTTGCGACCATAGGTCTGCGCTACCAGGTTGATGCCTTCCGTCGCGCCCCGGACGAATATGATCTCACGCGCATTAGCCGCGTTCAGAAAGCGCTGCAGCTTAGCCCCGCGCCGCCTCATAAGCCAGGGTGGAGCGTTCACTGAGCTGATGGACGCCGCGGTGTATATTGGCGTTGTCCATGACGTAGTAACGCGTGAGCGCCTCAATGACGCATTCCGGCTTCTGGCTCGTCGCCGCGTTGTCAAGATAGACGAGCGGCTTGCCATGAACCTGCTGCGCGAGAATCGGGAAATTCCTTCGCGGATGGCGCTCACATCGAGGCTAGTTACGGCTTGCATGCAATCTCTCCAGGACAATCTTTTCCAAAACGGTGCGCAGCGGCTCCAGCTTGACCCGGTCGATGATGTCGCGCGCGAAGGCATATATCAGCAGATCGCGCGCCTGTTCTTTCCCGATGCCGCGCGACTGCAGATAGAAGATGGCCTCCTGATCAAGTTGGCCGATGGTCGCCCCGTGCGTACAGCGAACATCGTCGGCGTGAATCTGCAGCTCCGGTTTGGTGTTGATGGTAGCGTCTTCGGACAGAACGCAGGTTCTTGTTTGTCTGCTTGGCGTCCGTCTTCTGCGCGCCCGGACGAACGATGATCTTCCCGCTGAAGACTGCGGCGGATTTTCCGCCGAGAATGCCCTTATACAACTCATGGCTCGTGCCATGGGGGCATGGCATGATCGATCGTTGTGTGATTGTCGACATGCTGGCTGCCGGACGCCAGATAAAGGCCATTCACGGTAGCTTCCGTTCCTTCCGCCAGGACGGAATTGATGTCGTTCCGTACCAGGCCGCCGCCGAGCGAAATGGAATGCGTCGAGAAATTCGCGTCGCGGCCGAGTCTGGACCTGGAGGGTAGCTACGTGAAATGAACGCTCATCCTCGTCCTGCAACTTGTAGTGGTCCACTACCGAGTGGTCGCCCGCCACGATCTCGGTAACCGCGTTCGTGAAATACTTTGCGCCGTGGCCGAGGTAGCTCTCCACTACGGTTGCCTGGCTGTCGGGTCCGATCACGACCAGGCTGCGCGGATGCGAAATCACCGGCACGTCGCCTCCGGTCGCGAGGAACACGAGGTAAATCGGCTCCTCGACGACTGTCCCATGGGGAATCTCGATGCAGGCGCCATCACTCGAAGTTAGCGGTGTTCAAGCGCCACAAACGCACGGTCCTGGTAGGCGGCGTAACGCGCCAGGTGCGCTTCGACGGCGCCATTCGCTGTCCGCAGAGGAGTCGCGCGGATGCCACGCGGAAGCTTCAGGGAAGACAGTTCCGGTGAGAAGCGGCCATTAATAAACACCAGCCGGGGACCGCCTTCGTCAGGCGCGAGACTCTGATCGAGTTGTGCCTCTTCCCGGGTGCTCAAATCGGAAGGCGCCGCCGAGAATTGTGTTTTGGCAATGGGGGAGACATTGGTGAAGCGCCACTCCTCATCCCGTGTCGTAGGAAATTGGAGTTCGGCGAAGCGCTGCGCGGCATCCTGACGGATTGATGCAATTCCGCGTCATTCCATGACAGCCTCCTCCATGCCGGCATAACCTGATTGCTCCAGTTCGAGCGCGAGGTTCTTGTCACCGGATTTGACGATCCGACCGTCAGCCAGCACATGCACGTGGTCGGGCACGATGTAGTTCAACAGACGCTGATAATGCGTGACGACGATCATTGCTCTGTCCTGCGAGCGCAGCCCGTTCACGCCGTTGGCAACGATTTTCAGCGCGTCGATGTCCAGGCCCGAGTCGGTCTCGTCCAGGATCGCGAGCCTCGGCTCAAGCACAGCCATCTGGAAAATCTCGTTGCGCTTCTTCTCACCGCCCGAGAAGCCCGCATTGACCGGCCGGTTCAAGAACGCCGCGTCCATGTCCACCAGCGCGAGTTTCTCCTTGACCAGCGCGAGGAAGTCCATGGCATCCAGTTCCTCGAGGCCGCGGCTCTTGCGTATCGTATTCAACGCAGCCTTGAGGAAATACATGTTGCTGACGCCGGGAATCTCGACGGGGTACTGGAACGCCATGAAGATCCCTTCCTGAGCGCGCTGTTCAGGCGGCATGCTCAGGAGATCCTTTCCGTCGTACAGGACCTGGCCGGCGGTAACTTCGTAAACGTCGCGGCCGGCGAGGACCTGAGCCAAGGTGCTCTTACCCGAGCCGTTCGGCCCCATAATGGCATGCACCTCGCCCGAGTCGGCCGTCAGATCGATGCCACACAGGATCTCCCTGCCGGCCACGCTTCGCGTGTAAGTTTTTGATTTCAAGCAGAGCCATCTTAGTTCCCTCAACCTACGCTGCCTTCCAGACTGATGCCCAACAGCTTCTGCGCTTCGACAGCGAACTCCATTGGGAGTTCACGGAAGACTTCTTTGCAGAACCCGTGGACAATCATCGAGACTGCGTCTTCCGTGGAGATGCCACGCTGCCGGCAGTAGAAGATCTGGTCTTCGCCGATCTTGGAGGTGGACGCCTCATGTTCCACCTGCGATGAGGTGTTTTTTACTTCCAGATATGGAAATGTATGCGCGCCGCACTGATCGCCCAACAACAGCGAATCGCACTGCGAGTAGTTCCGTGCGCCCGCGGCGCCCTTGAGGATCTTGACCATGCCGCGGTAAGTATTCTGGCCGTGACCGGCAGAGATGCCCTTGGAGACGATCGTGCTCCGGGTATTCTTCCCGATGTGGATCATCTTGGTGCCGGTGTCAGCCTGCTGGTAATTATTGGCGACAGCCACGGAGTAAAACTCACCGACCGAGTTGTCACCCATCAGCAAGCAACTCGGGTACTTCCAGGTGATGGCAGAGCCGGTCTCGACCTGAGTCCACGAGATCTTGGAATTGACGCCGAGGCATTTGCCGCGCTTGGTCACGAAGTTGTAGATCCCGCCCTTGCCTTCCTTGTCGCCGGGATACCAGTTCTGCACTGTCGAGTACTTGATTTGGGCGTTATCGAGGGCGACCAACTCGACCACGGCAGCGTGCAACTGGTTGTTATCTCGCATCGGCGCAGTGCAGCCTTCGAGGTAGCTGACGTAGGCGCCTTCTTCGGCGATGATCAGCGTGCGCTCAAACTGCCCAGTGTCCTTTGCGTTGATGCGGAAATAGGTGGAAAGCTCCATCGGGCAACGGACGCCCTTCGGCACGTAACAGAAGGAGCCATCGCTGAAAACAGCGGAGTTGAGGGCGGCAAAGAAGTTGTCGGAGTGCGGAACGACCGAGCCGAGATACTTCTGAATGAGTTCGGGGTGGTTCTGAACGGCTTCGGAGAAGGAGCAGAAGATGATACCGAGATCCGCCAGTTTTTCCTTGAACGTGGTCGCCACCGAGACGCTGTCGAACACGGCGTCCACAGCGACACCGGCGAGCAGCTCTCGCTCCAGCAGCGGGATGCCGAGTTTTTCGTAGGTCCTGAGTAGTTCAGGGTCAACCTCGTCCAGGCTCTTAGGCCCGACCTTGGTGTTCGGGGCGGAATAATAGATGATGTCCTGGTAATCGATGGCGGGGTAGTGGACGTTTGCCCACTGGGGTTCCTGCATCGTGAGCCAATGACGGTAAGACTTGAGCCGCCATTCCAGCATGAACTCGGGCTCGTTCTTCTTGGCCGAGATCATGCGAATGACGTCTTCGTTGAGTCCCTTGGGGATCGAGTCCGCTCCGATCTCAGTGACAAAGCCCCACTTGTACTCTTGATTTGCGAGTTCTTCGATTGATGGCCCCATTGTGTTCAGCACCCAGCCTTTCTCTTTTTACAAGTATAAGTCGTCTTGACTCATTAGTCAAGACGACGGTTTTTGACACCGTGGCGTTCACGACGATGTTCTTTTATGCTGGAGACACCGGTCGAGGAGGCGGCGGTATGAGAGGGCCTTTGCCGCGATCAGTCGTGGAGTTCAGAAGCAAGTACCCGGAGATTTGGGATGCGTTCGCCGCGCTTGGAGAGAAATGCCACGAAAGTGGGCCGTTGGATGAAAAGACGCGACGGCTGGTCAAGTTGGGTATGGCGATTGCGGCGCGCCACGAGGGCGCTGTGCATTCGGCGGTGCGGAATGCGTTAGTCGCGGGCGTTACCTCGGAGGAGATGTTCCACACCGCGATCCTTTCCATCACCACCATCGGCTGGCCCGCCGCCTACGCTGCGATGACCTGGATCAATGAGGTGATTACGAGTGGCGGCGGTGAGGCGGTGCTCTCCGATTGACTATGTAGCTTTTGTTGGGAGGAATGCCGATATGCCGATTACGGTGAAAAACATTGTTTTGTGGCGCAAGGAAGTTGAGAACCAACCGGGAACTCTGGCGAGTACCTTGGAACCATTTGCCAAAGGAAACGCGGACCTGCAGGTCGTGATGGGTTATCGCTACCCTGGCGATGAGACGAAGGCAGCGATTGAACTCTATCCAGTAACGGGCAAGAAGTTGGTCACTGCCGCTGAAGCGGCCGGGCTCAAAGCCTCTGCAATTCCTACCCTGCTCGTGGAAGGCGACAACAAGCCCGGGTTGGGCTATGTCATCACCCAGGCGATTGCGGATGCGGGAATAAACTTGAGTTTCCTGGTCGCCCAGGTGATCGGCAAGAGATACTCCGCTGTCCTCGGCTGTGAGAGCGAGGCAGACGCAATGAAAGCAGCCACGCTGATCAAGAAGGCGACGGCGAGCAAGAAAAAGTAAACCCGGACCCTGCCACTCGCGAACACTTTCTGCTCAAGCAGGACGGCGGCGGGTGAAGATGCTCAACAGGTCACGTGCAGGATCGCGTTGGTTTGGTCTGGGTTCCCGCTCAACTCGTTGACAGCTTCAAGCGTTGGAAGGATGACCAATTTAATCTTGCGCCGCCTGGCTTCGCGCTTCACCTCTTCCATAACCGGTAGCGCTCCCGTGCCGGTGCCGATCACCAGCCGGCGGCACTTCCAGGGTATATCCTCTTCCATGGACACTGGCGTGTGGCCGTAGGCTTCACGGAACTTTTTCGATGCTTTCTTCTTGCGCTTGCGTACCTCTCCGCAGTCGATGATCACGTCATGTTCGTAGGTGACGCCGTCGATCCGCAGCGAACCAAAGGAAAATGCCTCAAATTGCATGTGCACCTCCCCGCGAGTATTATACCTTCCCTGAATCGCTGAATTGAATCAGGAACAGAGTGCGTCCGAGAAGAAATCCAGCTCGCACTGCAGAGCGTAGCGATAGTTGTCGCGTATATTGCTGGTATCAGCGCCGACTCGATCGAGAAGCGCATCCAGCCGTGCCGCCAGCTGTTGGAAGTCCTCCTGGCTGTAGGCCTCGATCCAGCGCCGATACGGATGGTCCGGGCCGCACTTTCCGGTCAGTTCGCTGCCGAGGTACGCATAGAGACGCATGCAGGGAGTCATCGCCGCAACCGTTTCACTTAACGAAGTGTGCCAAGCCGTGCGCAATAGGAAATCCGTGTAGGCACGACAGGCCGCGTTCGGAACCACACGCTCAAGATCAATCTCCAGTTCAGCCGCATAGACACGGTGCATTGTTAGCTCCTCCCGGACGCCGCCGATGAGCTCACAGAACACGGCGATGGTTTCGGTGTCGTCGCTGCGCGCAAGGGCCAGCGCATAGGCTTTCAGGAAGGCCCGCAGGAAGAACGCGTCCTGTGCGATGAAGGCGCGAAACAGATCTGGTCTCAACGTGCCATCACCAAGAGCCTTCACGAAGGGATGCGCCAAGCAGGACTGCGCCAAGTCGAGATTTGACCTCCAGAACGTGTCATGGAGCATTCAGCCCTCCCAGGACATCTTCCAAAACTCCCGCTCGTACACGAGCACTTCGTTGAAGTGCTCTTGCGCTTCCGCATGGGGATGTCGTTCGGCAAGCGCACCAAGCGCCGCCACATACACGGCAAACTCGGCGCTTGACCAGCGCTCGATGAATTCGGCGTAAGGGCCGGAGTGTACCAAAAGGCTCCAAGCGGCGAGGTACGAGGCTTCCACACCAAAGAGCATTGCGAGCAGTACCGGGCAGGGCTGCGTGTAGGCACAGCGCCCCAGGAAATCGGTGTACCTCCGGCAAGCCGCGTACGGCGGAATGTCCAAATTCAGCTGGAGTCGAGCGGCATGGGACTCAAACCAGCCCAACTCCTTGTCGAGCGCTGCGAGTCCTTCGAGCAGAGGCGTGTGGCAGTCACGGGGCGCCTTGGCAAGCAGGACGGCCTGAAACGCTAACAGGTTTTTGGCAAAGAGGTAGTCCTGCGCCAGCCAGCGACGAAACGCATCCACAGGCAAGTTGCCGGAGGCCAGCGCGTCCAGAAACGGAGAGCGCGTGGCCTCGTCCCACAGTAGCCCGGCGTGACGGACGAGCGAGTTAGCGGACATGGAGGCACGTCCAGACGGCCGAATTGACTCTTCACTTCGAGAACTTGACTTGCGAGATCCAAGCTTCGGGGTTAGCCTTTTTCGCCGCCTCGATGGCGGCTACTAGCTGCTGCTGCATGGGCTTCGGCATCTTGCGGTAGGCCTGCTGAAGCTCGGCTTTGAGTGCGTCCTTCACTAGCGAATTGTCCTTGGGGTTCGCGTACACTCCGGATTTGTGGTTCTCGGTCCGGGTGTTGCCTGCGTAGGTAACGAGCTCGTGTTTGGCCACCTCGGGCGCTCCGGCCTGCAGCGCTGCCAGCGCGGCGTGAACGAAGGCGCGGGCTTCAGTCGTCCTGCCGTCACGGTGCGCCATGTCCACGACCAGTTCGGCGTCAGCCCTGGAGAGCCGCGGGGGTTGCTTGGCTGCCTGGGCATTGATCCAATCCTCGAACGGGTCTTTCCAATTCTGGGCATCCGGAGGCCGTTCCACGAACATGCGCTTCGTCTCCTGTTCGTACTGCTTGACCCACTTGCGGGCGAGTTCACCGTCCTTGGAGTGTGTGACCTCATGAAAGAGTACGCCGCTCGCTATAGCCGGGTTCTCGAGCTGGTCGAGGCCGATTTCAAACGCGGTGCTCTCGTCCTCGAAATCCTTGCCTTGTCCAAAGACCGGTCCTTCCATTCCAGCACTCGGAAGCTTTGCGGTCAGATTGATTTTGCCGGGCGTTTTATTGCGCGAAGAGTAGTTGAACTGGATCTCGGATTCGGGGACACCAAAGAGCAGCGCGGCAAGTTGTTTGCGAGCGCTCGTGATCTTCGCGATAGCTTCGTCGCGTTCCGGTACGAGCGCTTTCGGAAGGCGACCTCCGTTGCTCGTCATCAGTTTGTCGAATTCCTTCAGCCTGGTCTTGAGCTCGATCACTTGCTTTCGCAGATCTTCGATCAAAGAGGAGGACGGCAGGGCATAGACGGCGCCACCGATACCATTGGCGGGGGCCGTGGTCTCGAAGGCATGCCATTTGCCGCCAGCATCCTGGACAACGGCGGCCGGCTCTGCCCCGCCCAAGCGTGCGACCGCGATGGCCTGGAGCTTGTCGTCGTAGCCCTGGGGAGAACCCACTTCGCGCTTCACCCGGACCTCCGCGCCAGAGCTGTTGACGCCCAGGCGCAGGTTGGCGAGTCCGCGTAGGCGTAGTTGTGCAATGGACTTGGCGATCGGGTCGTCTGAAAGGCGCGCAGACGGCGCGGAGGGTGCGGGTGGCGGTTCGCTCACCCCTTCGACCATGGGCATATTTTCGCCGGCCGACAGTGGCAGACGGATCTGCTGTCCGGGGGTAAGCTTTGTGGAATCCGAGAGATGTGGGTTGGCCTTGCGCAGGCTGTCCAGATCCACGCGTACTCCCTTGGCAGCCAGGCGCTGGGCCACTTGTGACAGGTTGGTTTCTCCCGGCTGGACGAATGCCACTGGGTAGTAGTTCTGAGCGAAGGATGTGGATCCCGTACCGGTAGCGCCGCCGATTTTGCCATTGCCCATGTAGTGTTAGCCTCTGACGGGATTATCGGGTTTTGGGTAGGATTGTTGCCTGGTTGGGGTGCCCCGCCGTTTTTTTAAATCAGCCTCCATCCGCGCGGTCATCTGAAAGCCATGAGGGATGGGCACATCGACGCCGTCCCCACTTCAAATCGGACAGCTTTACCTACGTCGTCAAGACCATCCCTATTCTGTAAACCCGTGGGGACCGGTACGCGCCGGTCCCCGAGATTCTCCGCACACCGCAATACGAGGTAAAATGGGCTCCATATTCACCCAGGAGGCCACGTATGCGTTTTCTGGTCAAAGTTTGCATCCCCGTCGAATCTGGTAACGAAGCGGTCGTTGCCGGCACGCTCGGCAAAACGATTGAATCCATCCTTGCTGATCAAAAGCCTGAGGCCGCGTATTTCGCGGATGAGTATGGCAAGAGGACCGGTTATCTCTTTCTCGATATGGCGGACACCTCCCAAATCCCGGCAATAGCGGAGCCATGGTTTCTCGCGCTCCGTGCGCAAGTTGAGATACATCCGGCGATGAATGTTGCGGATTTAAAGAAGGCTGGACCGCAGATGGAGAAAGTGGCCCAGAAGTATGGCGGGCGGGCCAGAGCGGCTGGGGGATTGATGGGGGAGGGTGTCTGAGTTAGCAGTTTTAGAAACGGTAGAGGCGCGCCGGGTTGTTTACCAGGATCTTTTTACGGACTGCGGGGTCTGCGGTCCAGATTGGTAGCTGGTTCAGCAGGCGGCCGTCGTCGATTTGAAGAAGCGGGCTTACCTGGTCCGGCTTGCGACCGGAAAGTCTGGCCGCGTCGGGATGCGGCCAGTCCGTGCCCCAAAGAATTTGATCGGCGTTGGCTTCGATGAGAGCCCTGGCTAAGGGCGTCACGTCCGGATAATCCGGCGGTCTGTTCGAAGCACGGTATGCGCAGGAAATCTTCACCCAGGCCTTTCCGGAGTGGACCAGTTCCAGAAGATCCGAGAAGCCTGGTTGATTCAGCCCCAGGGCCGCCTTGGCTCCGCCGAAATGGTCGAATACTACCGGCACCGGCGAGGCGCGCACAACGTCCTTGATTACGGAGATGACGGCAAGACTGGTGTTTATCTGGATGTGCCAGTTGCGGGTCTGCATGCGCTCGACGGCAATGCGGAAATTCCGGGCGAGTGCAGCGGGGTCTGTGGAAACGCCCGTGGCAGGATTAATGCGAATGCCACAAAAGCCGGCGCGGCCCATTGCGTCGAGATCGCTGTCAGACGTGTGGTTGTCAATCACCGCGATACCGCGCGCGTCCGCTCCGCGGGCCTTAATGCCATATAGCGTCGCGGAATTGTCGGTGCCGTAAACGCTCGGCGTCACGATCACAACACGTTTAATGTGGAGCGCCCGATGGAGCGCCGACATCTCTTCGGGCAAAGCAGGCTCGGGCGTGTAGCTGCGCCCGGGCCAGAGAGGAAATTGCTTTGGATCGCCGAAGATGTGCGTGTGGCAATCGCAGGAGTTGGGCGGGACAGAGAAACTCACGGGCGTAGCGGGTTGAGATGCTTTGCCAAACAGAACGCCCGCGGTTATTGTGCCAAGGGCTGCGCGTCGTGTCAGCATGGTTGGTCTCGAGGTCAAGATTTCCTTTCGTAGCGGCCCATGTACTGCGCTTCGCCGAGGACGTGACCTTTAAGTGCGCGGTCCAGGTCCGCTCGTTTGGCTCCAGCTTTCAGGGTGAGTTTTTCGACATCAAGCGCCGTGGCGCTTTCCGAAAACGCATCGATGATGAGTTGAAAGGCCATGCACTTATGATAGGCCGGGCGCGAATGTTTGGCTGGTGGTACGTATGTATCGGCTTGGGATTCGCGCTGCTCGCCATCAGAAGCTATCTGCGCGGTGAACGAGCGTGGTGGATTGTACTCCGGTTGGTGGTTGCCGCCGGATTCCTTGCGCTTGGCGTTGGTGCGCTACGAACAAGAATCAGCGGGCCTGGTAAGGGCCGGCGATCTTCGTGACAAGGTGGCTTTCCGATGAGTCATCCACAACCACTACGCGGAACTGGTCTCCGCCCGGAGAGACGCGGATAACGATGTGGCCGCGGTCGCTGGCCAGTCCGGAGATACCGGAGATGACGGCACGTACGCCGGGGTGAAGGTCAGTGGCATAGATGTCGCGCGGGCCTGGATAGAGCCGCGTTGACCGCAGCCGATTCCAGACCGCCGAAGTCGGATGCCCCGAGTCCCACACCGAAAGCGTCCAAATGCGCGGGCGCAGCGCGGCAATAAAGAACTCGTTCATGGAGTCGATGTAGCCGTGGTGATTGAGAATCGCCGCTTCCACCGGACCGACGGCCTTTGCAACCGGTGTTTCCACATCGTGCCACTGCGGGTAGCCCGGCGAGGGGACGCCGGGGATGTCGCCGCCATTGAAGTAATCGAACTTACCGTAGCTGATGCGGAAAGAAATGCTACACATGTTTTCGGATGGCCAGTCGGGTTTTGTCACGCCATCCAGAACCGGGAAATGATTTCGCGTGACTGAGGCGACACCGGTCCAGACTTCCCCGTTTGCGCCCACGTTGCGGAAGTCGAAAGAAGGGTAGCGTTTGGCGTCACGACGCAGCACCACCTGATCGTTGCGGCCCGGCGCAAAGCGCTCCACCTTAACGCCGTTGTGTTCGGCCTGCCATTTCGCGAATGCACGGTAGTTCTTCGTGGGCGGATCATCGACAGGCGCTGGATAGCGATAGTCGGGCCAACCGCGATCCAGAAGTTTGCCGACCTTGAACTCATCAAGGACGCGCGTGATTCCAGTGAGCTTGTATGCGCCGGAGCGGGAGGCAGGTCAGCCTTCCGATACTTCGCCCATGTGATCGCCATGAAAGTGGGTGAGCAACGCGTAATCCAGCGATGGCTGGGGATCATGACGCAGCGCATGGCGGATGTAGCGGGCGATCCATTCGCCGGCAGTCCGGCTGCCATCGGGACGAAGCCCGGTGTGACGCGGGGTGACTTGCGCACCCTGCCCCGAATCGACCAGCATGGTGGTGCCGTCGGGAAAGATGTAGAGCGCAGCGTTGCCCCGGCCGGTGCTGATCTGGTGGATATCCAGCGAGCCCGGTTGCCAGGGCGCGATCTCACGGCCGGGAGCGTCCTGGCCGCGAGCAGTGGAAATCAGGGCCGCCAGCGCGACGGTCCGCAAAATTGCGATCACTAGGTCTCCTTAGAATTCGAACTTGAACGGCACAGCCATTCTATGGCATCCGCTGAAAAAGAGTTATAGTTCTTGAGTGCACATCACATACGCCATACTGCTGGCCACTGTTCTGCTTACGGCCTCGCCTGCTACGGCAGCGGTTCTGGACTTCAAGCAGGCTGTCATTGTTGTTGGAAATAATCCGGCGCCGCGCATGAAGAAGGCGGCGGCGATGCTCGCTGAGGAAATCGAGAAGCGGACGCAACTGCGGCTGATGACTGTTGCGGTTCGGAAGCCGGGCAGTCCCGCGATTGTGATTGGGAAGCAGGCGGGCGGCGTTGCTGAAGGCTATTCGATTGCGACGTCGATTGCGGACGGCAGCGCAGTCGCGACGGTGACCGGCAACGATGAGCGCGGCATGATCTTCGGCACGGGCTATCTCTTGCGGCAGTTTCGCATGGGGCGGCAGAAGCTCGAAATCGATTCGGGAGTGATGGTGCGAAGTGCTCCCAAGACGCAGGTGCGCGGACATCAGCTGGGCTATCGGCCGAAGACCAACTCCTATGACGCGTGGAGCGTCGCGATGTGGGAGCAGTATATCCGCGACCTGGCGGTCTTCGGAACCAACGCGATGGAACTGATGCCGCCGCGCACCGACGACGATGCCGGACAGCCCGCATTTCCCGCTGCCGCAGATGGAGATGATGGTCGAGATGTCGCGGATCGCCGATGAGTACGGCCTGGATGTGTGGTCTGGTATCCGGCGATGGACAAGCGACTATTCGGACGCCAAAACGGTGCGAGGTCGCACTTAAGGAATGGGGCGAGGTATTTCGCCAAGCTGCCGCGGGTCGACGCGATCTTCGTGCCGGGCGGCGATCCGGGCCATACGCAGCCGAAGTACCTGATGGCGCTGCTTGAGAAGCAGACAGACGAACCTGCACAAGTATCATCCGAAGGCGCAGATGTGGATGTCGCCGCAGGGCTTCGGCAAGGAGTGGATGGAAGAGTTCTTCGAGATCATGAAGACCGAGCCGGCTGGCTGAGCGGCATCGTTTTCGGACCGCAGAACTATGACTCCCCTGCCCGCGACTGCGCGCGCGGATTCCGAAAAGTATCCGATCCGCTTTTATCCCGACATCACGCACAGCGTGCGGGCGCAATTCCCTGCACCGACTGGGACTTCGCGTATGCAGCTACTGAAGGCGCGTGAGCCGATCAACCCGCGGCCGCTCGGTCAGGCGGTCATCTTCCGGCACTGCAACCAGTACACCAATCGGGTTCCTGACCTACTCGGAAGGCTGCAACGACGATGTGAACAAGTTCGTGTGGAGCGGCTGGGCTGGAATCCCGAAGCGAACGTGAAGCGAGCTGCTGCGCGGATTACAGCCGGTACTTTTTCGGCCCCGAGCTGGGCGGAGAGTATGGCGCAGGGCTATCTCGCGCTGGAGCGCAACTGGCAGCGGTCCGCTGGCTGGGAACGCGGGGGTCGATACGACGCTCGCGCAGTTTCGCGGACGATGGAGCGCAAGGCGACGCCGCAGCTGAGACTGAACTGGCGCTTTCAGCAGGCGCTGTATCGCGCTTATTACGACGCGTACCTGCGGGCGCGGCTGCACTACTGAGACGGAGCAGGAAGCTCGGCGCTGGAGCGAGCTGCGCGAGGCGCAAAAACGCGCGGGACGTTGACGGCGATGGCGGCGGCGGAACGGGTGCTCGATCAAGACAGTTGACGCAGACGGTCGCCCGGGAACTCGCGCGCGCGTGTTTTCGAACTGGCGGAAGCGCTGTTCCAGAGCATACGAATGCAGTTGAGCGTGCCGCGTTACCAGGCGATCGGTTTGCGGCGCGGGGCGAATCTCGATGCATCGACTTCGCCGCTGAACAACCGGCGTATGGCTGAAGAAGCGCTTCGCCGAGATCCGTGCGCCGGCAAGCGAGAACCGATGCGGCTGGAGCAACTCGACGCGATCGTGAACTGGACGAATCCGGGCCCGGGCGGCTTCTATGACGACCTCGGGAACATGACGCAGCAGCCGCATCTCTTACCCGGTGCGGGCTTTGAGAAGGATCCGGACTTTCTGCATTCCGCGCTGATCGGCTTCGGTGCGCAAACGCCGCAACAGGGATGGCGCGTGTCGTGGTTCACTGATGCAGAGTCGCTGTTCGACGCTCCGGTTAGGATGCGTTACACGGAACTGGATGCGAGCGCGCAGTACAGGCTGAAGGTGATCTACGCTGGCGATGGGCCGCGCATCAAGATGAGGCTGGTGGCCAACGGCAGCACGCAGATACACGATTTCATCGATAAGCCGAATCCGATCGCGCCGCTGGAGTTTGATATTCCGCAGGCGGCCGTGAAGGACGGGACACTGCTGCTGGAGTGGACGCGTCCTCCGGGCCTGGGCGGCGGTGGACGCGGGTCACAGGTGGCGGAAGTTTGGTTGATGCGGAGGTCAAAATGAGTTGGCGTAATCCTGTGCGAGTGCGACTGGAGGCGGGCGAGCCCGTGCTGGCTCTGACGCTAACGACGAACAATATTGAACTCGCGGCGGTTGCGGCAACGCTCGGGTTCCATTTTCTTTGGGTGGAGATGGAGCACTCGCCGATTACGCTGGAGACACTGCGGACGATGGTGCTGGCGACGCGCGGACTGCCGGCGATGGTATTCGCGCGCGTGCCGGTGGAGGAGTTGTGGACTGCGAAGCGCGTGCTCGACCAGGGCGTGAGCGGCGTGATCTTCCCGTTCTGCTCGACTGCTGATCTGGCGTTGCGGGCGGCGCAGGCATGCAAGTATCCGCCAATCGGTCGGCGCGGATCGGGCGCGGGGCTTGCTACTAACTCGTGGCCGGCGGCGGGTGATTATTACGAATCCGCTGATAGCAACGTGATGGTAATTACGGTGATTGAAGAGGCGTCGGCGGTGGAGCAGATAGACGAGATCGCCGCGACTCCGGGGATCGACGTACTGTTCATCGGGACGAGCGATCTGTCGTTTTCACTGGGGCTGAGAGGAAGGCAGAACGAACCCGCGCTGCAGGCCGCAATCGATAAGGTAACAGCGGCGGCGAAGAAGCACGGGAAGTTTCTAGGGCGTCCGGCGGGCACGGCGGAACAAGTCCAGAAGTTCAGGGAACAAGGGTTTCAGTTGTTCCAGTGCAATACGGAACTGGGGCTGCTGGCGCTGGGCGCACGGCAGATACTGGAGCCGCTGGGTATTGCTGCCGTGCCCAAAGAGAAGAGGTCGTTTTACTAGCCCGTCGAGGGTTTAGACGTCGCAGATAGAGATCGCCTGCTCCAGCGATTTCAGCGGATCGCGCAGCGGGTTATATTCATGTGCCAGATATCCCGTGAATCCCGTCTCCACGATTGCAGTCGCGATCGGGCGGTAATTCAATTCCTGGGTCTCGTCGATCTCGTGCCGCCCCGGGTTGCCCGCCGTGTGGAAATGCCCGATATACGCATGTTATCCCGAATCGTGCGGATCACATCGCCTTCCATGATCTGCATGTGATAGATGTCGTACAACACCTTGACGCGCGGTGACGGAGCGCGCTTGCAGACTTCCACACCGAGCCTCGTACTGTCTGCCCAATAGCCTTTGTGATTCACCTTCGTATTCAACATTTCGAGGCAGATGGTAACCTTTTTGTCCTCGGCCAGGGCCTTGACCCGGTTCAGAAGATTAGCGCAAGTGGCGATGCCCTCTTCGTCGGAGATCTCAAGGCGGGGGCCCGTCGTTACAATGACGTTCGGCATTCCGGCATCGCCCGCCAGGCGGATGTTTGCGGCGAGCACTTTTTCATTCGCGTCCAGTTTGTCTTTGTGACAGATGTTGCCCGACCCCGGGCACATGGTCGATACCAGCCCATACTTCTTCAGCAGGGGCCAATCGTTGGGTCCGATAAGGTTGACGCCTTTCAGTCCAAGTTTCGCCGACTCGCGGCAGATGTCTTCCAGTGGCACGTTTCGACCGAAGCAGCCTTTGGTAACGGCTTGCTTCAGTTTACCCTTGCGTGGCGCCGATTGACTGAAGCCGGAAACCGGGAGCATGCCTATTGCGCCAACCGCGCCCACGAATTGCCTTCTGGATGTCGTAATCATTGTGCTAGTGTATCCGAATCTCCTCCTTCGAAGCGCGCAGCGATATAATTGGCTGTCCGAGTCAATAGTCACCACAACTGAAGCGCGAGCTTGATGATCAAAGTAAACTTATTCCACTTATCGAGTCTCGTACTCTCCACAATTCTCTGTTGTATGTTGCCGGCTGCGGAAATCTCGGGGCCGCCTCTCGAGATTGATCCGTCGGGCGAGTTTATTTACGGGGTGAGGTACGAGATCCGCGGGGCGGATGGAGTGCGCGGATGTCCGGCTGCTTATGAAACGCGGGATCGTCAGGGTCGAGTGCTGCAACGTGAGCAGTTGGGATTATTACAAGTACGGTTTGTTCTGAGTTGACCTAAGCCAGCAGTGGCAGGAGAGCCGCCTCGAAGTGTTCACGAAACGCGGAGCGAAGTGGCTGTCGGTGAGTTGGGCGGCGGCGGGTGCCGGTTCCGTCGAAGTTCGACGCGTTCGCATGGTCAAAGGCGGCTTTCCCTGGAACCGCCTCTTGTTGGCACCCCGTACCTCAGTTGGATAGAGAGCCTGGTAGTCAATCGCGAATTTGCCCGGCGTCAGCCTTTACTCGAAATCAGAAGCGGCGGAGAATCGCTCTGGACTCCTCGAGCGAGGCAACTGGAGTGTCGGCCAAAGAGGTGCAGTCGCTGATTGGGGAAGCGCAGCCTTATCTGGCGCTGACCCCCCTCGATTTGGCAGCGATGATGCCAACCCGCCGGGGAGTGTATTTTTCCGGTGGCGATCCCGCACGGGAGGGCCGCCGCTTTGACTGGATCCGCCGGGAGCCCGACACCCTACGTCTCAAAGATGGAAAGGTCTTCGACTTCGCCAAGATCTACCCGATAACCGGCTACGAAGAAGTTCGCGTGCCTTCAGGGAAGATCCTCCGGTCCCCATATCACGACCCGCCGGGTACGGTGCACCTTGCGAACGTCAGTCCCCAGTTCCTTAGCCCCGCCAGCACCGCCACCGGGCCGCATCTGATCTTGACGGCTGCTCACAGAAACTCGGGTCTCCTGCATGCTTCGCGCGTCCTACGTTATGGCGGTACTCTACCGCGCGACAGACAACCCTGAATACGGTTTACGTTCCGGCGCGATCCTTGCCAAGTTCTGCGGCGTCCTTCCCGATTACCCGATCTTTGGTCGTCCGGAATGGAACGTTCCCACCATGCAGTTTTATGGTCCAGACGCGTACCACCGCTGGTTTGCTTTCATCCTGAACAATTGGTATCTCCCTTCGGCAGGCAGAATCCGAATTCCTGTTCGAACCTACGACCTGTTCGCGACACGCCGGTATCCCTGGAGCCGACTAGCCCAGATGTTCGGACGAAGATCTGCAATCCGACGTCGAAAGCGGATTGTTGTACGCCGCAAAATTCACCCTGAAATATGACGCCTATTATCGGACTAATCCATGGGTTTTCTTTCATAACACGATGGCTGGCGAGCTTACGATGTTCATTGAAACCGGTCGCGCGCTCGGTTGTCCGGAGTTGGTGCATTACGCCTTTAAAAAAATCGCGGCCGCCTATCGATACAATTTCATGGCTGACGGCATGTTGCCTGAGAGCACCAGTTATGTGGAGGACATGGTCGGTGGAATAAAACGTCTTCTCACTGCCAGCGCCGAAGGCTATTCCGACCCACCTGGTTACACAGCGCGCATCAACGGCCGGCATATCGAGAATTTTGACCCGAACCGCGAGATTCCTCTGTTCTCGAAATCACTTCAGGTTATGGAACGGCTGCGCTTCCCTGATGGATCTCCCACTACAATGCACGACACGTGGGCCGCCTCGCAATCGTCAGTTCCGAAGCGGGACCTCTCTCCTGTGCGACCTTTCCTTTTGCCGGATTTTGGTCACGCGATTCTTGGAAGCGGCAAAAATCCAAATGCGTTTGAAGCGCACTTGCACTATTCCGGCTATTACAACCATGGACACCAAGACGCTCTCACTTTCACGCTTTGGGCATACGGCGAAGAGCTCACGGCCGACATAGGATACGATCATCAGGGCGCCTACAAGAAAAGCTCGGTTTCGCACGATCTGGTTGCGGTCAACTCGAAAACGCAGGCTTCCGCTGATGTTCACCGGGGCGATCTGCTCGCCTGGTTTGCACCGGATGACGGATGTCAGATTGTGCAAGCCGCACACACTGCTGCATACCCGGGGCTGAACGATATCGTCGGACGCTGATAACCATACCCTTTGGGGAAGGACGCAATGCCATTGTCAACCTTTTCGAGGTCGCTGGAGGCCTTGGTCACGATTGGATGGTAAACGGTTCGGCGGATCATCCTCAAACCGTAAACACGGACCTGCGGTTTGCGGAGACTCTCAATCACCTCGGCTCCAAGGCGGCACCGTATCCAGCGAACGTCGAGGCGGCACCCGGCGCGGAACGGGAGCCTGACGTTTTCTACAGGACTTTTCGCGACGCGCGGGTAGCCTCAAGCCAGAGTCCCTGGCAAGTTACCATGCGCGGTGAGGGCGCGGTGCCCGGTTTGCGGTTGAACTGGCTCGGTCCATTTGATGGCCGCGTGATCTCGTGCAAGGCACCGCGCGGGCGCTTGCCTCGCCTGACAGCCGAGCGTACGAAGACTCACGAGGAGGCATGGCGGGAAGACACGCTCGATAAGATCATCGTG
>CAWCAT010000014.1:0-219776 GCA_963793625.1 Bryobacteraceae bacterium | reverse complement strand
AGCTACCTCGAAGAAGGGATCAAACTGCTCGAATTGGCCCAGCAAGCACACCAGTTGTTCGAGAATCAGCCGCCGAGCGAAAAAAGAAAACTGCTCGATTTTGTACTTTCGAACTGCCGCTGGAAGGCTGGCAAACTGGAAGCCGAGTACCGGAAACCCTTTGATATGCTTGCGCTTGCAGTTGCGGCGGATCAGCGTGATGGATCAGGGGAGGGTGCGAATCGGGGCCAAAACGAGAACTGGCTCCTCAGGTAGGACTCGAACCTACAACCCTTCGGTTAACAGCCGAATGCTCTACCATTGAGCTACTGAGGAGCGTTGCGGACCTCTTTATTAAAACAAACGCGCTGCGCAGTGTGTCAAATCATGACCTGGATCGACGCGCATGATAAACTGGGTTTTCCCATGCAAATCGACAAAGTCTATGAACCGCAACAGTTTGAGCCGCGTTGGGCACAGTGGTGGAAAGAGAGCGGAATCTTTCATGCCGATCCCGAAAAAGCCCGGCACATGTTTTCGCCTCGTCATCCCTCCTCCCAACGTAACCGGCTCCCTGCACATCGGCCACATGCTCGAGCACACCGAGATCGACATGACCGTGCGCTGGCACCGCATGCGGGGCGACAACACGCTCTGGCTGCCGGGCACGGACCATGCCGGCATCGCCACGCAGATGGTCGTCGAACGCAAGCTCGCCGCAGAGGACATCACGCCGCCATGACTTGGGCCGCGAAGAGTTTGAAAAGCGCGTCTGGGAGTGGAAAGAGCAGTACGGCGGCACGATCAAGCAGCAGATGATCCAGGTGGGCGCCAGCTGCGACTGGTGCCGCGAGCGCTTCACGCTCGATCCCGGCCTGTCGCGCGCCGTCCGCGACCGTCTTCGTCCGGCTCTTCGAGAAAGGCCTGATCTATCGCGGCGAGTACATGATCAACTGGTGCCCGCGCTGCCGCACCGCTATGTCCGATCTCGAGGTCGACGCACGACGACACGACAGGGCAGCCTCTGGCACATCCAGCTATCCGGTGAACGGCACGGACGCAGCATCTGGTGGTCGCGACAACGCGTCCGGAAACGATGCTCGGCGACACCGCCGTCGCGATCAACCGAACTCGACGAACGCTACACCGACCTGCACGGCAAGACCGTCATCCTGCCGCTGATGAATCGCGAGATTCCGATCATTCTCGATCCGCTCGCCGATCCGAAGTTCGGCACCGGCGTCGTGAAGGTGACGCCCGCGCACGATCCGAACGATTTCGAAGCCGGCAAGCGGCACAATCTGCCGAAAATCAAGGTCATCAACGGCGAAGGCATGATGACCGAAGCCGCGGGCCCGTACGCCGGACTCGACCGCTTCGAAGCGCGCAAGCGCATTGTCGCAGACCTGAAGGCGCTCGGCCTGCTCGAAAAGATTCAGGACCACCAGCTCAGCGTCGGCAAGTGCCAGCGCTGCAGACCGTGGTCGAACCGCTGTCTCCACACAGTGGTTCGTGAAGACCAAGCCGCTGGCCGAGAAAGCGATCGAGGCGGTCGAAGACGGCCGCATCACGTTCATCCCGGAGAACTGGAGCAAGACCTATTTCGAGTGGATGTACAACATCCGCGACTGGTGCATCTCCCGCCAGCTCTGGTGGGGCCACCGCATTCCCGCGTGGCACTGCGCGGATTGCAGCGAGATCACGGTTGTCGATGCGAAGACGCCGGCGAAATGCGCGCACTGCGGATCGACGAACATCGTACAGGACACCGACGTGCTCGATACCTGGTTCAGTTCCGGCGCTCTGGCCGTTTTCGACGCTGGGCTGGCCGGATCAGACCGAGGATCTGAGCGACTTACTATCCGACATCGCTGCTGATCACCGGCTTCGACATCCTGTTCTTCTGGGTGGCGCGCATGATCATGCTGGGCCTGGAGTTCATGGGCGAAGTGCCGTTCCGCGACGTTTACATCCACGGCCTGGTGCGCGACGCCGAACGCCAGAAGATGTCGAAGACGAAGGGCAACATGATCGACCCGCTGGATCGTGACGGAGAAGTACGGCACCGACGCGGTGCGCACTTTCGCTGCTGCTGGGCGCGGCGCCGGGCACCGACATCATCCTGTCCGAAGAGCGCATGGAGAGCGCGCGCGCGTTCGCGAATAAGATCTGGAACGCGGCGCGCTTCATCTTCCTGAAGATGGAGACGCTCGGGCGTCGAGCCGTGGATTCCGGAGCAGATGCGGACCGGCTGCCCGAGCCGTCGAAGTCACGCTGGAGGTCGCCTGGAAGACCGCTGGATGTTCAGCCGGCTGAACCACTGCGCGGAACAGGTCGAATCGCTCGCTCGAGGCCTATCGCTATCACGAAGCCGCGCAGACGCTCTGGCACTTCGTCTGGCATGAATTCTGCGACTGGTACGTCGAGATGAAGAAGCTCGCTTCCGCGAGAATTCCGGACTCGAACGCCGACTGGCGCAACATGCTGACGGTCTTCGAAGCGACGCTGCGGCTGCTGCATCCGGTGATGCCGTTCATCACCGAAGAACTCTGGCAGCGTCTGGCGGCGAACGCGACGGACAAGCCGGAATCGATCGCGCTGGCGGCCTTCCCGCAGTACTCGGCAGGAAGCGGTGGATCAGCGAAGCCGAGCGCGAGATGGAGATGTTGCAGGACATCGTCACTTCGCTGCGCAACCTGCGGGCGGACCTGAAACTCGATCCGAAGCAGCAGTTGGACGGCACGCTTTTCTCGACCTCGATGGCCGCGAAGGTGGCGCGCGAGCAGGCGCGAAGCGATCGAACGCATGGGCAATGTGAAGCTCGAGGTCGCGCGAAGAGGCGGCCCCGCGCGGCGACGCGGCGATCCGCTCGACGACGGAGTTCGATGTGCGACTCGAAGTGCCGAGCGCGCAATTGGAAGAGCGGCGCAAACGCATGGAGAAAGATATCGAGCAGCTCGAAAAGATTATCGCGAATTCCGAGCGGCAGCTTTCGGACGAGACGTTCCTGAGCCGAGCGCCTGAGAAAGTTGTGGACTAGCATTCGCGCGCAAGCTGGCCGAGTACAAGGCGCAGTTGGAGAAGCTTCGGGCGGCACTCGGGTAAGTCGTAATGAACGCGAATAAGTTCGATGTTACGAACTCCGGAGGTAATTGATGCGTCAGACGTGCATTGGCGGAGGACATCGGGACCGGGGATATCACTTCGATGGCCTGCGTTCCGGCGGAGCGTTATTGCCAACGGACGCTTCGTTGCTCGCGATTCGATAGTCGTGGCAGGCATCGAGTTACTGCCCCTGATCTTTGCCGATGCGTGGCGGGGTGGATGAGTTGCAACTGCTCGTTCGCGAGCGGCGACCGCGTAGCGATGGAACTGTCCTGGCCACCGTGCCGGGCCGCGCGCGGACATTGCTCGAATGCGAACGCGTCTCGCTGAACTTCATGCAGCGGCTGAGCGGCGTGGCGACGCTGGCCCAGCGATACGCCGATGCGGTGGCAGGCACGAAATGCCAGCGTGCTGGACACGCGGAAGACGACGCCGGGCTTGCGGCGGCTGGAGAAGTTGGCCGCGGCGGCGGGCGGCGTGACCAATCACCGCGCCGGGCTGTTCGACGCGATCCTGATCAAGAACAACCACATCGCGGCGGCGGGCGGCGTGCGTGCGGCGCATGGAGGCGCGAAGACACGGGACTGCCGATCGAGATCGAAGTCCGGACGCGCGCAGAACTCGACGACGCTCTGGCCAGCGGCGCCAGAAGGTACTGCTGGACAACCTGACGCCGGCCGAAGCCGCGGAAGAGATCCGCTACATCGATGGACGGGCCAGCGTGGAGCTTTCTGGCGGCATCACGCTCGAAACCGTGCGGGCCTATGCCGAAGCCGGCGCGGACTTTGTATCGAGCGGCGCGATCACGCACTCGGCGATTTCAGTGGATATCAACTTCCGATTAGAACTACTGTGATACACCGGTTCGACACGATCGATTCGACGATGCACGAGGCTGTGCGCCTGGCAACAGCGGGCTGCGACTCCGGAACAGTCGTTGTGGCCGCTGAACAAACCATGGGGCACGGACGGTTCGGTCGGCCCTGGCATTCGGCAAAAGGCGAAGGTCTCTACTTCTCGATCGTGCTACGGCTGAAGTTGTCCCCTGCAGACTTGCCTGTAGTGACGCTGGCCCTGGGTCTGGCTGCCGCTGATGCGATCTGTAGTGTCACGCGGGATCGCCTGCGATTTGCGCTGGCCCAATGATGTGCTGATCGGCGGTCGAAAGTGCGCAGGCATTCTGACGGAGTTGCACGACGGCGCGGTAGTGGCCGGCATCGGCATCAACGTCAATCAGACCGCCTTTCCTGCGGAGATTGCGGCTATCGCGACATCCCTGCAGATCGCGAGCGGAAAGTCCACGGCGCTAAATACGTTGCTAGAGGCACTGCTTCCTAAAATTGACGAATACACTGCCCTGCTCTGCAGCGAAGGACGCGAGCCGATTCTGCGGCTGTTTAGCGAAGCCTCGAGCTACGTCAGAGGACGACGAGTCGTTGTGGATCTGCCGGAGGGTAGCGTAGAAGGAACAACGGACGGCCTGGATGCGTCCGGCTTCCTGCTGCTGCGCCGCGATAACGGCGAGAGAACTGTAATACTAGCCGGAGGAGTGCGACCCGCACAACCAACATGCTTCTAGCTCTGGACGTTGGCAACACTAACATCACTATCGGCGCATTCGAAGGCGCGGCACTGACGGGACGGTGGCGCTTAAGCACCATCTCTGAGCAGACGGCAGATGAGTGGGGCATTCTACTTCGCAACATTTTCGCGTTGTCCTCGCTCGACCTCTCGCGCGTCGACGGTATCGTTATCGCGAGTGTCGTGCCGCCGCTCGATTCGGCGCTCGATGCCATGGCGCGCAGGTACTTCAATCGCGAGCCCATGTTCATTACTCCGGACACGGATACCGGCTTGACAGTGCGCTACGACAATCCGCGCGAAGTGGGTGCCGACCGGATCGTGAACGGCGTGGCGGCTTTCGATCAACTCGGCGGACCCTGCATTGTGGTCGATCTCGGCACAGCCATTACATTCGACGCGGTCTCTGCCAAGCGAGAATACCTCGGTGGCGTGATCTGCCCAGGTATCGGTATTTCCGTGAAAGGTCTGTTTTCCAAGACTGCGCGATTGCCGCTGGTCGATTTCCGCGAGCCGTGCAAACTGATCGGCACTAATACCGTCGGCAGCATGCAATCGGGTCTGTACTATGGGGCCATCGGCATGATTGATGGCATCACGGAGCGCATGATTGCCGAACTGGGTCCGGACACAAAGACGATCGCGACGGGTGGGCAGGCCGCGATGGTAACGCGCGGTTCACGCTACCTCAAGGCCGTCGATGAGGATCTTACGTTGAAGGGCCTGCAACTGATTTGGAATCGGGCGCATGGAGTGAGTAGTTTCGCTTGAGTAACACAGATACTAATTGGAACAGCCTGAATTACTTCAATTACTTCACCGAAGTAGAGGAGCACTTTCAGAGGGCGCGTGGCACAGGATTATTCCTGCTTTCCCCACTGGACTGGGCACTAATTGAGGCCTGGAAGAACTCCGGGGTGCCGCTCGACGCCGTACTGCGCGGCATCGATATTGCATTCGAAAAGTGGCGCAGCAAGAAATCGAAAGTGCAGGCAGTAAACTCTCTCGCCTATTGTTCACAGGCTGTGCTGGAAACAGCGCAGAAGCTGGGCGAAGCCACCGGGACTGATCGCACGGAGCAGACTTCAGATGCTTTCTGCAAGCTGGAAGAGTTAGTCGGATATCTGGAAAAGAACTCGATCGACTTACGCAAGCGCGGACCGGAGTTTGAAGAGATCGCCGGCGCACTGGATCGCCTGCGTGCTGAAGCTGAGACGCACTTCAAGGACCTGGAAGCGCTGGAGCAGCGTTTGAGCGTGTTGGAAGAAAAGATGCTTTCTATTGCACGGGCGCGCCAAAGTGAAGACGACGCGCTGGCGGCGCGACAGGAGCTCGACCGTCATCTGCGTCCCTATCGCGGCAAGATGACTGCGGATCAATTGAAAATGTTGCAGGGCCAGTTTCTCGACAGGCAGTTACTTGAGAAATCCGGATTGCCGCGGCTGAGTCTCTTTTACCTACGCTGATCAGAAGGCTTGCCCGATACTGAAAAACAATGCGCTGGCAGGCTCTCCGGTCCTGCGGTCCAGCTTAAAGCCCCAATCCAGTCGCAACAGGAAATACGGGGTGCGCGCACGCAATCCAATCCCGGCCGACTTGCGAAGGTCCGACAGGGCAAAATCAGACGCACTCCGATAGACGTTGCCAATGTCCAGAAAACCGACGCCATCGAAGATGTGATAGAGCGGGAATCGAATTTCATTATTCAAAATGAACAGTGCGTTGCCGCCGACCGGCTCCTCCCCGAGCTTCGGTCCCACCATGTCCTGTTTGAATCCGCGAATGGTGGTGCCGCCGCCCGCGAAGAACCGCTCACTCGGAATCAGTTCCTGTCCCCCGAGTCCGGTGGCAAGTCCCACGCGCACGCCGGTTGCATACACTAGCCGTGATTTGCGCAGACCCTTCGCCCAGGGAATTGCGACTGGCTGACTTATAGGGAAGTAGCGATAGTACTGACCGAAGTAACGCACGAAGCGCAGTTCGGAGCCGAGAAATGCCGGCGCCCACTCGAAAGCCTGCGATGCGAACGAGCCGCGTGTCGCATCCATCACATCATCACGTGTATCCCGCGACAGTGAGGCCGTAAGCGGCGCCAGGCGGCGTGTGATGTCGAATGGTATCAGTTCATCCGGCGTACGGTCATAAGTATGCGCTCGCTCGATTCGGTAACCGTAATTCAAAACATAGTGGTCGCCGAATCGGGTTTCCTGCTCCGCAATAACACCGACGCGATCCGTTATAAAAGTCTCGTTCGTTTCACGACGTACATACGCCACCATGTTGGTCCGCAGTGGAAAACTGCGCAATAGCGGCTGGCTGAAATAGAGCCTCGACTCTTTCAGCTGGGAATCATAGCGTAGGCGCAAGCCGATGATCCGGGCCGCTCCCAGGCTGTTTCGATTCGAGAAATCGACAATGCCGCCCGGTCCGCGATCCGTATCATAGAACGCGCCGTACTCAACCTGGAAAGGCTGTATTTCGCTCACTCTGGCAATTAGCCGCACAGGTCGCTGATACTCCTCCAGCTTTTGTTGGTTCTGCGCCGACCGCACTTCCAGATCGACAAGCCTGAACGCGCCGCTCGAATAAAGGTTTGTACGCGCGGCGTTCATGTCCTGAAAATTGAGCGGCTCGCCGATCTTTAACGGCATCTGACCACGCACAAAGGACTGTGACGTCTGATCAGTCCCGGCAACCTCAATCGACTGCAGGATGCGCTGTTTGCCTTCGTTGATACGGAACCAGACTCCCACAGCCCCCGCTTCTACATCCTTGTTCAGGCCATACTCGATTTCGACATCGCTGTAGCCTTTGCGCCAGTAAAGCTCTTGCAGTCTTGAGTACGAATCCGCGCGGAGTGCCGGCTTAAACGGCTGTCCCTCCACTAGAGGCAGCGTCGCCTTGAGTTCCAGGTTTGTGAATGCGCGGTTACCCTCGAACGACAGATATTGAGTAGTGAACAGTGCTCCTTCTTTAATAGGAATCACAACGCGCCCGGTCCTGGTTGTGGCGTCCAGTTCCAGCCTGCGCGGATTGATTTTCGCATTCAAATAGCCCTGCTCAGCGTAGTAGCGTGTGAGGAAATCAACCACCTTGCGGTAATCGATGTACACCAGGTTTGTTAGCTTCTGGTCCTTCAGCAGCCCCAGCAAAGTCTTGGGCTCAACGCCTGATGCGCCTTCGAATTCAATCGCGACATCGTGATAGCGCGGACCCTGTAGGACTTCGAACAAGACTCGCTTTGTGTCAGGGGACGGGGTACTTATCGTGTGAGTGACCGTGGATTGCACATAGCCATCCGCTACCAGTGCGGATTGAATTGCATACACGGCTTCGCCAACGCGTTGAGCGTCAAAGACACCATTGCGCCAGATCTCACGAATCTTCTTTTGCGTGCCGCCGGGCACGCTCCAGCCCTCATAAACGAATTGTAGTTTCGGCCCGGGACGAATTCGGAAGTTCAAAAGAACGCTGTCCTTCTGAATCTTCCGATCGAGCCGCACTCGCGTCTCCAGCAGGTCCTTATCTGCATATGAATCCTCAATACGATCAAGCCCGCTGCGCACTTTGAAGAAATCGTATCGATCGCCGGTCTTCAGCTTCAGTCGTGACTGCAACTGCTCCGTTGTAAAGGCGGTGTCTCCGGTAAATGTAATGCCCGCGATTTTGCGTTGGGCCGCTTGGCTCTGCCCTTTTTTCGGAGGCGCTATGCCGCCAAATCGCATGTCGTGGCGGAACTCAAGGCGGACGCTATTGTCTTCCTGCCTGATGGCCCGAGTAGTGAAGCGTCTCGTGATGTCGTATTCGCCAATCCAGATTTGATTGCCACTGTTGGCCAGATCCATCGAATAAATCAGACTCAACTGGCGCGTGATGTCCTGGCCGACGGTGAGTCGTGCTGTGGGGTTGGCTTCGGGTGAAATCAGACTCGGCTCCAGGCGGAACGTACTTAGGCCCAGTGTGCGCCGCGCCTGTTGCGAAAGTGTCTGCCCCAATCGTCCAGCCACATACGACATCGCTTGCTGTTGGGCAACGTTCATCTCGGCGCCTCGCACATCCTGCATCGTGCGTCCGGTGAGCAGAACAGCAATAATGTCCGTCTCGCTCAGCCCGGGATCTGAAGTGAGCGTGGTCTCCAGTTTCCCCACGGGCCCTTGCACGTTGAGCGTGATGTCGTATCCACTCGCCTGGGTTTGCGCCAGCACATCAAAAACCGGCTCGATCTTTTGCTGATTGACAAACGTCAGGATGCCGCGATCGATCAGATATTTGCGCTCGTTCAGATAAACTTCGCCGCCCTCCTCAATCTCTGACCGACCGGTGAGGCCTCGCTGATAGATATCCCCCCACCAGCCGCACCTGCGCATTCACGGCGGCCTTTGCCAGATTGTTGTTTACCGCTATCGGAGAATCCGTCTCAATCGCCAAATTGAAGCGTAGCTTGGAGAGGAACGGATTCGGCTCTCCCGTGAATTCGGTCTGGCTCGACTGCAGGGCTTGCAGCAGTCCACCTTCCAGCACGATGTCGTCAGTGAACGAGCCTTCGAGCACGCTCACCTTTCCGCCCAGCACGACATTCTGACCGCGGCTTTGTGCTGTGATGTCGAGGTTCGAAATCGTTTTCAAACCCGCCGGCACATTCATGTACACGTCTTCAGCTTTGAAGTTCAATGCGACGTCGCTGAGTGCGCGATCACCGAACCGCAGACCTCCGCCACCACTAACCGGGACCGCCGTTCAGGAAGCCTGTCAATTGCGTAATGGTGATGCGATCGCCCGCGAGATCCAGCCTCATGTTCAATTCGTCGAGTAGAACCTGTGGATCAGTCATGCTGATCTGCGCCTGCTCCAACTGAACGAAGCCACTCGCCTGCGGTTTTTGCAGCGTTCCGCCGACGGCAACTTGTACCTGCATCGCTCCCTCGGCGTTCACATCGTTGGCAAACGCTGACAACACCGCAGCGTTCAAGTTCGAGGTCAGGCGCAAGTCGATTTTGCCGGGATCGCCAAGCTGCACACTTCCGCTCAAGTGCAAGCTTGCTGTCAGGACCGGCCAGCGTAAACTGTTTCACCTGAGCCGTTCCCTTCGCCAGTTCGATCACCGCGGGCGCGTCCGGCTTAAGCTCGAAATTCCCGACTCTCAGCCGCAAATCCGGGAACGTGATCTGGCCACGGAGTGCGTTCAGTTCCAACGTCGAAGCCTGCAGTTCCGCATGCATGCTCACATTGCCGGAGAGCTTTTCATCCGGCGACGCCTGAAACGATGCCAGGTTCAGGTTTTTCACGTCGAGTGAAAGCACCGCAGGTCCCGGCTTGCGCGGAAATTCGACCGGCAGTGTCGAAGGCAGCAGCCCTAGCGGTAGTTCGCCAGTTGCGGTAATCGCAGCCCCGCTCCAGTCCGCCGTCAGCTTCGCGATCCGCGCCGTCCCATTGTTCATTTCAATAGAGAGCGTTGCGTTCGAGAGTGCCGGAGTTGTGCCCTTCGTTTTTAGAAAACCGCCTTGTAGCGTCAGCGTGCCAGTCGGATCGAGCCGCTGCAAGCTACCGCGCAATTCGGCATTCAGAACAAGCTGACCGCGCGCTTCCTCCACGTCCGGAACGAAATCAGCAACGTCCTGCAGATTGATAGTTCCGCGGATCACGACCTCGCCGGGAGGCGCAGTTTGCTCCAGCGGAATGCGTCCGCTAAGCTGCAAGCGTGAGTTAGCAACCGTAATCGTTGCCGGCGACACAGTAGCAGTCTGGTTAGCGTATTCGATTCGGATCGGACCGTCGCTACTGATCGGCCTGTCCTGCCACTTGAGCTGGAGCTTTTCCACCATTGCCACAGCGCGGCCCTGCTTCCAGTTCTCCAGGTCGCCCGCGCCTTCGATCGTTGCCGTCACCACACCTGAGATAGGCTGCTTGGGCTTGTAGGGCAGCATGGAAAGATCGGTTGAGTCAGCAGTGATGCGGAATTCCGTCGGATACGGCGCTTTCAATCCCACGCGACCGGATGCCGTTGTTTTGTAGTTCGGCAGGCGTGCGTCGAATCGGGCGCTCTGTCCGGCGAGGTTCACCTTCGCGGTTGCGCCGCCCAGCGCAGTGCCATCCACGTTCAAATCGTCTGCCTTAAGATCGAGCTCCAGCACGGGATCATCAGTGGTGCCACTACCTTTCGCGCTCAGGTTCAGCCGGCCCTGTATCTTGTTGCCTCCCGGTAGCGCCATCTGCTTCACGTCGAAATCGCGCAACAGTGCCGAGAGCGTATAAGCCTTGGTCTGCGTGTTGAACTCGCCGGTCCCCTGCAGTGTTCCGGAAGGCTCTTTCGTCAACTGAAGTTGCGTCACGCGCAAAATGTCCGCGGCGTATTCGCCTTTGACTGACAGCGTCCCAAGCGGTTCCGAGTATGCCGCAATATCACGTCCTGATAAGTCGATCGTGGCGCGCGGATCATCCACGGTTCCGCTTACATCGACGACGCCGGAGACAACCCCCGCCGCCGGAATGTCCGCCTGATCGAAGGCTGCCAACAGCAACGGTATTGATGCATCCTGCAACCGCAGATGCAGATCCAGCGGCTTGTCCTGGGCCTCTAGGCCGATCGTGCCGTATGCCAGCACAGTCTGCTCGCGCCACTGTACGGCCGCGTTCCGAATCGTTAGCTGGCTTGTTTCGTAAGTGGCCTCGGCTTTCAAATCGACACCGCTGTATTCGCCCACTTGCAAGCTGCTGCCGTTTAGCTTTAGCTCGACCACTGGGTTCTTCACGGTACCGCCCAGGTCCGCGGTGATTTCGACCGGGCCGTCTAGCTTGAATTCGCCCAGCGTGGATTCACGTTTGCCTAAGAATTTGTCGAGCCGCGCGAGGGCCTCGCTCACGCTGCTTGCGCTAACCTCAAAAGCTCCGCCCAACTTGCTCTGCGAAACCAGCGTCACAGAACCGGACCCCTGCGGCCGCCAATGTGCGAATCGAACGCAACGTGACGGCCACACGATTGCCGCCATAGGTCGCGCGCAGTGCGGCCGAGACCGGCAACACGTCTTTCGAAGGAAGTTCGCGGGTTGCGTCCAGCCTCAAATCGGCCTGCCCTTGCGCTTTCGCAAACTCCAAGCCCGGGCCAGTTGGCCTGCACGGTTCCGCTCGCACGGCTGGCAAGTTGAATGGGCAGATCAGCAACACGCGAAAGGCGCTGCACGTCGATACCGCGCAGCGTGGCATTTACTGTACTGCGGCCCGCGCGCTCTGTCAGTGCCACGTCAGCTTTCCCGGCAATGGTGCCGGGCGGCATTTTCAGGAGCAGATCACCGATCTGCACCCGCTCGCTGCGCGCGTCGTACAGGGTCTGTGCAGTTACGTCAACGTTCTGCAAACCGCGCGCCGCGAGTTGCGTGCCTGTCACCTTCGCATCGACCTTCAGATCCGCGACCGGGCCTGTGACCTTGCCGTTTAAACTCACACGGCCTTTGATATCTTCCTGAATACCCGCAAAACGCGTAATCGTTTCCGTTTGAACTTCGGTAGTGAACTTCAGATCCAGTTCAGGCTGGCTCAGGTTTTTCACGCCGCCGCTTAATTCGACGCGTGAATCCGGCGTGTACGCGATTACCTTGGCGATTTTTAACGAGCTGTCATCGAAGTTGTACTGCAGGTCAGCCGAGACACCCTGAATCGTAAGCGGGCGCCCCTCGTAAATTGCACGACCGGGTTTTTGCGTTTCCAAATAGACCTGATG
Organism: Bryobacteraceae bacterium; assembly: GCA_963793625.1. Classification (GTDB taxonomy): domain Bacteria; phylum Acidobacteriota; class Terriglobia; order Bryobacterales; family Bryobacteraceae. The sequence goes on along the minus strand of CAWCAT010000014.1, from coordinate 207,397 downwards.
CAGTGCTGAGGCTGCCTGAGCATGCACATTGATGCGCCAAAGTGGAAGTTCTACGGCGATGTTACGCGCGTGATCCTCAAACCTGAGCTGACCATTGTTGAGCACGAGGTTTTCGAGGCGCACTTCGGTCTTCCCACCGCCTTTCTCAGTTGGCTTGGGAAGATTGCTCCGACCATCCTTACTGAAGACAACATGCAATGCCGGATTCTCGATTGCGCCGCCTTGAATGATATAGCGCCCGTTCAGAAAAGGCATTAGCTGAAGATTGAGCCGCACGCGATCGGCTTTTAAGAACGGGGGTAGATCCGGGGCGGCGGTCGAACGCAGTTGAACGTTCGTCAGCGTCGCGGAGAACTCGAAAGCGTTGTAATCGAAGCGGCTCGCCTGCAGTTCGAAGCCCAGCGGGCGGAGGGCATCGCGAACCATCCTCAGTAGATAGTCGCGGTCAAGGGTCTGAGCCTGGAGCGCTCCGCAGAGTACGATTGCGATCCCGAGCAGCAACCGAAGCCGGGCGGGTACCAGCGCTCGCATACCCATCGCCTAACGGGAAACTTTAAGCAGCGATCTAACTTTTGGAGCTTCCGCAGCTTGCGGCGCGAGCTTGAGAAACATCTCGAAGTGCGAAGTAACCTTGTCCGGGCGCTTCAGGGCATTATAGGCGATGCCCGCATAGTAATGAGCGTAGGCGTTTGCAGGATTACGCTCGATGGCCGTCTCCAGATCCCGCGCGGCTTCCGCATACTGCTTGCGCTGCAATTCCATCATGCCGGTGACGTAAGGCAGTTCTGGATGATTCTCGTCCAACGCGCGCAAGGCATCCAGCGTAAGCTGCGCGTTTTCGTATTGCTTGGTCTCGACATACGCGCGAGCCAGACCGGCTTTCACGTCTTTGTCATCGGGAGCGGCTTCGGCAGCCTTGCTGAGCGGGTCCACAGCGTCCGACGAACGGTTCAGTTGCACGAGGGTCAAGCCAAGATATCGCTGCGCCTGGGCATTCCCCGCATCTTCGGTCACCGCGGCGCGAAACACCTTCTCGGCTTCCGCGTAATTCTTGTTGTTGTAAAACTCGATCCCGCGCTCGATATCAGCGGCAGACAAGCTCACAATCGCGAGCAGAGAGAAAACTACACTGTTTAGCAAACTTTTCACAGCAATTCCCCTTCCAAGGCCGGAATCTAAGCGTTCTCAGCCACTTCGCAAAACATTCTTGCACGTTCGGGTCCAACTGTTACGGGGTACACTGACGGGTAAAAAGGGGATGGGGCGGAATGTGGGGATTGAACCCACGACATCGTGAACCACAATCACGCGCTCTACCAACTGAGCTAATTCCGCCGCACGGTCTTAGTTTAGCATTGCTAACACGCAAAAGAAAACGGGGAGCAACGGTTTCCCGCTGCTCCCCTGCATTCAAATCGATGCTATTTGTCAGAACTCGTAGCGCAGGCCGAACTGCATCACTCGCGGCTGCGTGAGTTGATCGGAGTACCGGCCAAATGTTCCGCCGATTGAGATATCGAGCGACGCGCTGTTCACGTCGAACTTGGCAGTGTTGGTCAGATTAAACGTCTCCCAACGGAACTGCAGAGAGTGTTTGCCATCTTTGTACGGCATCACAAAGCGCTTGGATAGGTTGGTATCGATATTGAAAATACCGTCACCGCGAATCGGGTTCCGCGTGCCGATGGCGCCTGGTAGATCGTACTCGAAGGCGTCGAAAGCAGCCTTCGAATCAGGGAACATGTTGGGGCCATTCCCAGTCTTGGTCTGCTCGGTCTCGAACGTCTTCCCAGTCCACTGCGCCCAGGCGTTGTTGTTCCAGTTGGTGGGCCGATTTGGTGGGCCGATAACGTGGTTCAGCACGGAGCTGGCTCCGCCAAGGTATCTCTTACCTTTTCCGAACGGGAGGTTATAGACGCCGAGCATGTTGAATAGGAGCGTATTGTCGTAATCGGAAACACCCTTCGACAAGCCGGGCTGCCAGGGATTCCAGACCACGCCAGTAGCAGACGCAACACGTTCGGTGTTAGAGCGCAGATCGGTTGACTTGGAGAACGTATAGTTCATGTCAACCGAGTCGCCGTTACCGAAGCGTTTTTTCAGATTCACTTGGAGGGCGTGGTAGTTGCCGCCGCCAATCGAACTCCAAACTGACATGTAGGAGAACTGCGGATTGTAGAAAGCGTACGGGCACTGGTGTCGAGTTGGTAAAGCGCGTAGGTCCAATCCTCAGGATTCGCATTGAAGCGGCCATAAGCCACCTGAGTCGCGGCCAGGATGGAAGCGGCTTCGAAGTAGGTCATGCCGGACTTGGGATCTTTAAGATCGGTAGGCATGGCTGCATCCCGAGGAACTAGCGATCGCCGCGAATAACGTCCTACGTAGGAGCCCTGCGCGAACCAGCCGCCTTTGAACTCGCGACCGATACTGAAGTTCGCGTTCATGCTGTAGGGCGGCTTCACAGTGTTGTCGATGCTGCGGCCGATGGAGAAGATGTCCGGATATTCGGCTGGGAACTTAGCCGCCGGCGCCGGAAGCAGAATGCTTGCCGGGATCTGATCAATTGCCGTGAAGCGCGGCGCGGTTGCGACTGTTAACACGGCCGCGGGATTCGTGAGCGCGGTCGAACAATCCGAAAGCTATCCTGCCAGCTTCTGCCTGCGATTTACTCTGTTGTGCCAGACCACCGCGCTTGTCGAACCAGTCACCGATTCTCACCAGCCGTAACGGTAAGTTGGCGGTTGACCTTCCAGGTGTCCTGGGCATACATCTCGTACTCCTCGGCCGCAAAGTTCCGAAGCACGGGAGCGCCCTCCTTGAGCACAGTTCCGTCAACCTTGTAGTTGTACTGCGCGTTACCCTGAGTAACCAGTCCCATGACATCGGTGACGGCATAACGGAAGAGCGTGTACTGCGATGATGGCAGGTCGGCAAAAGGCTTAGTGAGTTCCGCGCCGCTATCCACCAGCCATGATGTGTTCGCTACCGCACTGGAAAATGAGCTCTGAAGGTCCGTGCGTTTGTTTTGGGACAATCGGATCACGCCGCCAAACTGCACGTTGTGAGAACCCTTGGTCCAGGTCATGTCTTCCGAAATGGTGTGCACAGTAATGTTGGCGGCGAATCCCTTTGGTGTTGCCAACTGTCGGATCGAGACCGCGCAGCGTGAGGACGAGCACAACCTGCGCGCCAGATGATCTGTCGCTATCGGCGTTGGCGTTCAGGGTTGTGACGCGAAATTCCTGAACCGAGTCCGGCGTCATGCGCAGCACACTGGTGAAAGCCTGCCGGTCACATTTGATCGTTGACATCGACGCCGTCGAGCGTCACATTAGCCTGGTCGCTCTTTCCGCCGCTGACCGCGCCATTACGTGAATCGGTGTCTCCTTCCTTTGTGAAGACGACGCCCGGCTGCAGGGCTAGTAAGCCCACTATGTTACGGGCATCGAGAGGCAACTGAACGATCGGTTTGTTGCCAATCGCATTGCCGACAGTCGCAGGATTGTTCACGAGCAAACTGAGATTGCTGACGATTGCGGTCGAAAACCGCTATCAGTGGTGGCGAGGCTAGAGTCCAGCTAGTTTCCAAAGCTCGTCCACGCGCGATTTGACCTCGGGCGACATCTTAAGGACATCAGGCCAGGGCCGCGTGAAGCCCTCCTGTGGCCACTTACGAGTGGCATCGATGCCCATTTTCGACCCGAAATTGACCAAACGGCTGGCGTGGTCGAGTGAATCGATGGGGCCCAGCGCAAACTCGATATCTCGCTGCGGGTCGATGTTATTCAGCGCCCGCCAGGCGACTTCGCTCATGTCCTGTACATTTACGTCATCATCCATGACGACAATGCACTTGGTAAACATGGCCTGTCCAAGTCCCCAGATAGCGTGCATGATCTTACGAGCGTGGCCCGGATACGACTTACGAATTGAGACAAGCATCAAGTTATGAAACACGCCCTCTGCAGGCATGCACATATCGCGGATTTCGGGGATCTGCATGCGCATAAGCGGCAGGAAAATGCGCTCGATAGCCTTGCCCATGTAGAAGTCCTCCATGGGAGGCGGACCTACTATAGTCGCGGCATAGATCGGGTTCTTGCGATGTGTCACGCATGTAACGTGGAAAACCGGATAATCATCCTCAAGCGAGTAATAACCCGTGTGGTCGCCGAAAGGGCCCTCCGTGCGCATTTCGCCGAGTTCGATATATCCTTCCAAAACGATTTCGGCATTGGCCGGAACTTCGATGTCGCTGGTCTCGCACTTCACCATTTCGACCGGCTTACCACGCAGAAAGCCCGCGATCATCATCTCGTCGAGATCAGGCGGCAGCGGCAGGATTGCGGAATACATCACCGCCGGATCGGCTCCCAGGGCGACCGCAACGTCCATGCGTTTCTGCTTGCCTTCTTTTAGCAGCCTGCGATAATGCTCGGCGCCCTGCTTGTGGGTCTGCCAGTGCATGCCGGTCGTACGGTCATCATAGACCTGCATGCGATACATGCCGCAGTTGCGCTTGCCGGTTTCCGGATTCTTTGAGAACACCATCGGCAATGTGATGAAGGGACCACCATCCTGCGGCCAGCAGTGCAGCACCGGGAACTCTTTCAAGGAGAAATTGTCCTTGCGAATAACTTCCTTGCAGGCGCCGTCGGATACAATTTTTGGAAAGAACGAACCCATTTCGGCAAGCTTCGGCAGCATCTTGAGCTTGCCGAGCAAGCCCTGCGGCATGCGCATTTCCAGATACTCGGAAATGCGTTGCGCGACGTGGTCAACGGACGAAACTTCCAGCGCTATTTCCATCCGACGCATGCTGGCGAACGCGTTAATGAGTACCGGAATGTTGCTGCCCTTGGGCTTCTCAAACAGCAGCGCCGGACCGCCATTTTTGACGGAGCGGTCTGCAAACTCAGTGATTTCCAGGTACGGATCCACTTCAAACGGAATTCTCTTTAGTTCGTTGTTCTTTTCCAATGCCCGGATGAAGTCGCGCAGATCGTTGTAAGCCATAAAATTTGTGAAAAGAGTGCCCTTGATCCAATCTAGCAAGAATGATGCGGCCTCCTTTCCGCTATGATGAGATCTTTATCGGAACCTTCCATGAATAATCGAATCGCATTTGTCAGTGGAGCAAGCAGGGGTATCGGCAAGGCGTGTGCCTTAGCGTTGTCTTCCGCGGGCGCCAGAGTCGCGCTTGCCGCACGCAACGTGGAGAAGTTGGAGGAGGTCGCTCAAGAGATCCGCGCACAGGGACGGGAGGCGTATGTAGTCCCGATCGACCTGTCTTCACCGGCATCCATTAAGGAAGCCTTAGCCAAGGTCGCCGCCGAATTCGGTCCCGTGCACGTTCTGGTCAATAACGCCGCTGTCACAAAGGACAACCTTGCGCTGCGGATGAAGCCGGAAGATTGGGAATCTGTTCTCCAAACAAATCTCACTGGTTCTTTTTACGCGATTCAAGCCGTGCTCTCCGGAATGATGAAAGAGCGCTGGGGTCGAATCATCAACATTTCTTCTGTCGTCGCCGAGATGGGAAACGCCGGACAGGCAAATTACTGTGCGTCGAAGGCAGGCTTGATCGGTCTGACGAAATCTCTGGCGCGCGAAATGGCCAGCCGCAATATCACGGTGAACGCGATTGCGCCAGGCTTTGTCGAAACCGACATGACGGCAGTGTTACCGGAGAAAGTAAAGGAAAGTATGCTCACCGGGATTCCGCTACAGCGTTTCGGCAAGCCTGAAGACATTGCTGCGGCGGTTTGTTTTCTGGCGAGCGATGGGGCAGCCTACATCACCGGACACGTGCTGAATGTGAACGGCGGATTGCACATGTGATTAGAACGGCCGCGCCTGTATTGCAGTCGCGACCGTCAACCGAACTTGCAAATTACTTGAGCAGCTTTCGTGGCCTGCTTCACGTCGTCCTGATCCACCTCCACGAACGCGCCAAAACGGCCCTCGCCGCCGCAAACGGCCTGAACCGCACGAACACTGATCCCGCCTTCGAGAGTTTCGTAAGAATCTCCGCGATCAGCGCCGGGCTGGTCAGGACCGTTGGTCACGAAGGCAAACTGCTTGCCCTCGGCATCGATCTTCAGCTTCTTGGCCGCTTTCTTGAATGCCCCGGCATCCTCCGGAATCAGATCGATTCTGGCTTCTTTCTTGCTCTTTCCGGGATAGCCCCAGATACCCACGAAGTTAATGCCCGCCTCTTTAAACGCGGACAGTACATGTGCGCCCTGCCCGACCTTGTTAGGAACAATTATTGAGAAATACTCGGTTTTCGCAGTTGCCACTTTATTCTCCTGAGTTATCGACCTGGCAGCCTGGATTCGCTACGCCCATACAACTACCGCCTCTCAAATGATACATTCTCGCGCAGCTCACAACAATTACTTGAGGGGACAGACGGAACGTTTCCGCATTCTATAAACGGGTGAACGTTCCATCTGTCCCCTACTGTCACCCACTCCCACTTGTGCTGGTGCTCCTTCATGTTCACGCGCGCTCCCCGGAAACGAACGCCTTCCAGTTCCAGTCTGATTCGCTGATCCATGCTTTCTCACCGCTGCAGGCGAAGCTGCCCGCCAGCGCCCACCACGCGTTGCCATGGCAGGGCGTCCCCGCTCTTACTCAGCATCTGCGCCACCTGCCTGTGATAGCCCGGATAACCGGCCGCCGCAGCCACCTGGCCGTATGTGGCAACCTTGCCTTTTGGAATCTGCCGGACTACTTTGCCGGAACTCGATGTCACGCACCCGTTCCCCCTTCGCAAACCCCACGCGCCCGCTAAATGATAAACTCGTAAGTTATTATCATGAACCAGAAAAAAAGCCTGGAAGAACTGCAATCCATCTCGAAACAAGTCCGCCGTCATATCGTTGAAATGATTTGCGCGGCCAAATCCGGCCATCCTGGCGGATCGCTTTCGGCCGTGGAAACGCTTGTCACTCTGTATTTCGACGTCATGAAGCATGACCCGGCCAATCCGGCCTGGCCAGATCGTGATCGTTTCATCCTCTCCAAAGGCCACGCTGCTCCCGGTGCTTTATTCCGTGATGGCGATGATGGGTTACACTCCCGAAGACCAGCTCAACACGCTGCGCAAGCTGGGTTCGATTTATCAGGGCCATCCCGATAAGCGCTTCATTCCCGCGCTGGAAGCCTCGACCGGATCTCTCGGTCAGGGCCTTTCGGTTGCTGCCGGCATGGGTCTGCGCTGCGCGGCTCGACAACAAGTCCTGGCGCACGTACGTCGTGCTTGGGCGACGGCGAAATTCAGGAAGGCCAGATCTGGGAAGCGGCAATGTTCGCCGCGTTCCACAAGCTGGACAACATCGTCGCGATCGTCGATTACAACAAGATTCAGTTGGATGGCTTCGTCAAGGACATTCTCGACCTGGAACCGCTCGGCGACAAATGGCGCTCGTTCGGCTGGCATGTCATTGATGTCGACGGACACAGCATTTCGGCCTTGCAGGCTGCCTTCGCTGAAGCGGAGAGCACGAAGGGCAAACCGACGGTGCTGCTCGCCCACACGATCAAGGGCAAGGGCGTCTCGTTCATGGAAAACAATCCCAAGTTTCACGGTGTGGCGCCTACCCCGGCCGAGCTTGAAGTGGCGCTGAAGGAGCTCGCATAATGGCGACAACAACCAACTACGAATTGAAAATGGGCGTGGCGACGCGCGAAGCTTTCGGCAGGACACTGGCGGAACTCGGCAAGACCAACAAGGACATCGTGGTCTGCGACGCGGATCTTTCCAAGTCAACCATGACCACGTATTTCGCCCAGGCTTTCCCGGATCGCTTCTTCACATGCGGTATTGCAGAGTCCAACATGACCGCAGTGGCCGCCGGATTAGCTGCAGCCGGAAAAATTCCGTGTCGTCGCCAGCTTCTCCTGCTTCATGCTCAACAAGGGCTTCGAGCAACTGCGCGTCACTGTCGCCTACCCCAACATGAACGTGAAGGTCGTGGGTACGCACAGCGGAATTTCGATCGGTGAAGACGGACCGTCGCAGATGAGCGTGGAAGATCTCGCGCTCGCCGGCGCACTGCCCGGCTTCGTTGTTCTCTCGCCCGCCGACGAGGTTGCCACGCGGGCGCTGGTCAGCAGCCATGATGGATCACGTCGGACCAGTTTTCCTTCGCGCCGGACGTCCCAAAGTTCCAGTCATCTATTCGGCAGATCAGAAGTTCGAAATCGGCAAAGCGATTCAGATTTGCGATGGCAGGGATGTCACCATTATTGCCACCGGCGCACTGGTTGCGGAATCGATTCAGCGCCGCCGAAGCGCTCGAAACCGAAGGCGTCTCAGTGCGTGTGATCGACATTCATACGATCAAGCCGATCGATCGCGATGCGATTGCTCTCGCCGCTAAAGAAACCGGCGCGATCCTGGTAGCTGAAGAGCACCTGATGGATTGCGGACTCGGAACGCGCGTGGCTCAGGTCGTCTCCGAAACAAATCCTTGCATTATGGGGTATGTCGGCATCAATAATACCTATGCCGAATCCGGTACGCCCGAAGCCGTCGTTGAAAAGTACGGACTGCTTGCCAAGGATCTGGTCGTCGCCGTCCGAAACCTGTTGGCTCGCAAGAAGTAAGTCTGCTATTGAAATGGGACCCGAAATCCTGCAAGGGGCTTCGGGTCCTGTGATGTCTTCGGTTTGGAGAGTCGCATGACGGAAAAGCCCCGCTCAGTAGCCGAACTTTTGGCAAACCTGGTTCAAACCCGCGAATCGCAATCCGTCCGCGTTTCGAAGTTTCTCCACGACGAAGTCGGACAGGTGCTGAGCGCTGTTGGTCTTCAACTCGATGTCCTGCGTCTGGATTTCAAGGACAAGGTTCCGGAAATCATTGAGCGCACTGCTGAAATTCAGAAGATCCTCGAACAAGCCGTGATGCAGGTTCGCGAACTGAGTTACGAACTCAATCCGGCTATTGTGGAACGCGCCGGTCTGCCGTTCGCGCTCGACCGTCTGGCAGGCAGATTCCGCAATGAGTTTGGCGGAACTGTTCGACTGTTGGTCGATCCCGGCGTCCTGCTGCCCAAGGACACGGCAACCGCGTTCTACAAAATTGCCGAGCAAGCGATTGAGAACGCTGCGTTGCACTCAAATGCAACCATGATCGAGGTCCTGGTCCGCCCTACGAAAACCGGGCCCACGCTTGAAGTTCGCGATAACGGAAGCGGTTTCGATGTCGAACAGATTCGAAAACAGTCTGCCGGTCTCGGGCTGATATTGATGGATCATTACGCCCGCCAGGCGGGATTGGGATTATCTATCAGCAGTGCCGCAGCTAAGGGTACAATTGTGAAGGTCCGGCTTTTGGTGGAAACCAAGCCGAATCGCAAAGGGTAGCCGCGCAGAGATCGAGCTGCAAACTCGATCGCGCGCAGGGAAGCTTAGATTATGCCGTTCGACGTGCTGCTGGTCGATGATCACAAGATCATGCGGGATGGTATCAGAGCCATCCTGAAACACAGCGAGGAATTCCGCGTCACTGGCGAAGCCGAGAACGGCGCGGATGCAGTCCAGATGTGCAAGAAGCAGCAGCCATCCATTGTACTAATGGATATCGGACTTCCGGGCCTGAACGGAATCGAAGCGACTACCGAAATCCTGCGGCATTGCCCTGAAACGCGCATCATCATTCTCTCGATGTATGACGACGAGCACTCGGTCGTCAGCGCGATCCGTTCTGGAGCGCGCGCCTTTGTACTGAAGAAAGCATCCGACAACGACCTTATTGACGCCCTGCGCACGGTCGCTAAGGGCGGCTCTTACCTCAGCCCTCAGGTCTCGGATCGTCTGTTGAATCGCATTCAAAAAGGCGATCTGGATTCCAAAGCTCTGCCCTCCACCTTGGAAGGATTGTCGCCCCGCGAATTGCAGGTGCTGCGCCTGGTGGCCGAAGGCAAGACCAGTAAGGAAATCGCGGTTGTGTTGGATTTGGGCTTGCAGACGGTGCGCAGCTATCGAAAAACCATGATGAAGAAATTGAACGTGAATAATGTCGCCGGACTCACGCAGCTTGCTTTGGCGGCCGGTGTGACGCGCTTCAGTTCTCCAGACAAGGCTCCCGGCGCTGCAGAATAAACTATGCAGACACCCTGGGGTGAGATTGCGGTTTCCGATGCGCACGTTCACTTCTTCTCGCACAACTTCTTCACGCTGCTGAAGCCTGGTGAACCTGTGCATGCGCTCGGGGAGTTGCTGAGTTGGGAGATGCCGCCGCCGGATCCCGTGCAACTCGCCACGCAATGGGTGCACGAGCTTGATAAACACGGTGTTTCGCGCGCCGCTTTGATTGCGAGCGTACACGGTGACGAAGCATCGGTTGTGGCAGCGGTTAAGGCATATCCACAGCGCTTTTTCGGATTCATGATGATGAATCCACTGGCGCCCGATGCCATAGAGCGTCTGGAGCGAGTGCTGGCGAATGGTGCGCATCCCGTAGTCTGTTTCTTCCCGGCGATGCACCGCTACTCGATAACGGATGAACGAGTGCAGCCCTTGCTGGACCGCATTGCCGCAGTCCCGCACGCCACTGTGTTCGTGCATTGCGGGGTGTTGACTGTTGGCGTTCGCAAAAAGCTCGGACTCGCGTCGCCATTCGACATGCGCTTTTCCAATCCCATCGATCTGCACCCGGTGGCGCTGCGTCTGCCGCACGTGAATTTCATCGTGCCGCATTTCGGAGCGGGCTATTTCCGTGAAGCCCTGATGTTGGCTGATCTTTGTCCAAACGTCTATCTGGATACGTCCAGCACGAACGGTTGGATGCGCTATTACGAGCCGCCACTTGATTTGCGCCATACTTTTCGGCGGACATTAGAGGTTGTTGGGCCGAAGCGTCTTCTTTTCGGTACCGATTCTTCATTTTTCCCGCGTGGTTGGCAACAACAGATTCTCGACCTACAATGCCGCGCCTTATATGAACTTGGTTTGCAGGAAGAGGACGCACAGCAGATCCTGGGAGGAAACCTTCTTCGGCTACTCAGTTAATCTGTATTTTGTGGTACTCTACTGCGAAGCGCCCACAACGGCCGCCAGAGTCTGATTTCTATCCGCAATTTTCCCGAGAAATTCCGGCCAGAAAGCCCACTCAAGTGTAGAGGTCATCATGAAGGTCGTTATCAACTGGAAGCCGCGCGTAGTCCCTCCGAAGGCTTTTCAGCAGTCTGCTAATCCGCGGTTGCCACAGTTACACTATCCTTTCGACACTGTCCCACGCACGGCAATTCTTGGAAGCGGCTTCGATGTGAACGGCGAAATTCGCGTGTTTCCCGAAGGTTGGAGTCCTGCGCTGGCGAAGTATGCGCCCGATGCTCTGGCTGCGCCTGCCAGAACGCTGCAATGGCTGATTCGAGCAGTCAACCAGGGCCGTGTGTCACTTCCGCCACTGGGCAGTGCGGTGATAGCTTTCGTGGGCGAGCTGTACGGAAATCTCACGTCCGCCGACCGTGAGTTGATCGAAAGAATCTGGGGTGTTCCCGTTTTCGAACAGTACCGCGCAGCCTCCGGCGAATTGCTCGCAGCAGAGTGCTCCGCTCATCGTGGCCTGCACATCCGCGACAGCATGGTAAATCTCAGGGAGGCGCTCCGCCAATTCGATTCGTTAGACCGAACACCCTGCCAATGCGGCTCAGACACGCCGCGCCTGCTGCCTGCCGGGCCGCCCCTGACCCACGCCGCATATGCAGGCGACTAACAGCAAAAAGCCCCCAAGTGTCCGAGGACCTGAGGGCTTTCGGTCAAGCTGATTTCGACTTTATCGTTTGAAGCGTCTGCTTACTGCAAAGACAGCCAAACCGCCAAACATCATGGCCCACGTCCCAGGCTCTGGGACCGCCGCCGGCGGAGCGTCATCGATTGCGAGCAAATTCAACAGCATTTGACCACTCGTACTAGCGCCTGTTGGAAACGAGTCAGCCCAATCGGACGAATTGATGTATGTTCTTCCCAATCCGGACGCCCCGCCGAAAATAACCGGAATCCCACCCGGGCGTGTTGCCAGAAGGTCAATTCCCACGCCAAGTGCGGAAAAGTCTCGAAAGAATTCTGACCGTGGCGAATCGGAATAGGGGTTACTGAGTCCTGTACCGAGCCCTGCACTCAGGCCGGCTGCGGTTATCGTGATATCTGTCCCGGTCCCGACAAAACCACCGCCCGTGTCGGTCGCACTCAGCAGCCCGACAGTATTCAATGCCCAAACCGAGGCGTTCCATTCCGTAATAAGCGTACCCCCTCCCAGAATGAAATTCAGAAGCGTGGTGGAATCAGCACCGCCCGGGCTGTATCGAAGCAAAACTGCGGCATCGAACCCAGCCAGGCTCCCGATGGCTCCCGTGCCGAAATCTGTTGCTGTGTGACTGTTGTTATTGAGAAACGTAACGACGCTTGCGTTTGTATTGCTGCCAATCACAGCAATCGTTGCAGCGTTCGCGGTGAGACTGAACCCAGCGATCAATGTGCAGAGAAGAAATTTCTTGTGTCGAATCAACTTGCCTCCAGGAAAGTGAAAGTAGAAGGAGTGTAACATAAAGTGTACAGATTTGGCCATACAATCTATTCCAGCGGGACCAAAGAAAAATCTTGGTATCATCGAAGCAGACCTGCGGATGTGGCGAAATTGGCAGACGCGCCAGATTTAGGTTCTGGTTCCCGAGAGGGAGTGCTGGTTCAAGTCCAGTCATCCGCACCACCTTCACCCGTCGTATCCTTTTCCATGAGCTCTCCGTCTTAAAGTCGGAGGTATGGAACTTTGCAACGAAGACTGCTCGCCAAATCGATCATGGTCCTGGCGATTGTCCGCGGGGCTGGTTCGCTCGTGTTGTTGGTAGGATTCCCGCTTGGATCACTTAGCCGGTGCAGATGCGATGGGCAGAATCTGACGTGCTTTCGTGAGATGGGATTTTGTCGCTCGCATTCTTCCTTCAGCACCGTGGCATGGTGCGCCGGCAGTGCCGCGCACGGCTCTCCAGCGTCATGCCACCGCGTGATCACAGGGTTGTCTACAGCATCGTATCTGGTGTCGTATTAGCCAGTGTGGTCCTGCTCTGGCAACCATTTGAACACCACTTGCTCGTGCTCGAAGGCCCTTTCCTCTGGGCGGCACACGCGCTCACATTCCTGGCGATCTCGATATTCGTCTGGGTGCGGTCTCGCTGCGAGACTTGGATCTGTTCGGCCTCGCTCCGATCAAGGCGTACCTGCGCGGAAGCGTTGAACCAGAGACAGGGTTTATTGTCCGCGGCCCATACCACTGGGTGCGGCTGTTGTGGTCGTGTACGGACCTGGTCCCCATGCTGATCCCATGGCGCGGTCCTGCGGTGTAAGGCTTACCGAACCGAAATGTCGACACTTGGACGACGATCTCACGCCGTTCAGTGTATTTCGCTCAGACATAGTGCAGCTTTAGCGTATCATTCCTTACATCTTTCCTGACCACTCGGTGGTTTGTGAATATGAGGAGATTAGGATGAAAACTTTAGGCGCAATTGCGCTTAGTATTGCTTTATCGGCGGGACTTTCCAGCGCTGCAATGATCGATTTTGAAGATCTGGGTGTAGCTGCCGGAACACAAATCAACCCTTCGGACGGGGTGGGAGTGGTCACGGGAGGCTTCAACTATACACCCGGACCGAACAATGCCAGCGGGTTGAATGACCTGCATATTGGGAACCAACTGACGTTTACCGCTTACAACGGAACTACTGTAGGCGGCAGCCACGATGATGTCGTCCTAACACTGGTCACTGGCGGAGTTTTTTCACTCCAGCAATTCGACTTTGCCGGCTTTCCAAACAATACGGAAATTGCTTTCTCCGTGACAGGAACTCTCTTCGGCGGAGGCAACGTCGTGGCGAATTTTACGCCCGATGGCCTGGTGGACGGTCCGGGTGGCGTTGTGGACTTTCAAACATTTTTCCTGCCGGGCACGTTCGTCAATCTGACAAGCGTGACCTGGACCCACTTCGGCCAGGGAACGACTCAGGGCCTGTTTGCTCTCGACAACATTGGCGTTGATGGAGCACAAGCGCCGGTCCCCGAGCCCGCGACGTTTCTGATGCTCGGCGCGGGATTGGCCGCACTGGGCTTTTTCAAGCGCCGCTCGTAGTTTCTACGCCCGAACCGGCCTCTGGGTGAGGCCGGTTGCGGCGGGCTAACGCCTCTTCTCAATTCCTCAGACTTCAACTCCAAGCTCGTTCCAACGGACTACCTTTCCCTGTATGCAGGCCTCGTTCCCAAGAATAGCCGTGAGCGCGGCAGTGGCACCCACCGTGATATCAGAGGGCGATTTGGCACCCTTTTGAATGCAATTGTAGAAGGCGACAATGTGCGCATCGTTCTTCTCCTCTACTTTTGGAGCGAGGATGGATTGCTGCTTGCCGTCGATGGAGTAGAATGTTGCGGAGTTCATGAGTTCCACCGCACCCTTACTGCCGTAAATGTTGATGGTCTGGTTGTTGACCGGCATCTTACGAGGATGAAAGACCATCTGGGTAAACGACATTTTGACGCCATTCGGGTATTCGTAAGTGATGCTCTGATGGTCCATGATGTCGCGGCCTTTGGGTTCGTCCTTGTGAAGGTTGATCCCGCCAAAGCCGGCTGCGCGCGTGGGATGCTGACCGATTGCCCAGTTGCAGGCATCCAGGTTATGCACCGACTGCTCGACCAGATAGCCGCCCGACTTTTTGAAATCGTAATACCAATCGCCCGAAGGGCCATCGTAGGGCAGGTCAGCAGAAGCATGGCGCTGGGCTTTCACAAACAGGATGTCGCCGATCGCGCCCTCATGGATCTTCCTGACGGCTTCGCCCAACTGAGTCATTGAACGAAGTTGCTGCCCAGATTGGAAAATACGTTTGGATTGTTTGGCGGTTTTCACAAGCTCCCGGATAGCCGCAGGCGTGGTGCCAATGGGCTTCTCGCAGTACACGTGCTTGCCGGCCTTCAGCGCCGCGATAGCCATTTCCGCATGAAGGTAAGGCGGAGTGGCGATGTAGACGGCGTCCACATCCTTGCTGTCGATAATCTTATGCCAGTCGGTAGTAGTCGCCGGATTGAATTTCGCGGCAGCCGTCGCGGCCTTATCCAGACGATCCGGCTTGTTGTCGCACAGCGCTACCACACGTGCGTTCGGCTGGGCCAAAACGGCCTTCAGCAGATAACTGCCGCGGTTGCCAACTCCGATCATCGCGGTCGCCACCTGGTCGTTAGGCGATTGCGAGAACGCGGCCTGCGAAGCGGCTGTGGCACTCAATACGAAATGTCTTCTGTTCATAGTAGGGCTCCCTGGGTCTGTAATCCGCGCAAGACGGTTTCTATATACTCGCGAGCGCGGCGCGCAAGTGAATCCACACCTTCCGCAACGGCCGGACGCGGTACGAGCGGCTCGAAGATGTTCTCAAAAGTCAGCGGGATAGTGAGGCCGGTTCGCATCACTGGCGCGAAAAGCTTATAGTGATCGATCTCGCCGAAGCCGGGACCGCAATCCTCGTCCTTAGGGGTGTTGCGGTGATCCTTGATGTTGAAAGCCCGGATGTCGCGCCAGCACGCCTGGATGTCCTGGATTGGATCGTGATTTTCGTAATCGAGGACATTGCCCGCATCGTAGCAGATCTTTACGGATTCATGTGCAACCTCTTTCACGATGCGCGCGCACTGAACGCCGGTGGCAGTGTTGCCACCATGCTGCTTAATGACGATCATGACACCGGCCTGTTGGGCTTTGGGCACCATTTTGGTGAGATTGCGGACAAAGGTTTCGTATTCACCGGGACTGGTCTTCCCAAACGTGAGGAGGAAGGGGATCTTTGCGGCGGCAGCCTGGTCAATACGGCGCATATGCGCGTCGAGAGCGGTGGGGGATTCGAGATGAACCGTGGAAAACATCATCACCGGTTCCAGACCCATGCCACGGCAGCGGGCGGCGAGTTGTGCAGCATCTCTTGGAGGTGCGTCCACCGCAAGCACGGGTTTGGTGGCACCGGAGCCATCTTTGTGGTTCACGCCCCAGGCGACGAAATTATAGCCGCTTGCCTTGATGCCGGTTAAGGCCCGTTCCAAGGGGAACGGACTGTAAGGAAGGGTCATGCAGGCCAACTGGAAAGAGGTCGGGGCGGATTTGGCCTGCAGCGCACGGACGAGTAACGGAGAGGCGAGCAGGCTACGACGCGAGATCATGGAAGCTCCTTGATTTCGACATTGCGATAGTAAACGGGCCAGCCTTCAGACTGCAGGCAGACGTTGCCTTCCGCCGGAAACGCTCCGGTGCCTTCATTCACCAGCACTCCATTCAGCACAACAGAAATGTTGCCGTTTTTCGAGGTAATTTCATAATGGTCCCAGGAACCGAACTCCGGGCGCTGTTTCACGAAGGGACCACGTTTGGCTCCGGAGATCCGGCCGCCACGGACGCCGAAGAGACTACCCGCCTCTCCGAAATAGCCTTGCACCTCAAGCGAAACTGGCCAGCCGTTCTGGATGGGGCCGGCATGGATGAAGAACCCGGCATTCGGCCACTCGTCGCCGTTAGGCTTCGCCTTCCATCCTGTCTGAAAGCGCCAATCGGCGCGAAAAATGAAGTTGCGGTACTTCTGCTTACTGCGAAGAAAGCCGTTGGGCTGTCCCGTGGTGGCAATGACGCCATCACGAAGGCTCCAGGCCTCGGCTGGAGTTTCGCCTTCGATGGTCCAGTGTTCGCTGAGGTCTCGCTTGGGCATGAGCGAGACGAAGCCATCCGCAGCGAAACCGGAACAGCCAAGCAGCAAGAAAAAGAGGACACTAACTTTCATCTGAAAATGGTCCGATCAAATTCGAAAGAAGATATTCCGCTTGTAAAGCCAGTAGCACATATACCACATGACGGCGAGAACCAGGATGTTCTGCGGGATTGCGCCGAGGTCGCCGAAATACCAGAAGTTGCCCGTGAAGTTTGCGAGACCTCGATTGAGCCAACCGCGGAGCACCTGTGAGAAGGAGTAAATGAATATTGAGTTCATTCCCAACACGACGAACGGGAACACCCAGCGCCGGTATTGCTTCATATCCACGAGCCAGTAGAGGGCCATCAAGATCAGAATTACCCATCCCGAACTGAAGAAGGTGAAGGACGCGGTCCAGAGGCGTTTCACCATGGGATTGAAGGGTTCAAGCGCCAACCCGAGCGCGAATGCCGCACCGGCAGCAGCAGCCAGCACCTTCAATTTGCCAGCGTGCGATCTCGGAGACAGCATCAGCATTCCTGCCCAGTAGCCGAACAGAATTGTCACGGCATTACCAATAAAATTGA
Organism: Bryobacteraceae bacterium; assembly: GCA_963793625.1. Taxonomy (GTDB): domain Bacteria; phylum Acidobacteriota; class Terriglobia; order Bryobacterales; family Bryobacteraceae. The sequence goes on along the minus strand of CAWCAT010000014.1, from coordinate 190,080 downwards.
TGGTCGTGTAGTACCCCGAATAGTTATAGCCAAGAACTTTTAGATCAATCAGCGCACCGATGTTTCCGGTTTTCGAGAATGGGCCCTCGGGCCCTGGATAAAGAACGAAAAGCGCCCAATAGCCGGCGATGAGCGCCACGGCAGACGCCACCTGGAGCGGAAGGCGCAAACGCGTGATGGCAAAACATAACAGGTAGCCGAATGCAATCTGGCACAGCACATTGATCAATTGAAGGACCGGGCGTGGACGGCTCGTATTGAAATTCGAGAGGATGTTGCTGAGAACGATGAGGATCAGCGATCTCCTCGCGACATGTCGTAAGAGACTGAAATTGGTCGCTCCCTGCGCTATCCGCCGCCTGAACGCAAACGGCATCGCCATGCCGACCATAAAAGTGAATGCAGGTTGAATCAAATCCCAGAACGTGCACCCAGTCCATGCCGCATGATCCACCTGGCTGGCCAACCACGCCCAGTTAGGCCGTGATTGCAGGACGGCTAGGCCGAAGCCATGCGATATCAGCAACAACATGATTAGCCCGCGGTACGCGTCCAGGCTTACCAAACGTCCCACGGCGACAGGGTCCTTTGAAAGAGTTCCGGTCGCCTCCGTGGCGACTGCCGCTGATGCGAGGCTCGTATCTGGCATGAATCCACCTTCCCGCGACATACTTAATTTCCGCTACTGGCCTCGCGGTGAGGCCGGTGGCGGCGTTTTCAGCCAGGCCAGGTTGAATGCGTAGTGCTGTTTGCTGCTGATCAGGTGAATGGTCCCGTCGATCGACTGGCAAACCGACATGTACCCCTTCGGCTCCGCAGTGCTGAACCCCATGGTGAAACGTCCCGCGTCCATGGTTTCCACTTCCCTGCCCGGACCGTCATCCGAAATCAGGCGGCGCGTTGTCCAGGTTTCGCCTTCGTCGAAGGACACTGCCCCGTATAGCCCCGAGACTGCACGCTGCTTGCCGGAGCTGTCTGTCACTGGCATATCTTTCGCAAACGCCGCGAAGAACAAGGGCCCTTCTTTCAAGTCGCAGCAGCACTAAGCGCTGGCCGCTGCTGATCGGCTGAAACAGACTGGCTGTGGATGTCCAGGTCTTGCCCATGTCGCTGGAAACGCTCTTGGGCATCATGCCGTCGATGTTCTGCCCGCGCCCGAACGCCAGCAGGCGCCCATCCTTCAACTGCGTGACGCCCGCGTGTATGCCGGCAATCGTCCCGCCAGCATCTTCCCACGTTCGGCCGTTGTCGCGACTGATATGTAAAGCTGTGCCGCCATTGGAACCCGAGACAGCGTCGGCCGGCAACACGATAAAACCTTCGCGCGTGCGGAATACCGTTTCCACAGGTTGATGACGCAATCCGTGCTCCGGCATAATCATGCGCGCCTTGCTCCAACTAACGCCGTTGTCGTCGGAGGTGCGCATAATCGTGGCAAGGCTGCCCCAAGTCCCGGCAACCGCCAGTCCCTGAATGTGATAGATCGTCTTCTTGCCGTCGAACCATAGGGCGGGCGCATGATCGTTGCGATCCGGCGCATCCCAGAACGGAGAGGCCGGCTCCCATTCGGTTTGGCCGGCACGCAGACGGCTGGCCGCGGTCGCCAACTCCCGTTCCGATTCGCTGACACAGGTGTACCAGATGGCCAGCAGATCACCGTTTGGACATTCCGTAATTGCGGGATCATGGTTGTGTCCGGAAAAGAGCGGGCCATACGAATCCGGCGCGATCTTCACGTATTTCCGCGGACCAAAGAAATAGGGCGTGTTCGGATCAGTAGCCTGCTTCTGCTTCGTGCTCTGCGAGACGCGGCGTTGGTACAACTCCGGCGTAACTGCACGCAGTGGCTTCGTATCGATTTTGGGACCCTGCACAAGCCGAAAGCCGATCACCCAGCTACGCTCGTCCGGCAGGGTACCCATGCGATTCGCGGAACGCAGATAGTACGCCGGCGTCGAATGACTTCCACCGCGCGTCACGCGAAAGTCACCGTCGGATCGACCCGATGGATCAATTTGATCGCCGGCCTCGTAGGGACCGTAGTAATCCTGGCACCACTCTTCGACATTGCCGTGCACATCGTAAAGACCCCAGGCGTTTGGCGGCGTCTTGCCCACCGTCAAATCGACCACATCCTTTGCAGCATCGCTTCTGGCTGGGTCGGGATACCAGGTGTTACGAGCGTTCTTCAGATACGGCGCAGGCAGTGCGTCGCCGGTGTGGAACTGCGCCGTGGATCCTGCGCGGGCCGCATATTCCCATTCAGCTTCCGTGGGCAGACGGTATAAGCGGCCTTCTTTTCTGGATAGCCAGCCGGCAAAGCGGTTCGCGTCACTCCAACTCACGAAGACAACAGCTTCGTCGTCGCCCTTTGAAAAGCCAAGCTTGCCCCGCAGTTTCTTGTGCTCGGGATCGAACTGCTCGTATTGCGCATTCGTCACTTCATACGCGCCGATGAGAAAGGGCTTGCTGATGCGGACACGGTGCGCGGGCTTCTCATCGAAGTCGCCATTCTTGCGATACGCCTGCGTGTAGAGTTCAGCAGGCACGGGCGCGGCGTTGAAGCCCATCAGGAAGCTGCCGGCTTGAATCGGCACCAGCCGCATTCCGATCGAATTAGTCTGCGCGTCGTTCGGCTGTGCGAGTGCGATCGACACAGCAATTCCCACGTGTACAGCAACCGCTAAGCGCAGTGACATTGAATGATATTGTATAAGTCTTTCGAGGAGAACATATGCAGTTCGACAGACGAGCATTTCTTGCAGGCGGCGCCGGAGTGTTGGGATCGCTGAACACGAGCGCCCAGACTGACCCTCCGCGCACGGTCCCGGACTACGAACAACCCTTGTTTGAATTGCAGAAGGTCTCGACCTCGCCCGTGAAAATTCAGTCCATCGAACTGCTGCGCAGTGGGTCGGACTACTTTGTTCGAGCGACCTCGACCGACGGCGCTGTCGGGATGGCGCGCACTAAGCAGGTGGAGGATTACATCCCAGTCCTGCTGCGCCGGGTAATTCCCTACTTTACCGGCAAGGACGCGCGCGATCTGGAAGCGCTGGTGGATGGCGTCTATATTCAGAACTACAAAACCGTCGGGCTACCATTTTGGAGCACAGTCGCGTTCGTCGAGCAGGCGCTGTTTGACCTGCTGGGCAAGGTTGCGAACAAGCCCGTGGGCGCGTTGTTGGGTGGCGTGAAGCGCACTGAGATTCCCATTTATCTTTCCGGATCAGGACGCGACACCACGGCGGAAAAAGAGGTTGACGTTTATGTCCGGGCAGCGGAAGCGACGGGCGCGAAGGCCGTGAAATTCAAAATCGGCGGGCGCATGAGCCGCAATGCTGACCAGTATCCCGGCCGCACCAGCACGCTGCTGCCGCTCGCGCGCAAACGCCTTGGCGACAAGATGGTTCTCTACGCCGACGCCAACGGATCGTATGATGCGAAAGTCGCGATTCAGGTGGGCCGTGTGTTGCAGGAACTGAAGTACAGCTTCTTCGAGGAACCCTGTCCTTGGGAAGAGATGGACCAGACCAAGGCCGTAAAGGACGCGCTCTCGATTCCGATTGCGGGCGGCGAATGCGACACCAGCTTATGGAAGTTTCAGTGGATGATGAAAAGCGGCGATGTTCAATATCATTCAACCGGACCTCAGCTACAACGGAGGCTTCATTCGCGCAGCCCGTGTCGCTCGCATGGCGCGGCTGAACAAGATGACGATTGTGCCGCACAACACGCAGACCGACGCCGCGGCCGCACACATTCTGCACTTTGCCTCGGCGATTCCGAACGTGGGGCCATTCATGGAATTCCCCTGGCGCTCTGAACCGAAGCCGATCTCCTGGTACTCACCGAACTTCCACGTGAAAAACGGCATGGTGCAGGTCCCCACCGGACCGGGCCTCGGCATCACGTACGATCCCGATTACGTCAAGAAGCTCACGCGCGTCTTACAATAGTTGGGGCATTATGAAAACGAAATTCATGCGCGAGGCCGTGCGCCTGGCGATTGATAATATCGGCACGGGAAAGGGCGGCCCCTTTGCGGCGCTCGTAGTAAAAGACGGCGAGATCATCGCCCGCGGCTTGAACAAAGTCACGTCCAGCAACGACCCTACTGCGCACGCTGAAGTTACCGCGATTCGTGCAGCGTGTCAGGAGTTGGGGACATTCCAACTCACCGGTTGCGACCTCTACACAACCTGCGAACCATGCCCGATGTGCCTGGGCGCGATCTACTGGGCGAGGCCAGCGCGAGTCTATTTCGCATCGACCCGTGATGACGCCGCCGACGCCGGCTTTGACGACTCGCTGATCTACTCCGAAATGCAACAGCCACTCGAGGCTCGCCGCATCCCCATGCTGCCCATGTTGCGCGAAGAATCATTAGAAATATTCGAGCTTTGGCGCAACAACGGCGACAAGATCCCGTATTGAGCTGAGTGGCTGCGCGTGATACCCTAGTAATCAGATAGGGATTGGTATATAGTGGCTGAAATCGACGACCTGCAGGACGCTCCAGCAGCCGAAGTCCTGAGCTGGGCAATCACAAAATTCGGGGATTTATTTGGCATTTCGACCAGTTTCCAGTACGAGGGGATGGTGCTGGTCGATATGGCGTCGCGCATTTCATCCGATGTGCGCGTGGTGACGCTCGACACGGGCAGGCTGCCGGAAGAAACCTACGAGATGATGGAAACGGTGCGCAGCCGTTACGGCGTTTCTGTCGAAGCGGTTTCACCGCAGCGCGACGAAGTGGAAGCGATGGTGACCCAACACGGCGCCAATCTGTTTTATGCTTCGGTTCCGCAACGCATGCTGTGCTGCAATATCCGCAAAGTTCGTCCGCTGGCCTGGAAACTGGAGCAGTTCGCCGCATATGCAGTTGGCCTGCGGCGCTCGCAAACCGACGCGCGGAGCACACAGCTCAAGGTTGAGCAGAGCGGCAAGCAATTCAAGTTAAGCCCGCTAGCGGACTGGACTCCGGAACAGGTAAGCGAATACACCAGCAAGTACGACGTACCGCGCCATCCGCTGTATGCCCAAGGCTACACAAGCATCGGCTGCGGCCCCTGCACGCGTGCTACGCAACCGGGTGAAGACGAGCGCGCGGGGCGTTGGTGGTGGGAAACGGATACGCAGAAAGAGTGCGGGCTGCATTTTTCGCCCAGCGGGAAAGCGGAGCGCACGATTGACGTGCTGTTGCGTGAGGTTCTGGAAAATTCAAATGCATAAAGGATTTACGCTGTGGTTCACGGGGATGTCAGGCGCGGGTAAGTCAACGATTTCCGATGTGATTTACAACAGTTTGCGAGAGGCCGGCGCTCGCGTCGAATTGCTCGATGGCGACGTCGTTCGCACCAATCTGTCGCAGGGGCTCACGTTCAGCAAAGAGGATCGCGACATCAACATCCGCCGCATCGGCTTCGTCAGTGAACTGCTCTCGCGCAATGGCGTGATCGCAATCGTCGCGGCCATTTCGCCTTATCGTGCGGTGCGCGAAGAAGTCCGCCAGAAGATCGAGCACTTCGTCGAGGTCTATGTCGAGTGCCCGATTCCAGTCCTGGCGGAGCGCGATGTGAAGGGACTCTACAAGAAAGGCGCTGAACGGAGAGATCGCAAATTTCACAGGCGTATCGGATCCTTATGAGGCACCGCTGCATCCTGAAGTCACGGTCAACTCGTCAACCGAAACATTGGACGAAAGCGTGGCCAAGGTTTGGGGTACGCTGAAAGAACTCGGACTGATTTCATTCGACCGGACTCCAGCTTGATAGATCTGCATACACACACAACCGAATCTGACGGGACCTACGAGCCTGCGGAACTGATTGCGGCCGCCGCGAAATTGCCACTCGAAGCACTCGGCATCAGCGATCACGATACGTTTGCGGGCTATGACCGTGCGCTTCCGCTTGCCGAAGCAGCGGGCCTGCGACTGATCTGCGGTATCGAGATCAGCACGCGCAGCCATGGAAAATCCGTGCATCTACTGGGCTACTTCTTGAACGGCGGACCCACCGCCGAGTTTCGCACATGGATTTTGGAACTGCAGGAATCACGCCGAGATCGCAATCGCAGGCTGATCCAGAAACTGCAATCGCTTGGCGTCGAAATCACACTGGCCGAAGTTGAGGCGATTGGACGCAGCCTGACTGCGCGTCCGCATTTCGCGCGCGTGCTGATCAACAAGGGCTACGTGAAAACTACCGAAGAAGCCTTCGAAGTATATCTGGATGAATCGGCCAAAGCGTACGTGGAGCGGCGTGACGTTCCGATCGATGAAGCAATCGCGAAAGTCATTGCAGCCGACGGAGTACCCGTGCTCGCGCACCCCATACGTTTAGGCAAACGCGATCACGCGCAAGAAGAACAGATGATTCGCGAAATGATTGATCAGGGACTGCCAGGAATCGAGGTCTGGCACTCCGATCACACCGCTGCCGATTCCGAGCGCTATCTTGCGATCGCTAATAAATACGGGCTTGCGGTGACAGGCGGCTCCGATTTTCACGGCGAGAACAAACCTACCGTGAAGCTTGGGACCGGGCGCGGGATTCTCAACGTGCCCGCTTGAGGTTCTGACGAACCTGTCACTACCTGCGCAGGATTCCCGTCCACGCTAAACGTGGCACTCGGAAGCAGAAACTGCGGCTCGCATATAGCCCAACGCATAGACCACATCATTCGGCGGAGAGTAAGCCGCAGAAGTGATTTCGCCAGCTTCTTTATCCACGAGCAAAACCTTTGTTCCGACGGCCGGCACGGCATTTGCACTCACACGTAAATGCGTCAGCAGTTTGTTTACGTGCCCGCGCGAACGAACGCGCTCGACGATCTCCTGCCCCAGATAACAGCCCTTCGAGAAATGAATTCCGTGCAATTGCTGCGATTCCTGCGGAATGGTAGTGTCGAGAATGTCCTCGCCATAGCGCGGCTTGCCGTGCTCCAGGCGAACAGTGTGCAGGTCGTCGGGTGAGGCGCTAACAGCTCCTGCTGCTTCGAGTTCCGCAATCAGCGCGGATCTGTCATCCACGGGGCAAAGCACACGGTACCCAGGCGCTCCGGAAGCGCTGAGTTTTGCGACGACACGAGCGCCCCACAACTCCGTGCCGTAATCCAGTTGCGGAATTGGCGCGCCGATCTTCGCAAGCACGTCGGCGGCATGCGGTCCTTCGACAGCAATGCTCGCAAGCGTGGCGGTCTGATCTTCGAGCGTTACGTCGTCTGCGATGATGAAACGGTCGATGTGCTGGAAGAGCTTTTCGCCCGTTTCCGGTTCCGTATCGAGCAGGATGTGATCTTCGAAGCAGAGTATGTTGGCGTCCGCCTGAATACGTCCCTGCGCATTCAGAAAGAACGCATAGCAACCTGTGCCGGGCGTCAGTTGCTGCACGTGATTAGTGCTCATGGCGTGCAGCAAGCGCGCGCGGTCCTCGCCAGTCACACGGATTTTGCCGCGGCCGGAAAGATCCAGCCATGCGGCGTTTTCATGCAGCGCTTTGTAGCCGTTAGACATGCGTGGAAATCCATCTCAAATAGCTGGAGATCGCCACTACAGCCAAGCCAGAGAAAACGACGCCTTTCATCCAGCGTGCGCGCTTTTCGGAGTCGTCCTTCACACGTACCAACAGGAAGAAAATCGCGACGATGTGCAGCACCAGCAGCATCTTAATACCGAACCACATGTGATAGCCGCGCGGATAACTGACCTTTGTCAGAAAGTTATACAGTCCGGAAGCAACAACGCCCGCGAGAGCCAGCCAGATCCAGGGTACAAAACGTTCCGCGATGGCGGCGAGTGCGCCGGAACTATCCGGCCGCTTCAACGGCAGGATAGACGACAAAACGCGCGTAAATCAGGCCCCCCAGCAGCACGATAACACTCATGATGTGAAGCCAGCGCATCGACACGCCCAGTAATGCCGTCATCTGTTCCATATCCACTACTATACAATCAGCACTATGATTCACGAGATTCTTCCCGTTGGAATGCTGCAATGTAACTGCTCCATCTTTGGCGATGAGCAGACGCGTGAAGCGATCGTGATCGATCCCGGGGACGACATCGCCGATATCGAGGCAATCCTCAATAAACACGGCCTGAAGGTCAAGGCGATTGTGATCACTCACGCGCATATTGATCACATCGGCGGCGCAGCCAAGCTGAAGAAAGCGACAGGCGCGCCGGTCTGGATGAACCAGAACGATCAGACGCTCTATGACCACCTCAATGTGCAGGCAGGCTGGCTTGGCATTCCGGAACCGGAGCGGACCACCATCGATACGGACGCGCGCGATGGCGACAAACTCACACTCGGTACGGCCGACTTCCACGTACTCCTCACGCCCGGCCACACGCAGGGCAGCCTGAGCCTGTTTATTCCAGCCGAGAACAAACTGATCGCGGGCGACACTCTATTTCGCGGGGGCATCGGGCGCACCGATCTGCCGGGCGGCGATGGACGCCAGATTTTACGATCGATCAAAAATAAGCTGCTCGTGCTGCCGGAGGAGACTGTGGTAATCACAGGCCATGGCGAGAGCACCACAATCGGTCGCGAAAAAGAGCTTAACGATTTTCTGCAAAACCTTTAGCGGCGCGGAGTTCCTGCATTACGTCGATGATGAGATGCTTGGCATCGGCCAGGCACTTGTCGATGATCTGGATATCCATCGCCGGCCTGCCGGGTTGGCGAGCACTCTGGCAATACACCCCATGCTGGCCAACCATCACGAGCGCGTCAGTAAGCAAATCCAGAGACAGCGCAAGCCGCCCGCGCGCAGTGCCCATCTGGAATTCCAGCTTTTCCAGTTCATCCCGCTTTTCGTCGTAAACAGACATGATCTATTTTATAGCCGGGGATGCTGAAAAGTACGGATCAGGCTCCGGCACGGCAGCGCCATCTTTGCGCGGTGTTGAAGCACCGTAATTCACTTTGGTTTTCGAATCGTGCAGTACGGCCTGACCTCCGCCGACCTCGCTGGAATACGGGCCCAACACGGTCAATTGATGTCCCATTTTCGTGAGCGCGTTGCGCGTTGCCTCACTGTAGCGGCTCTCGATCAGTACGTCGCAACCGCCAAACACGGTGCGCGTGAAGCGCGGCGCTTCGAGTGCGGATTGTATGTTCATCCCATGATCGACCGAGTTGGAAACGTACTGCGCGTGGGCCTGCGCTTGATTCAATCCGCCCATAATGCCGAAGCCGATATGTTGCGTGCCCTTCTCCATCAAGGCAGGAATGATTGTATGGAACGGACGTTTGCGAGACGCCAGCACGTTGGGATGCTGCGGATCCAACACGAACAAAGCAGCGCGGTTGTGCAGATGAAAGCCCATCCCCTCGACGACGACTCCGGAACCAAACGAGAGATAGATGCTCTGAATCAGGGAGACGATATTGCCGTCTTTATCGACCGCGCTCATGTAGATCGTGTCGCCTTTCGACGAGAGAGGATTCCCCGCCACGAACTCGCAGTTCGCGCGCGTCTCATTGATCGCCTTCGCGCGTTGCGCGGCGTAGCTTTTCGAAATCAAACCCAACCACGGCACATCTGCCTGGCGCGGATCGGCGAGATAGCGCTGCAGGTCCATGTAGGCGAGTTTCTGCGCCTCAATCTTCAAGTGGAGGCTCGTCGCACCGTCGTGTTCCGTGCCAGGCAACGGAAAGCGCTCCATGATGTTGAGCATTTCAAGAGTCGCCATGCCCTGCCCGTTCGGTGGAAGTTCGTGTACCTTCCAGCCGCGATATTCGGTCGAAATCGGCTCTACCCATTCAGATTGATACTCGGCCAGATCAGACGCATCCATCTGACCACCGAGCCGGTCAGAAGTTTTGAGGATGGCCTTGGCGATTGCTCCTCGATAAAACGCATTCGCGCCACCCGCTGCAATCAGTTGGAATGTTTTCGCTAGTTCTGGATTCCGGAATACCTGTCCGACTTCCGGTACTGCTCCGTTCGGCATGAAAATCCGCTTGGCGTTCTCATCTCCGGAAAGTTTTGCCGTCGAGAGCTGAATCCCGTTCTGAATGATTTCGGTGAGGGGAAAGCCGTTCGTTGCATAGTAAATTGCCGGCCGAAAAAGCTCTGCCCATGGCAGCCGTCCGAACTTCTTGTGGAGCTTCTCCCAACCATCGACGCAACCGGGCACAGTGACACTGTGTATGCCGAGTTGCGGCATCGATTCGATTCCATGCTCCTTCAGGAACTTCGGCGTGAGCCGTTTCGGGGCCCAACCACTGGCGTTTAATCCAGTCAGCTTTCCGGTTTTCGCGTCGCGATAGAGCACGAAGAGATCGCCGCCCATTCCGTTCATCGAGGGTTCCACTACCTGCAGCACCGCGTTGGAGGCGATCGCAGCATCCATCGCGGAACCGCCGCGCGCAAGAATCTGCGCTCCGGCTTGCGATGCCAGCGTCTGGCTGGTCGCAACAATCCCGCGCGTTGAAATGACCATCGAGCGCGTCTGTGTACGATCCGCAGCGAAAGTAATTGTCGAGAGGATAAAAACCAGAATCCAATTTCTCATGGGAGGAATCATTGTACCTATTGTGATATGTTGACTGTAACTGGAGAGGCTCCTATGAATCGCCGACAATTCTTCCACACCACAACAGCTGCAGCCGGCGCAATCGCGCTGAACGCATTCCCGTATCACGCTTACGCGGGCACAACCAAGAAGTTGGCCACCGACAGAATCAAGCTGGGACCAATGGGCGTGGAAGTATCCCGCCTGGCGATGGGCACCGGCACCAACGGTGGCGGCGGCAGTTCCAACCAGACGCGCAAGCTGGGCCTGAATGGCATGGCAGAGATGTTCAAGGCTGCCTACGATCAGGGCGTCACGTTCTGGGATGCTGCCGATCAGTACGGGACGCACCCGCATCTGAAGAACGCACTCAAGGGTATTCCGCGCGAGAAAGTTAACGATTCTCACCAAGACGCATGCCACCACTGAAAAGGCCATGCGCGAGGATCTCGACCGTTTCCGGCGCGAATTGGGCACGGATTATATCGACATCGTGCTGCTCCATTGCATGATGGACGCGAACTGGAACGAGAAGCGCAAAGGCGCGATGAACGTGCTGGCTGAGGCTCGAGAGAAGAAGATTATTCGCACGCACGGCACCTCCTGCCACACGTTGGAAGCGCTAAAGACCGCGGCTGCGGAGCCGTGGGTGCAAGTTGATCTGGCGCGCTTCAATCCGGCGAAGGTCGCCATGGATGCAGATGTCGAAACCGTCGCTTCCGTCTTGAAGGAAATGAAGGCCAAAGGCAAAGGCATCATCGGCATGAAGATTCTGGGCGCCGGACGTTTGCGCAACAAGGCAGACGAGTGCCTGCAATTCGCCCTGGCGCAACCGTTTGTCGACTGTTTTACGATCGGCAGCGAAAGCCGCGCTGAATTTGAAGATCTTACGCGCAAGATACCCGCAGCGTCTGTGCGCGCTTAAGCATCTAAAAATTTCAGAGGAGCAGCATAACGTGTTAACCCGTCGCGAAGCTATCACTGCGTTTGCCGCCGTCAGCGGATTGGCCGCTCAGACCCCGGCCCCGCCGAAAGGCCCGTTTACCCTACCCGCGCTGCCGTATGCAGCGGATTCCCTGGAGCCGTATATCGACTCGCAGACGATGCAGATTCACCATGACCGGCACCATGCGGCGTATGTGAATAACCTGAACGCCGCGCTGGCGAAGGAGCCTTCCGTCGCGAAGAAGAGCATTGACGAGCTGCTAAAAGGGTTGTCCGCCGTCCCCGAATCGATCCGGACTGTCGTGCGCAATAATGGCGGCGGCCATGCGAACCACTCGCTGTTCTGGGACACGTTGAAGAAGAACAACGGCGTCGGACCGAAGGGTGCGCTCGCGAAGTCTATCGATAGCTCGTTCGGCAGTTATCAAGGTTTCCAGGATCAGTTCACGAAAGCGGCCATGGGTGTTTTTGGCAGCGGCTGGGCCTGGGTCGTGCTCGGTAGCGGCGGCAAGCTGACGATCAGTCCGTCACCGAATCAGGACAATCCGCTGATGACGAAACAGACACCGCTGTTCGGCATCGATGTCTGGGAACACGCCTACTATCTCAAGTATCAGAACAAACGCGCGGATTACGTCTCTGCGTTTTACAACGTGATCAACTGGGACTTCGTCGCGGATCGCCTGAACAAACTCTCCAAAGGGTAACTGCTTGGGAGCGGCGGCGCTCCTGAAACAACTCTTGACAGAAATAGTTATTACGTGGCACGATACTACGTACCACGTAATAATAACTATGTCCGACCCCACATTACTTGTGCTGTCCAGTTTGGCCGATGGCGACAAACATGGCTACGCCATCATGGAAGACGTTCAGCGCTTCGCCAACATCCGACTCGGCCCCGGCACGCTTTATGGGGCAATTACGCGCCTTGAAGAACGCGGCTGGATCAGCCCCGTGAAATCCAAGGATGACCGGCGCCAGCCATACACGCTCAACGCCACGGGCCGGCAACATCTGGAGCAAGAACTTGCGGAATTGAACCGGGTCGTCAAGACTGGCTTGAGGCGCCTGAGATCCGCATGAAGAAACTCATCCGAAGGCTGGCCCGCCTGTATCCCCACGGGTGGAGAGCGCGATACGGCAAGGAGTTTGACGCGCTGCTCGAGGATACGAAGCTAAACTGGCTCGACGCTCTCAACGTGATCGCGGGAGCGCTGCAGATGCAGGTAAAGACCTGTAATGCCAGGAACATCGTGCTCGCCGCCGCCGCAACCGGTGCTATCCTCGGCTTCGCAATTTCTTCTGCGATGCCGCCGCGCAAGTTCACGTTGACGTCAGTCATTAAAATTATCGGGAACAAAGAAAACGTGGACCACTTGATCCGAGGTGCTCTTGGCCGAAAGGTACTCAAGGCGATGATCGAGAAGGAAGGACTCTACCCAACCGAACTCCAAAAACTGCCGGCGGACGAAGTCGTGGCAATAATGCGGAAGAGTTTTACCGTTTCGACCAACGTGTCTCGGAAGAGTCTTAAAGATCCAACCACTGGGTCTCGTGCCGAAGGTGAGGGCAGTTTCCGCATCGGATTCTCGTACGAGGATCCCCTGAAGGCGCAGCGTATTGCGAATGACTTCACCCAGGCTTTCTTCGAGGTATCGAGAGTGTCCGGCCCTACCATCAAGGTTCTTGCACCTGCGGACACTGCGGTCCCAGTGCGGCCCGTCGAAACCCCGCTCCTGCTCGGTGGGGCCGCGGGAGCCCTGTTCGGTCTGACTGCCGTCCTGGCTCGGCGCTGGCGCGTCGCGCGGGTTCGTTTGAATTAGCAACAAACACTAACTACATGAGAGAATTTGAGCGTGAACTCTCTCAAGCCCATGCTCCTTCGCCGTGAGTGGCTCGCGCTGCTCGCAGGCGCGGGGGTTTCCTGCAGTCGCGAAAAGAAGCGTGTGATTGGAGTGGTTCCGCAAGGACGCACGCATTTGTTCTGGCAAAGCGTGCAGGCAGGTGCAATCGCGGCTGCGCGAGAAACAGGCGTCGAGATTTCATGGAATGCGCCGATAAATGAGACGGATTACAACGGTCAGCTTCAGATCGTCGAATCCATGATCAACCGGCATGTTGATGCGATTGCGGTTTCGCCGATCGACAAGAAAGCCATGGTCAGCGTCGTCGAGCGCGCCGTGCGTGAAAACATTCCGGTGTTTATCTTCGATACCGGCGTCGATACGAATGTCTTTACCTCCCGCATCGCAACTGATAATTACGCGGCCGGAAGACTGGCGGCGGAGCGCATGGGCAAGATTCTCGCCGGTAAGGGGAACGTTGTCATGGTGGCCACGCTGCCTGGATCAGCTTCCACTGGCGCTCGTGAGTCGGGCTTCGAAGAGAAACTGGCGCAGGAATTTCCTGACATCAAAATAGTTGACAAGCGTTTCGGCATGTCTGACTTCGCTAAGTCGCTCGCAGTCGCTGAAAACATGCTGACTGCCTTCCCTGATCTCGACGGACTTTTCGCCTCGAATGAAACCAGTTCCGTGGGAGCTGCTCAAGCAATCAAGGCGCGCAAGAGTACAGTCAAGATGGTGGGCTTTGATGCGAGCCCCACGCTGATCGAAGACCTGAGGGCCGGCGTGATTGATGCCCTGGTCGCACAGCACCCATTCAAAATGGGATTTGAAACCGTGCAGGCCGCTGTCAAGAAGTTGAATGGCGGCACTCCTGAAAAAATTCAGAATCTGGCGGCGCGTCTGGTCACGCGCGAGAATTTGAATGAGCCTGAGATTCAGGCGCAAGTCAATCCCGATCTCAAAAAGTATCTGGGACGCTAGGTCCTGATTGAGCGCATCTTTGGCACCAGGGACTAACTCCATGCAGAGATCGATGCTGCTTTGGATCGCGTTTGTTTACCTGCTCTGCCTCACGATCTTCGGCATCTGGTCGGGCAAACTGTTGCAGCAGGAAATCTGGCAAGGGACCGGACTGGATCGATTTCTGTTGCTGGCCGGCGTAACCACGCTGTGGTTCGGCCTTTGGATCCTGATCCGCCGGGCGTGGACAGTGCCCGCCACCCTCGCACTGGTCGCGGCTTATACAGCCTTCGATGTCGGGGCGCTGCCGCTGCTGGCCGTTTGTTTCATCTTGCTGTCGTGCTTCGTGCTGGGCAGCGTGTTGTGGAAGCGCGCGGAGAACGCCCCGAGCCTCACAGCAGATCTGCTACGGACGCTGCTGGGCCTGGTCGTATTCATGTGGCTCATGGGCCTCTTGGTACACATTCCAGTCAACTATCCGGCGACGTACGTCGCATTATTGCTGATCCCGTTTGGTCTTCGTCCAGCACGCACGCGGGAGTGCTTACGGCACGCGCTGGCGATTCTAAAGCCACGACCCTGGAAGCAGCGCCGCGAATACGCGATGCTCACAGTCGCAGCCTTTCCCTTGCTCGCACATTGGCTGGTGACGCTGAAGCCGGAGGCGAGCGCGGATGGCTTGGCGATGCACCTCGCTATTCCGATGTCGGTCGCCAACAATCATCTCTGGTCTTTCGATTTTCGGCATGCTGTCTGGGCGGTGATGCCAATGGGCGCAGACTGGTGCTATACAATCGCGTTTCTATTGGGCGGAGAATTTGCAGCACGCCTGTTAAACCTCGGAATGTTCCTGATTATTTGCGCGCTGCTGTACGCCTCAGCGCGCAAATGGGTTTCGCGGCCGGCTGCGTTTCTCACGGTCGCACTGTTCGCCAGTTCCCCGCTGGTACAGTTCGTAACCGGATCGATGCTGGTGGAAAACTTCTGGGGCGCGCTACTGTTTGGCGCTCTCGCCGCACTCTGGAGATATCGCGAAACCGGCGAACGCGCGCTACTGATCGTGACCGCAGCGCTAGGCGGGGCCGCCGTAATGAACAAGCTCGGCGCGCTTGCGTTCGTAATTCCCACCGCGCTGCTGGTCGCCTGGGAATTGCGTAAGTTATGGAATCAGGGCGAAAAGCGCTGGTCGGCGATTTGCGCGGGAGTGTTCCTGCTCGTTTCCGCGCAGCCCTACTTGAATGCCTGGCTGCTCACAGGCAATCCGCTGTTCCCGTTCCTCAATCATATCTTCCTCTCGCCCTGGTACGAAACCGCCAAACCATTAAACGACACGCGTTTCCACGAGCCGCTTAGCCTTCGCCTGCTGTACGATGCAACGATCACGTCGGGTAAGTTCTTTGAAGGCCAAAATGGATCGCTCGGATTCCATTACCTGATGCTGGTACCGCTGTGCCTGCTGTTATGGCGCAGGGCATGGGGCTATCGCGAGTGGACCTGCCTGGCCGTACCGCTTTGCTTTGCGCTGCTGACGTTCTCCTCGACGCCAAATCTGCGATACATCTATCCCGCGCTGCCGTTTTTCGTGCTGATGATCACAATGGTGCTGCGCGAATCCGGGAGCATGGCTCCGCGCTTCAATTTCGCCGCGTGGATCGCGACGTTCGCCTGTTTCGCACTGAACATGTATTTCCTACCAACATCCAATTGGCACCACAAGGAGTTCTGCCTAAACCCGTTCAACAGAGCGGAGTTCGAAAACTACAAGACTCGCGCCGCTCCGGTCCGCAGCATTGTAGCGTACATGAACGAAAAGCACCCGGGCGAGCCCGTCGCTTTCCTTGAAACGGCCCAGATTGCGGGATTGCTTGGCAAGGCGTACACCAACAGCTGGCACAACCACACTTATCTAAAAAAGCTCATCACTGTTAACAATCCAAGCGAGACACTGCATCTCGCGCGGGAATTCAGGCTGCGCTACTTTATCGTGCCCAAACCGGACAGCGGTATTGTCGTGCTCAATAGCGCGGTGCGGCTTTTCCTTGAGAAATTTGCAGCAACCGAACTCGAGTGTGGGTCCTTCTATCTCGCGACGCTTCCAGCCGACTATCTCACGAGTAGTCCGGAAAACTTTTCGGAGAACAAATGGAAATCCAAAGCGCTCCCCGCCGGCGAATATGATGATTTCGACTTTCACATCATGTACAGCCCGGACTGGATCCGGGACAAGCAATTCACCTCAGCCTGGCAAAGCACGCTGACCTATTCCGATGAGCCTGGAGCCACGCTCCGCTTCACTTTTCAAGGTTCAGAGGTCACATGGGTCTATACCAAAGCCGCCAATCGCGGCATTGCCGCCGTTTCCATTGATGGGAATTCTGTGGCCGAGGTTGACCTCTATTCGCCCAGCACCCAATGGCAGCAAAAATTCAATTTCACTGGATTCACGGGTGAACACGTGATCGAGATCAGGGTCTTGTCCAGAAAGAACCCCCATTCGGCAGGACGGTACGTTGATGTCGATGGTTTACACGTCCGCTGAGCGCGTTCGTTACAATGGAAGTTTCATCTCACATGCTGGAAGCAAACCTGTCGGAACTGGAATCTGGCGCACGGAAACGCATCGAAATCGCCATTTCTCCGGATGAACTGGAAGCTGTTCGCGTTGAAGTGCTCGGACGGAAGGGCGCCCTCGCCGAAGTCAGCAAGGGCATGGGCAAGCTCGCGCCGGAGGATCGCGTACGGCGTCGGCAAGCTGCTCAACGCCGCCAAGCAAGGTCTTGAAGCGCGTTGGAAGCGCGCAAGGCGGAGTTCGACCAAGCCGCGCTGGCAAAGCGCCTGCTCGACGCGAATGGCTCGATCTGACGCTGCCCGCGCCCGGCGCCGCGGCCGGGCAGTCTGCATCCGATCACGCAGATCCAGGCGAAATCGAGGACCTGTTCACCTCGCTCGGCTTCGCCGTGCTCGACGGCCCCGAAGTCGAAACCGAGTATCACAACTTCGACGCGCTGAACATCCCGCCGACCACCCGGCGCGCGACATGCAGGACACGTTCTGGCTGACGGACGGCAACCTGCTGCGCACGCACACCTCGCCGGTGCAGGTGCGCGGCATGGAGCGGCTCGGCCCGCCGCTGCGCATGATCGCGCCGGGCCGCGTGTTCCGCAACGAAGAAGTGGACGCCTCGCACGAGCACACGTTCTATCAGCTCGAAGGCATGATGATCGACCGCGAAGTCTCCGTCGCGCACCTGATCTACTTCATGAAGACGCTGCTCAGCGCGATCTTCCACCGCGACGTCACCGTGCGGCTGCGGCCGGGCTACTTCCCGTTCGTCGAGCCCGGCTTCGAGCTGGACATCCAGTGCCTGATCTGCGGCGGCGCGGGCTGCCCGGTCTGCAAGCAGAGCGGCTGGGTGGAGCTGCTGCCCTGCGGCCTGGTGCATCCGAACGTGCTGCGCATCAGCGGCATCGACCCCGAACAGTGGAACGGCTTCGCCTTCGGCCTGGGCCTGACGCGCCTGGCCATGATGCGCTACGCCATCGACGACATCCGCCTGTTGCAGGGCGGCGATCTGCGGTTCCTGCAGCAGTTCTAGCAGCAGGAAACCGATGAAATTCTCGTACAACTGGATCCGTGAACTCGTTCCCGGACTCGACGTCGCGCCGAAGGAACTCGAGCGGCTGATCACGATGAAGACGGCCGAGAGCGAAGGCGTCGAAGAAGCCGGCGCGCAGCTGGCCGAACGGCCTGCGCGGCGCGCGTGCTTTCCGTCGAACGCGATCGAAGGCAGGCACAACGTGAAGGCGGTGGTGGAGACCGGAGCGCTATGGCACGAAGACGGTGGTGTGCGGCGCGCCGAATTGCCGCGCGGGCATGGTCACGGCCTAGTGTGCCGCTCGGCAAGAAAGGTCGATCAACGGCGTCGAAAGCGACGGCATGCTCGCCAGCGGCGCCGAACTCGGCATCAACCGCGACCACGACGGCATCGTCGAACTCGACGCCGAGCCCGGGCGTGCACTCGCCGGTTGCGCGCCGGACTCGATCATCGAGATCGACAACAAGTCGCTCACGCACCGGCCGGATCTGTGGGGCCACTACGGCATGGCGCGCGAAGTCGCCGCGATCACCGGGCAGGCCGCTGCAGGATCCGGTGCGACTGGACTCTGCTGCCCGACGGGCCAGCGCGCCGTTCAAGGTCGCCATCGAGGATCTCGACCTGTGCCCGCGTTACAGCGCGCTGGTGTTCGAGAACGTCACGGTCGGCCCGTCGCCGCTGTGGCTGCAGTACCGCCTGGAATCCATCGGGCTGAACCCGATCAACAACATCGTCGACGTGACGAACTTCGTCATGGCCGAACTGGCGCAGCCGATGCACGCCTTCGACGCGGACAAGCTGCAAGGGCGACACGATCTTCATCCGCCCGGCGCGCGACGGGCGAGACGCTCGTCGCGCTGAACGGCGAGACGTACACGCTGACGCCGCCAACCTGGTGATCGCCGATGCCGGCGGGCCCGATCGCGCTCGCCGGCGTGATCGGCGGCCTGGACAGCGCCATCAACGAATACGACCACGCGCATCGTGCTCGAAAGCGCCAACTTCCAGGCCGCGAGCATTCGCAAGACCTCGTCGCGGCTGAAGACTGCGCACCGACGCGTCGATGCGGTTTGAGAAAGTCGCAGGACCCGGTGAACACGCGTGCGCGGTCTGGCGCGCGCCGTCGAACTGCTGCAGCGAGGTCTCGCCCGGCATCCGGCTCGTCGGCGGCCTGGCGGATCAGCAGAAGGACACTCCCCGCGCCCCCGCCCATCGACGCTGCCGCATGGACTGGCTGGTGCGCAAGCTCGGCCGGGCTATTGCAGCAGGCGGAAGTGCGCGACATTCTCGAAGCGCTCGAGTTCGGCGTCAGCGAGAGCGCGCCCGGCGTGCTTTCGGTGACCGTGCCGAGCTGGCGCGCCACCAAGGACGTTTCGATCAAGGACGATCTGGTGGAAGAGGTCGGCCGCATGATCGGCTACGATTCCATCGTACCGCAGCGCCCCTGGTGCCCGCCACGTCCCGCCTGCCGAATCCGCGAGCGCATTTTCCATCGCGGTGTGCGCGCCGTGGTGGCCGCGCAGGGCTTCACCGAAGTCTACAACTATTCGTTCGTGAGCGACGAGACTGGCGCGCGATTTCGGCTTCGATCCCGAGCAGCATCTGCGCGTCGCCAACCCGATTTCGGCCGAGCAGGGCCTGATGCGCTTGAGCCTGCTGCCCGGCATCCGCAAGAATGTTCTTCGACAACGCCAAGCATTCGGATGACTTCCGGTTCTTCGAAATTGGCCGGGAGATCCACAAGCGCGAAGGCGGCTTACCTGACGAAATCACACATCTGGCCGCAGCGATCTATTCAAAAGAATCCGACGGCAGCGCCGGTTTATTTGAGCTGAAGCGTGTGGCCGAGTGCCTGATGCCCGGCGCCAAAGTGAAGCCCACGGCAGCACGGCCCTTCGAGCATCCTGCACGCACAGTGGAAGTGATCTGGCAGGGCAAGAGCGTCGGACGCCTGTTTGAGTTTCATCCATCTTACGTCGAAGGACGTTGCGCCGTGCTCGACGTAAATCTTGATGATCTGGCGAGTCTGCAGCCCGTAGTGGCGAAATATAAGCCGATCAACCGCTTTCCATCCAGCGCTTTCGATCTTTCAATCATCGCGGATGCGGAAGAACTCGTGGGTAACATCGAGGAACAGTTGCACAGTCTTGCGGGCGATGCGCTCGAGTCACTCGCATTTGTGCGCATTTACTCCGGCCCGCCGCTGCCGGAAGGTAAAAAGAGCGTGTCGTTCCGATTGACCGTGGCGGCACAGGACCGAACTTTGTCGCTCGATGAGATCGGCGCGATCCGTTCGCGAATCATCGACGGCATGCGGACCGCGGGTTACGATTTGCGAGTTTAGGCTTTTCAGGCGGCAATGATACAATTTAGGTAGCGGAACCTATACGATGCCGTACATACAAAACCAGTTCGAGAAAAACTTCCTGATCACCTCAGTTGACTACGTGTTCAACTGGGCGCGGAAGTCGTCGATCTGGCCGTTGACCTTCGGTCTGGCCTGCTGCGCCATCGAGATGATCGCCGCGAGCTGCTCGCGTTTCGACATCGCCCGCTTCGGCGCGGAAGTTTTCCGCCCCAGCCCGCGGCAATCGGACCTGATGATCGTCGCCGGCACGGTCACCCTGAAGATGGCCCCGGTGCTCAAGCGCATCTACGATCAGATGCCGGAGCCCAAGTGGGTGATCTCGATGGGCGCCTGCTCGAGCGTGGGCGGGCCCTTTAATACCTACGCCGTGCTGCAGGGCGTCGATAAGATCGTCCCGGTCGATGTCTATGTCACGGGCTGCCCGCCGCGTCCGGAGAACCTGTTCTACGCGCTCCTGAAGCTGCAGGACAAGATCGACAATACTCCCAACCTGGTCAAGCGTCCTACGGAAGTCCGTCTGGACGAAACGATGTTGGAAGAATTTAAGAAACAGGTCATGATCGGCCAGATGCAACATCCGTCCGGACACCCGCAGCAGTCGGTGTAAGTTTTGTCCGTCTTTCAAATTGACAGTTACCAGATTTACAGGGTTGAGCCATTCCTGCAGCTGGATTGGCTGGAGCATGGTTTTGGCACGCGCCACACTGTCGATTGGCCACCGGCCGAGCGCCTCGTCAGCCTGAAGCAGATCCACTCCGATATCATCATCATGGCTGAAGCCAACGCAACCGGACGCCTGGGCGATGGCGACGCTTTGATTTCCAACCAGCCCGGCCTCATGTTGGGCGTGCGCACGGCGGATTGTGAGCCGATACTGCTTGTTGACACAAAGCAGCGCGCGATTGCCGCGGTTCATGCAGGATGGCGAGGGACGGCTGATGAGATATTACCGAAAGTTGTGCAGCGAATGATGCTCGAGTTCGACTCAGATCCCGCAGACTTACTCGCCGCGATAGGACCCGCTATTGGTGAGTGCTGTTATGAGGTGGGAGCTGAAGTAGCGCAGCGCTTCTGCAAGTTTTTTCCCGAAAGAAATGATTTGGAAACTAAGACCCGAATAGATCTTACAGAAGCTAACCGGCGTCAGTTACTCGCGGTAGGTCTGAACGACACTAACATTTTTACCGGGGCACCGTGCACATTTTGCAGTCACAATTTTCATTCATTTCGCCGCGACTCTTCTGACGGCCGCATGTATTCCGCTATTCAAATTGTCCAGAGACACTAAAGGCGCGGGAAATACCCCGCGCCTATAGCTTGAAACTCGCCACAATTAAGCCGCCGCGATCAGATCGAAGTTCTCTTCGTTCTCCTGATCCTTATTGCGATCGGCGTTTTCCTGACACTGGATACAATAACCAGCCCACGGCACCGCGTTCAGGCGCTTTTGGCTGATGTCTTCTTCACAGTGCAGGCAGACGCCATACGTGCCGTCGTTCAGCCGTTGGATAGCGGAAACAACGTGGCGGTAAAGATTAGAATCACGGTCCAGATTGCGGATTGCGAGTTCGCGCTCGGCGGCGTGCTGAACTTCATCCAGCGCGTCGGGGCTTTTTTCGATCGCGATACCTTCACGGTTACGCAATACCTGGGCGAGTTCCGCCTGTTTTGCTTCCAGGATTTGCCTAAATTTGTTGAGCTCGGTCTTCGTCATTGCCAGATACTCCCTTCGTTCCTTTTTATCGTTTGATCCGTTCAGCTTTGACGGACTAGATTTAACTTAATTGCCTCCGCTGAAGAGATGAGACGCTGTAGGCCACGCAAAGTTTCAAACAAATATTGCAGCGTGACAAAATGGCCTTTGCGAAGTTCCCCATCGGAGTCTTCCGCGCGCCCTTCTTTTCAGCAGCGTTCATCATAGCATAGCTGTCAAGCAATTTCGGGGCCATTTCTTTGACCACCTTAAAAAAAATTCCCGGCCGGTCAATGATCCGCCAGCCGCCATCGGATTATTAGTACCAAACAAACGCTGCAATTCTCATTTGACGTAAGAACATCGGGAAAGTTCCGTAAAAACAATAGATTGCGAAAACATGGTTCTCGGGTGATCTTGACGAACGAATATGGAAACACCCTTGCTTTTCACCAGCTCGCAAGGACTACCTAGAAACAGACTTAAGTGGCTTTTAATCAGTGTCTTATCGGATCGCTACCGAACGCACAGCCAAGCTCAGATCGCGCGAATCTCCAGGATTTCTGAAGGTCCGTTCGGCCTCTATCGCTAAGGTTATTTTTTCTTTACCAAGAAGTATTCTGGGCAAAGGAAAGCTGATCTCGATGCCGGAGCCGGCGACCTCAACGGGCGTGGAGCCCAGAGAGTGACCGTCGGCGGTCACGAATACGCTCATCCTGCCCTGAATCAGGTTCTCTTTCGGGCACAGAACTGACAGGTAGAGCCGGTCAGAGGCAGAATTCGGCCCTCCCAGGGTCAGCGTCGCGCGCTTCGGCATCCAGCGGAAATTCTCTTCCAAGGGGTGCCACTCCGGGCCGAGAAGATTCGTCGAATCGATAGAGCCGATGTTGACATAGCGTGGTGCTTTTCCCGTTGACTCGCCCGCCAGACGGGCTACGAAGTTGCGCGTCACGTTGCGAAGCGTGCTCTTGCCGGCCTCGTAGACGACCGCGCGATTTCCGTGCAGTTCCTGCAGCGCAACCGCATGAGCCATTGCGAATTTTGAGACGTCGTTCACTTCGGGGTGCTTCTCGATGGCAGCGTCGGCTCCCGGGGCCAGATAGACGCGTTGCGCTCCGAAAACCCGGAACGGATTGTCCACCATCGCCCCCCAGAACAGCGTGTCGCTCACGCCGGTCAGCAGAATCGTCTTGTCCGGGTTCACTTGGCTCACCGCCGCCACACCGAGCACCAGGCTTTGCACTTTTGTGCCACGATCCAGCCACCAACGCGATTCAATGTGAATGATGGGCCAGTTTCCCGCGACGAAGATCAACGCGAGCACTGAGGCAACCAGTCCGAATGTCCCACTACGATGCCAGGCCGCAGCCAACCCCATTGCCATGAACGCGGAAAGACCCGCAACGGGCGAAGCCAGATAGTATTCCGAAACGTGGTCGCGCAGGGGAAGGACTGGCAGTAATACGATCAGGAACCAGGCCAGGAAGAAGAGCGGCAGCCAGTTTCGCCGAATCGCACAGAACAGCGCGAAACCGAGCACGGCAATTGACAACAGTGCTGTACCCAGCGGCCCGAACCATGCAGGTACGAGGACAATGGTTCCGGTGCGGCCGATGCCCAGAGCCAGTTCCCAGTAATTCCAAAGCGTCCGCACGATACCGGCATCGAAGTGCAAAGCGTAGGCGCCTGTTGCTAAAGGAGCGAGCGCAAAGTGCAGTGCCAGGTAGGCTGCCGAGACCGCGAACATCGGCCAGACTTTTCGGAGATGCTTGGGAGCGCGGATCAGTGCGTAGCAGGCGGCCAGCGCGGGATATACGATGTTCACCTCCAGCGCGCCGAAGCCCAGCAGAAAAGCAGCCCACTGCAGCATCAGGTACTTGTGCTGTTCCGTCTCGATGTAACGAATCCAGAAGTACAAGCCGAGCAACAGAAAAAACGAACAGAGGATCTGGTTGTACGCCGAGGACCAGCACATCGGCGCTACCATGACGGCGTTTAGTGTCCAGAACAGCGGCGCAGAGAAACCCGCCAGTCGCGAACCGGAGACTCGTAGGACTACCGCACTCAGCAGCACAAGGTTGGCCAGTTGAGTCCCGATAGCCCAAAGGCGTAACGGTAGCGGATCGAGTCCGAACAGGCTGGTGGATGCGAGAAAGAACACTCTCTCGCTCCATGTGCGGACAGTCCCCTGGGCCATAGGAGCGAAGAGTGCCCAGGCCAAATCACGCCAGCCGTGTACCTTCTGCTCCAGGCTCAGCCAGGCAAAATCGTCCTGCTGAAACCAGACCCACACGCCGGACCAGTAGAGTGCCAGACAAATTGCTGATGGGACTAACCAGTACGCGGCGCTACCCGCACGCCTCATTTTGCTTCGAGGCCGACGCTGGTGACCACGACACCCAATTCACGGGCATCCACGCTGCCTGCTGCCAGGAACTTGTCGAGAATAAAGTCAATCGTGACGGACTCGTTCGTAAACGCGCTCGCTGGAATATCCTTCGTGTACTCCAAGTCGCCCGTTTTGGCAAAAGTTTCGGGCGCAACGTCGGCGCCATTGGCTTTTGCCGAAATCGTCACGGACTTGACGGTCTTGAGCACTGCTTCGGGCAGCGAGAAGCGCAGTGACAGCTTCGCACCTTTCTGCGCAGCACCAGCAGGGGCGCGCAGCGCCACGGAGAACTTACTCATCGTCCAGCGCCAGGAGTTATGCTCCACATCATAAAAGCCCTTGATCAGCTGCACGCTGGTCTTGGGATCCGCCACATGTACGACCGACGCGAGCGGGGCACTACTGGCACCCTCTTCCGTCATCTGAACGGTAACCGGGGGCTTGCGCTTGCAGCCAGGCATCAGCGCCACTCCGGCAATCAGCGTCAGTGACAGCAGTATTCCTAATTTCAATCTCCGCATTTATCCACCTGAACGAGACAATTATAAAAAGTCGGTCCACCGCCAATATCAGTAAGGCGATCTGACGTCAAAACATTTATGCCACAACCACCCGGCGACCGCTTGTTCCATCTTACAGAGGGAGCGCGAACAACGCCGGGGCGTACGCCATCTTCCACGCTGGCAATCATCAGACAACTGCCGCGATCGTTATACACCTTTACCGCATCGCCGGACTGCAGTCCGCGTGCCGAGGCATCGACAGGATGCAGAATCAGCTTTGCAGTCTGCGCATCCACCGCGGCTCGATTGCCGAACGTCGAATTCATGCTGTCATCGTTTTTCGACGACACGAGTTCCAGCGGATAACGCGCGCGCAGCGCTTCATCGCCAAGACGCGATTCGATTGGAGGCACGTAATCGAGATCATGAGCCGTAAGATCGGTCATGCCATCGGCCATCAGCAGGCACGGTTCACCGACATTCAGCTTGACGAAGTGCTCGCTTTTCAAGCGCTCCAGCGTGACAGCCTGCAGGAACTTGCTGTCAGTTTGCAGCGTCGCCCGAATCATGTCCTCTTCGGTTTCCTGGAAGCAAGCATCCTCAAAACCCATGCGCTGCGCAAGCAGCCGGAAGACTTCGACATTGCTCTTGGCCTCGCCCGGAGCGGGCAGAACAGCCTGCGCCATCTGCATGTAATAGTGGCCGTACGCGAAATAGAAATCAGTGTGTTCCAGAAACGTGGTCGCAGGCAGCAGGATATCGGCATAATCCGCGGTATCGTTCTGAAACTGTTCGAGCACTACTTTGAACAAATCAGGACGCCGGAATCCCTGCAAAACCAACGACTGATTCGGAGCAATCGCGGCCGGGTTGGAATTGTAAACCACAATCGCTTTCACCGGCGGATCGTTCAATTCAGTAAGTGCCTTGCCGAGTTCCGACATGTTCACGATGCGAGCAGGCTTGGGCTGCAGATCCGGACGCTCCAGCGCGTCCCTGTTGATCTGGTACGCGCCAGAAGTCGTCATCTGGAGACCCCCGCCGACTTCTTTCCAGGAACCAGTCAGCGCGGGCAGCATCGCGATGGCTCGCGTTGACGCCCCGCCGCGTTCGCTACGCTGCACGCCATAATTCATGCGTATTGCCGCGGGCCGGATTGTTGCGTATTCGCGCGCCAGATTGACGACATCCTCGCGCGGAATCCCGGTGAGCGCTTCGACACGCTCGGGCGGATATTCTTTTGCTCGCGCGGCGAACGAATCGAAACCTTTGGTATGTTCCCGAATGTAGGCGTTGTCCTGCAGTTTTTCCGCAAGGATCACATGCGCCAGCCCCAGCGCGAGGGCCGCATCACTGCCCGGATAAATCCCGAAGAACTTGTCCGCAAGCTTACCGGTTTTGTTCTTTACCGGATCGATCACATAAAACTTCGCGCCATTGCGCCGTGCTTCCAGAATGAACGGCCACAGATGGACGTTGGTCCCGAGCACATTCGCACCCCAGGCGATTATCAGTTTCGAGTGGCGGAAGTCAGCCGGATCTGTACCCCAGCGCCCTCCGAGCGTCGCCATCAACCCCGCAGCCCCAGTGCTGGCGCAGATTGTACGATCGAGCCTGGACGCGCCCAGACGGTGAAAGAAGCGCCGGTCCATGCCGGACCCGTTCAGATAGCCCATTGTGCCGGCGTAACTGTAGGGCAGGATTGACTCTGGACCAAACTCGTTAGCCGTGGCCTTCAAGCGCGCTGCAATTGTATCCAGCGCTTCGTCCCACGAAATGCGTTCGAATCCACCGGCTGTGCGTTTCTGGGGATAGAGCAGGCGATCCGGCGAATACTCGCGTTCCAGGTACTGCGCCACTTTGGCGCACAAAAAGCCGCGCGTTACCGGATGATCGGGGTTGCCGCGCAGTTTCGTAGCCCGGCCGTTTTCCACGGTGACCAGCACGGAACATGTGTCCGGACAGTCAAGTGCACACACCGAATGGTGTACTTCAGGCATAGTTCAATTTTTGCACAGGGCAGCGACTAACGGCCGGTTTTATCGAATACGATCGTCTGATCGGCGGAGATTCCCTGCCCCTCGAAATGACGATTCACCAGCAATTTTTTGCCGTCGGGCGACAGCGTCCACTTGTCGTCGAGCATGATGGCGGCGTTATTGAATTTCGAAACATGATGAAACTTCAGCGCCTGAGCGTCCCATTTCACCGTAGATTTGACGGTATTGCCGACGACATCGTTGGCGCACTCCGCCCCGTCGGTCGTATAGCGCAGAATGGCTGTACGCTTGCCTACGTGCGTGAGTTCCAGGCGATTGACGACCACTTCCGGATCCTTGTGCCGCACCGTATCCACCCACTTGGCTGGAGGCTTGTAGTTCTCTCCGAATTTGCTCTCGTCGTGGTTCAGCGTCCATTCGCCGGAGAAATCCGGCTTCGCTTGTGCGAACACGCACAGGGGCAAACACAGCAAAACGCTCAGCGCAAGTAATGTTTTCATCGAGACACCCTGTTTTATTTTACTGTGCCGCGCGGGAGCGGTCAGGCCCCGATGTTACAATGATTTCTGCAGCCACATTTCATGGATTTTCTCCAAGGTTTAAACCCCCAGCAGCAAGAGGCCGCCGCGCACATCGAAGGTCCGCTTTTGATCCTCGCCGGCGCAGGCAGCGGGAAGACGCGCGTCATCACGCAGCGCATTGCACACCTCGTTGCGACGGCCGGCATACCTGGTCCCTCAATCCTCGCAGTGACGTTCACCAATAAGGCCGCCGGAGAGATGAAGGAACGCGTGGCTGGACTACTCGGGATTTCCGACTACCGCCAGGCGCCGCTGATTTCCACGTTTCACTCGTTTTGCGTCCGGCTTTTGCGGCGTGACGGCGATCCGCTGGCTGAGATCCGGCACAACTTCACGCGTGACTTCACTATCTACGATGATTCCGACCAGCTTGCGCTGATCAAGCAGATCTATCGCGCAATCGGGCTGGACGAAAAGTTCATGAACTATCGCGGCGCGCTTTCCGCGATCAGCCACTCAAAGAATCACGGCGAAACGCCGACCGATCTATATCGCAAGTCGGGCGATCCGAAAGCATCGAAACTCGCGCTGGTGTTTGAAAAGTACGACGATTCGCTGCGTCGCGCAAATGCAATGGATTTCGACGATCTGTTGCTGGAAGCCGTGCGCCTGCTGCGGCACGATGAACGTACGCGCCGCAACTACAATGAGCGCTTTCAGTTCGTCATGATCGACGAGTATCAGGACACGAACCGCACGCAATATGAGTTAATGCGGTTGCTGACGCAGACGCATCAGAACGTGTGCGTGGTGGGCGACGAGGACCAATCGATCTACGGGTGGCGCGGTGCGGACATCCGCAACATTCTGGATTTCGAGCGCGATTACCCTGACGCCAAAGTGATCCGGCTGGAGCAAAATTACCGCTCCACGAAGAACATTCTGGAGGCGGCCAGCGCCGTTGTTGCCAACAATCTGCAGCGCAAGGGCAAGTGGCTCTGGACGGATTCCGGTTCAGGCGAACCCGTGGGCTTGTACGAAGCATGGGATGGCGAAAACGAGGCACTGTTCATTGCCGATAGCATCGACAAACTGCTCGCACGCAATCCCAAGGATCACGTCGCCGTGCTGTATCGCACGAACTTTCAATCCCGTCAGATTGAAGAAGCGCTGCGCCGCTACGGACGCAAGTACACGGTGGTTGGTGGCCTCAGCTTCTATCAGCGCATGGAAGTCAAAGACGTTCTCGGATACCTGAAAGTCTCTGTTTCTCCGCACGATTCCATCGGCCTGCTGCGCATTATCAACACGCCCGCACGCGGGATCGGCAAAACGACCGTCGAGCAGATCGAGAAATTCGCGCTGGAACACGACCTGAGCATGTGGTCTGCAATTGGGCGCATGCTGGACGAGAAGCAATTTCCGACGCGCGCCGAAGCAGCCCTTGTAGTCTTCAAAAAGCTGATCGATGAATTGGTCGCCGCCGATGGCAAGCCTCTCAACGAATTGCTCAAGCTGATTCTGGAGCGCAGCGGGTATCAAGCAATGCTTGAAGCCGACCCGTCGCCGGAAGCGGCAACGCGCATTGAAAACTTGAACGAACTGGTCAACGCTGCAACAGACGCAGCCGAACGCGGCGAGACCGTTTCGGATTTTCTGGACCATGCGGCGCTGGTCGCCGACAGCGACGATGTTGACGAGCACGCGGCGATTTCGCTGCTGACGATTCACAACGCCAAGGGCCTGGAATTTCCGATCGTCTTCCTGGCTGGAATGGAAGAAGGACTCTTCCCGCACAGCCGTTCCAAGGATTCCGTGAACGCGATGGAAGAGGAACGCCGGCTTTGTTACGTCGGCATGACCCGCGCACGCAAGCGTTTGTATATGACCTGGGCGCGCAGCCGCCGCCGCTGGGGTGGAGGCGCACCAGAAGCCTGTTTGCCTTCGCGGTTCCTCGGTGAGCTGCCGGTCGATCTGACGGAGAAGCTCGGCGTGGCACGCAATGCGTCGCAGGTTAACTTGCAGGCCGAGCGCCATTCTGTGCGCGAATCTGTCAAGAAAACGCTATATACAGGCAAGACTTACAACTCTCTAGAGAACATTTCGCAGTTTTTCTCGGATCGCGGAGTTCCGGTTCCAGCGCCTGCTGCACAGCCGAAACCCGCTGCTGTAGCGCCTCCGAGACCAGTCGCGGGCCCCATAAAGCAAGCCGCCCCAAAACCCAAAGGGTTGCGGTCGGGCACCATTATCCAGCATTCTAAGTACGGTAGGGGTACGGTGCTTCGCCAGGAAGGCGAGGGCGACGACGCCAAACTCACAATCAGTTTTCCGGGCCATGGCCTGAAGAAGCTGATAGCTAAATACGCAGGATTGAAAGTAGAAGAATGAACACCAAGACAATTACCGACAAGGTTGAGCGCAAAGAGGCGAAGAGAAAGGCCCGCAAGGAGGCTGCTCCGAAACCGAAGCGCGAGGCCGGCGTTGCCCGCGGCTCCAACAAGAAGAAAGTGAAGCAGATTATCAAGGGTCAGCGTAAGCGCTAAGCTCCGCCATTGAGCGATTCGAGCCATCGGGCGGTTGGGTAGAATGTATCCGATCGCTCGATCGCCCGATCACCCGAACACTCAATGAGTCAATTATTCCGCACCAAAAGTATCGACGCGCTGATTGCTGCATCGGAAGAACCCGATCATCAGTTACGCAAATCATTAGGCCCCTGGAGCCTGACCGCTCTCGGTGTCGGTGCTGTGATTGGCTCTGGTATTTTCATCCTTACAGGCACTGCGGCCGCAGGCGAAACCCTCAATTTTCATTCCGTTTTGCACGCGCCGATTCTTGACCTGCTCATGCACGGTCCTAACGCGATTTCCACGATTGGACGTCCAGGCGCGGGGCCCGCAATTTCACTGTCATTCCTGCTGGTCGCCATCGCCTGTAGTTTCGCGGCACTGTGCTACGCGGAACTTGCTTCGATGATTCCCATCGCGGGTAGCGCGTACACTTACGCCTACGCGACGCTGGGCGAGATTTTTGCGTGGATTATCGGCTGGGATCTCATCCTCGAATACGCCGTCTCAAACATGGCGGTCGCGGTGGGCTTTTCGGCGTATTTCAATGACATTCTCGACAGCATATTCGGAGTCCATCTGCCGAAGGAGCTTTCGGAACCAATGTTCCGAGCGGGAGAATTTACGGGCGGCTGGTTCAATCTTCCTGCCTTCCTGATTCTGCTGCTGTTGACATTGATTCTGGTGCGCGGTGTGCGCGAGAGCGCGGAGACCAACAATGTGATGGTCGCGATCAAGGTCATCGCGATCCTGATCTTCGTTTTCGGCGCAGCGAAAGCAGTCAACACAGAGAATTGGCGTCCATTCATGCCGAACGGTTTTCCGGGCGTGCTGACCGGAGCGGCCATCGTATTCTTTACGTATATCGGTTTCGATTCGGTTTCGACGGCGGCCGAGGAGTGCAAGAATCCGCAACGCGACCTGCCGATCGGAATCATTGCGACGCTGATCATATGCACGCTGCTGTACTGCTCGGTCGCGATCGTACTCACGGGCATTCAAAACTACAAAACGCTGAATAACGCTGCACCAGTAGTGAACGCCTTGAAAGCGCTCGGTTACGAGAACATACGCCGCTGGGTGGGTGTTGGCGCAATTATCGGCATGGTTTCTTCCCTGCTGGTTTTCCAGTATGGTCAGGCGCGCATCTGGTTTGCGATGTCGCGCGATCGTCTGCTGCCGGCGTTCTTCTCAAGAGTGCACCCGAAACACCGCACGCCGCATATCAGCACCTGGGTTGCAGGACTCGCAGTGGGAATTCCGGCGGGTGTCTGGGACATCGACACTTTTGCCGACCTGGCCAATATCGGAACGTTGTTTGCCTTCATCCTGGTTTCCCTTGGCGTGATCGTGCTGCGCAGGAAGCAACCCGAACGCCGCCGCGGCTTCCGCGTACCGTGGGTGCCGTTTCTGCCGATCGTCTCGATGGTCTGCTGCCTGGTCCTGATGATGAGCCTGCCGCTTGCCACCTGGATCCGGTTCTTCGTGTGGCTCGCCATCGGGCTGGCGATCTATTTCATGTTCGGCAAGAAACACAGCCAACTCGCAGACAATCCCGAGTAGGCAACACGCGTAAACTGAAGAAAGATGCCCTTTGCCGGACTGCGCGTAGTTTCGCTCGAAAGCCGCCGATCCACCGAGATCGAACAACTGATTCGTAACCAGCATGGGGCGCCGTTTGTCGCGCCCTCGATGCGCGAGGTTCCGGATTCAGAAAATGCACACCTGTTCGAGTTCGCCGAACGCCTGTTCCGTGGCGACTTCGACATGGGTATTTTTATGACTGGCGTGGGCACTCGCGCGCTGCACAAGATCATTGCCACCCGCTATGGAGCGGAACGTTTCCCGGAAGCCCTGCGCGGCATAACCGTCGTTGCGCGTGGCCCCAAACCGATTGGCGCTCTGCGCGAACTCAACGTTCCGGTCGCCGTAACCGTGCCGGAACCGAACACCACGCACGAAATCCTGGCCGCACTTGACGGGCGTCCGGAGAAGCGTATTTTCGTGCAGGAATACGGCGAGCCGAACCTGGAGCTGATTGCGGCCTTGCGCGCTCGCGGCGCAGAGGCGACTCCTGTGCACGTTTACAGCTGGGACCTGCCCGAAGACACCACACCCCTGCGCGAGGCCGTACGGAGGCTCGCAGGGGGCGAAGCGGACGTTGTGCTATTAACAGCCTCGGCGCAGATCGATCACCTCTTCAGAATCGCGACTGAGATGGGGATGACCGACGCACTGCGCGAAGGAATGAAGTGTCTGGTCGTTGCCTCGATCGGACCAACGAATTCCACCACGTTGCGCGAGTACGGCATTGAACCCGACCTCGAACCAACGCATCCCAAGATGGGATTTCTTGTTAAGGAAACGGCCGAACAGGCCGCTGCCATTCTCGCAAGGAAACGCAGCAATGAAACCATCAGATAGCAAAAGTCCCTGGCAAATGGCTGGTCGCTACACGTCGCTCGCGATGCTGTTGCCGGCTAGTACATTTGTCGGCTACGTGATCGGGTATCTGCTCGATAAATGGCTCGGGACGACCTGGCTCTACCTGCCTTTCCTGCTGCTGGGGATCGTTTCCGGCTTTGTCCAGCTGCTTCGTGAACTACAGAAAGACATGCGGGATGAAGACAAACGGAGCTAATGCGGGCTCCGGCGAGGAGTTCTTCGAGAAAGCGTATAAGCGCATTTCGGGCTTCATGATCGCTTCCGCTGTGCTGGGCACCCTTGCCGCATTCTGGTACGAAGGACTGCGCGGCAGCGCCGGATTTCTGATCGGCGCGGTGTTCTCAATCGTAAACTTCCGCTGGATGAAGCAGATTGCCGGGGCCCTCGGCAGTAAAGGCCCACCTAAAACAATGGGACGCGCAATTGTTTTCGGAATGCGCTATTTCCTCTTTGGGCTGATAGGTTATGTTATAGTGAAAGTCTTTGGAATAAGCCTCTTGGCGGTACTGGCAGGGCTTTTTGTGGCAGCCGCCGCCGTTGTATTGGAAATCATCTACGAGCTAATCTATGCAAGAGCATGAACTCTGGTTTACCAAGCTCTTTAACGACTTCTGCGCCGGGCTTGGGCAATTCAGTATTGAATCTGGTTGGCGTTCACGCCGAGAATCCCGCCCGTCCGTGGGCCAACTTCATCACGATGCAGATCCTGGTGTTGCCGTTGTTGGTCGTGGTGTTCGCGCTGCTGCGGCCGCGGCTTTCCATGGACAGGCCCGGCAAGTTCCAGCACATCTTCGAACTGATCTACGACTTTCTTGCGCGGACAGACCGACGAAGTCGTGGGCCACCACGGCAAGCACGTACCTCGCGTTTTTCGGCACGCTGTTTTTCTTCATCCTGTTCGGCAACCTGCTCGGCGTCATTCCGACGTTCGAATCGCCGACCATGTTTCCGTCCGTGCCGGCTCGGCTGCGCGATCGCGGCGTTCCTCTACTACAACGTCGATGGGCTTGAGGGAGCACGGCGTCGCGTACCTGAAGCACTTTGCCGGACCGATCCGGTGCCTGGCGCCGCTGATGTTCCCGATCGAAATCATCAGCAATCTGGCGCGCCCGCTCTCGCTCACCATTCGTCTTTTCGCCAACATGTACGCGGGCGAACATGGTGACCCTGGTGTTCCTGGGCCTGGTGCCGCTCGCAATTCCAGTAATCTTTCATGGGCCTGCACGTTTTCGTTTCGCTGTCTGCAGGCATATATTTTCACGCTGCTGACGATGATCTACGTCGCCGGAGCGGTGGCGCACGAGCACTAATACCGGCATTATCCGCTGCCAGTGTGAGCCCGGCTGCATGAGGATGACGGGAACCACCTCCTGGGCGCGAATTCATTCGAAGGAGAACAACACGATGAAACTGAAGACTGTATCTGATTCTGCTGGTGCTGTTCGTCGTAGCCGCACCGTTGTTCGCGCAGGCTGGAGCCACGCCGCGGCAGCCGACGAGCAGCGCAATTGGGTTGTCATCACTTCCGGCTTCTCGATGGCGATCGCTCAGCGGACTCTGCGGTCTGGCGCAGGCCAAGGCCGTTGCGGCCGCTGCGAAGGCATGGCGCGCAATCCCGGCGCTGCCGGCGCGATCCGTTTCGCGCTGATTCTCGGCCTGGCGCTGATCGAGTCGCTGGCGCTGTATACGCTGTGATCATCTTCGCCAAGGTCAGCTAGTTAATTCAGATTAGCCAGGCGGGCTGGCTTCGAGCCGGCAGCCGGCCTACCACTACGTCCTCACCATGAAACTCCAAGGCATCTTCCCTCCGATCACCACGCCGTTCGACCAGCGACGGCGAATCTGTACAAGGCCAAGGTGCGGCACAACGTCGAGAAGTGGAACCGCACCGGCCTGTCCGGCTATGTGGTCTGCGGCTCGACCGGCGAGAGCGTCATGCTCACGCCCGAGGAGAAGTTGCAGCTGTGGGAGTGGGTCGCCGAGTACGCCGCGCCGGAGAAGCTGCTGATGGCCGGCACGGGCGTGGAGAGCGTGCGCGAGACCGTCTGGCTCACCAACAAGGCCGCCGAGATGGGCTACAAGGCCGCGATGGTGCGCACGCCGCACTACTACAAGAACCTGCTCAACAACACCGCCGCGCAGTGCGCTCTACTTCCGCGCGGTCGCCGACCAGTCCAAGATCCCGCTGATGATCTACAACTGGCCGCAGGCGACCGGCAGTCGACATCTCCGCCGGAGGCCGTCGCCGCGCTCTCCGAGCACCCGAACATCATCGCCATCAAGGAAAGCTCGGGCAACATCGAGAAGGTGATGCAGATGATCCGGGAAGTGAAGCCAGGCTTCCAGGTGCTGGTCGGTTCCGCGCCGACGCTCTGGCCGTCATTCGCGGTGGGCGCGGTGGGCGCCGTGCTGGCCTACGCCAACGCCGCGCCCTATTCGACGATCGCGATCTGGGAAGCGCACCGCACGCGCGAGTCCGAAGCCGCCGCCGGACTGGCAGAACCGCATCGCCCGCGCCGCCGTTCTGGTCACAGCGAAGTACGGCATTCCCGGCCTGAAGCACGCCATGGATCTGAACGGCTACTACGGCGGCCCTGCCGCCTTCCGCTTTCGCCGCTGACACCAGCGGCGAAGCAGGAGATCGAGGAAGCGTTCAAGGACTTAAAGGGTTAAGAGTCCGCGCTCGATCACTCTCGCATCCCCGAGAGGGACCATTCTGCGGTGAAAGGCACAGGCAAAGGCGATTGGGATTCCTCGGAATCCTCGAAGACAGCGTATGACGTCCGTTGGGTTCTATCCAATGCCAGTTGCCGGCAATGGTTTCGTCATTGCGCTTTGCGAGTTCGTCGCACAGGGCGGCATGCTCCCGAGTTCCCGACAGATGGTAGGTCTGTATGATCTCTTAGTTCTTCCGGAGTATCCGCAGCGCTGTCGCCACTGCCGGGTCTCTTCCGGCAGCTACGTCCTCGGCGGCGAAGACGGGCACCCAGATGTCGGGGGGAATTCCCGGTCCGTCAAACGCATTCCCCTCAGCGGTCCTAAAGACTTCGTTAGGCAAACCGAAGATCCACCCGTTGGGAAGCCGTCGGCTCAGGACATCGGAGAACACACCCTGAGTGTTCTCGCCGATTCGGGTGACGTGGGGGCTTCGCCCCATTAACGCCTGGGTGAAGGTCTCGCCTGCGCTGATCGTGAGTGGCCCGATCAATTCGATGACCGGTCCCCGAAATCCCGGCCGGGAACTCGGTCTTACCAAGCTGGGATCAGGAGGTGTCCATTTGTTACGATCAACCGGATCAGCGCGTCTTGTTTGCTGTAAGCCAAATATGCAACGCTCGTCGAGTCGGTTCGCGATCGCGAGACCGTAGGGATCGTCACCGCCGAAATTAACCCGCACATCGATGACGAGTGCCTCGAAGTGCGGGGTCAGAGAAGATCTCATCCAGCGCCGCATCGAGGGCCGCCCGCCCCGCATCGAAGTCGTGGCGTTTGGAATAGCCTGAGAATGACAGGATCCTTAAGTACCCGGTTGTCTTGTCGAGATGCCCGTAATAAATTTGGTCGTTGCAGAATCTGCGCAGCGGGCCCATGAGATGGTTCCGCTCTGTCACTTCGAAAAGCACGCGTAATCCGTTGGCCCGAAACGTGTTGAACCCGCCCTTGACCACCCGATCGGTGCCCGGTCGAAGCCCCTCGAAGCGGCGCTTCAGAGTGGGCGCTCCGATGAAGGTGTGGGCGTCGCCGAACGGCTTGACCATTGCCTCGAAGATCACAAACAGCTGAGCCGGCGTGGTCTTGGATGTTACCTTTGGCCGATTGGTGGCGACGATCTCGTTCCAGTTTGTGTGTTTAATGTCGAACGATATATAGTGTTCCGCCCAGGTGCGGGTGAATACCTCGAAGTTGTCGAGTGGCGTGTTCGGGGTGGGCTGATCGCACACTGCCGGCATCCGAGACAGCCGATCGATCCGGATATCAGATGCCGAACCATCGATGTGCAGCAGTTTGTGATCACTGGGACCGCCGGCCCTAATGAAAAACACCTTCCCATCCCGCGTCCTGAAGCTCGCCTCGCGATCAGCGGTGTTGGCGGTTTCGCGCCGGGCGATAAAGCCGGGCACGCAAGTCGTTGTGGTCAGCTCAAATGCCTTCAACGCTTGTCCCTGAATCTCGAAAACGTAACCGTATCCCTGACTGCGCCACACACCATCGAGTGACTGCGCCCGGCCGGAAGAGACGAGTACGAGCACTATGGCAAGGAGCGCCGACAAGCGGACAATGCGAATCATTAGTCTTGGCGGACTATAGGCAGCATGCACCCGCCGATCAAATTAACACGAGCGAAGTTTCAACATCAACTCGCCCTTTTGGTCTACTTTCCAGCGCCTTCGCTCCGCGCGTGGGTAGAACGGCCTGCGAGTTCTTCATGGCCACAGCCAAGCTCAGTCCTCCGGTCGCGGCTTGGTACAATTGAACATGGAGCTTGGTATGAACCGTGTCGAAAACATTGAAAGTCAGGTGAAGAGCCTCAGCCCCGAAGAACTGAAGGGGTTTCGAGATTGGTTCGCACGCTTCGACGCCGAGGTTTGGGACGCGCAAATCGAGGCTGACGTGAAGAATGGCAAGCTTCGTTCCCTCGCTGAACGGGCTCTTAGTGATCATGAGTCAGGTCGCTCTTCGCTTCTGTGATCCACCACGCCGCTCCAGACTTCTGGAGTTCTTACAAATCCCTTCCGGCCAGTATTCAAGCCATCGCGGACAGAGCCTTCGTGCTGCTGAAGGCGGATCCGTATCACCCTTCTTTGCACTTCAAGAGAACCGGCGCCTTCTGGTCCGTGCGAGTAGGCATTCATCACCGGGCGTTGGCCGTCGAGGTGAAAGACGGTGTCCTCTGGTTCTGGATTGGCTCCCACGCTGACTACGATCGACTTACCGGGTAAGCGGCAATTTCCGCGGACTCAGTCCGCAAACGCGGTTTATCTGGAGTGTAAAGTGCACAGCCACTGATCCACCGCACGACATTGCACTCTGATAGCTTGGAACGAGTGAGAGAACCGTGCCGCAAACGACTGAGAACTTGGCCAGTGCTGACACGAATCCTACTCTGTGCCGCAACGGCTATTCTCGTCTTTGAGCAGCCATTAGGTGCGGACGAAATGACATTGAAGGACAGTATCCGGTATCGAGAACTCAACGCCCAGATCTTCTGCGGACCAGATCATAAGATCGCCTGTTATGACAGCTCACCCGTCCCAAAACCAATTGAGTTGATCACACGACAGCTGCACGACGCAGTATTGACTACGATCAAACGAACGCTTACGCGAGAGCCGTTATCTCCGAAGGCAATAACGCAGGCAATCCTTGATCTACAACGCGGCCCAGCACAGAGACTAGAACGCAAGCAAGAGGACGAGCTCCCGTTTGCGGATTTCCGCCGTATTGGAAATTCCGAATTGCTACTTGTCGGGTTTGGGGTGGACCGAGGTGCCTCCGCAGTACCCGACACTCGACCATACCTACAGTTCTTCGTCCGCAACGGTGGGGTGTGGATTCTTCAGGGAGAATTGGGAGCCGAACTACGGGGCTGCTATCTACGAGTCCAAGCCATTCAGCCGCGTGGCCGATCAGATTGGTGGTATATGGTATCCGGGGTGAGGTTTGGCGACACTGGCAGCAGGCTTCGCGCTTCCCTCTACTCGTTTGACGGCAGCAGTGTGAAACTGGTTTGGCATCGTCAAGGGTTTGTGCGCGGAGCGATCAGATTCACCCCTTCTGGCTTTGACGTGGCGTACGAACAGTGCACTACAGGTCGGAACTGGGACTGCAAGCCTGCCATTTCGCGTTGGCGGATCGAGGCGGATGGCAACGTTGTACCTATAGCACGGCCTTGACATGCTCGCCGAACCGCACCAGCTTCGAACCCGGAATTCATTTCTACGGTTAAGCCGACTACCAAATGGAATGCCGCTTCAATCACTGCTGTCCAAGACACGACGTTTGCGGTTGAACGGGTGCTGAGGACAAAGGGTTTGTAGGACAGCATTGATTGTTTTCCGGATGAGGTCTCCCATCTGAGCTATTCGGGCCTGTCCAAGTCACTGGAGCGCCAGAGTAAGTTGCTCCGGGGCGGGTACCAAGGGCGGCGTTTCCATTGGATCGTTCAGCCACTTGGTCAACTCGCGGTAGGTAAACAGGTTGAGCCGGAGCATACAAGCCAGGTTGGACAAAGACCAGTTGGCCTTGGAGAGGTGATGCAGCCATTTGAGCAACAGCAGTGCGATCAGGGCTGTCCAAATCTGGATACGCAGCGCGTTCTCGCTGGTGCCGACGAAGGATTTCACTGTCAGGTTTTGTTTCAGGGCCTTGAAGAACAATTCGATTTGCCAGCGCTCTTTGTAAATGGCGGCGATGGTGGTGGCAGCGAATGCCAGCAGATTGGTGAGCAATACGATTTCGCGCTCGTTTTCGGCGTCCCAGACCACCACGCGCCGCAGCAGGCAGGGGCAATCGGCCTGGGCTTTGATGCCGGTAAGCCGGATGATCTGATCGGCCAGAATGCCGCGGTTGGCGGGGAGCTCGCAGTCTTTGTCGATCTCAAAGGCGGCGTTGTCCTTAAGGCGCGTGACGAAGTAGATCTCGGCCATAGTCCAGCGACCGAACAAGGCGTAGTCGTTGTAGCCGCGATCCATGGCCACGATGGAGCCGGGATTCAGAGCAAAGGAATCGGCCAGTTTGACGTCGCTCCGCTTGGCTTGGGTGAGCAGGACGTAGGCGGGCAGGTAATCGTTATGATCGAGCAACACGTGAGCCTTGACACCGCCCTTGGCGCGGCGGAACTTCGCCCAAGGAAACAGCGTGAGGCACAGCGAAATGGTGGTCGAATCCAGCGAGAGCAGTTTGTTCTTGAAGCGGAATTTGTGTTTGCGGCCGCCGAGCGCCTGCTGCTCGCGGAAGCGTGCCAGCGCGGTCCAGAACAGATCTTCGAACAGAGCGGCGGGACGGTGTTCGTTGGCATAGGAGAGCGTAGAACGGCGAGGCGCTTTGGCGATCCCGAGGTGGACCAGACGACCGAGACAGCAGCCCAGCCCGTTGCAGATCTCACGCAGCGAATCGGCGCGTCCAAGCTGGCAAAACAACATCGAGACGAACTGCGTCCAGCAGGTGAACCCCTTGGCGGCGTGCTCGGCGCCATGCTTCTTCACGAGCGCGGCAAACTCGGTCCGGGGGAAATGCTGGAGCAGTTGATTGAACAGGCTGGCTACTTGTACGATTGTCTTGCCCTCCTTGTGGGTGACGTGCGGCGAGAGTCCGGCCAAGGAACACTTCGCTCACGTTCAATTATAGGAGGGCTTTCTTTTTGCTAACTGGAAGTCAAAGCTGTTTTGGACAAGAGTGCGCTTCAATAAACCCGCGGGCCTCGCGGGAACTTCAGCTATGCTCGCGGTATCTTAAGCATTGTATGCTGCGTTATATTGTTGCTCTGTTATCGCGGGTTGCGACCACCCACAGCCCAGCGCTGCGGTGCTAAGCGTCTGCGATTTGTCGAGAGACTTCGCGGCCCAACGAGGCAAGTTGGTGAGTGTCAGAGGCATTTACTATTACGGCCTGCGGCAAACTTGTCCGCAAACTTGCGCCACTGGACCTTGGCCATCGTTTGTGGATTTGATTGGTGCCGACTCTGCACGGCTGGATGAACTGCCGGTCACATTCACTACCAATATGCAAAGCTGGGACGCCTTGAATAAAGTCCACAGAGCCGTTGAGCGCGATGCAAAACAGGGCAAGCGAGTCGAGATCTGGGTAACCGTGCTGGGTCAGCTCAGAGCCAACCCTCGTTCGCCGATCGGACCTTGCGACGAGGTGGCGAACCGCGGCTATGGCCATCTTGGAGCCTTCCCAGCGCAACTGGTTGTCAAGAGCTTCAGCAACATCGAAGTAGTTCCAAATGCCAACTCACCATACGACTACAGCAACATTTACCACGGCGCATTGTAGGCTCCTACGCCAGACCTCGCGCGTATTGGGGCTTGCGCCGCTTTGGAACGCGCGCGGATGGACCGACAGTAGCGCTAATCAGCGCACCAGGCACGGACGTTTATTATCGAACTTCCAGCCTGGGATCAGGTACTGCATTGCCTGCGCGTCATTGCGCGCGCCGAGTCCCATGCCTTGATAAAGTGCGTTGGCTTTCTCGACTTCCGCCATATCGAGTTCGATGCCGAGGCCCGGCCTGTCAGGAACAGCAATCCGGCCGCCTTCGATCAGGAAGGGCTGTTTGGTGAGACGCTGGCCGTCCTGCCAGATCCAATGGGTATCGATGGCGGTGATCTTGCCCGGCGCAGCGGCGGCTACGTGCGTGAACATGGCGAGCGAAACATCGAAGTGATTATTGGAGTGTGAACCCCAGGTCAGGCCCCACTCATGACACAACTGCGCAACGCGCACCGAGCCGCGCATGGTCCAGAAGTGCGGGTCGGCCAACGGAATATCCACGGAGTGTAGTTGGATGGCGTGCCCCAATTGACGCCAATCGGTGGCGATCATGTTGGACGCAGTGGGCAATCCTGTGGCGCGCCGGAATTCGGCCATGACTTCCCGTCCGGAAAAGCCGCTTTCGGCGCCGCAGGGATCTTCGGCGTACGCGAGCACATTTTGCTGTCCCTGGCAAAGACCGATGGCTTCTCGAAGCGACCATGCGCCATTGGGATCGATGGTGATGCGCGCCTCGGGGAATCGTTCCGCCAAGGCGACAATCGCCTCCATCTCCTCGGCACCGCTGCACACACCACCCTTCAGCTTGAAGTCCCGGAAACCATAGCGCGATTGCGCTGCTTCGGCCAGGCGGAGGATGGCGTCAACGGTCAACGCTTCTTCATGGCGCAGACGCAGCCAATCGTCCGCGGCGTCTGGCTCGGAGGTGTAGGACAGATCGGTTTTTTTGCGGTCTCCCACATAGAACAGATAGCCCAGCACGTTGACGGACGTGCGCTGCTGGCCTTCGCCAAGCAGGGCGGCGACCGGGACGCCCAGAAACTGTCCCAACAAGTCGAGCAGCGCGGCCTCAATGGCGGTAACCGCATGGATCGTAATGCGCTGATCGAACGTTTGCAGACCGCGGCCGCCGCAGTCGCGATCAGCAAAGCACCGGCTCACGCTGTCGAGAATATTGTTGTAGCTGCCGATCGACTGGCCCAGCACGAGCGGCTGCGCCTCAGTAAGTGTCGCGCGGATATTTTCGCCGCCGGGCACTTCGCCAACGCCGGTATTGCCCGCGCTGTCTTTCAGAATCACCAGGTTTCGTGTAAATAGAGGCGCATGCGCGCCGCTCAGGTTGAGCAGCATGCTGTCGTGTCCCGCAACCGGGATCACGCGCATCTCCTGGATGATCGGGGCGCTTGCGCGCCCCTTACTTAAGGACTTGAGATCCATGGCGACCTTACAGAACCTGCTCGCTCCAGTCTTCCAGAATGCTTTTGACCTTCTGGCAGAACTGATCAGCAAGCGCGCCATCGACCAGCCTGTGATCGAAGGTGAGCGCCAGATGGCAGATAGAACGGATCGCGATGGCGTCGTCGATGACCACCGGCGTTTTCTCGACTGCGCCGACACCAAGAATCGCGACCTGCGGTTGATTGATAACCGGTGTCGCAAAGATGCTGCCGAAGCTGCCGAAGTTTGTGATCGAGAAAGTGCCGCCCGCGACTTCATCGGGCTTCAACTGCCGCGAACGTGCACGCGTCGCCAGATCAACAATCGAGCGCTGCAATCCGACTACGTTCTTTTCGTCCGCATTGCGTACGACCGGAACGATCAACCCGTTTTCCAGCGCAACGGCGATGCCGATGTTAATATCGCCGTGATACAGGATGTTGGTGCCTTCAATGGAGGCGTTTAGGATCGGGAAAGTGCGCAGAGCGTCCGCAGTGGCGCGCATCACGAAAGGCAGATACGTGAGTGAGTAGCCGTAGCGTGCCTGGAAATCAGCCTTCTGCCGATCGCGCAGTTTCGCAATTCGCGTAATGTCAACCTTGTGCACAGTGGTAACGTGAGCGGAAGTGCGCTTGGACATCACCATGTGCTCGGCGATTTTCTGGCGCATCGTGCTGAGCGGTTCCACACGCGTCTTGGCTGCTTCAGCGCGCGGCATCGGAGCGGGAGCGGGTGGTGCCGGAGCTTCGATTGTCGGTGCAGCTGCAGCCGGTACAGCCGGAGCATGAGCTGCCGCAACGGTCTTGGCTCCTTGTGCGGCCATATAGGTCTCGACGTCGGCCTTGGTGATGCGTCCACCAGCACCGCTACCGCGCACCTGGCCCAAGTCGATGTTGTACTCGCGAGCCATGCGGCGCACCAGCGGTGAAAGCGGTCCGGCAACAGATTCGGATTCAGCAACAGGCTGCGATTGCGCGGCGGATGGCGCGGGTGCGCTTTCTGGCGAAACAGGAGCAACTGCCGCGGGAGCGGGCGCCTCAGCAGGAGCGGGTGCCGGGGCCGGTTCAGCAGCAACAGGCTCGGGCTTGGCTTCTTCCGCCGGCGCAGCGGCAACCGCACCGCCCGCCTCATCGATCCGGCCTACAACCGTGTTGATACCGACTGTTTTTCCTTCTTCCACCAGGACCTCTGACAGCGTGCCTGCCGCGGGAGAGGGGATTTCCGTATCCACCTTGTCGGTAGAAATTTCGAACAGCGGTTCGTCGCGCTCCACGCGCTCGCCGGGCTTTTTCAGCCACTTGGTCAGAGTTCCTTCAACGATACTCTCGCCCATCTGGGGCATTACGACGTCGGTCATAGTGTCTCCTTGCTTAGCAAAACCGTTTCTTGAACTTCAAAGTCAAACGTGAGCGCGAACTGCCTCACAATGGCAGCGGTTACGGCGGAACGATCCACCTGACAACCCAACTGCCGCAACGATGTAACGGGCCGTGTCAGCCCGCAGGGAACAATGTACTGAAAATAGCTGAGCTCAGTGTCGACATTCAGCGCGAAACCATGCGAGGTGACCCAGCGGCTGATATGCACGCCGATCGCACAGATCTTCTTGCCGTCAACCCAGACGCCGGTCGCTTTGCTGTCGCGTTCGCCAACGATGCCGTACCCGCTGAGCACCTGATGATCACCTGTTCGATTGCGCGCACGTAGGCCAGAACATCGCGCCGCCAATCCCGCAGATCGACAATCGGATAGCCTACAATCTGTCCGGGTCCATGATAAGTCACGTCGCCGCCACGGTCGGTCGAATGAAACTCGATGCCGCTGCGCGCGAGCACTTCCGGACGTCGCCAGCACGTTAGTCGATATGGCCGTTGCGACCCATCGTGACCACGTGCGGATGCTCGACGATCAGGAACTGGTCAGGGATTTCGCCACGCTTGCGCTGCTCCACCAGCGTTTGCTGGAGAGTGAACGCAGCTCGCGTACCCCATCCGCCCTAAGTCGCGGAATTCGCATTTACGCATTGATCGCGAGCCCATAAACGGCGTTGAACGCCTCGCCTACGGCCTCATACAATGTCGGGTGGGCGTGGATGGTGCTGGTGAGCGTATCGACTGTGGCTTCGGCTTCCATGGCGGCCACCGCCTCCGAAATCAGTTCAAACCCGTCCGGTCCAATGATGTGCACGCCAAGAATTTCGCCGAATTTCTCGTCGGCGACTATCTTCACGAAGCCATCGTGGCTGGCCGCGAATGGTCGCTTTGCTGTTCGCCATGAATGGGAATTTCCCAACCTTGACCTTATAGCCCTGCGCCCTGGCCTGCGCCTCTGTGAGTCCGACGCTGCCGATTCCCGGCTCGGTGTAAGTAGCGCCCGGAATGCGATTGCGATTCAGCGGTCGTTTCGGTTTACCTGCGATATGGCCGACTGCAACCATGCCTTCCATTGTTGCCACGTGCGCGAGTTGCGGCGTTCCGGCTACGACATCGCCGATCGCATAGACACCCGGCTCGGCGGTCTGCTGATTCTCGTTGACCACCAGAAAGCCGCGGTCGGATTGAACCGCGGTGTTCTCCAGTCCGATGTTGTCGGTGTTTGGCTTGCGGCCCACGGCAACGAGCAGCGTCTCGGATTCGATCTCTTCGTTCTTGCCGTTGGACAGCGTAACCGTAAGTTTGACGCCGTTGCCATTCTTGCGGATGTTCCCTGCCCGCGCACCAGTCTCCACGCGAATACCGGTCTTCTTGAAGACGCGTTCCAACTCCTTCGAAACTTCTTCGTCTTCCACGGGCACGACGCGCGGCA
The DNA here is from genome assembly GCA_963793625.1 of Bryobacteraceae bacterium. Classification (GTDB taxonomy): domain Bacteria; phylum Acidobacteriota; class Terriglobia; order Bryobacterales; family Bryobacteraceae. The sequence continues at coordinate 145,473 of CAWCAT010000014.1, read as the reverse complement.
GCATTTCGAGTACCGTAACTTTGGTGCCGAAACGGTGGAAGATGGAAGCGAATTCCACACCGACCGCGCCCGCGCCGATGATCGTCATCGTCTTGGGAATTGAGGTGAGATCGAGGATTTCGATGTTCGTGAGAATGGTCTTCTTGTCAGGTTCCAGACCAGGCAGCATGCGCGCTTCAGAACCCGTGGCGATGATGACGTTCTTCGCCTCAATCGTCTCGGTGCCCTTGTCGGTTGTGACTTCGATTTTGCCCTTGCCCAGCAGCTTGCCGTAGCCTTTGATCCAATCGACCTTGTTCTTCTTCATCAAGAACTCGACGCCCTTGGCGTGCTTCGAGACGATCTTGTTCTTGCGGTCGATGACGCGCGCGAGATCGATTTTGGCATTCTCGCAAGATAGGCCTTCTTCTTCCGGATTTTTCAGGTATTCCCAGACATCGGCCGTATGCAGTAACGCCTTGGTGGGAATGCAGCCCACATGCAGGCAGGTGCCCCCCAGTTTCGCACTCTTCTCGATAATCGCAGTCTTAAGGCCATACTGCCCGGCTCTGACTGCGGCACTGTAGCCCCCCGGGCCACTGCCGATAATCACAAGATCGTAGGACATTTCCTGTATTTTAGCAGGCTAAGGGCGATCGCTTACGATTCAACCGGTTAAACGCCGGCTTCGCTATTCCTTCCCCATTTCGATTCACATCGTGGCGCTGCGTTCCGATAAGACCTCTGAGCAGTTGCAAGGAGAGCTCATGCCACTGGATGTACTCATTGTTGATGACTCGGCAGCGATCAGGAAAATCCTGCAGCGAGTGTTGCGGCAGGCGGATGTGCCGGTGCGGCAATTTTTCGAGGCCGGCGACGGCGCCGAAGCGCTGGAAGCGTTAAAGACACAGGAAGTTGGTCTGATTCTTTCCGACATCAACATGCCGAATATGGATGGGCTGCAGTTGCTCGGACATTTGAAGGCGAATGAAGCCTGGAAAAACGTACCGGTGGTTATGGTGACCACCGAAGGCAGCCAGGCAAAGGTAATGGAGGCGGTTGAGTTGGGTGCAGCAGGCTACGTGCGAAAACCCTTTACCGCGGAACAGATCAAAGAGAAGCTGAGCGGAATTATCGACTTTTAAGGAGCATCTGAAATGCCGGAAGGAATAGCACACGAGCAACTGGTGCAGGCCGTCTGTACGGCAACCAATGACGTGTTTAGCACCATGCTGGGCATGGAGATCGAGGCGCAACCCGCATTCGTCGATAAGACAGCGCCGGGCTCGACCGACGGTGTCGTCTCGCTGATCGGACTCGCGGGCAAGTGGGTGGGCACGGGCAGCATCAGTTGCAGCGCGGAATTCGCGATCCGGATTTCCTCGCAATTGCTGATGACCGAGTTCCAGGCGGTGGACCCGGATGTCCTGGATGCGGTCGCCGAAGTGACCAACATGATCATCGGCAATGTGAAGACCGCGATTGAAGAAGTGCTGGGACCACTCGGACTGAGTATTCCGACGGTGATTTATGGGCGCAATTTCACAACGCGCAGCATGGGAACGAACGAGTGGGTCGTGGTCCCGTTTTTAAGTGGGGCGGATCGCATGGAGGTTCACATCTGCCTTGTGCCGAGCCGGGGCGAATCCATGCGTCAGGCGCTGGGGAGCCCGCAAGCGCTAAGTGTTTAGAAGGAGAACTATGCAAGCGAATCCAGTTACCACCAGTGCGGCCGCGCCGTTACTTAAGAACGCCGAACGCGCCGGAAAATATCTCACCTTCCGGCTTGCCCGAGAGGAATTCGCAATCCAGGTTTTGAAGGTGCGCGAGATTATGGGCATCCAGGAGATTACCTGCGTGCCGCACACGCCGGTGTACGTCAAAGGCGTCATCAACCTGCGCGGTAAGGTAATCCCGGTGGTCGATCTTCGACTGAAATTCGGGTTGCCGAGCGTTCCCTATGACCGTCGCACCTGCATTATCGTGGTGCAAATTCACGGGCAGGGCTCCGACCTTCCGACTGGAATCGTGGTGGATTCGGTCGCTGAGGTGCTGAGCATTGCGCCGGGCGAAATCGAGGACACTCCGGATTTCGGCGATGGGATCGAAACGCCTTACCTGTTAGGCATGGCCAAGACCAAGGGCAAGGTGAAAATCCTGCTGGACATCGATCGCGTACTGACGACACAGGAATTGCAAGGGCTCAGATCCGTCCTGCAGTAGTCGTGGGCACAGAAAGAGAACGATAATGCCGCAGTACAAATCGGGGATGCAGGACAAACTTCGCGAGACGGTGGAAAAGCTCGCGATGGCGTTGGTGATGGGTGGCGCATCCGGCGAAGCCGAGGAGAGTGGGTGGCGAGATTCCGTAGCGGATTCGCTGGCGCTGCTATCCACGTATTCGCAGGACGCCGAGTGGGCAGGCGGCGCGCAGATCGCCGGGGAAATGTGCGCCGCGCTGCTGGAAGGCGGGCCTGATTTGTGCGCTCGTCTGGAAACCGGGACATCCGACTTACAACGCCTGCTCGAAGGAATTCAGCCGCCGCTTTCGAATTCACAAAGCCTGGGACAGGATCCCGAACTGATCTCGGATTTCGTTGGCGAATCGCGCGAACACCTGAACTCGATCGAGGTTCAGTTGTTGACGCTGGAACAGGATCCAGGCAGCGCGGAGGCGATCCACTCGGTCTTTCGCAGCTTCCACACGATCAAGGGACTGGCCGGCTTTCTCGAACTCGATGATGTCCAGAAGGTCGCGCACACAGTCGAAACACTGCTTGATCTGGCACGCAATCAGAAGCTTGCGATCACGCCACTGGTGATTGACGGGGTGCTGGCGAGCGCGGACTTTCTTGGTACCTGGCTGGACCGTCTGCAGGCAGTTCTGGCGGGTGCGGCCCCTGTTGAAACGGCGAATCCAGCCGCGTTGTTGGAACGCGTGCGACTACTGATGGAAGAACCTGCTGCGATTCCGGAGACCGACGTGAAACAAGCCGGGACCTCATCTGAAGCCACGCTGCCCGACGTCGCCGCGAGTTCCCGTGCATCTGAAAGCACAATAAAGGTCGATACGTCCAAGCTCGATTACCTGGTGGACATGGTGGGCGAACTGGTCATCGCGCAATCTCTGGTGCGGCACGACCCGGACGTATCCGTAAAGAGTGATTCCAAACTCGCGCGCAATATGTCGCAGATGGCGCGGATCACGGACGAAGTGCAGAAGACCGCAATGTCAATGCGCATGGTGACCATCGCGCGACTATTTCAAAAAATGGCGCGACTGGTCCGTGACCTGAGCCGTAAGGCCGGAAAGCAGGTTGAGTTCGAGACGTTCGGTGACGAGACGGAACTCGACCGGAACATCGTCGAGGAACTTGCCGACCCGCTGATGCACATGGTTCGTAATGCCGTGGACCACGGGATCGAGACTGCTCAGGAACGCGGGAAGAGCGGGAAAAATGCGATCGCCCGAGTGCGGCTGAAAGCTAGTCACCAATCCGGACAAATTCTGATCGAGGTCTCTGACGATGGGCGCGGACTGGATCCAGTTAAGATCCTGCGCAAGGCGAAAGAGAAGGGTCTTTTGCCCGAGAATGCGCAGCCGCCGGAAAACGAAATCTTTAACCTGATTTTTCAGCCCGGCTTTTCAACGGCCAGCAAGGTGACGGACGTGTCTGGACGCGGCGTCGGAATGGATGTTGTACGCAAGCACATTCAAAAACTGCGCGGGCGTGTGGAGATCCAATCGACATTGGGCCAGGGGACCGCGTTTTCAATCAAGCTGCCGCTGACGCTCGCGATCATCGATGGCTTATCGTCGGTGTTGGCAGCGAGCGCTACGTGGTGCCGATTTATGCTGTGCGGGAGATGCTGCGCCCGACGGAAGATCGCGTGACCTCAGTCGAGAACCGCGGCGAAACGGTCATGGTGCGCGACCGATTACTGCCACTGGTGCGCCTGCATGAGTTATTTGAAGTCGAGCCGCGTTCAGTAAATCCCTGGGAGAGCCTTTTGATCGTGGCCGAGGCCGAAGACAAACTCTTCTGCCTGATGGTGGATGAGTTGATCGGCAAGCAGGAGGTTGTGATCAAAAGTCTGGGCGAGAGCTTTGGGAGCCTGCCTGGAGTTGCGGGAGGCGCAATTCTTGGGGATGGGCGCGTGGGGCTGATTCTGGACGTCAGTGGGTTGTACTTCCGGCAACGGGAGAAGTCCTGATGCCTGCGGCCGTTCGAGATCTGGAGCACGCAAGTGCGCTCTCCGGTCGCGACTTCGAGCGTTTCAGCAGCCTGGCCAAGGAAAAATTCGGCCTGGATCTGCGCCGCGGCAAAGAAGAACTGGTTGCTGGACGGCTGCGCAAAAAAATGAAGGAACTGAATCTGAGTTCCTTCGCGGCCTACTACGAGCACGTGATTCACGATTCGTCCGGCGAAGCGCTGGTTGCACTGATCGACTCGCTGGCCACTAACCATACTTCGTTCCTGCGAGAAGACAGCGCATTTCGAATTTCTGAGAAACCAGATTCTACCTGCATTGCAGCGCCGGCTCAAGACTCAGGGTATGGAGTGCGGCGTGTTCGAGCGGCGAGGAGCCTTACTCGATCGCGCTTACGCTGCTGGAAGCGCTGGGCACGGCTGCCTTTCAGCGCGCCGGAATTCTGGCCACCGATATTTCCAGCAAGGTGCTGCAATCGGCCGCACAGGGTATCTATAGCGCGGAACGGCTGCAAACGGTGCCGGCTGACTGGCATCGCAAATACTTCCTGCGCGGAGAAAAGCAGTGGCAGGGTTTCCTGCGTGTACGGCCGGAGGTGGGGCGGATGGTCGAGTTCCGCCGCGTGAATCTGGTGGAATCGCTACCGCGACTCGGATTTTCCATGTGATCTTCTGCCGCAATGTGATGATCTATTTCGACAACGCGACACAGGAGCTTTTGGTCAACCGGCTGGCGGCTTGTCTGGAGCCGGGCGGATATCTGTTCGTCGGGCACGCCGAAAGCCTGACCGGGATCGCACATCCGCTCGATTACGTGAAGCCGGCAATTTACCGGAAGCGGAGCGCGGGCCGATGAAACATTTCGTGGTTGGAGTTGCGGATGGTTTGGTCAGCAGTGAATCGCGAGACAACGCTTGTGACCTACGCGCTCGGGTCGTGTATCGCGCTGGCGATTTGCGATCCGGTTAACGGGGTTGGCGGGCTGGTGCACTTCATGCTGCCGGAATCCTGCGCTCGACACCGCGAAAGCGGAGAAGAACCCGTGGATGTTTGCCGACACCGGAATACCGCTCCTATTCCAGCGCGCGGCCGAGTGTGGCGCGGACCGCAGAAAGCTCAGGATCTGGGCGGCAGGCGGTTCGCAGTTGATGGACGAAGCTGGTGTTTTCAACATTGGCAAGCGAAACTATCTGGCAACCCGAAAACTACTTTGGAAGGCGGGAGTGATGTTGAGCGGAGAAGACGTCGGAGGCACCATTTCCCGGACGGTCAGGCTGGATGTTGCGGCGGGCAGTTCTGGTTGCGAATTCCTGGGACGCCGGAGCGGAGGTTATAACGATGGCATTTTCCGTTCTGGTTGTGGACGACTCACCGGCAATGCGCTGTTTCATTCGCCGCGTGATGGATGTATCGGGCCTGGAGACCAGTTTGTGCCTGGAGGCCAACGACGGAGAAGAGGCACTCGGCCTGCTCGAAGAGCACTGGGTGGATGTCGTGTTGACCGACATCAACATGCCGCGCATGGGCGGGGAGCAATTCCTGCGGCGGCTCCACGAGCACGAGTTACTGCGCAGCCTGCCTGTAATCGTGGTCTCGACGGATTCGACCGAGGTGCGCATGCGGCAGATGCTCGAACTGGGCGCGCGCGGCTATGTGCGCAAACCGTTTCAACCGGAAACGCTGCGCGCGGAAATCGAGAAGGTACTCGGGGTGGAACATGTCTGACGCGGAGATTCTACAGACGATGCAATCGTCGGCCGAGTCCGTGCTCGGGACGATGTTTTTCACAGATCCCGTTGAGCGCGCCGGATATCGCGATTGAGAACGGGTTGCGGGCAACGCTGGAGTTCAGGGCGCGCCCGCCGGGACGCTTTGAATTGTTGATCTCCAGTTCGGCGGCCCGTGAGATCGCGGCAAATTTCCTCGGGTCAGGCGCCGGACGAAATTTCTGGCGAACAGGTCGGCGATGTCGTCCGGGAGATGGCGAACATGCTGTGCGGATCGGTGCTCAGCCAGTTGGAATGCGATTCGACCTTTGATCTTTCGGCCCCGCAAATTGTTTCTGATGTCCCGTCTGAAACCGGTTTGGCGAGCGAAGCGTACCGGCGCGCTTTCCAGCTCGAGACAGGAGGGATTGCGCTATGTCTGGAGCTGTTTCCGGAACACGCGGCGGTAGGTCGCCGGATCAGGGTTCTAATCGTCAACGACTCGGCGATTGTGCGCAAGATCCTCTCCGATGCGCTCGCGGACGAAGCAGACATTGAAGTCGTCGGATCAGCGCCGGATCCGTATGTCGCCCGCGACAAGATTCTGAGTCTGCAACCGGATGTGCTGACGCTCGATATAGAGATGCCGCGCATGGACGGGCTGACTTTTCTCAAGAAACTGATGCATTATCGGCCGATGCCTGTGATCGTGATCAGTTCGCTCGGGCAGTCGGGCTGCAGGGCGGCGCTCGAAGCGGTGGAGCGCGGCGCGGTCGAGGTATTGGCAAAGCCAGGCGGCCCCTACTCGGTAGGCGAATTGCGCATCAATCTCGCGAACAAAATCCGGGCTGCGGCGGCAGCGCGTAAATCGCGGCCGGCCCCTCTGCTGGTGGAAAAACCGCTCTTGCAGCCGGTCCACGAGGTTGATCCTTCGCCATCCAGCATCGTGGCGATCGGTGCGTCCACAGGGGGGACCGAGGCCATCCAGCAGATCCTTCTGCAGATGCCCGAGCGCTGCCCGCCACTCGTGATTACGCAGCACATTCCTGCGGGGTTTTCACGGGCTTTCGCGGACCGCCTGAATCAGATCTGCCGCATTTCCGTGCGCGAAGCCGCAGGATGGCGACCGCGCGGAAATTGGTCTGGCGCTGGTGGCTCCGGGCAACATGCATATGCTGCTGCGGCGCTCCGGTGATGGTTATCGCGTAACGGTCAAAGATGGTCCAATGGTGTGTTACCAGCGGCCTTCGGTGGAGGTGCTGTTCTCATCGGTCGCAGACACAGCGGGCGCGCACGCAACCGGAATCATTCTGACAGGGATGGGCAATGACGGGGCGAAAGGACTGCTGCGCATGAGGCAGGCCGGCGCGCACACTATCGCCCAGGACGAGGCTAGTTGTGTTGTCTTCGGGATGCCGCGCGAAGCGATCAAGCTAGAGGCCGCGAAACAGGTGCTGCCATTGTCAAAAATCGCGGCGGCCGCCGTGGCTCATCGCTGAATTCTCCACGTTGGATGTTACCGTAGTATTTAATGCTCGATATCACGGAACACCCGCACAGACGACTCAATTTGCTCACGCGGGAATGGGTGCTGGTCTCCCCGCACCGCACCAAGCGCCCCTGGCAGGGGCAGGTCGAAAAAGTGCCGCAGGCCGTTCAGCCGCAGTACGATCCGGAGTGCTATCTCTGTCCCGGTAACAGCCGCGCCGGTGGTCACATCAACCCAAAATATTCCAGCACATTTGTTTTTGAAAACGACTTTGCCGCGCTGCTGCCCGGCACGCCTGAAGAGACTCACAAGAATGGTTTACTGATCGCCGAGGGCGAACCCGGCATCTGTCGCGTGATCTGCTTTGATCCGCGCCATGATCTCACGCTCGCAAACATGGAACTGCGCGCGATTCGAAACGTCGTCGATACGTGGGCCGAGCAGTTCGTCGAACTGGGCAATCTGCCTTATGTGCGCTACGTCCAGATCTTCGAAAATCGCGGCGCGATGATGGGAGCCAGCAACCCGCATCCGCACTGCCAGATCTGGGCCAGTGCAAGTACTCCGAACGAACCCGCCAAGGAGCACGCGGCGCAAAAGGACTACCTGGCGGCCAACGGGCGCTGTCTTCTTTGCGACTACAGCAAGCAGGAGGCCGCCGCCAAGGAACGAATTGTTTGTGAGAACGAGCACTTCCTGTGTATCGTCCCGTTCTGGGCTGTTTGGCCGTTTGAAACGCTCGTGCTCAGCCGGCGCCACGTTGCTGGACTCGATGACCTCAGCAGTTCTGAGCGTGACAGCCTCGCCGATATCCTGCAACAAACCACCGCCAAGTATGACAAGCTCTTCGGCGTGTCTTTCCCTTACACCATGGGCTTTCATCAGCGGCCCACGGACGGCGCGCAATACCCCGAAATACACATGCACGCGCACTTCTATCCGCCACTGCTACGCTCGGCCACAGTGCGGAAGTTCATGGTGGGTTACGAAATGCTAGCCACGCCCCAGCGCGACATCACACCCGAAGCCGCGGCTGCGCGGTTGCGCGAAGTGGGTGCGTAGCCAAGGCCTACGTAATCACGTCCGGAGTGTCCCGGCCGCATCGCTTGCGTAACTCCAGCAACTCATTCAACGCCTGTGCCATCGGGGCCAGCATCGCGTTCTCATCCTCGTCGAGTTTCTCTTTTTCGTAACGCTCGACATACTGCCGCAGCGTTGCGCCTTGTGTGCCGGTGCCTGATAACCGGCAGACCACGCGCGAGCCGTCTTTCAGGAAAATTCGTACGCCCTGTTTCGCGCTTACGCTGCCATCCACCGGATCGGTGTAGGAGAAATCGTCCGCACGCTCGATCTCGCTGCCAGCGAACGGACATCCTGCCAACGTGTCCAGGCGCGCCCGCAATGCATCCATCATCTCTGTCGCGGCCGCCAGATCCAGCGCTTCGTAATCGTGCCGTTGGAAATAACTGCGACCAAAACGCCGCCAGTGATCGTGCACGACTTCCACGACGGACTTGCGCGTAGTCGCCAGAATCGAGAGCCAGGCCAGCACAGCCCACAGCCCGTCTTTTTCGCGCACGTGATTCGACCCGGTGCCGAAGCTCTCTTCGCCGCACACAGTGCACAAGCCGGCGTCCATCAGATTCCCGAAAAACTTCCAGCCGGTTGGCGTCTCAAACATTGGCACATCGAGCGCTGCCGCAACACGATCCGCGGCCAGACTGGTCGGCATGGAGCGCGCGATTCCCGCCAGCCCGCCGCGATACCCCGGAATCGATTTCTGGGCATGCTCGGCAATCAACGCCAGCGAGTCGCCGGGTGTTACAAAACAGCGGCGCCCGAGGATCAGATTGCGGTCGCCATCACCGTCGCAGGCCGCACCGAAATCCGGAGCGTCCGCGCCGTTCAGTCGCGTCACCAATTCCGCCGCATGCACCAGATTGGGATCAGGATGATGCCCGCCAAAGTCCTCCAGCGGAATACCGTTCATCACCGTACCGGTTGGCGCGCCCAGCAACTCCTCAAAAATATGCCGCGCGTACGGACCGGTAACGCCGTGCATAGCATCAAACTGCATGCGGAAGCCGCCCGCGAACATCCTGCGCAGCGCGTCGAAATCGAACAGCTCCTGCATTAGCGCGGTGTAATCTTCCAGCGGATCAAATACCTGTAACCTTGGTAAGCCCAACCGTAAAATCCGCATCGTGATCGAGATCCACGTCGTCGTGCTGCAGAGTGCGGTAGCCAGTGATGCTCTGCGTATGTTTGTAGATTCTCTCGGTGAGCGTTTCGGGCGCGGGGCCGCCGTTGCGCCCGTTGTACTTCACGCCGAAATCTTCGTCGATGCCACCCGGATTGTGGCTGGCGGACAGAATGAATCCGCCTAGAGCGCCGCGCCTTCGAATCACAGCAGACATTGCGGGCGTCGAGAGTAAACCGCCGCGTGCCACCAGGACATTGCCGAAGCCATTCCCCGCAGCCATCCGAATGATGATCTGGATCGCGTTGCGATTGTAATAACGGCCGTCGCCGCCTACCACGAGCGTTTCCGGGAGAACCGGATCGACTGATCTTCGCTCAGCGCGTTGAAGGTGGCCTGGATAAAATTTTCCAGATATCCAGGTTGCATGAACACACGAGTCTTCTTGCGCAGGCCGGATGTACCGGGGCGCTGCCCCTCGATCGGCATGGAGGTAACGGTGCGTAGGGTCACGCCTTTTATTTTTCAGCCCGTCAGAATGTGAAGCCAATCAGAAAGTCGCCCTGATTCTGCGCGGGACGCAACACGTTCAGGTATTCGGTTAGACTTTCCGTGCCCCAGCGCGTGTATCGCAACTCCGGCGTGATGTGGACACGGGACACCTTCAGATCCGAGTCCTGCACCCAGCACGACGCCGGTGCGATTGCCAAAACCTCTGAAACCCGTCGTGGTCTGAAACGCCACGCCACCGCCCACGAACGGACGAACCACAAACCCCGGCATTCGTACTTTGCCATGATCGGAATCTGCCAGGAATTACCATGCTGGCTGGACGTTGCGCCGGGCTCACTGTCCCTTCAAAACCCACCCTGCGATACAGAGCGTCCACGGAGAAACCCAGCCCGAAAGGCAAACGCAATTCGACCGTCGGACCGATGGTAAAACGCTGCGAGGCGTCTTCAATCGGGATGCTGCCGGTTGCAGTATTGAAGGCATCTGAAATCGGGACACCGGCGCGGACACCGACCGAAAGAGCCTGTGCATACACGCCGCTGCAGCACAGTGCGAATACGAAAGTAAGTCGAAACATGCTTTAATTTTAGCTATTTCAACTCTTTAATGCGCATGTTACGGAACTCGACTTCCATGCCCGGTCCCTTATGGACCTGCAATGCAAGGACGCCATCCATCTTTGCCGTGTCGTGCAGTTCCGCGGTCAACAATCCGTTTACGCGAATCTGAATGAGTTCGCCTTTGCACAGAATCTCAAAGCTGTTCCAGTCTTTCGGTTTCACTACGGTTTCGGCCTTGCCCTTCCAGCCGTTCACAATGACGCCGCGCTTGCCGTGTTCATCGTAGATGGAACCCCACCAGTTGCCTTCGGCCATGTCACCCTGCAACCCGCGTACCACCCACTTCGGCAGCGCCTCGCTGCGAAACTGAATGCCGCTGTTGTGGTTGCGCAGTTTTACGTCGGTGCGCAGAATGAAGTCGCTGTAGCTCTTCTTCGAGATCAGGAACGAGTTCGCTTCCATCTCGACACCTTCGGTGTTCCCGACGATGGAGGCATCGCGCACCTTCCAGAGTCGCGGATCGCCATCCCAGCCGTCCAGGTTCTTTCCGTTAAACAGCGGAACGAATCCTTCTTTCTTCTCTGCAGGCGACTGCGCGGAGGCAGCCATTGAACACACTAGTAAAACCGTCGCTAAAAACTTCATAAGGGGCAATTGTATCAACCCGCGACAGCGCGCGCCGCAGCCGTCGCCAACTCGTCACACCGATTGTTGTCGCGATGCGACGCATGGCCCTTTGTCCAGACCCAGACTGCGTTGTGCCGGTTCACCTGCTCATCGAGCTGTTCCCAGAGGTCCTGATTCAGCACGGGCTTTTTCGCCGCAGTCCTCCAGCCATTTCGCTTCCAGCCATGAATCCACTTTGTAATGCCGTCTTTCATGTACACGGAATCGGTCGTGATCTCCACTTCGCACGGCTCCTTAAGAGCCTTCAAACCCTCGACAGCCGCTGTCAGTTCCATGCGGTTGTTGGTGGTGTGTTTCTCCGAACCGGAGACTTCTCTCGTCTTGTCGCCGAACCGCAACACGTAGGCCCAGCCGCCAGGGCCCGGGTTTCCGAGGCATGCGCCGTCGGTGATTAGCTGAACTTTTTTCATGGATACGTCAGGCAGGAATGATTTCCAATTCCCCGTGGAAGAACTCATCCACAAGGTCAACAATCTGGCCAGGTTCTTTGGCCGAATAAATCGTAGCGCGCAGTTTTGCGCCGTTGCGTACGCCGTGGGTGAAGTAAGTCGCGAACTGCTTCATTTTTCCGACCGCATCGAGGGTCTCGCGCGAATTCAACATGGTGTAATACGTGCGCATGATCTCATAGCGGTCGTGTTCGGACGGCTGCTCATATCTTCCCGTCGCCAGATACTGAGAAATTTGCCTGAAAATCCAGGGATTGGATGACGCAGTGCGCCCGATCATGACCCCATCGCAGCCGGTTTCAGCCACCATCCGTACCGCATCCTCAGGCGTAACGATGTCGCCATTCCCGATCACAGGGATTTTCACTGCGGCCTTCACTTCGGCGATTCTGGTCCAGTCCGCTTTGCCGCTGTAGCCTTGTTCGCGAGTGCGCGGATGCAGCGCAACCGCGGCCAGTCCGCAATCTTCCGCAAGGCGCGCCATCTGCACCGCGACGAGTTCCTTGTCGTTCCAGCCGGCACGAAATTTCATCGTCACGGGAACGCTGACCGCTGCGCGGACGGCCTTCAGCAACTCCTCCACCAGCGGCAGATTGCGGAGCAAGCCGGAGCCGCCATTGCAGGTCACGACTTTCTTCACGGGACAACCGAAATTGATGTCGACTGCGTCAAAGCCCAGGTCCTGACAAACACGCGCTGCGTCGGCCATCACCTTGGGATCGGAGCCGAAAAGCTGGGCGCTGATCGGGCGCTCGTCTTCCTCGAAGGTAAGATATTTCTGCGCGATAGTCGGTTTTTTTGAGGTCACGCGCTTGGCGGAAGCCACCACGCCGTGCGAACTCGTAAATTCAGTCATCAATAGCCCGCATCCGCCAAAGCCATGAATTAAGCGGCGGAACACGGTGTCTGTAACGCCCGCCATGGGTGCAAGCACCGTCGCAGGAGAGACATTCACCGGACCCATCCGGTAGCCAGGGGGGAATTGGAGCATTATTAATTATTCTAACGTTTTCAATCAGAAACGAAAAGTTCCGCTGATGCGTTTAATATTGTGAGTGGTAAGGAGACTCGCGGTATATGAAATTGGCATTATCGTTCATTCTTGGAGTGATACTGGCGTCGGGAATCGCTGTTTACATGGTGAAACGCAATTCCCCGCCCGCCGAGTCGGCCAAAGCTGTGGTTCCGCAGGCTCCTGCTGTGGTTGAGCCCGTCGCGCCAGCGGCGATACCTGAACCAGAGGCGAAACCCGCTCCTGTCGCGCCTGCACCGCAGCCCAGGACGTCCGCGAGCACGAGGCCCGCACCAGCGCGCAGACCCGAGCCCGCCGTGACTACACAGCCCGTTCAAGAGCCTGCCCCCGCTCCGGTTGCCCAAGCGCCCGCGCCGGCTCCGGTTGCTCAAGCGCCCGTCGCTCCTGCAAATCCTCCAGCCAAAGCGGAGTTACCCCCGCCACCAGCGCCGAAACCGGAACCGAACAAGGTCACAATTCCGGGTGGTACGCTGATTACTGTGCGGTTAGCCCAGAGCCTCAACAGCACCGATAACAAACCGGGAGATACCTTCGCCGCCACGCTCGATCAACCGCTGGTGATTGATGGATTTGTGCTTGCGGAACGCGGCGCGCGCGCCGAAGGCCGCGTAGTTACTGCGGAACAGGCCGGTCGTGTAAAGGGCGTTGCCGCTCTCGGAGTTCAACTCGTGCGGTTGACGACCTCCGACGGGCAGAAAATTACGCTGAACACAGAGCCTTTCGAACGCGCGGGCGAGAAGTCAACTAAATCCGACGCCGCGAAAATCGGTGTCGGTGCCGCTCTCGGTGCAGCCATCGGAGCGATTGCAGGCGGCGGGAAAGGCGCAGCTATCGGTGCCGGGGCCGGTGGCGCTGCTGGAACTGGTACGGTTCTGGGCACGCGCGGCAAGCCCGCCGAATTGAAGGTCGAGACTAGAATCAGCTTCAAAATTCGCGAGCCGATCCAGGTCACTGAGGCAGTTCGTTGAGCTCAGACCGAGTCCGCCTGACGCTGCAACCGCTCGGGCAGACTGTTGAAGTGGAGCGTGGATCTCCACTGAAAGATGTTCTCTTCGGCTTCGGAGTCGAGTTTCCATGTGGTGGCAAAGGCCGCTGCCGCGGGTGCCGAATCAAAGTCCTGGACCACGGTTTACGCCCGCGTTCGGAAGAACTTGGCATCCTGAGCGAACGTGAAATCGAAGAGGGATGGCGGCTCGCCTGCCGTGCGGTCGCCGATTCTGATTGCACGCTCGAAGTGGCCCAATGGGAATCCGCGATTCTGGCGGATCAGAGCGAATTCGCCTTCGTGCCGCGCGAGGGACAGGGTGTAGCGGTCGATTTGGGGACCACGACGCTGGTCGCGCAACTGCTCGATCTGCGCACAGCCCACGTCCTCGCGGTCCGCACAGCGTTGAACCCGCAGGCGGCGTACGGTGCGGACATCATGAGCCGTGTTCAGTTCGCGATGCACAGCAACGTACTGACACCGCTCATCCGCGAGCGTATCAGCGCGCTGATTACCGAACTGGGCGGCACGGATGTGCGCGACATCGTGATCGTCGGCAACACGGTCATGCATCACCTGTTCAGCGGACTGAATCTGGAACCGCTCTCGCATGTGCCGTTCGAGACCTCGCATAACGGCCCTGAAACAGTGCTGCTGGATGGCCACGCTCCCGCGCGCTTTCTCCCGAATCTGGGCAGCTTCGTGGGCAGCGATATCCTCGCGGGAATTCTCGCTACCGGAATGCACCAGCGCAGCGAGCCTGCAGTGCTGATCGACCTCGGAACCAACGGCGAGATGGTGGTCGGCAATCGGGATCGTATGCTGTGCGCTTCCACTGCTGCGGGCCCGGCCTTCGAAGGCGGAAAAATCAGCATGGGGATGCGCGCCGCGACGGGTGCAATTGCAGAGGTTTCGATTGAAAACGGAGCCATGCGCTGCAGTGTTCTGGGAGGCGGTCCCGCTCGTGGACTGTGCGGCAGCGGACTGGTTGACGCCGTGGCCGCGGCCCTGGAACTCGATATGATCCGCCCCACCGGACGGCTCAGCAACGGACCGGTCGCACTCGCGGGGCCAGTCACGGTTACGCAGGCCGACGTGCGCGAATTACAGTTGGCCAAAGGGGCGATTGCAGCCGGAATCGAAATACTCGTCAGGCGCTGGGGCACCTCGCTGCAGAACATTTCACAGGTTTTTCTGGCCGGTGCCTTCGGGAACTATATCAACCGGACGAGCGCCCGCCGGATTGGACTGTTGCCCTTCCCCGAGGAAATAGTGCGGCCTGCCGGCAACACGGCCTTGCTCGGAGCCAAGCTGGCGTTATTCGAAAGCGATTCAGACTTCGAAGCCCTGCGAGGCCGGGTGGAACACATTCCGCTCGCTGCAGATCCGGAGTTTCTTGATCACTTTGTAGCGTCGATGACTTTCGAGGACGCGAAGGGATTGTAACTCGTCGCCACGTCGTAAACATCTACGCCTTCCCTGCGCTTTAGAAAGTTCACAACGGCGTAGGTCATGGGCGTCGCAACCGCCTCGTAAATCACCTTGCCAAGATAGCCCGAAACAATCAGATTCGCGATAAGACTTAGCGACAGTGTCCCGCCAAAAGCAAGCAGCATCACGACGGTTGTGTCCACCGCCTGACCCACTACTGTGGAGCCGATCGTACGCATCCACAAATACTTCCCTTGTGTCAGCACCTTCATGCGCGACATCACGAAAGCGTTCGTGAATTCCCCACACCAATAAGCAATCAGGCTCGCCACCACCATACGCGGAACGAAACCGAGGACCTGTGCGAACGCTTCCTGACCGTGCCAGTCCGGAGCCGGTGGAAGCCAGACCGTGAACATCCCCATGGCTGCCAGCAGCGCGGAGGCAAAGAATCCTGTCCAGATTGCCCGGCGTGATGCTGAATAGCCGTAGACCTCGGTAAAGATGTCTCCGAAGATGTAGGTGATCGGGAAGAGTGCCTGCGCTCCGCTGATCCTAAACGGACCGATTGCCGCGATTTTGGACCCGACGATATTCGAGACAATCAGCACGATTACGAAAATGTTGATGCAGATTTCCAGATACTTGAAGTTCCGCGGGTTCACCGCTCTGGTGTGTTCGGGCAACTGTTCAGCGAGCGCTTCTTGATTCATTTTGGGTCCCAGTTTTCATTCCATTTTAGCCCAAGCTGAAAAATTCTTCTTTACAAAGCCTTTGGGACAGCGAGATAATCCTACAGCACCGCGCTGTAACTGGGAAACATAAACACACGATCACTTAGAGGAGATCTGTTTGATGACTGGGAAGAGTTTATCCGCATTTGCCGTGATGGCGATGCTAACTATGCCGCTGGCCGCTCAACAGCCTGCCGAGCAACTTACGTATGTCGCACTCTACAAGGTGAAACCTGGAAAGAATCAGGCCTGGGAGGACATGTTCAAGAAGTATTTCGCGCCGATGTACGCCAAGCTTATGGCCGAAGGTACGGTTACCGGTTATGGCATGGATTCGGACCTGCTCCATCAGCCGGGAGTGCCAAACGCCGATGTCTGGTACACGATGCCGAACTACGCAGCGTACGATAAAGTGCGCGCGGCGCTTGATAAAGTTTGGGCCAGCATGCCTCCTGCCGAACTGAAATCCAGAGGGGAACTCACTGACCCCGATAAGCATATGGATTACCTGTTCCGCAGCATCGTCTGGAAGAGTAAACCGCTTGCGGTCGGAACCAAACCGATAACTCACGTCAGTGTTACCCAGATACAACCCGGGAAGTCCCAGGATTACCGCAAGGTATTCGAGAAAGAAGAGAAACCCATCTATGACAAGCTGCTTGCGGAGGGCGTAATTCTCTCCTACTCGTTGGATAGAGAAGATATCCATAGCAAAGATAGCGGGACGCGCTGGACCGTGATAACGGCTCCCAATCTCGCTTCTCTTGACAAGGTCAATGCAGCATTCGACGCCTTGCGCGAAAAGGCGACTCCGGCAGAGCGCTCCATGCGAGACGCTCAATGGCGCGAGATGACCGTACCCGGAAGTCATCGCGATTTCCTGAGTGAAGCCGGCGTTTACGCCAGCAAGTAAAACCCGCCACTCCCGATGACCGGACTCCCAGCCGTCTGGCTGCGAGTCCGGTCATCGCCTTTTCTACACCCTGCTTAAAAGTTGTAAACTGGGCACATCGAGTTTGATGTTCACTAAATAGTTGATCCGTTTCTCGGAGGTTCGACGAAAGTGACTTCGCCTCATAAGTCCGACGCCCACGTTTACACCTGGACTGTTGACAATCCGCGCATCACAATCCATATCAAACGTGAGGTAATCCGAGGTATCCACCGCGACGCTATGACCGCGCTAGTCTCGTTGCGCCGGCGCGGTGCGGAGGCCGGGGGCTTGCTGCTGGGCACTGCCCACCGGAATTCCGGGCTGGAAATCTCAATCGAAGACTACAAGCCTTTCGAGTCGGAACACCGCTTCGGCCCGTCGTACGTTCTCTCTGATGCCGACAAAATCCGCTTCGAAGACATATTGCGGCGCCGCAAGGATGACAGCGGTCCGCAAGTCGTCGGCTTCTACCGCAGCCACACGCGTGACGGACTCGCGCTGGCCAGTGAAGATCTCGATTTGATCCAGTCCTGCTTCCCCGCAGACACGAACGCCTTTCTCCTCATCAAGCCTCATGCGAAAGGCACCAGTGAAGCGAGCTTCTTCTTCTGGAGAGAAGAGAACGATAGAGAGAAAAGTTCCTTTCACGAGTTCCCGTTCCACGTGTCGCAAGGCGAGCATTCGCCGCCGGCGCAGGTTGAACAGGAAGCAGATCGGGCGCCCATGCCATCAGGCCGGCAGATCGGCCTGGGCCTGTTAGCCGGTATCGGAGTGATCGCGACAGTCATTGCTGCTGTTGTGTATTTCGAACCGCTAAAAACCGAGCCCACCAAGGCTTCGCCGCCGGTCGCACAACGGCCGGTTCGGGTGATTGAGGCACAGCAACCGCGCACGCTGGGATTGAGTCTCGCGGTAACCGGAAATGCACTCTGGCTGCGCTGGCATAGTGATGCCGTGCAAAAGGCCGAGCGCGCCGTGCTGCACATTCAGGACGCGGGCGCCCGGCGTCAAATTGAGCTCGACCGCAAGCAACTGGAGAAGGGTAGTGTGCTCTACGTTCCCGCCGGAGGCGACGTAACTTTTGAGATGCAGACGGTCACGCCCGACGCGGGTGCCGCCGGACCATCGGAATCGATTCGCTACATTCGTGCGACTCCGCCGGACCCGCCCAGCCCGGCCCGAGCCTCGCGCGCGCCCGTCAAACAGCGTGAGATACGCAAGAAACCGGAGCAGATTGACCCTCCAAACACCAAAGCCCGCGACGACGAATCCAGCCAAATGTCCGGGGGCGCCGGGGAGGTCACAACCGAAGTTACTGAGAGTGCGCGCGTGCAAACGCCGGTCACAGTCACTGAAAGCACTCCGACGCCGGCTGCTGCAAAACCCGAGGAACCGATATTGATCGAAGATCCTCCCGAGGGTCCCGGGGTGAAAGGACACATTCGCAACTTCGGCGGAAAGGTCCGCAAGTTGTGGCCATTCGGAAGAAAACCAAAGCAGCCTGAGGAGCCGCCGAATTAGAAGAATCGGATCGTGTAGCTGAACTGCACGCCGCGCCCGATCTCCGGCGCGAACTCTTTGATGAACGATAAGTGATTGCGGTACAACCGATCACCAGCGTTGTAAACGTTCACCGAGAACATTTGAAGCGCATGCTGCCGTGTAATCGTGTAAGATCCACGCAGATTGAACAATGCGTAACCAGCCGTTTCCGTTTCTGTTGTGAAGATACGGTCTTGACGGTTCGCGATTACGATCTCCGGCTGTACACTGAAATTCTTGTAGCGCCAGTCTAGACCGACACGCCCGCGCAGGGGAGGGATTCTAGGAAGCGGGGTCTTATCCGCCTTGAGTTGCGCATTCACGCTATCCACACCGAGGTTCAACCAAAGCGACGGCCGCAGGCTGTAATCCAGTCGCGCCTCCGCGCCACGATAGCGAGTGTCGGCCTGCGAATAATTCGCCACAACCAACCCCTCGCGAATTTCGCCAGTCGGAGCCAGATACACGTAATCCAGGAAATTGTAGTAGAAATAGTTCGCTTCCATGCGAACCTTACCGGCATGGTGCCGAACCGCAAGATCGATACCATCGCCACGCTCGCGTTTCAGGTCGGAGTGACCAATCTCCCACGTCAGATTTCCGGCGTGCGGTCCGAACGCGTACAGCTCTTCCAGAGCCGGAGCGCGATAGGTGTGTGAGTAGTTCGATACGAAGACTCCGCCCTTCCAGAGCGGAACGCTCACCCCGGCTGAGCCCGATGCACCCGTAAATGAGCGACCCTGTGCCAGCATGGGATTGTACCGATTGCTCTCAATTCTTCCGCCGAACTGAAGCCGGAAACGCTGAAATTGCAACTGCTCGAGTCCAAACGCAGCGATGCTGTCCTGCTTGGTCGCCGGCGTAATAGCTTCTTCGCCGATTGCCTTGTAGTCACGATGCATGCCCCAGAACCCAAGCGTTCCGGTCCATCGTCCGATCTTCTTCTGCTCCAAACTGCCGCGATAAACGAACTGCTTGTTGAAGAACTCGTTGGCAATCTCGCCGGTCTCCGCAGCCAGTTCCTTGTGATTCCAGTCGCTGTAATTCAAGGAAAGCTCGAACAGATCGAAATATGCTCCCGGGTTCTTCACGCCGATCGTAAAACGGACATTTTGGCGTCTGTACTTCAGCGCGACCTTTTCTGGATCCTCTTCCGCTTTGTTGTACGGAATGCCGTAATCACCGTCATAGAGGCTAAATCCCGTGCTGAAATAGACCTTTTCCCCGTAGTGACCTACGCCGCCCGCGAGATCCTTGATGTTTGCAGCGGAATTCGGGACACGGCCTGCAGGTGAGGAGTAGTCCTTCGCGGTCTGTCCGCCGCCGTCACCCCACAGCAGCCAGTCCTTTAAGCCATATTCAAACCCGCCGGACCCACCACCGCGCGTGTCGGCTGTGCCGCCGGTTCCTGTAAGATAGCCGCGCAACCCCTCATGCGGATGCTGATGGATCTGATGGTGGCTTGAAATGATGTTGACCACCCCGCCCATAGCATTGCTGCCGTAAAGCAGCGTGGCCGGACCCTTGACCACTTCCACTTTGTTAACAGAGTTCGGATCAATCGGCTCACCGTGATCGCCGGACTGCGAAGAAATCGTACCGGTGCGAACGCCGTCCTGCAGGATCAGAACGCGGTCGCCGTCAAACCCACGGATCACCGGACGGGATGTGCCCGGGCCTGAACTGCGCTTCGCTACACCGGTCTGTCCGTCCAGGACATCGCCCAAAGAAGTCGCGGGTTTCTGCGTCAGTTCCAATGCCTCCACTGTGGCGACCGCCTGGAAGGTCTCGAGCGCGGTTTCTTCGCTGCCCGATGCCGTCACCGTAACTTCCTGCCGCACGGGCGCGATCTTCAAGCTGAAGTCCACCACCGCAGTGCCGCCGGCAGTCACCTGTACGGTTTTGCGTTCATCACTCAGCGAGTGAATATGAGCGATCAGATCGTAATTCCCCGGTGGAAGGTTGCTGAACGTGAAATTGCCTTTGGCATCGGTTTGCGCGTTGCGCCGCAACTGCACCAGAAGGATATTCGTGTTGTGCATCGGATCACCGGTCGCCTCCAGGACTACTCGGCCAGTGATAGAACCTGTGGTTTGAGCCTGCGCTAGACTAGCCGTGGCTAATATAAGACATACGAAAAAGCTTGGAACAGCCTTCAAGACCTGCATGAATACACTCCATCTTATAAGCTCCAATGAATTCAAATACTGGACTACGTTGGAGAAGTCTAGAGTGCAGGCGGTCCGCGGCTGGCTTTTGGGCGGACTACTTGAAGAGCGAGAAGTAGCGGTTCGGAGGTCGAAAAGCGTTCTGAGAACGACACCGGCCGGTGAACTTCGACCAGACTAACTGCGGCTACAAACGGAGCGCTTGCCGCGTGGCATATCGAACAGTGCGTCCCAGCAACATCCTGGTGCAACAAAGAAGGTGCACTGGTCAAAACCAGCAGCAACAGCAAGGCACACGTCGCCCCCAACAATGAGACGCGCGAAACCCAGCTATCTGAAGACCTATGCATCCGTCTGAATTCAGGATAGCGGAGTTCGAACCAGCGTACAATCAGCAAATCGCCCTGGGAAGGGGGGTCATTGCATTTCGCACGCCAATTTAATTGATTTCCACTACATCTTTTCCAGTATCGCAAGTATCTAATAGCCTGAGGGAGACCGCTGATGAACACGAAAGCCAACATGGCCCCCGACCTGGAAATTGTGCATAAGAACAGCCCGGCGCCTGCTTCGCAAGGAAACTACAAAGTTTTCAGCAAGGTGCTGGACTGGATTACGGACGACCGCATGCAGTTGCTCAACATCACCGACAAGATCAATGAGATTGTCCGGAAAAGCAACATCAAAGACGGCGTCGTGCATCTGCAATCGCTGCACACAACCACGTCTGTTTTCATCAATGAGTGGCAGGACGCGTTGCTGCACGACGTGAAAACTTTTTTTGATGAAGTCGTGCTGCGCGACAAATACTACCGCCACAATGACCCCGAGCATTCCGACTGCGAGCGCCAGAACGCGGATTCGCACATGCGCGGTATGTTGATGGGCCAGACGCTGAGTCTCCAGGTCCGCAACGCCACAGTCCTCCTGGGTACCTGGCAGAGCATCATTCTGGCTGAGTTTGACGGACCACGCAGCCGCTCGCTCGCGGTGCAGGTCTCTGGAATCTGAACTGCATGGCGCGTTATTTCAGGCTCGCACAAGCGCAGGCGCTGCTACCCAAGATAGAACCGCTCGTCCGGCAAGCCGTAACCCTGAAGAATACGTATCAGAAAGCAGAGAACGATCTCCGGGCCGCCTCGCAACGTATCTCGATGCTCGGTGGCTCACAGGTGGATCGCTCGCAGCTGCTGTCGCTCCGTTCTAAAATGGATGCCTCCGGCGCACGCCTGAACGAGCTGATGGAGGAGATTCAAGGGCACGGTTGTCTGGTGAAAGACCTCGACGCAGGACTTCTGGATTTCCCCACTTTGTACCGCGGTGAAGAAGTGTATTTGTGCTGGCATCTTGACGAGCCCGACATCCAGTACTGGCATCCGGTTCAGGATGGCTTTCGTGGCCGCAAACCCATCGACCAGGAATTTCTGGACAACCACGAAGGCGACACCGCACATTAGGCTTCGTTCTTACTTCGGCGGGAATACAATAGTTCCTTGCTTACGTTTTTTCGTTGTTCTCTTGTAATTGGCTGTGCCGCCGCCGCGCTCGCACAGACCTCACTCATTCCAGCTAATCCGGCGTCAGCTTTTGATCTGATCGGCTCCGAATTCGGCCGGCTCCAGGTTAGCGGAAACGTTCTGCGATTGGAAACGGTTAAAGCGCCGCCCGCTCTCAACGGGAATGGCCGCTGGGCAGTGCAGGTCCGCACGAAAAATGTTGCCGCAATTCAGAAGGGCGACACCGTTCAGATCAAGTTTCGTATGCGCAGAGTCAGTGCGCCTGATAGCGAAGCTGGCTTGCGGCTTGTCCTGGACAAGCTGAAAGCTCAGCCCGGTCCCAGGCAATTCGACCGCAATCTGTTTGCAGGCTCCGCATGGAAGCAGATCAATGAAGGCTTCAACAGTGCGGAAACCTTCGAAGCCGGCGAATTGAGCATACAACTCTGGATGGGCTTCCAGCCACAAGTTGTTGAGGTCAGCGACATTTCCGTAGTGAATCTCGGGCAGGTAGCGCTCAAAAGCATCATGCCGAATGCCTACGAAGGCGCGGAAGCGGACGCACCCTGGCGTAAGCAGGCAGCCGAGCGTATCGACAAACTGCGCAAAGCGAATCTCACGGTTGAGGTCCGGGACGCGACCGGCAAGCCGCTCTCAGGTGCCACCGTGCAGGTCCGCATGAAGCGCCATGCGTTCTGGTTCGGCAGCGCTGTAGCAGGAAAGGCGCTTTCGGCTCCGGGTCCGGATGGTGATCGTTACCGCAAGGAAGTGCTCGGGCTTTTCAATTCGGTGGTTCTCGAGAACGATTTGAAATGGCCTCAGTGGGAGAGTTCTCCTGGTACTGCACTGGAAGCCCTGAACTGGCTCCACACGAATGGCATCACAAAAGTTCGCGGCCATAATCTGATTTGGCCGGGCCTGAAGAACATGCCGCAGAATACCCGCGCATTGATTTCGGATCCGCCTGCGCTGCGCAAGCGCATCCTCGATCACATTGCCGAAGAGACTGCGGCCGTGCGCGGGAAGGTCTCCGAGTGGGATGTGATCAACGAACCGTTTACCAACTTCGACGTGCAGAAAGTTTTGGGAGATGCGGAGATGATTGCGTGGTTCCAGGCCGCCCGCAAGCAGGACGCCTCGGCTGCGATGTTCATCAACGACTACGAAATCCTTTCCGCCGGAGGCGCGGACCTTAACCATCAGCGCCATTACTTCAACACAATCAAGCAGCTCATTGAAGGCGGCGCGCCGCTCGACGGAATCGGCATGCAGGCGCATCTTGGAAGACAACTGGCGGCCCCGGCTCGCGTGCTGGAACTGCTCGACCGCTTCGGAAAATTCGGCAAGCAGATTAAGGTCACCGAGTTCGATATCAACATAGCCGACGAAGAACTTCAGGCTGCCTACACGCGCGATTTCATGACAGCGTTCTTCAGCCATCCATCCGCCAGCGGATTCCTTATGTGGGGTTTCTGGGAAGGACGGCACTGGCTGCCCAAGGGCGCAATGTTCCGTCGCGACTGGTCGCTCAAGCCGAACGGGCAGGCCTACAAAGATCTCGTCTTCCGCGACTGGTGGACCAACGCCGATGGCACCACAGGCAAAAACGGGAACTATGGCGTGCGTGGATTCCGCGGTGATTACGAAGTTAGCGTCACATGGAAAGGCAAGAGCAAGGTCTTGCTCGTCAATCTTGACAAAGCTGAGGCAGTAATCCCGGTCACCATTCCGTAGCAGGCACGGAAATGCTATTCTCCAATTAGTTTCGCCACCTCGGGTCATTCGCATGAATACTAAGTTGTTTCGCAGCACCTTTGTCTTACTCGCGCTCTTGGCTCCGGCAGCATTTGCAGCCGAATGCCCCGTTCGCGAAATTGGTGTGGATGCAACCGCCACCGCAAGTTTGGCGTCGAGCGATTGCAGATATCGTGACATCGTCCCCGGGACGACGCGAAGCGTTTTCGTGCATCAGTATCAGGTAACCGTCGCAACCCGCGGCGTACTCACCATTGAACAGAACTCCACCGAAGTGGATCCCATCCTGTCGATCTATTCTGACGGTTACGAACTGCTTGCCAGCAATGACAACATCTCGGCGACTGACAAGAACTCCCTGGTCACTATCAGCCTGGCACCGGGTAAGTACATCTTTTTCGCGAGCGCAGCAGCAACTGGACAGACCGGAAACTATACGGTAAAGACGAGCTTCCAGCTCTCGCCATCCTGTCCTGTAGAGGAACTCACGTTCGGGGTCGGTGTCTCATCCGAACTGACCAACAATGATTGCCGCATCCTTGATATTGAGACACCTTCTGCGGACACATCGCGGGTGAAGCAGTACTCCTTTAAAGCACCGGAGCGTGGTGTCTTCACTATCGAAATGCTCTCACCGGCGTTCGTCACGTTTCTGGATCTACTCGATTCCAAGCGCAATGAACTCACCTACGCAGTGCCGGACCAGGGCAATGATTCGCGTCTGCTTGTGAGCCTCAAGCCGGACACCTACATCCTTTACGCTTCGACAGATGACTTCGGCATCGGTGCATTCACGATCAGCACCACGATGGCGCCGTTGCGCACATGTGAGGCGAAGGAAATCGGACTCAGTGCGACGCTCAGCGGCAATCTCGCCGAGGGCACTTGCCGTTACATGGACGTCGAGGTTCCGAGCGCTGACGATACATTACTCGACAAGTACACGCTGAACGTAACCGACCCGGTCTTGCTTACTTTGGACATGAAGTCGAAGGAAGTCGATGCCTACCTGCTTCTGCTCGACAGCAAGGGCAACTATATCGGTGGCGATGACGATAGCGGTGGAGGCACGGATTCCCGTATCTCCGTGAGCCTTGGGCCGGGCAGCTACACCATCTATGCGAACACCGCGGAATATGGCACCGGGACCTATACCCTGGCAACCGCTACCGAGCCGTTGCGCTCTTGCGGAGGCATGGATTTGCTGCCCGGTATTACGGCCACTGGAACTATTCAGACAACCGGTTGCCGCTATCTGGACGTGGTGACGCCCAGTTCCAATCGCACCCTGGTAGATCGTTACAACGTGACTCTCGACCAGAGGAGCGTTTTGAACGTCGAGACGACTTCGCAGAACTTTCCTGCAGCGGTCACGATCCTCGATTCCAACCTTGTGGTCGTGAATGGGACCAGCACTTCGACCACCAGCTTGAGCTTCGGCATGCTGTTGAATGCGGGGAAATACACGATTCTCGTCAGCCCTGCGGGAGCCTATACCGGTGCGTTCACCCTGAAGACCACCGTACAGGATCCGCCGAATTGTCCTACCGAGAGCATTGCGCCGAATGCGACAGCTACAGGACAGTTCGCCACCGGAGATTGCCGTGTGAAGGACGTCATCGCAGGCCTGCTGGAAACGAACCTGGCAAAGGTATATGAGCTCAAGCTTGAAGAACCCGGCACTTTGACTATGTCGATCTCTTCGCCGGATTCCTTTGTGGCTGCGTTGCTGCTGACCACGAATGACACGCTGATTGACTCCACAGCGGGCGACACAACCACGGAGCATGTTACTCAGGTGCTGGCGGCGGGCACTTACAAAATAGTGCTTGCACCGATCTCGACCACGCTCGGAAGCTACACGCTGACCACGGAATTTGCGGCCACGCCGAAGCCGGCGGCGCCTACCAGTTCCGTCGCTCGATAAACGTCTCCGGCTCGTAAGTGTGTCCCGCTGCGAGCCGCTTCTCTTCGCGTCTACTGGTCCACAACAGGATCGGTCCCAGCACTCTCGCGATCAGCGAGGACAGCGGTCCGAACTCCCGTTCCATCTCCGTGCGCAACAACATGATATTGTCGCTCACGCTCTGATTCGTTTTGCGCAGCTTCCGTTCCATCGCCCACAGAATCGCCGCGTAGTTGTTGCGGATTTTCTTCGCTTCCCATTCGAAACGCTTACGCACCCGCAGGTCGGGGTAGTTCTTGTAACGCTTCCAGCCTTCCAGAGTGGTGCGGCAGATGCGGTAAATACTCGGGCCATTGCGTTCGAAATCACGCCAGAAGGCCCAATCCAGAAACTTCTGTGAATCGTCGCGGGAAATCGCGTCGTGCTTGAAGTTGAATTTGAACTGACCGTGGATATCCGCCAGATCGGTGTCAGTCAACAGCCGACCCTCATCTTTGATCTGCGTGTACAACGGTGTCCCCGGAACTGGCGTGTAAAGCATGAACTGGTGGAAATCGGTGTCGTGCGAAACCGCGTACTCGATCTCGTCTTGGATATTGGCAGGCGTGTGATGCTCAAGGCCTACGATCGTCGAACCCAGGGCCTTAATGCCGTGTGCGCGCATCTCATGCGTGAGCTTTACAGTATCCACACCATCGAGTTTCGAGTAGTTCGATTGCGGCGATTCCAGCCCCATCCAGACCCATGAGATTCCGAGTTGCACCAACTCTTCCATCGAGTACTTCCGGATCGCGTTAGCCGATGAAAACACGTAGAACGACCAGCTCTTGTTGTTCCGCTGCATCAGATCGAGCAGTTCCATCGCGCGCTTGCGCTGCAACAGAAAATTCTCGTCCATGATGAAAAACGATTTCGCACCCAGATTCGCTTCCGCTTCGCACATGACACGGTACAATTCCGCACCCGTTTCGAAGAAGTTGATGATCTTGCCCTTGCCGCCGAAGAAGGCCGACGTGGTGCAGAAGTTGCAGCCCATTGGGCAGCCCACCGACGGAATAATCGTAGCCGCCGTGGTTTCTTTGGATTCGTTGATTCCGATACCGAGCGCGCGAACGCCGAAGCCGGAAACAATCTGCGGATGCTGAATCGGGGAGTTCGACCGGTTCGCCAAGATATTCGCGCATCCAGCAGATGCCTTCTCCGCGAACGACTTCATCGGCGTCGATCATGTGTTCGACACCCGGAATTGCCGTGACGTGTCCGCCCACAATGATGGTGGATTGCGGCGACACTTCGCGCACGATGCGGCACATTTCGCGCACCTTGCGGATATTCACAATGATGGAAGAGATGCCGACGATGTCGTAAGCATTTGCCTTCAGTTCGGAAATGAAGGCTTCCCTGGTGGGAAAATCCAGCACCGTACAAGGCGCACTGATGTTCTGCTGAATCATCATAATGCCCCATGAACGGTGGAACATGCGCAATGAAAACGCCCCTTGCGCGCGCGTCACTTGGTTGTGATAAAGCTCCATCGGATTGATAGAGCGGCTGCCATATTGATCGTCCTGCGCGTAGGGTCCAAAAACTGAGGAGAGCAGAATACGGGCTCGTGAGCCCTTGGGATGCTTGGTCATTGCACGTCACTTCTTTCGGAGCACACACCCCGAATGTCTCTTAATTATATCAGCAGGCAGGCTATTCTATTCCGTCGTGCGGACGATGTGCAAAACCCAATCCTTGTAATGCGGCGTGGCGGGATAATCGTCGGGTGCACGGAATTCCCGGAGTCCGCCCTTCGCGGTACCGGGTTTACGCGCTTTGCCGTCCGAAGGGTCGATCCAGGTGAATCGAAAGGTGCCCTCTTTTGGCAAGTCAATCTTCGCGGTTCCGCCCCAGCGCAGATAAACCACGTACTCGCGGCCAGGAATGGCGGCACAGAACTTCGCGGAGTAGTCGCGGACAAGTTCAGGGTGCGGCTCGAGTTTCCACCATTCGATGGATTTGAAAAAGCGCGCCATGTGACCGATCGAGACCGCGCCGGGATAGTTGAGCGTGTCGTTCTCGAATCCAGGTTCGAGCGGCCAGTTGCCTTGCTTGGATGGCGACTCCGGAACGTTGGCCCACCAGACGTGGCCGCCTCCATAGGTATGTCCGGCGGCTCCTGAGAGCATGGCCGACCAGGCACCGAAGCGCAAATCCATTGCACTCGGGTTGCCTGAAATGAACTCGTACCACGGCTCGGTGACGACAGTCGGCTTTGCGGGGAGGCGGGCGTAATCGGCGGCGATAATCTGCGGGATGAGTTCCTGGCGCCACTTGCCGTGGCCAACCTGACTTTGGTTGTAATCGAGCCAGGGCTCCTTGTGCAGGACTTCCCCGGTGGACCATTGCGGCGCGTCTTCCCCACCAGTCCAGCCGGGCGGCGTCGGATGGGTTCCGATAATGCGCTTGTAAGGATCTTCGGCGCGAATCATCGTTCCGAGATCTTTCCAGAACTGGAGACCCATGCCGCCGTAGTTGTTCATGTTGTACTCGCCGGCCAGGACCCAGACCACGTTGTACGCGGCGAGGCGGGAGATCACGTAGCGCCACCAGCGATTCGCCTTCTCCGGACTCACCTTCTGCGCAAAATCCTTGGCGCTCCACCACGGATGAATCCAGACTGTGATTCCTTTGCTGTTAGCGTAAGCGATGAAAGCTTCAACTCTTTGAATGCGCGCGAAATCCGGTAAGCCATTGTCAGCGGGGAAGAAGAGTTGGCCGATGGTGAAACCCTTCGCTGCGCGATCGTCAACGAGTTTCTTGAAGCTGGCGAACTCGATGCCTCTCTTGCTCCAGTTCCACCACGTGTCGCCGATCCAGAGGAAGGGCGTACCGTCGTTGTACTCGAAACGGTGGCCGGCCGCGCGAATGAATCCACGACGAACGGCATTCTGCGCCTTCTCTGCGTCGGACCAGGCGATGCATTTGAGAGAACCTTTGAGCCCATTCAGGCCGGGATCTTTAGAAACGCTCGTGTAGGACCATTCACCCGGCAGCGGCGGCGCAAAGCGCGCCTTCCACGTCTTAGCGCCGTCCCAGAAACCTGCGATCGTATAGCGCCGGGATTTTGCTTCGCCGGCTGTGCCTGTAAATGTGACGCGAACTTCCGGCGAACTCGCCATGTAGGGATTGGCTATGTCGCTCTGCGATGTCATTTCAATCTCGAAAACTTCCCACTGTCCGACCTGCTTTTCAGCGGCGGACAAGGAGTGGGTTAGAAGTAAGAGGGCTGCAATGGACAGGAAGTTCATGAAGAGGCAGCGTATCTAACTTTGGCACCCCAACACAACAATGGAATTCTTGCGCTGTTGCTAAAGTAACAGCATGCTCACACGCAGAGCCCTCATAGCGTTACCCGCTACGCTCCCGGCCGCGCTTGCGGCGGATCGCAAAACTATCATCCTTGAACGCGCTCGCCAGCTGAGCGGTTTTCCTGGCCAACGAATTGGCCCCGCCGGAGATTTAGAGAAGGCCGCCAAGATCGCCTCTGGAACTGTCTACTTCTATTCGCGCACGCCTGTCCAGGTGAACCTCAAGGACATCGATTGGAGCGGCAAGCATATCAAGCATCAGGAATGGCCCGCACAGTTGAATCGTTTCTTCCATCTCTCGACGCTTGCGGCGGCTTACGGCACAACCAAGGAAGAGCGCTTCGCGCAGGCCGCGCGTTCGTACATTGAAGACTGGATCCGCGAAGATCCGTATGCGAACGCACGCAACTTCCGACCCGGAGACAACGCGCTTTCCATGAGCATCCGGCTCGGTACGAGTTATTCGGTGGGATGGGGTGGAACGCTACCTGTCTTTCTTGCGAGCCCGGCGTTTGATGACGCATTTCTCGATCGAGTGTTTGCGTCGATGATGCGTCAGGCGGCGCATCTCTCCCGGCATCTCACCGCAGCCGGCAACTGGCGCATATCGGAATTGGATGCACTTGTCTTCACCGCGCTTCGCTTTCCATTTCTTTCCAATGCTGCAATGCTGCTCGAAACGGGAATCGCGGGAATGCGCAACGCGCTCGCCACTCAGTTTTTGCCAGACGGCGTGCACAACGAGCGCACGCCCGGCTACGCCGATTGGATGACGCAAGTGGCCGCAAATTATTTCCTGTTGGCCAGGATATTCCCGGAGGCCGATTGTCGCGTGGACCCGGAGCGGGTCGTGCGTGCGCTTGACTACGGCGCACAGAGTGAGTTGTTTGGCGTGAACGATTCCACCGCGCCGCATCGCGATCCGTCGTCCTTTTCGCGCCTGGCGCAACGGGCGGAGTCGATCGCCAAAATGGGTATCTCAGCGCGCTTCCCTAAACAGCCGCCACTCGACCAGGTGTTCGCATCGGCTGGGCAAGTGTTCTCGCGCACCGCTTGGAAGCCCGGCGCAGATTACGTCGCATTTGACGCCAGCACGTGGGGCGGCGGGCACAGCCATTTGAGCAGGCTCTCGTTCGTATTCCGATCAAAGGGACGCATGCTGATTGCCGATCCAGGCATCCTCACCTACGAAATGAGCGACCCCGCTGGTCCGTACGGCAAATCGACCGCCGCGCATTCAACCTTGAATGTGGCGGGATTCAATCAATCGGGCGCCGATGCGCAATTGCTACACACAGCTTTTACGGCCGATGCAGCGCTTATACATGCGCGCTATCAGGGCGGCTACTGGAAAGGTCGCTTTGCCTGGAGTTTCGGCGAGGGGCGTGGCGAAGGTATTTACGGCGATCACGCGCGCATTCTTTTTTGGGTGAAGGGTGAATACCTTCTGGTACTCGATGCAATGACAACCGCCGCGGGACAGGAGATCCGCAATTGCTGGCAGATGGGTCCGATGGAGAAGTGGTCGCTGGATGCGTCGGCGTTGCGCTGGTGCTCGCAGAATCGTGACGTGAACGTTGCCGTGCAAATGGTGCTGCCGCCCGCAAAATCGGTGATGGAGTGCTTTGAAGGTAAGCCGGATTCGCTGCGCGGCAGAGTCGGCTGGCATAGCAATGATTCGATGCCTGCGCCAATGGTCGAATTCCGATATCCCGCGCCAAGCGAGCATCCAGTGACATCGGCAGTGCTGATAGAGGCCTTTGCCGCTGACGGGCAACCAGCCTGTTCCGCCGTTTTGCGCACAGCACCGCGCGCAACAGTGCAGCAGTTGGAGGTTACCCTCCCCTCGGGAGCAAAGGACCGCATCGCGTGGACCACCGGACTTGCGCTTCCCATTGATGATGGGAACCCGTTCACCTCTGATGCGAGATTTGTCTGGACGCGGAACACGCCAGATGGCAAACAGTCGAAGCAGTTTCTGCTGGATGGGTCCTATTTGCGGACCCGCCCAACGATCTGATCATGCTGTAATAAAAGTTCCACGATGAGAACTTTTCGTGCCCTTTTCCTCTTATTACTCGCGTCTTCGTTCGTGCTTGCTCAAGACATCGAACCTCTGCGCTTCACGGTGCGCTTCCCTGCCCCGCATACGCATTACGCCGAATTGGAAGCCTCCATTCCGACCAGTGGCAAGCCCTCCTTTGAAATCATGATGCCGGTCTGGACGCCGGGCTCTTATCTTGTTCGCGAATACGCGCGCAACGTCGAAGGACTCGCGGCAACGGGTGAGGACGGCAAGCCCTGGCGCGTCGAAAAAACGCGTAAAAATCGCTGGCAACTTTCCGGCACTCGAAGCGCTCGCGTGCGCGTGACTTATCGTGTGTACTGCCATGAAGTCGGAGTGCAACAAAATTGGGTGGATGCGGATTACGCGCTGCTGAATGGCGCCGGAATTTTCTTTACCATCGCAGACCAGCGCACGCGTCCGCATGAAGTCACACTTGAACTGCCTTCCAGGTGGAAGACCAGCATGACTGGAATGGCAGGCGCTAATCAGAATTACCGCGCAGTGAGTTACGACGTCCTGATCGATTCGCCAATTGTGGCCGGTAACCCCGCAGTGCACGCAATGGACATTGATGGCACGAAGCACTTTCTGGTCAACACCGGCGAGACCGCGTTATGGGATGGCGCAGCGGCAGCCAAAGATGTCGAGAAAATCGCGCGCGAGTACAAGCGCATGTGGGGCTTCTTTCCTTTCGACAAATATGTTTTTCTGAACATGATCGTCGAGGCGGGCGGAGGCTTGGAGCACCTCAACTCCGTCGTGATGATGACCAGCCGCTACGCGTTCCGAATCAAGGAGCCGGGCGAACCGCCGCGTCCCAATTATCTCGACTGGTTGCGTCTCGTCAGCCACGAGTACTTCCACGCCTGGAATGTGAAGCGCATGCGTCCGATCGAGTTGGGCCCATTTGATTATGAGAACGAAGTCTACACACGCAGCCTGTGGCTCGCCGAAGGCGTAACCAGCTACTACGGGCCGCTCGCCGTCCGGCGCGCCGGGCTCAGCACGCGCGAGCAATATCTGACCGCGCTCTCCCGGACGATCGAGAATCTGCAGACCACGGAAGGGCGGCTTGTCCAACCCGTTGAGCAGTCTTCTTTCGATTCATGGATTAAGTTGTATCGTCCTGATGAGAACAGTCCGAACTCCGCGATCAGCTATTACACCAAGGGCGCGGTAATCGGGTTCGTGCTGGACGCGAAGATTCGCAAATCCACGAACAACGCCAAGGATCTCGACGCGCTGATGCGCCTGATGTACGAGCGTTACGCGGGTGATCGCGGCTACACCCCCGAGCAATTTCGAAGCACAGCTTCCGAAGTCGCACGGCAGGATCTGAGCGCATGGTTCCGCAAAACGCTGGAATCGACAGAAGAGCTGGACTACAGCGAAGCACTCGAATGGTTTGGGTTGCGCTTCAATCAGCCCGTAAGGAGGGCCGCCAGGGCAACAACCGGCCTGGTTCTAAAGGCCGATGCCGGACGCCTGCTGATTTCGCAGGTAAAGCGTCAGACACCCGCCTATGAAGCCGGTTTCAACGTGAATGATGAGGTTCTCGCGATCGACGATCTGCGCGTTCGTGTCGAACAGTGGCCTACACGTCTGGACCAATATAAGCCCGGAGACAAGGTCACGTTTCTGGTTGCACGCCGCGATCAACTCACGCGCATCGCCGTGACGCTCGGGGCCGAACCTGAAAGAATCTGGAAGCTGGAAGCCGACCCGAAGGCCAGCGACCAACAGAAGAACAACCTGAAATCCTGGCTACGTGAGTAGCCTGCGCGAACGCGAAATCTGTGTGATTCCATACACTTAGATCAGTCTTGTTCTGATTTCAGAACAAATTCGCTTACTTCACGCGTTCGTAACGAAAGGTACGTTATAGTACGCAATTACCTGCTTGGGAAGTGAATCAATGAACCTCGAAAACATACTTTCGCAATTGTTTACAGAGCACGAGCGGCTCAGTAAAGAAATCGCTTCACTCGAAGTGATCGTCCAAAACCTCTCAGAAAATTCGAGAGTAGCCGAAAGCGCGAGAGCCTTCGCTACCGAATCCAGATCGGCGAGAGGGCGAAGTTGCAGGATTCGGAAAGCAAAGTCCGTTATAGTTCATCGCGCATCCCAACGCACTTCACGCTAATTTACCTACGCCTGTTGCAGCGCAAATGCTACCGTGGAAATAAACCTCGGAAGCATTATGGAACAGGCCGCGCATAGCATTGACCAACTCGCCGAAAACTGGGCGCACATGTCGCAACGCGAACGCCTGAGGGCTTTCGCAAAGGTTCCGCGTAACCAAGCCGATGACCTGTTCCTAACGCTGGATAGCCGCGAGCAGATGGAACTGCTGATCGCGCTGCCCGAAGGCGAACGTCGGCTGTGGCTGCGCCTGCTGGCTCCCGATGATGCCGCCGACCTCATCCAGTCAGCACCAACGGAATACCAGCAGCACCTCCTGGAGCAACTCGACGACAGTACGCGCCGCGAGGTTAGCGCACTGCTGGCCTATAAGGAGGACGACGCCGGTGGCTTGATGAGCCCGCGCTTCGCCCGCCTTCGCCCGGACATGAGCGTCGACGAGGCGATCACCTATCTGCGCCGGCAGGCGGCGCACGTCGAAACAATTTACTACGCATACGTCCTTGATGAAGAACAGCATCTGTTAGGTGTTGTCAGCTTTCGCGACCTGTTTTCAGCGGACCGCGCGAAAACCGTCCGCGAAATCATGCGCACACACTTCGTGGCTGCGACCGACGACATGGATCAGGAAACGGTGGCACACCTCGTGGCAAAGCATCACTTGCTCGCGGTCCCGGTTCTCGATCACGAAGGACGCATGAAGGGCATCGTGACCATAGACGACATCGTCGATGTGGTGGAAGAAGAGGCCAGCGAAGATATCCAGAAGGTTGGCGGTATGGAAGCGCTCGACGCGCCTTACCTCGAGATTGGTTTCTGGAGGATGGTGAAGAAGCGCGCCGGATGGCTCGCGATTCTCTTCGTGGGCGAGATGCTGACGGCAACAGCGATGGGTTACTACGAACACGAAATTGCCCGTGCAGTCGTGCTCGCACTTTTCGTCCCGCTCATCATAAGCAGCGGCGGAAATTCGGGCTCGCAGGCCACGACGCTCGTGATTCGTGCGATGGCCGTTGGTGAGGTCCGGTTGAGTGACTGGTGGCGCGTGATACGCCGCGAAATCTTTACCGGCTTAGTACTTGGCGCTGTGCTCGCAGCCATCGGTCTGATCCGAATTCTTGCATGGCAATCGATATGGAAATCCTACGGCGCACACTATTTTGTGCTTGGTGTAACGGTTGCAGCGAGTCTGATCGGAGTCGTGCTGTTCGGTACGATTGCCGGATCGATGCTGCCCTTTATACTGCGCCGCGCCGGTCTCGATCCGGCGAGCGCCTCAGCACCTTTCGTCGCAACGCTCGTCAACGTCACAGGTCTGGTGATCTACTTCACCGTTGCCAGCGTGATTCTGCGCGGAACGCTGCTCTGATCAGAGTTTCGTGAAGTCCTTCCAACGTTGGTTGAGTTCGGCGAAAGAAGGCACACCCGAGTGGACGTACACTCCATATCGCAAATGCAGCGGTTTTTCGCGCGTGACCGTTATCGCCTTGCTGTTGGATAAAATCGCGCCCATCCAACCGTCTTTGCGTACATGAAACGGAGATGGATGGTCCGGGTTCCCAGGGTGGTCCAGCAGCGTTAAACCTTCCGTAATTCCGGGCGATGAGGAGCCAGAGTAATCCACCCACAGCGCAGGCTTCCGGAAGATCGACGGCTCGCCCTTCTGCCCTTCTGAATTACGAATCGCGCCATCGCCGAACTGCTCAGAAAGCCACTTTTCCATCCGCACGCCAATTGGACCAAAACCGGCGGCTGCAAAAACAACCTTCTCAGTAGCCGTTTCCAGCATCAGCTCGATAACAAGCAGCCACTCGCGTTTATCGAGCGGATAGGCCCATGTCGAACGCTTCTCCGTCAACAGCGCCTGTCCCGTCGCGGTCACCCACGCACCCTTCGTGATGACGCCTGCACGTTCGGGAGAATCGACGATTTCGAGTACGCGCTCGACCACAATCCGGCCGCCGTCGGCCCGGTGATCACTCCAGAAATCGACTCCGTTGACGCTGCTGTAAGATATCCAGATCGAGTTGTGATGGCTGTGCGAGTGAGGGTCGCCGGGGTGTCCCATTCTCGTGAGCGGGCGCCCTGAAGGGCTCATGACCGGATAGACAAACGGCCTGTTGAGCCCCGGGCCGAAATGCAGACGGGCAATCTCCTGCTCATCGCGTTGGAAGGAGACCTGATCGTATGGCTGCGGTACAGCGCGCATGCGCGGAATCCGGAACGGCACCGCAGCCATGGAAAGCAACGTTCGTCGAGAGAGGCCGGTCACTGGTATTTCAGCCAATTCGCATACGAGTGTTTCTTGGATCCGGTGTACTCAATCGTGTCGAAGAACGCGGCATTGCCCAGCGCTCTCGGATCGCCTTCCGCCCGCAGCATTGCATCCATCCTCTCGCGAAGTTGGCGTTTGGCAGGCGCATGCTTCGCATCGGACGCAAGATTCTTGACGCAGTCCGGATCGCTCTGGATCGCGTACAACTCCTCAGCTGGCCGCTTGCCGAATGACATGCGGTAGTACTCGTCGAAGCCGGAAAGCAAATGCTGCTTGCTCGGACTGTCATCCACGTTCCGGTAACCAGTTTCCGGATTGCCTGCAGGCCATGCATCCGGTTCGTAATTATGGACGTACAAATACTCCGGCGTGCGAATCGCGCGGACCGGGTAGCCCTTGTCGTTGGGCCTTCCGATATCGTGGCGCTCCTTGCCGATCAGCATCACGTTGCGCGATGCATCGACGACACCAGATTTCGGGGAGCGCAGTACATCAACGAAACTGCGGCCCGTCATGCTTGCAGGCGGCTTGAGGCCGGCGACTTCCAGGAAGGTCGGCGCGAGATCGCGGAAGTTGATGAAGTCATCAACCACGCGCCCGCCTGTAATATTCTTGCCCCAGCGAATCGCCATCGGCAGATGAAAGCTGTGCTCGTAGATCTGACCCTTGGCGCGCGGAAACGGCATGCCATTATCGGAAGTGACTACGAGCAGCGTATTATCGAGCTCGCCGAGGTCTTCCAGTTTTTTGATCACCTGGCCCAGATGCTTATCGAACCACTCCACCTCCAGCGCGTAATCGAGCATGTCACTGCGGAGGATTTTATTCTCCGGATAGTACGCCGGCAATTTAACAGTACCCGGTGACTTTCCCGCGCGCTCACCGGAGCCTTCTTCATAACCGCGATGTGGTTCGTGCCCACCCAGCCAGAAACAGAACGGTTTATCTTTGGGCTTCTCCTCCAGAAAATACTCAAAATTCTTTGTGTAGTCCTTCGGCGAGATGCCAGCGGTAGGTGGCTCCAGCCTGTACTTCTGAAACTCACGTCCGGCCGGATTGTGAGCGTAGCCGGTTGACGTGAAATCGCCCGGCCCCCAACCCTTTCCGGTGAAGCCAGTGAAATAGCCGGCCTTTTCCAGCAAGCTTGGATAAACCGGAAAGTCTTTCGGGAAAATACTGAAATGGCTGACCGCCTCTTTCAACTGCCACGAATTTCGACCGGTTAGAATCGTAGCGCGTGAGGGACTGCACTTCGGATTCGAAGTGAAACAGTTAGTAAAGCGCACACCCTCGCGCGCAACCCGATCGAAGTTCGGAGTCTTAATCCATTTAGAGCCATCCACGCCGGGATGGGGCCAGGACCAATCATCTGCAATCACAAAGAGGATATTCGGCGGCTTCGGCTGCTGTGCCCGCAACGACGGCGCGGCGGCAAACAACGATAGCGCAAGGAATTCACGGCGCGAAGACGAGAGCTTTTTCAAGATGCTGACATTCTATCGCTTGTTCCTACCTTGGTACAGGGACTGTGACGGGCGACCGCAATGCAAATTGCAAAACGCTCTCACTGGGAATAACGGCCGGCGCGCCGCGCGTGGCGAGCACAACGCCAGTTCCGGCACCTCCGCCTGCAGCCGCTCCGATCCCAGCACCGACGCCGCCTCCGGCAATAGCGCCAATAGCCGCTCCGATGCCGCTGCCAATTCCGATCTTCATCGCATCCCTGCCTTTAGTCGCTCTGGCTACGCGCGAAACGCTGGAAGTCCTGATCCCGACTGGACCAGAGTTTGTCCGCAAACGAGTTAACTGAACTGCTAAACTGGCGCGGCCCTTGACCCTCCCGCCTTGACTCGCCGAAACGACCCGGCCCTCTACCGCCGCGCCTTTTGGAGCGACTTCACGGCCGTCAACGCTCAACGGCTGTGACAGATATGCGGTGAAGGATTGCCCTGCCTGCTGGCTCTTGGTCGATAGGGCAGTCGTGGTTCGAACCGCGATCGTGGTGCCCGCCGGCAAAGTGACGGAACTCAGCAGAGCTTTAGCCGGAGCCGCAACACCGGATCCGCCTTCAAAGGGACTGTTGGTGTTTGGCGGCGCCATTGCCAGCGGCGCCGCGGCCGTCGATGCGGGCGGTAATGCGGCTGCAGCCACTGAATCGGGCCTTGGCTCACCAAATCTATTGCAGCCCGCCTGAACCAGTACGACGGCGAGCGTTAGGCTTACGGCGAAAAATGTATTGCCTCTCATGCGCGCTCCTCCGTCACAATTACGAAAATTATCCAAAGCATTTTTTACACTCTTTCAAAGCCAATTCGAAGCCAACTATTCGACTGCAGGAATTCCGGCGAAAGCGATGCTCATCACGTCAGCCGGTGATTGATTCCAGCAACCAGACGCAAACCATAACAAAGACAACAACATTCAGGATTGTTTTGATGCCGGACGGCATCACGACATGTCGGTTGACGAGGCACACCGCCGCGCCCACTGCGATCAGAACAAGAAGAAGATTAATCGAAGGCATTTCCCTGGCCGCTTCCGAGGAGAGACAAAGCAATTGATTGCCCAATTGTCAGCGATCACGAGACCAGGGAATGGAGAAACGATAACAATCGCGCCAGGCTAGCGGAGACCGCCCACCAGATATACCACCAGGAGGATTATCAGAACAGTGCCCAATCCCACGCCCGCACCTCCGCCGTGTCCCCAGCGATTGTAACCGTAGTACCCTCCGCCACCTCCGAAAATCAGCAGCAAAAGAATCAACAAAATCAGCATTTCAATTTTCCTTTCTTCAAACGGTCCCGGTCTATTTCTTGCTAGTTACAACGAGAGCTATCCCCCCGAGAAGGGCCAGTGCGCCCGCGATGGGAGGAAGTGGTAGATTGTGCGTCTTTTCGCGGGTGGCGTGAATCGGCCCGATGTTGACAATCGTTTCTCTGCTCGTGTAAGTAAGTCCTCCATACGCCAGGCCGACCAACCCTACGATAATCAGAACGATTCCTAATATTTTGTTCATGGACTTTCCCCCTTGCTGGCTACAGCGTGGACGTTGCTTTTTGGTTCTTGATCTGTACCGTGTTCACGACTTGCTGCACATTGGGCACTCTGGATGCGACCGTTTCGGCCATCGCGCGCCTCGCCTGAGTTTCGACCTCGCCAGTAAGCGTCACCACTGCATTCTTGACCTTGTATTTCACAAGTTTATGAAGCTTACTTTGGATCAACGCAGCGTCCAGGTTCTTTTCGATGCCCTTATCCAGGTCGGAGTTAATTGCCTTGGCTTCCTTTTCCGCACCAACCGGGACCACGGCGATCTGGACCGCGACTACCTGTGCTCCGGCGATGGGCTTGGCAATGAACTCAGCCTGTGCCTTGTCGCTGTCAGTAGTGACTTGTCCGCCGAGCGTAACCACGCCCTTGTCGCGGTCCTGGCTTACTGTGACATCCTTTAATCCGGCCTGATCGAGCGCTTTGCGCACACTCTCGGAAACGTCAGCCGATTTAGTTGGGCTTGGCGAACAACCCACGAGGGTGCCCGCTGCAATCAGCGCAATCAATGCTATGTGCTGAGGGAAATTTTTCATTTTTCGATCTCCTGTTTTTTCGGCCAGCTATCATCGGCCGGTGCTGTATGAGCAACTTGCCCGCCAAAGCGGATTTATAGCGACCTGCATGGAGATGTGCTCAGATCCGCTCCATGAACGCTTTGAGCTCTTCGACTACCGCAGGTCACCTGACCGCATATGGTCATTAATCAATAGAGCGAGGTTGAAATTGTTGCCTCTTTCGGGCAATCGGTGGATAAATTCTCTTTGGCGCTACACGTGCACATTGAAGCCTGACGCTCAAGACTCTGCAAAGTTTACGCGAGCGACTAAAAAGAGGTGATGTATGAAATTGATTCTGGCGACTACGTTAGCTTTTGTACCGTTACTACTCACTGCGAAGGATTCCGAACCTGTAAACCGGCTGGACGAATCCGCCGCAGTGTTGTCGGAAATTATGGCAACGCCCGACAAAGGCATCCCTGAAGATTTGCTTGAAAAATCACACTGTATCGTGATTGTGCCCGGACTTAAGACAGCGGCTTTCCTGGTCGGAGGAAAGTACGGCAAGGGATACATTTCCTGCAGGAATAAGAGTGGAGTTGGCTGGTCAGCGCCTGGCACCGTTCGCATCGAGGGTGGCAGCGTCGGTTTTCAGCTTGGCGGTTCCAGCACTGACCTGATCATGCTTGTAATGAGTGAGCGCGGAGCGGCGAAGTTGCTTGCGAGCAAGTTTACATTGGGTGGAGAAGGCTCCGTTGCCGCTGGCCCTGTGGGACGCACTGCGACGGCGCAGACGGACCTGCAGATGCGCGCGGACATTCTTTCCTGGTCGCGATCGCAGGGACTGTTTGCCGGCCTCGCTCTGGAGGGAGCGACCCTGCGGCAGGATCTCGATGACAACGCAACGCTCTATGGCAAGAAACTGGAGAACAAACAGATTGTGACCACAGGGGTGCGTGCACCCAAGTCGGCCGCGAAGTTGCTTGCTCTGCTAAACAGTCATTCAAGACGAGAGCGCTAGTTTCAAATTGGCCACTGGCATTTCTCGGAGGGTGTCAGTGGCTGGCTGTAAAGAACAATAAGGGAGAAAAGATGAATTGGGATCAGATTGAAGGCAAATGGAAACAGTTGACGGGCTCTGCGCGCGAGCGCTGGGGCAAACTCACGGACGATGATTGGACCCTGATAGCCGGCAAGAAAGACATCCTTGTGGGCCAGATTCAGGAGCGCTACGGCATCGCAAAAGAAGCGGCCGAAAACCAAACGGACGAATGGTCCCGCGCCTTGGATGAATCCAACAAAAAAGCTGCGAAGTAAACTGCAAAGAAAAAAGCCAACAACAGCCGTGATCCGGCTGTTGTTGGCTCAGTAAACTAGCCTCTAGAACTCAAGCTTCGCCGAGATCTGGATGTTCCTCGGAAAGTTCTGCTGCTCAATCGACATCATGCCGAAGCGAACATCGTTGTACGTGGTGACCGGAGCCTTGTAAATAGGCCGGTTCGCCAGATTGAAGGCCTCGCCGCGCAGTTGGAATCTCACGCGTTCCGTAACCTGGAACGTCTTGGCAGCAGCCACGTTTACAGTGATGTTATCCATCTGCCGCAGCCATGCGTAGCGGTCTTCCACCACGCGCGGCATGTAACTCGGATTTCCTTTCCAGCAGCCCGTAGTGTTGTTGAACCAACGGTCGTGCGTCTGATCTTCCACCAGCAGGGTGCCGCAGGTGTTTACCGCATTGATGCCGGCGACCGGGTTGCCGGAAGTATACCGAT
Organism: Bryobacteraceae bacterium; assembly: GCA_963793625.1. Taxonomy (GTDB): domain Bacteria; phylum Acidobacteriota; class Terriglobia; order Bryobacterales; family Bryobacteraceae. Next base: position 104,531 of record CAWCAT010000014.1, on the reverse strand, counting down.
ACACCCAATTCATTCTCCAACCGCCAATGACGCCACCAACCACTTTGTTAGGGGTAGCAAAGTGTCGGCCGCGGCCAAACGGCAGATCCCAGACACCGCTGAATGAGATGTTCTGCGGCTTATCGTAGCTCACCAGCTCATGAACTGGTTTCTCGTGATCATAGTTCCAGGTGTTCAGATAGTTGGCTGATTGAAGGTTTTTCGAGAACGTGTAGGAAAACACTGTCGTCAATCCGCCGAACGCACTGCGGTCACCGGTGAAACGCTTATCAGCACGCAACTGCAGTGCATCGTAACGATAGCGCGCCCACGGCTGGGTGTTATTAGTAACGTTGGCGAACAGCGGATACTGGCGGAACAGTTCTCTTCTTTGAATCGTCGTGCTGGCGCCCCGAGTGCGGTTTAGCGGCACGATGCCGTAAAACGGATTTGCCACCGTTGTATCACCGACCGCCGGCACAGCCATGGACTCCTGGTTGAACCCGTACGGCCAGTAATCCGTATTGATGGGCATTGAGTCGTGATTGGTAATGCTGCCGACATACGAGGCATCGAGCAACACGTTCCAAAAGGCGCGCCGCTGCAATCCGAAGGAGTATTGGAACGTACGCGGAATCGGCCGCAGCCTCGAATCGTAACTTACAGCGTTGCCTATATTGGTGAGCAAACCGAGTTTATTCCCGCTGACTTCAATGAGCCCGTTCGGGAAAGGATTCTGTAGCGAGTACGGGCCGGTCAGTCCGGCCGAAGGAGTGATATCGCCGTCGAGCGAGCGCTCGTAACCGGTCGAGGTGCTGTAACCATCCGTCAGGCCGGATTGCGTTGCCGTGCGATGGAAGATGCCAAAGCCAGTGCGCAGCACGGTCTTCTTTTCAAACTGCCATGCAAGTCCGATTCGTGGCTGGATGTTCGTATAGTCAGTGTCATAGGTGCGCCTTGTTTTGCTCGGATCGATAAATGTTTTCCCACCGAGAATCGCAGCCGGAGGATCGGGATACGGGAACCTCGGATTCGTCTTGTCGTACGCCGCCTTGTTGTCTTTCCACTTGGCGATGATCTGGTCGCTCAGCGGGTTCTTGGCGCTGTAGTCGAAGCCCGCATTCACACGATCGTGGCGCTCGACCCACGGAACCTGGACGTCGTAACGCAGTCCAATATTGAGCGTCATATTACGACGGATCTTCCAATCGTTCTGGACGAAGAAGCCGTAGTAAGGCCAAGTGCGGTAATACGTGTCGTTCCAATCGACCTGGCCGATGCCCGGAATACCAAGCAGGACATCGCCGATGCCGGAGCCATCCTGTGCGTTCAGTGCGGAACGCAGCGGGTAACGCTGGGTGGCCCACTTGTTAAATTGCAGGTAGCCGTTGGAGTACCCGGTGTCCCCAACGCCCATCATGGCGTAAACCAGGTCCACACCGAAGCGCCACGACATCTTGCCCTTTGTGACTGAGAGGGTTGGAACCACGTTGTACTGGTTGTCCGCTTTCCAGGTTCGATAATTCGAGCCGTTCCCAAACAGGTTGCTGAATGAGTTAATCGCCATGCGCGGCGGGAACTTCGATCCGCTCGTCGGCGATTGGATCATACCGGTCATTCCCAACTCGTCAACCGACGTCACCTCGTCCGTATTCGGGAATCTCTGCCAGAACCGTCCGAAAGAAGCGCGTATATCGAGAACCATGCTGGTTGACAAAATGCGCGTCCAGTCGGCGATGCCGTTGACGTTCTTGCGCCACGTATTGATGTTGCCGCTGGCGGCCGGACCGGGAATGCCGGTCGAGTTGCGGAACTCTCTTCCTGTCTGGAAAGTGAACAAAGCGTAAACTCGGTTGTTGTCGTTGACCACACGGTCCCAACGGGCCATCGGCTGCTCATACGCATACTTGCCGGTGCCGCCGTTAAACACGTAGTTGTCGGCAACCCCGGGCGTATTCGGCGTCGGGTAGTAGGAGAGAATCTTGACGCCGATCGGACTGATCCGGCTCTTCGGAATAGCGTTGCCGGGAAACGGATCACGGATTGTGCCATTCGAACAGGTTCCTGTCACGTCCACGTTGTTCTTGCACGGATGTGACGTCATCGGGTCAAAGACGTTCATGTTGTACTGCGTGAAGTGCTGTCCGTCGCGCAATTCGAGCGGTGGGGTGTCGGCCACTGCGGGGAAAGGTACGCGCTCGCGAAATCCTTCGAAGCTCGCGAAAACAAAGTCCTTGTTCTTGCGAATCGCGCCGCCAAGCGTGCCGCTGAACTGATTCGTGATGCGCTTGCCGCGCGGCAGGCCTGCCGAGATTGTTTTGCGTGTGATTCGCGTCCAGAACGCGATTGCGCATGTAGTTCGCCAAGGTGCCGTGCCAGTTGTTCGATCCGGATTTCAGCGTGGTATTGACGCTACCGCCACCGGTACGTCCCGCAGAAGCGTCGTATGAGTTCGTCGCTACTTTGAACTCCTGAATCGCATCTCTGGTGGGAGCTACCTGGAACCCACCGGTCAGACTGATAGGCGCGCCATTGAGGCTGAAACTATTCGTGCCTACCTTTCCGCCGTTCATCGTGAAGTTGCTGTTGACGTCCCACCCGCGCGTGCCTGAGAATCCCGTTGATCCAAATTCTTCCTGAGTGAAGAGCACGCCTGGCGCGAGGTCCATCAGCATATAAACTTGTCCGCCGTTGAGGGCGAATTCCGACGTCATCCGCGCGTCGAAGTTCATTCCGCCCGATGCATCGCCCGTCTGAATCAATTCCGGAGCCTCGGTCGAAACTGTCACTTGGGTGCTGATCTGGCCGACTTCCAGCTTAATCGGCAAGTCGAGTTTTTCAGCCACCATCAGCGTGATGTTCTCGCGCCGTAGGGTGTTGAAACCCGTCGAAGTCACTTCGAGATCGAAGGTGCTCGGCTGCAAATATGGCAGCGTGTAAAATCCATTGTGATTGGTGGTGACTTCACTTACCTGATTTGTGCTGCGCTGAACCGCGCGAACTTTTGCGCCGGGAATAGCAGCACCGGAACTATCGGTTACCTGGCCAGAAATCGTGGCCCGAAAATCCTGCGCGAACAGCACGCAGGACAAAGCGGCGAGAAGCGCCGAAACAAGAAACCCATTGCGCATAATTTTCTCCTGAAGCACTCGAAGTGGTTCTAATTTATGTGCCAGGACCCACATCACTGGCACATAAATCATACACCCAACAGCAGAAGAATTCCGGTAATTATCAGGATAATAGCCGGTGGCACCCGACCCTAAGGACGGGGCAGACTGCGCGCGATGCGCATGCCGTTCCACTTGTAGCGCCGCGCGGGCCTCTCCGAGTGGCGCATCGCCGGGTCAAGCAGGCTCGCCGAATCGGCGTAACTGCCTCCGCGTAGAATGCGCGCCTCAGTAGCCGGAGCGCTCTCCCTGCCGTCTGCGGCATCAAACGGATAGGGCGATTGGCGCTGGAGCACCATTCCCACACGTTGCCGATCATGTCGTAAAAACCCCAGCGGTTTGGCTCACGCGTACCTACTGGCTGCGTTGCCTTCGGATCCGGACTGTCGCGAAACCATGCAACGCGAGTGAGCGTGCCCTGCTCAAACTTTTGCCCGGCGCGAGCGGCGTATTCCCATTCAGCTTCAGTCGGCAAACGGAAGCCTGCACCCGCTGTCGCGGCATTCAGTTTTTTTACGAATTCCTGCGCGTCATTCCAGGAAATATTTCCGACCGGAAGCTTGTCGCCCTGCGATTCGCTTGGGTTCGTTCCCATCAATTTCTGCCATTGAGCCTGCATGAGTTCGTACTTAGCGAGATAGAACGCGCCGACGTTGACCGTGTGTGCCGGTGCCGCGTTCTTCAGCGCATCCGAACCAATGTCCGCGTCGCCGCCAGGCACCAGCACCATTTCGATTCCGGATCCGATTGTTCTGACACGTAGCGGCAAACCTGTTTCCGGGTCGAAGTCGCTGCCAATGATTTCAAAGCCAGCCAGTTTCGGATTAATACGGCGTTCACACGCGGCAATGCGCGCTTTAGAACGGTTGTCTTCGGGACGCTGTGCGGCAGCGCGCTGGAACGCATTGCGAGCAGGCACCCACGAACCTTGCTTGTAAAGGCCCTCGCCTTCTTCCATCGCTTTCGTCCACGCATCCCACACGTTCGAAACTTCATTGAGCCGCGCATCCTGCTGCGCTTTGCCGCTATTCGGATTCAGCAGCGCGTGCGCGTGGTGACAATTCTGGCAGGAAGCTTTTTCCTTGCTTTTGGGGCAGCCGTCCGTGTGACACGTAGCACAGAGCGTGACGATCGCCGCGCCGCGCGGGATGCGCTCCGGCTTGATATTGTTGCGCTCATCGATGATATGGCCCTTGCTGACGCCATGACAGGCGTCGCAACCAGTGCCCGATTTCTCGTGCTTGGAAACGCTCCATTCGAGCACGGAGGCGACATGGCAGCGCCCGCACGAACCCGTACTCTTCAACTGCTTCTGTTGGTCCTGCGCCTGCGCGCCGGTAATCAGCAACAGAGCCAGTACTACGATCCCCATCGATCCTCCAACCAGTGATAGCTCGCCGGAAGCCAGACTGGCCCGTGCGCTCGTGCAATTTTCGAAACCGCATCCAAAGCGGCCTTTTCCTGACCGCCAAATTTTGTGTAGCGCTGCAGCGCGCTGTGATTTTCTTCAATCCACTGCTTGTCCCACATTCCGTTCAGAACGGTGGAAAGGAACGGACGCGAATAGGCGAAGCGCATCGCAGCCTGGCAAAGCGTTTCATCGGGCAGGCGATTCAGCGTGCGCGTGAGTTCGGCGACGGCTCCGGGCAGCATGACTTTCTTGCTGGATCCATACATCAAGACCTGTGCGCTTTCAGGCTTTGGACCACTGCGGGCACGCGGATCTAGCCCGGTGATTGAACCCATGGCGAGCGGCTTGATGCCAACCAGACCAACATTCTTCGCGGCTGCGGCAGGCAGAAAATCCATGAAGTCCGCCCGCGCGTGAATGAAGTTATAAGGGAACAGAACGTAATCGAGACCGTCAAGTTCGGTGAGCGCATTCAGCAGGCTGTGCTCGTTGTGCGAAGCGACACCAATCGCCCTGATCTTGCCGGCCTCTTTCGCTTTACGCATCACATCCCAGTCATTCAGCAGTTCGCCATCAAACTTCTGAAAGTCGCTGATGTAGAGCCGGAACATATCGATGTGACCGAACAGTTTCGTGGCTCGATCGATGGTGTTGCCCATGAACTCCGGCGCGCCGCGCGAGAGCGAGATGATCACCTTATTGCGGTGTCCACGCAATACGCGCGCGGCGGGCTCCCACTGTCCCTCGTGCTCGTAGACATCGAACAGGTTCACGCCGAGATCGAGAGCCTGCACCAGATGTTCATCGCGACGTTTCTGTCCTGCCTCGTTCAACACGCTGCCGCGCCGCAGCGCGCACACGCGGTACGCCATATCGGTATGCGAACCGAAGGACAGTAAGGAAGGATACAGATCGGTCTGCCCGAGCCGCCGGTACTCCATGCCACCTTTGCGATAGCTGCGCACACCAGGCGGGGGTGCGGCCCAAATCCGGGAACTCATGGCAGCACAACCCGTACCAGCCAGAAGCAATTGTCGTCTTGTCAAAGCGTAAGCCTCTCCAGCATTCTATCCTTTTCGGATATCAAAACTGGAGACGATGCGCCAACACACTCCAACTTCTTGGGGCATTTCCGACAATTTCTATGGACAGCAGGAATTCGAAACTACGCGCTTTCTGCAGGGATGTTTTTCCGATCGCTTTTTCAAGCTGCGCCACACCATCCGGTGAAGTGACGAGATCGGAAACACCTTCTGTGGCCGCGCCACCTGACCCACTCACTACGAGAATATTTCCGGGCGGAAATGGGTTCGCAAAGAGCGCAATGGTGGCCAGCCCTGGTCCCGATCCGGATTTGAGCGGATCCGGGACAAACTTGGCAGGCTCATTGCCTTCCGGATGAGCGTTGGAGATGAATTCAGCATTTCCGTCCGGCGCGGTCGTGAACCGAAAGTTCATCTTGTCGTGAAACGCCTCTACCCAAGGGTTTCCGCGAGGGCTCCCGATAAAGATGACATTCTTTCCCTGAAAATCACGCAACTGGATGGATCGCGGATGGCGTATTTCGATTTCCGGAAATGCCTCAGGATGCTGGTGCACCAGCCGGCCATAAAAATTTACAGCCATTAAATCAGTGAACCGACGGGAATTGAGGTATCCGAAAAATTCGTTCGGTTTGCGGACACTCGGATGGGTCGCCAGACTGCTGCGGTATTCGGGACTCAGGTAGCGATCCAGCGGGTAGCTCTTTTCCGTGAGGACGGATGTGACGACAAGAGCGGTATCGGGAACGACCACAAGAGTTGGCCGTCCCTTCTGGACTACGCCCGAAGTCAAAGCAGGTCCACGAGTCTCATCCGGGGAACCGGAAGTCCAGGCGTGAAGACGCCAGCCAACCAACCCGGCTATGAGAGCGCAGACCAGGAGCGCCGCGAGTGCACGCGAAGTCCGGATTCCCACGGGATGTTGCGCAGACAGCTCGACTGTTTCGTGCAAACCCGGCTCGATGAAAGCGTCGCCGCGCTTTAGAAACACCGGGACATACGCGCCCTTGGGTATTTCGATGACGATAGGTTCGTTGATTCCCTCGCCGGCGAAATACTCGTTGAGCTTCTGCCGCAGCAATCGCGCCTGCACCCGGACAACGTTGTCCGATGACGCATCGTAGTCGGGATTGCGGCCAAAAACATGGACGGCTATTTGGGTTTCGCTAATCTTCTTAGCTTCGCCGCTGAGGGCCTGCTCCGAGACATAAGATAGAAAATCACGAAGCCGGGCAGAGCGCCGCAGCGCATTGCTGGAGCACGCCCGTTCGACCAGATCTCGAACAAGTCGCGCTTCCAGTATTTCCGAAAACGGAGGATTAGTACCGGGCGCGGCCACCGTTCAATTATAACTCAGGCCTCAGATTCGACGAAGACGGTGGTATACCGCCCGTTGAAACGGTAAAAACACCGTAAAACACACTTGTATGCAGAGTAGAAATGCATCAGAATCGATCAGGGTCAAATTGAGGGTAGTTTCGTTGCTGGACAGGACTTCGCACCAACCGAGAATGGTTACACGTGTGCAAAAACTCGTCAGCCTCTCGTTTGCCTCTGGGTAGAAAGTGTTTGGGAGAATTCATTATGAATCGCCTAGTTGCGGTTTTCCTTTGCGTCGTGCCCGCCATTCTGGCACAGACCAACGCCGGATCGATTACCGGCACGGTGACAGACCAACAGCAAGCGGTAGTGGCCGGCGTTGCTATCACCGTCACCAATCTCGCGACCAATGTTAAGCAATCGGCCGTAAGCAGCAGCGCAGGAGTGTATTCGATTCCTGCTTTGGAGCCAGGCTCTTACCGGCTTACTGCCGAACTCACCGGATTCAAAAAACTCGTTCAGGAGCCGATCCCCGTCGAAACGGCTCGATCTGTGACGATTGATTTGGAATTGCCCGTGGGCACCACCACTACGGAGGTGACAGTCACAACTGAAGCCCCGATGGTGCAGCAGTCCAATGCAACCGTTCAGTACACGATCAATTCAAAACAGATCGAAGAGCTCCCACTGGCAAACCAGAGCGCACTTACAAGTAATGTCACTGCTGCCCGGAGTTGTCGGTGAACCCGGATCTGAAACAGTTGCCGTAACGACGGGCTACAGCACCCCTGGGGGCGGCCTTTCCGTATCGGGCGGCCGTATGGGATCGACGATGTATCAGGCCGACGGCGTCTCGAACAACAGCATGTTTTTTGGGCGCATATCGCTCTCGTTCAGCTCAGACGCTCTCTCCGAAGTCACAGTTCAGCAGAACGCGTACAGCGCAGAATACGGGCGCGTCGGCGGTGGCATCGTCAGCATGACGACGAAGTCCGGCACCAACAAGCTTCACGGAACGGTATTCTCGTTCACGCAGAATGACATCTTTAACGCCGCCCCCTACCGCAACACCTTCGATAAGAAGGGTATTGTGCGCTATTGGCGCGGCGGCATCGACGTCGGCGGACCCGTGTACATCCCCAAAGTCTATGACGGCAGGAACAAAACGTTTTTCTTTGTGGGATTCGAGCCATTCCGGCAATACTCGCAGACGAGTGGATTCGCCAGGGTAGCGACTGAAGCCGAGCGCGAAGGTGACTTCTCGCAATCGGTATACAATACCGCCACCAACCAAAAGGTATTTCTGTTCCGGCAATTCGACTTCAACCCGGCGGGAACAGCGCTGACTAACACGCGCATCATTCTGCCGGCGAACACCCCTTATCCGCAGTGGGAAAACAACATCATCCCGAAGCGCTTCATCTCGCCCATCGGCCAGAGAATCCTCAAGATGCAGCCGCTTCCGAATATGGCGCTCAACAACATCGGACAGAATTATTCGGTAATGCGCAACGTCAAGAACGTGGATAACCGCTACACAATCAAGGCGGATCAGGTAGTCAGTAATTCAAACCGTCTGTCCTTCCGGCTCGCGCGAGTACCGGTCAAAGGCGAGCGCTACTTCATGGGCGGATTGCAGGAACAAGTGCCGACTGACACCAGCCTGGGCACCAACGCCGCATTCAGCGACACGCATACCTGGGGCGGAAACAAGGTCAACGAATTCCGCATGGGCTTTAATCGCTCCGTAATTGCGCGCCGCGAGAAAGACATTCAGCTCGCTGACAATTACTTCAAGGAATATGGCTTCCCGTCCGCTCTCGACAGAGGATTTCCCGTCGTCAGCGTTGGCGATTCCAACGTGCAAAGCTGGGGTAGTAATCCCGGCCAATATGAAATCGACAACTTCTTCCAGGTGACGAATATTGTTAACTGGCAGAGGGGCAAGCACAGCATCAAGACCGGATTTGAGTTCCAGGCTCCGCAACAGAACCTGATCGATTACGGCAACGTCGGCGGCAGTTGGAGTTTCAACAGCGGCATGACCAACATCGGCTCAGGCAACACTGGAACCGTCCTGGGCATTCCGAACGCGCAGACCGGGCTGGGCATGGCTTCAATTCTGTTGGGCTTCCCCAATTCGGTTACGATGGCACCAGCAGTGATTCCTTACCAGTACCGCTGGAAGTATTATGCGGGGTTCCTGCAGGACGACATCAAAGTGAATTCACGTCTGACCCTGAATCTCGGCGTACGCTACAACCTAGAGGTACCGCGCTCAGAAAAGCACCACAACCAGGGCTATTTTGTTCCTGAGTCCGTAACCAACTCCACTGGCGGACAACAGGGCGGTTACCTGCAACTCAACGGTTTGGGCAAGGCCATCAACACGCTCTGGCCGACACGCTACAACGGCATTGAGCCGCGCGTTGGATTTGCGTACAGGGTACCTAAGCTCATCAAGGGCTTGACCGTCATACGAGGCGCCTACGCGATTTCGCACACCCCGACCAACGGCCTGTTCCGCCTCCCGATTCCGGACCTCAGCCCCAGGTCTGCGCAGCTTGCAGCCAACGGAGCTGCTAACGGTGCCTTCGTGCAGATGGACAACAACCCGCTGGTCCTTACGAGCAAGCCCTTCACGTGGCCTTCCGACGGAAAGTTCGTCGATACTGCGAGCATCAATACGATCTATTATTTGCAGCAGAACGTAAAGATTCCATACATCCAGCAGTGGAACTTCGGCCTCGGCTTCCAGTTTGGAAGAAGCTACGGCTTGGAAGTAAACTACGTCGGTTCGAAGGGGACGAATCTATTTGGGCCTTCCTCGCTCTATAACACCATCAACCTGCCGGAGTATGCCACTCAATACTTGTCAGGTCTCAACATGGGTGATCGCCTGCCGAACCCAGCGGGCTTGAAGGACGCAAACGGCAACATCATTACTGTGGCGCGTCAGGATTTGCTGCGTGGCATCCCCACAATGGGCAGCATCGGCAATCCCTTGGGCCAAGGCTACAACTCGAGCTACAACGCTCTCCAGATGAACCTGCAAAAGCGCTTCTCGCATGGCTTCCAGTTCAACGTGAATTACACATGGATGAAGTCCATCGACAGTTCCTCCTGTGACGGGCAGTTTTGTAGTGATGCCATCCAAAACTGGGGCACCGGTGCACCACAACTGTTAGGCGGCAGCCGCAAACAGGAGCACTCGGTTTCAGTTTTCTCGATCCCGCACGTGTTCCGCTTCAACTACAATTGGGACCTGCCATTCGGTCGCGGCAAGGCTTTCATGACCAGCCTTCCGGGCTGGGCGAATCAGGTGATCGGCAACTGGAAACTCAGCGGTACTGGATCTGCTTCAAGCGGAATTCCGCTGCAGGCGACGCTCGGCAATAATGCGGGCTTCCCTGACGATGTGGGCAGAATCAGGGCCAACATCAATTCCGGAGTGGATCCGGTGAATGCCGGCTGGCGGCAGAATCTGAACAACCCAGTCACCCAGCGCGCCCCTTACATCAACTCGCTCGCGCTCTATTCCGCGCCGGCCTTTATGACGACCGGAAACGCCCCTCGCGTCCTGGATTCGATCAGAATGCCGAACACCGGAACCTACAACATGGCCATTCTGAAGGAATTCCCGATCCGCGAACAGATCAAGATGGCCTTCCGCTGTGAACTCTATGGCGCGCTGAACCATCCCTTCTTCCAGACCAATAGCAACAACTTCACCGTTTACCAGAATCTGGATTATTCGAAGGTTAATGCAGCGAATAACTTCACCCCGACTGTGACCCAGGCTAACCTTGCCCCCGCATACGCCGACATCGGCGCGAACATCGGTGGCATCCGCCGTATCCAGCTCGGGCTCAAACTATATTTCTAATGCGACTCTTGTCCGCTGTTCTTTCAGCCCTGTGCCTGCCTCTCATGGCAGCACAGGGCCCCTCCCTTGTGAAGCAGTTCCCGGCTTCTGGCTCCCTGAAATTCGAATTGCGCGATCACCTCGATCACCCGCTCTACTGGTGGCCTCGTACACTTCTCAATTACCCGGTTCGTTTCGAACAGGCTAAGGTTAAGCCTGCAGACCTGCGCCTCTTGAGCTCCGGCGCGAATGAGCCGGTACCGTTTCAACTCTCGTCGGTAAAGGCGACCGGCGGATACCTGCAATCAGCAGTGGTGAGCTTTTTCGCCGACCTCCCAGCCGGGGAAGCACGCACGTTCGTGCTTTCGGCCGGCGGAGGAACGCCTGCATCGCAGCAAGTAAAAGAGACGCGTGATGGCGAGAGCTTTATTCTCGACACTGGCGTTATGCGCGTACGCATACCGGCTTCCAGATCCGTAACGGGCGAGGCACCTGGACCGATCATGCAGACCTCGCGCGGCCTGGACTGGTTCGGCACCTCCAGGATCATCAGCCCGAATCGCGCAGTTGAATCCATTACAACCACACGCGAGGAATCGGGACCGCTGTTCGTCACATACAAAGTCAGCTACCGCTTTCAACGTGGAGCCCGCTACACCGCAACCGTACGCGCGGTGGCCGGTTACGACTTCGTTTACCTCTTCGAGGAGATGCAGGGCATCGAACCGCAAGAGGGCATTCACGTCCAGATGGATTGGACCGGATTTCAGCCCACACACCGCCAGGCGCCAAACCATCCCTACCATAAAGAAAATGCAGAGCGCGGTTACGGCCGCTACAACTGGGAGACCATAGACCAGGGAAACGTCAGCACGCAGCATGGAGTCTCCGCAGGTATAAGCGCCGATGGCGAACTCCCGTTCCGGCTGGGGCCATATCAGCCCTGGGGCGCGTACATCATGCTGACGTCCGCAAATTTCTGGGACGCGCGCGCGAACAACGCAATCGGTATTTTTATTGATCGCGTGAATCTCTGGCAGGACCACGAATACGCCATCTGGGCATCTTCTAATAAGTTGCAGGTGCGCTACTTCTATGCGAAGGGTACGCTCACCTGGAAGTCGCCGCTGTGCACTGGCACGCGCTCGACCGGAGTCGCGGTCTACGATCACCGCAAAGATATCGAGAGCATGGAAACACTCGACAAGCTTGCATCCGCGCCTCTGAAATATCGTGATGGGCTCACCTATCGTGCGAAGCTTTCGCCGATGTCCCACACGATGTTTTTGCAGAATCGCTTCGGCACGGTCGACCTGGATATGGTTAAGGATTGGGTTCTCGACTACCCCGCTTCCGCGAAGCGTCCGCCGGTGATTTTCTCAGACGGCACTATAAAGACGCCCAGCGAATTGGAACAGCGCGTTTTCGGTGCGGAACTGACGCGCGACTTGATGACCCAGGGTACGCGTCAAAATGCGGGCTTCGCGCCCGTGCCGTCGCGCAGCATTTACGGTTGGTTCATCGACGCATACAACCGCCTTTATCCTAAACTCAACGAACGCCAGCGCGAACGCATTACAGCCATGTATTTGATGATGGCTTACACGCACGGCGAAGAAGAGTACATGCCGCTCAAGACAATGATCAGCGGGCACCCGAATTTTCTTTCGGACGTCAAGAGCGCTCCTCCGCTATTTGCGTTCCTGTTCCCGGAACATCCAATGGCCCACGAGTGGGCCGACCAGTTCGAGAAATATCTGCAGTTGAATACACGCTATCACACACGTCCCGAAGTGAAGTCGTGGGACTCGCACGGTGGACGCTGGACTGAGAATCTCGGCACGTATGTATGGGCCGCCCTGCGGCCGGCAATGCACGCCGAGTTTGCACTGCGCCAGTCAGTCGATGAGAAAAATCGCCTGGCAATTCCGGAAATTTCACAAATCGGCGATTGGCTGGTGAACGCACTATCCGCGCCGTTCAATGGGGAAGATCCGAAACCCTACCTTGGTCCTGATGGAAAGCTGCCCCGCCATTACTGGGGCATGGTGACGAAAGAAAATGGCCCGCGCAGGATGCACCCGCCGCAGGGTGCGCACTCGGCCCGTCGTATGGCACCGAAATCCATGTGGCTGCTCGGCAGGTCTCTGCTCAACTACGATCCGCTCACAGCCGAGCACATGATGTGGGCTGCAAAACCTGAGGATGACGACGCCGAGCACGCCAAAGGTATGCTGGACGCCTGGGATATTCTGTACCGCGGCGGCGATAACCGCGGCACCAATCCGCATCTGAAGAGCAGCAAATTCACCGGTTATGGCATCAACCTCCGCGCTGGTGTGGATTCGGCTCAAGAACTCTCCGTGCATCTGCAACAGATCGACGAAGGGCCGAATTATCGTTGGGGCATCGCCGGCGAAGGCGGCTGCGGTGTGCTCTATTACTACGCGCAAGGAAAATCGTTTAGCCACAATGCTCGCGAAGACGTTGGGTGACCGCGCGACGCACGACACGGATTTCGCCTCGAACTTCGGCGTCTGGAAGGGCGGACAATTCAAGTCGATCGGCCGCAATGTTCTGGACCGGCCGCTCTATGATCTCGGGGTCGCGCAGTTCGCCGAGATCACTCCGAGAAAGAACGGTCAAACCTATTCATACCCCGAGTATCAAGGTCGCAGCGTGCTGCTGGCTGGTAGCGATTACTTCGTGATCTACGACGATGTGTTCAACGATGCTGTCGCACATCGCTTCTCCTGGTTCACACAAACGAATGATGAGATGCCGTTCATCCACATGGTGAAGGGTGGAGTTCGCGAGCGCGAGCGTTTGACCACGCAGATTAGCACCGGTCCCACGAAGGGCGTCTGGTACGACGGGCTGGGCGATTCGATGGCCGTCGTGAGCCACAAAAAAGATGTGGCAGTCACAAACACGCCGTTCGGCGCACGCGTGAAAACGGGCGCTGGTGAGGATTTTGTCTTTCGCGATCCGCAAGGCGTGCGTTACGATCAGGGCGATTCCGCCTTCAACGGCACTGCCGGAATCATCCGCAACCGAGCGGCCGGAGTGTCAGAAATCGCTCTCTTCCACGGGTCTTCAATTCGCCATCGCGGCTTGACGATCAAGGTGGACAACACGGATCTCGCTGTCGGCGCAACCATCAGCAATCAACGTGAGATCACGGGAACGTTCTCATCTCCAAAGGGCGGCAAGTTGCAGATTGGACTGGCCTCAGCGCCTGCACAACTCGCTCTGTATATTGATGGCGTGAAGCAGGCGGGTTTGCAATTACAGGTTCCCGCAGGCACGCATACATGGGAGATCACGGATTCCCTGCCCCGTCCGAATGCACCAGTGGTCCTTCGAACGGAAAACCGCTCCGGTGAAACCGCTGTCCATTTCAACGCCGTCGCTGGTGCGACCGGCTATCGAGTCGAAGTCAGTCGCGACGGTGGCGCGTCCTGGAACGCTGCAGGCACAACGCCGCGCAGCCCCTACCGCATTGCGAACCTCACGAACAAATCCAAGATTCATGTTCGTCTGATCGCCGCGAATGAAAAACGCGAGAGTGCACCGGGTCCGGACTATCCGGTCTATGTGACTGACCAGAAGCCGGCGAACCCGGATGGCCTCCTCCTGAAACTCGCCAAAGACCGCGTCGACGTGAGTTGGGGCGAAGTGCTGGGAGCCTCGGGTTATCAACTCTACCGACGTCCTGAAGGTACCGCGAAATTTGAAAAGATTCACTCAGGAACCAGCAGGACGTTCGTGGACAACGCACCCGGTGTCATTCCCGCGCTCGATGAGCCAGGCTCTTCGGCGAATGCGGTCCGCGCGATTCCGCCGCACAAAGTCTATGAATATGCGGTCGCGGCGATCAACGGGAACGGCGAGGGCAAACTCTCTTCGCCCGTCAGCACCGATCCGACCAGTTGGGTAAATTGGGATCCCAAGCCCGGCGAAAAGTTCCGCCGGCGCTATACATACAATACGTCGAACTACCTGATTCTAGGCCGCGAGGAAGAAATTCAGCGCTACTATCCGGAGTAGATTTATCGTGATAATCTGCTAACGGAGGTCCTATAAATGGACCGCGCCCGGCTGGTAGTTTTCTGGCTGTTGCTTTCGTTACAGGTGTACGCGCAGAGCGCTCCTCCCTCGTGGAAGGTGCGCTCTGTTTCTTTGATACCTCCAAGGCCAAGTCTGACGACGGCCAGAAGTGCACGCTGCAATTTCGAGCTATATTTCTTTCGCGGGAAATCCGTCAATCCAAAAAACTCAAATTGGTAGTGCCGGTGGACGTGCTGCAGGGGAATCCGGCCATCAATCAAGCCAAGCTCGATACCCTACCGATGCGCCGCTGGGGCAACAAGATCACTGCGGTTCATGTGCCCGGAAAGACGCTCCGCATACCGGAATAGGATTGGCCCTTACGCCGAGCCCAACCGGTACACCGCGAGATCTGAAATCCGGGCGGCACCCCGATCGACAAACAGACACACACTCGCTTCGACCGGTTCCGGCGGCGGAGCAGGCACAGCAAATTGCAGCACGAGAACATCGTCCACGAAGATGTCGAATCGCGGCGGACGCGCAGAGATGCGGACGTGATAGGCACGGCCCCGCTCCACTGGGAACTGCCGAGCCCAGGGATCATTGAACCACGGGCGCCGGCTGGCACGAACACATCCGGCCTCGGCGTCCAGCATAAACACCAGATCCCGACTCCTTCCACCGGGCGCTGCGCCCCATGCGAAACCGGCGGCGGCACCGCGCTCGATCCGGACAGTCGCTTCGATTTCCGCACACAACGATTTCACGCCGATATCAGCTAGTTGGAATCCGTTTTCCGCTTCGCCCAGATAGCTGCGGCCTTCGATCCGCCAAGTACCTGCCGGCATTGTCCAACGATAATGACTGGGTACGATCCGCGGTGTCGGCAGTGCGGCATCGCGACGGATCAGCGTTGCCTTGCGCCAGCCCGCCGTACGAGGCGAATACGCGAGCCGCAGATGACCAGGCGCATCCGTTTTTAAACGCGCCGGTGGTGACAGCAGTGCTGCTCCTCCTGGAATCGTTTCCGTATAGAACACATGCCGCTCACCCTGGAACACAAAGCTGCGGCATGAATACCCTGTCGTGCTATCGCTCCCGAGCAGCACGTTGTCGTCGGGGAATTCGCGATACGGACCCTCTGCCCGATCGGCCACCGCGTAAATGGTTCCCCTGCTGACATTCGGATCGCGATAGATGCCGCGGTTGCCGTACTCATGACCAGTGAGACACATCATGTACCACTTCCCGCCGATCTCAAAAACGTCGGGCACTTCCATGCATGCATAACGACGCGGCGCGAAAGCCGGAGGCAGATGTTCCCAACGCAGCAGGTCGCGGGAGCGCACGGCCGCAATCACCGAACCCTCCGCCAGCTTCGCATCAGGCGTGCGTGCGGCATAGAATCCGAGCCAGCCTTTGCCCGCGGGATCCGGTATTACGACAAGATCGCGACAATCCACGACACCGCCCGGATCCGGTTTGCCGATACTCACGTACCATTTCGGATCGGGCTCGATCACCGGATTTCCAGCGTGCCGTTCCCAGCGCAGCAGATCCGTGCTGGTCGCTAATCCGATTCGCTGCGCGCCGCCGGCCTTCTTTCCGCGCATCGTGTAGAACAGGTAGAACCGGCCCGCGTGCGGCACAACGCAACCAGTCCAGGGCTGCATGTCATCGATTGCATCGGAGCCAGGCCCCAGCGCAAGGTTGACTTCAGTCCAGTGGATCAGGTCATCGGAAACCGCGTGCCCGAGCGTATCGCCTTCCAGAACGGTGCGGCAGGATCCAGCCGCCAGTCGTTGCAGGTGAATCATGTGCGCGCGGCCCTTGTGTTCGATGTGCCACGTATCCCACATCGACATGCCGCTCGGACGATAGCCGAGTTCGGGTATTTTTAGCGCAGCGGGAATTGCCGCTTGCGTCAGCGCCGCTGCCGCCGGGAGCTTTACGAGGTTGCGTCGAGTGATCTTCATCGATGTCTTTGCTTTGCCCAGGCCTCGGCGTAACGTCCGCCCAGTTCTTGCAGTTCCTCGTGATTACCCGATTCTACAATGCGCCCGTTGTCCATCACATGAATCGCGTCCGCAAACATTGCGGTAGTAAATCGGTGCGTGATGATCAGCACGGTCCGACCGCCGGCCAGCAGGCGGAATCGGGAAAGCCAGTCGGCCTCCGCCCACGGGTCCATCGCACTGGTCGGTTCATCCAGAATCAAGATTGGAGCCTTGCGCAGAAAGGCTCTCGCCAGTGCGATACGCTGCCACTCGCCTACGCTCAACTCTTTGCCGTCATCCGCGAACCAGCGCCCGAGCAGCGTGTCCAAACCGCCTGGCAATTTCGCCAGTACCGGTTCCGCGCCGGCGTCACGCACGGCAGTATGCACAGCACAGTCGGACGCAGATCCGGCGAGGTCGCCAAAGCTGACGTTCTCACGAACGGTGGCGCTGAAGTGTACGGGTTGCTGGAACAGGATCGTAATTCGATCGCGCAGCTCGCGCAGGCTCAGACTCCGCAGGTCCGTGCCGTCCATTTCAATGCATCCGCTATCCGGATCGTAGAATCGCGACAGCAGCTTAACCAATGTGCTCTTGCCGGCACCGTTCGCACCGACGACAGCAGTGATGCGACCGGCCGGAAGGAACAGGTCGAAGTCGTCGAGCGCCGCGCGTCCGCTGCCGGGGTATTGGAAACTGACTCGGCTGAACTGAATTCCCTTAATAGGTGTTGGCGGGATCGGAGCCGGAATCGCCGGTTCGGTCACACGCGGTTGCAACGACAGGAACTCGAACACGTTGCCGAGGAAGAGCATGTTGCTGTAGAGTTGCCCCATGTTTTCGAGCAGCGTCCGCATCAGCCGCAGACCATTCTGGAACGCCTGATAGAACAGCACGAGATCGCCGAGCGTGGCCATGCCGTGGATCGCGCGCCAGAGCATCCAGAACATTGCACCCCCGGCTGCAACCAAACCAATTGCTCCCGCCGCGAGTTCCGCCAGGGCCTGCCGGGCAGCAAGCCCGAGCCGCTCTCGCCGCAGTTTCTGTCGCAGTCCCTGGTAAGCTTCGCGGAAGTGTGAGCCGAGGTCGAAGAGCCTGATCTCAGCCGCAGGTTCGCCGCTGGTGAGGAGCCATTCGTAATAATACGCGCGCCGTTCGTCTTTGGTGATGCGCCGACGCCATTGGTGCTGCAGCAGGCTGAAGCGAAGAACCACAGCCAGCGCAGGCAAGGTCGCAAGTGCCAGGGCGACCGGAAGCCAGGCCCCGTAGGGGATCAGCACTGCGCCCATCGCAAACAGCGTGATCGAACTCTGTACCAGCGCTCCCAGGCTTTCAATCAGCGCGACAGGTCGATACGTTGCCTCGTCTTTTGCACGATGCAGATGATCGTAAAATTCGGGGGAGTCGTAGAACGCGAGGTCCGCCTCAACGGACTTCTCATGAATTAGCGAACTGACGTGATCGCGAACGCGTTCCGCCTGCGCGGTCCGGACGTAGCCGCTTGCGCCGCCGAGCAACTCTCCAGCGAGCAGGACCGCACCCATCAGCGCTGCGTAATAAATTGCAGCCTCGACGCGTTGCCCGCGCATAGCCGCCACAACTGCATCCACTACCGCGCGGCTGAGGTAAACGGTGGCGACCGGCAGCACACCCTGAATGGCGATCAGAACTATCCAGGCAATCGTCCAACCGCGCGCCGCACCCCACACCAAAGCAAACGCCCGAGGCAAAAATGGCACTTGCGCCGCGAGCTTGCGCAGCTTGCCGTAGAGTAATGATTCATTCGCGTGCAAGAGTCATTCTACATGGCGGTAAGTGACTCTAGCGCAATCCAGCGGCCTTTAAGTGTGCGATTAATGCGGCCGGATCGTTCGTGATGATTCCATCGACACCCAGCGCAATCAGCCGGTTCCACTCCTCCGGCGTATCCACCGTCCAGGGCACAATCTGAAGGCCAGCCGCGTGTGCCTCTTTGATCTTCTCTGCTGTCACCAACTTGAAGTTCGGGTTCACCATCTTGACGCCCGTCTCCTTCGCAATATCGACGAAGCTTCGTTCACCCGGACCATAAAGCGCCGCGATCAACATTTCCGGCGCAGCAAGCTTCATCGCTTTCACTACGCGAAAATCAAATGACTGAACCAGTACGCGACGCTCCAACTTGTGCCGCCGGATTGCATCCGTTACCATCTTGGAAATTTCATCGGGTGGCAGCGCGAGATCCTTCCAATTCGCCGAACTCTTGATTTCAACATTGAATTTGAAGTTGGCGTTTCTCGTGGCGAGATTCAGAACCTCATCGAAAGTCGGAATGCGAGTCCCTGGGACCGGCACCTGACGGGGAAAACTCGCGTTCTTCAGAGCACCGCAATCGTATTGACGAATCTCTTCAAGCGTGAGCGAGCGGACAGGACGCTTCCCGCCGGAGCCCTGGCAAAGCGACATGTTAATCGAAGGGTCATGGGCGACAACGAGAACGTTGTCCTTCGTGGCGTAAACATCCATTTCAATGTAGTCAGCGCCGGCATCGATTGCAGCCTCGAAAGAGGGAATCGTATTTTCAGGACGGACCGCGGGGGCTCCGCGATGACCGTGAACAGTGATGCGCGGCGCGGCGCTCGCAATGCAGGCCGCGAGAGTGAGGCAGATCAGTAAGGAACGCATGAGAAATATTGTCTCCAATTGAAAGGTTAGCTCGACATTAGTTGATTCATCGCGGCGGCGCGTTCGAGCAATTCGCCGAATTCACCGATATCGCCAAGGATCAGATCCGGAGGTTGCGCAAGCACGGAAGCATCCGCAGCCGTTGCTTCTCCACTCAGCACAAGTACAGCTAGTGCACCGGCCCGCTGCGCCATTACGATGTCCGTGTAAATGCGGTCACCCACCATGGCCGCGTGCTGCGGTTCCAATCCAAGAGAACTGCACAGATCGAGCAAAATCGAGGGGTCCGGTTTTCCGAGAACCACTGGAGTTCGTCCCGTAGCAGCGGTCAATGCCGCGCAGATGGATCCGCAATCGACCAGGACGGTCGCTTCATCGGTAGGACAAACAAGATCTGGATGCGTCGCGATAAATGGCAAACCTTGCGTAATCCAGTAGGCGGTCCTGCAGAGACGGTCGTAATCCAGAGTCGTATCGAATCCCACCACCACCGCATGCGGTTCATCCCAGCCCACTGCGAAACCAGCCTCTTCGAACTGACGGCAGAGTGCAGGCGTGCCCAGAACGGCTAGCCTCGCCACCGACGGCAGACGCTCTCGCAGATATTCGATCGTGGAATCCGCGGGTGTGTAAATCTGTTGCTCGTTCGTGTCAATCCCGAGACCTCGGAGCTTTTCAACGTAATCCGATTTGCTGCGAGAAGTGTTGTTCGTAAGAAATGTGTAGCCGATCCCGAGGCGACGCAGTCGTTCCAGAAACGGCAGCGTGCAATCGAACAGCCGCTTCCCCTTATAGATGGTGCCGTCCATATCCAACACCACGTGCCGTATCTGCGCGAGGTCAGTCTGCATGATCATAACCATCCGCTTTGGCAGGCCAACATAGTGCGAACATGATGCTGCCGGCAATTGCCGCTATCACGAACATCAGGAACCCTGCATCCCATCCGTGTTTTTGGACCAGGCTGCCAACCCCAACGCCCGAGACCACGGTGCTGAAATATCCGAACAACCCGGTAAGACCCGCCGCCGATGCTGCTGCGCGCTTGGTCCCAAGATTTGCAGAGGCGATGCCGATTAAAGCCTGCGGACCGTAAATGAAGAACCCCGCAGTGCAAAGCAGGAACGCGCTGACAGGCAAGGACGCCCCCGGCAGCTTCCAGAACAGCAGCAGCGAAACGATGCACAGAGTCATGTATACCAGACAGGCGCGAGCGCCTCGCCCACCGAATATCTTGTCGGTGAGCCAACCGCTTGAGAGCATTCCAAGAATGCCGGCAACTTCGAATCCGGCCACCATCCAGCTCGCTCGGGCGATGTCCATGTGGCGTGCCTGTTTCAAAAAGGTGGGACCCCAGTCGAGGATTCCGTAGCGCACCACATACACAAAGAAGTTCGCGAATGCCAATATCCAGATGTAACGGTTACAGAACACGAGTCGCCAGTAGCCTCGCTCGCGGGCCCCGGTGCTGCTTGATTCTTCCGTGCCTTCGGCCGGTGGCAAGCCCATGGACTCCGGCGTGTCGCGGAGAAAGTACACCATCGCAATCGCGCCAACTAGCGCCAACGCGGCAGGCACGTGGAAGCAGAGACGCCAGTCACGCTGCACCAGGTAGCCACAGAGGACCACCACGAAGCTGGCGCCGAGCGAGTGGGAACTGTTCCAGATCGACATCTTGGTGGCCAGCACCTTTGGCGAGTACCAATGAGTCATCAGCCGCGCGCAAGGCGGAAATCCCATGCCCTGGAACCAGCCGTTCATGAGCCACAAGAGTCCGAAGCTATAGACCGCAGTGCTGAAGCCGAACATGAAGTTCACAACAGCGCAGAGGGCCAGGCCAAGCGGGAGGAGGATTCGCGCACTGACACGATCCGCAATCATGCCATTGGCGAACCTGGAAACGCCATAGAGCACCCCATGCAGCGTGAGGAACATTCCAAGTTGGGTTTTACTGATGCCAAGATCGTGCTCCATCGCGGGCATCGCCACGCTGAGGTTCTTCCGCACAAAATAGAAAAGCGCGTACCCGACAATGGTCGAGAGCAGCAGCCGGCGCTGCCAGTAACGATATTCAATGCGCACCTGTTCTGGGCTGCGCGGGGGACCTCGGCGACAGCCGGGATCATTGGGTTGTTCTCATTTTCTCGTCCGTCTTTATCGGCAGTGGAGCACGCGACGAAGAGCCTTGGAAGGCCCTGGTTTCACGAACCCACTCGCGGTAGTGCTCGACCTCAGCCGCTGCGGTAGCCGCTGACCATTTTCGTTCCTGAGCCATGGTAGCGACCACAGTGGATAGTTCGTCCATTCCCTGATTCGGACCGAAGCCCAGCATTGTTCGGCGCAGCAGGAAATCTGTTACACGCATGCACTGCTCTTCGCGCATGGCGAACAACACCCGTGCCGCCAAATCCGCGTCTTGCGTCACTCCATTACCGGGAAGAGGCGTTACTGACGTAGCGCACGCTTCCTTGACTCCCAGCTTGCGGCACACGAGATCCACGGCCTCTTCTGCAATCGCGCGATAGCCCGTTATCTTGCCACCCGCTATCGATACCAACGAGGGCGCACCCACGGCAACTCCATCCGAAATCCGATGGAGTCGCGATACCGACGACTCCGAACCCGGCGTCCGCACCAGAGCGCGCACACCCGCATTGCTCCAGAAAATGTCCTCATCGCGGAGTTCAGTAAAAAACGGCTTCGTCGAACGCATCAGGTACTGAACGTCTGCCTCGGTCGCGCGAGCCGTAGCCGGATCTTCTGAGAAATCCGTGTCGGTCGTGCCGATCCAGCTGTAGCCGAGCCAGGGGATGACGAAGAACAGCCGATTGTCGGCCGCGAACAAAACTGTCGCATTCTCACTGACCGGCTTACAGGCGATATGAATGCCCTTGGTCGTTCGGAGAACCGGGCGCGATGAAGGCGCGAGCGCGGAGGCGACTCGATCAAACCACGGTCCTGCAGCGTTTACGATCACACGACCGCGCACCTCTGATTCTTCGCCTGTGAATTTGTTTCGCACGCGGACCCCGCGGACCTCAGAACCCTCACCGAGCGTTTTCGTCACCTCGCAGTAGTTCCGGACATGAGCGCCGTGTGCGCGCGCGTCGAGGATATTCTCAAGGCAGAGCCGCTCGGGCGAGTCTACCTGTGCGTCGAAGTAAGTAGCGGCCCCCTGCAGTCCTTCTTCCCGCAAATGCGGTTCGCGCTTCAACGTCTGCCGAGCGTCGAGAAAGCGATGCCCGGGCAGACTCCGGTCATAACTCAGCGCGTCATATAGGAACATGCCTGCGCGAAGCTTCGCGCGATAGAACATGCTCCGGTCGTAAAAAGGTACGACGAACTCCAATGGCTTCACAAGGTGCGGAGCGATTCGCAACAGCGTTTCACGCTCGCGAAGATCCATCCGCACCAGCCTGAAGTCGAGCATCTCCAGATAGCGCAATCCGCCATGTATAAGGCGCGTCGAACCCGAAGTCGTTCCGGCTCCGAAGTCGTGCTTCTCAAATAGCGCTACGCTCAGTCCGCGCAGGGCGGCATCACGCGCAACTCCAGCGCCGATGATACCGCCCCCAACGACAATTACGTCAAAACAAGTTGATAGGTCTGCGGACAACTTAAAACACCACCTTGAGTGCGAACTGGATTTGGCGTGCCGGATACGCCGACCGAATAAGGCCGAACGAACCACTGGAACGGTCGCCGGTCGGAGATCCAAAATTGGTCTTGTTCAGCAGATTGAAAGCCTCTGCACGGAACTGCACCGAAGAGCGATCCCCGAGCGGAAGCGGGAATTTCTTCTGCACTCCCAGAGTCAGCTGATAGTATGCGTAGGCGCGCACGATATTCCGGCCCGCGCTTCCGAAAGGTTCGGTCGCCAGTGGAAGCACCACGTTGTTCTTGTTGAAATAGTTGTCGATCGAGCGAAGGTCTTCAGGCGCCAGAGGATCTCCGAGCACATTCGGCCTCAGCGTGACGCCACCGAGGAACGTTGCCAATCCCGCAGTCACGGGAGTTGGACCAGAGGTGTTGTAGCGCATATTCACCGTGCGGCCGCTGCGCATCGTGTTGATGCCGTTGATTTGCCAACCGCCCAACATCGCCTCGAGGATTCCAGGCAGATTTTTCGCGAAGGCTTGTTTTTTTCCGAACGGCAGATTCCACACGGCGCTCGTCGTATTCAGGAAAGGAACGTTATAGCCCGATATTCCGCGGTCGGCATCCAGGTTGTAGAGATTCTGCGGTGTGCCTGTGCTTCCGTTTGGTTCTTCCAAGACCTGGCTGGCATTGTCGATCGCTTTCGACCATGTGAACGAGTTCAGCAGGTTCAAGCTCTTGTTAGCGCGGTGTTCGACCTTCACCTGCAAAGCGTGATAGTTCGAGAGCCCCGCCGGCATAACCATCGAGATCGTGCCAAAGCCCTGACGCGGACGCCGTGCGTCCAGCGTCGCATTCGCATTTTCTCCTGGCAGCGGCGGCCGCGCCTGATTCAAGTCGGCCAGCAGCACCAACTTCACGGAGTGATTACCGACGTAGCCCACATCCAGGAGAGTGCTTCCCCTCAATTTGCGCTGAACTGATAACTGCCAGTTTTGAATGTAGCCGGCGCGGGAGTCTTTAGGAACGAACAATGTCACGTCGTTGGGAAGACCCGTGGGGTAGCCCTGTTGCGTGGCGCGGAAGCAGTCATCGAACTGGTTGCCCGAACATAACGGCAGAGGTTTAGTAACGCCATTCACGGTCGTGGTCGTGCTTTGCGTCATTGTCGCTCGCGTAACTTGCGGATAATTCGTTGCAAGCAGGTTGGCGCTGCCAAGACGGTTGAAATAGACGTAGCCAATTCCGTAGCCGCCTCGCACGACCGTGGCATTGTTCATTCGATATGCAAATCCTATGCGCGGGGCGAAATTGTTCCGGTCCGGATCCACCAGCGAACGGTCGGCCAATGAACCGCTTTCGCCTTGATGATGGTATTCGTGGCAGGGTCAAAATTCGACATCCGGTTTTCCGCCTCGTAATATGGCGTCACGAATTCGTAGCGAACCCCGAGGTTCACGGTCAGTCTTTGCGTCAGCTTGATGTCGTCCTGGATATAGCCGAAATACGAATCGTTGACGCATGTGGGCGACTATCAGATTGGCAAGTCCATACTGCGCCCGCGCGCCAAACATGAAATCGGCAAGGTTGTATAAGTTGCTCGATGCCCGACCGGCGGGGCGGCTAAACTGGCTGGTGTAACTGTCTTCTCCGTACAGCGGATTTGTGTCCTGGACGTCCGTGTTGAGGTGTAGGTACTCGGCACCGAACTTCAGGGTCTGACGGCCCCGGGTCAACATGTAACTGATGCGCGGGTTCACGACGGACGGATTCTGGTACTGCGGATTCGTTGCCTGTCTGCCCATTCCAGAGTAGCCGGTGATGGTCTGTGTATTCAGCCCGCCGGCGACACTCGGCTCTTCCGGCAATCCGGTAATGCCGTAAAGATCCCGCATGTTCTGGCCGCCAAGGTTGGGCGGCTGCTTCCCGGCCTCTGTGCGTGAAATTCCGAGGCGGAATTCCACTACTGAATTCGTTGAAGCAACATATGTGACACCGGCCGAAAGTTGCTGTGTCATGGCGCGAATCAAACCGTTTTGAGCGCCTCCGGAGGGCCCCGCAATGTTCGGCGACTCAAAGACTTTGCTCTTCTGCTGGCTTAAACGCAGAAACGTTGTGAGACGATCGCTGGCCTTGTGATCGAGACGAAGATTGAATTTGTCGTAATTCGAGCGATTGGGAACGGCCTTCTGATAATTGCTGCTGGTGGCGCCCGGCACGTTCGGCTCAGGCAGTTCACTTAGCACCTTGCGTGCAAAGGCGGTCATCGGAATGCGCGTGCCCGCGGCGTAACTGGCCCCCGTGAATGGATCGACGACCGGGACGGTCAAAATGCCTTCGCGGTGCGCCAAGGTGGGAATCGTTGAGTAGACGAGGGTCTTCTGAATCTGCCGGAAGCCTTCGTAATCCGCAAAGAAAAAAGTTCTGTCTTTTATTATCGGTCCGCCCGCGGTGAACCCGAACTGGTTGCGAATCAGGTTTGGCTTCACGCCGCCATTCGGCTTGAAAAAACCAGTCGCATTCAGGCTTGCGTCGCGGTGATACTCCCAGAGGCTGCCGTGAAACTGATTGGTGCCGCTGCGATACGATGCGTTAATCACGGCTCCACCGCTGCGCCCGTATTCCGCGCTGTAAGAGTTGGTCTGCACTTTGAATTCAGCGATGGCGTCCGGCGAGACCTGAATCACCTGATTCGAGAAACCCTGATTGCTGGTTCCATAAGCGTTATTGTCAACGCCGTCCAACTGGAAGTTGTTCGATGTGTTTCGCAGTCCATTCACGTTGAACGATCCCTCGCGACTCGTGGACCCAATACCGTTCTGGTTGGACTCGCTCACGCCCGGAGCAAGTAGCGCCAGGTCCGAGTACGCTCTCCCGTTCAATGGAAGGTTCTCGATCTGCTGAGCGGCGACCACCTGGCCTTTTTCGCTGGAATCGGTTTCCAGCAATTCCACCGCGCCGTTCACAACCACCTGCTCATTTACCGTCCCGACCTGCAGCGTGACATCGACGCGCTGCCGCGCATTCACGGTCGCCACAATATTTTGAACGAGCGCAGCGGAAAATCCGGGATGCTCAGTTGTGATTTGGTATGTTCCGATTCTTACAGTCGAGAATTGGTAGTCGCCCTTGCTGTCCGTCCGTGTGTTGGAGGAAACGCCAGTTTCGACATTCTTCAGCGTTACCGACACCCCTGGCATGGATGCCCCGCTGCTGTCGCGCACTGTCCCCAGTACCATTGCGGCATCAAATTGTCCATACAGTGCCACCGTACAGCACAGGCAGAGTATTAATAGTATTCGTCCTCGCATCATAACTCCCTCCAGCGACTTGTCTAGTCAAGATGTTTGTATCACGAGGGGTCTGGATTTGTCCAACTATTTTTAATGTGTTTTTTGCACTTGCAAGTTGTCTAGACAGCAGATATATTATCCTGATGGCCAACATCTGGAGCTTCTTCTCGCCGGCTCCCCACATTAATCGCCTCTCCGCCGATGCAATTAGCAAGCAATATCCCAAATTCCGTTGGCAAATTCTGGAAGCGACATTCATCGGCTACGCTTCGTTCTACCTGGTCCGCAACAATCTCCCGGTCGTCTCCAAGGAGATGGGACAAGCCCTTGGCTACAGCAAGGGACAGATCGGCGACCTTCTCGCGCTAACCGCAATCGCCTATGGCCTCGGCAAATTTCTTCTCGGTGCTGTCTCCGATCGCAGCAACCCCCGCTATTTTATGCCGGCCGGCTTGCTGCTGACCGCACTCTGCAATTTCCTGTTCGGCGCGTCCAGCAACTATCACGTCCATCTCGCGCTTTGGACTTTGAACGGTCTGGTACAGGGCATGGGCTGGGCACCGTGCGGGCGTTCTCTCGGCCACTGGTACAGCATCCGCGAACGCGGCACCGTATTCGCCTTCTGGAATATCGCCCACAATGTCGGTGGTGGAATCACTGGCATTATCGCGGCGTACAGCACCGCGTTGATGGGCTGGCGCTATGCCTTCTATGTCCCTGGGATTCTGGCTGTGCTTTGCGCAATCTATCTACTCTTGCGACTGCGGGACACGCCACAGTCGGTTGGGCTTCCGTCCATCGAGGAGCACAAAAATGACTATCCCGCCGGAGGCGCTACCCTCGAACAGGAGAAGGAACTCAGCACTCGTGATTTGATGTTTAACTACGTGCTGAACAACAAATTTCTGTGGCTCTTTGCGACGGCGAATTTCTTCGTTTACATTGCCCGTTACAGCATGCTCGATTGGGGCCCCACGTATCTGAAGGAAGTGAAACGCGCCAGCCTGCAGGACGGTGGGATCAGCACCGCGCTATTCGAATTTGCAGGAATCTTCAGTACACTGCTGATGGGCTGGCTTTCCGACAAGGCCGGAGGCCGCCGCGGCATGGTGAGCCTGCTCTGCATGGTGCCGGTGCTGGCGGCTTTCGCGGGCATCCTGTACACACCTCCAGGCATGTTGTGGCTTGACCTCACACTGTTCGCCGTCGTGGGCTTCTTCATCTATCCGCCAGTCATGCTGCTGGGCGTTACGGGCTTGGACTTCAGTTCCAAGAAAGCGGTCGGCGCGGCCTCCGGATTCATAGGACTTTTCGGTTACCTGGGCCGGATGGTGCAGGGCAAATACCTGGGTGTGCTCGCCGAACGCCAGGGATGGGACAGCGTGCTCCATGCAATTCTTGGCGCTACGGCGGCTGCGATCCTGCTGCTCTCAGTAACCTGGAAATTAAGCCCGCGCAATGCCGCTGTGCGAAAATAAAGCCTCGATGAAACCTGCACCGTACCTTTCAATCGCCGACGCGTTGCGGAATGAAATCGTCTCAGAGGGATTACAGCCGCACGCTCGGCTGCCTTCCGAACCGGAACTCGTTCGACGCTACGGCGTCGCGCGGGCCACTGTCCGCCGCGCCCTGGCGAAGCTTCAGGATGAGGGGCTCATCTATTCGCGCCAGGCCGTCGGTTCCTTTGTCGCCGAACCGCACGTGGAGCAGGATCTCGATCAACTGTTCAGCTTCAGCGAGTTCATGATCTATCGCGGGTTGAAGCCCGGCACTCAAATCCTCACCGCCGAAGTCCGCCGCATCACGGATCCGGAATCTCCCGTGCTCCACTATTTGCGGCTGAAGCCCGGCGCGCGTGTAGTCTTCCTGCGACGCCTCAGGCTCGGCAGCGGCCGGCCGCTGGTGATCGCAAACACATGGCTGCCGCACGCGCGATTTTCACGCTTTCTGAAGCAGGATCTTACAGCCCACTCGGTCTATGAGGTCATGGACACTTTCGGCCTGAAACCTACCGATGCCATTCAGACCATTGAAGCAATTACCCTGCCCCGCGAAGAAGCCGAACTTCTCACAGTGCAGGAAGGCTGCGCGGCGCTCCTGATCAGTCGTGTCGGGTACGCGCAAGGAGTCCCCGTGGAGTATGCGGTCGATTACTATCGTGGCGATAGCACGAAGTTCCGGGTGCGGCTTGGCGTCCTGGAAAAACGCCTAAGCGACCGCGTGGGCGAAGAACACCTGACTGTCTAGTCGTCTGCCAACTCCGCAGGCGTGTGCGACGCTGACGCAACATAGCCCCAGTCAGGTTTATCCAGATCCAGCCGATCCTCGGTCTCGCGCATCCACTTTTTCAGCAGCGCTCGAAGTTCCTGTACCCGCCCCGCTTGCGCCGGCTCTTTCGCGAGATTCTTCATCTCCAGCGGATCACTCTGCAGATCAAATAACTGCGTCGTCTGATTGCCTTTCACGTTGTAGACGATCAGCTTCCAGCGATCCGTGCGCACGCCGCGCTGTAAGTGGCGGTAAGCCATAAACACGGAGTCGCGAATCTTCCCCGGCTTCCCTGCCAGCGCTGGAGCCAGGCTCCTGCCTTCCACAGTCGCGGGAATCTTCATGCCTGTAAGGTCGCAGAAAGTCGGAAAGAGATCCATCAAGTAGCACAGTGAATCGACTTTCTTGTTCTTCCCGATTCCCGGTCCGCCAATCACTAGCGGTACGCGCATGCTGTGGTCGTACAGGTTCTGTTTCCCCATCAGTCCGTGCCGTCCACAAGCCAGTCCATTATCTGCCGCAAACACCACGATTGTGTTATCGGCGTGCCCGCTTTCCTTCAGTGCCTGGAGCACGCGACCCATCTGCTCGTCGACTTCAGTAATCATTGCGTAGTACGCTGCGATGTTCTGCTTGACCACGTCGGGCGTCCGCGGAAACGGCGCGAGCATCTCATCGCGAAGGCGCATGTCACCATTGTCGAAGGGATGCTCCGGCATGAAATTCTCCGGTAGCTTTACCTTTTGCCATGGGTACTTGTCGAGATAACGCTGCGGCGCCATGCGCGGATCGTGCGGAGCCGTATAAGCGACATACAAGAAGAATGGATCGTCGCGCTTGTACTTCTTCAAGAATCCAATAGCCGTGTCGCTGAACAGTTCGCTGGAGAATTTCTCTCCGACATGAGCGCGCTTGGGTGGGTATGCGCCCGTCGGGTCGAAATCCTGAACCGGAACCTTCAGATGGTCCGACATTCCCCCGAACATGATATTCCCGCCATCGTCAAAGCAGCGGGCATAGAGCTTTGGACCGTTGTGCCACTTCCCTGTCCCAAAGGTCTGATAGCCAGCCTTGCGCAGCACTTCAGGATAAAGGTCAAAGGGACGCGCGACGGAATCCGGGCCTGTGCGCGGAGTCACGATGCTGTCAGTCACATGAAACAGTGACTTCCCGGTCAGCATCATCGCACGACTGGGAGCGCAGACCGCGCCGATGAGCCCGCCCATAATAGCGGCATGTGTAAACGTCGTCCCGTTCTTCACCAGCGCATCCATCGTCGGAGTATGCACGTCCGGATTGTTGACCGCATTCAGCGTGCTAAAGCTCTGATCATCCGTAAACAGAAACAGGATGTTGGGACGCTTTTTCGCAGCCCCGAAACTTCCACCAAGTCCGGCGAGGGCAGCGCCGGCAGTTCCCACTCCGCCCATCTTCAACAGGTCGCGTCTATTCATTTTGTGTTCACTGTGAATTGCTCAGAAGTTCAAACGCAATGCCAATTGTATGCGCCGCGAGTTCCTCGCCGCAGTGTACTCGCCAAGGCGCGCGTTGGTCTGCCGTCCCTGCGCATCGAAGCGGGTGGCGGTGTCCAACGCTGAGAACTGCGTGTGGTTCCAGGCGTTATACCCTTCCCCGCGGAACTGGAGTTTAAAGCGATCACCGGGCAGCCGGAAGTTTTTGAACAATGAAATGTCGAAGTTGTTGATTCCGGGGCCGCGGATCACATCCTTCGGAGCGTTACCGACGCTGCCCTGCGCAGGTACGCCGAAAGCCTCCGTGTTGAAGTTGCGCTCGAACGTCCGCTCGCTCTTCGGCAGAATCGGATTCGAAAGCACCACTACACGCGCGCTGTCCGTCGGTGATCCAGTGATGTCGAGGGTGCTGGTCAATCCGAGACCTATCCCCGAAGGGGCGCCGCTTATGAAGCTCGCAATGCCGGAGATCTGCCAGCCATCCAACACATACCGCGAGAAGGCGTTATTCCATCGACGGCTCGCGCGCGGCACATCGTAGGTCCAGTTCAATTTGACGATGTGCGTGCGGTCGAAGCCCGCTTTGCCATAATTCCAGATGCGCCGATCGATCAGTGTGGAGACGTTGGCGGAGTCGCCGTCCGCGTAATCCATCGCCTTCGACCACGTCCACGCAACGCCAAACTGCATTCCGCGCGAGAAGCGCCTGTTGGCCGTCGCCTGCAGCGAGTGATAACTTGCGCTGCCGTCGTACTCGAAGTAGTTAATGTCGTTGTAGCCGATGTACGGCCGCAGGAACGCCGTCGGAAGCGGACGCCCAGCGAGTGTAGGATCCTGATTTTCCGGCAGGAAAGTTGCGCCCAAAGGGACTGCGTTGACGTTTCGTCTTTGCAACAGGTGCCGGCTCAGCGCTCCAGCGTATGAGACATCCACCACAGTTCCAAAACCCACGCTCTGCTGCAAGCCGAAGCTCAGATTCATCACCCGTCCGAGCGGGCGCTTGACGTTGTAGCCCAGCGTGTCGGTCGGAAAGTTCGCGCCCGTCGTCTGAGTGAAGTCCGCGATGTTGCCGTTGTAAACAATCGGGTCCAACTTGAGCGGTGGATTCGACGCGATGGAAAGCGTCCGTTCCATCACTTCGTAGAACAAGCCCCAGCCGCCGCGCAGCGCGGTCTTACCCTTGCCGAACGGATCCCACGCGAAGCCGATGCGTGGCGCTGTGCGGATGCCGGAGTTGTTCATCATGCCCGCGGGATGGCTCGAGTTCTTGCGCAGATCGACGGTGCCGTTGAACGGATCGCCCGCGTTCGGAGCTACCGCACCTATGTATACAGCCGGATAAATGGTTCCGCTGACCGGGTCTCGGCCCATCCGCGCAGTGCCCACTAGCGCCGGCTGGATCAGCTTCACCGTCTTCGATGGGTCGAAGAATTGCGGAACAAAGCCCGCCTCCAGCCGGTCCGGATTGTGATACGGTTGCGACCACGCGAAGCGTACGCCGAAATCGAGGTTCAGCCGCCGGGTTGCCTTCCAGGTGTCCTGCGCAAACCACTCCACCGCGGTCGTGACCGCGTAGTACTTAGGACGCGTAGTCGATTCCGTGTAGGCTGTAAAATTGCCGAGCAGCGCATTCGCGAACGGATGGTTCGAATCGAACGGGTTGTTCGCGCTACGCCCAAAATTTAGTTGGCCGTTGAAATTGCCATTGCCAACTTTGTTAACGTCCCAGTTTTCCAGCCACGCCCCGGCTTTCATGATGTGCGAGCCGGTGGTCTTGGTGATTCCCGCATTCGCCGTGTAGACCACGTTTACTCCGCCCAACGGAAATCGCGGTTCGATCGCAGTGGAGATCGGGTTGTTCAGTCCGCCGAACAGCGCGTTCGGAACCAGGTTCAACGGATTATTTTCCGGATAAAGCTGCGCAATGCCCACACCGGAGGTCTTACGATTCAAGCGGTCCATGTCCCCCTGATCGAGCGGCGCCGCCAACTCCGTCCAGCGCAGGAACGAACCCGATAATTCCAGAATCACACTGGGACTCAGGATGTGGCTGCCCGACAGCACCAGCGAACGGGAAGCGTTGGTGTACGAACTCGGCAGCCAACCCCAGTTCGAGTTGCCGCCCGGCGAGGCCCACCCACTGATCTTTTCGTACCAATTATTAAAGCGGCCATACACGTTCGTATTCGCGCTTAACGGCAGATCGATGCGCAGCGTTTCCGAGTGCTTCGGAATCAACATGCTCTCCTGGACCTGGAAATTGTAACGGCGCGCTGAGACGGCGAGATTATCGTAGTTCGGAAGGGGCAGCAGATTCAGGTAATTCTGCCCGTTTTTGTTTATGCTGGCAGCTGGGACGATGTTGCCGGGATACGGCACTTTCGTCGCCGGATCGCGCACGACAATCAGCGCGGCATTGAGATCGCGCGAGTCACTGAAATCGCCTTTACGCTCCGCCGCGCTCGCGGTCGTAAGCTGCCGGATCGCCTGTGGACGCGCCTCGCGCAACTGCTCCGTGGAGAAAAAGAAGAACACCTTCTTGCGGTCGCGATTGAACAAGCCAGGGAGGAATAGCGGACCGCCCAGATTGAAGCCCGCGGTCGTATAGCGGTAAACCGCTTCTGGAATCGCGCTGCGGTTGTTGAAGAAACTGTTCGCGTTGAACATCTCGTGGCGCTTGTACCAGTAGGCCGCGCCATGGAACTGTTTCGTTCCGCCCTTCGTGATCGCCTGAATCGAGGCGCCGGGCTTACGGCCGAACTCCGCCGAATACGTACTCACCGTCAGACGGACGGCGGCGACCGAGTCCATGCTTGTGAACGTGCCGGTATTGGTCCCGTTTGGCTGCGTCACCGGCATGCCGTCGATGACCATACTGTTGCTGGTGGTCCGTGCGCCCTGTACGTTGAAGGTCGAGTTACCTCCGAAGCCCTGCGTCTCAGCGCCCGGATTTTCAACCACGCCAGGGAGCAGCGAAACCAGCGCCGCGAAGTCACGATTGATCACAGCGAGGTTCTCGACCTGATCGTTCGTAATCATCCCGGAACGCTCGCTGCTGGCCGTCTGCACCGACTCCCCACTCGCGCTGACCGTTATCGACTCCGCAGTCTGCCCCACTTCCAGGCGCAGCTCACCCACCGCCAGGGTCTCATTCGGATTCACAAGCAGATTCCGTTTTTCAAGCTTCTTGAAGCCTTCGTGTTCCACGATAACCGTGTACAAGCCGGGCGCGAGTGCGCTCACAACGAAGTTCCCACCATCGTCAGCTGTCGCGGCGCGCGTAGACCCCGTTGCAGCAGCCGAGATCGTCAGCTTCGCCTTGGGTATCAGACTCCCGCTCGTATCGGTCACGACACCGACCATCGAGCCGTTCACCAGTTGCGCCAGTGCGCAGCAGGCAGTCAGCAAGAGGAAAATCAGGGAACGAATTATCATTTCGCCTTCTTTTGTGCGGGCTTTGCGGGTGGGTTTCGGAAAAACTCCACGCTCACCTCGGCCGGTTTGGGGTTTTCGGAACTCAGTGCGGCCGTGTCGCCGAACAGGCGCTGCTGTTCCCGCATGGCGGCCATCAATTCATCGACCTTCGACTTGTGCGCCGGATTGGCCGACAAGTCCTTCATTTCATACGGATCCGCGGCGAGGTCGAATAGCTGTGTCTTATTGACCTGTGGATAGCGGATCAGTTTCCATTGCCCGCGGCGCACCGCGCGCTGCAGGTCCCTGTACGCCAGAAACACCGTATCGCGCACCGCTCTACTTTCGCCGCGAAGTACCGGGGCCAGGCTTTTGCCTTCCAGCGAATCAGGAGCCTTCGAACCTACCAGTTCGCACACGGTCGGATAGATATCGAACAAATAGGCGAACGCGTCCACCCGCTTACCCTTGGGAATTCCTGGGCCGCAAACGATCATGCCGGACCGCATGCTGTGCTCATACAGGTTCTGCTTACCCATCAGTCCATGACTACCGATCGCGATCCCCTGGTCCGACGTGAACACAATAATCGTGTTCTCGTATTCACCAATCGCTTTCAGCTCGGTCAGAATCCGCCCGATCTGTTCATCCATGTGCGTGACCACTGCATAGTAATCGCGCAAGTGCCGGCGGATCTCGGTTTCTGTCCGCGGCCACGGCGCCAGTTGCTCGTCGCGCACAAACATGTCGCCGTTGTCGAACGGGTGGAAAGGTTTGAAGTTCGGCGGCAGCGGAATTTTTGCAGGATCGTATTTCGACAGATACTCGGGCGGCGCTACTCTCGGATCGTGCGGAGCCGGTCCCGACAAGCACATAAAGAAAGGCTTGCCCTTGCCGGTTGCGGGATCCTTCTTCCACTTCTCCAGGAATTCGATCGCACGGTCGGCCACCTGCCGCCCCGGTTTTGCCGCCTCCCTCTCCGTGACGTCGTCCGGCTCCATATAAAAGTTGTGGTCGAACGAGCGATGCGACTGGTTGTCCTCGTTCCCGCGCTTGCCCAGGTGGTAGGTGACATATCCCGCTTCACCCATCGACCGCGCGAAGTTCGGGGAGCCCTCCCCCTGATTCCTCACGCTGAACCACGATCGCCCGCGGTGGATCATCATGCGGCTCGGCAGGCACACCGCACCCACATAGCCGCCCATGCAGTATGCGTTCCCGAACGTGACGCCCGAGCGAACCAGCGAATCCAGAGCTGGTGTCTGAATGATCGAATTACCCAGCGCGTGGATCGTGTCCTGCCGCTGATCGTCTGTCAGGATGAACAATACGTTCGGCTTCCTGCCGCCCGCTGGACTGTTTCCGCTGAGCAGCGCCGGAGCGCCTGCCATCGTCGCCAGAAAAGCCCGCCTTGAGGAATTGCTGTGTCTTCGCATTTGAGAACTGGACGATATTATCCTGCGGCCGTTAGGCGTACAATGTTTCACACAAGGTAATCTTGTTACTCACAGGTGACTAACAACACTAAATCTGAGCTTTCCAATGAGTTGGAGTCCTTCGACCACCTTGCTGGCGACGTGCGCTGGCAGTTGTCTCTGAGGATTGCGGCAAGTCGTTCGTTTTCCCGTTCGCCTCGTCTGCGTGAGTTCTTTCTGTTTGCGGCATCGTATGCGCTGGACGGTCGGACATCCCAACTCACTGAACTCGAAATCGGCAAAAAGATTTTTGGCCGCGGCGACGATTACGTGCCCTCCGAAGATAGCGTCGTCCGCGTGAGTGCGCGCCAACTCCGCGCCAAGCTCAAGGAATATTTCGAAACTGATGGCCTGGGCGAAGCGATGCTCGTTGACATCCCGAAGGGCGCCTACGTCCCGGTATTCACCCCGCGCGCTGCCGTCGTGTCAGTCACAAACTCGCCTTTCAGATGGCGCATAGCTTTTGCGGCCTCCATTGCCGCGAATCTGATTCTGCTGGCCGCCTTCGTTTGGTGGTGGGGCAAGACTCCGCAGGTTGAATTGCCTGCGGCCAACCGCCCGAATTTGCTCACAGCGTTTCTGGCTTCCGGGACCTCGCCGGTCCAGGTCGTTATTTCCGATTTTTCCGTCCCATTGATGCGCGGGTTGAGGCCGAATCCGATGACGAGCCTGGAAGCATATTCGGGCTGGAACTATGAGGCATTCCGACCTGAGGATGGTGCGGATCCGCGGCTGCATCGAATGTTCGAGACCCTACGGACCCATCGAATCACGCGACTTGGCGACCTAACCATTGCGCTGAGCGTCGAGCGCGTGGCCGGCCGATCGAATGTTCACATCCGCCATGCCCGCGACGTTTCTGTTCGCGATTTCAAACATGGCCGCCACATTCTGCTCGGCAATTCTAATTCGACACCGTGGATGGAACTGTTCGAAGACCGCCTCGCCTTCGTGTGGGTGCGCGATGCCGGCGGAGTAGGGTTCGTCAACAGGAATCCCAAGCCTGGCGAGCAACCGCGCTACTCGATCTCCGGAGGGCAGGCCTTCAAGGAAGAGGGTCTTGGCTACGCACGTCTGGCTTTGGTGCCAAACATAGCAGGCAAGGACGGCGTGCTGCTGATCAGTGGTGTGAATATGGTTACCATGGAAGCCGCCGGTGACTTCGCCTCCGACCCAAATTCAGTCCCCGAAGTGCTGCGCGCGCTCGGAGTGCCGGCGCTTGAAAATCTGCCCTATTTCGAACTCATTCTCGAAACCCATGCCGTCGACAACACCCCGCGCAAAGCGAAGATCCTGACGAGCCGAACGCTTGGCCCGCGTCCACGCTGAACGCTCGGATCAGATACAGACGATACGCTGCCGGCGCGGATAGTGACGCGCCGGCAGGTTTGAAAGGCGGGACGCTAAAACACAAACTTTGCAGTCAACTGCAAGCGCCGTGCATAGTTCTGTACCGCAGTGACCTGGCCGAAGTTGGCCGCTGTCGGATTGACCACCGGAGCGGCAAAGTTCGGATGATTCAACGCGTTGATCGCCTCGATCCTGAATTGGAAGTTCTTCCCTTCCGCAATTCGCGTGTTCTTCAAAATCGAGATGTCAAAGTTGTTAAGCGGGTCGGGACGAATGAACCCGAAACGGAACGGGAACGTGCGAAGCTGCCGGTTGGTATCGATGAGCTGAGCAGCACTCGTAACGAACCCGGCTGTGCTGAACCAGTGATTGACGGTCTGCTGATCGCTCGGCAGACGAATCGCGTTGATGTCGCCAAAGTACATCACGCCGCTGTTAAAGTTCGCCTGGAACCATGGATTCGCGACCGTCTGCTGGAAGTTGATCGGACGGCCGCTTTGGAACGTGTAGATGCCCTGCAATTGCCAGCCGCTGACAATCTCAGTAACAACCCTGTTCGCATTTGCGGCGAATTGCTTGCCCCTGCCGAACGGAAGTTCCCAAATCGAACTGATCGTGATCCGGTGCGGCGTATCCATGTCCGAAATGCTCTCGATCGGCATCGGATCCGAGGGGTTCAGGAACTCAGAAGCCTGCATGAATTTCGAGAACGTGTACGTGCCTGCGACCATATAGCCCTTTGAGAAGCGCTTCTGCATGCTCACCTGCAGCGAGTGGTACCAGCTATAGCCCTGGTTGGTGGTGGTGATGGCCTGCCCGAACTCCGGGTATGGACGCAGCAGTTGTTCCCGCGAAATGGTATTTGAAGTATTCAGCGCATTGGTCGCTGAAGTGCCGGTGAGCAGTCCCTTGAACGGATTCGGCACAGTCCCGATCAGGTAGCTGCGCTGGGCGTCGTCACGGAAAAGACTGGTGCTCAGATACTGACGCGGCAGCGTATTGAAGTCGCGCGCGATCTCGAGCCGCGTTCCTCGATTGCCGACATACGCTGCATCGAGCACGAACCCGGCCTTGAACTCGCGTTGAAGACCGAACTGCCAGCGCTGCATGTAAGGAGTGAGCGGTTTGGGATTGAAGAAATTCAGAACCTGATTGAGGTACGTGGCGCCACCCTCGCTTGCGCCCCTTGCAGCATTGACGCCGCCCGGAAACGGATTGGCCATTGTGTTGGCAATCGTAAGCCCGTTGTCGTTGCTGGCCGTAAACGCTGTGATGCCGTTGAATCCCGCCTGCTGCACATCATTGCGGCGTTGGCCCAGGAATCCGAAGAACATTCCGTAGCCGCCGCGCAGCACAGTGTTGGGTTGCAGTTGATATGCAAATCCGAAGCGTGGCGCGATGTTGTGCTTCGGTGTTTCATACAGGCTGTGGCCCTGGCCGTTCAAGCCCGCGAACTGCAGCCCGCCTCGAACCTTGAACTGATCGGGGGAAAGTTCCTTCAGCGGATTCCTGGCATAAGCCGCCTGCGCCGCCGCTTCAAACGACTGTACGAAGCTGGGATCGAAACCCGTTACGCTGCGGTCATAGCGCTCCGTAAGCGGCTGCTCATATTCCCAGCGCAAGCCAAGATTCAGGGTTAGTTTCCTGCTGACCTTCCAGTCGTCCTGGAAGAAAAAGCCCCAGCCGGGCGATTGCTCGGCATAGCTGGCTAAGCGCGTAATGTTAGTGGCGTTGGAAGTGGTGTCCGTCGGCACGCCCAGCAGCAATGCCGCTAGAGACAAGCCCATCGGAGGATTCGGCGGACTGGCGTTACTGGCGGCGCTGGTGTAAGTTCCGTCGAACTTGAACCGCCCCACACCGTCATTGCCGAAAAAGTTTGAGTTCTCCCGGTAAACGCGATATTCCATGCCGGCCTTCATCGCGTGCGACCCTAGCATCTTCGTCAGCGTCGCGGAAAATGCGTGAGTGTCGATCGGCCGCACGAAATCCTGATGGTCCGTTAACGTATATCCGCTCATGTTGATTCCCGGGAAACGGGTCTGCTGGCCCGCGGCAACCTGATCCTGAAATTGCTTCGAGAATCCGAGCGTGGTCAGATCGATCCCGAAGGCACCGGGGTTGGCTGTACTGCTTCGGATAAACCGGTTGTAACCATACTTGACGTTCAACACCATGGTCGGCGTGAGCGTATAAACATCGTCAATCGTGAAGTTCTTTGAGATGAACTGGAACCATTCACCAGTCGCGATGCTGTTGAAGTAGTTGTTGTAGTTACTGGCGCGCTTATAGAAGCTGAATCGTCCATACAGCCGCTGTTTGTCACTGATGTTCTGATCCGCCCGGATTGTGTGCGTATAATACGTGGCCGGTTCGGTCAGTCCGGTATTGTTGTTGTTATTGGTACCATCGGGCGACGCCAGCGAAGGGGTGAGCGGAGCAGCAGGCCAATACGTGCGCAGCTTCTTGGCGATATCGGTGATCCGGTTTGCGGGGATGATATTGCCGGAGAATGGAGTCCTCACCGTCGCCCCGCTGGCATCCAGCTTGCCGCTGAACGGATCGTAGATCTGATACGTGTTCCGGTAAGCGAGCAGGCCGGAGAAATCTCCGTTCCATTGTGCGTCCGTGGGAACGGCGCAGGGGTTGCAATTGTTTCGCGGCCGTTCCTCATGTATGGCCTCGTAGCCCCACATCCAGAACGTCTTGTTCCTGCCATCATAGATTTTCGGAATCCACAGCGGGCCGCCGGCTGAACCACCCCAGCGGTTATAAGTGTATCCGGGGGTTTCCTTGCCTGCCTTGTTGTTGAACCAGTCACCGGCCGTCAGCGAAGGCGTCCACTTGGCGTAAGTGGCCGTCCCATGCAACTTGTTCGTACCCGACTTAATAGAGATGTTGATCACGCCGCCTTCGGTGTTGCCGAACTGGGCGTCGAAGGTAGCCGTTTGTACGCGAAATTCCTGTACGATGTCCGCCGGGGGCACATACGAGGAAATCACCTGCCCGGGGTCTGCCGTCGCGGTGCTGGGCATTCCATCAATGGTGATATCGCTGCGATTCGCGCGGACACCATTCATCGCATATCCGGCAATGTGTGTCGGCTCGAATGGCCGGTTCAGAGTAGCCGCATTCGCGTTAAATGAAACTCCCGCCGCCAACCCGGCCAGCGCGAATGGCTGTCCGTGGGCGATGGGCAATTCCGCGATGCGCCGTGGGTCGATTATGTCGCCCATCGA
Organism: Bryobacteraceae bacterium; assembly: GCA_963793625.1. GTDB lineage: Bacteria > Acidobacteriota > Terriglobia > Bryobacterales > Bryobacteraceae. The sequence goes on along the minus strand of CAWCAT010000014.1, from coordinate 64,924 downwards.
CGCCGAAGCGGTATTCAGCAGCGGTACGTCTCCGGTCACAGTAACACTCTGCTCCGGCGTGCCGACTTCGAGTGTCAGATTCAATTCCAGACGCTCGTTGACTCGAACGTTGACATTGTCGCGTAGATATTTCTTAAAGCCCGGTTGCTCCACCGTAAGCTGGTAGGATCCTGGAAGCAGGAATGAGGCCTGATAGGATCCGGCGTCATTAGCCTGGGCCGTTACCCTGGTACCCATGGTCTTGCTGGTGACCTGTACGGTCGCGCCCGGGATCGTGGCTCCCGATGGATCCGAGACCTTTCCTACGATTGTGCCGCGTGCATCCTGGGCATGAACGACTCCGGCCCACAGAATCAGTGTGAGGGCGGGTAGAAACAGTTTTCGAGTAAGCATGATATACCTTTCTGAAGCACTGGCGCATAATAGAACGGAAATCAACCGAAAGAACCATCGGAACGGTTAACTTCGTCTGAAGATAGGGTTAGCAACCGGGTTACTAACCTGCTAAAATCTAGAACCGATGGACATTGATGTGGAAGCCGCGCGTGCGCAAATCGCTCGCGTGGTTCACAGCAAAACGTTCGAAACATCGGAAGTCCACAGGCACCTGCTTGAGTACCTGGCGGACAAAACGATCGCGGGAGACGCGGATCGGCTGAAGGAATACACGGTCGGGTTAGAGGCGTTTGGGAAGTCTTCCAGCTACGATCCGCGGCACGATTCTATTGTCCGCCTGCAGGTTGGCCGCCTGCGTCAAAAGCTGCTCAGCTATTATCAGTCGGAAGGCTCCGACGATCACGTTCTCATCGGGCTCCCGAAGGGCGCATTCCGGCTTACATTCGAACATAATCAGCGAACCGCCGGCAGCGTCAAACGGAGGACCGAATCGCAAACTTCTATTCCTGGCTCTAGCGTTGATCACCCTTTGGGCTGTGGTCGCGACGGTGAGTCTGATTCGAGCACGCCGCGATTTCTCGTTTATCGCCGAGCGTTGGAGCCCCGAACTCGAAAGCGTCTGGGCACCGTTCCTGCAAAGCGATCGTTCCCTGCTGGTGTGCCTGGGAACTCCCATGTTCGTCCGCTTCCCGTCCTGGGGTTTCTTCCGCGATCCCAAGCTGAATGAGTGGCAGGAGATCGAGAAGTCGGAGAGCGTGACCTTTGCCCGGAAGAAGCTGAACGACAGGGAAATCTTCCCCTCCTACGCATTCACCGGAGCGGGCGAGGCCAGCGCGGCTTTCCTGATCGCAAAACTTCTCTCCACCCGAAAACACGAAATCCTGCTGACGCGCAGCAACATACTCTCCTGGCAGCAGGTCGTCGATCACGACGTTGTTTTTCTCGGACCGCCAAAGTTCAATCTGCAATTGCAGGCCGCGGCGTTGTCGCAGGGAATCGTCATCGAACCGGAGGGCATTCGGAACCTGAAACCGCGCACCGGAGAGCCGGTTTTCCTTCAGGACAATTTCCGGCCGGGCAAGGCCTCCGAGGGAGAAACACACGCACTCATCAGCCGGACCCCAGGGTTATCGGGAGCCGGCCAGTTTCTGGTAATCGCCGGCAACGCCTCGCCCGACACCTTCGCTGCCGCCGAGTGGCTTACCCAACCCCGCCGCGCCAAGGAACTGGTCGACCACCTGCGAAACCCTCCGGCGAGATCCCGCGCTACTTCCAGGCTGTGATCAAAGTGGAATTCAAACAAGGCATTCCAGTATCCAGTTCCTACGTCTTCCACCACGACTTGGACGGGGATCGATCCGTACCACAGCCGGCCACGAAGAAATAAAGCCTCGCTCGCCCGTCCGAAAGTTTAGATTAAGGTCTTGACTCCAATCAACAAAGTAGTCACACTCCCATTAGTTCACTTTTGTTTCAGGAAACGTCTTGCGGGGCGGGTCAGCACCGTTGCGGCGCAGGATCCTAAGCCCCGTAACTTCATCGACTAAGTCGAGGAGTGCTCAAAGAGACTCCCTTAGAGGTGCATATGAACGGGCGAACTGAAGTATCCCTCCTTGTAATATTCGCACTGCTGCTCTGCAATATTCCGACAGCGGCGCAATCTGACCGTGCCACCATCAGCGGCGCTGTGCTCGATTCGAGCGGCGCCGTTATACCAAATGCCGACGTCCGGTCACAAACATAGATACGCGGGTCGCAGCCGCACCAGCGGCAATGAAGTTGGGCTCTATACACTCACCAATGTCCCGATCGGAAAGTACGAACTCCGGATCAGCGCCATCGGATTTAAGGCCTACAATCGGTCGGGCATCACCCTGAACGTAGGCCAGACCCTGCGCCTTGATGTGACGCTCGAACCAGGGCAGGTCCAGGAGAGCATCACGGTGACTGCCGAAACCTCGCTGCTCAAAGTTGATACCGCCCAGATCTCTACGACCGTTCAGAGCGAAGCCATCAAGGACCTGCCGCTCTCCTTTGGCGGCGGCCGGGCCATGGAGAACTTCGCTTATGCACTGACGCCGGCTGTCGAAGGCAATAACTGGACCTCCTATATTGCCGGTGGCGCCGCGTTCAGCAAGGAAGTCCTGATCGACGGCATTTCCGCCACGGCGCAGATTCAAGGCCACGTGGGCGAGACCAGTCCGCCCATGGAAGCCGTGCAGGAATTCAGTGTGCAAACCAGCGGCATGTCGGCCGAATATGGACATTCCTCCGGCGGCGTGTTCAATTTCGCGCTGAAGTCCGGCACCAACGATTTGCATGGCAGCGCCTTCTACTACTTGAGAAACGAGGCGCTCAATGCCAACTCGTGGATGAACAACTGGCGCCTGAGCCAGGCTCCTGGATGACCCGCGCTATAAACGCGCGCCGGACCGGCAGTTCCTCGGTGGCGTCAGCGCCGGCGGACCCGTCGTGATCCCGAAGGTGTACAACGGCCGCAACCGGACCTTCGTTTTCGGCTCGTTCGAAAAGTACACGATGTCCAATTATCCAGTTGAGCCAGAGCTACGGCGCCACCGTTCCGATTCCGGAGTTCCTGAACGGCAACTTCAGCCAGTTACTCACCGGCAAGATCCTGGGCCAGGACGCCCTGGGCCGGGATGTGATTCAAGGTCAGATCTTCGATCCCGCCACCCTGCGGCAGGTCGACGGCAAGTGGGTTTCAGACCCCTTCCTCGGAAACATCATCCCGCAGTCGCGATTCAGCAGGATGTCTCGAAGAAGATCGTTGACATCTACCGCAAGAGCTATCAGCCCATGATCGGCGGACGCCTCACGAACAACTCCACCATCACGGACGCGAACAACCCCTGGTTCCACCAGACGCAGTTCACCGCCAAGGGCGACCACGCCTTTTCGGACCGCAACAAGCTAAGCGGCTCGTTCACGTGGAGCCAGCGGCCCCGTATCCTCGCCGATCAGGGCGGCGTCTGGGATCCGCTCGATCCCGACAATGCCGGCGGACCGTTCGCCAAAGCTCGATTCCAGAATGTCACCGGCCGGCAGTTCCGCATGAGTGACAACTGGACCATCTCGCCACGCTTGATCAACACCTTCTCGTGTCGCCTTCAACCGCTACCGGAACCCGAGCACCTCGAAACAGCTTGGTAAGGATTGGAACAAGTATTTAGGATTGGAAAGTTCCACCACAGCCACGCTGTTCCCAGTGGTCAATTTTGGCAGCGCAGTGAACGGCGTGGGAATGACTGGCATCGGCTATAACTCGAGCGGCTGGTACGTGGGCAACACCTACATCGTCGGCGACTCGCTGATCTGGGTGAAAGGCGCCACACGATGAAGTTCGGCGCGTCAGGTCTGGAAACAACAGATCAACAGCCACGCCGGCCTGGATACGTTGACCTTCGGCTTTCCAACGCGACCACAGGGATCCCCGGAGCAGCCTGGGGCAACCAGGTCGGATTCGGCTTCGCCAGTTTCCTGCTGGGACAGGTGGACAGCGCCAGCAAGTCCGTCCCGTTCGATCTGTATGGCCGCCGCGACTATGTCGAAACCTACTTCCAGGACGACATCAAGCTGGGCCAACGCCTGACGGTGAACCTCGGACTCCGCTGGGAACAGTCTCAACCGTTCCACGAGAAGTACGGCCACTGGGCTAACTTCAACCCGAACATCACCAACACGCAGTACAACCTCAAGGGCGCTCTTGAATTCCTGTCCGGTCCGGGCGACTCTTTCGAACGCAATAAGGATTGGAAGGAGTTCGCACCGCGTATCGGCGTAGCGTACCGCGTCACAAACAAGGCAGTCATCCGCGGCGGCTACGGAATCTTCTACACGCCCAACGGGATCAACTATTGGAGCGGCGTGCCCTACGGATTCGCTCCCGGGTATCAGGGCACGAATACGGTGGTGGCCTCGGGTACCGTCCCGCGCTTCAATTGGGATAACGGGTATCCCGATCAGTACAAGCCGCCGACAAAGGACCCCAATGCCCTTCCCTGGGGCGTCGTCACTGTAAACCCCGACAGCCTGTTTCAGGGCTATACACACCAATACAACATCAGCTTCCAATACGAGCTTCGTCCAAACTTCGTAGCCGAGGCAACTTACATGGGTAACCTCGGACGGAGGCTGCACCTCGGGGGTTTGTATCGCAACCAGCCGTTGCGGGCAGCCTACGAGGATCCGAAGGTGAACCCGACGGCGTGGGTCTCAGATCCGGCCAGCGCAGCCGCAGCGGGCGTGCCGTACCCGTATGCCGGATTCGCCGCCGCCGCAGGCATGGCGCTCCAGCCGTTCCCACACGTTGCGGCCCAGACCTATGGACCACTCTATTCCGTTGGCACCAACACTGGTTCCTCACGATATGATTCGCTACAGTTGCAGCTGACCAAGCGTATCTCTCGCGGATTAGCCGGACAGTTTTCGTATGCTTTCTCAAAAGCCCGCGGCACTGTGGATACCTCTTTTGATGAGACCTGGGACGCTACTGCCGGTATCCAGGACATGCGGAATCTCTCCAGGGATGTGGATTCCGTATTATCCTACGACCAGACCCATATCGTTAAAGGGTATCTCCAGTACCAGCTTCCAGTCGGGCGTGGCCGCCACTTCCTCGACCGCGCGCCTGGCTGGGTGAATGCGATCGTGGGTGGCTGGGACGTCACCTGGATCTACCGGTACAATACCGGCAATCCGTTGGGTGTTTCGCCAAACGTCAACTATCCCGGTTGGGACGGCGCCGTGTACGCGGACTGGAATCAAAGCGTTAACCTAGCCGGCACCTTCGACCCGAAAGGGTTCAATCCAGGGGTACAGAACTCCCCCGCGAACCAGTTCTTCGACCCGGCGGCGTTCTCTAATCCCACGAACCACAAACTCGGCAACGGACTGCGCCGCTATGACGCACTTCGCGGGCCTGGCTTCTCCAACGAAGACATCGGCATACTCAAGTACTGGCGTTTCACGGAGAAGGCCAGCCTCCAGTTCCGGGCCGAGCTATTGAACGTGCTGAACCGGCACCATTTCGCCAACCCGAACACGAGCCTCGGGAATACGACCAACTTCGGATATATCACCGGCATGACGGGCAGCCCCAGAAATATTCAGCTCGGTCTGCGCCTCGGCTGGTAAAAACCTCGCGCGGCCGGCGAGTTCTACCCACGCCGGCCGCAGTTGTTTAGGGAGAATCAATTGAGCAAACAAGGACACACTTTTGCGCTCTGCTGTCTGCTTCTAACAGCCATGGCTGCAGGCGCTCCGCAACAGAGCGCAAAAACATTTGATCCCGGCAAGATGGAAACCATCCTTTACGGTGTCGCCTATTACCCCGAGTACATGCCCTCCGACCGGCTCGATAAAGATGTCGAACTGATGCGAAAGGCGGGGCTCACGGTGGTGCGCGTGGGAGAATCCACCTGGAGCAGTTGGGAACCGCGCGATGGGCAGTTCGAGTTTGCCTGGATGCAGCGTGTACTGGATCGCATGCACCGCGCGGGCATCAAAGTGATCCTCGGCACTCCGACCTATTCCATCCCCACGTGGCTTTACAAGGCGCATCCCGAGATCGTGGTGACGCACAACGGGACTGCCCCGCCGCTCTCCGATCCATACTCGGGAACCTATCCAGCGGCCGTAACGCCCGGTTTCTACGGGCCGCGACAGAATTACGACTTCCTCAATCCTCATTTCCGGAGGCACGCCGAACGCGTGATTCGCCAGATAGTGGGGCACTTCAAGGATCATCCCGCGGTGATCGGTTACCAGATCGATAACGAGACTTTCCCCAACGGCGTCACGACCCCGTACACGAGGGCCGCGTTCGTCGAGCGCTTGCGCCGCAAGTATGAAACGCCCGCCACGATCAACCGCATCTGGGGTCTCGCATACTGGGGCCAACTGGTCGATACCTGGGACGATCTGCCGCCGCGCGACGGCATTCTGAATCCCGGCTACAAACTCGAGTGGGAGAATTTTCAGCATGACATCGTGACGGAATATCTGGCGTGGCAGGCGAAGATCGTAAACGAATATAAACGACCCGGCCAGTTCATCACTCATGATTTCAGCGGCGGCGTTCACACCAATCTAAATCAGTGGGCGATTGCCCGGAACCTGGACGTCGTTGCTGAGAACCCTTACTTCGAAACACAAAAACGCCAGAACGCTCGCAGCATCTGGTTCAGTGGCGATCTAGGCCGCTCCCTCAAACATTCGAATTACTTTGTTACTGAAACAAACGCCCAGACCATCGGTTGGGACTCGCGAACCCAGTACCCGCAATATCCGGGGCAGCTTCGGCAGGTGGTTTACGCACACGTCGCTGCCGGCGCAAACATGGTGCAGTACTGGCATTGGTCCTCTTTGCATTACGGCCAGGAAACATACTGGAAAGGCGTGCTCTCGCACGACCTGGAACCCAATCGCGCGTATGCCGAAGTTTCCCGCGTGGCCGGCGAACTGAAGAAGATCGGCCCTCAGCTCGTCAATCTGAAGAAGGACAACAAAGTTGCCATCCTGGTCAGCACCGATTCCGCCAATGCGATCAGCTACATGCCATTCAGCGACCGCGTGAGTTACATGACTGTGCTTCAGCAATTGTATAACGTACTTTATGACCTGAATGTCGAGTCCGATTTTGTGCAAGTGGGCGATGCTGGTCTGTCCCGTTACAAGGTCCTGTTAGTGCCTCCGTTATACAGCGCATCGGATGAAGCGTTGGCACAGATCGCGGCGTATGTTAAATCCGGCGGCCACGTCATCATGGGCTTCAAGAGTGGGTTTACGAACCAGCATTCGACAGTCCGCGATGTGATGGCGCCAGGACCGCTGCGCGCCGCCGCGGGATTCCACTACCAGGAGTTCACGAGTCTAGCCGAGCCGGTGCGCCTCACACCCGATCCCTACGGAGTCGGAACCGAGAATAAAGGCTCGGTATGGCAGGAGTTTCTCATCACGGATACGGCCGAGGTCGTCGCATCGTTTGACGACCCGTACTGGCGCTTTCCCGCTATCACGCGCAACAAGTATGGAAGCGGAACCCTGACTTACGAAGGTACGGTCGTAACCGGCAAGCTTCAGGCTGCGATCATGCGCGACGTCCTGATGCGTGCCGGCTTGACCGGACCGGATCAGAACCTGCCGAATGCGATTAAGGTCCGCCATGGACGCAACGACAGCGGCCGCTTGTTGCACTTCTACTTCAATTTCTCCGGACAAGACCAGTCTTTCGAGTATCCATACGGGCCCGGATCCGACGTGCTAGGCAACAGTCCGGTGCGGAAAGGGCAGGCGTTCCAGGTACGGCCGTGGGATTTGATGATTATCGCCGAACAGTGAGGTCATTATGCTGCGATTGATATTTACACTCGCCCTCGTGAGCACTGCTCACGCGCAAGGGATCGATCTGCTGGCGCGTCTCTCGCCCGCCGATATCGCTAAGTGCACCGCCACGAATGCGTCGTTGTTTCAAGACCCGACCAGCAAGGCCCTGACGTTCACGTTTGCTTACACGGCCGGTGAGCCGGAGGTCCGAATCCCCGTGCGCGCGCTGGGATGGCCGACGGATTGGAGCGCCTACCGTTCGATCCAATACACCTTCAAAACCACCAGTGTCGAAACAATTTCCATCGGCTTTTCCGATGGGACCCTCAATAAAGCCTTTATGACGGAACCACTGCCCGACATTCGGATTTCCGGCGTAATCCCGTTCGACGCGTTCGTTCAGACACGGGTCATGAACCCGCTTGGTCCCCCTCGCATACAAAGTCTGGCCGCAACGTCTATTCACTTTTAAGAACGTTGAAGAAATCGTCTTACGGATGCGCCACCCGAGCCAGCCATCACAAATTACCATTTACAATTTCACTCTGCGCGATGACGTGCCCGCCGACGACATCATAGACAAGAAGCCACTGATCGATAGCTTTGGTCAATGGATACCCGAAAACTGGACGGGCAAGGCGCATACCGCCCAGGACCTCCGCGCGCTCTGGGATGCCGACAAACTGGAACCCAGCGACTTTGGCTTCTGTCCCTTGGGTGGCGACAAGCGCCGGACGCTGCGGGCAACGGGGTTCTTTCGCGTCGAGAAAACCGATGGACGCTGGAACTTCATCGATCCTCATGGACATCCATTCTTCTCGTCGGGCATGGATCTCGTGGGCTACAAGCAGGGCAGCTACGGCACGGATGTAACGCGCCGCGAGTACCTGTTCCAGCAACTGCCGCCGGATGGTCCCGCCTGGCTCAAGCCAGGCAAGGTCGTCTCTTTCTACACCGCGAACATCATGAAGCGTTTCGGCGAGAGCTGGGAATCCGATTGGAGCAAACACACGATTGCGCGCCTGAAAAGCTGGGGCTTCAACACCGTCGCGAACTGGTCGGATTACGATGTCGCCACGACTTCGCGTATGCCCTACGTGATCCCGCTGCAAGGCTGGCAGACGAAGAAAATCTTCCCGTTCCCCTGGGACTTCCCTGACGTGTTCTCGAAGGAATTCGAGGAAAACGTCGATGCCGCGGCACGCCGCCAGCTCACGCCTTTAAAGAACGATCCCAACCTGATCGGCTGGTTCATCGGGAACGAACCACATTGGGCGCGCAGCTTCGGCTCGCTGACTCCGTGGCCGGAAATGCTGCTTGCCGATCCGGAGCCGTCCGCTACGAAGGCGAAGCTGCAGCAACTGCTGAAGGAGAACCCCGGCAATCAGCAGCGGGTCAAGGACGAGTTTCTATACACCTGCGCGCGGCAATACTTCGAGGTCATTACAGCCGCGCTCAGGCGCCACGATCCGAACCATCTGGTACTCGGTATTCGCTTTGCTGAAAATCCGAACAACCGCTGGGTGGAGTTGAGCAGGCTGTTCGATACCTTCAGCGTGAATATCTATTCGCGCGAATTCATGCCGGACCCTTCCAACATCAAGCGCTTTGCCGAAGTCTCAGGCAGGCCGGTAGTCATTGGCGAGTTCACGGCGTGCACTCCTGGCCGCGGCATGCAAGGACTTTTCTACGGAGGGCACAAGGTGCGAGACTACGCCGAGCGTGGAAAAGCATATCGTTACTACGTGGAAAATTCCGCCGCGAACCCCTACATCATCGGTACGCACTGGTTCCAGATGGTTGACGATCTGCCCACCGGACGCCCATCTGACGGAGAGCGCCTGAACTACGGCTTCATCAACGTGATCGATCTGCCCTACCCGGAACTCGTTGACGCCGCGAGACAGGCACACCGGCGCATGTACGATCTGAAGCAGGGCAAAGCCATTCCGTACAGTGTAAAGCCCCGCTACAACTAGTTTGAGGAACTCGCGCCGCTGGGGTCCATACCACGGAACGTTTCCTCAATTCGATTAGACCTGCGCAGCTTCCAGTGCGGCGTTCGCGTTTTTTGTGTGCTTGAAATCGCCGCGTAGTGCTTTGAGGGCGTACTTCTCACGATCGATCTCCTTGCGCGTTCTGACCCCCAGGCGGCGGAGAACCGGAAGCGGAGGACACCACCCCTGAACGGCATGCTGAAGCAGGAACGGAAGGACGACGCCCGGAACAAACAGCCACTTCCTGTTTGCCTTGGCCCCCAGGACCACTCCCGTAAGGGCGAGAGAGGAGGCCACCGTCTCCAGCGTCCGTTCTATATCCCATTCACGGTCGAGTTTCTTGATGCGCGTCGTAATCGCGTCCGCGCTCTGGCCGTCGTAAGCATTAACGGCAATTCGAATTTCCCGATCAATCTGCTCGTTTACCTCGTCCGCTGTGTTTGCTCTGACACGATCCTTGATTTTCATAAGTTGACTCCCTTTTTGCTGCCTGCCGTGTTGGCCGGCCAAACTTACCCTTCAAGGCATCAACACCCATCTGCCGTTTGCTTTCATCGCCCCTCGCTTCTCCTCCAGATACTAGAGGAGAAGCGAGGGCTTTTCGTGACATCGTTCGCTTGAACTTACTTCACTCGCACCAGCAGTCCCGGTTGGGCATTCGCTTCGCCGGCTTGCAGCGAAACTGTGGCTACACCGGTGTCGCCAGCCAGCACTTCCGCCGGAATCTTCACGTTGACCGCCAGGCGTCCCGGATGATCAGTGATGGTGGAGATCGAAAGGACGTCCGCCGGGTAGCCGTTTAACCTGACCGACAAGGGAAGCTTCGGTCGGCCGAGTTCGAGTGCACCCGCGCCAGTGACCTGGAACGTAACCGTTCCAGAGTCCGACGGCAAGGTCTCGATCAGTCCGCGCCCGAGGAAGTCCTTTACGAACACAGCAGGCCTCGCAGCCGCGACAGCAACCGTAATCGCATCGCTCCTGACGCCGAGGTCATCGATCGAAAGTAAGATCGACTCCTTGCCTTCGACGGCTTCGGGCACGACCAGTTCGATATACCGCTCCGTCACCGCAGTCAGCGGAACCGCGCTGCCGTCGATGAAAGCCTGCGCGAATTTGCTGAAGTCGCGTCCATAGACTCGGACCAGTTGGCCGGGAGCTACAGGACCCCAGTCGTGGCTGGCAGCACTGAGAACTGCGCTGATGCGCTTCTCCGCACGTGCGGCTGGAGCCGCCTTCAGGGCAGCAGGCGCCTGTGGCGGGTAAAGATAGCCGTCCACTCCGAGCGACCTGCCCCAGCCCATGCCCAGCAGCACGCCGGTCTCATATTCCAAAGCGTAATGGTAGATCGGATAAGGCGACGGGCCGGCAGTGAACAGTAATCTCGTCAGCGGAAACGTATTCGGAGCCCAGCCCGATAGCGGAAATGAATCGATGGATTCGCCCAGATTTAGTCCGCGCAATCGAACCGCGGCTTTGTACTCCTCCCGGTCCCGCGTCCAGTAGTGGAAGATCGGCTTATTGACGTCGGTTGGAAAGTACAGGATGCGGTAGTACGCATGGGTCCCAGTCGTGGGTTGATCAAACACCATACCAGGCGAAGGCTCAGGAGAGAAGCCACGACCCACCAGCACGTCATTCTCATGCTGGCTGGCGGTGAAGAAGTGTGCGAAGTTGACGGGATTGTACAGCCGGAAGCGCGGAATCTTGACCGGCGCAGGTGCTTCGGGAATCCACAATCCAAAACAAGACTGCGGCTCGCCCGCCCCTGCACTGTCTTTGGCCCACTGGCAGATCGCCTTGCGCGGCTCTCGACCACCACCGGAACCGAAGCCGGGCTTGAACGTCAGCACGACGTTCGCGGTCAGCACGTTGCCGGATCCGCTGAAGTTCGAATGGGCGGCATCGACCGAACAGGCGCTGTTCTGAAGCGGTGTCGCTGAACCTAGCCCAACCGGAGCGAGATAATTCACACCCGCATCATCGAGCAAAGTGATCTGGCCGGTCTGCGGCCGCACCTCGACGGTGCAGGTTCCGGAACTCCCGGCGTAAGACTCATGGAAAAAGAAAGAGGCTTTGGCGATGTCAGTCCAGCCATTGGAGTCGGTGAAGGTTCCCGTGAAGGTCTGCGTAGCACTCGCACCCTGGAAGGGCGAGAGTTCAACAGCGTACGGCGGAATGTTCGCACCAGTCCCGCTCGAAAAATTCGCTATGACCGAGCGTGGCGCCGTCATTTCCACAGCTTGCGAATTGATAGATCCAGCCAGGTTGCCCGAAAAGAAAGCGAACGAGAAGCCACTCGCTGGCGTCGCCGTTAGCTGCACGCTCGTACCGAAATCGTAGTACCCGTCCGTCGAGGGAGGATTTGCCGTGAGCGTTCCTGCGCCTACAGGATTGTTATTCGCCGTCAGCAAGAATTGAGTAGCAAAACTGGCAGTGTAGGTTGCGGCTGCTGCTGGTGTGGTAATGGTGTGCGACTGCGTTCCGCCGTCACTCCAATTGGCAAAGATGTAGCGGTTGCTGGCGCCAATTAGCGCTGGCGGTACGGAGATACTATGCAGGGAACCGGCGACCCAGTGGAACGTCTGTGGAGTCATGATCGTACCGTTGACAACCAGGCTCTGTCCGGCCGGTGATGTACTCAGAGTGATCGGGACCGTAGGCGTCAAACCCACTGGGATAACGTTGGCGAAGTCGCTCCCCCCGGCCCAAACGGAACCGCCGCCAATCAAACTCGCCTGGTTCGTGACTTGCGAGGGGGCATCCGCAGCCACATCCACCAGAACCGTGATCGGCTGATAGGAGGAACCGGGGAGCAGTTCATCACTGCGGGTGCATGTGCTGCCGCCAACCGGGCAGTTCCAACCGCTGCCGGACATCGACTTCAGCGTCAGCCCGACCGGCACGATTTCTCTCACTGACACCGTTCCGTTTGTGGCTCCGGCGAAAGCGCTGTTGCTCACAGAAATCGTGTAAGCCGCGCCCACCTGCCCTCGCACGAGATCACCAGTGTGCAGCATTTTCAGGCTCAGCAAGGCACGCCCTGCCCCCGGCGTCAGAAAGCGAACAACGTAATTGCCGGAGTCGGCGACATAAAAGTTGCCGGAGTCGTCGGCTACCACACCGTAGGGGCGGATAAAGTACGCGCTGACCGCAGGTCCGCCGTCCCCTGAAAACCCCCAACCGCGCCCCCCAGCCAGCGTCGTGATGATGCCCGTGCTAGTCGACACCTTACGGATGCAGCCGTTGCCAGAATCCGCGATAAAGAGGTCGCCGAGTCCGTCCACGGCTACGCTGGGAGTCTGGCTCACTTGCGCGCTCGTCGCCAAGCCGCCATCGCCGGAGTAGCCGTATGCGCCGGTGCCCGCTACCGTTGTGATGACCCCTGTAGCGGCAGACACCTTGCGAACACGTGATTGTGCCATCGCCGTGATATAGCAGTTGCCCGAACCATCTACGGCAATACTCATTACGTGGTTAAGCAGGGCGTTGGTCGCTGGACCGCCGTCGCCGTCTTTGAAATTGCTGGTCCCGCCTCCTGCCACAGTTGTGATGATGCCCGTCGCCGCTGACACCCTGCGAACTCGAAAATTGTTACCGTCCGCGATGTAGACATTGCCAGAGCTATCCAGTGCTACACTCTCGGGCATCCAGATTTGAGCGCTGGTTGCCGGCCCCCCATCCCCGGAATAGCCGGCGGTTCCATCGCCGGCCACGGTCGTGATGATACCGGAAGCAGCAGACACCTTGCGAATGCGGTTGTTGAAGGTATCAGCGATGTAGAGATTCCCGGAACCATCGGACGCAATCCCGTGAGGGGAGTTGATTTGGGAATTGGTGGCTGGGAGACTGTCGCCGGAGAAACCTGCCGTGCCATTTCCGGCTATCGTAGAAATCAGGCCAGTCGCCGCCATCACCTTTCGGATTGAATGGTTATTCGGGTCTGCAACATAGAGATTTCCGCTACCATCCACCGCCACTGTGTAAGGTTGGCCGACCTGTGCGTTAGCCGCCGGACCACCGTCACCGGAATACCCAAGACTCCCGTCCCCCGCGGCGGTAGTGATCTCACCAGCCGCCGACACCCTTCGAATTCGGTTGTTCCCACGGTCTGCGACGTACAGATTCCCCATACCGTCCACCGCGAGACTCTTCGGGTGACTAAGTTGTGCGTTGACAGCCGGGCCAGCATCGCCTGAATAGCCCCAAATACCATTCCCGGCGACTGTCGAGATGATGCCCGTAGCCGCTGCTACTTTGCGAACGCAACTGTTATCGGTATCCGCAATATAAATGTTGCCCACAGCGTCTACTGCAACACCTGACGGATAGGAAATTAGGGCTTCGGTCGCGGGGCCCCCGTCGCCCGAGTATCCAAACCTTGACCCGGCCACTCGCGTGATAATGCCGGTCGCGGCCGACACCTTACGAATCCAGTTGTTTCGGGAATCCGCGATGTAGAGATCACCAGAGCCATCAACGGCCAAACCGGCAGGCCAATTAAGCTGGGCGTTGGTCGCCGGACCACCGTCGCCGCGGTCGCCGACAGTCCCATTCCCTGCCACTGTCATGATGATGCCAGTCGCAGCCGACACTTTGCGGATACGGATGTTACCTGCATCCGTGATGAAGAGGTTGCCGGAGGAATCGACCGCAATTCCGGAAGGAGAATCTAACCAAGCGAAAATAGCTGGTCCTCCGTCGATCACCATGCCTGGAATTCCATTTCCGGCCACGGTTGTGATGATCCCTGAGGTTTTCGTTACCTTGCGAATGCGGTGATTCCTGGTGTCGGCAATGTAGATGTTTCCCGAGCTATCCACTGCCAGGCCAGACGGCGCCCAGAGTTGGGCGTTGGTCGCCGGGCCTCCGTCGCCTGAGTACCCGGGAAACGCGGAACTGCCTACTACCCTGGTGAGCAATCCCCCGCTATCTCGCTTGTACACACAATGGTCTGAAACAAAGAACACAATGCCGTCCGCATCCGAGGCTACCGCGGCCGGGGGGCGGAGTGATGCACTCGATGCCAGAAGTGGCGTTTGGGGCAATCCGCCCCCAGCCACAGTTCCGATAATGTATTCCGTCGGTTGGCACTGGGCAGGCGCCAGTGCGAATAGGGCCACGGCCAAAATAACAAGAATTCCGTTAATTACTTTTAAATTCATCTCGAGCTTCTAAGTGAAATGCCGCGAGCGTGTCTAAACGCAGCTATTTCATTATGCCCGAGAGCGGATTTTCAGGTTTTTAAAACTTATTAGTCCCTCTTTAGTTCGTCGAATGAGCGCGGTATCGGCACAATCGCGTTAGTTCTGTGCGTTTCACCGCTGGTGCTCGATCTTGCACCGGATTAAAACGAGTATCGAAGTCCGACCTGGACCCTCCGCGCGTCGCGCGCCGCGGTGTACTGGCCGAAACGTCCGTTCACATTCAGGCCCTGTGCATCGAACCGTGCCGCCGTATCCACAGCGCTGAACTGGACGTGGTTGAACGCGTTGTACGCCTCGAAGCGGAACTGCAGGCGATGCTTCCCATCAGCGGTCAAAGTGGTGTTCTTGAACATGGAAAGATCGAAATTGTTGATACCCGGGCCGCGGATCGGGTCCTTGGGCGCGTTGCCGATACCGAAGTTCGCCCGGTCGGGCGGCTGAACCACCTCCGTGCGGAAATGCCGGTAGATGGTCCGCTCCGCCTTCGGCAGGTTGGGATCACCGGTAAGGATTACGCGGGTGTTTACCCCCGAAACCCCGCAGTTCCGGTTAGATTGGTACTTTGCACCAGCGAGTAACTGAAGCCGAGCGGCGCCCCACTCTGGAATCTGGTCACGCCGGAGAGTTCCCAGCCGTCGAGGACCTTGCGCGAGAAGCCGGTGCTCTCCTGGTGAAAATAATTTCTCTGCACGGCTCAGTTCCGGTTGAACTCGTCGTTTAGCTTGACCCAGCAGCGCGTCAGGTCCATTCCGAGCCCTTCTGATCCGTTCCGACCCGGGCAGTGATTTCGATAACGCGTGGAGGTGATCGAAGGAACGAACTGATCGCAAGTCTCGCCAGCAAGACTGCGCTTCGCATCGATTTTTGCACATGAGCTCGGAGCTGGACTCGAATTTTGAGCGGGTGAAGGGGGTAACGCGCGGGAGCTACACGCTTTGATCCGGCTCGCCCTCAAGGCAGAGCCGGACCAATAAGCGGACGCCTATACTAGCGGCGATTTCATCGTGCATCTGCTGCAGGAACCGGCAATGCTGCTGATTCAGCCGGCGACGGTGCAATCCGCAACAGCCGCGTATGGCTGTCCGCACGCTTACCGGCATAATGACCGCCCACGGTACAAGCGACCGCGACCGCTGAAAATGTGGACACGCCAGCAGCCTCTGAATTCGTTCCGTGACCAGCGATTTCGGCGCCCACTACGATGCCGAGAAGTGCGCCGACGACCGTTCCCAAGACCCGCCCACCCGTGCCACGACGTTCCACAAGCCGAACCTCGGTTACGGTAGAGCGGCGAATGGTAGTCTGACCCTTTGCATAGAGGTTCGCGTCGGATGTCTTCACGATATCAAGCATGATGCCATCGTCCCTGACGCTCAGAGCTTGACCCTCGACGACCCCGCCTCCCGCAACCGGAATAGACACATGGTGGCCGACAATCAGCGCCGCCAGTTCATTCCATCTGATATCTACCGGGGCCATCCCCGCATTCGCGCGGAACAGCCCGAAGCCGAGCAGAGTTGCTAAAAGCAAAACAGCCCTCGCAGGAACCTTATTCATATTGAGCCTCCCTGTAAAATTCATACTGCATCTCCGTGTGAACCAAGCGCGGCTCAATGGGCCGCGCTCGGCTTGCTCGTTCGGAGGTCTCAATGCTGGCGGATAGCACCTGCGAAGGCATCCGCAATCACCCGGTGCCCGGCGTTAGTAGGATGGGCCTCAACCATGGCTGAACCCTTCTTCTCAATGATCAGGAGCCCGCTTCGACCCTCAAAAGGCGTGAAAACATCCACCAGCACCGCTGAATCTGGAAAAGCCGCAACGACGCCGGCGATCAACTGATTCGCGTACAGGATCAAGCTACGGACATCCAAGCCGGGCAACGAGAGCTTTGGATCATAGAAGTTGGAGACGTAGATGCGCGCGTTCGGCCACTCGGTCTTGATGGCGGTCAGGATCTGTGTAAGGTTGGCTGCGATGCCGCCGAGAACTGCCGACGCCTCAGCACCTTCCAGGATCGTAAACAGGTCATTACCTCCGGTCGTAAGTGTGATGACCTGCCGGTAGGGCTTACCGGTATAGTGCAGGAAGCGCTTGAGTTGCGGAAGTTGGTAGTCGAGCACGTCCTTCGTGACCGCCCCGCTAATAGCCATCGGACAGAAGAGGGTATTGCTGTGATTGTCGATGATTCCCGACTGATAAAGATTGTAGGTGAACCCTTGAGTAGTCGGCATGGCGCCATAACCTGCCGAAATGCTGTCGCCGAGCGCGACATACCGGGAATGGGAATCGAACGAAACCCAAGGCTGAGCCTGAGCAACAGACGCCAGCGTGAATATCAGTGCGCACGCCAAAAACGCGGTGCGTGCAGTAGAAGAATTGAATACCATTTAACGCTCCTTACCTGATTTAGTTGGTCGCCCCATGGGCGCCGGCCGGGCGGTTTGTGCCCAGACAGGCCGATTCTGCACCGTTCCAGCCGCCCCAGTCCTGCGGAAATTCCGATGAAATCCTGATTAAACTCTGATAGCTAAGGAGTTGTAACTTAGTAACATTTGTTTTCAGACCCGAATACCTGTGATAACCTCTTCCTAGGTCGAGGATCGTGGATTCGCTCCCTATTGAGAGGTACGAATTCGGGCCGTATCGCATTGACACCGGCGAGCGTTTGCTGCACCGGGGCGACGAGTTAATCTCACTACCGCCAAAGGTTGCGGGTACCCTGCTCGTGCTCGTCCAGAGCGCCGGCCGCATGGTCGATAAGAGCGATCTGATGAAAGCGGTTTGGCCCGACACCTTTGTCGAAGAGGGTGCTCTTACGCGAAACATCTCCCTGCTTCGGAAAACATTCGAGGACACAGGAGACCGGGCCGCCGCTTACATTGAAACGATTCCCAAGCGAGGCTATCGTTTTGTGGCGACTGTGCGCACCTTTGCCGTGGAGCCAGGTGGCCCGCCCATCGCGGTTTCTCGCAGCGACGGGACTGCCGAACCGCAGCCTTCGTCCTCAAGATTCAAACCGGCGTGGATCGTCCTGGCTGGCGTCCTGCTACTGATTGCCAGTGCGGCCTTGCCAAGATTCATCGTCGGCAATCTCTCCCCACGCCCACTGAATTCCGCAACAGTGCCGGCAAACGCCCTGGCGGTTCTGCCTTTTCGCAGCGCTGAGAAAGACGCTTCACAGGACTATCTTGCCGAGGGTATGACCCAAATTCTCATCACGCGGCTCGCGAATCTGAGAAGCTTGAGCCTAATTTCTCTGGCGGCGGAGGGCGCCGGAAAGCAGGACACGAATGCGTGGAGCGTCATTCTCCGGAACCAGTCCATCAAGCGGGTACTAACCGGATCCATCTTTCGCTCTGGTGCTCGGCTGCGCATTGACGTGCAACTCGTTGACCCCAGGACGCGCGCAGTGCAATGGGCAGGCAGCTATGAGGGCGAGATAAAAGATTTGCTCGCTCTGGAGTTTACGGTCGCCGAAGCCGTCGTGAGCGAGATTCAGCTCAGCATCTCGACCCAGGACAGGGAGCGCCTTAGACAACGGCGCCCGGCGAAGCCCGAAGCCCTGGACTCTTACCTGCGCGGCCGCTCTTTCTGGAATCGGCGGACCGAGGACGGGCTGAGGCGAGCCGTACAGTACTTCCAACAAGCCATCGCCGTCGATCCGACATACGCACTCGCTTACAGCGGTTTGGCGGACTCTTATTCACTGCTCGGATCCATCGGCACGGACGGCATGCCGCCAAAACAGGCCATGCCTTTAGCGAAGGCAGCCGCCCTGAAGGCTATCGAACTGGACCCGGACCTGGCTGATGGGCACATATCTCTCGCATATGTGATGTTCTCGTACGACTGGGACCTCCCTGGCGCCGAGCGGGAGTTTTCTCGCGCCTTGGAGTTGAACCCGAGTTCCGCCACCGCGCGTCATTGGTACAGCCACTACTTCATGGCTGCAGGCGACCTCGTCAAAGCAACCGAACAGATGAGGGAAGCGCTTCAACTCGAGCCTTTATCGCCTAGCATCAATATTGGCGTCGGCTGGTGTCTCTACTATTCCCGCCAGTACGACCAGGCTATCGAGCATCTTCGTTCCGTAGCGGAGATGGACCCGGGTCTTCCCTACGCACATCAAACACTGGGCATGGCCTACCAGCAAAAGGGGCTGCTGGATCACGCGATCGAAGAGTACAAGCGTGCGGCGGCGTTCTCAGGCAACAGTCCGGCCTCCGTAGCGGCCCTGGCAAGCGCCTACGCAACAGCGGGGAAGTTTTCCGAATCGAAGCAGGAACTGGCACGACTGCAGCAGATGTCGCGCACCCGTTATGTTCCGGCGTTGTACTTCGCTTCGATCCACTACGCAAACGGCGACCTTGCGAAAACCATCGAGTGGGCCTGGAAAGCCGTAGGCGAGCGTTGCGACTACCTCATGTATTTGCGCGTCGAGCCGAGCGCCGGCAAACTGGCGGCGAATCCGGAATTCATGCGCGTCCTGGCAGCCATCCACCGCTGACGCTCTAAATCGTGGCGGCAGTGACCGCCCGCAGTCGAGTGACCTCGTGAGGTCGGTTGTCAGGAAATAACAAAGCCGCCTGCCGAAACATTTCGCTGTTCCGGCAGGCGGCTTCTAAAAGAAGTGAACAGGGCTAGCGGCGGTCGTAATCCCTTTTCTTGTCACGGCCACGGTCCCAACGATGGTCATGGTTAATCTGGTCGCGATCGCCTTCCCAGCGGCCGTCAAAATAGCGCTGTCCATCATGATGAGGTACTACCCAGCGCGCGCCCGCATACGGAGGACGGGTCCAGTATCCGTTGTGCCACTTGTAGCGGTTGCCCACAGGGTACCAATAGCCTTCCACCCACGCATAGCCCATACCCGGGCTTCGCGGCTGAACCCTGAGCACGCGTACTGGTGGTGGCGTGCCAATCCTCACTCCGATGGAAATCTGACCGAAAACAGCTCCCGCCGCCAACAACATCAATACACCTAGTTTACTTTTCATAACTCAAGTCCTTCTCTCTCGATTACAAAGAGAGCACGTTGTTGGCCATGAGTTCTTCAACTTCTGGAATTTCGCGGCTTATTTGGGCTAACAAACTATTCCGCTTATCTTGCTTCATCATTATCTGACAGCCGCCGGCATCTTGCAGAAGATTTCGCCAGTCGAGCAGATTGCGGGAAGTGTGCTCCCAACCTTTGGTCGGCTTCGTCGAGGCCGCTCCCGAAAAATCAATATTTCTGGAACTGCGTGCGAAGATCGATCGCCGTTTGTCCGGGCACGCATGCGGCGCTTGGCGCAGCCAATACCAAAAGTGTAACCACACGTCTTGTGTTCATATGAAACGATCCAGTGGAAATTTGGGCGTCGTAAGAAGACTACCAACGGCCCTCCTAAAACAAGCCTTTGAATAGTGTGATTCTCCGATTGCTTTCCCTCAACGCCATGCTGGGCGGCGATGAGGATGGGTGAAAGTATCCAGCCAGAACGTGCGAATTCTCCCATCCTTCGAAAACCTCTGATTATTTCCCCTTGTGTTTGCAATCAATTGCGCGTTCAGCGCATTTGCATGGGCGCCCTCTTTTTCGTGTCGGCTGTACCGCTTCGGGCGGGCTCTCGCGTGGCCTGAGAACAACCTGCCAACCCAGTCGTTCGAGTCTGGCAGTAAGTTTGCGCTGAGTCCGCTCCGGGTTTAGTCGGTCGAAGTAATCGCCGCCGCGCTCCTGATACTCGGTGCCATCCCGCAGGATGTGGAAGGCGATAATCAGGATCTCATGTGCCGTTGCCACGATCGCTTTCTTCGCTCCACAGTGGGAAGCGCGCCGCCAAAAGTGCGCCGTCAGGTAGCAGTTCTTTTTGTGGGAAACGGCCCAGGCGGACTGGCAGAGCGCCCGTCGCAGCGCCCTGTTGCCATGCCGGGTGCGGTTGCTTTTGCGCTTGCCCGCGCTCTCGAAATTGCCGGGTACCAGGCCCGCCCAACTGGCAGCGTGCGCGGCATCCGGAAACACGCTCATGTCGTCGCCCAACTCGGCCAGCAGCGTCCAGGCCGTCACCCAGTCCACTCCCGGAATTGTGTTCAGCCGCTCTAGCTGCTTTTGATACGGTGCTGTCCGCTTCACGATCTCGGCTTCAATTCGGCTGATCTTGGCCTCAATCCGCTCCAGATCGTCCATCAGTTCCCGGAGTAGATAGCGATGGTGCTCATTCACATCGCCCCGCAGCACCAGGCGCAATTCCTCGCGCTTGTTGCGCAGCGAAGAGACGGCTTTGTCGGCTAGCCAATCCGGTCGCTGCTCGCCCGCGATCAGGGCTCGGATGATCAGGCGTCCGGTCGCCCCGAGAATGTCGCTGGCGACAGAGCCGAGCTTGATGTTCGCGTCCTCCAGAACCTTCGCAATGCGGTTGTGCACGCGGTTGAACTCGCCGGTCAATTTGACCCGGTAGCGCGTCAGGTCGCGCAGTTCTTGAATCGGCCGCGCTGGCACGAAGCTCGCTTGAAGCAGTCCGTGGGCTAGCAGATCGGCGATCCACTCGGAGTCCTTCTGATCGGTCTTGCGGCCCGGGATGTTGTGCATGTGGTAGGGATTGGCCAACAGCATCGGGAAGTGGCCTTCGAGCACATGCCAGACCGGCTTCCAATAAACACCCGTTGATTCCATCGCGACGTGCTCTACTTTGTTGGCGTACAGCCAGAGCTTCAGCCGCTGAAGCTCCTTCCAGTACGTTTGAAATTCCTTCTTGCGGATCTGCCGCTGGCCCTTGTTGTCGAATACCAGCACGCAGGCCGTGATCGCATCTTTATGCACATCCAAACCGCAGCAGCGGGAGTAAACTACTTGCATGGAGCCTCCTATGCCGCCGGACGAGGGACGCTGAAAAAGAAAGACTGACTATCCTTCTCGGGCTCTCCGCCTGGCAGCGGAGGCTCCAATCCGTTGTTCCGTCAGAACGTCCCGGGCCACCTTTAACAACGGGTTCAAAGACGCCAATGCACTGCCGGCCTCGTTCGCCAGCGGCACTCCCAGAATGCACTCGCTCGCGACCGTTTTCATCCCTCGTTGTGCCGCTCCCGCAGGGCGGCATGGACCCGTTAACACTTTCCGAGAGTTTTTAACTCTATGAATTCATAAGCCTTACCTTCAGCTACCCCCCAAATTGAGTTCATCACCGTGCTAGAGTTCAGTCGGGCTCCAAGGCGCGCGGCTGCGCCCGGCAGGACGGGCATGAGATGCTTTTTTGCGGAACGAACCCAACGCATCACGATGGCGCAAATTTGACGAAAGGAACCCAACTCCGATTGAGGGAGCCGAGCTGCCAGCGGGGTCCCGAAGGCGTTTTGCGGGAACAAACCCAATATCGTCGCAATTAGCCCGAATATTACGGAACAAACCCAAGCAATAGCGCACCAATAATATCGACTAATAAATATCGACACGTGCAGAAAATGACGAAAGGAACCCAACTTTGATTGGCGGGCACCAAACCAGCGCGCAGCGCGGCCCCGGATCCCGACTGTCGCGGAAATGTGCTTTCCAAATAAAAAAATCAGCGAAACGAACTCACAACCCACTTGTTTGCAACGAATCGCTGAAACGAAGAGAAGCAAACTGCGTGAATCGGCGTCCATCGGCGGCTATTCAAAGCCATCCAGGCCGCCACCAAAGCACCTTGACAGAACAACCTAACACTAGTACGCTAATAATAGTTGATAGGAAAACACTAAGATATGGACGCCAACCGCTTTACTCAAAAAGTTCAGGAGGCCGTGCAGGCCGCCCAGTCCATCGCGGTCCGCTACGGCAACCAACAATTGGATGCCGAGCACCTGCTCTCTGCCCTGCTCGCGCAGGACGGTGGATTGGCGACCTCCATCCTCAATAAGGCCGAGGTCAACGTGCCCGCGCTCACCCGCCGCCTGGACCAGGAAATCGACCGCCTGCCGAAGGTCAGCGGTCCCATGGGCACGCCCGATCAGATCTATATCACCCCTCGCCTGCAGCAGCTGTTTGTCCGCGCCGAGGACGAGGCCAAGCGCCTCAAAGACGAGTATGTCTCGGTCGAACATCTGCTGCTCGCCATGACCGAAGACGGCGGCGCAGCCGGACGCAGTCCTCAAAGAATTCAACGTCACCCGCGACCGCCTGATGCACGCCATGCAGGAGGTGCGCGGCAACCAGCGCGTCACCTCACAGAATCCCGAAGCCACCTATGAAGCACTCGAACGCTATGGCCGCGACCTGACCAAACTGGCCGCGCAAGGCAAGCTCGATCCCGTCATCGGACGCGACGAAGAAATCCGCCGCGTGATCCAGGTGCTTTCCCGCCGCACCAAGAACAACCCTGTTCTTATCGGCGAACCCGGCGTTGGCAAGACCGCCATCGTCGAGGGACTTGCGCAGCGCATCGTCCGTGGCGACGTGCCCGAAGGTCTGAAAGATAAGCGTGTCGTCTCGCTCGACATGGGCGCGCTGATCGCCGGCGCAAATTCCGCGGCGAGTTTGAAGAGCGCCTCAAAGCGGTTCTCAAAGAAGTCCAAGACGCCGACGGGCGAGGTCATTCTGTTCATCGACGAGTTGCACACCGTCGTCGGCGCGGGCGCGGCCGAAGGCGCGATGGACGCCGGCAACCTGCTGAAGCCGATGCTGGCGCGCGGCGAACTGCACTGCATCGGCGCGACCACGCTCGACGAATATCGCAAGCACATCGAAAAAGACGCCGCGCTGGAACGCCGCTTCCAGCCCGTGCTGGTCGATCAGCCCACGGTCGAGGACACGATCTCGATCCTGCGCGGCCTGAAAGAACGCTACGAGACGCACCACGGCGTGCGCATCAAAGACGCCGCGCTGGTCGCCGCCGCCGTGCTCTCGAACCGCTACATCTCCGACCGCTTTCTTGCCGGATAAGGCCATCGACCTTGTCGACGAAGCCGCCGCGAAACTGCGCACCGAAATCGACTCGATGCCATCGGAACTCGATGAAACGCTGCGCCGGATCATGCAGCTGGAAATCGAACGCGAGGCTCTACGCAAGGAAACCGACCCCGCCTCCAAGGATCGCCTGGGCAAAATCGAGAAGGAACTCGCCGATCTGCGCAGCCAGTCCGATGCTGTCAAGGCGCAATGGCAGGCGGAAAAGGCCGGCGTGCAGCGCCTGCGCGAACTCCGCGAGAAGATCGAACAGACACGCGTCGAGATTGAACAGGCGCAGCGGCAGTACGACCTGAACCGCGCCGCCGAGTTGCAGTACGGCACGCTCAACACCCTGCGAGCAGCAACTCAAGGCAGGAAGAAGCAAAACTGGAGGGCAAACAGGGCTCCGGGCGCCTGATCAAGGAAGAGGTCGACGAGCAAGACATCGCCGAGGTCGTGAGCCGTTGGACGCATATTCCGGTCTCCAAATTGCTCGAAGGCGAGATGCAGAAACTGCTGCACGCTGGAGGAAGAACTGCACAAACGCGTTATCGGCCAGGATGAGGCAGTAACCGCAGTGGCCGAAGCAGTCATGCGCGCGCGTTCGGGTTTGAAGGATCCGAACCGCCCGATCGGCAGTTTCATCTTCCTGGGACCGACTGGCGTGGGCAAAACCGAACTGGCCCGCGCGCTGGCGGAATATCTCTTCGATGACGAACGCGCGATGGTGCGCATTGATATGTCGGAGTATCAGGAGAAACACACCGTGTCGCGGCTCGTCGGCGCACCTCCCGGCTATGTCGGGTACGACGAAGGCGGCCAGCTAACCGAAGCTGTGCGGCGACGGCCATACTGTGTAGTGCTCTTCGACGAAATCGAGAAGGCGCATCATGATGTCTTCAACGTCATGCTGCAGATCCTGGAAGACGGCCGCCTGACCGACGCGCAGGGGCGCACGGTTGACTTCAAAAACACAATCATAATAATGACTTCCAATCTCGGCAGTCATCGCATTCTGGAGTACCGCGGAAGTTTCGAGGGGCATGGCTACGAAAAGATGAAGGAAACCGTGCTGGAGGAATTGCGTCAGGCGTTCCGTCCGGAGTTCCTGAATCGCATCGACGAGATCATCGTATTCCATGCGCTCACGGAAGAGCATTTAAAGCAAATCGTCGACATACAACTCGCTGGCCTGCGGAAGCGTCTCGAGGACCGCAAGATCTCGCTGGAACTGTCCGATGTGGCGCGTTCGTTCCTGGTGCATGTCGGTTTCGATCCGACTTACGGCGCGCGCCCGCTCCGTCGAGCCATACAGAAGGAGCTGGAGACTCCGCTGGCCCGGCTCATTCTAAAAGGCGAAGTGCCGGACGGCGCAACTGTATTTGTTGACATCGGGCAGTCAGGTGCGTTGCAATTCCGCTGTGACGCATCAATGAGAAGCAACGTCTAACAGATAGAACAACTCTACAGATCAGAGGAACTTTCATGAATCGAGTGCATCGTTCCGTCGTATCTTCCATGGTTGTGCTGGCGCTGTCCGCGCCTGGCATGGTTGCCCAGCAACGTGCGCCCATGACCGACAGCTACGCTCCAGTTGTCAAGAAAGCACAACCAGCCGTGGTTAACATTTCGACGACCGTGGTCCGAAAAGCGCGCCAATCGGAAATGCCTGACATTTTCGATTTCTTTGGTCCGGGCATCCGTCCGCCGCGCGAACAGCGTGGTCATAGTCTGGGCTCGGCCGTGATCATACGGCAGGATGGCTACCTGTTGACCAATAATCACGTGGTGGAGGGCGCAACCGATATCAAAGTCGCACTCTCAGACCGGCGCGAATTGATCGGCCAAGCTGATTGGCGGCGACCCGCAAACAGACATCGCCGTGGTGAAAGTGGAAGCCAAGGACCTGCCGGTGTTGCCGCTAGGCGATTCCGCAAAAGCCGAAGTCGGCGATATCGTACTCGCGCTTGGCAATCCGTTCGGCATCGGCCAGACGGTCACGATGGGGATCATTGGGGCAACGGGCCGCTCCGGTCTGAATATTGAACAGTACGAAGATTTCATTCAGACCGACGCCGCCATCAACCCTGGCAACTCCGGCGGCGCGCTGATCAATGCGCGCGGCGAGTCGATCGGCATTAACACAGCGATTCTGTCGGGAAGCGGTGGCAATCAGGGAGTCGGTTTTGCCGTTCCGATCAACATGGCTCGCAACGTGATGGACCAGATCATAAAGACCGGCAAGGTCACACGTGGGTACATGGGTGCGGGCATTCAGGAGGTCACACCAGATCTGGCGCAAGGGCTCGGGCTCAAAGATTCCCGCGGCGTAGTGCTGACCCAGGTGGAGCCCAACGGTCCTGCAGCAAAGGCCGGACTGAGAGCCGGCGATGTTGTTACGGCGATTGATGGTAAACCGGTCGCAACGTCGAACGAATTACGTTTGAGGATTTCGGGAACTGCTCCGGGTACCACTGTGAAGCTTCGGACCTTAGCGTGAGACCGGGGCAATCGAAGAAATTCCGGTGACTCTGGCTCAGTTGCCTACTGAGCGCGGCGCAGGCGGTGCAGGCGAAAGCGCTCCCGGCAAGAGTGGTGGGGCTTTGGAGGGTGTTGCACTGGAGAATCTCACCCCACAACTCTCACGCCAACTCGGAATTCCAAGTAATGTTACAGGCGTGATCGTGGCGGAAGTCGATCCAGCCAGCCCGGCTGCCGAGGCCGGTTTACGGCGCGGCGACGTCATTCAGCGCGTCAACCGCAAGCCGATCAGCGACCGCAGAGGACGTAGCGAGCATCGTTCGGCAAGGCGGTGCACAGCCGGTTCTCTTGCTGATCAACAGGGGTGGGAACACCGCGTTTATCGTGGTGCAACCCGGTAAGTAAATTTTGAGAGCCGGTGAACAATCGATGGGACGCTACAAACACTCGATGTTTTTCCCCGCCAACGTGTTGGGTGAGATGGTTTGGCATCCAGCCGCTGACATCTACCGCGCGCCATGCGGCTGGCTGCTTAAATTCGACTTGGCCGGCGTCAACCCTGAAGACGTTGCGATTGCGGTTCAGGGCGCCGGCTCACTATACGAGGCGTCCGGCGCGACGAAGTTCTCGAGCAGGGTTGTTCGTACTACCGCATGGAGATCTCCTACAGCGAGTTCGAGCGCAGCGTGGATTTGCCCTGCGACGTGGAAAACGCACACTGGGATTTTCAGTTTAGGAATGGGATGCTTTTATTCCGCTTGCATTGCCCCGAGGGAGGTCAGCAACGATAATGAAAAGACCGTCGCACTGCCGTTGTTGCCATTGAAAAATACGCTGCTGTTTCCGTATCTGATGACGCCACTTTCCGTTGGGCGCCCTGCTTCGCTGGCGGCCGTGGAGGCGGCGCTGGCAACAGAGCAAAAAGAAATTTTCGTTGTTGCGCAGCGCGACCCGAATGACGAAGCACCGGGGCAAGACGAACTTTACACGATCGGCACCAAGGCGATCGTGCGTAAGATGGCGCGGCCGAACGAAGAGATGATGGAACTGCTCGTGCTCGGCACGGAGCGGGTTGTCATCCAGCGAGTGGAGCAGACAGAACCGTACATGACCGCGCGCTACGCTCCGCTTCCCTTGCCGGAAGACGGCGGCCCCGAAGTGGAGGCCTTGGAGCGTTCCCTGCTCGAACTCGCGACCAAGGCGATCGCCCTGGCACAACCGCAGGCTCCGCCCGAAATCTCGCGACTGCTGACCAATGCAGAAGACCCCATGCGGCTTGTGTTCATGCTCGCGTCCATGTTCAGCCTGGATATCGACAAGGAACAAGCTTTGCTTGAATCGCAAACGCGCCTGGATGCTTTGCGTCTGATGCACACCTATCTCTCGCATGAAATCCAGGTGCTGGAATTGCGCACCAAGATCGCCAGCTGAAGCGCGCACTGAAATGAGCAAGGAGCAGAAGCGACTATCTTCTGCGCCAGCAGATGCGCGCGATTCAGCAGGAACTCGGCGAAAAGAATCCCGAGCAGGCGGAAATCGATCTGCTGCGCGAACGCCTGGAAAAAGCCGATCTGCCGGAAGAAGTACGCAAGGAAGTCGCAACGCGAATTGACGCGCCTGGAGCGGCTGCCGTCGCAGGCTCCGGATTTTCACGTCGTGCGCAGTTATATCGAACTGGTGCTGGAACTGCCATGGAACGTATCGACACAGGACACACTCGATATTCCGCGCGCGCGCCAGGTGCTCGACGAGGACCATTTCGATCTAAAGGAAGTGAAAGCGCGCATACTCGAATTTCTCGGAGTGATGAAGCTCAACCCTGGAGCGAAGGCACCGATCCTGTGCTTTGTCGGACCTCCCGGCGTAGGCAAGACTTCGCTGGGGCAATCGATCGCACGCTCCATCGGGCGCAAGTTCGAACGCATGAGTCTGGGCGGCATGCACGATGAGGCCGAATTGCGTGGCCATCGCCGTACCTATATCGGCGCGATGCCAGGCCGGCTGATTCAGGCGATCCGTCGTGCGGGCACAAACAACCCCGTGATCATGCTCGATGAAATCGACAAACTCGGGCGCGACTTCCGCGGCGATCCAGCCTCGGCGCTGCTTGAGGTGCTCGATCCGGAACAGAACAAGAGCTTCCGGGACAACTACCTGGATCTGGCATTCGACCTTTCGAAGGTCTTCTTCATCACGACCGCGAACACGCTCGACACAGTGCCGCGCCCGCTGCTGGACCGCATGGAGACGATCCGCCTTTCGGGTTACACCGAAGAGGAGAAGATCCAGATCGCGCGCCGCTACCTGATTCCGCGGCAATTGAAGGAAACCGGACTCGACGATAACAAGCTCACGCTGACCGACGAAGCGCTGCGCAAGCATCATTTCGCGCTTACACGCGTGAAGCCGGGCTGCGCCAACTGGAACGCGCGATCGGGCGGGTCGCTCGTAAGGTCGCGTTGAAGTTTCGCCGAGGGCAACAACGAACCGGTGGTCGTCCAAGCGGAAGACCTCGGCGAGTTGCTCGGCCCGGAGATGTTCATGCCGGAGCAGGCCAGAAAGGAGCTGCCTCCCGGAGTAGCGACTGGTCTTGCCTGGACCGAAGCAGGCGGCGATGTGCTCTACCTGGAATCGACGCTGCTGCCCGACGGCAAGGGTCTCACGTTGACCGGACAACTCGGCGACGTGATGCAGGAATCGGCCAAGGCGGCGCAGAGCTACATCTGGTCGCATGCGAGCGAGCTCGGTATCGATCCCGGCGCTTT
Source organism: Bryobacteraceae bacterium (assembly GCA_963793625.1). Classification (GTDB taxonomy): domain Bacteria; phylum Acidobacteriota; class Terriglobia; order Bryobacterales; family Bryobacteraceae. Next base: position 35,835 of record CAWCAT010000014.1, on the reverse strand, counting down.
TCCGGGACGCAGGCGTTCACCTGCACGTACCTGCCGGCGCGATCCCGAAAGACGGTCCTTCGGCCGGCGTTACGGCGGTAGTTGCATTGACGTCGATGTACACGAAGCTTCCCGGTCCGCAACGATACGGCCATGACGGGCGAGGTGACGCTTTCCGGACTGGTGCTGCCGATCGGCGGCGTCAAGGAAAAGGTGCTGGCTGCGCGGCGCGCCGGCATCCGTCGCGTCGTCCTGCCGCTGGCGAATCAGAAGGACTTGCCCGACGTGCCTGAGGAGGTCCGCAACGAAATGGAGTTCATCTTCGCGGACCGCGTCGAGGATGTTCTCGTCAACACGATTCCCGAACTGGCGGAAAGGCTGATGATCGTGCATCAGCACGCACACTAATAAACGAATGCGTTGAACAGCAGCTTAAACGTCTGATAGCTTTGTGCACGGTACTGGGGCCGCATTCCGAACAGGATCACGCGGCCCTTTCCCATTGGAATGTCGAGCAGCGCGGAGCGATTTGCCAGATACGTTTCACCTAGCAGCCAGCCCGAGGCCAGCAGCTTCGTTTCTGGATAACGCGCCACGGTCTGCACAGGATCAGCTTCCCACGCGGGACTCCCTTCAGACCAGATCGTGATCTCGCCCGGCAATCCAAGAGCCAGCGGATGTCGCGTGTCCAGCGAGACATTCAACAACGAACCCGGGGAGTAGAAGTCCCGATTCGATACGCCGCTAAGGACATTGCGCGGCTTGAGTTCCAGCGTGTCGACGGCGTAGTCGCAGGAGTGATTCAGGAAGAGGAGCTTCCCGCCCGCCTCCGCAAACTGTTTGAGTGCAGCTTCGCCCTGCTTGCCGATGCCGCCGGTAAACTCGTCCGGCATAGACGCCTTTTCGATAGCCCACGGTGAGGGCTTGTGTGCGCTGGTCCGGAAACAGAATCACGTCGAACTTCGCGTTCAGATTGCCGGCCTGCAGCGCGCGGTTATCGACGCTGGTATACTCGAAGCCGAACTGCTCCAGGATCCAGCGCGTCCAGCCTTCATCCATGCTCGGCTCATAGCTTTTGTATAGGCCGATGCGGGGCTTGCGGATCTCCTTGAGACCTGCCGCAGGCTTGGCGGCGAAATCGCCGGTCTGCAGATTGCGCCAGACGGATGCGCCGGTTTTCCAGATGCGGTTCACTTCGCGCCAGGTGTTTGTATCGGCAGCGGCGAGCGGTTTGCCGGCAAAGCTGAAATCCTTGGAAGGCTTCAGCGCGGCTTGCAGCGGTTCATCGACAGTCTTCACGTCGACGCCGAACAGTAGCGGCAGCGTGTGCGCCGTGACGTCGTAAGGGCGCTTGGGCGGACCGCCGGGATAGAGCCGCAGATCGGGATACTTCTGGCGTTCGAGCAGCGTCTTAGCGAAAGCGCTGTAGGGCTGCTGCATGCGGATGACGTAATCGCCATTCGCAGCCTTGTCGATTTCGACCATGCCGAACGCGAGCGTCTCGAGCAGCTTGCGTGCCGCGCCGGGATCGCGCTGGGCGGCAGGAATGACGAACGCCCACGGAGCAGTACGAGTGGCAGCGCGTTGGCCGATACGATAAAAGCCGCTTGCAGCATATCCGCGCGCCGAAACGCCGCCTGATAGAGCACGGATTCAAACGCGATCAGTTGATAATCGACGATGTCGCGCAGGTGCCATTCCCCGCCCGCCACGGTTCCAGGTGATTCCATGTGCGCTCGCGCGGATTGTAACCGTGCGCATTGGCGTCGATCTGATCGGGCTTCACGACGATCGGGCGTCGAGAGCCTTGCGCTGGCCGATTCGCTGAGGATTCGCATGCCGCCGTGGTAAGCCTGATAGTGCCGCGCAGGAGTCCAAAAATCGTACAGGGCGTTGATCGCGATGCCCTGCTTTCCGGCCGCTGGTCAGATCCGACGCCATGCCCGCGCCGATCATATTGCATTGCTGCGCGATGATCGGATCGATGTTCGGCTCGATCGGGATCCATCCACGGCGGCACGAACATGCGCGAAGCGAATGCGCCCTGCTGGTGCACGTCATAGACGATCTGCGGATGCCACGCGTTGTGCAGCTTCGAAATCGTAAGCGCGCGTTTCGGGCTGCGAGAAGATGTACCAGTCGCGGTTGTTGTCGTGGCCCGAGATACTTGTGATAAAGCTGCGGCGGACTGGTTCCTTCGAACGGCGTGCCGAGCGTCTTGCGATACCAGTTCGGTCACGATGTCGGTGCCGTCCGGATTCAGCGACGGCACCAGCAGCAGGATCGTGTTGTTCAGGATCGCGCGGTTCTTGGGCGTGTCCTCGGTCAGCAGCTTATAGACGTACTCGATTGCGGTGTGTGTCGCCGCCAACCTCGGTGGAATGCACGGCGCACGTGATCAGCACGACTGTCTTGCCTTCGCCAATCAGCCGTTTGGCTTCCGCTTCACTAGAGACCGCGTGGATCCGCGAGCCGCGCCTGTATCTTGCGATAGCGATCGAGATTGCGGAGCGTCTCGGCCGAAGAGATTGTGGCCGCGATAAACGGACGGCCCTCTACGCTCTTGCCTAACTCATCGACACGAATGCGATCGCTTGCTTTAGCGCAGCTTTTGGAAATAGGCGACGACGTCCGCCCAAACGAGCGACGTCCGGTCCTGTCCCATCGGATGGCCGAAATGACTTTGCGGCGTCGGCAACGCGGCCGCAGACGCACGCCGCGGCAACCATCAAGCAGTGCGAAGATGCGCCGGGTCATGCGCGCTTCAGCTCACGCCAAAGAGCTCTGTAATAACGCAGGAAGCGCTCCGGCTCTTTGCTCTCCGGCGCATTCGCAGAGTGTGTAGCGGTCGTACTTCGCTTCGCGCATCAGCGTGAACAATTCGCGCCAGGGGTACTTGTCGTTAGCCAGTTCAGTTGATGTGCGCGCTCTTGATGTAGGGCTTGAGCAGGGCGAAACGACGGACGCACGCTGCCGTTGACCAGATCCGTGGCGATTGGAGTTCCAGCAGGCGCCGACGCTCTTGTGATGGGCGGCGTCGAGGATCGCGGCAGCCATCGGTGGGACTCTGCGTTTCGCGGCCATGCACTTCCATCCAGATTTCGATGCCGCGGTTCGCGGCGTACTCGCCGAGTTCGCGCAACCCCGCGCCGATGTTCTTCACAGTGACTTCCGGAGCGATGCCGTTGGGCAATCCGTTGGGCCGCACTTTGACAGCGATCGCGCCGGTGTCGTATAGCCAGGTCGACGAACTGCTTGCCCGTTTCGACGTTCTGCTTACGCACCGCCGGCGTCCGGCGATTGGAACTCGCAGGTCGTCCCATAGCTCAGCAGCTTGACCTTGCTCTGCTTGAAGCGCTCGCGAACCTTGACGCGCTCCTCCTTCGACAGCGATCGGCTCGACGCCGTGCTTGTGGCCCGTGCGAAGCTCTACCGCTTCGAAGCCAGTGGATTCGAGCAGCTTGATCAAGCTGTCCAGGTCCAGATCTTTCAAAATATTGTAAGTAACACAACCGAGATGCATGCGAGACTCTCCTGAACGAACTTCTATTGTATTAAGGAAGCGCTTCAATCAGCTTGTCAATGTCGTCGGGGCTGATGTAAAAGTGCGGGCTCGTACGAACCCAACCCTGCCGCGGAGCCGCAATGATGCCACGCTCTTTCAGATTGTGAACGATCATGCGCGTATCCACGCCTTCCTTACGAAAGCTTACGATGCCAGCGCCATTGGCCGGCGGGCGCTTGCCGAGCACCTCGTAGCCTCGCGCACGCGACACCCTGCTCGATCTGATCACCGAGCGCCTGCACCTGCGGAGCGATGTTTTCGACACCGACTTCCAGCAGGAACTCGATCGCGGCGCGCAGACCGTAGCAGCCGACCGTGTTCAGCGTCCCGCATTCGTAACGGCCGGCGTCGGGGCGCAGCGTCATGTCGCGGCACGCATAATCGTTGTAACCGGCGATGTTGGTCCAGCCGAATTCGACGGGCTCGACCGAATCCTGCAAATCTTTCTGGATGTAGAGCATGCCGCAGCCTTCGGGTCCGAGCAGCCATTTGTGGCCGTCGGCGGCAAGCGCGTGAATGCGGCATTTGCGCACATCCAGCGGAAACGCGCCGAGCCCCTGAATGGCATCGACAAAGAAGATTACGCCGTGGCGGTGGCAGATCTCGCCGATCGGCTTCCAGATCGGCGCGGTAACCGCTGAGATACTGTACGAAACTGAGCGCCAGCAGACGCGCGCCACGAGCGGCCGCATCGATCTTTTCGAGCGGATCCGTAAAGGATAGCCACTCAACCTTGACGCCTTTGCTTTCCAAACGCTTCCAGGGAAAGAAGTTAGCCGGAAACTCCTCCTCGAAAGGCCACGATCTTGTCGCCGGGTTTCCAATCGAGTCCCATCGCGATGGTGGCGACGCCCTCGGAGGTATTCTTGACGATAGCTATTTCGCTGCTTTCGGCGTTGATCAGGCGCGCAGTTGCGGTGCGAACACCTTCATAGGTGGCCAACCATTCGCCATAATGGAAGGAGCCGAAGTTCAGTGCGTCGTCGGCCAGGTGCTTGATTGCGTCGGCCGCTCGCTTGCAGAGCGGGGCGACTCCGGCGTGATTCAAATAGACCAGTTTGTCGGTCACCGGGAACTGGTCGCGGTAGCGATTCCAGAGCGTTTGGCCGGTAGCGTTCTCGATTGCGTCGTAACCCATTCCCTATAAGATACGTTAAATAGTAAGGAGCCCGCGTACTTCTGCGTCGAGACGGGCTTATACTGAATCTAGAGAGCTGGGACTGAAGGAGTGATCATGAAGCGCCTCTTCGCCGCTAATTTAAGTGTTTTGTTAACTTTGGCCCTCCTAGCACCTGCGGGGTATGCCAAGGAAAAGAAGATTGCTGAGAAGAAGGACCCTGATCAGATCGGTGATCGGGACGTCGGCAAAGGCGTAAACTTCTATTCGCTCGAGAAAGAGATCGGGCTCGGCAAGCAGTTGGCTCAGGACATTGAGCGGCAGGCAAAGATCATTGATGATCCAGTCGTCGCCGAATACGTCAACCGCATCGGACAGAACCTGGTGCGAAATTCCGACGCCAAGGTGCCGTTCACGATCAAGGTGATCGATAGCGAAGAGGTGAATGCGTTCGCCTTGCCAGGCGGCTTCTTCTTCGTAAACTCCGGATTGATCACGCGCGCGGAAAGCGAAGCGGAACTTGCTGGCGTAATGGCGCATGAAATTGCGCACGTCGCCGCACGGCACGGTACGAGGCAGGCGAGTCGCGGACAGGTTGCCAATCTGGCGACGATTCCGCTGATCTTCCTGGGCGGCTGGGCCGGTTATGGCATCAGGCAAGGCGCCAGCGTGCTAATCCCGATGGGTTTCCTTTCGTTCAGTCGTGGATTCGAAACGGAAGCGGATCTGCTGGGCCTGCAGTATCTCTACAAGACCGGCTACGACCCGACCGCGTTCGTGGACTTCTTCGAAAAGATCCAGTCCGACGAAAAGCGCAAGCCGGGTACGATGGCAAAGGTCTTTTCCACGCACCCGCTGACCGACGACCGGATCAAGAGGTCGCAGGCAAATATTCAGGAAATTCTGAAAGCCAAGCCGGAATACGTCGTGACTACATCGGAATTCAATGACGTGAAATCGCGCCTGCTGGCGATGCACAACCGGCGCAAGGTCGATGATAAAGACCTGAACAAGCCGCGTCTGCGCAGGGGCACTGGTGGCAACACCGGACCCATCGACGAAGGTGGCAGTGAGGATAAGGACAAGAAGAAAACCGATGAAGACGAGCGCCCGACGTTGAAGCGTCGTCCTGACTAAGTTTCTCCCTCCCGCATAGCTGCACAGGGAAAGAAGGGGCCAAACCGAGAGATCGGGTTGGCCCCTTTCCTGTGTTTGCTCGGGCGCAAGCAGCCAGCAATAACAGCCAGGCGCACAAGCTAATCGCAGCCCCGTACCATGCGATCCGTGGCGAGAACTCCATAGTGATGCGGTGTTTCCCCGCCGCCACTGGCAGGCCACGAAAGGCGGCATTGGTTAGCATCAGTTCCCGTTCGTGACCATCGATGTAGCAGCGCCAACCCGGGTAGTAGGTTTCGGAGGTCACCAGAAACGCCGGACCGGTGCTGTCAGTCTCCAGAGTGACGTTTCGATTTCCGTAGTGGACAACGTTTACATTGCCAGTGGCGCTTCCTAAGATGGGCAATGCGGATGTACCCTCGACTATTGCGGTACGTGCGGGGTTGAAATCAGCACTGCACACCCCGGCGATCGAATCGGCCATACTGCCTGATCTGCGCACCTCGTTTACTAAAAAGAACCGCGGCAGCGCACCTGAGTTTTCGTACACATGGCCGAAAGGCAGTTCTGCGCGCCGAGTAAACTGCGCCGATCGAATGGGTTTTTCAATAGTGGCCACCAGGAACCTGATATTCAACAGATTGACGACCGGCGACTCCGGCGCAGAGACTTTGTAATAGCGTTCCCAGTAATCGCCCTTGGCAAAACACATGCGCAGTTTTAAGATTCGCAGGAGCGCGAGTGGGTCATCACCATTCGCTGTCGGGACTTCAAGGTTCGCTGCCCGGGCGGCCCACGCCTGCGAGCCATCGAATACGTCGATCCGCGCGGCCGGCTTGGTCTCATTCACTAAACGCCTCATCTCGATCATTGAGTGCCGCGAGCCCTGATACTGCTCGTACGTAATCCCGGCGGCACCGCCTGTGTTCATGTAACGGTTGGATCCGACGACCGTCAGATCGGCAACGGTGAGAACAATCAGCGCTACCGAGAACCACCGGTTCCTCGGAGCGACGAGCTGTTCCGCGCCAAATGCAGCCAGGACCGCGATCCCGAGCACGAACGCCGCCATTGCGAACTGTAAGTACAATGCGCCCCTGATCAATTCGGGCACTAACGGAAACAGGGCCTCGCCGACCTGCGTTGATTTGCCAAGCATCAAGAGAGCGCAGAGCAAGGTGAGCAACGTGAATGCCGTTCTTTCTTTGTGCTTCGATCGAAAGATTGCAAAGACGCTGAGCAGCAGGCCAGGGAATCCGCAGTAAAGATACATGAACGTGGGATTCCACGGCTGCGTGTATTTGTCTGGATCGAAGACGTGATAATAGTTCGGTGCCACCATCGATACAAGCCCCTGCAAAGGAACTCCGGCACCATTTGCCCACGAACCTCGCAGTGCTGCGAGGCTGAGTCGGGTAAGTTCCATGGATGGCATCAGCAGGACCGCCGATAGCAACAGCGCCCAGACGCTCGCGACCATGACACTTACTAACAGCTTGAGCGGGGCACTCCTTCCCAGGATCAGCAAGCCCGCAAAGAGGAGAGAGGAACCGAACACCACGGCGGCAACTGCCGGGAAACCGGCCAAAAGTGAAAGAGCGAATGCCATTGCGAGCAGGCCCAGCGAGCGCCATTCAAAACGATCGCGGAGCATCAGGATGGCAAGCCACGCCAGAGGTAACCATGCCGCGCCGCAAACCGCGCCCAAGTGTTGGGTTTGTGATGCAAAGAACGCGCCGAGTTGAAAAATGCTAGCTCCAAAGAGTGCTGAACCGCGGCTGAGTTTAAGTCGCCGAAGCAAAAGGTAAGTGAAAGCGCCACCGAGAAAAATATGGATAGCCACCTGCCATTCGAGCAGGCGAAAGACATTTCGCACGATGCGGTTCAGACTTCCTAACAGAAACACGGGCCAGGCCGGTGGATAGAAAAGCTGTGCCTGCAAATTCGCATAAATTGGCACGCCGCAGTAACTGTACGGATCCCATAACGGAAACTCACCATTTCGCAATGACTTTGCTATGAAGCTAGCCAGCGGAAGATGGTATCCTTCCATGTCGAACGGAATGCCCACCGTGCTGGAAAAGAGAGGCCTACGAAAGAAAATGAGGACTTCGCCGAAGAGTACCGTGCCCGGAATTAATGGCGCCGGAAGCCGGGAAAAGCGGTCCCAAACAATAGCCGGCAATTCTTTGATTTTTTTGATGAGGTATGTGCGGGGAGGGTGATCCAGCTTTGATTTCACAAGTGCGGTAAGTGCAATCAATGCCAAGGCAATAAGCCATCCTGGAACAGGATGGTTGACAGTGAAAAACATCCGTATCTCGGGAACCCCAAGCAGTAATGCCAGACCGGCGACAAGAACAAGTGCGCGTGTAAGTGATCTCAAGAGTTATCTGCCGGATAAAGATTAAAAGGTCTGTGATTTCCTATTATACATATTGCCCAGTCGATTCCTCTCATTGATAAACATTGAGGATTAATGCTCGTGAATTAGTTGGAACCACGCCGCACTCCCATTTGCCAATGCGCCCACAGTTTCGGATCGCATCTCGAGATTAGCGCGACCCAGCAGATAGAGCGCCGACCAGTAAGACCGGCCCTTTGCGCTCGTGGCGCACAGTCATCTGCATAACGGATTCGGCGGTAAGCCGGCGCAGGGTTAGCGGGGAGTAGTTCGCAACGCTGCCAGTGCAACTGATAGGCTGCGGGTATCGTCGCGGTTCACAACGGGCTCAGGCCAAATTTACCCAACGCCCGCGAGGCCTTCAGCGCGATTTGAACAAGCAGGGGACTTTGTTTGGCCATGAGCTCGTTGTGCTCCTGCCGCGCGTCCTTGAGTTCCGCTTCGAGCTGATTGATGTAGGCCTGTCCTCGCTCGTGTATGTCCGAATTGGTTTCACAGAGTTGCCGGAACAGAGCGCCCAGTTCCAACGAAGTCTGCTCCCGCTTCCCCAACAGCCGCCGCACCGCGCTCAACGCAGGCAAATCGCAAGGCTCGTAGATCTGCATTCGCGCTGCCCGTTCGCCTAGATCTTTCATCTCTGTAAGTAGCAGCTTGGTTTGATCCGGATCGGCGGAAACCGGCATCCGGCCCTCTCGCCAAGAGCACGAGGGCTCAGAGCAGGTGGCTGCGCGATAACGCCCGGAAATCATCCGGCTTCGGTTAGCCAGAGCTCGAGGCGAATTCCAGAGTTCAGCAAGAGGGGTCTCGTAGAGACTGCCGATCGGCTCCGATAGAAAGCAGAGGTGGACGTTACCGCTCTCGGTGACAAACATCGTAGTCCACAGATTCGGACAAAGGTCAAATTTCCCAGCGTCCGGCAGCAGATCGTCGCTCTCCGGATAAAGCCCGTCGATCTCCTCGCGCAGGAAGGAGCTATCAAGCCCATGCGCAGCAAATAGGGTGGTCAGGCCGCTGACCCGTATCGCGCGAAAATGGGGCCGGCTGGAACTCAGGGCCTGCCCCAACAATGCATGCAACTCGGCGACCTCGTCTCTACTGGCGATCACTTCTTCATTCACAAGGTTGGGCGTGCGAGCCGTATTCTCGTCATTGATTCGAAGCGTCTCCAGCGCGACCTCAGCAACTCCCTCCTGACGCATGAGCTCCAGATATTGCGGGATCTCGCGGAAGTTGGAACGCATGATCACGAAGAACGAATCCAGGCGCGGAAACTCACTGCCGAGCTTCTGTTTCCATTTCTGGATACGCCGAATTCCTGCAATCACCGTTTCTAACTCGCCACCATGCCGCAGCCGACGGTAGGTCGCTGAAGTACCGGCATCGATAGAGATGGTTACAGTGTGGAAGGGCGTACGCACGATCCGCTCCGCCCAAGCCTCGTCGAGCAGCGTACCATTGGTGGTAATGCGCAGGATAGGCCGGTTCACCATGGCCACAACGTCGTCTACCAACTCCTCGAATCCGGGGCTGAGGAAGACTTCTCCACCCAGGAGATCCAGCATCGAGAGATAGGGGTACAACCCGGCCAATTCGCGGCGCAGTTCCCGGCCGATCTCGACAGGAGTGAACAGGCTATCGCCATTCTTAGACTGATAACAGTGAATGCAGCCAAGATTACAGCGATTACTGAGAACAAGTCCGAGTGCGCGCGGACGTGAGCGTAAATAGACTTGCTGGAGGAGGTATTCGGCTTTGGCAAGCTTTAAGTTGTCGTGATACAGCCTGTCGGCCTCAGTCAATTCCTACCTCCGACCCATATAGATTGGCGTTGAGCACAGAGGCTGCTTATTCAGCCGTGATTTCGAAGCCGTGATCTGCGATCTGCGCCCAGAGGATTTCGGATTCGTGTCCGTGCAGCGCGAAGATCTGGCGGACCAGGTCGCAGACCTGTTCGCAGTCTTTCTCATAGAACACCAGCACGGAAGGACCCGCGCCGCTGAGCGCGCAGCCTAGTAAGCCGGGGGCCCGGAGTTTCAGGATCTCTTCCAGGCCCGGAATCAGACTGCAGCGATAGGGCTGATGCAGACGATCCTCGAGCGCGGTAGGGAACGCGCTCTTCGTGCCGGTCGCGAGCGCTGCGATCAACAGACGCCGAGCGCTGCACGTTGAAGACGGTGTCCTGTTTGGAGTAGCGTCGAAGGCAGCACGGAGCGCGCTTCCACCGTGGGCAGAATGAAATCCGGCACAACGACCGCAACGCGGAAACGCTCCGGCAGGTCGATGCGCACAGCGCGCGCCACACCACCGGAATCGATTGCGCTGGCGACGATGGAACCGAGGACGCAGGCGGCCACGTTATCGGGGTGACCCTCGATGCGCGCGGCCTCATCCAGAATCCGAAGCGGCTTCCAGCCAAGCCCGAGCATCTGGTTTGCGATGACTACGCCCGCAGTCAGCGCCGCAGCACTGGAACCGAGACCCTTGCCCAGCGGGATCTGGTTATTCACTTCCAGTTCGATCGGCGTGACGTATGCCGTTCACATCGAGCGCGACACGTTGCACGGTCTGCCAGATCAGGTTTTCGGCTGTACACGGAATCACGTCCGCGTCGCGCCCGGTGACGCAGATACGAAGCTGCGTCACTCGGGCGGAAGCGGCATTCCAAATAGAGGCCAGCGCCAACCCCAACGCGTCGAACCCAGGTCCCAGGTTGGCGCTGGATGCGGGCACGCGAACTCTTTGCCAGGACATTCCTATCAATTCCCGCCGATGGCGACTTTCTGTCCCTCACGGCAAGACTTGTAAGCGGAGAGCACGAGCTCCAGTGCGCGATAGCCATCTTCGCCGGAGACCGGCGGTTGGCGACCGGCTTTGCAGGCGTCACCGAAATCGACGAACTGGCGTTCGAACGGAGTGAGCGAAATCGCCATGGGATCCGACGCGCCGGACTGGACTTCTTTTTCGACCGGAGCCGGGTCGCCGGAATCGTCCTGAACATCCCAGGTTGTGAGCTTGTCGCCGGAGATGATCGCGGTCCCTTTGGTGCCGTGGATTTCGAGGCGCTCCGTGTAGCCGGGCCAGATCGCGGTAGAGGCCTGAATGACTCCAGTCGCGCCGGAGGCGTAGCGCATCATCGTTGTGATGACGTCTTCGGATTCGATCTTGTGCAGTGCGGCAAGCTGCCACATGCTGAACAGTTCCTTCACCGGCCCAACGAGCCAGAGCAGCACGTCCACCTGATGAATCGCCTGGTTGATCATTGCGCCGCCGCCCTCGGTCGCCCAGCTTCCCTTGATGGGGCGCGAGAAATATGCGGCGTCACGGAACCATTTCACATAGGCGTCGGCCTGCAGGATCTTGCCCAGACGGCCGTCCTGAATCGCCTTCTTGAGGAACAGGCTGGAATCGTCGAAGCGATGCTGGCTGACGACGCCGAGCACGATGCCGGCTTTCTTCGCGGTGTCGATCATGAGACGCGCGGTCTCCAGATTGGTCGACATCGGCTTCTGCACCTGCACGTGCTTCTTTGCCTGCGCGCAGATTTCGATCGGCGGCATGCGGAAGTCAGGAAATGTGCAGACGTCGACGTAATCGACCTTCGGATGGCGGCACAGCTCTTCGTAGGTGGGAACGAACTCGCAACCGTACTGGTCTGCGAATTTCTTGCCGGCGGGTTCATAGACGTCCGTGCAGACCGTCACTTCGTAGCCGATGTTCTTATAAGCCTGCGCGTGCTTATGGGAAATCGCGCCCGTCCCGATTAATCCTACTCTCACTGCTTTTCTCCTTGGAAGCCACAGATGAACACCGGGGAACACAGCTAGCGTGTAGCTGCGTTCCCCGGTCGATTGAAATCTACAGTCCGTTATTGGTGCCGCAAATGTTTACTTCCAGACCCATGTCGCGGAACATGGCGGCCTTTGCCGCGAGCGCGAAATCCGCGCCGGCAGCATCGGGAGCATAGGCAACGTTGATGTGATTTGCCTTGTGCTTTGCCATGAACTGATCACGATCCACACCGTAGGTGATGGCGTGCATCATCGGCCATTGTGGGGTAGTGATGCTCCAGCGGCGCTCGGTTTCTTCCTGCGGCATCTCGATCACGCCGGCGCGGCCGATATCGACTTTAAGCGCGCCCGCGTCCACATAGACACGGCTCCAGACAATCTCGCCCGGCTTGCTGACGCCCTTGATGGTCCCGCCGCCAAGACGGAAATACATGGAGGGCTGCCGCTCGCTGGTTGTCCCCGCGTACTCGCCGATCAGGTGCTTGGGCGGAACCGAGCCTGAGATCTCGAACACCCAGACAAACTCTTCTTTGCCGTTCACGTTATAGCTTTCGCCATAGCGGACGTCGTGCAGAGTCGTTTCCGGATCGAAGCCGAGCTTACACCAGACGCGATTCGTAACCAAGGCATCGAGGCCGGTGCATTCGTCCACTTCATTGAAATGCGGCAGGGCCTTGCCTTCGTACAGAACACGGCCATTGCCGGCGGCCTTCACAGGAGGACGATCGACGTTGTTCAACAGTCCTTCGGCGAGATCCGAAGCAGGCACACAGGTCCTTCAATCCCTGCTGATACTGAATGCCGATTGTGTCGCAGCCGAACTCGTCGGCAATGCGCAAAGCGGCGATATACATCTTGCACTGATCGAGAATCTGCGCATCCGTGAGATCGGTTTCCGGATTCGGACCGGTCTTGAATGTCATGCCCTTGGCGTCGAGCCAGCCGCGAACTTCCTGCGCTTCGGCGTCAGGCACCTTGCACATGGCTGCATACAGGGCGGACTGGCTGAGACGTTCCTTGAATACGCCAGTAGGCATCAACAGTTCGTCCTGGATGATGGCGTTGTACATGCCCATGCAGCCTTCATCGAAGATGCCCATGATGGCCTTGTTCTTGCGAAGTTCGGCGGCTAATTCGCTACCGACGATTTGGGCCGCAGCAGGAAGCTTCAGGTCTTTCAACGGGCGGGCGTGGCTGGTGTCGTGAACGATTTGTTCACCGTTCAGCCACTGTCTGAGGCCGCTCAGAAATTTCTCGTCAGTAAAGTCGTTGCTCCAGAGAGTGCTGTAAGGGACGCCAGCCTTCGTCAGGCAACCGTTCAAATTCAGCATTCCAACGAGCCCGGGCCACTGGCCACTCCAGTTGGCAACGGTCAGGATTGGACCCTTGTGACCGATGAGGCCGCACAGCACGTGGTGGCTGTACTGCCAGACAGCTTCGCAAACGACTATGGGCGCATCGGGAGGAATATCCCGAAACACTGTCATGCCCTGCTTCTGACTACTGATAAAACCATGCTTCTGAATCGGGTCATAAGCGTGGCCACGTTTGACATCGCGGCCTTCACGACGGATAGCGGCGGTAACGGCATCTTCCGCCTTCTGCTGCGCAGGCCAACACACCTGATTGGCGGAGAGGCGCAAGTCTCCGCTGGCGATAAGGATGACGGGATCCGGCATTCCTACATTCTGTCAAATATTGGAGTGCTTCGGGTTATTGCGCGGCCGGTTCCAGGATGGCGGTCATGGAACCTTGCGAGTTGCTCATGCGTGGATCCGCGCCGAAACCGTGAATCTGATCGCGGGCAAATTCCGCTTCGGGGCGCTCACAGGTGATGACGATGGTGCGGCCTTTGGTATCCACTTCGACGGCGTGATGAAAGGCCTCGGCAGTAGAGAAGCAGAAGAGCTTCTTCAGCATCTCGATGACGTAATCGTAGGTATGCTCGTTGTCGTCAAGAAGTACGACGTGGAAGAGCGGCGTTTTCTGCTTCTGTTCGACGACGTCCGCGACCGGGAGCGTGGTGGATCCTGTCTCTGTCAACTTTCTGATGGTAGCTTTTTTTGCAGCAGATTTGGGGGATAGAATGGCAGGCATGAAGATTCCCGCGTTGTTACTGGTGATTGCGGCTGTTGGTCTTGCGCAACGGACTCCGCCGACTCACGCGAATGTCGTCTATGCCAATGCAGGCGGGCACGAACTGATGCTGGATCTTTATATGCCGCAAGGCGGCGCGGCAAAGCCCGCGTTGGGCGCGGCAAAGCCCGCGTTGATAGTCTGGATTCACGGGGGCGCGTGGAAGAGCGGCAGCAAGATCAATCCGCCGGCCGCTGTGATGTTGCGGCAGGGTTACGCAGTGGCGAGCATCGATTACCGACTCACGGACGTCGCGCAGTTTCCGGCACAGATCGAAGATTGTAAGGCCGCGATCCGCTGGCTTCGCGCGAATGCGGCGAAATATGGCTATATCGCCGACCGCATTGCAGTCTGGGGTTCGTCGGCAGGCGGGCACCTGGTGGCGTTGCTGGGGACGAGCGGGGGCGTGAAGGAATTGGAAGGCTCGTTAGGCAATGAGAAGTTCTCAAGCCGTGTGCAGGCCGTGGTTGATTATTTCGGACCGACGGATTTTATCGAGATGACCAAGTTCCCAAGCAGTATGAATCATGCCGCGGCGAATTCTCCGGAAGCGGCGCTGATTGGCGGACCGGTGTTGCAGAATCCGGAGAAGGTGGCGCGCGTGAATCCGATCACCTACATCACTCGCGACGATCCTCCGTTTCTGATTGTGCATGGCGACAAAGATCCGCTGGTGCCGCTGAATCAGAGCGAACTGCTTCTTGCGGCGCTGAAGAAAGCCGGCGTGCCCGCAACGCTGCGCGTAATTGAAGGAGGTGGACATGGCGGACCTGGGTTCCAATCACCCGAAACACTCGCCTTGGTGAGTGAGTTTTTGGCGAAGCACATTCGCGACTAGCGGGCTACTCTTGCTGAAAGAGTCCCGAGCGATCGACGCGTTCGCCGCGGAAGAATACGCTGGCAATGTTTTCGGTTGTCGAGATATCGGTCAGCGGATTTCCGTTGACCAGCAGCAGTGTGGCGGGGTAGCCGGGCTTAATCAGGCCGAGGCGTTTTTCAGCGCCGACCAACTTCGAGCCGCCTGACGTCGCGGACTGCAAGGCCGTGGACGCAGGAATTCCGGCTTGCACCCAGAGCTGCAACTCGCGATGCAGGGCCGGGCCGTGGATCAACAATGGTGTCCCGGAATTGCTTCCGGCCGCAAGCGGAATTCCACTTTCCCAGGCACGCTTCAACTCTTCCATCGCGGTGCGCAGGTTGGCTGTCGGAGCCGGCGAATGGGCTCCCTTAAGGATGGCTCGCTTAGTCGATTCGAGGAGTGCGGCTGGGCCGACCTGTTGCACGAGCGTACGATCAAGGGCGTCGGCCTTTGACTGGGCCAATTGCTCCGCGGCTTCGATCTGCGCAAGGCCCGGAAGAAAGACTCGGGCAGGCTGACCGGAAAGCACGAACAATTCCGCTCCGAGGTAATCGCCTTTGGCATAGCGCTGCATTGGGAGGGCAAGGCTTTGCGGCGGGTCGCCGACGCTGCGCACGGCGGTGACGCCGGAGTATAAATAGGCCGCCAATTCACGCAGGCTGCGGTCGGTTTGGAAATCCTTCGGATTGTCGAAAAATCCGCCGGGCGCGGAGAGGCGAACGCTCGCGTCGATCAAACCCGGCAATAGTGTCTTGCCGGTGGCTTCGATCAAATCGGCGCGAAGATCCTTGGGATCGGGCGGCTTGCTCTCAAAAATCTGCTCGACCTGACCGTCCTTGACGAGGACGGAACCGGATTGGATCACCTTGCCATCGCCGACGAAGATACGGACGTCTCGAATCAGAAATGTACGACTGCGGCGCATGTCGCGGGAGAGCGCCCGCACCTTCGAAATGTTTTGCTGGCTGTAGGCCTGCCATCCACCGAGTAGCAGAAATGGAACCATTACGGCAGCGAGCCAGGCTTTTGAGGAGCCGCGCATTCGCTCTTCTTTTTCCCAGCGGAAGAGACGCGTCGACAGAAACGTTGCGACCACTACCGCCATTGCCAAAGCCAGCGCAGAGGCCCACAGATCCAGCAGGTTTTCGTTGTGGACCATGATGCCCTGAATGCCCAGGAACAAATGCGAAGCCGGCAGGAATTGCGCGAGCGACTGGACCCACTTCGGCATGCTATCGAGCGGGAATGTAGCACCACTCAGGAACAGCATCGGAAAGTAAAACAGCTGGATCAGTATCTGACCTTCCTGCGCGGAGTTCACCACGGAGGCAATCATTAATCCGACGGCACGGAAGGCCAGAATGCCCAATGAGAGAAAGAGCAGCAGCGAGATCCAATGCCTCGGGAGTGGCATTCCGTAAATGAAGTGAGACGCCGTGATGACCAGGATAGCCATGGGCAGATAGTTGGCCCAACCGGTGACGAGCGAAGCTACGAGGATCGGGGCCGGCCCAACCGGCGCCACTTTGAAACGCCTCAGGATATTCAGTTCACGATCCTGCACGGCGCGGATGCCAGCACCAAAAAATCCATTGCCCAACACGCCGATAATCAACACCATGGCGACGAGTTGTGTGGCGACGCCACCTCGGCCTGCACCTAACACTTGCGAAAAGATAAAGAAGAATAACAGAGGAAAAACGTAGTTGAAAAAAAGGACAAGCCGGTCGCGCAGCGTGAGCTTCAGGTTGAGTTTGATATGTGCGAGATAGGGTCGCATTATTCGCGCAGCCTCTTGCCGGTCAGTTCAATGAAAACATCTTCCAGCGTGGGACGTTTCAAATGGATGTCGGAAAGTTCGATGCCCTGCTGATCGATCCACTTCACCAGTTCGACAAGCGTGCGGGCGGGCCGCGAGGAAAAAACAGTCAGGCGCGTGCGGGCGTCATCAATCACGAAGCGTTCGGCCCCATTCATCGCTGGTATTTCGCACAGTGGCAACGCCTGCTCGCACTGAATGTCAATGATCGAGTTCCCCATGGTGCGCGCCTGAATCTCGCGCGGCGTGCCGATGGCGATGATGCGGCCGCGGTCGATGATTGCCACGCGATCACAGAGGCGCTCGGCTTCTTCGATGTAATGCGTGGTCAGCAGAATGGTGCGATGCGCCTTTTTGAACTCAAGAATCAGGCTATGAATTTCGAGGCGGACTTGCGGGTCAAGCCCTGTAGTTGGCTCATCAAGAAAAATCAGCTGCGGATCATTGACCAGCGCCAGGGCGAGGGCAAGGCGCTGCTTTTGTCCACCCGAGACCCGCGAGTAATACGTGTCGCGCTTCTCCCAGAGTTGCAGGCGTTCAAGCAATTTTCTGACGTCAACGTTCCGCGAATAGAAAGCGGCGAAGAGATCAAGCGCCTCATGGATTGTGATTCTGTCGGGAAGATTTGTGGCCTGCAGACAAACGCCGATGCGGTCTTTGAGTTCACTTACCTGAATGGCGGGGTCGTAGCCGAGAACGGTTACGTCGCCGCCTGTGCGCTCACGGAGGCCTTCGAGAATTTCTACGGTCGTGGTCTTGCCTGCACCGTTAGGGCCGAGCAAACCGAAAACTTCACCGGGGGCGACTTCGAAGTCGATGCCGCAAACGGCTTCGAAGTCGCCATAGGATTTTGTTAAACCCCGTACGGTGATTGGGTTCACTTGACGGCTACCGGCGCCTCAACCAGAACACGGATGGCTGCCTGCATGAAGGCCGGCAGATCTTCCGGTTTACGCGAAGACACCAGATTGCCGTTGACAACTACCTCGGCATCTTCATAGATTCCGCCCGCGTTGATCACGTCGTCTTTGATCGCGAAGAAACACGTGGTGTGGCGGCCTTTGAGAACACCGGCTGAACAGTTGATCCACAACCCGTGGCAAATAGAGGCAATCAATTTACCTTGCGAGTTGATGTCTTTAACGAATTGAATGGCCTTCGGATGACGTCGAATGTGGTCCGGCGCGAAACCGCCCGGAATCACCAAACCGTCGAAGTCATCCGCCTTCACTTGGTCGTAAGATTTGTTCGCGACTGCTGGGTAACCCAATTTACTAGTGTAAGTCTTGCCCGCTTCCGCGGCAATCGTCACCACCTCCGCCCCAGCCTCCTGAAGGCGGTAGTAAGGGTACCAGACCTCCATCTCCTGGTACATGTTGTCCAGGAGCATAGCAATACGTTTGCCCTTAAGTTCCATCATTCCTCCATTGTATGACGCGGGCTACGGGAGCCTGTTCCCGTACTTGTTGGATTGGGCGAGCATCTCGAAGTGATCGAGCACAATTTGCGCGATGTCGTGAATGGCGTTGCGGCGATCCGTCAGAAACGAGGACATGACACTGATGGCGAACGGTCGTTTGGCGAGGAAGACGATTCCGGTTTCGCAGCGCGCGCCGGGGATCGAGCCTGGCTTGGCGGCGACAGGAATATCTTCAGGAATCGTGCGGCGCAAATCCGCGTCGACGGTCTTCAAAAACTCGATCATTTCAGCACTGTCGGCGAACTTGCCTTTATGGAGCATTTCGACCAGCCGTGTCATCTCCAGCGGCGTAGAGATATTTTCTTCGTTCCTGCGGGCGGCGGCGGAGTCGAGCATGATTCGCTGCAGACGCGTCTTGTGCAAGCCGAGATCGTCGAGCAGACGGTTTACGTTTGCCATGCCAACCATCGCGATCAGCTTGTTGGTTGCGGTGTTATCACTGAACTCGATCATGTTGGCCGCGAGTTCGCGAACAGTTAGCGTCAGCGGCCCTTTCGCAAGCAGGCGATCAATTCGTCCGCCCGCGACAAGGTCCTGTTTCGTCAGATTGATCTTGTCATCAAGTTTGAATCGACCAGCGCGCGCGGCACGGAAGACCTCAATCAGGATCGGGATTTTGATGGAACTGGCCTGCGGGAAAACTGCGTCGCCATGCAGTGAAAATGCGCGTCCGGTGGTCAGGTCGATGGCTGCAATACCGAGCACGCCATCGAAGGAATCGGCATAGGCGCGCAACTTCGCGACCGTGCGTTGTTCGAGTAGTTCGGTGATGTCCTGCTGCGCCTGGGAGGCGATGGTCAAGAGGAGTGAAAGCAAGAGGGTCCGGCGCAACATGATTCTGATTGTAAACTAGGGGATCATGGAGGACTTCGAGAAACTCGGCGCGTTTTACCTGGGGCGCCCCTTCGACCCAATTACCAGGCAACCCAAGGACGGTCTGCTCCTTTACGATTCCAAGGATCTGGTTACGCATGCAGTGTGCGTCGGCATGACTGGAAGCGGTAAGACTGGACTGTGCATCGGCATGTTGGAAGAGGCCGCAATCGACGGCATTCCGGCAATCATTATCGATCCAAAGGGCGATCTGTCGAATCTGCTTTTGACGTTTCCGAATCTGTCGGCGGAAGATTTCGAGCCATGGATCAATCCGGAAGATGCGCAGCGCAAGGGCGTGCCTCCGCAGGAATTCGCAAAACAGCAGGCCGACTTGTGGCGCAGTGGTTTGGCTAAATGGGGCCAGCAACCGGAGCGCATACAGAAGCTGAAGGACTCGGCGGACTTCTGCGTCTTCACTCCTGGCAGCAATGCCGGCGTGCCGGTGTCGATTGTAAAATCATTCGCCGCCCCGCCGGATGCAATCCGCGACGACCGCGAATTGTTCCGCGAACGAATCAGCGCGACGGCGACCGCGATTCTGGCGTTGCTCGGCATTGATGCGGATCCGATTCAGAGCCGCGAGCATATACTGCTTTCGAACATACTCGGCGCGGCATGGAATGACGGTAAGGATCTGGACCTGACCGCGCTGATCCAGCAGATTCAGACACCGCCTATGAAGCGCGTTGGCGTGCTGGATCTGGATGCGTTTTATCCCGCGAAGGATCGCTTTCAGCTTGCGATGTCGCTCAACAACCTGCTTGCCTCGCCTGGTTTCGAGACATGGCTGGAAGGCGAAGCACTCGATGTCGGCGCGCTGCTGCATACACCAGCAGGCAAACCGCGCATTTCGATTTTCTCGATTGCGCACCTGAGCGACGCCGAGCGCATGTTTTTCGTGTCGCTGCTGCTGAATCAGGTGGTGAGCTGGATGCGCACGCAATCCGGCACGACCAGTCTGCGCGCGTTGTTGTATATGGACGAGATCTTCGGCTATTTCCCGCCGGTGGCGAATCCGCCTTCCAAGCTGCCGCTGCTGACGCTGTTGAAGCAGGCGCGTGCGTTTGGAGTGGGTGTAGTGTTGGCCACGCAGAATCCGGTGGATCTCGATTACAAGGGCCTGGCGAATTGCGGCACGTGGTTTATTGGCAGACTTCAAACCGAACGCGACAAAGCGCGTGTACTGGATGGCCTGGAAGGTGCGGCATCGGGCGCCGGGGCGAGTTTTGATCGTGGGCAGATCGATGAGATTCTATCGGGACTCGGCAACCGGGTGTTCCTGATGAACAATGTCCATGAGGATGCGCCGGAAGTATTCGAGACGCGCTGGACGCTGTCGTATTTGCGCGGGCCGATGACGCGCACGCAGATCAAGACGCTGATGGAGCCGCGCAAAGCGCAGGTTACAGCTGCTCCCGTGAAAGCTGCGGCAAGTGCGGATTCGGCGCGTCCGGTGCTGCCGCCTGAAATCAATCAGTTATTCCTGCCGGCGCGCGCAGGTCACGGAACGCTGGTGTATCATCCGGCGTTGTTCGGCGCTGCGCAGGTGCGCTTCGTAGACGCCAAGGCTGGCGTGGACGTGACGCGTGATGCCGCTTTCGTTACGCCGATTGAGGACGCGACAGTGCCGGTCGATTGGGCTACCGCGGAAGAAGCCGGAGTGGAAGCAAGCGACCTTGAGAACGAACCGGCCGAGGTTGCTGCGTTTGCACCCATGCCTGGCGCGGCCGCAAAAGTCAAAAGCTACGCTGCCTGGAACAAGGATTTTGTGAACTGGCTTTTCGCGAATCAAACCGTGGAGCTTTACAGGTGCACCGAACTGAAAATACATTCGGAGCCCGGCGAGAGCGAGCGTGATTTCCGCGTGCGGTTGCAACAATCCGCGCGCGAAGAGCGTGACGAGGCGAAGGCGGAGTTGCAGCAGAAGTACGCGCCGAAGGTTGCGGCCATCGAGGAACGCATTCGAAAAGCGCAGCAGGCTGTGGCGCGAGAGCAGGAGCAATCGCAGGCAGCACGGATGCAGACGGCGCTGTCGATTGGCTCAGGATTGTTGGGCGCACTGTTCGGACGCAAGACGCTGAGCGCTACGAATATCGGGCGCGCCACGACTGCCGCGAGAACGGCGACGCGCGCGTACAAAGAATCGCAGGACGTGAACCGCGCGGGTGAAAACGTCGGGGCCTTGCAGCAGCAGTTGCAGGACTTGCAGGAGCAGTTTCAGCAGGACGTTGAAGCAGCCGGCGCCAGGATGGATGCCACGACACTGCAATTGGACACCGCCGTCGTGCGGCCGAAGAAAACCAATATTTCCGTGAGGTTGTTCACGCTGGCATGGGCGCCGTACTGGCAGGATGCGAGCGGCCACGCGACGCCTGCATGGAAATGAAGCTCGCGCTTGTCGTGCTGTTATGCGTTTTCGCGGGTGGCTGTAACCACACGCCTCAGTTACAGCCGCTGCCTCCGCAGAGAGCACTCGGCAAGCGTGATGCAGCCGGACAGCGTGGGCTCGTTCGTGGCAATGAATCATCCGCGCGCGGAGTTGTACTTTGTGAGCGACGTGGGCAAAACGCTTGAAGGCAACTTGTGGCGCTGGGCGGGGAAAAGGCCGACGCTGCGCTTTCGGGTCCCATCAAGTGAACGACTTTCATTTACCGCTGATCTTACGATTCCGGAGCTTACGTTTAGCGATACCGGCCCGGTAACAATATTATTTGTCGTGAACGGACATGCGCTCGATTCGGTTCGCTACGACACCCCCGGCGCAGAAGCATTTTTCGAAAGCAGTTCCGGCCGAGTGGCTGCGCGTTGATGCTGAGAATGTCGTCTCTGCTGAGATCGATAAGCTATGGAAATCGAAAGCTGACAACGCCAGCTATGGCTTCATTCTGATTCGTGCCGGATTCATTGACTGATGCTGAAACCGCTGCTGATTTTCTCGAGTGCGTTGTTCACCGTTGCGACTGCGTGGGCGCTTGGCGCGTTGTTGCTGCATCGGCTCAAAATCCGGCTGTTCCGTGAAGAGGAACGCTACTTCGCATTGCTCTCGGGATTCGCGCTGCTGAGTTTCGTAATGTTTGCGCTCGCGACGGTACATGCCGTGTACAACGTCGTGGTGCTGGCCGTGGGGCTTGCGGCAATTGTGACGGCATGGCGACTGAAGCTGCATCGCTTTGAGGCTGCACCACAGCCGGCATTGCCCACTTTCTGGAACAGGCTTTTCTGGATCGTGTATGCGGTTTACGCGTTTCTATACCTGGTGCACGCCATGGCTCCGGAGTTGAGTCCGGATGGATCCAGCTACCATCTGGGACTCGTATATAGATACCAGCGCGAGCATGGATTCGTGGGCCTGCCGGGCAACATGTATGCGAGCCTGACGCAGGGAATCGAACTGCTGTTTTTGTTTGCGTTCGTGCTGGGCAGGCACTCTGCGGCCGCCCTGGTGCACTGCGCTTTTCTGCTGACGCTGCCGTTCGGGATCCTCGCTTATGCGCGGCGCATCGGATTTCCTCGGGCGGGTGTTGGCGCAGCGCTCTTCTTTTTGGCGAGCCCGGTGATAGGCATCGACGGCATCAGCGCTTACAACGATGTCGCGGTTGCTTCAATCCTGTTCGCGGGCTTTTATCTGCTACAGGTCTGGGATGCTGAGCGGAACAATAATCTATTCATCCCGATCGGACTGTTGGCCGGCTTTGCATTTGCTGCGAAATATACGGCTTTCCTGGCGATTCCGTATGCGCTCGGGTTTGTCGTGTGGAAACTGCGCTCGAAACCAAAAGAGCTGTGGCGCGCGGCCGCGGTGATCTCGCTTTGCGCGTTGGTCATGGTGTTGCCGTGGCTGATGAAAAACGCGCTGATCGTGGGAAATCCGTTTGCACCTTTCCTTAACAGTTTGTTCCCAAATGCGTATCAAGATGTGGCGTATGAGCGGCTCTACACGAAGCAAATGGGGTTTTATCAAGGCCTGAAAAGCTACTCTGCGATTCCGCTCGAAGTAACAGTACGCGGCGAGACTCTGGCCGGATTTCTGGGACCGTTGTTTCTGCTAGCGCCGATTGCGCTGGCCGCATTGCGCTGGTCCGCTGGCCGGCGTCTCTTGTTCGCTGCGCTGTTCTTCGGATCAACGTTTGCCGCTAATGTCGGGACGCGCTTTCTGATTCCCGCAGTGCCGTTCGTGGCGCTCGCGATGGCGATGGCGCTGGAGCGTATACCCGGGATCTTGCCGACGTTGATTCTGTTACACGCAATCACTTGCTGGCCCAGCGTGACGCGCAAGTATTGCGATCGCTGGGCATGGCGCTTGAACACCGTGCCGATCAAGGCGGCACTGCGCATTCAATCTGAAGACGATTTCCTCACACGGGAGTGGCCGGCGTACCGGATAGCCCGGATGGTCGATGGGAAGGTGCCTCGCGGCGAACGCGTATTCTCTTTCTCGCCGGTCGCCGAGGCCTACACTTCGCGTGAGATCATCAGTGGCTCTTACTCGACTCCGAACCGGGCATTGATGGAAGCCGTGTGGACTCCCGCTGTGCCAGGATTGCATCCTGTTGGAGGCCAGCGCTTCCAGTTTTCCGCCAGGCCGTTGCGTGGACTTCGGCTTGGGCAAAGCGCGACAGACGCATCTGACAACTGGAGCATTAGTGAGTTGCACGTGCTGCTTGGCGACACAGAAGTCCGACGCGAGCCTTCATGGAGCGTGACCGCGAACCCGAACTGGTTTGAAGCCGGG
Source organism: Bryobacteraceae bacterium (assembly GCA_963793625.1). Taxonomy (GTDB): domain Bacteria; phylum Acidobacteriota; class Terriglobia; order Bryobacterales; family Bryobacteraceae. The sequence goes on along the minus strand of CAWCAT010000014.1, from coordinate 11,964 downwards.
CTGGCGATGGACAACAACCCGACCACGCGCTGGACCAGTCGCCGCACGCTGGAGCCGGGCATGTACTTTCAGCTTGTGTTCGATGCTCCGGTAACACTCGATTCCGTATTGCTGCGCTGCGTCAACGATCAGAACCACGCACAATTGCGTCTGGAAGGTCAGACTTCGGATGGACGCTGGGAATTGCTCAGTGAGAAGACGCAGCAGTTCGAACTGGGGCCTCCGCTGAACATGCGCCGCTTGGCACTCGAAGAATTGCTGGCGCGGGGCATTCGTTATTTGCTGGTGGCGGACTTCGATGTCGGCACGGATGACTACTTCAAGAACGCGGATTTGTGGGGATTGAAGTTGATCGGCGATGAATTCGGCACGCGGCTTTACGAGATCAAAACAGTTCAAAAGTAAGTGATGTCGAGTAGCGTGCCGGGGAGATAGCCGTGGCCTCAATCACCCAACGCCCGGGAGCATTCAGCGGAACGACAATACGACCGTTGCCATCGGTCTTTCCAATGCTGCGTAATTCGGATTTTACCGAATCGATGCGCGCGAGAACGATGCTGCAGCCGCTGAGCGGTTTGCCTCTGAACACTACGCGGACCGGCAGTGCTTCACCGGACTTGAGGGTGTACGGATCACGTTCCGGCAGTATCTCTAGCGGGAGTCCGGCACTGCGTTGAAATGCTGCACCGGGTTTTCCAGACAGCACAAGCGCCTTGGCTGACGCACGACTGCCGCCACTCGCACCCGCGAAGAGCAGCAATGTCCCCTCGGATTTCACAGGCGCGTTGCCGAACACGGACGACCCGTCGATGTGCAGACTGGTGATGTTATAGGCGGCTTTGTCTGTCAGAACTGTTGCGTCACGGACGTGGTCCAGCGTCGTGGCTGCAGCGTCATTCTTGAATTCGACTGCGATTCTTTCACCGGGGCTCGCAGTAAATGTCGCTGGCAGAATGTAAAGGTTTTGCGCGCCGAGCGGGATTGCAACAAGCAGCATTACCAACGCAGCGCGCATCCAGCTAGTTTCTCCCCTCGAAGCAGATTGCGTCCGGCAACAAGCGCGCGCATTTTGCCATCGGCAACGCTGCGCTGCAGCATCCAGAAGCCGCAATCGGGGTGGACGAAGTGGACACGGCCCGCGCCCAGCGTTTTGTGCGCAAGTTCGATGCGGTCCGCGATTACGTCCGCGCGTTTCGATCATGTTGTCCTTGATATCGACGACGCCCAGACCGAGGCCGATGCGCGGATCGAGATCGCGGAAAGCCTCCAGTTCCTTATATCCGCGACGCGCGAACTCCAGCACGAGGTGGTTCGCCTTCAGACCGTTCAGGAACGGCATCAGGTTCCTCCAGAAGCCTTTTTGCACGCTCTGCCCACCGTAGTTGCCGAAGCAGATGTGCACGGCGCGCGTGCCCTTGATACCATCCAGCACGTGGTTGATGCCGGCCATGGCCCACTCGCGATCTTCCGGATGGCCGCTGATGTTGGCTTCGTCGATTTGCACGACGTCGGCGTTGATGCGCTGCAACTGGCCACGCAGCACGTTCGCGATCGCCATGCAGAGTGCGTCGCGCTTGCGGTAGTGCCGGTCCGTCAGCACCTTGGTCAGCATGTGCGGACCGGTGCAGGTGAACTTCAGCGGACTGGCGGTCAGGCTGCGCGTGAATTCGTAATCGCGCAGCAGGTTGAGTGTTCCTTCGCCGATTGTCCCAGTGACGACGCCGGCCGGGTCGCTGCGGTACGTCATCCCGGCATCGAGCCGGAACTGATCGAGATCCGAAATCGAAAAGCGCGTAAGAATCCCGTCCATCTGGGAAACGAAGTAGTCGATCATCCCGTTGGTTTCGGGATGGCTGGGGTTGAAGCGGTTCAGTTCGCCGTCTGCGATCACATCGATTCTGGCGAGTTCCTGCGTCTTGAGCACGACCATGATGGCGTCGCGCAGCGAGAGCCGGCTATTGTCGCCAAGCAGCCAGTGGGGCGTCGGATAGCTTCCGACGACGGTTGTTTGGATGGGCATGAACCACATTGTAAGGTTTATGTGCCACCAGGAGGGAAGCTGAAATTCGCTGGGTTATACTGGAGCAGGAGTCTTACCTTGTCCATCCGTTCCTTTTTGCGTTTGGCTGCACACACCCAAATGCTGCCCGTTCTGGAGGGCGGCGAGGAAACACTCGTCGGCGGGCAGGCGGTAATGGAAGGCGTGATGATGCGCGCGCCGCACAGTTACTGTGTTTCCGTTCGCAAACCGAATGGCGAGATTGTTTATGAGGAATCACCGCTGCCGCGTATGTCAGAGAAGTACCCGATCTTTAAGTACCCGGTAATTCGGGGAGTGGGTACGCTGGGTCAGGCGATGACGCTTGGACTAAAGTCGTTGCGCTTTTCCGCGAATGCCGCGCTGGATGAAGGCGATCCCGAAAAGAAACCCGCAGGAGATTTCCTCGTGGATGATGACGCTGAACCTGCTGTTCTCGTTCGGCTTTTTCATTTTCATGTACAAGTTCGTGCCGCTCTGGTTGACCACGCAACTGGAACACAGTTTTCCGATGATCCATGGGCGAATCGCTTTCAACCTGGTTGACGGCATCATCCGCATGGTGATCTTTCTCGGATTCCTGGCGCTGATTTCGCGCTGGAAAGATATCCGGCGCGTCTTCGAATATCACGGCGCGGAGCACAAAGTTGTCTTCAACTTTGAATCCGGCAAAGAAGTCACTGTAGAGAACGCGCAGAAGTTTCAGACGTTCCATCCGCGCTGCGGAACCAGTTTCCTGCTGGTTGTGATGATGATCTCGATCGTCGTGTACGCCATTGTTCCGGCCGAGACTTTCGCGATGAAGATGCTTTCGCGCGTCGTGCTGCTGCCCGTAATCGCGGGGCTCAGCTTCGAATTGATCCGCTATGCCGCCAAGCGCCGCGGCGGCTTGATGGCCGCGTTAACGGCCCCCGGACTCTGGCTCCAGCGCATAACAACGAAACAACCTGCCGATAACCAGACCGAAGTCGCCATCCACGCGCTGAACCGCGCGATGGAGCTGGAAAAGGCCCAAGGCGGCCAGCTCGTTATCGCGTAAATCTATTCTCCATGCAATACACATCACAGCTCGACGAGATCGAGGCGCGCTTTCAGGCCCTCACAGACCAGATGGCGGATCCGGCCGTCATTAGTGATTCGGCCACTTACCGCAAGGTCGCCAAGCAGCAGAGCGAGTACTCTGTAATCGTCGAGAAGTACCGCGAATGGAAGCGGCTGAACCGCAATCTGCAAGAGGTCGCGTCCGATGCTCGCCGAAGAGGATCCGGAACTGCGCCAGATGGCGGCCGATGAGATCGCGCAGCATCGAGCCGGAACTCACGAAGCTGGAAGAGCGAGTTGAAGATCCTGCTGCTGCCGAAGGATCCCAATGACGAGAAAGACGTCCTGCTCGAAATCCGCGCGGGTGCCGGCGGAGACGAAGCGAGTCTGTTCGCGGCGAAGATTTTCGCATGTACTCGCCGCTACGCGGAATTGCAGAAGTGGCGCGTGGATGTCACGTCCATGAGCGAATCCGGCGCGGGCGGCGCGAAGGAAATTATTGCGCTGGTGAGCGGCGATCACGTTTACAGCAAACTCAAGTACGAAGGCGGCGTGCATCGCGTGCAGCGCGTGCCCGTTACTGAAGCACAAGGACGCATACACACCTCCACGATTACCGTGGCCGTGATGCCCGAAGCCGACGATGTGGAAGTCGCGGTAGAAGCCAAGGACCTGCGCATCGATACATTCTGTTCGTCCGGCCCGGGCGGCCAGTCGGTCAATACGACTTACTCGGCCGTACGCATTACGCACTTGCCGACGGGCCTGGTGGTTTCGTGCCAGGACGAAAAATCGCAGATCAAGAATCGCGAAAAAGGCATGCGCGTTTTGCGCTCGCGCCTGTATGAACTGGAGTTGGAAAAGCAGAACGCCGAAATCGGTGCGGAACGTCGCAGTCTGGTGGGCACCGGCGACCGCAGCGAAAAGATCCGCACGTACAACTTCAAAGAGAATCGCGTAACGGATCACCGCATCGGGCTCACTGTGCATCAGTTGGATCAGATCATGGAAGGCCGGCTCGACCCGTTTGTCGATGCCTTGACATCGTACTTCCAGACAGAGAAACTGAAGCAACAATCCAGCAATGGTAAACATTCAGGCGGCGATACGGCAGGCCACCAGACTGCTTGAGGAAGGCGCGATCAGCGCCCCGCGTCTCACAGCCGAAGTGCTGTTGTGCCACGCACTCCAACGCGAAAAATCCTATCTTTACGCACACTCCGATCAGGAGTTGAGCGAACTTGCGTGGCTTCACTTCGGCCGCTATCTGCATGAGCGGCTGCAGGGCAAGCCCACGCAGTACATCACGCGCCGCCAGGAGTTTTATGGCCGCGAGTTCCGCGTCAGCCCGCACGTCCTGATTCCCCGCCCTGAAACCGAACACGTCGTGGAGCGCGCGCTGGAACTGAAGCCGCGCACGCTTGTGGACGTGGGCTGTGGTTCGGGAGCGATCGGCATCACTCTGAATCTGGAATGTGGCGCGACTGTACGCGCGACGGATATCTCTGAAGCGGCCATAGGCGTGGCCTCGGAGAATGCGGATCGGTTGCATGCGCGTGTAGAATTCATCGTTTGCGATTTGCTGAGCGGCCTCGAGGCGCGCAGTGTCGATATGGTGGTTTCGAATCCACCATATGTGCCGCATACGGACGCTCCGGAACTGCAGCGCGAGGTGGTCGATTTCGAACCGCATGTTGCCTTGTTCGGCGGCGACTCCGGCTACGAGATTTACGAGCGGCTGGTGCTGGATGCGGCGCGCGTGCTGCAACCCGGTGGCTGGCTCGTCATGGAACTCGGGTACCGCTCCGCGGCGCGCGTGAGCGAGATGCTGGCGGGCTGGCACGATGTACAGGTGGGCACGGACCTCGCAGGACTGCCGCGCGTGATCTCTGCCCGGTGGCAGCCATGACGAGGACCATCTTCCATATCGACATGGATGCTTTCTTTGTGTCGGTGGAAGAGATTTTCGATCCCTCGCTCAAGGGCAAAGCGGTTGTGGTCGGCGGTCAGAAGAACGAGCGCGGAGTTGTTTCGGCTGCATCCTACGAAGCGCGCAAATTTGGAGTTCACTCAGCGCTGCCGCTGCGCACGGCGGCCGCGCTGTGTCCGCACGCGATCTTCATCGATGGCCATCCACAGCGGTATCGCGAGTACTCGCAAAAGGTTTTTGATGTGTTGAACCGCTTCTCGCCGCGCGTCGAGATGGCGTCGATTGACGAAGCCTATCTTGATCTCACCGGGACGGAGCGCCTGCATGGCTGCGCGCTCAAAGCCGCGCATGAGTTACACGCGATGGTGAAGCGCGAGACGGAACTCAATTGCTCGATTGGCGCATCGTGCTCGCGCATGGTTTCGAAGGTGGCCTCTGATCAGGCCAAGCCGAACGGCATTCTATGGATTCCTCCGGGCATGGAGGCCGCGTTCCTTGCGCCGCTCGACATTCGCAGAATTCCCGGCGTGGGCAAGGTGGGAGAGCGCAATCTGAATGAGCTCGGCATTCACAAGGTGGGCGATCTGGCCAGGCTTGAACGATCATTCCTCGAGCGCAAGTTCGGCAAGTGGGGACTGGTGCTCGCCGGTAAGGCGCGCGGCATGGATGCCGGTAGCTGGTTCGATGGCGAAATCGGCGATCACAGCGAGGCGAAATCGATCAGCCACGAGCACACGTTCGACGTTGATACGAAAGACGCGGTGGCGTTGGAAGCAATGCTGGCGCGGCTTTCCGAGATGGTGGGCAGGCGTTTGCGGGAACATGGCGTGCATGCACGGACTGTTCAGATCAAGCTGCGCTATTCGGATTTTTCGACGTTCACGCGCGCGCAGACGCTAGACCATGCAACACAGTTGGACAACGAAATCCTGGCGCACACGCGGCGTTTGTTTCGCAAGAACTGGACGGGCGCAGCGGTGCGATTGCTGGGCGTGCACACCGCGGGCTTCGAGGAGAATGAAGGACAGCTCAGTTTGCTGGACGGCGAGAAAACGGAGCGCTGGAAAAACGCGCTGAACGCGATGGACCGCATTCGCGACAAGTACGGCGAAAAAATCGTATCGCTGGCAGGCGGAATGAAAAGCGGATTCAAGGAACGCGTGCACGAGAATCCGGCGAGCCTTCCGGGCAAAGAGCCCAAGAAATAAGTACGCACTGCGTACGCGCCCGCCTCTATTTCACCATGCCCAGAGCCTTCAACAGGAATGCGTAATCGAACGCTGTTTCCTTGATGCGCTCGTAACGGCCGGATGAGCCGAAGTGGCCGCTGCCCATCTCTGTTTTCAGCAGCAGCAGATTCTTGTCTGGTCTTCACGCGTGCGCAGCTTGGCCGTCCACTTTGCGGGCTCCCAGTAGGAAACACGCGGATCGTTCAGGCCGGCGGTGATCAGCATGTTGGGATAAGCTTTGGCTGCGACGTTATCGTAAGGCGAGTAGGACTTGATGACCTCGAAGTAAGTCTGCTCTTTCGGATTGCCCCACTCTTCAAACTCGCCGACAGTGAGCGGCAGCGTTTCATCGAGCATCGTGTTGAGCACGTCGACGAACGGCACTTTCGCGATCACGGCGCGAAGAGATCCGGCCGGCGATTCACCACAGCACCCATCAGCAGCCCGCCGGCGCTGCCGCCCATGATTGCCAGCCGATCCTTCGAAGTGTACTTTTCCGCCAGCAGATGTTCGGCGCAGGCGATGAAGTCGGTGAAGGTATTTTGCTTCTTCAGCATCTTGCCGTAGTCGTACCACTGGCGTCCCATTTCGGCGCCGCCGCGAATGTGCGCGATCGCAAAAATGAAGCCGCGATCGAGCAGACTCAGGCGCTCGGATGAGAACGCCGGCTCCATGTGATGCCGTAGGAGCCGTAGCCGTAGAGCAGCATGGGAGTTTTGCCGTCGCGTTTGACGCCCTTGCGATAGACCAGCGAAATCGGCACTTTGGTCCCATCGGGCGAGGTCGCGAAGATGCGTTCCGATTGGTATTGCGAAGGATCGTAGCCGCCCAGCACCTCGGTCTGTTTTTTGAGATCGCGGGTCTTCGCGTCCATGTCGTAATCGAAGACCGATAGCGGCGTGACCAGAGAGGTGTAGGAGAAGCGCATCACCTTGGTATTGAACTCAGGGTTCCCGACCAGCGTCGCCGTGTAAACGGGCTCGTCGAATTTTACGAAGTGGCTCTGGCCGGTCGTCAGGTTCTCGACGCGAAGGCGCATCAGCCCCTTCTCGCGCATCTCGATTACGAGGTGATCTCGAAACGCATCGACGCCCTGCAGGAAAACGTCGCTGCTGTGCGGAATCAGCTCACGCCAGTTGCTTCGCGGCGGGATTGCTCACGGGAGCTTTGACCAGCCGGAAATTTCGTCCCTTGTCGTCAGCCAGAATGTAAAAACTGTCGCCGTGATGCTCGACGGTGTACTTGATGTCCTTACGGCGCGGTTCGACAATTTTGAATTCGCCCATCGGCTGATCCGCGCGCAGATAGCGAATTTCGCGATGTCATTGGACTTTCGAGCTGGATCAGCAGATATTGGCGGCTGCGCGTTTTGCCAAACTCGAGCGTGAAAAGTTGATCCTTCTCGTGATAGACCAGCACGTCTTCGGTGGCTTTTGTGCCAAGCGTGTGGCGGAACAGTTTGTAAGGACGTTTAGCCTCATCGAGCACGTTGTAGAATAGCGTGCGGTTGTCTTCGGCCCATTCCACCGAGTAATAGGTGTTCGGGACTTCGTCGCTGAGCAGCTTCCCCGTGGCAAGATCTTTGACGCGCAGCGTGTAAATCTCATCACCCTCGGTATCAACCGAGTAAGCGAGCAGCTTGTGATCTGGACTCGGTGCAAAGCGCCCGACTCGAAAATACTTCTGCGACTTCGCGAGTTCGTTTTCATCCAAAAGGACTTCTTCAACCGCATCCGGTGCCGCTTTTTTCCTGCAGTGAATCGCGTACTGCTTGCCTTTTTCTGTGCGCGTGTAATAGAAGAAATCGGCCTGGCGGGTGGGCACGGAAAGATCCGTCTCCTTGATGCGGCCAAGAATCTCCTTATACATCTCGTCGCGCAATTTGGCCGTATCCTGCATCACCGACTCGGTGTAGCGGTTCTCCGCTTCGAGGTATTGGATTACGTCCGGTTTCGTCTTTTCACGTAGCCAGCCATACGGGTCCACCAGCTTTACACCGTGAATGGTGGTCTCCTTAGGCGAAACTTTTGCAACGGGCGGCAGTACCGCACCTTGGCCAACATTGGAGATTGAGCTCATAAGGATTAACGCGGAGAGTGCATGAGACATGCTTTTTTGATCGTAGCAGATGAGGCTAAGGCCCCTGTGCAAAATGTAAGGCACTCCACTAGAATGGAGGGGTAACCCATGTCCACTAACCTTCGCGCCCTTACGCTCCTGGCAGCAACTTCCCTGGTCATCGGCGGCTGCAAGAGTTCGGCTCCCGCCAACGTTGCCGCAACCATCAATGGCAGGCCGATCACCTTTGTCGAGCTGGATAAGCAGATGCAGACGCAATTCACGACTCCGATGGAGGGCCAGAACGCTGACGCTGTTGCCATCCAGAAGATGGAGGTGCTTCGCAGCATGATCGACAACGCGATCATGCTACAGCGCGCTGAAAAGCTGAGCCTGATGGCTACTGACAGCGAAGTGGATGCCAAGATAACCGAAATTAAGGCTCCGTTTACCGCCGATGAGTTCCAGAAGCAGCTTAACCTGCGCAAAATCACCCTCGACGATCTGAAGGCCCAATTGCGCCGCGATCTGAGTGTCTCCAAGCTCTTCAATAAAGAGATCACCTCCAATATCAACATCTCTGACCAGGACGTGACCGATTACTACAACGCGAACAAAGCAGGCTTCAATCTGATGGAACCGCAGATCCACATCGCGCAAATTCTGGTAACCGGCGGGCCCGACCCGAACGTGCGCAACTTGAAGAACGACAAGGCGCAGAACGACGACCAGGCACGCAAGAAGATCCAGATGCTGGAGGCGCGCTTGCGACAGGGCGAGGACTTCGCGCAACTGGCGCAGAATTACTCCGAGGATCCACAATCGACACCGAATGGCGGCGACCTGGGCTTCATCCCCGAGTCCGCTTTGGAAAAGGCCAATCTCGAGTTGCGCAAGATGGTGGCTACGCTCTCACCCGGCCAAATGTCGCCGATTCTGCGAACATCCGAAGGCTACCGCATTCTCAAGGTGATCTCGAAGGAACCGGCCGGACAATATCTGTTTGCGCGCGTCGTCGGCGGACGCCTCCTCCGCCTCCTCCACCTCCTCCGCGGGAAGCTCGAGCACTTCATCGAGAGAATCCAGGTCCTCGATTCCGGGCTCGGATCGGGGCGCGGGTTCGGGGACCACCTCCGGCGCCGGCTCCTCTTCTGGCAGCTCCAGTTCGGGCACCGGTGGGGCAGGCGAGGCGACGCTCGGCTTGCCTTTCGGCATGTCGTCGGGCAGCCAGTCCGCCGGCTCGTTGGCTTCAGGCGCTTCCGGTTCCGGCTCGGGAGCGGGCCCGGCGGCGGGCTCGGGAGCGGCCTCGGCGGCAGGCTCGGGTCCCGTCTCCTCTTCTTCCGTCGCGTCCGCGGCCCATCGCGGCAGACCTTCCGAGGACCCGTCGGCCGCGGACGACGTTGCCCAGGGCGACCCGGACAGGGCGGGGCCGGGGAGAGCGACTTCGGCCGCGGGCCGCGCGGGCGGCATGGTGAGCGTGACCGGGATCACGCGCGGCCGCTCGTCGAGCCGGCGCGAGAGGTCCTGCAGCTCGTCGAAGAGCCGGTTCACCAGCCGCTGCTGCGCGTCCAGGGCATCCTTGAACGGCGGTGAGAGCCCGGCGTCGCCGGCCGTCTCGCCGCGCGGCGCCGCGTACTGCGTGAACGGCACCGGCGCCGCGGCCTGGGCGTACGGCGGCGGAGCCACCGCCTGGCCGAAGGGCAGCGGGCGGACGGCGGGTGACGGGGTCTTCGGCGTCTCGGGCTGCTCCGTGGGCATCGGCTGGAACGGCTTCCACGCCGGGTTCTCTTCGTACAGCTCCTGGTCGTGGAGGAGGTTCACGAGGTCGGGCGGCCGCTCGTCGTCGATCGGCACGTCGATCGGCTCATCCTCCTCCGCGCCCAGCTTCAGGTCCTCGCTCTGCTCGGCCACCGCGAAAACCGGCTCCTTCCCCTCGAGCCCGATGATCGGCACCTCGTCCTCGTCCACCTGCTCCAGCTCCTCGAGCAGCAGGGAGTCCTCGTTGTAGGCCGAGTGCGCGCCGCGCGTCGGGTCGGTGCCGATCTCGCGCAGGCGCCGCAGGGCGTGCTCGCGCTCCTCGCGGTAGCCCTTCTCGTGCTCGGCCACGGCCTGCTCGTACTCCTCGAGCGCTACGGCGAGGGCCGCGACGTCCTCGGGCTCGCCGCTCTTTTCGAGCTGGTTGATGAGCCCCTCGATGGTCTCGATGGCCTTGCGCGGCTCTCCGAGGTGCCGGTACATGGCGGCGAGGCTCCGCCGCGCTTCCTGATCCTCGGGGGTGTAGGCGAGCACCTCGTGCAGCGTCTGCGCCGCCTGCCGGGCATTGCCGCGCTTGAACAGCACGTCGGCCAGCAGGACCCGGGCATGCTGGTTCTCGGGGTGCGCGCCGAGGTAGCGCTCGACCTCTACCTGTGCCCGGGCGAGCTCTCCGCGGTCGCGCTGCAGCGCGGCGAGGTCGAGGCGGAACTCCTCGCCCTCGGTCCCGGCCGCTTCGAGGCGCTCGTAGCAGGCCATGGCCTCCTCGACCTTGCCCCGCCTGCGGTGCACCGAGGCCAGGGTCAGCAGGGCGCGGGTGTTTGTGGGATCGGCCGCCAGCACGGCCTGCAGGTTCTGCACCGCCTCGTCCCAGTTTTCGAGCGTGGCGTAGATGGCGCCGAGACGGATGCGCGCGTCGGCGTTGACGGGCTCGATGATCAGCAGCCGGCGCAGCTCCTCGAGGGCCTCGCTCCAGCGGCCGGCGTCCTCGAGCAGCGAGGCGAGGTTCGACGAGGCCTGCGCGTAGCGCGGGTCGGCCTTCATGGCCGTGCGATAGGCCTGCTGGGCCTCGTCGGCTCGGCCGGTGGCGGCGAGGACCACGCCGAGGTTGTTGAGGGCACGGGCGTTGCGCGGCTCGGCGCGCAGCGCCAGGCGCAGGTTGCGCTCGGCGGTCCGGGCGTCGCCCTGCTGGTGGATGATGACGCCGAGGTTGTTCAGCGCGTCGGCCCAGCCCGGCTTGAGGCGCAGCGCGGCCTCGTACTCCTCGCGCGCCTCGGCGACCTTGCCGAGCCGCTCGTACGCGATGCCGAGGTTGAAGTGCAGCCGGGGCTGGTTGGCGTCCGCCTGCAGGCCCTTCTGGTAGACCCGGATCGCGTCGCCGAACCGGCCCTTGCCCTCGAGCACGGTGCCGAGGTTGTTGTACGTCGGCACGAACCCCGGGTCGACGGCGATGGCTTTCTGAAAGCTCTCCTCGGCCGCCTCGTCGTTGCCGAGCGCCTTGTAGACATTGCCGAGGTTGAAGTACACGTCGCCCCGGCCGGGTGCGAGCTCGATGGCGCGCTCGAAATACGGGATGGCCTCGCCGTACGATTCCATCCGCTTCAGTACCACGCCGAGGTTGTTGAGGCTCTCGGGGCTGTCGGGGGCGAGCTCCACGGCCTTCTGGAACAGCTGCACCGCCTTGCGGAACCGGCCGGTGCGCTCGCAGACGCTGCCGAGCAGGTTGTAGGCGATCGCCGAGTCGGGCTCGCTCTCGAGGATGCGCAGCGCGAGCTTCTCCACCAGCGGGTACTCGCCCATCTTGAAGCCGTTGCGGGCCCGGGTGAGCACCTCGCCGGTCGACATGGATTTCATGGGTAGATCCTCGATGGACGGGCCCCGACCGAGCCGGCGAAGGGGCTGTACTGCCGTGGCGC
>CAWCAT010000013.1:0-19134 GCA_963793625.1 Bryobacteraceae bacterium | reverse complement strand
CCCCCGCGCATGTTTGCTGCGTCATTCAATTCGTTGGCCAGTTTCTCACCCATACCCTTTTCAGGGCGGTTGCGTGCGTTGGAGATGATCCAACGAAGGGCGAGGCTGACACGGCGATTTTGCGGAACTTCGATCGGAACCTGATAGTTCGCGCCACCAACACGGCGTGTCTTAACTTCGAGGACAGGCTTGGCGTTCTCAACGGCCTTCTTGAAATGCTTCAAGGGGTCGTCGCCTGTGCGCTCACGAATCAGATCCATGGCTTCGTAGAATACGCCCTGGGCGACCATCTTTTTCCCGTCCCACATCATGGAGTTGACAAACTTCTCCACCAGGGTCGAGTTATAGACCGGATCCGCCTGGATCTCTCTGATTTCTGCTCTGCGTCTGCGTGGCATATGTTTTTACTGTTCCAGCTACTACGATTTCGGCCTCTTGGCGCCGTACTTGGATCTTGACTGCTTCCGATTAGCAACACCGGCGGCGTCCAGCGTCCCGCGAACAACGTGATAACGGACGCCAGGAAGATCCTTTACGCGGCCGCCACGGATCAATACGATCGAGTGCTCCTGCAGGTTGTGGCCGACACCTGGAATGTAGGTCGTGACCTCAATTCCGTTGGTCAGGCGAACGCGGGCAACTTTGCGCAACGCCGAGTTCGGCTTCTTCGGGGTCGTGGTATAGACGCGGGTGCAAACACCGCGACGCTGCGGACATGCCTGCAAAGCAGGACTCGCCGTCTTGTAAACCGTGGGTTTACGACCCTTTCTCACAAGTTGATTGAAGGTTGGCACGAAACTCTCTTTCTCCTTCGAAACATTCCGACGCGCACAGGCGCGCATCCACAATCCGGAATGCATCTACGCTAACTGCTGACCTAGCTACTGGCGAAACGTGACCATGTTCGGTCGATATCCGGAACCTTCCCTTGGGGGGTCAGAACCGAACGATTGAGACTGCACGGGAAGACTAAAAACGTGTCCTCCTCATGTGAGGGTGATAACTTCGGACTAGCCCATGCTCCTCAGGCTTAGAATCCCTTGGAACCTCGGGGCTGACCCCTAGCCGGACCCCCAAAATTGAGGGTGGTAGCACAGGAGCAGAAGATTCAACTCACCAAACCCTCCCAGAATACCGAAATCTGAGAGGCTCTGTCAATTCCGAATGAGCAATTCTTTGACCAGAATTCGTAATAATGGAGGCAAAACCGAAAAAACAGGCCCAACCTCAATTTTTGGCGATATCCCGGTGCGTTCCCTTGACCCGATAACCGGCTTTTCCAAGCCGCTTCCGAATCTCGTCTGCCATCATAACAGACCGGTGATGGCCTCCGGTACAACCGAAGCTGATGGTCAGGTAACTTTTCCCCTCGCGGATGTAGTGCGGCAGCAAATAGACCAGCAGGTCGGAAATGCGATCAACGAACTCCACCGTCTGCGGGAACGAGCGGATGTAGCGAGCGACGCTCGGATGCCGGCCCGTCAGATCCTTGAACTGCGGAATATAGTTCGGGTTCGGAAGAAATCGGACATCGAACACCAGGTCGCTGTCGGCAGGCACGCCATGCCGGAAGCCAAAGCTGGTCACATACACCGCAATCTTGGATTCATCGCGACTGCCCGAGAATTGCTCCCCAATCCACTCGCGCAACTCGTGAACGTTGAACTTCGACGTATTGATGGTTATATCAGCCAGCTCACGGATAGGCTTCAGTGTTTCCCGCTCGGCCTTGATATTCTTCAGCACAGAACGATCTGAGCCCAGGGGGTGCGGTCGGCGCGTCTCACTGAAGCGCCGCATCAACGTATTGTCGTCGGCTTCCAGAAAAATCAGCTTCACTGGAACGCGCGCCTTCAGCTTGGCAAAAACCGCGGGAAACTCCTGCAGCGCTCCGCCTTCACGAATATCCACCACAAGCGCAGCCCGGCGGACCTTGGGCGAGTCAAAAGTTAGTTCGGCAAACTTGGGGATCAAACCGAGCGGCAGGTTGTCAACCGAATAGTAGCCCAGATCTTCCAGGCTCTTGAGAACAGTACCTTTGCCCGAACCACTCAAACCGGTAATGATTACCAGCTCTGTTCCTCTGTCATCTCGTATCGCCGCAGCTTTTTTGGGCATTTAAGTGGGAAAGCCGCCGGCAGTTTCCCACCGGCGGCGTAATTCATGATCGGATCTTTTTTCAGGCTTGAATCAGATCGAAGTTACCGTCTCTGCGCCGCAGAAGGACAGAGAGGTGGTCGTTTTCCGAATCGAGATAAACGACATAATCGCGATCTTTCTCCATCTCGAGCACCGCTTCTTCCAGTGTCATCGGCTTGCGGCTTTTATGATGATTCACGCGGAAAATTCGCTTTTCCGCAGCCCCATCCGCATCGTGTACCTCTGCCTCGGCAACGCGCTCAGGAGCTTCTTCCTGTGCGTCAGCCCAGGCTTCCTTCGGACCCCGTTTGGTGTCACGCCACTTCGTACGCAACTTCTGAATCTGCTTTTCCAGTTTATCGAAGGCCTCGGAGATAGCCGTAAACTGGTCGGCGCCGGAACCCGCACCGGCCACACTATGGTCGTAATAGGAAGCGGTAATCTCAACTTGGAAGAGGTGGCGCTCGACATTCAAGATGACGTGTACCTCCTTCTCCCCACCGCGGTTATCCATCAGCTTGGCGATCTTGGCGATTTTCGCGTCCAATTTCGCCCGCTGGGCCGGGAGCAAATCCTTCTGTTTCCCTGTGTAGGTGACCTTCATTGATGCCTCCGTCGAATGCGGCTGAGGACCGGAGTGGTCCCGCCGCTTATCCGCGCACGCGTCGTTGGTGGGTGGAAGGAATTTTCATGTCTTCACGATACTTGGCCACGGTGCGCCGGGTGACCTGGATTCCTTCCGCCTGAAGTCTGGCAGTGATCTGTTCGTCCGTGAGAGGATGGGCTGAGTCTTCCTCCTCGATCAGCTTTTTAACCAGGCGTTTGACCACCAGCAGCGGAGTCACACTGCCCGAAGGTCCCTGAACTGCCTCTGAAAAGAAGTAGCGTAGCTCAAACACACCTTGCGGTGTGTGGGCATATTTGTTGGCGACTGCTCGGCTTACCGTTGAAGGATGCACGCCGATCTCCTCGGCAACGTCCTTGATCATCATCGGCTTAAGCTGGTCAATACCCTGCTCGAGAAAATCCATCTGGCGCCGCACAATGGATTGGCAAACACGCAGAATCGTCTGCTTGCGCTGCTCGATGTTTTTCATCAACTGCAGCGCCGCCGCGTAGCGATCCTTGACGTAGTTGCGGACTTCTTTATTCGGCTCCTGATCGCGATCCAGCATACGCCGGTATTGCGGGTTCAGGCGAAGCTGCGGCAGGTCGTCATCGTTTAGCGTTATGACGTAATCTTCGCCATCTTTCGTAATCGTGACGTCCGGCTCCACCTGGCGTGCGCCCGGTCCGGAGTATCGCAGACCTGGCCGTGGATCCAGATGCATGATCACATTCAGAGCGATCTGGATGTGTTCAATCGGCCGGCCTAAAACCTTGCTAAGCTGCGTAGGCTGATGCGTTTCCACCAGTTTCAGGTGATTCGATACGATCTGCCAGGCGACGCCGCCCTTGCCGTTTCGGCTTTCGAGCTGCAGCAACAGGCATTCCCGCAGATCTCGTGCGCCCACGCCCGCCGGATCCAGGCTCTGCACCGCTTTCAGTGCCGCCTCGACCGCTTCCTGCGTGTGTTCGCCACTGAGGTAGATCTCGTTGACCGTATCGGCCGGGAGGTACCCGTTTTCGTCCAGATTACCGATGATCGAATCCGCCGCGTCGCGTACAGCTTCCGGCAGAAGCACCACACTCAATTGCGAGTGCAGGTGATCGGATAACGTAACCGGCTGAGAAAGAAAGGTTTCAAACGAAGGCTTATCGACGGACTCCGAGGCAGGGCTCTTATAGCCCGGGTCCAGATACTCGTCCCAGTATTGTCCGAAGTCGATCTCCTCGAAAGGATCACTGACCTTTGGCACATCCACTTCGCCCGAGGGGAGATCGCCATTCGAATCGGCCGCTGTCCCTTCCGAAGGGAGATCTGGAGCGCCCGAGTAAACGTCCGTGTCTGGTTGCGCCGTTGCATTCGCCAGAAGGTCTCGGTCTGCAGGGTCCGGAACACGTTCCGCTTCGAGTGCAGCCTGAACTTCCTGGGGCGTCATCTCTTCCCCGCCCTCGCCAGCTTCTTCGAGGACAGGGTTCCTTGCCACCTCCTGTGAGATCATCTCCTTGAGCTCCAGCCGGTTCAGCTGAAGTACGGTGACCATCTGCACCAGGGATGGCGTCAAGATCTGCTTTTGAGCAACCTTGATCTGCAGTCTTGGCGACAGCAAACTCATTGCCCTCATGATACCAGAGTGGGCAGAAATGCAAATAGGGAATCGGGCTGTGGGATAGTAGAAGCAAGCGCTATGGCACAGATTCCAGTGGGCACAACCGGCGAACAAAAAGTTCTTGTCACCAATGAGTTCGCCATCGATTTCCTCGGCACAGAGGACGCTCGCGTGCTCGGGACGCCCTGGATGATTGGTCTGATGGAGTGGACCTGCCGTAACAGCGTCAAGCCACACCTCGGTGACGGCTGGGACACGGTAGGCACGATCGTGAACGTGACCCATATCGCGCCCACGCCGCTCGGCATGAGCGTGACATTCCGCAGCGAGGTGCTCAGCGCGGACGACCGCAGGATCTCTTTCCGCGTGGAAGCCTTCGATGAGAAAGAGAAGATTGGTGAGGGCACGCACGAACGCGCCATCATCAACGTCTCGCGATTTGTCACCAAACTGGCTGCAAAAAGAGGCAGCTAGTTACTACCAGCTCAGCTTAACCAGCGATACGCCCTGGCGCGGTAGCTGGAACTTCAGCGGGAAGCCTTCTTTTGTGGGGCGCAGCCATTCCGGCGAACTCAGCAATTGCAACTGGCCGGACTTCTCGAGTTGAGCATGCTGTTCCGCCGTGGGCTTCTGTGGCGAGCCCATCTTTTTCCAGACCTCATACGCGTTGCTGTGATCGGCGTCAACGCGATAGTGCTCCAGCAGCACGCGTCCCGGTGGAAGACCTTGCACCAGCAAGTCGATATCAGCAGCAACGGCGGGCAGATCGTCGTCGTGATAATTCCAGATCAGCACGCAAGCGCTGCGTTCCCGACGGCTGGCGAAGGCCGCGATATCGGCGTTGCCGCGCACACTGTTGTCGCGCAGGCTTTCTACTGAGGGCGCCCCCGCCGTTTCCGCAGCAACACGCTGTCCGCCCATCTGGCCGAACATGCGGAACACGTTGAGAACCGGTTTATCGATGCCATTGGTCGCGAGATCGCGGAAGCCGTCGAAATAGGGTTGGTCTTCAAACTCGAAGGCCCACGTGACCGCGCCTTCCAGATTGATCTTGTGCAGGTCCGCGAGTTCGTAGTGGCGCGAAAAGACCGCCGCCGTGTAGCTGGAGTACATGGTGCCGTTGCGATAGGCGTTGTTCGGATACTTGCTCGCCGAACATGCCGCGCAGCCTTCCGGATCGGATTCTCCGATGATGATTGGGCGGCGGCGCAGTTCCGGAAACGCAGCGACCGTTTCAAAGCCGCGCGACAGATCGCGGAGCTGCTTGCCGATGTTCATCTGCACGCGATTCTCGATCGTTTTGGGCGAACCTTTCGCGTGGAACCCGACATAGTCGAGCGGCGAACCGATCTTGCCAGTCGCATAGTTCTTGCCGCGCAGGCAGTGTTCGAGGAAGTTCTTGAGGAATACCTGAGCCTTCGGATCAGCCGGACCAGTCGTGTGAGGGCCACCGATGCGCGCCGTCGGCAGTGCGCGCTTCAAGCCATCCGCCGCATAGTCGTACAGCTTGTGATACTCCTCCGGCGTGCCCTGCCAGTAGAGAATGTTCGGCTCGTTCCAGACTTCCCAATACCAGCTCTCGACTTCCGCGCGGCCGTAGCGTTCGACCGAGTGCCGCACCCATTGATAAACCAGTTCACCCCACTTCTTGTAATCCTTGGGAGGATACGCAGGACCCGTATTGATGTCTGCCCTTGGGCCAAGTATGCTGATACGGCTGCGGCTTGATGGAAAGCGCTTCTGGCATGAATCCGATCTCGACGATCGGCTTCATCTTGCGCTCGATGTAGGTGTCGATGATACGGTCGACGATCGTCCAGTCATAGCGCGGATTCCCGTTGGCGTCTTCGGTGTACGCGTTGGTCGAGCCCCATTTCAGCGCCGGCGTGCCGTCGCCCGAGGTGAGCATGTTGTGGGCGCGCACATAGACGGGCGCGGGACTGAGCGCGGAGAACTCGGACAGAAGCTTCCTGCCGTCCTTCATGTAAGTGTAGTTCGGTTCGTCGTAGCCGATGAAACTCCAGATCGGCTTCATCGGACCTTTGACCTTCGCGGTGTTGACGCGAATCGAAACGGGCTGTCCAAGAACCGGCAGCGCAATCAGTGCCAGAACAGCGAGAACAGATCTCATAGTTGTGGGACCGGGAAGAGTACTCCTCCAAAGATAAGGTAAGCGAGCAGCAGCGTCCAGAGGACGTTGGCGAACTGCGCGCCGATGAAGGCCAGGAATGGACGGCCGCCCTCGAGCGAGATCAGGTCCGTGAACTTGGTCTCGAGGCCGATGCAGGTGAACGCGAGTGCGAACCACGCGGTGCGGACGCCGCCGAGGGTCGACTTCGTTGCCTTGATGACCGCTGGATCCACGAGGAACGAGAACACCAGAGATGCCGCCATGAAGCCGAGCACGAACTTCGGAAAGCGCTCCCAAATGATGCGTGCGGTGGGACGCTGCTGGCCCTCGGCAGGCTGCCTGAAGCTCCACCAGATGGACAGGAAGAAGGCCGCGAAGCCGATCAGGACGTTCTGTGAGAACTTCACGATGGTACCCATCTTCATGGCTTTCTCACTGATCAGCGCGCCGGCCGCGACAACAGAGCCCGTGGTATCGAGCGTTCCGCCGAGCCACGCACCTCCCACGATATCCGGGAGTCCCATGATCCTGATGAGCCACGGCTGGATCACGATCATCGGCACAGCCACGATCAGCACAACGCTCGCGACATAACTGAGCTTCTTTCGGTCGCCCTGAATCGCGCCACAAGCTGCGATCGCGGCCGAGACGCCGCAGATCGAGACAGCTGACGAAAGCATGGCGGAGAACTCATCATCCAGCTTGAGCTTCTTGCAAAGCCAGAAGCTAAAGCCCCAGAGCACGCTGACAACGAGGACGGCCTGCAGCATGCCAAGCACGCCGGCCTGCAGGATGTCCTGGAACAGGATGGTGGCGCCCATGATCACGAGGCCGGTCTTGATGTAGTACTCGGTGCGCACCGCTTCCTTGAGCCATTCCGGCAAGCCGATCACGTTGCTGATGAAGAGTCCGATGACGAGCGCGAAGATGACGTACTCAATGCCCCAGTAGCTCATCGTGGAATTGCCGGCCGCGAACTGCGCGAACCAGGCGAGCGCGAAAACCACGGGGAAGCCGACGAGGTAGCGCGTCAGACTGGCGCCCAACACGAGGGCTCCAGGGAGCGAGACCACCAGTAGGATCAAACACAAGATGACGGAAGGGAGCAGGTTCGAAGCAGAGAGGACCTTTGCGACCCCCTGCCCGTTGGCCCATTGATAGGCAGGCAAAGCGGGACGAAGTCCGAAGCCGATCAGGAGGAGTAATGCGAGACCGAGCCAGACAGAAAGCCAGTCTTCGTGAAGCCACCAGCGGGGGTTTGAGTTAATCATGGGGATAGTTGACCATCGTACTATATGCGACGATCAACTATCCCATGACCCTCCGATTAATCCACCTTGAACGAGTTCGCGCTACTCAGCACGAACGATGATTCACCGTTGGGCGTCAGGACGCGGACGCTACGGTCTCCCTTCTTCGCGCCGGCGGCAATCGCGACGGTTGCCGTGAGTTGCGTGCCGGCGGCGTTCACCACGACATTGGTTACTGTGAACGCTGTATCCACCAGGCCGAAGGGCCCGTGCCCGTGGTTGCCGCTGTTACCATTACCGCGACCGATACCCTTCCCGGGCAGGTCATCGGGATTGATGAAGGCCACGCCGGTTGCGCCGGTCAGGTTCTTGCCGATGATTGTCAACGGGAAAGAGGTTGCGGTCGCGGCATGGTTGGGAGAGATCGAGGTGATGGCCGGCATGTTCGCTGCTTTGTCTCGATCGTCACGGTTATCGTGCTTGCCGTTGTCGTCCTCACCTTCAGACCGCACGCCGTTGATACGGCCGACGATCTGATTCGTGGTCAGGTCTATCAGGACGACCTCGCCCGAACCCTGATTGGTCACGAGCAGCCATTTATCCAGCTCATCGATGGCCAGGGCGCGAGCGCCGATCCCGACTTTGATCGTCTGCGGCGTCAGCACAGGCGGCGGACCCAGCACGAACTTCGCAGCAGTCACTGAACCGCCGGTCTGGTTATTGAAGTAGACCGTAGTGCCAAATATCGCGATCTCGCTTGAGCCGCCGGATTTATCCGGATTCACGTTGAGCTCGGTCACGATCGTTCCGTTGGTCAGGTTGACCAGCAGCGCCTTGCCGTTCTGTCCGCCGGTGGGCTCCGTGACAATCGCCATGCCCGAACCGGGCAGCACGAGAATCGACTGGGGCCGCACATTCGCGCCAAGTTGCAGCGGCGCCAGCGCCGTGGCGTTGGCGACATCAATGACGCTGATCGAGCCGTCGTTCTGATTCGTCACCCAGGCGCGAAGTTGGCTGCTGGCGGGATCGATTGCGATACCACGCGGCGAGCGGCCTACCGCGACCGTTCCGGTCACGAGCTTTGTCGTCATGTTTATGATCGACACGGTGTCTGTATCGAGGTTCAACACCAGTGCGTAGTTGGCCAGCATAGCGACCGCGGACGGTCCGCCACCCACGGCGATTTCCTGAAGCACTGTGTATGCGGTCAGATCGAGGAGCGCCACCTTATTGCGCTCGCGCTCGGCGACTATCGCGAACTTGCCTGCGGCATCTACCGCGACAGCCACCGGCTCGGCGCCTTCAGGCAGGGTGATCGTGCGGATTACCTTCTTCGCCTTAAGGTCTATTACCCGGACCACGTCATCGTTCTCGTCGGTGAGCAGCGCCAGGCTGGTTCCCGGAATCCAGGCGATGGAGGACAGCTCGCGACTCCGCTGCTTGTTATCCTCGTCCGGAGCGAACGGTCCCTGACCCGTGGCGGGCAGGATCATGACTTCGACTACGTTTGTCGTTGTAGTTCCTGTTTTGACCATCACGCCCACGCGTCCGGCACCTGCAAGCTCGCTAACCAACTGCACGTTGATCTGCTGCAGCCCAGTAAACCCTGGAGCATTGCCGGCGTAGACCACCAGGACATTGATACCGTCGATAGTGACCACCGGGGTGGCCGAGAGATCCAGTCCTGTCGTGTAAATAGCCAGATAAGTTGGCTTTCCGTCCGTCGTGACACTAAACGGCCCGGGGGCGAACGTTATGGCGTTCAGGATGGCGCCATCACGGCTGCCCGTCCCGCCCATGCTGAAAATTCCGGGGGAGCCGGCTGCTACGATTTCGATCGGGGTATTGAATGTGCCCGCGCTCGAGGTCAGCGTCAGAGTCTTTGGACCAAGCGTCACGCTGGTCGCGATCTGAGCGTTAACCTGCTGCGGCGAGACGTAAAACAACGGACATGGAACGCCGCCGATGGTGACGGTTACTCCGCCAAGCGTCGTAGGCGGGGTGACGGGAATCGTCGCGCTTGCGGTCGCGGCGGCTAAGTTATTTCCCTTAATTGTGATGATGGTTCCCGGGGCAAAAGTGTTGTTCGAGGCGAACGACGCTCCGTTAACCACCTTCGTGATGTCAGCCGCTGCAACGGCGGCGAAGAGTGTAAAAAGTACTAAAACCGTAAACAAAACACTACTGATTTTTTTCATTGAGCCAACCCTTCGGTAAACGATTTGCGCGCATTTGCGAGCAAAAAGCACCCGCTTCAGCGTCGGCTCAATAAACAAATGCACGTTTAGCGCCAGAAGGCTGAATTACCAGCGGAGTTTCAGGTTCGCTTCCAGCTTTTCAGTGGAGTTCATCATTTCGTCCCAGGTTACGGTGCGGCCCAGGTAGGCGGCGGTGCGGCCCAGAATCGCGGTCAGGTTGCTTTCGACGGCCTGTTCGGCGTTGTTGAGCAGGTTGCCGGTGCGGATGCTGTCGATGAAAGCCTTGACGTTGTTGATCGCGCCCTGCTTGAAGGTGTCGTCCTTCTCGGCGCCCATCCAGGCGTTCTGGCCGAGGATGCGGACAGTGCCGCCGTAGTGCGAATCGACCGAACCCTTGATGCCGAAGCAACGCACGCAGAGGTCACTCGAAGCTGTTGCGTAAGCTGGTGCGAACTGAAGCTGACGTGGGTGTCGTTGGGGTACCAGAAGGTCACGACGAAGTGATCCCAGGCGTCGCCGGCGTTGAACGGCGTTCCGCTCCAATCGGTGCGTCCGCCGGTGCCGTTGGCCTTCAGCGGGATGGCCCTGCAGAAACCAGTTGGCGACGTCGATGACGTGGATGTTCTGTTCGACGATGATGTCGCCGCCGAGCACCTTATCCATATAGAAATTCGCTACGCGAGACTGGCCGGAATCCATGCCCGGCTTGCGTCTTGTCCTTCGAAGGACGTCCGGCGTGATAGTACACCTGCGCCAGCGCGGGCTTGCCGATGTCGCCGCGATGAATGCGCTTGGCGGCTTCCTGGAAAACGGGCTGCGAGCGGGTCTGAAAATCGACAAGAAAGCTCTTCTTGCCCTGGGCCTTCTTGCCGCTGGCGAGAATGCTCTTGCAACCGGGCACGTCCACGGCGACGGGCTTGGCGACATAAACGTGCTTGCCGGCATCGACGGCAGCGCACCTGCTCCGGATGGAAGTAGGGCGGCGTTTCGACGATTACGGCGTCGACCTTGGATTTGGCCAGTTCCTTGTAGGCGTCGGGTCCGTAGTAGGCGCGCGCGGGATCGACCTTGAACTTGGTGGTGGTCGCTTCGAGATTGGTCTTGACCACGTCGGCAAGCGCGACGATGCGGGCGCCGGCGTATTCGGGGAAGAACGGCGCCGATCCAGTTGCCGCGTCCGCCGCATCCGACGATGCCGACTTCGACGGTGGAGTTGGCCTGCGAGCCGAACACGGTCTCAGGCTTGAGGATGAGGACACCGCCGGCGGCTGCTTTCAGAAAGCCGCGGCGCTGGGATTGCGTAGTTTCAGGTTCCATATGAGTCTCGGGTCAGAATATCATTTCGCCAGCACGGGAATATAGAGCGTCTGTGGAATTGTTTCGCCATCCAGGACGACGTTGAGCGCCAGATCGCCGTTGGGCGCGGTGGCCGGAATGACCACGTTGAACTGGTAAAGTCCGACGAGACCGGGTGCGAAGCCCTTGTAATCAACGCGTGCGTCCAGTCCGCCAATCTTGAATTGGAGCGGAGCAGTCGAGCGTGGTGGCACCCTGGGCGATCTGGCCCGCCACAGGCACTCCGGTCACTGGACCGAAGCCGGTGCCGAAGAAGACGATGGTTTCGCCTGGCTGTGCCGGCGCGGCCGGAAGGCCTGCGATATTGCCTGTGGTTACGTAGGCGGCGTTGCTGGCATGAACCGCGGCTACGTACTGGCGGCCGCCGACATTGAACGAAGCCGGAGCCAGCAGACCCGCAGCCTGGGTGCGCATGGGCAATATATATGATCCGCTGGACTGCGTCTTGTAAGTGACGACCACGGAGGCCGTACCGATAGTCGGGACGTTGGCCGGGATCTGCACGTTAACCTGCCCCGGGCTAATAAACGACACGTAGGCGGGCTGGCCGTTGACCTTCACACTCACGTCGTCCAGGGTCGTGGGCGCGTTGAGTTCCTTGAAGTCTGCGCCGTGCCCATTCGCGGGTCGTGCCCGAAAGGTTCGAGCCGTAGATCTCGATATAGGAGCCCGGCGCGCCGACCGTGTAGGCACCGAAGCTGCCGGCCGTGATTACTCCGCTCGATGCAATTGCGGGCGGGTTTTCGAGCTGCGTGATCGAGCGGATGGTGACGTAATTCTCTGCGCAGCACAGTGCCGCTGGTGTAGTTGAGCAGCGGAAGCTCCGTGAAGGCGGCGTTGAGTCGTGAGCTGTCCCAGACAGGCACTGCGGCGATCGCGTCCATTACTGCGAGGCTGCTGGCGTTGGCCACCCGACCGAAGACGGTGAAGCCTCCGTTCTGCGCGTTGAGGTTCGCCGCATTGCTGTTGTTGAGATTGAAGAACCACTGGTTGGTTGCGCTGTTCGGGTCGTCGCCCAGTTTCGCCATGGCGAGCGTGCCGCGGTTGTTGGACTGGCTGAATTCGTTCTTCACGGCTGGGTCTGCAGGGATGGCTACCGGAGCACCGTTCTTCAACTGGAAGCCGCCGCCCTGGATGATGAAGTTGCGCACGGAGCGGTGGAAGATCGAGTTGTTGAAGTCGCCGCGGTTCACGTAATTGAAGAAGTTGGCGACGGTTTTCGGCGCAGAGTTGGGGAGCAGGGTCACGTCGATATCGCCGAGGTTCGTGCTGAAGCGAACTACCGGGTTGGGCACACTCTGCGAGAGAGCGGCCAAGGGCAGGAGCAACGCTAAAAGGGGAATGTTGAGTCTCATTGGAAACCTCCATTGTACCGGCTGACTGGTTCGTGTTGGGTTCGTTCTCGCATTTTGGCGCATCGCCGTCCGGCACCGGGAAGTTCTTGCGGATGTTGGCCAAGGTGCGGATGGCCTGATTGTAAACGCGTTCGTAACTGTTTTCGAAGCGGTGCAGGAGTTGTAGGGAGGGTGACTTCTTGCTGAGCAACTCGAAGGTGCGGGCCGCGACTGTGTCTCCGCCGTATCCGTCGAGATCCATGTCCTCGTTGATGGTTTGAGTTTGCAGCGTCCAGCAGCGTGCGATGCGCCACATGGCTGCGGTCATCTGCCTGACAATATCGAGTTCGATGTCGTCACGGGGTTCGAAGCGGCGGACGTAGGATTCCGCAAAGACTTGAAAGGCGTCCGGGGATTCGCCTCGGATAACAAGGGCGTAGGCGAAGAGCCCGTGCTTGGTGGCGTTCTGGGATGAGATGGCTTTACCGGCAGGGGTCTTGGGCCCGCGGGATTTGGCACCGTTGATGCGCGCGGATTCGGATTTGGATAAGGACATGGCTTCCTGTCGGGAATTGTAGCTGTTGAGTTTCTGGCGAATCGGGGTTGAAAATCCTAAGTTGCTAAAAAGGCGGGTGGATATAGTTTCGCGGGGAGTGTGAATGCCCCATGCCGCCCCTGCGGGTCGGCACAACGAGGGATGAAAACGGTTAGAAAGGCCCCGAAGCGGCGCAGCCGCTCCGGGTTATGGCCGTTACTTGCGAAGTTTGCGGAAGACTAGCAGACCTAGACCGCAGGCCAGCAGGCCCACGGTTCCAGGCTCAGGAACCGGTGCTTGCTCAGAATCGAGACCCACGTCATAGCCGCGCCAGGTGCCACCCGCGTCATCGACGACCCAGGCTTGCCCGTTAGCGAAAGAGAAGCTGAAGCCGGAATTGAACGACGTACCAGCGCCATTGAGAGTGGTTTGGTCCAGGCGGGCGCCTGTCCCCGTGTCCCAAGCTGAAAGGAGTCCAGCGTTGTCATAGGTGAGGTAGTAACCGCCAGCCGCGATGATTCCTCGGCCCTGCGGGTAGTTGTTTTCCGCACCTCCGAAGCCGACAAGCGCGAGAGAACCGAGAAAAGTTCCGTCCAGATTCCAGCGGCTTACGTTTCCGCCACTCATTGCGATGTACTCCGTGCCGTCGCTGTTCAGGACAACGCTGGATTGCTCATCGAGGGAACCGCCAGTCAACGTGGCAAATGACGAGAAAACGCCAGGAGAGCTTTGCTTGTAGATGGTGGGGTTATTAAATTGACGCGCGTACACTTCTCCGGCGGCGTCGGTAAAGACGGACCGAAAATCAAGGCCGGGAGCGAAGGTGCCTACCAAGGCGCCTGCTGCCGTATATTGAGCATACCTGTTGCCGGCAGTACTACCTCCCGAGGTGCTCCAGTAGTTCACTCCGTCAAACGCCAGTGTCATTGTCGTGTCGCCTAAAGCGTCGGCGAACGTGGAACTTGCGTTGTAACTTACGTTAAAGATTGGAGCTGCCGGCAGAAGGGCAGGTGCAATGGCGAGGGCCAATATGGCCCCTAGTCGAACTCTAGACATAGATGTGGTTCTCCCCCGAAGAAAGTTTTAAATTGAAACCCAGAGACTTGACAGTACACTCCAGATTGGAATGTGTCAATAGACCGGATGGTGGGGACTGGCTGTAAAATGAGCTTATGCTCTGGAGAAAAGGCGGGATCAGCAACGATATCGAGGATTTGCGGGGATCCGGCGGGGGCCGGAGGCCCGGTGGCGTGAAGCTGGGACTGGGCGGTCTGGCTGTGCTCGGCTTACTCAGCCTGATCTTCAAGACGGATCTGATTACGCCGTTCCTATCGGTCGGCGGGGAGTCGGCTCCGGCTGTTTCAGATCCGAGGCGGGACGCCAAGGAGAACGAGTCGGTGGAGTTTGTCAGCTTTGTGCTGGACGATGCTCAATCGGTCTGGACTCAGCAGCTGAAAGGCTATCGTAGGGCGAAGTTAGTCCTGTTCCGGGATGGGGTGCAATCGGGCTGCGGGGCGGCGGAGTCCTCCGCTGGCCCGTTTTACTGTCCGGCTGACGAGAAAGTTTACCTCGACCTGGGGTTCTTCGACGATCTGCGCACGCGCTTCCGTGCGCCTGGCGAATTTGCCGCAGCGTACGTGATCGCTCATGAGATCGGGCATCACGTCCAGAACGTCCTTGGAATCGAGCGGCGGGTGCGGGCATTGCAGCGCCAGAATCGGGCCTCGGCGAACGAATTGAGCGTGAAGATGGAATTGCAGGCAGATTGTCTGGCAGGGGTCTGGGCGCATTCCACGGCACAGCGCAAACTGCTCGAATCGGGTGACCTCGAAAGTGGCTTGGGGGCGGCCTCGGCAGTGGGCGACGACAGGATTCAAAAGGACACGACGGGGCGGATTCACCCGGAGAGCTTCACGCATGGGACCTCGGCGCAGAGGATGCAGTGGTTCAGTCGGGGATACGAGCGGGGTGACGTGGGGGCTTGCGAGACGTTCAACTAAAGCAATTTCGCCTCCGGTCACTCCTCGTTCCCGGTACGGTTAGCACGGCCAGTTTCACTACCATTAGCCGCTCAAGCGAAATACTAGATCCTGGCGTACCAGGCGAAGCCATCGGCGGCTTCGGGTCGGACGCCTACGCTGGCGAGCAGGGCCAGCGGCTGCTTTGATAATCTGTTGAGGATCATCGGAAGGATGGGATCGATATGCGGCAGCTAATTGTAATTTTCAGCGTTCTTGCATTTACGCTTACTCTGTTTGGTCAGGGCAACGGCAAGGGGAAGGGGAAAGGGAAACCCGCTGGAGAATCGAACAGCGGGACGGCTGTTTCTGTGTCGGTGGTGTTCAGTGACTCAGACCGGCGCGCTATAAGGCAGTGGGTTCAAACAGCCCCGCCGAATGGGCTTCCTCCGGGCCTGGCGAAACGTGGCCAGCTTCCCCCGGGGCTGCAGAAGCAGCTTCAGCGGAATGGCACGCTTCCGCCCGGGTTGCAGAAGAAGGTCAGTCCGTTTCCTGGTGAGCTGATGGGACGGCTGGCTCCGCTGCCCGCAGGGTGCGGCTGCGATCGCGTGTTTCTGGATGGCAAGGCTTTGATTATCGCGCGGGCTACAATGGCGATTCTGGACGTGATTAGTTTGTTCTGAGGGCTGACGGATTCCGATGAGGTGAGTGGCCGTTGAACTTGCTGGGTTAGGCCATGCCTCCGAGACGCAAGCCGTCGGCCATAGCTGAGGTGCAAAGATCACGGGCGCGCTGGCAGTCTTCCACTGCCACCGTCCAGCCGAGGGCCTGACGCCATTTATCGGCAGGAATTCTGCGCTCAATCCACTGTCTGCCCGTATCTGTCTCCGAATGTAGCAGCCATGTCTTGCCGATACATTCAATTAGAATGTCCCATTCCATCTTCTGATGCTACCTAGGTTACGGCCCGGGGAATACTAGTAGTTTTACTGGTTCCGTGGAATGTGTCCTGGAACGAATGCGGCAGCTTTCTCGTAAATATCCAGAGAAAGAGGCCTTATGAGTTTTTATAGAGCTGCCATTCTACTCAGTGCCCTTATATCGATTCGTTCGGCAGCGGCGCCCGACCCGGAGCAGCGTATCGACGAACTTTTTCGGCCTGTTGCCGGCGGCAAATCACCCGGAGCCGTGGTTGCGGTTATTCGCGATGGCAAGGTACTGCTGATGAAGGGCTATGGGATGGCGAATGTCGAAAAAGGTATCGCCAACACCCCTGCAACTATCCTGCGGCTTGGTTCGGTGACTAAGTCGTTCACGGCGATTGCGGTGCTCCAACTTGTGGAGGGCGTACCTCCTGTTGGGGCTGGTGATTGAGAAGGTTGCCGGCCAGGCTTGGGACGCGTACCTTCGCGAGCACATCTTCGAACCGCTTGGGATGAAGCGCTCGGGCTTTGACAAGACCCAAGAGCTTGCCGGGCGTGCGACAGGGTACTTAGCCGGAAAGGACGGCGGCTACAACCCGATCGCGGCACAGGATGCGCTCGGGGCTTATGCGGCGGGTGGGCTCTATTCGACCGTCGAGGATCTGCTGCGATGGGAGCAGGCGCTGGCGTCGGAGAAACTGCTACGCAAAGGAACACTCGAAAAGGCGTGGGAGCCCGGACAGTTAAGCGACGGCCGGCGAACGCGCTACGGATACGGTTGGATGACTATCAGCTACAGAGGACTGCGCGAGGTGGGACATGGCGGCGATATTCCCGGATTCAACACTTACGTGGCCCGCTATCCTCAGGAAAAGTTCACCGTCATCGTGCTCTCGAATACGGGGATGAGGCCGGCGGGAGCGCTGCCGACAGCAGGCGATCTGGCGCACCGGATCGCGGAGGTATGGCTGGCCGACAGCATGGAGAAAGCAGGCACTCGATCGGATGTGCGGGTGGATCCAAAGACGCTCGATGCATATGGCGGTCGTTACAAGCTGGATGCTCCAGAAGTGGTGGTCCAGAACATGGGTAGTCACATCGTCGTCAGCCGCGCGGGAGATCGCCTAATGGCAGAGGCTAACGGAATGAAGGTGCCGCTGGACGCGAAGTCCGATACGGTGTTCCAGGCGCCCGGTTCGCCAGTCGAGCTCACGTTCGTGCGCGGCACGGTTGAGAAATGCCCGCGGGTGGTTATAACGCTGATGGGTCTGCGCGAATTTGTGGCGCTTCGAGTTGATGAGTAGGGCTGGACGCTACTGGACGGTGTAGCGGGCCTTGAGAGCGAACGGGGCGATTTCGACATCGAACTGGTCGCCGTCGGAGCGGACCATTTGATACTCACCGCGCATCATGCCGGTGGGCGTTTTGAGAACGCACCAGGATGAGTACTTGAAGGACTCGCCGGGTGCGAGGGTCGGCTGCTCACCGACTACGCCCGGACCTCTGACCTCTTCGACGTGATCGACCCCATCGGTGATGACCCAGTGACGGCTGACCAGTTGAACGGTGTCGTTGCCCTGATTGGTGATTCGGACGGTGTACTGGAAAACCCATTCGCCCTGCTGCAAGCGTGAATTCTCTGGAGAGTGCCGCGACATGACCTCCACGCGAATGGAGTTGGTGACGGCTTCAGACAATGGAGCAAGGTCGAATCCCAGGTCAGGCATAGTGAGCCTATGATACCAAGCTTTGTTTTCAGTGGCCTTTCACCTCTTCCCAAAGCACCGTGTGATAGGTATTGTTCGTGGCGGCGCTGTAACCAACAATCTGGCCTTTGTCATTGATGTCATATGCTGCAGCGTCTACACCAAGCAGAGTGAAGGTGCCGTTTTCCCACACAAACGCGACGTCTCCGGCTGAGATGCCGTATCCGACCACCTGACCACGGTTATTAATCGCAGTAGCATACGTTCGTAGCTGGTACGGCGTGCCCGGGAACATCGGACCTAACCAGGTCACGTTACCTTCTTCCCAAACCCACGCACCAGCGGTGCGGTCAGAACCCAGGATTGCGCCTTTATCGTTGAGTTGCTGCGCGCAGCACGGGAGGCTGAGGGCCTGCATCACGCCACCCTCCCACAGGAACGGGTGAAAGGAACCCGAGTAGCCGAGGATCTGGCCACGTTTGTTGATGGCCAGTGCTCGGCTCGACGTATCGCCGGGTAGAGTGCCCAGATCGAACATCTTGCCGTCCTGCCAGAAAAATGCGTGATCGTTCCCCCCCACACTGGAAGTTCCGACAATCTGGCCTTTAACGTTGATCGCGCCAGCCTCGCTGCGGCCACCCAAGCTGCCAAGGTTGAGCGGCGTGCCATCTTCCCAGAGCACGGCATGTGAATCGCATGTTCCGACAACCTGTTCCTTGTCATTGATCGCCGAGGCACGGCATGCCAGATCGCCTGCAAGCGGCGGAAGCATGGTCATCTTTCCGTCCTGCCAAAGAAAAGCACGGTCTGGCACGTTGTGAAAGAGGGAAAAAGAAAAGCCAACAACCTGGCCGTGTGCGTTGATCCCGTTTGCCGCGCTATCATCATAGCCGCCCCCGAGCGTGCCGAGGTCGTTCTTTTGGTACTCGGCCGACTGCGCGACGGCGAAGATCACGCATGGCACGATGAGCATTAGCAGTACAGAGCAAAACCCAATGTAGTTGGACTTACTAAGTGGCATAAGTTCCTCCTTTATCACTCAGTGGCCTTTCACCTCTTCCCAGAGCACCGCGTGATGGTGGACACAGCAGACTGTACTGACGTAGCTGTGACCAGCGTGGGCGGGTTGCGGCAAAGGCGAAAATCGCGATTGGGATGGAAAGTAAGAGCGCAGAGTGAACCCGAATGCACTTGAAACTACTAAGTGACATAAGATTCTCTTTACGAAAGCCGGGGAAACCTGCCCGGGAAAAGCGGGATAACTACGCGACTTGCGAACTCTGGCGGCCCTCAGGACGATCCCAACGTTGCCTATCCTCCGGCAGAGCCTTCTGATGCCAGATCAAGAATAGTACCAAAAGAGCTTTAAATCAAGGCCTCCCAAATAGTAA
>CAWCAT010000012.1:0-16665 GCA_963793625.1 Bryobacteraceae bacterium | reverse complement strand
CCACCCTCACCGCCATCTCAATTTACAATAGACACTGGTTTTTAAGCGGGTGTATTTTCGGAAGGTTACGGAGTGATCGCATACTGCGCGTGAATTGCCGTTCGGAGCGGGGCGCGAATGTTTCGGAGGCGACCCCGCAATACAAGGCGACGGCGAAGTTCGCGCGTTTATGGAGTCCCCGCGCCAGAATTCATGATGACTTTCTAGCTGCGCTGATCACCATCACGATGCCGCCAACCAGCGCAATCCCACCGAGGATTGGAGGCAGCGGAACCCAGTTCCGCTTCTCTCTACTGGCTTCGACCGGACCAATGTCGAGTACTTTTTCGCGAGTCGTATACGTGAACCCCTGATAGGCGAGAGAAACGACTCCCAGGGCGATCAGTATGACGCCTATGACCAGTGACGCCTTCATGCGCTCCACACTTTCTCTTCTTCAGTTCGGGGCACCACCTAGATGGGTCGTTGGCCCTGGATCACCCGAACAAGCACCGCAACGATGGCTAGGACCAAGAGGAGGTGAATCAGCCCGCCCATCGTGTACGAAGACACGAGGCCGAGGAGCCACAACACAATCATTACAACCGCAATCGTGTAAAGCATCGTATTCTTCTCCTTTTGGAGGAGCGCCGCCGGGTGGCGATCCTCGAGACATCTAACCTAATGCACGCGGGATACCACTCGCGATTACGGGCAACTCCCCTGTAAACCAGTCAAAACGCGTCAGGTCCGGAAACTATGGTGTTACTTTACGTTTCGGGACAGGAACGAATGGCACACTTGTAACGTGGCTGCAGTCTGGCACCAGCCGTGCAGGGGAAACAGCATGAAGATCACAACTACTCTCCAGGGTTTGGCCTTGCTGACATTGATCCCCGCGTTGCTGTGCGGGGGAGACTTCGTGTCCCTCGGCGTGAAGGGCGGCGTGCCGATCACCGATGCAGTCGATGTAGTCCGCGGAACAAACGCCTCGTATTTCACCGATACGAAACGATACCTGGTCGGACCAACCTTCGAGGTTCATCTTCCCGCGCGCTTCTCCGTGGAGGTCGATGCTCTGTACAAGCGCATCGGGTATCAATACCAAGCAAGCGGCCCCTTCGTCTACTCCAAGACAGTCGCCAACACGTGGGAATTCCCGCTGCTCGGCAAATTCGAGATCCTCCCAGGACCCGTTCGCCCATTTGTCGACGCCGGCGTTTCCGTCCGCCATCTCAGCGGTATCCGGCAAGTCCGGCAGACGATTTCGGCCGGGACATTCCAACAGGTGGAAATCAACAGTGCGGTCGAATTCAACAAGAGGAACGATGTTGGGTTTGCCTTCGGAGCAGGCATCGCTTTCAAGATGGGTCCGGTTCGCTTCTCTCCCGAGTTTCGGTATACGCGATGGGGTGGCGAGAACCTGCGTGCTCCCGTCGATGCACTGCTGCGAACGAATCGCAACCAGGGTGACTTCATGCTCGGGTTGACGTTCTGACCGATTCCGGCAATGGCTGCGAAAACCCTAGTTCCCATGAATTCCGCCAATCAGGTAACTTTTTCGGGTGCGCATGCGTAGCCCTTCGCCATGACCGTCGCGGACGGTCAAGTCGACTTGTCGAACTTCCGTCCGACCTTCCCGGGGATCATCAGTGAGAAAGCCGATCACATAACGCGACCGCAGGTCAGTGAGGATGGTATCCAACACGCCATCGAGACCTGCACGACGCTCATCAAACAGTGCCAGCCCTCCGGATTCTGCTGCCAGCCGCCGCAAAAAGCGGCCATCGGCTTCTCCCTCGCCGGAAGGAAACAGCCCTACGCTGTAGGTCGTGACATTGCCGGCACGGAGCATGTCGATGGCGGTATTACTAGAAATAGAACTGGCATTATCTACTCCGTCACTTAGGAGAATGCAGACTCGCCGGCTGTGCGTAGCGCGAGATAACAAGCGTGCCGCTTCAGTCAAAGCGCCGTAAACGGCCGTCTTCCCGTCCGGGGTTAAGCCGATCAGGGCCGCCAGCCAGGCAGTATTCGCGCTTGGAAGCGGAGGTTGGAGCACGAGAATCTCTTCATTGAACACGATCACTGCCATCTCGTCAGCTGCGGAGAGTTGCTTCTGCAACCGCTGCAAAGCCTGGATGACGGCCACCTTTCGGGGCCTCATGCTCCTGCTGAAATCGACAACGAAGGCCACCGACAGATCAGCATCTCCCGTCTCAAAGCGCGTGATTGGCCTCTCCCGCCCGGCGTCCACGATCCGGAAATTCTCTCGTTTCAGACCTGCCGCGAGCTTGCCGTCCTTTGTGTATACCGCCACATCGAGCAGCACCAAGTTTACACTGGTCCGGATCGTGGGCGGTTGGCACTGGGCGAGGCTTGTGAAGATGGCTATGGCACAAACCACCCGGGAGGCCAGCCGATAGTGGCCCGCCCGGGTGGTCGAGAACTCTCCGCTTCTCCTCGTCATCCTGACTTGCGACGGGAACGAGCGAGGCCCGTTCCAAGCGCCAGCATGACCGCGCCTGCGATCGCCATTGTCCATAACGGGCTCCCCGTGCTTGGGAGTTGGGCTGGTGTCTCTTCACGAGAAGAGGCGGTCTGGGGTTCCCGCGACTGAACAGTTTCCTGTTTCTGCGCTGGCGCGGCAGGCTGAGCCATCAATGGCTCCTCTTGAGTTCGCTGAGTTGGAGTTGTCGCCGCCGAACCCTGAGGGTTGTTGCTGGCTGCCGCATCTGGTGCTGCAGAAGTGTCGAGTAAGCCGGTCGGCCGACCCGCTAGCCTCCACGCGTGATTCTTGGTCTTTTTCGAGGTCGGCGCTGTTGCTGTTTGTTTTACTGAGCTTTCGGAATCCGAACCGCCATGAATGGTGGAGGTTCTCAGCGAGTCTGGGTCGCCTGCGCCTTCATACCACGCAACTTTAGCGTTGTTCCTGGCGGCAATCTGCTCCGCTACTTCCTTGGGATATGCAAACTCCTGCCCGTAGTTGTCGCCCGGATAGAACCACGCTCGCAGCGCGGGTGGAGTTCCCGAGGCCGACTCCCAGTAGCGCAACTCGGTGTCGTCCGTACGTTCCAGCCGATAATTGGGAATGGCGAGGATGGTGGCCTGTACTTGTGTCTCATCCTCATTGAATACCTGTACGATGTTGCGATTGGAGCTCGAATCCATCAGCTTCATCACATATTTCCCCGGGGGCAACTCCTTCCCGGGAATGAGGATTGTCTCTTTCACTTCCAGATTTGTCTTTTTGTTCGATACCTGCGCCCAGGAGGGTGCTCCCATCATGACAAGGAGAGCGACCGCGGCCGCAGTGTGTTGCATCTTCATTTCGTCTTCTTCCTTTCTCGTCACCCAACCGGTGACGAATTTAGTGGTTGCAAGCCGACCCGCCACTTGCGGGAAATGACAGAAATCGTTGGCTTTGCGATTCCCAAGATGCTCTAACACATTTTGTGCCTGTAGATGCTCTACTGCCGGCTGCTGGTGAAGCGCGAGTGGGGTTTTTCCGTAGCGTCGAAGTCAGCACTGGCTTCGCCTGCCTTCGTCACATCCTCACCGCCGCTGGCGCGGACAATCTGCTCGGCCTTCTCGGCCCAATCGTTGTTGTCGCAATGAACCGACAGTAAGCTCCCGCCGTCCTTTACGCGGCCCTCGTAACGCTTCGCTTCGAATTCAGGCATACCCAGCCCGATCAGGCCTCCCGTCACGCCCCCCAATGCAGCTCCGGCCCCAGCGCCGGCGAGCGCGGCCATGATCGGTCCCGCTGCGATAAAGGGCCCCAACCCCGGGATGGCGAGAGCACCGATGCCGGCCAACCAGCCGAGTGTACCCCCCACCACTCCACCGGTGGCACCGCCCGTAACGGCGCCCTCCGGACTCTTGCTGCTCTTCTCTGTCACAAGATCCTTGTTGCCGAGGTTTTCAGGCAGCAAAACAGAAACATCCTCGTTCCGGAATCCCGCCTGCTGCAGGCCAACCACGGCTTGCTCAAGCGCCGAACGGCTGGCGAATATTCCGTATACCGATATGTTCTTGCCCATTTATTTCTCTCCTTTGGTTACTTCCATATTGCTTGTCACGTTCTTTTCGCCAGCGCTCTGTTTGGCGAGCGCAAGCACCTTGCTCATTTCCGCTTCGTTTGCGACCGGGCCGCGTAACCACACGTGCCCCCGGTCGACGACGATCTTGACATTTTGCGCGTTCGTGGATAGCGTCCCATCCTTCCTGATCGCGCGTCGAATTTTGGCCACCATGTCCAGATCTGCTTTGTTATTGCCTTGCTGCTGCGCCGTCTTTGTGGTGGCGCCCGCGCGATCGCGCTTGTTCCGTTCGGTGTTGTCAGGCTGGAAGGCCAACACGGCAGTCGCGAGCGCAAGTGCTAGAAACACCTGCTGTATCACCATGGGATTCCCTTTCTCCGGCGCCTGGTCTCCTTGAATGGGCCGGATTGCACCATGTAGACAACGGTCGGGCCAGAACTGTTACGAAGAGTTACACCAGCGCGGCCCGGCGGACCTACGAGGAAGTCTTGGGGTTGCTACGCTCCCGAACGTAGCTCAACAAGGGGAACGGAGAAGCAGAAGGTTGATCCTCTGCCGGGGGCAGACCGCTCAAGCCATATGCGCCCGCCGTAGTGCTCCACCACGCGTTGACAGATAGCCAGGCCGATGCCGCTACCCGGATACTCGTCGCGGCCGTGCAACCGATGAAAGAGTTCGAAAATCTGCCTGGAGTGCTCCGGCTCCATTCCAATCCCGTTATCAAGGATGGAGAATACGCACCATCCGTCGCGTTTGGCGGCTGTAATACATACCCGCGGAACCTCCAGCTTGCTCCGATATTTTATAGCGTTGCTGATCAAATTTTGAAAAAGCTGGGCGAGCCGACTCTCGTGGATGGTCACGGCCGGCAATTCTCCGGCCGTGACGATCGCTCCAGCCTCCTGAATCAGCCCCCGCAAACTTTCCAGGACATCGGCGAGGATCCGCCCCGCATCGGCAACTGGCACTTCTCCTTCTTCATATTTCGTCGCACGGGCATAGGCGAGAAGGTCCTCAATCAGACCGCTCATGCGCTTGGCAGCGCTGTTGATGTTGTTCAAATACGTCGCATCGTCGCCGTGCAGTTCCCGTCCCCACCTGCGTTCGAGCAGCTGTCCCGAAAGCGCAATGGTGCGCAGGGGTTCCTGCAAATCGTGGCTCGCCGAGTAAGCGACTAATTCCAGATCCCGATTCGCGCGCCGCAGTTCTTCGTTTGACCGCGTCAGTTCCCTCTGCGCCCACTGGGCCTGCTCGAAAAGACGCGCGTTGTCCATCGCGATGGCGGCCTGCGCGACAATGCCGGTAAGGATCGCCTCGTGAGTCTCCGTAAACTTGCCCGGGGCCGAATGACCGAAGAAAAGGCCGCCCAGCCTCTCCCCTGATCTCGCGA
This sequence comes from Bryobacteraceae bacterium, assembly GCA_963793625.1. Classification (GTDB taxonomy): domain Bacteria; phylum Acidobacteriota; class Terriglobia; order Bryobacterales; family Bryobacteraceae. Next base: position 11,253 of record CAWCAT010000012.1, on the reverse strand, counting down.
TGACAGGCGCGGCGAGATAGCTGCGGACCCGCAGGTCCCCCGCCGGCATGCCGTAGTGCGGCGGGTTCTCCCCATATCGGGGATCTCGCGTCACGTCTTCGCAACGCACTACGCCTTCGCCATGAAATGTTGGCGCGAAGGCCTGGGCGTTGCCAGGCATCGGGAAACCGAGTGCGTAAAGCAGAAAGGACTCGCCTTTCTCGTTGACGGCCCTATAGGAGAACCCGCCGCACTCCGCGCCCACCAGCGCCGTGGCAATATCGGTTACCTCTCGCACGAGCTTCTCCAGGTCCAGTTGCGCCGCCAGCCTCGGACCAACGCGGTTGAGCAGTTCAGCAGTGTGGCGAGCTTCCTGCTCGCGCATGAGAAGGGCGGCACGTTCCTGTTCAGCGAGCTTTCGATCAGTGATGTCCCGGGCTATTTTCGATGCACCGACAATTTGACCCGCCGCATCGCGGACAGGTGATACCGACAGAGCTACGTCGATGATCCGCCCATCCTTTCTGCGCCGCCGCGTCTCGTAAGGCTCGACACGATGGCCCTGCAAGATCCTCGAAAGGTTTTGGGACATCTCGTTGAGGCTTTCGGGCGCAGCCAGGATCGATACCGGCCGCCCTATGACCTCAGAAGCGGTGTAGCCAAAAATGCGTTCTGCGCCCTTGTTCCAGCTCGTGATGACCCCATTTCTATCTTTGCCGATGATGGCATCTTCAGAGCTCTCGACAATCGCGGCCAAGCGCTGGCTGGCAGCCTCGGTTTTCAGTTGCTTGCTGATATCGGTTGTGATGCCGCACACGCCAGACACCGTGCCATCAGGTTCTTCCAACGGGAATCTTGTGGAGACATAGGCGTGAATGCCATCGATGTCAGGTGCGTACTCATCCACCGTGAGCGGTACGCCAGCGGCGAGCACGGCACGATCATTGGCTTGAAACCGTTCCGCGATTTCGGCAGGGAAAATGTCGTGATCGGTGCGGCCCAGCACCTCCGTTTTCGTGACTTGAAAGACTTCCTCGAAGCGCCGGTTCACCAGCTGGTATCGCCCCTGTACGTCTTTGAAGAATATAAGGGCTGCTGAATTCTCCAAAATCGCCTGCAGGCGCTGCTCACTGCGGGCGCACGCGAACTCGGAGCGCTTATGCCGGGCAGCCAGAGCGACATGAGTGGCTATTGCCTGACTGATCTCCAACTCGCCAACGGTACACTCGTGGGGCTCAGCGAAGTACAGCACGAGGTTGCCGAACACGCCTGCATCAAGTGCGAGCGGCACGAACATAAGCCCGCGGATCTTTTCCTTTTCCAGAGCGCTGCGATGGCGCGAGAGGTTCTCGTCAATTAGAACATCCGACACAACCAAGGGTTGTGCGTTCCGGGTCCCTTGCGGCCATGGTGAATGTCCCGCAACCGCAGCCTGGTATTCATCAGAAAGGCCCCGCGAGGACTTGAACCGGAGGACGCCATCATCGTCGAACAGCAAAATCGCCGCGCGATCCGCCTCGGTCGCATCGAGCACGCTCGTTAGGGCAACTCTGTACACTTCTTCCTCGAACGTGCCTGCGTGACTCAACGCTGCAAGCAATTGGCATAGCGTATTCAGCCGCCGAACCTCGGCCTCTCTCTCCTTACTTTGCTGCGCGGCAAGCGACATTGTCCTACTTTCAACATGATCTCACAAGGACGCGGGAGAACTAACACCAGACAATACCATCTGTATCTCCGGAACGATGAGTTCCTGGCACGATACCCCAAACCATGGCTGTGCATGGGAAGAATGTTCCCACTTGCCTGGCCATTGTGTGAACTTCCGAACCAGTGCTCTCGAATGGAGTAAACTCATTCGCCTATTGTTGCTGATCTATACGATGGCCGTCAGTTTGCTCGTGTATGATTATGATATGGTTGCGGGTTCGACCCGACACAACCTCGCCTGTGGCTGCGGGTCAATTGTCACGATGGCACGGAGGTGACGGTTTTCGCAGGACATGGCAATGAGCACCGCCAGTTTCATCCTGGTGATCGAAGATAGCGCCGCCGACGTAATGTTCTTGCGCGAAGCGCTCAAGCTTCACGAACTTCCTCTCCGGCTCGTTGTACTGGATGACGGAGAAAAAGCTATCCAATGGGTCGAGGCGTGCGCCGCGACGGACAACCCTGAAGTCCCGGCTGCCGTCCTCCTGGATCTGGATCTCCCAAAACGAAGCGGAGTCGAGGTCCTGGAGATTATTCGGTCGACGCCGCACCTGGGGCAGACACCGGTTGTTATCTTCACATCATCGGCGTCCTCCAGCGACCGGGACCGTATCGAGCATTATCCGTCCACCCGCTACTTCCGCAAATCTGCCGACTTTGACGAGTTCATGAGTATCGGCGATGTTCTGCGGGAGATCGTGTCGAGCGGCAGGACGGCAATCCCTCCGGGCTGAGCAAACCTCATACTTCGCAGGGAAATTTTGTAACGTCCAGGACCGAAAAAGGGGCGGCCGACCTCACTCCGGCAATCGCGCGGCGGTCCAGATCGAAGATTTCCCTGGGGATGGCGGTCCCGATGACGTTTGGCCAGTCACTTGCCGCGAAGACATCCCGTCGGAGCAAAACGGAGGAATGGAAAATGACCACTGACAACCATCGAGAGATCCTGATTCAGAAGAAAAGGGAAGTGTCCGGAACGCCGCTGAACCGGGAAGAAATCGCCATCGAACGGGCGCCCGATATGATCGACGACGTCCAGAATACGACTGAACGCGAGTTAGCGCTCGGCTCCATCAACCGGCAGTGGCAAACCTTGCGTGCTATTGACCAGGCGTTACAGCGCCTCGAAGAGGGCAGCTTCGGGGTCTGCGCCGAATGCGACAGGCAGATCCATCCGAAACGCCTGCAGGCCGTGCCCTGGGCGGCACTGTGCCTGAGTTGCCAAGCAGCGAAAGATGCCGAGGAGACTCGCGATGGAGGACTATACATCGCGGCATAAATATCGCTTATGAATCTGTTCGAGTTCCACATACCTGCGATGGAGCTGATCGTGCGCGGCACGCTCGTCTTCTGGTTCTTGTTTCTCTTGTTTCGATTCGTCCTGCATCGGAACCCCGGTTCGCTGGGCATTGCCGACATTCTGCTGGTCGTCCTGATTGCTGACGCCGCCCAGAACGGTATGGCCGGAGAATACAAATCCGTTGGCGGATCCTTCGTGCTTGTTGGGACGCTAGCGGCCTGGAGCTATTTCATCGACTGGATGGAATACCGCTTCCGCTGGTTTGCGCGCTTGTCCGAACCGGGAGTAGTGACGCTGGTACGCCATGGCAAGGTCTTCAAGGCGAACCTGCGCCGAGAGATGCTTACCGAATCCGCACTGGACAGCCAGCTGCGCGAACAGGGTGTTGACGATCTAGCGCTTGTGAAATATGCCGCGCTGGAGCCGAACGGCAAGATCAGCGTGGTGCTCTATTCAAAATAGATACGGGCAGTTCCGCGAAAGCAAAAAGGACGCCAGGTTCACCCACCGGCGTCCTTTCGTTCCTCGCAACCAGCCCAGCGGTCAGAGCCTAACGCAAGCTGCCAGCACGAGATGAGAGGAAGTCGTTGATCTCTTGTTCCGCTTTTTCCTTGGTGTAGCCGTACTGTTTTTGCAGTTGTCCGACCAGTTTGTCGCGTTTGCCGGCGATGACGTCGAGATCGTCGTCCGTCAGCTTGCCCCATTTCTCGCGCACGGAACCCCGGAATTGCTTCCAACCACCTTCCAGTTGATCCCAGTTCATAAGTCTCCTTTCGTTCGGTGCCCGCTTTGGGGGCCCACCAGGGAGACACTCGTGCGTGGCCGGATGTTACAGCACGAGCCAGCGGGGCCGGCGGCTGCAGTCGCGGCGTTACACCGGAAACTCGGGGAGTGCGGGAAAAATCACCATCGCGATCGTGCCACCGTCAGGACCGGGGGAAATCCGGATTTTGGCGCCGGCCGCATCGGCGATGCGCCGGCAAATCGCCAGGCCGAAGCCGAACCCGGGATATTCATCGCCCGAGTGCAGGCGGACCAGTGGTTCGAAGATTCTCTCCTCCTCACTGGGATCGACACCGATCCCGCCATCGCGGATCGTCACGGTGACTTGTGAACCGTTGCCGGCCGTTCGGACGCTCACCGGCGCGTTGCCGGAGAACTTCAGTGCATTGTCGATCAGCTCGGCGAAGACACGCGAGAATTCGCAGGACACGAGCCGGGCTCCGCCGGAAGCGGGTACCAGTTCGACGGGCCGGGAAGGAAACTGGATCAGCGCAGTATGGAGGGCGGCGCTGAGAGGAATCGGCGGAAGGGCGATGAGTTTAGCCGCGTTGGCATAGTCGGCCAGCCTGCCGAGGAAGCGCTCGATTTTCTTGCCGGCGGCGATGATCTCCGGTAGCTGTTCGATGGCGGCTGCGGAACCGGCGCCGATCGAGCGCTCGAGCAATTGCGCGCGGCTCAGGCTGTTTCGAAGCAACGCGCGCATGTCGTGGACGATCGCCAGGAGCAGTCCGTCCGAACAAGCCGGATCATTCGGAATCAGGTTCTTCATCGCCCGCCTGCCTGTATGCGCGAAGCTTGGCATGCAGCGTCTTGGCGCTGATACCAAGAATGATCGCGGCTTGCGTTTTGTTGTTCCTGGCCCGCCGCAGCGTGGCCTCGATCAGCGCCCGTTCGGCCTCGTCGACCGTCATACCGACGCGGATGCCAAGGTCGTCACGCGGCGCATCCGCCTTTGCGGGGGGCACCTGCTCTGTCAAGCAGCAGCCTGCCGAAAGATGCTCGTCGCCCAACTGGCCGCTGCCTGTGAGAATGACGGCCCGCTCGATCACGTTGCGCAGTTCGCGTACATTGCCCTCCCAGCGGCGGGAGCAGAGCCGGTCGAGCGCGGCCTTGCCAGGGGCAACAACGCTTGTGCCGTACTTCGCGTTGAAAGACGCGATCATCGATTCCACCAGCGGAGCGATGTCGTCTGGGCGCTCGCGCAGCGGCGGCAGGACTATGTGGAACACGGCCAAGCGGTAGTACAGATCCTCGCGCAACTTGCCGGTCTCGAGCGCTTCCTTCGGCGGGCGGTTGGTGGCGGCGATAACGCGCACGTCGGCCCGCATCTCCTGAGTCCCGCCGAGACGGCGGTAGTGCAAGTCCTGAAGCACGCGCAGCAGCTTGGCCTGCATCTGCACCGGCATCTCCGCCAGTTCGTCCAAGAAGAGCGTACCCTTCTCAGCCAGTTCCAGGCACCCGACCCGGCGGTCGAACGCCCCGGTGAACGCGCCCTTTTCGTGCCCGAATATTTCGCTCTCCACCAAAGTTTCCGGCAGTGCGGGACAGTTGACGGCGACGAAGGGGCCGTCCCTGCGGGAGCTTGCGGCGTGGATCGCCCGGGCGGCCAGTTCTTTCCCGGTTCCGCTTTCGCCGGTCAGAAGAACCGGCGCGTCCGTGGGGGCCACCTGGCGGATCAGATCGAAGACCTCCCGCATGGATTTCGAGGCGCCGACCAGTTCGCCGAGCACGCCGCGAAAGGTCAAATCTCGGCGGAGCAATTGGTTTTCCTTGACCAGATTCGAGTGCGCCCCAGCGCGTTCGATCAGGAGTTGGAGCGCGTCGACGCTGATGGGCTTTTCGAGAAACCAGAAACCGCCTAGGTCGTGCACCGTCGACAGCGCCACTTCAAGGCTGCCGAAAGCGGTCAGGACGATGGTCGGAGGAAAGGTTCCCAATTCGCGGAGGCGGCGGAGTAATTCAAAGCCGTCCATGCGCGGCATTTTCAAATCGGTGACGATAACGGAGGGAGTGAACCGCTCCATCACTTCGAGGGCGTCCACACCGTTGATCGCGCCGACGGTCTCGTGGCCCCATCCGCTCGTGATCGCCATCAGGGAATCGCGCTGCTGCTTGTCATCCTCTACGATGAGAATCCGCACCCAGTTTCCCGTTGGAGCCGGTCGCAGGGCTGCGTCGAGCCCCACGGCCCCCGTTCCGCTATTCAAGTATGACATGGCGGCGCCGATGAGGGGAGAGACAATTTCGAGGACTCAAGCGTTTACTTGAGTCACTTCCTGCAGGAGGACAAGCGCCAAACCAGCAAGGCTTCTAGGCGGCCGCCGCGAGCGTCTGGGGCTTTGCATATCGGCGGAGAGCGGCTCTGGCCCTGTGCAGGCGAACACGCGTGGCTACGCAAGTCAAGCCGTGAAGCCGCGCGACTTCCTCCATCTCAAAGCCCCCCATGTAGCGATGCAGGATCAGGGAACGGTCCAACAAAGAGCACTGCTTCAGCAACTTGTCGACGTCGATCTTCGCCGCCACCGGGGGCGCGAGCGTGTGATGTATTCGGATTTCGTCCAATTCCTCGTAACGCAGGGAGCGACGCTTCTCGTTGTGCATGGTGCTGATGGCGATGGAGTTCACCCACTGGACCACTCTGTCGTCGCGCTTCAGTTGCTGACGCGCTTCCCACCCTCTTACCCAAGCGGCCTGCGCCAATTCCTCGGCTTCGTCGATTAGCAGACCCTTGGAGAGCATCAAACGGATGGTCGAGTGGAAGCCATTCTGATAGGCCGTGGCGAATGAGTTTCCTCTCATCATGCCATTGGAGTGGCAATTCATGTTCCAGGGGGCTAACTGCCTGTTAAGCCAATGGATCACGGCAGTCGCGTCTGGATGCCGGTTCGAAACGCCACGTTCCTGAGGCTGCCGGAAGGGAACATTCTTCCCCGCGGCTGCGACGATCCAGCCCCTGCCCTGTGGGCGACCATCCAGCCCTCCCCACCGGAGAATCTTTTTAGTTGCGGCCCATTGCGTAACATTCAACCCCTCTGCGCTGTCACCTAAACAGCCATCGAATGCGGCGGCGCCGGCAGGTTTATTTCGTCGCTGATGGACACGCTCAACCGCTATTCGGTTTTGGAACAGTAAATGCAACTAAAGTTTTGAAAGGACACACACATGATCCGAGTCATTCGCCTATCCGTTGCGTCGGCCCTGCTGTTGGTGATCAGCTGCCTGGCAGCTTTGGCGCAAACGCCCAGAGAAAGAGAGCGGCTTGTCCGCCAGGTGCGGCATGAACTGATAATGCTGCCGAACTATGGGCTGTTCGACAACCTGGCTTTTGAGATTGCACCTAACGGCAAAGTCATCCTCTCCGGAAGCGTCACGCGGCCGACTTTGAAAAGCGAAGCCGAGAACGTGGTGAAAACGGTCGAGGGAGTGGAGACGATCGAGAACCGCATCGAGGTCCTGCCGCTTTCTCCGGATGACGACCGGGTACGGCTTGCGATGTTTCGTGCCGTGTATGGCCAAGCCGGCTTGGACCGTTACGCTTTGCAGGCGATTCCCTCGATACACATCATTGCCAAGAACGGTCATGTCGTGTTGGAGGGCGTGGTGAACAGCGAGAGCGACAAGAACCTCGCCGAGATGCAGGCTAAGGGAGTTCCGGGCGTCTTCTCCGTGAAGAACAACCTGCGCGTGAAACAATGAAAGGAATCGCTTTCGCAATCGGCTTGGCGCTGAGCTATTGGATTTGGAGAAGCGCCAGGCCGACCGTTCTGCGAACCGGCCGGAGGAGACTGCTTTGCCAGCGTCTGATGCGGTGGACATTGCGTCGGAAGGTTCTTTTCCGGCTAGCGATCGCCTTCAACAACCGGCGCTCATATTGAGAAAACGAGGGAGGCTGGAAGCTGGCGCCCTTCGGCCGAGGGCAAGCAGCAGTTTTTTTTTTTTTTTTTTTTTTTTTTTTTTTTTTTTTTTTTTTTTTTTTTTTTTCCAAGCCATGCATGTAGTGGTCAGAATATGAGTCTGGGGCATCCCGCTGGCCTGACTTGGGGGCAACTTGCTAGGCGCGTCTACCACGAGATCGAGGATGATGATGTCTTTGGACAGGCTGCGAAGCTCTCCTACTACTTTCTGCTCGCGGTGTTTCCGCTCCTGCTGTTCCTCACCACGCTGTTCGGCTACCTGACTCAAATCGGGGACCTGCGGGCAGACCTGCTCGATTACTTCCGCAGAGTGGTCCCAAGTTCGGCTTTCCAGCTGGTGGTAAAAACGTTGGACCAGATAAGCAGTGGCGCCGGCGGAGGGAAGTTGTCGATTGGTATTCTCGGAACGCTATGGGCGGCCTCCAACGGTATGGCGGCGCTCTCGCATAGCATAAATGAGGCTTACGAAGTCAAGGAAGGGCGCCCATGGTGGAAATCGCGATTGATCGCCGCAGTCCTGACCCTCGCGTTCGCGACCTTCACCGCCGTCGCTTTGCTGCTGGTGCTGGCAGGCGGGAAAATGGGAGCGTTCCTGGCGGGACGGTTCGGCCTGGAGGAGGTGTTCGCGATAGCTTGGAACATCGGACACCGGCTTGTCGCCCTGCTTCTCGTTCTCATTGCGATGGACTTGTTGTATCGGTTCGCACCTCTGAAAAATCGGAAGTGGAAATGGATGACGCCGGGCGGTATCGTTGCCGTCTCCTTATGGGTGCTGGTTTCCCTTGGGTTTCGCGTCTACCTGCATTTCGTCACTTCTTACAACGCAACGTACGGATCGCTGGGCGCTGTGATCGTTCTCATGCTCTGGTTCTACCTTACGAGCGCGGCAGTTTTGATCGGCGCTGAGGTAAATTCCGAGATGGAGAGTGCGGCCGCCCGGCGGCGACGCGGATGCAGTCTGCTCGTCCCCTTTGACAAAGAACTGACCGAGATGGAAGCCTCAAATTGGCATCAAAGGTGCACGGATCAAAGCCAAGGAGCATTTCGATGCAAACAAGCGATCAAGAAAACTGATCCGGACAAAAAGCCAAATTCAGCGAAACTGCTTCCTGTAGAATAACTTGATGCCGACCATTCCGTTTTCGTCCCGAGCGGCAACCGCCGACCACCGCCGGTTAAACGCCCATTCTATGCGAATGATCTGAGTGTTCGGATCGTCTAGGGCGGTCACGTAGGTGAAAGTAACGTGTTCGGTAACGTTCTGCTGAAGTGTTACCCGGGCCGAAGGCAAGTCCGATCCGCTCGTAAATGTGGGATCGACCTTCAACTGGCTCACGCCGAAGACTCGCTGCAATTGGCCTGCCACTGGGTCGGCCAGCGCCTTGGTCAACAGGGCCGACTCACCCATCTGCGCAAAACCCTGCGATGGTCCGGAGGGCTGATTCGCGAGAAGAGTCGGGTCAGAGGTAGGCGTCTTGCCTGAGGCCAGCAATTGTACGATCTCCTGGAACTGCAGCGGCGGGTCTGAGGTATAGCTCAGCTTCATGTTCTCGAACGGGCCGGTCACTCTCAGTGCGACTTCCACACCCTTGGCCTTTGTCTCGAGATTGATATCCAGAATCGGCTCGATGCGCACCGGGTTGTAGAACGAAATCGTTCCCGAATTGACCGTGTAAGTTGAACCGAAGAAGACGAGGCTGCCTTCGGTGATAGACACCCGCCCTAGCACGCCGGGCTGCGACGCCGTTCCGCGAATTCGCAGATCCATGTCGGCCTGCAGCTTTTCCGTGAGGGAAGACCGGACGGCCGTGGCAGCTGATGTTCGTACTCGTATATCCAGCTTCATTTTCTCCAGCAGCGGCGAAGGTTCGCGTGGTGATTCCGCCGGCTGAGCCGCCCGCGACAGCATGGAGCCGAAGTCACTCTGCGGCGCATAGGTTATTCGATTGACCGTTACCGTGCCGGACACGGAACTGGCGCCAGTTGTGCCCGTCAGATTGATATTCGCGTCGAGACCTACGCTCGCCCCTTCCTTCAGGCGTACGCGGACATTGTCCGCATTCGCACGCAGCCCGAATCGCACGACGTCGCGAAATGCCACGAATCCGCCCAACGTGAGTTTCCCGCCGCCCGATTCAGCCGTTAGGTTTCGAAACGAAGCGCTATTGCCATTGAACTGGACCACACCATTGGCGTTCGAAATTCCGTTCGGGACATTCGCGTGGTTTAGGGAAGCGTCATGGAGCTCCAGCCGTCCGTTCACCAGGGGTGCGGTCGCGGTTCCGCGCACTGCTGCCGCCAGCACCACACGCCCCGACGAGACCAGGTCGCGGTCGAAGTGCTGGAGCAAGTTCAAATTGCTGTTCGCCTTTAGGGTGACGTTCAGCGCCTTCCCATCCATCGAGGCCGTCCCACTCGCTTGAATATCTGTCTCTGGACCGGTCAGATGTAGACCTTCGAGCCGAGCCTGTCCGCGGTCCAGAGCCACCGTGATGGGTCCCTGATTTTGAATTTCAACCGGCCTGCGCCCTGCGCCCTGCGCCGGAATGCTCTTCCACTGCAGGCGGTGAGCTTTAGGGAACCGCGCAAGCTATCGATCTTAGTGAAGGGTCCGCTCACCGTAGCTTGACCATCGGCCACCGCCTCAAAACCGGGAGGCGCGCCGCCTGGCCCCAGCAGCGGCTGAACACGCGTCCAGGTGAGGTTGCTAAACGTCAGGTCCGCATTGACTGACTGATCTCCGCCAAGGTCCACAATGCCGCGCCCATGAATGGAAGCCTCCGCCAGGTTCGAATCCAGGACGAGGTTCAGCCGTCCGCCGGTGGTGTTCGCGGTAAGCGTCAGATCTCCGAAGTTATTGCCGCGGGCCGCGATGCCGGTCGCCGCCAGATTTGCGTCCAGCGCTTGGAACAGAACTCGGTTCTTGCCTTGCCGGACTGTCGCAGACCCGCTGGCCGCGACGGTTACAGTGCCGCCTAATCCCGGCCGCGCTTTCTGCAAGTTTCGAATGCGCGCCAATCGATGCGGCTGCTGTCCAGGCGGAATTGAAGCTTCCCCGCTTCGAGATGGTCGACCGGATGGTCGTACTTCGCGGTGAGGCCGATGCGCGCCGGCCCGGATACAATTTCGAGCTGCCGAATGTCGATACTCTCCGCCAAATAGGTAACCCGCGCCCGCGCACGTTCGATGGGCTCATCATAGAGCAGCGCGCTCGTGAGTTCCAGGTCGGCCTCGCCTTGCGGGTTCTTCGTCGTGCCCGTGAAGTGGACCGAGCCGGACAGATTTCCTCTTACTGGAATCTTTGAACGCTTCGCAAGCGCCAGCACGCGCTCAATCCGAAGGTTATTGATCGTAGCGTCCGCAGTGGTGGGATATTCGTGCACCAGCTCGGTGTCCCTTTCGCGCTGATTTTCGATCCGCAAAGTTGGACGTTACGCTGTAGCGCACGGTCTGATGGTTGGTGCGCGCGGTCACGTTGAAGTCGCCGTAGTCCTGTCCTGCAAAACGCAGGCTGCGCGCCGAGGCGTCCGCGCTTACGCCGGTCAATAAGAACTCGACTTGTTGCGC
>CAWCAT010000011.1:0-537438 GCA_963793625.1 Bryobacteraceae bacterium | reverse complement strand
CCACGACAGCATCTGGTCGGCGAAGACGGCCCGACCCACGAGCCGATCGAGCAGCTGGCGCGCTCCGGGCCATTCCGAATATGACCGTGATCCGTCCGGCGGACGGCAACGAGACCAGCGCGGCCTGGAAATTCGCACTCGAGAATAAGAGGGCCCGCCGCGCTGGTGCTCACCCGGCAGAACCTCCCGCATCTGCCCGGCACGAAGGCCGAGGCGGCCGAGGGCGTGCCCCGCGGCGCGTACGTCCTTCCGAAGCCGACAGACGGCCCCCGCACCGCATCATGATCGCCACCGGCTCCGAAGTGTACCTGGCGATGGATAGCCGCGGAGCGCTGGCCGAACAGGGCATCCGTCCGCGTGGTGAGCATGCCGAGCTGGGAGCTGTTCGAAAAGCAGTCCGCCGAGTACAAGGAATCCGTGCTGCCCAAAGCGGTCAAAGCCCGCCTGGCCATCGAAATGGCCTATCCGCTCGGCTGGGAACGGTATGTCGGTTGCGAAGGCGACGTGCTCGGCATCACCACCTTCGGCGCATCGGCGCCTGGCGACCGGGTTATGAAGGAATACGGCTTCACCGCGGAGAACGTCGTCGAGAAATTCAAGGCGCTGCTTGTGAGGCGGCGCCGATTGGCGGACTCCGTCTGACCCGCAAGGCCGGCGCGACGGCCTCTGCATATAGCGGCAAGCCGCCTGCCCGCGGGATACGACGCGGGACGGGCGGCTTTTTTATCTGCCGCAGGATCGGCATGAACGGCATGAACGGCATCCAAGCCGGACGCCGGACGGCATGAAATGGAAAATGCGCATAAAACGGGATGCATAACATCCATCTCATGCATCGCCTGTACAGGATTTCGTGCATTTCGTGACAATCCTTTTTTGCGGCCGGGGGAAAAATATGCTAATTTTGAATGGAAAAACAGACCGACGGCCGGGCGGACGATGCGGGGCGAGGCCCGCGGATCCCCAATGCCGCAACGGGGATGGAGAGGAAGGAGAGGTTTCCATGAGCAACAAATTGACTTTGATTACAGCAAAGCGCTTGGTTTCTCGGACAGCATGAACTCGATTATATGGCCGAGCCCGTCCGGCTGGCGCACGAGCAATTGCACAACAAAACGGGCGCCGGCTCGGATTTTCTCGGCTGGATCGACCTGCCGGCGCAATACGACAAGGAAGAATTCGCCCGCATTAAAGGCGGCGGACCGCATCCGTCTCCGACTCCGACGTGCTGGTGGTCATCGGCATCGGCGGTTCCTACCTCGGCGCCCGCGCCGCGATCGAAATCGCTGACCCATTCGTTCTACAACTGCTGCCGAAGGAGCGGCGCGGCGGCCCGCAAATCGTTTTCGCCGGCAACAATATCAGCTCCACCTACATGGCGCACCTGCTCGAATTCTTGGAAGGCAAAGACTGTCTCGATCAATGTCATTTCCAAATCCGGCACGACGACGGAACCGGCCATCGCTTTCCGGATCTTCAAGCGATGGATGGAGAAGAAATACGGCAAGGAAGAGGCCGCAAAGCGCATCTACGCCACGACCGACAAGGCAAGGGCGCGCTGAAGAAGCTGGCCGATGAGGAAGGCTACGAGACCTTTGTCATTCCCGATGATGTCGGCGGCCGCTATTCCGTTCTGACCGCTGTCGGACTGCTGCCGATCGCCGCCGCCGGCATCGACATCCGGACATGATGCAGGGCGCAGCCGATGCGCGCCAGGAGTGCCTCGAACCCCGATCTGGCGACAATGCCAGCTATCAATATGCGGCGCGTTCGCAACGTTCTGTACCGCAAGGGCAAAACGATCGAGATTCTCGTCAACTACGAACCGGCCTGCATTTCGTGTCGGAATGGTGGAAGCAGCTTTTCGGCGAAAGCGAAGGCAAGGACCATAAAGGCATTTATCCGGCGTCTGTCGATTTTTCCACCGACCTGCATTCCATGGGCCAATTTATTCAGGAAGGCAGCCGCATCATTTTCGAAACGGTCATTGAGGTCGAGAACCCGCGGCGAGCGAAATTACCGATTGGCACGATCCGGATACCTGGACGGCCTAACTTCCTGCCGGCAAAACGCTGGATTTTGTCAACAAAAAAGCGTTCGAAGGCACGATGCTGGCCCATACCGACGGCGGTGTGCCGAACCTGATCGTCACCTGCCGGAATTGGTCCGCATACTATTTTGGCCAGCTGGTCTACTTCTTTGAAAAAGCTTGCGGCATCAGCGGCTACCTGCTGGGGGTCAATCCGTTCGACCAGCCCGGCGTGGAAGCCTACAAGAAAACATGTTCGCCCTGCTTGGCAAACCGGGATTCGAGGAGCAGAAGGCGGAACTGGAGCGCCGTCTCGGCCAGTAAGGCCAGACGCGCGGCACGGCATGCCGCCCGGCAACTGGGGCGTCCTGCACCATCCTTCAGCAGCGCCGTCCTGTTCGCTTGATACGAAGGCAAGACAAATATGTCTGATTGCCGATTATCATAATAATCATGAGTTGTTACGTAAATGCCTGGCGGTTGCGCAAGGGGCGCTGCCTTCGAACTGTTACAAGCAGCGGCGGCCTGCGGGCCGTTCGCAGCCAAGCATGCATCATAGATCGGGGGGATCCCGCATATGCTGGAACAGTACCGTACGGTCAACCGATTCGGCGAGAAGGAAATCGTCATCCGGCGTTCCCGTTTCATCGGCTACGCCGCGCCCATCAAGAACGAGGAAGAAGCCCAGCTTTTCGTCGAAGAGATCCGCGAAAAAACATCCTCAGGCAACCCACAATTGCTACGCCTACGTGGCGGACGGGACCAGTTTCAGAAACAGTCCGATGACGGCGAGCCGAGCGGAACGGCGGGAAAACCGATATTGGAAGTGATCAAGCGGCGCGGATTGAAAAATACGGCTGTCGTCGTCACCCGGTATTTCGGCGGCATTCTGCTGGGGGCCGGCGGGTTGGTCGGCGCCTATACGGAAGCGGCCGTGGCCGGCATCGATGCGGCTGAACCGGTTCTTCGCAAACTGCACCGGGACGCTCACCATCGAAGCGGACTACAACTGGTATGGCAAGATCGAACACGAATTGCGGCAGCAGGGCATCATCATTCAAGATACCGCATTCACGGACAAAGTGACGATCGTCTGCCTGCCGGAAGCGGGAGAAGCCGAGCGGCTGGCAGCGGATTTGACCAACGTGACCCAGGGCAAATGTCCCATCAAAATCGGCGAAGGAATGTACATGACCCACCCAATTGACGAATAAAGATGAAACGTTGGGAAAAACGGGAAGGAGAACCGGTTGTTTTGTCGAATACCTGATTATCACTAGGACGCGGTGAAGCGATTGGAAAACTTCCTCATGAAATTTGTCAACTTCGACAAAATGATTACACCCACGATCATCAAAATTTTGTTCTCGATCGGGATTGCCGTCGTGGTGATCTCCGGTCTGTTCAGTTTGGTGGGCGGCATCATTACGCCGTACGGCGGCGGCCGGGCGGTGTTGATGGGCCTTTTGACGCTGGTCATCGGTCCGATCGTCGTGCGGGTTTACTGTGAACTGTTGATTGTCATCTTCAAAATGCACGAAGCGCTGGAGAAGATCGCCAGCAAGGATTGATTCCGTCGTTCCGGGAGAAGCGCCCCAATCCGTAAAAGCCCGGAACGCAACCGAAAGCCGGACACATTGATAACCAGATAAAGGGGATCCCGGCGAAGCGCAATCCGGTATTTTGCCGGATTGTTTTTTTATCGCGGCAAGCATGAATCTTTCCGCATGCAGCAACGTAAGAAAGGGAAAGAGGCTGGAGGTGAACCCTGTGAGCGCATGGTTGATTTGGCTGGTCGTGGGCATCGTGCTCCTGATTGCCGAAATGACAACGTTTACCTTCTATTTGCTGTGGCTTGGCATCGGCGCTTTCGCCGGCATGCTGGTGGCCTTGGTGGCGCCGGGTGCCTGGCTGCTGCAGCTCATCGTTGCCGGAGCCGTGGCGATTTTGTTGACCTACAGCACCAAACCGCTGACGAGCCGTCTGCACGGAAAACGAGAGTTCCGGGATCCGGTTGACGAGCTGGTCGGCAAGCAGGGAGAAGTGGTGGAAGACATCGGGGTATCCACCATGGGCATCGTCCGCATCGGGACGGAGACGTGGAGCGCAACGGCGGACACGCCGATTCCGAAAGGCGAGAAAGTGGTTGTGGAGCATCGCGGCACGGCCGTGGTGCATGTATCAAAAGTGAAGGGAGACTGATAACCTTTGGGCATGGGAATTGTCTTGATCGTCTTGCTGGCGCTCGTTGTCGTCGTCGTCGCCATGTCGGTCAAAATTGTGCCGCAGCAGGAAGTCGGCGTCGTGGAGCGGCTCGGCAAATTCCACAAGTTGATCACGCCGGGTTTGAACGTGGTCATTCCGGTCATTGACCGGGTCCGGCGCGTGCTGGATCTGCGCATCCAGCAAGCCAACGTGCCGCCGCAAACCGTCATCACGAAGGACAACGTGCAGGTGCAGATCGACACGATCGTGTTTTACCAGGTGATCAACCCGGAACAGGCCACCTACGGCATCAGCGACTACGTGATGGGCGTGCGCAACATCAGCACGGCGACGCTTCGCCAGGTCATCGGCAAGCTGGAACTGGACGAAACGTTGTCGGGCCGGGAGAAAATCTCGGCGGAAATCCGCGTGGCGCTGGACGAAGCGACGGAGAAATGGGGCGTCCGGATCGAGCGGGTGGAAGTTTTGGACATCAAACCGCCGGAAGACATCCAGGAAGCGATGGACAAACAAATGAAAGCCGAACGTTCCCGCCGCGCCATCATTCTGGAAGCGGAAGCGGCCAAGCAGAACATGATCCTGCGGGCCGAAGGCGAGCAGCAAAGCGCCATCCTGAAGGCGGAAGGGGACCGGGAAGCCCGCATCCGGGAAGCGGAAGGGTTCAAGAAGACCCAGGAGCTGGAGGCGGCCGGCCGGGCGGAGGCGATCCGTCTGGTGGCCGAAGCGGAACGGAACCGGATCGAACAGCTCAGAAATGCCGGGCTGGACGAGAACGTGCTCGCGTACAAATCTTCGAAGCGTTGATGGACATGGCGAAGGGCGATGCCAACAAAGTGTTCATTCCGTCTTCCGCCTTGGAGACGCTGGGCAGCCTCGGGGCCATGGCCGATGTGCTGAAAGCGAAAAACAGCTGAGAACGATGGATTTGCCTGCGCCATATACTGCGGTATATGGCGCTGATTTTGCGGAAAGAAGGAAACCGGATGAATGCGGAACGACGGGCGGTCGTCGTGGCGAAGCGGAAGCGGGAGAGGGAGAGGTTTCCGGAGTCGCTTGGTCGAATGCGTACGCGGAACATGATTGTCGCCGGATGCGTCCCGGTCATCGGGGGCACCACCAAGTCCCTGCAAAATCCCACAGTGCTCGGCCGATCTCCCGCTGCTGCATTTGTCCCGCAGCGCCCTAAGCTGGCCTCCCAGGCTTTGCAGTTCCGCGATGCGCTCTTTCACGTGACCGATATGGGTATCCAAAAGCGCGTTGACCTCACCACAGTTTTCGTCCGGCGCGGAGCGAAATCTGAGCAAAATCCTAATTTCGTTCAACGCCATGTCTAGGGAACGGCAATGGCGAATGAACGACAGCAGTTCGGCGTGCTCCTGCCCATAGCGTCGAAAGTTCCCGCTCGTCCGGCCGGGTTTTGGCAGCAATCCTTCATGCTCGTAATAACGAATAGTCTCGATTCCGCATCCCGTTCTCCGTGAAAGTTCGCCTATTGTCATTTGTTCAGGCCTTCTGTTTCTTTTAGCTTGACTCTGTAGTCGCTACAGGGTGTTAACTCATTAATAGCAGTGTTGAGAGCGGTTTCCTTGCGGAAAGGGAAGGAAAAGACATGAGAATTGCCGCGTTGCCCTCGCTCTCTTCACCATCGTCGTTGCATCGCTGGGCATCGTTTCCCCCGATGGCGGGATGACGCTTCGCCGATTGTACTTCGCGACGCCTGGCCTATTCTACGCGGTCGGCGCTGTTCGCTCCGCCATGGGGCTCGGGCTGATCCTGGCTGCCTCGAGCTCTCGCTGGCCCAGGACCCTGCGCGCGTTGGGAGCCGTGGTGTGCCTGCAAGGACTTTCGGCGACGCTTCTCGGACCTGATCGCGCGCGAGCGATCATCGAATGGGAGGGGATGCAGGACCGGCGCTCTTGCGCGCCGGGGCCGCGGTGGCCTTAGCCACCGGGGGCTTCATCGTGTTTGCAGTTACACAAGAGGCCGTCCGAAGAGCAGAGGAAAACAGCTCACTAGCAACGCTGAACACCACTCCGCTTTCTCGCCGCGGAACCTACGGGATGGATCTTAGCCCTGGATTTGGACCTTCGCAAAAAGGAATAACGGCCGGAGGGGTCATTCTTAGAAAGCACAGGTGGGCCACTTCCGGGGAGCGCCAAAGGCGACGAGTGGCTACGACGGTTTGCGTGTCGTATTCTGCCGCCAAATGGTGAAGCTATGATCCACAACAGAAAAGCCCGAATAGCTGCTCGCCGCGCCGATGCAAGAGAACACGCGAGGCGTGTTCTTGAAGAGGTGGCCAGCGGATCCCTCAGACCCGTTCGAGGGCTACCGTCAGTTATACAGAATTTATGACGGCACCAGCGGATTGCTGGATGAGCTAAAGCCGTTTTTCCGACTGCCGGGAATAGAACCAGACGGAAACCTGCACGTTAACGATCAGTTCCGCGCTCTCTCCGGCGTTTGTCAGGTGAGTGGCTTCGGGGCGAGTGGCCGACGCCCCCCGCCGGTCCTCCAGCCGAATGACACAGCCTGGCACAGGTGCGGCGGCAATCATGTGGAGACAGCTTCGGAATCCCGGCCATCCTCGCAGCGTGCTTGACCACGTGCCAAATGACCTTCTCCGTGATTCCGGTGCCCCAACCGAACCCGTCCTGCTTACGCAGCGGAATAAGGGTCCGGAGGTGATGGCCGCGCCCGCCGTCCATGCGTCGATTGCTTGTTTCACCCAATCGGGCACCGGCACTGTACGTATATGCGCAGCCTTGCCTATGAGGTCAACTATCACCCAATGTCCTTCCCGTTGTTGCAGGTGTTCCAGTTTCAAGCCGGCCACCTCGCCGCGACGCAACCCGCAGCCAAATAGGACAGACAAGATTGCATGGTCCCGGCGACCTTTCAGAGTCTGAACATCTGGCGTGTTCAGCACGGCTCGACTTTGCTCGGCGGTCAGCCAGTTGCCAAGCCTGACACCGACGCGTCGCGCTCCCTTCACTCGCGCAATACCAGCGGCCAACTCGGGGCTCAGCAGTCCCGTGTCCGCTGCCTCATAGGCAAGCCGGCGCACGGCCGCCAAACGGAGATTGATGGTTGCAGGCGCGAGGTGGCGCGCCTCAAGGTCAAGGCGATACCGAAGCACCACAGGTTTGCTGAATGCCAGCCTGGGCTCTGAGCAGTACCACGTCACAAAGTCATCGATTGCAACGCGTAGGCCCGCTTTGATTCTGTCGAACCCAGGGTGTTTAATGTGGATCGTTTTGCGAACTCGAGATCTGGAAGCTTGAGCACGCGTTTAGGTGAGTTTTTCTTTTGTTTCATCCTGGTCGCGTTTTGTAGAAACGCCCTCCGGTGACCATCGGCCGGTGGCGACTCCGGCAATCGTTGAGTACACTGGCTTGTGGTTATGGACGCCAGGTGAATGGAGACAAGGGCATGCGGGATTCAGAGAAGGATCGTGCCGCGGAAAACGTCGTTGAACTGAAGATTACATTCCAAATGGCTCTCGGGGACAAACGGAAGTACCCGACACAGGAATTCAACGCTTTCGTAAAAGCGGCGCGCCAGTACATTGAAATAACCGGAAAAGACAAACTGATTCACCGGGAGGTGGCCCGAGCCATCCATGGGCTCCGGGAGTTCCTTGCGGTGGAGCGAAAGCGCATACCGGGAACAATTCTTTACGAGGCAGACAGGCTGGAGTGCCTGCTGTTCGCAGGCTACGATCCCTACTTTGAAGGCGACGAACCGCCCGGGCTCTGACCTGAGTGATCGCCACTTTCCGGTAACCGGGATTTTCTGCCGCCATGCCGCAGGTTTACATTTTGATGTATGTGGATTAAAGCGTGTGCGCTGGCGTCACTTCTTGGCGCTTCTCATCGTTCCCCGCGCTGAGGGCACCTGCCCCGATCCCAAAGCACTCGCTTCTTCTCAAACACCAGCTCGCATATCAGACGACTGAAGGGTTTTGATCCTTTAGCGGGGCTGCCGCTGATCCACATGGACGTGTGGATGCCCGGTCCCATTATCGGGTTCTACATACGCGAACGACTGAGAGGATCTGTCCCCAACGTTCGCATGACCTACACATTGTTGCCGATGACGGGCTGCGCCCTGGCAGTACTTGCCCGAAAGAAGAGAACTGGCTGGAATGCATTGAGAAACTTGCGGGTCCGGGACGCAACAACGACGTCACAACAACCTGCAGAACCAGTGTCGATATGCGCACCATACCCGCTTGGGCGCCTTCTCCCGATGATCAAGTGAAGGGTAAAGTGGCTGCTGAACTTCGTCGTGAAATTGAAGCTCAGTGGCACGGAGTCCAGGAAATCGTCGCCCGCGACTTCGATCTGAAGGACAACCAGATCACGATGTACCTGAAGCTGCAAAATGGCGACGAGTTGTACCAAGGGTGTGGGTTCCATGCTTTGCGCGAACCCCACTGCGAGGGTCGGCACCTATTCGGACAAGCACCAGTTTCGTATTTGCACAAGCGGGTCTTTGAACGGCCTATCAGATTGAAGTGAATCCTGAGTGATGGATCGATCTCTGGTCCCGCTAGGTAAAATGCGTTGTGGTCGAAAGACGGCGTTTGCGGAAAAGACCACGATTCGAAACCTCCCGCACAGGGTCAAGGCCGTAAGCGCATTTTCCAACAATCATTTCTTACTGGTGCACTGAGCGTGAGAATCAGGGTAATGTTTCTTTAAAGCGGAACAGGCGAGTTGCTGAAGCTGCGGGTCGGGATCATCAAGCAGCATTTTCAATTCTTCCTCCACTCCCAAAATGCTATCTGGAAATGTCGCCATCTGGAACGCGAAGAGTGGAGACGCTTGTAGCCTTTCTTTCAATCGTTTGTTCCACTGAAGCCGCTTGAACTGCATCTCCACTACAGATTTGCGAATATCCGCTGGCAAAGCCGCGTGCTCCCGGAATTCATCAAGGCAACCATACTGCCCGTAATATTGCTCGGCGAGAAGCAAACAGGCCCTTACAGCGATCTCCGGTTCGTTCTTCTTGGCGACAAGTGCATGTAGAACGAGCAGCCGTCTTCTTGCGCGTGGATAACGTGCTGGACAGATAGGCCGAGTCATGCAAGACACTGATGACGCCTGACGATCTGTACCCTTCACCAAGTTGCAACAGAACATCAGCTATTAGATTTCCAATATCCGTGTCCTGTGAGTCGACTACCCGTGAACTATCCTGTGAATTGCCACTGCGATGGAGGTTCTTGTGCAACCCACTCCACACAATGGGGGCACTGCCTCCCCGAACATCAGCCACCAATCTGTCTATGCCGAGTCCTGCGTAAGGAAAAATATCCGGCGCTCGCCGGAAGCAACCATCAGCGGTGGCGGTCCACTGTACCCGCCGGGATTGTTCAGGGAATACCCGAAAAATTCAATGGCCACCCGGGGCTGCTTCATGTCGCCCAGCAGAACGTTCTCGATGTTTACATCAGCTCTAATCTGGTCCATCAGCAGACCGGGCTGTTTGCTTGCCGGAACACCCTCTCGGATAACATTGACCCTCCCAACCGTACCGACAACGATGTCGGATGACCGCCAGATAAGTTGTCGCACGCCCGGCGGCTTTTGGAAATCGAAGTCGTAGTAGTCGCGTTGAGTTGGTTTTCGACAACTTACCATTAGTAGGAGGATCATCGTCCCGCTAATCAACACGCGCCAGACCTCTAGTCTCATTTGTGCTGCTTTCGTTCCAACTCCAATTAGACACCAATTACCGTTGCTGACGATGGCACTTTTCAGGTAGGCAACCCATAGGAGTCATGCCGGAGAGAACGCGAGGTGCGTGTGCCCGCGATTCCGGGAATTACGGAACCGGAGGAACGCGGTTTCTGGCCCGTGAACGGCGGCGTGGTTGGTCAACGGCGTTACAAGACAGTAGTCTGGTCGGCGACGGTCGCGGCAAATCTTTCAGTCCAAATCATAAAACCTGAACTCTGACAACTGCCCGTTCGCGTGCGGCTCCTTCCGTTTTCTGACCTGGTTCTCGAATTCGGCTTCGTATAGACCGCCAACCAGACCTTTACGGAACTCTCTCCAGATATCCTTCAGTTCCTTATAAAGCGCCTCGCACGCTGACCTGTCGATTTCCCTGGCGCTCGTATCCCGAGCATACGTCACGTGCGCCAGTTGCTTGTTCATCGGTATGCGCCACTTGGTAGAGACCGGCAAAGCAGCGCAGAATCCCGGCAAGTAATTTTCCGCCAGGATGTCATCCTTCTCCGGGCCAAGCTTGTTCTGAAACAGGTCAGCAAGCTTCCGGCAGTGAAGTAAAAAGCGTGACTGACGTGCGTGTTTATTGGCGGCTTGAACGGCATGCCGTCGATGTCGCAGCCGCGAAGTACCATCTCGGCTGAAGAGACGAAGTTCGCGTACTCGTGGATGACGTGGACGATGGCGGTAAAGCGCTGCTGCTCCAGAGCGGTCATGTCGCCAGTATAGCGAAGACATTTTGATTTATCCGTGTTCGACGGTATCAGACCACCTGGCCGTATCGTCGCCATGTCGGATATGTGCTCGGCTTGAAAAACGGCGCTACCGGAAAAGTCGGTTAGCCTGTGCGCCGCGCGTAAGGAAGCTGATTTGGCCGCCTGGGAATGTCCGATTTACTGGGAGGCTGCTGTGCAAGCGCCAGGTTAGGAAGAGTGTACCCCTGCGGGTGTATTCTGAGAAACAGCTATGAAATTCCAATTGCCTCTTTTCAAGCGTTGTCCGCGGTCGGGTCGTATCGTCGGTATCCGGGCAGACGCCGGAGTGGCGAAGCTGTGGTTCCCAATCCTGGGAATTCTGGCCATCGCCTGGTACCTTCTGAGGGTGCTCCCCAAGCCCAGCCGTGCCTTTTATCCGTGCCAGCGCGTGGCGTCGGGGATCTCTGCGGGCTTTCTTGGATATTTGGCAACTCTCCTTTTCTCGTGCACAAGCTTCTGGTTGCTGCGGAAGAATCTCCATAAAGCGGTGGCCGTTTCATTCGCCGTAGTGCTGGCCGTGGCGGTCTATGTCAGTTCCGCCGTCAGTACCCCTGCGCCGGACGTTACGCAGATCCTCACTCCGAAAGAAGGCGCTAACAACCCTATCGGCACAGGCAAGGGCATCTTTCCCGGACGTGTCGTGTGGGATCAGAATTTTGCTGCCACCAGCTGGGATGGGACGAACGGCTTCTGGTGGGAAGACAAAAATATCAGCCAGGCCGAAGTCGATAAGATGTTCTCAAAGACGCTGCAATCGCTCACCGGCGAGAAGTCTGACAAGCAGGCCTGGGATAAACTGTTCCAGTTTTATAACCAGTCGAACGGTCGCGGCAAGCGAGGCTACAGCAAAGGCGAGAAGATCGTCGTCAAACTGAACGCCAACTCCGACAGCGGGAAGCCCTGGAGCAACAATCGCGGATATCCGGCGCCGCACGTTGTCAACGCCCTGGTTCGACAGTTGATCGAGAATGCCGGCGTGCCGGGCGATGCCATCATTCTTAGCGATCCCTCCAGGTTTATTGGCGAACCCACCTATAACAAGATCAGATCGAATCCTGGTCCCCAGTACCAGCGCGTGCTGTTCGAAGGCCAGGACTCGCGCCAGGAGCCGCAACGGCTTCAGTCAGCGCCGGACATGAACAGCCCGATCTACTTCGACATGCCGGACGGCAAGAGGCTGGTGTACTATCTGCCGAAGTCCTTTGCGGACGCGACGTACCTCATCAACTACGGGGTCCTTCGGCCCCACAATCTTTTCGGTGTCGTGCTCGCGGCCAAGAACCATTTCGGCTCCGTGTACGATCCGGAACTAAAGTCGTTCAAGCCCTCAAAACTTCATGCTTTCGGCCTCAAGGGCGTGACGGCCAACCAGCACGGCGACGCGCATTGCAACCCCAATCTCTTCGGGCACAAACTGACCGGCGGCAAGACGATGCTGTATTTCCTCGACGGGTTGTACACCGGTTACGATCAGACCGCCAACGTTGTGAATTGGTCGAGCCTCAACGGCCGCGCTTTTTCGAGTCTCCTGATGTCGCAGGACCCAGTCGCCCTCGAGTCCGTCGCGTACGATCTGATTACGACCGAGCCCAACCTGACGAAGGGCAATGCCTGCTTCAACGGAAACGTGGACAGTTATCTGCACGAGTCCGGCGCTCGCGGACCGTCCACCGTCGAAGGCGAAATACGACCCCGAGAACGACGGCACTGTCCTCAAGTCCCTGGGAGTACACGAACACTGGAACAATGCCGCCGCCAAAAAGTACTCGCGCAATCTCGGCAAGAAGCAAGGCATCGAACTTGTCTCTTTGAATTAACTCCAGAGCTGTCGTGCAGACTTGTCTTGGCCTCAGCGCGTGACCGGTAAAATCCCGACTCAATTTTGCGCTTGTGTCTTTTGCGCGTCAATCACACCTTATCGAAGCAGGTTAGCCATCGTCGTGATCAGCAGTGCATTTGCAAAATCGATGAGGAAAGCGCCCACGAGCGGGACCACCAGATAAGCCCGCGGCGCTGGGCCATACTTCTCGGTAAGAACTC
Source organism: Bryobacteraceae bacterium (assembly GCA_963793625.1). Classification (GTDB taxonomy): domain Bacteria; phylum Acidobacteriota; class Terriglobia; order Bryobacterales; family Bryobacteraceae. The sequence continues at coordinate 524,650 of CAWCAT010000011.1, read as the reverse complement.
CCATGTTCGCCAGGGCGTTCGCAGAAGTTCCCATCATGAAACCGCAGAAGCCGCCGCACATCACGGCTGCCTCGTAATCGCGTCCCAGCATGTAAAAGAGAGCGAAGCGGCACACCAGATAGATCAGCAGCCCCTGTAAAACAAGAATCAACAGTAATGGCAGGGCCAGGTCAACGAGCGTCCACAACTGCAGTGTCATAAGTGCCATTACGATAAAGACGTTGAGCGCGACCTCGCCAACGCTATCTACGGTGTGTTGTGAGATGTGGAACCAACCCGTTAGATCGTCGATGTTTCGGATTACGCTGGCAGCTATCATGGCGCCGATGTATGCCGGCAGCGCGAAGCCGACGCTCTTCAGCCACGGATCCATGTGTCCCGTGAGAAAACCGCCGATACCCATGGCCACAGCGATCAACACGACCGTGCTCATCAGGCGGGTTCGCTCCGCGTCGGATTCGTCATCCATCGGACCGGCCGGAGTTTCCGTCGGATCCCCGGCATAGACTAGTGCCTTAGCCTCGCTCAGGGCGGAATTGCGGGTGGCTACGGGCTTCAGGCCAAAGCGCGCGATTAAGGAACCCCCAATGGGACCGCCCATTAACCCTCCCACCACGATCCCAAACATCGCGGAGGCCAGGCCAATGCCTGGAGCACCTGCAACGCCCCACTGCTCGAAGCTCTGGCCGAACGCTAATGCGGTTGCCGGTCCGCCAGCCAACGACACCGAACCCGCCAGGATCCCGACCAACGGATTGATACCGAGAAGCTTCGCTCCGACGCTGCCCAACACGTTTTGCAGTACGACGACCACGACCGAAAAAATGAAGAACATCACCACCTGCATCCCGCCCTGCTTGAGCATTCGCACGCTCGCGCCCATGCCGATGGTCGTGAAGAAGGCGATCATCAGGATGTCCCGCAGAATCAAGTCCGGCTCCAGATTCAGAACGCGGTTCCGCATCAACAGTGTGATCAGTGAGAATAAAAGACCTCCCACGATCGCCGCGGGAATGTTCATGCGGTCGAGCACCGGAAGCTTACGTTTCAACCAGACGCCGACGGCTAAACCCAGAGCCGCTAAGCCGAGTACCTGTACTGCGGTCAATTTCCAGACGGGGACGCTCAGTTCCATTACCGATTGTACTTCGGCTCGGCGGTGCCATCCAGATTCGGTAACCGGCTCAGAAGCTGGTCGAGAAATGCTGCCTGACCATTCGATGGAAAACACGTTCGGAAGGATCGAAGTCGGAACGCAAGGCGCAGCCCTGCGCTCCTTTTTGCTGGTTTGGAAATCGAACCCTGAGATTAACTTTGTTAATCTTCCAACACCACAGGTATGCCTTCTTCGATCCACCCGCCCGTAACCACGGAGCAATCGAGTGCCATCGTTCCGTCGAGCTTATCGACGATGCTCCGCAGTACGTTTAAGTCTTGCTTCAGAGTGTCCGGGTCGTAAGTGGTCATCACGCAGCGACCACGTAGTTGCGCTGCATAGATGACCACGTCGCCGATTTTGATGCGATGAGTGGGCCATGTGCGCTCTTGCAGTCCCTCGACTCCGCCTATCACGATATTCGGGCGCAGGCGGCGACCGTCAAAACCCATGTAAGAGATTGCGCCGTCCGTGGCCACAAGCAGCGGTAGTATGTCGAAGCGCTCCGCTCCCTCGTAGCGGAAGAGTTCTGCATCGGGGCCGGCCGCTGCCTTCACGAGGGCGAGCGCCTCTGGCGAGTCCCAGACATGACCCGAGACCCGCGTGAGGCCGTCGTCGCCCAACGTTCCCTTCAATCCTAAGAGCCGGTGATCCGTTCGCGAGGTCACCACTCTCCCCCGTCTGCGGACCAAGACCGTGCGATCACCCGCCAACCCCAACGGCCCTAACTCGATCTGTGTGACCCGCTCGCCGGCCATCGACTTTACGGGATAGCGCCACAGTTCCTTGACGAACATAAACTTCCCCTCACTATAGAACGCGTTAGGCCGTCTGTTTCAACGTTGTCGAGACGCGCGGGAAATCCACTTCCGTTTGCGCCACATGATTGAAGTAGTTCGTGAAAATGTTCAGCGCGACGTTTGCGACAATCTCTGTGACTTCGCCGTCGGAGTAGCCGGCGCTGCGGACACTTTCGACAGCGTTGTCTGAGACCTCGCCTCTCTGCACCACGATCAACTGAGCGAACTTGAGACCAGCATCCTTTTTGGCGTCGGCCGACTGCGACTCGCGGCTGGCTTCGATCTCTTCCGGCTTCAGTCCAACCATCTTTCCGATCGCAGAATGAGCGGAGAGGCAGTATTCGCACGAGTTCGCTTGTGCAACGGCGAGCGCAATCTGCTCCCGGAACTTCGCATCGAGCACTCCTGATGCGAGCGAGCTGCCGAAATTCAGGTACGCCTCCAGCGCGGCCGGCGCGGTGGCCAGTGTCTTCATCAGATTGGGAGTGATTCCCAGCTTCGACTGAACTGCAGTCAGTAACTCTTTCGCCTTGCCAGTGGCATGGGCGGGATCGATTGGGATGATTCGTGACATTGTGTAAGCTCCTCTCTAGCGTCTTTGAATGCACGGAGCTCGCCATAGCTTAAGTGATTGATTTCAAAAGCTTACCTATGTTTGTGCAGTCGTTAAATCTCACAAAATTGCGAATTCTCATGAATCGCTTGCGAGATTTCAGAATCATATGAGTCATGGACCTGGCTCTGCTTCCGTCCATCATCCTTGCCATCTCCGAAAAACGTTCGCTGGATGCTGTATTAGCCACAATCATCAACACCGTTGCCAGACAGCCTGATGTTGCGCTGGCGCGCTTGTGGCTTCGCGACACGGATCAGGGGTGCCCGCACTGTGCCCGCGAATCCGATTCTCCGGAAATTGCTCTGCATTTGCGGGCCAGCTCTGGCACACCACTGGCAGCCGACGCCGACTGGTCGCGTACAAATGGAAGCTTTCATCGCATACCATTGAACGCGCTGCTGAAGATCTCGCACATTGCCAGCACGGGCGAGTCGATTCGAATTCAGTGCCTTGAGCAGGACCGCCAGTGGATTCGAGACATCGACTGGGCGATACGCGAAGAACTGGTTGGGTTCGCCGCCCATCCACTTGTTTTCCGCGGCGAGGTGTTGGGCGTTTTGGCTGTCTTCCGGCGTGTCGAGCCGGACGAAAACTGCTGGCAATGGCTCCGTGTCTTAGCAGATGCCGCCGCGGTTGCGGTCGCGAACGCAAAGGCGTTTGACGAAGCGGAAAGACTGCGCCACGAACTGGAACTGGAACGGGATTACCTTCGTGAAGAAGTGCAGGAGGTGGGCGCGTTCGGCGATATCGTGGGGCGCAGTCCTGCGTTGGACCGGGTACTGCGCCAAGTCGAAATCGTCGCTGACAAGGACGTCAACATACTGATACTGGGGGAGAGCGGGACAGGCAAAGAATTGGTTGCCCGTGCTATCCACCAACGCAGTCACAGGTCGCGCAAGCCGCTGGTGAAAGTAAACTGCGGGTCTGTTCCCAGCGATTTGTTTGAAAGCGAATTCTTCGGCCACGCTCGTGGATCGTTCACGGGCGCTGTTCGCGACCGCATCGGACGCTTCCAACTCGCGGATGGCGGAACGCTGTTCCTGGACGAAGTGGGTGAAATTCCCTTGGAGCTGCAGCCGAAGCTGTTACGCGTACTTCAGGAAGGTGAGTTCGAGCGAGTGGGCGAGGACACTACGCGTCGCGTGAATGTACGTGTTGTTGCGGCTACAAATCGCGATTTGAGAAAGGAGGTGGCCGCAGGCCGTTTTCGCCTCGACCTCTACTACCGCCTCGGGGTGTTTCTAATCGAGGTGCCGCCCTTGCGGGAACGGCGGGAAGACATTCCGGATCTGGTCGCGCATTTCGTCCGTCAGGCGTGCGCGCGCTTTCACGTACCTGAGCCTCGCTTGACACAACGTCAACTGGAGCGAGCCAAGCAATACGACTGGCCCGGCAATATACGCGAACTCCAGAACGTTGTGGAGCGCGCACTCATTCTGTCCCGCAGAGGACCTTTGGAAATCGAGCTGCCCGATTCGCCGGGCACACCCGAAGCAGCAGTGGTCACTCCAACGGAAGTGGTCATCCCGGAACAGGAATGGCGCAAGCGCGAACGAGCGAACATATTGGCAGCACTGCGCCAGGCGAACTTTCGAGTTTCCGGCGAAGGAGGCGCGGCCGAATTGCTCGGCATAAATCCCGGGACTCTGGCTTCACGGCTGAAGTCGCTTCGTATACGGCGGCAGGATCACTGGAATTGAAGCCTCACGATTCCGGATGATTCTCGATCTGCAGCCAGCTCAGAAGCTGGTCGAGAAAGGGTCCCTGCCCTTTCAATATTTTGAGTCTTGCGGTTTCAACCCCGAACCACGCTGCTCTATCGATTTCGGGGAATTGTTGTTGACGCCCTGATTTCGGGGGCCATTCGATGGAAAACACGTTGCTCTTGAGGGTGGAAGGATCGAAGTCGGAACGCAAAGCCCATGCATAAACCAGCTTCCCGCTGGGCTGCTTTAATGGCTTCAGCGGAATGAACTCGCCGGAAGGGGAAACGCCCATCTCCTCTTCGAATTCGCGTCTGGCGGCCGCAAGTGGCTCCTCGCCGGGTGAGAACTCCCCCTTGGGTATCGACCAAGCCCCGTCGTCCTTTTTAGCCCAGAACGGGCCTCCGGGGTGCACCAGGAGCACTTCTAATCCTGCAGCGGTTTTGCGGAATAGCAGCAACCCTGCACTCGTTTTTGCCGAAATGGACATGTATATTACTTCAGTCGCCGGTCGTGAGGGCTCCTGCGGCCGGAGCGGTGGGTTCCTGCGGTAACGCTCTGAACATGCGGGTAATCGTGACGATATTAGCGATTGAAATTGCTGTTTCCAGCAGGACTCCGCCAATTGATCCGCTGATGATGTTGTTGACCAGCCACATAAACGTGCAACCCAGTAACACCATTCGAAGCGGAATGCCCTGGATTTTGAAGATAGCCAGCGTGCCGGCGCAGGAGGCTATGATCGGAATCCATCCGGCGCCAGTTCTGGCGAAGGCGGCACCGGCGGCGACATAGACAACAATGATAACCACTGGGACCATCGGCGATCTTGGCTTCAGAGCGAGCAACGAACGCACACACGATATCAGCGAACTGGCCGAGGCCGGGAGATTCCCCAACATCACGAAATGAATGGCGTAGACGAGGGATTGGGCGGCATTCAGTCGTTTGAAGTTTAAGTCGCGCTTCTGAAGAAAGGCCGCGACACCTACAACAAAGGAAAGATATCCAAGACACTGCGCGGGAGAGAATAGTTCCAAGTACGATTTTAGCAGCAAGCGTCAGCGACGGCCGTGCTCGCCGGCCTTGGGCTGGTACTCGCAGAGTGGATCCGTTTCCAGCGGATTCCCCGTCGCGCTGTAAGCCCGAGCGCGCGATCCACCGCACAGGACCTGGTACTCGCAGACGCCGCAGCGCCCTTCCAATTGGGTCGGGTCGTGCAACGACTGGAATAGCGGTGCATTGCGGTACACGTCCACTACGCGGTCCCGGCGCACATTCCCTGCTGTTAGCGGGAGGAAACCCGCCGGGCAAATGTCGCCGGTATTGGAGACAAACATGATCCCGTGCCCGTCGCGGATACCGAACGCTCGAAAAGCGCTGCTGCCTTTCATCTGCTCGCCAGTCAGTCCCTCGCTGCGCATGTGCTCGATTGCCACGCGGCGGTAAGAGGGTGCTTCGGTCGTCGCAACCGTGAACGGGGCCGTGCGCGAGGTCTCGAAAATCCAGCCCATCAGCTCCTCACCCTGTTGCGGAGTGAGCGGTTGCAGCACCTTGCCGCGACCCACTGAAATCAAGAAAAAGAGGCTCCAGCGCGCGATGGCGAACGGCTTCAGCAGTTCGTAAATGGCTGGCGCGTCACCAGCGGTTTCGGCCGAGGCAAGCGTGTTCACCTGCAGCGGAATGTCCAGTTCCTTCGCCCAACCCATCGCCTTCATGGTGAGGTCGAATGTGCCGGGTACGCCGCGTATGGAATCATGCAGTTCGGCGGTGGAGCCGTCGAGGCTCAGGCCCAGGCCCTCCACTCCGTGCGCTTTCAGTTTCGCCAGCACCTCACGCGTGAGTGCGGGAGTCGCCGCAGGAGTAATCGAAACGCCGATGCCAAGTGCGCGTGCGGCGTCGATCAACTCGTACAAATCAGCACGCGCCAGAGGATCGCCACCGGTAAGAATGAGCTGCGGCATAGGGTCGCCGAACTCGCGGATCTGTTGCAGCAACGCCATGCCTTCATCCGTGTTGAGTTCGTCCGGATGCGCCAACGGAACGGCCTCAGCGCGACAGTGACGGCAGGCCAGCGCGCACGCCTGAGTCATTTCCCAGTAAACGTTCAGAGGCGTTTGTGAGTAATCCCGGGGACTGTGGTGCGGGTTGCGCCCAGCGTGCAAATGGCCTGACATATATCTCTAGTGTAATGCGGCTGCGATAGTGATGTGATCTTCGACGTTGGTGACGCCGGGGGCGGACCAGGCAGCGTGCATCGCTTCCTCGTGTTCCGCGCGCGAGCGGGCGGTGCCGCGCAGGCTTACAATCCCATGGGCGACATGCGCCTTGATATGGCTGCTGTCAACGAGGGCGTTGCGTTTCAGGGCTGCTTCGATGGGCGCTTTAACATCTCCCAGAGTGACGGATGGTTGAATGACGATGTCGTTGCGAATGCCCGTTATCCCATTGAGGGTACACAGGGCCCGTTCAGCTTCTTCCTTCTGTTGCTGCCGTTCGACGCTGCCTGAAAGCGTGACGCACCCGTCGGCCACCTGAACCTCAACGGTCTTCGGCACCAGGCAGTTCCACTCCAGGCTGCTCATTGCCGCAAGCGCAATATCATCGTCGTCCTTTTGTTGATTGAAGGGAACGACAACGCGAATCCCGTTCGAGACTTGATTGACGTGAGCGACGCGCCAGGCGGCACGCTCAGCTGCACATTTCTCCCAAAAGCTGTCAACGTGCCCGCTGAGTTCAGCGGCTCCGCCCTTAACGGTGACGCTGATCTGAGTGAGGCCGGCGCTTAGTTCCCAACCGACCTCATTCTCGATATCATGCTGCAAATCTGTGTCATTCCACATGGATTGGACCTCGGGGTGGCGCGGTACGGACCGGCGTTTTTCACCCCGAGTGTATCAGTCCCTGCAGATTACCGTTTGCTCCGGGATTAGAATGAGAACCGCAGCGAGAGTTGCATGCGTCGCGGTTCTCGGGCCGCGGTGAGCTGACCCAATGCCGTATTTACCTGATTCCCGGCTGCATCGAAGCGTGCGGTCGCGTTCACGCCCGAGAACTGCGTGTGATTGAACGCATTGTAAAGTTCCCAGCGGAACTGGGCGTTCATTCTCTCTCGGATCGGGAAGGTCTTGAAAATCGAGATGTCCCAATTGTTAATTCCGGGTCCGCGGAATACGTCCTTCGGCGCATTCCCTAAAGTTCCGGCTGGCGGTCGAGCGAACACGCTGGTGTTGAAATAGCGGTCAAACGTTTTTTCGCTGCTTGCAAGCGGCGCTTTACCAGTCACGATGATGCGCTGGCCGTCTCCGCCACCGGTCGCATCGACGCTATCCACCGTGCTGAAACCCACACCTGTCGGAGATCCGCTGATAAACGATGCGATGCCGGAAACCTGCCAGTTGTCGAAGGCAACCCTAACTGGAAGCGTGTTCGAAAACCGGCTGGCTTTGGGCACGTCCCAGGTCCAGTTGAATACGAAATTGTGTGTCCGGTCATAACCCGCCTTCCCGTAATTCCAGACCCGGATCGGGGCATACGTGGCTACGGTGCCGCCATCGCTATCTGTGAAGTCCATCGCTTTGGACCAGGTCCAGGTGGCGCCGAACTGAAGTCCCCGAGAGAAGCGCCGGTTCGCTTGCACCTGCAGCGAATGGAAGTTGGAAGTGCTGGCGTTTTCAAGATAGTTCAGATTGCCATAGCCAGGGTATGGGCGCAGGAAATCGTCCGCAAGCGCCCGTCCTGTCGTCGGATCCAAACTGGAAGTCAGGAACCTCGTGCCATAAGGAAGCAGGTTGATGTTGCGCTGTTGCAGCAGGTGCCGTCCGAGCGATCCCACGTAAGCGACATCCAAAACCGTGTGGAATCCAATGTCCCGCTGAATGCCCATGCTGAAGTTATAGACCGCAGGCGTTTCGCCGGAACGTGCAAATCCGGTTACCGCTGAAGGGAATAGCACTCCGGCGCTATTCAGAAAAGTCGACATGTTCCCGTAATAGATAACTGGCGTGTACTGGACAGGAGGGTTGACCGTGAAGCCGCGGTTGATGCCGCCGCGCATCAGGGTGTTGTAGAACATACCCATGCCGCCGCGGACAGCCATCTTCCCGTTTCCAAAGACGTCGTAGGCAAAGCCAACGCGCGGTCCGAGCAGGACACCCTGGTTGTCCATGAAGCCCTTCGGATAACTTCCATCAGTAGCGAGCACCATGCCGTTGGAGGTGTTACCCGAGTTCGGCACGATCGCGCCGATCATGACGGCTGGGAATAGCTCGCCTGTAAGCGGGTTCTGAGCCACCCTTTTGCCAGTCGTATCCGTAGCCGGCTGAAACAGCTTCACCGTGTTCTTGGAATCGTAACGTTCGAGCGAAAAAGCTGATGCCTTTCCGTCGGGTTCCCACATCGGAATATATGTTGTGAAGCGCAGGCCATAATCGAGAGTCAATCTTCTGGTGGCCTTCCAGTTGTCCTGTAAATACCACTCAAAGATGAATGCACGACCATTGCATCCGGGCCGGGTGTTGGATTCGGCATAGGAAGCGAAGTTCCCCAGCAGTGCGTTCGCATATGCCCAATTCGAATCGTTGGGATTGTTTGTGTCCCGTCCGAAACTGAAGTTGCCCGCAAACGTGCCCTGTTCGCCTTCGTATTCCCGATCCCGTTCCAGGAAGAGTCCCGCTTTCAGTGTGTGCTTTCCCCAAACCTTACTTAGGCCGTCAGTGAGGCTGAATGCGGTATCCGCGCCTTTAACCGGGAAACGCGCGTCGGTCGTAAACGATGCCGCGCCCGTGACGCCGCCGAAACTTGCCCAAGGGATCAGATTGTCGGGGTTGTTGATGGGATAGAACTGGCCGAGCGTCATCCCCAGTTTGGTGCGATTCAGTTTGTCGATGTCGGCCTGGCTGCGAGGCGGACCGTTTTCAGTGTTGTGATGCGCACCAACGGAGAATTCATTCACCAGCGAAGGGCTAATTAAATAGGTGAGATTGTATACTCCGGACTTGTCGGTGTATTTGTAGTGGCCAGGCATCATGCCCCAATTAGCGGCGCCTGCAGCGACGGCGTAACCCTGGTCGTCTTCGCGCCAGGTAACTCCGCGGAAATACATCCGAAACTTATCGCTCGCGTTATAGTCCACGCGGAACACTTCCTGGCCCTTCGGACTAAACAGACTCTCCTGGAAGTTGTAGTTGTATTGCCCTCTCGTGATGCTGCGGTCCAGGAAGTTGGGCAACGGGAAAGCGCTTATGAGCTTTTGGCCGTTCTGGTCGATCCGGGTTGGGGGAACAACGTTGCCGGGAAACGACGCGTTCGTAAGCGGGTCGCGGATCGGTACGAGTGCGCCGTTGACATCCAGCGTCTGTGAGAAATCGCCGTTACGTTCGAGTTGCGTCGGCATGGTCACCTGACGCAACGCCTGGGGCGATTCCGTTCTGATGATCTCCTGCGAAAAGAAGAAGAACAGCTTGTCTTTGTTCGTGTTGAATTTGCCAGGAATGTAGACAGGTCCGCCCACATTGTAACCGCCTGTGGCGAAACGATAGCGGGGCTTGGCGACATTGTTCCGGTTGTTAAAAAAGCTGTTCGCATTGAATTGTTCGTGGCGCTTGTAGAGATAGCCACCGCCGTGAAAATCCTTACTACCTGATTTTGTAATCGCGTTCACCACTGAGCCTGCGTTGCGGCCGTACTCAGCCTGGTAGTTGTTCATCAGTACTTTGACTTCAGCGATAGCATCGATGTTGATCGGACTTCCCAACCACTCCGAAGAGCCGAGGTCATTGCCCATCAGTCCATCAATGCTCAAGCTGTTGAAAGTGTTGCGTACGCCCTGGATATTCGGCCCCTGGCTGCGGGTCATGGTATCGGGATCGGGCTGCGAGACGACGCCGGGAAGGACGCGCAGCAAGGAGACGAAGTCGCGACTGCGGCTCATCAATGTCTCCATTTGGGTGTTTGTCAGCAACGCCGAGCGCTCCTGGCTGGTGGTCTGCACAGGCGTGCCCTGGGCCGTCACAGTTACGGATTCGGTCAGTGCCCCAACCTGCAAGGGCAGTTCGCCCGCTGACAGCCTTTCAGAGGCTGTGATTGTGAGGTTCTGCTTTTCGAAGCGCTTAAATCCTTTGGTCTCAACCGCGACCGTGTAATGTCCGGGCAAAACCGCCGTGAATACAAAATTTCCGGCTGTGTCGGAAGATCCCGCACGGCTCGCGCCCGTTTCTTCGTTGATCAGGGTTACCTCGGCGCCAGGAACTGCCGACCCGCTTGAGTTAACTACCGTGCCGTTGATGACACCGCTCACTGTTTGTGCGGCGGCGGGCTGGATGGAAATGACTAGGCCGATGAGACACACCAGAGCCCAAAGAAGTAGCTTCTGTCTTAACTCAAGATTCATAAGACCCCATTCTCCTTAGAGAGATGATTAATCCATTTTTCGTTAAAGTCAACGGGAAAGGCGGAGGCAACATCTGCTACTCCCTTGTATTCGATCCCGAAACGAGCTAAGTTCCGAATTAGAAGATCTGAGCTGCGTCTATTCCGTGCGGAGGAAGAGGGGGCGCAATGGTTCATTTATCGTCTACTCCTGCCCAGGGGAGGCAGTTGATTCCAGTTGCCGGGCTCTTATTGCGTGCAGATGTAGAGAAGTCGAACCGTTCCGCTGCTAACCGGAAAATAGCGGAAATCCTGGAACAGGCAGACATTCAGGTAAACGGCGAGCGACCGTGGGATATCCAGGTTCACGATGAACGATTTTACGACCGGGTTCCATATGAGGGGACCCTGGGGGCCGGAGAAGCGTACGTGGATGGCTGGTGGGACGTCGAAGCGCTCGATGAGTTTTGTGAACGGATTCGGCGGATTGAGATCTATAACCGCGTGGGGGTATGGACTACGCTTTTGCTGGGTTTAAAAGGCCGGCTGATGAACCTTCAGACGCTCGCCCGTTCCGGGGATGTTACGCGCGAACACTACGATCTGGGAAACGACCTTTTTGAGGTCATGCTCGACAAACGGATGCAGTATTCGTGTGCATATTGGGCTCAGGCTAAGACGCTCGACGAGGCACAGGAGAACAAGCTAAACCTGATCTGCAAAAAGCTCCGGCTCACACCAGACATGAAGGTTCTTGAACTCGGAGGCGGCTTCGGCGGACTCGCTCATTTTATGGCGTCGGAGTATGGCTGCCGAGTGGTGAGTTACAACATTTCAAGAGAGCAGGTCAGCTACGCTCGCAGGTTATGCGCAGGCTTGCCGGTCCGCTTCGAGCAGCGCGATTATCGCGACGCTGCAATGGAAACGCGAGCACTTCGACCGCATCGTCTCCATAGGCTTATGTGAACACATAGGCCATAAAAATCTGGCGCGCTTCCTGGCGCTGGCTCACCGCAAGCTGAAACCGGAAGGGTTGTTTCTTGTGCACACGATCGGAGCCAACGAGTCGTACACAAGCACCGATGCCTGGATCGACAAGTACATCTTCCCTCACGGCCAGATTCCATCCATCGTTCAACTGGGGAGCGCAATGGAGGCGCTCTGGGTGCTGGAGGACTGGCACAACTTCGGTCCGGATTACGATCGGACGCTGCTGTGTTGGTGGGAAAACTTCAATCGTTCGTGGCCTGGCCTTGAACGGAAATATGGAGAAAGATTCTACAGGATGTGGAAGCTCTATCTAATGAGTTGTGCCGGCGCATTCCGCGCACGCAAGCTTCAGGTCTGGCAACTCGTGCTCTCCAAGGGTGACATTCATTCGTACACGCCCGTGAGATAGACATGGACGCACTTAGCGAGCATCAGCGAAAGTGTCAGGTGCTCAGCAAGGAACTCTGTGCACTAAGGACCCGTGTCAAAACGGTCGGCCTGAAAAAGGCGACATCTAACTTGTTCCGTCACCGCGACCGCCGTGGGACCCTGGATGTACGCAGCTTCAACCGCGTATTGCACATTGACCGGGAACATTTGCTTGCGAATGTCGAGGGCATGGCAACTTACGAAACAATCGTTGACGAGACCCTGCGCTATGGCTTACTGCCGGCCGTCGTGCCTCAACTGAAAACAATAACTGCGGGCGGTGCGGTCAGTGGCCTCGGCATCGAATCGTCCTCGTTCAAATTTGGTCTTGTGCATGAGACAGTCGAAGACCTGGAAGTTCTGTTAGGCGACGGGAGGATTATCACTTGTTCCCGATGCGAAAACCAAGATCTTTTCTTCGGCCTTCCGAACTCTTACGGCACGCTGGGCTACGTAATGCGCCTCAAGCTCAAGCTTATTCCTGCTAAGCAGTATGTGCATATCGTTCACAAACGCCACTCGGATCCGAGGAGGTACTTCGCGCAGATTGCTGAGATATGTAGCGCAAAAGAAAGTGAGTATGTTGACGGAACGGTATTTAATCGTGACGAGATGTACATAACTACAGCCAGGAGCTGTGATAGCGCGCCATTCCTGAGCGACTACCGCTTCATGCGAATCTACTATAAGTCAATCCGCGAGAGGAAAGAGGATTGGCTCACGACTAAGGACTACATTTGGCGCTGGGACACCGACTGGTTCTGGTGTTCCAGGCAGTTCGGGCTGCAGAATCCAGTCATGCGTTTCCTGTCCAGGTGGTCACTGAATTCGCACACTTACCAGCGGCTGATGCGACTTTCCTATCTACTCCCGACCGGATCCAAGAAGACCGAGTCAGTTATTCAGGACGTTGATATTCCGCTAGAGCGCGCAGTGGAGTTTCTTCAGTTCCTTTTCGCTGAAGTTGGCATCACGCCGGTGTGGATTTGCCCGTTCCAGAGTCCCAGCAGAGATGTGAGCTACGACCTGTACGCGCTGGATCCTGCACAGTTCTACATCAACTTCGGCTTCTGGGACGTAATTCCCACTGATCACGAGGACGGATACTGCAACCGCAAAATCGAACGAATGGCGCAGGAACTTGGCGGTAAAAAGGCGCTCTATTCGAACAGCTATTACGACGAAGAGACGTTCTGGAAGATATACAATAAACGCCGCTATGACGAACTGAAGATGAAGTATGATCCTGGCGGGTCTTTCCGGAACCTCTACGAGAAATGCGTCGAGCGGAAATGACTAGAACCTATCTCATAAATCCCTGGTTTGCATTGGGAGTCCTTCTAGCCAACAGGCGGTTAGGGCCGACTGCCCGGGTCTTGGCTTTCTGGCTGAGTTCGGCTTCCCTTTGTACGAGTCGCCGACAATCCAGACAGAATGGGACACTTCCCAGAACCCGACTTCTGGCCAACCGACGATTCGGAGCGATACTTAATCAGAGCGCCTGTATTAAGCAGTCGGGTATCGTCGTGAGCATGTGCAATCACCTGCGGGGTCGCAGAGTGAACATGCCCGAATCCATTTTGACGCCGGTCTCGACCTGCTCCACCTCGAAGATGATGCGTCCGGCCTCCTCGGTCGTCGTGACCGTCCGGTGGGGCACGCGCCCACCGACGTCGCGACGTCCGCATGGCCGAACCCGCGGGCGAAGATCACCTCATCTCCGCGCACGATGGCGAGCGCGGCGCCTGGGACATTGAGATCGATACGGTTGCGGTCGAACTCCGCCGCCAGGCGGTCGAGCCGCTCGGCAAGTGTAGGTTTTTCCGCAGCGGGGTTATGCCGACCGCTTCTCAGCCTGAGTCGTTCGTTTCCTTCAGGACCCCCGCATCCTTCAGCCGTTGCTCCAGCCTGCGGATTTTCCCCAATGCGCTCAGCGCGAAAATAAAACCCATCAACCCGAATATGAAACCCATGCTTCCCACCTTGCACCTCCATCTCTCAAATAAATAGGGCACCTCAACGAACCGGGCTGGAACCAAGCCCATCCGCTTCTGGCTGGCGCGGCGGCGCGGTCAAGCTACGGAGATTGAGAAGCGTGAGGATCAGGAAAAAAACAGTTCCCGCGAACGGGCCCCATGTCTCCAGATCCAGCAGCTTGCGCGCGACGGTAAGCGACACGAAAATCGGGATGAGGATGCACATCCAGGCGTAGAAATTCGCCACGCCGCGGATCATGCGCATGCGATCCGCGTGCGTCTGGAGCGGGTCTATCTTTCTGCCGTAGAGCAAATACATGACGAATGCACCCAGTAGTATGTACCCCAGCGAGACGATGCCGATGTTGGCGAAGGGACCGCCAAACCCCGGGAACGGATGCCGTGCGACATAGAACATGAATGCGACGAACTGGAAATAAGCCAGGATGGCAAGCAAAACGGTAAACGGCGAGACAAAGTCGAACAGCCCACGGCGTTGCAGGATGGCCTTGCGCTTCGCTTCCGGCAACAAGCGCCTGTGCACCTTGTTGAACCTGGTTGTGAACCAGGCAATCAGGATGATTGGAAAATTCTGTAGCATGAAGTACGCGGTAACCATGCCGCCCACCGCGCCTTCATCCCAGTTCGGGCGTTGCATGTAGCTGATGAACCAGCCCAGCAGCAACAAGCCGAGCACCGCGACGACCGTGTTCGCCGCGCGATATCGAGCGAGAAAGCGCTCATGAGCTTGACCGACGTCAACTCCCGGATACAGCTCTGCAAGGCGTTCGGCGGGAATGTTCTTCAGCCCCGTTCGAATGAGCCGGGTAAACAGGACCGGGTACAACACTGACATTCCCAGTATCTGCACCGGGAACATCGCAAGAAACAAATAGACTTCGATCATGACAACCTCACTTCGTTGGTGTTTGCCGGTTGATGGCGCCGGCGAACGCATTACGGATTTCCGAATCGGTCACGCCCGCTTCGCGCAGCTCGTCGATTGATTCGCTGAGCTTGCGCAGCGTCCATTCCTGCAGGTTGAACTTGCAGTTCGCCTTGGCCTTCGGGTGAACATAGGTACCGCGATAGCCCTTCGTTTCGATGATCGAGTCGCGTGTCAACAGCTGGTAAGCCTTCGCGACGGTTTTGCTGTTGAGATCGAGATCGTTGGCGAGCTGACGAATCGAGGGCAGCGCATCACCCGACTTCAAAACGCCGGCAGTTACCGCGGCCTTGATCTGTTCGATGAGCTGCTCGAACTGCGGCAAGGGGTCGTCAATGTCGATGATAATTTCCAACGATCGTCACCTCCTATGTACCAGGTGTACCCATGGTACATATGGTCCGATGTGATTGCAAGCCCAAAAAACAACCCCTCAGCAATGGGTTCGCTCCGGTATCATGCGCGGTGTGCTGGAGGCTCTGGCTGAAGACCTGCGCCGCCGGGGTGGATTCGACCTGGAAGAAGCCTTCATCGACGGCAGTTTCGTTCCTGCAAAAAAGGGGGCGCCGGCGTGGGCAAAACCAAACGAGGAAAAGGAACCAAAATCATGGCCGTTGCAGATCGCCATGGTCTTCCGGTCACGGTTTGCACAGAAAGCGCCACGCCACATGAAGTGAAGCTGGTGATGCAAACCCTTGCACAGATCTTTGTCGAAGAACCGGTCCAGCGCTTGATTGGCGATAATGCTTACGATTCTGACCAGCTTGATCGAGAACTGGCAGAGACCGGTGTGGAGATGATCGCGCCGCATCGCTCGAACCGCACGAACCGGACGCAGGATGGACGCCTCCTGCGTCGCTATCGCCACCGATGGAAGATCGAGCGGTTGTTCGCATGGCTCCAGAATTATCGTCGGCGGTCACGCGTTACGAGTATTATCTGGAGAACTTCACGGGCATGCTCCATCTCGCTTGTGCACTCATCCTGCTCCGCCATCTATGAGATGGGTTCTACTTTGCCGGCTTGCGTGGCTTCTTCTTAGACGTAGGTGTTTCAGGGTTCTGCAAATCTGCGGGATTCCCGAATTTCCATTGCGCCGGGTCTTTCGGTGGACGAAACTCGCTGGTGTTGAAAATCCGGTACTCCAAATCTCCTTCCGCCGCAACTCCGAGCATCAGCGCAAGTCTGGTGCGTGGCCCTTGAAAGAACGAAACACGGATACTATGAATTCCTCCACTCAGCTTGGCGGTTCCAAACAGAGCGAGGGGTGAGTGTAGCCCGTCATTGTCGATCACGGTTCGGTCATCAATATATAGCTTGGATCCGTCGTCTGAGAGCAGTGCAAAACGATACTTCCCGGGTCTCTCGATCCAGAACCTGCCGGTGTAGTCGATTGCGAACCATTCAGCACGCTGCGTTACTCCGGGAAACCCTTCCGTGAAGTCGCGGGGCGAAATGTTTAACGCGTTTGTGTAAATCGTTCCAACCGGCTTCATCTTCTTGAAGTTTGGAAGCTCAGTTGCGCTCTTGCGAAGGTTGTAAACTTGTCCTCGCAGTCCGGATGCATCGACCACCGTGATTCCAAAGGTGGCTGTTGGCTCTTCTGGCAGATCCAACTGTTGAGCGCAGCAAGTTCCGAGAGCCAACCACATAACTACGAGTTTTCGCACCGCACTAACCATCGGCATTTATCCTAACAGAGCTTCCAGCGCCCATCGACAAACTCAGCGGAGTCTTCGCTCCATGCGCCGAACTTCGCGGCCATCTGGCCACCATCGACCATTAATGTAGCGCCAGTGATGTAAGACGCGAGATCGGACGCGAGGAACGCAATAGCCGCGGCGACCTCCTGGGGTTCACCGCCGCGGCCGAGGGGGAGATTCTTGAAGTACGGTTTAAGGACTTCCGGTTGGTCATAGATCGACTCTGTAAGCCGAGTGCGAATCATGCCAGGGCACACCGCATTGACTCGAATTCCGTAGGGCCCCAACTCGTTGGCCGCGGAGTGTACCAATCCCAGAAGTCCTGCCTTGCTGGCGTTATAGGCGATCTGACCGGCCTCGCCGTCGTATGAGTTCGTGGACGCGGTGAAGACGATGGCGCCGCTCCGCCGGGGAATCATCAGGCGCGCGGCCGCGTGCAGTGTATGAAACGCGCCGCTCAGATTGATGCCGATTGTACGATCCCACTGCTCCCGTGTATGTTCCAGGAGTGTGCCGAACGGGGCTATTCCAGCGTTGATGACGAGAATGTCCGGCGCACCGGATTGTGCGAAAGCGTTTTCGAGGGAAGCCGGATCGCTGACATCGGTGCGCACATGAGATGGCCCTTCGGCATCCAGGTCAAACACCCACACTCTGGCGCCGCACTGCTCGAGTGCGCCCGCAGTCGCTTTCCCGATTCCGTGTGAGCCACCCGTGACGATTGCGTTTCGCTTAACGAGTTCAATTCGCATGACTCATGAGATCACAGCTACGGCGCCGCCTGCCGTGGTGACTTGGTTGACACCTACACCTTCTGGACGGTATAGGTGGTTTTAGGACTAGAATCTCCGGAATCCGAGGCCGCCATGGTTCCTCTGATTGCAGGCGAATCCAAAAATCTACTCGAACTCCAGTGACCAAAACAGCGGCGGATGGCTCTGGAATGAGTCGGGAGTAAGAATATGAACTGGTGCTATTGCGGTCTGTTTCCAGCCATACTATTGTGCTCGCAGCTTACAGCGCAGGAGAACTCGCCGATCACGCTGGAGGAAGCCTGCCGAGTCGCTATGGACAGGCACCAGGACGTGGGCAAAGCGCGTGCGGCAGCCGATGCCGTGAAGGGAAAGATCCGCGAAGTCCGCGCCCAGGCCCTCCCCGAAATCACCTTTGGATCTAACGCGCAGCGCTGGCGCGATCCCAGCTTGCTCAACGCGTCTGGCCTCGACAGGTTTCCGCCAGAACTGCTGAGCGCGTTGCTACCCTCGGGCGTGAACCTTTTCGATTACAGCGTCCCGGTCAAGCAAACATTGTTCACCCAGGGCAAGATCGGTACGGCCCTCCGACTGGCCGCAGTCGAAGCCGAGGGCTCCCTGTCTGAGATCGACCGCGCCCAGCAGGACGTTGCAATCGCCACGGTCAAGGCGTTCTTCAGACTTTTATGGGCGGAACGCTACCGAGGGTTGGTGGCGGAGACGCAGGAACAGAAGAAACTGCACGCGGAGATGGCGCGCACCCGTTTCCGGAACGGTGTCGCCACACAGGTCGATGTGTTGCGTTCGGAAGTCGCGGTGGCTAACGGCGCTCCCGACGTCGTTCGCGCGGAGAGCTATACGGCAGGCCCGCGCGCTGCTGAATTACTATCTTGGCCGTCCGCTCGAATTCCCCACGCGACTCGCCGGCGACTTCGAGGAGAAGCCGTGGGAGCAGCAGAACCTCGACGAACTTCAGAAGGAAGCGCTGCGCCGCCGCCCTGAGATTCAGCACGTCCGGATAGCTGAGCGAAGCGCGATGACTCAAGTGGACCTTGCCCAGGCGGAAAACCGCTTGCGCGTCGATTTCACCGGAATTTACGGTATGTAATCCCGCTTGCCTTCGAACCTCGTGGACTCGAAGTTCACGCGCTGGGCCGCCGGTGTTAATTTCACGCTTCCCGTCTTTGATGGATTCAAGCGCAGCGGTGTGGTCTGGCAGGCTAGCGCGAATTTGCGCTCGGCCAAGTTGGATCGGGAGAAGCAGGAACAGCAGATCCGCCTCACCATTCAGCAGGTCTTCGATGAATTGCACGCCGCGTCGGAGACAGTCTCCGCAGCTCGCGCCAATGTGAAGCAGGCGGAACAGGTTCTGTCCATGACCCAGAACAACTACAAGTACGGGGCCGCGACCACGCTCGACGTGGTTGACGCACAAACCGCCGTATCTGTCGCACGCACTAACCTGCTGCGCGGACTCCATGATTATTCCGTGTCTCGTGCGAACCTGCGCTGGGCCGTGGGGATGACGCCGTGGGAGTAGATATTATGCGCAAACTCATTCTAGCGACGGTTCTCGGATTCCTCTTGCTCTCCGGTTGTGGGACGCAGCAGGCAAAAACCGTGAAAGCCACTGAAGCCCCACCGGTTCCTGCTAACATCATCGCCATTCAGGCTGAGCCGTTCACCGTGACGATACCGGTAACCGGCACCCTCGTTTCAAATGCGCGAGTGGACGTGAAGGCGGAAACAACGGGACGCGTAATCCGCTTCGACAAGGAAGAGGGAAGCGTGGTGTCAGCTGGAGAAACCATAGCCTGGGTCAACGATGAAAACCCGCGGCTCTCTCTTCATCAGGCAGAAACTGGTGTCAAGGTCGCGGAAGCCACACTCGAGCGCTCTCGATTGCACTGGAAGACGGCGTAGCGCCGTCAAAGATTCGCCGCCGCGACCTGATGCGCGAGATCCGCGTGAGCGCCAGCACTGAGGGTCGCTCGCTCGGCGAAATAATCAATGACATCAAAGCAGGAGCTGCGAAGCTGTCACTGCCGCCGGGCTACCGAATTGACTATACGGGCGAATCCGAAGACATGGTGGAGAGCTTCGGCTACGTGCTGCAATCGCTGATTCTCGCGGTGATCCTGATCTACGCCATTCTGGCGAGTCAGTTCCGCAGTTTTCTGCAGCCCTTTGCGATCATGCTCTCACTGCCACTCTCTTTATCGGCGTGCCGCTCTACATGGTGAAGGATACGTTGAACATGATGTCAATGATCGGGCTGATCCTGTTGATGGGTCTGGTGACGAAGAACGCCATCCTGGTTGTCAACTTCACCAACGTGCAACGCCGGCTGGGAGTGTTGCGTCGCGAAGCTCTGATCTCGGCTGCGCGCGTTCGGTTGCGGCCAATCCTCATGACGACACTGGCCATGATCTTCGGAATGCTGCCGCTTGCATTCGAATGGGGCGCTGGTGCTGAGTTCCGCGCCCCAATGGCGCGCGCCGTTATCGGCGGATTGATTACTTCCACCATCCTTACGCTGGTGGCAGTGCCGGTGGCCTATACGTATCTCGACGACATTGGCTCGCGATTTTCACGCCAGCGTACAAAGTCGAAGAGGACAGAGGCACCGGCGCTTAAAAGCTGACTCGAAGCACCACCTGACCGCTACGCGGCGTGCCAATCTGAGCCTGGTTCGGATCGATACGTCCGAAGCCCTGGGAGAGCAGACCCGTGATCGGGTTATACAGCGTTGTTTGTTTTGCGTTGCCGGTGGAAGGATTCGGCATAATCGTGCGGTTGAAAAGATTAAAGAATTCCGCGCGGAAGTCGATCCGGTAGCGTTCGGCTACTTTCATAGTTTTGGCGAGACTGGCCGATTCTTTCGGACGCCGCGCATAACGGAAGTCGTTCAGATACGGTGAAGTACCGCCGTACGTGCCCGCGGTCGGGTCCACCCAAGCGGCGGGATTGAGCGTGAGTTGCTTGGTCGGATCGATGCAGTGGCAGTTCAGATCCTGCAGATACAACGGCACTCCCGGTACGCGGTTGGCAGTTGTATTGCGGAACAGATAAGCACCCAGGTTGCCCTGCGCCGTCGGCACTGCGATCAGGATACCGCTGGCATAGCGGAATACGCCGCGGAGGGACCAGCCACCCAGAGCGCCGCGAAGAACACGGTTACTCTTGATCTTGCCGAAGGTGGGCATCTGGTATCCGAATCCCACTGACAATACTTGCGGCTGATCGTATGGCGAAAAGCTCTTGGCGTTGTCGCGATTGTTGGGGTCATTGATGAAGATGGAATTGCCCGCGTCATTGTAAGTGTTCGCGAGGTTCTTCGACCAGGTGTAGGCCACCGAAGCATCCACGCCATGCGAAAACCGTTTCACCAGCGTCGCCTGTAGCGAGTCGTAATACGAATTCCCGAGCGGAGCCCACATGCTGTTGATGGTGGTGAACTGGGGGAACGGCCGGAGTGATTGCGCCACCGTCGATGTCGATGGGAAACCTACGTAAGGAGGCTTGAAACCGCGGTTGATAGCGGTTGTCGAACCAATCTGAGAGGACAACAGAGTGCGGTCGGCCGCGATCATCGGATCGATACCGAACGTTGCCAGACGCTGCGGCGTCAGCATGTTGTAATCCACCATGTTGTCGTTCTGCAGCCACACTGCGCGATTGCCGACATAGGCGGCTTGAATTACGAGGTCTTTGGTCAATTCACGCTGGATCGTGACATTCCACTGCAATACGCGCGGCGGACGTCCTCCGGACGGAGTCCACATGAGGTACATCGAGCATGGTCGGCGACGTGGTCGAGGTCACCGGGCGGAGCCCCGGGCTCTGATTGTACGCAAATAGGTTTTCGGTCGTGTACGGAATACCGTCTTTCAGCAGAAATGCCGGTCTGGCGGCGCCGGGATTGGCGATATTCAGGGTATTGAAGCCAAACCCCGCGGACATGCCCAGGTCTGCGCGCTCATTCGCACTCCGCGAATAGCTGATGCCTACTCCGGCGCGCAGAATGGTCTTAGGCGCAACCTGCCAGGCGACACCCAGCCGCGGGCCGATCGCGTACGGGTAGGTGGAAGCGAAGCGGCAATTGCAGCGCCCCGGTCCATAGCCCTCGTACTTCAGTCCACCCTTCAGCCCGCCCACCGTGGGGTTGTCAATTGTGGGATCGAAGGAACGTCGTCCGGTAATAGGATTCGTGCTGAACTGGTTGCAGATCGTAGCGAAGCCCATAATCGAGCGTGAGCTTGCGGGTTATCTTCCAGGTGTCCTGCGCGAAAAAGCCCCAGGCTTGACGGCGGTAAGCGATTCCACCATATGGACCCATCGTGCCGCTGTTGGCGTACCCCAGCAGGAATGACGCGTACCCATTGCCGATGTAGCCCCCACTCAGTCCCATGCCAACCGGGTAGGACGTTTCGTTGGCGGAGAAGTTGTAATACCCGACGCCACCGTTGAGCGAACTCTTCGCGGTACCTTCCAGCGCCCCACTCGGCGCCGAACTTGAAGGAGTGGTTGCCACGTATCCAGGTGAGCGACTCGACGGCCGTTGGCTTGGTGACACTCCAGATCGTCATTCCCCCGCCGAATTTCAGACTCGACGTGGAGTTGATATTATTGATGGCAATCTGCGGGAATCCTTCGTGAAATACGCCCTTAAATCCGAGTGAAGTGGCGTCAAAATTCTTGCCGATCGCTTCGTCCGGGTTCGTGTACCACATCAAACCAACCCCCATGTGATTGAACACAGCTCGGGCTGAGAGTCTGGTCATAATTCAACCGAGTGGTATTGCTGCGGATCTCCTGGTAACGCCAAACAGAGATGGGGCTCGGCCACCCATCCGGAGAATTGTCCTTGTCTACGCGCTGATGGGAGTAATAAAACGAGATGCGGGCGTTGCCAATCATTTCGTCGATCTTCACGCTCGGAATCGACATGATCTTCTTCATCGCCGTGTAGTTCCAGTAGTTATTGATTGGCTGGATATTGGAGATCTGCGGTTTGGGAATAAGGTTCTGGATGTTGAGCGCCACCGGATCCAGTCGGCTTTTCGGAAGCAGATTGCCCGGGAAAACGTCGCGTACCGTGACTCCGTTCAGAATCCGGTCCGTAGTTGAATCGTAGAGCGTCCCTTCAAGGACGTCGCGGCTGGCGTTGTCTTTCGTCCAGGACACGGCCCGTCAACAACCCGGAAAAATCTCCATTCCTCATTGCTTCGGTGGGATTGTTGAGCAAACCGCTAAAGCGCTGTTCGACTTTGCGGAACATTTCATAGTTCACGAAGAAAAACGTCTTGTTCCGGCCGTTGTAAAGTTTCGGAATCCACACCGGTCCGCCCACGGAAAAACCGAAATCCTGCTGGCGGTCGCGGCTGCGGATGAGATGCCCGTTTCCATCATTGGTAAACGGCAACCCGGCTCCGAACGCTTCGTTCCGAACGTAGTCATACCCGCTGCCGTGCCACTGGTTCGTGCCGCTTTTGGTGGTGAAATTGATCAGCCCGCCACCGGCTCGCCCGAACTCCGCGGCGTAGTTGCTGCTTTGTAGCGTGAATGCCTGAATCGCCTCGTTAGAGGGTTGGCTCTCTTCGCCAAGCTGTGCCGTCACGGGATTGCTGGCATCCTGTCCGTCCACCAGCGACTTGAACGAGTTATTGGGCATCCCGTTTACACGGATGTCGATGCCCCAACCGCCTGCCTGCTGCACATCCAGCGTCGAGTTGGAAGCTCCCGGCATCAGTTCAAGAAAGCCGAACGGGCTGCGGATCGCTCCTGGACCGGTCGCGAAGTTCAGCGGCAGATCGTTCATCCGCTCGCCGCTCATCGACATGCTGTAGTCGGAGGTCTCCTGCAGCATCGTCGCTTCTGCGTTCACCGTGATGGATTCAGAGGACTCTCCAATCTTCAGTGTGACGTCCATGCGAATCGACTGCGCCACTCCCAGATGGATGGGCGATTGCGTGAATTTCTTGAAGCCCACCTGTTCCACCGCGAGGGAATAGTCGCCGGTTGGCAACGATGGCAGCGTGTACGCGCCGGTCTCAGTCGCATTCGTGCGGGATTCGAATCCCGTGGCCAGTTCCCGCGCGACAACTACCGCGCTTGGAATTGCGGCTCCCGCAGGATCAGTGACGACGCCTGTCATCGTACCGCGATCGGATTGTCCGTAAGCGATTGGGAGTGAGAGTGCCATAAAGAGAACGGCAACTCCGAAAAGACGGGATTTCAGCATGCTTTTGTCCTTAACTGGATACAACTATACACTAACCTTACAGCAAGGATTACATTGACAGGATCGGCGAAAAAGTGGATACACCGGAAACGTTGCGAGCGTTTACGGTAAAGTAACGCCGGTAACGTAGACATGTTTATGCTGGATTTTCGAGTGCAATTGAGGTTATCGTAGGAACGGTGTTGGCGCGAGGATTGCACTTGAACGACGCCCGCTGTAAGTGGGAACTCTCCGATATTCCCGTAAACGACGAACGTTGGGCGCTGGTCCAGCGCGTCGTTGCCAGCCACTGTTTCGCGAAGGCACCTCAGCTCCGCGATTTCCTGCTCTACATCACCAGCCACTTTCTCACGAACCGGGAAGCGGAAATCAATGAATACCGGATTGGCAGTTCCGTACTTGGCCGCCGTCCGGATTTTGAGCAGGCTGGCGACAACATCGTTCGTGTGCAGGCCCGACATTTACGAAAGAAGCTGGAAGACTACTTCGCCAGCGAGGGGCTCAGGGAACCACTGCTGATCATCATCCCCAAGGGTGCCTATGTCCCGTGCTTTGAACCCCGTGCGCCTCTCGAAGATACCGTCGTGGCTGTGCAACCGGAAACTCGCTCCCGGCGAGGGCTATGGTTACTCTGCGCTCTGGCAATAGCGCTGGCTGTGTCAACGGGGGCATTCTGGTGGAAGACGGTCCAACTGCAAAAGCGCGTGGAATCGAGTCCGGCGCCCCCGTCCCCTGCCGCGCATGCGCTCTGGCCGCTGGTTTTCGCGAAGGGGCAGCCGACCAATATTGTCGTAGCCGACACGTGTCTGGTGATGTTACAGGATATTCTTCACTCCGACATCACTCTGAAGGAATACGCAACCCACAGCTACCCGTCTGACCTTCTGGCGCAGGTGCGCGATCCGCAGCTGAAATCAGCTCTAGAATTGATTTCAAAACGGCAGTATACGAGTTTGGGCGACGTGAATGCAGTCAGTAGTTTGCTACCCATTTCCGCCCGTTACGGCGCTAAAGGCGCAATTCGCTACTCCCGTCACTTGAATATCCGCGAGTTCAAGACGGATAATTTCATTCTCGTGGGCAGCCGGAGGGGGGTCCCTTGGGTACAACTCTTCGAAACCAAGCTGAATTTTTCTTTGGAGAGAAGCGCGCAGTCGGACAAGTTTATTTACCGGAACAAGTCTCCGCTACCTGGAGAGCGGGAAGCCTACGCGACAACCGGAGACGCGAGTGGTCCGTCGGAGACATATTCACTGATTGCGCTACTTCCAAATCTCGGCAAGACCGGAAACGTGCTGCTCCTGGCCGGATTAACCATGGTCGGGACAGAGGCTGCAGGCGAATTTGTTGCAACGCAGGAGTTTGCGGACGAACTCGCAAAGCGCCTTCCCTCGCGGCCAGGTGAGCCTCAGAAGTACTTTGAAATGCTGATCCGGACGAAGGCGGTGGGCGGCGCCGCGCGCGAAACCGATGTTATGGCAGCCCGAGTTCCAGGGGCCACCGCCACAGCAAGAGTTCCGTAGGACGGGAGCCGCCCTCACCTCTTTAGCAGTTCGGCCCGAAATCCTTTTCGAACGCGTCAGCCAGTTTGGCGCCCCAGCCGTCCAGCGCTCGCATGCGTCCCGGCGAAGAAGCGCAGCACCGGCGGCTCCTCGTAGAACTCCAGTCCGCCGACCAGGTCGCGGTGCTCGTGCAGCCACTTCAGCCGGTCCGCGGCATACTCGAGGTGCGACATCGTGATAGACGCGGCGCGGAACGGCCAGGCGCAGCAGTTCGAGGTCCGACGGAACGTCGTTGCCGTCCTTGTCGCGATCCATCGAGACCGTGCCGCGCTCCATGCCGCGGATGCCGGAAATGATGTAGACCGCCGCGGCCAGCGCGCCCGCCGGATACTCCGATTGCGGAACGTGCGGAATGAACCGCATGGCGTCCAGGTGGCAGGCCAGACCGCCCGGAGGCGTCACCACCGGCACGTCCGCTCTCGATCATGCGCTCGACGAAGTACTTGATCATGTCGGCGGAGCTGCCGGCCACTTCGAGTTCGGTCATCTCGCGGATGCCCACCGCCATCGCTTCGATTTCCTTGCGACGACATGCCGCCGTAGGTGAAGAAGCCCTCGTAGACCGGCAGCCACGGGCGAATCGCGTCGTACAAGTCCTTGCGGTTGGTGGCGATGAAGCCGCCGCGCACGCTGCAGCTCTTGCGGCCGGAGAGGTAGCAGATGTCGGCCGAGGCTCATCATCTCGCGGATGATCTCGGCGATGGACGTGTTCTCGTAGCCCGGTTCGCGCTGCCGGATGAAGTAGGCGTTCTCGGAAATCAGGCTGCCGTCGATCACCAGCGGAATCCCGAGCGGCTCGACGATCGCCTTCACCTCGCGCAGGTTCGCCAGCGAGAACGGCTGGCCGCCGATCAGGTTGGTGGTCGCCTCCATGCGCACGAACGGGACGTTCTCCGGCGCCGCCTTCTCGATGGCCGCCTCCAGCCGGCCCAGATCCATGTTGCCCTTGAACGGGCACGTGCTCTGGGTGTTCAGCGCCTCGTCGGTGTAACAGTTCCAGCACCGTGCCGCCGGCCAGTTCGAAATGCGCCTTGGTGGTGGTGAAGTGGTAGTTCATCGGCACGACCTGGCCGGGCTTCACGAAAGCCTTGGCCAGCAGGTGCTCGGCCGCGCGGCCCTGGTGCACCGGCAGCAGGTACTCGTAGCCGAAGATCTCCTTCACGGCGTCTGCCAGCTTGTAGAAGCTCTCCGAACCGGCGTAGGCGTCGTCGGACTGCCATCATGGCGGCCAGCTGGTTGTCCGATCATCGCGTTGGTGCCGCTGTCGGTCAGCATGTCCATGAAGATGTCCCGCGTGCGCAGCAGGAAGGTGTTGTAGCCCGCCTCCTCGATCGCCCGCAGCCGGTCGCGCACCGGGGCCAGCCGCACCTTCTGCACGATGCGGACCTTGTGCATTTCGATCGGAATTTCTTTACCGTTGGAAAGTCGAATGCTCATACGAGGAACCTTTCAGAGGGATGAAAAACAAATCATACACCGCCGATCCAGTGAAAAAGCTACTTTAAGGTATGAATTTCCTGTGTGGCTGTGTACACCTCCTGCGAGTGGTTGTTGTTAACTCCCAGACGGCGAATGGATCACCCCGGATTTGCGGTACAATCCCGGAATCGGATTTCGGAAAATTCATGGGCATATTTGGAAAATGGGGCGGAGAGGTGGAGCAGCCGGCGACTGCTTTACTGGGATTGGGCGATCTGGAGACTACCGTCATGGAACTGATGTGGCGCGTAGGCGAGGGAAATGTCAGGGAAGTTGCCTCCCAATTAGCGCGCCCGCTCGCCTACACCACGGTCATGACCACTCTGGACCGGCTATATAAGAAAGGACTGCTGATTCGCCGCAAACAGGAGCGAGCCTTTCTTTATTCGCCGCGAATGCCTCGAGAACAGTGGCAGCACGAGCGTGCCGGGAACGTACTGGCTGGATTGCTCAGCGGGCCGGTGAGTTGCGGGGACGCGCTAGTCTCCTGTCTGGTCGATGTCTTTGAGCGCCACGACGCAGCCCTGCTAGATCGGCTCGAAGAGCAAATTAGCCGGAAGCGCAAAGAGCTGGAGCGGGGGAAGAAAGCATGATTACCTCCTACCATTGGCGTTTGCTGATTCTGAGCCTGGCCTGTTTCTTTCTGGCGCACCTGGCGCTCGGATTGGTCACGGCACTCGTGGCACCGCTCGCAATCAGGGCAGCGGAAAAATTGCGGCCGCGCTGGGCCGCGTTGCTAATGCTGGTTATGCGACTGATGCCCTCCATGGCATCCGTGCTGATAGTGTTAGGTGTCGGCGTGCCGGCCTATCTGTGGTTGGAACCTGACAAAGATCTGGAGTGGTTGAGCCTCCGATGCCTGCTGCTCGCAGCACTCGGCGGGCTCGTTTGGGCGCTTTCGATCGGCCGCGGCATTCACGCTGTCGTAAGTTCCTTGCGCTATCGCCGGCATTGCGCACGAATAGCAGCGAAGGCGATGCTGGCGGGTGAACGTGAGCCTGTATGGGTGCTGGATTGCCAGTCGCCATCGCTCGCCATTACCGGTTTGTTCCGTTCACGGATCGTGATCTCGCGGGAGTTGTCAGACACACTCTCGCCCGAACAGTTGTCAGCCGCCCTGCGACATGAAGGTGCCCATCGCCGGTCGTTGGACAATTTTAAGCGTCTACTGTTGATCCTGGCTCCCGGCCTGCTACCCGTCTGGAATCCGTTCGGGGCTATTGAAAAAGCATGGTGCAGATTCGTCGAATGGGCTGCTGACGATGTGGCAGTCGCTGGCAATCTGGACTCCTCGCTGGCGCTGAGCTCAGCCCTCGTGCTAGCCGCTCGTTTGGGATTGACTCCGTCTCCACAGCCGCTGATGACCAGCTTCGCCAGCGAGACAGGCGACCTGGGTCAGCGTGTCAACCGCATGCTGCGCAGTCCGCTTGCTCCCATCCCGAAGCGCACCTGGATTCCTTGCACCATATCCCTCATGATGGCGTCGGGCGTGGCTGCGGCAGCAGTCCATTCGCCTCGGGCCTATTCAACAATGCACGCCTTTCTGGAACATCTGACGCGCTAGAACTTTCGCCAACTACGATCTCTGGTAGTAGGTGCGGACGCTCCTGTAAACTCCAGTTACTCGACATGCGATTTCTTCTTCTGGGGTTTGTTTCATCCATCCTTTTGGCTGGAAGTCCCGAAAATTCGGGCGATTTGCGCGGAATAGTGCTGGATCCATCGGGAGCGCCACTGTCTGATGCGCGTGTTGCCTTGCGCACTGCCAGTATGTCTTCTTCAGCGGCCGGTGCCACCGATTCACAAGGGCGCTTTCAGCTGGTGCGCCTCGCGCCTGGAAGTTATGTGCTGACCGTGGCCAAGCCGGGATTTTCGGAATCGCGTACAGCCGTTGATGTTGGCACGTTGCCTGGAGCGGAACTGACCGTGCGGATGAGCTTGAGCGCAATGAGCGCGGAAGTTACGGTCACTGCGCAGACCGGCCAAGTGGTCGCTGCCGAATCTATCGCCCAGCCCATCACTATCATTCCGCAAGAGGAACTCTATCAGCGCGCGATGGTCTTGAGTGACGTCGCCGATGGAGAGGCCGGCGTGCAACAGCTTCGCACCAGTCCCACTCTGGGTGCTTTCTTCGTTCGCGGGCTGACTGGCAAAAACGTCGCGATTTTCCGTGATGGTGTTCGCTACACGACTTCAGCGCAGCGCGGAGGTATCAGCACGTTTCTGAACCTGATGGACCCTGAAGGCCTCGACAGCGTCGAGGTGTTGCGCGGTCCCAATAGTGCGCAGTACGGGTCGGATTCACTCGGTGGCACTGTGGCAGTCGTGTCGCGTCCGGCCGACCTGAGCCCTTCAGGCCCCGTCTGGCACGGACAGTGGGCACCTTTTTTTCAATCGGCTTCGAACTCGTTTGGCAGCAGCGCCGCATTGAACTATGGCGGTCCGCGCTTCGGAGTGGCTACAAATCTGGTGGGGCGCAGGGTCAACACTATGCGAACCGGAGGCGGTATCGACAGCCATGCAGCAGTAACGCGCTTCCTCGGCCTGCCCTCGAACATTATGGGCGAACGGCTCCCCGATACTGCGTTTACCGGCTACGGCGGCGACGTGCACATGCAACTGCGTACCAGCGCGAACTCGCAGTTTGTCGCTCACTACGATCGCGGCCAGCAGGATGGCGGCAAACGCTATGACCAACTTCTGGGCGGCGACGGCAACTGGATCGCGGATTTGCGCAACCTGATGCTCGATTTCGGCTACCTGCGTTATCAGCATTTCGCGCTCGGTCCGCTCGATCAGTTATCCGTGACGGCATCCTACAACGCGCAGCGTGAAGAACGCGTGAATCAGGGTGGCCAGGGTAACCCGAACGGCTCCGTCACTCATCAGTACGAAAAAACGAAAGTCTGGGGACTGCAATTCTTCGTCAGCAAGCATATCCGGCGATTGGAATGGCTGTTCGGTGGTGAGGGTTACTTTGAGAGCATCGCCGCGCCATCGTTCAGCGTGAATCCGGTGAGCGGCGCAACCTCCATCGTGCGCCCGCGTATTCCCGATGGTGCCCAGTACTATCTGCATGGGTTGTACACGCAGGCGACCTGGCAGCCGCTAAAGACCGATCGCTTGCGTCTGAGTGGCGCGATGCGCTTTGGCGGAGCGTCTTACAACTCGCGGGCGTCGCGCAGTCCACTGGTGAATGGCCGACCGTTGTGGCCGGACGACTCACTCTCCGCGAATGCTTTCAGCGGGCGCGCGGGCGCGGTGATCAGAGCCAACAGTTCGATCTTTCTGCACGCGAATTACAGCCGTGGCTTCCGCGTTCCGAACGTAACCGATCTCGGTACGCTCGGATTACAAGGTAGCGGTGCGTACGAAGCGGCGTTCGCTGACCTTGCCGGACGCAACGCCATCGTTGGCGATCGTGCGGACGATCAGGCGCAATCAACCGGTCTGCCCATTCAACGCCTTCGCCCGGAACTGACCGATAACGTGGATTACGGCGTCCGTCTCCGGAACTCCCGCATCGACGCGGACTTCACCGGTTTCTGGATGCGCCTGGACAACAGCGTAATCTCCCAGACGCTGATTCTCCCCCAGGGTGCGGTCGGACAGTCGCTGGGTGAACAGACGATCTCGAGGCAAATAGCGTCTGGCGCTGTGTTTGTGCCATTATCCGCGACTCCGGTGCTCGTGCGTGCGAATTTTTCCGGCGCGCGCATGCGCGGCATCGAGCAATCCTTGCGCGCCAAGCTATCGAGTTCATGGAGCATTCGCGAAAACCTCACGTACGTCTACTCGGAGGACTCGCGGACGGGTTTGCCACCAGATATCGAACCCGGCATCCCGGCTTTGACCCTCAATCCTGCTATTACCTGCCGTCCCGCCGCAAAGCGGTTCTGGGTGGAAACCTATGGAACCTTTACCGGACGGCAGGACCGCTTGTCATCACTCGCGCTCTCAGATCGCCGCATTGGTAATCCGCGCTCCCGTTCGAATATCCAATCGTTTTTCAACAATGGAGCCCGGACGCGCGGCCTGGTGGTCAACGGAATCCTGACGGCGACGGGCGAAACGCTTGGTCAGGTCCAGGATCGTGTCCTCGGAACGTCAAACTCTGCGCCGCAGTTCACGGCCATTGCCGGATTCGGGGTGGTGGGTCTGCGCGGGGGAGTCCGGCTGGGCGAACGCACAGACCTGATGGGTGACTTTTCAAACCTCGCCGATAAGAACTACCGAGGCATCGGCTGGGGCGTGGACGGCCCGGGCCGCGGTGCTACAGTGCGGCTGCGTTATCGATTCTAAAGGCTGCAATCGATACATCCTAGGTTCTCGGACACCATCAGTATATCGGCACAAGCGGAACCTTCAACTGGCGCACATAAGAAATCCTCTCGAATTAGAGTAACTCCGACGTGATATCCACTAGATTTTAAAAGCCAAGTACTGTAGGTACTAAAATCAGCATTTCCCTTAGTCGAATGCCTTTTATCTGCAATTAATACGAAATATTACACTAGGCTATTGACACCGGACTCCAACGAAGTGCAAAATACACTACACCCCGTCTGGGACCATAAAATGAAACAGAAAATTTGCGTTTGTTTTGCACTCAGCGTTCTCACGCTTTTGCCGTTTTCTATTGCGTCGGGGGCCACGCTTTTCAATAACGGCTCCTTCAATAGCCTGGACGGCAATGGCATGGGCGACGCTCTCCAGGGAGAAGATTTTGTACTCTCCTCGACATCGAACCTGACCGCAATCCGTTTTTGGACCCTTGAAGCACAGGGAGCTTATCTTGGATCTCTAACCTGGTCGATTAATTCCGACAATTCAAATGAACCCGGCGCTTCACTTGCCGGCAGCACGTTGAGCCCCACGACCTCTAGTGTCGGCTCGGCGTTGGGTCTGAACATCGTTCAATACGATTTCAACATCGCGGTAAACAATCTCAGTGCGGGTACATACTGGCTTGTCCTGCATGACGGCGCAAATATCGACGTGGATTTCCAGGACATGTACTGGGCGCACACCGATCTCAACGTAACCAATACGGGTACGGCTCGTGGGCTGGAGCAAAATCTCCCCGGCGGCGTCACTTGGAACGCCACGGACCAGGAGCATGCCTTCGTCGTCTTCGGCGATCCGGTGAGAGACCCCGGGCCCGAAATTCCCGAACCCGCGACAGTTGTACTAGTATCCGCCGGCCTAGCTGCCATTTGCCTTACCCGGCGATCCTCTTCGCGTTAGTTGAAAGGAAAATACATGAGAATCCTTAGGACACTAATCCTCTGCTCAGCCTCCGCGTGTATTTTGTTGGCCCAGCAGCAGCTCGGGCGGCGTTCTTTGCCAGTACAGCAGGACGTCTCCGAAGACCTCATCTCCATGGCTCTGGCCAATCCGCTGGCGAGCGTCACGGTTCCGGCTGAAGTCGTTCAGAAGCATGGACCACTTCCAGACGAGATCGGATCCGCCACGGCCTCTTCGGTTAATGCCGCGCTCACTCCCACGTTTGTCCAGGACGCCTCAATCATCAAGCCTTTGTTCTCCGCTCTGCCCGGCCCGTCGTTCGAAGGACTGGGAGGAGGAACTCCTGGGTACACCATCACGTCGATTCCACCGGACACCACGATGGCCGTCGGTCCCAATCACGTCGTGCAGTGGGTGAACAGCCATATCGCTATCTACAACAAAGCCGGCCTCCCGCAACTGCCTGCGCCTGGATTCATCACCGGGAACACACTCTTTGCGGGCTTCGGCGGACTTTGCCAATCTACGAATCGTGGCGATCCTCTTGTGGCCTACGACCGTGTTGCCGACCGCTGGGTCTTCTCGCAATTTGCGTTCGCTGTTAACGCCTCAGGCAACCCAATCACACCTTACCTCCAGTGTTTCGCTGTCAGCACGGGTCCGAACCCGGCGGGTCCTTACAACCGGTATGCGTACTCCTACAATACCGCTGGACCCGGCGGAGTACCGGCATTTAACGATTACGGGAAGCTCGGCGTGTGGCCGGACGCTTACTACGTCACCTACAACATGTTCGGTGGCTCACCCGCGGGCTCGAATGTAGGAGTGGCTCTATGCGCCTATGACCGTGCGGCGATGATTGCGGGAGCAGCGGCTGTGGAGCTTTGCGCACCCACGACCTTTTACGGCGGCGGTGCTTCATTTCTCCCATCTGATCTGGAGGGAGCCACCACGCCTCCTCCCGCCGGTACACCCAACTTCATGATGCGCCAGAGTACGGCGCCGGCACTCCGTTATCTCAAATTCAAGGTGAACAGCTTCACACCGGCCAACTTCACGTTCGATGACGGTTTCGGTGGCGCGCCCGGTTCGTTTGTCAACATACCCCTCATAATGACTCGCGCTTGCAACGGGGGTGGCGGAACCTGTATCAACCAACCGGGTACTGCTACTCAGCTGGATACCCTCGGCGACCGCCTAATGTACCGTTTGGGCTATCGCAATCGTGCAGGTGTCGAAAGCCTGGTAGTCTCCATGTCGGCCGATCCCGATGGCGCTGGCGCCCAGAGATCCGCCGTAAGGTGGTGGGAAATCCGCAATCCGAGCGGCAATCCTCCCACGCTATTTCAGAATTCCACGTTCAATCCGGATTCGACAAATCGTTGGATGAGTTCGCTCGCCATGGATAAGAACGGCAATATGGCAATGGCCTACAGCGTGTCCAGCGGTAGCGTCTTTCCTGGAATCCGCATCACCGGCCGGCTCCGCACGGAGATCCGGAATCAAATGCACACAGAAGCTGTTCTGGTAAACGGGGGCGGATCGCAGACAGGGTTTACGCGATGGGGTGATTACTCCACGATGCGCGTCAACCCAGCCGATGATTGCACGTTCTGGTACACGACCGAATACTACAATGCGACCTCCGCGTTCACCTGGAGGACCCGCATCGCCAGCTACAAATACAACAATTGCCAATAACCGTCAGGCAGTTTCTGTCGCGCTAAACACAGGGCCGGACGCTGAGTCCGGCCCGTTTTCTAACGCTTTTCTACTTATGAGAATATTCAGCGCCTTCGTCTTCCTTTTCCCGGTCTTTGCTCAGCAAGCTACTGTTTCCCCCGACACTGTTGTATTAACAGTTCAAGGCCGGCAATACACCCGTGCGGAGTTTGAGGAACAAGTCCGGTCCCAGAATGCGGATCCGAAAGATGTCGCCACTCGTATAGCCAACGCGGACAGCCTTGTCCGTCTGCAGGCCAGAGCGGAGGACGCCAAACGCCTCAACCTTGATAAGCTGCCCGCGGTGAGAATGAAAATTCAGATTTACGAATTGGCAATGCTCAATTTGGCATTGTTCAATACTGTCGTCGAGGAAATCCACAAAGATGAATCGTTGGCCCGCAAACGCCTGGAGTCCGTTCATGGTGTCTTCGAGGAGCGCCATCTCAGGCAGCTATTGATCCGCCACACTGGGTCAAAACCCAGTGCTGGTAAGCTCACCCCCGAACAGGCCTTGACGAAAATCAAAACTCTCCGAACGAAAATTCTCGGCGGAGCCAACTTCGCCGATGTGGCCAAGGCTGAGTCTGAGGACAACAGAACAAAGTCCAAAGGCGGAGACCTGGGCTTCATCCGCAAACCCCTTTTAGTGCCTGAGGTCGGCGAGGTTGCATTCAAGTTGAAAGTGGGGGAGATTAGTGAGCCAATCAAGAGTCTGGATGGTTTCTATCTGGTTCTGCTCGAGAAAATCGTTCCACCGGCCTTTGAAGTCGTTCGTAAGTCTCTTGAATACGACCTTGCGCGCGAACGCGTCGCAGCGATGCCGATACCGGACGTCCAAATGAATCCGGACTACTTCGGCAAGAAGTAAGAAAGCTGCGCTTTCGGCAAATAGGCGCAAACGATAGTTACCCTTCTCCCTGGCCAGCTTGATAATCTGGAAAGCTGATCCACAGGGAGAACTCATGAAATGCTGTCGCTTCACCGGCTTTGCGGCAATCGCTACGCTCGCAATCGCCTCAGCCGCACCGCCCGAGAAATTGCCCGCCTTCCCCGGCGCTGAAGGTTTTGGAAAATACGCTGCCGGCGGCCGAGGTGGCGATGTCTTCCACGTCACAAATCTGAACGACTCCGGACCAGGCTCTCTGCGCGCAGGCGTTGATACCGCAAAAGGTCCGCGTACGATCGTGTTTGACGTCGGCGGCACCCTCATGCTCAAGAAGAAACTGGAGATCAAGAACAAAACCAATCTTACGATCGCCGGCCAGACCGCTCCGGGCAAGGGCATTACGGTGCGCGACTGGCCGATAGTCATTGAGAGCAGTAAGGAGATCGTCATCCGCTACCTGCGTGTCCGCCTGGGTGACGAGAACAAGCCGGTTGGCGGAGAAGATTGCATGACCGTCAACCGTAACGACAACCTGATCCTTGATCACCTGTCACTCAGTTGGGGTGTTGACGGCAATTCCGACTATCGCGCCAACTCCAACATGACGCTGCAGTGGATCATTTACGCAGAGGCGCTGAACCACTCGGTACATGAAAAAGGACCGCACGCGATGTGCACGTCCATTCGCGATTGCACGGGTAACACCTCTGTGCATCACAACATATATGCGACCTCGCGCAATCGACATCCAACGCTCGGTGGCGGGGCGGGGAAGACGAACCCGGAAGCTCTGCTCGATTTTCGCAACTGTGTGAATTACAACTGGTCCGGTCCCACGAACTTCGGTGGAATGAAGATTAACGTCATAAACAACTACTACCGCCCGGGTCCGCTCACAAAGAATTCCGATCTCCCGATGCACATGAAAGACGGCATGATAGACAAAGCACGCGGCTACATGTCAGGCAATCTTTTCGAGGGCATGCCGGAAGGCCTCAGCAAAGACAATTACTCCGCCGTGCTCTACACCAACACTGGTAGCTACGGTTCGACGACGCGTAAGCAGTGGGAAGTCGGACGCGAGTTTCAGCTCGGCGAATTTGGCCTGACAACGCAATCCGCGCAGGACGCCTATGAAGCGTGCCTGCGGCTCTCAGGTTGTTCGCTGGTCCGCGATTCCGCTGATGACCGGCTGATCCGCGACATTCGGGAGCGCAAGGGACGGCTGATTGATTCCCAAAAGGAAGTGGGTGGTTGGGATCCCGCTCCCGAAGCGCGCCGTGCCGCAAATTGGGACACAGACGCAGACGGCATGCCTGATGCATGGGAACTGAGTCATGGTCTCGATCCACGCAATCCCGAAGATCGCAATGCGCGTCGCAAAAAGGACGGCTATACAAATCTGGAAGAGTATCTCAACAGTCTCGTCCCACAATCACCTGCTATCGCAAAAAGATGAAATCGATTGCCCGTGTTGTACACGCAATCGCAGCCCTGGGTTGTCTAATCCACGCCGCGCCCGCCGATCGAGCGGTCATTGAATCATGTCGTTACACCAGCGATGCGGCGGCGCAGGCAGTGTGGCAGCCGATGAAGGGCAGCGGCACAGTCACGATGGTAACTGTGGCCGGTCGCAAAGCTCTACGCATGCCATGCAATTACGTAGGCTCGCAGGTGGAACGCGCTTCTTGGGATCGGCCCGGAAAACTGGATCTCGCGCCGTATCAGGGGATTGAATTCGAGTTTTTTGCTCAGAACTCCGCTCCGGTGTCGCACTACAGCATCTATTTTCAGAGCGGCGGCGGATGGTACTCAGCCTCTTTCTTTCCAACCTCCAAAGCAGGCTGGGAAACCATTCATATCGATAAGGCAGCAACGAGAACGGAAGGGAATCCGGCAGGCTGGGGTAGTGTCACTACGATCCGCGTCTCCGCCTGGCGCGGCCGCGATGAAAACACCGAGTTCTACATCAGCGATATCCGCGGAATAGGCGTCCTGGGCGTGGACGCCTCAGTCGCGATTGTGCGAGCCGAAGCGCAAGGGAAAAATGAACAGGAATATGCCGCCGGAATCTCCGGCGCACTCGCCACACTGGGAATCCGCGCCTCAGTGCTGAGCGATTCCGAGGTGACAGCCGAGAACCTGCGCGCCGCGAAGATAGTCATTCTTCCGCACAATCCGACACTGCCAGACCGCGCGGCTGCCGCTTTGAATCAATATCTGCGCAGCGGCGGAAAATTGCTGGTCTTCTACACTATGCCGGTACAACTGCGCTCGGCCGTGAAGATCGAATCCGGTTCTCACATTCGCGCGCAATCACCGGGACAATTTGCTGCGATGCGTTTTCCTTCTGGTGCACTGGCCGGTGCTCCCGGTCTGGTGGGCCAACGCTCCTGGAACATCAACGAAGGGAAGCCTGTTTCTGGCGCAAGCCGCACACTAGCGGAATGGCTGGACGACAAAGGCCAGCCATCCGGGTATCCCGCGGTAATTGCATCAGCGAATTGCATCTGGATGACGCATGTCCTTCTGAAGGACGACGCAGTGAACAAGCGTCGGATGCTGATGGCGATGGTGGGACAACTCGCGCCGGAACTATGGAGACAATCTGTAACGGCGTCCATCGCTCAGATCGGCCCCATCGGGCCTGCAAAGAATTTTGACGAAGCCGCCGCAATCCTCGGCCGCACTGCAATTGCGCCAATCAGGAAGATGCGCGACGAAGCCAGCGCGCTCAACAAGCGCGGCAAGTACGTGGAAGCTTCGGACAAGGCTGCTGCCGCTAGCGGAAAGCTCGCAGAGGCGTTCGCGAAAGCGCAGAAGCCTCTGCCTGGCGAATTCCGCGCGTTCTGGTGCCACAGCGCAATGGGCGTAGAGGGAATGGATTGGGACGAGGCCATACGTCGACTCGCCGACAATGGTTTCACCGCGATTCTGCCCAACATGCTCTGGGCCGGCGCTGCCTTCTACGACAGCGCTGTGTTGCCAGTTGCGAGTGCCGTGACGCAGAAGGGCGACCAGATCGCACAGTGTCTCACAGCGTGCAAGAAAGTACGGAATCGAAATGCACGTCTGGAAGGTGAACTTCAATCTGGGCAGGGCCGCGCCCGTCGCTTTTGTCGAAAGAATGCGCAGCGAGGGCCGCCTGCAGGCGAGTTTGCGCGGCGTGGAAGAGCCGTGGCTGTGTCCGTCGCATCCGGAAAATCAAAAGCTCGAAATCGACTCAATGGTCGAACTGGTGCGCAACAAAGGCATTGACGGGATTCACTTCGATTACATTCGCTACCCCGACAACAGTCACTGCTTCTGCAATGGCTGCCGCGAGCGTTTTTCTAAAAGCGCGAACGTGAAAATCGCGCAATGGCCGCGCGACGTGACCGAAGGCGATCTGCGGCAGCAGTGGCTTGAGTGGCGTCGTACCCAGATCACCTCCGTTGTTAAAGGTGTCAGCGAACAGGCGCGCGCGTTGAATCCGAAGATCAAGATTTCGGCTGCAGTCTTTCGAAATTGGAGCGTCGACCGAGATGGCGTCGGCCAGGATTGGAAGCTCTGGTGCGACAAGGGCTATCTGGACTTCGTCTGCCCGATGGACTACAGCGAGAGCGATCGCCAGTTCGATGGCTGGATCAGCAGCCAGAAGGCGTGGGCCGGCAAGACGCCCGTGTATCCGGGCATCGGTGCCAGCACGTCCTCACAAATGGGGGCCGACCGCGTGATTGGCCAAATCAAGATCACGCGCGATCATCAGACCGGTGGCTTCGTTATCTTCAATTACGGCGTGGCCGAGGCCCGGGACCTCCTGCCTATGCTTGGTCTCGGCATCACTTCCAAGCCGAAGCCGTAGTCCGGTTACTGTTTTTGGGTATTAGATTCACCGTTGCACTGGCCGACTTCGTTGGGTCCTGGTTGCTGGTGGCCCTCACCGTAACGGTTTGAGCACTCCAGATGTTTTTCGGTGCACGGTAGAATCCTGTCGCCGAGATGGTCCCAACTGCGGGGCTCACTGACCATGTAACAGCCGTGTTGGATGCACCGCTGACGATGGCGCTGAATTGCTGCCCTTGCTTGCCCTGCAAGCTAACGTAGGACGGGCTCACGATCACGCTCACACTTACAGGTGGATTCAGCGTGACGACAGCCTGTGCCGTCTTCGTGGGATCAGCGACCGATGTGGCAGTTACGGTGACTGCTTGCTGCGAACTGATCGATGCCGGGGCAGTGTACAATCCGCTCGCCGATAGTGATCCAATCGCCGGATTCAAAGACCACGTAGCGGAGACATTTGCACTGAATTGCTGGGTCTGGTTCGCCTGCAAGCTTACGCTTAACGGGCTCACACTCACGCTAATGGTGGGTTTTAACGTGACAACTGCTTGTGCCGACTTCGCAGGATCAGCGAGCGATGTGGCAGTTACGGTGACTGCCTGCTGCGAACTGATCGATGCCGGGGCTGTGTACAATCCGCTCGCCGAAAGCGTGCCCGCAGCCGGATTCATAGACCACGTCACCGAGGTATTTGTAGATCCGCTAACAGCCGCGCTGAATTGCTGGGTTTGGTTTGCCGACAGAGTTACCGAAGTGGGGCTGATGCTTATTGAAACCGGGTTCGGCGCTGGGGAAGTTGAGCCGCAGAATGTGGTCTGTGGAGTATTGCCGAACTCGAACGCGCCAATATCAATCACACCCACGCTCCTGCGATCTTGTCCGCACACCGGTCTCAGATACTGAAATTGCGGCGCAAGCGAGAACCCGAAACCCGTACCGGGCAAGGTTCCAGCGTCAATAGCGGGTGACCCGGAATTCAGGCGGTAGTCAAACCCGGCTCTGTTCACAAATCGCGGATCGCTCCCAAAAAGATTGCTCAAAAGAATCGCTGAAGGTTGGTTAGTAATCACGCCCGGCCCCACGAAGATATTGTTCTGGATGTGTATCGGTGTGGTCGCACTGGCGGAAGCCGAGACAAAGATCCCTGACTCAGTTCCGTCGTTTACAAACGTATTGTTCACGACGTAAAGCTGCAGGTTGGGGTTGTTGGCTTGGGGACCTTCTGACATGTACTCGAGCAACTTGTAGTTGGGCGACTCCGGGCTCTGCTGAATCAGGTTGCCGATCACGTAGGAGAGTCCTCCGTTCGGGAACGACAGTTCATAGCTGCCACTACCGCCAGGTTCGTCCGAAAGCTGGTTGTACAGAACGTAATTGACCGCTGCGCGCGATTTTACAAGCTGGCCCTGTATCGAATGATGCGAATAGCTGTAGCGCATCGTGAAGGAGTTCACCAAGCCGACGTAGAGATTGTGCGACTGTGCGTCGCCGTAGCCGTTGTACGCGAATTCCGAGAATTCAATCAGGATTGTGCCTCCGTAATTGCTCGTCAGAATTCCGTTTTCGTTGTGGTGAAAATAACAGTTGCGCACGGTTAGATTACCGCCTGGGCCCAGGCGAATTCCCGCGCCATTATGAGCGGGCACCGCTGCGCCCGTAAACTCGATGTTTTCAACTACGGTATCTGTGCCGTCGATGACCCAGATGCCCTTGTCCAATGCCTGCTGCCCTGCCGCATCAATGCGAGCGCGACCGCCGACACCGCGCAAAGTCAATCCGTTCTTCGACCAACCGCACACATCGCCGGAATACGTTCCCGCGTCTATTTCGATCAAATCACCAGGAGCAGCGGCTGCGATTGCAGCACATGGACGTGTAAACTGTTTTCCCGATCCGACGGTCAGTGTCGCAGCGGAAATTACTGGCACAAAAAGGGTGGCCAAAATTAGAGTGTTGAGATGCATTTTTGAAAACCTGAGGGGAGTTGCTGAACTTCGTGGAATTCATACTTCTTCGTGCATTATACAATGTAGTGATAGGCTCTATTCTTGGACAATACACACAAAGTCGGACGATACCGCTGGACTATCTGCGGCCTGCTGTTTTTGGCAACGACCATCAATTACATGGATCGTCAGGTGCTCGGCATTCTTGCGGCGCCACTGCAGCGTGAGATTGGTTGGTCGGAAACTGAGTACGGATTCATCGTGACAGCCTTCCAGGCTGCGTACGCGATCGGCTTGCTCGGGTTTGGCCGAATCATCGATCTCATCGGAACTCGCGTTGGTTATGCGCTTGCCCTGGGATCGTGGAGCGTGGCGGCGATGTTCCATGGAGCGGCCAGTTCAGCCATGACATTCGGCATCGCGCGTTTCGCGCTTGGTTTGGGTGAAGCCGGTAATTTTCCCGCTGCAGTAAAAACCGTCGCGGAATGGTTCCCGCGCAAAGAACGGGCGTTTGCGATCGGACTGTTCAATTGCGGCTCCAATATCGGGGCGATCGTGACACCGCTGCTGGTCCCGTGGATCGCAATCCACATGGGCTGGCGCTGGGCCTTCGTCCTGACTGGCGCTGTTGGATTGTTATGGATCGTACTCTGGCTGGCGATGTACCGTCAACCAGATAAACATCCGAAGCTCTCGAGTGCCGAACGCGCGTTTATCATGAGCGATGGCG
Organism: Bryobacteraceae bacterium; assembly: GCA_963793625.1. Lineage (GTDB taxonomy): Bacteria > Acidobacteriota > Terriglobia > Bryobacterales > Bryobacteraceae. Next base: position 483,566 of record CAWCAT010000011.1, on the reverse strand, counting down.
ACGTGCCGGTCGCTCCCGTTCCGTGGCGTCAGTTGCTTGCTTATCGGCAAACATGGGCACTGATCATTGCCCGGTTTCTCACCGACCCGGTCTGGTGGTTTTACCTGTATTGGGTTCCGAAGTTTTTGAACGCCAAGCACGGGCTCACACTCGATAAGATCGGCATTCCCCTGGTCATCATCTATCTCGCGGCCGACGGCGGCAGCATCTTTGGCGGATGGCTTTCCTCCACGCTGATCAAACGCGGGTGGAGCGTCAACGCTTCCCGCAAATTTGCGATTCTGATCTGCGCGTTGATGGTCACGCCTATGGCTTTCGCATCGGACACGGCGAGCACGTGGGTTGCTGTTGCCGTACTCAGCCTGGCAACTGCAGGTCATCAAGGGTGGGCGGCTAACATGTTCGCATCTATCTCCGATATGTTTCCGAGCCATGCCGTGAGTTCAGTCGCCGGCATCACGGGTTTCGGTGGATCGATCGGCGGCATGCTCGTCGCTACCGCCACAGGATTGCTGCTACAGGCGACCGGCAGTTACGTGCCGATCTTCGTTTGGGCAGGCTTTTCGTACCTGCTGGTGCTGGGAATAATCCAGGTGATGATTCCGAAGATCGAGCCCATCTGAAGCCCGACGGGACGCACTTGCTGACGCCCGTGCCTCAATCGGAGGCGCGACCCTTCCCACGTGGGCTGAGGTCAAGCTCCAGTGCGTTGCGCGTGGGCCGACAATCCAGAAGGTTGTAATCTATACAACTCCGTGCGTGGTAGAACTTACCAGGTCAACCGCAACGTGAGCTGCGTCTGACGCGGTTAGGCAGACGCATCATAAAGCAACGGGAAGAAGCGGCCTGCCATCTTGCGGCCTTTCGGCACTGGCGGCACCCCCACCAGCAATTCTTCACTCGAACCCGAGCGGACGCCGTCGCGAAAGACGTTGATCACCGTCGCACGGCGCGGGCGGTTCAGCCGATTCTCGTGAGAGCCGTGCACCAGCAGCGAATGATGGAAGGCACACTCGCCGCGCTTCAGTTCGATCGGAACGGGCTTAAAAGCGGCTTTCTGTTCGTCGCTGAGCACGGTCTGGATTTCATCCATGTTTCCTGCCAGCCCGGTGATCGGCAGCAGTTCCCAGCGATGGCTCCCCGGCACGTAACACAGGCAGCCGTTTTCCGTAGTGCTGTCGTCGAGCGCAATCCAGCATGTAAGGTGCGCAATGGGTTCCGTGCGGGTCCAGTAAGAGTAGTCCTGATGCCACGCGACGCAGCCGCCGTGAAACGCAGGCTTGCAGAAAAGTTGGTCATGCCAGAAGCGCACGGAGCCGTCCAGCAACTGACTCGCGGGTACCAGAAACGCCGGATTCCAGAGGATGTCATGGAACGCCTCTTCAATCCGCCACGCACCTAGAGCATGAAACAGCGTGGTCTCAGGCGACTTGGATTCGTTGGAATGGTATTCGTAAAAAAGGCTGTGCCCCGGATGGGATTCGTCAGCCAGGCGCACCAGCGCTTCCTGTAGCGCATCCACCTGCCCGTCGTTCAGCAGCCGTATTCCAGCAACGTAGCCGTGCTCCTGATAGTGCGCAACCTGCTCGTCGGTAATCCGAAATCGCGCCCACTCCTCCGGTCGATCCGGCCACGCATAAGAATCACCAATTAGTCCGTGTGTCTCAGATAAATCGTTCATGCATCCGCCCTCTTAGCGACAGCTTATCTCAGATTGATGGGAACTTTCCTGCTTTGCCGGTGTCCTAATGTTTTAGGAGAAACGAAAGTGACACACATAACGCATTTTCGCTTTTATCTGCAGATGGCTGTGGTGGCCGGAATCACGTACGCGGGTTGGGTATTTGTGAACCGCCATCTCGCCACGCTCAGGTGGGACAACGGACGTTCGCAGGAGCAGGCCAAACGTAATGCAGAATTTGAGCGCATTTATGGCGGAACCGACGTCAGGGTCCTGCACTTCTATTCACCCACTGCCATCCTCACGGAAGGCGATCACGCGACCATCTGTTACGGCGTTGTGAATGCCAAATCCGTGCGTTTGGAGCCACCGGTCGAGGGTGTTTCGGTTTCGCTCAATCGTTGTGTTGAGGTTGCGCCTGAACAGGACACGCGCTACACGCTTTTCGCCGAAGGCAACGATGGGCGAACGGTTACGGAATCTTTCGCGCTAACTAGTCCGCCCGGATCCGTTTACCTTACCAAAGGTCACTTCATTCCGCGTCGCGCGAACTTTCATCGACCGTGGCCGGCGCGTCTTTCTGGTGAGCTTCGAAGTTCAGAACGCCGAAGAGATCTCGATCGAGCCCCAGGCCTTTCCTACGTTGCACCGCGCGCCGAATGGACGCTTCTACGCGATGCCCGACAAGACCACCACTTACACGCTTAGCGTGCTCGGGAAGAAGGGCCGCACGGCTTCGAAGCAGTTGACTCTCGAAGTGCCGGACTCATAAAGTCGTAGTAGGTGATACGTATTACGCATATCCGAGCCGTCCTGCTGGTCGGACTGGTTGCAGCTCTGGCGTATGTCGGTTGGGTCTTTGCAAATCGGAAGCTCAGCGACACCAAGGCTGAAAACGAACTCACGAAAAAACAGCAGCGTAGTTCTGCGGAACTCGACAAAATCTACGGCGGATCAGAAGTCAAGATTCTGCAGTTCTACTCGCCAACAGTCGCTGTCGTTCCAGGCCAGGCCGCCACTATCTGCTACGGCGTGCTGAATGCGAAAAAGGTCTCGATCGACCCGCCGGTTGACGGGGTTTCGCCGGCGTTGAACCGCTGTGTGGAAGTAAAGCCGCGCCAGGAGACCACATACACCCTGAATGCGGAAGGGGAAGACGGCCGCATCGTTACTGCCTCGGTCGTACTAAAGATGAGGTCCGCTGCGCCCAGCTCAGCCAGCTCCGCGCCGGAAGGTCCGCGCATCGTCGCGTTCAACATTGCGAAGAGCGCGCTGGAACAAGGAAAGAATGTGTTTCTGCTGCACTTCCAGGTTCAGGATGCGGAGCAGGTATCAATCGATCCGAAGGCTTTTCCGACGACCCGGGCAGCGAACGGAGATTTTTACGTAATGCCGGAACGGACCACAGTCTACACGCTCACCGCCGTAGGGAAGAACGGGCGCAAAGTCGTCAAAGAGTTGACTGTTGAAGTCCCGAATCGGTAGCTGGATCCGTCAAACTCCGCTCTTGGCGGCCTTCACTTTGCGTGCCAGATCGTCAATCCCGTACGGCTTTTGAATAAAACCCGCAATGCGCTGTCCCTCGAACAGCTTTAGCGATTCGCTTTCGTTGTAGCCGCTCGAAATCAGAACCTTGACGTTCGGATTAATTCGCTGAAACTCGAGGAAGGTTTCCTGTCCATTCATTCCGGGCATGTTGAGGTCCAGCAACACGAGTGAGAATCGCCCTGGATTCCGCTTGAAAATCTGGAGTGCTGAGTTTCCGTCGCTCGCAGTCAGCACCTCGTAGCCGTACTGACCTAGCGCCTCTTGAACCAGTTGTCGGACCACCGGCTCGTCGTCCACAACAAGCAGCGTGCCGCTTCCAGTGATATCTTCGCGCTTAACCTCCTCAGGCTTTGTTTCAGGACTGCTTTCCAGTGATGCGGGAAAGGCAGCTAAAAAAGAACTTCCCTTGCCGGGCTCACTGTAAACCCTGATGGCGCCCTTGTGGCTGCGCATAATGCCTGCAACCGCGGCAAGCCCTAGTCCGCGCCCCGTAAACTTGGTCGTGAAGAATGGATCAAAGGCTTTGGTGCAGGTCTCCGCATCCATCCCGCAGCCCGTGTCACGTACCTCCAGGCAAACGTAGTAGCCGGGCGGGATATCTGCGTCAGACAGTTCATCGCGCACAAACTGTTCGGTTACCTCCTGCCCACGCGTTCTGACCAGGATCAATCCATCGGTATCTCCGATTGCCTCAGAAGCGTTCGCCACAAGGTTCATCAGCACCTGGTGCAACTGACTTGGATCGCCTTCAATTGGCGGCAGATCATCCTGCAATTCAAGTCGAAGTTCTATTTTCTTGGATAGCAAGGGTTGCAGCAACGACTCGACTTCACGCACAACATGGGACAAGTTGACGCGTTCAATCACAAAGCGCCCGCGCCCGGCGTACGCAAGCATCTGCTGGGTCAAGTGAGCCGCCTGTTCGCCGCTCTTCATGACCTGGCGTAGGAATTCTGCGATCCGATCATTGGGTGGAAGCGATTGCAGTGCGAGACTTGTGTACCCGATTACGCCGACCAAAAGGTTGTTGAAGTCATGCGCGATACCGCCCGCCAGCATACCGATACTATCGAGTCTTTGCGCCTGACGCAGTCGCTCCTCAATGTGCTTTCGCTCACTGATGTCGCGCCACGAAACGATACCGCCTGCGATTCGATTCTCGCTGTCGAGTAGCGGGCCGGCATTGGCGGAAAACCAACGGCGGCGTCCTTCGCTGTCCACGAGAATCCATTCTTCATCTTCGATGACCTCGCCTTTCCGCAGCGCCCGTAAAAGCGGTAGTTCATCCACCGAGGGCAGGGTCTCGCCGTCCAAGTGGCGAATTCCCAAAATCTCCGCCAACTGGCTCGGACGCTTGTTTTCCAGCATTTCACGCGGCCGTCCGGCATTCTGGGCGTAGCGCCGGCTGACAACACGGGTTCGTCCGTCTGGTCCCGCGATTACGATGCCCTCAGGAATGTATTCCATGATGGCATCCAGAATGCGTTTTGCTTCCTCGGCTTCGCGCGCACGGTGCTCGGATTCGTCCGCGGCTTGCTGGGCCTGCTGACGGGCATGCACAGCTCCGTGACATTCTGAGCGATACACAGAATTCGTTCCGAGCCTTCGGGGTCCGACAGCGGCACAAATCCGATGTTCCAGTACGAAGCTTCACTCCCCTCGTTCCGAGGTAGAAAATGCTCCTTTAGAAAAACGGGCTTCTGTGAAGCCCAGGACAGTTCCCGCTCCGGCAAATCCCCCAGACTGGGGAATACTTCAGCAGCCGGTCGCCCAATTACCGGCAGCGTTTCAGCGACTGCGAGCAGTGCTGCATTTGCCAGCACGTAGCGGTGCTCAGGTCCTTCCGTAGCGCCGATCGCGATCGGTGTATTGCGATCAACTTCTCCAGAAACTCGCGCACACGACGATGCTCCGCAGCAATCCGATCCTTCTCTTCTTCCGCGCGCTTGCGACCGCTGACATCGCGGTACATCTGCAGGATGCCCGAAAGCTCTCCAGCGCTGTCCCACAAAGGGCTGATGTTCACTTCCGCCCAACACGTTTCGCCGTCCCTGCGTCGAAAACGAATCTCAGCCCGCTCGCTTTTCCGGAGCCGTTCAATCCGTTCCGCGACAGTCTCGTGCCTTTCGGCTGCTTCTTCGATCAGGAAATCAGTCGAGGGCCGCCCGCACATTTCTTCCGGCGTATATCCGAGCATTGCGGCCATTTGCGGATTCACATAAGTCGTAACGGAATCCGTGTCGATCAGCCACACACCTTCATGCGTGCTTTCGATGATCTGGCGATAGCGCTGCTCGCTTTTGCGCAATGCTTCTTCGGCTTGCTTGCGCTGTGTAATGTCCTGTGCAACGCCGACGATGCGAACGGGGCGGCCGTTTTCGTCGTTTATCGCCTTCCCCCGAATGTAAATCCAGCGCTCTCCCAATTCGGGGATTGTACGGTACTCTGTCTCGATCTCGCTGAATCCGGTACTCAGGCGCTTTTGCAGGAAGCAATGCGCTCCCGATCTTGCACGTGTACTCGCGTCAGCCACTCCTTGAAATCGACATCCGACTCCGCAAAGCCAAACATTCGCGCGTGCGTTCAGAGACGTTAACGATCGTTTAATAAGATCTATCTCCCATGGCCCCAGTCCGCGGCTTCGATCGCCAGTTGCAGGCGTTGTGAGACCTGAGCCAGTTCTTCGGTGCCTGCTTTTCCGGTGTGATGTCACGGATAACTGCGAACGTGCGGAATGGCCGTCCCTCCGCATCTCGGACGAGGGTTCCGGTCACATGCACCCAGCGTATTTCGCCAGTTTTTCTGACATAGCGCTTTTCAGTTTCGAAGCGTCTCATCCGGCTGCATGCGCTTCTGTAACTGTTCCGGTCCCTTGAGCGATCCTCCGGGTGTGTGATGTCGCTGAAAGTCAACTCGCGCAGTTCCTCGGCAGTATAGCCCGTAATCTCACAAAACCTGGGGTTTACTCGCACAAATCTTCTGGTATGTGGAATCCACCATGCCCATACCCACGGCGGAGGAATCAAACAGGCTCCGAAACTCCTGTTCACTGGTCCGTAATAATTCCTCGGTTTGCCTACGCTGCGTGAAGTCGCTGAACGTGCCCAGTCAAGTCCGCTGAGCCTTCCGCTCGCATCGTAAATGGGGTTGGTTTGTACTCCGGCCCAAAGCTCAGACCCATCACAGCGTCGATAGCGGAACTCCAGTCTCCTTACCCAACGTGTCCGGATTTAGCTCTGCGAACATGCGTCTGGCGTCGGGAAGATCCTCTTCAAACAAGAATTCGAACGCAGAGCGTCCATCCAGTGCTCCGGGTTCGCACCCCAGCATCTGAGCCATTTGCGCGTTCGCGTAAGTGGTAATCCCGGCTGGCTTGACCATCCAGACGCCCTGCTGTGTGTGTTCCAGCAGGTGCTTGCAGAGTTCGTCAGGATCTGACTCGTCCAGTGCGTGGGTGATGCGCCGTGCAGCGCCCTTCGCGTCCCGCTCGATGTAGGCGCGATCGGTAACTGTCTCGTACAGTCCGTCGAGGCGCCGGAAGCGATACTCCGCCGACCAGGTGTTGCCGCCGTTTTAACCCTGGTTCAAACTAGGCGGAACCGGCCGCGGTCCAAGGGTTGACGCGTTCCAGCCACCATTCCAGGACTGTCTGGTCGGATTTGTTTTTTCCCCGAAATTCAGCGAACGATCGGGTCACATGAAAAGTGGTCATCTTGGGATGTTCCACTCCCAGATGCATCTTCCCGTCGGTAAGCACACTGAATAACCGTAAACAGCCACCACGCTCAAGATCATTAACGAAGCCAGGCATGCGAAACCAATCCTAGGTCGAACTTATCTAAATCATTATAGACTCGGGTGCCAATGCTTGGCGAAGGTCTTTACTTGAATTTAAGTCAAATAAGAGTGTACAATTACTCTGGACGAATCCAGATCGCTTGTCCACTCGCCCGCAGGAAGTAATGTGCTCAGTGTAGTCGTTGAATTCACCACACGGTTCTCGATCTTACGTCGTGTTTGCCTGCGCCCGGATTGTAAAGACGCGCAGATAGCGCACGCCTGGCTTCAGGAACGTTAGTGGGATCGTATTTCACGCGCTGGCCGTTAGTAATGCTGCCGAGAAACCATTCATCGCCGCTCTGCCGGGCAACGCTGACAAACTCGCCGATGCGACCATCGATCACCTTGGTATCATCCCAGACAGTCGGCACTTTCTTGAAAAACTCCACTTCCGGTTCACCTTGATAGTCCGAAGGTTTGTCATACCAGAATAGAAACTGAAACGGGCTGTAATATACAACCGGCAACGCAAGTTGGTGCGAGCGTGTCGTCTTGATGCGATCTGAGTAGTAACATACGGTGTAATCAGCGGGACCTGCAATGAAGCGTGTGAATGGCACTTTGTGTTGTGTTCCGCCGTGGGCATATTTTCGTTGCCTCGAATACCTTCCTGTGTTAGTAAGTTCGGATAAGTACGAGTAACTCCGCTGGGGCGGTAACTGTCGTGTACATCTACCAGTAAGTGATTGTCCCCAGCCTTTCGGATCGCATCGTGGAGCCATGCCGTCCACTCCTGCGGCCCCACGTTGACGAAGCCGAACTTCACGCCTTTAACCCCCCATTTGCGATAAGAGCGGGAACAATTCGTCAGCCTGGCGCTCCAGTGCGCGGCGATTCACGTAAAGGAGAACACCGATTCCGCGCTGCTTTCCGTATTCAATCACTTCTTGAAGGTTGAGGCCGCCGTGATCGGGAATGGCTGCAACTCGGCGCGGATCGAGCGACACCCGTGTGGCATCGGAGGCGTCTTCGTATTCGAAGCCGTACCAGCCTGCATCGTATTCGATGTACTGTAGTCCACGTTGCACAGCGAAGTCGATCGCCGCTTTGCCGCCTTTTGTCGATAGCGTGACTTCGCGAATCACCTTGCCGGGCTTGATCCACGACGTATCCTTCATACGGACGGGGGATTCAGATTGAGCACCAGATAGTTGCGTTCCAGCAAGTCGCCGGGCCGTTCCCCAACTACCAGAAAGCGCCATGGTGTGGAATACGGAGCGGTCGTTTTGACCGCACTACCGAGGTCGCTGATCAGTGTGCCCGCTTTGCCCTTGACCGGAGAGAGCAGCATGCGCGGATAATCCGTATTCGCAGCCTCGCCAATAGCGGCGTAGAGATTGCCGCCGTAATCGACCGTCAGGGGGCGTTCGCAGCCGGACAGAATCGCGGCAACCGGGCACTTTCTTGTACCCGCCCTCTGTACCGTGTTCTTCATAGGCCTGAGCGCCCGCGGGAAGGTGGAAAGTCGTGTACTCGGCAAGAAACAGAATCGGTCCTGTGCCCAGAAAACGATAACGTATAGCGATGCCCTCGTTATAGGCGCGAAAGATGATCTGCAGCGGACGGAATGGCGCAGCTTTGTCCTTCACTTCAACAGTGAGTTCGTTGTAATTGTCGGGGATGATTTTGCGTTCGCCGTAAACAGGCGACCACTGGCCTTCATGCTTCGCAATGGAGTGTTTCACCAACTGTATGTGCCGCTGTACAAGCTTGTTCCAAGTTGTGAATCGAGCAGCAGTGGCGCGCCATTATAGCGCGGCGCTCCACGTGGGGACGGATGCCACTAAATCGAAGCCGATGCTGAGCTTGCCATCCGGCGATGTCACGCGTAATGGCTCGGCGTTGGTGGTCCAAACGATGAGCAGTAATAGAGCTGGTAATTTGCAGAGGTTCATAAAATTATCGTTAGAGCTTGAAGAATATGCGTCGCTGGTACAGCCACCAGCAGACATAGATTTGAAAACCGATGATAACGCATGCCGTGAAGACCTGCCCCCAGGGACCCCACCAGTCAATCGACCAGCGCGTGAAGACCAGCGCAGTCTGCTTGAGCCAGCGGTTCAGAATCTCGTGGAACAGATAGATGAAGATGGAGTTGGAGCCTACGATTACAGCTATCTTTGCCCAGCTTCGCTTCTCGCGCAGGTCGCAGATCCAGTAGAACAACAACAATGTCAGCAGGCACAAGCCGGTGCTGGTGAGTGCGAATGAGGCCGTCCAGATTTTCTTGATGATCGGAATTACAGGATCCAGCGCGACTCCGGCGGCAATCAACGCGACACCGGTCCCCGCGAGGATGCGGATCTTTCGTGCGATCGGGATCGCCGAGAGCAGCAGGCGGCCAGCCATTGCGCCCGCGATTGTTGCGGAGGCCGAAGAAATGCAGTTAATCGTGGCGTACCCGCCGCCCCAGTTCTTTTGAAGCACTAACGCGTCCAGGTACGAACCAATGTTGTCATTTTTGTCCAAGTGCATGCCAGAAAACTGGTACAGCGCCCAGTGTACGGCCAGCAGACTGAAAGCAGCGCCCGCCTGAATTCTCCAGTCCTTGCGCAGCAGCAGAAACGTGATGAAGTATGTGACTGATACCTGCGCCAGTACGTTGATTAAATCCAGCACAGGTTTCCCCGCCTGGATGGAACGCGCGATCAGTCCGAAGAGGATCAGCAGTGCGCAGCGCCGCAGCACATGCAGCAATGACCGGCTCCACGACTCGCCCGCAGCCCAGCGCTTCTCGAAAGCAATCGGCATTGCCACGCCGACGATGAACATGAAGAACGGCTGGATCAAATCCCAGGCAGCCATGCCGTGCCAATCGACGTGATCGAACTGCCGAGCCACTGGACCTAGCAGCCAGTCGTTCTTGAAGACCCCTAGGCCGAACCCCTCGGAGATCATCCAGATCATGGTAAATCCACGAAAAGCGTCCAGAGAATACAACCGGCCCTTCTGGGGCTCAGAGAGTCCGATGGTGGACATACGTGGATTATACGCGCTTGCGTCAGCCGCCGAACAAGCGTTTCCAAAACGCCGGCTGTAGCGGCGGATAGCCCAGCGCACCGACCCAGCGCTCGACTTCCTCGGGCTGTAGCGGTTTCACTCGGCGCAGCATCGCGTCAACTTCGCGCACCCGGCAGAAGTGATCGATGCAGTGCCAGCACGAATTGAGCTGGTAATCCTGTCCCTGCCGGTGCCGCCACGTGGTGCGGCCGTCGAGCGAGTCTGTGAACTCCTTGCCCGCCAGACACTTCTCCGTCTCGGCTTCCGCAGCCAAGGCACGTAGTGTGGTCGCATTATCGCGAAGGATGCCCGCGTACCAGTGATCCATGCCGGAGCGCAGTGCTGTCGCCGCGCGTTCGCGCACCTGTTCCACAGTCTTTGCGTCAGCGAGCATCATCACGCCGGTTTCAGGTGCCGCGTAACCCAGCACTTCAAACCAGACAATCTGCTTTTCCACCGAAGTGAACGATCCAAGCGTGGCCGTCAGAGTTTCGAAATCAAGCGCGACACGCGGCTCAGCACTCGCACCGTCCTGTTCGATTGCTGCGAGCACGGCCTGGCGCAGGTCCGTCAAAAACTCGCGCTCGGTGATCGGCACGGTATTGCGGAACAGTCCGGACGAGGAATCCTTCAGCGCAAGCAACAGCCGCCGGATTACCAGATCATCATTTGCGCGCTGCGGGTAATAATGCTTGAGCAGTTCGCGGCAGATCGGAAGATAGTTGGTGACGAGGAAGACCCAGCCCTCGCGCTTGCCTGCACGGCAATCCTCCACCATCTCGAGCGATGTATAAACGGCCAAAAGCTACTTGCCTCCCAGAAATTTACGAATGCGTTCCACTGCTTCCATCAGATTCTCGAGTGAATTTGCGTAGCTGAAACGCAGAAAGCCCTCGCCATATTCGCCGAAAGCCGTGCCGCTAAGGCAGGCAACGCCGGCTTCGGTCAGCAAACGGTCCGCCAATACTTTCGATTTTAGGCCCGTGCCCTCAATGTTCGGAAAGGCGTAAAAGGCTCCTTCGGGCAGCACGCAGCGGAACCCCGGCAACGTGTTGAGTCCGGCGCAGATTGCGTCGCGGCGGTGGCGGAACTCGGCAATCATACTCTCCGCCTCGTCCTGCGGGCCGCACAGTGCGGCGATGCCGGCGCGCTGCGTGAAACTCGCGGTGCACGAATTGGAATTCACCATCAGCTTATTGACAGCGTCCACCAACCAGTGCGGCATCACGCCATAGCCCATGCGCCAGCCCGTCATCGCGTATGTTTTGGAAAATCCATCCAGGATGATAGTTTTCTCGAGCATTCCCGGGCACGTAGAGATCGAAAGCGGCGTCTTGCCGTACGACATGCGTGAATAGATCTCGTCTGAAAGCACCATCACGTCGCGCTCGCGCAGCATCTCTCCCATCGCGCGAATTTCCTCGGCACGGAATTACGCCGCCGGTCGGATTCTGCGGAGAATTCAGAATCACCATCTTTGTCTTGTCACTGAGCTTGTCGCGAAACAGGTTCAGATCGAAGGAGAAGCCGCGCTCTTCGAGCAGGGGCATCGGTACCGGCACCCCGCCCAGGAAGCGGATCATGGATTCATATATTGGAAAGCCGGGATTCGGATACATGACCTCATCGCCGTCCTCGATCAACGCGAGCATTGGGAAGAAAATGATGGGCTTGCCGCCGGGCACCACGCAAACATGGGAACCGTCGACCTTGATGCCGCGCGTACGTGAGACGTAGGCGGCAATCGAGTCGCGCAGTTCCGGCTGACCCTGCGTGGGACCGTAGTGCGTCCAGCCATCATCAAGAGCTTTCTTTGCCGCATCCACGACGTGACGCGGAGTCTGGAAATCGGGTTCTCCGATCTCCAGATGGATGATGCTCTTTCCTTGCGCTTCCAGGGCGCGGGCGCGGACCAGAACTTCAAACGCGGTCTCGACGCCGATACGGTTCATGCGTTCGGCAAGTTTCATTCGGCTTTCCTGAAATAAGGCACACCATCCCGAAACTCGGCGAACAGAACTCTGTCTCCGATTGCGGCGTGCTCTCCCAGCAGGCGCGCGGTTACGCGCCCACCATGTTCGAGAGTCACAATCGCCAACTGATAAGGAGCATCGTTAATGAATGCTTCGGGTGGCGAGTACACCACGGTTTCGGTGTACACCACGCCGCTGCCTAGAGGGGACGGTTGATCGCTCATATGGCACCCAATATAGTAACAACGCTGGTGGCTCCAGAGCCGCCCAGGTTTTGCGCGAGTCCTAGCTTGTTGCGCCTCACTTGCAATCGCCGGCCTCGCCGCGGATCTGCAGCACCAGATCGCAGATCTGTCCGGTGCCGGTCGCACCGACTGGATGCCCCTTCGATTTCAACCCGCCGCTCGCGTTTATCGGGATGCGCCCGTCGAGCGCGGTGCAGCCTTCCGCTGCGAACGGTCCGCCTTCGCCGCTTTCCGACAAACCCGAGATCCTCGGTGGCGATGATTTCCGCGATCGTGAAGCAATCGTGGACTTCAGCGAACTCGATGTCGCGTCGCTTTCACGCCCGCCATCTTGTAGGCCTTTTCGGCAGCCTGCGCGTGGAATGGAAAGTAGTGATGTCTTCTTTCTGATCGAGAGCGACATAATCCGAGGCCTGCCCATGCCGCGCACCAGAACTGGCTTGTCTGTGAACTCGGACGCTTGTTCCAATGGGCAGACCAGCACGGCGGCAGCGCCATCGCTGATCAACGAGCAATCATAGACGGTCAGCGGGTCGGAAACCGGCTTGCCTTTCAGAGCCTGCTCCATCGTGACGGTCTTGCGCATGTGCGCCAGTGGATTTTTCGCCCCGTTGGCGTGATTTTTGACGGCGACCGCCGCCAGGTGTTCGCGGGTTGTGCCGAATTGCGCCATGTGACGGCGGGCGATCATTGCGAAAAGGGCAGGGAAGGTCGCTCCGGCGCGCCCTTCGGTGCTGCAATCCCCTGCCGAGGCCAGGATTTCGGCGGTACGGGCGGTCGTTCTGGGACGTCATCTTCTCGACGCCCAAAGTCATTATGATGTTATAAATACCTGAGGACACAGCAGTGATCGCCTGAAACAGGGCGACTCCGCTGGAGGCGCAGGCATCCTCCATGCGCGTGGCTGGGATTCCCGCCATGCCAAGCGCAGAAGCAACATACGGGGCCAAATGGCTCTGGCCCACGAAAGATGGTCCGGCGAAGTTTCCCAGATAGAAGGCTTCCACCTGGGATGGCTTAACTCGTCCATTTTCCAGGCACTTACGGCCAGCCTCGACGGCTAGAGAACGCAAGTCCCGGTCCGGGAAGGCGCCGAAGGCGGTCTTCCCTATACCGATCACGGCGACTGGTCTCATATTATAATCAGAATAGCGCTGAAGTAGCCTTCCACGTTTTAACAAATTGAACGTCATGTCTACGAAAGCGCATGGGCACATTTGTACAAGGATTGGACCGGACTATGAGCGAGGCTGTTCGCCCCGAATCATGTGACGCCCTTAGTTGCCGATGCGCAGGATCGGCAGGCGCAGTTTATTTCAGACAACTTACGCCGGATCTTCCTTGCAGATTTACAGGATGATCGGGAATGTGGCCGACGCCCAGGACCTCACGCAGGAAGTCTTCATTAAGGCACTTCAGCGTAAGGATCAGATTAAAGACCTGGCTAAAGCCAATCACTGGCTGTCGCGTATCGCGACAAACACGACGATCGATTACATGCGCCGCCACGGGCGGGTTACGTTCTGCGAGATCGATGATGTGCAGGAGCCCATCATCAATCCGGCTTCGGAGAGTCCGGAGCATCAGGTCTTGCGCAGTGAGCGCGAGTCGTACATGGAAGACGGGTTGCGCCTGCTCACAGAGCGCGAGCGCACAGCCCTGATCATGCGGGATGTAGAAGATATGCCGGCGGATGAAGTCGCGCAGGCGCATGAACTGTTCGAAAGCAACGGTGCGCTCGCACATCGCGAATGCACGCATCAAGTTCCGGCGTTACCTGGAACGGAGGAAGCCATGACACATCCGGTGCCGCAGCAGTTGGCGTTGTTTGCCGGGGGCGACCTCGCCGCATGGAGCAATTGGCGCGTGGCGCGGCATTTGCATCAGTGCCAGGATTGCAGTTCCGAAGTAGCGGCATATCGCGGAGCAGCACAGGACATCGAACAACTGCGCGAACTTCCCGCGGATCTCGACTGGGAAGACCTGGCAATGGAAATGAAGGCCAATATCCGTCTGGGTCTGGCGGCGGGTGAGTGTGTCGAGCAGGAAACCGTAGGTCCAGGAATCTTCGGTTGGCGGCTGGTCGCGGTGATGGCAAGCGTGCTGGTGCTGATGGCGTCCGGTTGGTTGCTGCACATGCCATTTTCGCAGTCGAGCAGGCGAAAATGACTGCTCCGCTCCCAGCCGATCTCAGAATCAGGCGTGCTTCTGCAGGCAACCTCGACGGGAATTCAAGTTCAGGAAAATGGTCAATCTTTGACGATGCTGCATCGGGCAGATGAGCCGGCTGACGGTATCGGTAAATACGAGTGGGTCGGTGCGCGCCCGTTATGTGGATTCAGATACGGGCCAGGTGACGATTACCAATGTCTATACGGAATAAGCTGGCGGTTGTATTGCTGTCCGGCGTGGCGGCTTGGGCGCAATCCCGGCCGCTCGATGCGCGCAGCACGATGCATATCACGCTGCCCGACGATTCGCCAGTTGCGCTGCTCTCGGCGGATTGGGGCGAATCGAAATCAGAAGTGCGCGGCGGGGCCATGGTGCTCGACTTGCACACTTCGCTGACTTTGCGTAATTCCGGACAGCGCCGGATTCGCAGCGTTACCTTGCTGGTTCTGGCACAGGAAGTGACTGCGGGCGGCAAAGCGTCGGTTTCGGTTCCCAGTCTGGACATCGGCGCGGGGGAAATATTTCCTGTACGCATTGATTTGCGCCTGCTGCGTCCGTTGCAGGCGGGCTCGCGGTCCGCTGGTGCGTGTGGAACTCGACGGCGTGCTGTTCGATGATCTCGGTTTCTATGGTCCCAACAAGCTGAACTGCCGGCGCTCCATGACCGTGTGGGAAATGGAAGCGCGGCGCGATCGCAAGTATTTCAAAGCCGTGCTCGACGGACAGGGCGCGGAAGGACTACAGCGCGAGATTTTGGCGAGTATGACGCGGCAGAGCGAACGTCCGCGGCTTGATATGCAGATGGCGCGTTCCGGACGGGCCACGAATTACGAACCTGAGCGTGAGATTCAGTTCGCGTTTTTGAACATGCCGGAGTCGCCCGTGGACACTGTCTCGGGTTCGGCGCGCGTGGCCGGTTCAGAAGTGCGCATGCCACGTCTGGATGTGGTGAACCACTCGAAATTGCCAGTGCGCTATCTGGAGATCGGTTGGCTGCTGAAGGATCGTAGCGGTAAAGAGTTTGCTGCCGGTACGATGCCTTCGGAAGTGAACCTGGCCCCGGGACAGCACGGGCAAGTCGCGCCGCAGGCTTCACTGCGTTTCGCACGGCCCGCGGGAGAGAAGCTGGAAATCGAGAGCGTGACTGGCTTTGTCAACCATGTGGAATTCGGAGATGGCCGCGTCTGGATCCCAAGCCGCGCGTCCCTGCACGGCACGCGATTGCAGGGTACGCTGGCGCCATCGCCGGAAGAGCAGCGTCTGACCGACCTCTATCGCCGTAAGGGCCTGCCCGCGGTAGTCGAGCAGCTCAAAAAGTACTGAAATCATACTCTCCCCTGCGCTGACTGGTACTATCGACGATGGACCTGAGCAGATATGTTGGCGGTTTCGTGGACTCGCTGTCGTTGGCTGAGCGCCGGGAACTCGCAGGGAAGTGGGTCGCCTACGAAGTTTACACTCCCAAGGCCGCGCCTCTGCGGCGCATCGAAGCGATCAGTAATACACAAGCCGAGTGCATCCGTCAGCTTATTGCCTCCGGTTTGGATGTGAGCCGTTTCGAAATTCTTGTCCTTGCATCGCCCGGACCCGTTTGATATCCGACCGCTTTGGTCCGATCAGGGGAGATTCGGAGTTGAATGTCCTTAAATTATCTGTCAAACTAACTAGTTGGTTCAGTTAAGTTTGACACGCCCTAGCCGCTGTGTTATTCGTGGTGGTTCTTAATGATGAGGAAAGCCCATGGCTGACGAGCAGAAACCCGCGCCGCCCCCCAAGCCAGCCGCACCTGCTGCACCGAAGCCTCCTGCGCCCCCAGCCGTGATGATGTCCACACCGTGGGAAGGCGAGTTGTCCGCTGAACTCAAGCAACTGTTTGGCGAACTGGTTTTGGAATGTTCGACATACCTCGGCCAGAATTTCGTGGTCACAAAGCCCGACGGCGTCATTCCGGTCATGGAATTCCTGAAACTGGAAGCGGACTTCGATTACCTTGTGGATCTGACTGCTGTAGACTATCCGAAGCGCGCTGAGCGTTTCGACGTCGTTTATATTCTTTACAGCTTTGCGCGCAATGAGCGCATACGGCTGATTACGCGCATTGCGGACGGCTACAAACCGGAGAGCGTCGTCGGATTGTATGTGACAGCGAACTGGCTGGAGCGCGAAGTGTTCGACATGTTTGGCATCGAGTTCGCCAACCATCCCGACCTGCGCCGCATCCTGATGCCGGACGAATGGCAGGGCTATCCGTTGCGCAAGGACTACGGAATTCTTCAGATGGACAATCGCTGGGTGGAAGAAAACCTGGGGATCGAGAGCGGACAGTAGCGCATGGCGGAAAAAACCTTTCTCGACTCTACGGAACTGGTCCTGAACATGGGGCCGCAGCACCCGTCCACGCACGGTGTGTTGCGCGTCATTCTGAAGCTGGACGGCGAGATTGTCAACGGCGCGGATTGTGTAATCGGCTACCTGCATCGCGGCGTCGAGAAGATCGCTGAAAATCGTACGTACACGATGTTCGCGCCGTATGTCGATCGCATGGATTATGTGGCGGCGGTCTCGAACGGCCTGGGTTACTGTCTCGCGGTCGAAAAGCTGCTGAATGTGGAAGCTCCGACGCGCGCGCAAGTGGTCCGCGTCATTCTCACCGAGTTGAACAGGATCGCGAGCCACCTGCTCTGGTTGGGTACGCATGCACTCGACATCGGCGCCATCACGCCGCTGTTTTACGTGATGCGCGAACGCGAAGAGATCCTCAAAATCTACGAAAATTACTGCGGCGCGCGCCTTACGACGCATGCCTTCCGCATCGGGGGATTGCAGTACGAGTTGTACGATGGTTTCGAACAGGAAGTGCGAGCGTTCTGCGACTGGTTCATCCCTAAAGTGGACGAGTACGAGGAACTGCTCACTGGTAACCGCATCTGGGTTGACCGCCTGACGGGCGTTGGAATTTTGAACGGCGACGATTGCAAGGCCTACGGCGTGACCGGTCCGGTGCTGCGCGCCGCGGGCGTCGAGTGGGACTTGCGACGTGCGCAACCCTATAGCGGCTACGAGAATTACGATTTTGAGATTCCCACGTGCAAGAACGGCGACACGTTTGACCGTTACGTTGTGCGCATGGCGGAAATGCGCCAGAGCGTGCGAATCGTGCTGCAGGCGCTGGAGCGCATCGAGCCTGGTCCGATCATGGCCAAGGTACCGAAGGTGATCAAACCGCCGGTGGGTGAGGCTTACGTTTCGATTGAAGCTCCCAAGGGGGAGTTAGGTTATTTTGTGGTGAGCGATGGTTCGGTGCAGCCCTATCGTGTGCGCGTGCGGCCGCCGTCGTTCATTAATTTGCAGGCGTTGGACAAGATGTGCCGGGGCAGTTTGATCGCGGACGTTGTAGCTATTATCGGTACAATAGATATAGTGCTTGGTGAAGTGGATCGTTAGGAGTATCGGTATGCGAAAACTCTTCAGAACCGTGTTTCTCGTGGACCTGCTGGAAGGTCTCTGGGTTACTTTTCGCAATCAACATCCGAAGAACGCTTGCACCGAACAGTATCCCGCCGAGCGTCCCAGGGTTGCCGAACGATATCGCGGTGCCCCGCGGTTGAACAATAACCCCGATAATGGGGAAACCCTCTGCATTGCCTGCAATTTGTGCGCTGTTGCGTGTCCGGAAAAATTGATTGTAGTAACCAGCGAACGCAACGAAGAAACCAAGCGCAAGGAACTTACAACGTTCACTTACGACACCTCACGCTGTATGTTCTGTGGTTTGTGTGAGGATGCGTGTCCCGTGGACGCTCTGGAATTAACGCAGGACTTCGAGTTAGCCACTTACACCCGGGATGGACAGATCTGGGACAGGCAAGCGCTCGAAGAGGGACCGCGACCGACGCATTACAAGTTTTGAGAGCCATTAGCGTGGCGGAGTTTGGGCGGCGGACGGAAACGTTCGCGCGACTCGCATGACCGAGACGATACTTTTCTACATATTCGCGATTTTCACGCTGCTCGGCGGCGTCCTGACGATCACCCGCAGCAATGCCGTGCACAGCGCCATTTCGTTGATTGTGTCGTTGTTGGGCGTTGCGGGTCTCTTCCTGCTGCAAAAGGCTGAATTCCTGTTTGCCGTGCAAATCATTTTGTATATCGGCGGCATCATGCTGCTGTTTCTATTCGTGATCATGCTGGTGAACCTGGATGAAGCCGCCAAGCGCAAACAATTCAACGGACAGTGGCCTTTGGCGCTGGCCTGCGTTGGGTGCGTGGCTGCGGCAGTCGGCCTTTTCCTGAAGAAGGGCGCGGCCGCATTTCAATTGGCCAAGCCGGTGGTTGC
Organism: Bryobacteraceae bacterium; assembly: GCA_963793625.1. Taxonomy (GTDB): domain Bacteria; phylum Acidobacteriota; class Terriglobia; order Bryobacterales; family Bryobacteraceae. Next base: position 464,771 of record CAWCAT010000011.1, on the reverse strand, counting down.
GGCGGCCGGTGCGAATGTGGCGGGTAACACCGAACAGATCGCCGACGTGCTGTTTTCCGAATATCTATTACCGTTTGAGGTTGCCTCGCTGCTGTTGCTGGTGGCCGTGGTCGGAGCCGTTGTGATGGCCAAGAAGAGAATCTGATGCATCCGATTACAACAGCTCACTACCTTGTGATTAGTGCGGCATTGCTGCTTATCGGCACTCTGGGCGTTCTGACCCGCCGCAATATCGTCATTATCCTGATGTCCATCGAGCTGATTCTGAACGCGGTGAATATCAACCTGGTTGCCTTCTCGCACCACTTTGGGCACGTGACGGGACAGATTTTCGCCATCTTTGTGATTACAGTCGCGGTGGCGGAAGCGGCTGTCGGCCTCGGCATCCTGATCGCCTTGTTCCGCAACAAGGAGACGGTGCAGGCGGACGAGGTGGACCTGCTGAAATGGTGAGGACTTAACGCGTGAACTTTCTCGATTCCATCTGGCTGATTCCACTGTTCCCGCTGTTTGGCGCATTGACGATGTTGCTGATTGGCAAGCGTCTGGATCCGCAGGCCGTTTCCAGCGTCGCTGTTGCACCCGGCGTTCTGCCGGCCCATGACGATCATGGCCACGCAGGTCACGGTCATCACCACAAGAGTGCCGCAACCAAGGTTCTGGTAAGTCTGCTCTGTCCGGGCATGGTGCTGTTGTCCTTCATCTTCTCCGCCGGCGCGGTTTACCAGCTTTCGCAACTCCCCGAAAAAATTCATCAGGTAATCAAGTTCAGTTGGCTGGCCGGTTTGCCGTTCCACATGGCGAACGGGCAAATGGCCACTTTCCAGGCCGACTGGGGATTTCTGCTGGATCCGCTCAGCTCGGTGATGATCCTTGTCGTTACCGGCATTGGATTTCTAATCCACGTTTATTCCATCGGCTACATGGCACACGACGGCGGCTATTACCGCTTTTTCGGATACCTGAACCTGTTCGTGTTCTTCATGCTGATGCTAGTGCTGGCCAACAACTATGCGTTGCTGTTCGTTGGCTGGGAAGGCGTCGGATTGTGCAGCTATCTTCTGATCGGTTTCTACTTTCATAAAAAGTCCGCTGGCGACGCTGGGAAAAAAGCTTTTATCGTGAATCGAATTGGTGATGCCGGTTTTCTGATTGGCATGTTCCTGATGTTCGCGGTGGTGGGCTCGGTACGCTTCGTCGATGTGAACAGAATTCTGACGAGCGGTGCGTTCCATGTGGAAGCCGGACATTTCGGAGTATTGAGCGCGATGGCGCTGCTGCTGTTCGTTGGCGCGACTGGAAAATCCGCGCAGGTTCCGCTGTTTGTCTGGCTACCGGACGCGATGGAAGGTCCCACGCCGGTTTCGGCTTTGATCCACGCGGCAACCATGGTGACTGCCGGCGTTTATATGTGCGCGCGCTCGAATGCGCTGTTCAAACTAACGCCTGAGACTTCGTTCATCGTGGCCTGTGTTGGCGCCCTTACAGCGATTCTGGCCGCATCGATTGCACTGGTACAGAACGACATCAAGCGCGTTCTGGCGTATTCGACCGTGAGCCAACTTGGCTTTATGTTCATGGCCGTGGGTGTGGGCGCGTACTGGGTGGCCGTGTTCCACCTTTACACGCACGCGTTCTTCAAAGCTCTGCTCTTCCTCGGCTCTGGTTCTGTGATCCATTCGATGTCAGGCGAGCAGGACATGCGCAAAATGGGCGGGCTGCGAAACAAGATTCCGGTCACGTTCTGGACGATGTTCATTGGTTCAGTTGCGATCGCGGGCATTCCTGGACTCGCGGGCTTCTTCTCTAAAGACGAAATTCTTTGGCAGGCATTCAGTTCGCCAATTGGTTCGAAGGCGGTTTACGTGGTGGGCCTGACAACGGCCTTCATGACCGCGTTCTACATGTGGCGGCTGATGTTCATGACCTTCTACGGCACGTCGCGCGTGGAAGCCGAAACTGCAAAACACATTCACGAATCTCCGGTTTCCATGACGGGGCCGTTGACGATCCTGGCCGCCGGAAGCGTGCTGGCCGGTTGGATTGGCGTACCGAAGTTGTGGTCGATGTTCCCGGATGGCTTCCGTACTTTCGAACTCTGGCTGGAACCGGTGTTTACATCGGAAGCCGCGCATGCAGTGAGTCACGCAGCGGCGGAAGGTGGGCATCACGATACCGGTGTGGAGTGGCTGCTGATGGGCCTTTCGGTGGTGATTGCCGTGTGCGGAATTCTGCTGGCGCGCTACCTGTATCTGGTCAAGCCCTCGGCGACTGATTCGATCCAGAGTGCGAGTGGTCCGCTTTACAAAGTTTTGTTGAACAAGTGGTACATCGACGAAATTTACGATTTTCTCTTCGTGAATGGTCTCTGCAAGGGCGGCGGCCTGTTGATGGGACGCTTCGATTCGAAGGTGGTTGATGGCGGCGTTAATGGAGCCGGTTGGCTGACGCGTCTCACTTCGACGGTTTCGATTTTCTGGGATACGTGGGTGGTCGACGGAACCGTGCGGCTGACTTCTTTCCTGGTTAAGCTGCTTTCCTATCCGGTGCGTGTTGTGCAGACCGGGTATGTACAGGCTTATGCGCTGGTGTTTGTAGCCGGCGTGCTGGTGTTCTTTAGTTATTACCTGTTGCACTAATTTTATGGACGAGCACTTACTAAGTACGGTACTGTTCACCCCGCTCGTCGGGCTTGCGATCCTGATGTTCATTCCGCGATCGCAGAAGACGCTGATCAAGGTCTGGGCGAATCTCACGGCGCTGATTGGGTTCCTGGTCGCGGTGCCGCTCGTGCTGCGCTTTGATAAGGGCAACGGCGGCTTCCAGTTTGTCGAGAAGTTTGACTGGGTCCCTTCGCTCGGCATGAAGTACTACGTCGGCATTGATGGAATCAGTCTGCTGCTCGTAATGCTGACGACCGTAATTGGCATGGTCGCGGTGCTGTGCTCCTGGAACGCGGTCGAAAAAAATCTGAAGGAATACTATGCCATGCTGCTGCTGCAGCAAACCGGCATGATTGGCGTGTTCCTCTCGCTCGATTTCCTACTGTTCTACGTTTTCTGGGAAGCCGTACTGGTGCCGATGTACTTCCTGATCGGTGTCTGGGGCGGTCCGAGAAAACTCTACGCGGCAATTAAATTTTTCCTGTACACGCTGGTCGGTGGCGTGTTGATGTTGCTCGGCATTCTGACGCTGTACTTCCAGCATCACCAGCAGTTCGGTTTTTATACCTTTGAAATTGCGGAGTTGATGAAGCTGACCATGCCGCTCGGTCTGGAACAGTGGGTCTTCTGGGCCTTCTTCATCGGATTCGCTGTCAAAGTCCCGATGTTCCCGTTCCATACATGGCTGCCGGATGCTCACGTCGAGGCCCCCACCGCGGGTTCCGTGATCCTGGCTGGCGTGCTGCTGAAAATGGGAACTTACGGCTTCATCCGTTTCTCCCTGCCGCTACTTCCCAAAGCCGCGATTGAGCCCTGGGTCATTCAGATTATCATTGGGCTCTCGCTGGTCGGAATCATTTACGGCGCGCTGGTCAGCCTGATGCAGAACGACTGGAAGAAGCTGGTCGCGTATTCTTCGGTGAGCCACCTTGGGTTCTGTACGCTGGGCATTTTCTCGATGAATCCGAACGGGATTGCGGGCAGTGTGATGCAGCAGGTGAATCACGGAATTTCGACCGGCATGCTCTTCCTGATTGTGGGTGTCGTTTATGAGCGCAGGCACACGCGCGAAATCAAGGAGTACGGCGGGTTGGCGCACGTGATGCCGATGTACGCCGTCGTGTTCGCGTTCGCCATGCTGAGCTCGGCGGGCATGCCGCTGCTCAACGGGTTTGTGGGCGAGTTCACGATTCTACAAGGCGCGTTTGAAGCTAGTTGGGTGTGGGCAAGCTTTGCGGTGACTGGCGTGATTCTAGGCGCAGCGTATCTGCTCTGGCTCTATCAGCGCACGATGCTCGGTCAGGTCACGAATGAAAAGAACCTGAAGCTGAAGGATCTGAGCCTGCGCGAGTGGGCCATGTTCGTGCCGCTGATTGCCTGGGCGATCTGGATCGGCATCTACCCCAAACCGTACTTCGATATTTTGGAAAAGCCTGTGGCCCAACTGGTGGAACGTGTGAGGCCGGGCTACTACGCCGCAAAACCCGCCGCGCCGCCTCCGGTAGCTGCTGAGCATGCGGGAGGTGCCCATTGAACCAGTTCTACACCACCAATGATCACTTCGTGCTGATCCCGGCAATCATGCTGGCGATGTTCGGCTGTGCAATCCTGCTGTTCGACTTCTTGATTTTCCCCGAAGCCAAACAACGCAAATGGCTGTTGCTGTTCGTGGTGCTCGCGGAAATCTTCACGGGTGCGGGCTTGTGGCGCCAGCAGGCCTTTCTGACGGCGCAAGGTTTGCAGGATTTAACTGCATTTCGCGGGACATTGACTATTGACGGACTGGCGCTGTTCTTCAACTGGATCTTTGTAGCGGCCACACTGATTGTCGCGCTGATTTCGTACAAGTACCTGGAAGTGGAAGGCGAGCATCACGGCGAGTACTACGGGTTGATCCTGCTGGCGCAATGCGGAATGTTTTTCCTGGCCACAGGCACCGATCTGATCACCCTGTTTATTGGGCTCGAACTGATGGCGCTGTGCTTCTACGTCATGGTGGGCTTCCTGCGCAGCGACAAACGCTCCAACGAGGCGGCCATGAAGTACCTGCTGCTGGGTGCGTTTTCCAGCGGCTTCCTTGCCTACGGCTTTTCGATTCTTTATGGACTTTCCGGATCGACGCGTCTGCGCGAAGTCGCGGCAGCGATTGCGATGCGTGATCCCTGGGATCCGATTCTGTTCCTTGGCTTGGCCACGACAATGGTCGGGCTGTTCTTCAAGATTTCAGCGGTGCCGTTTCATATGTGGGCGCCGGACGCTTACGAAGGCGCACCAACAACCGTGACCGCTTATCTGGCGGTAGGATCGAAAGCCGCTTCGTTCGCGTTCCTGTTGCGGATCTTCCTCGGTCCGTTGGCCACGACGCGCGGCGTTTGGGAGCCGATCCTCATTGTAGTCGCGGTGGCGAGCATGACAGTTGGCAACCTCGGCGCAATGACGCAGAGCAATATCAAACGTCTGTTGGCTTACAGTTCGATTTCGCACGCCGGGTACATGCTGCTCGGCCTGGTCGCCGGGAACGACATGGGCATCAAAGGTGTATTGGTGTACATCCTGGTGTACGCGTTCATGACTCTGGGTGCTTTCCTGGTGGTGGTCGCATTGCGACGCAAGGATCTGCTGGGGGAGGACGTGGAAGACCTCTCGGGTCTGATGTATAAGAGTCCGGGCTACGCGGTGCTGATGCTGATTTTCATGCTGTCGCTGGCCGGCATTCCGCCGACCGCGGGCTTCATTGGCAAGTACTTCATTTTTCTTTCACTGATCCAGACCGGACATTACGTGCTGGCCGCAATCGCGGCGCTGTATGTGGCGGTGGCGATCTATTACTACTTCCGGATTGTCCGGAGTATGTTCCTTGCTGAGGCTGCTGACAAGGGTCCTCTCACGACGAGCTTCGGAATGCGGGTTGCGCTCGGTATCACCGGCGCACTTACTTTGATTATTGGAATTTATCCTGAACCGTTCTTGCGGTTGGCGCAACTGCGGTAATTTGGTCATTTTTGTTATGGACAGCATTCTTGCGAATCCGTTGTTTTGGCCGTTTGTACTGACGGTCGTGATCATCGGCGTATTTCCGCTCTTGGCCGGCTATATCGTGCTGGTCGAGCGGAAGGTGCTGGCTGATATACAGGTACGCCTGGGACCGATGCGCGTGGGCCCGCACGGGTTGCTGCAGCCGATCGCGGATGCGTTCAAGTTGCTGCTAAAAGAAGACATTGTGCCCGCCCAGGCGGACAAAGGTATCTTCTGGGTGGCACCCGTGATTTCGACATTCACGGCGTTGACTGCGTTCGCGGTGGTTCCTTTCAGCGAAGCGGTGCGTGTGGCCGACGTGAACGTCGGCGTGCTGATCGTGAGCGCGATGTCCGCCGTAGGCATTCTCGGAATCATTCTTGGCGGATGGTCTTCGAACAGTCACTACCCGCTGCTTGGTTCTCTACGTAGTGCGGCGCAGTTGGTCAGTTACGAAGTCGCGCTGTCGCTCGGATTACTATCCGGCATAATGATGGCCGGTACGCTGAGCATGGTCGGAATCGTGAAGTCGCAGCAGGAGCGCGGCATCTGGATCATCTTCGACAATTACGGCTTCATGATCGTGCCGTTCATGGTTTACCTGATTGCCGCGATCGCAGAAACGAACCGTGCACCGTTCGATCTGCCTGAAGCGGAATCCGAGTTGGTTGCGGGCTTCATGACCGAATACAGCGGCTTCCGTTGGGCGCTGTTTTTCCTGGCTGAGTACGGCAATATCGTAGTGGTCTCGTCGGTCGCCGTCACGCTATTCTGGGGCGGGTGGCTGCGTCCGTTCCCGAGCGTTGGATTCCTGGCAATCCCATTGAATTATGCATTTCCGGTGCTGCTGCTGGCAGGATCGGGACTGGCCTGTTTCCCGCTGATTAAGAAGCTCACAGAGCGCTCGCAGCAACTCTTCCTGGCTGTGGTTGCGCTGGCGCTTATCGGGGCCGGAGCGATCTTCCTGATTCCGATGGTGAATCAGGCTGTGATCGGTCCATTCTGGTTCTTCTTCAAAGTCGCCACGATGGTCTATATCATGATCTGGATCCGCGGCACCTTCCCGCGTTTCCGCTATGACCAGCTAATGAACATCGGTTGGAAGTATATGATTCCAATCGGGATGGGCGCCATCATGGTGAATGCAGTCCTAGGTATGTTGAAGGGCCGATAATTCCCGAAAATTTCCGCGGAACGAAATTGAATTTGTTTCGTCTATACGAGCAAGAGCGTGGGAAGGGCTCCGCGGAAAATTACCTTTCCCCAAAGATGATCCCAACCGCGGAGTCCTCACGTTCACTCGCCAGTATTCTACCTTAATAACTCCTCCGCTGGAATAGTCTGCCGTGATTGCTGGAAGGGCGAATTGAAAAATTCGACCAGCGGCAGCATAGCTTTGAACCGTTTACAGACTTCCGGAAGCAGCTGCGGCGTGAGCGCAATTTCCGGATTGAGCGACACAAAGTGGTACCACTGTTTGTACTTAAGCAGGTCCGCCGCAGGATGCTCCGGGCTAAAACCTTTCGGCACACGCGAAAGCTGCGTACCCTGCAGATCACCCATCAGTGTTTTCAGCGGTTTTGAGCGCAGAATCGCGCGGACTTCCTCGTGGTTGTCTGCAATGTGATTACGAATGGCCAGTAGTTGCTCAGGACCGGGCATGTACACGCCCCCCGCAACCTCGATTTCCTTGTGCGAAACGCTGCAGTAGAATCCGGCCGCAAAGTGCTTCGCCATGCCTCGGCGCGGAAAGATCGCAGCGATGTGGGTCTTGTATGGCGTCTTGTCAGCGCTGAAGCGGGTGTCGCGGTAGATCCGATACAGCGCTTTATCCGGATCGTTGATGTAATCCGGCGCGAAGCGCGTCATCTCTTGATTGAGCGCCGACACCAATTCCAGCATCGGGGCCTTTACGTGTGTGTCGAACAGTTCTTTGCGCGGCTGGAACCAGTCGCGGGTATTGTTCTTCTCAAGCGACCGGAAGAACGTCAGTGCTTCTTTGGGAAATTGTGGGACGGCTGGTTTCATCACCTATAATTCTAGAAGATGCTCTCCGCTGTTGAAATCTCCAGTAACGTCCTTTTGTCAGGATTTACTCGCTTCGGAATTGGTGGGCCGGCCGATGCTTTCATCCGAACTGCCAGCGAAACCGCTTTTCTAAAGGCGCTGAAAGAACTGCGTGCCGGCGGCGCACCGTTCCTGGTGATTGGCGGGGGCACAAACCTGATTGTCTCTGATGAGGGCTTCAGGGGCACCGTTCTGCAGTATTCCGGGGACAACGTACATTCTGATGGCCGGAACGTCGTGGCGGAGTCCGGCGCGGTGTTGCAGGCCCTTGTAGATTACACCGTGGACCGTGGTTTGAAAGGCCTCGAGACACTGGCAGGAATTCCGGGCTGGGTGGGCGCCGCGGTGTATGGCAATGCGGGCGCGTACGGACATTCGATTTCAGAACGCGTGCGGCAGGTACGCTTCACCGATGGTGTGCAGTTGCGCTGTTTGCGCTCGGAAGACTGTGAGTTTCGCTACCGAGAGAGCATTTTCAAGCGCAACAAGGACTGGGTGATATTCTCGGTCGAACTGGAAATGGAAGCTGCTCCGGCAGCGGAGCTGCGGACGATTTCAGGCGACATTCTGAAGGTCCGCAATGAGAAATTTCCGCCCACCATGAAGTGTGCGGGGAGCATCTTTAAGAACCTACTCGCGGCGGAACTGCCGGAAAATGTGCTGTCGCGCGTACCCCAGAAGGTGATCCGCGAAGGCAAGATTCCGGCTGCGTACTTTCTGGACCAGGCCGGCGCCAAGGGTCTGCGGAATGGCGGCATTCAGGTGGCCGAGTATCACGCCAATCTGCTTTTCAACGCGGGGGGCGGCAGTGCGAGCGAGCTATGCGCGCTGATCGATGACCTGAAGGCGCGCGTGCGTGCGGAGTTCGGCCTTGAGTTGGAAGAAGAAGTGCAGTACGTCGGCTTCTGATCAGCTTAACCGAATACCGAAAACTGCGAGCAGTTGCCAACTCATGTGCAGCAACGTTCCACCGGACATCAGAATCACGGGCGCAATCAGCCCCGTGCGGCGCACAGCCAGCGCGCAGAGCACGAGGGAAAGCGCCATGGGCGAGAGCACGCGTCCATAGTCATAGACGTGCGTCCACTGGTCCAGCGAAAGCAGGTACACACCCAGCACGGCAAAAACCGCGCCTGCAAGCACCGTCGCTTCCCAGCGCTTCTTCCAGGCAAACGCCAGACTGATTGCGGTTGCGCACAGGAATCCCGCGAAAGACAACAGATCCAACGTGCGAACTATGCTCGCCAGCGCCACAGATTCGTGTGCGGGCGGGGCATTCCAGAGCGCGTTGATCGTCCACGCATAGGGGTTTTGAGCAAGCCAGTGACTCATGACCGGAGGATGTTGTGAGTTCACGAACGAACTCCATGCGAAGAAAGGCAGGCAGGCCGCGGCAGCCATGACGGCCCGGGTCATCCATCTGCGTTGCAGGCAACACAGAACGATCATGCCGACGAGCAGCAGGCCTGTTTCTCGCGTAAGGCATATCAATACGAGCCCGCCGACTACCTTCCCCCAGGCTTCGGTGCGCCAATAGTACAGAACTCCTGCGAACAGCGATGTGAACGCGAGGTTGACGGTGAGTCGATCGAGCGAAATCAAAGACGCGGGAAGTAGCAGAAACAACATTCCCCAGGCTGGTTGCCTGCCCAGGAGTACGGCATAGCGGCTGGTCCACCAAGTGCCAAGCCACAGGAACCCCAGGTTCAGCGCAACGTAAGTTCCCAATATCCAATGGGGATTGCCCAGCGCGAGCACGTGCGCAAAGCCAGGCATCAGAATCCTGCGGTAACGCAAGCCTGGCCACTCGATGAAACGCGCCCAGCCTTTCGTCATCATTGGGTCGTGAGCAATGAGAAAGTAAAACTGGCCATCAAAACCAAGGCTATCCTTGCGGCGCAGCACGTTGTCAAATTCCGGGGAGGGGGGTAACGTAAAGCGATCACCGGCGCAGAAAAGTCCAGTCCAATTACCGCCATAGTTGTACTGCACGGTTATGAACTGACCGGACAAGGCAATGGCAACGGTGAGCAACGCCCAGAACCAACATTTCGTGAGGAGTCCGGGAAGACCGGATGGCGGCAGCGCTACGTTCGATTTATCTTTCAATAACAAGGCCGGCTCTGTGAGATAAACTACGTTGTAGTATATCGAGACGACGTCGGCCCTGTCACTGTACTTCGAAGTAAACTATCGCCTGCGGAAGCGATCCGTTAACGCCGCGAGCTTATCTTCCATCGAAACCTGTTTGGGCGGGGGCGGCGCTGCTTTCTTCTGCTTGGGCGCAGAACCGGCTCCGCCATGTGGCTCCAGCGCTTTCATCGAAAGCGCAATGCGCTTGGCTTTCGCATCGGCCGAGATCACCTGAACTTTGACGATCTGCCCTGCCTTGACCACCTCGCTGGCTTCTTTGATGAAGCGGCCTGAGAGCTCACTGATGTGGATGAGTCCGTCCTGGTGCACGCCGATATCGACGAAGGCGCCGAAGCGGGTGACGTTCGTGACTGTGCCTTCCAGGACCATCCCCGTGACCAGGTCTGAAATCTCCTTCACATCCTCGCGGAATTTGGGTGCGACGAATTTGTCGCGGGGGTCACGACCGGGCTTTTTCAGCTCTTCCAGAATGTCCTTCAGCGTGTAGATGCCGACTGTGCTGGTTTGGAATTCCTCGGCCTTCGCTTTGCCGAGCAGCTCCGGCTTTGCGATAAGGTCGGGGATGCTGACGTTGAATTTTTCCGCGATCTTTTCGACCACTGGGTACGACTCCGGGTGGACGGCCGTCATGTCGAGCGGATTATCGCCGCCGCGAATTCGTAAGAACCCCGCCGCCTGTTCGAAGGTCTTGGGTCCGAATCCACTCACGTCGATTAACTGTGTGCGGGAGCGGAAGCGGCCGTGCTTGTCGCGGTACTCCACGATCTTCTGCGCGATGCGTTCACTGATGCCGGCAACATAGCGCAGCAGCGCCCACGAAGCTGTGTTGAGGTTGACGCCGACGCGGTTGACGCAGGATTCGACAGTTCCCTCCAGACTCTGCTTCAGCTTGCGTTGATCGACATCGTGCTGATACTGGCCGACGCCGATGGACTTGGGATCGACCTTGACCAGTTCGGCCAGCGGATCCTGCAAGCGGCGTGCGATCGAGATTGCGCCGCGCACCGTAAGATCGAGATCGGGAAATTCCTGGCGAGCGATATCAGAAGCGGAATAAACCGACGCGCCGGATTCGCTCACAACCACGCTAAACACATTCTCAAGATGCGCCTGACGCAGGAAGTCCTGAATGAACGCCGAAGATTCGCGCGAGCCTGTGCCGTTCCCGATCGCGATGGCGCGCACATTGTGGCGTGCGATCATCCCGGCCAGCGTTCGCACTGCTCCGGCAACATCGTTCTTCGGCTCCAGCGGATAAATCACAGAGTTCTCGAGGAACTTCCCCGTGTCGTCAACGACCGCGATTTTGCAGCCTGTGCGGATGCCGGGATCGACAGCCAGCACGCTCAACATGCCAGCCGGGGGCGAGAGCAGCAGGTTCTCCAAATTCTCTCTGAAGACCTTGATGGCTTCCTCATCGGATCGATCTTTCAGGTCCAGGCGAACTTCGGTTTGAATGGACGGATTGAGCAGTCGATTGTAGGAGTCCTCGACCGCCTTTTCGAGGTGCGGCACCCATTCACCCTCGGCACGCACAACGCGCGAACGAAGGTACTGCAGCGGGCGCACAGTGTCGAGCTCGATCTCGAACGTGAGAAAACCTTCCTTGGATCCGCGCCTGATCGCCAGCATGCGATGCGAAGGAATCTTCGAGGCAGGCTCGCGGTAATCCACGTACATTTTGTACTTGCCTTCGGGGTCTTCCACGCCCTCAATGGCACGGCTCGCAATGACGCCTTCTTCCGCCATGATCTGGCGCACTGTCTTGCGATAGTCGGCGTTTTCGCTGACCCACTCGGCAATGATATGGCGCGCGCCTTCGAGTGCTTCCGCCGCGCTCGCGACGCCCTTTTCCGCGCTGAGGAATGTGGCCGCAAATTCGTCGAGGGGCGTGCCGCCGGGCTGTTGATCGATCAGGTATTGTGCAAGCGGTTCGAGGCCCTTTTCGCGCGCAATCGAGGCCTTGGTGCGACGCTTCGGCTTGTACGGCAGATAGAGATCTTCGAGTTCGGTCTTCTCGAGAGTTGCTTCAATCTTCGTCTTCAACTCAGGAGTGAGCTTGCCCTGCTCATCAATGGATGCGAGCACGGTTGCGCGGCGTTCTTCGAGCTCGCGGAAATATTCAAGCTTTTCCTGGATGTCGCGGATCTGAACTTCATCCAGGTTGCCGGTGACCTCTTTGCGGTAACGAGCAATGAACGGTACGGTTCCGCCTTCGTCAAAAAGCTCAATTGTGGCTACGAGTCCCTTGATGGGGACGTTAAGCAGTTTTGCAATATGAATGAGGACGTGTGTGGGAAGTGCTTTGGGTGTTTCCATATAAATTCAGCACTTCCCATCATAGCGAGGGCGGGCCTAAAAACGGCGTGATGCAGCGAGTTTAATCGTCTGTCCTGAGGCGCGATTCGTGATCGTAATCACTCCGTTTTCGAAGGTGACATCGTTGACCTTGTTGAAGCCATTGGGCGTGTGCGTGTAGAACAGCAGAAAACGGCTCTGCACCTTCGATTTTGCGGGCAGCCAGCGGAACGTGGGCGTGTCGAACATGCGGCCCATGTTGACCGTCTGGCGGCGCGGCACGTCATACGGCTGAGTGGAAAATTCAACACCGCGGGCAAGTTTTTGATTGTCGGCGGGATAGTTTTCCCAGTTCTGCAGCCATGGAAATTCCTCGCGCAGAAACAGCCAGCCGACGATAAGGCGCTTGTCGGTGTTCACTGCTGTGACCCAGCCCCACTTGCGCGCGGGGTCGATCAGTTGCGTCGTGTGATCCCCTGACGGCGGGTTCAGCGGTGCGGCACGCATATCGACCAATGTCCCATCGCGTAGCGGCGCCATCGGCCATGTGAAGTCCTTGCCCGATGCGAGACGTCGTTGAGGGCTACTGCTCTGTGGATACGGGCGCGTCTGGGCTTTGCTGGCAGACATGTTGACGACAGTCTTGCCGCGCTCCAGGAATGGCGAGCCGATAGTGCCGTGTTCGGCCCAGACCATGGGGCGATCGAAGGCGACCTGGCTCTCGACTTCAGTTTCGACGTACAGCACGCTTTCACCGTTCACCACGTGATAGCTGCGCTTCACGCTTTCCTGCAGCAGCGGAAGCGTTGTGGTGAGCTGCACGCTGTTGCTGTTGCCTTGGGCCTCGAATGTGCGCTTGACGGCCTCGCCATGAAACGCCAACCCGGCGGCCTGTTCTTCGGGCGAGACAGGGCCGAAGGCATCCAGGCACAAAAAGTGACCGCGTCCAGCTTGGGGACCGGGCATCCAGAGCGGATTCAGCTTTGAGGGATCATCTTTAAGCACGATGCTCGCGATAGTGGCGCCCGTGGGCAGAATTTCGACGCTGATCTTGTCGTTGGAGAGCATAAGTGGGGGGCGCTGGGCCACGGCAGGCACCAGCAGCAGCATGGCAATGCAGAATAGCTTCATAAGTTTAAGCCGGGCGAACATCCTTCAGCGTAGCGCTCCACGGCGGATTGCCGCGGTCTAGTCCGAATGAACTCGCTTCGAACGTTACCACTGCATCAACGCGCGCGCCATTGCGTAACTCACTTCGCCTGGAAGCGAAATTCCAGGCTTTCACCTGAAGTGGTCTGCCAGTACTTCGCAGATTTAACCGCAGGTGCTTCTCTTTCATGACCACCGGTTCGTCCACGACCTCGAGATCGAGCGCGGCGAAGACCGGCGCGGGGTTGCCCATACCGAACGGCCCGAGCGAAAGAATATCACTGATGCAATCGTTGCTGATGTCCGACAGCAGGAACTCGGCATCGACTTCGATAGTCTTCTGAAAATCCGCAGCGGTCAGAAGACCGGAGGCGAAAGCATTGATACGCTCGCGAAATTCGTCAACCCGGTCCGCGGAGAGGCTGAGCCCCGCTGCCTGACGGTGCCCGCCAAAGCGCGAGAACAATTCGGCCATCGATTCCAGAGCGTCGAGCAGATGAAATGGATGCAGGCTGCGTCCTGAGCCCTGCGCCACACCGTCCTCTTCGCTGAGCACGAAGACGGGCCGGTGGAATCGTTCCACCATACGGCTGGCCACAATACCAACTACTCCGCGATGCCAGCCCTTGCCGCAGAACACCAGTGCCATCTGGTCGTCACGCACCGGAGTCTTCGCGCAATCGGCAATGATCTGCTCGACGATTGCGGCTTCGGTCTGCTGGCGCTCTTCGTTCAACTTGTGAAGCTGCGTAGCCAGATCGCGTGCGCGACCGGCATTATCAGTGAGGAACAACTCAATCACATCGCTGGCGTTGTCCATACGGCCGGCGGCATTGATGCGCGGTGCAATGCGGAATGCTATCTGCCCGGCGCTGGGCACGTCTCCATCGTTGAATCCCGCAACCCTCATCAGTGCGCGCAAGCCGACGTTTTTGACGTCGCGCAAACCTTCCAGCCCATGCTTGACGATCGTGCGATTCTCGCCAGTCAGCGGAACGACGTCAGCGACTGTGGCGATTGCGACCAGTTTCAAGAACGATTCCATCATGCGGCGCTGGCGCGCTTCGGTCCAGCCGAGTTCCTGCATCAAAGCTTGCACGAGCTTAAAGGTCACACCCGCACCACACAGGTTTTTTTCAGGATACGGGCAGCCCGGCTGATTAGGATTGAGAATCGCGAGGGCGGGCGGAAGGTCGTGTTCGGGCAGATGGTGATCTGTAATGATCACGTCGATATTCTTCTCACGCGCGCGAATCACGGGGTCTGTCGCGCGTATGCCGGTATCGACGCTAATGATCAGCGTGACACCCTGGGCAGCCGCTTCTTCGATCACCTCAGCGCGCATCCCATAGCCCTCACGCAGGCGATGCGGAACATGGAAGCTGGCGATGCCGCCGGCCAGTTCGATGGCTTTCTTCAGGATCACGACGGAGCTGGAGCCGTCCACGTCGTAGTCCCCGTACAGCATGATTTTTTCTTGAGCGGTGATGGCGCGTACAAGCCGGTCCACGGCGGCGCGCATGCCGAGTAGTAGAAAAGGGTCGTGCAGATCGTCAAGCGAGGGCCGCAGAAAACGTTCGGCGGCAAGTTCATCCCCGTATCCGCGCTGCAGCAATACGCTGGCGGTGAGTGGGTGAACCTTGAGGCTGGAAGCGAGCGCCTGTATGCGCTCCGGATCCGTCTTTGGCAACAACCAGCGGGACGTGTTCAGCATGAGTGCTGACACTCTTGCCGCGCCGGCGCCTCAATTCTTGGAGTAATACCCTCCCATGGAATCGTCGCTGTCTTCATCATTTTCGGGGAAGGCTTCATCAATGTCGTTTCGCAGATTCAAAAACTCCGCGAACCAATCGGTGTGCAGGTGAAACAGGTACGTGCGATTGTCGTGATCGAACGAAAGTTCGAGCATGCAGGTGAAACCGTCATACTCGCGCAGCTCTTTTAGCCGACGGCTGAGGCTGCGGTACTCGTCTTCGGTGAGTTGCGACATTTCCAGGTCTTCCAGCGCCTCGTCAACCTCAACGCGCGAGAACGAGTGGTGATGGAACACCACCAGTTTGATTCCCGTGGCAATTGCGCATTGCACGAAGCTGCGGAAATCCGGTTCTTTGCGTGTATCCCAGCGAATCGAGGTATCGAACGGCCGCTCTTCGCCGTGGAATATAGCAAACCCGTTCGCAGTGAGATACTGGAGCATTTCGCCCCGCAGAGTATCCAGGTTCTGAGTCATTAGCGCTGTGCCATCACGAGCGTATCATGCTGGTTAGCTAATTCTCTCGCAGAAGGCGTGACGATGGTCTTCGGACCGATGTAAATTTTCTTGGATTTCTGGACGGCTTCACGCACGTCAGCTTCTGCCACGAAATCCACAATCGTGATTTTGGGTGCTGGCGGCGGCGGATTCAGGTCCGCAGCGGGAGTCGGTTCCGCTTTTGCCTCCGGACGAACACCACAGCCACATCCGCCATGCGACGGGGCTGGAGCGGCGCTGCTTACGGGTGCGCGACGGCCAAGAAAACGATCGACAACGTTTGCAGCCACTTCCACTCTCGGCGGTGCAGGCGGCAC
Source organism: Bryobacteraceae bacterium (assembly GCA_963793625.1). Classification (GTDB taxonomy): domain Bacteria; phylum Acidobacteriota; class Terriglobia; order Bryobacterales; family Bryobacteraceae. Next base: position 448,857 of record CAWCAT010000011.1, on the reverse strand, counting down.
GTAAGGCCGTGGGGCAGGCGCTGGCGGCAGGGCGCTGTACATCGCAGCCGGAGGAGGCGGAGGCGGCGGAGCGGGTGCCGTGGCAACCGGAGCCGGAGCACCGTTCAAATTAATGCCGCGCTGCGCCAGGTAGCGCTCCACTGCGGCGACAACGGTCTGACGGTCAATGCCCGACGAAGCTGGCTGGCTTGCGGTTCGCACCGGTGCGGAATTATCAGTGGGCATGTGGATCGCATCTTCAACGCGGCGCGAAACATACGCCAGGCGCTTGATGTTGATCAAATGCAGCGGACCGACGTTGTCGCTGGTCACGTTGCCGGCGATTGCGCCGCAACCCAAAGTCATGGACGGCAGAATGCTGGTGGTAAGTCCCGTGGAGCCTTGAGGCGCGGGGGTGTTCACTAGCACGCGCATCGAAGGCATACGCATTCCGAACGCGCGAACTTTCGTGTCATCCTTGGCCCAGATCACGCTGGTGTGTCCGAGTCCACCGAAATGCAGGATTTCGCTGCAGGTATCGAGCGCGGCGGCGAAGTCCTTCACGAAAAGCAGCGATAGCACCGGCGAAAGCTTTTCTCCGGAAAGCGGATGGAACTTGCCGACGCCTTCGATTTCCACCGCGATCAACATGCAATCCGAAGGTACTTCGAAGCCTGCCATCTTCGCGATCTTTTGCGGAGACTGTCCTACGCAGTGCGCGTTGATCATACCGCTGGGCGAAATCAGGATTTTCGAGAGCGCCTGCTTCTGCTGTTCGTTTGCGATGAACGCCTTATTCTTCTTGAGTTCCGAGAGAATTTGATCGCGCAGTTCGACGTAGCTGACGATGGACTGTTCGCTGCTGCAAACCGTGCCGTAATCGAAAGCCTTACCGATCACGATCTTGGCTACGGCATCCGGCACATCAGCTGAGCTGTCGAGCAGCGCAGGAACGTTGCCGGGGCCAACGCCAAATGCAGGCTTGCCGCTGGAATAAGCCGCTTTGACCATCGCGCTGCCGCCGGTGGCAAGAATGACGCCGATTTTCTTGTGGCTCATCAGTGCCTGCGTGCCTTCCATGGTGGACACGTTGATGCACTGGATGATGCCTTCGGGGGCGCCCGCCGCTACTGCAGCTTTGTGCAGCAGTTCCGCAGTGTACGCCGTGCACTTCTTCGCTCTGGGGTGCGGACTGATAACGATCGAGTTGCCGCCCTTGAGTGAAATGATCGATTTGAAGATTGCCGTCGAGGTTGGGTTGGTCGTCGGAATCACAGCCGCGACGACGCCCACCGGAACGCCGATTTCGACAATCTTCTGATCCGGCAATTCGCGCAGAATGCCAACGGTCTTCATGTGCCGAATCTGGTTGGGCAGATGCTCGGCGCACAGCAGATTTTTGGCGACCTTGTCCGGCGCGTTGCCGTAACTGGTTTCTTCCACCGCCATCTCGGCGAGTTCACGCGCATGGGCGCGGCCTGTCGCGGCCATCGCCTCGACAATCGCATCAACCTGCTCCTGCGTGTAGGTTGCGTATTTCTGCTGCGCCGCGTATGCCTTTTCGACTTTTTCGCGGACTTCCTGAATGGAGATAAGGTCGTTATCGTGGAGCATGGAGAAATAACTCACCAGGCGGCCGGGGAATGGCCGCCCGAAAAAACACCGCCCGGAAATGTGCCGGGCAGCGGTCTCTTACTTCTTGGCTCCCGGGAGCACCTTTTCGACTTCTTCGTGCGGGTTCGGGATCACATGCACGGCAACCAGTTCGCCGACACGGCGGGCTGCGGCAGCACCTGCATCGGTGGCAGCCTTAACAGCGCCGACATCACCACGCACAGTGACACAAACAAATCCTGCGCCGGTGAATTCCTTGCCGGTGAGCAATACATTAGCAGTCTTGACCATTGCGTCGGCGGCTTCGATCGCGCCAACCAATCCCTTGGTCTCAATCATTCCCAGGGCGTCCATTCGTTCTCCTAACGGGCAAATAATAGAACTTCTAAGCTATCACAAATCATGGCTCCGCGGCTCAGTTTCGGGTCCATTCCTATCGATTCCGGCAGCGGCAATCTGCGCAATATCCAGCAATTTCGGAGGGGTGCCGGAAACCGCCCCGAGAGCATCGCGAAACATCGAATTGCAGAAGGGGCAGGCGGCGGCGACAATGCTCGCGCCGGTTCCCACCAGTTCCTCGGCGCGCTCCACGTTGATGCGCTTGCCTTTTTCCTCGCCCAAAAACATCAGCCCGCCGCCTGCACCGCAGCAAAATGAGCGCTCGCGAGTGCGCCCCGGTTCCACCAGTTCCCCGGCGATTGCGGCTACGCTACGAGGTTCTTCATAAATGCCGCGATACCTGCCCAGGTAACAAGGATCGTGAAAAACCACTTTTTCACTGCTATTGGCATGCGGCAGACGCGCGCTGTGACGGGCCAGCAATTCACTGTGATGTTCAATTTCGAATGACGCGCCGAACTCCTTCCAGTCTTCTGAAATGGTGCGGACGCAGTGCGGACAAATAGAGAGTAATTTCTTTGCGCCTGCGTTTTGTATTTGTTCGATATTGAATTGCGCGAGTTCGCCGAATGCCAGATCGTTGCCCAGGCGGCGAGCCGGATCGCCTGAACACTTTTCCTTTTTCAGTACGCCATACGTGATGCCAAGATGCCTCAGGACTTTGGTGAGCGAGAGCACGATCTCGCGCCCCTGCGGATCGTAATTGCCCATGCAGCCAAGCCAAAGACAATATTCCTGCGAGCCGTCGAAAATGGGAAATTCGCTTTTCTGAATAAACTTATCGCGCTCGCTGGGGGCCATCGCCAGTGAGTTGCCGTTGCGCTCCATTGCAAGGAACAGCTTGGTGCCGTGGCCGTCCTCCCATTTGCCGGTGTTCACAGCGCCGCGTCGCAGACCAATGATAATCGGCAAATGCTCGATGCCAACCGGACACTGAAATTCACAGGAGCCGCAGGTAGTGCACTGAAAAGCTGCTTCCATCAGCAGGTGCTTGCCAAGCAGCGGCTCTTCGCTTTTGGGACCGAATTCGTCCAGGTAGCCGCGCATACCTAAAATGATCTGCTTGGGATTAAGTTCCTTGCCGGTGTTGGTGGCCGGACAATGCTCGGTGCAGCGGCCGCACTCGACGCAAGTAAAGCTTTGCAGCGAAATCAGCTTCGTTACGTCCTTGCCGGTATCGAGACCGAAATCTTCATCACCCACCAGTGGCGGAATCTTGCTGAAGGAACCGCGTCGTAGAAACACCGTAATCGGACTGAGAGCCAGGTGCAGGTGCTTTGTGTGTGGAATCAGCGGCAGGAAAGCAAGCAGCGCCACAGTGTGTCCCCACCAGTTCAGTCGGCCCGCGAGCGAGCCTTCAGCAAGCCTGAATCCCGCCAGGTACGTGACCATCAGCGTGAAAATCAGAAATGCGATCACGCCAGATTCGGGCGAAAGCGGGCCCAGCCATTTAGGCCGCACGACAAAACGGCGGTAAGCGAGTCCGGCGATGGAGATTGCGACGGCGATTGCGAAGACCCCGGCCAGGGCGGAATAGAACGCGCCGAACCAGGAATCGCGCGAGATAAAGTGCCATCCGAACCCCTCTATGAAGTGGTTCAGCGTGACCAGGGCGAATGCGCAGAAACCCCAGAATACAAAGGCGTGAGCGATTCCAGGCAGCGGGCGCTGCCGAATCACCTTGCCCTGAAGCAAAACTTCCCAAATGAAACCGCGGATGCGTCTTGCCACCGGCCTGAGCTGAAAATCCGTATCCGGCTTAGACTCCTGGATTATACGGATCACTTTCCGAAAGCGCTGCCATGTGAGAAAGAGCGAGGCGGATAATAAACAGAGGAGTACGACAATCTCCGGGGCGGTTGGAGCGCGCATAACCGAATGTATCATGCGGGATCTCGGCTACAATGGAGATACAAATTGGAGGAACTCTCGTTGCGAATATTGATGTCTGGCGCTGCAGGATTTATCGGTTCCCATTTTTGTGACCGACTTCTTGCCGAGGGCCACAGTGTTGTTGGTCTGGATAATATGCAGACAGGCTCACTGCGCAATCTGGCACATCTCGAAAACAATCCACAGTTCTCGTTTCGCCACTTTGATGTCACGCAGCCGATCGAAGAAAACGGGAAGTTCGACGCGGTTCTACATTTAGCCTCGCTGGCGAGCCCGAAGGATTACCTTGAGCATCCTATCGAAACGCTGGAATCCGGTTCCACAGCCACGCGCAATATGCTGCAGGTTGCCTGTGCGAACAAAGCACGTTTTCTGCTGACTTCGACTTCAGAATGCTACGGTGATCCGCTTGAGCATCCGCAAAAGGAGTCCTACTGGGGTAATGTCAACCCGGTGGGTCCGCGATCGTGCTATGACGAGAGCAAACGCTACGCGGAAGCGATCACGATGGCTTATCATCGCGTGCACGGCGTGCGCACAACTATCGCGCGTATTTTCAACACCTATGGACCGCGCATGCAGTTACATGATGGCCGCGTGGTTCCGTCGTTCCTGGATTCAGTCCTGCGAGGCGAACCGATCACCGTTTACGGGGACGGCACGCAGACACGCAGCTTTTGTTACGTTAGCGATCTCGTGGATGGCCTATACCGCCTGATGCTCTCTGACGAACGCTTCCCGGTAAACCTGGGCAACCCGCTGGAAATGACGATTCTCGAGTTCGCTGAGAACATTCAGAAGGTGGCAGGCATTACGTCCCCGATCCAACACAATCCACTGCCGCAGGACGATCCGAAGCGTCGGCGCCCGGACATTACCAAGGCACGCAACGTCTTAGGTTGGGCGCCAGTAGTTCCTCTTGAAGAGGGTTTGCGCTCCACTTACGATTACTTTCGCTCGCTGCGCTAATCTGGGAGAGATCCCATGCGAAAGTTCGTCCTTGGCCTGTTTGCCCTGACGCTGCTGGCAGAAGAGCGCGTCGACCTATCCGCAGTACATCGAATCAAGACAGAAGCCCTCCAGAGTTCGAAGGTTTCTGATATTGCGCTGCAACTCACGGATCTTAACGGTCCGCGCCTGACCAATTCACCCAACTTCCGGAAGGCTTGCGAATGGGCCTCGAAACAGCTCAAAGAGTGGGGTCTGCAAAACGTCAAAATCGAAAAATGGCCATTCGGCCGCGGTTGGTCCACGACACGTTTTTCCGCGCACATGATTGAGCCGGAGCGTACATCGTTGATCATCGTGCCGCGTCCCTGGACACCTGGCACAAATGGCCCTGTGACAGCGAATGCTGTGCTGGTTCCGGCCACCACGACTGATAGCGAGACCGTACGCACGGTTGAGAAGTTCAAGGGGAAGCTAAAAGGGAAGATCGTTCTGCTGGGCGAACCCGCTCCGCTTGTTGTGCAGAAAGATCCGCTTTGGAAGCGGACCAGTGATCAGGAGATTGCCGAACAGCTCAAGTATCCCGAGGCCACGCCAGCGGCTTCCGGTGCCCGGGCACAATTTGCGGCGCTTGCACAGCAGCGTGCTCGACTTGATAGATTTTTCCGTGAAGAAGGTGTCTCGATCCTGCTGTCGGTAAGTGCTGGACAAGGTGGGACTGTAATGATTTCAGCTGGTGGCCCGCGGGATCCCAAAGAGCCTGTCGCGCTGACATCAGCTTATCTCGCGGTGGAGCAGTACAATCGCGTCGCGCGTCTTCTGCAGAAAGACATCCCGGTCAAGCTTGAAATCGATATTCAAGCGCAGTTTCATGATGGTTCGCTAGACGGTATGAATGTCATTGCCGAGATCCCGGGCAGCAAAAAAGCCGAAGAGATCGTGATGATTGGCGCGCACATCGATTCCTGGACCGGCGGCACGGGCGCACTGGATAACGGTGTCGGCGTGGTCACAGCCATGGAAGCGGTTCGTATTCTGAAGTCGCTTAACCTGAAGCTGGATCGCACTGTGCGCATCGGCCTGTGGGGCGGGGAAGAGCAGGGCCTGCTTGGTTCCAACGCCTATGTGAAGGAGCACTTCGGTAATCCGCGCAACGGTCCGGTAACTTCACAATATTCGAAGTTTTCCAGTTACTTCAATCTCGACTATGGCAGTGGAAAAATACGTGGCATTTATCTGGATGACAACGATATGGCGCGTCCGATCTTCGAAGCGTGGTTCAAGCCATTCGAAGACATGGGCACAGGCGCAGTAGCGATTCGCAAGCTGCCGTATGGTGGCTCTGATCAGAGCTCCTTCACGGCAGCCGGTTTACCCGGGTTTATGTTCATGCAGGATCCGCTGAATTACTTTGCTCGCTTTCACACCAACATGGACACGTGGGATAACGCCATGGTCGGCGATGTTATGCAAAACGCCGCGATTCTGGCTTCTTTCGCCTATCACGCGGCGAATCGCGAAGAACTGATTCCACGAAAGGTGCTGCCGAAAAACGTCACCGTCCAGCGCGCCTTGAAAATGGATGTCGAGTACGCAAAGGTGGGCGACGAGAGTCTAAAGCTGGATGCATTTGTCCCTGACGGCAAAGGTCCATTTCCGGCCGTGATTGTGGTGCATGGAGGCGGCTTCACGGCCGGCGACAAGCAAGGCGTCAAGCAAGTCTTTGAGCCGCTAAGCAATGCCGGATTTGCCTGGTTCACGATTAATTATCGGCTTGCTCCGAAATACCGCTTTCCCGCTGCGGTGAACGACCTGGAACTGGCGATTCGCTGGCTGAAGGCGCACGCCGGCGAGTACAAGGTGGACCCAAATCGCATTGCACTCGTCGGCGAATCGGCGGGGGGACATATGGTGTCGTTCGCCGGCACTGCGAAGGATCCGGCGCTGCGTGTTCAAGCTGTTATCTCGTTTTTCGGCGCGAATGACTTTGAGGCGCGACTCAAAACACAAAAGAAAATCGTGGATTCAGTAAAGGCGTTAGTAGGCGTGACGGAAGTAAACAAGGAGACGCAAAAGGCGCTCAGAAAGGCCTCGCCCGCTACTTATGTGCGCGCAGGTCTGCCGCCATATCTCTTCTTTCACGGCACCAAAGATAACATCGTACCGTTCGATCAATCCGGCATCATGTGCGACAAGCTGAAGAAGCGTGGAAATACCTGCGAGGTGGTTGTGGTTGAAGGCGCGGGCCACGGTCTGGGCGCCTGGGAGCGCAACCCGGAGTACACGGCTTATAAGATCAAAATGGTGGATTGGCTCAAGGAGAAGTTCGGTCAATAAGAATGGGGGCTGTCTATGTCCTTGTTGACGGCATCTCGCGGGCCAGTTGATTCTCTTCGACTTATAGCCGGACAGCAGTGTTTCTGATTCTTGGTGTGCCGTCACTCGGATACGTGGGCTTCCGACTGGTCAGGTGCCTGAGCTATCGTCGCCAGTCAAGCTGAAGGTCTTCGTTGGAACGGGTGCTTCCGTCCATTCGAATTCGCGTCACCTGGTTGCGATTGTCGGTGGTGATGTACATCGTGCCGCGTACGCTACTGTTGTCGCCCCCGACCACTTCAGCCGTGTAGCCGTTCCGGTTACTCTGGATCACTCTTCCCGTGAAGTCTCCACGTCCCCAACCCTGCGCGTCAAAGCTGCTTCGCAGCATGCCATTTCGGTCCACATTTACGGAAACATCATTTATGCGGCGTGTCTGGCCGCTGCGCGATACAGTTCCAGTGCCGCGTCCGGAAAAATTGATCTCGTTGTTGACTTGGACATTACCCCGGTTGCCCCAACCGCTGTTACCCCGATTGCCGCTCCAACGGCCACCACCGGTTCCAGATCCCCAACCGTTGTTGCCGCTATTGCCCCGGATGTCGCCTGACTGGTTGCCCCAGTTTCCGCCGACAGCGCCGGTGCCACCTCGCCATTGCAGTTTGAAATGATATTCCTCGCGGCCGCCTTTTGTATCTTCAATCCGTACAACAGCCATCCCGCTGTTTCCGGGCTCACGCACAAGGTTAACTCTTCCCCTGCCGTCGACACCACGAAAGCGGAATTCGGATGGATTAAGGGGAAGGGTCTGGTTGCACTCAAACAGTACCCAACGAGACGGTTGCCCGCTCAGCGTACGCAGCCTTGCGCGATCGCCGCGGACCTCTATGTCGGCGACACCATCGACATCCACCTTGACCGTGCATTCGCCTTCGCTACCCGCCGAATTACCCGAAATACGAGCACGCTGTTCCACTGTGACCTCAGCGGCAAAGGATGCACTGAACGCCACGGCTACGAGTGCGATAGCGCGAAAATTTGAAATACGCATACGATATTCCCCTCATTGATCATAGAGGAGTCTCTTCACAAAAAAATGGCGTCGAGGTGGTGAATCCCTCGACGCCGCTAAGGGTCAGGATTTTTCCAGTTCGCGCCCTTGCGCATCCAGACGCCTTATTTCAGCAGATTCGCGGTTAAGCGTCACTTCCTCTTGTGCTTTCTGTATAGTCTGGCGACGCACCAGATGGACCTCCTCCCGGAGTACCAGGCGCTTGCTCAGAACAACTTCTTCTTCAACCACAGGAACGATGATAGTGTCCCCGACCTCGCGTATAGGAGGGCGCTCGTCCACTACCCGGCCGATAGGTACGCGCTGGACGTTGACCACCTCTTTCAAGAGGTCAAAATCCACGGCTTTGACCTCAGGCTCCGTGTGCTTGAGGACCTGAACCGACCCGGTTTTCACCAGTCGCTTCCCGGTGACCAGATCCTCTTCGACAACTCTGATTATTTTCGGGAACTCAGGTTCATCCATTTGTTTGTCCCAGTGCTACCTCGTGACTCGCTCCCATCCGTAACGCACTGCGTTCTTGATCTTCTCCCAGGTGCTTTCGGGGTACTGCCGTTGGTAATCCGAGCGCAACGTGGTTTCTACATCGGACCACGATCTGCCTTTGTATCGCGGGTCGGCACCCATTTTGTAGCCGTACCGATAGGCGGGGTCAACGGTGTCCCAGTTCAAGCCTGAGTTGGCAAAGTTGGATTCGTAGTGGCGGCGGAAATCCTGGGTGTAATCGGTTCCGGCGGTCCTTTCAAGATTCTCAACGTTCACTTCGGTATGGCGTACTGTGTCACGTACCTGCTCAGTACGCTCTGTGGATTCCTTACCGACTACGATTTCTTCCTTGACCCGAGCGCGTTTGCTGACAACCGGCTCCTCTGAAATTTCCTCGACCTCGATGGACTCGTCGCGAATGGCTGATGCTTCAGCGGCCGAAATAGGCTTGTCAACTTTATGCCGTTCTACCGTGACTTTCTCCTCGCGTAGCCTGACCCGCTCCTCGACTGGCCGCTCGACGACGTGGCTGACTACACGGACGCCGCCGCGCCGGATGGTTCGTTTTCCGATCTCCAGCTCCTCGTTGACCACGGGAATAACGCGATCCTTTTCGGATGCTCTGAAGCGTTCGCGTTCTCTCGCGGCTTCTTCGGAAGAGTACGGCGGCGCGTCCGGATTGAAGCGCTCGTAGCCCGTTTGCTGGTACTCCGATATACGGCGGTCGATATCGATTGCGCCGTGCTGGTTCATGATCTCAATCGCCCGGTCCAGTTGGTCTTCTGTGGCGGTGACAGTCACAACGGCGCTGCCCCGTCGCACCGCTTCAGCATAGTGTCCGCTTTCCTCTTCAGTGCCAAAAAGGCGGCTGAAAAACCCGGAGATGCCGCCCTCACGCTCTCTGGTAGAGCCTTTGGTACTGCCCGCTGATTCCGACATGTAGTTGGAATTGATGTCGATGGCATTCCGGGGTATGCCATTGCTGGTCAGATCCCGAATTACGCGTTCAGCCGTTGGGTAATCGTCAAAGACCCCCACGACGGTGCTGGTTCCTCGTTGTTCCATGTGAAAGTGCTCCTTGAGACGTATCCAAGCGCAGCACGATCACTACCAAAGCGAAATCAATCGGGTCAATAGCGAAACCGGATGTGGTCCGCGCCGGTAGGACAGAATCGGAGTGAAAAAATGACTTCCGTGTCAGACCTTCCGGGCGGTTGGTCTCCGGCGTCAGGCGACGGGCTGCGGAGTAGCGTCAGGAGTCTCCTGCAACAGGTGCAGGAATGCCTCGGCGGCGCGGTTGAACCTTTTACGGCGGCGATGGATGATGCCAACCGGCCGTACCAACCCGGGAGCTTCCAATGTCACCGCAACCAGGCTACCGTGCGCTACTTCCGCTCGCAGAATCCTGCGCGGCAGAATGCTGATACCGGAACCGAGCGCGACGGCTTCCTTCACCATTTGAATCACGTCGAAATGCATCACCAGATGTACATGGGAGCCTTGTCCCCGCAGGAACCGTTCGACTTCCTGCGCAATCGGCAGGTCTTCATCGAAGCCGACGAAATCAAAGCCGTCCAGATCACGCGGTGCGACCTCAGCGCGTTCAGCGAGCGGGTGATTCGGTGAGGTTGCAACCACCATTTCTTCTTCGCGCCAGGGGATGACAGCGATTTCCTTGCTGGGTTCGGGGTAGCTGATCAGGCCCAAATCGGCGTGTTCGGTAAGAACCGCTTCCAGGACTTTCTCTGGACGCAGATATTCGACCTGCAGCCGGGCTTCTGGAAAGCGCACGGCGAAATCTGCCTCTAGCCGCGCCATTTCTGCAATGCCCACAGAGTAGATCGACGCCACGCGAACCGCGCCGTCGACGTCCTTTTTCAACTGGCCCAACGCTGCCATAAATTCTTCGTTGCGGCGCAGAACATCCCTGCAGAGGTCGAAGTACAGACGGCCCGAAGGAGTGAGGGTCAACGGGCGGGTGGCCCTGTTGAGCAGGCTGATGTCGAGCGATCGCTCGAGTTCCTGAATTTGCTGACTGGCTGCCGACTGGCTAATACCATTCAGCGCCGCCCCTCTTGAAACGCTTCGATTCTGAGCTATGTCTTTGAAAAGTTTGAGCTGCGAGAATGCCACGTAACAAAGGATATCATAAGCTTGCCTAATTATCAATGCAATTCAGATTCTATTTGACTAATCATTAGGACATGTTATACTTCAGCTATTATCGATAGGTATCCACATGAATGATACTAGTGTCCCTCACGGTCTTCCCGAGCGGCAAGGCTTGTACGATCCGCGCAATGAACGCGATGCTTGCGGCATCGGATTTGTGGTCAATGTAAAGGGTGAAAAGTCACACGACATCATCCTGAAGGGTATTCAGATTCTCATCAATCTGACCCATCGCGGCGCTTGCGGCTGCGATCCGGAGACCGGCGACGGCGCGGGTATCACGATCCAGATTCCGCACAAATTCTTCGAGAAGGAAACGGCCAAACTCGGCTTTACTCTTCCGCCTGAAGGCGAATACGGCATCGGCATGGTATTCCTGCCGGTAGAACCGCAGCCGCGTCTGCAGTGTGAGGGCATTCTGGAGCGCATCGCCCAGGAAGAAGGGCTCACCGTGATCGGGTGGCGTGATACGCCAATCAATGTGGATGCAATCGGCCGCGTGGCGCGCGCCTCGCAGCCGTACATCGAACAGATTTTCATCCGCCGCGGCCCCGGCATGACCCAGGACGAACTGGAGCGAAAGCTTTACGTTGTACGCAAGCGGGCCGAAAACGAAATCGGCAACTCCGACATGAAGGACAAGGGGTTTTTCTACATTCCTTCACTGTCTTCGCGCGTCATCATCTACAAAGGACTGCTGCTTGCGCCGCAGATTTCGGAGTTCTACAAGGAACTGGCGCGATCCGGACGCCATGAGCGCGCTGTGCCTGGTGCACCAGCGTTTTTCGACCAACACGTTCCCTACCTGGCAGCTCGCGCATCCGTTCCGTTATATCTGCCACAACGGCGAAATCAACACGCTCAAAGGCAATGCGAACTGGATGCACGCGCGGCAGTCCGTGCTGCGGTCGGATCTGTTCGGCGAGGATTTAAAAAAGCTGTTTCCTGTGATTCAGCCAAATGGAAGTGATTCGGCATCACTCGATAACGCCGTCGAACTGCTGTGCATGGCTGGCCGCAGCCTGCCTCATGTGATGGCGATGCTGATTCCGGAAGCGTGGGATGCGGACAGCACCATGCAACCGGAGAAGAAGGCATTTTACGAATACCACGCGTCGTTAATGGAACCCTGGGACGGTCCTGCCTCAGTTGCGTTTACCGATGGCCGCGTGATCGGCGCAACGCTGGATCGCAATGGCTTGCGTCCGGCGCGTTACCTGGTAACGCACGATGACATGCTGGTCATGTCATCGGAAACCGGCGTGTTGCCGATCAAGCCCGAAGATGTGAAGTTCAAGGGCCGCCTGCAGCCGGGCAAGATGCTGCTCGCGGATCTGGTGGAAGGCCGCATCATTCCCGACGAAGAAATCAAAGGCAAGCTTGCATCGCGGCAACCCTACGGCGAGTGGATGAAGGAAAACCAGATCACACTTGATAAGCTGCCGGAACCGCCGCGTGTTTACGGTTTCCACCCCGACGACATTTTGCAGCGCCAACGCGCATTCGGCTACACGGATGAAGACATCCGCATGATCATGACGCCGATGGCGGCCGTCGGCCAGGAGCCGATCGGCTCGATGGGCACGGACACGCCGCTGGCCTGCCTCTCCGATAAGCCGCAGCCGCTGTTCCACTACTTCAAGCAGCTATTCGCACAGGTCACCAATCCGCCGATCGATCCGATTCGCGAAGAGCTGGTGATGTCGCTCACCAGCTACATCGGGACGGAGCGCAACATTCTGGATGAGACTCCGCAGCACTGCCACACGCTCAAGCTGCAGCACCCGATTCTCACGAATCGCGATCTGGAAAAACTGCGTCGTGTTTCGTGGGGCGATTTCCTGGCGACCACGCTGCCGATGCTGTTCCGGGTCGACGGCGGCGAGACAGGGCTGGAGCGCGCGCTCGAAGGTCTCTGCCGGCGCGCTTCATTGGCAATTCAAGTCCGGCTACACGCTCCTGATTCTTTCCGATCGCGGCGTGGATAAAGACTACGCGCCGATTCCGAGCCTGCTGGCGCTGACGGCTGTTCATAACCATTTGGTTCGCGAAGAAACGCGCACCCAGGTCGCGCTGATCGTCGAATCCGGCGAACCGCGCGAAGTGATGCATTTCTGCCTGCTGATCGGATACGGCGCCAGCGCGATCAATCCATATCTGGCGATCGAGTCGCTGGAAGATCTCGCCGAATCGAGGATATCTGCCGGCAGGGTGTCACGTTTGAGAAGGCGCTGAAGAACTACAAGAAGGCCGTCGAACAAAGGCCTGCTTAAAGGTCTTTTCGAAGATGGGTATCTCGACGCTGCAGAGTTATCGGGGCGCGCAGATCTTTGAAGCGATTGGCCTGAACAAATGCTCTGATCGACAAGTACTTCACCGGAACGGCTTCGCGCATCGAAGGCATTGGTCTGGACGTGCTGGCCCGCGAAGCGAAGATGAAGCATGATCACGCTTTCCGGCCGCTGACCGAGTGCGGACACGGAACTCGATCCGGGCGGCAATTACCAATTCCGCGCGCGCGGCGAATATCATCTCGTCAATCCGTCGACGATTTCAGCAAGCTGCAGCATGCGGTGCGGCACTCGAGCTTCAAAACCTTTAAGGAATATACCGACCTGATCAACGATCAGAGCCGCAAGTTGTCGAACCTGCGCGGCTTGATCGAAGTTCAGAAGGGCAACACGTCCGGTTCCGATCGAAGAAGTGGAGCCGGCCAAGGAAATTGTGAAGCGATTCGCGACCGGCGCCATGTCGTATCGGCTCCATCAGCAAAGAAGCACACGAGACGCTGGCGATTGCCATGAACCGCATCGGCGGGCGTTCCAACACGGGCGAAGGCGGCGAAGATGAAGCGCGCTTCGAGCAAGATCCGAACGGAGATTCGCGGCGCAGTGCCATCAAGCAGGTCGCCTCCGGACGCTTCGGTGTAACGACCAATTACCTGGTAAATGCGGACGAACTGCAGATCAAAATCGCGCAGGGTGCGAAGCCCGGCGAAGGCGGACAGTTGCCCGGCCACAAGGTGGATGAAATCATCGCGCGGGTGCGCCACTCCATCCCCGGCGTGGGCTTGATTTCGCCTCCGCCGCACCATGATATTTATTCGATCGAGGATCTGGCGCAGCTTATTTACGATTTGAAGAACGTAATCCGGAAGCGCGCATTTCCGTGAAGCTGGTCGCCGAAGTCGGTGTCGGAACGGTGGCGGCCGGTGTTGCGAAAGCGCACGCCGATGTCATTCTGATCAGCGGCGACGACGGCGGTACGGGCGCTTCTCCGCTGACTTCTATGAAGCACGCGGGCATCCCCTGGGAACTCGGACTCGCCGAAACCCAGCAGGTGCTGGTGATGAACGATCTGCGCAGCCGCGTGCGCTTGCAGACCGACGGAAAGCTGCAGACCGGACGCGATGTGGCGATTGCCGCGCTTCTCGGCGCCGAGGAGTTCGGCTTTTCAACCGCGCCGCTGATTTCGGTGGGCTGCATCATGATGCGCAAGTGCCACCTGAATACTTGTCCGGTGGGCATCGCCACTCAGGATCCCGGCGTTGCGCGCGAAGTTCAGCGGCCGCCGGAGCACGTCATCAACTTCTTCTTCTATCGTCGCGGAAGAAGTTCGCGAAATCATGGCGAAGCTCGGCTTCCGCACGATGGATGAAATGATCGGCCGAGTCGATATGCTCGAATCGCGGAAGGCGGTGGATCACTGGAAGGCCAAGGGTCTGGACCTTTCGGCGCTGACTCTATAGTCCGCCGGTTCCGCTGCGCGTTGGCCGCCGCCGCTTGATCGCACAAGATCACGGCTTGAGCAAGGCGCTGGATTACAAGCTGATCGACCACGCCAAAGATGCGATCGAGAATGGTACCCCCATCGAGATCAAGCTGCCGATCCGCAATACTCATCGGACCGTGGGCGCCATGCTCAGCGGTGAGATTGCCAAGCGGCATGGTTCGGCTGGATTGCCGGAAGACACCATCCGATTCCAGTTCACTGGTTCCGCCGGACAGAGCTTCGGCGCGTTTCTGGCGCACGGCGTTACGCTGACGCTGGAAGGCGACGCCAACGATTATGTCGGCAAGGGCCTGTCGGGTGGAAAGATTGTGGTCTATCCGCCGCGCAATTCAAACTTTGTTCCGGAAGAAAATATCATCGTCGGCAACGTTGTCCTCTACGGCGCTACCAGCGGCGAGGCTTTCTTCAACGGCATGGCGTGGCGAACGCTTCGCGGTCAGGAATTCCGGCGCCACGGCGGTCGTTGAAGTCGGTGGGCGATCACGGCTGCGAGTATATGACCAAAGGCTTGGTCGTCGTGCTCGGCCAAACCGGCCGGAACTTTGCGGCAGGCATGTCCGGAGGCTTCGCCTATGTGCTCGATGAGACCGGCGATTTCGTCTCGGTGAATTGCAATCGCACGAGCGTCGATCTGGAGCCAATGACTGCCGACGACGACGGCCCTCGTTCTGGAACTTGATCACCAGAAACATGTCGAGTTGACCGGACAGCCCGCGCGGCAAGTGGATTCTGGACAATTGGGACAGACCTTGCGACACGTTTTGTGAAGGTGTTCCCGCATGAGTACAAGCGTGTGCTGGGAGTCCCAGCCGCTGGCCGAAAACGCCGGAATAGCGGCTGAGCATCCGAAGGAGGTCGCCCGTGGGTAAGGTTACCGGTTTTCTGGAATACAAGCGAGAATTGCCGCAGCGCCGTCCCGTCGAGGAACGGGTGAACGATTATTTCGAGGTCTACCAGCCTTTTCCGGATGAAAGTGTGCGCACGCAAGGTGCGCGCTGCATGGATTGCGGAGTCCCGTTCTGCCACACCGGTTGCCCGCTGAACAACATCATTCCTGACTGGAATGACCTGGTCTATCGCGATCGCTGGCAGGAAGCCATCCGCGCGCTGCATTCGACCAACAACTTTCCGGAATTTACCGGACGCATCTGCCCGGCGCCGTGCGAAGCCGCCTGCGTGCTGGGCATCAACGATCCTCCGGTGACCATCAAGGTAATCGAGAACACCGATTATCGAGCATGCCTTCAAGGAAGGCTGGATCAAGCCCGAGCCGCCGAGTCAGGCGCACGGGCAAGCGGGTCGCCGTGATCGGATCAGGGCCCGCCGGTTTGGCCGCGGCGCAGCAGTTGAATCGCGCAGGACACTGGGTCACGGTTTTCGAAAAGAGCGGATCGCGTCGGCGGCTTGCTGCGCTACGGCATTCCGGACTTCAAGATGGAAAAGCATCTGATTGACCGGCGCATCGAACAGTTGACTGGCGAGGGCATCAAGTTCGTCACGAATGCCCATGTTGGTGTCAATTTCCCTGTAACGGACTTGCGCAAAGAGTACGCCGCGATTCTGCTGTGCTGGCGGAGCCGAGGCGCCGCGCGACTTGAACGTGCCCGGACGCGAACTGAAGGGCATTCACTTCGCCATGGAGTTTCTGCCGCAGCAGAACAAGCGTAATGCAGGCGACAAGCTCGACCCTGCAAAGGACATTTTCGCCACGGGCAAGCGCGTAGTCATTATCGGTGGCGGCGACACCGGCGCGGATTGTTTGGGCACGACGTCATCGGCACAAGGCAGCTTCGGTATATCAATTCGAAATCTTGCCGATGCCTCCCTCAGAGCGCGCGGCCAGCACGCCGTGGCCGCTGTGGCCGCTGCATCTGCGCCAGGAAACCTCACACGAAGAAGGCGGCATTCGCGACTGGTCTGTTGCGACCACAAAGTTCACGGGCGATGCCGAGGGCAATGTTAAAAAGCTGCATGCCGTCCGTGTCGGCCCTGCACCGAAATTCGAACCGATTCCTGGTTCGGAGTTCACGCTGGACGTCGATCTGGTGCTGCTCGCAATGGGCTTTACGGGTCCGGTCAAGGGTGGGCTGCTGGATGAGTTGGGCGTAGCGCTCGATTCACGCGGCAACGTTTCAACTGACGAAGATTACATGAGCTCGCTGCCCGGCACCTTTGCCGCGGGCGACATGCGCCGCGGGCAATCGCTGGTGGTCTGGGCCATAGCAGAAGGGCGCAAAGCGGCACGCGCGGTCGATAAGTATCTGATGGGGGCTACAACCTTACCGTAGCCCCTGCGGCCAATCCAGATACCACGGGGATACCAGGGGACGTACTGACTCAGGCCGGCTCCTGCTGTGTCAGGCAGTGCAGCGACCCGAAACCCAGCACCAGGTCCACGGCGTGGATCCCCACCACCGGACGGTCACGGAACAACTCGCCCAGAATCCCCAACGCCACCCGGTCGTTCACATCGTTGAAAGTCGGCACAATCACCGCCGCGTTTGAGATGTAGAAGTTCGCATAGCTCGCCGGTAATCGCTCCCCTTCGAAGTAAATCGGTGCCGGCATCGGGAGCGCCACGACCTCCGGCTTGCTGCCGTCCTCCAGTCGCAGGTCCCCAATTCGTTCCCAGTTCTCGTTCAGCGGCCGGTAGTTGATGTCTTTTGGGTTGTCCTCCCGGATCAGCACTACTGTGTTCGGGTTCACAAATCGGCAGATGTCGTCGATGTGCCCATGCGTGTCGTCCCCCACGGGACCCGCGGCCAACCAGAACACATTCGTCACGCACAAATAGTTCTTTAAGACAGACTCGAACTCCTCGCGTCCTACACCCGGGTTCCTTACCTGCGTCACCGGGTCCAGGTAGCACTCTTCCGTCGTCAGCAGCGTACCCCGCCCATTCACCTCGATCCCGCCGCCTTCCAGCACAAACGGCTTGCCGTCCAGTTGCGCGTCGAACAGTTTCTTGCCCAGTACTCCCGCTGCCGTCTCTGGTACTTTTCGGTCCTTCTGCCAGTCCGGGTACTTCGCCCAGGCGTTGAAGTGAAAATGGACAATCGCTTTTTCCCTGCGAGTGCCCGCCTGCCTCGTCACCCAAATCGGTCCGGTGTCCCGTGTCCAACCACGGTTGGTCGCATGTACGATGAACTCCACACGCTTCAATTCCGCCCCGGCCTTGGCCAGATAGCTCCGCGCCAGCTTCTCTTCCTTGCGCGAGCCTACCAGGATCCGCACTGTCTCTCCGGCTTCAATCTTGCGCACCATCTCGCCGTACACCCAGCGGATCGTATCCAGCTTCCCCGGCCAATCCGTCTCATTGTGCGGCCAGCCCAACCAGGTCGCTGCGTGCGGTGCCCATTCGGCCGGGAAAATGTAACCCAATTGCGCGGGAGTTTTCCCGGTCGTTCTAATGCCTTGTGCCATAATCGTATTGTCAATCATGGCCAAGAAACCCACAAATACACGCCGTTACCGCGAAGATATGACCGATAAGCCGGACTGGCTGAAGAAGAAGCAGTGCCCGCACCGCGACAACTTCCTGGCCGGCCAGCGCATCCTGCCCAAGAACCTTACCGGCAAGGAAAAACTCGCCGATATCATCGATAACACCTTTCTGGCCTACAATTCGGCCCGCCTGAAGGAAGGCGCCCACCTCTTTACTCAAAAGATGCTGGAGCCCGACGTCACTATCGGCATGAGCCTCTCCGGCGCCCTCACACCTGCCGGCCTCGGCTGCTCCTCTATCGTTCCTCTGATCAAGGCTGGTTTCGTCGACTGGATCGTCGGCACTGGCGCGAACCTCTATCACGACCTTCATTTCGCCCTCAATTACCCCGTCCACGTTGGCGATTTCCGCATGGACGACACAGAGTTGCGAAACAACGACATCGTCCGCGTCTACGACGTCCTGATGGGCTACAGCGACTGCCTCATGGCGACCGACGAAATCCTGCGTGGCATCCTGGTTCAACCCGAATTCCAGAAGGAAATGGGCACCGCGGAACTACACTACCTGATCGGCAAGTACGCTGCCGAGTGGGAACGCAAGGCCGGCCTCAAGGACGTCTCCGTCCTCGCCGCCGCCTATCGCGCCGGAGTACCCTGCTACACGTCCTCGCCCGGTGACTCCACCATCGGTATGAATGTCGCCGGCGTCGAACTCCGCGGCAACAAGCTTCGCCTCAACCCCTCCATCGACGTCAACGAGACTACGGCCTTCGTCCTCGCCGCCAAACGCTCCGGTGGCAAGAGCGGCGTAGTGCTTTGGGGCGGCGGCAGCCCCAAGAACTTCATGCTCCAGACCGAGCCCCAGATTCAGGAAGTCCTCCGTATCAAAGAGTTCGGCCAGGACTACTTCCTCCAGATCACAGACGCCCGGCCCGATACCGGCGGCCTCAGTGGCGCCACGCCCAGCGAGGCGGTGAGCTGGGGTAAGGTCGATCCCGACCGCCTGCCCGACGCCGTGGTCTGCTACACCGACACCACCATCGCTATGCCGTTGATCACCTCCTACGCGCTGGCCAGGCACCCCAAGCGGAAGCACCGCCGCCTCTACGACCAGCGCGGCACAATGATGAAGGCTCTCACCGCTGAGTACTTCAAGCACAACAAGGTGAAAATGCTTGACGGGTCCAACCCCGTTCTCGACTAAATGAACACACGTCAGATTCAGGCCATCGCACGCGAGCACGGCACGCCCGTGGTTGTCATCGATCACGACGTCATCCGGCGGAACTTTTCCAGCTTCCGCCGGCATTTGCCGAAGGTGCAGCCCTACTACGCGGTCAAGGCCAACCCTGCTCCCGAAATCATCGAAACCCTCTACCGTGCCGGCTCCAGCTTCGATGTTGCCAGCCTGCCCGAATTCCTCCTGGTATACAAGAACATCCGCCGCCTGCCGGCCGTCGAGCGGCAGCAATTCGTCTGGGACAAAATCGTCTACGCCAATCCCATCAAGCCGCGCGAAACGCTGGAAGCCCTGAACCACTACAAGCCGCTCGTCACCTACGACAACCTCGACGAACTCAAGAAAATCCGTGCCTTCGCCCCGCAAGCTGGTCTCGCACTCCGCCTGCGCGTCCCCAACACCGGCTCCATGGTCGAACTCTCTTCCAAGTTCGGCTGTGACCCCGGCGAAGCCCTCGACCTGATTCTCCGCGCCTTCCGCGCCGGCCTCGTCGTTGAATGCCTCTCCTTCCACGTCGGCAGTCAGTGCATCAATGACGACAACTTCGTCCAGGCTCTGAATATCGCGGCCGCTGTAATGGCCGAGGTCCGCAGCCACGGCCACGAAATCAAGATCCTCGACATCGGCGGCGGTTTTCCGGCCCCGTACAACGCCCACGTCCCGCCCTTCGAAACGCTCGCCCGCAAACTCAACGCCGAAATTGACCGGCTCTTTCCTGGCGACATCGAGATCCTCGCCGAACCCGGACGCTTCATGGTCGCTTCCGCAGCCACACTCGTGGCCCGCGTCATCGGCCGCACCTTTCGCGACGGCAAGACCGGCTACTACATCGACGACAGCGTCTACCACACCTTCTCCGGGATGATCTTCGATCATTGCCAGTACCCGATCAAGAGCTTAAGGCGCGGTCGCAAAGAAGTCTGCTCCGTTTTCGGCCAGACCTGCGACGGCCTCGACACTATCTCGCAATCCGAGGAACTTCCCCGCCTTGAAATCGACGATCTCGTCTACGCCGAAAACATCGGCGCCTATTCCAACGCCTCTTCCACCCACTTCAACGGCTTCCCGCCCGCCAAAGTGGTTCACATCAATGTGTGAGCGATAATCGCGAGGCTCGCGAAGTAGCCCTGCAGGGCTGTGTTAAACTGAAATCGTTATGTCAATTCCGAATGTAAAGCGCTACCGCATCAGCAGCCCTGAAGGCGAAGTGGCCACCGTAATGGCCGTCCTGCCGTCAGGCATGGATGTCAACGCCTATATCAAGGATGCGACCGCACGTTTCGACTGGAAGGCCTGGCGCGATATGAAGGTCAGCCATGCCAAGGTCCGTGTCGGTCAGCAGAAACAAGTCAAGAAGAAGTAGTAGTCACCGAGTTACGGGTTGCGGGACTTCACACTACGAAGCGCCCGCAGCCCTTCCTGAGCTACCGCTGAATCCCCGTCGTTTGCCAGCCCGTCCAGGGCTGCGATGCTATCTTTGTCTCCGCTCTGCGCCAGTACCTTGGCGATCTCAATTTTCTCATCTCTCGGCGCACTCGGCAGTGCTTTGTAGATTGCCTGGCGTACGAACTCTTCGCGTGCAAGCTCCACCAAATATCCCGATGCGATTCCGCGCCACGCCTTGGAATTCACGGTATTGAGCAGATAGCGCAGGGGGCTGAACTCAGTCATCTCCAACTTGCCCTGCTTGACCAGCGCGAACGCCTGCGCAAGCCGCGCATTCATCTTACGCTCATCAGCAAAGGCCTTTTCGAAGGTCACCAGGTCAGCTGGGTTCTTCAGGCGGCCCAGACCTTCGGCTGCGGCGGCACGCAAAGCGTCGTCCTTATCATCCAGGTATTGAGTCAGCACGGGCCGATTGCCCTCATCCGGAATAAAGGCGACGGACTCCAGTGCCTTGCGGCGGACCTTCTCGCTACGCGTGTCTTTCAGAATCACCTTCAGGTTCGGGAGCGCCTCGCGCGTGCGTAGCAGGCCCACAGTCTCGACTGCGGCGACCTGTACGCGTTCATCCAGGTCGCGAAGCAGAAAGATGCATTCCAGTCCGGAGGCTGGGTCACGGATCTTCTGAAGCGCAATCAACGACTCGTACATGAGCGTATCGTTTTTGGAACGCAATCCCGTGTAGAGGTCCTGAAGCGCCGGACGCCCGCGCAGAATTCCGATGGCCCGTGCAGCGTTGGCGCGCGACTCCATGGAAACACCCGAGCGTACGAGTCTTCCGACAGCCATCACGACTTCAGGACGGACGGTAACAAAAGGCTCGATGACCTGATCGTTCGTGTCATTAAATTTCACTTTGATTGCCGCGCCGACGCGGTTGATGGAGGACGAAATCCCTGTTCTCAGGTAGCCAGGCAGGTAGAAATTGACCAGGCCATCCGTGGCGCGCATCTGGACTTCTGGATCGTTGTCGCGCGTAGCCTGTATCAGTGCGTCCAGGCTGCGATGCGTGCCGATATCGCAGATTGCTTTTACAGCCTCCAGGCGCACATCGAGAACGGGGTCGGTGAGCATCGACTGAAGTTTGGGGATCGCTTCGGACCCCTGCTTTCCCATCGCCCGCGCCGCTTTGACGCGCTGTTTGGGATCAGTGCTTGCCGGATCTTGTGAAAACGCCGTGAACGCCAGCGCGAAGAACGAAACTACAAAGGCCAACCGCATACCTTCCAGAATACAGGAGCGGGGCGGCGGCTGTTCTTAGCGAATGAATTCGACTTCGACGCGATTCGGAATGATGCCCGCTTCAAAGCCCATGTCGAGCAGCTTCTGTGCGGCCTTCGGCACCTGATCGCCGCAATCGACAGTGTGATGATTCACGTACATACCGACGAATTTTTCGGCAAGGCCGGCATCGAGATCGCGCGCAAACTGCAGCGCGTAATTCAAAGCCTCTTCGTGATTGTCGAGCGCGTACTGGATGCTGTCTTTCATCAGGCGGCAGCACTCGGATTGCAATTCGGCCGTCATGCCACGGCGTAGCGCGTTTGCGCCGAGCGGCAGTGGAAGGTTGTACTTTTTCTTCCACCAGCGGCCCAGGTCGACGACGCTGTGGAAACCACCCTTGGCATACGTGAGCTGCGCTTCGTGAATTACTAGACCGGCATCAACAGTGTGCTCGCGCACAGCATCGAGAATCTTGTCGAACGGAACTTCAACAGCTTCGAAATCCGGTTCGAATAAGCGCAGCGCCAGATAGGCGGTGGTCATCTTGCCTGGAATCGCGATCTTCTTACCCTTGATGTCTTCTGCGGAATACGGATGCAGCGCGGTCAGGACGGGCCCGTAGCCGTCGCCGACGCTCGATCCTGAAGCCATCAGCTGATATTTATCCGCGACATACGGGTAAGCGTGATAGGAAATTGCAGTTAGTTCGTAGTCGCCATTCATCGCCTTGCGGTTGAGACTCTGAATGTCTTCAAGCACATGGCGAAAAGTAACGATTCGCGACCTGATTTTCCGCGTGGCCAAGCCGTAAAACATGAAAGCGTCATCAGAATCAGGACTGTGGGCGCATACGATATCGGTAACTGCAGTTGGTGTCATAACGGGAATACGGACTTTCACACTATAGCAGATGGAGACGCCCGGAACGCTAGGGTCGGCCCGATTAGTTGGACGCCACTTCGTTGCCCAACGCGGCAAGTGCAGGCTGCAGGAGCGCAACCTCGTGTTCCAGACGAAGGTAGGCGGGAGCGGCGGCGGAGAGGTCACCTTTGCGGGCCAGACGCTCAAGCTGATACGCGGCTTCGTAACAGGCATCCGCGCCGAAGTTTCCAACGGAACCCTTAAGACTGTGGGCCGCATGTTCGAGCGCTTTGGCGTTTCCGCTCTCGATGGCTGTGCGCATTTCAAGGATTAGTTCCGGGGAGTGCTCCAGAAAAAGTTTAGCGATTTCCTGCAGCAATTCGAAATCCCCACCAACTCTCTCGAGCGCGACGGCTCTGTTCAGGTTGGCGAGCTGATTGCCGAAGCCTTCAGTCCGGCACTGATTTGCCCTGGGCAGCTCAAGTTGGTGTTCGCTCACAGACATAAGTTCGGCAGATTGCCCCGGATTGCTTAGGACAACTTGCTCCAAATGTGCGGAACATCACAATTTCTATCCGGGATGTTCGGAACATGCCCGAGAAAAATGTTGTTCCATCGCACTAAATAACAGAATACTCCAGAGTGAGGATTTCTGCAGACCGTTGCAGAAAGCGGATTCCATAGCGTTCTCTGCTTTGGTGTACACTAGATATTTGGTGGAGGTGGATCTTCCCCAGTAGTAGTCATTCCACATCGGGTTCCTCGGTTGCCGTTAGAACCTTCGCGGTAAAGATCCTCTCTGACTGTTTCTCCCTCCTGTTCCCCGACGATTGCCGGATTTGCAAGGCACCGCTCGGGGTTGTCTCCCGAACCCCAGTTTGTCCAGGTTGTTTTGCGTCCATAAAGCCGCTGGAAGCTGAATTCTTCTGCGAAAGTTGCCGGACGCCATTCGTGAATGCTGCCCCTCTCGACCGGGATGGGCGCTGCGCAATGTGTCGTTTGGGATTCCGGGGTTTCGATGCCGCATACTGCTATGGCGGCTACGAAGGGACTCTGAGGGAATTGATCCATTTGTTCAAGTACGGCAAAATCGCCACATTGGCGAGTCCTTTGGGAAGCCGGCTCGCGCTGGCCCTGCCCAAAGAGCAGCGCTTCGATTGCATCGTGCCCATGCCGATGCATTGGTTGCGCCGCTGGCAGCGAGGCTTTAACCAGGCCGACCTGCTGGCTCGCGAGTTATCCAGGCGATCTGCCGTTCCGGTCGTGCAAGCGGTGAAAAGGGTGAAGGCGACTCCGCCACAGGCGGGGCTCAGCAATGCTAAACGCCGGACGAATCTGTCCGGGGCTTTCGCGGTTAAGCGAAAGGAATTGCTGCAGGGACGGCGTGTGCTGCTGGTGGATGATGTCATGACCACCGGAGCCACGGCTGCGGCGTGCGCAACGGTCATAAAAAAGGCCGGCGCCAGCCACGTCTCCGTCATTACACTCGCTCGCGTTGATCGGCGCTGGAACTCCTTGGCCGGACCTGCGCTTAGTCGTGGCCCGGAAATTTTAGTGGGAGCTTCGTAGATGCCAACTCTGGATCGAATGCATCAACCCGTCCTGGTGCTCAACGCGAGTTACGAGCCGATTAACGTCTGTGCCGCTCGCCGTGCACTCGTGCTGGTGCTGAAGGGAGTCGCTTCCGCGGAAGAACATGCGTCCGCGTATGTGCACTCCGCACGGCACTCCTTGAATCTGCCCTCGGTGATTCGCCTGCTGGAGTACAGGCGCATTCCGCATCAATCACGATCACTCTCGCGCAAGAACATCCTGATGCGGGATCGCTACACCTGCCAGTATTGCCAGAAGACATTTCCGGCTTCCGACATGACGCTGGACCACGTGATTCCGCGTTCGCGAGGCGGCGATTCCAGCTGGGAGAATTTAGTGGCGTGCTGCCATCACTGCAACAACAAGAAGGGCAGTCGCACTCCGGAGGAAGCTGGGTTGAAGCTGGTGCGGCGCCGCGGCCTTTCAGCCTGCACACCAGTCGACACCTGATGCGGCTGCTGGCTAAGAGCGACGCGCAGTGGAGAAAATATCTGTTTTATTGAGCGGGCCATTGAATCAGTGACTCAATGACCCGATGACTCAAGGACTCATTGTGCTGCAGCCGGCGGAACAGTCGCCGGCGGTGCGCCAGCTGCCTTTTCTTTCGGCTTGTCTTGTCCCTTCACAGGACTGATCAGCACGTGCGCGTTGCGGCCTTCCAGTCTTGGCTGCGCTTCCACCTGGCCCACTGAAGCCAGATCCGCGGCGAAACGGAGCAGAAGCTTTTTGCCAAGATCCGTATGCGCGATTTCGCGCCCGCGGAACTGGACGACGGCCTTTACGCGATTTCCTTCCTGCAGGAAGCGGATTGCGTGGTTCTTCTTGAAGTCGTAGTCGTGGTCATCCGTGTTCGGCCGGAATTTGATTTCCTTCACCTGGATGATGTGCTGCTTCTTCTTGGCCTCGTTCTGCTTCTTCTTGTTCTCATACTGCCACTGGCCGTAATCCATCGCTTTCGCGACGGGCGGTTCCGCGGTCGGCGCGATGAGAATGAGATCTAGTCCCATTTCCTGCGCCTTGCGGACTGCTGCCGGGGTGGCCATGATTTCGACACTGCCGTCTGGGAACACGGCGCGCACTTCGCGGACGCGAATTGCCTCGTTTACGTTTTCCCTGATTCTGGGTCTGCGAGGAGGGTAATTTCTCGGTGGAAACATTGATTCGTTTAGATTAGCCCCTGTTGATACTGCTTGTTGAGGGAGTATTCGTCTTTGCCGGTCGGCAAAGGGTATAGTCCTCCCTGAGTCTGCATCTCCTCGATGCTAACAGATTTCCTGTCCACGTTCATAGGCCTGTTTACGGCACGGCTTCGAAGTACCCCGGATGGTGAAAGTGGTCGTTGCCGTTCCCGGCCTCGATTCGGAACGTATTATTGCCCGGCGTTCGTCCCCAGACGAACATCCGCGACGAAAGCTCCCGGCACCTCTTCATCATCGGAAATGATCTCGACGAACGGTCCCATTGCCTTCAAGCACGTCACCTTCGGCGTCGGCATTAGCCAATCCGACCCCTGAAATGTCCGTCACCTGGAAAAATCGCGGCGCCCTGCACGAGAGCTCCGGGCGTGCCCGTTGTTTCACTCTCAATGATTCGTATGTTCTTCGGCTTTCCAATGCTCACGGCGTACCAGTAAGGCACCCGCACGGCAACTTCGGATTGCGTACTTTTAACAACGAGAAAGCCCTGGTATTCGCCTTCGGTTGCGCCACGTCACTGAATGATACGTTGAGCTTCTGTGCTGCTCCACCCGCCAGCGAAAATGTGTTTGTATCTACGCAACGGCGTGGGGCCCGCTGTGTACGGGACCACCGCTACCGAGAACACGTCCGGTTGAGCGCCAATGTTCGTGATCCACAACTCGCGCGAGCGGCCAACCACGTCTCGCCTACCCCACCCCGAAACTCAGCGAGGTGGGCGTTGCCGCCGCGGTATTGCGAAGCGATGCGCCAACATCCAGCAGTCCCGGCTCCCCCGCGTTGCACCGGTGCCGGCTTATTCGGATCAGGAACGGTGCGGCGCTGTTGATGATCAGGGAACGGTACTGCGCCGCCGTCAGCCCGGGGCGCGCGCTCTTGAGGAGCGCGAAAGATCCAGCGACCAGCGGCGACGAGAAACTGGTGCCATCCAGTAACATGAAGCCGCTCGGATCGTAAACCGACCAAGCGGGTTTGATTTTTGAGCGGCTGTGTAGAAGAGCGACCCTACCGCCATCAGATCCGGCTTGATGTGATCATCCGGCGCTGGTCCCGCGCTGGAAAATGAAGCCACCTGAAGGGATCTACGGGAATATTCACGGGACCGGGTTCAAGCGCGACCGTCAAGCGTCACTTCTGGCTACCCTGTTCTTCAGATCCGACCCATCGGCAGTAGCTCAAGAATTGTACGGGCAGTGTTGCAGATCCCGTGCTGAATTGCTGTACTTCCAGCAGGTCCGGCCTGGCGCATCGGTGTAAATCACTGCGGCGATCGCGCCGGCCTGCTCGGCGTTGTTCAGTTTCGCCGAGAACAGACAGTCGCCGCGCAATATCAGCGCGACCTCCCGCTCAAGCTGCCTGGCGGAAGTGCATCGCAGGCGAATCCAGTGGTGTCCAGCGCGGCGACATCGAGCAGCGGTCCGCTGAAGGCCGTGGTAGGCCAGGCGCCGTCGGCCGGGAAACTGACGTACTGTGGACCATCCGCGACTTTCACGCCCGTGGCGAAGAAACGATCGTTGAAGTTCGCTCCGACAGCGACAGCCGATGGCGCTGTGGCCGGCGAACTCATCGATTTGAGCAGCGGACCTTCATTGCCTGCGGCGCAACGACGATTACCCCGGCGGCGGAAATCCGCTCGACGGCATCGACGAAAGGATCGGCATCGAAGCGCAGCGGCGCCGAAATTCCGAGGCTCAGATTCACAATATCCATGCCGTCGGCCACGGCGTCATCGAGCGCTTTCAACACAGCGTCCGTGGTGAACGAGTCGGAACTCCCTTGTGAGAGCTTGTAAACGCCCAGCCATGCTTTTGGCGCGGCGCCGGAGATCGTTGCCAGCGGCGCGGAATTGCGGACGCCGGCCGCAGCCATTGCGACCGCTGTGCCGTGTCCGTTGTGTCGCGCGGACCTGTGTCTGTCGCCCCGAAGCGGGTAATCGAGCCATAGCTGCGCGCAACGATAATTTTGTTCTTGCCTTCGAACCCAGCCGGTCTTGCCTCGCCGGAAGCGGATAGCCCGGAGGCATCGCCAGCAACGGATCCTGAAAACCGGGATGGTCCGGGTCGATTCCCGTATCCAGAATGCCGATCTTGACGCCTGCGCCTGCGTTTTCCGGGCCGCCCAGCGCGTTCCATGCGTCGGTAATCCGGTTCACCACGACGGCCTGATCGAGCAGCGTATGAGCCATCCAAACACGATGCACACGCACAACGCCGGGAATCGACGACAAACGCGCTGCGTCAGCATCCGGAATGTGGACCAGCAGCGCGTTCGCGACCGTATCGACCGTTCCGAGTATCTCTGCGCCCTGAGCTTCAACCTGCCGCGCAGCCGCTGCGTGTTCCGAGCGCAACTCAGATCGACGGGTGCGCATAGCGCCTTGACGCAATAATTTGGGGCCGCGTGCGGCGACCGTGATTGCTGGTTCGCCGATCAACTCGACCACGTACCGGTCAGGTACGATCTGAGCAAACATCGGCAGTGCAAACAACAGGATACAGAGGTGCTTCATAATTCCGGTGCGAGATTGCCTTCTTCTATTATTGTATCGGCAGAATTGCGGGTTTCGATTCCACTCCCCTGATGGTGATTACAACCGGCTGCGCGCCGGAAGGTGCGTCCTGAGGGACGTCAACGTTCACCTGATACAGCCCGACAAAACCGGGCGCCAGACCGCTGAACTGCACTGTCGCCGGGCGGCCGCCGATCGTGACCGTAGGAAGGTCCCGCGTACGTGAGAGACTTTGTGTGGATGACGGTTCTCCGCTGGATTGAGGAGTATCAACCGGGCCCATTCCGTTGCAGTAAATTTGGACGGTGCTGCCTTTGGGCGTCGGATTGCCTGTTTCTACTACGCCGAGGGTGGGATCGACTACAGCAGCCATCAGGCGGCCGCTCGCGTCATTGCGCTCGAATGCGGCTGGCGAAGTGGTGGCGAGCTGTACGTCATAAACAGCACTCGAGAAATCTCCAAGGCTGACTTTCATGGCGACGTTGTTGAGACCTTCAAACTCCCACGGAATCTGCACGTTGATCTGTCCCGGACTCACAAAATGCAGGCGCCCTGGAACATTTAGCCCGCGCGCCGGCACATCGAAGCTGACGCTGACTCCCGCAAGCGACAGCGGCAGGCTCGCCGTGGAGGAAACGCGTGTTGCCTCCGCAAGCCCCGCTCCGTAAATCGAAATGTAGGAACCTGGCGCCAGGCCCCCGCCCTTCCGCTGCCGGCGTTCACTACGCCGCCGGCCTGAATAGCGGGACGCAGAATCGCGCGTCCGACAAAAGTGGTGGAAAGCGGGTTCGTTGTCCCCGCATCGGCCGTGAAAGACTGCTCGCCCAACGTGTTGGCAAGGAATACACGCGCGTCAGCAATCCCCAGATTATCCGTGGTCTCGGTGGCGTCGCCAACCAGATTGGCTGGCCTGACGCGAACGGGAACATTGGCCACGGGCACGCCAAATCGGTCGGTCACTTTGAAGACAAGGCGTCCTAACTCGGCATTCGCCACGCCCACAAAGTCGAAATTCCTCAAAGGAACAATGCTGTAGGGTTGCCTGTCGCCGACCAGGTACAAATACGGCACTCGAATGTCGGTTGTGCCGCCTGTGATCCGGAGTGCGCCCTCGTACGAACCCGGCTGTGGCACATTGCCATTCAGCCGCACCGTTACTGTGGCGCTTTGACCGGGATTGATTGTCAGCGAGTTTGTACTCAGCGCGAGGCTGCCAACCCCATCCGGCGTGGTCTGGGCAATGCTCAGGGTAAGTCCGGCAATCTGTGTCCCCAGATTCGTTACAGCCAGCGTCTGTTGTGGCGCAAGCGTGCCTTGTGAGACTTCTCCGAACGAGAGCGTTGCCGGAGACACCGCAATCGTCGAACGAATCGCATCGTTGGCATTCAGCTTGCCGGCTCCGATAGCGGTCACGCTGGCGGAGATCCGAGCACCGCTTGCGTTGTAATCGCCGATCGCCGGATTGGCTGTATTGACCACCAGTGATTTCAGTTGCGCCGGGGTTGCTCCAGGATTGCGTTGCTTGGCTAATGCGACTGCGCCGGCCACGATTGGCGCTGAAAAACTGGTGCCATTGACTCCGGGTGCACCCGTGTAGCCGGATGTGTCAAACATATCGCCGTTGGGATCAAATTTCTGGGTAGCGACGTAAAGATCGGTACCGACGGCTACGAGCTCCGGCTTAATCGCGTTCTCTCCGGTGGATGGACCGCGCGATGAGAAGTACGCAACAGTGTCCGACTCAGCGTCACGCTCGACAATCGACGGATCCAGTGTTGCGGTCGCGTTGGCGTTGGACGCAATAAAGGTCCGCAGAGCGGTAGCGGCATCGTAACCGATCATCACCATCGGTATTCCGGTCGATTGCAGTCCCTGTGCCGGGAAACAGGAAATTCGAACCCTGCACCTGATAAATAATCACGCCTACTGCACCGGCTTTTTGTGCATTGTTAATCTTAACGGCAAATCCGCAATCGCCGCGCTGAATTAATGCAATTGTGCCAGCCAGATTGTTGTTGCCGAGCGCCG
This sequence comes from Bryobacteraceae bacterium, assembly GCA_963793625.1. Classification (GTDB taxonomy): domain Bacteria; phylum Acidobacteriota; class Terriglobia; order Bryobacterales; family Bryobacteraceae. The sequence goes on along the minus strand of CAWCAT010000011.1, from coordinate 418,645 downwards.
AGCAGGCCTTGCCGTCATCTCCCAATCTGGTGACATCGCGAACGGGGGCGGTGAGTGGCGCAGTCAGGCTGGGACCGCTGCCGAAGATGCCATCGATACGCTGCAGGTTCGATGGTGCGCCGTTGCCGATGCGCACACTCGAATACAGCACATGCGAATTGGTGGTTGCGCCAACTGTAATGGCCGAGGCGGCGGTGCCGGGCGAATAAATGGAGTTCAGCGTGGGCAGGCGCAGGCCGACATCACCATCGTTGCCAGCCGAAACCACGACGGTCATGCGCCGCGCCGCAACTTCGATGGCATCAGCGAAAAGGTCGCACGGTACACCGCTCGGCTTCCCGCAGACCGGACCACGATCGTTCGGCCCCCAGACGGCTGAAAATCCAAGCGATAGACTGGCAACATCCATACCGTCGTTGTAGGCATCTTCCAGCGCTTTGACCACAACGTCGGAGAATGTAACATCATTCACTCCAGGTGAGCCAAAGATCTTGTAGTTGCCCAGGTACGCCTTTGGTGCGACTCCGCCAAAGCGCGCCAGCGGAGCATTGTGCACGTTGCCGGCCGCGACGGAGGCTGCGGCCGTGCCATGACCTACACGATCGCGCGGCGACAGATCGTCAGGACGCGAATCCTCGGCCACGTCTCCCAGCACCAGCATCTGCACGTAGCTTCGCGCGGCGATCACTTTGGAATTCGTGTAATTGCATTCAGCACCACTGCATTTTGGGAAACCTGCCGGCATGCTCAGCGAAGCGTCCTGAAAGGCGGGGTGAGTCTGATCGATACCTGTATCGAGGATCGCGATCTTCATGCCCGAGCCTGCATTCTGGGGTCCGCCGAGCGTATTCCACGCTGTCGTGCCATTCACCAGATCGATTGCGCGGTTTATCAGTCGCTTTACTGGCCGCATTCTCTCAACACGCACCACGCCCGGAAGTTGGCGCAAAGCCTGCGCCTGAGCCTCATCCGCATGCACAAATACCGCGTTCGCCAACGTCTGAACCGAATCGATTACTACGACTTTCTTTTGTTTCAGTGCACTGCGCAGGGACGATTGTGCCGCTGCGATGCGTTGCGAATGATCGACAAGGGCTGCCTTCGACTTGACTGTAGCGACAGCCGCAACGGGCTCGTCCTGCAGGATCACGGCGTAACGATCAGACCGATCGGCCGCGAAGCAGTTGATTCCAAGCAACAAAACGGCGAGAAGACGTATTGATAAGATCACGTACTCTCTGATGTCTTTCGGCGCTGTTACGTTACAATTCGTATATAATCTATCCATGCTCTGGGTGCTGGGTGTACTGATGTGCGCCGTTTCCGTCGGATTTGCGCAGACGCCTGTTGACTTCACCCGCGATATTCGCCCCATTTTCGAGAAAAAGTGTCAAGGTTGCCATGGCGCTCAACAACAGATGGCCGGGCTGCGTCTGGATGACGGCCAGGCCGCGCTGAAAGGTAGTTATGGCGGGCCGGTGATCACTCCGGGCAAAAGCGCAGAAAGCAAACTGATCCTGCGCGTCTCGAGCGATAAAAAGGGCTTCCAGATGCCTCCGGGTGGCGAACGACTTAGCGCTGCGGAGCTAGGGCGCTTGCGATCGTGGATCGATCAGGGCGCAAAAACACCGGCGGCGCAAGCCGAAACCAGGCGTCGAAGTACTGATTGGTCGTTTCAGCCGATTCGACGTCCCGCATCGCCCGCTGTGCAGAATCGCAGCTGGATCCGCAATCCGATCGACGCTTTTGTACTCTCGAAGCTCGAGTCCGGCAGCATCGAGCCTTCAGTCGAAGCTTCGCGCAGTACGCTGATCCGGCGTGTGAGCCTCGACCTTACGGGCTTGCCGCCAAGTCCAGCCGAAATCAGGGATTTCCTTGCGGACAATCGTCCTGACGCTTATGAACGCCTGGTCGACCGCCTGCTCGCGTCCCCGCATTACGGCGAAAAGTGGGCGCGGCACTGGCTTGATTTAGCGCATTACGCGGATTCGGACGGTTATGAGAAGGATCGCGCGCGTCCCTGGGCGTGGCGCTACCGGCAGTGGGTGATAGACGCACTCAATCGCGATATGCCCTTCGATCAGTTCACCATCGAACAACTGGCCGGTGATACGCTTCCGAATGCGACGGTTGAGCAGAAAGTTGCCACAGGGTTTCTACGCAACACGCAAACTAATCGCGAGGGTGGCACGGATCGCGCGGAAGTCCGCTTCGAACAGGTCACCAATCGTACGAACACGATCGGTACGGTCTGGCTGGGGCTCACCGTAGGCTGTGCACAGTGCCACAACCACAAGTACGATCCAATCAGCCAGAAAGAGTACTACCAGCTTTCGGCATTTGTGCATCGCGCTGAGGAGGAAGATATCGACGCGCCGCTGCCAGGTGAGATGGGTCCGTATCTGCACGCATTGCCGGAGTATCGCAGTAAGCGCAAGGCGCTATTGGACGAGTATAAGATCCCCGAGATGCAGGCTCAATGGGAAGCGAAGATGCGCGCGGCAATCGCGTCACCGGGCAAGGATCTGGAGTGGGATTTCCAGGTAACTGCCATGATGACGATGTTCGATCACACCGTTAAGGTGTTGACCACTGATCCAGCGAAGCGCAAGCCCGCCGATCAGCAGCGCCTCACGAACTGGTTTGTGGGTAACACCGGGCACGAGTTTGGGCGGGACAAGGAAGTAACCGCAAAGATCAAGGAACTGCGCGAGAAGCTTAGCAAGCTGGATAGCGAATTTCCGGCACTGACGCAGGCGCCCGTCATGATTGAGGACCCCACTCAACCGCCTGCCTACATCGCAGTGAAGGGCGATTTCCGAGAGAAAGGTATCCCGGTCGAGCCAGGCGCGCTTGAAGTCCTGCCCCCTATCAGGGTGGACCCGAGCAATCCACGACTGTCGCTGGCGCGTTGGCTGGTTGCACCGGAGAATCCGCTGACATCTCGAGTAACAGTGAATAGAATCTGGCAGGAACTGTTCGGGCGAGGTCTGGTACGCACCAGCGAAGATTTCGGCAAGCAAGGCGACAAGCCCACCAACCCGGAATTGCTGGATTGGCTGGCATCGGAGTTCATCGAGCGCGGCTGGAGCATGAAGCAGTTGCAGCGTGTCATATTGACCTCGGCAACTTACCGCCAGTCCTCGAAAGTAAGGCCCGAGTTGAGCGAGAAGGATCCGGAAAACACATTGCTCGCTCGCCAGTCGCGGCTGCGCTTGTCAGCAGAGCTGATTCGTGATTCCGCGCTTGCCGCCAGTGGGCTGCTCTATCCCGCAATCGGCGGACGCAGTATTCGCCCGCCCCAACCCGCTGGGATTGCGGAGTTGGGCTATGCGAATAGTCAGAAATGGGTCGAGACCAAGGGTAAGGAACGCTACCGGCGCGGGCTCTATGTGCACTTTCAGCGCACCACGCCGTATCCGCAGTTGATGAATTTCGACGAGCCCGATTCGACAGTGACGTGCAGTCGACGGCGTACATCGAACACTTCGCTTCAGGCTTTGAACCTGCTCAACGATCCTGTATTCTTCGAAGCTGCGCAAGCTTTGGCGGAACGAACCCAACGCGAAGCGCCGGGCGGCATCAATGAGAAGCTCGAATACGCGTTTGAGGTTTGTGTCGGGCGCAAGCCGGCTGCGCGCGAGCGCGAAAAGCTGGCGAAATATGTGGAGCAACAGGGCGGCGACTTGGTGGGTCTAAGCCGTGTGCTGCTGAACCTGGACGAGTTCATCACAAGGGAATAGTCAATGACGCTCAATGAGTTTCGACAAATTCAGACGCGCCGCGACTTCTTTCAGAAGTGCGGGGCGGGCGTTGGCATGGCGGCCCTGGCTGATCTGCTAGGCGCGGAAAGTTCGGCGGGTCCACTCGCTCCGAAAAAGCCGCATTTCGCGTCGAAAGCGAAGAGTGTCATCTTCATGTTCATGGAGGGCGGCCCCAGCCAGATGGATCTCTTCGATCCCAAGCCGGGCCTGCAGAAATGGGACGGTAAGCCGCTGCCGGAATCGATGACGAAGGACCTGAAGCTGGCCTTCATCAAGCCGAGCGCGGCGGTGCTGGCGAGTCCGCGCGTGTTCAAGCCACATGGTCAGTGCGGCACGGAATTTTCCGATTACATCCCCGGCATCGCAAGCTGCGCGGATGACATCTGCCTCGTGCGCTCGATGTACACCGAGGCTTTCAACCATCACCCCGGACAATTGCTCCTGTTCACCGGAACCATCCAGTTTGGCCGTCCGACGATGGGCGCGTGGGTGGTTTATGGCCTGGGCAGCGAATCGCAGAACCTGCCTGGTTTCGTGGTGCTCGCTTCCGGAGTCGGCACCAGTGGCGGCGCATCGAACTTCTCCAGCGGCTTTCTTCCCTCAAGCTATCAGGGCACGTTACTGCGCAGTACGGGCGATCCGATTCTGTATTTATCGAATCCGCCGGGCGTCAGCAAAGAAGCGCAGCGCGCCACGCTCGATACCCTGCGCAGCATGAATGAGGAGCATCTGGCGGAGACAGGCGACGTTGAAATCGCGTCACGCATCGCCTCGTATGAACTCGCGTGCCGCATGCAGATGTCGGGTCCGGAGCTAATGGATTTTTCGAAAGAGTCGCCTGCGACGCTTGAGATGTACGGAGTCAATAACGAACCAACTAAACAGTTCGGCACAAACTGCCTGCTAGCGCGCCGTCTGGTAGAACGCGGCACGCGCTATGTGATGCTGATGCACGCCAGTTGGGATCAGCACACCAACCTGAACTCGGCACTGAAGAAGAACTGCGACATCACGGATTCACCGACCGCAGCGCTGATCAAAGATCTGAAGCAGCGCGGCTTGCTCGATTCGACGCTGATCATCTGGGGCGGGGAATTCGGCCGCACGCCGATGATGGAAATCCGCGACACGCGCGACAAGGCCAATGGCGGGCGTGATCACCATCCGCTGGCGTACAGCATGTGGCTGGCCGGCGGCGGCATCAAGGGCGGCCAGGTAATCGGCAAGACCGACGACATAGGCTTCAACATCGCCGAAGACAAGGTGCACGTTCACGACTTGCAGGCGACCGCAATGCACTGCCTCGGCTTCGATCACACCAAGCTGACCTACCGCCACATGGGCCGCGACTTCCGCCTGACGGATGTTGCCGGCAATGTTGTGAAAAAGATGCTCGCGTAAACCGGGATAGAATCGTCTTGCCTTTGTGCTCGCATTATGCGAACATGAAATCGTGAACGTGATCAGCTCGACGACCGTCAAGAGGTACGCGGCTGCTCACGCGGATGCCGCTGAAGAACTATCGCGGTGGTACAAAGTAGCGAGCCACGTCCTCTGGCAAGACATTTATGAGGTTCGATTACAATTTCCTGACGCCGACCAGTACAAGTCCCTGTTGATTTTCAATATTCGGCATAACTACTATCGCCTGATAGTGAAGGTTGACTATCGGGCAAGGCTTCTCGATGACCAAAGAATTTCTCACTCACAAGGAATACACGCGAGGAGGTTGGAAAAAATGGGCACGCTAGTCATCGACAACAAGAAGTACGCTCGGGTATTGGCGAAAGTCCTGCCGCGAGTGATCACCACGGACGAAGAGCATGAACGCATGCTGGCCGAGGTTGAGAAGCTCATGGACAAGAGTGATCATCGTACTGCGGAAGAGGACACCGCCCTTGACCTGATGGTTCGCCTTGTTAAGGATTACGAAGAAGAGCATTATCCTCTGCCCGATCCGAGTCCTCACGAAATGTTGGTGTACCTGATGGAACAACGGAATCTGAAGCAAGCCGACCTTGTCCCGATTTTCAAATCCAGGGGCTACGTATCGGACGTCATTAACGCAAAACGCGCCATCAGTAAGGTGCATGCCAGGCAGCTTGCCGAGTTTTTCAAAGTGTCGACGAGCGTCTTCATCTAACTTCAGTGATTGGATACGTGCGGACGGCGCCTTGCACTTCAATCAAGACACAATCCTCAGAGTGAAAACGCAAACTGCCACGGCCCGGCGTCGCTCTTGTCATTCCCATCACCGCGTCGATCAAACACGGCCGCTGCAACGGCACCGTGATCTGCCACTGAGCCGGTTCAGATGACTCGCAGTGTTCCGCGCGAAAGCGCTCAATGACTTCAACCGCCAGTCGCAGATCATCACATAACTCGCCGTGAAAATGGAACGCCTGCAACGTAAGCGATTCGTGTAATGCCTCCCGGCTCACCGGTTTCCCGATCTGCGTATTGCGCGCGGATAGAATCGCATCACGCGTAACGAAGTAAGGCTTGATGTCGACCACCGGAGTGCCGTTGACAAAGTCCAGTTGATCGACATGAATCAGTAGCCCTTCGTGCTTCAGAACAGCGCACGCTGTCAGGCCGATCGGGTTCGGACGTGCGGGGGAGCGTACCGCGAACACACCGTGCAGCCCTTGAGGACTGCGGTCCGTTACACCGCGCGGGGTCACCTGAAACACATCGCGCTCAGCCTGATCCATCCAGGCCAGCACCCAGATGTGCGAATGCTTCTCAAATCGCAGCAACCCTTCTGCGAACTCCGGAAAGATCTCGATGGCGGCGGGTGCTCCAAGTGGCGGCACCTGCTTGCGCACTGTGATTTCCGAGCGCACTACCCCGATCTGTTTCAATTCCATGATTAAGCCCGTTTTTGAATTGCGGGATACGGCACGCGATCGCCCGTTCGCCGCATCCAGCTTTTCAGAACCGCGGTCAACTCGTCGATGCGTCGCAATTGAGTTTTGTCTGTGGCCTGGTTGCTGATTTCGAACGGATCTGTCGCGAGATTGAAAAAGTGCGTAGGATCCAATTTCGCGTTGATCACCAGTTTGTCGAACCCGCGCACGATCATACGCCACTCGCCAGGTTGTCCAAGTTTGCCTTCGCAGTAAACTGCCTCTGGCCTTTTGCCGGTTCCCGCAGTGAGCAACTGCGCGAGATCCTGCCCCTGCACGCCCGCGGGAATCTCTGCTCCGCACATTGTGAGCAGTGTAGGCATGTATCGAACATTGGAGACGAGCATGTCGATCGCAGCATCAGCGGCAAGCGCGCGCGGATAGCGCATCAGCAGCGGAATGTGCGCGGATTCCTGGTACGGCTCGCTATCCGATTCCAGGCCATGTGATCCGAGCATATCCCCGTGGCCCGACGTGAAGACTACGATCGTATCCTCTGCGATTCCGTTCTGCTGCAGTGCAGCGAGCAAGCTGCCAACGTTAACGTCAAGTGCGGAACAGCGTGCATAGTATTCCGCATAACGCTCTCGCGCCTTACCTTCGTCAGCGTAGGGTATGTTCTGCCGAATTGAGAAACTCTTGGGATCATACAAGTCCCGCGGGAACTTCGAAGCCTCCAGCGAGACGTACGCATAGAATGGAGCCGCCTTGTTCTGACGAATGAACTCGATCGCGCGGTCAACACCTCCGATTTCCGCCGTCGCATAACCCGCCTTCTTTATTTGATCCGCGATGCTGATTTCATTGGCCGGCAACGAAACATCATTGTGCGGCACCTTGCACGTGTGCGGAAATTTGCCGGTTAGCATTGCCGCGCGCGCCGGCATGCGCATCGGATTCACGCTGTACGCACGCGAAAAGTGAACGCCCTCTTTTGCCAGCCTCGCGAGGTTGGGTGCTTTCAGTTCGTTATCGCCTGCCGAAAGCAGCGTCTGCCCGCGCCACCCGTCCGCGACAATGAAAAGCAGGTTCGGTTTGCGCGGCTTGACCTGCATCATCGCCGCTGCCGTCGAACCCAGGAATTGCCTCCGATTAAACATGATCTGATCGTAACTATATAATGTAAGGGCACAAGGAGTCTGTTTGTCCAGCAACTACCGTCCCCCTCCGCCTCGTCCGGGTGGTGGTCCCTCGGGACCGCCGCGTACCGCCGACCGCTACTTTGAACTTAAGTCTGAGATCCACAAAAAGCTCATCGGCGTGCTGAATATGGAGCGCGTGTCCTCTTTGCCGAAGGACCGCGTGCGCGCTGAGATCGGACGAGTTGTGGAACGCCTGCTCGAAGACGAGCGCGTTCCCATGACTACCGCGGAACAGAACAAGATCGTCGAGGAAGTGCTCGACGAAGTGCTTGGTTTGGGTCCGCTGGAACCGCTGCTCAAGGAGCCGTCAATTTCGGACATCCTCGTAAACGGCTACAACAAGGTCTACATCGAACGCTACGGTAAGTTGGCATTAACCAATGTGCGTTTCAAGGACAACGCGCACCTGCTGCACATCATCGAAAAAATCGTCTCGCAGGTCGGACGCCGCATTGATGAGGCGCAGCCAATCGTTGACGCGCGCCTGCCCGATGGCTCGCGCGTGAACGCAATCATTTCGCCGCTAACGCTGGATGGCCCCTCACTCAGCATTCGCCGCTTCGGCCGCCACGTAATTACGTCGGACGAAATGATTCAGAACAAAACGTTGATGCCGACCATGCTGCGTTTTCTCGCGGCATGCGTGCAATCCAAGACGACAATTCTGATCTCCGGCGGAACCGGTTCTGGTAAGACTACTACGCTGAATGCACTGTCTCGCTTCATCCCGGAAGACGAGCGCATTCTCACTATTGAGGACACGGCCGAATTGCAGTTGCAGCAGCGCCACGTCGTGAAGTTCGAAACGCGCCCGCCGAACCTGAACAAGGAAGGCGGCATCAATCAGCGTCAACTCGTAAAGACTGCTTTGCGTATGCGCCCTGATCGCATCATCATCGGTGAGTGCCGCGGCGCCGAAGCGCTCGACATGCTACAGGCCATGAACACCGGTGTGGAAGGCTCGATGAGCACGATCCACGCCAACACACCGCGCGACGCCTTCTCGCGTCTCGAGGCGATGGTGCTGATGTCGGACCTGCAGATTCCGACGAAGGTCATTCTGCAGCAACTTGCCAGCGCAATCAAAATCGTGGTCCAGGTGACGCGCCTGCAGGATGGCTCGCGCAAAATCATCGCGATTTCAGAAGTGCTCGGGGTGCGCGAAGATCACGTCGATACTCAGGATATTTTCGTGTTCGAAAGAACCGGCGTGAGCGACGCAGGTAAAGTCCAGGGGCGGTTCAAAGCGACAGGTGTGAAGCCCAAGGTAATGGAGCGCCTGCGCATATCTGGCATAGACATGCCTGCAAATATTTTCGATGAAGTTGTGAACATAAATCTCTAAGCGAGTCCGATGACTGATGCTGCGAATCATAGCCCTGTTGTTTTCCTTACCACTCCTGGCGGAGCAAGTTCCTGTTGCCTGGTCGACCTATCGCAAAGTTGAGACGGTTGACAAAGACTATGCCGATCTGAAAGCGCACGGTGTGGGGGTGGTGAGTAGTAACGCCTCCAACAACGTCAAAGCCGCACAGGACGCGCTCGCCGACGCGCGACGGCACGGAATGAAACTGCATATCGGCGTTTCCGATATGACAGAACGTGCAGACATTGTGCGCGGGAACGGTCTGCAGCCTGTCGATGCGCTCATGATCGGCGGAGTCTACCAGGGCAAGGCGCTCGATCGCCATGTTTTTCGATTCAATGCCGCAGCGCAGCAAATTGTTATTGAGCCGCCGGTCTACAGCCGTAGCCTGCCATACACAGTAGGCAGTGGTGGTACCGGCCCGCGCGTCGCTGGCGAACCGGTGGGGCATTACTTTCCCGATATGGGCGCGCCGCTACGAGCGGAGATTGTAGTGCCGCTGCGCAAGTTCGATGGCAGCCAGCACCTCAAAATAGTTCCTGCAATCATCACGCCCGCGCCAGCCGGAACGAAACTGGAACACGATAGTGTGAACGCGAGTATGCCTGCAGCCAAAGAAACCGCCGAGCGAAAACTATACACGCTTAAATTTGATCTCACCGGCTTGGACAAGGCCATGTTGGATCACGTCGGCATCGCAGTTTATTGGCCTTATCACGGCACCAACAAATATTGGCTTTTCGGCCATGGTGTCGTGAGCGCAGCCGCCGAGAGTACGCGCGAAACGCTGCGCCGTGAAACGCGCCGCATCATAGACGTGTGGACCACCGCGAACGGCGGCAAATTCCCGCTGGACGTCGTGATTGCGATGCGCTTCGGGGACGAGTGCTTTTATCCCACCGGACACGTGCAGCCCGATTCGCCAGCGGTGAATTTCCCTCTCTGGGATTACAGCGACGTCTCGATCGCCGCATATCGCACGCGTGCGAAGAATCTGGATTATCCGCGCACCTGGGGCTATCCGGAAATCTATGGCCCCGATAGTTATGCATGGTGGATGTATTCGCTTCACGAAGCCGCCGCCGGCTTGGCCGGACTCGTACATGAAGAAATCGCAAAAGCTGCTCCTGGCTTGCTGCTGTTCCGCAATACGACTCGCGCCGGCGTCTTTGACCTGAGCAACGATCACGATGGCAGCGGCGCCGAATTGCTGACGCGGGTTCTCGACATTGCGCACCTGGATCCTTACCCGGTGCAGGCCGCCGGTTACCGCTCGGTGATTCCACGCGACATGACCTACTACGCGGGCCTGGCTCGACGCTACAAACGGTTGCTGATTCCCTGGATGCAGGCGCACACCTACGGCGGCCGCGACGGTTTGCAGGATCCGACTCCTGCCGAAATCGACCGCATGGCTGCCGAACAATGGAAACAGGGGGTTGATGCAGTAATGTGGCTCGGTTATGGAAATAGTTTTCCGAAAGTGAAGCCTGAGAGCTGGGAGCGCGCCGGAGCTTTCCATGCACGTCTGGAGAAGCGCAGGCCCGTGAAACCGGTTGCGCAGCTCGCAGTCGTGCGCAGCTACAACGCGTGGTCGCTGACCAGCTTTGCCGATGGGCAGATCCGTAACCCTGCGGATTGGATGCTGCAACAGTTCCTGGAAGTCTGGGCTGTCGATAAAGGTTTGGCTTACGATGTCTTTGAGTCTGCACCAGGGGCGCCGGCCCCGGATTTGAAGCGCTATAAATACGTCGTATCCAGCACCCCTTTGCCAGGAGCCTGGCTGATCGGAAAAGGTACGGAAGGGCAGTCCGTGGCTCCATCTTCCGCCCAGGAAGTGCGCGCTCGTTTTGAAACCGAGATGCGCACACGCGAGTGGATTCACTAGACTAAGAGACGATGTCCTCCAAATCTGTCCCGACGCCAGTTGGGTATCGCTGTACTCAGTAGTGCAGCCTCTGCCCAGACGAAGTACTAAGGGTCCGCTCGATGGATCCGAATCCAAAGTAACGGCTTCGTCCTTTGATCCGTGTACTGGACAAAGAAGCGCCATGAGAGCGCACCGCTTCGGATGACCTTCAATGCAACGAACCGCAAACAGGTTGAGGCGTGGCAGAAACGCCTTCGTCCGAGAATCGCTGAATTGCTTGGCGGGTTGCCGGTTGAACCGCAGGCCGACCGAAGCGCAGACGCTCGAAGTTGTCGAACAGCCTACGTATCGTCGCGAGAAGCTCGTCTTTGAAAGCCGCCCCGGTGTGAGCGTGCTGGCTTACCTGGTAACACCGAAGAACGTGGCACCGCCCTACGCCACAATGATCTGTGTTCCGGGTCACGGACTCGGCGTCGATGACATCGTCGGTATCGATCCAAACGGAAAGATTCGCACAGTCAAGCAGGGCTACGCTTACGATTTCGGATTGCAGGCTGTCGAAAATGGCATGGCGGCGATTGCGATCGAGCCTATGGCCTTTGGTTGCCGTCGCGATGAGATCACAAAGAAGAAGAGTCCTACCGCAAACGCGTGCCAGCCTGCTGCTGGTTCCGCGCTTCTATCAGGTGAGACGATGCTCGGCTGGCGCGTGCATGACGTGATCCGTACAGTTGACTGGATTGAGACGCGCAAAGAACTCGACGCAAAGCGCATTGGCTGTGTCGGAATTTCAGGTGGCGGCACCTGCACGCTTTTTTCCGCCGCGCTGGAGCCGCGCATCCGGGTCGCCTTCGTTAGCTGCTACCTGAATACGTTCCGCGACAGCATCATGAGCATGTCGCACTGCATCGACAACTACGTGCCCGGGATTCTGCAGTGGTGTGAGATGTACGATGTTGCCGGTCTGATCGCGCCGCGTCCGCTTTTTGTGGAGTCTGGGGATAAGGATCCGATCTTTCCCATCGAAGCCAGCAAAGCAAGTTTCGCACGCGTGAAGACCATGTACGAGGCGATGGGCGCCGGCAAAGAAACGGAGCAGGAGATTTTCGACGGCCCGCACATGTTCCACGGTGTGCGCGGGCTGCCATTCTGCGCCCGTAACTCGGCGTCATCGCGAAAACTTAGTTCTTACGCAGCCGGCCCAGCAAACCTTCGACAATCACAAGCCTGTGCTTCAATTCGTCCCGGTAGGCTCGTTTGTCCGTGTGCCGGGTCTCGTAATGTAATCGGGCTTGTTCACGGTCGAGCATATCCACCACAAGCTCAAGCTCTTCACCGCTCAGGTGCACTGGTCCATTCGCGACAATGTCCATGGGACACCCCCGTGCTCCTATTTGACGGCGTCGCGCTGTCGTCGTCAAGGGGGAATTTGTCTGTGAAGGGTCGCAGCTAAAGTATCATGAATCTGTCCCATGCGACACGCAACCCGAAGAAGCTCTTAGCGCTACCGTTGGAGCGGCGCTCCGGTTTGGTGCCGGCGCCGCGCAGAAGCGTCCGCCCAATATCCTTTTTATCCTCACCGACGATCTTGGGTGGGGAGACTTGAGCTGCTACGGCAACCAGCGCCTTAAGACGCCTAACATCGACCGCCTCGCCCAACAAGGCACCATGTTCACTCAGTTCTACGTGAACGGGCCGGTCTGTTCGCCCAGCCGGACCGGGTTCCTGACCGGCCACTTCCCCGGAAGGCATCGCGTCCACGGTCACTTTGCGGACGCCGCAACGAATGAAGCGCGCAGCATGCCGAACTTTCTTGACCCCTCGGTTTATACCCTTCCGGGCTTGCTTAAAAAGGTCGGGTACCGTACTCATCAGGTCGGCAAGTGGCATATGGGGAGTGGTGAGGGCGCGCCGCTGCCGGACGCCTATGGCTTCGACCACCACAAGTCGGTGAATTCGAATGAGCAGCGCTGGAAGGAACAGACCCCGGGATTCCGGGCGCAATCCACCCGCCTGTTCGTCGATGAGACGCTACGCTTCATCCGGGAAGCGCCAGACAAACCGTTCTACGCGAATCTCTGTACGCTGCTTCCGCACGCCACGCTCGATCCCACCAAGGAACAGCTGGAGCCGTTTATGAAACTCAGCCCTCAGACCGCGTCCGGCCACCTGGGAGCGAATCAGATCTACTTCGCCTCTCTGCGTAACCTCGACGACGAGATCGGGCGGCTGCTCAAGGAACTCGATGCGATGGGCCTGGCCGGAAATACGCTCGTGCTCTTTTCGAGCGACAACGGTCCAGAGGACATTCACATTCGCAACGCCAGCCACAGCGCGTTCGGTTCGCCCGGGCCGTTCCGCGGACGTAAGCGGAGCCTGTATGAGGGCGGTGTGCGGCTTCCTCTGATTGCGCGGCTTCCCGGCGTCGTTCCTGCAGGCCGCGTGGAAGACCGCGCCGTCGTCACGGCCGTGGACTTCATGCCGACCATCGTGCGGATGGCGGGTGCCAATGCCGCCGATCTGCGGCCCGACGGTGAGGATGTCTCCGATATCCTGGCCGGCGCCTCGCGCGCGCGCACCAAACCGCTCTACTGGGAATGGCGCTTCAACATCGCCGGATATAACGTCAATCGCAGCCCGATGCTCTCGATGCGCGACGGCAAGTGGAAGCTGTTGATGAATCCCGACCGCAGCCGCGTCGAACTGTACGATATTCCCGCCGATGCGATGGAGCTGAATAACCTGGCCGACCGCCAGCCCGCGCTAGTGAAAGACATGGCGGAGAAGTTGCTGTCCTGGCAGAAGACGCTCCCGCCGGGGACGGTGGAGCCGTCGGCAGGCAAGAACGACTATCCGTGGCCGAAATCCCGGCAATAGGATAGGAATTGCTAATCCATCAGCGCAGCCGCAGCCTGATCCAGGAACCAGACAACATTGCGGCCGTGGTGCGAAATAACCTGTGCCGGGTACTGTTTTGGTTCGTACGGCTCGTGGAAAACCGCGCGTACCGCACCCGCTTTATCGGCGCCGGTAACCAGCAGCACTGTATGCCTGGCCGCGAGCATGACCCCAGGCAGCATCGTAATACGATACTGTCCCAGTTTCTCGACATACACTGCGGCCGCGATACCCTCGCGATCATCGATCAATGGCTCGCCGGGGAACAAACTGGCCGTATGGGCGTCGGCTCCGAGTCCACGATGGATAACATCGAAATGCGGCATCTCGCCACCTACTAATCCAAAGTATTCACGAATGTCATCGACATAGCGCTTGGCTGCCATCTCAGGCCGCAACTCGGCAGGAATGCGGTGTACATTACGGCGAGGAAGCCCTGTCGGAAGGATTAAAGCTTCTTCCGCCATTCGAAAATTGCTCTGGGGTGATGTCGGCGGGACTGCGCGCTCGTCCACCCAGAACAGGTGAATCCGTTTCCAATCCAGCGGCGCTTTGGCTAAGAATTCCAACATCGCTTTCGGACTGCTGCCGCCGGAAACGGCAAAGGTTGCATCACCCTCGCCTGAGAGCGCTTCTTCCAATCGCGTGACAATGTGTGTGGCGCAGGCTTCTGCCGCTTCCTGCGGAGTTGTGTAAGAGTGCCAGTGAACGCCCATTACCCGCCCTCCCGGACGCTGTAAGCAAGCTCAAAAGCTTTCTTCAGAACACTATCATAAAGCGGGTCGGATTCGAGCAAGGATAATTCCTCACTCAGCAATTGATGTTCCGCATGCCGCGGAAATATCGCACTCGAATCAAGCCCATCCACTTGCACATTAACGCTGTTACCTTCAGTCCGAGCTACAGAGATCGAAATTCCGGGTCCGCTGAGCGTCACCTCCTGAATTGTCCTTCCAGATTTTCCGCTCGAAACCTCCATGCGCGCCGGAATCGCCCTGCCGAGCGCAAGCTGCACCCAAGCGGCCAGATACCACGCCGTAATCGGAGTCTCCGGCGTGCGATACGCGATTATGAGTTCGTTAAGGTCGTTGAGCTTTGCCCGCGTCGCGCGCTGGATCGAACGCCTGGGCTATCGCTTCGCGCCAGCGCGTGAGTCGAGTCCAGTTCAGATCCGCAAAGCTGCTCCGGCTTTTGCGAGCCGCAACATGCTGCCGCAATGTTTCGCGGACTGTCCCCAAAATCGCTGGAATCGATTATTAGCTTGTCAGCAAGTTGCCAGCGCTTTTTGAAACCCCGGCATCGAGATCAGCGAGCCGGTTCGGCACCACAGCACAACAGGAAGGTCCGGCACGACTATTCCGGGAATCAGCGCCGTCACGTCCGCAATCATATCAGGCGAAACCGTGATTTCGATCTGCTCGCAGCAAATCTGTTGGCGACGACCGTACGGCATCCAGCATTCAGCGAAGACACGCGAATCGAGCAGGCCTGTCGTTCCGGCGTGATGCGCAGCACCACCGCGCGGCTGGGATGTTCGCGCATCAGGCAGGCCAGCACTTCGCCCACCGGTTCGGCTTCCTCTTTCTCTTCCGTCGCGACGATCAGCGTCATCGAACACGCGCGCAGCACTGCCGTCGGATTGATCCTCGGTTCTCCGCCTTTGCGAGGTCGGCCCACAACTCATACAGCTCTTGCAGAATTTTTTCGGCGCTCACAGTGCCGTCATTGCACCCTCCACTCATGCCCGCGCCGGGCGAGCATTTCATCGGATCCTTCGGTCCCCAGGTGCCGGCGGCATAATTCGGAAATTCGAAGTTGCGCCCGGCCCAGTTTTCCATAATCGGCTGAATCGCCTTCCAACTCGCTTCGACCATGTCCTGGCGCGGATATAATGTCGCGTCGCCGGGCGATGGCATCCAGCAGCAGTGTTTCGTATGCGGAGGGCGAGCGCACGCCGAAGCTTGCGCCGTAGTTGAAGTCCATCGACACCGGTCGCAGCTTCATTCCGCGTCCGGGATACTTGGAGGAGAAGCGCAGGGAGATGCCTTCGTCGGGTTGGATGCGCAGGATCAGCAGATTGGGAGCAGCCGTTGTGCCGCGCCCCGCGCCGTCATGCGAGAAAATCGAGAGTGGCGCGGCATTGAAGTGTATCGCGATGTCGGTGACGCGCTTGGGCAGGCGTTTGCCGCTGCGGATGTAGAAAGGCACACCGGCCCAGCGCCAGTTATCCATGAAGAAGGTCAGCCGCCGCGTAAGTGGCCGTTTGCGAATTCGGATCGACGCCTTCTTCCTGGCGGAATCCCGGCACTTCGCTCACCGCCGATGCGCGCGGGCCGTACTGACCAGCGACCGCGTTGCAGGCTACCTCCTCCGGCTTCCAGATGCGGATGGACTGCAGCACCTTGGCGCGCTCGTCACGCACGGCATCGGGCGTGAACATGGCGGGCGGTTCCATTGCCGTCAGCGCCATCACCTGCAGCAGGTGGTTCTGGATCATGTCGCGCAGCGCGCCGGCTTCCTGATAATACGCGCCGCGTCCTTCCACCCCGATCGACTCCGCCGCCGTGATCTGAACATGACTGACATATCGTCGATTCCAGAGCGGTTCGAAAATGCCGTTCGAAAAGCGGAACGCCATGATGTTCTGAACGGTCTCTTTGCCCAGGTAGTGATCGATGCGGTAAATGGCCGATTCTGGAAAAACAGTCTGCACCGTTCGATTCAATTCCTGTGCGCTGGCGAGATCGTGGCCGATCGGCTTTTCGATGATGATGCGCCGCCAGCCGTTTCCGTTCGCAAGTACCGGACTTGCCCAGGCCGAGCGTCGCGGGCCCATACTGGCTGGGTTGCGTCGACAGATAGAAGAGCACGTTGCCTTCGGTGTGCCGCGTCTGTTCGATTTCATCCAGTCGCGCTTCAGCGCGTCGTACGTGGCCGGATCATGCAGGTCACCGGCTACATAGAACAGGCCCTGCGCGAAAGTCTTCCAGAGTTCCGGATCGAACTCGCTGTTCTCCAGAAACTCCTGCACAGACTCGCGCATTTTTTCGCGAAAGGCGTCGTCGGTCATTGGCGTGCGCGAGATGCCCACTATCGCGAACGCCGGCGGAATGCGTTGTTCGTATGCCAACCGGTACAAAGCCGGCAGCAGTTTGCGTTTGGTGAGATCCCCGTTCGCTCCGAATATGACGACGGCGCAAGCAGGCGCCCGACGTTCAAACCGCAGCGAATCCTGGAAAGGGTTCGGCTGGGACATAGTTTGTTTTAAGAATAGCCGACAGATGCGACGGTCTGCACCGGTGATGTACTCTCTAAAGCATGCAGCGTAGAGAGTTCATTGCAGCCGCACCGCTCTTAGGTTGGTCCACCGCCAACGCTCTGGCGGCAGCGCGTCCTAATATCCTGTACATTCACTCGCATGACACGGGTCGTTATACCCAGCCGTATGGCCATGCCATTCCGACACCGAATCTGCAGAAACTTGCGGAGCAGGGCGTTCTCTTCCGTCAGGCTTTTTCCGCTGCGCCGACCTGTTCCCCTAGTCGCGCCGCGCTGCTGACAGGACAATGCGCACACTCTAGCGGAATGCTCGGCCTTGCTCACCGAGGCTTTGCGTTGCATGACAATACGCAGCACATAGCACATACGTTGAAGGCCGCGGGCTACACGACGGTGCTTTCCGGAGTGCAGCACGTAGCTACTGCAAAGCGGATACCGGAGTGCGGTTATGACCAGGTGCTCTCACCCGGCAATCGCGCTCCCGTGGCCGCCGCCGCTGCTGTCGCGTTTCTCAAAGCAGCGCCCAAACAACCGTTCTTTATGGATGTCGGATTTTTCGAGACCCACCGCGATTTTCCTCCTGCAGGTCCGGCGGAAGACGAGCGCTATTCCCGTCCGCCCGCTACGCTGCCGGATTCAGCGCAGACCCGCAAGGATATGGCGCAGTTCAAAGCCTCTGCCCGCATCATGGACGATGCTGTCGGACAAGTGCTGCAGGCGCTTGCCGACGCTGGTCTGGCTGAGCAGACCCTCGTTATTAGCACGACCGATCACGGTATCGCTTTCCCGACAATGAAGTGCAGCCTCACTGACGACGGGATCGGCGTGATGCTCACGATGCGCGGCCCCGGCGGATTTACCGGCGGCAAGGTCTGTGATGCGATGGTCTCGCACGTTGACGTCTTTCCGACCATCTGCGACCTGTTGCAGATCAAACACCCGGCATGGTTGCAGGGACGATCCTTACTTCCGTTGCTGGACGGAAAAATACAGGAGATTCGCGACGAGATATTCGCTGAAGTGACTTTTCACGCCGCTTACGAACCTGCTCGTGCCGTCCGCACGAAGCGCTGGAAGTATATACGCCGCTTTGATGATCGTAACGGGCCTAACCTGCCGAACTGCGATGACGGCTTGAGTAAGAGCCTGTGGGTGGAACACGGTTGGCGCGATCAGCCGGTTGTTCGCGAAGCCCTTTTCGATTTGATGTTTGATCCCGCTGAGCGTCGTAATGTTATCAGCGATCCGGCCCTCCAACCGGCATTGAAGGAAATGCGTGGGCGGATGGAGCGCTGGATGCAAGCGACGAATGATCCTTTGCTGAAAGGCCCTGTGCCACCACCACCAGGCGCTCAGGTTAACGACCCCAACGGACTCTCACCTCGCGAAAAAACAACAACCATGAACTAAGTAACCTCATTAACCAAACAACCAGATAACCGAAGCTGGCGCACCTCGCGCCAGCTTCATGTAAAATGAAGATTCGGAAGGGTGGCCGAGCGGTTGATGGCAGCGGTCTTGAAAACCGCCAACGGTGAAAGCCGTTCGTGGGTTCAAATCCCACCCCTTCCGCCAGTCCTTTCATGGAATCGTCCTCCCCTACACTTGATCCCCTGAAAACAACGTCGATCTCCCCCGTAGGAAATACCGCATTTCTACTGTCAAGCGCACTGGTCATCATTGTTTGCGTCGCCTTCAACTGGATGACCGGACATCGGGGCGCGTTCTTGAACGATCAGTCGCTGATTTGGGACGGGGCTTGGCGCATTCTGCAAGGCCAGGTTCCTTATCGCGATTTCTGGATGCCGTTTGGTCCGGTTACCTTTGCGATCCAGGCTGTATTCTTTCGCGTTATGGGCGTGACCTGGGCGGCCACGGTCGCTTCCGCGTGTCTCTCGACCGCGCTGGCAACTACAATCTCGATACGTCTCGCAAGACTGCTGCTCCCGGAAGCGCCGCGGCCGTTCGCACTGCTTTCCGGGCTATCCGTTGGACTGCTCTTCCAGGCCATTTTCGGGACGCTCTGGATGGAACAGACGGCGTTCCTCTTCGGACTGGCATCACTCTGGCTGATTCTAGAATCCCCGAAAAGGCGAGCCCTGCTCGGAATCTCCGGCATCTGCCTGGTCCTGTCCGTTCTCAGCAAGCAGAACGCTGGGGGCCTGATGACGTTGTACGCAGCCGGGCTGATCGTAATACTCTATTTGCCCAGCCCGCGCCGGATCATGGCGTCGCTGCTGTGGTGCGGGACCGGCTTTCTTTTGGGCGTGTGTGTTTTTCTCCTTTGGCTGTTTACCTGGTCCGATCCGGCCCAGTTTCTTAACTTGTACTTTAAGTCCGCCTCGGGGATCGGGCAGTCACGTATGTCCCTGGATCTGATATGGGCTATCTTGAGCTTCGAGGCAGCGGGAAACATCGGCCAGCTTGCCAACCTGCTGTGTCAGCCCATTGGACTCGCGGCGCTGGTGATAGGGCTTTCGGACGCGTCCCGGCGAGGACGCTTCTTCGTTTTCGCACCCGCCGGTTATCTGTGCGCGGGACTCCCCGTCGTACAGGTCGTGTTTCAGGTTACGACGCGGAACGAGGAAGAGAACGTGTTATTCCTCTCAGCTTTAGCAGTCTCGCTGGCCGTCTCATTGGCACTGCTGATCGTCAGGAACTTCGACGTCATCCCTGTGCCCGCCGTAACACCTGCGCTCAGACTGCCGTCGAGACGCGTTGTAACGCTGGTCTGCGCCGGTTCGCTTTGCTTGTTTCAACTCGGGTTTCTGTTTCACGGAACCCGGGTGGCTTGGCGAAGATTGGTGCAGGAATTTGAACCCGGCGCTGTATTTTCAGTTCGCATGCGCGACCCGGGTTTGAATGGGCTGCTTTGCGGCAGTCCCGGAATTTTTGCACAGGATGTGGAGTTGAAGTGCGAAGATTTTGAAGCTGTGACAGCGTACTTGAAACAGAAGCCGGGCAATTTCTATATATTTGGCGACGCTGTCCTGCTCTATGGACTCTTGCAGCGTCCGTCGCCCCAACCCGTTTTGCATTTCATGCGCACCTATAAATTTCTCTCGTCCCAGCTGCCGGGAGTGGATCAGGCGATGGTGCACGCATTGCGCAAAAACGGAGTCACTACGATCGTGAACGAAACCAGCCGCTGGTATTTCACGGACCCGGTTCAAACCTTCCCGGCACTCTGGCGCTACATGCAGGAAGATTTCACTATCACTGCCCGCTTTGGAATTTATGAAGTCTGGGAGAAAAAGCAGTGACCAGCAGACGCGCGATCCACGTGTCGCGCCGGTAAGGCGCCATTTTCCGGCTGACCAAGCCCGCAACTGCGACCTGAATGCTTTGCTGGCTGTTACCCATCGCCTGTCCATGCCGTCTGGGATAGTGATTCACCGGCAGTTCCACCACGGGCCTTCCTTTGTGAAAACCCTTCGCAAGGACCTCACAATCGAAGAACGACCCTGACGATTCGAGCGGCAGCGCGGATTCGAGGTAGGAGCGCCGGAACAGCTTCATGCCGCAGTTGATGTCGCGGTAAGGCACACCATAGATCTGTCGTACGAGGATGCCGTAGAGTTTTGAGACCATTCTGCGCCTGAGCGAATCGGCTCGCCGCGAACGTATCCCAATTGCCGCTCCATTCGCAGGAAGTGCCGCAAGCATGCTGCCCAGGTCGCGCGGTTCGTACTGGCCATCGCCATCCAGGTAACCGATAATGTCGAAGCGCGATTCCCGCACACCCGTCCGGAACCCGGCACCCACACCTTGGTTGCGATCGTGCCGGACCAATCGAATCCCCTGCATTCGTGCCGCACAATCGTTTACAACCAGCACGCTGTCATCAGAACTTCCATCATCGACCACTACAATTTCAAAGTCAGCGGCAAGGGTCGAAAGCACTGCGTGCAGGCCCTGCAGCAACTGTGGAAGGGCCGGTGCATCGTTGTACGCCAGCACGATCATCGAAATGTTTTCGCGTTGAATCACTTGTTTGGCTCAGGTGTGAAGATTCGATGGATGCCGCTGATGGAGACGCGCGGATGCCTGCCGCCTGATACGAGATGAATGCGGCCGTTTATAACTCCCGACATAATCCCGTGGCGGCCCTCAGGAAGCTTTCCATCGCTGCGCCACGTGTCCGTTTTTGGATCATAGCGCTCGATGTTGTCGAGGCAATGCCAGAGCATCTCGCCACCGAAGGTGTAAATGTAGCCGTCCGCCACAGCCGAGCCGAACCCGCCGCGCGCGAGGGGTACATCGGCTTTACGGGACCACCGGCCCGATGCAATATCGTAAGCTTCCATCACCGCCAGATTCAGGCGCAGATCGTCCTTGCGTCCTGAAATCACATAGACCTTGCCGTCAACTGCCTCCACGCGCAAATGGTCGCGAGGCACGCTCATCGGGGGCATGCGCTCCCACTTGCGGCTTGCCAGATCGTAGCGAAACAGGTCTGCTGAAAGGCCGCGATTCTGATCGATGCCGCCTGCGTACCATAACGCATTTGCAGAATACGCTACGCCGCCTGCCCCGCGCGGTTCGGGCATACGCGGACCTTCGCTCCATGCCTTGGATGCGGGGTCAAAAATGTAGAGTGTGTCGCGTGGATTCCATTCGGCGAACATGAACCAGCGCAGCCGAATGCCGAGCGGTCCGAAGCCGCCCACCATATAGACTTTTTCTCCATCGGTCGCGAGCACGGCGTGATTGAGCGGTTCCGGCAGATCTGGAAGCGTCTCCCATGCGTCTGTTGCGGGGTCATAACGAAAGAACGATGTCAGCGTGCTCGCGCGCCAATTGATCCCACCAGCGAGATAGAATCTGCCCTGGCACGCGACCCCTCCGGCTTCCGTGCGAGGCACTGGTACAGGGGTTCGCAACCCGTAGCTACCCAGGCTGTCTGAAGCGATGGGAGCCAATGAAAACGGGCTTCCCGAGAAGACCCAAATCCACAGGAACAATACGCCGGCGAAGGCACACGCAATAAAGCTCCAAAGCAAACATCGTCTGACCAAACTCATTACATTCCGATCTTGAGAATGAGTCTATCATGAGCAAGTCAGACGTAAAACACTTTACTGCCGAAATGTCTTACGGCAAGGCGAATGCCACGTAAACGCCACCGGACGGTTGCTTCGATTTGCCACCACCCGCGCCGATCACGACGAACTGACGGCCGCGAACCTCGTACACGGCAGGCGTAGCATTACCCGCAAACGGCAACACCGTGGACCACAACAGTTGGCCTGTGGCTTTGTCGTACGCGCGGAACTTTCGATCGTTATTGGTAGCGCCGATGAAGAGCAATCCTCCGGCGGTCACGGCTGGCCCCCCGTAATTCTGGCTTCCTGTATTCGTAAACCCCTTGGCGACGAGTTCCGGAATCTCACCGAACGTAATCTTCCAGCGAATCTCACCCTTGTTCAGATCAATCGCGTTCAGCGTGCCCCATGGCGGCTTGATCGCCGGATAGCCTTCCGAATCGAGAAATCTGTTGTAGCCGTCATGTGTGTATTTCAGTCCGCTGGATGCGGCATTGCTCGCGACCACGACATCGCTGTCTTCACCGGTGATCAGGAAGCGCGAGACCGCACGAACAGCTTCGTTGGTCAGATGAGGAAACGGAGGCATACGTCCCGCACCCTTGTGAATCAGCGCGTCGATATCGCTCTGCGATCGTTTTTTCGCAATGTCGATCAGGGCAGGGAAGTCCGGTGGTGCACCTTTTCGATCTGCTCGATGACAACTCGCGCACTGGCCCTGATATAAGGAACTCGCGGTGTTGCGCTTGCGCGCTTTGTCGCGTTCCACTAACCGCATCACGACGGCATTTTCGTTCGAGTTCACATACAGCAAACCGGACTCCGGATCGAATGCCGCACCACCCCACTCCGCGCCGCCATCGGTTCCTGGCAGCATCAGTGTGGGTTTGTCAACAGTAAATGGCGTGAACTGCCCGCCATTCCGATACGTTCGAAATCGCTCGATCGCGCTTTTGTGCTCTTCGGGCGTGCGGTCTGTGAGCATATCCTCCGTTACTTGCTGGCGCGCGAAAGGTGGCGGCTTCAGCGGGAAACGGCTGCTTCCCGGCTGACTGTTCACCCGGCACATCGGAGGCTGGGACGCTTCTGTACTCGATCGGAAAAACAGGCTTGCCGGTCTCTCGTTCAAACACGAAAACGTGTCCTGACTTTGTCGTTTGCGCAACGGCGTCGATACTGCGCCCATTCTGCCGAATTGTGACGAGGCTGGGAGCCGCCGGCAGGTCGCGATCCCAAAGATCATGCCGGACGAATTGAAAATGCCACACGCGCTTCCCCGTCGTCGCATCGAGTGCAATCAGGGAGTTTGCAAACAGGTTGTCGCCATGCCGGTCCGCGCCATAGAAGTCAAAGGCGGCCGATCCAGTCGGTACAAATACCAAGCCGCGCTTTTCATCGAGCGCCATGCCGGCCCAGTTGTTCGCCGCGCCGGTCCGCTTCCACGCATCAGGCGGCCAGGTCTCATAGCCTACTTCGCCCGGATGTGGAATCGTGTGAAAACTCCAGCGCAGCTTCCCGCTGCGTACATCGTATGCGCGGATGTCGCCGGGGGCGGCGGGCAGGTCTTCGCCGGTGATACTTCCGATGATCA
Organism: Bryobacteraceae bacterium; assembly: GCA_963793625.1. Taxonomy (GTDB): domain Bacteria; phylum Acidobacteriota; class Terriglobia; order Bryobacterales; family Bryobacteraceae. The sequence goes on along the minus strand of CAWCAT010000011.1, from coordinate 394,781 downwards.
GCAGATCTTTGTACACGACTCCGGGCGTCAACAGCGAAATGCTGAAAGCCGCCTGATCGCGGCCAAGTCCCAGGCGCAAATTGATCCTGCCGCTTTCGCCGAAATCGCGGGCAGGCAGGCCGGTCTTCGTGTCCAGAGCGTAAAGCCATTGCTGCGCTGCGAAGTAAATCCTGCCTTCTTTGCCGTCGGTCCAGTGATTCAGCCCGCGGTTTCGAGTCTTGCGCGTATTCTCTCTACCGTCATTCGGATCGAATTTCCAGAGCAGCTTTCCAGTAGCTGCATTGAGCGCGATCACTTTCATTTTGGGAGTCGTGGCGTAAAACACTCCATCGACGATAATCGGATTGCACTGCATTTCGGATCCCGGAAACGCGTCGCCGGTATCGAAGCTCCAGGCAACCTTCAGGTCTTTTACATTGGACTTGTTGATCTGGTCCAACCTGGAATAGCGCATGCCGTCGGGCGTGCCTCCATAGGTGCGCCACTCACGGTAAGGGCTCGCAGCGGCAAAGGCAAAGATAACGCCTGCAAGGAACAGCGTAGCCGGGAGAATCCTCACGGCATTCCAATTTTTCATGATCATTTTCCCAGGAGTTATGAGCGTATCATTCCCGGGGCTGGCGGTGCGTTATGGGACGGGCGACTCATCCGGCGGATCGTCATTATTCTTGGGCGGACGGGCTTCGACTTCTCCGGGCTTGTAGAAAGTGATTTCCCATTTGGACCGGCCATGCACATAAAGCCTGGCCACCCGCCCGGCGACCGTGTCCGGCTCTCCGTATTCCAGGCCTAGTACCTGCGGATAATAGCCCGGTCCAAAACCAATGTCGTCGAGAATCAGCTTCGGTTCGGTCCAGCCGTCCGGGTTACTAAGATCTGGATTGAAGCTGATGTAAATGCCTTTCTGCGGCCAGTTTGTTTCACAGCAGGCTCGGTTCATGACGACGACATAAGTTTCCAGATGAGTGTTCCAATGTATGGAAGGCCCCCACAAGGAGTCAGTGTCAGCGCGTTGCCAGGCCACGTTGGTGCGGAACACGGGTGTCACACGGCCGTTCAATCCGGGTTCATTCCACTCGCCTTCGAAGCGCTTCCAGACGGCACCTACAGGGTTGTTGCGATCCTCAAATGCCAGTCGCGCCACAGCGACTCCCTGGCCGGGAAGTGCGCCGCCGTAGTTATCAAACAGGAAGTAGAAGTAGCCTTTATCGCGGTCGAGAATAACGGAAAAATCGCCATGCCCTCCCGCGAAGAAGCCATTTTTCGCACTGCAATCTACAGGATCACCGGATGTCAGGACTAACCCGAGATCGTAGAAGGTACTCCCGCCGTCGTAGGAAATGACCGCACCGATTACTGGAGCGGTGAGGTTCGAACCCGAACAGACACCCTCTGGCTCGTGGTGATACCAGCCATAAAGTGTTCCGTCTTCGTCCTGCCAAACAGACTCGATCCACATCGGTGTGTGGTCCTGGCGATCAATGGTGATTGGTTGGGGCGAAGACATCGCGAACTGATGCTCGCCGCGGCTAATGCGTGGGACTCCAGTGGAATTGATTATGATCAATTCCCCGTTGCGCCAAAAGGCAGGACTGTTGGAATCCACCTGCGCCGGCATATCCTGTTCGAGCGTTCTGCGCACCTCCGCCCGGTTACCAAAAACTGGCAGAGCCACGAGAATTAGTAGAGAGAGCGACGCCCAGAGGTGAGCCATTGTAGTGAATGACGCAAACTCCTGGAGCCTTGGTTACAGACTTTGCTGTTTTGTCCCAAATTTCCGCGGCAGTCGCACAGCCTGCGCGCGTTCGCCCGCAGACAGTACGGAAACTGCAAGATTCATTGCGGCGAAATGTCCTATAACACTTTGTTGCAGACAAGGAGGTGCGTTGGGTTCGTTCCGTCATTTTCGAGTGTGTACTGCTGGCTGCTAAGGCTATCTTCGCAACAAGACAGAGTTGGGTTCGTTCCGTCATTTTTGTACCTTTCATTTTTCGATTTCCAGATAAATAGCGGTCGAGTTGGTTCTGTTTCGTTTGTGACAGAAAGTCGCTATGTCCATCGCTCTTATACTCCGTCTTGGGTTCGTTTCGCTATTTTTCATTGCGAGGCCGTATCTTAAGTAAGTGCCAAGTTAATCAAGCGGACGCAGTTCTGATGCATCCGTCGAAGAGTTTAGCAGCCGAGTCAACGGCTGACAGACGGGCTTCGGCGTAACTTCTGGAAACGATTATGAATAAAAACCTTAATTAAGTGTTAACTGGATTATATTCAAGTAATAATTCTCACTTATTTAAAAAAATCCATTGACAGCCCAATCGAGTAAAGAGGAGAATATCAACTTTAAATCTGTAATTTTGGACAACGAACGGCGGTGAGTACGGTGCCGCTGAAGGAGAACGCGTGATCAGACGACGCTGTGGAAGTGATACGTCAACGACGTTTGCAGCAAGTCTAATCTCCCGTTACAGTGAGGCGCGGAATCATGCTAACGAGACCGCGAATTCGATCTAGTTTAGACGCGGATCAGAGGGTTCGGCGTCTGGCTGGCGGGGATAGTCGAGGAGGTTTTGGGCAAACGCAGGAATCCAGGTGAAGAGACAGGCCGCCGACAAGTCACCGGCACTGGACACTCGTTCTACGGGCGTGCAGCCATCTACCGCCCGGGAATCCTTTTCCTCTACAACATCCAGACTCGCAAACAGTACCGTATCGAAACGCTCCAGGCGGACAGCGAAATTCTTCTGGTCGAAGGTGACACTGTCTACTACCTGACAAACAAACGGCTCTGGCGCGCCAAACTCGGCGAAAAGACATTCGTGTCCCAGACAATCCTTGTGGAAAACGATCTTGTTCCGGACATCCATTGGGCGTTTCTAGGTCCGGCAGTACCGGCGCCGACAACCGTGCCGAGCGGAGTCGCACCGCGCAGCCGTTGAGCATACGGGGAACGGCGGCAGGCCGCGTCGGGCACCCAATTGCAGGTATTCGACGAGTCGATGCAGCATTGCAGTGGTCGTCGATCGTGCTGATGCCGAAGCGCAAGACAGAGTGTGGCTTCGTCTTTGTCGGTGGTGACGAAGACGGATTTGATCATGATGCCGCTGGCCCGCCTAGCGACCGGAGTTTATCGAAAACAATTTGCTATCTCACGATACTGCTGACTTATGATTAAGGCCGGACGCGACACTCCATTGGGTCTCTACGACGTGGCGCAATTAGAAGGGGTCGAACAATGAAATCAGCGTGGTTCTTGGTTAAAGGATTAGCCGTGCTGGCCATCGTGGCCAATCTCGCGTGGGGCTTCCAGCAGGGCAACTGTCCGGAGTGCCGTTACGATGCGCAGGAGTTCCAAAAGAAGATGCAGGAGAGGCAGGACAGACTGCAGGCGAGCCCCTTGCACCAGCGCGCGCGAGCAGCCGGCGGCAATCTGCAAACAACTCGCAAGGCCCTTCCTGCAAATTTGTACGGCGACCTGGCTTCTCTAATGAAGGCAAGCGACGAAGTGCTCTTCGTGCAAATCATCCGCAATGGCTGCACGCTGTCACCATCTGGAGAAGATCCGATCACAATGTATACGGCATTCATCTTGAGGAAATGGAAGGGACACTCGCTCGATACGATCACCTTTTCGGTTCCGACTGGGTCTGTCGCCTTTGACCGGAACACCTTCGCCAGCACTGCGGCACCTGGATTCAAGACTCTGCTGAATGGCGGACGATACGTCCTTTTTCTTCGTTTCGCGCGAGGCGAAGAGACAAAGTTGACCCCGGCGCTTCGGCTAACAGGGGATGCTTTGCAGGGCGCCTTTGAAGTTGAGAATGGACGAGTCCAACCGGTGTTTTTTCCCGATCTGCTTTACAAGAAGTACCGCAATGCCGCAGTGCTGGGATTCCTGGATGAAATCAAGTCGCTGGCGGTTGCGCAGGGCGTCTACGCTCCAGCGGCGACTCCGACTCCGATGCCCGCTTATAAGAAACTACCCTATGAACTTGCTTATGAGCCACTTACAAGGCCTTAAGCTCCATTTGCCACCCTACTGGTCGAACAATCGAGGACTTCTTCCAATATCAGGCAGAATGTCCCGTATTACCAGAAGCTCAGAATCGAATGGGATTCTTTACCGGGAAGACAGGGTCACATTCGAAAGCAGGACGTTGAGGGGGTTCCGCTCTCGTCGAAATTCGTTTTGCTCGATCGAACCAGGCCGTTGAAAGGCGGTGCCGGCAAGTCCGCCGCTGTGCTAGGAGGGGACGCACTGCTCGTAATTGCAACGGACTCGAATGGGGAGATTCGAGGGCTTAAGGTTGAACGAGATTCGCGTCAGTGGCACGGCGACTGGCTTGAGGGAAACAAGCTACAAGGGAGTCGATTTCATCGTTCCGAAGGTGGAGCTCTATATCAATCTGCCAGATGATCCGCGAATTGAAACGATTACGATTTACAAGCCTCGCCCGAAAGATCCATTGGATTCGGGCAGCGCGATCGAGTTGGACCAACTCGGCACGCTGAAGCTGAGCAAGTGAATCTGGCGGAATGGATGCGGTAGTGAATAACGGCAAATCCGGCCTACGGTTGTGCGGCGATTACCTTTATCGGTATGGCGGCGGCGTAGCGCACGATCGTCTCTTTGCCGGTCTTCATTACGCCGTTTACGATGATGTCCTGGCGCAGGCCGATGCGGGCGTCTTTGGTGATGGTGAGGTTGCGCGTGGCTTCGTCCTTGTCGGGTGCGACGAAGGCGGATTTGATGGTGATGCCGTTGGCCGGCCTCGCGACTGTGACGGAAACTCCTGCCTTGATGTTCTCGGCGCGCAGGATCTTCACTACGATGGAAACCACAGCACGAAAGAGAATGGGAAGCTATGAGACCTCAGGCTTTTCCCAAGCTCCTGTTACTGTAATGTCTACAACCGTGAAAATATTCTACATATATGCTGGCGCACTTCTCTGGCTGGCGGCCAGCCTCTATGCCGGGATCATTGGAAATTTTCCTTTCGATCAGATGAAAACCAAGGCCACACTCATTGTAGCCGGAATAGTTACGGCTACGTCAAACAGCGGTAGTGACAGCATCTGGACAATCCAAACCCTGCGAATATACAAAGGCGACGCTGCTCCGGTCATCGAAGCAAAGGCGAACCGCCCGCTCTCGGTCGAGGAAGCCGGATCGCTTCGCTTAAAGCGCGGGGTATTTATGGTTGACGCCAATGGTTCGCTGCTCACGCGAACCGGAGCGACCTTCGCCGTCGATTATTTTGTGCAGATCTCGCAAGACCCTGTCTCCGTCGCCGACAATGACGTCGCTCTCTGTATCGATTGGATGCGCGGCCTCGCCAATCCCGGTGCGCTCATAATGAGAGATCTCGCCGTCGCCGCTGACTCCTGTGGCAGCAACCTCGATACGGCCAAAGCAATCCGCGCTCAGTTCGCAGGTTCGCCGCATACCTCGGATGCTATGATCGGCATCTTTATTGGGTTGCGCCAAAGCGAACCGGGTGCTCTCATTTCACTGGAACAATGGCTCCCGGCGCAGAAATCTCTGCATCCTATGCTCATAGAGAACATCGCTTGGGCAATGTTTGCATATGCCAGTCCCGATCCTGCCGGTTCTGCCTCTTTGCGTCGTCTCGCGCTGGGAGCGAACGCCGAGCGCATTAAAGGAGCGGCTGCCACGGTACTGGCTTACATCCACTCCGATGAGACATGGCTGGACCTGGCCGCACTGTTAACCTCTACAAATGAAGAAGTACGTTGGCAGGCCACGCTGGGCCTGCTGCAAGCGGTGGACAGTGGAGAACGTGAAGCACCGGGTCCGTTTGGACGCAAATTATTCACTTCCGGAAAACCGGTCGAGCGAAGGAACAAGAAGCGCCCAGCCATTCCAGATGACATCCGCGCAAAATACGCGCTTGTGGGTGATGGCAAGACGCAAGCATTGGCGCGAAAAGCTCCAGACGACGCGCTGATCAAATTCTGGCTCGACTACGCCCACAAAAACCAGTAGCGCCGAATACAAGCGGGGAAAGTGCGTTCACTCTTTAGACGAGCCAGGCTGCTTCCCAGGCGGCTTCGTACATGGCCACGATGTTAGTAACCGGGATATCTTCGAGCAGGTGTTGAGAAGGTCCGATCGTGAAGCCGCCGTAGGGCCTGAACGTTTCGACTCGATCGAAAACCTCGCGGCGAACATCTTCGGGGTTGCCGAACGGGAGTGTGCCCTGTGTGTCGATCGAGCCGTGGAAGCAGAGCTTGCCTCCGAACTTCGCCGCGAGCTCCTTCGGGTCCATGCCGGTTGCTCGCACCTGGATGGGTTCGAGGATGTTTAGGCCCATCTCCATGAACGTCGGAATGTAGCGTGCCACGCTGCCGCAGGAGTGGTGCATGATCGGCTTACTGTGCTCCCTGCCGGCGTTGTATATGCGTTGCAGGTAGGGGCGAACGAACTCGCCGAACATGCGCTGGCTCATCATCGGACCGGTTTGGAACCCGTAGTCGTCGCCAGTGAAACAGATGTCGATGTATTTGCCTGCCTTTTCGAACATTATCTGGGACGTCCGCTCCATGAAACTGGTCGTCTTTTCAAGGATCGCGTGAGCCACTTCGGGCTTGTCGGCCATCAGGTAGAAGAAACGGTCCATCCCGACGAGTTCACAGCCGGCTTCGAAGAACCATGCCCAAGCGCCTCCGAGTACCGCGTACTCGTCGAAACTGCGGCAATCTTCGGCATAGCGTTCGTAATCCCACATTTCCGGCGTCGGCCAGTAGGGATAGTCTTCGACGTCGGCGAGCGATGAGACATCAGCGAGCGGATGCACGATGGGGTATCCAAAATCGCCGACGCCGCGGCGCGGGATCCCGAAGTAGTCTGTAGGCCGACCCTCTTTATCCACGAGCGGAAAGCCGATCCACTGCGGCTTGGGGTAGCGGAAATCGACGTGCAGCAATTCCATCAGCTTCAGGTCGTCATCGACGCCGTAATGCGCCTTCATGGCGGCATACACCGAAGACTCGGCGCAGAAATCGATGGTAAAGCGGTCCACCTTTTGGAAGGAGTAGTTGCGCAGTGCGCGTTCTTTCGAAGTCATTTAGATTTCCTTAACCCTGACTATTGCCAGAGGCAATGATTGCGGTAGCTACAGCTAGTAGTCCGAGTCCAGCCCACAAGCCGCGACGTGCGTGAGCCGGTGCGACTTTCCATTCTCCGGTCAGGACTCCCGAGAGATTGGCGGTCATGATCATGAATATCTGGAACAGCGCCCATCCCACCGATGTGCCGAGTGCGCCAAGGTAGACCGAACTCACTCCGTAGAGTGCGAACGCTCCCATCCAGAACAGGCCCATCAGGCACCCGAACCAGACATCGGGAGTCCAGCGGCCGCGGAAGTGCTTCCATGTTTTGTTCCGGTTCAGGAGTACGACGCAATAGGCGACGTTCGGGATGAGGCCGCCGAACAGGGCTATAGGCCACACTGCGTAGCCCGCAGCTTCGCGTGACGAACCCTGCCGGACTGCTTCTTCAGCGATCGATTGACCGAATGCGAAAGCGTAGTTCAGCATTGGCGCCATCACGCCGCAAACAACGGCGATGACTAGCGCCAGCCCATAACTGCCTCCGGAAGTCTGCGCGACGGCGCCGCGTTCGCGCTGCAGTCCAGCCCGCGCTGAGACGATGATGCCGATCACCATCACTGCCACTCCGGAAAGGATCAAAGTGCCGCGTCCGGTGCCGATCACCTCGCGATTCTTAACGAGCAGCGGCACGAGAGTTCCAAGCACCGCGCCCAGTCCGACGATGATGGCGTAGCCCAGTGCCAGTCCGAGGCGCGATATTGACAGTCCGAACAACACCTGCGCCACTCCCCAGCCAGCGCCGAACAGAAGCGGCGCGAGGAACGCCGAGGCGGGCAGTGCGGAGTAAACGGCCCAGATATCGTGAATCAGTGTTAAGGCCAATCCCCAAGGCAGAATCACAAGCGAGACGATACTGAACACGAACCATGTGTTCTCCCACGGCCAGCGCTTGGCGAACTTCATGGGGAGCATGCAATTGCCGGAGAGCATTCCGGCGATCAGGGTCAGCAGCAATCCGAACCAGACGGCACTGGTCATATAGTCAAATCCTCCTTGAGGTCACACGATATGCCCGGTTCCTCGGGCGTCTGGTAAACTCCGCCGCAAACCCTGGCGGGATGTACGAAATAGTCGCGCAGGTGAGGGATGTGTTCGAGAAAAACAACATCGTGGCCCAAAGCGACGTGGTTGAACAGTACGAGATGTTGATGGATCTGCCCCATGTCACCGACGTGCGGCACCAGCGGCAATCCATTCTTGCGCGCCATCAGGCTAACGGTCAGGAACTCGGAAATACCGGCGAGGCGAGTGCAATCAGCCTGAACGAAATGGACGGCCTTAGATTGCATGTAATTCTTGAACAGCACACGGTTAGGCACGTGCTCTCCGAGTGCAAGGCGCAATGGTTCAATCTCTCGCGCGAGCCGGCGGTGTGCCTCGACGTCATCCGGATGGGTCGGCTCTTCGATCCAGTACGGATCCACACTGCACAATGCCGCACACATGGAACGCGCCTGTTCCAGAGTCCATTGCTGATTTGCATCGACCATCAGGCGGCAGTCCTGTCCGACGATTTCGCGCAGCATCACGGCGCGGCGCACGTCGCGCTCACCATCCTTTGATCCCACTTTTAGTTTGAAGGCCCGAAAACCGGCATCGAACGCCTTCCTGGCGTTGTCGCGCACTCGCTCATCTCCGTACTGAAACCAGCCCACGGAAGTGTCATAACCGGGATAACCGGTTCGCAGAATGTTCTCGCGCGACGGGCGCGTCGCCGCCTCTTCACGCAAGAGCTCGAGAACGTCTCGCTGGCTCAATTCATCCTCGACGTAACTCAGATCGAGAAGCGCCAGAACCTGCTCGGGTGTGAGGTCGAGCAGCAGCCGCCATAGCGGTACGCCATGAACCTTTGCCCAGAGATCGAAGCAGGCATTCACTACCGAAGAGAGCGCCAGGTGGACCACTCCCTTGTGAGGACCCAGCCAGCGGAGCCGCAGGGTCGTCGGCCAGGCGTCGTGAGATCGCCCCGAACTCCGACATCAGTTCATTGATCTCGCGCCCAACAAGGTGAGCGCCCAGCATTTCGATCACGTCGCACACGACGCGGTTTCCATCGCCGAGCGTGAGTGTAATGCCGTTTCCTTCAATTTGCGCGTCTGTATGCAAGCGTGTCACGGCGAACGCATACTCCGCGCCGCTGTGAACTGCATCAGACCCCGCTCCGCCGTGCAACGGGAAACGGCGGTCATGTGCCGTTACACGGGTGATTGTTGCTGATTTCATCTCTTGTACCCCAATTCCGCGCCTCCACTCACCGGCAGGATGCAGCCTGTAAGGAATCGCGCGCGTTCCGATAACAGGAAAACCGCGGCGTCCGCAATGACGTCGCCTCGTGGACAGTAGCCAAGCGCGTGTATCCCGTCGAGGTATGCGTGAATGCCTGACGGGTCATCCTGGGCGGCGGCCCACTCCTCCAACATCGGAGTCCAGACTCCGGCCGGACAGATCGCATTGACACGGATTCCGAGCGGCGCATAATCGAGCGCCATGGCTTTCGTCAGCGCGATCATCGCTCCCTTGCTGGCGCAGTAGGCTGCGTGATTTGCCTGTCCGATCTCTCCAACGAGACTGGCGGTGTTGAGAATGGTTCCGCGGCTCTGCTTCAGGGCGGGCAACGCTGCGCGAGTGGTCCAGAAGACGCTCTTCAGGTTTACGGAAAGCACACGGTCCCATTCTGCTTCCGTGGTTTCGTGGAGGGGTTTAGTCGGGGCCGAAAGCCCGGCGTTATTGTGAACTGCGTCAATTCTGCCGAACCGCTGAAGGGCTGCATCGATGGCGGCATGGACAGCTGCGGCATCAGTCACGTCGCACGCGAGCCCCAGTGCGGTACCACCGAGTTCCGCGGCTGTGGCCTCCGCTTTCGCACCGTCTACGTCAGCGATCACGACGGACGCACCCTCGCGGGCACACCCGATTGCGCACTCGCGTCCTATGCCGCTCGCAGCCCCGGTAATGAACACAACCTTGTTCTCAAGCAGCATGAAGGACAATCTCCGCGATTCGAGTTTCAATTTCGGCAAGCGCACCTTCGATCGGAAGTTCGCCGATCATAGCTGCCCGCACGGTGCGCCACAAAATGTTTTCGATCTCTGGATAGCACGCGATCTTGGGCGGGATCATGAGGTCGGTATCGATGGACCGGCTAAGCAGTGCAAGTCGTTCGGCATCGTAGCCTGTTGAGGCTTGGCGCTGTTCGTCCATTACGGAACGGCGCACCGGAACCGAGCCCTGCTGCGCTTCAAGTGCCTGCTGTTCGGGGCCGGTGAGAAAGCGGAGAAGTTCTTGCGCCTCGTCTTTCTCTGCACCGCTGCGCGTTAGCGCGAAGGTGTGGGATCCGGCGTAGCAACACACGCGGCCGCCCGGCCCCGCGGGCATACGAGCGACTCGGAAACGGTCGCGCACGGCAGAACCAGTTTCGCAATAGGAACTGTAGTAGCCGGGCCAATCGGCCACCATCGCTGCGCCGCCGCGCCGGAAGAACTGGTGCACTTCGTCGTAGTGCCAGCCTGTGATCGCCTCCGGGGCCGCGCCACTTGCGTACAACTCACGGATCAGACCGAGTGCCCACCGGCCGCCTTCATTGTTTACTTCCGGCACCAATGTCTCAGGAAAGATGCGCGCGCCGGCGCTTTCCGCCAGCTCGAAGAATGTTCCGAACAGACCCGATTCCATGCCCGGAAAAACATATCCATACGAGTGCGGAGGCGAAGTGACGCGCCGGGCGGCGCAGAGCAGATCCTCCCACGTCGCAGGCGGGTTCTCGATAATGTCCGTCCGGTAATGGAGCAATCGCAGGTCGATGTTGCGCGGGATTCCGAAAAGCGAGTCGCCGATCTTTGCCAGGTCGAGCAGGGCAGGGAAAAAGTCGCTGCTATCGAATCCTTTCAGTGGTGCGAGAAGGCGCTGCTGCGACGGCGCGTACTTGGTGTGGGTGGACACCAGGTCATAAGCTTCGGGATTCGCCGCGGCGAGATGAGCGTTCAGTTCGCGGGTGAGTGCCTCGAAAACCGACTGTGACGGACACTCCGGTTGAGCGCTCGAATTCGGGGATACGTTCGTACAGCCGGTCATACATTCCCCCGGCAATCAAGGCTATGTGAACGGATGCCATGTTAGGATTTCCTCCTGCGCCTGGTGCCCGGTTCGGGCAACCACACGGCGTGTGCGGAAGCAACGAAGCGGCCCACGCAGTGCTGTACGAACTGACCTGCCAGCTTGGGGTCGCTCTCGCGCATAAGGTAGATCATCTCACGGTGCCGCGGAAGATCCGGCACCCAGCTTCGAGTATTCACTTGGGTCTCCATCATGCGGAGCAGCACGAAGGTGAACAGCGGACGCAGCAGCCGGTTCAGCATGTCCGTGAGCACCGGATTACCGGAGACCTCAGCCAGCGCAAGGTGGAAAGCGAGGTCGCTCTCAATGAGTTCTTTGACTTCCTCCTTTGGCGAGTGCGGCTTCCATGCGGAGCACCGCCATTTCCAATGGGGTGAGATCTGCGTGTTTCGAGGCAGCGAGTTGTGCCGCGAGGCCTTCCAGTGCGCCGCGCACCTCGTAGATGCGGTCGATGTCCTCTTGCGTATACTGCGGCACTCGGGCACTGCGTCCCGAACTTTTCACCAGAAAACCGTCCATGTGGCCAAATGTTCTTTAACCAATGTCAAAGGTGCGGTTGTGCTCATTCCAAGCGCTCCAAAAAGACTATATCACGACTGCGGTGGCAATCAATGCGAAAATAAGCGCTTGACGGGGTGACTTGCCGCATTTATACTCGACCTGGATAAGTGCCCCGGTTGCCGGTCTGCCAAGAGCCAGCCACGGGTCGGTTTTGTTAGACACGCCGTGGAACCCCTCAGCAGGTAACGGGTGCGATTTGGTGTTGTCACGGACAACACTGGTAGCGTGATCGTGGGAGCAACCGTGCGGCTGACTTCCCAGAACACCGCGGCCGTGCGGGAGGCGAGTACCGACGCTGAGGGGAACTTCACCTTCAATGCGATTCCGTCCGGCTTATACAGCCGGCTCGGGGCTCACTAGGCTGGCAGTATTTAGCCGGTAGGGCTGGGCTTCCGACACTGCCACCGAGACTCACAAGTAGTTCGCGGCGCTACAGCGCTCCTGACTTGATCTTCTATCCCGTCGATCGCGTAGGAGCTTCACTGATTGAAACCCGGCCTGCACGTACAATTGCGAGTCCGAAAAGCGGGACCATCCAGCGCTTTCGCCGATCCCGATTCAAGATCACCAGCCGCAAGCAGCTGTGATTTAACACACATAAACCGGTTCTCCGGATACGGGTCAAAGTAAACTGGAAGCAACTGGGCTATGGCTACTGAAGCGGGAACTGCGACTCTGGCTTTTCGCGGTAAACGAACCTCTGCCGGATCTCTCTGGCGTGTTCTTACGCTAGGAGAGCGAATCGCGTCCGCCGCGATTCTGATACCCGTGGTGCCCGTTGTGGCTCTCTGCGGGATCACAGTCCGTGTGCTCTCTCGCCGCACGCCTTTTGTTGCCCACCTGCGCATCGGACAGTACGGGAATCCGCTTTGGGTGCTGAAGTTGAGGACCATGTGGAATGGCCGCCCTGAGCGAGGCGCCCGTTTCAATTTGGTCGAGCACATTTCCGATGATGCTGGTCCACTTAAGAAGTCCGAGGAAGATGCGCGCGTTAGCAGTCGGTTTGCCAGGCTTTGCCGCATCTACTCACTCGACGAGTTGCCGCAGTTGTTGCATGTGCTGAGTGGCGAGATGTCTTTTGTGGGACCGCGCCCGCTCACGATGCGTGAACTAAGGGACTATTACAAGAGCGACACCGCCGAGGTCTTATCCGTGAAGCCAGGAATTACCGGACTGTGGCAGGTGATGGGACGCAGCATGCTCACCTATACACAGCGACGGCGCCTGGATCTTTTCCTGGTGCGCCGCCGCTGCCTGTCGCTCTATTTCTACGTTCTCTTCCGAACCATCCCTGTCGTGTTGAGCGGCAGGGGTTCGGTCTGAGCAAAATCGCTAGGGTCTGCGAACCGCGATCGTGACCTGGTCTGTCGTCGTGATTCCGCCAACCTGTATCTGTAGCGGTACCGCATCTCCGGGCTGAATCGTATTCGGCAGCGTGATATTGATCTGATTGACACCGGGGAATTGCGGAGACAGTCCCGCGAACACCACGTTTGCTGGAATTCCTCCGACTAAAACACTGGGAGTGGTAGTGGCCGTACGCAGTTGATCCAGCGAATCGCGGCCATCCACGCCTGTTGGGTTCACTGCGCCAAGGCCGGTACCGAGTATCATCAATCCGCCGGCGTCGCCTATCACGGCAGGGCGTGTCGCGATGCCGGGCACGGCATTAGCGGGCGCGGCGAGTGAGCCGTCCGGATTGATGGCAATCGCGATCCCAACCCCGAACCTCACGCTGAAAATAGCAGGGGAGAACGGCGCAATTTGAACCACGCTCGGGTTTGAGGCGACTCCGTTCCTGCTGACTACTACCCGTGCGCTGCCTGCAGTGGTGCCGCCTGGGAGCACGCCCCACGGAAGTTGGGCGTTGATCTGGTCTGCATTGGAAGCTCCGCCCGGAATCACCGCGACCAAGGGCGCCGGAATATCGTTGAACGTGACCGTCACGCCGCCCATCGAATTGGAGAGTGGAATGGAGTCCGCTACTGCGAGTGAAGTAGCGAAATTGGTGCCAAAGATCGAGACGAGCGAGCCGGCGGCAATCGCCTGACCTCGCGCAAAGCTGGCGCCATTCAATACCCCGCCATCAGCAATATTCGGCACCTGCGCGAAAACAGGCGTCAGTGAAATTGCAAGCACGATGAGATTACGAAGCGCTGCCATAGGGCCCTCTGTGTAGTCAGTCTATGGCCGAACCGTCTCGAATACAATACTGGAGCCTAAAAGTTTACTTTTGCCGCGCCATGCGCAGGCTGGAACGTACTTGATTCAACGTAAGTTCGACATCCGGATCTTTCCCGGCATTTAGAAAGGCGGCGCGTTCGGCTTCCTTTTCGGCTTCCGGAAGCCGCCCGGTGGCGTGCAGGAATCGGGCGAGCATCCAGTGTGCTTTGAACCAGTTGGGGGAACATTGTGTGGCATTCCTCAGGCTTCGCTCGGTGCCAGGGAAATCGTTCTGCCCGGCCTGAAAAGCCGCAAGACTGTACCAGGCGTTCTGCCGGTCATCCGCTGTACGCGTCGCGCGGACCGCCGCATCGAACGCTTCCTTCCACGCGCGTGCTCGCTGCTCCGGATCGAGCGTCCTTTGCGCAGCCAACGCCATAGTTCGCGAATACCAGAGATCGGCTTGCGCCCCCCAGTCCCGAGCCTGCTCGAATTCTGTCACTGCGGACCGCACATCCCCGCGCTGCAGGGCAATCGCAGTTCGTTTGAGCAACACATCGGCGATCCAGATACGGACCCCGACGGACGCCATCAGCAAGCAAATCAGCAGCGCGGGAACTGCAACCCACCAGCGCGCTCGGCCAGTGGAACCAGCGGCCTTCGTAAAAGTGGAACTGGAGATCAGCATTGCGATGGTGAGATAGAAAAACAAGGCCGTCGGCACCACCAATACTGAAAATTGCAGGCTGACCAGAGCCGCTACCAAGGCTGCACAAAGCGCTTTCTCGGAAGTCCCCCGCCTGCCTGCCTGGTAACCAGCAGAAACTCCCAAGCCTACGAATCCGAGCAGTATCGCGAGTCCCGGTATGCCCTGCTGGGTCAGAATATCGAGAAAAACATTATGCGGAGATTCGTGATAGAAACCGGGATATGCCCGCGACAGTTCCACTGATTGGAACTGGGGAAACTCAAGCGAAAACGTCTCTGGCCCGAACCCTGCGGGCAGCCGCTGGGCAGACATCGTCAGACTGTCTTTCCAAAGCCACCGGCGCGCGCCGCCGAACGGGTCCTCCTTGATCCAATGAATTCGCCTGCGCAACATTTCGCCCGCCGGTGAAACATAGAATGCAACTGAGGCAGTCGCAAACAGCAGCAACACTAAAGCGGTCTTCCGAGACAGCTTCAATCCGTTCCAAACGGCAAGGATTCCAATGCCAATGACGCACCCGAGTAGTGCGGAACGGGTCCCGCTCATGACGACAGCTACCAAGCCTAACGCGAAGCAGGCCGCACCGAGACTCCGCCACAAACGATTCGAATCGGCCAGCGCCAGCCCAGCTCCTGCAAAGACGGGAAACAGGAGCCAGGTGGCGAAGTAGTTCGCGTGTCCGAGTGTTGCAGGCGGACGAACGATAGTCCACTCGCCCTCTCCAGCCTGATACCCTGCGCTGGAAAGCCAGGGATCGAATCCGAAATACTGGCAGATTCCGTATATTCCAGCACAGAGTCCGCAGACAACGAAAGTACGCATGAGGAGTCTCGACCGGGCGGGCCGCCCTACAAGCCAGCAGGCTGTAACGAATACGAAACACAACAGGGCAATTTGTACGGGAAGGCCAAACCGGCGCCAGTTCGTGCCGCCAAACGAAAGTTCGCGATGCGCCGAGAGTAGTGCGGAAACCACCACCGAGATCGCCGCGGCGAGAAGCAGTCCGCAGAACCACTTCCCGTAGCGCTGGCCAATCAGGCTCTTCAGATCGACCGCGCCCCAGACCGCCATTGCCAGGATAATCGCCGCCCCCACGAGCAGTACGGACGCTTTTGGGGTTACATCGAAAAACAAGTGTAAATTCGGTGTGATCAGCAGCGAGACCGCAGCTAAACAGGCGATCATCAGGATAGCCATATCGGTTAGACTATCTCACAAGAGCGGGGAAATGGCAGAATCGTTTGATGCCTGGCAGTATCTGGGTTATCTGAAAACTCGCTGGCTATTTGTAGCTGTAGCGTGTGCCGTCGCTGTTTCCGGAGCACTCGCACTCAGTCTCTTCCTGCCCCAGAAATTCACGGGAACCTCGCGCATTCTGATTGAGTCTCCAGCCGGCACCGACCTTCGCTCCGCGACGGCGATTAGTCCGATTTATCTGGAGTCCCTAAAAACCTATGCGCACTTCGCGTCCAGCGATAGTCTGTTTGCGCGCGCGATTGCCGAGTTCCATCTTCGCGAACGTTTCGGCAATAAATCGGCTGAATCACTGAAGCGGAACGTCCTGCAGGTTTCAATCCCGCGCGAAACAAAGATCCTTGAGATCCGGATCACGTTGCCGGATGCGAAACTCGCGCAGGCATTGGCCCAGTATCTGGCAGACGAAACCGTGAAGATGAATCGCTCGGTGGTGCGTGAGGGTGACCGCGATCTACTCGACGTTGTGGAACAACAGTACAAAGCTGCCCGGGCCAGCGTCGATCAAATCGAGGCACGCTGGAACCAGCTTCTGGCGCAGGATCCCGTGCCGGGACTGCAGGCGGAGATCGATGGGCAACTGGCCTTGCGCGCACAACTTCAACGGCAACTTCTTGCTTCCGAAATGGATTCAGCGGAGTATGCCGACAGGCTCAAGCACCCCGAAGATTCACGCAGTGCTGATCTGGGTGGCTGGCTGGCTGGCGCACGCGTGAGAATCGAAGTTCTCCGGAAGCAGTTGCAACAGACCGAATTGCCCCTCGAACGCAATCAGCGTCTAATTGCAGAACGCAAGGCCAGATTGGCAATGCTGGACGATGAGCGGAAATCCGCGAAAACGACGCTTGCTCTGATCGAGAATCGCTTACAGGAAGTCCGCTTGACGGCCGGATACAGGGGAGAGCGGCTGAAGGTCATCGATCCGGGGACTGTGCCGGAGCGGCCTTCTTTCCCCAATCTCCCGCTGAATATAGTGGGCGCCGCTGTTCTTGGATTTCTGGCTTCGCTGATCTTCCTGAGCTTGGAATTCGCATATCACAGGCGCAGGAATGTGGGGTTTTCGGGCGGCCGTTCCGGCGTAGTTGCGAGACATAGCAATGGCTGAAGTAACCGCGCTACGGCAACCGCCGAAGCTGGTGCTTGCGGCTGTGCTTGGCGGTTACGCGGCACTCATCTCACTCGCCCCGAACACGCTCAGTGCGGCCGCCCTGATTGCTCCACTAGTCGGAATTCCGTTATGCTTCTGGATTCTGCTCACCCCCGCCCGGTGGGTCGGTCTGTTCCTGCTTGCCGCAATCCTGCTGCCTCCGCTCCCTTTTCCCATCGGTGACAGCGGTATCCACCCGGCTTTGGCACTCGCGGCCTTGGGTTTGTTCGCCGGATTGCTTCGTCTGAACGAGTGGAAGTTTCAGCCGGATCTACTGAACCTTGGCATGTTCGCATTCCTGTGCGCACTGTTGATCAGCATCGTTCCCGCAGCCATGTTTTCGGGATTCGCAATTGCCGCCGCTAGCTTCGCACGAGTTTGTTTATTCGGCGTTTCGGTTTATGTTTTTCTATACATTCGGAACGGCCCTGCGGCGCAAGTAGAGTTCAATCAACTCCGCCAAATCCGGCTGATATTTTTCTCGGCCGTTGCCGCTGCGATCTTCGCCTGCCTTGATTTCTACTTTCAATTTCCGGCGCCCGCCGGTTTCGGTTGACAATTTGTGTGGCTCAACACCGGTGTGTTCAGGCGTGCGCAAGGTTTGTTTTACGAAGCAAGCACTCTTGGAAACTTCTGCGCTTTTTTCCTCGTGATGATCGGAGTCTCAATTCTGCGGCCCGCAGCGGAACGCCCCCTGCCACGAAGCGTGCTCATAATCGGAGCGGCCGCACTCAGCGTGGCGCTGGTGCTTTCGTATTCACGGGCATCGCTGGTGAGCCTCGCGATTGCGGCAGCGACGATCCTGTTGCTGAATTGGAGGCGGCTAAAGCTGAAACGCCTCGCCGTAATCTTTGCCCTGGGGTTGCCCGTGAGCGCGGCGCTAACTTTCATCCTCTTCCCAGCCTTCGCCAGATTGTATTGGCTGCGGCTCAGTGCCTCGGCTCAATATTTCTTTTCGGCTCCGGAGATCGTGTTGTCAGGCCGCATCGCCTCATGGCAGTTGCTGCTGGAATTCCTGACGGAACACCCCTGGCACGCGATCATCGGTGTGGGCTATAAAACCTTGCCGTATTCGGAGTTTATTGGCCGGCCGGTGGTTGCCGACAACATGTATCTCAGCCTGCTCGTGGAAACGGGCATCCTGGGACTCGCGGCGTTGCTGCTGTTGAGTGCGGCTGCACTTCGCGCCTCCTTGCGTGCCGCGAAGAGTCTGGACCGGCAGAAAGCGTTTTTCGGAGAGTGGTTCTTCTGCTTCTGGGTCGGGCAGATGTTTCAGATGTTGTCCGGAGATCTGCTCACGTATTGGCGGGTGCTGCCGATCTACTTCTGGGTGTTGGCTATGGCGGTGCGCAGATGAACATCCTGTTTCTGGATCAATATACCGATTTGGGAGGCGGGCAGCGCTGTTTGCTGGAAGTCGTGAACGCGGCGCGTGAAGCCGGATGGAGCGCCCATGCCGCAATGCCGGGTAATGGCGCACTCTCCGAACGTCTTCGACACCTAGGAGTGCGTGTGAGCAGCGTTCCCTGCGGTCCTTTCGAAGCCGGACACAAGACGACCGCTGACATGCTTCGTTTCGCAGCGCAATGGCCCACGCTAATCGCGCGCATATTGGCACTGATCGAAGCGCATCATCCCGACGTCCTGTACATCAACGGACCGCGTCTGGTTCCCGCGGTGTGCACGGCAGCCTTCCGCCATAGAGTGCCTGTGTTGTTCCATTGCCATAGTCTGCTTGGTTCAGGCCCGGCATGGCTGGTGGCACAGAGCCTGCGAGTGCCTGAACGGACTATGGTGATTGCCGGAAGCCACTTCGTAGCGCGGCCGTTGATGCGTAATTTTCCGTTGAAGGTCATTTACAACGGAGTTCCGGACTGCTCGCTACCAGATCGGCCGCGCCGCTCTGCATGCCGCCGAATCGGAGTGATCGGAAGAATCGCGCCGGAGAAAGGCCAATTGGAATTCGTCCAGGCTGTGCGCATGATTGCGGATGATATGCCCGATCTCGAATTCGTGATCTGTGGCGAACCGTTGTTCGGGAACCACGCAGCCAACCGTTACGCACACGCGGTGCGTGCACACAGCGCGGGGCTGCCGCTGCAGTTTCTAGACTGGCGCGACGACGTGCGAGAGGTGCTGGCTGATCTGGATCTATTGGTGGTTCCGTCCCCGGGTTCCGAGTCAACTACCCGAGTGATTCTCGAAGCATATTCTGCGCGCGTGCCGGTGATTGCCTTCCGCTCTGGCGGAATACCGGAGGTCGTCGAGGACGGCGTTACAGGTATTCTCGTGAATCCGCCGACAGCGGAGGCCCTGGCGGCAACTCTGCGGCGAGTGCCACATAATGACATCACGGCAATGGCCGACACCGCACGAAAACGATGGGAACAGAGTTTTACGACTGAGCGATTCACGCGGCAGATTCTGGAATCGATTGAGGCTCTTGCATCCTCCGGTCAGACGGCTCGGATTCCGGAGCGCTCCCCAGTTTCCGAAGAGCAAGCGCGGCGAACAAAGCGATGGCAGACACCGTGAAAAGCAGCGGCTCGAAACCCGCGCGGTTTATCCACGCGCCTGCGCCGGCGGCCGCAATCGCCTGAGCCGAGAAAGCCACAAGGTAGTAAAGCGCAGACAAGCCGCTACGCTCTTCCGGTTTCACACGGTTCATCATCAGAGCGTTTATGCCCGGTTCGCTCATCCACTGGAAGGCCATGTATCCCGCATAGGCAGCCGCAGCCGCGAACGCGCTTTGAGCGACAGCAAGGCCCGCGAAGCCAACGCCGGTCGCCGCCATCATCAAGGCGACACCGTTGGGCAGGCCAAGTCGCCGTAACAGGATGGGGGAGATCATAAGCGCAAAGATTTGCATCATTTGTGCGACGCTGAAAATCGTGCCGATCGTCTCCGTACCGACATGGCGCCCGGCCGAAAAGTAGGCATTGAAGAACGGATTGAATGCCCCGGTCGCCAGGTGCCAAACCGCGAACACGCCAAGGAATGCCACAATGAATCGGCTGCGTGGATACACGGTGCCGGTCGCTGGTGTCGCGATTTGGAACCG
Source organism: Bryobacteraceae bacterium (assembly GCA_963793625.1). Lineage (GTDB taxonomy): Bacteria > Acidobacteriota > Terriglobia > Bryobacterales > Bryobacteraceae. Next base: position 374,642 of record CAWCAT010000011.1, on the reverse strand, counting down.
CAGTCGCGCGGCGGGCAGTACTGCGATCGCGACAAGCGCGGCGGCTACAAACAGTGCCGCTTGCTTCAGGTCTTGCGGGCTCGCACCAGGTTGCGCGTACGCGAGCCAGCCCGGTAAATGACCAGCGAGCCAACCACCCAGAATGCCGAGCGCGATCGAGACAGAGAAGAACACGCTGAACGCTTTGGGGCGCTGCGATTCCGGAGTAAGTCCCGCAATCGACGGCGCCAGCGATACAGCCCATACTGCGAACACGATGCCGCCGAGAAACGAGGTCAGCACGAGCGCAGTGATATCGGGCACTGTGGCGCGCAAGGCCGAAAACAACGCTGTGCCTCCGAACGCGAACACAATTCCATTTCGCAAGCCGAATCGCCGCGTCAGAATTCCCGCGGGTAGCGATCCCACAATGCACCCGGCCGTTGTTGCGCTACTGATCCAGCCGAGGTCCTGAGCGTTGAACCCGCGATCGAGCAAATAAAGATTGAACAAGACCACGAACACGAACATGCCGATGGAGAACAGTGCGGACGCGCCGAGCAGTGTCCAGAAGCCGCTTCCCAACGCGTTCGTGCGCCACCACCAACCAGAACCATCGCGAATCAGCGGCGGCAGCGCAAGTAGATGATGGGCGATTCGGCTTCCCACATAAAGCAGATATTTCGTTGTTCGGCGAACCCTGATCCGCAACGTCAGCATGGAATCAGGAAGACAGACTGCATCCACGGGCCCGGGCAGCCGGATGGGCAGCAGCCTCCTGCGCAACACGGAAAGTTTGTCGGGCCACGCTTCGAGTAGTTCCAGGTGCAGCCACAACTCGTTCTTATTCGGATGGAACAGCGCCTCGGCTGGGGATGCCGCATGATTTTCCATCCAAAGCTGGACGCGCTCTGGAAGGCTACTCACAGCATCGCGCGCAGCCGATGACATTCCGCAACCAAACCACGCATTAGCAAGTGCGAAGCCGATAGATTCCAACTGCCTCAGTTCATCAGAGTGCAGCGCGTGCCACTCTTTCCAGAACTCCTCATCGTCCTTGTGGGCGTTCAGGAAGTACGCCAGTTCGTAGACGTGCGCGAAGTTGACGCTGCCGCGTAGGAGGTGGCGCAACAAGTGCAGGCAAAAATAGCCGAGCGAGTCGACCGGATGAAGGCACGGTATCCTACGGCCGAAAGCAGCAACCTCTGTGCGACGGCTCCAGAAGTCTTCCACCCCAGGGGCTTGAATTCGCTCCGTATGCTCGTCCCAGAAACGGAAGTGCAGGTCCAGCATGGTCGGGATTTCTGGATCGAAGAAATCTCCGCGCCACTCCCAGCCGGTCTTCCGGATCATCGCCGGCAGGTGATCCGTGGGAAAGTCCTCCAACGCGGCAAGCGATTCGAACCCAAGCGCGCCGAGAGCCGTTCGCGCCCTGAGGGCACCATCCTGAGTCATGACGAGATCGAGATCGTACTGCATGCGTGTCACTGGGTCAGGACAAAACTTGGGCACGAGCGTAAAGCCTTTCAGCACCGCGTATTCAATCCCTGCCGCCCCAAGGGCTGCGGAGATTTCGTCGTAGGCTTTTAGGATATTCGCCAGCCGGATACGGTTCCGATCAAGGTTGCTGCTCAACCGGGAGCGGATATCAGGCAGGAAGCGACTCTCCGGCCACGCGGTTCAGTGCGAGCGTCAAATGCGCTTTGTCGCAGAAATCGAGCGCGCGCGTCCACTCGGATGAACTGAGCAACTGCAGCCCGGAAACATCGGGATTATCGAAGCGCAAAGCACTGAGCACTGCGCTGGCAAAGCGCGGGACAGTGCGCAGATGTTGCCAGTCGATTGTCATCAGAATTCGTATCGGAGCGCGAACTGCATGCGGCGCGGATCGCCGGTCGAGAAGATCCTTCCGAAGAAAGGACCGAAGTCCGGATATGGGCCCGGGATCCCCCAATTAGGATGATTAAACACGTTAAAAGATTCTGCGCGAAATTCGACAGCTTGTTTTTCGCCGACAGCGAAACGGCGACGGAGGGCGAAGTCGAATACGTTGTTACCTGGACCGGGCAGTATATTGCGGCCGGCGTTGCCGAACTGGTAGGGCGCCGGTGCGGAAAATGCGTCGATATTGAAGAAACGTGTTGCCGTGCGCTGATTGCGCGGAAGCATGATGCTCTGTCCAGGGACAACGTTGGGCCGGTTCGGGGTTCCGCTATTCGCGGGATCGAACGCAAAGTAGGCAGGATTCAACGGAGTGCCGTCCTGCAGCGTGACAATCCCGCTCAATTGCCAATTTCTAAGTACGGGTTTTAGAACAGGCGCAGTGGGCAGGCTCGCGACAAAGCCGCTGCTCACTCTTCTTCCGACGTGGAAGAAAGAGAGGCCACGCTCGAGCCGCAGATTGCGTTCATCCTGAGCTCCAATGCTGTCGAACATTCCTGGAATAATTCCGTCAGCATCGTCAATCGATTTCGACCAGACGAAACTGGCCAGCAGCGCGAAACGCCCTGAGAGCCGTTTCTCGGCTTTCACTTGAAGCGAGTGGTAGTTCGAATTGGCAATGTGTTGCCGCTGGTAGATTGGACCCAGATCAGGCCACGATCTGAGAGCCTGCAAATCTCCCGGGCGCGGTGCCAGATTTTCCCCTGTCTCGACGTGCAGCGGGGTGTTGAACTGCCGGAACCGACCCAGTCGTGTGCCTTTCGTCCCGATGTAGGCAACCTCGAGCAGAACCCGCGCGGGTAGTTGCCTTTGAATGCTCGTATTCCACTGTTGAACGTAGGCTGTGCGCGCCTGAGGGTCGAGTCCGAAGTAACTCGGCAAGCCGGTTGACGCAGTGCGCGGGAAACCATTTTTGATACTTAACACTGGCTCGCCGGAACCATTGGTCTCGTTATTTTCACTGCGCAGTCCGTTCAACATCAGGTCATAGCTCTCGATGCTAATTTCGGGGCTGTAATAAATTCCGTAGCCCGCCCGGAAAACCATTTCGCCTCCGCGCGTGCCCGGGAATCTCAGAGCGAGTCCAATGCGCGGTGCGACGTTGTTTCGATCAGGTGAGACCGCTGAAGCTACGCGAACCAGTTCGGGCCGCGCTAACCCGTTGTAAACGAGATTTTGCAGGTTGCCGCGTTTCTCCGTGAACGGCGAAACGTATTCGTAACGCAAACCGAAATTCAACGTCAATCGGGAATTTACCTTCCAGTCATCGCTGATATGCGCCGCGTAACTGTTGTGGCGGAGATACGCTTGCGCCGACCCCACAGTGCGGCTGGTGTTTTGCGGAAGCCCGAGCAGGAAATCCGCAAAGGCATCGCCACTCTGATCCGGCCGCCCGTCCACGCTCGTGAATGCACCAGTGAACGTGTAGCGTCCCCTTGACATGCGGCTCTGCAGATAATTGAACTGAAATTGAACCCAATCGAATCCTGCCTTAAGCGTATGCGCCCGATGAACACGGAAGGACACGCTATCGGAAAGATGCCATGTGTTGTCACGCTGCATCTGGGGAAGGGTCGGAGAGTCGGCCACCATCGAAAAATTTGTGACCACGAACAAGGGAAGTCCGAAGTCCTGCGGGTCTTGGGAGGCGCCTTCGATACCCAGTTGGGCGGCGCTGTCGCTGCCGAACGCGCTGCCCGGCAAATCGAACGTGCGCAGGCGCGTAAACGAGAACCGGGCTTCGTTGAGCCACGCTGGACGCGCCAGTGTGTGACCAAAAGCAACCTGCTGTGCACGCAGGCGTTCGGAGGTGGGCAGAAGCGGAAAACTCCCTGCAATCCGATTCGTTTCCTGATTGAGCGTGTAGCGCGCAGTCAGCGTACTCTGATCACTGAACTGATGATCGATCCGGCCGGACACACTGTCAGTGCGGTTTTCGTTCGGTGTTGAGTCCAGGTAATTGCTATCGGAGGATGCGCGGTTCGGGAGCGGTTCGTAGAGCGACAGGTAGCGCAAAGCGATTGGATCCAGCCTGTCCTTCGGAATGACATTGCCGGAGAAGGGCAGCCGCGTGAGTGGATCGAAAATAGTATTCCTGCCGCCGAAATCGCCGCCTCGAACGCGAGCGTCGGGAACCAGGCTGAGTGCCGATGTGCCGGCCTTTCCTCGAAGCCCTTCGTAGGTCCCGTAGAAAAAACTGCGTGGAAACGGGAGCGGACCGCCGACGGAACCGCCGAACTGGTTCTGCCGGAAGATGGGCCGCGGCAACGCCGGATCGTCAAAGATAATTCCGGGCATCGGTTGCCTCGTTTCGAAAGTATTCGAAGGCACTGCCGTGGAATTGCTTACTGCCCGATTTCGTGATTACGTCGATTGCGCCACCTCCCGATTGAGGAAACTCGGCAGGTGCGAGTGAAGTCTGGATTCGAAATTCCTGTACGGACTCCATTGGGGGATACACCGCGATGCTGTATGTGTTGCGGTCGGTGTCGTAAGCGCCGTCGATGAGAAAGGAGTTCATGGTGGAACGACTGCCATTGATCGGAGGGTTCAGTGCGACGGCACCGCGCGAACCCTCCTGAACGTCGTTTGTGACGTCGTGTACGAAACCGCCCAATTGACGAGGAACTGCGCCAGGCCCGAGAGTTACAAGCGAAATCACGTTGCGCACCGCGAGCGGCAATGAGGAGATTGTGCGCTGATCCAGCAGATAGCCCTGGCTCGCATCCTCTGTCCGGATTGGAGAGACCGAAGCGGCAACCGTGACACTCTCGCGGCCGGACGCAATTGCGAGTTCAAAACTGAGTCTGGCCCTGAGGCTCACTTCGAGCGTCACTTGCTTTGCTGTGGTTTCCTGGAATCCGGACTTCTGAACTGTAACGGTATAGACACCAGGGCGGAGTTCGTCCATGCGATACTTGCCCTGTTCGTCCGTCGCGACTTTGCGCACAAAGCCAGTTGCATCGTTGCGCGCGGTGACCAGCGCTGCCTGAACCGGCAGCGACGTTTCGTCCCGCACTTCTCCGAATAATCCCGATGAAGCCACCTGTGCAGCAGCGGCCGAACCGAATAAGAACAACAACCCGATCAGTCGCAATGCAATACCCCCCTAGATCAAAACAAGAGATTCGAGTTTAGTTACGGCACAGTCCAGATCGCCGTAACGAAGTTCGTACGAAGGAAGCTTAGTAAGCCGCCGCAGACCTTGCGACTGCTTACGTATAACCGGTTCGTCGTAGCGCGGCCTTTCCCGCATTAATTGCTCCAGGGCTTCTGCGCGCGGCAATCTGAACAATTCCGCGCACCGCCGCCCGTCTCGCTGCAGAAATACCAGGTAGCGAACGTTGGCTTCGAGAGCGGCGGCGACACCCGGAAATTCGCACACCGGTAACTCGATGGTCAGCTTGCCGTTCACGCTTCGTGCGGCAAACCGTCCTTCCAGTTCGGGCAGAACGTCAACTGCGCTATCTCTGAAGTGGAAACTATACGGGTTGCCAACCACGCGTTGCTCCTTGCGTCCGCGTACCAGCGCAGCGGAATCATCAGCAACAAACGTCCATCCGCGGCGTGCGCACGCGTAGGAGAGCGTGCTCTTACCTGCGCCCGATTCGCCGCAAAGCAGGATTCCAGATCCGGCGCGGGCCACACAGGCTGCGTGAACAGAGGTCAGGTAGAGTTGATCGAGCAGCGTATATACGAGTGCTTCGAGAAAGTACCAGCGGAACCAGGCGCGCTGCTCCACCACGGTCGATGAGAACCAACCGAAAGCAAACGACTTCGCGTAATCGCAAACTGCGAAATTGTCCTGATCTCCGATAATGGTGATCAGGTGACCCTGAGCCCGGAACTGGGGCACAGGGAGAGCCTTATGGGCGTTCTTCTCCGCAACCGCAATGCGAAGCCGTAGCGGCGGATTTTCGAAAGTGCGTGGGAACCGGCCCCAAGCCTCTTCGGCGGAAGCAAGGACGGCTGGGTGATTTGTGGCGAGATCCAGAGCGAAGCCGCGTGGGTAAAAGCGAGCAAAATGCGGCAATTCCACTCCGTGCAGCAGTGGATCATGGTCTGGCCCATGGCGTCTTGCGTCACTCATGATTTGCCCAGCCTCGCTCTCCAAATTAGAAGTCCCAAATCGTCACGCGAGTTCCTCGGAAGCTCTCCCAGGGCTTCGCTTCTTCAGTATCATAAGTAACACGGAACAGAGATAACAGAAGTAAATTACGACCACGAACACGGTAGCGAGCGCGATACCTGCCACACCCATGACGCGCATCAAAACATAGTCGAGCAAGACGTTAGTCACAAGGTGGATCAGCGCGGCCCAGAACAAGTGGTGGTTGGCCTTGAGCGCCGAAACCAGCCGGGTCATGGGCGCGATCAGGACGGCAAACGGGATCTGCAGGAGTGCCAGGCGCTGGACGACAGCCACCATCTTTGTGTCGGCTTCCGAGAATGCGCCCCGCTCCAGAATCACCCGTACCAGCGGTTCAGAAAAAATCAGAAGCCCGATAGTTAAGGGCACGCTACAAAGCAGCAGTACCCCGAGGACGGTTTTCAGCGAATGTCGCAGTTGATCCCATTGACCCAGCGCAACCATCCTGGAAAAGTGAGGAAAGACTGCAGTGCTGACGACGGTGGGCCCCATGGCTGTGACGAACGCTACAAGCCGTAAGCCATAGTTGAGCACCGATACGCTCCCCGATCCCAGCCGTGCTGCCATGGATTGATCCACTACAATTGATCCGCCCATAAGCACGGTGGCCGCAATCATCGGAGCGTACTGGCTGAAGACGCCCTTCAGGGCAGGGTCAAGGCCGTGCCAGCGCAACCCCATTGGGAAGCCTTGCCCCTTCAAAGCGAAACCGACCACCAACATTTCACAGGCGGCTCCGCAGAGCGTGCCGAGAGCCAGCGCGCGCACACCCAGTGCTCCGCCGAATATCAAAAATAGAATCGCGGCGAGCGGTGTCAAAACCGGCACGATTGCTGCAAGTGCGAACTGCTCTCCCGCGTTTAGAATTCCCCTCCACGCGGCAGTGATGCCCCCAAAGACAGCGATCGGAAGCATCAACTGCATCAACGAGACGGTGAGTTCAAATTTTTCCCTGGCGAAACCCCGCGCCAGTAGAGAAAGAATAGCGGGCGCCTGCCAGGCGGCGAGTATGGACAAAAGCACCAGCCCGCCGAGCAGCATCGTGCTCACGCTGGAAAACAACCTATGAGCCGCCTCAAGTCCCTTGCGCTCGCGCGTGTTCTACGAAGGCCGGGACCAGGGATGCGGAGACGGAACCCGCGACCGAGTCGGCGATGAATGAGGGGACCAGGAACGCGATCAGCCAGGCGTCCATATCGTCGCCGGTGCCAAGGCGGCTGGCAAGCACAACGATCTTTGCCAAACCCGCCAGTTTCACCACCCCGGTACAGATCGCGATAGTTATGATGGCCAGAAAAATCCGGCTGTTTACAGATCCGGCAGCACGATAGCTGGGCAGGCGCACCAGACCTCCAAGTGTTCAGTATCGTAGCAGACGCGCTAAGTTCCAAGGATTTACACTTGTCAACCGGCTCCGGCGCACCAAAGGCAGACTAGACTTGTCTTAGGGCTGAGGGTCTATCCAAAAGTGCGTGTTGCGATTGTCCATTACTGGCTCTTAACCATGCGCGGGGGCGAGAAGGTGGTCGAATCTCTCTGCCGCATTTTCCCCGATGCAGATATCTTCACTCTGTTCTACGATCCAGAAGCCGTGAGCGCGACAATTCGCTCGCACAAAGTCACTGCCTCATTCCTCAACCCGTTGCGTAAAGGGTATCGGAGCCTCCTTCCCTTGATGCCCATGGCGCTGGAACACTTTGATCTGCGCGACTACGATCTTGTCCTGAGCAGCGAGTCGGGACCTGCAAAAGGCGTGATTGTCCCGTCATCGGCACGTCACATTTGCTATTGCCATACTCCGATGCGTTATCTATGGGACCTCTATCCGGCGTATCTGCACGAATGGACCAGGTCCAGTTTGAAACGCGCACTGATCGCGCCGCTCGCAAATTATCTCCGGCTTTGGGATTACGCCTCGTCGGCTCGGGTCAACGAATTCGTTGCAAATTCAGCGAACACACAGAAGCGAATCTGGCGCTGCTACCGGCGCGAGGCATGCATCATCCATCCGCCCGTGCCGGTCGAGACATTTTACTGGAAACCCGCAGAGGACTTCTACCTGATCGTCTCTGAAATGGTGGCGTATAAGAGGATCGACGCCGCGGTACGGGTGTTCACGAAAAATGGGCGAAGGCTGCGCATTGCCGGCTCCGGACCGGAACATCGCGAACTTAGAAAAATCGCTGGGCCGAACATCGAGTTCTGCGGTCGTGTCAGCGATGAGGAGTTGCGAGAGTTGTACGCACGCTGCCGCGCTCTGATCGTTCCGGGCGAAGAGGACTTCGGCTTGACTCCCATAGAAGCGCTTGCCAGCGGAAAGCCGGTGATCGCGCTTGGGCGCGGCGGAGTGCTGGAAACCGTGCCCACGCGAACGCAGATCGGCGGCGTTTTGTACGATGACCCAGCTGACGAATCCTTGCAGAACGCGATCCTGCTGTTTGAAAAGCTGGAGAAAACTGTTCGACCCACTGAGTTGCAAGCTCAAGCGGCTCAGTTCTCCGAGACTCACTTTCATCACTCAATTCGCAGCCTGATTGCAGGCTCGGCGCGCAGAACCGGCGCAACTGGCTAGGTCGCGCGGTCTGCAGTTAGCAATTCGTTCAGGTGCTTCAGGCTGTCAACGGCTTGTGCCGGTGTGCCACACTCGACCGAAAGCACGCCGTTCCATCCGGCTTCGTGCAGAATCCCTATCACTCTCTTCCAGTCAATTACGCCGTGTCCGCACGCGCATCCCACAGGAGTCCCGGTGACTTTTCCTTTATCGCTTTCGGCTTGAGTAATCGAAATATCCTTTGCATGGACATGCACAAGCAGCGGAAGAACTGCCCTCAGTCCTTCGTAAGGGTCTTCTCCACCCAGGAATGCGTTCCCGGTGTCGTAGTTCACTCGAAGGTAGTCCGACTTCACCAATGTAGCGATCCGCAAAAGTCCTTCGGTTGTCTTCGTCAGGCTCTGATGGGGCTCGATGCCCACATACACGCCGTAGCGCTCTGCCACCTGCAGCACTTTCTTCAGCGTGTAACGCATCACTTGAAAGCATTCCTCGTCGTCGAGCCATTCGGGCCGGATTCCCTCGTCCGTGTTAACGACGTTTGTGCCGATGGCAGAGGCAAAGCGGATTGCTTTTTCAAGGTAAGGAACGCTGATTTCAGGGCGCATCAAGGGGATGTGGGCGCTTAGACCTGAGGCACGGACCCCGTGTTTTTCCAGAATCTCTTTCATTTCAAGTGGGTCATTATCCATCGAGAAGGAATGAAAATATCCCGCCTCGCTGAGCAACTCGCGTCCATTATGAACCATCGGTTCGACCCACTTGTAACCGATCTCTGCCGCTCTCCGTACTCCTTCGTCAAAGGGCTTGTCCTCGCATCGGATAAACTCCATGTTCAAGGCGGGTTGAATGGGCATTCTGTCTAAACTCCTTCTTGAAAGAGTTTAGGCAACTCTAATTCCGCTGTCGTTCGATTTATTTCGGCTGAATAAAATTACACACGGCGCTACCTGCGCTGGAACTCGCGCGGCGCGCACAGAAATCGAGACCTGAACACTGTGGCGAAGTACTGGCTCGACGAAAACCCGCACTGCAACGCCACTTCAGTGATCGACATCTCTGGATAATCATGCAATAGCTTCGCGGCAACATCCAATCGGCACTGATTCAAATACGTGACGGGCGTCATGTTGGTGATGTAACGTACGTGCTCGGTGAACTGCGTCGTCCGCAAGCCACAAGTCTTCGCCATGCTCTCGACAGTCCAGGGCAGTGACAGGTGCTGCGGGTGAGTGCGCAGATCTGTCAGGAAAAGCTGAACGGTCCTGCGCGAACTGGAGAGCGAGTCGTCAAGTGGAATGTTCTGTTTCCGCAGCATCTCCAGCAGTAGCATGAGCAGTTCGTTGACGCGCAGGCTGACTCGCGAGGTATGAGTGCCGCCGCGGTCGGCATCCACCGCTTTCGCGATGTCCTGGAAACAGCGCCGAAGTTCACTCGAGCCCCGCCAGATAAGCCGTTCGGTGTGTCGAAGTATCCCCGCGAGCTCATCCAGTTCGGAACTGCTTAGAATCAACCAGGCCGGCCACTTCCATGCCTGATTCGGTCGCCGGACTCCAACGTCCAAAATAAGCCAGTGTAATCGCCCAGCCGCAACATTCGGGTTGCCGACCCGGTGTCGCTGCCACGGACGCGTGATCGTGAGGTCGCACGGACGCAGCAGATCTTCGCGGCCTTCCACAGCGAATGGCATTGTGCCGCTTTCCAGAAACGTGAGCTCGACCCCTTCGTTTCGATGCCAGGGTAGGCCCCAATCCTGATCGCTCTTTGCGTCCCAATAGCCAACCGTCTTCACGCCGGGCATTGCGGATGCAGCCAGCTTTTTCCCCGGGTAGTGTCCGCGGACCAACGCCTCGAGATGAACCTGGCGTTTCTCGACCGCCGCCACCAGCGACACGCAACTGTCCGCCTGATAGCTCTCCTCGATGCTTGTGTAAATCGGGACTAGTCTGGGCATTACAGCAGCGGTTGTTCAATATCTTTCGGTCGAAACAATTCAGACGACAGCGATGATAGCATGCCATAGAATACATCGAATATGGTACTGTTAACGCGAAACTGGGTTAGGTGAAGATGGTGAAATCATTTGGAATTGCCCTGCTGCTGAGCGTTGGCGCGTTCGCTGCAGACGCCCCGCTGCGGGTTCAGATTACGACGGGTGGCCATCCCTACGACATTTCTTTTTACGGGACCTTCGCTGACCGCGCCGGTCTGGCGATCACTGTCAATCCTCATCCGGGTGCTTTCATACGCGATCTCCGCAAGACCACGGACGTTCTGGTTCTTTATGATCTCTTCGATGTCAGCGATGAGAAAGCGCGGAAGAATCTGGAGAACTTTGTCCAGGCGGGTGGCGGTCTGGTGATAATACATCATGCGATTGCGGACAACTGGCAATGGAAGTGGTGGTACGAGGACGTCGTTGGCGGTCGGTTTCTGATGGGTCAGGATGGGGACAAGCCGCGCTCGAAAGCCAAAATTAATGAAGTACTGAATATCCGCGCCGTTGCTAAACACCCGGTTCTTGAAGGTGTGGGCACGCTGCGTCTGGACGACGAATCGTACCAGGGCATGTGGCTTTCTCCGCAATCACAGGTTCTGATGGAAACCGATAATCCCAACAATGACAAAGCAGTCGTGTGGATCGGTCCCTCCAAAACATCGCGAGTTGTAGTCATACAGGCTGGGCATGGACCGGGCGCGCACGGCGACCCAGGTTATCGCAGGCTCGTTCGGAACGCCATTCAATGGGTAGCCTCGCGACCGAAATAACCTGGATGCTGGATTCAACGGAGCCAACTGCCAGTTGAATGTCGGCGCGTGCCGTCGCACCTACGTCGAGCTTTAAATTGGCCAGCGTCTTAGTTGAGAATCCGTCGGCCTCAGCGCGAATGGAATAAGTCCCAGGCACCAGAAAAGGAATTGAGTAGAGGCCTATCTCACTGCTCTTTACCTTCTGGCTCACGCCAGTCCTAACGTTGGTGACGGTCATAGTGGCGCCAGGAATTGATGCATCCCCGGCGTCTGTGACAATGCCTTGAATCGTCGATTGTTGTGCGAACCCAAGCCCCGCAAAAGCGGTCAAAATCAGGAGTGTTGCCGCAAGCTGGCCCGAAGCGTCCCTCAAATTACCCAGAAGTTTTCCCATGTGGGAAAAGTATATGTCACATTTTGTATGACAGTGTGAGTTTTTTTACGAATTTACATCCGCGTTCGCAGGATTTCGGCAGTCGTGGCTAATAGCAAGTCGGCTCGGATTGGTTTAGCCAGCGCTGCATCGGCTCCCAGACTCGCAGCTATCTTTAGATAGGGCCCCCCGATGTTTCCTGAGATCGCAATAATTCCGATGCCTGGCATCTCCCTTCGCAAGGCCTGAATAGTTTCGATCCCCTCCTGCTCCGGCATTATAAGATCCGTGACTACCAGGTCGAACCGTCTTGCACTGGCCTGCTGGAGCCCTCGCTTTCCGTCGATTGCCTCGACGACTTCATAGCCTTCCTGCTCCAGCACCGAGCGGAGAAAGCTTCGTACTGCGGCTTCGTCATCGACGATCAGAATGCTGGCTGACCGTCTGGGAGGGTCAAGCACCTGCCGGACCTTGATCGCCAACTGCCTGGGTGTGAAGGGCTTCTGGATGAACTCAATACCCGCGTCCAGAACTCCGTGGCTGATAATGGCGTCGTCCATGTACCCGGACATCAGCATCACTTTAATTCCGGGTTGAAGTATTGTCAGTTCCTCTGCCAGTTCACGTCCACTAATGTTAGGCATCACCACGTCGCTTAGGACCAGGTCGATCCTTTGTGGGTTCTGCTTGCAGAACAGCAGCGCTTCGCTCGCACTCTCCGCCGCAATGACGCAGTAGCCGTAGTCCTGCAAGGCGATAGCGGTGTATTCGCGGACTTCCAACTGGTCCTCCACGACTAGCACGGTTTCCTTTCCACCAAGCGCAGGGATACTCAACGGTATATCGCCATCGACGACGGCTTCACTTACAGCAGGCAAGTAGAGCTTGAATGTCGTCCCGTGTCCAAGTTCACTGGAAACCTCGATAAAACCACCACTTTGCGCCACGATCCCTTGCACCATGGACAACCCAAGTCCGGTTCCATCCCCCACTTTCTTGGTTGTGAAGAAAGGCTCAAAGATGTGCGCGCGAATCTCTTCGCTAATGCCCATACCATCGTCACTTACTGTCAAAGTGACAAAGCGCCCGGCCCGCGCTTCTGGGTGTGATCTGTAATAGCTCTCGCCCAACTCAACCATGGCTGTCTCGATCAACAACTTGCCGCCATGTTGCATAGCGTCCCTGGCGTTCACCGCCAGGTTCATAAGGACCTGCTCCAACTGATGCGGGTCCGCGCGGACAGTTGCCGATTCCGAGTGCAACTCAACGCGGACTTCAACGTCCTCGCCCACCAGTCGCTCCAGCATCGAGCGAATGCCGCTTACCACTTGGTTCAAGTCGAGCACTCGTGGCTGCAGCACCTGCTTGCGGCTAAATGCCAGCAGCTGCCGGGTCAGGCCCTCGGCGCGCGAGCCAGCTTTGCGGATCTCATCGACATTAGGCCGAAGCGCGTCATCCGCGCTTAATTTGCCGAGCAGCAACTCGCTGTAGCCGTTAATCACAGTGAGTAAGTTGTTGAAGTCGTGTGCCACGCCACCGGCCAGGCGGCCAACGGATTCCATTTTCTGAGCTTGGCGGTACTGTTTCTCCAGTGCTTCACGCTCTTTCTCGATCCGCTTGTGCTCGGTGTTGTCGAGGCAATGGCCAATATACCCAAGGAATATCCCTTTGCTGTCGTAACGTGGTGTGCCGGCGTCCTGCAGCCAGCGATACTCGCCATCGTGGCGGCGCAGCCGGTACTCCATACTGAAGCCTTCGCGCCGATCAAAAGTACCCGCATAGGTCTCGAAGCACCGATCGCGGTCGTCCGGATGCACTCCTTCCGTCCATCCATCACCCAGTTCCTGTGTCAGGCTGCGACCCGTAAACGCCAGCCACGGTTCGTTGAAGTAGTCGCACTTCTTGTCGAGGCCGGATGTCCAGATCAGAGCTTGCCCGGAATTCGCCAGGGTGCGGTATTTGAGCTCACTCTCCTGTAGCGCCCGCTCCGCCGCTCTATGCGCCGTCCTGTCGCTAAAAACGAGAACCACGCCTGAAACGGAATCATTCACGTTACGAATCGGTGCGCCGCTGTCGCTGATGGGGCGTTCGGTGCCGTCCCGGGCGATCAGCACCGTATGATTGGCCAGTCCCACGGCGCGTCCTTCGCGCAGCACGCGTTCCACGGGACTTTCAACCGTCTTGCGTGTTCCTTCGTTGACGATGCGGAAAACTTCATCGAGGGGCCTGCTGTCGGCCTCTGCTTCCAACCAGCCGGTAAGCCGCTCGGCCTCTGGATTCATCTGCCGGACGAGTCCTTCCTTGTCCGTCGTAATTACCGCATCGCCGATGCTGTAGAGTGTTGTGCGCACTTCCTCCCGGCTTTCCCAAAGGGCATCGACAAAGCGGCTTCGGGCAATCTGATCTGAAAGGACTTTGCCGATAAGCACGGTGGCTACTGGATACGTGAGCAAGACGGGGAGGGCTATCTGTTGCAGAACACTGAGAGCTGCCGTCGTTGGTAGCGTGAAGGCACTTGCGAACATCGCAAGTTGTACGAGCACACCGAAGAGAAGGAGTTGCCAATTTGAAACTTCCGCGCCTTGACGTGTCCGCCGGTTGTGAAAAATCACCCCCAACAGCGCAGAGGCCACAATGACGACTACTCCCATGCGGGCACCAATCCCGCCTTGAACGACCCGGCAAATTAAGGCCATAAGTCCGGCCACGCTCACCGCCGCAGGGCCAAAGAACAGGCCACACAAACTGATCACCACGGAACGTCCGTCGAAAATCAGCCCGGGTCCCAACACCGTTGGGTGCAACATCCCGATCACCGCCGTGCCGCCGAAGACTAGCCCCTGCAGGAGCGCCTCGCGCCGGCGATTTTTCCAGCGATGCCCGACGAAACCAGAGAGTACGCTGAGCGCGACCAGTAGGGCCAGGTTATAGATTAGGTCAATAATGATCAAGCTTATGGCTCCTCACAATCTCACGAACAAAAACTGGTACGACACACGCCTTCCATATCGACCAGTCTTCGTCCAGTAAAGCCCCGTTCGGAAGTAAATATATCACGACATTTAGCTCTTTTATCGTAAATGGTGGGAAATCAAAGCAAATTCTAATATTTACATTGATTGGACATCCTTCAGCGTCAGGCCGCTGTGGGCGAATGCCAGGCTTCCCAGTGTCCAGAGCGGGATGGTCAAAATCAAGAACGCTACAACCGAAAACCCTGTTGCCGTTGTTTTGTCGATCCCAAACAAACTCAGCCCTACTACGGTAAAGAACTGGTATGTTCCCAGATTAGCGGGTGCGCCGGGGACAGATGTTCCCAAGCGGACGATTAGCAAGACCGCGGCGCCATGCCAGAATGACAACGGTATCAGGTAGGCTCCCATCATCAACCAGAACGCCAGGATCTGCAGTAGCAGTAGCAGCGCCGATAGTCCGAAGCTAGTGTAGAGCCATTGCGATCCGCCCACTTCAGCGATCCCAGCGGATATGCCATTCAATATTCGTCCCAGTCTTCCGGGTTCCTCGCGTGCCGGGCTCCGTTTGCGTAAAACCACGAAAACGAATAGGCCCGTTGCCACGAAGACAAGCCCTGCGAGCGCACCCTCAGCGTCCATCAGGTATTTCGGCAGTGGCACAAAGAAGACCGTCACGCCCACTGCCAGCGCCAGCCAAATAGCGTCGAAAAATCGCTCCGCCAGGATCGTAGGTATCACGACCGTCATCTTTGTGTTCATCCACCTTGCGCACAGCCAGGCGCGAACCACTTCACCGGCTCGCAGCGGCAGCATCTCACTGACGAATAGACCCGCGTAAACTGCCTGCGTTGCCTTGAACAGCGAGACGCCTCCGATATGCCGCAGCAAGAGTGCCCAGCGTTTTCCCTGACACACGTAGCTCAATATGTCGAATAACACAGCGAGTCCGACCCAGCGCCAGCGAATCTGTCCCATGTCAGTCCACAGCGCGTCCAACCGCACATCATGAAGCACCCAGACCAGGCAGGCCACTGCCACGGCATAGGTGATCCCCGTTCTTAACCTTGAATTAGTCACGAAGCTCCGAAACCGCAGTGATCGCCTTGGCAACCAGAGGCAGGGTCAGCATGTTGCGGTAGATCAAGAATCGCGGCTCCCAGCCCGTGGCGAATTTCGCCTTGTAAAACCGCAGCCCCTGATAGTTGAAAAGGAAGTTCAGCCGCTGCATGAAGGCGTGCACAGCTCGCTCTTCCAAGGTAGCTTCCTCCCTCTCCTGGAAGCCTGACATCGGTGCCATCCCCATGTTGAACCGGCTGTAGCCCTCTGCCTTTTTTTCAAGCATAACCTTGGTGAACAGATAGTCCATGATTCCCGCAGGTGCATCTGATCGGTGCCGCATAAGGTCCATCGTGCACTCGCCCTTGCTAAAGGCAGGAATCTCGTTCACAAAGGCCAACATCCGGCCATTCGTTTCTTCGGCTGCATACACAGGCGTCCTGCTTACATAGGCTTCCTCGAACATTCCAAGCGCAAACGTGCGCTCACGCCGGCCGGGAATCTGAAGCCAGCTATCCGAGACCTGACGAGCCTCCTGGAGCACCACGCCTTCAATCGGAGCCGGATGCCGCACCAGCTGTATCCCAAGTTTCTCCAACTGGCTCACTTTGGCCCGAAGCCTCCTGTACTGTTTCCTTTCGAGACCGAATTGCGCCAGATCCACAATGGCGTCGTCGCCGATCTTCAACTTCCGAAATCCGAGCTTCCGATAAACCGGCAGGAAGTCTGGGAGCGTCTGGTATAGCGCCACGCGCCAGTCGCTTTGGCGGCAGTACTCTTCGAATTTAAATAGCAGCTCTTCGAATTGCTCCTTGATACCCACAGGGTCCCCGAGCACCATCGCGTAGCCTCCGCCCACCTTGTACGACAGGAAACTCTCGCCGGTTTCGGAAAAATAGAAGGATTTGTCGTTCCAGAGTTTGAAGTAATCCAGTCCGGTTCGGCCATGCTTCTTCATGATTTCCTCTGCTCGCAACCTCTCCTGGGGCCGTATACGGTAGCGGTAGATTACTGGACGGAACACCGCAAATAAGGAGTATGCGATGGTAACTCCGGTAGTGACGGACAGTGAATCGAGAAACCATCGCGCGTACCTGGTTCGAGGTACGATCAGCGGATCTCCCTGAAGGGTGAGAAAAAGCACAGTTTGACGAATGGCATCCTGCAGATGGAAGTTGATCCCAAACTCGCGCGGGTCCAGCAACCAGAATCCCGCGACTCCATATAGCAGCGCGGCCATAACTGCTACAGTGAGCGTCAGAAAACCCCAGCGCAGGTCGGGGATGCTGCTTCGCACAGTGAAGCTCTTCCGCGCTGCAAACAACAGCCCCAGAAGCACAGCCGAGGAAAGTAGTCCGGCGTAGTCAAATCTTTTGGTCAGGTGAACTGCCGCAGATACCAATGTCAGCACCACGACTATCTGCCAGGCCCGCTTCTTCCGCTTCCACAAATTGACCGATGAGATTACCAGGGCAAACCCGCTCAGCAGCGTGACAAACCGCGCTACGTGAACGAACTCGAGTGGAAAAACGTTGAGAACTGTTTCCGCCCGCACCGGCAATCCCTGCCCCATTAGCGAGAACAAGTTCATTACGCCGCAAATCAGCGTCGCTGCCGCAACTACCCCTACAATCCATTTCCTCATAGGAGGGGACAGTTTCTCGTCGTTAGACCGGTGCTTGCACCAGTTCACTTGTGAGTTTAGGGCACGTTGATTACGGGATCAATCACTTGACCTGCCGCCTAATGGACCGCGCGTCCACGGTATAACCCTGAAGATTTTGCTTAGCGTTCCTGTCCAAAATGGACTCGGATTGTTTTTTGATGGCCTTTGCCTCGGACTTCCGGTTCGTGAGCCGGAGGACCTCTGAGTAGTGCGCAAGAATCAGGCCGGTCATTGTGTTGTCAGGACCGAGTCGCTCCTCCGCGATTGAAAGCGCTCTTCGGACCAGGGGTTCCGCTTCGGCGGCGCGATCGGTCTTGCAGTAGATCGGGATCAGATTGAGCAGCGCCCGAGCGACATAGGGATGACGCGAGCCCAGAGCTTTTTCCCAGTTCTCCCGTGCTCGATTGAAGCACGCCTCTGCCTCCGAGGTCTGCCCCAAATCCAGATAAACAACCCCGAGGCTATTCAGAGTCAGTCCGACATCAGGATCGTTCGGTTTCGAAATCCGCTTTACGATGGCGAGCGATTGCTGATATAGCGGCAGCGCCTTTTCAAATCGTCCCAGAGACTGTTGCACAGCCCCCGAATAGCTAAACAGGCGGGCCTTATCGTATTCGGTCAGCGTGTTGGCCCGGCCTTCGAGCAGGCGTGAAATCAGCCGCTCGGCTTTAGCCAAGTGTCCAGCTTCCAGGCAAGCCGTGATCAGATGGGAAACCGTCTGTATCAGGCTTTTCTGGCTGTATTTTCCGGAACCTTTCTCCCAGATCGCAATGGAGCGTTCGTAATACCGCTCTGCCTCTAGAAAATTTCCCAATTCCTGATGAGCGGATCCTAAATCGTGAAGCGTGGCGCCAAGCCGGGGATCGTTTGGACCAAAGTTCTCGGCGTCTTTCAGTGCGCTTAACAGCAGGCGCGAGGCGCTGGTAAAATCGCCTTGCTTTTGTGCGCCCGCAGCAAGTTGCATTGTCGCGTGCCAGGTGGCTTGATCAGCGCTCGCTGCAGGCGCCAGGCACACGAACAACATTAGAAGAAGTCCGCTGCTCCGGATCGTCGCGCTCCGCCGTGGGCCAACCAACATGACTATTCAGTGTAGAAAGTAAATCGTATGCTGGACCATACCCCCGAGTCAAGCTCGCTCCGGCGCCTGTGTCAGCGCCACGCGAGAATGTCCTATTAGCGCAAAGTAGAAATGTCCTATTGACAGGATTCAGGCTGGGGAGGTGGACGAAGGACAGCTACTGATGACGCAAGCCGACAGAGACCGGCTGGTGGCCTTACAGAAGGCCAGGAAGAAATTGATCACGCAGAAGGAGGCGGCATTGGAACCTGGGCTCAGCGAATGGCACGTGCGACGACTGTTAGCGGGCCTCAAGGAGCATGGCGACAAGGCTGTGATCCACGGCTTGCGCGGACGGGCGTCGAAACGGAAAACAGACGAGGAGACGCGCCAGCGCGCGCTGCAGATTCTAACGGGTGACCTGTATCGCGGCTTCGGACCGACGCTGGCCAGTGAGTACCTGGCGCACAAACACGAGATCCAGGCCAGCCGCGAGACGGTGCGCAAATGGATGGTTGCAGCCAAGCTGTGGCGGGTCAAACCGCAACGGGTCGAGTGCATTCACCAGTGGCGGCAGCGGCGCAGCCGGCCTGGCGAGTTAGTGCAATGGGACACCAGTGAGCATAACTGGCTGGAAGGACGCGGCGAGAAGCTGTATCTGATCAGCATGATCGATGACGCGACCAGCTGTCTGTTTGCGCGCTTTGTGCGGCGCCAGACGCGACGCGCCGGGAGAACGGCAGGATCGCAAGCAGATGCCGCCAACGCAGATCGGACGGGCGCTCCAGGAGTTGCGCATTATCTGGATTGGGGCACACAGTCCGCAGGCGAAAGGACGCGTGGAACGCCAGTTTGGCACGGCACAGGACCGCCTGGTAAAGGGCCTGCGAGTGGCGGGCATGGCGAGCATGGAAGCCGCCAACCGGTATCTGGACGAGGAGTTTCTGCTGGGAATAGGACATTTCTATTTTGCGTTGACAGTTCGCTCCGGCGCCAAACTGGCGCATGCCGCTTAAGATAGGAACATGACATACAGTGCTCTCGGAGCGTTGGGCTTGGCGCTGGCAGTGATGCTTGGGGCGTTCGGCGCACATGGATTGCGCGGGCGCCTGGACGCGTACTCGCTGGATGTGTTCCAGAAGGCGGTGTTCTACCACTTCATACATGCTGCCGGATTGCTGGGCGTGCCGCTTTTCGTGAAGATGGGGGCGCTGGAATCGGCGGCAGGCGCCCGGGTTTGTGTGCTGCTGCTGGTCGGAATCCTCCTGTTTTCGGGCAGCTTGTACATCCTGGCCCTGACCGGCTGGCGCATGTTGGGCGCGATTACCCCATTCGGCGGTATCTGTTTCATTTCAGGGTGGTTGTATCTGGCTTGGGCGCTGCTAAGGAAGCCTTGACAGGCGCGAATTTCGGATCTAGTCTTCCGAATAGAGAGGTGAGTTATGCGGCGATACTTGACGGCACTGTCCGTCGCGGCGCTACTTGCCATGCTAGCGGCGTGCGATTCAGGACGTCACTCGGCCTCAGGCTTCAGCCTGCCGCCGACTGGAGATATCGAACGGGGCAAGGCCGCGTTCGCTTCGCTTGGGTGCAACAACTGTCACGAGGTCACTGGGGTTGAGTTTTCGCAACCCGCAGCGAAGCTCGCTTCGCCGGTAGTGCTTGGGGGTGTCACTACTAAGGACATCACTGACGGCTACCTGGTGACTTCCATCATCAACCCCGATCATCGACTGGCGCGCTATCCGAAAGACCAGATTACCCTGGCTGGAAAATCCCGCATGCCGGCATATGCGGACAACATTACAGCACGGCAACTGACTGATATTGTCGCGTTCCTGCAATCTCGCTATGTGGTTCGTCCGGCGGTGGCGCCTTATCCCGCAATCTGAAGTCACGGGAATAATCATCGGCATCTCGCGCCGCGCAGGCATTTGCGTGTAAGGTAAAATACATTAGCTGCCGATAGTGTTTGTGATTGTGTTTCGCTTCAGAGGGGATGCTTTAATCGTGCCGAATAGCCGTTTTCTTTCTGCAATATTGCTATGTGTATTTATGTTCGCTGCATTTTCACAGAATAGCAGCGCCACGCCTATAGCAATAAACAGTCCCACCACCGCTTGGAATGCCGTTTTCACGCAGGGCGGTAACCAGATGGACTATGCCCAGGACCAGCAGACTGGGTCGACAGAAGGCGACATTACGGGCGACGCCCAGAATGCCGGATTTTATACATATTTTGACAACAACGGATCCGCATCTCACACCGACGGTACGATGTACTTCCGTATCCGCCTGGGACGGGACCAGAATCCGGTCGGATTCAAAACGGGTCTATTCGTGGGTATCAACATTCCGTCCGTGGACAACGCACTCAAGTTATTTGTAGCAGTTGACAACGCCGGTAGCGGAGACGGAATCAAGATTTTCGCCGCTGGAGCAGGTGCCAACACTTCGCCCAGCACGACCAGCATGGCCGCAGTGGCCCCTCAGAAGGTTTACGCCGAGACTGCTAGTAACTACGATTGGAACATCGTAAACCCGACATACGACCCAGTCGTAACCAACCTCGACACGAATAATGATGGTTCGACGGATTATTTTCTCAGCTTTAGCCTGCCGTTCGCGGATGTGGTCTCGGAGATGCTCCGTCTTTCCAGTCTGGTAATTACTGACCAGACCATCGTTCGGTTTGTTGTTGCGACCGCCACCCAAAACAACTCCTTGAATCAGGACTTGGGCGGGATTCCAAAAACTTTCAACGGAGCGTCAACGTGGGAAACTCTTGGTGGTTTTACGCCAGCTTCAGAGATTTTTCCGACGATAACCTCGGTCCCCGAACCGGCAACAGTGCTCCTGACCGGCTTGGGAATTTCACTCTTCGCCTGGAGACGTCGGCGCGGCTAAAAGTTGAATTTTTGGAAAGCGGCAGATCGGCCCTCCAGCTTTGATCTGCCGCAGCAACGCTACCACTTCCTGTGCGATTCCCGCAGTATTTACGCCTTCGTACAGCGGTAGATATCCCTCTATCTTCACTAGCCCCTTCCGCAGTTGTAGCATTGCGCCCTCCCGATTGCCTCGCTCGCAGTGATAACACCCGACCGCGAAGTGAATCAGCGCCTGCAGGAACAGTCGGTGCGGGCCGTGTTCCGGTGTCCAGGCCTCTTCGAGAACCTCGTGGGACTCGAAAAATCTGCCTTCGTTGAACAACCGGATACCGTGCTGCAGCAACTCGTGCCTCACGAGCCGGATTTCATTTTCGCGGCGAACTTCTCGCGGAATTTGCGGACCTTTGGCTCGACTATATACGCGCAGTACGGCTGCTTGGGATTGTTGCGGTAGTAATCCTGGTGATAACCTTCCGCGATATAGAATGTCTCTGCCGGGCGGATTTCGGTCACAATCGGACTGCCCCAGATCCCCGTATCCTGTAGTTCCGCAATCATCTGTTCCGCGGTCTCGCGCTGCTGCTCGGAGTGCCAGAAGATCGCCGATCGATACTGCGAGCCGACGTCATTGCCCTGCCGGTCCCGCGTCGTAGGATCGTGAATCGTGAAGAACACCC
Source organism: Bryobacteraceae bacterium (assembly GCA_963793625.1). Taxonomy (GTDB): domain Bacteria; phylum Acidobacteriota; class Terriglobia; order Bryobacterales; family Bryobacteraceae. The sequence goes on along the minus strand of CAWCAT010000011.1, from coordinate 352,578 downwards.
CAAGCACGTCGCGAAATGAAGTGACCTCATTGTCGAAGGTTACCTGTACGACTTCGACGTGCCCGCTACGTCCGGTACATACATCCTCGTAGGTTGGGTTCGGCTTCGCGCCACCCATGTAGCCGGAATCCAGCGTAACTACACCTTCCATACGGTCGTACACGGCTTCCAGGCACCAAAAACAGCCGCCGCCCAGTGTTGCGGTCTCGAGTGTTGGCATATTGTCAGGATACGGTGAATCCTGCTTTCCTCGTTAGCGCTTGGCAGCCTTCAGCTGAACTGCTCTTTGCCATGTGGGATTCCAGACTCATAGAATGGCGGGCTCACCGGCTCCGGCGAGCGTTGCCGGGACTCCATGCGCCAGGACCCATCCTTTTCTTAATTCTTAAATAACCAGCCAATCGCACGGCGGATCGCAGCGTCACTCGGAGCGGTTGCTCCACTGCTGAGCAGCGCAAACACCGATTGGCCGGTCGAGTAGCCTTCGCTTGGGAGTGATTCCAGTTGACCCCAGCCGCCATCGGCTCTTTGTAAGCGCAACAGATCGGCTGCCGCATTCTTCCGGGAGTCGGCCGGAGCGTCCGCCCAGCCCAGCCCAATCACTCGCATCGACGCTTCTTCTGTCGATGTCGGACGTGCTGCGCTGAGCCACGCCGCTGCCTTTTTCACTCGCTGCTGCTTCTCCGCCGAGAGCGACTCAGGCAAGTAAAACTGAATCGCGCGCAAGGCATAGGCAGTTGCACTGACGTTGCTGTAACCATGAGGCGGGCGCGAATCAAATGTGACCCATTTCCCGTCCTGTTCCTGCCAGTTCGCGATCCGGCGCGCATAGAAGTCGTCGTAAAGCTCGGCTTCAGGCCGGCTGCCCGCGCTGCTATCAACGCGAGTGCGTCGCTGATTGCTGGATCAATGAAGTGGCTGTCCTGAACAGCCTTATCGGTCGAGTTGAGATCCAGTGACAGCTGAACGTTGAATGACTTCAGGGCAAGCTGACGCGCTGCTTTCTCATCGACCGCGATCCCGCGCTCGCGCGCGCCATGCCGACCGCCATCAAGGGCAGGCCATTGTGATGGCAAGAGAAGCAGCTTTGGGTGGCAATAGATACATTCGCACTCTTTTGCAGGAGTATAAACGAAAATTCCGCAGAATCGACTTAGAAAACGCACTGTAATGCTGCGGGAAGAATCCGAATAGAGATGCGCGTGACGTCTGGGAACAGTTCGCCATCCAGCATCAGCTCGCTGGCGCTTGCAGGATGAATCTCAGCGCGCAGGGCAGTCCGGAAGCGTGCCGGCGCATAGATGTGTAGCCGGCTCATGGTGGAAGCATTGTGAGCCAACTGACCAATCCATCCAGCGCTCAGTTCCATCGCATCGAAACGTCCGTCGCTACAATTGGCCTTGGGCAGCACCAGAAAGCTTCCAATGTGCTGTGCATTATTGGCCAGAAATCCGGTGAGTTGCACCGAGCGCGTGGCCTCACCCTCATAGCTGATTTCGTACTCGCGTTTACGCGGAGGAACGACAATGCTTGCCGCAGCGTAGCTGTAACCTTCAAGCCTGCGGAATTGATGATTGGCGCTCCGAGTCACTCGCGCGGGATAGCCAAATCCTACGGACGAACCTGCGCGCACACAACGTATCTCACCGTCCCGGTCTTCCATCGTGACCTCCATCAGGTCAACATGGATCGTCCGCTCCTGCGCAACAGATTTAATCGCGTCGAGCAGCGTATGTGCGCCGAGATCACGTGCCAGTGCGTTGCCGCGCCCAGCAGGGAGGATTGCTACGCGCTGCCGCGCCAGATCGACATGCTGCAAAACTTCGTAGAGTGTTCCATCCCCGCCCGCGACAACGATATCTTCACCGCCCGACAATGCTCGCGCAAGTACTCCAGCATGGCCCGCATACTCAGTGAACTCGATCCGTTCCACGACTCGGCTGAGTGCCTGGAATGCGGATGAATGCGGTTTACGAAAAGCGCCGCGGCCCGAGCGTGGATTCACGATTGCAACCCAGCTCATGCGCGCATTCCCGTCACAGCATGGTTGTATCACAAAGCGGTGCTTCAATATCCCTCTGCTACAATCGACACACAGCAGGAGAAATATGCAAACACAGAACTTCGAGAAACATGCGCAGATAGTCCCGATGTATCACGGCGTTTTGTTTGGGATCATCGTGCTTACATTGATTGGATCAGTGGTGAACCTGGTTCAGTCGTGGGGCGATCACCAGCGCATCTATAGCGCGTCGCTGATTGTTGCGACCGAGATCGCACTGGTCCTGTTGTTTTTCTTTTGCCGGATATTCGCGCTGAAGGCCCAGGACCGTGCGATCCGCGCTGAGGAGAATCTTCGGCACTTCGTGCTCACAGGCAAGCTGCTCGATCCGCGGTTGGACGTCAAACAGATAGTCGGTTTGCGCTTCGCCTCGGACGAGGAATTCGTGGCGCTCGCGCGTCGTGCCGCGGAAGAGAATATGCCGCAAAAAGAAATCAAACGCGCCGTCAAAAGTTGGCGTGCTGATTGGTACAGGGTCTAGCGGTCAAAAAAGGCGTGCGCTGGGCCGGGTTAACGTGGTGCAACTTCCACCTGGTTAACTACCTGCTTCACGCCTTTCACCTTCTTTGTCAGGTTCTCAGCCTTCTGGCGGAACTTCTCTTTTTCCACCTTGCCTTTGATGGTTACAACGCCATCCTTCACCGCGACCTGAAATCCGCCTCCGCGTACGTCGGGATCGTTGACCAATTTGAGGCGGACGTGATCCTCGATCGAGCCATCCGAAATGATTTCCTTCTTATCAGCGGCTGCACCAGAGCAGGCGAACGTGATCAGAAGTAGTGTGAGTAGTGTCGATAAAAAGCGAGTCATCGTAATTTAGTTATCCTTGAGTTCGGCGGTTCCCAGCATGGAGCGCCAATCGATTTGATCCAGGAACTCAGGGTTCTCGCGCCAGTCCGGGCGGACCTTGACGAACAGCTCCAGAAAAATCTTCTTGCCGAAAAAGGCTTCCATGTCCTGGCGAGCGAGAGTGCCAATCTGTTTCAGCATGCTCCCTTTCGCTCCAATGATAATGCCTTTCTGCCCGTCGCGCTCGACATACACAGTGGCGGCAATGCGGAGAATCTTCTTCTTGTCTTCCCAACGGTCAATCAGAACGGCCAGTGCATGCGGTACCTCCTGGCGCGTTTCCTGCAATGCCTTTTCGCGAATTAGCTCGGCGGCCATGAAGCGCTCCGGTTGGTCCGTGAGGTAATCGCGAGGATACAGTGCCGGACCTTCAGGCAACCGGTCGATAATCATTTCGCGCAGGCGGTCCAGTCCAAGGCCGGTCTTTGCCGAAATGCTGATGTACTCGGCAAACTCGTGAAATGCCCTGTAGCGTTCGATAATCGGCAGTACTTCTTCAGGATGCTTTAACCGGTCTACCTTGTTCAAAAGCAGGAAGGCCGGTGTGCTTGCCTTATTGAGAACACTGACCGCGAGTTCGTCTTCAGGCGACGGCGGCAGCGTGGCATCAACCAGGTAGAGCAGCAGGTCGCGCCCATCCACAGCCTCGCGAACAGACTGCATCATGCGTTTATTCAACAGCGTGTCGGATTTATGAATGCCCGGCGTATCCACGAAAATGATCTGCGCCTGCGGCAGCGTGAGCGCTCCCTGCAGCGTGGTGCGTGTAGTCTGCGGCTTGCTTGCGACAATCGCAACTTTTGTGCCGAGCAGCGCATTCAGCAGTGTCGATTTCCCGGAACTCGGTCTTCCCAGAATGGAGACGAAACCTGCCTTATGCATGCAACGCCCCATTGTTCGATTTCGAAATGCGCACTTTATCGACGCGCAGGTCATTGCCCGCGACCACTTCCAGCTTGATGCCTTGCTGTTCCACTGTCTCTCCCTTTTTCGGAACATGGCCAAGCCACTCCGTTACGAGTCCACCCACGGTGGTCGATTCCATTTCTTCATCCGGCCGGAACGCTACCAGCTCGTGCAGGTGGTCCAAGTCAAAGCTGCCAGAGACAACGAAGGAGCCGTCCGGCTCTTCCTCAATGTCCGTGGCGGGTTCGTGCTCATCGCGGATCTCGCCGAACACCTCTTCAACAAGGTCTTCCATTGTGGCAATTCCTGCGGTGTTGCCGTACTCGTCGATAACTACGGCCATATGCGCTCCGTTCTGCTGCATCTCACGCAGCAGATCGGAAACACGCTTGGTTTCGGGGACCGGCTTCAGGTCGCGGACAAGTTCTGCCACCTGGCGATGTTCCCGGTCAGCTTCGTCCAGCTCAAACATGTCGCGCACATGTACAAATCCAATGATGTTGTCGATGTTGCCGTCAAAGACCGGAATGCGCGAGTACTGTTCATTGATCACGAGATGCCGCAACTCTTCGAGTGACCTGTTCTTTTCGATGGCAACGATGTTTGGACGGGCAGTCATTACCTCGCGAACGCGCTTGTCGCCGAACTCCACAACCGACTGAATCAACCTGCGGTCATCCTCTTCAATCAGCCCTTCTTCCTGACCTGCGGTGATCAGCGCTTCGATGTTCTCGGCAGGAGTCTGTTCTTCTTCCTGGGCACGCTCGGGTTCCGACAACTCCGCGAGTGACTGCAGGAATGCAAGTAGCAGGGTCAACGGCTTGATGGCCAGCGTCATCAATTTGAGCAGCGGGACCAGCGGAATGAGCCATGTTGCAGGCGCACGCCGATAAAGAAATTGTGGCAGCAGGTAGGCAACGATGATCATTGTTGCAAATGAAAGGACTGCCGCCTCACTTGCCGCCTGCCAGAACTGTCCTCCACCTGCTGCTGCGATTGCGAGGAAAATAATCCCCATCAGCAGCAGACTGGTGTGTTTGATCAGTGAGAAAGCGAGCGCGCCCTGATCTGCCTTGACGCCGAGGCGGCCGTCGAGCGTTTCTTTGAAGAACTCCAGCGCGCGGGTTTCACGCGTGCGCAGACGCTGCGTTTCCAGATAAAGCAGTTGAACAAACGTGCTCAGAAAGAGCAGCAAGGCCAATGCGACAGCAAGCAAGACCAGTAATCCAGTCACTGTGCAGCCCTCTCGATTAGCCCGCTCGGAAGACCCAGCGCTTTGCGCCAGATCCTCTCAGCGCTGGCCATCTTGCCGCCATCCGTCTCGTGGTCCATACCCAATAGATGCAAAACACCATGGAGCATCAATATGCGAATTTCGTCTTCAGTCGAGTGGCCGAAGGTGCCTGCCTGTTCAGCGGCGCGTTGCACGGAAATCGCAATTTCGCCCAGAAATTCTCGGGTGTCTTCGCCGGGGAATGAGAGCACGTCCGTGGCGTAATCCTTCTTCAGGAATTCACGGTTCATGCGCCGGAGTTCGCGGTCGTCCGTAAGCAGGCAGCAGAAGTCCAGATTGCCGGCGACCTCTTCCTGAAGTCGCTCGGCGAAGGCGCGCAGTCCTTTGCGGTCCAGTCCGCGCGGACAGCGTAGCGTCAACAGAATGGAAACACTAGGTTCGGGGTCAGACATGGTTGTCGGGCGCCGGCGTTACTTCAGAGTAGGCCGCAACCGTAGCCGGCGAGCTTGCATCCACATTCGAGTCGAGTCTCAGTGAAAGCTGCCGCCCCATTCCATTCGTTTCGTTGAATCGTTCGTAGGCCCTTACGATTTTTTGTACGAGTGAGTGCCGAACCACGTCGCGCTCGGTGAAAAAGACCTGGCTGATGCCTTCCACGCCTCTTAGTACCTCGAGCGCATCCAACAGACCGCTGCGTTTTCCTGGCGGCAGATCCATCTGTGTCAGATCGCCGTTAACCACCATTTTGGAATTGAAGCCCTGGCGCGTAAGCACCATCTTCATCTGTTCCGCAGTGCTGTTCTGGGCTTCGTCGAGAATGATGAAGCTGTCGTTCAGCGTACGGCCGCGCATGAACGCGATCGGCGCCACTTCAATCACATTGCGCTCTAGCAGCTTCTCGACCTTTTCGAGTTCGATCATGTCGTACAGGGCGTCATACAGCGGGCGCAGGAATGGATCGACCTTTTCCTGCAATGTGCCGGGCAGAAAACCCAGTTTCTCACCAGCTTCCACTGCGGGCCGTGTCAGAATAATGCGGCTGACTTGCTTGCTGAGCAGCGCGGACACAGCCATCGCCACAGCAAGATAAGTCTTACCGGTTCCGGCAGGACCTTCTCCGAACACAAGATCATTTCGTTCAATGGCGTCAACGTAGCGGCGCTGATTGATGGTTTTTGGCGCAAGTGTCTTCTTGCCGAAGTTGCGCTGTTTGCCACTTACTACCAGACCACGCAGCGTCACTTCTTTATCGTCGGTGACGACTCGGAGGTAGCTGTTGAGATCGCCGTTATTGAAAACGTGTCCCTCTTTGGTGAGAGCGACGTAATCATCTAGAATGCTGGCTGCACGAATTACGCCGGATTCTTCACCTTCCACCTCCAGATTGTCGTTCACCAGGCGGGTGGAAATGGAGAGTCCGGACTCCAGCAGGCGGATATTCTCATCGCGGGTACCGAACAAACATTCGATTCCGCGGCTAATTTGTACGCTTAGTTTCATGCGGAAAGGGTAAAGATCTCAAGGACGGATCGTCTAGGGAAGAAAAAGTTGGCAAGGTTCAGGGGATCACTATTTGCGAGATCGAGCGGGGCCATCCGCTGGCGCGGAGATCCTCTAGACATCCTGTCTCAGTGTACCAAATCGTAGATAAGAATAGTACTGGATTCGTGAACTCGCCAGAACGCGTCATTCACGGTCTCACCGGAATGGTTACAATGAAACTAGAAGGGCTGGGTTTTCATCACATCATCATGAAGGACAACATAGGGCTTCATCGCTATGCCTTGTTGCTGGCAATTTGCACCCTGTTTCTGGTGGTGGCGGGCGCCTCCGTCACCAGCAATGATGCCGGGCTCTCCGTGCCGGACTGGCCGCTCTCCTACGGAAAGCTAATGCCGCCGATGACGGGCGGAATCTTCTACGAGCACGGCCACCGCATGGTCGCCACGACGGTCGGCTTCATGACGATCATCCTGGCGTTCTGGCTCTGGCGCGCGGATGATCGGCCGTGGATGCGCAAGCTCGGCTTTGCCGCGCTGGGCCTCGGTGATCCTGCAAGGGGTTCTCGGCAGGCTTGACTGTGCTTTTTCCTGCTGCCCAGGGCGGTCAGCATCGCGCACGCCTGCCTGGCGGAGTTGTTCTTCTCGCCTGACGGTCGCCATCGCCATCTTCACGTCGCCGTCCTGGAAACGCGGGCCGCAGATGGTGGAGGACGCGCGGATCGCCCTCCGTGCGCACGCTCGCGGACGATCGTGCCGATCGCGGTTCTGTCGCAGGTGGCGCTGGGCGCGGCGTTTCGCCACCAGCTTCTCGAACTGATGTTCCGCACATCGTCGGCGCGCTGGTGGTGGCTGGCTTGGTGCTGTTTGCGTCGCTATCGCGGTGCTCACCCAATTCAATTCGCACGCCGCGCTGCGCAAGAGCGGCCATCCGTTGCTGGCGATTACGTTCGTGCAGGTATTTCTGGGAATCGCGGCGTACATGAGCCGCATCACCTATATTGAGACGTCCAGCCGATGCCGGTGATGGTCGCTGTTTACCGTGCTGCATGTGGCGGTCGGGGCGATGACCATGGCCGCCAGCGTGGCGCTAGCCATTCAGGTGCTGCGCAACGTTCGCCAGCCGCTCGGGGGCATTCAGCCGCATGAGTCACTCGATGAAGGATTACCTTGCACTTACCAAACCGCGCGTCATCTGGCTCATCCTGATGAGCACGGGCATCGGCTATTGCTTCGGCCTGCGCGGCGTCCTGGGATGGCTGGGTCCTGCTGCACGCGGTTCTGGGAACGGGGTTGCTTGCATCCGGCACGTTCACGCTGAACCAGTGGTACGAGCGCGAAGCCGACGGCAAAGATGCGGCGCACCCGGATGCGGCCGCTGCCGTGCGGGCCGCATCCGCCCGGCGCGCGCGTTCTGGTTCGGCGTCGCGCTTTCGGTGCTGGGATTCGTCGAGCTCTGGCTGGGCGCGAACCTGCTGGCCGCGTTGCTGGGCGCTGTTCACCCTGTTGAGCTACCTGCTGGCTCTACACGCCGCTGAAGCAGCGCTCGCGGCATTCCACCACGGTGGGAGCGTTTCCCGGCGCCATGCCGCCGCTGATCGGCTATGCGGCGGCGCAGCGGCACGCTGACGGCCGAGGCCTGGATGCTGTTCGCGATCCTGTTCCTCTGGCAGTTCCCGCACTTCTACTCGATCGCCTGGATGTATCGCGACGACTACGCGCGCGCCGGCATCCGCATGCTTCCGGTGGTGGAGCCGGACGGAGAATCCACCGCGCGCCAGATGTCTGATCACTCGGTGCTGCTGATTCCCGGTCAGCCTGGTGCCGGCGTTGCTGTCGCATGACCGGAACGTTGTATCTGGTAGGTGCGCTGCTGCTCGGCGCGCAGTTTCCTGTACGCCGGATTGCGCGTGGCCCGCGAGCGCACTACCCTGCGGGCCCGCGGCGTGCTGCTCGCCTCGGTGGTCTATCTTCCGCTACTGTATTGCCTTGATGCTCTTGGACAGGCCGAGTCTGTGATGGTGCAGTCAGAAAACCTCACGCACCGTTTCGGCGCGCGGGAAGCGGTGTCGGGTCTGAGCTTCGACGTCGCCCGGGGCCAGATCTTCGGCGTGCTGGGGCCCAACGGAGGCGGCAAGTCGACGCTGTTCCGCATTCTGGCCACGCATGCTCGCGCCGTCGGCAGGACGCGTCGCGTCGCCGGCTTCGACGTTGACCGCGCAAGCCGGCCGAGGTGCGCCGCGCAGATCGGCGTGGTCTTCCAGTCGCATAGCCTGGACCGCAAACTGACGGTGGATGAGAATCTGACCGCCAGGGCCACCTGTACGGGCTGTCGGGGCAGAGCTGCGCGACCGGATCGCAGGGGTCGATGGATGCGCCTCAGCATCACGAACCGCGCCGACGACCTGGTCGACACGCTTTCGGGCGGTCTGCAGCGGCGCGTCGAAATCGCCAAAGCCCTGCTGCATCGGCCCGACGCGTCTTGTTGATGGACGAGCCTTCCACGGGCCTCGACCCGGGTGCGCGCCGCGAACTCTGGCAATACATCGAGGAGTTGCGCGAACCGAGGGCGCACGGTGCTGGTGACCACCCATATTCTCGACGAAGCCGACCGCTGCGACCGGCTGCTGCTGATGCACGAAGGCCGCCAGGTGGCCGAAGGCACGCCGGCCGAATTGAAAGCGCACAGTCGGCGGCGATGTCGTGGTTCTCGAAGTCTCCGATCCGGCCGATCATGGCGGGCAGTTTGCCGCGCGCTTCGGCGTCGAGCCGATTCTCGCTGGACGGCACGCTTCGCGTCGAAATCGCCAACGGCCACCGCTTCATCACCGAAGTGATCGAGGCCTTTCCCGGGCGCGATTCAATTCGATCGCCATGCACAAGCCTACGCTGGAAGACGTCTTCCTCGATGAGACGGGGGTTCGAATTGGCGAGTAGCGGTTTCTTATTACCGGCTTCCACACTTTGGCGGCGCGAGATGATCCGGTTCTGGCGTGAGAAGACCCGCGTGCTGGGTTACGTCGGCTCACCGCTGATCTTCTGGTTCGTGATCGGATCGGGCTTCGGCAACCTCGGCTTTTTCTTTCCGGGCGCACTGACGCTGACGGTGATGATGTATGCGGTATTCTCGGCGATGTCGCTGATCGAAGACCGCCGCGAAGGCTTCCTGCTTTCGATGCTGGTTTCGCCGGCGCCGCGCAGCGCGATGGTATTCGGCAAGGTGATGGGTTCTGCAACACTGGCCTGGTTACAAGGGCTTATTTTCTTGCTGTTCCTGCCCTTCACGCCGTTCCGTCCAGGTCACACTGGCTATTCTGGAAATCGCAGGCGTGCTGTTCCTCGTGTCCTTCACGTTTACGGCGCTGGGCTTCGTGCTGGCCTGGAGAACGGATTCTTCGCAGGGCTTTCACGCAATCGCGAATCTGCTATTGTTCCCGTTGTGGATGGTCTCAGGTTCTTTGTTCTCGCCCGCCACGGCTCACGGTTGGATGCGTTGGCTGATGCTGGCGAATCCGCTAACGTATGCGCTGTCGTTGATCAAAGGTCTGCTCGAACCCGAGGCGAAAGATCTGCCATCTTTTTCGCTCAGCCTGGGCATCACGATCGCGAGCGCGCTGCTGCTATGGCTGGCTGCAACACGGGCCGCCTCAAAGCAGCGCTCAGGTGCACCCAAATGAGGTACGTGGTCCTGCTGCTTGCTGGAATGTGCTTACTTTCCTGCCGGGATGAAAGCGGATCGCTGCCTTCGCTTGGAGTTGTACCAGACTTCATTCTCACTGACGAAACCGGAAAAGAGTTTAGCAGTCAGACTCTCGACGGAAAAGTCTGGGTTGCCGATTTCATTTTCACGACCTGCCAGGGCCCCTGTCCGCGCATGAGTACGCAGATGCTGCAACTGCAGGAAGATACGAAGGACTTTCCTGATGTGCGCCTGGTCTCGTTCACTGTTGACCCGGACCACGATTCTCCCGAAGTCCTGGCCGCCTATGCGAAGCGCTATCGGGCCGAACCCCAACGCTGGGTTTTCCTGACCGGATCGACAAGCATACTAAATCTACTTAGCAAGGAATCGTTCCACCTCGGCGACATCGACGGCAAACTGGAACACAGTACGCGCTTCGTACTGGTCGACCGCAAGTCGCGCATCCGCGGCTACTATGCTACCTGGGAGCCCGAAGCCATGAAAAAGCTTCTGGCCGATATCCGGCTGGTTCAGAAACAATCACTCTGATGACACTGCGAGATCTGCCCACCCTCAACGCCATTCTGAATTCGACCTGCGCCGTACTGCTCGTCTGGGGTTTTTGGCTGATCCGGCACAAGCAGATCGAAAAGCATCGTAAGGTGATGACGGCGGCATTCGTGGTTTCCTGCGTGTTCCTGACCAGCTATTTGATCTATCACTTCAATGTGGGTTCAGTTCGATTTCAGAAGACCGGGCCTATTCGAACCGTCTATCTTGGGATACTGCTCACGCACACGATTCTTGCCGCCGCCGTCGCGCCCATGGCGATCATTACCCTGCGGCGCGGATTAGCGCGCCGCTACGATCCGCACCGCCGAATCGCAAAGTGGACATTACCAATCTGGCTCTATGTCAGTGTCACGGGCGTCGTGGTTTACCTTATGCTTTATCGCCTTTAAACGTGCGGCTCCAGTCTCGAATCGTTTTCACTTCCTCGTCCGGGATGTGCAGGAATTCCAGGAACTCCTGATGCTCTGTGGGTGCCGACTTCTCGAATTCCGCATGCCAGCGGTGCATTTCGTCGTCGTTGAATCCCGAGGCGCGCATGATCGCGACCCACTTCTCTTTCGTAACCATCGTTGATTTCCTTAGTTGGCCAGTTCTCTGTAATAACATCCCGATCGCACGTTGATGATTGCGAATTCTCTCGACCTCAGCACTGAGTTCGATTAGTCGCCGTTTCAGAATAGAAGACGCATCACTGTCGGGCTGATCGAAGATGGACCGAATGTCATCGAGCGTCAATCCGGCTGCGCGATAAGTGCAAATCTGGCCAAGGCGTTTTGCATCTTCCTCGCTGTACGCACGATAGTTCGACTCCGTGCGCCGTGCCGGTTTCAGCAATCCGATGGATTCGTAATACAAGACCGCGCTACGGCTGAGACCGCAGCGCGGGCGAGTTTGGAAACGGTTAACATCGTGCTGTCTCTCCACTTTGAACCCTCAAGTTATAGACAGGTCAAGATGTATTTTAGCGCTTACGGCCCACCCGTTCCATCACGGAATGTATGGCGTCGAAAACCATTTCTTCAACCTGATCGTTGAATGGCCCGGGCTGTCCGTAGTAGACCATGCTGTCCACTGCCTCGTAGCCGCCTTCTTTCAGGATGCGCAGCGATGGAATGTAGCACATCACGTCGTTGGAGTAGCCCGCCACAATCAGGTGCTCCGCCTTACCGTACTCGCGTTTGGCGCGCAGGTTGTAATCGACCACGACTTCGCCGCCCAGCGCCAGCAACGTCAAGTCCTTGTTGAAGCGAATCGCTTGCACCGGATAAGGCGTGCGCCGCACCGGCACCCCATCGTCATACGATTTGATCATCATTTTGGCGCGGCGCACCAGGTACTGGTTGGTGCTGGTGAGGTCCTTCTCGTACTGCGCGCGTGTATGCGGCGCGAACTCAAGCTCCGTTACCTTGTACGCCGAGCGCATCGGCGGCCGCACGGGCTGCAGCTTTCCGCCGAGTACCCGCGTCACTTCCGCACCTAGCGTCTTACCATGCTGCTGAACAAACTCGATTGTTCCGCGCGGGTTAGGATTCTGGTCCCCACCGCATAATTGCAGGAACAGGGCCGTTGCACCAGGGTTGGCCTTCTCCACTTCGCTTTGCGCGACGCCCGCGTAATCACCGCTGACTTCGTAGAATTCACCGGTCAGCGTCGTGTTGTGGCAGGCGTATGCAAACAGCACGGCACGCAGGCGCCCGTCCAGAGTCGTTACTTTCACCACCGGAACATCGTGGTCCACGGGCCCATTCGGATTCACACCGAATTTGACTCCCTTGGGCGTGAGATCACGGCGGTTGGCTGCGAAAGCAGAGGTTCCATGTCCGATGTAAAGACGCGCTGGAGCAAGATCGTGAATTGCGGCGCCGATCACGTTCTGGAGGTCGACCAGGAGCTGTTCGGAGTATTCTTGGATGCGCTTCTCCTGTTCCGGAGGCACGTTGTACATCGTGGACAGATTGGCTCTGATCACCGGCCCCGTGTGAGTATGCGATGAGTTGAAAAGGATACCCGAGCGCTCGAGCTTGAATTCCTTCAACGCCCTGGCCGAGACCACGTCCGTGATCACGCGCGGAAGCCCGATCAAATCGGTTGTGACAACTACTGTTCGAGTCTTGCCGTCATCGAAAGCCAGCGCCTTAGCCCACAACTTTTGCCGAACCCCTTCGGCTGGTTTGTTGCGGCTCGCATAACCCGAAAGCCACATGCTGGACTTCGGTGTAATCTCAATGCGGGCAACACCCGCCTTGAACTCAGCGCATTCCGCTGCCAACGTCGCTAAGAGAAAGATAAGTGTGAATTTCATAAGAGATTGTTCCTGGTTTCGTGATGCTATCATGTCGCTATGAATTGACGTTGGGGGTAGCAGTTGTCCTGCTTTGTAGTTCTGCTGGGATTCTTACTTTTCGGGCAGGCGCAGGTCAACTCTGGAAACATCACGGGCTCCGTGGTGGATTTTTTCGGCACTCCGATCGCAAACGCGGCGTTGACCGTCATAGATTCCTCACGGGGGACAACCCCCACCCGATCAACTGAATCATCCGTAAATGGCCGGTATCGTATCCTCATGCTACCGCCCGGAGTCTATCGGGTCAGGGTGGAGGCTGTTGGTTTCACTAGCCAGACTATCGAGAACGTTCAGGTTCGTCTTGGTGAGAACCTCAATCTTGTGATCAGGTTAATTGTCAGGCCCGTGGCGACGGAATTACTCGTGAAGGCTGAATTCCCCGTCGTTGAACCTGAAAGAACGCAACAGTCCGTCACGCTTCAGTCTCAACAGATTCGCAATCTGCCCATCAACCGCCGAAATTACCTGGACTTCGCACTACTCACGCCAGGCGTAGTCGAGACCAACAATCTAGTGGATGGAACTGACTACCGTGTAGTTCAAGCGCCGCAATCCGGCTTAAGTTTTGGAGGCAGCAACGGTCGCGGGAACTCATTCGCCATTGATGGAATCGCTAATTACGCCAGCAGCGGCGGCGTGCGTCCGTCCCTTAGCCTGGAGGCCGTAGGGGAATTTCAGGTCAACCGGAACACCTTCAGTGCGGAACTTGGCGGAGCCTACGGCGGCGCGATCAACATTGTCTCCCGGGCGGGCACAAACGACTTGCATGGGAATCTGTTCGGCTTTTTGCGCCATCGTGACATTCAGGCGCGCAACTATTTCGATCCAGCCAAATCGTCCTTCACCAGATCGCAGGCGGGCGCGACCCTTGGCGCTCCCATCCGCAAGGACACGACATTTTTGTTTGCTGCCTTCGAGAGGCTTGATCGCAACGAGACCAGTTTCGTTCCGATTCTTCAGGATCATTCGGCGTTCGGACGCCTGACGCAGAGTCAGCAACAGCTGGCGGATTTCTTCAACGCTTCCAATGTTCCGCAGTTACGCGTACTCGCCGGAGCTATGCAGCGAAATCTGATCACTACGAATTTCCCTGAAACGCTGGCGCTTTTCGATCGCAACAGCGGCAACTTCCCATACAAAGAGGACTCCACACAGGTTTCGCTGCGCCTCGATCATCGTTACAGCGATCATCATCACATTTTCCTGCGCGGCAATCTAACGAAACGCTTCAGCCAGAATGCCGCCACCGGAGCGATGCTCGCGCAGAACCGCGGGCGCGATATCGAACTGTTGGATGGAACCGTGATGCTCAGCGATACCTATATAATCGGTCCGCGACTGGTGAGTGAAACGCGCGCTGCTTTTGGCTACAGCAATCAGGGTGTGCGTCCAGTTGACCGCTTTGGCCCACAAATCGATATCAGCGGTTTCGGCTATTTCGGCCGTGAAAGCCTTCTGCCTTCAAACTCCTACGAACGGCACTATCAACTGACACAGAATTTTACTTACGCTGCAGGCAGACACATGCTGAGGTTTGGAGGAGACGTGAATCCAGTTCGCACTGCGGTCGTCTCGGAATTGTTTTTCGCGGGCCGCTTCAGCTTCGGCGAAAACGTGCCGCTTGGACAGTTGTTCAACGCCGTCACAGGAGATCCGAATTTCGCCACGAGCCTTGCCGGAACGCTGGCACAACTTGGACAACAGCGTCTGATTCCGAATATTCAGGCTCCGATTTCAGCGCTGCAGGCGTACAACCTGGGCTATCCCACTTTTTATCATCAGGGCTTTGGTGATCCCACCTGGAAGGCGTGGACCAAACGTTTCAACATCTATTCGCAGGATACCTGGAAACTTCATCCGCGCCTGACAATCAACGCCGGCCTGCGCTACGAACTCGAAGTGAATCCTAAGGTTGTCGGCACGGACCCGAACAATATTGCTCCGCGCATGGGTCTCGCCTGGAGTGCAAGCGAGGACGGCAAGACCGTAGTTCGCGCGGGCTATGGTCTGTACTATTCGCAGATCAATGCCCAGATTTCGAACAGTGCCGAGAAGCTGGCGGGCAAGCAGATCGCACAAGTCTTTGTGCCCTTGTCGGGCGCGCCTGGACTAAATGACCCGGCGACCGGACGGATGCTCACCTCGGCGGACATCTACCAGCGGCTGGCAACTCAGGGCGTGCTTGGAACGCGCCCGATTCAGTCGTCGGACCTTGCGCAATTCGGCATCCCCGCCACGCCGGGAAATCCGTTCGCCGTAATCTTTGGCATCGTGCCGGACTTCGTTAATCCCTACGCACAGCAGGCAAGTTTCGAAGTCGAGCGGGCAATCGGATCTGTCGCCATCTCGGCCGCTTACAACTTCAATCGCGCCGCGCATATCGTGCGCATCCTCGATCGCAATCTCTTTTATGGACCGCGCAGCGCCGACGGCCAGCCCACGTTCGGCTATTACGATCCTTTGCTTTTCCAAAAGAACATTTACGAGTTAACGGCGAACTCGTTTTATCACGCAATGATCTTGCAGGCGAGTAAACGCTTCAGCGGCGGCGTGGCATTCAACGCCCACTATACGTGGAGCAAGGCCATCGATGAGACGCTCGATTTCAACACTGATTTCCAACCCCACGACCAGCTGAATGCGGTCGCCGACAGAGCTCTGTCCAGCTTCCATCAGAAGCATCGCTTTGTCGTAAGCGCCATTTTGGAATCTCCATTCTCAAATAAGGCGCTGAACGGCTTCCTGCTCGCGCCGATATTCAGCGCGAATTCCGGACGGCCCTTCAATTTGCTGAGCGGAGTCGACAATCTGGGCGACCGTCATCCGAATACCCATCGACCCTTGCGTGCAGGACGCAATATCGGCATGGGCCCGAGCTACTGGAGCGCGGATCTTCGCATCAGTCGCAAGTTCCAACTCGGAAAGGAACCACGCAGTCTGGAGTTCATTGCCGAAGTTTTCAATCTGGCGAACCACACGAATTTCAAGACGATTAACAACACCGTGGGCAATGTCACCATGGAGCAGTTGCCGCCGCACTTATCAGGTATACGCGCCAGCCCGACTACGCCGTTCGCCTTCACATCGGCGTTCGACCCGCGTCAGTTCCAGTTGGGATTGAAGGTTAGTTTCTAGACCCAGACTTTTTCGATCGGAACCTTCTGCTTGCACATCTCGCAGGATTCCACGTCGATGCTGTAGTGCGCGTCCAGTTTTGCGAGGTAGTAAAACGGCAGAGGATCGAAATCCGGCGTGCGCGGCGTTGGCTGATAAATCATCACGGCCAGTCCAACTACTTCAGCGCCATTGGATTCCATCAGCTTTTTCATTTCCGTCAGTTTCTTGCCACTGCGCAGAATATCGTCAACGAGCAGTACCTTCTCGCCAGGAACCTGTTCCATGAACTGCCGGAAGCGCATCGGCTGGCCTTCATTCTCGCGTTCCGCCCAGTAAACCTGCTTGGCGCGCAATGCTTCGCACACGCCGTAGGCGACGGGCAATCCGCCGGTCGCGGGCGCAACAATCGAGAGCTCCGGAATCATTGCGCGGATCTCGGGATTCGCGCGAACAAGCCGGCTCAGGGCCACGCTCAGCGTCTTTGCATGCTGATAGTGACGCATTGCCAGCGCTACCTGCAGGTATTCGTCGGAATGTAGTCCGTTCGAGTATTCAAAATGACCGTCACGCAATGCGCCTGTTTGACGTAGTAGCGCAACGATCTCTTCCTGGGTTGGTACGAGTTGCATGTAAGTTAGTGAGCTCCTCTCCCCGTCAGTACGCGGGGTATGGTGCGCAGGATGATCTTCCAATCCAGTGCCAATGACCAGTTGTCAATGTACTGCATGTCGAGTTTCATCCAGGTATCGAAATCGAGTGCGTCGCGCCCGGACACGGCCCACAGGCAGGTGAGCCCCGGGCGCATGCGTAGCCTGCGGCGCTGCCAGCGCTTGTAGTTATTAACTTCGTCGGGGACCGCCGGCCGTGGGCCCACCAGCGACATATCGCCGAGCACAACGTTCCAAAGCTGCGGCCACTCGTCCACGGAGAACTTACGCAGCCAGCGCCCGAGCGGCGTCAGGCGCGGGTCGTCGGGGATCTTGAATGCGGTCGACTTCTGATTCAGGTGCTGCAGCGAAGCCTTCAAATCCTCGGCGTTCAAACACATCGAACGGAATTTGTAGAAGGTGAATCTGCGGCCGTTCAAGCCGCAACGCACCTGCCGGAAGATGGCCGGTCCGGGCGACGTCAGACGGATCAGCAGCATGATCACCAACATGAATGGCGCCGTTAGAAGCCAACGCAATAAGCGCGAGTGCGCAATCGGTGATCCGCTTCAAAAATAACCGGATTTCATCGTGCGGCGCTGCGGAAAAAGTCAGCAGCGGAGCCGTTCCCAGCCTCTCCAGATACAGCTCGCTGTTTACGTGCGGGAAGAAATCGACCACGACGCGCGTCCGGATGCCTTCTTCATCGCACATCAGAAACGTGTCTTCCAGTTCAGCGAGCTGATTGCTGCTGACCGCGAAAGATAATCTCGTCGATGACCACGCGATCCATCATGCGGGCAGATCGGCTAACGGGTAAACCTGATACTCGTTTTCGAGTTGAATGTGCCGGCTTGCCGATTTAAAGCTTTCGTCCAGAAATCCACGCAGACGTATGCCGTACTTGACTGCCTGTTCCAGTTGCCTGCCGAGCCGCACTGCACCCTCGCCAGTGCCGACGACCATTACATAGTGTGGCGCGCCGAACTCTCGCCGGATGATTCCGACCAGCATTCCGGCCTTGACGCGGAAAAGGCACAGCAAAATCCAGCTGTAGGTTGCGAACAGGGCCATGAACATGCGGCTGAGATCCAGGCGCAAGGCAAACTGCAGCATCACGATGATGATGGCGCCGATGCCGCACTGCCGGAATGTATCACGCAGAATGACGCGCGGATTGGCGGAATCCAGGCGTTCATAGACCTGCAGCCAGAAGCCCAGCAACACCCAGACCAGCGCTGACGCGCCCAACAGCAGCGCCTTCACCGGTACCGTCAAATAGAAGATATGCGACAGCCCCAGTACGGAGCGGGTCTGGTACGCCGCTTCGAATGCGACAGCCGTAATTAGTATGTCCGATAGGCCAAAGAGTACCTTGGCTTTTCTTTGGTGTCGCGTAAACACGTTTCGAAACTCAGCATATCAGAGCCGGGGCGTTCACATTAACAACACTTCGGACGTGAATATTTCGCTTTTAGTCTATGTTCGCAAAAGTGCCGCCATTCCTTGCCGGAATGCAGCCTGCCGTGTGCAAGCAGATGACGCTCATACGCGTTCTCATCTGCCAGTTCTTTGAGAATCCGCACGATAATTGTCCCGAACGCTTTCAGCCGGTTCATAACTCCTCCGCCCGAAGTTCAGAAAGCACGAATGGAGATTCAACAAGCACTGCCTGACGAGTGCCGCGCAGGATTCCGACCCAGATCCGGATGGAATCCACCAGAATCAGTGTCACCAGCACCAGGAACAGAGCGCACATCCCCGCGTCCAGGCGCTCATTGAAAATGCGATGCTGCGTCTCGAAAATCTTGGCTGCTGGAATCTTGCCCGCGTCCAGGGCCGCCTGCAAGGCATTCGCCTGCGCCAGGAATCCAATCCGCGGAATCGGCGAAAAGATCTTCTGCCATGCGGCCGTAAATGTCACGACCAGCAGCCACGCCAGCGGCACGCAGGTGATCCACATAAATTTGCGGCCATGCATCTTGATCAGGATCGTGGTGGCGACGCACAGCGCGATTGCCGCCAGCAGTTGGTTCGCGATTCCGAACAGCGGCCACAGCGAATTGATGCCTCCGAGTGGATCGAGCACGCCCTGAATCAGGAAGTAACCCCAAGCCAGCACGACCGCCGCACTGGTCCCAATTACCCCCGGCAACCAACTGGTGCGCCCCAGCGGTGCATACACATTACCTAATAAATCCTGCAGCATGAAGCGGCCAACGCGCGTCCCGCGTCAATGATCGTCAGGATAAACAGCGCCTCGAACATGATCGCGAAATGGTACCAGAAGCCGAGAAAAGCCTGCCCACCGCCTGTGCTCGCGAATATGTGCGCCATGCCGAGCGCTAGAGAAGGCGCGCCTCCGGTGCGGGCGAACAGTGTCGTTTCTCCGACATCCTTGGCGAGTTGCGTCATATCCGCGACGGTGACTGGAAAGCCCCAGCTTGTGATCATCGCGACTGCGGCTTCAGGCGTAGCGCCCACGATCCCCGCCGGTGAGTTCACCGCGAAGAACACGCCGGGTTGCAGTACGCACGCCGCAATCATGGCCATGATCGCGACAAAACTTTCAAGCAGCATCGCACCGTACCCGACTCCCCAGGCATGCCACTCCTTTGCTATTAGCTTTGGCGTGGTACCGGACGAGATCAGTGCGTGAAAGCCTGAGATCGCGCCACACGCAATCGTAATAAAACAGAACGGGAAAATCTTGCCAGCGAAGATTGGTCCGTCGCCATCGACAAAGCGCGTGAATGCGGGCAGTTCCAGATTGGGCCGCACAAACAGAATCCCGACCCCCAGCATCAGCACAACGCCGAGCTTTACGAACGTGCTCAGGTAGTCGCGCGGAGCGAGCAGCAGCCAGACCGGCAGTGCGCTCGCCAGGAAGCCATAGACGATCACACAAATCGCCAGCGTGATTCCGGTCAGCGTGAAGATGGGTGCCCAAAAAGCATCGTGCGCCACAGCCTGTCCGCCGAAGATGCTCGCGAGCACCATCAGGAAACCGATGACGGAGCATTCCAGCACCTTGCCCGGACGCCAGTAGCGCAGGTACAGACCCATGAACACCGCGATCGGCATGGTAGCCGCAATTGTGAATGTGCCCCAGGGACTGCCTTTTAGCGCGTTCACTACTACCAGTGAGATTACGGCCAGCAGAATGATCATGATCAGCAACACCGTTAGCAGCGCGGTGATGCCACCAACTTTGCCGATCTCTTCACGCGCCATCGCGCCGAGCGATTTTCCGTCTCGCCGCATCGAGCAGAACAGAATAACGAAATCCTGAACCGCGCCGCCGATCACCGCGCCGATAATGATCCACAGCGTACCGGGCAGATAACCGAACTGTGCTGCGAGCGTCGGTCCCACCAGCGGACCTGGTCCCGCGATTGCCGCGAAGTGATGCCCGAACACGATCCATTTATTGGTGGGTTCGAAATCGATGCCGTTGCGCAGGCGTTCAGCAGGGGTGGCCCGTTTGTCGTTCAGTACCATCACTTTCGTCGCGATGAACTTCGCGTAAAAACGGAAACCAATCAGATAGCTGCAGGCAGCTGCCAGCACGATCCAGATGCTGTTGATGTGCTCGCCGCGATAAAGCGCAACACCGCCCAGGCAAACCGCCGCAAGCACCGCAATAACCACCCAGAAAAGATGGCCGAGGATTTTCTTCATAAGCTGGAATTATCGCTTACGAGGTGACCCCACCGCAAAAGCGGCGGGGCCACAGTGAACCGCTGTTTTACGCGAGCGCGTCTTTGCAGTACTTCACGCACTTCTTCATTTCGGCCAACACGTCCGAGCCTTCCGGGGTGTTGTACTCGTACTCGATGCTGGCGGGGAACTTGTATTTCTTCTTTTTCATCAATTGCAGAACATCCTTCAGCGGAGTTCCGCCCTGGCCCCACGGCATGTTCGGCCCGCCAGTGGTCTTACCGGCAGCGGTGACCGGACCCTTGCGATCCTTCATGTGCAGACTCGAGATCCGGTCGTGGTACTTCTCGACCAGAGGCGCCGGGGACTCACCGTTGACGCCGTAATAGTGGCCCACATCGAAGTTCAGCGCGGTGTACTTGGACGCTGAGAGCACTTTGTCGAAACCGGAGGCGCCACCCTGGCCGTGTGTGTGGAACGCAATCGCGAGTTTGCGCTTCGCGGCATAATCGGCAACGCGCTTGAGCAGTGCGTCATTGGTCGGCAGTTCCATCGTGATGTGGTTCGCGCCCAACGTCTGCGCCACGTTCCAGATGTACTCGTACTCAGCTTCCGGCATCTCCAGCGTGGGCGGAAGTTTGAAGGCGTAGATCTTGACACCCGCGGCTTCGTACATTTTGCGGAACGCTTTGTACTTGTCCATCGAGACCGATTTGCGCCATTTCAGCGTCTCTTCGGCTGCTTTGCGTCTCACTTCGGGAGTAGGCTGGCCGCCTCCAGGCGCACGACCCGGCTGCGCCGGCATGCCCGCATAGCTCTCTGCCACGCCGCTCATCAGTTCAACTCCACTGATTCCGCAATCCAGGCAATACTTGAGAACTTCCTGAGCGCTACCCGGTAGTGACCGGAAGCTGTAAGTGATTGCGCCGATCTGAACTCCATTGATTTTGGAATTCGGCTTTGCCAACAAACTGGATACTGGGAGAGCCGCAGCGGCCAGTTTTCCGAAATCTCGTCGTGTAAAAGTCATCTTTGTCGCGTCCTTAATTGTGGTGAAGTCGGATTGATGAACTCACCATGGGCATTGTCCCACATAGCCGCCGGAGAGAGACGAAAACGCACATGACCGCGGCGAGCGTGATTACGAACGAGCATGCGGCGAGCTGCGCCATTTCATGGTTGTAGATAGAAGCGCCCACCTGCGGCCGGAAGATTGCCGCATTCGCATTGAAGGTGAACCCGAAGTGCAATACCGCTGGAAACCATGCCGGAAATGTCGCCAGTAGCAGTGCGATTCCCCGGCTCCTGTTACCTGCTGCGAGCATGTAGAGCACCCCAGCGCCGCCAGTCAGCACGAAAGTGCCTGCCATCGCGAGCGGGTTCAGGTCCGTGGTCTTGGAAATGACCGTGATGTGGCCCAACCGCGCCAGCACCCAACCGAGGTGCAGCGCCGCCAGCAGCAACCCGGCAGTCGCTCCGGCGGCCATCATCCGCTTCGTGATTCCGGGGCGGGCGACCACAAGGAGCGACGCGAGCCCGACACCCAATACAAGGACACAATTTATCGTGACGCTGCCGAAGAAAACGAGCGCATTATCGAGCGCTTCCACGAACAGCGTCTTCACCGGCCACCACCACGGGACCACCCGCTGCAACTGCAGGATCAGCGGGCCCCCAACATGATCCACCAACACAAACTTGTCCGCGCCGGCATCGAGCGCCTGCAGCCGGGAGTTGTAAAATCCGTGACGATCTGCAACGGCGGTTCCCGAAACCTCGACGAGATTGTATCCTGCGCCATCACGAATTCGTACCGGTAGAAATCCGCGCGGTGTGTCCGTTAGCTCGATTCGCCGGCTCCCTTCACGACTCTCGTCGGCGATGACGCGATACGCGTGTTGGCCACTAAGCGCGATCCGGGGATCCCCAAGCAGCAAGTAAATCGGTAGTGCGGCGAAGGCTCGCATGGCGTTGCGATTCTGCAGCTGGACCACCCGGCCAATCGGGAACTCCGGGAAGGTGTAGCGAAACGGCAGACCCTCGTTGCCCCCGATCAGAAAACCGGCCTCGGGGCTGTAAGCATAGCCCGCAAACGCAGCGGCGCCCATCTCGACGAACGCTAAGGCGATGGATTCACGCGCCCAGGGTCGAAAAGTATTGCAGCTTGCCGTGCCGATCACCAGGTTCGGCACCTGCGGCAGTTCGTTCGAGTGCAGGGTCGCGTCGTCGCTAAGCCGGAGATAGTTCTGCCCGCCGTGGCCCGCGAAGGTCACGTACGCGCTGGTATTCAGGGCCTCCACAAACCGCTCCTTGAACAAAGGCTTCCCGGTATCGAAGGCAGCGGATGGGGTAGCGCGAACCTCGCGGGAGCGCCGCCAGAGTGCTCTGGCCTGCTCCGGCGTCCGGCTACTGATCAGGCCGACCGCTGTCTGTGGAAAGCGATCGCGCCAGGCGCGCGCAAAGCTTACAATCGCGCGGTCCGACAAGCGGCCGGGCTCAACTACCCAGACCAGATACTCACTGCGCACATCAGACCATGAATCCGCGACTGCGACGCCCTCTTCCCGAGCAATCTCCTCGGCAAGCGGCCGAAACGAGTCGGCTGGATCGCACACTATAGCCAGTTGCGCCAGCAGAAGAATTTGACCGAGCATCAGCAAAGAGCCTAGCCCTTCAGCAGAATCCGCCGCACCAGCTCAGCATTCTCCTTAGGTTCATCCTTGAACTTGGGGCACATGCCAATAATCGCCGCGTCACCCGGCTTGATATTTGCATAAGCAAATCGCACCGCGCGCTCGAGAACCTGCGGGGAATCAATATTCCGTCCAGCTCCAAGCAGCTTAAAAGCAAAGCACATCTTCTTGGTCTGGCGCACCATCTTGCACATGCGCTCCGGATCCTTCTCGAAAAACGTTTCGCCCAGCGGCGCTTCACCGAATTGCGCTCGGGTCTCCTCCGCCGTGCGGGTGACGCGGTAGAGGCACGTCATGTAAAAATCGTTATCCCAACCGCGGCCTTCGATGAGATCAATCACCGCCGGATTATGCGTGGAGATGCCGCCCGGAATGCCGGCATCCTGCACCATCCGATAAAAATCGCGCACCTTATCCATTTCGCCATTGCGGAAACGCGTATCAGTGACGCCGCCATGATGCGCGATGCCGATTGGTTTCAACTTAGCCGCGTCCTTGATCAGCGCGGGATTCTGCATCATTTCGCCATGGCCCAGCAGCAGCCAGTGCATCTTGCCGCCCTCAGCGCGGTAGCGATGAAAGTCTTCGACGGCCTGCTTGTCGTAATGGCACTGCCAGGTGTTGATGCCGCACTCTTCGCAGCGCTTCAGAATCTGCATGCGCTGGTCCTGCGTCATGTAGTCCTTCATGAAGCGGCTCAGGATCGAATTGAAATGCGAGAAACCGTACAGAGGATTAGAGCCGACGATCAGCCGGGTGACCGCGATATTGCCGAGTTTGACGGTCGGCAGGGTTGCAGCAGTTTCGACGGCCGCATGAGCGATTGCTGCGGCGCTGCCGAGCCCTACTGTCGTCTTGAGAAATCTGCGACGAGAATCGGGACCGTTCCCGGGCATAGGATTGCCCTCCGGCCAAGAGTATATCGCACCCGGAAATCAGAATTTAGGCAGTTTGGCCAGCATCGAACGAGTATCGCCGCCGCCCGACAGGCGCACGGAATGGACCACCTTCCAATTCTTGTCCATGGCGCCCACGTAACGGGCCTTGTCGCGTTCGACACCCATCAGAATCACCATGACTTTCTTATCGGGGTAATCCATAACGCGATACTGCATTTCGCCGGTCTCTGACTTCCAATGATCGGCAGCGGGCTGGCCCAGTTTACGGATCACATCGAAGTAATCGTCTTTGTCGGAAAGGCCCAGCTCGGTCTGCATCAAGCCGCTGTAAGTTACATTCCCACCGCTCGCGCCACGGAAGATTACAATAATCGCCACACACACCAGTAATCCGACGACAAGCGCACCCACGATCAACAATCCAAGGCGGGATTCGGTTCCGCCCTCGAAATGCCTCCCGCGCGGTTCGTTGGGTATTGGTTCATGCGTTGTCCCGAGCGGGTGGGCCGGTTCACGAGTGCCGCGCGGCATCTCGATTACGCGGCGCTGTGTCGGCCAGACCGAGCCCGCACGGTATTCCAGTTCCTTTAGCAGGCCAACGATCATCACCGGTTCATCCACGCGCGACAGGTCGCCAAGGAAACTGCGCGGAATCCAGATCTCGAGTTCGGCAGCGGTATTCTTTACAAGCAGTTCAGACCACGTGGATTTTACGAACCGCCACTCGTTGTGTTCGACATTGAGAACAGGAGGATAAAAAGAAAACGGCCGTTCCCCAAATTCCTCGAGCGGCGGCTGAATCGGATGTTCGGGCATTTTTGCTGACACTATCTTAGCAATGGCGCAGCCAGCGTCACGAAAGTAACATCAGCGGCGTGTGCATCCTGCAGTAAGCGAGGGTTAACAGTCATCACGTGGTACATGCCGTTCAGGTTCGCGATCATGTCCCGGAGGAACTCCCGCATCGCGTCCTCGGAGTACCCGTCATCGCGGAGGTCCTGCATCTCGCGCTTGAGCGCGAGGTCGAGCGCCTCTTGTGGAGACTTGTAGAGGCAGATGCCACCGAAGACGTTCCAGTGCCGGCTCTTGTCGGCACCGTCCTCCTTGTTGCCGGGCAGGAGGAAGTTGTCCAGCGCAAGCGAGCCGGGCAAAGACTCGCGCGGGATCGACTTGATCCAGGCGTACGGGATGCGGATGGCCTCGTCGAGCAAGCCGACCGCCTTCTTCTTGTCGCCACCCTTGATGCGAAGCGCCTCGCGGAAGAGGAGCACCATCGGCAGGTTGTGGTTCTCCACGTTGGGGTCCTGGAGCTTCCTGCTGCGTCCGGGAGACGGCGCGGAGGTAGCGTGGGATCGTGCTGGGCGTAACCGATCAGCGCGCGGAAGTCGTCCTCGCGAGCCGTGCTCTTGTAGTACTGCCACTCGGCGCGCTGGAGGTAGTTCTCGAGGCTGGTGAGGTTTCTTGGCTGTTCCGAGGGTCTCGAAATCATAGGTCAGCCCGAGGTCGGTCTGAGGTGTGCCGGAGACGACCTTGAGCACGGCCCGCCAGTCCTGCCTTGCCCGCCTTGAACTCGGCGTACAGCGGCGAGCCGAGCACCTCGCGCAGATGGTCCCGGAAGGCCAGCAGTTTGATCGGGAATTCCGGCTGGTCCCGTGCCGTGAGCGTCTCCGCGTCCTCGACCAGTTCCATGAGCGCGAGGAGCAACTCGTACCTTTCGCCGGCAGGGAAGAGTGCCTTCGCGCGACCCAGTTTCCTCGCGGCGTACTCACGCTCGATCGGCAGCAGCCGCGGTTCGCGCCGGCGCCATGCCTGGTCGAACCGGACAGCCTCGGCGTAGATCGCGGCATCGAGCGCCTCAGCGTACGGACTCGTGCTCCGCAGGCTGGCGGAAGCCGCCGAGCCAGTCAAGGACCGAGTCTGCGGCATGCGGATAGGGCAGCGCCCACAGCGGGCGGGGGCGGTACTCCGCCACCGAGACATAGCGGTAGAGCTCTCGCGGCCGCGGGAAGAGCTCGCCCTTCGCTCGCGCGTTCTCCTCGGCGGTGTACGGGTCACCGGCAGCTGCGACGAGCGCACGGAGAATGCGCAAGGTCCTCCTCATCGATGAGCCCGTTCTGGTTCACGTCGATCCGACCTGCTACATCGTCCGGCGTGGCGAATGGATCGCGGAGAAAGGCGTCGAGTGTCTTCAGGTCGCCGACTGCCCATTTGCGATCACCGTCTAAATCACCTAACATCATCAACTCGGAGCGAATTTCAACGCGGTGAACCGGAACGGCCAGCTTCCAATATGCATAGCCGATTCCCGCGAGAATGCAGACACTTGCGAGCAGCCGTTTCAGGATAAGCAGGTCCACAGATCATTTATATCTCAACTTTTCCTTCGACACTTTTCGCAAATCTATATTTACTGCGCTTTCAATCACTTACAATTTTCACCCCACGAATTCCAGAAATACGCCAGCTACAATTCCCATCAGGAGCGCCCATGTCCCTATCCAAATCCGAATCCGCGCGCATCAACGGAGCCAAATCGCGCGGGCCCAAGACCCCGCCGGCAAAGCCATCTCATCCCAGAACGCCGTAAAACACGGCCTGTTCGCCTACGCCCTCGTCATCCGCGGCGAGTCTGCGGACGCCTTCCAGGTCTTCGCCGAATCCTACGTCCGCCGTTTCGAACCCCGCGACGACATCGAACTCGATATCGTCAGGCAAATGACCGCCGCCATGTGGCGCATCGCACGCTGCTGGACCCTCCAAACTCAAACCATGAACGAGGAAATGGATCTGGACGGCTACGGCGGAGACACGGTCGCGGCCCGCACCTTCGAAACGCTCAGCAGGAAATCGCCTTCGCTCCAACTCTTGCACCGCTTCGAAAACAGCTATCACCGCGTCTACAACCACGCCCTCCGCACCCTGGCCAACCTCCGCAAGAACTTCCCAGTGCCAGACAGCGACCCCCAAAAACATCAGAACGAACCCAAGACGAATCAATCGCCCGATCGCCCGATCGCTCAATCACCAATTCCGATCCGCTATCTTGATGAGATGGCAACAGCACAACAGATGGGCCGGCGGGTCGCGCTGGCGGGGATGATCGTCAGTGGATCGCTTGCTGTTGCTAAGATTATCATCGGATTAATAGCAAATTCCACCTCAGTAGTGGCTGATGGTATTGAGTCCGCTTCCGATGTCTTTGCCTCCGGAATCGTCTTATTCGGGCTATTCGTCGCCGCCAGACCGGCGACGAAAATCATCCCTACGGACACGGCCGTTTCGAAACATTCATCGGGCCTTGGCGTCGGCATGATGCTCGCAACGACGGTGTCGCCATCTGTGTGCGCTCCATGCAGAAAGTTTAGCGAAATACATTCCGCACCGGAGTTTTACGCGATTTGGCCGCTGATAGCCTCCATCGTCCTGAAAGCGGCTTTGTCATGGGTGAAGTTTTATTACGGCCGCAAAATTCGTAGTGATTCTTTGGTCGCGGACGCCCTGAACGACAGTGTCGATATCCTTTCCGGCTTCGTCGCTTTGGCTGCGCTGGGTCTGACACTCTATGATCCCTGACGCTTTCTGTCGGCCGACCATTACGGTGGCTTAGGCGTAGGGCTGATCGTGATTTTCCTGGGTATTCGTGTTGCTCGCGATACTTCGATGACGCTGATGGACACCATGCCCGATGATCAGTCGTTGAACGAAATTCGCAAAGTAGCTTCGCGGTGCCCGGAGCGCTCGCAATCGAGAAATGCTATGCACGCAAAACCGGCCTGCAATATCATGTCGACCTGCATCTGGAAGTGGACCCGATCGCTCAGCTTCGGGCCTCGCATGACATCGCGACCGCGGTTCGGATCAAAATAAAAGAGACACTGGACTGGGTGGCCGACGTCCTTGTGCATGTCGAGCCGTACGGAGCCTGACAGCCATGGAAAATATCGAATACGCGCAGTTGCTCGCCGAAACGGGCGACCTGATGGAGATTGCGGGCGAAGATCCGTTCCGCATACGCAGCTATCGCAACGCCGCCGCTGTTATTGAAGGATGCCGGAACGCGTCGAAGATATATTGAATAACCCCGATCGCAGCGTTACCTGCATTCCCGGAATCGGCAAGGGCATCGCTGCGGTGCTCCACGAGATTCGAGCAGCGTGGAACCTTCGAACGCCGCGACGAGATGCTCGCAAAGTACCCCCCGACCGCCCTGGAAATGCTCAAGATTCAGGGTCTTGGACCGAAAGGTATCCGCACGCTGATAGAGCACTTTCGGATCAGCACGATCGACGATCTGGAACGCATCTGCAAAGAACAGAAACTGCGCACCGCACCGCGTATGGGTGCGAAGCTGGAAGAAAAAGTCCTGCGCTCGATTTCGCAATACCGCGAAAGCGCCGGACGCTTCACGCTGAATTTCGCCGCCCGGGTCGTCGGTGAACTGCATGAGTATCTCGGTCCTGTGACGCCCGCAGGCAGTTTCCGGCGGGGCCGCGAAACAGTGGGCGATCTGGATCTGCTCTCGACCGCAGCTGACCCGAGGCAATGCTTGACCACTTCGTCGCTTATCCGAAAGTATCGGAAGTGCTCGCCAAGGGGCCGAACAAAGCCAGTGCGAAGGTCGGTCTGGAAGGCCTGCAGGTGGACTTGCGTGCGCTGCCGCGCTGAGAGTTTCGGCGCGGCCCTGCAGTATTTCACCGGCAGCAAGGATCACAACGTCGCGCTGCGCCAGTCGCGCACTGAAGCGCGGGCTGACGCTCAACGAATACGGCCTGTTCCGGCTGGACGACAACACGCGCGTGGCGGGCGAAACAGAAGAAGGTATCTACGAAGCGCTCGGCCTGGCCTGGATTCCGCCGGAACTGCGTGAGAATCAGGGCGAAATCGAAGCCGCTGCAGAGGACACGTTGCCGAATCTGCTCGAACTCGCCGCAGATCCGCGGCGACCTGCATATGCACACGACCGAGAGCGACGGTCGCGCAACGCTCGAAGAGATGGCGCTCGCCGCGAAGGAGCTTGGGCTACGAATACATCGCGATCACGGATCATTCGAAGGCGCTGGCGATGGCCAACGGCCTCGATGAAAGGCGCGCCGTACTGTTCGCCCAACAGGTTCGCGAAATCGATCAGCAGGCGCTCGGCATCCGCGTGCTATCAGGCCTCGAGTGCGACATTCGCAAGGATGGCAGCATGGACCTGGCTGAGGACGCGCTGGCGGAACTCGATCTCGTGATCGGCAGTGTTCACAGCTACATGAATATGGAATCCGCCGAGATGACGGACCGGCTATTGCGTGCGGTTGAAAGCCCGTCGTTGCGGATTATGGGACACCCCACCGGCCGCGTGCTGCTGCACCGCGAGCCCTTTCCCTTCGACTTCGAAAAGATTGCGGTCGCCGCCGCGGAGCGGGGAATTGCGTTCGAGATCAACGCCAGTCCAGAGCGCCTCGATCTCAATGCGCACATGGTGCGTTCGGCGAAATCCAAGGGCTGCAAGTTTACAATTTCCACCGACGCGCATCATCCCAAACATCTGCACAACATGCGCTAGGGAGTAACCATGGCCCGGCGCGGATGGCTGACTGCATCCGATGTACTGAATACGCTTCCGTTGGAACATTTTCGAAAGGCGCTTCGTCTGAAGTAGACAACCATATGAGGGCTCCAAACTTCCTGCTTCTGTTCCTGGCAGCCGCCATGCTGTTGCCGGCCGCCGAACTCAAAATCCCGATCGAAAAGTACAAGCTGAAAAACGGCATGCGCGTGATCCTTTCGCAAGATAACGCGACGCCCGTTGTGGCAGTGTATGTTATTTACGACGTGGGCGCGCGCTCGGAAGAAAAAGGACGCACCGGCTTCGCGCACCTGTTCGAACACATGATGTTCCAGGGTTCGAAGAACGCGCCGAAGGGCGTGCACTTCAAGACAGTCGAATCGAACGGTGGAAACCTGAATGGATCTACGCACCCGGATTTCACGGATTATTTCGAGGTGCTTCCGTCCAACAAACTCGCCGTCGCGCTCTGGCTCGAATCCGACCGTATGCGAGGACTCAACATCACCGACGAGAATCTGAAGAATCAGAAGGAGGCTGTGAAGCAGGAGCGCCGCTTGTCGGCGGACAACCAGCCATACGTCACAGCGATTGTGGACAAGTGGCCGGATCTGGCGTTTCGGAACTGGCACAATTCGCACATTCGCTGATCGGCTCGTTTGAAGACTTGAACGCCGCCACCGTGGATGACGTCGCCAAATTCTTCAAGACGTTTTATGCACCCAACAATGCCGCGCTGGTGATCGTGGGCGACATCAAAATCCCCGAAGTGAAGAAACTGGTCGAAACGTATTTCGCCGACATCGAACCTCAGCCGCAGCCAAAGCATCCGGATATGACCGAACCGCCGGTCACGGAACCCAGGCAGTTGAACGTGCCTGATCCGCTGGCCAAGGTGCCAGGCGTTATTGTTGGCTACCCTGGGCCGTCGCGCCGCTCTCCGGACTTCTACGCGCTGGTAATGGCGGATGTGCTGCTAACCGGCGGTGACAGCTCGCGGATCCAGCGCAACCTGGTCAAAGGCAAGCAATCTGTAATCCAGTACGAAGGCAATCTGGGCTGGCCGTTCGCCGGTCCTACGGATTACAAGGCTCCCGGAAACTACGGGCTGTTTCTGCTGCATGCCCGAACTTCGAAGGCAAGCAGATTGCGGAACAGGTGCAGCAGGAGATTGCGAAGATCCAGACTGAAGGCGTGGATCCGAAGGAAATGGAGCGCGCCCGAACGCTGGTCCGCTCAATGCGCATCAATGAACTGCAAAGCTCTTCGCGGCGCGCCGCGTTGCTGGGGCAGTACGAGATTTTCGATGGCGATCCTAACCTGATTAACACCGAATTGGACGCCTTTATTGCGGTCACGCCGGAACAGGTGAAAGCCGCAACGTATCAAGTACTTGCAACCCAGAATGCGCACGGTCATGGAGATTGTGCCCGCACCGAAGAAGGAGGAGGCGAAGAAATGAAATCGCTCAGCTTGATGTTTCTGGCCGGTGCGCTCTCTCGGCCCAGACAGTGGACTCGACGAAGCCTCCGGAGACTCCTCAGTTGGCAGCCTATAAATTGCCGCCGGTTGCGAATCCACTTTTCCGAATGGGCTGCGAGTGGTCACGGTGCGCGACCCGCGTTTCCGCATCGTGACCGTGAGATTCGGTTTCCGGGCCGGGTCCAAAATTTGATCCCGAAGGAATTGTCGGGCTTGCCGAGACAGCCGCCGCACTTCTGAAGGAAGGCACGAAACGCCGCACTGACCGGCAGATCGCCGAAGAGATGGCAATCATCGGCGGGGCGATGGAGGCGGTCTCGGCTGTCCGACACTTTGATGATCAGCGCAAATGGGCTTGCTGAAAACACTGCCAAACTGCTCGATCTTCTCTCCGACCTTGTGCAGAACGCCGAATTTCCCGAGAAGGAATTGGCGCTGCGCAAACAGAATCGCGCGCAGGAATTGCTGGCCGAGCGCGCCGCAGGCAGCTACGCTTGCCGATGAAAAGCTTCGCGAACTGCTGTATGGCACGCATCCCTACTCGCGGATTCTGCCAACCGAGCGAGTTCCATAGCTAAGATCGATCGTCCGGCATTGCTCAACTTCCGCAAGCAGTTTCTTAGCCCGAACAACGGCGTTCTGTTGTTGGTGGGCGCGCTGCCTCCGCAAGCAGAATTGATGAAGCTGATCTGGTGCGCAACTCGCGGAATGGCCCAAGAGCCCTGCACCTGCCATGCCCGCGGCGAATTTCCCGACGACCAAGCGCTCGGTCGTTCTGGTGGATCGCCCGGGTTCGGTCCAGGCCGATGTTCACGTGGGCAGACTCAGCATCGATCGCACCAGTCCGGATTACTTCCCGCTGATGGTGGCGAACGACATCCTGGGCGGTGGAGCAAGTTCCCGCCTTTTCATGCATGTTCGCGAAGAGAAGGGCTACGCCTACGATGTGCACAGCTCGCAGGTTCCGCTGCGCACCGGTGGATTTTTTGAAGCGAGCACGCAAGTGCGCAACGAAGTCATTCAGCCTGCGATTGAAGACGTGCTCGCGGAAATGAAGAAGATCAGTTCGGAGCCGGTTACTACGGACGAACTGACCAACGTGAAGAACTACATCGCGGGCAGTTTCGTGATTCGCCTCGAAACGCAGGCGGGCCTGGCCAATCAACTCGCGACGGTGAAACTGCTCGGGCTTCCGACTGATTATCTCGAGACCTATGTGACGCGCGTTCGCAGCGTGGAGCCGGATCAGATTCTCCGCACGGCAAAGAAGTACATCAGCCCTGAATCGTCGGCCGTCGTTGTTGTCGGCGATGCGGCGCAGATCGCCAAGCCGCTGGAGAAACTCGGGAAAGTGAGCGTAGAAAAACCCAAATGAAAGTGATCTCCTCGGAAGAGCGCTACCGTACTCCCATCTTCTGGATTACCGAAGACCACGCCGTCGAGCCTGGCGGTTTCGAAATTCACCGCTCGATTGTTCAGCACATGGTTCGGCCGTGATGATGGCGGTCGATGAGAAAGGCCGATTCCTGCTGGTCCAGCAATATCGGCTACCGGCGCGTACGAAGATGTGGGAGATTCCGGCTGGTCGTCTGGATAAGGGCGAGACTCCGCTCGCCGCAGCCAAACGCGAACTCCGCGAAGAGACCGGCTACTCGGCCAAGAAGTGGAAGAAGCTGCTGGCGTACTATCCGAGCCCCGGCTATGTAGCGGAGAAGATGCACGTCTTCGCGGCTAGGATCTGAAGGAAGGTCAGGCAGAACCGATGGGCGATGAGCGCATCGAGATCCGCTGGTTCACTTCGAAGGAATTGGAGAAGGGATTCAGTCCGGCAAAATTCAGGATGGCAAAACGATCGCCGCTTTTCTGGCTTGGAAGCGCTGGGGCAATAAGCTGTAACTTAGATGCGCGTAGTTCCTGGTCGCGGTATTGCAACTGATAAAGCTTCCAGTAGATGCCGCGTTGAGCCAGCAATTCCTGGTGCGTGCCGATTTCGCGCAGCCGTCCCTTGTGCATGACGAAGATGCGGTCAGCGCGCTGAATGGTCGATAGGCGGTGCGCGATGACGATCGAAGTGCGGCCTTCCACCATGCGCGCCAGGGCGTCGCGAACTTTGAATTCCGTCTCGGTATCGACGCTCGAAGTCGCTTCATCGAGAATCAGGAAGCGCGGATTGTGCGCGAGTGCCCGCGCGAAATTGATGAGCTGTTTCTGGCCGGTCGAGAGTCCGTCGCCGCGCTCGCGAACAGGTTGCGCGAAGCCGTGCGGCAGGGACTCGATGAAGTCGTGCAGGTTGACCTGTTCCACGGCGGCTAGCATCTGCTCTTCGCGTGATGCCTTCCGTGCCGAGGCGGATGTTGTCCTTGAATGGTCCCGGTGAAAATATACGGGTCCTGTAAAACGACGCCGAAGTGGCGGCGCAATTCGCGCGGATCGAACTCGCGAATATCCATGCCGCCGATGCGAATCGAACCGCGCTGCACGTCATAGAAGCGCAGCAGTAGATTCGCCAGGGTCGTCTTGCCCGCGCCCGTGTGGCCGACCACCGCAATGGTTTCGCCCGGAGCGATGCTGAAGCTGACATCGCTTAGAATCCAGTCTTCGTCTTTGTAAGCGAACCAGACGCGATCGAACTCGATGGCCGATGCGACGCTGGGCACAGGCTTCAGCATCGCGGGCGGCTTGATCTGCACTTCGGTATCGAGCAGTTTGAAGATTCGCTCGGCCGCCGCCATGGCGGATTGCAGAATGTTGTATTTATCGCTGAGGTCCTGAATCGGGCGGAAGAAGCGTATGCCGTATTGGAAGAAGGCCACCATCACGCCGATCGTGAGCGCACCGTGACTCACGCGAAAGCCGCCGTAAGCGAGCAGCATCGCGAGCGCCACCACAGCTCAGAAATTCGACCACGGGATAGAACCAGCCGTACGCAACGATGGATTCTTTGAATGCAGCCATGTGCTCGCGGTTGATCTCGCCGAATTTTTCGGAACTGCGCTGCTCGCGATTGAACAGTTGCAGTACCGTGATGCCGTTGACGTGCTCCTGCAGGTAGGAGTTGATACGCGCGATGGCGACGCGTATGCGCCGGTAGCTTTGCATTACTGCTTTTCGGAAAATGCTGGTGACAAAGATAACGATCGGCAGCACGGCCAGCAAAAGCCCGGTCATGCCCGGGACTGAGCTGGAACATCGCGACGACGACGAAACTCAGCATCAGCAGATCGCCGATGATCGTGACCAGACCGGAAGTGAACAGTTCGTTCAGTACATCCACGTCGGTGGTGACGCGCGTGACCATGCGGCCGACAGGATTGCGGTCGTAGTAAGAGACGTCGAGCTGTTGGAGGTGCGTCATCAGGTTGCGGCGCAGGTCGAACATAGCGCGCTGGCCGGTCAGATTCATTAAATAGGTCTGGCCGAAATCAAAGAAGAACGTGAGCACCAGCACAACCAGATAGATTGCTGAAATCTGAGCCAGTCCAACGAAAGGATTCGTCGAAAGGATCGGATCTAGCGGAGTGGTTATCGGAGTGGCCGGAGGCGCCAGATAGCGATCGATTGTGAGCTTTGTCAGTAGCGGACCGATAATCTGGAGCAGGGAATTGCCCAGCAACAAAACCAGAGAGACCGAGATCAGGCCCCGATACGGCCGCATGTAGGCAAGCAACCGCCCCATGAGGCGGCTGTCATATGCCTTGCCTATCGCTTCTTCTTCCACTGTATTTATTACAGCACGTGATAGCCTCAGTTCATGACTGCGTTGGCGCACCCTTTCGATCTTTCCGAGGTCCGGCTCAGCGATCCACGGATCAGGGCCATGCAGGATTTGAATACCAATTGGCTGCTGGAACTCGACGCTGACCGGGGCGCGATACTTTACTCGACGACTTGACCGTCTCAATGCGGAACAGCTCGAAAAGCTGTTCTACACCACCCGTCCCAATCCTGAAAATGAGTTCGGAGGAATGTCGGAAGCGCTCCATAATCTATATGCGATTACGGGCGATCCAAATTCTCGGGGCTGCACGGCATTACGGACTGACGGGATATCTTCCCTACAGACGTGCTGTAGAGTTCTTCTGGGAGCAGACTGCTTTGGCCCGATCCTTCGCGAAGGGGGCAGCGCGGGCGGCGAACATTGGGGCGAGCCAGGCAAGTTGTCGCGAACGCTCACCACGCGAACCTGCGAAAGCTGTGTCACTCACAACATGCTGCAGGTCACCGACCGGCTATTCCGGTGGACAGCGAATCCGATGTACGCCGATTTCTACGAGCAGGCGCTCGGGAGCAACAGCCGGCATTTTTTCGGCGAGTCAGGGCTCTTTTCTTTCGATCCGGCGTGAGTGGCAGGACGGTGATGTTGTCGAACTGCAGTTGCCGATGGGCGTTCGTGCCGAGCAACTCCCCGATGATTCGAGTCTCACTGCACTGATGGTTGGTCCGCTTGTGCTGGCCGCTAAGACAGGCGAAGAGTTGATCTACTGTCTACTTTATGGAGCATTATCGACTGCGGATGAGCCAGATCCTTGACCGCGTGCTCATCAACGATCCAGATTCGGAGACATCTCATCAAATGGCCGGCGAGAAGAGCACCTCAAAAGCACTCCGCTTCAGTCGTGACTGTCGAAGCGCGGCTGCGGGCGGCTGGTTTCGCTACACGCTCCAGGTATCATCCGGTGCGCCTGCAAGACTTAAGTGTGTGTTCGATCGGGCGGACGAAGGTGCAGGTTGAATTCCGCGCTGGCGAAGAGAGCCCTACAGGACTTCTGACCGACTTAAGAATTCTGCGGTGATGTGCTGCCCTATGGCAGGTCCGGTTCCGGTTTATCAAAGATTGTGTAGCGGAAGTCGCCGGGCAGCGGCACGACGTTGCGCATCCAGTCGGTCGGGTCGGTCCAGGTTACGCGGCGCGGGGCGATGGCTTTCACCAGATCCGGGATGTCCCAGTGCAGTGCGAAGCCGGGCAGCAGTGCGTCGTGCAGATTGCGCTGCGCCGGATTATCGAGCGCGCTGCGGAAGCTGTGCGGAGTGCGGTTCAGCCAGACGCGGCTGATGCGTGGATCGACGGCAGCGGCCATCAGCAGCCAGATGCCTGCGGTGTCCGACGCCGTCGCACTGATCTCTTTCACGTCGTTGCGTGAGGCCAGGTAATCGACGCCGCGCAGGATGTCGCCGGCGCGCATCGCCGTCAGATTGCCGCCGATCAGCCAGGCGCGGCTCGCACTCATCCAATCGCCTAACTGGCGCGCCGGATCGGCCTTGTAAGGGAGTCCGCGGGGCGTCAGCGCGAGCACGAGGCGTCCGCTTTCCGCGATGCGTGTCGCCACTGCTGAGTTCTGAGTGCCTGTTTCCAAGAGCAGCACCGCGGAGTGCGGACCGGGGCCGGAGGGCAAATACAGTCTGCCGCTAATTTCCAGTCCCGGTTCTGTTTCAAACGTGACCTTCTGGCCATTGATTTTGGCCACCGGCGGAGTCGCTGGGCGCGCTCCGATCAAGCCGCGGAGATAAGCCGGCAAATCCGCCGGGCCGGTCTTGCGATCGCGAATGTATTCGTAAAGATCGCGACTGCCCTCGAGCGCGACCTGCCCGTATTTCGTTGCCCAGAGTGCATGCTCGGAATGAATTTCGACGTCCTGTTCCTTCGCGCTGCCCTTGCCATCTTTCAGCCAGCGAATCATCCACTCGTAAATCGCCTCGCGCACTTCCACTGGCGTGCCATGCGGACCGGGTCCGAGCACCCAGCGAATTTTCTCTTCCGCTCCGAAAAGCCGGTACCATTCGCGCGACTCTTCATACACAAGGCGTGCGCCCG
Source organism: Bryobacteraceae bacterium (assembly GCA_963793625.1). Lineage (GTDB taxonomy): Bacteria > Acidobacteriota > Terriglobia > Bryobacterales > Bryobacteraceae. The sequence goes on along the minus strand of CAWCAT010000011.1, from coordinate 315,568 downwards.
CCGGGGTGAAGAAATCCTCGCGAGTTGAGCCAATAAGCCAAGGCTTGGGCGCGAAGAGTTCGACGAAATCGGTCTGATCGAGTCCGGACGCGAGAAAGCCGGGGACGGTTTGTTCGGAGTCTCCGATGGAGCCACTGAAGAGGACTCGAAATGAGTTCATGTAGCAGCTTGGCGCGGCCACCTTGATTCTGGAATCGAGGGCGGAGATGTACGTCGCAACCGTGCCGCCGCCCGAACAACCAGTGCAGCCGACGCGTTGTGCGTCAACATCCGGCCGGCTGAGCAGGTAATCGAGTGCGCGTTTGGCGTCCCAGATGCGATAACGCGCGAAGCTCTCGCCCATCAAAATGCTCTGACCGCCGGCCATGAAATGCTGCGTCGTGCCGCCTGGAGTAATGGAATTTCCAAGGCGTCGATCATAGCCCTGCAGCCGTTCGCCTTGTCCCATCGGATCGTAGGCTAGAACGACAAAGCCCTTCAGCGCGAGGTTAGCCGCGATGCGTTGTGTCGCTGCTTTGCCGGAATCCCAATGCCCCAGCGGAAGCAGGACCGCCGGATAGCGCCCTGCGGCCTTGGGCCGGTAAATGTTACCCGTGACCAGATAGTTCGGAAGGCTCTCGAATACCACGCTCTCGATGATGTAGGCTTCGCGTGCAAGCACGCCGGTGACACGCGCGTTCAGTGGACCATTGTAATCAGGCAAGCCACCGATCAGTTCGAGGACTTTTGCACGCACATAGCTCTGGCGCTGCTGCGCTTCGGCGGTGGTGCGGATTTTGCGAATCGCCGCCTCGCGCTGGTCGAGTTGCTGCATTGCTTTCGCATTCAGCCATGCGGTGAGATCCGTCTGCGCGCTCAACGGCAGGCACAGACAGCAAGCGAAGAGGATTGCTCTCATGAATGTGATTCCAGAATCTGTTTGAGTATATCGGGAATTTCAAACACGGCCCGATTTTGAATTGCAGCGGCATTCTGACGGAAGCGCTGAAATTTCTCGGGCTGCAATAACTCGGCAACACCTTCCGCGATTCGGTTCATGGAAGGCAGCACCAGACCGACTTCCTTCTCGGTTACCCAATCGGCGTTGAAGCGTTCCTGCGGCAGGGTCCAGGCATTGCGCTCGATGATTACTGGCAGATGCATGGCCAGCGCTTCACTGATGCTGCCGGGGCCGGGTTTGCCGATCATAAAATCGGAGACGTGCATGTATTGCGGAATGTCTGTGGTGAACTCTTCCACGAACATCGGCATTTGCGTCTTCAGTGCACGAAGGCGCTCCGCCAGGTCCTTGTTGTGCCCACAAATGACGATGAGCTGCAGAGGGATACCCGTTCGGTCCAGGCGCTTTGCTATATCAAACATCGCGTTGGAGCCTTGCCCGCCGAACAATACGAGGCCTGTAGGACGCTCCGGATCCAGGCCCAGGCGACGCCGATGTTCGGCGCGGTCGGTCGTCACGGGTTCGTAGTAGCGCGGGTGAATGATCATTCCCGAGGTCTGGAATATCCGCTCTTCGGGAATTTCATATTCACGTGCCTGCAGCGCTGCTTTTTCGGTACCGCAGATCACGTATTGCGCCTGGCGTTCCAGCCAGAAATGAGGGGGATAATCCGCAAGGTCCGTGAAGATGGTGACGTATGGGACTTTCGGGTTGGCGCGCTGCATACCCTGCTGCATGGCGCGGTTGAAATTCGGGACCAGCGAAACTACCATGTCGGGCTGCGTGACGGACCAGTGCCGCCGCATCAATTCCACCTGCTTTCGGTGGAACATACGGATAGCGAAATGCATGAAGGGAAGCATCTGGGTGGAACCGAGTGTCCAACCATTTTTGAGCAGTGTATTGTAGATATCTTCGAGGCTCAGCCCGGTCACTTTCCGGAACATATCGACTTCATCGAGAATCTCGCGCATATCGACCAAGCGGATTTCCCAGGGTAATCCGAGGTGATCGATCACGAGTTTCAGTGCGGTGGCCGCGCTGCGATGCCCCCCGCCGGCATCGAAAAAGACAAAGTCAATTTTTTTCATACGGCCTGAGTTCGATTGTAGCGAACAACTCCTGCAGCTTAACTGGGTTAAAGTACCTGAAGGAGAATTGTGTGCTCTTTCGGTCTTTTGGTTGGTCGGTAATTATATCGGCATTATTGATTTGTCTGGCTCCGGCGAAGATGAGCGCGCAGGCTCCCTGCACGTTCACGTTTAGTCCGTCCAGCGGAAGTGTGTCTGGTGCTGGCGGAAGTCCCTCTGTCAACATAACTGCAAGTGCGCAGTCGTGCGTACGTCTGGTAAACAGCAACGAATCCTGGATTAGCATTTCTTTCGGCCAGTCTGGCACTGGCAATGGTTCGTTCGGCTATACGGTCACGCCGAACCCTTCGGTGAGTCCGCGTACGGGCACGATTTCTCAATTGGTTCGCAGACATATACGGTGACTCAGGCAGGCTCCACTTGCAGTTTCAGCTTGAGTTCAAGCAATGCTACGATCGGCGGTGCTGGCGGGAACGGAAGCTTTGCCGTTAATCCGTCGGCGTCGGAATGTTCATGGACTGCGTTAACCAATGCATCCTGGATTCGAATTAATTCTGGCGCTTCGGGCACTGGCCCGGGCTCGGTTTCATATTTTGTTGATCCGAACCCGACTGGTCTGACACGATCAGGCCTAATTCAGGTCGCTGGCGTGACCTTTACGGTAAATCAGACAAGCACCTGCTCATTCAATGTAAGTCCGACGACGATTCAGGCACCTGCTGCAGGATTGGCGACCAGTATCAGCATCAGCCCGACGGTATCCTCCTGTGCCTGGCAGGTGACCGGCACGCCCTCTTGGATTACCGCCTCGACCCCAACGTCAGGCACAGGCCCCGGTACCTCGTTTTTACCGTAGCAGCGAACACGACAGTGAACGCGCGTTCGGCAACCCTCACGGTAGGTGGCGTCGAGGTTACAGTCGAGCAGTCTGGGCTGGGCTGCGATATTTCGCTGTCCACTCTTGAAATAAACGCATCCCCCTTCGCCGCGACCAGCACTGTTGCGGTGACTGCGCCAGGCGGGTGTAGCTGGACTTCATCGAGCGGCGCGACGTGGCTGACCATCAGTTCCGGGGCATCTGGAACAAGCAATGGCACGGTAACCTACTCGATCGCGGCAAACACCACCGGCCAGACCCGCACCGCCACGCTAACGATTGGCGGAAAGGTGATCCTGGTCACGCAAACGGGCCAGACCTGCAAGATTGTCGTAGCTCCGCCGATCTTTTCCATCGGCGTGAGCGGTGGATCAGGTACTATCAACATCACAACGACTGCGGGTTGCAGCTGGAGCGCGATCAGCAACAACAACGATTGGATTTATGTCAGTTCGGCGAGTTCCGGTTCTGGTAGTGCAGGCGTCAGTTTCTCGGTGAGTGCTAACGCCTCGACGCAATCGCGAACTGGCAGTATATCGATTGGTTCTCAGGCAGTGACGGTGACCCAGGCCGGCTTGGGTTGTACGGTTTCGATTCTCCCGAATAGTGCGGATATCCCGTCGGGTGGCGGCACCGCGAGTTTCAATGTTGCGGCCCTGGAGGGCTGTATGTGGTCGGCCGTGGCGAACACCACGTGGATCACGGTGAACGAAGGCTCGAGCGGGTCCGGTGATGGCCGGGTGGTGTTCTCCGTAGCGCCGAACACAGACACGGGTCCAAGAAGCGGCTTGATTCTGGTCAGCGGCCAAGCGTTCCAGATTACGCAGCAGGGTACGGTGTGCACAGTTTCCGTCGCTCCTGCCAGTGCGGGCTATCCTACATCAGGCGGCACTGGCACAATCACGATTACGAGCCCGTGCGCCTGGAGCGCGTCCACAAGTTCCAGTTGGATTACGATTACCTCCGGAGCAAGCGGCAATGGCGACGCCTTGCTGAATTATTCGGTTCAGGAGAACGCTTCGACGGCCAGCCGCAGTGGGATTATTACGATTGGCAGCATCAGCTTCCGGGTGACGCAAGCCGGTGGAAGCTGTACTTACACGCTTGCGCCAACTTCAGATACTTCGGTCCGCGCCGGAGCAACAGGCAGTTTCAAGGTCACTAGTTCGAGTGGCTGCGAATGGACTCCTGTAAGCGATTCAGAGTGGCTGAAAATAGAGTCGTGGGCCAGCGCCGGCGGGACGGGCACAGTTAGCTACAAGACGCTGCTGAATCCGATTGGTGCAAAGCGAACTGGTGTGATCACGGTAGCTGGACAGAGCTTCACGCTCGTGCAGGAAGCCGGTGGGCCGTTGATCACAAAGGAAGGCGTGGTGAACGCTGCGAGCTTTGCCGGTGGGCCAGTAGCTCCAGGAGAGATTATCACGATTTTCGGTGTGGCAATGGGTCCGGAGAATCTTGCATCATTCGAACTGACGGCGGATCAACGGTTCTTTACGAGCTCGATTGCGGGGACGCGGGTTCTGTTCGGTAACACGCCCGCGCCGATGGTTTACACCTCGGCGGGCCAGGTGAGCGCAATCGTGCCTTATGATGTCGCGGGCAAGACCACCATAGATCTGAAGGTGGAATACTACGGCGCACTCTCGAACACGGTCACACTTGATGTAGCTCCGACGAGCCTTGCGATCTTTACGCTGGATTCGTCGGGCAAGGGGCCTGGCGCGGTACTGAACCAGAACTCCTCCGTGAATGGCACAGGGGCGAATGCGGCGACACGCGGTTCCACGATTATGATTTTCGCCACTGGCGAGGGTCAGACCAATCCCAACGGGACAGACGGGAGATTAGCGGTGGGCACCGAAGTCAGGCCGAGGGCGGGCGTTACCGTGCTGATCGGCGGACAGAACGCGACAGTGTCGTACGCGGGCGGCGCTCCGGGTCTTGTGGCAGGCGTGATTCAGATCAATGCTGTGATACCTGCGAACGCGACGGTTGGCGCTGCCGTGCCGATTGTCATTCGGAGTAATGGAGTGGCGAGCCCTGCGGGTGTGACCATCGGGATCAGGTAAAGCTGAAGAGGCCGGAGCAAACGCTCCGGCCTCTTCGTTTAACCATCAACTATAAAGATGCTAGTCGCCCGACACATGCTGCGGAGGACGTGAATTCTGCAGTGCGCCTAGCGATACGTGGATGGTCGGCAGCGATCCGGTTTCGAATGCATCCGACATTTTGTCGAGTTTGTCGCGCAGCATCTGACGGCGGAGGCGGGCTTCGAACTCCGCCATCTTCGCGTCGATCGAGCCCTTCTTCTGCTTCGCTGACACGATGTCTTCGCGGTAGCGCTTCAGGAAGTACCCAATCGTTTCCACGCGGATTTTGATGGAGCCGGTGGGCTTGTTCTCGTCGATATCCTTGAAGCAGAAGTATGGCGTGCCGGAGTGCTCCACGATTTCTTCGACCACCGTATAAATGGGGGCGTCGTGGCCACACTTGAAGCTCGACAGCTCCAGCGCCACCAGGTTCGGATGCCGCGCGACGTACTTCGCGGCCCAGACCTTGCGCGAGGTGTTTTCACTGTACGAGTTCTTCCAGACATCCGTGATTGCCATCGGATGCGAGATCTCGCCGCTGAGCACTTCGGCGCCGAACAACTTCCACACGAGGTCGTCGTCGATCGGCAGCGAGTCTTCCGTGAACACCGGATAGCCGAGCTTTTGGAACTCTTCCAGAATTTCGTGATTGACGCCGGGGTCGTTGTGATACGGACGGCCCAGCAATACGACACCCAGTCTGTCTTCGCGCTCCAACTGGTCGAGCACTTCGCGAGCCTGCCCGCGAATCGTCACGTTGTTGAAGTAATCCAGCGCGCGATAGCCTTCACGCACAGCCCGCGCATTCTCTTCCGGTGACAGGCCGAAAATGTCCTTGAAAGTTTCGAACATCTGCCGTTCAAAGATGTCGGGTTTGGAGATATTGACGAAGGTATCGAGGTACTCGACGCCCTTCTCTTTGAAGAGGTCGCCTTCCTTGGTGAACGCTGCCTTGACTGCTTCCGGCGTCGCGGCCACGGTCGGGCACGAACGCGAAGCCTGCGTGTCGCGCAGTTCCGAAGTCAGGCAATCGATCATCGGGAAGAAGATGTAGTCGAGCGGCTTCTTCGCGTGGTGCGTGTACAGCAAGTTATGCACGTGCGGAATGCCGAGCTTTGAAGGGAAGCACGGGTCGATCGAGCCACGCTTGGCGCCTTCCTTATATAAGGTCTCGTTGGTGAAGTCGGAGAAGATCATGTTCTCCGCTTTGATACCGAGCGATGCGAAGTAGCCCGTGAACACCGGCGTCTGCGAGTACATGTTGAGTACGCGCGGCATGCCGATGCGCAATGTGGCCCTGCGTTTGATCAATTCCGCACGACGCTTCTGTGCGGAGGTGAACTGGATTTTCGGTAGTGGATCGGAGACGTTCGGTGCTTCCTGCACGCGGAACACAGCCTTGGCTGAGAACTCCACGAAATTCGGATTGGCCGCTTTGACCTTGTCCAGATCGCCCTTGATATTGCGCATCTCGCCGATATCTTCGACGGTGCCCTTTTCACAAGTGGCGATGATCAGACGCTGTGAGCCATCCTCGAGTGGTACTTTCGATTTCGCGGGACGATATGCATTCTCGGTGAGAATGCTCGTCTTCACATCGATGAATGTGCGCAGGCACTTGTTCTTGCAGAAGTAGCAGCGCGTAGCTTCTTCGCGCGTGGTCTTGTAGGTGATCTGTTGAATCGCGCCAAGACCAATGAATGTCGATACGCGGCCCTGATCCCAAAGGCGTCCAGCTTCGAGGGCGGCACCGATTGCGCCCGCTTCGCCGCAATGCTCGTGCACGATCACCTGCGCCGGCTTCTCCTTACCTTTGAAGCGTGATTCGATGAAATCGACCTGCGCCTTAACTGCGGCCAGATTGTATTGCGTGCCGCCCTGCAACAGAAACTTCGTACCGATCGCCGAGAGATTCGGAATCTGCGAAACGTACAGCCAGATATTCTTCGGCAGCACGTTGCACAACCCGGCCATGATCTCTTCCGGTTTCCAACCCTGCCGCTGGAAATCGACGATATCGCTCTGCATGAACACAGCGCAGCCGTAGCCGAATTGCGGATAGCCGGTCGCGCCAAACGCGGTATCGGCGAATTGCTCCACGGGAATGCCGAAGCCCTGCGCGGTCGATTGCAGGAAGTAACCGTTGCCCGCTGAACACTGGGTATTGAGCTTGAAGTCCTTTACGCGACCGTTCTTCAGGATGATGATCTTGATATCCTGACCGCCCACGTCGCAGATTACATCCACGTCGTTATAGAAGTGCAAACCGGCCTGCGTATGAGCCACGGTTTCGACTACCGAGGCATCCGCGCCGACCACATCCTTTAAAATGTCTTTTGCGTAACCCGTCGTACCCACGCCGAGCACGCGCATTACTGCGCCCTGCTCCGCCACCTGCTGTTCCAGCTTCAGGAAGATATCCATGGCATCCTCGATGGGATTGCCCTTGGAAAGCTGGTAGGCCTTGGCCAGAATGCGCCGTTCTTTATCCTTGGAAAGCAGCACGGCCTTGGTTGACGTGGAACCGCCGTCCATGCCGATGAAACCCTCGATCACTTCCGAATCCGGGAACTTCGGTGCGATGAATTTCTTCGTGCGGTACTTGGTTTTGAAAGCCAGCAGATCTTCTTCGGTCTTGGCCAGACCGCCGTTGCCGCCCTTCTTTTTCTTCTCTTCCTCGCGGCCCACGGTAATGTACCAGTCGAGGTCTTTGAAGCCCAGATACTTGCCGACGGTCTCGTCTTCGGTTTTGCCGAACTCCACAGCACCGAGCGCCGCAAAGTACTGTGCGTTGTCCGGAGTCTTGATTAACGACTCCGGATCAACGCCCTCCGGCAAAGGAAAATTGCGCTCTTCCCAGATTTTTGGGATGTTGTACTTCCAGCAGTCGCGCATGCCCTTGATGTAGCAATTCGGACCGCCCAGCAACAGCACTTCAGGACGCAACGTATTGCCGCGCGTCAGCACCGAAAGATTCTGCATGACGATCGCTTCGAATAGCGATGCCATCATTTCATCCGGAGGCACACCAGTCTTCTGCAATCCGTTGATATCAGTCTCGGCGAACACACCGCACTTGCCCGCCACCGGATGCAACTTTATTCCCTGATACCCCATATTGCAGAGGTCTTCTGTGGGAATCCGCAGCTTCGCGTTGATCTTGTCGATGACCGCGCCGGTACCGCCCGCGCACTTGTCATTCATGGAAGGAATCTTCTTCTTGCGGCCCGTTTCCGGGTCCTCTTTGAAGATGATGATCTTGGCGTCCTGCCCACCCAACTCGATCACGCTGCCGCACGATGGATAGAGTTTTTCCACCGCCAGCGACACCGCGTTCACTTCCTGCACAAACTTGGCGCCCAGATAGCGCGCCATGTTGGAGCCGCCCGAACCGGTGATGAATATGCGGCAGGCGTCTTCTCGAAAGTCATCGATCTCCTGGTCGAACCGGCGCAGGAACTCGATGACCTTCTCAGGTTGTTTAGTGTCATGGCGCTGATAATCTCGCCACAGGATCTCGTCGGTATCCCGATCAACAACTACAGCTTTAACGGTCGTAGACCCGACGTCCATGCCGATGAAAAAGCGTTTTTGCATGCGGTCCCCCAGCTATTGAATGGCTGCTTTATCGTGCTTCATACGATCGGCAATGTGGCAGACGAAATCCGCTGCCGTGCCGACGACGCCCTTGGTGTGCGGCACCTTATACATGGGCCGCTTCATCTCGGGATGCGCTTCGACGAACGCTCTGCATTGCTCCAGGGTGATCCCCGTTTTGGCCAGAACTTCCTGGAACTCCACCTTGGCTTTATTCTTCGCTTCGCCGAGCGCCATCTGCACGCGGCTGTGAGCATTGATTTCGCCTTCACCGGACGTTTCCACCGGCAGGTAGATCATGTCCTTGTATGCCGAAACCACAGCGGCTTGCGCGCCATCGGACTGCGTCGATGGCATGCACCCGAACGGCTTCACTGACAGCACCATGTGCGCCAGATCCTTGTTCGAGTAATAGATGTTTTTGGCGACTTCCAGATGTCCTTCACCGCCGCCTGCACGCGAGTTGTAGAAAGGATGACCCAGGCGCTGTAGTTCGTACTGATCCACCAGATGGTGTGCCAGTCCGCCCATCGCGTCGATGATCCGCTGATACTCACGCTTGAAGATCGCTTCGGCCAGTTTCAGTTTCGCGACCTTGTTGCGGAAGCTCCACTCGATCTTGGCGCGCTTGTCCAGGCGCCAGACCGGAGGTAACACTGCGCCTTCTTCGAGACCCTTCTGATCCTTGTAGCGCTGAATCACCTGGTGAATCATGTAAGTGATCCAGGTGCCGATCGGCTCGACAATTACCTGTGCGCCCTCGCGCTCCAGGAAATTGAACATATTGAAGTTGCCATCGCCTTCGGTGGTTTGCGCCCAGAACTCGCCCGTGATTTTCACGATCGGCTTCACGCGCAGGCGATCTACTTCCACCGAATCGTACATATCGCGGCAGCGGTTCAAAGCGGCGGTGTAATCGTCACTCTTCAGTTGATTGACGAATTTGCCAATGTACTCCGACGTATCCTTGAAACCGCCAAGGAATGTGGACAGGCTTTCACCGAGTTCCCAGGGCTGCTTGTGCACGAAGATCTCATGCATGTAGTCGCTGGCACGGTCGAGCGCGGTATTGGTCGCGCCTTCGTGCACTTCGAATGGACGGATCTGGTAAGCGACTTCATTGAGCACGTCGCCGCAGTTCATGGCGTTCAGGATGCCCAGGAAGAAATCCAGGTTCATCCCGAGGCCGGCCTCGGCATCAGACTGGCTCAAACCACCGGACTGCTGGAACAGCAGTACGCGGAAGCCATCGAATCCGGAGTTGCGCAGCGCCAGACGGTACTCAGCTTCGTACATGCCGAAGCGGCACGGACCGCATGCGCCCGCCGTAAAGAATACGTAGCGGTCAATGATTTCCTGCTTGCTCAGGCCCTGCTCTTCCAATTTCTGCAGGTACTGCACAAGGTTGCCCACGGTGAAGTACGTCGGATTGCACTGCCCGTTGTTGCCGAATTCCTTTCCCAGTTGGAAGGCGGCGACATCAGGAGTGGGAACGCTCTCGGCAAGATAGCCCAGACCTTCCAAAGCTCCGTGGATCAGTTTCTCGTGTTTCCAGGTGAGTCCCCCGAAAAGCAGTGTTGTATGCCCGCGCTCTGCACGGGTAAACAGCTTTTCTGTAGGACGCTTGAATTGGTGAGTCTCGCGCTTTGCGGCCAGGCCCGCTTCGGCTTCGAGTCGCGCACGCTCTTCTGCCAACTGGCGCTGAAGTTCATCTTCAGGCGAGTTGATCTGAACAAGCCCCCCAGTGGGCTTTGGTTCCATTGTCTGAGTGCTCATAGACCGCTCCTCTGTGAGTCGTTCTTTACCGCAGTATTTTCCCAGATTCCCAGAATGCAGGACTAATTTAGTCTCATTCAAATATGGGCGGAAAGGAACGCCAAATCAGTCAACGGAATCATTCGAGTGTTGGAAAGCACGACACACGGGTTTAAGCCTAAATCCGATAAAATCGGTCGTGTACAGTGCGACCGAAAACGTCCTATATCGCTGATGAAGCTGGATTAACTATCCTCGCGCATCAATTTGCGCATACAAAGGAAGAGGTAAGTGTAAGAAACAGCGTGGGCGATCGTTGTGGAAAGTGCGATGCCGGCGACGCCCCACCAGCGCATAAACAGTAGATTCAGTGCAATATTGACCACGATGTTCAATAATGCGCCGCGCAGCAGCAGATGGTTTGATTTAAGCGCGGAGATGACACGTACAATCAGGACGCCCGCCAGGCAGATGGGCACCTGGAGCAGCGAGCAGGTCTGAATTGCCGCGACCATGTGCGTGTCCGCTTCGGTGAACGCTCCGCGCTCCAGGAGCGCGCGAACCACTGGTTCCGCGAAATACATCAAGACCAGGATGATTGGCACGCTGACAGCCAGCACGGCCCGCAAATAGGCCCCCAGTGTGGATCGGACGCCGTCCCAGTCGCCGCGGGCGGTCATCTTGGAGAAGTGTGGCAGGACGGCGGTGCTGATCGCTGTGGCGCCGATTGCCAGCACGACGGTCACAATCTTGATGCCGTAGCCCAGAACCGATACGCTACCGGACCCCAGGGCCGCGGCCATCGCCTGATCGACCATAATGGAGCCGCCCGAGATCAGGGCGCCTGCCAGCAGCGGCGCGTATTGTTCGCCCACGACGCGCAGGCGGGCGTCGACGGCCAGGCGCTTCGGCAGCAAGGGATAGCCATGCTGTTTCAGGACAAATCCGACGAGGCAAAGCTCCAGCACGGTGCCGAAGACCGCGCCTGCGGCCAGAGTGTACGCTCCGAATTGGCGGTCGAAAACCAGCAACAAGGCGATTGTGAGCAGCGGGGTCATGCCGGGAGCGATCGCGGGAAGAGCGAAGCGCTCTCCCGCGTTCAGTACAGCCCTCCAGGTGGCGCTGATCCCGCTCAGGATCAGAATGGGTAACAACGCCAGGAAAAATGATTGTGCCTGTTCCAGTTTGACTTCAGAAAAGCCGGATCCGAGCAGGGCCACGATCCAAGGGGAGCAAACAGCCAGTACGAGCGTTGCCACGAAGAGGACCCGCACGGTCCAAAGAACAACTCCGGAGAGCAGCTCTGCAGCCCGGTCGTGTCCTTCAAGTTCCAGAATCTCAACGAATGTGGGAATTAAGGCGGCACTAAAGGATGCGGCGAGCACTTCCGCCACGAAAGAAGGCAGCAGGAAGGCGATGAGGAACGCGTCCATTTCGTCGCCGGTGCCAAAGTGATTGGCCATCACCATGACTTTGGCCGCACCTGCAACCTTGACCAGCATGGTTAGCGTCCCTACAGTAAGGAGGGCCGCAAAAATCCGCTCGTTCACCGACTTTGTAGTCGGCGCACTCAGGCGGAGCAATTGGGCGCGCAAGGTCGCGATCATGGGACGCGGGGTAACTCTCACGGTATCACAGGAGGCAAGTTGGCTGGGCGGGTGTTCGTTGACTACATGACCGAAGACAATCTGCAACATGTTCGTAACATGATGCACCACTTATAGATATTCTTCTTGACTAGCCACAACATATTGGGCCATACTGTCCACCGACACTAAAGAACGGTTTTTCCCGGTACACGGCGTCTAATTTTCAACAACTTGAAGGAGTGAGCAATGGGACAGTTGAGTGTGAACCTCAGCGCGGAGAAAAGTAAACTGAAATCCGAGATCACAAGAAGTGATCGCAAGGGGATTTCATTCCCGAGGTATTTCACTTCGAAGCTCGGACCCGGTGAAACACCGTACGACGATATTCAGTGGGAAGTCCGCACAGCTTCCATCGGAAATGACAAAGGCGCCGTCATTTTCGAGCAGAGAGATGTGGAAGTTCCCGAAAACTGGTCCCAGACTGCCACCAACATCGTTGCGAGCAAGTATTTCCACGGCCGCATGGGCACGCCGGAACGCGAACGTAGCGTTGCCCAACTGGTTCACCGTGTCGTCGATTCCATCACCGCCTGGGGGCAGGAAGGACGTTACTTCGCCAGCGCCCAGGACGCCGAGAACTTCCGCGATGATCTCGCCCATCTGATGCTGACTCAGAAGGCGTGCTTCAACTCGCCGGTCTGGTTCAATGTTGGTGTTGCCGAGGCGCGTGGGTACGGTTGGTATTACGACGAACCCACGGATACCGTCCAGAAGTTGGCAAAGACTCAGGCCAAGCCACAGTGCTCGGCGTGCTTCATCAACTCGGTCGGCGATTCGCTGGAGTCGATCCTGGATTTGGCGAAAACCGAAGGCATGCTGTTCAAGTGGGGCTCCGGCACGGGCACCAATCTTTCGTCACTGCGCGAAGAGAACGCGATTCTCTCGGGCGGCGGCAAGGCCTCCGGACCGCTCAGTTTCATGAAGGGCTTCGACGCCTTTGCTGGTGTTATTAAGTCTGGCGGCAAAACGCGTCGCGCTGCCAAGATGGTGATTCTAAACATCGATCACCCGGACGTCGAGTCATTTATCTGGTGCAAAGCCAAAGAAGAGAAAAAAGCGCACACGCTGGTCGAAGCGGGCTACGATTCCTCGCTCGACGGCGACGCTTACGGCTCCATCTTCTTCCAGAACGCCAACAATTCCGTGCGCGTTTCTGACGAATTCATGCAGGCAGCGGCCGAGGACAAGGATTGGTGGACGCGCTCGTTCAACGGCTCGCCGGTGAAGCGCTACAAGGCTAAGGAACTGCTGCGGGAAATCGCGGAAGCTACGCATCAGTGCGGCGATCCGGGCATGCAGTTCGACACCACAATCAACCGCTGGCATACATCGAAAGCCACCGGTCGTATCAACGCGTCGAATCCCTGCTCCGAATACATGTTCCTGGACGATTCGGCCTGCAATCTTGCCTCGATGAACCTGATGAAGTTTGTCGGCACAGACGGCCAGTTCGACGTGGAAGCATACCGGCACGCAGTCGATACCGTGATCATCGCGCAGGAAATCCTGGTGGATAGCGCGAGCTACCCGACCGAGAGGATTGCGCAGAATTCGCATGATTTCCGTCCGCTCGGTCTCGGCTACGCCAATTTGGGCGCCCTGCTGATGTCGATGGGCATTCCCTACGACAGCGATCAGGGCCGGGATTGGGCAGCCGGACTCACCGCTGTGATGTGCGGACAGGCTTATCTCACGAGCGCCCGGATCGCGGCAAACACTGGACCGTGCTTCGGTTATCCGCCGAACGAGTCGCATTTCCTGGAAGTTATCCGGATGCACCGCGACTCTGTTGACCGCATCGACAAGCATCGTGTTCCTCCGGCGCTCTCCGCAGCGGCGGCGGATTGCTGGAACTCGGCTTATGATCAGGGCAAGATGCACGGCTTCCGAAATGCGCAGACCACCGTTATCGCACCCACGGGCACCATCGGTTTTATGATGGATTGCGACACTACTGGCATCGAGCCCGATCTCGCGCTCGTGAAGTACAAAAAGCTGGTTGGCGGAGGCGTGATCAAGATCGTGAATAACACGGTTCCGAGCGCGCTACTGAAACTCGGCTACACGCCCGCGCAAGCCGAAAAGATCGTGCAGCACATTGATTCGACGGGCACCATTGAAGGCGCTCCGCAGTTGAAGCCGGAGCATCTGCCCGTGTTCGATTGCAGCTTCCGTCCGCAGAACGGCGTGCGTTTCATTCACCACATGGGCCACGTCCGCATGATGGCGGCGGTGCAGCCGTTCATCTCCGGCGCGATTTCCAAGACCATCAATATGCCGGAAGAGTGCACGGTGGAAGAGGTCGCGGACGCTTACCTGGAAAGCTGGCGCCTGGGGCTCAAGGCAGTAGCGATTTATCGCGACAACTCCAAGAAGGTCCAGCCGCTCAGTTCCGGTACGGGCAAGGGCGAAAAGAAAGCCACTGCGACGGTCGCGCCCGTGATCGAAGAGCGCATTGTGTATCGGCCCATCCGGCGCAAGCTGCCCGATGAGCGACAGTCCATCACGCACAAGTTCTCGATCGGCGGACACGAGGGCTACATTACTGTAGGCCTGTACGAAGACAACACGCCCGGCGAACTGTTCATTACTATGGCCAAAGAAGGCTCGACTATTTCCGGCCTGATGGATGGATTTGCGACCGCGATTAGTTATTCGCTGCAATATGGCGTGCCGCTGAAGTTCTTTGTCAACAAGTTCAGCCACGTGCGTTTCGAGCCGAGCGGCTGGACCGGCAACCCGAAGGTGCCTTACGCGAAGTCGATTATGGATTACATTTTCCGCTGGCTGGGCGAGAAATTCCTGGGATCGGAATACGCGTTGGGTGAAGCCGGCGAGGTGCAGAAGTTGCGTCCTACCGAGCCTGAACCCCAGCAATCGCTGCCATTCGGACCATCATCCGAGGACGCTCCGCTGTGTTCGGAATGCGGCGGGCTGATGACACGCAATGGTTCGTGCTACAAGTGCGAAAATTGCGGCGGTACCAGCGGCTGTTCTTAGTCTTTTCCTGCAATAACCTCTCGCTCCCGGCACCGAATCGTGCCGGGAGCAAGTGACCCTCCACCAATTCTTTTTCCTGCCCTAAACTTTTCCGCGCAGAACGACGATCACTACGACAGTCTTTCAAGGTGAGGTGTCGTTATGGAACAGATGATCTTCTTCCTGGCGTTGATCGCCGGATTTCTTTTTGGCGCACTCATTGTCTGGCTGATCCAGCGCAACGATGTTCGCCAGGCATTTGCTCGCGCAAGAACCGAGTTCAATGCCGAAATCGCAGGACTCACGGAGCGGGTTAAGAGCCGCGAGAACAAGGTGGCGGAACTGCGAGCCGAGTTGGACGAGCGCGAGCGGGAGTTGGCCACTCTGTCGGAAGAAGCGGCAGGCTTGCGGACAATCAACGCGGATCTCTCCTGGAAAATGGAAAGTGCAGCTGCGGCACCAATCTTCGCTGCAGCAGTCGCACCCTCGCCGCAACCCGACTGGAATGAACTGCTCGGTCCGCTGCAGCACTCCATGTCAGAGATCCACCACAGGTTGGACAACCTGCGTCCCACGGAACCGGTTTCACCGATTCCTATTCCCTTGCCAAACTGGAACGAACTGCTCGGGCCGCTGCATGCGTCCATGGAAGAAATCCACGAGTGCATCGAGAGCATGCGTCCCGCCGAGTCAACCACCCCGGCGCCAGTGCCGGTTCCGCAAACGGATTGGCAGGAATTGCTCCGTCCCTTGCAGTCGTCGCTTGAGAGCGTAGATAGCAGATTGCAGGAGATTGGAAAAACGAACACCGTTCCGGAGCATGAATTCGAGCGCCTGAATGAGGAGCTTCGCAGCGTCCGCGAGGTCGGTAGCACTGTGTTTCAGCAGTTACAGGTTTTCGGCGAACGCTTCGCTGGAGTCGGGCGCAACCTGGAGCTTGCCATCGAATCGCACAATTTCGCAGCAGTCAGCCTGGAATCCCGCGTGATGGCCGCCGCTCGCAATTTCCAGGACTCGCACAAACCCACCGAAGATCTTGCGGAACTTGCTGAAGCGCTCGGGCAGTCGCAGAGAATCATCGTGAACGAGGCTAGCCCTTTGCTGGTAGAAATACCACATGCGAATGGCAATTTGTAAACAATTGTAAGTCGCGAAACGTGTCTTGGCCCCTGCACATCAGTTGATGCAGAGGAGCAAGAACATGAAAAACCGGATTGCAAAACAGCTCACAATCGCGCTCGCAGCCGTTCTTTTGGCTGCACCGCTGACTCTGAGCGCAGCGGTTGATTCGCCCAAGCCGAAGGCCGCAAGAGACCTTCAGGAGCAGGTGCGTCATGAACTCGTGATGCTGCCCTGGTACGGCGTTTTTGACAACATGAGCTTCCAGGTGGTTGACGGCAAAGTGATCCTGGCCGGACAGGTCACGCGTCCCACTCTGAAATCGGATGCCGAGAACGTGGTGAAGCGCATCGCCGGTGTTTCCAGTGTCGAAAACCGGGTGGAAGTGCTGCCGCTGTCGCCCTTCGATGATCGCATCCGTCTGGGCGTGTTGCGCGCTGTTTACGGCTACCCGACACTGCAGCGTTATGGCATTGGTGCACAGGCGCCCATCCGCATCATCGTTAACAACGGCAATGTGACGCTGGAAGGCGTCGTGGCCAATGAAGCGGATCGCAACGTAGCGAACCTCCGCGCCAACGGAGTCTCGGGTGTGTTCTCGGTAACGAACAATCTGCGGGTGGAAGGCAAGAACATAAGCTAACCCGCAGTGAGGCGCGAGCGTGCGGCCCTCCCCGCCGCTCGCGCCTTTGATATTCTCACGGGTGAGATGAAAACCATCATCGAACCTTTTCGTATTAAAAGCGTGGAACCTATCCGGCAGACCAAGCCGGAGGAACGCCAGATCTTCCTCGAGCAGGCCGGCTACAACCTCTTCCTCATCGAAGCAAAAGACATTCTGATTGATCTGCTGACGGACTCGGGCACCAGCGCGATGTCCACCGGCCAGTGGGCCGCCATGATGCGTGGCGACGAATCCTACGCGGGCAGCGAAAGCTTTTATCGCTTTAAGCGCGTCGTGCAGGACCTCACCGGATTTCGTCACGTTATACCCACCCACCAAGGACGCGCTGCTGAGCGCATTCTCTTCACCACAATCTGCAAGCGCGGTCAGATCGTACCCAACAACACGCACTTTGATACAACTCGTGCCAACGTGGAATTCACCGGCGCGACGGCTGTCAACCTGCCCGTGCCTGAAGCTTGCGACACACAGGCGCGCCTGCCCTTCAAGGGCAACATGGATGTCAACGCGCTGGAAGCGCTCATCGAACGCGAAGGCGCCGACAAGATCCCAATTGTGCTCGTGACCGTCACCAACAATTCCGGGGGAGGCCAACCGGTCTCACTCGCGAACATAGAGGCCGTCAGCGAGGTCGCGCGCCGCCACGGAATTCCGTTCTATCTGGATGCCTGCCGCTTCGCCGAAAATGCTTACCTCATACAGCAGCGCGAACCGGCTTACGCGAACTGGACGCCGAAGCAAATCGCCCAAAGAATGTTTTCGCTAGCCGACGGTTGCACGTTCTCCGCAAAGAAGGATGCTTTCGCAAACATCGGCGGCTTCCTTTGCACCAACAACGATCGCCTCGCGCAGATGGAAAAGGATCTGCTGATTCTCACGGAAGGCTTTCCTACTTATGGCGGACTGGCTGGCCGAGATCTCGAAGCCATTGCCGTGGGACTGGAAGAAATTCTCCATCCCGACTACCTGCAATATCGCATTGCTTCCACAGCCTATCTGGGACGCCACATTGCGGATTGCGGCGTACCGATCGTCGAAATGCCCGGTGGTCACGCTATTTACATTGATGCCGGACGCATGTTGCCGCACATTCCCAAACACGAGTTTCCAGGCCAGGCGCTCGCGGTCGAATTGTACCGGCACGCAGGAATCCGCTCGGTCGAAATCGGCTCTGCCATGTTCGGCGCCAATGCGCAACACGAACTGCTGCGCCTTGCCATTCCGCGACGCGTCTACACGCAAAGCCACATCGACTATGTAGTCGAAGCAATCCTCGAAATCAATGAACGCAAGGATTTGCTGCGCGGCCTCGAAATCACATGGCAACCAGAATTCCTCCGCCACTTCAGCGCGCGGTACAAACCTCTGTGAGCGGCTATAATTAATTCTTCCATGCCGATTGACTGGTTCCCGCTGTGGCTCAGCCTGCGTGTTGCCGCCCTCTCTACCGTGCTCGCGATTGGAGTGGGGCTGTGGGTTGCGTACCTGCTCGCGAATCGTAGTTTCCGCGGCAAGGAAATCCTGGATGCAGCAGTCGCGCTGCCGCTGGTTTTGCCACCGACCGTGCTGGGCTATTACCTGCTCGTGCTGCTCGGCCGGCAAAGCCCGATCGGCAAATTGCATGAAGCAGTGTTCGGCTCGCCGCTCGTATTCACGTGGCAGGCAGCGGTCGTGGCTGCCTTCATACACTCCGCGCCATTGCTGATCAAATCAGCGCGGGCCGCACTCGAAAGTGTCGATCGCAGTTACGAGCGCGCCGCACGCAACCTGGGCGCTTCCGAGTGGCGCGTCTTCTGGCTCGTTACGCTGCCACTCGCTCGCCGCTCCATTCTCGCCGCCTCCGTGCTCGCCTTCGCTCGTGCCCTCGGTGATTTCGGTGTCACGATCATGATCGCGGGCAATATCCCCGGACGCACACAGACAGTCGCGGTCGCGATTTACGATGCGGTGGAATCCGGTAATGGCGCTCTCGCACGTACGCTCGTTCTGATTGTCTCCGCCTTAGCGCTCGGCATCCTGACATTCGCCAACCGGTTCGGTTCGAGACAGGCACTATGATCAAAGCGCGCATCCGGAAACTGTACCCGGCCGGCCCGGAGTCCGCTGCCTTCGCGCTTGATGTTGAGTTCGAAGCCTCCTCGGGCATTACTGTTCTGTTCGGACCGAGCGGCTCCGGCAAGACCCTGATTCTCGATTGCATCGCCGGTTTCGTCAAGCCCGAAGAAGGCCGCATCCTGCTCGATGATGCGATTCTTTTTGACGGCGTGACAAACGTTCACCTGCCACCGCAAGCACGAAATTGCGGATATGTTTTTCAAAACTACGCACTATTTCCGCACATGAACCTGCGTAAGAATCTGGAGTTTGCTGCGTACCAGATTCCACGACTGGAGCGTCATCGCAAGGTCAGCGATATGCTCGAGCGATTTCATCTTGCTGAAGTTGCCGGGCGCCGTCCGCACGAACTTTCCGGCGGTCAGAAACAACGCTGCTCGATTGCGCGCGCACTGATCGGCTCGCCCAAACTGTTGCTGCTCGATGAGCCCGCGCGCGGTCTCGACGCTCCGCTGCGTGCCGAACTTTATACAGTGCTGCGCGAGGTCCGCAACGATTTCCGCATCCCAATTTTGCTGGTCACGCATGACCTGTCCGAGTGTTTTGAACTGGGAGAAGAAATGCTCGTGTTGCGCGACGGCAAACTCGTGCAAAGCGGTTCACCGCGCAAGGTGCTGGAGCAACCCGCGAATGTTGAGGTCGCGCGCCTGCTCGGATTATTCAATCTGCTGCCAGCGGAAATTAAAGCGCTCGATCCGTCGCGCAACAGCAGCCGCCTCAAATTCGATCAGTTCGAATTGACTGGCCCGTATTTCCCAGGCCGCCTGCTCGGCGATCGCGTCTGGCTTTGTGTCCGCCCGGAGTTGCTCACTGTGAGTGCGCGTGATGGGAAGCCCGGTCCGAATCAGGTTCCAGCGCAACTGCTGCGGGCCGTCGAGAAGGCGCACACGGTACGTCTTGAATTCAGCGGTGACATCGTTGTCGAAGTGACGCGCTCTGAATACGAATTGCAGAAGCATAATAAAGAGTGGGTGGTGGAATTTCCCGCCCGTGAATTGAGGGTGCTCTGAAGTCCTTTGACGATTACGTCGCGCTTGCAGAAATCGCGCATGGCCATATCTGCGCCGGTCAGATACTGGGCCTGCGCATGGCTATCTATGGTGTGAATCTGCTCGGCCTTGAAGACCCAGCCGGCAAGGATCGCAAACGTCTCGTTACCTTCGTGGAGATAGACCGCTGTGCAACCGATGCCATCACGGTGGTTACTGGCTGCCGCCTCGGCAAACGCGCACTCAAGTTTCGCGACTTCGGAAAAGTCGCAGCAACCTTCTGCGACTTGCAGGCCGATCGCGCGGTGCGCGTAGTCGCCAACGAGTCCTCGAAGCAACGCGCGAAGGAACTCTATCCCGAGATCCTCAATAAGAACGCGCAGCAGATGAAGGCCTATCGCGAAATGCCGGAGAGCGAACTCTTCGAGCACCACTGGGTGCGCGTCAAAATTGGTCCGGAGGACATGCCCGGGTATAAAGCCCCGCGCGTCATCTGCGAAGGCTGCGGAGAAGGCATCAACTTCCAGCGGCAAGTTGTGCAGGAAGGCAAGACACTCTGCCGCTCCTGTGCGGGCGAACGATACTATGAGCCGCTGTCCTAATCACGAATGCTGCGCTACTACATCACAGATCGCAAAGCGCTCGGCGGAACACTGCCGCTGCTCGATTGCATCGAACTGAATCTCGCGCGCGGTGTCGAGTTCATTCAAATTCGCGAGAAAGGCCTCTCCGCTTTTGACATTCTTGAGCTGACGCGCGCGGCCCTTGCTCTTCCGAATCCGCACGGTACGAAATTTCTGTTGAACGATCGCGCTGATATAGCGCTCGCTGCCGGTGCGGACGGTGTCCATCTGCCCTCAGACTCTCTCGCCCCTAATCGTCTGCGCACGCTCGGCACGCTTCTAATCGCCGTCTCCTGTCATGACATTGAGCAAACGCAGCGCGCCGCTAGTGAAGGTGCCGATTTTGCAGTGTTCAGCCCCGTCTTCTTCACAGCCTCCAAGGCCCCCTTCGGCCCGCCACAGGGAATCGAGCGTCTGCGAGAAGCTGCTGCGTCAGTACAAATCCCCGTTTTCGCGCTGGGCGGCATCAGCGAAGCTAACGCTGAACTGTGTGTCGAAGCCGGAGCCACGGGCATCGCCGGGATTTCGCTGTTTCAGAGCGCTTGTGGTACAGTCTGACGATTCAGAAAGGCTGGGACCTCATATATCCTGTGATGCTGCTGTTGTTAGTCGCCGGAGTCTGTCCCGCGCAGAAGATCGCAGCACCCCGCATCTGGCCCAAGGCTACCGCCCGCCGAAGGGCCATCCCTTCGCTGCCGACATCATGCCCATCTCCGTCCGCACTGATCCCAACCTCGCGCTCAAGACGCGAAAGGGAACGGGACTCTACAAGGTCCCGTCGCTAAAGGGAGTGTGGTACCGCGGGTTGTATGGGCACGACGGCTCCGTTGCCTCGCTTGAGGACTGGTTCAACCCCGTCCGCCTGCGTGACGACTACGTCCCCACAGGGTTCAAGGGTTACAAGGTGGAGCACCGCGCCGTCCCCGGCCACGAATTCGGACTCAGACTCAATGCCGATGACAAATCCGCGCTGATCGCATTCCTTAGGACGCTGTAGTAGTGCTATAAACTACAGGAATGTACAATTTGAAGTGCCTGTCTGTTCTGCTTTGGTCTTGCCTGACACTTTTCGCCGCCGATGAGATTGTGGGCGGTCCCTATGTCGTCAACGCAACCGGAAGAGCCGCCACCATCGGCTGGGTCGTGAAGACCAGTGATGTAAGAATCGGCGACTCCGCGGACAAACTTGAGCGCAGTGTTCCTGCGATGCGCTCGGAAAAGGTCTCGTTCACGAACCTTAAGCCCGGCACGAAAATTCACTACGATGTGTTAGGTGGCAAGCCGGAAGGGAAAGGCTACTTCAAGACTCCGGCAGCAGAAGGCGCGTCCTTCGATTTCGTGGTCTTCGGTGATACGCGTTCGCGCCATGAATTACACCAAAAAATCGTTGATGCGATCGAAAAGGTCGAGCCCGATTTCGTGCTGCATACCGGCGACCTCGTGACAGACGGTTTCGATTCCGCCCAGTGGCCTATCTTTTTTAACATCGAGCGCAACCTGCTGCGCAAGACGGCCTTCTTCCCCGTGCTCGGAAATCATGAACGCAACAATCGCCGATTCTACGAATTCTTCGACATTTCAACGCCGTATTATTCGTACAACTGGGGATCTGCGCACTTCATCGTCCTGAACAGCGATCTCGGCAACGTCGCACTCAGCGCCACAGCCAAAGAGACTTTCTGGGCTGAGCAGCAGCGCTGGCTGGAAGACGATCTAGCCAAAGCCAGCAAGTCCGAATTCCGCTTTGTGATCATGCATCACCCGCCGTTCACTGCGGTCAAGAGCCGACAGGCGGGCAACAAGCCCGTTCTCGACATGGTGCCGGTTTTTGAGAAATACAAGGTCACCGCGGTATTTGCGGGTCACGACCACAACTATCAGCGCCATGTAAAAAACGGCATTACCTACATCATCACTGGCGGGGGTGGCGCTCCGCTCTATCCCGTCGATGCCCCGATTAACGAGATCACAAAAAAAGTCGAAAGTGTCGAGCATTACGTCAAAATGAAAGTCGTGCCTGGAAAAGCTACGCTAACCGCGGTGGCGCTCGATGGACACGTAATTGAAAGTATCGATTTCAAACCATGAATTTCCTGTACCGCCCGGTCCTGATTGCGTTCGCTTTTCTGTGTTCCGTTTCATTGAGTGCCGAACAGCGTACTGGTGTTTTTCGCGGCCAGACCATCCGTTACGAACTGGTGGATGGAATGGCCGTGGTGGAAGGTGACATTGTGCTGGGGCGAGCAGACGAACTCGAGGCCGCCCCACCCACGAAGTCCTTATCCAAATCAGCAACCATCATCACCGGAGACCGTTACCGCTGGCCGGGGGGCAACATCGCCTACACGATCGAGCCCGCCGGTTGGTCTATTCAGCCCCGCATCCTGCAGGCCATTCAGCATTGGAACGACAACACTCCTATCAAAATTGTTCCGCGCACCACCGAAACAAACTACGTGCGTTTCTTTCGCAATGCGGATCAGACCGCCGGAGTCTGCTCTTCGCGGGTAGGAATGTTCGGTGGACGTCAGGACATCACACTGGTGGACGGTTGCTCCGTGGGCTCGATCATTCATGAGATGGGACACGCGGTGGGTCTTTGGCATGAGCAGAGCCGTCGGGACCGCAATGCTTTCGCCACCGTCCTCTACGAGAATATCGAAACCAAATATTCCTACAATTTCGATCAGCAGATCAGCAGCGGGCAAGACGTCGGACCCTACGATTTCTCGTCAATCATGCATTACAGGGCGACCGAGTTTTCCAAGAGCGGCCTGCCTTCACTGGAGACCGTACCCGCCGGGATTCCAGTCGGCCAGCGTGAAGGGCTTTCGGCCGGTGATATCGACGCGGTCCGCCGGATCTACGGTGTTGCGCCGCAGGGGATCACCATTTCAACCAATCCGGCCGGCCTGCAGATCATTGTCGATGGCGCCACGCTACGCGCGCCGCAGACTTTCCCCTGGGTGGAAGGCTCGATACACACTGTAAGCGTGCCTGTGGCCCAGGGTGGAGCCCCCACGCGTTACATGTTTGCCGCATGGACCGATGGCGGCGAGAGCACTCACACAGTCACGGCGATGGCGTCGCTCACCATCCTGACCGCGAATTTCAGGCGTCAGCATCAGGTCACCGCATTCACCGCAACAGGTGGAGGGGTGCGTCTGATACCAGCCTCCGAAGATGGCTTTTACGACGAACGCTCCACCGTCGAACTCACGGCGGTGCCGGATTCCGGTTTCAACTTCGTAACCTGGACCACGGCACAGGGAGTCTCGACAAGTGCAGCCAATCCTCGCGTAGTAAGCGTTTCCGGCGCACTCTCTTTTACACCGCGGTTCTCGCGCGAGCCCGTTACGACCGTCGCCACGATGCCTACGGGCCGACCCATAATCATAGATGGCGGCGTATTCAGCACTACTCAGGGATTTCTCTGGAGAGCCGGGTCCACGCATACGCTGGAAGCGCTCACTACCAGTACGGACGCTGACGTGCGCTATGCGTTCCGATCCTGGAGCAACGCCGGTGGACAGATCAATACGGTGCTGGCTAGCGATTTCTCGACCAGTTTGACTGCGGAGTTGACGCCTTTCTTCCGCGTGAGCGCAGTATCGACTTCGGCGCTGGCAGGGGATGTCAGCATCAGTCCGTCGTCACCGGACGGCTTCTACGAAAACGGAACGACGATTCAGCTGACTGCCACGCCCGCGCCCGGCTACTCGCTGGCCGGTTGGACCGGCGATCTGAGCGGCAGCGCACAGACCCGCAATGTAGTGGTCACGCAAGCGCTCGATATCAGCGCAGTTTTCGTAGGCTCCAGCCTGCTGTCGCCGCTTGCAGTTCTGAATGCAGCCAGTTATGAATCGACTGCCATCGCGCCCGGCGAAGTCGTGACACTGTTCGGAGCCGGCATCGGTCCAACGAGTTTGACGGGCATGCAAGTGACTGCGGGTATTGCAGGCACCGCACTCGCCGACACTCGCGTGCTGTTCGACGGCGTTCCGGCACCGCTGATTTATGTTTCTGAAAATCAGGTCAGCGCCGTCGCACCGTATTCTATTGCGGGCAGGGCGACAACGCGCATCACTGCGGAACGCAATGGTGCGAGTGTGTTCAATGTGCTGAGTTTGGTGGCTTCATCGGTACCGGCGATTTTCACGATCGACGCCTCCGGTCGCGGTCCTGGCGCGATTCTCAACCAGAATTACACCGTGAACGATCAGGCTAATCCGGCTCAACGTGGCAGTGTCGTGATGATCTACTCAACCGGCGGCGGCCTCACGACCCCAAGCAGCATTGATGGGAAGCTGACCACGGCACCGCTGCCGCTGCTGCAACTTCCCGTCTCGGTACGCATTGGAGGCCAACCAGCCAAGGTGTTATATTCCGGCGCCGCGCCGGGAATCATCAGCGGCGCACTGCAGATTAACGTACTGATTCCCGAAGGAATCCCACCAGGCCGCGCTCTGCCGGTAAGCCTGGTGATAGGGACCGAAATCAGTCAGAGCGGCGTGACTGTGGCGGTGAAGTAGTTTATGCTCTTTCGAGGTAGGCGCCTTCGGAGGTGCTGACGCGAATCTTCTCGCCTTCGTTGATGAAGGCAGGGACAGTGACTACAAGGCCGGTTTCCATCTTCGCTGGCTTGCCTACGTTTGAAACGGATGCGCCCTTCATGCCCGGCTCGGTTTCGACAACGGTAAGTTCTACGGTTGCGGGGATTTCCACGCTGATCGGCTTGCCTTCGTAGAAGACCACCGTCACTTTGAGCTGCGGGACGATGTACTGGACGGCATCGCCGAGCAGGTCCCTGGTGAGGTGCATCTGCTCGTAGTTTTCGATGTTCATGAAATAGTAGTACTCGCCGTCGTCGTAGAGGTACTCCATCTCATGCTCGTCCATGAAGGCTCGTTCGACTTTGTCTTCGGACGAGAAGCGATGCTCTGTCATGCTGCCATTGCGCAACATGCGCATTTTTGCCTGAACAAAACCACGCAGGTTGCCCGGCGTACGATGGGAAACGCTGAAAATTGAATACAGTTCTTTGTCGAACTTGATGACCATGCCGGGGCGCATTTGTGTTGCTGAAATCATAGGGGTTCCAATTTAGAGTTTATCAAATGGGTGAGAGGTTGCGGGTTGTGCTGGCACTCTGTGAACGCAGATAAAACTACGGAGCAAATTATTGGGGCTGCTTTGGGTGAGCATGAGGCTCAGTGCATTGATTACCTGAGGGCCTCTGATTCGCACGCTGGCGCTTTGTAAAAGTTCTAATCGGCGGCCAATAACGCCTGGTTGACATCCTCGATGATGTCTTCGCTGGCTTCGATTCCAGCTGAAAGTCTTACGAGGCTTTCCTTGATTCCCATTCGCTCTCTTTGTTTTGGTGAGACGTCGCGGTGGCTCGCCATTACCGGGTAGAGGAGCATGCTGTGGACGTCTCCCAGCGAGGTCGCTCGCACCACGAGTTTCAGGGCGTCCATGAAGCGGAAGACCTTTTCGCGATTCCCTTCCTTAATTTCGAAACTTACCATTGCGCCGTGCATGTCTGCTGGTAGAAGCTTGCCGACGTCGTCCGGATAGTAGAACTCGCTCGACACAGGTATGTGTGCGCAAGGCCTCGGCGATGCTCGCGGCGTTCGCGCACTGGCGCTCGAAGCGCAGCGGGAAGGTCTTGATGCCGCGCATCGTGAGGTAGCACTCAAACGGTCCCAGTATGGGGCCATACGCGCGAGATAAGGCACGCACGGTTTCGAAATGCTCCTGATCGCAGGTGATGCTGCCGCCGAGCACGTCGCCATGTCCGGCCAAATATTTCGTGACGCTGTGCACGACAATGTGGGCTCCGAGTTCGAGCGGGCGCACCATCATCGGCGTGGCGAAAGTATTGTCGACCAGGAGCGCGGCTCCGGCCTTCTTGCAGATTGCCGCGATAGCTTCGATGTCGCCCACGCGCAGCAACGGATTGGAGATGGTCTCCATCACGACGCAGCCGGGCTTGTGCCTGGCAACCGCTTCTTCGAACAGGCGGCAGATTGTAGATATCGGTGAATGCGACGTCTGTGCCGGCGGGTTCGAACACACTCTGAAGCAGACGTACTGTCGCACCGTAAATGGCCTCGGCGGCAAGCACGGAGCGTTCTGCGATCCGTCAATGCGGCAGTGATGCCGAGTTGCAGTGCAGCCATCCCGGAGGCGCATGCGAGCGAACCGTGCCCGTTTTCGAGTTCGGTGATGAGCGTCTTCGAGCGCGGCGTTACTCGGGTTGTCGTAGCGCGAGTAGCAGTAGCCGTTTTCTTCGTGGGCGAAGACGCGATCGAGCTCTTCCGTAGTTTCGTAAAAGAAGCTCGCAGCGGTGTGGATGGGCGTGGTGACGGGTACCTGCTTGCCGGGTTTCTTGCGGTCGCCTGCATGCACCGCTCTGGTGTTAGATCTTCATTTGCGTTTCCAGCGCGTTCCTTCTTTGGTGTCTTCGAGAATGATCCCCTTTTCGAGGAGTTCGTTGCGGATGGCATCTGAGCGTGCGAAGTCGCGCGACTTTTTGGCCTGCACGCGTTCCGCAATTAGTTTTTCGACCTCGGTGTCCGCGAGTGCGTTTTCCTGCAGGCTGGGCTTGAGCACATCGAAAACAGAATCGAATTTCGCCGAGCAATTCGAGCGCGGCTGCTACGTTGCCCGCTTTGAACTCGCCTGCATCCATGGCGCTGTTGGTATCGCGAATATATTCAAAAATCGATGCGAGCGCTTCGGCGGTGTTGAGGTCGTCGTCAAGCGCCTCTTCGAATTGCGTCACGGCTTTCGCAGTGCGCGCGAGCAGTGCGTCGCTGACACCCTCGGCGAACTTGTCGGTTTCGAGACGCAGTTTGTAATTACGCATGCGGTCGATGGAGGTGGCGGCCGCCTTGAGTCCATCAAAGGTGAAGTTCAACTGCTTGCGATAGGGCACGGAGATCAGCAGAAAACGCACGGTTTCCGGCGGATAGCCTTTGTCGAGCAGGTCGCGCAGCGTATAGAAATTGCCGAGCGACTTGGACATGGTCTGGCCTTCGACCATGAGGTGCTCGGAGTGTAGCCAGTAACGCGCGAAGGTCTTGCCGGTGATCGACTCGGATTGCGCGATTTCGTTTTCGTGATGCGGGAACGCCAGATCGACGCCGCCGGCGTGGATGTCGAGGGTTTCGCCGAGATACTTCATGGCCATGGCCGAGCACTCGATATGCCAGCCCGGACGGCCGGCTCCAATCTCGGTATCCCAGAAAGGCTCGCCTTCCTTGCGCGCCTTCCAAAGCACAAAGTCGCGGGCGTCGGTCTTGTCGTACTTGTCGGTATCGACGCGCGCGCCGGCCTTCATTCCGCCGAAGTCGATATGCGAGAGCTTGCCATATTCGGGGAATTTCGAAATCCGAAAATACACTGAGCCATCGCTGGTGTAGGTATAGGTTTTGCTGGCCAGAGCCTGAATAGCGGCGACCATCTCAGGGATGTGTTCGGTGGCGCGGACCATGCGTTCCGGACGTTCCAGGCGCACTGTGGCGGTGTCTTCCAGGAACGCATCGGCATAGACCTGTGTGTACTCGCCCAGCGTCTTGCCTGCAGCGACGGCTTCCTTGATAATGCGGTCGTCAACGTCGGTGATGTTCATCACGTGCTCGAGCTGGTAACCGCGATAGCGCAGCCAGCGGCGGAGTACGTCCTGAAACGCGAACGTGCGCAAGTTCCCGATGTGCACGTAGTTCCAGACTGTCGGACCGCAGGTGTACATCTTGACGGTATTGCCGTCCTGCGGGCGGAACGGCTCCACCTGCTGAGACAGCGTGTTAAAGAAGCGCAAGGCCATAGGGGGTAGCTCCTATCGTAACAGCCGCAGCCTAGATTTTGCGGCGGAAAGGCAGCCAAAGCAACCAGAAGATAAGCAGCGCGACAGCTTCACCGGCCAGGATGTACCAGGGCCAAGGGCCGAGCGCATCGAGCAGGGAAGTGCTTTGAGGCTTGCGGCAGAGGTAGATGTAGTTGGTGTGGAATATGGCGTTGAAGATGCCGATTACTAGTGCGTATGCATTGACGATCCCGAGTACGCGCCAGACCGCGTGCGGGCGCAGGTGCGCCATGCGGCTCCAGAGCAGCAGCAGGATGATAACGATTAAGCCGCCGTGTGCGACGAAGAAATAGATGCTCGGGTAGGAGAACAGGGGAGCCCAGAGTTCGGGCGTCAGGACTGCCATTCCGGCCCCTCCGACGCCGGCGAGGTATGCCGTTTCGACTGCCCAGGGTTTTAGGGTTAGGGCGGCGATGATGGTCATCCAGAGCGTGAAATCGCAGAGCTGGAGTGGCAGGCCCTCGGGGAAGCGCCAACCTTCCGTGCGAAGTTTGTACGAATACCAATAAAGTTCGTTAGCCAGCAGCAGAAAGCCGAGCGTGAGCCGGATGGCCCGGGCTCGGGACGGATTGTCGCGGGCGGCAAACGTGAGCAGCCATGCTGTGATTGGCACGGCGGCAATGATGGCGAAATGTGTGGGCGAGAATAGCCGAAAATCCGTTTGCATTGCGCTGCCGGGTTGATTGTAGCGCAAAAAAAACGCGCCACACAGGTTGCATGAGCCCGTGTGGCGGCTAAGGGAAGAAGCAAAAAGCGAACCGCCTCTTGCGCTTCTACATTGAGCACGAGTTTGGCCATACCGTAAGTCTTTTGAAATCAACGAATGGCTCCGGTGGATGTGACGTCTGGAAGTCACACTGCGGCCAAGTGGACGCAGTTCTTACAATGGAGGGGTGCCAGCCATCCGTTTTGAACTTCAGGCCGAGTGTCCCGCAACAGGGGCGCGAGCCGGTCTACTGCATACCGCCCACGGAATTATAGAGACTCCGGTCTTTATGCCTGTTGGCACGCAGGCCACGGTGAAGGGCGTCATGCAGCGCGATCTGCAGGGCGAACTCGATGCCAAGATCATCCTGGGAAACACGTATCACCTATTCCTGAGACCCGGACACGAGCTGATTCAGCGCATGGGCGGGCTGCACAAATTCATGTCATGGCCGCGCGCGATCCTGACGGACTCGGGCGGCTTCCAGGTATTCAGCCTGAATGGCCTGCGCAAGATCTCCGAAGACGGGGTGCTGTTCCGGTCGCACTTGAACGGCGATGCTCACATGTTCACGCCGGAATCGACAGTTGACGTGCAACTCGCCTTTGGCAGTGACATTGCAATGGTGCTGGACGAGTGCCTGGATTATCCGGCGACTCACGAGCGGGCCAAGGCTTCCATGGAGCGGACGGTTCGCTGGGCGAAAAAGGCTTATCAGCATTACGAGCGTCGTAGCACCAGTATGCACACGGCGCTGTTTCCGATTGTGCAGGGTTCGATGTTTCCGGATCTGAGGCGGCAATGTGTCGAGGAGTTGCTGGAGTTGAATGCGGATGGTTATGCGATCGGCGGGCTCTCGGTGGGGGAGCCGCGGGCTTTAAGCATGGAAATGACTGAAACTTGTACTCCATTGCTACCGAGCGACCGGCCGCGATACTGCATGGGCGTTGGGATGCCGGACGAATTACCTGAGTACGTAGCGAAGGGCGTGGATATGATGGACTGCGTCCTGCCGTCGCGGAATGCGCGTAACGGATGTCTGTTCACTTCAGCAGGGAAAGTTGTCGATT
Organism: Bryobacteraceae bacterium; assembly: GCA_963793625.1. Lineage (GTDB taxonomy): Bacteria > Acidobacteriota > Terriglobia > Bryobacterales > Bryobacteraceae. The sequence continues at coordinate 285,407 of CAWCAT010000011.1, read as the reverse complement.
AAGCAGGTGAAATACAAGGAAGATGCGGGTCCAGTGGATGGGGCGTGTGATTGCTACACATGTCAGAATTTCAGCAGGGCATATTTGCGGCATCTTGTTCCAGGCGAACGAAATACTATTTTCGACACTAGCCACCCTGCATAACTTGAAGCACTACCTTGACATCATGCGCCAAACCAGACAGACTATACTGCTTGGGACATTCCCACAGTTTCTACAACGGGTGCGGACAGCAGCCGCTGCGGAACTGTGATGTTCCGTTTCAATCAGGCTTGAGGTAAAAGGTGCTTTTTAACTTCTTGTTGCAGCAGAATCCTGCCGCCTCCAACCCGATCCTGGGTTTCCTGCCCGTACTCCTTATTTTCGGAATCTTCTACTTTCTTCTCTTTATGCCGATGCAACGACAGAAGAAACAGCTGCAGAAGATGCTGGGCGAGTTGAAGAATGGCGATGTAGTTACGACAAGTGGCGGGATTGTTGGAAGCATCGTGAGTATGGAAGGTGATAGTCTGGTGTTGCGGGTGAAGCCCGACAATATCAAGATCCAGTTCCTCCGCAGTGCGGTTTCCGGCCGGCTCTCGGATGACATCAAGAAGTAGGAAAGATCCCATTCGGAAGATCGTCCCATGCAAAGAAATCTGACCATCAAGACCCTCATCATCGTCGCGACCCTGCTGGCGTGCATCTACGGAATTATCGGCATCCCCAAGTCAAAAGCTGAGCTGGTCGCCAATCTCCAGAAGAACATCCGTTTGGGCCTCGATCTTGAAGGGCGGCAGCCACCTTGTGCTGCGCGTAGAAGTTCAGGACGCTTTCAAGGCGGAAGCGGACCAGATCATCGAGCGCCTGAAAGAAGACCTGAACAAGAACGGCATCGAGTACGCCTCAATTGACCGGAACGATCCGCAGTCGCTTAACGATGCCGATCAGATCCAAATCAATATCAAGGGCGTGCCACCTCTCAAGGCTGGCAACTTCCGCACGGCGGTTAGCGATCGCATCCCGGCCTGGGTTCTGACGGGCGTTAATTCAACGGACTACAAGTTGAATATGAAGCCGACCGAGTCCCTGAAGTTGAAGCAGGACACGGTCACGCAGACTATTCACACGATTGGCCGCAAGATCGACGGATTGGGCCTGGCGGAAACGTCGGTTCGTCCTCGCGGCCGCGCAGATGCGGAAGCCGAAATTCTTGTGGAGCTGCCCGGCGTGGATGATCCAGGCCGCATCAAGCAGATTCTGCAGACGACGGCGATGCTGGAACTGTACGAAGTCAAAGACGGCCCCTTCTCGCACACAGGAGCAAGGTCTGGCCAAGCACGGCGGCGTACTTCCTCTGAATACAAAGTGGGTGCGCGGTGCACGCGCGCGGAGATACGACAGATTCGTGGTATCTGGTGAATCGCACTCCGGCCATTACTGGTCGCGATCTGCGCGATGCGCGGCCGCAGCAGGGCGAAATGGGTCGTTGGGAGACCAGTTTCGTGCTGACCCAGGACGCAGCCCGGCGCTTCGGTAAGTTCACGGAAACCAACATCGGTAACCGTCTGGCGATCGTTCTTGACAATCAGGTCCTGAGCGCGCCGACTATCCAGAACAGAATTGAAGACCAGGGCCGCATCACGGGCGCCGCATCACAGCAGGAAGCCTCGGATCTGGCGCTGAATCTGCGCGCGGGTTCGCTGCCTGCCAGCATCACGCCGCTCGAAGAGCGGACGGTTGGACCATCGCTGGGATCGGACTCGGTCCGGCAGGGTATCATCGCCGGCATCGTTGGTCTGGCTGCTGTGGTGTTCGTGATGCTGATCTACTACAAGCGCAGCCGGCATCAACGCCACGCTGGCGCTGTTTTTGAATGCGGTCATTCTGATCGCAGCGCTGGCGTACTTCGAAGCTACGCTGACGCTGCCGGGAATCGCGGGAATCATCCTGACGATCGGTATGGCGGTGGATAGCAACGTTCTGATCTTTGAGAGAATTCGCGAAGAGTTGCGGTCCGGCAAAGCGGTAGTAGCTGCCGTGGACGCCGGTTTCAGCAAAGCATTTTTGACAATCATCGATACTCACGTTACGACGGTTGTGTCGTGCGCGTTCCTGTTCATCTTCGGCTCCGGCCCGGTGAAGGGGTTCGCGGTTACGCTGGTGATCGGTCTGATCGCCAACTTGTTTACGGCCGTTTTTGTATCGAAAGTAATATTTGATTACGAGTTGTCCGGCAAACGCCAGTTGACGACTCTGAGTATCTGACCCAAATACAAAATTTTTGGGCCGAAACGGGAACTGAATCACGGAGGTTGGTGTCTAAGTCAACTTAGCCACCGGCACAAGCGTCGCATGGAATTATTCAGAGACACGCATTTCGACTTTCTGGGCAAGAAGTGGCCCTTCATTATCGCTTCGCTGGTGCTTACGGTCGCAGGCCTGGGCAGTCTTGCTATAAAAGGAGGACCATCCTACGGCATTGACTTCAAGGGTGGAACCCTGATGTATGTCAAGTTCGCCTCCGCCCCTCCAGTAGCCCAGATCCGATCCACCCTCGCATCCAAGATCGCCGGTGAAATCAGCGTTCAGCCCATTACGAGTGGCGTGAACGAACTGATGATCGGCACCGAAGTACGCGACGAGAAGGCGCTGGATCAGGAGCGCGCGACTGTTGCGAGCACGCTGGCCTAGCAACGGTGGGCAAGCAGCAGGAAGCCGGCAAACTCGACATCAACAACACTGGTCAGGCTGCGGTTGCCGACCGGTTGCGTGATCCGCTTCAGCGCGGCGGCGTCTCTCTGTCCGACGATCAATTACGCGACTCTGGTGAAGGCGATCTTTACTTTCCGCGATACGCCGCCCCGCTCGGGGCTGGTGAAGAGCGTTGATGAACTCGCTTCCGTGCCGGGTGTGAATCCCTCGATTCTGAGCGTGTTGAAGCAGGAATTGACGGCATCTCCATTTGCGATCCGCAGTGTGGAAGTCGTCGGGCCGAAGGTGGGAGCGGAACTGCGCTGGCAGGCGATCAAAGCGACTCTGTTTGCATTGGCGGGAATGTTGGTGTATATTGCATTCCGATTTGAGTGGATCTATGGCGTGGCTGCCGTGGTCGCGGTCATCCATGACACCGTGATCACGATCGGATTGTTTTCGATTTTCGATAAGGAAATCTCTTTGACGGTGGTGGCCGCCTTGCTCACGTTGGTTGGCTATTCGATGAACGACACCATCGTTGTGTTTGACCGTATTCGCGAGAACCTGAAGCTGATGCGGCGAGAGAAGCTGGGCTCACTTATTAACATGAGCGTGAACCAGACCTTGAGCCGAACGATTCTGACATCGGGATTAACGTTTCTGACGGCACTGGCTTTGCTGATTTTCGGTGGGCCGGTCTTAAACGGCTTCGCATTCGCCTTAGTTGTTGGTATCTTGATTGGGACGTACTCCTCGATCTTTGTAGCAAGTCCGATTCTAGTGTTCTGGCAGGACTTCATGGACAAGCGCAAGTCGGGTTCGGCAGCGACGTCGAAAGAAGTTCGGAGAAATTCGATAAATCCGGTCAAATAAACCGGAAACGCAACCTGCGATTCGGGAACAATGAGCGGTGTTCCGGGGTCTATATGGTTGTCGGCGAGGAAAGGTTAAAAAGTCATGTTTGAACAAACCTTCGTAGAGGGAACAGGCAAGACCAATAAGCCGTGGACAGTAGCATTGTCCTTCGGCATCCAGATGTTAATGATTGGATTGTTGGTACTGGTTCCGCTGATTTGGACTGAAGTACTGCCCAAGGGCACGCTGACCAGCTTTCTGGTAGCGCCGCCTCCTCCTCCTCCCCCTCCTCCGCCTCCAGCAGCTTCGGCTCCCGTGAAAGTGGCGAAGGTAATTCCTCGCCAGTTTGACGCCGGCCGTCTGATGGCGCCCAAGTCGATTCCGAAAGAAATCGCCATGATCCGCGAAGAGGAACTGCCGCCGGCAATGTCTGGTGGCGTGGGTGTAGTTGGTGGTGTGCCGGGCGGCGTCCCGGGTGGGACATCGGGTGGCGTCCTCGGCGGTATCATTGGATCCGTTCCGACGGCAGCGCCTCCGCCTCCGCCTCCTCCTCCGGTGAAGGAGTGGAGAAGCCGAAGGAAGTGCAGCGCATCCGCGTCGGCGGCAATGTGCAGTCGGCGAAGTTGGTTAAGCAGCCGAAACCTGTTTACCCCCCGCTGGCGAAGCAGGCAAGAATTCAGGGAACAGTGCGGTTTACGGCAATTATCGGCCGCGACGGCGCCATTCAGAACCTGACACTGGTTAGCGGACATCCGCTGCTGGTTCCATCAGCAACGGAAGCAGTACGCCAGTGGATCTATCAACCGACGCTTCTCAATGGAGAGCCGGTGGAAGTTGTTACGCAAATTGACGTGAACTTTACGTTAAGTCAGTAACCCGGGCGGGGCCGCTCATTCGCAAGAAGGATCGACCCCGCCTCAAAAGATGTAGTAAAAGACTATAACTCAACTCGCAGGAGAAGAAACAATGCTAATGCAGACGCAAGTATGGGCTTTTCTGTTGTTCCAGGAAGCCGTAGCTTTCGACGCCGTCTCCATGTGGAATCAGATGGGTTTGCTCGCCAAACTCGTCGTTATCACGATGTTTATCATGTCGGCGTGGTCGATCGGTATCATGATTGATCGCTTGATCGCCTATAACGGCGCACGCAAGCAGTCGCGGCAGTTCGCGCCCGCAGTTGCCGGCGCACTCCGTGAAGGCAAGCTGGATGAAGCGATCAAGATCGCTGACCGTTACAAGAAGAGCCATCTGGCCAAGGTCGTTGTGGCCGGACTGCAGGAATTCCGCGCGCACCAAGTTGAGCTCGGAAATCCCAGGTGAAGAGATTGAAGCTTCCAAGCGCGCGCTCGAACGCGCCGAAGCGATCGTGCATGCCGAACTGAAGCGCGGCGTCAGCGGTCTGGCGACGATCGGATCCACGGCACCGTTCGTGGGACTGTTCGGAACGGTCGTTGGCATCATCAACGCGTTCAAGGGCATCGCGACTGAAAAGGGAACGGGACTCGGCGCAGTGGCCGGCGGTATTTCGGAAGCTCTGGTTACGACCGCTATCGGTCTGTTCGTGGCCGTCCCCGCCGTCTGGATGTTCAACTACTTCACGAATAAGATTGAAGCCTTTGACGTCGAGATGGGTAACTCCAGTTCCGAACTGATCGACTACTTCCTGAAGCGCACTGCTGCGAAAGCAAACAGGTAGTCGGAAGTCAGACAATCGTTGATCCGGCGAGTTGAAGCCGGCCAGGGCTGGCGAAGTACACTTCGCCAGCCTGCCGGAACTGCTTAGCGGGAGACAAGGAGAGAAGCAATGCTGAAGAGAGCCGTAATAGGGCCCGTGGCGGACATTAACGTTACGCCCATGGTGGATGTGATGCTGGTGATGCTGATCATCTTCATGGTCATCACGCCCATGCTTTCCAAGGGTGTCAGCGTAGACATGGTGAAGGCAAAGAACCCGATCGCCATGGCGAATGCCGACAAAGAAGACGCGGTGGTTGTGGCCGTTACACGCGACGGGCGCACGTACCTGGGCAGCAACGTAACCGCACCGGATCAGTTGCCGCAAAAGGTGAAGGATCTGCTGACGAACCGCCTCGACAAGACGGTATATGTGAAGAGCGACGCACGCGCCCGCTACGAGCGGGTAGTAGAGTGCATCGACAACCTTCGCGCAGCCGGGGTGGACCAACTCGGTCTGCTCACGGAAGAGAACAAGGATAGAGAGAGCAAGCCGGTAGCGACGACGCCCGCCGGGTAGGTACTCATGGTCCTCAAGGGCGTGTAGCAGAAAAGGAGCAATTTTATGAGCATGGCAGTTGGCGGGTCCGGTGGAGGACCTCGATCCGACATTAATATGACCCCGATGATCGACATTCTTCTTGTATTGTTGATCATCTTCATGGTCATCACGCCGATGACGCCGCACGGTCTCGAGACGCTGGTACCCCAACCTCCGCCACCGAACCAGCAGCCGACGAGGCGAACAACCGTACCGTGGTCATCATCATCAACAAAGACAAGTCGATGATGCTGAACACCGAACCGATGGACGAGAGCCGCCTCGGAAAGCGCCTGGAAGAGATCTTCAAGACGCGTGCAGAACGCGTTGTGTTTGTGGACGGCGATCCGGACCTGGAGTACCAGGTTGTGGCGCGCGCCATCGACATCGCGAAGGGTGCCGGTCTCGACAAGGTCGGACTGATGACTCCAAAGGTGAAATCAGGCCAGTAGGCGAGGTCAAGAGCTCATATGAATCGCAAACTCATCATCTCATTAGTTGTCCTTGTATTCGCATTTCTCACGACCGGCTGCGACAAGCTTAAGTCCCGCGATCACTTGAACAAGGGTGTTCAAGCTTACAAGAATGCGAAGTACCAGGAAGCTACCGATCACTTCAAGACCGCGATCGACCTGGACCCGACGAACATCAACGCCAAGCTGTATCTGGCAACGTCCTACATGATCCAGTACATCCCGGGTGCGGACTCGCCTGAGAATTCGAAGATGGCGCAGGCCGCTTACGACCAGTTCAAACAGGTGCTCGATCAGGAGCCGAAGAACTCGATCGCGATGGCCTCAATCGCATTGCTTCACTTCAATCAGAAAAAGATGGATGAAGCGAAGGATTGGTACTCCAAGCTCGTCGCAGTCGATCCGCAGAACAAAGAAGCATTCTACACTCTGGGCGTTATTGCGTGGACGCGTGCGTATCAGGATCGTATGGAAGCGCGTGCCAAGATGGGCATGAAGCCGGAAGATCCCGGTCCGCTGAAGGAAAAGAAGACGCGTGAAGCTCTCGCGGCGAAGAACATGGCTGGGATTGACGAAGGTATCAAATACCTCGACAATGCAGTCGCGATCGACAAGGAGTACGACGACGCGATGGCCTACCTCAACCTTCTGCACCGCGAAAAAGCTGACCTGATGGACTCCACGGACGCCTATAAGAAGGAAACCGAGGCAGCCGACCAGTGGGTTCAGCGTACCCTGGATACCAAGAAGGCTAAGGCATTGAAGGCAGCTCAGGGGCCTGGTGCCGGCATCGTCCAGGAAAAGAAGTAATTCGATCATCCGGTCGGATTTCTGACTGCGCCGCATTACCAGTTATAATTGAATTGTACGGGCGGCCCGTGAGGCCGCCCGTCGTGTCTCTCATGCCTACAGAGCCGGCTCAGGCCATCAATCCCGAGTTCTCGGGGAAGAACGGGGCTTTCCCGGAAGCCGAAAGAGCCTATCTTGCGCTCGAAGCCAAGGTGCGGGAATTTCGCCCCAACGAAGACCTCTCAGCACTGCGGAAAGCCTACGAATTCTCGGCCGATCGCCATGCTGTCCAAAAGCGTGTTTCCGGCGAGCCCTATATTTTCCATCCCATCCAGGTTGCAATGCTGCTGGCCGAAAGCCAGATGGACATGGTGTGCCTTGAGACCGCGCTGCTGCACGACGTGGTCGAGGATACGGGTGTTGGGATCGATGAGATCCGGAAAAGTTTTGGCGATGAGGTGGCGCGCTGTGTCGACGGCGTCACCAAGCTGAGCAAGCTGAAGTTTTACTCACGCGAAGAGCGCCAGGCCGAGAGCGTTCGCAAGATGCTGCTTGCGATGGTGACAGACATTCGCGTGGTGCTGGTGAAACTCGCCGATCGTTTGCATAACCTGCGCACGCTGGGGAGTCTGGACCGCACACGGCAGGAGCGCATTGCCCAGGAAACGCTGGAGATTTACGCTCCCGTAGCGCATCGGCTCGGAATGGGCAAAATCCGCGCTGAACTGGAAGACCTCTCGTTCCTATACCTCGAACCCGGCGCGTACAAGGAAATCGGCGAGGCGATCGACACGCGGCGCCACGCCAATGACGAATTCCTGCTCCATATCAAGCAAACGGTGGAAGCGAAGTTGGCCAGTGAGGGCATTCCCGCGCGCGTCGAAGGCCGCCGCAAACGCCCGTATTCCATCTACCTGAAGCTCAAGCGCCAGAAGATCGCAATTGATCAGGTTTATGACCTGTTAGCTTTGCGCATCGTCACGGACTCTGTGAAGAACTGTTACGCGGCACTGGGTGTGATTCACAATGAGTGGCACCCTATACCCGGACGTATCAAGGACTTCATTGCGATTCCGCGACCCAATCTCTATCAGTCACTACACACGTCGGTGATGGGTCCGGGCGGCCAGGCATTTGAGGTGCAGATTCGCACCGAAGAGATGCACCGCATCGCTGAAGAGGGCATTGCGGCGCATTGGAAGTATAAAGAGGGCCGAAGGGGTTCCGGCGACGACGATCAGCGTGTGGCGTGGCTCCGCCAGCTAGTAGAGTGGCAGCGCGAGATGCGCGATCCCACGGAGTTCATGTCCACCCTCAAGGTGGACCTCTATCCGGAAGAAGTTTACACGTTTACGCCTCGCGGCAAAGTGATTGTGCTGCCGCGTGACGCCACCCCGATCGATTTCGCTTTTGCGATTCACAGCGATGTCGGGCAGACCTGCGTCGGCGCGAAGGTGAACGGGCGCATTGTCCCGCTGAAGTATGGACTTAAGAACGGCGATGTCGTCGAGATCTTAACGCAACCAGGACATCTGCCCAGCAAAGACTGGCTGGCGCTTGTCAAGACCTCTCGCGCGCGCAACAAGATCAAGCACGTCATCAATACCACCGAACGTGCCAAAGCGGTCGAGATTGGACAGAAGTATCTCGAAAAGGAAGCACGCCGTTTTGGTGTACATCTAAACCGGATCACGAAAGCCGAGTGGGAAAAGGTGACGGCGGATTACGGCGTGAGCAAGGTGGAAGACCTGCATGCCGCGCTCGGGTACGGTAAGTTTTCGGCACGCCAGATTCTGCAGAAACTTGCTCCGGAACTAGTCGAGGACGAGACGCCGGAGCCGGTCAAGCCGCAACCTACCCCGGTGCCCTACGGCGAGAGGGCGGGCGGGGAACTGGTCATCAAGGTCAAGGGTATTGACGATCTGATGGTCTATCGCGCTAAGTGCTGCAATCCGATCCGCGGTGAAGGCATAGTTGGATATGTGACGCGCGGTAAAGGCGTTGCTGTACACTCGACGAACTGCCCGAACGTTCAGAATCTGATGTACGAGGTGGAGCGCAAGATCGATGTTGAATGGGCGCGCGCCATCTCAGAGGCGTTTCCGGTGAAGATGATCGTCTATACGGACGACCGTCCGGGGATGCTGAACCAGCTCACATCCGTGCTCTTCGATGAGAGTGCGAACATCCGCACATTCGAAGCACGCCAGGATGAGAAGCGGGGCGACGGCGCAATTATCGAAATGACTGTGGAAATCAAAGACAAGAAGCAACTGGAACGTGTGCAGAACGCAATACGAAGACTATCGGGCATCCGCGACATCGAGCGGGTCCAGTAGTGATGAAGCCTGAATTCGATCCCGAGCATATCGCGATTTCCAAGTCCAAGGGCATCAAAATCGATTGGAAAGATGGCCGCCACAGCGAGTATTCATTGGCGTGGCTGCGCGACAATTGTCCCTGTGCTTCGTGCACAGGCTCACATGGTACCGAACCTCAGAAGACCGATTACTCGAACGCGAAGCCAGACCCCTTCCAGATGTTCAAGCCTGCGTTAAAGATGTTGGATGTGACGCCGGTGGGGAATTACGCGGTGCAGATCAAGTGGAATGACGGGCATCAGAGCGGGATCTATTCGTGGGAACACCTGCGAGACATTGATCCCAATAAGGCTTAACCGCAGACGAACGCCTATGGCTCGTCCGCGGCTAAAGGTTAGAGCAGGCGGAAATTGACTTCGATCGTCGCCTGTACGGCAACAGCCTTGCCGTCTTTTATGCCGGGCTTGAAGCGCCACTTTTGCACTGCTTCAATCGCCTTCTCATCGAGACCCAAACCGAGGGGACGAAGGACTCGCAGTGACTGCGGCATACCTTTCTCATCCACTACAACAAAGAGTACGACCGTACCCTGAAATTTCGCCTTACGAGCTTCTTCGGAATACTCCGGTTCCACTTTGAAGAGCAATGACGGCGCGGAAACACCGCCGCCGATGCGGTAAGCGCCACCACCGATACCGCCGCCTTCGCCAGGACCAACACCGGTGCCTTTACCGGAACCAACACCACCGCCAGAACCGGATCCGATACCGCCACCCGAACCAGGGCCGTTGGAGGGCGGTCCGATCCTGCCCAGCGGATCACCCAACTGCGCCATGTTCACATTGGGCAGAACCGCGTTGGGTTGCACCTCGATTGTGGGTTCCATGATCAGCTTGGGATTCGGATTATTCACGACCGCCATCGGCGGGGTGAATTGTCGGCCGACTTTCGGCAGACGACCCTTACTGGCGGGAAGCGGAGAACGATCGCCACCGCCACCACCGCCGCCCATAGCCTGTTTAGCCGGGGCAGCTTGAGGGATATAAGGGGAGATATCTGGGGCAATCAGTGTGACTGATTGCTTCACGGCGTTCTGCACATCTTTGTTTGTGCCGGCCACCAACAAAAGGGCCGCCACGCTGGCGTGGATCAGGAAGGAAATAGTGCCAGCTTTGCTTTCGTTGCCAGCCGTCAGTCCCCAAATGTTCTTTACTGCTACCGGCTTGGACGTTACTTCCAGAGGAGGCAGCTTGGGCGGGTTGATCAGCTCTTTGACGCTCTGGATTAGAGATTTATACCAAGGTTCTTCGAGGGACGGGAGAAGCATCCGATCCAGATGAATATCCCGGGTCTCAATCGCCTCGTCGTCAGGGGCAGTTTTGTATTGCTCTGGCATTGAAATATCCTGCTGAGAACGCTCGAGCGCCCTACACTCGATATGACGCTACACTCAACCCAAAGGTTGCTGGTTTTGAGTAGTCCCTACCAAAAATTGTAGCACATTCAATTTAGATGAGATCCAGGTTCCAGAATCCCATAGAGCGCGATTTTACAAGTGCATTGTGCTACGCTCTGATTGCTATGTCACAGTACGATGTGGTCGGGGTAGGGTTGAATGCCTGCGACACACTAATCCTGCTGCCGAAATTCCCCGCATACGCAGGGAAAGAGGCCTTTGAACAAGAGATTTTGAGTCCCGGTGGGCAGGTGGCCACGGCGATGGTAACCTGCGCTAGGCTGGATCTGCGCGTAAAATACATCGGAACCGTTGGCGACGACCATCGCGCTGACGTGTTGATGGCCAGCCTCGCAGGCACAGGCATCAATCTGGACGATGTGCAAATCCGTAAAGGTTGCCCTAACCAGACTGCGTACATACTGATAGACCGGGCGACCGGCGAGCGAACCGTCCTGTGGCGCAGGGAAGATTCGCTGCGGCTCAATCCAGACCAGATCACGGAGGAGCAGATTACCTGTGCGAGGCTCCTGCATATAGACGGCCATGACACTCCGGCTGTGCAGAAGGCCGCCGGGATTGCGCGAAAGCACGGGATTCCAGTAACGGTGGACGTTGACACAATCTATCACGGTTTCGACCACGTTCTGCCGCTTGTGGACTATTTGATTGCCAGTTCCGAATTTCCGACGCAGTGGACGACCGAGGGCGACCCGTTCCGCGCATTGGAGATGATTCAAGACGAGTACGGGATGAAAGTTGCGGCTATGACGCTCGGGTCGCAGGGCGCGTTGGCGCGAGTAGAGGGGAAATTTATCTACTCGCCTGCTTTTGTGGTGAATTGCGTCGATACCACCGGCGCAGGAGACGTATTTCATGGAGCTTTCTGCTACTCTGTCCTCAAAGGCATGCCTATCCGCGAGGCTTTGGACTTCTCCAACGCCATGGCTGCATTGAACTGCACGGAATTGGGAGCAAGCGGAGGCATCAAGACTTTGGAGGCCGCAAAGGCTTTGATGGTGCGAGCAGAACGGCGTTCGCGCAAAGACATCGAGGCTCGAGCGGGAAACTGACATAGCATGATTCCTCTACGAGACACGCAGCCGAGCTATAGCCGGCCGGTGATGACCGTCGCGATAATCGTGATGAATGTGCTCGTGTTCCTATTCGAGATTTCTCTTGATCCATTTTCACGCAATCACTTCCTGATGGAATATGGCGTGACTCCGGATCGTTTCCACTATTCAGCGCTGTTCACGTCGATGTTCCTGCATGGAGGCTGGATGCATCTGATCGGGAACATGTGGTTCCTGTGGATCTACGGCGACAACATCGAAGACATTCTGGGCTCATGGAAGTTTCTTCTTTTCTATTTGTTGGCCGGCGTGGCGGCGGGCCTCGTGCACGTGATCGTAAATCCGCTCTCACGTGTTCCGACTGTTGGCGCGAGCGGCGCGATTGCCGGGGTGATGGGCGCATACATGATCAAGTTTCCACACTCGCGAATTCTGACTCTAATCCCGATATTCTTGTTCTTTACAACCGTTGAGATACCCGCATTCCTGATTTTGGTTTACTGGCTGTTCTTGCAGGTTTTCAGTGGGGTGGGCAGCATCGGCTATTCTAATCTCTCGCGGGGCGGTGTAGCCTGGTTCGCGCACATTGGTGGATTCGCTGGCCGGCGTTGCGTTGATCTATCTCCTGAGGCCAAAGGAACGGTTCAGCCGGCGTGCTGATATGCACTGGTAAACAATGATCATTTCTGACATGAGTGAACTGCCAACGGTGGACGTGTTGGCGATTGCGGCCCATCCGGACGACGTTGAGCAGACGTGCGGCGGCACGATGATCCGAATGGCCGAACAGGGCTATAAGACTGGCGTGCTCGATCTAACGGCTGGCGACATGGGCAGTCGCGGAACTCCGGAACTGCGGCTGGAGGAATCCGCTGCTGCCGGAAAGAAAATGCTTCTGGCGTGGCGTGGGAACCGGCGCTTTCCGGATGCGCGGCTCGAGAATACGATCAGCCTGCGAATGACGCTGGCGGGCGATATGCGCCGTCTGCGACCGCGGGTTGTGATCCTGCCGTATTGGGAGGCTCGTCATCCCGATCACTACCATGCGGGAGAGATCGCGTATGAAGCGTGCTTTCTGGCAGGGCTAAAGAAACTCGATGCTTACACGGAAGCACATCGCCCGTTCAAGGTGATCTACTCTTCGCTTTACGCGAACGTGACGCCGTCTTTCGTGGTCGATATCACGACGCAGTTTGAGCGCCGCATGGAAGCCCTGCTGAGCTATCGCTCTCAGTACGGGGAGACGGAAGCCGCGTCGGGTCTGTTTCCGAAAGAGCAGGAGATTCGCGAGCGGCTTGCAGCCATTGCGCGCTTTTATGGCAATCTGATAGGCGTGCGCTATGGTGAACCGTTCGTGGTGAAGGAGACGATGCGGGTGGATGATGTGGTTGGGATGGGGGTGAGGAGCTTCTGACGAAGCTCCCCCGGTTGTTTGGTTACTGACGATTGCGGCGGGCAAGGAACATCGCTATTACGCCTCCCCCGAGCAAGGCAAATGTGGATGGCTCAGGAACCTCGCCGGGCGGTGGCGGCGCGCCTGTGCGTGCCTGAAGCAGGTTCTCAAACATCTGGTGGTTGTCATTACTGCCAACCTGACCTACGTTGTCCCAGACATTCTGATCGGTGATCAGGAAGATGCTGCCGGGCCCGATATTCTGGTAGGCCATCATGACTGAGACCAAGTCCGAACCCAGCATCAGCGATTGAGCAGTGCCAGTGACCGTGAGTTGTGCGAAAGCTGCATAGTTGTAGGTGTTGACTCCCGCAGTGAGCGCGTTGGCCAGGATTTGACCACTTCCGACTGTGGCGTCCCGGAAACCGGGATCGACTGTGTCGTTTACGATCTGGACGGTTTCACCCAAGGCCGTAAGCGCGGCGTTTTGCAGTAATGGGTAGATTTCGCTAGTCCTGGTCGATACGGGTGACGGGGTCAATGAACGGCCAGCAAAGTGTGCCCAGCAGATACATGCCAACCATCGTGTAGAGGAAGAGGTTCCAATCGCCGCCGGTGCGTTGGAGAATGAAGCCGCCCATGGCGGGCGCGACGAAGCCTGCCAGGTTGCCCATCATGTTCATGGAGCCGGAGAGCGTGCCGGCATACTTGCCGCCGATGTCCATGCAGGAGCCCCATGCGCCAGGCATCACGAGATCGTTGAAGAAACTTGCGAAGCCCATTGCGATCATGCCCCATAACGGGCTGTCCATGTGCATCGAAACCAACAGGCACATAGCGGCGCCAAAAAATCCGACGGTTCCGGTGATACGCCGACTCAGTGTGACGCTGCCGGTCCAGCGTGCCAGGTGGCTGGACACGAAACCGCAGAGCAGGTTTCCGAAGCCCCCGAAAAAGAGCGGCAGTATTGCGTACTTTGAGCTTTCGAGCGGCGTCAGATGGCGGTACTCCTGCAGATATGTAGGCAGCCAGGTGATGTAAAAATACCAGGGATACGAGATGCAGAAATACTGTGCCCAGAGCAGCCACACGGAGCGTGAACCGACCATCTTGCCCCATGGCACGTCGCCGTGTCCCGAAGCGAGGTTTTCGGACCCGGCGAGCAGGGCCAGTTCAGCTTCGTTGACGCCCTTTTGATCGCGCGGATTGTCGCGGAACCAGGCATAAAAACAGACCGCCCAGATAATACCGAGCGCTCCGAAGATCACGAAAGCCCACCGCCAACTGACATAGTTGAACGTGAGGATAACTAACGGAGGCGTGAATGCGCCGCCCCAGCGCGCGAACATCCACATGATGCCCTGCGCCTTGACGCGTTCATTTTGCGGTAGCCAGGTCGTGAAGGCTTTGGTGAGGTTAGGGAAGCAACCAGCTTCTCCAGCGCCGAAAAGGAACCGGGTGACCCACAAAGACGTAAAGTTCCAGACACCTCCAGTGACGGCGGTGAATACGGACCACCAGATTACTATGCGCATCAGTACACGGCGCGGCCCATCCAATCCCCCATCCAACCACCGGGAATTTCGAAGAGCGCGTAGGCGAGTGCGAAGGATGAGAAGACGAGTCCCATCTGAGACTTGCTGAGGTCCGAGGTCCTTACTAATGACTGGCGCCGCCTGCGAGATACAGACTCGATCGATGTAGGCGAGAATTGCGAGAGTGACGGCAAAAACAATCACCCAATATCGCGCCCTGGTTGGCTTCTGGCCTTTGGGCGGAGCGGCAGTGCGCGGAGAGGACATGAGTGACAGCCTATCAGATCGAGGAGCGTTTGTGGGCGGGACGGTTTTGGCCCTACTAGTACATTTGTATGCGTACGCGCATATCAGTCTCATAGACCGTTTGGCCGTCTTTGTGGATTATGCGAAACGTTAAGGTATGGGGTCCTGTCCCGAGTTCGCTTGAAGGTACGGACCATTCAAAACCGGAGTTCGCGCAGTCTGGGCAATGCCGCAGTGCAGCGATGTCGGGTCGCGGACGGCCGTACGATGCGCGGAATGGTTTGCCGTCGAGCAACACTTCAACTCCCCCGGCCGCCTGATTGCCCACTGCGTCGATCGCCCAGCCCTGGACGCGTAAAAATCCGAATTGATCAGGAATCGGGATCACTTCGCCTCTGCCAGCGACGCCGACGCCGTTGATGGTCTCGACCTGCAGTGAGTCGATCGTGCCGCGTGAGGTCAGCGGTTGCGTGTGCGGTGCGGGGCTGAGTTTCCAGTCGGAGATCTCGGATAGTTCGACGCGCATTTCAGGCTCCAGCGAACTCATGCCTTCACCTGCGATGGTGATGCTCTGCACGGGATCGATTGCAGTACCGGAAAGCAGCGTAATGAAATCCGCGCGATCGAGCGGGAGGTAGTTGAGCAGCACACCGTTCTCGAGAACTTCGGGTGGAACGCGGCAGAGTTCCGTGCGTCCTGCGGCGGTGTGCAGCAGGATTTGTATTTCAGGTACTCGGAACAGAAAGCGGAGCAGGCGTCCGCGCAGGCTGAAATGCGGATAAATGCGTGCTATTAAGGGGTGGGCAGAGTGCGGAACCTGGAACGGCTGGGCAATTCGGAGCGTCGCTGCCGCAATTTGAGTTCGCTGTGCGAAACGCGGGTTGCGCTCGACGCTGCAGTACGAGCGCGGAGTGGTTCGACGCAACAAGTTCATAATGACGGAAAAACGCAAGAGCCATGGCCGGAACGTCGAGCAGCGGATGGCGGCCGTCGATGGCTTCCCATTCGAAGATTACGCGCTGCGGCGCTGTCGCGGGATCGGCGAGCGCGGTAGCGTTCCAGCTATCGAGGAAGGCCGTGTAGGCGCCATAGCTCTGGAAAATCGGGAAGGGCGCGTACTGGAAGGGATTCGCTGCTGCGTAGGCCACCTGCGCGGGGAAGATGCCGGTGCCGACGGCGGGGAACTCGAGCGGAAGTTTGAGGCTGCCGAGTTCATTAGTGGAGATGGCGTCAAGCGAGCGCTGGATTTCATTGATGCGGAATACGTCGCCGAGATCGCGCGCGTGATTCAATCCGGCTTTGGTTGTTTTGAAGCGTGCCCAAACCGGCGCAGTCCCTTGCCAGACGAGCAGGAGTCCGAGGGTGATGCCGAGCGTTGCGGGGATGTGCCACTTTGCTGGGCCGCCGAGATCGGTGAACAGTAGCACTACGGCCCAGGCGAGTGGGATGAACATGAACAGAATTCCGGCGTGGCCAGGTTCGCGCACAAAAGAATGCTTGAACGCGAGAAAAAGTGGTCCGGCCATTGCGATCCAGAGTGGGAACGCATGACGGCGCTTCCAAAAAACCAGCAGCACCGCTATGGCGTAGGTCAGCAGAAGTCCGAGCGCATAATTCAGATTGTCCGCACCAGACGGGTAGCTCATGGCAGTGCTGTAGCCTGACGAGATTTCGAGTCCGAGGCGTACATAGCGCTCGAAGACGAAAAGAGATGGGTGATAGAGCAGGAAGACCAACGCGAACAGCAGCGGCGTGCCGATAAAAGCGAGCGGCGCAACGCGAAGCGCTTTCTGTCGATCCTGCAGGAAGAGCGCTGCGGCATAGATCATTAATGCGCTCAGCACCATTACGGCGCTGCTGAACTTTACGAGAAAAAGAAGCGCGGCGATTAACTGCGTAAGCGCGAACGGAATGTACCAGCGCTTCACGACCGATGCGCACCCTAGCAGCAGCAAGGCGGTGAGTGCGAGAAACGTATCGGGTCCGGTGAAGCCAAAGCTGTCAAATGCGGGGAGTCCGAAGAAAAGCAACACCGCGAACAGCGCGATTGCGTATAGCGAAACGCGTTTTGAAAATGCGAGCCACGCAATGATGCCGCAGAAAACCAGCCACACGCAAAACTGAAACGCGATGCCCTTCCAGAGATTCGAGCTCACATTCATGGGCAGCATTAAATAGCCAAGCGGGCCATAGGTGAAGCCGACATCCTTGCCGAACACGAAGCCTCTGGCCGCGAGCAGGTTGATGGCATAGGCCCAGGAGTGATCGAGTCCGCCGCTGACTGCGTGATAGCGGATGACTACGGCGGCCAGTGCAATGTGGACCGTGAGCAGGATATCGGAGCGCGCGATCGAACAGCGGCTTGAATTTAAATTCAGGGGCGGGAACGGGGATCTTCTGCTGCGGTTTCTTGAGAGCCAAACAACTATTGTATGATCAGCCCATGAAGTTGTTACGGCAGCGTTACTAATACTGTTGTCCTCCTTCGCTTACGCACAGGACCGTCCCGGATTGTTCTTTCGGGAAGACTGGAAAGAGACGCCCGCCGCGACGCCAGTGACGCAGGATCATGTGGCAAATCAGAATCTGCTTGTGGGCCTGTATGGTCCGGGCAAGGAGGGTCTGAAGAAGAGCCATCACGAAAAACCTGCGGATGATCCGTTTTATATTTGGACCGGCACGTGTACGGGAATTGCGCGTTGACGCTGCAGCACAAGAACTCGGATGTGGACCTGACCGGGCAATCGAAGATCTCATGGCGCAGCAAGCAGGCCGGGTTCCGGCAGTTGCGTATCGTGCTGAAACTGGCCGACGGGAAATGGCTGGTGAGCGATCTCTATGACGACGCCTCGCAGGATTGGCGTGTGCGCGAATTCAATGTCAGCGACATTAAGCTGGCGCGCGCTGGATATCAAAACGGTAGTGGAAGGTGCATGGGTGGACAAGCCTGATCTGCGCAAAGTCCGAGAGATCGGCTGGACGGACCTGATGCCAGGCGGGCAGAGTAACGCATGTTCACGCGTCGATTGGATCGAGGTGTACGGGAAGTCTGTGGCGCGGTAGCAGCTTTCTGGCGCGATCGAAAACCTGCTTCAGCATCTTGTCAGTAAGTTTGCCGGTCGAAGTGTTTTGCTGACTGGGGTGGTAGGAACTGATCAGCCTTGGGTGGCCGTTTCCGGTGGTGTTCTCGACGTTGTGGCCGAAGCTGAAAGCCGCTCGGGATTCAATTCTTCCCTGATCTTTCAGAATTGAGAGATACGCGTCAAAGGCCAGCTTGCCCAGAACCACGATTACCTGTAGATCTGTCAGTAACTCCAACTCGCGCTCGAGGTAAGGACGGCAGGCGCGGAACTCTTCGGGGGTCGGCTTATTGCCGGGTGGCGCACAGTGTGCGGCGGCTGTGATCCAGATATCCTTCAGTGTCAGGCCATCTTCGCGCGAATGGCTTTGCGATTGTGAGGCGAAGCCTGTAGCGTGCAGCGCGCGGTAAAGAAAGTCGCCGGACTTGTCGCCAGTGAACATGCGGCCTGTGCGATTGGAGCCGTGCGCGCCCGGTGCCAGGCCGATGATCAGGACGCGTGCGGAGGGGTCGCCGAAAGAAGGAACGGGGCGGCCCCAATAATCCCAATCGAGATAGGCGCGGCGCTTTATCGTGGCCACTTCCGCGCAGTGATTTATCAAACGTGGGCAGAGCCGGCAGGCTGCAATTTCATCCTGCAATACCCGCAACGTCATTCCGCGTAGACCTTGATCGATCCCACGCCACCGTGAATCTGCACGTTCATTCTGACCGGGGCTTTGGCGTAGAGATCGTTTTCGTAGTGATTGCCGCGCTTGAGCATTCCGCGCACGTCGATGCTACCGATGCCGCCGTGTCCTTCCATGCGCACGCCGACGGTATTGGGAACGTAAACTACAGCCTCTCCGACGCCGCCGTGTACCTGGACGTTCATGTTTCGCGTGGGATCGCCGCGAAGATCGAGCTTAACTCTTCCCGCGCCCATGTGGACCGAAAGATCCCGCAGGTTTAACCTGCCAAGATCAAGATCATTCTCGCCCGCTCCCATGTGAACTTCCAGATTCATGGGAACGGTTTCGTTCAGTGCGATATCCCAGCGCCCGCCATGCGGGCCCAGCTTCAATCCATCCTTCATGGACGCGCTTTGTACGTTCAGTTTTCCGCGGAAAGAGCTGGAATCGTAGCGGATCTCAGGGCGGCCATTGCCGCGGTAAGTGAATTCGCCATCCATGAGCTTCGCGGATCCTCCACGGACCTTCAACTCGCCGGCGCCCAGGGCCAGTTTGACCTGTACCATTTCCGACTTGTCGAGTTCGACACTCTGCCTTTCCGTATGTTCCTCTGCGATTGCTTCAACATTGTGGCATCCGGTTGAGAACACCAGGGGAAGGGAGCACGAGATTGCTAACGCGACGCGAATCGTCGTGTGATTCATGGGGGGACCTCTTCCGATGATACGACCCCGCGCTTTCAAATGTTCCTTTAATCGACAGGCGCCAAGATCAATCGCCTTGATTCGGGGATGCTACGTTGCCGGACTGCTGCTAAGCTATAAGCGATATGAAGATCACGAAGGTTCAGTCCTTCCTGCTCTCGTTTCCACTCTCCGAACCTCTTCGCCTCAGCTATTACGGTGGCGAGCGAACGATCCTCAAACGCGATGCGATGTTGATTCGCGTTGACACGGATGCGGGGTTGGTGGGTTATGCACCGGGTGCGGCAAGCGAAAAGGCGCATCAGGTTATCCAGCAGCAGGTGGCTCCGTTTCTGGAGGGCCGTGTGCTCGCGGAGCCCGACGCACTGCGTGTCCTGTTCGCAAAGAAAGCGGACTCCGTTGCGCAACGGCATTACTGCGCGGCCGAGATCGCGCTGTACGACATCATGGGTCAGGCTTTCCGTGTGCCTGTTTCCGAATTGTTAGGCGGACGTCTGCGGGACCGCATCCGGCTGTACGGCAGCGCCGGAATGTACATGCCACCGGAGAAATACGTCATAGAGGCTCTGGCTGTCGCGGAGTTTGGGTTCCGGGCCTACAAGATGCGCCCTGCGCTTGGCCCTGATGAGGATGTCCGCACTGTGGCGTTGATGCGTGAGGCAGTCGGGCCTGACTTTGACTTGATGGTGGACGCGCACACGTGGTGGCGCATGGGTGACCGCAGCTACAGTCGTAAGACGGTGGAGCGGATTGCCGAAGCAATCAGCGCCTACAATCTGGCCTGGCTGGAGGAGCCACTGCCACCGGATGACCGCGAGTCTTATCAACGTCTGAAGCAAAAGGGACTGGTGCCGCTGGCTGCCGGTGAACACGAAACGACCGAAGAGCTTCATATGGACCTGATTTCGACCGACTGCGTCGATTTTGTGCAGATGGACGTGGTTTGCCAGGGTGGTTACTCGACCGGTTGACGATTGTTTTCAGAAATTTCGAGGCAGGGGCTACGCTTCGCGTTCCATAGTTGGGGTACGGCGCTGGAAGTGGTTGCGGCGGCGCACCTGGGAATCTGCTGGCCGGAAACTGTCGCGGAGTGGCTGGAATACCCGGTCTATTCAACCAATACGCGTGCAGGAATGTATGATTTTCCGCTGGCGGAGGACATTTTGAAAGATCCGCTGCAGATCGAAGCCGGTGATCTAGTTGTGTCGGACAGGCCGGGGCTGGGCGTCAGTATCGATATGGGCGTGATTGAGAAGTACCCCTGGATTCCGGGGCCGTGGTCGTATTTCACGCTAATTTCGCCTAAGCAGACGTGGGCCGTGAGCGCCGACCATAGCGAGAAATGGTCGAGCGCGCATTGATGTTGAAACTATTGGCGACGGCGGCAGGTGGCGCTGCGGGCTATCTGGCATGGGCTGTGCGCGGGCGATCCGCCGCTGTGTTCGGGGCTTCGGTGTATCGCGGAGCGCGCGACAGCAAGGCCATCGCACTCACGTTTGACGACGGCCCCAGTGAAAGCACCCCGCTACTGCTTGAAGAACTCGCACGGCATGGTGTCTCGGCAACCTTTTTCCAATGCGGTTGCAATGTACGCAGACTGCCTGGCATAGCGCGGCAGGTGGCGGAAGCCGGTCATGAAATCGGGAACCACAGCGATACTCATCCGCTGCTCTGCTTCCGCTCGGCCAGATTCATGACGCAGGAACTGGCGCGAGCGCAACACTCGATCTTCGACGCCACTGGGCAGACTCCGCGGTACTTCCGAGCGCCCTATGGCGTCCGCTGGTTCGGAATCGGGCAGGCGCAGGCTGAGACAGGGCTTACGGGCGTCATGTGGACTGTGATCGGGCGGGATTGGACGATTGCCCGCGGAAAACGTTGCGGCACGGGTTCTGAATGGCGTCGGTAATGGCGGGGTTATCTGCCTGCATGACGGGCGCGAGGGGCAGAGAAATCCGGAAATTTCCAATACCATCACGGCCGTTCGGAAGATAATCCCTGAATTACGCTCGCGCGGGTACGAATTTCAGACCGTAAGCAGAATGCTGCATGCCGCAGACCCCGGACCTGTACGGCCCGATTCACGAGTTATCAGTTAAGTGGATCTAGCGCTTAACCGGCTGCTGACGAAAAGCCATCCATGCGCCCACGCAGGCCAGAATTGAACCAATCATGAGGTACAGAGCTTTGGTGAATTCGTCGGAGCCCGCGAAAGAATAGGGCGAGAAAATAAAGCCCTTGAAGATCAACACCAGCACGGCGAGCGACCAGAAGAAGAAGAGCAGTCTAAGTGTACCCTTCAGCGCCAGAACCACAGTAACGATCCCGAAAAGCCCCAGGATTAGCAGGGCGTAAGTCAACTGCGATTCTTTCCACGGAAGCATGTCCAGCTTCAGGTTATGCCGGCCGTTGGCTAGCGCCACAACGGACAACGCCAACATGATAAGCGCGAGCAGGAAGTGATAAATGTAGCTGAAAGTTCGCATGATTACACCAATAACATTCACGACTGAGTGCCTCCAACGTTGAACCAAACTCTCATTCACAGCGAAAGAGAATCCCTATTGTATCAGGCGTCGAGTTCCCAGGTGGGGCTTGTTTCGGAGTTGCGGGGATTGTAAGCCGAAGCGCGGATCTGATCCGCAAGCCGTGCAGCATCGTGAGCACGATTCATCCGCATCATCTGCAACGCCCAGACCAGAAGCTGCGTTATTTCGCCTGCTTCCTGCAGCGATTGCGGAGTACGCGGAAGTTTGCTGAGCAGGGACTCGGCGAGCCCATACTGGTTGTCGAGAATCGCCTGGCGCAGTTGTTCCTGAGTCGTCATCAGTAGCTCCGGTTGGCTGCGCTCATTGAGTCGAACATGCTGGTGAAGTAGCTGACCTGCTGTTCCATGGATGCGATGAGAGCGTCTGCTGCCGCCATGCGTGCCTGGGTGTCGGCCGTGATCTGATCGATTCGTTCCTGTTCCGCGGCGAGGCGCTTGTCCTGGTCTGTGACTTGAGTCTTCAGCAGGGCGACGCTCGATTTTAGAACGCCGCTTGTGGAGTCTTCGAGGCTGTTCATGATGTCGCCGGCAACTTTGAGAAAACCGCCGCTGGTTTCGCTGCCTAAAAACGTGGTCAGATCTGAGAATTTACCTTTGGTTGCGTTGTTGAAGGCGGTGCTGTCGAGCGCGAGCTTGCCCTTATCGTCGAAGTTGAGCCCGAGCGCAGTGAGTGAACTGATCCCGTTGCTTCCAGTTTCGTAACCAGCGATGTTGCGCAGAGATTGCGTGATTGAGGACAGGATGGCGTCGCCTTTCAGTGCGCCACTGCCGCTGCCACGATTCTTATCGATCTCATCGACCACCGCGTTGTAGGCACTAGCGAACGAGCTTAGGGCGTTGCTGATGCTTGACGCGCTACGACTCACCGTAATGGTTGTGGCTTCTCCGGTTTCGCTTTGTTTCAGCAGATCGACTGTGAGGCCCGAAGCCAGAGTGATAGAACGCGTATCGCTGGACGATTCTGTCGATCCATTGACTTTGTAGGTGGCGGGTTCGCCAGTGACTGGCTGATCAAGTAGCGAATTGCCGCTCGTGTCCTTGAGTTGAATGGTGTTCGCGCCAAGTTTGTTGTGCTGGATGGAAAGGCGATAATCTGCACCGCTGGAGCCGCCGACATTGACGATTGTGGCGTGGACATCGGGAGCAGCGAGATTAATGGCATCGGCGAGCGCGTTCAAAGAGTTCGAGGCGGGGGTAATTGTAATGCCGTCAGGGTCGCCGTTCAGGTAGAGCTGGAATGATGGGTCGCCGCTAAGATTGCCTGTGGTGGGGTCTGTCACTTTCTGCAGGCCTGTGCCGCTTGCCTTGCTGAGCGTGTTGGACTGTGATCCGAGTTTTGTGACTTCGATGCTGTAAGTGCCTTCGCGTGCGCCTTCGGCCGTGGTGGCCCTCGCGATGGAAGTATCCGAGACGGAGCTGCTGTAGGAACTGCTTCCGATTCCGGAAGACAGACTGTTGATTGCAGTCTGGAGCGAGGCGACTTTGGCATCGAGACTGTTGAGTGCGGAGGAGCGCGCTCCGAGATCGTTTCTGACGTTTTGCATCTGCATCATTGGAAGTGATGCGATGCCGACAGTGCGGTCTATGATTGATTGAAAATCCGAGGAGTAACGGCTATTTCCATTGAAGATTCCGGTGGTTCCACTCATACTGACCTCCTAAAACGCTGGTGAGGCCGGAGGAGTTTTCTCCCCCGGCCTACTTCACTGCTTATCGGCGAGTTTTGGAAAACTTTAGCCGCGAAGCAGTGCGAGGACAGACTGCGGAGCCGAGTTCGCCTGAGCCATCGCGGCCATGGAAGCCTGCGACATCACCTGAGCCTTGGTGAGGTTCGCTGCTTCGGAGGCGACGTCAGCATCACGGATGCGCGATTCGGCAGCCGAGAAGTTCGCAATCTGCGATTGCGCCAAATTGATCGCATATCCCAGTTGGTTCTGGCCGGTGCCGACCTTACCCTGGACGCTGCCGAGCAAAGCTACCGCGCTGGTGATGGCGGTGATTGCGGTCTGCGCAGCGCTGGTCGGGTCCGAGTTGGCCGTGGCATTGGTGGCGTTGGCCGACGAAGCTGAAGCTACGTTGCCGAGACCGCCGGTGCTAGTAGCGGATGCATTGCGGGCCACGTCGAAATCCGTGCCGCCCTGGAACGATACTTCGTCGCCAATGCGCACAACATCGATGCCGCTACCGGCCAAGCCGCTCCGCAGCTTGTTGAGCACGGTGTCCTTGGTGTCCGTGGCCAGCAATGCCACGTTGATAGCGGAACCGCCTGCCGGTGTGAACGTCAGTGTCTGTCCCGCCGTGCCGAGATCGCCTACGGTACCGCCATCGAAATTGAACTTCCCTGTGTTCACCTTCGCGTTTGCGTCAGTGATCGCCGCCTGGATTTGCACGCCTGCGCCAGCCTTCGCGTCCACGGCGACGGCGAACGAACCGGAACCGGAAATCTGCAGTGAACCGTCGGAACTGGAAAGCGAGGCCGTTAATCCGGTACCCGCCAACCCGGAGTTCAACTGGGACACGATTTGGTTGCCGGTGAGTCCGTCCGCGTCTCCCTGGACGGTCACGCTAACCGTGCCGGCTCCCGAGCCAAAACGATACGTCTGGCTGCTATTCTGATCCAGATACGCTCCAGCGCGGTAATCCGTGGCGGAGAGCTGAACGGGTTGGGTGTTCCCGGCGACCGAAGAACCTGTCAATCCAAGACTGGCTGCATTGACGAGATTGCTCGAACCGGACAGACTGATCTGCACCTTGCTGTTCGATTGGGCGGATCCACCTCCGAGATAGACATTGATATTGGTGTTGAACCGGTTAGCAGTCGTGTCGCCACTGCCAAGTCCAACGTTCGCCGCCTGGCGGTCGACTTCGGTCATCAGCGTCTGGTACTCGGCGTTCAGCGTCGTGCGGTCGCCAGTGAAGGTGGTCGACGCGGACTGCGTTGCCAGTGTTTTCAGGCGGTCAAGCATCTTCGAAATGTTGTTCAGACCGCCATCGATAATCTGTAGCGTGCTCATTCCGTCGTTCGCGTTGCGAACGCCTTGCTGGAGTTCCGCCACGTCGCTGCGGAATTTGTTCGCTACTGCGAGTCCTGCCGCGTCGTCGCCGGAGGAGTTAATACGATAGCCGGAGGTCAGGCGCTGAATGGTCCTGCCCTGAAAATCATTCGTGACTCTGAGATTCTCCTGAGCGATCAACGAATTCACGTTCGTTACGATAGACATCGACATAAAGGTTCATCCTCTTATTTTTTGAATTCCCGGCATCTTGCCAGGGGCGGCCGATCTTTCTGTCCGCTGAATTGCGTATCGGCGCTGGAGGATGGACCTTGAAGAAAAATTACCTTAGACGGAGGGCGCCGGCTAATTTTGTGAGCGAATCAAGGGTGGACGCTTCGGCTGCAGCCAGATTCTGCTGATGCGTCAACTGCACCTCGGCGCGCACCAGCGAGACTTCTTTCGGCGCGACTATACCGAGCGTCACACGTGTCGGGCTCACATCGATCACCTGCACTTCGACGTTTTCCCCGATCAGGATGGATTGGCCTGCACGGCGGCGCACAACTAACATGCGGCTCCCGGAGAGCGAACGGGATGCCTGTGAGAGTATGGCAGCACAGGCGCAATAGCCTGCACAGCCTGGCCGTTCTTCAAATTCACCACAATTGGAGCGAGCAGGTTCGCGGTCACGCCATTATCTTCAATCGTCAGGATCGCGAGCCCGAGTATCTCGGAACCGAGCTCAGGTTGGGTGCCCGCAGGAAGACTGAGCAGTTCGAGATCGGTGTCGGCGAGTTCCAGCTGATACTCCGGATCAACGGTCCGGAGAGGAAGCGCCACAAAGCAAAGGTCGAGCGTCTGCAGACTCTGCAGAAAAACCAGCGGCTCGTGGCCCGGTTGCGTGACCGGCAGGAAACGGTGCTCGCTCTCGAAGCCAGGAAGCCCGACGGGGAACTTAAGGACGGACCTCTCGTCGAACTCCGCCGTACCGAAATACTTGGTAGCGCAGTGTGGCAAATGAATTAGTCCCCCGGGTTGCCGATTCTTCTCGAACTATTTAACCGCGATGACTTCGAAGCGGTGCGGAGCGGGCTTTGCGGTCGCGCGCTGATTCGCGATGATTTCCGATTCGAGACTATCGAGCGCGGCCATCGTTTCAGGCGTCTTTGTGAAATTGTCGCTCTGGAACGGTACCTGCACGCTACGCCAGCGCATGAAGTGAACGTTGTTGTGTTTCAGAGTCAGAGCGTGGACCAGCCGTGGCCTGGCGAAGCATCGGCGTCGCCAGCGTCGCGAGGTTGATCCCTTCCGCAAACTGGCGGTTTGTGAAAGTGCCGACCGGTTCACCGTCGATGCGCAGCGTCCATTGCCCATCGGCCAGGCCGCCGATTTTGAGCGGCTGCTGATTGAAGGAATGCACGAAATCAGACGACCGAACAGCCAGGGCGATTACGGGATCTTTCATATCGATGGGCATGGGAAGCGCGGCATCGAGTTGGGTCCAGGCCAGGCCATCGGTGCTTACGAGGTCAGATACTGTGGTGAATTTTGAGCTAACCAGCTTGCGGGCGGCGGCATCAATTTCGACAGAACTGACGAGCGATGGGGCGTTCCAGGCGCGCAGGAGCCCACCAGCCATGATCAGGTGACCGCTGGCACCGGGATGTACGCGGTCTGGAATGATCTTCTGAGCAATTTCGTTATCTTCCGCTTTGGCCTTTTCCAGTACACGCACGACCGGCCCGTTGAGGTCGGCGACATCGAGCTTTTCTTTCGTCGCCAGATCCTGCAGAAAATCGCCGAACTTAATCAGCACCGGATTATAACCGCCGCCCTTCATGGCAGAGCGCGTCACTTCGTCAAAGGGCGAAGGCCGGATGGCTGTAATGCGCAGAGCGGGAATTTCGGCGCGAAGACTCTTGACGATATCGGCATAACCGTTCACAAACTTGTCGTAAACGCCCTGATCGAATGCCTTGTAGCTGCCGTCGTTCATGCCGAGCATGATCGTGACCACCGTCGGTTTGTAGGCAAACACGTCACGTCTCAGGCGCAGATCAATGGGGCCACCACCGCCTCCGGTGACGCGATCACCGCCCCAGCCGGAATGAACAAAGCTGATGTCGCGGGTTGGAAAACGCGTGAGAACATACGTTTCGGTGAAGGTGGTGTAGAGGCGCTGGTCGGTGATGCTATCGCCATAGAACACGACGCGGTCGCCGTCTTTCAGGTAGAACTCCTGAGCGAACACCAGCCCGCTAGAGACAGCGGCCAGACAAAAACTTAACAGCCAGTTGCGGAATCTCATTCTTTGCATCGTACTGCAGTCCAGGCCCACGGTGGGGCTTGACCGCGCTATGCGGATTCGCTAAAAGAGAATAAATTCCAACCTGGGGGACGTTTCACGATGCGGATGAGATGGAGTAGCGCATTATTGGCCGGCTTCTTCGCACTGGAATCGCTGGCTGCGCAACAGCCGGCTGAACTGGGAACCACCACACAAGACGGACGAATGGCTCCACTGTTGAAGAACATCGGAGACCTGCATTCGCCAATCAAGACTAAGTCGAATCAAGCGCAAGTATTCTTCAATCAAGGGCTCACGCTTGTGTACGGATTCAACCACGCGGAGGCGCTGCGGTCGTTCCGTGAGGTGGCTCGGCTCGATCCGAATTGTGCGATGGCATATTGGGGGCAGGCGCTGGCGCTGGCTCCGAATATCAATGACTCCGCGATCGGACCTGACCGTGAGCAGCAGGGCTATGCAGCTATCTCTGAGGCGGTCAAACGAAAAAAACACGCTAGCCCGAAGGAGAGGGCTCTGATCGACGCACTCGCGGCACGCTTTAGCTCTGCGAAAGAGCCGAACCGTCAAGCTTTGAACGAGGCTTACGCCGCGAAGATGACGCAGGTGTACAAGCGCTATCCCGAAAGACCCGGATGTTGCCACTTTGTACGCCGATGCCGTCATGAATACGATGCCCTGGAACTACTGGCTGAAGGACAGCACACCTAATCCCGGTGTAGCCGAAGCGCGTGCGGCGATTGAAAGGGCGATACGCGAATATCCGCGACATCCAGGCGCAAACCATCTCTACATCCACCTGATCGAGGCCTCAGATCATGTCGATCTGGCGGTCCCGAGCGCGGACCGGCTGGGTTCGCTTGTACCTGCGGCGGGGCACCTGGTGCATATGCCGGCGCACATTTACATTCGCGTGGGACGCTATGGCGATGCTGTGTCGGCGAACATGAAAGCGATTGCAGCGGATGAAGATTACATCACGCAGTGCCGCGCGCAGGGTATCTATCCGGCTGCTACTATCCGCACAATATCCATTTTCTGAATGCGGCGCTTTCCATGGAAGGGCGTAGTGCGGAGGCAGTCGAATCGGCGCGCAAGGTGGCGTCTCAGCATAGTCACGAGATGATGCACGAGCCGGGCTTCGGCTTTGCTCACTTGCTGAAAGCGATTCCGCTGCTGACTATGGTGCGCTTTGGGAAATGGGACCAGATTTTGAACGAGCCGAACCGAGCGAAGATCTTTTGTTTGGTCGAGCGATGTGGCACTTCGCGCGCGGCTATGCGTTGCTGGCTCGGGGCGGGGCAGCAGAGGCAGCTGTGAACTGGACGCTCTCAAACAAATCTCCGGTTGCCCGCGCTGAAGGAACTGCAGATTTTCGACACAAATTCCCTGGATAAACTTGCTGAGATTGCGGTTGCTATGTTGCAGGGCGAAATCGCCTAGAAATCGGGTGCGAACTGACGAAGCCATCGGCGCCTATCGACGAGCTGTTGAGCTCGACGACAATTTGCGTTACAGCGAACCTCCGGACTGGCCCTTGCCGCCTCGTCATTATCTGGCTGATGCGCTGATCGTCGCCGGTGAGACTGGCGGATGCCGAAGCGATTTACCGGGCTGATCTCAAACGTCACCGCAACAACGGATGGTCGCTTCAGGGGCTGGCGGAGTGTCTGCGCAAGCAGGGCAAGCACGGCTGAAGCAGAAAATGTGCAGAAGCAGTTCGCCCAGGCTTGGGCGCGGGCGGATGTGCCGCTCAGCGCTTCACGCTTCTAAACGGCTTGCAGTACATGAGATAATTAGTATTTAGCGTCTGCGGGACGGGCAGCCGCCTGGCTTCGGCCGGGAGGAAAGTCCGGTCTCCATAGGGCAACGTGCCGGCTAACGGCCGGGGGGGCTCGCTCAAAGCGGGCTTTACGGAAAGTGCCACAGAAAATATACCGCCTCGCAAGAGGTAAGGGTGAAATGGTGCGGTAAGAGCGCACCGCGGCGGGAGTAATTCCGCTGGCAGGGCAAACCCCACGCGGAGCAAGACCAAATAGGGGAGGAGGAGCGGCCCGCTCCGTTAAACTTCCGGGTAGGTCGCTTGAGTCCGTCAGCAATGGCGGATCCAGATGAATGGCTGCCACCCCTCACGGGGCACAGGAACCGGCTTACAGGCCCGTGGACGCTAAACTTTTTCTTGCATGTTTTCTCTGAACGATTATTCGCCGGAGGTTCAGGAAATTCTGGCGCTGGATGGGGCCGGTTTGCGGCTGATGCCGCTTACCTGCGGCGTGTGTTCTTCGGAAGAAGCCCGTCGCAGATTGGCAACCAGCAACGCGAATGATCTGTTTCCGAATGCGCGCTCGGCCAAGGCGGCGCTGAGCGGTCTCTACCTGTACTTCTCCTGTCTCGACGAATCCCACGCACTTTCGCAGGACATCCATACTCCTGAAGGAAGTTTCTGGCACGGCATCATGCACCGTCAGGAACCCGATCCGGGCAATGCTGGATATTGGTTCCGGCGGGTTGGAGCACATCCGATTTTTCCAGCTTTGGCTGAAGCGGCGAAGCTGTTTGGGATAACGGGTTCATGGGATCCGTTACGCTTTATTGAACTGTGCGAAGCCGCGCGCCGCAAACCAGGATCCGCCCTTGAGCTTCAGGCTCTTGAGTTGCAGCGAATTGAATGGCAGTTACTCTTTTCTTACTGTGCACTCGCTCCCATGCCATGATGATTATGATGAGCTCACGTCCTCTCGGAGACGACGTATTGACGAAGAAAATTGTTGTCTCTCTTGTGCTGGCCGTCGTGGCCGCACTGGCTTTCTGGATCTATAAAGTGAAATCCGATCCGCCAAAGATCGGATTCGCCAGCGCAACGCGCGAGACTCTGATCGATACGCTGGTCACCAATGGAAAGGCCGAGCCGGTCGAATGGGTGACAGTACGCTCTGAAGTCGAAGGCGCGGTACAGCGGGTTGCGGTACAGAAGGGCCAATCGGTTGCGCAGCGCGCTGTGCTTGTGCAGTTGGATGCGACGGCTGCGCGCGCCGATCTCTCGGCTGCGGAAGCGCGCATCGAACAGGCTCGTGCGGAACTCGCGGTAATACAAGCTGGCGGTCGCGCAACCGACATCGCTGAGATCGAGGGCTCGCTCTCAAAAGCCAGGCTGGAATTTCAGGCGGCACAACGGGAAGCGGAGTCCTTGCAACGGTTGATCGATAAGAAGGCTGCCGCGCCGTATGAGATGGTGGCGCTGAAAGACCGGATCGCTCAGGCTCAGGCGCAGATCGCTTCGCTCGAACAGCGTAGGACTGTCCTGGTGCCCAAGACGGATCGTGGTGTCGCGCAGGCTCGTTTGCGCGATGCTGAAGTCGCGGCGGATCTGGCCCGGCGGCGTGCGGCGCAGAGCACGATCACTTCTCCAATTGCTGGGTGTCGTGTACAGCCTGGAGGCTCGAGTTGGCGCATTTTTGAACCCCGGTGACGCGGTCGCGTCGGTTGGCAAGCTGGACCGGATGAGAGTGCTGGTCTATGTCGATGAACCGGAGTTAGGCCGCGTGCGCGCGGGGATGCCGGTAGTGATTACGTGGGATGCGCGTTCCGGAAAGCAGTGGACCGGCACGGTGGACAAGGTTCCGACTGAGATCATCACACTGGGCACACGGCAGGTCGGTGAGGTCGTCTGCATGGTCGACAACCCTGGCCAGGAACTACTCCCGGGCACGAACGTGAACGCGGCGATTCGCTCGCAGGTGGTCGAAAATGCGCTGACGATTCCGAAAGAAACGCTACGTCGCGAAAACGATCAATCCGGTGTGCTGTTGCTGGAAGGCGATCATCTCACATGGCGTCCGGTGAAACTGGGCGCTTCGAGTGTGACGCGGATTCAGGTGCTGGAAGGGCTGAAAGGAAGGCGATCGTGTGGCGTTGCCGACCGATAAGCCGATCAAGAGCGGCGATAAAGTCCAGCCGCGGTAAGCCAGCGTGCGACGAAGAATCGAAGGAAGATTACGCAAACGCCTGCGCCACTTGCAGCATGAAAAGTCGGGGCGCGAGCTTTGTCCGGATTATGGAGCGCAGTAGCTTGCCGTTCGGCGAGGCGTTGCGCGCTATCATCCAGTGACCACACTGCCGGCTGTTTAATCAGAGGTGGCGTTGCACCCATTCACGCTAAACGATCGCGACGCAAGGGTGATTTCTGCCCAATACGCAATGTTCCCCGATCATGTAGTTCCACCCGGCAACTGGTGGTCCGTGGCTCGCGAGGCATTGGCGATGCTCGGTCAGTTGAATCCTCCTGAGGCGCGGTATGGGGACCAATTCGCACAGGAGATTCAGTGCGTGACTGACAACCCTCATGCCTCAGCAGAGGACCGCCGATGGGCTGAATTCTGTGGCAACGTCGCTTAGATCTGTTCTTCCCATCGATAACAGACGATAAGATTCCCAGTGAGGAACCATACTTGACTCCGATGCGGCGCAGGATTGGTGCTGCTGCAATCTTCGTGGCCGTCAGCACCCTCTATTTCCTCTACGTAATTCACGTTTCATCGAGGAATCTGCTCTGGCACGACGAGATCTTTACGCTGCGAATCGCCCGCCTGCCGGATATCGCAACGATTTTGGACGCTCTGAGACATCCAGTCGATTTGCACCCGCCACTCTACTTTTTGATCACCCGTGCGTCCATGGCACTTGTTGGCGAGAATCACGTTGGCGTCCGCCTGCCATCCATGATAGGGATCTGGGTCATGGGGATTTGCGTATTCGCCTTTCTGCGTCGTCGGAATTCTGCATTGCTTTCAGGGTCAGGCGTTGCCTTAGTGCTCATGTTCTGGAGCCTCTCCCAAGCATGGGAGGCGCGCCCTTACGGACTGGTATTTGGATTCGCGGGGTTGGTGCTCGTCAGTTGGCAACGCGCCACTGATTCACCACACCGCAAACTGGCGCTGGCATCTCTAGCATTAGGCATGGCGGCTGCAACGTGCGTGAACTATTACGCCGTCCTCATTTGGGTTCCACTGGTGATCGGGGAACTCGTCCGCTCAATCCAAAAGAGAATAACCGATTGGGCGATTTGGGTCATCTTCTTCCTGGCGCTGGTGCCTTTCCTGGCGCACTTAGGATTCATCTTGCCAGCGACAGCTGGCACATCGTCAGCAAGACTCTGGAATGCTCCTAGCCTCGGATCATTCGTTGCGCTGTACCCGACGCTTCTCGCGAATGCGCACGTGGCCTTTTATGTTCTACTCGTGATATTTTTCGTGAAGCGGACCAAGCATCCGGAAGCGGCGTCGATGTTACCTCACGAGAGAGCGGCACTGTGGGGGTTTGTCGTCGCACCGCTGTTTGGCTTCGGCCTCGCATTGTTTGTGACGCACGTTTTCCATCCGCGCTACGTCTTCTTTGCTGTTATCGGCTTCGCTTGCCTCTTCGCCTTATCCATGCGACGCATGCTGCCTGCCCATCATCGGCGCGACCTGCTGATCTTCGCAGTGGCGATCTGCTTCTTAGGATTGACAGCCCGTCAATTCCTGGTCGGCCCGGATGAACTCCATCCATCAAAGGAAGTGCTTACTCTCCGTCTTCCCAAGCAGGTGGAGGACTCTGGATTACCGGTCGTAATCGCGTCTGGACTTCTCTTCTGGCCACTCACCTACTACGCGCCACCAAGCGTCACTCAGCAGATCTGCTTCGTCGCCGATATGGACGTCGCCGCGCGGCGCACCGGGAACGTGAGCGTGGACGGGGGGTTGGTCGCCAGCCTTAAACACTTCAAGCCACGGGTCTTCTATTGGAGCGAGTTCAAGAAAGAACAGAAGCAGTTTTATCTACTTTGGCCCCGTTCCGGAAATGTCGTGCACGAGTGGGTTCTCCCCGAAGTGCAGTCGCTTGGAGCCAAGGTGCAGAGCGCCGGTTCCTGGGGAGGATATGAACTCTACGTGGTGACTCTTCCCGAAAACCAGGTCTAGTTCTTTTTGGGAACACCCGCGGCGGGTACTTCATAGCCGCCCACGATTCCGGTATCGGCTCCTTTGGCCGGCACGTTCTTACCCAGTGACCAAAGAATCCCGTTGACGACCAGCTTGCGCATGGACTCCACCTGGAAATCTTCGGGGTGGCCCAGAGTGGTGAAGAATACGCGTGCGCCTTTCCAGGTTTTGGTCCAGGCGACAGGTTGCGGGCTGGCGTCAGGACCTTGAGGATCGACGCTGCGGCCACTCAGGAGCGGCGTGCAATCGCCCACCAGCGGATCGACAACATACAGCCAGGAACGCACATGGAAAGCCGGCTCGACACCGCGCAGAATTGGATTCGCCTTCTGGGCGGCGATCACTGTAACGTCGGTACTCGATTTCGCGCCGTGATGCCGGAGCCATTTTTGCCCCACGACTTGCAGTCCGAAATCGTCGTTCCACTTTTCAAACTCGCTGCCTTTGGGAAAGCGGAAGGAGTGCGTGGCGGTACGCAAGCCCACAACGGGTTTACCTGAGTTCAGGTAGTCGAGGATCAGATTCATCTGGTCTGCCGGCAGCTCGCGCCAGCGCAGGAAGAACACGGCGAGATCAGCGGTCTTGAGCGCTTCGAGTCCTTCGATGTTGCGATTACTCTGCGGAGTCGGTTTGGCGTAGGCCACCGATACACGCATACCGTGTTTGGCTTCCAGAATGCGCCCGAGCATCGGCATGGAATATTCCGAGCGGTACTCGTCGTCGCCGGTGACGAACACGACGTGCGGCTTTCCGGCGGGAGGCTCGGCAAAGGCTGTCGAAAGAAAAAGTCCAGAGATCGCAAGCAGAGAGAGTTTCATCGCATGGGAATTATAGTTCATCCGAGACCTAGTTTCGACATCCGGCATCTGCCGACCTAACTTCCGCACCTTGCGTTGGGAAGAAGCGCAGGAACTGTAGCTTCGGCGGCATCGTCGGAGACATCGTGAAGACCACATCCACGGAGCCACGCTCGCAGGACATCCTGAACTTCCCGCGCAGCCAGTTATCAGGCTCCAGGTAACTGCCCACTCGGCACGCGCCCAGTTCTGTCTTGATCTTCTCGATTTCCTTCCTGCGCTCCGCCGCCGAAGTATCCAGGAACAGGTTGTCAGCCGCGAGAGCGTTCGCTTCCGCATCGTTCCAGCGCTCCCACAGGCGCACGATGGAATCACGTGTTTTCAACAGCACGCGGAGCCGCTGGAAGATGGCGCGGTTTCAAGGCATTCGTTTTTCGCAAAACCTCAATCGCTTCATCGATGGCAGGGATCGGTGCGGCATACGTCAGGTTCGCCATTGCGTAAACTCCCACGCCGTATTCCGGCAGCCATTCCATGTACGATCCGAAACCTGGCAGTCCTCCGCCATGTCCGACAATTTGATTGAAACGGCAGTCGCGTGAGATCCGCAGCCCGTAGCCGTAACTGATTGCTGTGCCTTTCAATGGCGCATCGGCAGCGACGCGATCCACACGAAATCCTGATGGCCGCCAGGGTTGCTGCATTTCCCGTAGTGAACTACGCCGCACTGGTCCACGATCTTCGTCGTCGCGCGAGGGAAAAGCCGAGAGCATATAGGCCACATAGCGGCCGAGGTCGCGTGCCGACGTGAGCATGCCTCCCATTGCGCCGAATGCACCGTGCGCGAGCGACGGCTCCTCTGTGTAGTCCGCGCCGGACTTACGATAACCCGTGGCACGCAGCTTCGCCGTGGCTGCCGCAGGTTCAAGCGTCGATGCGCGCATGCCTAATGGCGCCAGAATGTTTTTCTCGACGTACTCGCGATAGGGCATGCCGGAGGCTTTCGATACCACGCGTCCGGCGAGTGCAAACCCATAGTTGGAATACTCGTAGGCTGTGTCGGGCGGCGTGGAAAATGGAAGTCCCTGCTTGAGCCATTTCGTCAACGTTTCATCGCTGATCGCAAGCTGCCGGTCGCCCCACGGATTATCTTCAGGCAATCCGACACCGTGCGTGAGAAGTTGCCGCACCAATACCGGAGCAGTATCGCGCGTAGGATACTCCATGCGCGCAAATTCCGGGATCCACTTCGACACGGGATCGCTCAGCGAAAGCTTGCCGTCGTCACGCAGTTTGAGAATCGCCATTGCTGTGAAGCTCTTGGTCATCGAGGCGATTCGAAACATCGTGTCCGGCGTTACCGGATCATTCGACTTGCGGTCGCGCACGCCGAGGCCCTTCACCAGGACCACGTCGCCGTCAATCACGACGCCGAACGAGAGACCCGGAGTGCCACGCGTTTGCTGAAATCTTTCGAACACCTTTTCGATTTCAGGCAGGGCCGCTGTAAGCTTCGCGCGGCGATCAGCATCAGTGAAGCGAGGCGTGGGCAGGCTCTCGGCGCAGGCGATGGCAGCCAGGGCAAAGGCGGCGACAATTTTCATAGGAGTTCCCTAGACCAAGGTTCCAGCACTTCCGTAGCTTCTAATTTTTTCGCGGCGCAGAATGTGATCAATGTGATGCTGCATATGCTGAATGTAGTCTTCAATCACGTAGCCCAGCGTGGCGGGAGCACCCTTGCCGATGAGGCATTGTGCGCTGAGTCG
Organism: Bryobacteraceae bacterium; assembly: GCA_963793625.1. GTDB lineage: Bacteria > Acidobacteriota > Terriglobia > Bryobacterales > Bryobacteraceae. The sequence goes on along the minus strand of CAWCAT010000011.1, from coordinate 249,468 downwards.
CTCATCCGGAATGCGTTTTACCACTTGCACCAGGAGCAGATTATAGCGTTGCCAGAAATCGACCAGCGTGGTCCACGGCAGCTCGTTATAGCCATGCAGCGCGACCCAGCCATCCTGTGCGTAACCGGGGCCGGTCATCTCTCCGTCAAGTGCGGCGCGCACAAAACGAATGTGGTTGTTGCTGGCGGAATCGATCAAGTGGCCGAGCTCCTCTTTTTGCGACCAGCCATCTTGCAATGTCGGCTTCGACGAAGTCGCGGCGTCTGTCAGCGCGGTCAATTCCGGAAACTCCACGGCGACCGCTTGCTGTAGTGCATCAGCGAGTTGTTGTGCCATGTAACATTCTCCCACGCTAATCGTTGTATATTCGGAACTTGTAGCCAGGTTAATAAGATATGAATATAGCTAAGATTTTCTTGATGCTCGCAATCGCAGCCACGCTGTCAGCTCAGACACCGGCAAAGAACAGCGAAGAGTTCCGCAAGCAGTTCATCGACAATTTCCAGCGCACTGGGTTGAACACAACTCCGGGCGATGCCATGATGCTGCGCATCCTCATAGAAGCCCGCGGCGCCAAGCGCGGAGTGGAAGTCGGAGCGGCCAGTGGATTCGGTGCAATCAACATGGGCATCGCATTCGAACGCACCGGTGGACATCTTTTCTCACTGGAAATCGACCCCAAACGCGTTCAGGTCACTCGTGAGAATCTGGAGAAGGTCGGACTCGAAAAGGCCGTTACAGTCGTCGAGGGCGACGCGCTCAAGACGATCAGCGCACTCACGGGCGAATTCGATTTCGTCTTCATCGACGCCGTCAAGAGCGACTACTACAAGTACCTCAAGCTGATCGAGCCCAAGCTGAAGCGCGGAGCCGTGATTGTTGCCGACAACGTCATCGTTTCTGAAAAAGCGATGCCGGACTATTTGGACTATGTGAAGAACGCAACGATGTTCGACACAGTCATCATCCGCTCGTCAATGGAAAAGAACGACGGCATGGCGATCAGCTACAAGCTCCGCTAAGTCACTGAGCGACTCGAATCATCTCCAGCGGCAGCGCTCCATTGCGCAGAATCGCATCGTGAAACTCACGAATGTCGAACTTCTCGCCCTGCGCTGCCTCCGCCTCGCGCCGTAACTGTTTGATTTTCAGCTCGCCGATTTTGTACGACAGGGCCTGCCCTGGCCAGGCGATATAACGGTCGATCTCCGATAAAGAAGCTTCCGGCGCGTGCGCCTGCATATACGTGATTGCCTGTTCGCGCGACCAGTTCATTGCGTGCATGCCTGTGTCAACGACTAGACGGACGGCACGGAAACGTTCACTGCTGAGTTGGCCGAAGCGTGCCATGGGATCGCGATAGACACCCAGATCCGCGCCGAGTGATTCTGCATAAAGCGCCCAGCCTTCTGTGTATGCGCCGCTAATATAAAATTTCCGAAATTCCGGGATGCCAGGCACAGACTGCGCGATGCTGAGTTGAAAAATGTGCCCCGGAACAGCCTCATGCAGCACGAGCGCTTCTTTGTTGTGCCTGACCTGCTTTTCGGGCTCGTATGCGTTCAGATTGAACCAGCCGGGTGCGCTGCCATCCGGTTTGGGAAACTGCGCGTTCGAAGCAGTCTCACGTTCGCGGTCTTCCGGAATCGTGCGAATGCCGTAGTACATACGCGGAAGATTCTTGAAGAGCTTGGGCAACTCGGGTTCGATGATTTTCGCGATGTTGCGGCAGTAGGCCAGCATCTCCTCCTTGGATCGGAAGTGCTGTTCGGGAGACTCACTAAGCTTGCGCTCGAATTCGACGAGCGTACCGTTGAAACCGGTTTCGCGGGCAATCGCCAGCATGCTGCTTTCAATGCGGCTGACTTCGGCTTCGCCCAATTTGTGAATCTCTTCAGGAGTCATGCTGGTGGTCGTCGAGGCCCGCACGGAAATCTCATACGCCTTGCGTCCGTTGGTCATTGTGCTTAAACCAATGCCCGTTCTTGCCTTGCGTGAATACTCGCCGCTCATGTACGCGTGCAATTTCTTCCACGCCGGCAGGAACTGCTGCTCGTAGGCCTCGACGGCCTGTGCGTGCAATCGCTCTTGTTCAGCGGCTGGGATGTTGGATGGGAAGCGCCGGAAGGCTGCAAGCAGGGGGGAGTTTTTCGCGTCCCGAGACGCCTGCATTTCAATCTGCCGGCTTACGAGTTCCGTGACCAATCGCGGCTGCACGACACCGTGCTTCGCAGCGTCTTCCAGGAACTCGATGTTCTGCATCACATACCCGGGAACGGCGCGCAGCCTCGCGATAATGTTCTCGTAATCGCGTACAGTTCGCTGCGGCATCCGCTCCATCGTGATGATGATACGGTTGTGAAGTCCGAAGAGCTGGTTCACTGATAGGAGCGGTTCCAGCCACTCGGTGTCCAGTGCCTGGCGCAACTGATAGCGCAACAAATTCGCACTGATGCGATCCTGCTCCGGCAGGCCGGCCAGCGGATACTGATCAAGCTGCTGCAACCGCTTGAGGGCCGATGCGTGACGCCGCTCGATCGCCGCTTTTGAGTAGTCGGTCCAGCGGTCATCATAATCATTCCGTCCGACTGTGGTCGCAAACTCCGGAGACTCCCGAAGCCGCTCTTCGAAGACACCGGAGAACACCTGCCGCAACCCAGTCACGTTACCCTGGGCGAGCAGCAGAGCAGGCAAAAGCATCAGGATCAGAGAACGGATTGAGCGCATGGCCACCTCTAGTAACAGGCTAGCTGAAACTCGATATACTCTTCAGATGAATCATAAAGCGATGTTGCTCCCAATGGCCCTGCTGTTGGCCGTTCCCGTGTTCTCGCAAAAACCGGCCGATCAGAAAGAATGGCGCCAGCTCTTCAATGGCAAGGACCTTACAGGCTGGGTGCCCAAGATCGCCGGCTACGAACTGGGCGACAACTACGCAAATACCTTCCGCGTCGAAAACGGAGTTCTGAAGGCCGCCTATGATAAGTACCCGAAGTTCGATTCCAAATTCGGCCACCTCTTCTTTCGCGAAAAGTTTTCACACTACATCATTGCGGCGGAATACAGGTTTGTTGGCCAACAGGCGACCGAGGGTCCAGGCTGGGCTTTACGGAATAGCGGCATCATGATTCACTGCCAGTCTCCGGAGAGCATGACTAAAGATCAGGACTTTCCGATTTCGATCGAAGTGCAGTTACTCGGTGGTAACGGCACCGCTACGCGCAGCACGGCGAACCTTTGTACTCCTGGCACAAACGTCGTAATGGACGGAAAACTCGTCACCACGCATTGCATCAATTCCAAATCGAAGACCTATCATGGAGAACAATGGGTACGCGTGGAAGTGATGGTGTTGGGTGATTCCACGGTGCGTCACATGATCGACGGGGAAACTGTGCTGAGCTACGAGATGCCGCAAGTCGGCGGCGGGTCAGCCAAGGCCGACCCCAAGGTGAAGGTTGACGGTAAGCTGCTGACCGAAGGCTATATCTCACTGCAGGGCGAGAGCCACCCGGTGGAATTTCGCAAAGTCGAACTGCTAAACCTGGCCGGCTGCATTGACCCGAAAGCCACTAATTACAAGAGCTATTACGTGAAGTCCGAGCCGACCTGTAAGTACTAACGAACGAAGGCCCTGACATAGTCCACATACATGCCCTGTGGGAACTTTGTGCTCTCATCCGGACTTCCAGGCCAGTTGCCGCCGACGGCTAGATTCAGCAACAGGTAGAAGGGATGATCGAAGACCCAGCGTGTGCCGGGCGGCAGATCGGCTGGCGTGATGGTCTTATAGATCTGTTGATCGACATACCAGCGGATCACGTTGGGTTCCCACTCGATTGCATAGACGTGAAAGTCTTCGCTGAAAGGCTTTCCGTCTGGCAGTTTATACGCGCTTCCGATGCCTTTGCCTCCCGAGTAACCGGGTCCATGAATCGTGCCGTGGACTGTCGTTGGCTCCTTGCCAATATTTTCCATGATGTCGATCTCACCGATGTCAGGCCAGCGCCCGCGGTCAGCTCCCAGCATCCAGAATGCAGGCCAGATGCCCTGGCCATATGGGATCTTGATGCGAGCTTCAAAGCGTCCGTACGCCTGTGCGAATTTGCCCTGGGTTAGAATGCGGCCTGAAGTGAACTCGCGAGTTACGCCATCCGCGCCCGTATAGCTCTCTCGCGCGGCCTTGATTACGAGCATCCCGCGATCTATGAATACATTTTGAGAGCGGTCGGTGTAATACTGCAGTTCCTTGTTGCCGAATCCGTTGCCGCCGATAGCGTAAACCCACTTGGCCGGGTCCAGACGGGCGCTCTCGAACTCATCGCTCCACGCGAGTTTCCAGGTATCCGCTGCGCCCAACGGTTGTAGGGTCAATAGAAAACAGATATAAAGGACGTTAAGTCTCACAGTACGATACTACCAAGATGGGTATGTTCCTCTTTCTGCCGCTGCCCTTGCTAGTTGCGCAGCACGTTACGGTAGGCAGCTAAACTATCTACTAGTGCTTAGGCTCATCCCGCTCCTTCTTTTCCCGCTCATCGCGCAAGCGCATTCACTGCAGGTTACAGGAGTGGTGGTGCGCATCGAGGCTGGCCGGACCAACGTGTCTGTTGTGGCGCATGTACCGCTGCTTGGTGGGGCCGATCCGCAGACTGCGATTGCGAAGCGTCTGCGTGTGCGACTCGACGGTCAACCTTTCGTGCCGCAGAACATCTCCGTCACACGCGACGAAACAAACGATACGGTCACCTGGACGGGGCAGGAACAGCGTGCGCCCGGCGCAGTTTTCTTTGAATCGCCAATCTTTCCCGATCAACGCGACGACACGACCGTCGTTCTGGTTTATCGCAATGGAGAACTCGCTGGCCGGGCCATGCTCGATCCCGGTCGTCCCCGTGCGCTTGTCGGCGAAAGCCTGCCGACTGTAATTCGCCGCTTTGTGGAACAAGGCGTCATACATATTTTCACAGGGCTTGACCACGTTCTTTTTGTACTGGGCTTGATACTTGTAGGCGGTTCGCTGAAACGTCTTTTCGCCGTCGTTACCGCGTTCACGCTCGCGCACAGCCTGACGCTTTCGCTCACCGTGCTGGGCTATTCGAGTCTGTCACCCCGGCTGGTGGAGCCGGTCATTGCACTCTCGATAATCGCGGTCGGCATCGAGAATCTGCTGCGCCGCAAAGCCGACTTCGAACTTCGAGTCTGGCTTGCGTTCGGCTTTGGTTTCTTTCACGGCTTTGGGTTTGCAGGCGCACTTGTCGAGGTCGGCCTGCCACGTCAGGCGCTGGGTTGGTCACTGGCCTCGTTCAACGTAGGCGTTGAGATCGCTCAAGCATGTATCGTGCTGACGGCCGTGCCGCTACTAAATCTGTTGCACCGGCGCAATCCGGCGCGCGGCGAGTTACTCACGAAATATGCATCCATGTTGATCACCGCAGCTGGGGTCGTCTGGTTTTTGCAGCGCGTCTTCGCGTAAGGTAAGATCAAGAAAACTGGGATGACTAAACTTCTTGCGCTAATACTCGCGCTGTGCGCGTGCGTCCACGCTGCGACTGTGCCAAATCGCAAACTCGCGCTGCCCGACGTGGAAGGCATCGTGAGGATGCCGTTCGACCTCAAGCCTGGGCATTTCTCGATGCTCATATACCTCTTGCAGGACTGTCCCATCTCCAATCACTACGCGAAAGAAATCCAGCGGATATGCGCGGATTACTTGACCCGAAACTTGCATTGTTATCTTGTGTATGTTGATCCCACTGCTTCGGCCGCCGATTTGCGCAAGCACGTGAAGGAATACGGTTATACAGCTTTTCCGGCCATACCGGATTTACGCCATAACTTAGTAACTGCAACGAAGCCGGAGAATACTCCGGAAGCCGCCCTGGTTGACTCGGCAGGAGATGTCTTATACGTGGGCCGCATCGACGATTCCTATGAAACGCTGGGCACAGTGCGCAGCCAGCCCACGCAGCGCAACGTGCGTGAAGCTCTTGATGCCGCCCTTTCCGGTAAGCCTGTGCCCAATCCGCGAACGAAAGCCGTCGGGTGTTCCATTGCGCCTCTGGACATCTATCTCAAAGGACAATAGCCCATGCGCGATTTAAGTCGAATGATCGTTGTTGTGGGGCTCGCGATTCCAGCGTTCGCGGCGGAAACAGTCCCGACTTTTGCCGAACATATCGCGCCGATTATCTTTCAGAATTGCACCTCATGCCATCGTCCGGGCGAGGCAGGGCCGTTTCCCTTAACCAATTACGCGGAAGTTGCAAAGCGCGGGAAGATGATCGCGGCCGTTACCAAATCGCGCTACATGCCGCCGTGGCACGCCGAGAAAACGCATTACGCATTCGCCAATGAGCGCCGGCTGACAGAGGCGCAGATTTTGCAGATCAACGCTTGGGTGCGCGCCGGAATGCCGGAAGGGAGCACTGCGAAGATTCCCGCACTGCCAAAGTTCACCGAAGGCTGGCAACTGGGGCCGCCCGACATGATCCTGCGAATGGCTAAGCCGTACGTAGTGCCAGCTGAAGGTAGGGACATTTACCGCTATTTCGCACTGCCGCTCGACATCCCGGAGGACAAGTGGGTCAGGGCCATCGAATTCCGTAAGCAGCGCCCCGCCGTTCATCACGCGCTGCTTTACATCGACAACACCGACGATTGGAAAACAGATGAGGGTGCAGACGGCCAACCGGGATTCAAGGCGCTTACTGGTCAACGTGCCGGAGTGGGCGGCTGGGCTCCGGGCGCAGATCCTGTAGTTTTTGAAATGGGCACAGCCGTCAAGTTTCCAAAGGATTCCGCGTTCGTGCTCCAGACGCATTTTCACCCGACCGGAAAAGTCGAAGAAGAGGCGAGCGTTATCGGGATCTACTTCGCCGACAAACCCCCAACGCGCTCGCGTGCTGAGATTCACCTTCCGCCGACCTTTGGTGTCGGTGCTGGGATCAACATTCCCGCAGGTGAGCCAAAATACACCGTTACGGAATCCTTTGTCACGCCCGTCGATGTGGACGCGTCCGCAGTCCACGGGCATGCTCACTTTCTTGGCAAGGAAATGCGAATGACGGCCGACCTGCCCAACGGTGAGCATCGCGATCTACTCTGGATCAAGCAGTGGAACTTTTCCTGGCAGAGCACCTACAAGTTCAAGGACCGCGTCACATTGCCGAAGGGAACGAAGGTAACGGCGACGATTTCATGGGATAACAGTGCGGCCAACGCCAACAATCAGTTCAATCCTCCGCAGCGCGTCAAATGGGGCGAGGCTACGACCGATGAGATGGGCAGTATTACGCTCGATATTTCTCCGGTACACGAGGAGGAATAAAGGACCTCAAGCAGGCTCTGACGAAGCACTTCCTGATGTCGCGGGTGAGTGGTATTCTTTCGGCGAAGGACGCACTGGCGAACGGCCTCGATGGAGTTAGACAAGAGCCGCAACGAAAGTTCGTGCAGGCGATCCTTGATCGCTTCGATGGCGACCACGACGGCAAACTGAGTGCAGCCGAACTCGACGAGGCTCGCCGCGAGTATCGCAAACTAGGCTTCGACGCCGGACTTAACCGGACTACTTCGACGAACTGAGTTTTGCCAACGGCACATTCACGTACTTGATCAGCTTGCGCTTCCACGTGTAAGTGATATGCAGGCTGCCGTCACTACCCTGAATCATTGCCGGATAGGAATACTCGCCGGGTTCGGTTTCGAGCGCCTGGAACGGCGTCCACTTATCCCCATCGGAACTGATCGCTAGATTCAGCGGAGATCGGCCTTTTGGCGTGTGATTGTAAATCATTACGTAGCGGCCGTCCTTCAGTTTCACCACGTCGATGCCGGCGTTCGGATTTGGTAGGTCGATCGCGTGCGCGTTGGTCCAGGTGATTCCTGCGTCGTGCGAATCCGCAACACAGATGCGTCCCACGGTGCCGGTGGAGCGTGCATAGAGCCGCAGGTGCTTGCCGCTAATCTGAACGATTGCGGGCTGAATGATGCCGTGTATCTGTGTAGTCGCAGGGTCGTTGGGCGGAGGTGCACTGATCGGACCGTGACGCGTCCACGTTTTTCCATTGTCCGTGCTGCGCTCAATCCACGTTGCCCATGAACGATAGCTTTCGACGGAGGTTCCGCTGATGATCGTGCCATCGGGAAGGATCAGCGGCTTGACGCGGATCGGACCGTACAGACCGGCTGGAAGATGCTCCGGCTTCGACCAAGTGCGGCCATCATCACGGCTGAAGAGGCGGCCCGCCGACCATGTCTCGGGTGAAGGACCGAACTTGTAATAGAGCCAGAGTACGCGATCAGGCGTGCGAAACAGAACAGGATTATAAGTCGCTATTTTAGGTTCGCGTACGAGTTCGACTGGCGCCAGCCAGCGGCCATTCTGCTTGCGCGCACCCCAGATGGCGACGTCGGGATTGCCTTCATCCGTACCGCCGAACCATGCAGCCATCAGTTCTCCTGGCTTCAGTTCAATGACGGTGGAAGCATGACAGGATCGCGTGGGTAACGGGTCCGCAATGAATTCAGAAGTCTGGGCGCATAGCGCGCTGACTGTGGCGACAAGCAGAGCGAGTGTCTTCATGGTCTCAGTGTTCGTTTACAGTAGGTGGCGGCGGTGGCGGTTGTATCGGCGGATCCAGTGGATCCACTGGTGCGGGCGGCGGAGGCGGCGGTTCAGATTCTTTGTGGAAAACTATCTCCCACGCGGAGCGGCCACGTACATAAAAGCGAGCCACCTCGCCGGCAATGGTGTCAGTCTCTCCCGGATTGATACCTAGAACCTGCGGATAGTAATTACCGTCGAAGTCGTCTCTGTTCATAAACTTCTGCGGTGTTTTCCATCCGGCAGGATTGCTCAAATCCGAATTAAAGGTGAAGTACAGTCCTTCCTGGGGCCAGTCCGGCTCGCAGCAGGTTCGATTCATCAGCACCACGTACTTTTCAAGGTGAGTATTCCAGTGAATCGATGGACCCCAGAACGAATCCGTATCAGCTCTTTGCCAGGCAACGGTGGTGGGGAACACGGGGCTGACACGCCCACCCAGACCGGGTTCCGACCAGTCGCCTTCGAAATACTTGCGAACGGCGCCCATTGGTCGGTCGCGTTCATTGAATGGCATGCGCGCGATCGCGACACCCTGACTGGAAAGTTCCCCGGCATAGTTATCGAACAGGAAGTAAAAGTAGTTCTGTTCGCGATCGATGATGACCGAAAAGTCGCCATGTCCGCCAGCGAAGAATCCATTTTGAGATTGGCAGTCCACCGCGTCTCCAGATTCCAGGACGATACCGAGATCACGGAAACTGACACCACCGTCGTAGGATACGACTGCGCCAATCCGCGGCTCTGTCAGCCTCGAGTCGCCACAGACACGCAGGCGCTCATGGTGGTACCAACCATAAAGCGTGCCGTCCTGATCCTGCCAGACGGACTCTATCCACATAGGGGTGTGGTCTGTTCTGTCAAGCTGGACTCTTTGCGAAGATGACTGGCTAAATTGGTCGCTCCCGCGGCTGATGATCGGATCTCCTGTGGATGTCAGGATGCGCAGTCCGCCATCGTACCAATACGCGGGGCTGTTGGAATCTGCCGGTGAGTGCAACTGATTGGTCTCGGCGGCGCGTAGTTCCACACGTTGCGCCACAGCCGGGGCAACGAAGGTAAGAATCAGCGACAAGTAAAGAAATCCAGATTGCACAACTTTACTCTATCGCGCTTCGCCGGTCTTTGCTGACAGTGCTTCCGGTTCAACCTTATACACATAGATTGAATCTGCGAGTAGCGCGATCGGTCGCATGTCACGAAAGTTCCGGAAGTAATGCCGATATTTTGGCTCAAACAAGTGGCCGGTCAGATAGGAGGCGCTGATGGCATAAAGGCCTGGAGCGGGCTTAAAGGGATTGGTGGTGATGTACTCCGGCGAGTATGGCGAGATCACATTCTGCACGACCATGTCAGAAACATAGGCGTACATGTGATTGGTGCCGAAGTAGGCGACATTGATCTTCTTGATGTTGGAATCGCGGATGTATGCGCTCAGTTCCGGCAAACCCTGACCCCAATCCAGATTGCTGTCCGTCAGATAACGGAAGTGATTTTCGGGTGTATCGGCCCAGGCATTGAAATAAGCGATGCCGCGCGGGTAAGCGCGCAACGACACAAATCCCAGCCACGCAAACAGAATCAAGAGCACAACTCGCTTGTTTCCGTACTCAAGATTCTTGATTGCCCACCCGCAGAAGAGTAAGACAAAAGGAAGGGCGGGCAGGATCAGTCTGATTCCCAACTGGAACGGATAGAAAGATGCCAGGCCGATGTAGATAAACCCGGGTAGCAGCCAGAAGGCATCAGCCAGCTTCAGTTTTCGCCGGACTAAACTGACCGCGACCAGTACGGCACCGGCAATGAAGAGCATCTGCAAGGGCAGCGGAACCTTCAGCGCAAGTGCCAAGGGGAAGTACAAAGGTGTGCCTCCGGGGTACGACCGGCCAAGCATGTAGACTCCGGATTCATCCGAATTGATATCGGTCAGCGCCAGGGCGCCGTGCCACAGACCTTCGGGCACTGGAATCACTCGAAATACCTGGCAAAGGGTCGAAAGGATCGGTGAGATGTTGGGGCTGCGCTCAAGTGCTGCAATTTCCTGGGACTTCAGCACTGAGGCTTCAAACTGGTAAGCGGCCATCAGGCCAAAGTATGGGATTACAACAACCAGCACCAGCGCGAGCAGCGTATTGCGAAGACCTTTGCGACGTTGCACTAGATAGCTAAGCACGATGAGCAACGGAGCAATCCCGAGCAGCACAAGCATCGACAACTTACTAAGTACTGCGAGCACCGTCGCTACACTGAGCAGGGCCGCCCGAGTTGGCCTGGGGTCAATCCAGAACTGCCAGGCACTGTACCAAAAAAGTAAGTAAGTGAACGTGGCTGCAAGATCGTTCTTAAAAAGCGCTCCGTGCGCCAGTGCGGTGGGTTCCAGCGCAAAGGCCAGCAGCAGGCAGCCTGCGGTGAATGCTCCGAAAAGTAGCCGGCTCCACCACCAGAGAAGCAGTGCGGTGAGCAGCGGGAAGATGATCAGCGTCAAGCGTGAGTGGAAGAAGACATCCTCTATTTGCTGTCTGTTCATCTTGGTCATCATCAGCAGCGAGACGTTCCACTCATGGCGAGTATCGTTAGGCCGGCCGAGGTCTGCAGGAACCGGCAGTCCTGCCAATCGCGGGACCCACCCCCCGAGAAGTTTTATAAGCGGCGGCATGTCGCGTGGACTCAATCGATCCGCACCACCCCAGTACAGATAGGAAGAGAGTACGTGCGCGGGTTCGTCGATCGTAACTCCCACACGCTTCGCTTGATAGATGAGCAACGCCGAAAGAGCGAGAAGAATCACCAGCACTAAGCCAATTTCCGAACGACTTAGCGCCTGGCCTGATGTACGCACAAGCTGCAATTATGAGCGCTTTCGGCAGCCTCGGCCATCCTGTGGATGCAGTATTTCTGGCGAGTCTGACATAATGATCGTTCCGAGAGGACATAATGGCAATCACCAGAGAACTGATTTCACGGCGAAAACTGTTGCAGACAGCTGCCGTGGCGCCGCTTTTTGTGCCGGCATCCGCATTGGGCCGGGGCGGTGCAGTCCCCCCGAGCGATCGGATTGTGTTGGGCGGTCTCGGAATCGGCGGACGCGGTGCCGAGGATCTACGGGCGTTCATGGGCGAGCGTGAGGTGCAGTTCGTCGCTATCTGCGATATCAAGGTGGAGCGGCGTGAAGCAATTAAGAAAATAGCGGACGAGAAGTACGGGAACAGCGACTGCAGCATGTATCGTGATATGCACGAGTTGCTGGCGCGGAAGGACATTGACGCCGTGCTGATTGCGACCGGTGACCGCTGGCATACGGCTGCGTCAATTATCGCGGCCAGAGCCGGCAAGGACATCTACTGCGAAAAGCCATGTTCGATGACTATCGCGGAAAGCCGTGCACTCGCCGACAACATACGCCGCTATGGGCGCGTGTATCAGGCCGGCACGCAACGTCGCAACATTCCGAACTTCATGCATGCGATCGAGCTGGCCCGCAGCGGCAAGCTCGGCAAATTGCTGACAGTGCATGCCAATACGCTCAACCCGAAAGTTACGCACGACTGGCTGCCCGGTGAAACGGAGCCTGACAAATCTGTGATGGATTGGGAACGGTGGCTGGGCCCGTGCCCATGGCGGCCATACCATCCTGATTATGTGCGCGGGCGCTGGCGCGGCCATTTTGATTTTCACGGCGGCGGGATTCTGGAGTGGGGCTCACACACCGTGGACCTCTGCCAGGCCGCGAACGACGCCGACAAGACCTCGCCTGTGGAATACGTGCCCGACGGCAAACACATGCAGTGCCGATATGCGAACGGCGTGAGGCTGGTGATGCGCGACACGGGCTGGCTCGGGATGGGCACTTGCAGCGTTCGCTTCGAAGGCGATTCAGGCTGGATCGAGACAGGCGACACAGGTAAGATGATGCTCTCTGAAAACCTGAGCGCCGAACATCGTCTCGTTATTGATAAGGGCACTGATCCCACGAAGCACGTCCGGGATTTTCTGAATTGCGTGAAGTCACGCGCCGTGACAAAGTCCAACGCGGATGCGGCCTGCCAGGCGCATATCGGTTGTCACGCGGCGTACATTTCATGGCAGCTTGGGCGCAAGCTCAATTGGGATCCCGTAAAGGAAGAGTTTGTCGGTGATGCAGAGGCCAACCGCATGCGCTCACGCGCGATTCGGGAGCCGTGGCGGGTCTGACGGAGGGAGATCAAAACCATGCAGAACAAGGCTGAAGAAATCATTGCGATGGAGCCGGGCAAGCTGATTGAACTCCTCAAGAACCCTGACGCAACTGAGTTTGCGAAGGCGAAGGCGTGCCAGCGTCTGGCCGTGGTGGGCACGAAGGATGCGGTGCCGGCGCTCGTTGCACTGTTGAATGATCGACATTTGGGTGAGTACGCGCGCTACGCCCTGGAGCCCATTCCAGACTCTTCTGTGGATAAGGCTCTGCGCACCGCGCTGGCAAAGCTGAAGGGACGGGCGCAGGTCGGAGTGATTAATTCGATCGGTTGCCGCAAGGACGTCAGGGCTGTAGACGCGCTGGCGAAGCTGATGGGCGATCCCGACATCGAGGTCGCGGAAGCTGCTGCCGCGGCGCTGGGTCAAATAGGTAATTCGAAGGCCGCGAAGAAGCTGCAGAAAATGCTCGGCCGTTCGGATGCGCCAGTAAGGCACGAGGCAGCGCATGCCGGGCTGGTCTGCGCGGAGAATCTGTTGCGCCAAGGCGAGCGCAAGCAGGCGCTTTCGCTTTTCGCGGCGCTGGAGCGCAAGGGCTTGCCTGAGCCTGTACGTAGTTCGGCTGCGCGTGCACGAAAGGCAACAGTATGATGAACCGACGTCAGTTCCTGGCATTGCCCATAGCCGCAGCCCTTGGCGCTGGGCTGGCCTCTGCCAAGCGCGTTCAAACGCCGTGGGACCTCAAAGCTTTATATCGTACGCCCGCTACTTATGCGGCTCCGGGGGCAGAAACGGACGGGGTCAAGCCCGTGCTTTTTGAGGGACTACCGTGGCAGGGCAAGCCTACGCGCGTGTTCGCATGGTACGGAGTCCCGGCCAGCAAGAACGGCGCAAAGGTTCCGGCTATGGTTCTGATCCACGGCGGCGGGGGTACGGCCTTCGGCGCATGGGTGAGGCTATGGAACTCGCGTGGGTACGCCGCGATAGCGATGGACACATGCGGTGCGGTGCCGGAATTTGGGAGCGGAAAGACCGCCTACAATCCGCCGAGAAAACGTCATGAATTCAGCGGTCCCGCCGGCTGGGGCGGCTTCGACCAGGTCGATTGGCCGGAGAAAGATCAGTGGAGTTATCACGCAGTTGCGGATGTGATTCTGGCCCATTCCCTTTTGCGCTCGATGCCCGGTGTTGACCCGAAGCGCATCGGATTAACCGGCATTTCCTGGGGCGGATATCTGACGAACATCGCAGGCAGTCTCGACGATCGCTTCCGTTTCGCCGCTCCCGTGTATGGCTGCGGTCATCTGGGCGAGGATTCAGCGTGGCTCACGCGATTCAGCAAAATGGGGGCCGCCAAAGCCAAACGCTGGCTCGAACTTTGGGATCCATCGAGTTACTTGCGCCTCGCAAAAGAGCCGTTTCTGTGGGTGACCGGGACCAACGATTTCGCGTATCCATTTCCATCGCTGCAGAAATCGTATCGTCTGCCGAAAGGCCAGCGCACGCTCGCCATTCGCGTGCGCATGCCGCACGGGCATGAGCCCGGAGTCACGCCGGAAGAGATCCACGCGTTTGCAAACAACATCCTGAACAAGCAACAGCCCCTGGCGCGAATTCAGAACCAGGGCCGGCACGGCAACGACGTCTGGGCCCAGGTGCGCTCAACTGGGCCGATCCAGAAAGCGGAACTCAATTTCACCAAAGACAAAGGACGCTGGCAGGATCGGAAATGGGAGACCATCGAAGCCAAAGTGGATCGAGGCAGAGTCTCGGCGACTCTTCCGAATGGCGCCGGAGTATATTACCTTAACGTGTTCGATGCGCGCGGTCTGGTAGTCAGCAGCGAACACGTCGTAATGATTTAGCGCCGGCTGCGCAGTGCGCGCGCATCAATCGTCTGGCGCATTCCATTCGCGCGCAGGTGTTTCGTAAGAATCGTCCTGGCCTGTTTCTCGACGGTTTTGGCCTCGTCGGGTCGTTTCAGTTTGCGCAGACATTCTCTGTAGTTGGCAAACACATTCACCAGCATCGTCAACTCAGTGCCGAACGCGTTCTCGCTCACTGCCACGGCCCGGCGGAACAATGGCTCCGCCTTCTCCGGACTTCCGGTCAGCACCAGAACGCTGGCCGCATTATTCAGAACAGCCAGCGTCGCAGCCGGGACAGCGCTCGGGACTGTGTCCAGAATCGCCAGCGCGCGTTGCGCCGAGATGAGCGCTTCATCTTTGCGCCGTGCATTTCCGTACAGATCGGCAAGATTACTCAACAAGACCGCAGTGTACTCGCGATAGAGAATTTGCGGTTGTGGCTCCAGAACGCCAATTGCATGTTGATAACAACGTTCCGCCTCTTCATACTCGTCGTGCCGCGCGTGCAGGATTCCAAGAATACCGACCAGCGCGGCAAGTTCCGGATGGCGCACGCTCAAAATGTTAGTAGGCAGGAAACGCCGTAGGACTTGCTCCGCTCTCGTGTCCTGGCCAGTCTCGACATATAGCCCTGCGACGTTTGCCGCGATGCGGTAAGTCGTCGTTCCAGGACCCAGTCTTGCCTCCATTAGCATGAGCGACCGGGTAAGTTGCTGCTCCGCTTCCATGTATCTGCCGAGCCGGTGTGAGAAGTGGCCCAGATTGTTAAGCGTGATGCCGAGTTCTTGACTATCTGCTCCAAGCTTTTTAGCTTCGCTAAGAGCGAGCTGGTAAGCCGCCTCCGCTTCCTCAACGTGATTGGCCTGCTGCAGGATGCCTGCTTTGGACACCTGCTCGAACCATGCCGTATTATTCAGCTGAGCGGCGCCCGCGTTCCACACAAACACTCCGACACTGACCACTATGTGTATGCTACGCATTTCCATCTTGCCTCACTGTCTTTTTGGGGCTCCTCACACTAAGTGCGAGGGCAGAGTTACTGCGTGAACTTAGCCGTTCGACAGGGCGGTTTGATAGTTAGGGAGCAGACGAGGGTAATAGGTTTAACTGGAAACGATGCCTTGGGAACATGGGCACTTAGGACTTAATGCAGCTTGGCTTGTTTCTATAGAGTAGCATATCAAGCGGGCTGCACGCCCTCATGCGCAAGCAGCCAGCGTTTTCGATCGAGACCGCCAGCGTAGCCCGTCAATTTTCCATTTGCGCCGATCACACGATGGCACGGTACGACTATCGCAATCGGGTTTTGGGAATTCGCAAGCCCAACTGCGCGTGCGGCCGAGGGTGAGCCGATCATCTTAGCTATGCCGCCATACGACGCAGTCGTGCCCAGCGGAATAGTTCGCAGCGCATTCCAGACTTTCTGCTGGAACTGTGTGCCGCCGCCACTCACCTGGATGCTGTCTACTGCGCTGAAATCGCCGTCGAAGTAGGCCTGCACGCGCGTCCGCAGTCCGTTCGTGTCGTGTTTCCGCGTAAGCTTTACTTCGCCGAAGCGCGGCTGCAGAAGTTCCAACATGCGCGCTTCATAACCGCTGTAATCAAGGGCGCAAAGCGCTCCGTTATGGCATGCGATGAGAATCGTGCCAATGGGAGAAGAGAGTTCGTCATACTCGAGTTCAGTCATTTTGATGCTCCATCCAAAGGTGCATGGCTGCGTAGGCGCGCCACGGCCGCCATGCTTCAGCAAGCTTCGCGACATGAGATCCGGCTGCGCGCAGCAACCCGAGATCGGTTGCCGGAAATGCGTCCGGATCATTGAACGCACGCATTGCGATATACTGTGCCGTCCAGTCGCCGATGCCCGGCAGTTCTCGTATTTCGGCGGCGCTTTCGGGAGGTGCGGAAGCAGAGAAGGCTTCCGCCGCGACGCGGAGTGCGTGGGCCCGGGCGCGCGGCAGTCCGATAGTGGTGAGGTCCGCATAGGTGAGTACACGCGGCGAGGGGAACAGCGAACCATGCTCAGTGGTCTGCCCGAATTTTTCCACGATTTTGCCGGCCAGCGTAGTCGCACCCTTTACCGTGACCTGCTGGCCGAGAATCGCTCGGACAACGAGTTCAAAAGTGTCCCAGGCGCCGGGCACGCGCAAGCCGGATTGCGCTTGAATGGCTGGCGCGAGGCGGGCGTCGCTGCCCAGATGTGTCTCGATCTCGACAATCGCCGCGCTGGTATCAAACAGCCGTCGCAGCTTGGCTGCGAGTTGTGCGAGGTCCTTGATGCTGGTCAATTCGAACGTCGCAATCAGGCAGTTTGCCTTGCGGTCCGGACGTACCTCAACGTAGCCACCGGGCAACGTGCGGCGGTAGCAATCGGGTGTAATCTGTTCGACGCCGGGCATAGCCCGCGGCGTCAGAAAGCGCACCAGCGCTGGCCAATTGTACGGGGCGCGATACGGAAGCGTCAGCGTGATGCTGCTGCTTGCGGGCGCAACCCGCTTGCCGCGCAACTCCCGGGGCGTCCGCTTGTACGCCGCTTGCATTACATCGTTGAAGCGACGCACGCTCCCGAATCCAGCCGCATAGGCAATATCGGCAACGGGCAGCGAGGTTTCCGTGAGCAGCATTTTCGCGAATAGAAAACGTCGCGTACTCGCGACTGCCACAGGCGATGCGCCGAGCCGCTCATCGAACAAACGCCGGAGATGCCGATCACCGATTCCCAAGCGCAACGCGAGATCTTCCACCGACCCTTCGTCCAGCGCGCCCTCTGCTATCAATCGAAGTGCTCGCGAGATGGTTGCCGACGTTCCATTCGACGCCGGCAGGTCCGGAGAGATTTCCGGACGACAGCGCAAGCATGGCCGGAAGCCCGCTTCCTGTGCCGCTGCGGCGCATGGAAAGAACTTGCAATTCGCAAGCTTGGGCGCCGGAGCCGGACAGACCGGACGGCAGTAGACGCCCGTGCTCGTCACGGCTGTAAAGAAGCAGCCATCGAAGCGCGCGTCGCGTGTTTTCACTGCCCGGTAGCAAACATCCGCATCCAGTACCATGCTGCTATTATGCAGCAGGCAGTGTTCTGAAGTAGCTGTTTTCGGACATGGTCCCTAGGCGGCTTGGTGGAGGACATAACGGTAGACGGCGTGAAAATGGCAGCCACTACCGGCCAGGACAAACAGATGCCAGACGGTATGTGAGTACTTCCATTTCGACGCGAAGAAGACGACACCGACGGTATAGAACAGACCGCCTGCGAGTACCCACGCGAAGCCTTGCCAGGAGAGCGCCTGCCACAGCGGTCGGATCGCGACCGCGGCAAGCCATCCCATCAGAACGTAGATTACGGTGGAGAGTACGTGCAGGCGGCCAGCGAAAAAGCACTTGAAGACGATCCCGGCCCCGGCCAAAGTCCAGATGATCGCGAACAGCCACCAGCCCCAGACGCCGCGCAGCGTGATCAGAGTGAACGGCGTATAGGTACCCGCGATCAACAGGTAGATTGAGGAGTGGTCCAACACGCGAAAGACGCGCATCGCACTGGTGCGCGAGAGTGCATGATAGAGCGTCGAACAAAGGTACAGCACAATCAGGCTGATGCCATAGACGGTGCAGGCCAGCACTTCCAGTCTCGACGCGTGCAACAGGGAAACCAGCATCGCGACTAGAGCGGCGACGCTCAACACCGCACCTAAACCGTGCGTAATACCGTTTGCGATTTCCTCGCCTAGCGCCTGCCTGTCTGGAACCGCGCACTGCATGTTTCCATCATGGGCCTTTTTACCGTAAGGAGCCACCGTAAGCTAACTGCCGCTTACTGCCTGCTGCGGTCGTTTGTGCCCCAGGCTGAGTCATGAAACTTCACACTCGATTGCTTGCTGGGGCGATGCTGGTGGCTATGGGTCCGCTGCTACTTGGCGCGGACTCGTGGGAATTGCAATTTGAGCGGGCGAATCTGGCGCATCGTGGAGGCCGTTACGCCGAAGCGGAACGACTGTTCCGGGCAACGCTGGACAACGTTGAGAAAACGCAACCAGAGCAGCCGCGAATTGCAGAAATCCTGAACAATCTGGCCGCCCAGAATCATCTGCTGGGAAGATTCGACAAGGCGGAAACGTACTACAAACGGGCGCTGGAACACGCGCGCAGGCAGCCGGAAGCGGGCAGTGTGCCCGGGCGTACACTGACCAATCTGGCCGGACTGTATCGCGCACAAGGCCGCTACGCGGAAGCCGAATCGACCTGTCTGGATGCGTTGCGTGAGTTGGAGAGAAGCTCCGGCCGGGAGAGTGATTTCGTGGCCACGGCGCTTTCCAGTCTGGCTCAAATCTACCGCGCCGAAAACAAACTCGCGAAAGCAGAATCGGTTGCGGAACGTGCGATAGCCATCGCTGAGCGTGGCGATATCGAAGATCCGCGCTTCGCAGCGAAACTGCAGACGCTGGCCGGTATTTACCTTGCTAGCAGGGAAGATTGAAAAAGCCGGCGCGCTCTATGAACGCTCGCGCGGCATCGCGGAGCGGCGTCTGGGGCCGCAGCATCCGAGCCTGGCCCTCGATCTGAACGGCTTGGCAGAAATTGCGTTCCTGCAGCAGCGTTACAAGGATGCTGAAGAGTTGTTCAGGCAAACGCTCGCGATCTGGGAAAAAACTCTCGGTCCGAACCACGTGAATACCGCCATCGCAGTGAACAACTTAGCGCAGGCCGTGCGCTTCCAAAAACGCTACAACGATGCGGAGGCGCTATACCAACGTTCCACAGCGATTCTGGATACGATCCCTGGGGCACACCTGGAACGCGGAAAGTGCCTGGGCAACCTGGCGAATTTTCATCATGAACTGGGGCGTGAAACCCGTGCAGTCGATTACTATCAGCGTGCGCTTGTGGAAACGAAGCAGGCGCTCGGAGAGCATCATCCGGAGGTCGCGCTGCTGATCAAGAACCTCGCGGACGTGCGACGGTCGCAGAGCAACTATACGGAGTCTGTGAAACTGTACAAGCAGTCCATCGCGATTCTTCAGCGGTCGTTTGGGCCGGACGATCCGGCTCTGCAGCAGAGTTTAACTGCTTACGATCAACTGGTCACGGAGGCAAATCGCTTTATCGTTCTGCCCCGGTCGAAGTAGTCATGGGGTCCGGGCCTGCAACCCGGACCCGCTCACGTGCAGTCCTATCTTCTGTAACAAAGCCTGAAACCTTGGGTGGCCCCGCAGCGCATCGTAACCCGGATGCACCTTGATCGCACACACCTGCAGTTCACGCCGGAAACAAGCTGTTTCCAGCCTTTCCAGCGCCCGCTCATGCTCACCCAGACCAATGTGAACCATAGCAAAAGCAGTTGATGGGACCGAGCCGTCGACAGCAAGTTCGCCCAGGCGGTGCAAGACCGAGCGCGCCTCAACGTGCTGTCCAGCGAGTCCGTAAGCCTGCCCGAGTGCTCCGAGCAGGGGCGGAATATCGCCTCCGAGTTCCTTGCCTTTCAGAAGCATTTCTATGGCTTTTCCGTACATGCCCTTGTGGATGTAAGCTCGACCCATTCCCGAGTACGCTTTGTAAAAGTGTGGTTCGAACTCGAGCACTTCAGTATGTTTGTCCAGCGCTTCGTCATACCGCCGCGCAAGCAGAAGTACATACGCCACACTTTCGAGAATCACGTGTGAGAGCGGGTCCAACTTCGCCGCCAATTCAATCTCCGCAACGGCTTCCTCAAAATATCCTTGCAGAGCCAGGCAATCGCAGGCGTACCAGTGATGCGCGGTGACATAACCCGGCTTCAGCGCTATTGCGCGGCGAAAATGCTCGTCCGCTTTCAGCCAGTCCCAGTCATGCAGTGCAGTGATCAATCCGAGCGAAGTGTACGCTTCGGCGAGTTGTGGCTCGAGTTCAAGCGCGCGCAGCGCGGCGGCTTTTCCCCTGGGCATGGCGTTTGCCGGAGTGGCGCATCCGTAATCGGCGCGGAGCGTATAGGCGTCGGCAAGGCCCGCGTAGCCAGGAGCGAAATTCGGATCTGCGGCAATCGCATCGTTGAAATACTGGATGGCGCGGTCGAAGCCCTCGCGCGTGCGCTTGTTCCACTGGAAACGTCCGCGCAGATATAGATCGTATGCCGACAGACTCCACGCATTGCGAGGAGGCGGCGCGACCGTGCCGAACAGTTTGATCTTCAGACTGGAGACGATGGCGCGCGCGATCTCGTCCTGAATGGCAAAGAGATCCTGAAGGCGCCTGTCGTAAATCTCTGACCAAAGATAGAAGCCGGTTGTCGTGTTGACCAGTCGGACATTGATGCGAATGCGGCCGCTCGCCTGACGCACGCTGCCCTGCAGAATCGTGCCGACGCGCAACTGCTGTCCGATGCTGTAGAAGTCGTCCTGGTGATTTTTCAGTTGGGCGGAGGAACTCCAGGCGACTACCTGCAGTCCTTCGACTCTGGTCAGACCATGGATCAGTTCTTCCGTAAGGCCGTCGCTGAAGTATTCGCTATCGGCTTCGGTGCTGAGGTTTGTGAACGGCAACACAGCAATGTTGGTAGGTGCCGAGGTTCTCGGAGCATCGGGCGGCGCTGCAACGCGCATGCGGAAACGGGGAATGTACGCTCCCGTGGGAAATTCGATCAGGAGTTGGTCCTCGCGGCCCTCGGTTTCGTAATAGGCCTTGAGTTTGGTGCGAAAGCGGCGCGCCTCGACACGCACGATCGGATCTGTGCGCGGATCGAAATTGACGCTGCGGTCGAAAACCTCGACGCCGAGCAGGTATTCCTTGAGTTCGGCGGATCGGCCGGCAAGAGCGTGCTCGACAACAAATCGCAGCAAGCGAATCATTCGCTCTGACGACGCAAATCCAGCGCTCGAGACTATTCTCTGGACCTGCTGCAGAATCGCGGGTACAGGAATATCAAGCTGCAAAGGTAGCTCTCCCTCGGTATAGATATCCCATTATCGCGAATCGGCAGTAGTGCCGAATGGCCGCCCTGTATGACATCATTGCTGAAGAAGAAAATCGCAGTTCAACGATGCGCATCCTGCTGGCCCACAACTCGCTCTATTTCCCCTCTTATGGAGGGGGCGACAAGTCTAACCGCCTGTTGACGGAGGCGCTGGTTGCGCGAGGGCACAGCGTTCGAGTGATCGCGCGTGTGGAACAATTCGGGCAGCCGGCTCATGACGCGCTGCTTGCCGAGTTTGCCTCACGCGGCGTTCAGGCCGTTGCGGAGCGTAACGCGGTACACTTCCAGCTCAATAGGGTCGAGATCCGTGTCCTGACGCGCGACCCGCACCTGCGCGGATTCTTCACTGCGGAAAAGAAGGCTTTCGATCCGGATGTGATCTTAACGTTGACCGATGATCCCGCGCACCTGATGCTAGCGAGCGCGTTACGCGCCGCGCGAGCCCGTGTTGTGTATCTGGTTCGAGCTACGATCGCGCTCCCGTTCGGTCCGGATGGATCGTTCCCCAGCGCGACGAAAACCGCACACCTGCGGCAGACCGATGGCATGGTCGCGGTCAGTTCCTCTGTTGCCGAATACGCTCGAAAGTGGGGCGGCATGGATGCGGTGCACGTTCCCATTTCGCTGCTCGAAAGCAGTGACCCGCCGTGCGTGGGACGATTCGACAATCGCTTCGTCACGATGATTAACCCCTGCGCGGGAAAAGGCATTTCGATTTTTCTGGCACTCGCGGAACGCTTCCCGAACCTCGAGTTCGCGGCCATTCCGACCTGGGGCACCACTGTTGCGGACCTCGCGGCCCTCCGCCGCCTGCCCAACGTCACGGTGTTTGCACCCGTTGACGACATTCACGAATTGTTCAGCCAAACGCGCATCGCACTGGTGCCGTCGCTCTGGGCCGAAGCTCGCTCGCGCGTCATCCTGGAAGCTATGCTGCGCGGCATTCCGGTGATGGCAAGCGACGTCGGCGGGCTCTCAGAAGCAATGCTCGGAGTCGATTACCTGCTGCCCGTAAACCCGGTTGTACGTTATCGTTCAGAGCTGGACGAGTTGATGGTGCCAATGGCGGACATCCCCGAACAAAACGTGGAGCCATGGTACGCCGTTCTGCAGCGGCTGACAACGGACCGCGCGCATTACACGGAACTCTCCGCGACTTCGCGAAAGGTGGCGCGCGCTTATGCAAGCAATCTGAACGTGCTGCCGTTCGAAGCCTACTTGGAAAAGATCATCGCCGCTCCGAAACGGCGCGAGCACGTTGATCACGGGCATGTGCCCGTGCAATCCACTCACCCGCGCCATCAGACACTCTCGCCCGAAAAACGCCGCTTGTTAGCTCTGCGCCTGCAACGAAAGAAAACCGACCCATGTGGATAGATGAATCAATAGTCAGAGAATTAGACCAACCCGCCGGCCGGGCTGAACTCGCGAAGCGCGCGACCGCAATCGCACGCGAAGCGTTGCCCGGAGTCGATATTGAGATCCTGTGGGACGGCATGTGGATGCGCCGCGTCGATCATGACTTTTTCCCTGACCCTGATATGTTTCGCGTTGCCGAGCCTAATTGGCAGCGCTGGGGTGCAATGAAAACGAAGTTCCTGCGAGATGCCGACGATTATTGGTTCCACGTATACAAGCCGCAAGCGGGCGACTTCATTGTTGACATAGGCGCAGGGCGCGGTGAAGACGTCTTTGCGTTCTCGCGTGCCGTTGGACCCCAAGGCCACGTGCTGGGCATCGAACCGCATCCCGTTTCATTCCAGGTGCTACAGCAATTGTGCGCGCGCAATGGTCTCACGAACGTCGAGCTGTTGAATCTGGCATGCGTCGATGAGCCGGCGCAACTGCAGATCGAAACGCTGCCCGTTTGGGAATCGAACTACGTGCGCGCAGGCGCACCGGCTGCGACGAGCCACCCAGTCGAGGGTTTGCCATTCGATGACCTCTGCGAGCGGAAGGGAATCGATCGGATAGATTTTCTGAAGATGAACATCGAGGGCGCCGAACGCACCGCCCTGCCCGGTTGCAAGGAA
Source organism: Bryobacteraceae bacterium (assembly GCA_963793625.1). GTDB lineage: Bacteria > Acidobacteriota > Terriglobia > Bryobacterales > Bryobacteraceae. The sequence continues at coordinate 225,849 of CAWCAT010000011.1, read as the reverse complement.
GCACTGCGGCGCGCCCGTTACGTTTGCATTGCCGCACACGACTTCCGTGCAGCGCGCGGCGAAGGTGAGCAATTCCGAACACTCAGCTTCGTGCGTGAGTTTGTGGCTGAAGCGGGTTTTCAGCTAGTTACCCGCGATGAGGACCCGCGCTATTACGTCCCGTACCACGTGCACGGATTCCGCTTATAACAGGTCCTGTTCACGAAATTGTGCGTGCAGGCGCTGATACGCAGGCTCGTCGGCAGGCTGGAACCAATCGTGGCCGATCGCTTCCCAATCAGGATCGTCCGGGTCCACGCCGAGCGCCTTGATGAATTCAGCCGTGCAGATGAAGAACTGCTTACCATGGGGAAACAGGAATCCACCTTCCAACTGCAGTGAGGTGTTCGCCTCTTCATACGTGTCGAACCAGCGGTTTGGAAAGCCTGCGACCTTAGGCTTGAACAGCGTCACTGTGGCATTGCACTTCTTCAGTACAGCCCATGATGGGTAACCCTCTTCAGCAGCGATTACCGCGAGGGCATGCTTGTGATGCAGCGTTTTCTCAACGCCGGAAAGCTCTTGGGATATGATTGGCGTGAGGCCGGGCAGCGCTGTGAATCGCACGTAGGCCTTGCCAGCAATCGCGGGATCCTCAGAGCGCAACTGCTTCAACAGCGTTGAGGCGCGGGTCTTGAATTCTTCGATCGGGTTTTTTCGAATTTGCATTTGATGTGTTTTAGTTATTGACCAGCGAGCAGCAGCCGCTCAGCTAGCCAGAGGGCATCGACGGGCCAGAACTGTTTAGGCCGCGGTTGACGCACTCCTTCCAGAGTAGCGGCTGGTCGGCACGTAAGTATCCGGTCCAGCCACTGAGTGGGAATTCCAACGCGCCCGAAGGCCGCACCGAGCAATGCTCCAGCTATTGCGGCGTTTGTATCAGTGTCGCCGCCGCAGCGAACGGTATTGACCACACCGGCCTCCAGGCTGTCTGCGTGAAGAAGTTGGTAAAAGGCGTTTTGAAACGCGATCAGAACCCAGCCCTGCTGCGATTGGAAATCGGCGGGCGGCTCGTCTTTCGCGAGACGAAGTCGTTCCGATACGGCGGTGTGCAAGTCCAGATCCACAGCCAGTTGCAGCGCGTGTTCATGTATTTCGACCGGCGTTGCACCGCTCGAAATTGCATAGCCAATTGCTGCTACGAACAGCTCGTTAGCGTCCTGACAAACCGGATGGGGATGCGTAAGCGCAGCATCGGCGCGCGCGCAGTCGCAAACGGTTTTCATTGACGCGGTTGCACCGAGAATGCCAAGCGGACTTACGCGCATCAGTGCACCGTTAGCCTGGCTTGTTTGACTCGCAGCCCTGCGCAAAGACTCGGCAACAGAGTGGGTTGTTAGCTTGGCCCCATTCAGCGCTGTTCGGGTTGTGCTCCCAGAATCGAATGGACCAGACTGCATCCAGCCAACATAAGCCTGAGCCGCACTTTCTACATCGTAGCCTTCAGCGCGCACAATCGACCGCGCGAGTGCCAGTGCCATCTCGGAGTCGTCTGTAGGTTGACCGGCGATGGTTCAACCATGTGCCGCTATCAGCGAGCAACCTGGGGCCATCGGAATTTTTCTTCTTAATGGAATCCGCCGATTCGAACTCGACCAGCGAACCGAGCGAATCTCCAGCAAGCTGCCCAAGTAGGCAGCCTTGCGCGCGAGCGAGCATCCCTATATCCGACACGCTGCGCCCTGTCACAGGCCAGCAGAACGAATCCGATTCCCGCTGAGCGCGGAAAATGGAACTCCAGTCGCGCTTTGAAAAATCCTGCACGAAGGATTCCGGGCCCCCGAAGCAGGCTCCATGGCATGTGCTCTCGCCGTTGCGCGAGTATGTAACGGGACGCGCGTGCTTGTCGTAAAGTTCAGCGCCACTGCCAAGCAGCAAGGCATGTCCCGCGGCATAATCCCAGCCACAGGCGTTGTTCAGAGAGATCGCCAAGTCGCCTTCGCCTGCTGCAACCAGAGCTAGTCGATACGCGATGCCGGGAATCCCGCGAAACCGCAAAGGCGCGAGCAGTTGCGCATTCAGCAGCGATTTCTGGTCGGCATGGTGAGACACGAGTGCCGTATGTTTCGAGGTCGGGCGAGAGGGCCACGCGCGCTGCACTGCAACTCCGTTCCGGCGCAACGGTCCGCAGCCTTCCGCCCAAACGAACAAGTCGCCGCTGTCGTCAGGAGCGCAATACGCATGGATCACGCCGAGCACGGGCCGGCCGTCCCGCAGAAGGGCTATGGAGATAGCGGCCCCGCGAAATCCATGCATGAACGCTGCCGTGCCGTCGTTTGGATCGATGAGCCAAAGGTGGTTGCCGACATCCGCGGGCGGATGAGTACGGCCGAGTTCTTCTCCGTGATAGCCGTAGTCAGGAAATGAACCGGTAAGCACTTCGTGAATTGCGCGCTCGGCTTCGATATCTACGTCGGCATGATGCGTCGTTCCGCGAGGTCCGCCGGGACGATGAAACTCGCTTCGCAACAGGGCAGCCGCAGCGTGTGCGGCGTCGAGGGCGCGCTCCAGTTGAACTTTGTAGTCCATATCCGTTACTTCCGGATCACTCCCAAACTCCACGGTAGCGCCGTGTATTCACCCTTGTGCAGTGCCGCCGGCATCCCCTGTATCAGGAACTCAATTTTCCTCCAGTTGACTTCAAGCGTCTCGTCATACCCGCTGCGGATCAGTTCACCGTGCGAGACTTCATTGGTCCAGACTTCAGCTCCTGGGCTGTACAGCAGTTGCGCACCGTCCGCGAAATCCGGTGTGACGACTTTCCAGGGTCCGCCCAGCGCAGCAGCTTCCGCGAGCCCATAATGCCGCAACCCATTCTGCGAACTCTCAAAGAGCATCTTGTAGTTCGCCGGAGAACCGTTGGCCCGGTAAATGTGAACGGACTCGTGGACCGGGGCGAACACCGGGCGCGCCTCGCCGAATCCTTTCGGGAAATCCACGAGCCTGGTTGTCCTCACATAAACATCCTTGTGGTCGCGCGTGTAGAACAGGTAGGCGAGCTTCTCATCGCAGATCACCCAGAAGTCGATCCACTTGGTCTTCTCCACTTTTTCGAGCAGCGGTTGCGGAGCGCTCCAGCTTGCCGGTCGATCGATGGTGGCTGTTGTCGAAAAGACCGGTTGATAGTTGGAGTCAGTTGTCTGATACACCAGGTACCACTTTTTGTGCGGCCGGAAATAGAAAACCTGCGGAGCTGCCGCGTAGCTCGATTTCGTTCCGTGCTGATTCGCTAGTTGATGACGCGGCGCGGATTGCAGTCCCTCCATCGTTGCGGCACTCACATAGCCTAGCGTGTACTGGTTGAGTCCGCGCGCTGTGTAGAAGACATGCCACGCACCGTTGAAACGGACAATGCTTGGGTCCTTAACTGCAGTCTCATCAAAGCTGCTCGCGGGTCCCGGACGAAGCACTGGCGTACCCGCACGCCAAACGGTCTGTTGTGCCGCTGTGGCAATTGTGAGAAGTGTCAGAAAAAATAAAACACGCATGGTCAGCACCAGCATAGAGCACGCAGCGCTGCAGTTGTGATAGAACCAACAGAAACCGTGTTGACAGATTCCAGCAAACCCGAAGTTGTGACCACAGTGGTGGAACGCGCTCCCAGCAATCGCCGTTGGATTATGATTGCCCTCGCATTCTTCGCGACGGTGATCAATTACCTGGATCGCCAGACTCTCTCGGTGGTAGCTCCGGTGTTGCGCAAGGAACTCAATTTCGGCGACATTGAATACTCGCGCATTGTGTTTGCGTTCATGCTGGCTTACACGGTGGCGAACGGACTTTCAGGCTCGCTGATCGACCGCGTCGGAACGCGAATGGGTTACGCGATCTGCATGGTTTTCTGGTTCACTGCGGGCATCCTGCATATGGCCGCCCGTTCCGCGTTTTCATTAGGGGTATTTCGTTTTCTGCTAGGAATGGGCGAAGCAGGGAACTGGCCCGCCGGGGTGAAAGTGGTGTCGGAATGGTTCCCCGTACGGGAGCGCGCGCTGGCCTCTGGGATCTTCAACAGCGGCTCTGCTGTCGGGGCGGTCATCGCTCCGCCACTCGTGACCTGGATTGTTTTGCAGTGGGGTTGGCGCTACGCATTTGGATTGATCGGAGCGGCTGGGTTCGTGTGGCTCATCGTATGGCTGGCCGTCTATGAAACGCCCGCGCACATACAAGTGGAAGAGCGCGAACCGGGTCCGCCGGCGCTGTCGCTTTTAAGTCAAAGATTTGTGTGGAGCCTCACGCTGGCCAAGATTTTCTTCGACCCGGTCTGGTACTTCTACATCTTTTGGTTTCCGCAATATCTCAGCTCCGTGCGGCATTTTGATCTGTTGCAGATCGGCATGTACGCGTGGATTCCGTTCCTGACCGCGGATGTTGGAAACCTGGCAGGCGGCGGTTTTTCGGCCATGCTATTACGCCGCGGCGTGTCGCTCGCACTCTCGCGAAAAATCGCGCTACTCACGTTCATGGGCTTGATGACTAGCGCAATTCCAGCGGTGTTCGCCGCCGATGCGCGTTGGTCTGTGGCCTGGGTATCGGTCGCCACATTCGGTTATACCGGCGCACTGGCGAACATGCTAGCGCTTCCCGCCGACGCGTACCCCAAGCGCACGCTCGCGACCATCTGGGGCCTGGCGAGCATGGGCTCGGGATTCGGTGGAATGTTGTTCAGCCTGATGACAGGCTGGCTGGTGTCACGTTACTCGTACACGCCAGCCTTCATCGTCTTCGGCCTGCTGCCACTGGTTGCGGCAACGATTCTCATTTGTCTGACTTGCCGGTCGGTACCCGCGATCAGCGTGCGGTCGTCACAGCCGTAGTGCTGGAGGCGAGACCATCCGAAGTCGCCGCGATGTTGATCTGCCCGGACTCGCCGCGCTTCGAACGCACGATCAACAGCGCGAGTCCGTTGAACGCTTTGCGATGGTCCGCCTGAAACGATTCTTCAGTTGCCGGATTGCCGTTATCGACACCAGCAATGCGTCCGGCGCCTTCAACTTTGAAGCGCACCAGATTATCCGCGAGCGGACACAGGTTGCCGTTCTTGTCTTCGATGCGAACGGTGATGAATGATAGATTGTCGCCGTCTGCCGCGATCGACTTACGATCTGCAACCAGCGCGATCTTTGCAGGCGCACTGGCTGTGCGCACTTCCTCTGTCACCATTTGCTTGCCGCCTTTGTAGGCCACTGCGCGCAGCGTTCCAGGAGCGTATGGCACCTGCCATAAAAGGTTTTATCCTTGCTGACGTTAATCCCGACAGGAAGCACCATCGGCTCCGCGTCATGTCTCTTCCTGCCCAGCGATTTGGCGTTCAGAAATAATTCCACCTCGTCCGTGTTCGTGTAACAAACAACCGGAATGGCCTGACCTTCGCGACCGCTCCAGTTCCAATGAGGGAGCAGGTGCGCCATGGGCTTGCTGGTCCAAACGCTCTGGTACAGGTAGTACAGTGCCGAAATAGGAACTGCGCGACGGCCAGTCTTTGTCGCTCGAAGTCTTGCGCCAGAAGTAGGGTGTCGGCTCACCGAGGTAATCGAAACCGGTCCAGACAAACTCTCCCAAGACCTTCCTCATCGTGGCAAGTGTCAGTCAGACGTTTCGCGATCTTCCAGCCTTCGGGCCTGGACTGTTCGAGAATCTCGTTGCCGATGCTCCACATAATCACGCTGGGGTGATTGCGATCGCGCCGAATCTGATCGCGCAGATCGCGCTCAGACCACTTATCGAAGAACTTGCTGTGGCCGTTTTTGGCGTAATCTTAGCGGGGACCGAACCCTCATTTCGAACTTCTGTCTTGACGCTGAGCGTCGCCTTGGCGTCGGTCACTTGCGGCGTAGTGACAAACGTGCCCCATCGAGCGACATGAACCGGAGCAGTCACGTCCAGCCATACATTGCGATAGAGCCCCGCGCCCGGATACCAGCGCGAGGATTCATTCTCTGGCGTAAGCCGAACAGCAAGCACGTTTTCCTTGCCGTCGAAACGCAGATGCGGAGTGCGGACGCCCACCGAGTTCTTTGACATTCAGCCAGACGCGCGCATTCGACATCGCGCCATCGAACTCGATAGTGTAGCGCCGGCCTTTGGACATATCTGAGATCTTGAAATGCTTGCGATACCAGCCCGTGCCAAAGTACGGCAGCGCGCCCGCGTGCGGATTGATTCTCCTGTCGAACGGACCTTCGATCGCCCAATCATGCGGTACTTGAACTTCGCGCCACTTGGTGTCGTTGAACTCGATACGTTCCGCGCCTTCGGCGGCTCCTTTGAAAAACCGCCATCCATCGTTGAAGCTGACGTGGCGTTCCGTTTGCGGCGTCCACACGGACACCGGCCAGCAGCGCCAATGAACACAGGCACCCCAGCGCGCGAAGCACGTCTTTCATATAAGTCACGATTGTCTCAAATGCAGGTTAAAAATTTCTGCCTCCGATTCGGTGCGCAGTGCGTACTATCTAGTGAATGGGCAGTATGGCGAGGGTAGCGACGGCGAACGCAGGTATCGACTCAGCCATGTTCGCCTCAATTGTGCGTGAGCACCAGGCCATGGTATTCAGCATTGCGTACCACTTTCTGCAGGATCGCGCGTCCGCGGAAGAGTTGGCTCAGGATGTGTTTTTGAAGCTGTACCGTCACCTTCCGGACTTGGAATCGCCTGAGCACGTGATTTTCTGGTTGCGCAAGGTCACAAGCAATTGCTGCATCGATGCTGCGCGGCGCCGGAAACTGCGCTCCTTCCTCGGGCTCGATCAGGCTCCAGAACCCTCGGTCACGCCGCAGCAAGGCGATCCGCTGCGCTCCGAACTGTTACAGCGTCTGGTCGCATCACTGCCGGAGAAGTCGCGCATGCTGATCGTCCTCCGATATCAGGAGGAGATGGAATTGGAAGAAATTGTCCGAGTGCTCGACACGCCGCTGTCCACAGTCAAGAGCCAGTTGCAGCGGGCGCTCGCTATGTTACGTGAGAAAGCGGAGCGCACTATGGGGGAGAACCCTCTATGAACTTCGAAGATCGATTGCGAGAAGCGCTCAGACGTGAAACGCCCTCAGCAGATTTTGCCTCTCGCGTACTGCAGCGCGCCGAGCGGAGGCCCGTGCCATGGCGGCATTGGCGCTGGGCGGCCGCAACTGCGATGTTGATCGTTCTCATATTTTCCGGAGTAATCTACCGGCGCGAACAACAGCGCATAGCAGGCGAACGCGCAGCCAATGAATTTATGTTGGCGCTCCGTGTAGCGGGATCAAAAATCCGCTTTGTCCAGCAAAAACTTGAACATCTGAACCAGGATTCAAATCGAGGAAATCTATGAAATATATACTGTCTGTCTGCGTGTTAGCTCTGCTGCCGCTGTGTGCACAGCCAATCAAATTTCCGGCGAGTCTCGACCGGTTGGCGAAAGTGGCCAGCGAAACCGTCGATATCAATCTGGATGCGAACATGCTGCAACTGGCCTCCAAGACTTTCTCCGACAAGAAAACGGATGAATCCAAGCAGGCTAAGATCAACAAACTCGCGTCGCGGCTGAAGGGCATTCATATCAAGAGTTTTGAATTCGACAAGGCGGGTATGTACGAGCAGGCGGACGTTGACGCAATCCGCGCTCTGTTTCAGTTGCCGGCATGGTCGCGAATGTTCGGCGTCAATAGTAAGCGTGACGGCGAAAATGTCGACATCTACGCGCGCATGGAGAACAACCAGATGATGGGCCTTGCGATTGTCTCCGCCGAGCCGAAGGAACTCACGATCGTGCACATCGACGGCCCTGTCAGCCTCGAGGACCTTGCCGATCTTGGCGGGCAGTTCGGCATACCTAACGTGAAAGTCAAACCGAAAGTTGCGGGTGAGGCGAAACCCAAGAAATAGCTAGCGCTTGTCCCACGGATCCGCGGCGCGCCCATTCAGGTCGTACATCACAGTCCCGTCGTGCACCGTCATTTCGCACGTGAGCTTTTGCGTGCCCTGCATCCCGCGTCCGGAGGAATCGACGAATCCGAAGTTGCCGGTGTCCAGCCGCAGCACCGCAATGTCGGCTATCGCCCCCAGGCTGAGGTGGCCCAATTCAGGATGATTAATTTCCTGTGCGGGATTCATGGTTGACGCTCGGATCACGTCAATCATAGGCATCTTCAAATTCAGGAATTTGGACATCACGTTGGTCATGTCCTTCATGCCTGCGTTCATGCTGCCGATGTGCAGATCCGTCGAGATGCTATTGGGGAAGAACCCCTGCCGGGTTGCGGGTACGGCGTACTTGAAAACAAAACTGCCGCCCCCGTGCCCGACGTCAAAGATTACGCCGCGCTTCTTCGCTGCGAAGAGGTAGGGTCGCACGTTCCCCGCATCATCCAGCATCGGCACTCGGTCCAGGTACGCGTGGGTGTAAATGTCACCGGGGCGGAGATGCTTTAACACCAATTCCTCGTGTGGACGCTCGGGCCGGAAGATGCCGAAATCGACCATTACTGGAATGTTCGCAAGGCGGCCTGCCTCGACGGCGCGGTCGACCGGATCCCACTCGGGCCCGCTGTAATGCGCCGTCTTGATGCCAACGATCACATCGTTGTTGGCCATCGCGATCTCTGCTGTTTTCTTCGAGTCCATATCGCGCAAATCCTGTTCGATGGGCCCACCCGACATGCCTCGACCGACGATATTCAGGAAAGCGAATACGCGTGTCTTCGATCGCGCGACGATGCGTTGACGGAAATCCAGGAAATCGATCCAACCGGAACTTCCGGCGTCGACCATCGTGGTCGTACACGCCTTGAAGCTGTGGTTGTCGGGATAGACCGAGTTATCGCCGGCGTAGGAACCGGGCACTCCGGTGCCGGCGTAAATGTGGACGTGGATATCGACCAGGCCGGGCGTGACATACAATCCGCCGACATCCACGGTGCGCGTTGCACCTGAGGCTGCTATGGAGGGCGCAACCGCGGCGATGCGTCCGTTCTTGACAGCGACATCGCGAAGTCCGTCGATGTTGTTGCGTGGGTCGATGACACGACCGCCCTTAAGAATCAGGTCGTAATCCGTCTGGGCGTTCAAGAGCCCAAGCGCAAAAATCAAAACACAAAGTTTGCTTGGCATGGGGTTCAGAGAATGTCAGTATGGATCAGGAATTTGCTGGAGTCCAGCGGAGGTTTTCACTATGTTCCACCGCCGTTCATTCCTTCAGGTGCTGTCCGGATTCCCGCTGCTCGGCGGGTTTGCTCCGGCGGGCGCGGTCTCAAAGAATTACTTTCAGGATCTCGGCGTCCGCACGTTCATCAACGCGGCCGGAACTTACACGGCGCTGACGGCTTCGCTGATGCCTCGTGAGGCGGTCGAGGCGATGAGCGAGGCTTCGCGCTATTACGTGAATCTGAACGAACTGCAGGATGCTGTCGGGAAGCGAATCGCATCCATGTTGGGCGTTGAGGCCGCGATGGTGACTTCCGGAGCGGCGGGCGCGCTTACCTGTGGAACCGCCGCGTGCATCACAGGGAAGGACGCCCAAAGGATCCTGCGCCTGCCGGATCTAACCGGCATGAAAAGCGAAGTGCTTGTGCAGAAGTCGCATCGTTACGGCTACGACCATGCCGTGCGCGCGTGCGGCGTTAAGATGATCGAGATCGAGTCTGCACAGCAGTTCGAAGAGGCCGTCAACGAGCGGACCGCAATGATGCTGTTCTTCAACGACGCCGAACCGCGCGGGCAGATCCAATCCGAGGAGTGGGTTCGTCTGGGCAGGAAGCATGGCGTGCCCACATTCAATGACGCCGCCGCTGACGTGCCGCCTGTCGAGAACCTTTGGAAGTACAACAAGCTGGGATTCGATCTGGTAACGTTTTCCGGCGGTAAGGGATTGATGGGCCCGCAGAGCGCCGGCCTGCTGCTGGGACGTCGCGACCTGATCGAAGCGGCACGCCTGAATACTTCACCCAATAGCGATTCTGTCGCGCGCGGAATGAAGGTCAACAAGGAAGAGATGATCGGGATGCTTGTGGCTCTCGAGCTTTATCTGAAGCGCGACCATGAAGCCGATCGAAAAGAATGGGATCGGCGCGTACAGGTCATCGTTGATGCGACGAAGAAGATTCCGAGCGTGCAGGCTGAGATCTTCGTGCCTCCGATCGCCAATCATGTTCCACACCTGAAACTGCGCTGGGATCAACAGACAATTCACATCACGCCACAGGATGTGATGAAGCAATTGCGCGAGGGCCAGCCCGCCATCGAACCAAATCCGATGACCGACAAAGATTCTCTGGCCCTGGGCGTGTGGATGATGCAGCCGGGCGATGCGGAAACAGTCGCGCGACGCGTTGCTGAAATCCTGAAAACGGCGACAGCCTAGATATACGCGATCACGTCAATTTCGACGAGCGATCCGCCGGGAACTCCACCGGCTGGAGCAACGGTAGTACGCACGGGAGGCTCTGCACCGAAGCGCCCCAGATAAACTTCGTTCATCGCCTGATAATCCTTCAGGTCATTCAGGTAAACATTGCACTTGAGCACCTTCTCCATGGACGAGCCAGCGTTGACGAGTTCTTTCTCGATCTCATCGAGCACAATCTTCGTGTGCGCCTTAATGTCGCCCGGGGTATGTGCGCCCTTGCCCGCGATGAAGAGCAGATTGCCATACGACACGGCGCCCGAGAACAATGGTGTCTTCTGCAGGCTTCGCTCCGCGGTAGTGCACCTTCTTGGCGGGCTTGGTCTGTGCCACAGCAACCGCTGGAACGGCGGCTGTCACGCTCGCCGCCTTCAGAAACTTCCTGCGCGAATTTTCCACGTAAACTCCTCCTGGGAGATTTGCTATTAGCCCAGTGTAACTTTGCGAAGGTCGATTTTGTCGCGATTCCATTCGCCCAGGCCAAGCGCGCCTGCGATATCCACGTGCTCGGGTTGACGCCGTATGAACGTGGACGCCTTGTCGGGAAGATCCTCCGCAATGGGCTTTCGGCCAACTTTGGCGCGTTGTGCATCGAGCGCATCCCAGCCGATGCGATCCAGTGCAACCGGGTCCGTGGCGAAGTACATCGTGTGATGTTCGAAGACAAATTCGGGGCGCGCGAACGGCCCACCATGATACACGCCCTTGATCGCATCACAGATGTTCAGCACGGTCTTGTTGCGGATGATGGGCAATGATACGACTGCCGGAATGAACGCCCCACAGGCGTTTAGTGACTTTGTCGAATGACTTCTTGCCACATTATTTACGAGCCCATGCGATAGGTTCTTCAACGCGATCGTAATGCCCGCCGACTGATGATCTTTCAGCACGCAAAGATTAATGAGCTTGTTGATGTGCTTCGTGATGAACAGCGCGGCGTAGGAGCGACGCGCCGTCAGATTGCTAACATCCTGACCGGGCAACGTAAGTGCCATGTCCATGTAGTGATCCGGATCATAGCCCTCGATCTCCTGCTGCACGCTGCCGCCGCGCTCGGAGGCCGACTCCCAGCGAATGCCGTCGGGCAGCCACTTCGTGAACCCAGCCTGCAGAAACTCTCCGCGGTAGCGATCGTACACGACGATGTCTTTCGACGCCACGCCAGCCGCGCGCAGGCCTGCAATAATTTCGTGCAGCACTTCGGGTGACGAAATCACGTGCGGACGCCCGACTGGATTCAGCTTGATGCCGACGACGTCGCCCGGCGCAACGAACTGCTTCCAGGCTTCGGTCCAATTCCCAGCACCAGTTAGTTCAGTGATGCCGCGTTGCATCATGGCGCGAATTGGCTCAGCCTGATAGTGATTGGCAGAAATGGAACCGGGATGATACACAGAGACAACCCGGCCGCGGTACAGGCCTGGCAGTCCAAGCCGGCTCTGTTCAGTTTTGGACGAAACCTGCGCACTGCAGGCAAGGGTTTGTACAGTTGCTCCAGCCATTGCGGTCCGGAACCAGGCTCTACGGGTCAGTGAACATTGCATACTGCCCCCTATCGATAGAGCCAATATATCAGGACAAAAGAGCGAATGCAGCGAATCCAAGAATTACGCCCATCAGCGAACCGACCACGACGTCACTGAGAAAATGCATGCCGAGCAGAATGCGCGAGAGTGCTACGCTGCTTGCACAAAACAGAAGTCCCAGCAGCACTGCGGGATAAGCCAGGCAAAGCGGCACCGCAATCGCAAACGCGGTGATGGAATGGCCGGACGGAAATGAGAATTGATCCGGCGGCAAAATGCTCGCCCAACAGTGCGCTTCGATTGCGCACGGTCGCCGGCGTTTTGCGATCCGCTTCAAGCTGAGAAAAATTGCAACTCCGGTTGCCGCCGCTAGTATGGAAGCGCCGACTGCGACAAAGCGCGACGCGCCCCCGAACAGCAGCACGACCAGGCCCATGACATACCAAAGCCAACCGTCACCACCGCGCGTGGCACAAATCATCCAGAGCCGGCACCAGCGCGGAGCAGGCCACCAGTTTACGCGCCGCATCACCCTGTGATCGACAGCTGTGACGTGATCGAGAATGTTCTGAGCTACGCTCATACTTCTGGTTTTACACCGGTCATGGTTACAAAGTGGTGACAGGGCCAAAAATCATTGCTTACAGTCCTTGACATACGAATAGCATCGTAGTAAGTTCTTCGTAAGATGCCTGTGAAAGAGCCAACCCCGCCCAGACCTACTGACGCCGAGCTTGAGATCCTGACAGTTCTCTGGAGCCAGGGCCCGAGTACTGTTCGGCAGGTTCACGAGATTGTCGCGCGGCGCAAGCCGACCCAGTACACCACGGTACTGAAGCTGCTGCAGATCATGTCCGAGAAGGATCTGGTGCGGCGGGAAGAGAAGCAGCGGGCGCACGTATATCAAGCGAGTCGTCCGCGCGAGTGGACACAGAGGCAACTCGCCGGAGATTTGCTGCAGCGTGCCTTCGCAGGGTCTGCCAAGAACTTGCTGCTGGGCGCATTGTCGGCGCAGAAGGCTTCCCGCCAGGATTTGGCCGAACTCCGGAAGATCCTTGCCGAGTACGAAAAAGGAGCGAAATAAATGGAGAGCTGGCTGCAGACCCCGCTGGCGAGCGCCCTCGGCTGGACGCTCTTTCACTTCGTCTGGGAGGCGCTGTTGATCGCGGTGGTGTTGGCGCTTGCCCTGTATCTGATACGCCCGTTTTCGGCGCGTGCGCGCTACGGCCTCGCGTGTCTCGCCATGTTGGCGATGCCTGTCGTGTTCGGGGTCACGGTCGCGCGATTTCTGCCTGGCGATGGCGTCGCTGTGATTTCGGCAGGTGGCAGCAGCGGGCTCGCGCGGCCAATTCCCGGAGACACTATTCGACCTGAACCAGTCGAGCCAAGTCTGGGAGAACGCTTGCCGTTCGCGGTGCCATTCTGGGCGGCGGGAGTCTTCCTTTTCTACCTGCACAGCCTGTGGAGTTGGCTGGCCGCGCGACGCTTGCGACGGACCGGAGTGTGTGTGGTGCCCGCGCCGCTGCAGGAGCGCATGCGTCTGCTTGCGGACAAGATGAGGGTATCGAAGCCGGTTATGCTGCTGGAATCCTGCCTCACGGATGTTCCGGTTGTGATCGGTTATTTCCGACCAGTGGTCCTGCTGCCGCTTGGTCTCGTGACGGGCTTGCGGCCCGAGCAAGTGGAGGCGATTCTGATCCATGAACTGGCGCACATTCGCCGGCACGATTACCTTGTAAACCTGCTGCAGAGTTGCGTGGAAGGTCTGCTGTTTTACCACCCCGCTGTTTGGTGGGTATCGCACGTAATCCGCACGGAGCGCGAGAATTGCTGCGATGACGTCGTGGTTGCCATGCAAGGCGACGCACACGGATACGCCGAGGCACTGGTCAGTCTTGGAGGAAAGACGGCTGGCCGCGCGAAATCGCGCTCGCTGCAAATGGAGGCAGTCTCGTGAATAGAGTCCGTCGATTGTTGATAGCGCAGAAAGCCCCACAGACCGCGATAGCACCCGTGATATCTGTCGCACTGTTGCTGGTGCTGGCCGGTGTTGGATTGGCCGCGCGGCACCCTAAGCCACTGCCAACGCCCGCACTGCTGCCGGCTTTTGTAGCTCCCGCCAAGCCGTTGGCCGCAGCTCCCGCCAAGCCGTTGGTCGCAGCTCCCGCGCCGCAAGAGGCTGCTCCCTTCCCCCTATCTGAGCAACAACGGCTCTGGCTCAATCAGGATGTCGGCTATATCATCACCAGCGCCGAAAGGACAACTTTCAAAGCCCTGCGGTCTTACGAGGAACGCTATCGTTTTATCGAACAATTCTGGCTGCGCCGTGATCCGAAGCCGGGCACTCCCGAAAACGAGTTCAAGGAAGAGCACTACCGGCGGATCGCTTATGCGAACGAGCGATACTTCGCGGGGCTTCCCGGCTGGAAAACTGATCGCGGCCGGGTTTATATCGTCTGCGGTCCGCCCGACGAAATCGAATCGCATCCTAGCGGCACGGCAACGGAAGCTCCGTTCGAAGTGTGGAGCTACCGGAGCATCGAAGGGATCGGCGAAAACACCAAGTTCACTTTCCGGGATCCGACCAAAACGAACGAATACCGCCTGGTCCGTGATCGCAGCGCGGAACTTTTGGGCTTTACGTCTACGCCGCAAACTGCGCCGAGTGGTTCTCCAGAAAATCGATGATACGCGCGTGCAGGCGATAATATTCCGCGCTCTCGAGCACTGATAGACGATCACGCGGACGAGCAAACGGCACGGTCATGATTTCGCCGATGCGAGCCTCCGGGCCGTCCGTCATCAATACGATCCGATCCGAGAGATACAAGGCCTCATCGACATCGTGCGTTACCATCACGACCGTCTTACGATCCTTTTCCCAGATGTCCAGCAGCATGTCCTGCAGTTCGAAGCGCGTGAGCGAATCGAGCATGCCGAATGGCTCATCGAGCAGCAGGAAGCGTGGTTCGAGCGCCAGCGCGCGAGCTATGGAAACCCTTTGTTGCGTGCCCTGCGATAGTTCGCCCGGAAGCTGAGTCGCACAATCTTCAACGCCGGCCAACTGCAGGAATCGAAGCGCAAGTCTGCGAAGTTCCTTACCGGAGCTGTTAGGCCTCACCTGCCCGAGTGCCAGCGCGACGTTCTCCATAGCGGTTTTCCACGGCAGTAAACATGGAGATTGAAATACGACGCCACGATCCGTGCCCGGCCCGATCACCTCCACGCCGTCAATGCAGAAGCCTCCCAACGTTGCATTCTGCAGGCCTGCCAGAATTGAAAGCACAGTGGATTTTCCGCAGCCCGAATGGCCCACAATCGAGATAAATTCGCCGGGGGCAATCTTCATGCTGAAATCCTTCACGGCCAGGTACGGACCGGTCGGAGTCGGAAAGCTTTTTGATAGCGACGTGATTTCGAGCGGGCGGATCATATCTGTACCTCTGCCTTGACTTGTTCAGCGATTCCCGCGGGACGAGCTTGAGCTTTCACCGGATCCGACGGCCGATTCACGCTGTGCGTGAAACCGGTCAGGAATTCGACTACATGCGAGTGGATGCGCAAGGCCCCTTCGTCATGCAGCAGCGCGGCGCGTATCCTGGGCTTTGGCAGCGAGACCGTAATCCCTGGACCCAGCAGCGCTTTGGGCGCGCGACTCATCGGCACGATGCGATCAGAAAGAAGGATCGCCTCATCGACACTGTTCGTGATCATGATCGCGGTCACTGCACGTCCAGCCTCCGAACAAAGCCGCCCGAGTTCCTGTTGAAGAGTCGTACGCGTCAATGCATCGAGCGCACCGAAGGGTTCATCGAGAAACAGGATGCGAGGTTCCGTGGCAAAGGCCCGCGCAATCGCGACCCTCTGGCGCATGCCACCCGATAGTTGCGTGGGCCGCTTTTCCATCGCCTTTCCCAACCCGACCATATCGAGATAACGCGCGGCTTGCGCCGTCTGCTCCTTGCGCGTGCGTGCCGGAAACGCGGCCTCGACCGCAAGGCGTACGTTTTCGAGCGCGGAAAACCACGGTAATAGCGAGTAGTTTTGGAAAACGACAGCAGCTTCGCTCGAAATGCCGGAGATTGCTTTGCCGTTGATGAGAACGTCGCCCGAGGTTGGCTTCAGCAGTCCCGAAAGAATCTTCATCAGCGTCGTTTTACCGGACGCCGAGTAGCCCACGACCGAAACGAATTCGCCCTCTTCCACCGAGAGGTTGACCCCGCTCAGTACATGGCGGGACGCCTTATCGGTTTGATACGTCTTTGAGATATTGCGTAGCTCGATCAGCGCCATTTGTTAATCCCCTACCAATCGAACGCACTTGCTTACGCGCGCGCCTCTGATTGTGAGACACAGAGGCGCGACCGTGAGGGAGTGCGTAATCGTATTCATACGGTCCTGAGTCGCGACTCAACCAGCCCCATCACGCGATCCAGAAAGAACCCAATCAAACCGATGGTGATGATGCAGAGCAGAATGTGTGCGTAGACCAGGCTGTTGTATTCCTGCCAGAGAAAGCCGCCGATTCCGGGTGTTCCGGTCAACATTTCGCTCGCCACAATCACCAGCCACGCAATGCCAAGACTGAGCCGGTAGCCCGTGAAAATATACGGCAGCGTGGCAGGCACCATCACGTTCGTGAATGTCTTCCATGGCGAGAGCCGCAGCACTTTGGCGACGTTCCAATAATCTTCGGAATCGAGCGCACGCCCTGCATTGTGTTCATCACGGTGGGCCACATCGAACAGAGCGCGATGGCGAAAAGCGCAGCCGGTTCGGATTGCTGAAATAAAACCAACCCCAGCGGCAGCCACGCAAGCGGCGAGATGGGCCGCAAGATCTGGATTACCGGATCGAGCATGCGCTGGCAAGACCGTTCGACACGCCCAGCAGGAAGCCCAGCGGCGTTGCGAGCGCGATGCCTAACAGAAAGCCTTTGGCTACTCGCACCAGGCTGTACGCGGCGAGCAGTCCGATGCCCTGATCCATCTCTCCGCGTTTCGTGAAAGGCTCCAGGACATAGAGTTTGCTATCCTCCCAAGTCTTCATGGGCGAAGGCATATCCTTTGACACATAACGCTTGCCAGCCACCACAGCGCGCCAACGACGGCCAGGCCAACCATAGGTAGAAACACGTTATTTAGTAGTTTTTTCATGAGACTTTACCCCACCAGGCTGTTTATCGGGAAGCTGCGTGCGTACTTCTCAGGATCGGCCGAGTTGAATTCCACTCCGTCGAAAAACTTGAATTTAGGCGTGTCGAGCGCTTTCGGCACCACCCCGATCTCCTTCATTGCCTCGGAGTAAATGTCGGTGCGCATCACTTTCGCAACGATACCCTTATAATCCGGCGCCTGCTTCACCATGCCCCAACGCCGGAACTGGCTCAGCCACCATGCGCCGAACGTCTTCATGGGAAAGTTGCAGTCCCGCGCAGAGAAGATCATGTAATTCGGATCCTGCTCTTTGCGGCCGTCGCCGTAATCGTACTTGCCCTGCAGACGCGATAGGATGATGTCGCTGCGGACAATTGATATACGTGGGCCGGCCGACAATTTCGGCGACCTTCGGACGGTTCTCCATTTTGTCGATATAGACGCTGGCTTCATGCAGCGCCTTCAACACCGCTTTGACGGTTTTGGGATTTTTGCCTGCGAACTCTTCGGTGAATGCACAGACTTTTTCCGGATGATCGCGCCACATCTGCTGGGTCGTAATTGCGGTAAATCCGATGCCATCCTGAATCGCGCGGTAGTTCCACGGCTCGCCAACACAGAAGCCGTCCATTTTTCCGACCTTCATATTCGCTACCATCTGCGCCGGCGGAATCGTGATGAGACTGACATCCTTGTCAGGATGCACACCGCCCGATGCGAGCCAGTAACGCATCCACATCGCGTGCGTGCCCGGCGGAAACGTCATCGCGAATGTCATCGGGTTCCCGGTCGTGCGTGCCTTGTCCGCAAGTGGCTTGAGATCCTTGGGGCCTTTCACGCCCGAATCCTTCAGCTTCTTGCTCAGCGTAATGGCCTGCCCGTTCCGGTTGAGTAGCCATGGAATTACCATGGGCTTCACCGGAGATCCGCTCAACCCCATGGTGGACGCGAACGGCATACCCGAGCAGCATGTGCGTGGCCTGATTTTCGCCCAAACTCAGCTTGTCGCGAATCACCGCCCAGGACGCTTCTTTGGAGACGATTGAATCAATCCCGTATTTCTTGAAAAGGCCCAGCTCGTGGGCCATGACGATGGACGAGCAATCTGTGAGAGCGATGATTCCGAAACGCACCTGCTTGGTTTCGGGGCCTTCCGCCGCATATGCGCCGCCCACCCATCCAGCGGGCAAGCCCGCCATCAAACCGCCGAGAATCGATCTTCTTGTAAGAGTCATGGTAGTTGCCTTAGAAGCTGTAGGTAAACATTACGTACGGAGAGTTGTAGCCGTGTCCCCTGGTGGCCTTCTTCAAAAACTCACCCGGGAAAAGGTGCGCGAAGCCGGCGCCGATCTGCATCTGCTTGTTGAGTGCATAGACAGTTGAGATGTCGAGTTCCTGCCCGACGTGCGTCCCTGCGGTGCCGTCGATCTTGCGTGCGATCGCTGCCCCGCTCGCCGCATAAAGCGAGTCTGTAGCGCTCGCGAGCCAGTAGTTGTGATAGTTCGGTACGATGGTCCACTTGGCACTCGGCTTAACCTCCACACCCGCGCGAAGCTGGTGAATGTTTCGCCAGCCCACCTGATCGGCAAGGCCGTACTTGTCGTGACCCGTTGGGTAGAGTTGATCGAACGTGCCACGCTTGCCGTCTGTTGGATTCTCGTCGCCGGAAGCGTAGTTGTACTCAGCTATGAAACGCGGCTTGAACTTCGACTTCGCAGTATATCCGAGCACCCAGTGGCCAGCCCACGCACCAATACTATCGGTGCTGAGCGATCCGGTCTGGCCTGCGATTTCGGTGCCGTAATCAAACTGTGCCGGGAGCTTGCCGACCCAGCGGAACCCGACTGTCTTGAAGTCGCGATTGCCCGGTGTAAGGCCTTCGCTGCGCAAACCGCGTGTCACTCGCCAGAACAGATACGGCTCGACGACGGCCTTCGGAACCAGCTTTTCGATTCCGCCGTATAGTCCGTGGAAGTTGTCAGCCTTGGTGCGAAGCGCACGATTGAATTCTCCATCGACAGCCGACACCACGCTGGAAGCAAAGGCATCCAGACGATAGCCGTTGCCGCGCACTGTGGCGCGTACGGCATCAAAAGAGCGGGACGTGTTGGTCCAGTTCAGATGCCCCACCAGGCGCTGCTCGCCAAACACTAACTCTTGGCGTCCGGCGCGTAACCCAAAAGTTTTCTTCTCCGAATCGCCAATCTCGACATAGGCCAGGCGCAGGTCCATCGTGTCCTGGAACGGCGGAGCCGCCGGCTTCTGGTTCTTACCGAAAACTCGTGAATCCTGTCCCTGGAAATTGAATTTGAGCCAGGCCGCCGGCTTGATCTGCATGTTGATGCGGAAGCGATTCAGGAAGTACGCATCGTCGTTGTCGGCAAAGCCGCCGCCCGTGAAACCCTCCACACGAGCGCGATACTCGCCGCTAAATCGCAGCCACTTCGGCAGTTCTTTGTTGAGCGCTTCTGATGGAACGAACACAGGTTGCGCAGCGGCGGATTGAGCCCGTAACGCAGGGCCTCCGCTTGCGTAAAAAAATATTGCCAGTACAGTGAATAGAGATTTCATCCCAGCATCCTCTTAGTGGTTGGTTTGGAAAATCGGAGAAACAGTCTCCGCAAGGACGCTGCTTAGCGTTTGTTGGACTGACTGACGGGGTCTCGGGGGACTACGATAAAACCAGCCTTCCCTCTGATGTGCCAACTGTACCAGTGAAGTTCAGTTCGAACAAATCAAAAGGTTGGATCGGGTGAATAAGGATTACCCTTCTGAGTGATTATTAAAGTTTGTTAATGTTTGTCAAGTCATTTGCTGACAACACCATGCGCTCGCTTCCGTGCGGTCCTGAAGGCGCGAAATACTGCAGTGCTCGTGCGCTATTAAACTTTCGAACTGGTCGATTTCGGTCTGAGCAGTGCCGTTACGATCGCGCCGACCGTTGCGATTACGGCGAGTTTCCAGTACACCTCGTTGTAGCCTGACGCCAGATCGCCAGCCAGGCGCGCCTTGTCCATGATGCCAGCGAAGTAGCCCGGCACAACGAATCCGCAGACGCCCCACGCTGAAAACATCAAGCCGTAGTTCGCTCCCACATTCTTTGGACCGAAATAATCCGCGGTAAACGAAGGCATCAGCGCAAGATAGCCGCCGTACGCGAAGGCGGCCATGCATAATCCGGTGAGCAGCATTCCGAACCCGGACGCCGAGCGCAACGGCCCCATACACGCAGCCACCGAGACCACGCACATCCCGAGCACCGCGGCTTTGCGTCCGAAGCGGTCGGACACGCTGCCCCAGGCCAATCTGCCGGCGCCATTGAAGATGCTCATAACCCCGAGCGCCGCGCCAGCGGACATCAGCGTGCTCGAGCTCGCCATTTCTTTGAGTAGCGGCGTGGCCTCTCCGATTGCGGTGAGACCTACGGACGTGCCCAGAAAATAGAGTAGCCAGAGTGCGTAGAATTGCCAGGTGGCGAGCATGTCGCGCGGAGACACTTCGATGTTGCCGGTGCGCCCGGGCGGGGGCGTCCAACCAGCGGGCCGATACCCGGCAGGCGGTACTTTGTAAATCTGCGCCGAGCCCATCACGCCGATATAGAAAATGCCCGCTAAAATCAGGAACGTGCGCGGAATCGTGTTTGCAAACTGCGCCGGGTCCGTGCCAATCAGCATTTCAAGGAGCGGGCCGAAGAGCAGCGGACCAACGCCGAAGCCCATCACCGCGAGTCCCACAATCATGCCGCGCTTATCGGGGAACCACTTGATGCAAGTCGCAATCGGGGTGACGTAAGCGAAGCCGACGCCGACTCCGGCTACGAGGCCATACGCCACCACCAGCCCTTCGACGGAATCACCGATTAAGGCCGCCAGCAGACAACCGGTGCCGAGCAGGAATCCGCCGACAGTCGCAACCACGCGCGGACCCTTACGGTCCTGCCAAAAGCCAGCCAGAATCATACCCGCGGCAAACGCAATCAGGGAATAACGGTAAGGCGCGATGGTCTGCGTCTTGCTCCAGCCGTGCAGCACGGCGAGCGGTCCGCGAAAGACCGACCAGGAGTAAATCACTCCCAGCAATATCTGCATAAAGATGGCAGCACCCGCATAACGGAGGCGGCTCTCGGACACTACACCAGGTGCGGAGGGCATTGCCACATTCTAGTTGAATTCGATGTCCAACACGAATGCATCACTCTGCTAGTTGGCGGGGAGGTGCTCCGCCCCGCTGCCGGTGTGGCGTGATTGAATCGCCTCACCGGCACATTAAAAACGGCTCAGAATTGGAGACGCAGGGCCAACTGGACTACGCGAGGCGAGCCTGCAGCGATCGCCTGGCCGAATCGCGTATTAATCTGCTTCCCTTGCGCATCGAAGCGGGCTGCCGTATCCCAAGCGGTAAACTGCGTGTGGTTGAACGCGTTCGACATCTCGCACCGCAAGTTCAAGCGAATCGGTTCGCGCACCAGAAAGTTCTTGAAGAGCGCCATATTCCATCTGTTGGCGCCAGGCCCCCGGAAATCAGTCTTCGCCGCGGTGCCGAAAGTCCCCTTCTCAGGTGGGAGAAACATGTCGGTGCGGAAGTTGCGCTCAAAGGTGCGTTCGCCCCGGGGCAGCGCGGGATTGCCGGTGACTACTGTCCTCGCGTTCTGGCTGGGGGTTCCCGTAATGTCAGAGGCTGTTGCGGTAGAGAATGTGACACTGACGGGCGCGCCACTTGCGAAGGTTGCGACCCCGGAGAGCTGCCAGTTGTTCAGCACGTGGTTAGGAATGCCCCGTCGCCAGGGAGTCTTCGGCACGTCCCAAATCCAGTTGATTTTCACAATGTGGGTGCGATCAAATCCTGCAAGCCCGTAATACCACGCGCGCCACGGGACCAGCGGCGTGACGCCAGTTGCGTCACCGTCAACATAGGTCAAAGCCTTCGACCATGTCCAATTCGCACCGAACTGCAGCCCGCGTGCGAATCTGCGATTTGCCTGAAGTTGCAGCGAGTGATAGTTCGATGAACTGGAGCCTTCGCGAATCGTCACGTCCTCATAGCCCGTCATCCTGCGCAGGAAAGCGGACGGCAGGGCGAAACCCGGCCGCGACGGATCGGCATTCGCGGGCTGGAAATTCGCGCCGGTCTCAATGTAGTTGATGCTTCTGCGTTGCATGAGATGTCTGCCAAGCGATCCGACGTAGGCCAAATCAAGGACGGTACCGAAGCCAATGTTATGCTTCAGCGAGAGGCTCTGATTCATGACGGTCGGGGTCTTCGAGTACCGGTCGATGCCGTTGATTGGATTTTGCGGGAAGATTACGCCCGCGTAAGACCTAAGGTTCGCGATCGTTCCATAGTTGATCGATGGCGTTTGCACCAGGGGCGGCTGCGTGCCGAAATCGTTGAAATTATCCAGCAGGTTCTGGCGGTTGTAGTACATGCCGAATCCGCCGCTGATCACGGTTTTAGCTCGGCCCGTGATGTCGTAGGCAAAACCGAATCGCGGACCGAACTGGACTCCGCGATCTTCCACGAGCGAGCGCGGATAAGAGGACTCATTGGCTGTGACCAACATGCCATTGAACGGATCGCCCGTGCCCGCCGCGATCGATCCGATCAACGCTGCCGGAACTACCGCACCGGTGATCGGATGGACGCCTAAGCGTGCACCGTTTACCAACCTTGGCTGAATCAGTTGCACCTCACGTGCTTCGTTGAAGCGCTCGGGAACAAACCCCGACATCATGTTGTCGCGGTCATAGAGCGGAATGATCCAGTAGAACCGCATGCCGTAATCGAGCGTCAGCTTTCGCGAAACCCTCCAGTTGTCTTGCACGAACCACTCCAGGTTGTGCTGCCAGATATGCTGGATCGGCGCGGAGGTGGACTCCCTATAAGTGTTAAACACTCCGAGCGCGGCGTTGGAGTAGGCGTACCCAGTGTTGAGCGGATTGGTGCCGTTGTTCGCGAAATCGTAGGCGCCGAATTTGCTCACCGAAAACCATGTGCGATTCGCCGCAAAATCATAGGTTACGCCGGCCTTGATCGTGTGTGTGCCGAGAATCTTGGTTACGTTATTTGTGGCGCTGATAAAATTGACGCGCTGTTCGAACGGGAAGCGTCCGCCTCCGCCCTCGTTCAACGCTGCGGCGTTCGACACACCCCCGAACGTCGCGTTGGGAATCAGCGAATACGGGTTGCTGGCCGGATATAACTGCCCAGCGACAAAGCCCACCTTATCCGTTCGGAGCCGGGCCAGTTCGTCGGAAGGGACATCTTCGCCTTGCGGGCGACGGCCGGTTCCAAGATTGAATTCGTTAATCAAGGTGGGGCTGAATATGTGCGTGTAGCGACCGGAATACGTTCTTCCCCGGTAGAAATACTTCCGGGAGATCTGCGGCCAGTTGGCGCCATAAGAAGTGGCGATGCCCAGTGCGCCGGTCGAAATATCGTTGGATGCCGCGTAGCTGAACGCGATCTGATCCTGGGGTCGAAGGTTGTAATCCAGGCGGAGCATATCGCGCCGTGGCGTCACATCAGCGTTGGTTTGAAAGATGTAATTGTATGTTCCTCGCGAGATGGTGCGATCGAAGAAGTTTGGCTGAGGGAATACGTTCAGCAGTGCCGTGCCGCTCGGATCAAGCCGCGAAGGCGGGACGATGTTTCCGGGGAACGCAGCGCCAGTCGTGGTGTCCCTGATGTTGATTGCACGGTTGTTCAAATCGAGTGATTGAGAAAAGTCTCCTTTCCGCTCGAGCGCCGTGGGAACAGTCACAGAGCCGGTGGTGCCGACCGAGGAGGGCCAGAATTCCTGCAACCAAAAGAAGAAGAGTTTGTTGCGATCGGCATTGAATAGCTTGGGGATGTAAACGGGCCCACCGACGTTGTAAGTGAACATGTTGAAGCGGTCGCGGCTCTTGGGCGTGCCAACCTGGTTGTTGAAGTAGCTATTCGCATTGAACTGTTCGTGACGCTTGAAATACGAGAAAAGCCCGTGAAAAGCGCGCGTGCCGCCCCTGGGGACAAGGACGATGTTAGCCCCGGAACCGCGGCCGTATTCGGCTTGATAGTTGGCGAGCAGGACCTTCATTTCCGCGACCGCATCCATGGACAGCGAGACCGTCGGTCCACGGTTGTTGCCGAAGTTGTTCAGCGGCATGCCTTCCACTGAAACATTGTTAGTGGTGTTGCGGTTGCCCTGCACGTTTGCGTCGATACCTTCACCCACGACACCTGGCATCAGGCCGATCATGGAGAGCGCGTCGCGGCCAATACTGAGCAGCGTTTCAAACTGGTCGCGCGTAACCACGCCAGCGCGTTCGGCGGAGGTGGTCTGCACGATACTGCCCTGTGCTTCCACCGTGATCGACTCGGCGGTGTCGCCCAGCACCAACGCGATCTTGCCTGCGGGTAGCGTTTCCGCCGCGGTCAGGTTGAGGTTCGTCTTTTCGACTTTCTTGAAACCGGGAGCCGTGACCGTCAGCTGGTACTGGCCCGGCGCCAGACTGGCGAACTGGAATGCGCCGCGTTCATCAGTAGCTGCCTCGCGGAGCGCCGTTGTCACCACGTGCCGCACCGCAACAGATGCGCCGGCAACCGGTGCATTAGTGGGGTCCACCACTGTTCCCGTGATGGACCCGGTGGATGTTTGTGCAAATACTCCAGCCGAAAAGATCAAGCCAAACAACAGTACTCGTAACATCAAACAATCTCCCTTTATTTTCCGAACCGCTCTATGATGCTGCTTATCGCGCAGCTTGATTCCAGGACTCCTGAAGCAGGCGGAAGAGCCGTGAGCATCGCCTCTCGGCCCAGCACTTGCGCGCAAAATCCAGATAGGGCGACGGCGCAGCAGTCTTTTCGGCTTGCCGCAGCTCCCGCTCCACCTCGGCCACAAAGGCCGGCTCCGCCGTCGCACTACCACCCAACACGACCGGCCGAGTGGAATTCCGCTCGAACGTCTTTAGCTCATAGGGGGCAAGCGAGAGCTGCAGATCAGCCTCTCCGGCCAGTTTCAACGTTAGTTGCGCTTTGGCCGGTACCGTATTCAACACATAAAAAAACGCCTTACCGTCTATGACTTTCTGCCGGACCCGCACAGGATCTTCAATTCCGGGCACGTCGTCAAAGTGCACACCGGGAATCGCCCGAAACTGGCGTGCGAACTCCGCGAGATACGGTTCCATGCCGAGCGTCCCAATGACGAAGCCGCCCTTTATAATCTCCAGGGCATCGAAGTTAGCCAACGGCATGGCGTACTGCTCGAGACTGTGTATGTGTGCGGGGTTGAACGTGGATACACGCCAGCCATGCTCTTGGACGCCCAAACCTGTGAGCGGCTTCTCTTTTCCGATGGCGTTCTCGAAATAGCGGTCGTGAATCTTCATCGACGACCCGCCCGCCAGCCCTCGCAGTGGCGCGACCAATTCTGGCGCATACGCCCCGGTGCGCTGTTCCTCCGCGGTCACGCCGATCTTGCGCAGTCTCAGCCAGCGGGAATCGGCTGGGATACTTGAGTTGCTGAGATGGATGTTGCGGTCTTTAGCGAAAAGCTGAATATCAATACCGGTTTCGCGCACGACCTCGGCGAACACTTGCGGTTCTTGCATGTAGTTCGCCAGCCGGTGCCCGTACAGGACAAGGTGTGGAGCGAGGTTCACTGTCAGTTTTAAATCCGACCGTTTGGCCGAGAGGGTGTCCGCCATTTCCTTATACCAGTCGTGAATTTTGCGGCAGCGCCAGTCGATCCACTCACGCCGCTTGTTCGCAAGCAGCCACGCATGACTCTTGGAGAAGCGTTCGGGGTCATTCCGCTCTACGGGGACGCGTATGCCGGTCTCGCTTTCGAATTGGCGGACGTTTGAGTCGTTGTAGCCGCTGTCCAAAGAGTTGAACGTAAATAACTTCTGACGGGCGGTGACCAGAGTTATGCCAGTGAACGACGGCTCGTCCCCGTAGCGTTCTGCGATTTCGCGGACAATCGTGTTGACAGCCTTCTGGACCCGGCGGTCAACGGGGTTGAAGCTCGTGTCCTGCCCATGGAAGCCCTCGGCCTTGGGTTTGTTATTGGCCTGCATGTTGAGAGGCGTTTCTTCACCGGCGAGGATGCGAGGGGTATCGACAAGTACCTCCGGGATAAGGCTCGCCAGGTTGTGAACGTGCATTCCAGCGTTGAACGTCATCCCGTGAGTCTCAAGGCGCTTCATCAGGTAACGTGGAAAGTCATACGGATGCGGCCGCGATGAGATATCCGCTTCGAGAGGTTCGACTAGTGAGCCGTAAAGCGGCCCAGAGTACCATACCAACGGGTAGTTGAGTGTGTCCTGACCAGACCACTCCATGTAGTTGAGCAGAGCGTCAACGGTTTTTTCGAAACCAGGCATCATTGCGCCGTGGCTGAAGCTTCTGCTGAGTACCGGATCCTCGTAATAGACACCAATGTGGCGGCCTTCACGTTTTGTCTCCGCCGTCAGCCGTGAGAGGCCGCCTTCGAATTTGTTCGTATACGCGGATGCGCCGGACGGCTGCCGGGCGCCCGTTCTCACCAGTCATGAAGATGAACGACATCCGGGCAGCTGTCGGCCAGAATACGATCCGGTGTTCCTGCATTCTTTGCGAAAGCGGATACTCGGCGCCGCATAGCACGCCGGTCTGACCTTGGTAATCGCCAAGGCTGCCAGGCGCTTCCAGTCGTTGCAGGAGCGCCTCCATCGTTCGCGGCTTGTCGTCCGGGTATTCAATTACTGCCACGTGCGGTTGCATCAGGTCGCGCACAGTGAAGCCCACGGCGAAGCGGTCATGCCGTTTATCGGCACTTTCCCGATACCGGCCGAGCGGTGAATCGATGATGCGCGAGGGCGCCGATTCTGCCACCGGCGCTTGGGCGGTCGCGTCCACGTCCGCGATCAGTTTCAGGCTGTCGCGCGATGTACCGGCTCGTCGCGCTGCCGGATCGATCGCGGTCACCTCGAGCAGACGGGTGTCGTTACCCAGTTGCACCCGAAGCGTGTGAGTGCCAGGCGTAGCGAGCCGCAGACGAGTCTCGACGGTCACTGTCTGACCGGAGCCGATCGTCACGGTGTTAAATCGGGTCGCTCCCTCGATCTCAGGAGTGACGCTCACGGGTTTCGGCGACGGATTCTCGAGTACAAGGCGGAACCGCTCCTGCCGCCCAGCGAACAGGAAAGCATCTATGTTTCGGACCTCAATACGGAACTGGCCGCGACGGAGGAATTCGGCGCGGGCCTCTTCGGGCGTTAGCGGATGGTCAAAGACCTTGACGTCCTCAATGACCCCTTGCCAGGGGTCCTTGCCCTTGACGTCACTAGCTCCGATTAACAGCTTCGACGAGGGCACCGCCTGCCATGGGAACTTGAGATAGAGCTTCGCCATGTTGCTGGTGTCCAGCAACGGCATCCACTTTCCGTTGATGGCTGCGGACACATCGCCTGTCGTGGAATCCCAGCTGACGACGAGATGGCGGCGCTCGCCCTTGCGCCAGAACTCGACTCGTTCCGAAGCCAACAGCCTGTGCGGGAAACCGGCAGCCGAGAAGCGAAGGAGTATACGGTCACCAACGTCCTCGCGGCCGGCACCCGCAGGTCCGAGGTAGAAGCGGATTGGTGCAGGCCCGATTCCTTCGGCAGCAAACAGGGTCTGGGCGCGTAAGCCGAAATCGGCTGCATCCTGGGCCGTGGTGACCCACATCGAAACCGAACCTCGAATTGTCCCAGTTGGAAGGTGAACGGTAGTGACAGGAGGAGCGGCGAGCACTAACGCGCCCGGCAGACCGGCACAAACAAGAGCGAGGATACAGATGCACCTCGACATGAGTCGATTTCGAACTCGTTCCTGCCTACGCTCATATTTCACGATATCCACGCTTGGGCTCCAGTGTTTGCTATGTGAACACTTCAGTTCAGTGAGTCAGAGACCTTATACTCTTGTTTGCAGATGATGTCAAGAGCGAGAAGCAGGGGTAAGTCGATGTTCACAATGTGAACGTTGCAAGGACGGCGGCACCTTCAACACCGGAAGGTCGGCGAGCTGCTAAGGCTGCCCGGCGATTTCGTGCTACACTCGCTGAGGCACGCGATGCTGACGCGGCTCGGGGCGGCGGGCGTCTTCCAAGTTTCCACCAATGTGGCGAACCGGCGAATGCGCCGGACCGCCGTAAACGTATAGACTTACAGTAGTTGGGGCCCTTAGCTCAATGGTTAGAGCAGCGGACTCATAATCCGTTGGTTGTAGGTTCAAATCCTACAGGGCCCACCAACCTCTTGATACAATCCTCGCAATGAAACGCACCGCACTTGTTTCTCTAAGCGCTTTGCTACTGCTTCCGCTGGCTTCGCTACACGCCGCCGATCCCGCGCTTGAAGCTGCCGTCATCAATATCGCACCCGGCATAGAATACGCAGACAAGACGCGCATCTTTCAAGGCATACCGGGCATCGAGCGCGCGGCGAATGGGCGTCTCTGGGCGCTCTGGTATGCCGGGGGGCCGGATGAATCCGGCGAGGGCCCCGGCAATTACGTTGTGCTCGTCACGAGCGGTGATGACGGTAAAACATGGTCAGGGCCGAAACTGGTGATCGATCCGCCCGGAGCAGTGCGCGCATACGACCCGACCTTGTGGCACGACCCGGATGGCAGGCTGTGGCTGTTCTGGGCGCAGAGCAACAACTTTTGGGACGGCCGCTCCGGCGTGTGGTGCATTGTTTCCGAGAACTCCGGCGACGGTTCGCCAAAATGGTCAAATCCTCGCCGTATTGGCAACGGCATCATGATGAACAAGCCCACAGTGCTCAGCACGGGTGAGTGGCTGCTTCCGATCTCCGTCTGGCCACAAAAAGCCTCGACAAGGACCGCTCCAGAATACAGGCACGATCTCCCAAGCGAGAGCGGCGCGAACGCCTGGGTTACGAAGGATCGCGGCAAGACATTCAGCATGCTCGGGCAGGCGATTGTGCCGAAGCGTGGTTACGACGAGCACATGATCGTCGAGCAGCGTGACGGCGGTTTGTGGATGCTGGTGCGCACAGCGATCGGCATCGGCGAAAGCCGTTCAACGGACCGTGGCAAGACGTGGGCCCCAGGCTGGGCATCGGACATTCCTCACGTGGCGTCACGATTTTTCATCCGTCGTTTGCAGTCGGGAAAGCTGCTGCTGGTGAAACACAACCCGCCAGACAAGAAGACGCGATCGCACCTGATGGCGCATTTGTCTAATGACGACGGCAAGACCTGGAGTACCGGCTTGATGATCGATGAGCGCGCGGGAGTATCCTACCCGGACGGCGTGCAGGCGGCGGACGGAGTCATTTACCTGATCTACGATTACGCCCGACAAGCCGAAAAGCAGATCTTCATGGCCACCTTTACCGAAAGTGACGTGAGCAGCGGCACCTGGCAATCAGCGAAGGCGCGTCAACGAGTCCTGGTGAATCAGGCGACCGGTATGCGGCAAGCTAAAGCGCAGCCGGGGGCAAAAACGGCGTGGAATGAAGGCTACCCGAAGAAGGGCTTAAAGAACGCGGACGAGTTCGTCGCGGGGTTCAAGAACAAAGCACAGCATTTAGGCAAGGACGGCCAACTTCGCATCCTCATCATCGGCGACAGCCTGAGCGATGGAGGCTACCACTGGTCGCACCATTTCCGCAAGAATCTGCAGGCGGCTTATGGCGACGGCGGGCCCGGTGCGATCTGGTCAACACATGCGGGGCCATCTGCGGAACGCGGCACCGTGCCTGGCTGGTTGTGGAGCGAAAAGGATTTCATTAGTTACAAGGGGCCGAATGGCCGCTGGCGCAATGGCTGGGGCAGTCGCGGCGACATCTGGCCGTACCTCGGATGGAACGGAAATCTTCTGACGACATCAGATCCGCAGTCGTCTTACGAGTTGGTCGCCAGCGGTAGTAAGTTTACGGTGGTTTATAGTACCGGCACATTCAACACATTCGATGGCGAGCAGATCAAGAATCGTTCCGCAGGCTTCACCGTTGCCCTTGACGATCAGAAGAAAGTAATCGCACCGGCAAAAGACGGTGCTCCTATTGATATCGGTCTGGCTAAGTTCGCCGTGCCCGATGGCCAGCATATGCTGCGCGTCAATGCGGTCCATGATGGCAATCTCTGGTTGTCCGGAGTAATTGTCGAAAAATCCACGCCGGGGATCATAGTCAATAACATCTCGCGCGGTGGTTACTGGGCGCACAACTTTATCTGGCGTCAGCCAGGCTGGGAGAAAATTCTTCAGGAGTTTCAGCCGGACTACACAATAATCTTCATCACCAAGCCCGAGAGCGGAGGCAGCGGTCCGGTCAGCAATACCAATCGACTGTATGAGTACGAGCGTCTGGTGCAACGCGTCAAAGGCGCTGTGCCAAAGACACAAATCATGTTTTTCAACTGCTGGAATCCCCGCGACGGCATCAATGCGGCCGACGCTCAAACGTCGAAGGAGCGCCTGGAATGGTTTGAGGCGAAGCGCCTTCCGTATCTGGATTTGCAGTCCGGTCTGGACCGGCAAGCAATGAAGGACCTCGGCTGGTTCAACGACAATATCCACCTTGCGCCGCCCGGGGGGCAGGGAATCGGCGAGGCGATCACCCGCCTCTTTTTGCCCTAATTAGCGGACTGGTTTCACGCCCCAGACCTCGGCACAATACTGACGAACGGCGCGGTCCGATGAGAATGTGCCAACACGCGCGGCGTTCAGTATCGACATGCGCGTCCAGTGTGTCTGATCGGCGAAGCACTTGCTGACTTTTTGCTGGCAATCCGCGTAAGCCTGAAAGTCGGCGAACAACATGTATTCGTCGCGCGATAAAAGCGAGTGGGCTAGCGGCTCGAAAAGCTGGCGGTCACCTTCACTGAACTCGCCGGAGGTAAGGCTATCGATGGTCTCCTTCAGTTCAGGATTAGTCTGATAAATTTCCCAAGGCCTGTAGCCGGCGCATTTGTTGCGGAAGACCTCGTCAGCATTCAACCCGAACAGGAAGAAGTTTTCGGCGCCAACGGCCTGCATGATTTCCACGTTGGCGCCATCCAGCGTGCCGATCGTAACTGCGCCGTTCATTGCAAATTTCATGTTGCCGGTGCCGGAGGCTTCCTTGCCGGCAGTAGAAATTTGTTCGGAAAGATCGGCAGCTGGATACACGGGTTGGCTGTTGGTCACGTTGTAGTCAGGGAGAAAGACAACCTTCAAGCAATCGTTGATTGCGGGATCGTTGTTCACGACCTCGCCCACCGAGTGGATCAACTTAATGATCAGCTTCGCCATGAAATAGCCTGGCGCCGCCTTGCCGCCGAAGATGAAAGTCCGCTTGGGACAAGCCAACCCAGTGTTGCGTTTGAGCCGCTTATACATGCTGATGATATGGAGCACGTTCAGGTGCTGGCGTTTATACTCATGCAGCCGTTTGACCTGGATGTCAAACATGGATGCGGGATCCACGGTAATTCCGGTGCGAAGCTGAATGATCTTCGTCAGTCTCTGTTTGTTCGCGAGTTTCGCCGCACACCATTCCTGTTGGAATTCAGCATCATCAACGAACTCCTCGAGTCGCGGCAATTCTTCCTTTGGATGGATCAGCCACTCGTCTCCGATCCGCTGCGAAATGAGCTTGGTGAGTTGCGGATTACTGAGGGCCACCCACCGTCTGGGCGTAACACCATTCGTGATATTAAGGAATTTCGCCGGGCTCAGATTGTAGAAATCCTTCAGTACGTCGCGCTTGAGTAACTCGCTGTGCAGTTCGGCCACGCCGTTCACCGCATGACTGCCGACCGTTGCGAGATGCGCCATCCGTATGTAGCGTTCTCCGCTTTCGTCAATCAGCGATAATCGCGATACGATGCCGTCCTCGACTCCAAGGCGCTCGCGGACCTCTGTCAGGAACCGGTCATTAATTTCGTAGATGATTTCCAACAACCTGGGCAGCAGACGCTCAAACAGCGGCAATGGCCAGCGTTCCAGGGCCTCCGGCAACAGTGTGTGATTCGTATAAGCGAATGTGTTGCGGGTGATTTCCCAGGCTCGATCCCAATCGATAAAGTGCTCGTCGATGAGCAGCCGCATCAACTCAGCTACTGCAATCGAAGGGTGCGTATCGTTCAGCTGCGCGGCCCAATTGAGATGGAATTTCTCGATCGGTTCGCCACGTGCAATCTGCAGACGAATCATGTCCTGAAGCGAGCAGGAGACGAAGAAGTACTGTTGTTCCAAACGCAGTTGCTTGCCTTGGGAAGGCTCATCATTCGGATACAAAACCTTCGTTATGTTCTCCGAAAACAACTTGTCTTCCACGGCCGAGTAATAATCGCCTTTGTTGAATGCTTCGAAGTCGAAGGACTCGTGCGCCTCCGCTTTCCAGAGACGCAAGCGGGCAACGTTGTTCACCTGATAACCAAGAATTGGCGTGTCGTAGGGGACACCGACCACGACGCGTTCGGGAATCCAGAGGACGCGCTTGCGCCCCTGCTGGTCTGTGTAGCGTTCCGTGCGGCCGCCAAACTTCACACCCTGGGCGTTGGCGGGGCGGACTATCTCCCAAGGGTTACCGTAGCGCAGCCAGTGGTCTGCTTCTTCCACTTGCCAGCCATTCGAGATGACCTGGTCGAAGATGCCGAACTCGTAACGGATGCCATACCCGATGGCCGGCACTTCCAGGGTGGCCAGTGAATCCATGTAACAGGCCGCGAGTCGGCCTAAGCCACCATTTCCCAGCCCGGGCTCTTCCTCTTGTTCCAGGATTTCTTCAAGGTTGAGACCGAGGCGTGTCACAGCCTCGCGTACAGTTTCCGTGATTCCCAGATTGAGGAGGTTGTTGCCGAGGTGCGGACCCAGGAGGAATTCCGCCGAGAGATAGGCGACAAATTTGCCGCCGCGTACATTGAATCGCTGTACGGTGTCGATCCAGTAACCCAGGATGCGGTCACGCACGGAAAGTGCCAGTGCCGCGTACCAGTCTCTAGGGCCGGCTAAGTTGGGAGATGTTAATTGCTCGTAACAGAGGTTCTGGAGGACGCTGCGCTGGAACGATTCCACAGTCAGACCATTACGATCGTTGTCAACAACCAGGCTTTTGATCTCATCGTAAGAAAGCACTTTATGCCCTCCAATCAGATCTTACGCCCTGAGCAGATTTAGAGTGCCAGTTTGCAGGCAGTCCCGCCGTCTGTCAGGATCACTTGTCCCGTAATAAACCCAGACTCGTCGGAAGCCAAGAACATCGCTAGTGCCGCAATATCCGCCGGAAAGCCGACACGACCCACTGGAATCGTCTTTCCAACTTTATCGCGATCGTAGTTCGGCGTCGAGCTAATATTTCGTTCGACTTCGATGAATCCCGGCGCGATCGCGTTTACGGTGATCCCATAAACCGCCAGATCGATTGCGAGCGAATGTGTCAACGATTCGAGTCCGCCTTTCGAAGCGGAATAGACATTGCGATTCGGCAGAACGTGCCGGCTCTGGATCGAGCTGATGTTGATGATTCTGCCTCCACTCTTTTGTTCTACCATCCGCCGCGCGGCGGATTGAGCACAGAAGTAGGCGCCTTTCAGATTCACATTCACGACTGAATCAAAAAGTTCTTCCGTTACTGAAAGGAAATCCGTGGGTCCAGGATCGAAGCCTGCGTTGTTGATGAGAACGTCAAGCCGTCCAAAGCGGGCGTTCACATTTGTAAAAAGCGCGTCGCGCTGTTCCGGTTTTGTGACGTCTGCCGGGAATGCTTGGGCCTCGCCTCCTGCTTCCGCGATTACGCGGCAGGTCTCGGCTGCTTCGGCTCTTTCCTTCAAATAGTGCACCGCGACCCGCCAGCCCTTGACCCCAAAACTGCGTGCCAGCACCTCGCCGATGCCGCGCCCAGCGCCCGTCACCAGCACAACCTTTTCACGAAGGTCCATGGAACTTGAGGTTAACATTCGTTGGAACCATCCGCTTGGAGGTCCGCATCTCATAAGATATTAGTGAAACACTGGGAAAACCAATGATCATTCGCAGGCCACAGGATTTAGTGTATTCGCAGGTGACGCCAAAGAGTCTCTACCTGGACCGTCGCCGTTTTATTGTGAGTGGTTCCGCTGCACTAGGAATGTTGGCAGCATCCGGCCTCGGGCTTGCCGGAACAAAGCTGAGCGCCAGCAAAAGCAAATACAGCACCGACGAAAAGCCAACGGCATACAAAGACGTTACCGAATACAATAATTTTTACGAGTTCGGTACGCAGAAGCATCAGCCGGCCGAGCTTGCCAAGAGTTTCCGCACGTCGCCGTGGACCGTGACCGTGGAAGGCGCTGTTGCCAAGCCGCGCACGTTCGACCTCGACGCGATCATGAAACTGGCGCCGCTCGAAGAACGCATTTACCGAATGCGTTGTGTCGAAGGCTGGTCGATGGTCATACCGTGGATTGGATTCCCGCTGAGCGCGTTGCTGAATCTCGTGGAGCCGACTTCGAAGGCGAAGTTCGTCGCCTTCCAAAGTTTGTACGATCCGAAGCAGATGCCCGCCGGCAGATGGGGTGGCATACAGTTTCCGTACGTCGAAGGTCTGCGTTTGGATGAAGCGCAGCATCCACTTACGCTGCTGTCTGTAGGTCTTTATGGCGAGACACTGCCCAATCAGAACGGCGCGCCGATTAGGTTGGTGGTGCCGTGGAAGTATGGATTTAAGGGCATCAAATCGATTGTGAAGATCCGGCTTCGTGGAAAAGATGCCGCCGACCACCTGGAATCTTTCAAACTCTCAGGAGTATGGCTTCTACTCGAATGTGAATCCGGAAGTCGACCATCCGCGCTGGAGCCAGGCCAAGGAACGTCGCATC
The DNA here is from genome assembly GCA_963793625.1 of Bryobacteraceae bacterium. Taxonomy (GTDB): domain Bacteria; phylum Acidobacteriota; class Terriglobia; order Bryobacterales; family Bryobacteraceae. Next base: position 190,932 of record CAWCAT010000011.1, on the reverse strand, counting down.
GGCGAATTCACCAAACGGCCGACGCTGATGTTTAATGGCTATGGAAATGAGGTCGCCGGTTTGTACTCGGGCATGGACCTTCGCAAGAACTATTAAGCATGAAGAACCCCCTTGCGAGCAAGTGGATGAAGGTCGTTGTTTTCCTGCTGTGCCTCAGCCCGCTGCTGATGCTTGGATGGCTTGGATACAACCAGGATCTTGGTGCAAATCCAATCGAGAAAATTACACATGAGACGGGCACCTGGACGCTGCGCTTCCTGGCAATCACGCTGGCGGTCACTCCCGTTCGAAAAATCCTGAACCAGCCATTGCTGATCCGCTACCGGCGCATGCTGGGACTCTTCGCGTTCTTCTACGCCTGTCTGCACCTCACCACGTATTTGTGGCTGGATAAATTCTTCGATGTCGCCGACATCGTGAAGGACATCGCGAAGCGGCCCTTTATTACTGTTGGTATGCTCGGCCTTGTCCTGATGATTCCTCTCGCCATCACGTCCACGGCCGGATGGATCCGGCGCATGGGCGGAAAGCGTTGGCAGCAAATGCACAGGCTGGTGTACATCTCAGCCGCGGCTGGAGTGGTGCACTACTATTGGCTGGTGAAATCCGACGTGCGCAGGCCGGTGATGTACGGAACCATCCTCGGACTGCTTTTGCTATACCGTGCGTGGGTTACCATTCAAAAGCGTAGAGCGCAGCAGCCAGCTACCGTTCGCGCTTAGGTAGCAGCAGATTCTCCGCAAAGGCCCACTCGCTGTCAGTCCATTGCTGTGCGCATTCGAATTCACTGAGGTGTGCCATTCTGCGTATCTCTTGAAGCGTGTACTTATGCGATGACTCAGTCCAGATAGTTTCGCCTTCTTGAATCTGCACGTTCACGCCTGCATCCTCAACGCGTACGGTTTGTGCCGATTTACAGCACAGGTGCATTTCAATCCGGCGCTCCTCCGGGTTGTAACGGGCTTCATGAGCGAACGCGCGTAGCTCAAAGTCTCCATTCAGTTCGCGATTGATTCGTGCCAACAGATTCAAATTGAACGCTGCGGTCACGCCCGTTGGATCATCATAGGCTTCAATTAATTCGGGTTCCGATTTTACCAGGTCGGCTCCGAGTATCAGCGCATCCCCGGGTTGGAGGTGCGCGCGCACAGACTGCAGGAACTGTTCTGCCGCATGTCGCTCAAAGTTGCCGATAGTGCCCCCAAGAAACAGCACCAGGAACGCCTGTCCAGGATCGCGCTGTGATATCGCGTGCTGCAAGCCGTTGATGTAGGACCCTTCGAAGGGCCGGACCTCCGCGACATCCGACAATTCACCGAGCAGCGCGAAAGTGCAGCAGGCGAGACATCTATCGGATAGTAAGTGACGGGCGCATGCTTCGCGAGGGCTTCGAGAACGTAGCGCGTTTTTACGCCCGTGCCGCTGCCCAGTTCCAACACGGAAGCGCCGTGCCATTGCTCCGCGATCTCGTCTGCATGGGCGCGAATGATGCGCTCGTCCGCACGGGTCACTCCGTATTCCGGCAGCAGACTGATTGCCTCGAAAAGGGTAGACCCGATTGAATCGTAGAGATACTCGCAGGGTAGCGTCTTCTGGCCGGATTTCAACAATCCGGCGCGCACGTCCGCCGCGAATGCCGAGAGACCCGGAGCTAGCTTTCCAGTGTGCCTGCATCAGTTTTCGACAAGGCGAAACGTCGCGTAGGCGTGAGGGTAGGAGCCCCGGAACCAGTTTCGGAACGATGACCTTACCAGCCGGACCGACGTACGCGGAGATGCCCCTTTGAGAACATAATGCTCCCCGTCGAAGAAGTTCGCGGAATAGCCGGGATAAAACGGGAAAGGTTGGAACCCCGGAAACGGCTGAAACACGGTTGATGTCCACTCCCATCCGTTGCCGACCATCTGCACGAGATTGCGAGAATTTGCGGCAGCACCATGGACAGGTATAGGGTCCCAATGCTGGCAATCGAAATTGTCGTTTACGGGATCTGGATGGTACTCCTGCCGTGCGGCAGGGCCATATGCCGCGAGATGATATTCCGCTTCCGTGGGTAGTCGCTTCCCGGCCCACGCCGCGTACTCGCTGGCCTGCTGTTGCGAAACGTAAGCCGGACAATCCAGGGGCAAGGGAACTTCCTGAAACATTCCCCGATAGAACCAACGGGAAGACTGAAAGCGCCAGAATTTTGGCGGCGTTCCGCCCGCTTCGACGAAGGCCAGATACTGACCGTTAGTCACCTTGTACTTACCCATACGGAATGGGGCTACATCGAGCAGCATCGGCTGAAACTCGTTGTCCCACCCGAAACCTTCTTCCGGACTGCGACCCAGTTTGACGACTCCGCCCGGGATGGGGATCATCTTCTGATGAACCGCGTGGCTTTCACGGGGCGCGTGCGTCGTCGGCGCCGGTTTGCGTTCGTACGGCAGGTCATGCAGCATGTAGGCGAATGTTTCGGCGTGCATCAACCTGTGCTCGAGGGCCACATGAAGAAATTGCATGGGGACATTTTCGAGCATCTGGTCCAGTGCTTCACGAATGCAGCGGTTATAGGCTTTGATCTCATCGATGGCAGGCCAATCCCAAGCCTGATCCTGCGGCAAGCCTGTTGCGTCCGGGTCGATTCCGAAAGCGAACAGCTGGTCGAATTCCTCGTGGAAACTGGGAAACCCCAATTCGCGACGGGCAATCAGGTTCCAGTCGAATGCCTCAAGATGACCGAGGTAGAAGACAATGCGATGGCGCTCAGGGATGGGTCGTTCGTAAAAGGAATCGGGACGGATTAGCGAGAACAGCTCGTCCGTACCGGCACGTGCCGAACGGAGTGCCATTGCAAGCTCGGGAACAGCTCGCTTCGGTTCGACAAACATCATCGTTCCTCCGAGATATAGCCAAGGCCCGTTTGCTTTCAGATTACCCGATTTTGCTACTTTCGTTCAATAAAAGAACGCTCGAAGTAGTAGAAGAAACCATCCTCCGCACCGACCATCAGGTCCAGCTTGCCGTCGCCATTCCAATCGGCGACATTCGGTGTCGGATTGTGCCCGCGTAACTTCGCGGTGATGATGGTTCCCCGAAGGCGCATGATGGGCTTTGCCTGCGAGCCGATGTTCTCATACCATACGGGTCCGTCATCGGAATCAGAGATCAGATCGAGGTCGCCATCCCCATCCCAATCGGCTATTTCGACTTTACGCCGACCGCTGCGACCTGCGCGTCCATCAGCCAGATTCAGGAACCTGCCGCCAGGCTCGACAAAAATGCGTTCCGGCGGAAGCAGCAGTAACTTGCCATACCTGCGAGTGCGTTGAAATAGTGCGAGATAACCCTGATGGTTGAGCATCACCAGATCAGGAAGGCCGTCGCGATCCCAATCAACAATCTTCGGTGTTGTGCGCCATTGTGTAACAAGATGCTTACCATCGGTTTCCCGCCAGTTCCATTCGGGCTTCGGCGCAGGGCCTGTCCATTCGACTTCGATCGGCTGCGCGGCGGCGAGTTCCGGTTTCTGCAATGTGCCAATGTTGCGATACCAGACGATTGCTCCGGTAATATCGTTTACCAAAATGTCGGGCTTGCCATCGAGGTCCCAGTCCGCAACCGAAGGATTAGTGTAGCCCCACTTCGCTTCGGCCGGACCCTGTATCGATCCGTTCGGCCCTGCCATGTGACGAATCGTTTTGCCGGCTGCTTTCAAATTGCCACGATCGACAAACGCCGGCGTTGTCTTTGTTCCGAGGTTTTCGAAGTACTGGATATAGCCCGCGGAGTTGCCGACGATCAGGTCGAGTTTCCCGTCACCGTTCCAATCGACTGCGACCGGGCGCGACAGCGCGCCGCTTTTCATAAACGGATCGATTTGATCGAAGTGTTTGGGTGTAGCGAAGCGCGGCTCACGTCCGCGCGGCTCCAGATTTTCCAGCAGCGCGACTGTGCCGTCTTCCTCGCCAATGATCAGCGATGGACGGCCATCCTTGTGCCACGAAACGACGCGTGGCTGAATCATGCACAGAGTCCATATGGAGCGGCTTGCCATTCACCTTCAGCAGTTCGCCCGCCGCAAGCTGCGGATTCGTACGACCGCCCATGTTGCGGAACAGCGTGATTGAGTCGATGAAGTTGGACCCGATCAGATCGAGCACGCCGCGTCCCAGCCAGTCGACTGGATTTGGAATCGGGCTGCCATATTGATCGATGGGTTTTCCCGCCGCTTCAGCACCACCGGACTGGCGTACTGCGGCTGGGCATTCGTGCCAATGTTGCGGTGAAAGTAAATGTAGCCGTGCAGCGGACCACGCGTCCATTCGCCTTTTGAATTGAAGGCGTCATCCCAGCCATAATCGCGCCAGTCGCTGACGCCCGCGAGAACGTCGATCAAACCGTCCCCGTCCCAATCGACGGGATACCAGAGATCGTCACGGCCGATGTGATAGTTGCGCGGCAGCTTCACCGCAACACTTACGGATAATCGATTGCGCTGGACGTCGCTGAAATATCCGCCGCTATAGACAAGATCAACTTTTCCGTCACCGCTAAAATCCGCGGCCACCAGATCCTTCTTGCCCGTGCCTAGCCATTCCGCTTTGTCGTAGAGCGGCTTGTCGTTCGTGCCCAGATTTCGAAACAGATAGATGCCGTTGTAGGGGCGGTCTGGACAACCGACAATAAGATCGGTGTTTCCGTCGCCATCGAAATCGATTGCTGTCGGGTGCGCCCACAGACCCACAGCGAGTCTGCCACGCACATTGGGCAGTCCGTAAGTTACGCGCTCCCCGGCGCCGATCATGGCCGGTTCGGTGAGCCGAGTCGTCTCGCCGGCGCGCGCAGTATCGAAATAGATTTGATAGCTTGCAGCGCCAGTTGACAACCAACTAATTCTTGCAGTAGGTACGCGCCAATCGACCTTCGCAGGGAGTTCCGCATTGTTGCCATCGACACGCACGCGAACAGAATCCGGATTGAAGCCGGAAGGCATTGCGCCGGTGTAAAGCACCGGTGAGCCGGTTGCGATTCGCGTCGTGACACTCACGCGAAAATGATTCTGCGTTGGCCAGGTGCTTGCGCCGCGCTTCTCGATCTCAGCCGCAGACAACGTGCAGGCGAGCGCCGCGCACAGATACACGGATTTAAGGTTCATGTTCGTTTTCGTTTGTGGCCGAGTACCGTGGAGATCCGATGGGTCGCGTCCATCAACATGACAGGTAGCGTTTTGCGCAATGCCGGCGTTAAGCGCGGTTTCGGTTGAGAGACGCTGATCGCCGCCGACACGCTGCCGTCAGCCGCGAAGATGGGAGCGCCGAAACAGATTCCGCCCAGCACAGTTTCTTCGTCATCGACCGAGTAGCCGATCTGGCGCACACGCTCAAGATCTTCCTTGACTGCGCGCGGATCCGTCACGGTCTTTTCCGTGAACTTGTAGCTGCCGAAAATCTGCAACAGCACCGCGACCTGCTGCGGCGATTGATGCGCGGTGATGGCTTTGCCCAGCGAAGATGCATACGGCGGCAGCAAGCGGCCTTTATAGTTGGCCATGCGAATGACTTGCGGACTGTCGAGCACGTCGAGCACGCGTATGTGATCCTCAGACATGCTCGCCAGTGTGACAGTTTCGGCAAGGTCAACGTTGAGCCTGCGCATTTCAGGCAGTGCCGCGGCATTCAAGCGCCGCAGCCAGGATTGCATGCTTGGCCGGGGCCACTCGCGATCGAGAATGTAGTGATCATTCTCGTCCCGGATCAAAAAGCCGCTCACCTGCAAAGTGCTCAGAATCCGCAGCGTGGAAGGTTTGCCCAGCGACACAGCGGCCGCCAGATCGGTCAACGAAAGTGGCTTGCGCTTCTCAGCGAGGTAGTCCAGAATCAGCAGGCCTTTGGCTAAGGCTCGCGACTGCACATCGTTCTGTTCCGGTGCGCTTTCCTGTAATGAAACTTTGCTCGCGGTTCTCATTTATATTGGCTGCACAGCCGGGCGCTGGGCCAGAAAGTCCCTTCGTGCATATTTGAGGCCCGCCAACAACAGCAGGCATCCAGCAAGTATATAAACGCCGGCTGCTACAGAGATTGCGAACCCGAGGGTGTGTGACTGTGCAATCCACCCGATCACAACCGGGGCGCTGCCGCCTCCGGCCAGCCAACCCACTGTATTCATTAAGCCAGCTGCGGTTCCTCGTGATTCGACCGGCATCACGTCGAACGCTGAAGCAAAGATGTTTGCGTCATAGATCCCTTTGAAAAGTCCCCATCCTGTAAGCGCCAGGATGACATGGAAGATCTCCTGCGATTGCGCGCACCAGACCACAAACGGTGCCCCGGCCAGCACGCCGAAGGATTGAACCAGTATCCGCCCGCCGTGTCTCGTTCTGCTCCAGCGATCGGCCATCCAACCGCCAAGTGCGGACCCGACCAGACTGGCCAATTGCACGAAAAGCGTGGCCGTGAGCCCTGCCATCGCGAGACTCAGGTGGAAGCGGTCATACAGAAATTTCGGCATCCACGTCAACAGCACGACAGCGACGAAATTGGAACAGACGAAAGCTGCCAGCAACAGCCGCATCGTTGGAATCGACCAAGCCAGGCGCAGTGCGTTTTTCAAAGAGGGTGGTCGTGCGGGGGTTACGCCCTCGCTGGCTCCGCGTTTTGGTTCACGCAGATGCTTGCGCAGTACAATTCCGAGCAACATTCCTAGGACACCGAAAACGACAAACGACCAGCGCCAGCCGTAGCGCTGCCCGATGAGTCCCGCGAAAAAGCCGCCTCCAATGGTCCCGACATACACACTCGTCTGATGCATGCCCATCGCGCGCGAACGCGTGGCTGGGCTGTGATAATCACTGATCAGCGACATGGAAGCGGGAAAATAAAACGTTTCCCCCAAGCCTTCAAGCGCGCGGAAAATCACCAACTGCGCAAAGTTTCGCGAGATCGCGGTTGCCGCGCAAATCAGGCTCCACGCCTGCAGTCCCCAAAGGACCGCCGATCGCCGCGGCACTCGATCCACAATCGAACCTGCGAACAATCCGCACAAACCATAAACCCAGGCAAACGAGGATCCGAGCAAGCCCAGTTGCAGCGGAGTGAGCCCCATCTCTTTTTCAAGCAGCGGAAAGACAGAGAATACCGCCTGCCGATCCGCATAGTTGAACACTGTGATCATCCACAGCATGCCCACAACGGACCACTTGTAATTCTTCGACTCGGGAATGGCCTTCACGCGCTCACCTGCAGGCTGGCCAGACGAGACGTCGCGCGCGGCAGCCAATCAGCTAGCCAGGTAGAGAATTCCTGGGCCAGCAAAATGCGGTTTTCAGATTGCGGTTGCAGAAATTCAGCTTCGCCCAAACCACGGTACTCCGCGATCCACTTCAAACCCCAGGGGGTGGGGAATCGGTTCAGTTGCTCAATAATTTCGTCGAGCAGAATTCGGTTTTCCGGACGTGCCGGGTCACAGGTCCAGACGAAGCGAATCAGCTCCGGCAACACGCCGGCGACTCCGGATATCAATCCATCGCACAGGCCGGCCCGCAACGCTTCAATCAGCACGCCGTCATTACCGAGAATGCGGCACGCGGCAGCATGCTCTTCATGTTTAAGTGTTCGCAGCAAATCGAGTGAACCCGAGGAGTCTTTGATCCCAACTACGTTAGGACATTCTGAGAGTACAGTCTGCACGGTAGCAGTTTCAAATCCGTTGGTGAACTGCGGAAGATTGTAGAGCAGGATGGGTAGTGGTACTTCGGCAGCCACTCTGCGAACGTAGCTCGCAAGGTCATCCTGCGCGTAGCGGAAAAAATGCGGAGGAGCAAGCAGTACTGCGGTCGCACCGCCGGCACTTGCTGCCTGGCCGCGCTGAATCGTTTCCTGGAGCGTGCGAGCAGCGATGCCCATAAGCAGCTCGCCTGATGTTCGACTCTTTCCGGCGCTAAGCACTTCGTTGAATTCTTCGCTGGTCAGCGCGGGATACTCTCCTGTCGCGCCGCATAACACGATTCCCTTCATGCCGTTCGCAAGTACGAACTGCGCGTTACGGCATAATGCCTCGGTGTCGATTGTGCCGTTCCTGCGCGGAGTGAGCAGGGCGGCAAAAACTCCGCTGACTGGTTTAGAAGTTTGGTCCACATAGCTTTGTAGCATCTATACTGGATGCTGTCAAAGTAAATCGGAACAGAATTTCAGTTTTAACTTGATTGATTCTTAAAAATGGAACCAGATCTGCGTTTGTCCGGCTGGTAAGCTGTAGCGAGGAGACGCGCATTGACCAGTTTCACACGCAGATCATTCGTATTCGCCGCCGGCTCGCTGGCCTTTGGGGCAGACAGCGCGAGGAAAATGCATTGGGGCGACACGAGCCGCCTGGGCCGCCCGTTCGCGAAAGATCCGTCGGTGGTCCGCATGGGCGATCGTTATCTGCTGTACTACTCGCTGCCTGCGTTTGCGGACAAGCGCCCCAACAATGGCTGGGCAATCGGTATTGCAGCCAGTCGTAATCTACTCGATTGGGAAAAGGCCGGCGAAATGTTGCCCGGCGCGGAGTACGAGGCCAAGGGCCTGTGTGCGCCTAATGTCATCCTGCTCGACGGCAAGGTGCACATGTTCTATCAGACCTATGGGAACGGCCCGAAGGATGCACTCTGTCACGCGGTTTCCTCAGATGGCATTCGGTTTGAACGTGATCCGTCGAATCCTGTTTTTAGCCCGACCGGCGCATGGACGTGCGGTCGCGCCATCGATGCCGAAATTATCGTCCATCGCAACAAGCTGATGTTGTTCGCAGCCACGCGAGATCCTGCTTACAAAACGCAGATGCTGGTGGCCGCAGCGGCGGATCTGAAATCTGGATTTGGGCGAGGAACTTTTAAGCAGCTTCTCGATGGACCGATTCTGAAACCCGAATTGCCTTGGGAGAAGATGTGTATCGAAGCACCGGCAGTGGTCAAGCGCGGCAAGAAGCTCTACATGTTTTATGCCGGCGGCTATAACAACGAACCGCAGCAGATAGGTTGCGCAGTGAGCGAAGACGGCGTGCGTTGGAAGAGGCTCTTCAAAGAACCGTTGCTGCCGAACGGGAAGCCCGGTGAGTGGAATTCATCAGAGTCCGGCCATCCCGGAGCGTTGGTTGACAAGGATGGCCAGACGTATCTGTTCTATCAGGGCAATAACGACAAAGGAAAAACCTGGTATTTGTCGTTCGTAAAGATCGGGTGGCGCAAGGACGGCCCCTACGTGATGCCGTCCTAGACCGGTTTTACGCACGCATCTTCTTGAAGTTGGCCAGGCACTTCGCGGCCGTTTCCATGGGGGTGAAACGGCTGCCTTCCTGCTCGACAAGATAGAACTCGATACCGCCCTTTTTCTCGGCAGCCTCAAAAATCTTCTTCCATGGAGCAGCGCCTTCGCCGAACAGCGCCTTGTAGCCCACGCCCTGCTCGCGCGACCACTCTTTGCAGTGAATTGATGCAAAGCGGCCGGGGTTCTTCTTGATCCAGGCGACCGGGTCTGAGCCCGCTTCGACGCAGGTGCCGATATCCAACTGCAACACGACATTCTTCGATGTGTTGGCGGCGAGGACTTCGATGGGACGTCCACCTTCGATCGGCTTGAATTCAGTCTGGTGATTATGGAACCCGGTACGCATGCCCTGCGGCTTCAGTGTCTCAGCGGCCTTGTTGAGCCGGTCCGCGAACTTCTTCCAGTCGTCGATCTTTTCCATCTTGCCGGCGCTGGCGACGACGATCATCTTGCTTCCGATGATCTGATTCAACTCGGTCGATTTTGCGATATTCTCCGGCAGAATTGCCTTCGCGTCGTTGTGTGTTAACAAACAACGCAAGCCGGAATCATCGAGCAATTTCCGGACATCTTTGGCGTAGGCCGGCGTCCAACTGAGATATGGCGAGTAGAACTCGACCACTTCATAACCCATCTTGGCGACGCCCTTGACGGTGCCAAACAGGTCTTTCTTCATTTCTTCACGAACGGAATAGAGTTCGAGGCCAACTGGGATTTTCTTACCCTTGGCTGCAGCGGACGCAAGCGGCACGGCTGCGGCCAAAGCAAAGAACGAACGACGGGATAATGATTCGCGTGACAGCATGATATCGGAAAGATATCACATTATGCCGCGAGAACTGCAACGCCTTGGCTGCTTAGCAGGTGGGCGAAGCGGACAATTTCGCTGCCCACGCTCTTCAAGCGCTTCTCAATCGAAGCGTCGAGCAGCAGGCCATTTTGGTCGAACACCTTCCACGCGGACGCAACCGCAACCTGATCCGGGATCACAACCGCATGCAGCGTACGGCCAACCGAACGCAGGGTGCCCAGGGCTTCAAGCGCTCCCATCGCACCGCCGGACACGCCGACCAGCCCGACCGCCTTGCCTTCGAATTCCGCAGCGCCCATCAGATCGAGCGCATTCTTCAGCACGCCGCTGACTCCGCCGTGGTACTCGGGCGTGCCAAGAATAATGCCATCCGCCCAGCGCAGATCGTTGCGCAAGCGCAATACCTCGGGCGGACAATCAGCGTCGCTCTGGACACTGCTGCAGAAAGGTAGCTCGTAGTCGCTGAGCCGGATCAGGCGTGTTTCCGCACCGGATTCGGCCGCCCCCTTCAATGCCTGCTCCACCGCGGAACTCGTGTAGCTGCCCGGACGCAGACTGCCAACCAAACCGGCTATTCGCGTTGTGTGTGTCATCACACTATGTGTTATAACACATAAAACACCTGAAAATCAACCCCCCGCGTTGTAGATCTTTTCGCAGAGACGCGAAAGCTCGCGGCAGTCTTCTTCAGGCAGCCTCGCGGCGAACTTCGCACTGAAGTCGGTCAGACGTGGCTCGAGAGCGTCGAGAACGTCCAGTCCTTTCTTTGTGATGCGTGTGATCGAGAGGCGGCGATCTTCTCCGGAGCGAACACGCTCGGCGAGCCCCTGTGTTTCCAGACGATCAATCAGGCGTGTAACGTCAGGCGCGCGCTCGATCATGCGATTCGCGATTTCGCACCGAGAATGACCCTCACCGCCCGCGCCGCGCAATATTCTCAGCACGTTATATTGAGCTTGCGTTAACCCATGTTGCGAACAGGCCTGCTCGATCCAGCCGCGTACCTGTTCCGCAGCAATGAGCAGATTGATAATCGCCTCACTTACGGCAGGAATCTCCTGCTTAGCCTTAATTCTATCGTTGAGAGCTTTACCCATAACCGCTAAGTTATAGTATCAGCCACCTGCCGCGAACCCGGGGTACAACGTCATGCCGCCATCCACGAAAATACTGGCGCCGGTAATGTAGTCGCACAGATCTGATGCAAGTAGCGCTGCGAAGTTTCCGATGTCCTCCGGTTCCCCGATCCTCTTATACGGAACCAGTTTCATCAACTCGTCATAGGCCTGTGCCGTGTTCCAAGCCTCTGTGTTGATGCTGGTGCGTATCGCACCCGGGCAGATGCTGTTGACGCGGATCCTGTCCGGCGCCACCTCCTGGGCAATGCTTTTCATCATCATCAGAATTCCGCCTTTGGACGAAGCATAGTTGACGTGACCAGCCCACGGGATCACCTCGTGGACAGAACTGATACATATAATTTTGCCCGCGGCGACCGATACTTCCTTTCTCACGCCGCGTCGCTTAAACTCGCGAATCGCTTCGCGCGTGCAGAGGAATTGCCCCGTGAGGTTGACCTCGATCACCTCGTTCCACTGTTGCAGGGTCATCTCATCGAAGGCGGCGTCTCTTTGCAGACCGGCGTTGCTAATTAGAATGTCGATCGTTCCGAACTGCTCGATGCTTTCCCGGAACATCCGGGCGACTTGCATCTCGTCAGAAACGTCGGCCTGGACTATGATTGCGCGTCCTCCGAACGAGCCGATCGCGGCCACGGTATCTATCGCACCCTTCTCACTTCGCACATAGTTCACGGCTACTTCGGCACCGGCCTGCGCGAGTGCAATTGCGCAGGCGCGCCCTATTCCCGAACTGGCGCCGGTGACGAGCGCCTTCTGCCCACTCAAAAGAACCGGAGGCATCAATTTTGGAACCAGGATTTCCGCCATAGATTCTGCTCCTGTAATCAGGACCGAGGCTGTAGTAGCTTTGCTATCAAGCCGGTCCAGCCGGTTTGATGTGAGGCGCCGACTCCGCGGCCGGTATCGCCGTCGAAATATTCATAGAACAAAAGATGATCTTCAAAACGCGGATCATGCGCATTGTGCCGCAGCCCCTGCATGGAGGCCCTTTGCCCGTGGGTGTCGCGCAGGAACAAGTTCGAAAGCCGCCGGGCCAACTCGCAAGCCACGTCGTTGATACTGACGAATTTACCGGACCCCGTGGGGCACTCCACTCTAAAATCGTCACCGTAGTAGTGATGAAACTTCTGCAGCGATTCCACGATCAGGTAGTTCAACGGCATCCACACTGGCCCTCGCCAGTTCGAGTTTCCACCGAAATAGGCGGAACTAGATTCCGCGGGTTCATAAGCAACTGTCAGGCCTGCGCCATTGCACTCAAAGACATACGGATTGTCCATATACTGTTTCGATAGCCCGCGTACGCCGTGGTCGGAGAGGAACTCAGCCGGATCCAACATTCGCCGCAGCAGCTTCTTCATTCGGCTTCCGCGCAATAGAGACAGCAGTCGCCGATCGCCAATGCCAGGCTCATGCCAGCGCGAAACCAGGCTCGCCAGATCCGGCCGATAGTTCAGAAACCATTCCATGCGTCCTGCGAACTCGGGCACTTTCTTCAGCAGTTCGGGCTCGAGCGTTTCGACCGCGAACAGTGGAGTCAGACCCACAATGGAACGCGCTCGCAGTGGAGTAATTCGGCCATCGGGAAGGTTCAGCTCATCGTAGAAGAAACCGTCGGTCTCATTCCACAATCCGATACCCTGCTCGCCGATGTTGGTCATGGCCTTCGCGATGTACAGGAAGTGCTCAAAGAATTTCGTCGCAAGGTCCTCGTAAACGTGGTTATGCTGAGCCAGTTCAAGCGCGATCTTCATCAGGTTGAGGCAGTACATTGCCATCCAACTGGTGCCGTCCGCCTGGTTGAGATAACCACCGTTGGGCAGAGGCGAACTGCGATCGAACACGCCGATATTGTCGAGTCCCAGAAATCCGCCCTGGAACATATTTCGGCCCGCAGCGTCCTTTCGATTTACCCACCATGTGAAATTAATCGTGAGTTTGTGCAGCATGCGTTCCAGAAAGGCGAGATCGCCGGGATCGTTCGGGTCAGTCAGACGGCGCTGCTTGCGATCGATTTGGAACACGCGCCAGGCCGCCCACGCGTGCACCGGCGGATTCACGTCGCTCAATTGCCACTCATAAGCGGGGAGTTGTCCATTAGGGTGCATGTACCACTCGCGACCCATGAGGACAAGCTGCTCTTTTGCGAACTCGGCATCAATCAGTGCGAACGGAAGCGTGTGAAATCCAAGGTCCCAGGCGGCATACCAGGGATACTCCCATTTATCCGGCATGGAGATTATTTCGGCATTATTCAGGTGAACCCATTCGTGGTTTCGTCCAAACTTGCGCCCCTCCGGGGGAGGCGGGTACGCGGGATCGCCGTTTAGCCACTGCGGAATGTCGTAGTAATAAAACTGTTTGTTCCAGATCATGCCCGCAAAGGCTTGCCGCTGCACGTTGCGACGATCCTCGTCGTGCAGATCTTCCTGCAATTCCGCATAGAAATCGTCGGCTTCGCAGCGGCGCGCTTCAAAGATCTCGTCGAAGTCGTCAAACGATGGTGCCGCGCTGCCCTCCGCCAGTCGGAAACGCAGCCGCCGCTCGCCTCCCGCAGGAACATCAATTTGATAATGCGCAGCCATCTTTGTGCCGGTGTGCGCAGGATTCACTGCGCCCGTATTACCGTGCACCACGCACTCATGAATCGCGTCTTTGAAAAAGCCGGAAGCTTCCTCTGACCACAGCCTCGGGTTGGTTTCGTTTTCGCAGAACAGAAAATCCGCCGGCTCTTCCGCGTGGAACACGTATTCGCCAAGTTCCGAGTGCTGCGCGCGGACGGCATTGCTTCCAGCGAGCGCCAGCGTGGGTTTCTCTGCCGGGTAACCCCACGACCACGTATTTCGGAACCAGAGATGCGGAAGCACGTGCAGCGTCGCGGGTTCCGGTCCACAATTGTGGATCGTGACTGACATCAGAATATCGGTTGGTGAGGCCTTGGCATACTCAATTAGCACGTCGAAATAGCGGCTTTCGTCGAAGGCGTCGGTGTCGAGTATTTCAAACTCCGGTTCGAGTCGAGTACGCCGCTGATTTTCATCGACCAGACGCTCGTAGGGGAATGCGCGCTGAGGGTACGCATAGAGCATCTTCAACCAGGAGTTGGTCGGCGTAGCGTCGATGTAATAATAGATCTCCTTGACGTCCTCGCCATGATTGCCCTGCGGATTCGTGAGCCCAAACAGCCGCTCTTTCAGGAATGGATCCCGACCGTTCCAAAGCGCCAGAGCGAGACAGAGCCGTTGCTGATCATCACTGATGCCGCCGATTCCATCTTCACCCCAGCGGTACGTCTGGCTGCGCGCCCTATCGTGGGTGATGTAGTTCCAGGCGTCGCCATTCGCACTGTAGTCCTCGCGGACATTGCCCCATTCGCGCTCGCTGAGATACGGTCCCCAAAACTTCCACGAACGTCCCTGCTTTGCAGGCTCGCGCAGTCTGCTCTGCTCAGGCGTCATCGGTAAATCCTCCGCTACGCTATGCTGCCATCATGACAAACTTCGTTAGCCGCCGCTCCTTCCTGGCCGTTCCCGCAGCCTTGGTCACCGTTCCTGCATCGGCGGCTCCTTCGGCCGAACGCATGGTTAGCCCGTTTCTGCTGAAACAAGTACGGCTGCTTGACGGACCGTTTCGCGAGGGGATGCAGAAAAACTCGGAGTATCTCTACTCGCTTGAGCCCGATCGCTTGCTGCACACGTTCCGTTTGAATGTCGGTTTGCCTTCCACAGCGAAGCCGCTGGGCGGTTGGGAATTCCCTTCAGTAGAGTTGCGTGGCCACTTTATGGGACATTACCTGTCCGGGTGCGCATTGATGTTTGCGGCAACTGGCGACGAAAAGATTAGAGCCAGGGCCAATGGAATTGTCGCGGAGTTAGCAAAGTGCCAAGCGGCTGCCGGAAATGGTTATCTGAGCGCGTTCCCGACGGAACTGCTCGACCGCCTGCGGGATGGCAAAAAGGTCTGGGCGCCCTGGTACACTTTGCACAAAATTATGGCCGGGTTGTTCGACATGTATGAACTGTGCGGGAATCAGCAAGCGCTCGAGGTGCTGCGCGGCATGGCTGCATGGACAAAAGCCTGGAGCGATCCTTTGAGCGCTGAGCACTTCGCGCGCATATTGCAGGAAGAGCACGGTGGCATGGTCGAGGTGCTCTGTGACCTGTACGCGGTGACGAAGGATCCGATGCATCTCAAGCTTGCGCAAAGGTTCGATCATGAGCGAGTGATTCAACCCCTCGCGGAAGGCCGCGACCAGCTGAAGGGATTGCACGCCAACACCACCATCCCGAAGATCAATGGCGCCGCGCGCGAGTATGAACTCACCGGCGACATTCGCTATCGCAAGATCGCCGAATATTTCTGGCGCCAGGTTACCGGACATCGGTGCTATTGCACAGGCGGCACCAGCAATTTCGAACACTGGAAGACCGATCCTGACAAACTCGCGAGCGAGTTAAGCGCCGATACCCAGGAGTGTTGCTGTACTTACAATATGCTCAAGCTGACCCGCCATGTTTTCAGCTGGACAGCGGACGCGAGTTGCGGCGACTATTACGAGCGCGCCCTGTTCAACAGCGTTCTGGGAACCATGAATCCGAGCGATGGGCTGACCATGTACTTCATTCCACTCGCTTCGGGCTATTGGAAGCTCTACGGTCGGCCGACTGATTCGTTCTGGTGCTGCACCGGGACGGGTGTGGAGTCGTTTTCGAAGTTCGCCGACAGCATCTATTTCCACAACGAGCGAGAGCTTTACGTGAATCTGTTTATCGCTTCGGAACTAAACTGGACCCAAAAGGGCCTGCGCGTGCGCCAGGTGACGGGATTTCCGGCACAAGGTTCGACGCAGTTGCTTTTCGAGACCGCCAAACCAGTAAAGCTTTCCGTACGGATTCGTGTCCCCTACTGGGCGGACAAGACGATGAGTATCACCGTGAACGGGAAAGCTTTAAAGGGTTCTCCGACGCCTTCCAGCTATTGGACCATCGACCGAACCTGGAAGAACGGCGACAAGGTTGATGTGCAACTGCCGATGCGGCTGCACGTGCAGCCGATGCCGGATGATGGCAGTATGCAGGCGATCATGTGGGGTCCGCTCGTGCTCGCAGGGGATTTGGGCAAGGAGGGCCTGACGCCGGAAATGCAGCACGGCGATCCCGGCCAGAAAATCGAGAACCACTCCATCAAGTCGAAGCCAATCGCTGCTCCTGCTCTACAGGTCACGGGCAAAGACATCCATTCCTGGATTAAACCTTTACCAAAACCGCTAGTTTTCCGAACTGCCGTACAGGATCAAAGTATCAATTTAGTGCCGCTCTACAAGATTGTTGACCAAAGATATGCCGTTTACTGGAAGATCAAACAAGCCTGATCTTGCCAAAAAACACCTAGCGGCCGCAACATTCGACAAAAGGGTTGGTTTATGCTGAATAGGGGTTGGATTCCAACCTCTCCGGAAGCAGCACCAGTATTCCCCGTAAATACAGGAGGTGTCCAGTTGAGCGTTTCACACAGAGCGGTGTTGAGTGCACTCGATAGTAGCGTGGTTGACGTCGTAAGTTCGCCCCTGGCGGGTCGAGAATCGAGGCTAGAGCACTCCATCACCCTGCGCGCAGGCGGCGAGGTCGAGCCCGGCGCGTTGTTTGAGAGTCTCAACGGAATCCTGCTGGAGAAGAAAGCGCGAATCGTATCCCAGATAATCCTTGCTGGGTGTGATCTGCACGGTCCCATCATTGAAGCGCTGCGCGATGTTTTTGGTGGGATTCCCTGGCCGATCACCTGGGTCGGCGGGCCGAACGGTTCTTTCAGCGGTACGCAGGTGCAGGCCGTCAGTGGCGTAACCGTAACCCCGGTGCGGCTGAATGGCGCTGTGGTTGGAAACTGCTACCAGGACGATGCGGCTTACTATTGCGTACTGGGAGGTCTGCGGCCGGCCGACCTGACCGCATCCCGCTTCGACCAGACAACGGATGTGTTTCGGCAGATGCAGACGGTGTTGGGCAACGCCGGAATGAATTTCTCGAATGTTGCACGTACCTGGCTGTTTCTCGACAACATTCTGGACTGGTACGACGATCTGAACGCCGCGCGCAGCAGCTTTTTTGCTGAACTTGGGGTCACGAATCGTTCGATGCCTGCCAGCACCGGGATCGGCGCGCCGAATCCGTATGGCGCGGCATTGGTAGCTGGTACGCTTGCTGTAAAATCCAAAGCGGACAGCGTGGAAATGTTCCCCGTCGCATCGCCGCTCCAATGCCCGGCCGTCGATTACAAGAGTGCCTTCAGCCGTGCTATGGAAATTTCCCATTCGGGCGGCCGCAGGCTCTACGTTTCTGGAACTGCCAGCATTCATCCTAATGGCCTTACAGCCTATGTTGATGATGTGCCGGAACAGATTCGGTTGACCATGGATGTCGTGCAGGCGATTCTGGAATCGCGCCTGATGACCTGGAGCGATGTGACCCGTGCGATAGCGTACGTGCCGGATCTCGCCAGCGTGGCTTTGCTGGAACAGCATTGCGCGGAACGTGGACTGCCGCAGTTCCCCCTGGTTGTGACGCAAGCCGATGTCTGCCGCGGTGACCTGCTCTACGAGATTGAACTGGACGCAGCCGTCTGATTCACCGCCCGATACATCTGATTGGAACGATGCAGGGCCGATGTCTTGTTTTTTTTAACGTCCTGATTTGGTATATACCTCCCATGTTTGAGAAGTATGCTTTAAGACCCGAAACTCAATGATCGACCGTTCCCGTATCCTTTCGTTTTTCCTGGCCGCCACTGCGCTTATCGCGCAGGATCCGCGCGGCAATATTGTCGGCCGCGCCACGGACTCCTCCGGCGCGGTTGTTCCCGGCGTCGAAGTCCGAGCCGTCAATAACGCCACACTCGTGGGCGCCGCAGCGAAAACAAATGAGCAGGGAGCGTTCAACCTCCCTTTCCTGCTGCCCGGAGTTTACCGGATAACCGCCGAAGGGACCGGCTTTAAAAAGTTCGGACGCAACGGAATTGAGGTTCACGTCAGCGAGACTGCCGAAATCAACATAGTCATGGAGATCGGCGCGGTGAGCGAATCCATCGAAGTGACAGCGGAGTCGCCTCTGCTTGACACCACGGGCGCATCACTGGGCCAGGTTGTGGACAGCCGCCGCATCGAGGAATTGCCGATCTTTGCGGGAAACCCGCTGGCACTCATGTTCCTTGCACCGGGCATGGTGATCACGGGCGACAGCATGCCCACCCAGCGGCCCGCGTGGAACAACCTCTCGGCAGGTTCTAACGGGAACGGTTCAAAGAGCAACGAATTTCAGATCGACGGGGTATCGAATACGTATGCGCAGGGCAGCACTCCGGGAGTACGCCCCGCATTTAGCCCGCCGGCGAGCGCTGTGGGTGAGTTCAAAGTGCAGACCTCCGCATTTGACGCCAGCGTGGGCCACACCATAGGCGCGCTCGCGAACGTAAACACCAAGAGCGGCACCAACGTCCTGCACGGTGAGGCGCACTGGTGGGTCCGGAACCGGGCATTCGACGCCCCCGACTTTTTCAACAACAAGAACAACTCCAAGATGCCGGTTTACCAGGACAACCGCTACGGCGCTTCCGCCGGCGGTCCGCTGGTGCTGCCGCGCACTTATAACGGCCGCAACCGCACTTTCTGGTTCTACGCCTGGGAGGCGAACAAGTGGCAGGTTCCCCAGACCTACACCAGCACCGTGCCAACAGCGGCTCAGCGGATAGGCGATTTTTCGGGACTGCTCGCGCTTCCCAATGGCGTGAACTACCAGATCTACGATCCGCTCAATTCGGAACTGGTGAACGGACGCTTTGTCCGGAAACCGTTCCCGGGCAACATCATTCCGCGCACCCGGCTCGACACAGTCGGCTCAAATTTTGCAAAACTCTATCCGCTGCCAACGCAACCCGGCACGGTTGACGGCCGCAACAATTACTTCAACGGCTCTAATGTGGCGCTCGAAGATTACTTTGTTCACCTTTTCCGCGTAGATCACGCGTTCAGCGAAAAGCACCGTGTCTTCGTGCGGTTGCATTACGACTGGTGGGAAGAGGACAAGAACCACGAGTTCGGTTGGGACAATCCCGCTAA
The DNA here is from genome assembly GCA_963793625.1 of Bryobacteraceae bacterium. Lineage (GTDB taxonomy): Bacteria > Acidobacteriota > Terriglobia > Bryobacterales > Bryobacteraceae. The sequence continues at coordinate 171,585 of CAWCAT010000011.1, read as the reverse complement.
CGGGCTGATCCTGAATCGCACCAATAAGGGCACTGCGATCGATGATGTGTACGTGCTCACTCCGTCCCTGGTCATGAACACACGCTACGGCCTCACATTCCAGGACTTCCCGGAACACCGCATCAGCAAAGGAATCGATCTGGCTACGATGGGCTTCGCGCCCGGGTTGGTTAATTTGATCGATCGGGAGATCGCGACCGTTCCGCGCATCAGTGCCGGCCCGTACGCGCGCATCTCGCCATGGGAGAGCGGCGATGGCAATAATTCGAGCCTGACGCACAGCCTTTCTGTCAACTTCAACTACCTGAAGAACCGGCACAACATGAAATTCGGCACAGACGTGCGCGTTTATCGCACTTTCGGCTCACGTTATCCGCTAAGTACCGCGCCTGATCTCAGCTTTGGCTCAGGCTATACGAAAGGGCCGCTGGACAGCTCGGCCGCAGCCCCCATCGGGCAGGAACTGGCGGCAATGCTGCTGGGTATCCCGTCGGGCAACATGGAGCGCGCCGCCAGTTTCGCCATGCAGGACAAGTTCTTCGGCGTCTATTTTCATGACGACTACAAGCTCACTTCCAGGCTGACCCTAAACCTGGGCCTGCGTTGGGAACTGGAATCGCCAGTTACGGAGCGCTTCGACCGCCTCGTCGCGAATTTCGATTCCGCCACGCCCAATCCGGTGGAAGCGCAGGCGCAAGCCGCTTACGCCAAGAGTCCGGTCCCCGAATTGCCCGCGGCTGCCTTCCATGCGACCGGCGGAGTAACCTTTGTGGGCCAGGGCAAGAACGGGCGCTACCCCTACCCAATGGAAAAGCGCGATTTTATGCCGCGCGTGGGACTCGCCTGGCAACTCTCGCCGAAGACCACCGTCCGCGCCGGTTACGGGCTCTTTTACGGCACAATCGGCGTCAGCCAGACCGCGCCGTTGCAGGCCGGCTTTGCCCAAACCACGCCGATCCTGGTGTCGCTCGACAACGGCTCCACGTTTAGCACCACCATTACGAACCCTTTCCCGAACGGGCTCTACACTCCAGCGGGTGCCGCTGGAGGGTTGAACACCAACCTCGGACAGGGGATCACGGTGTTTGCCAGCGACCGCCATCATTCACATGCTTCACGTTGGACCGTCGGATTGCAGCGGCAGTTACCCGGGCGTTTTATGTTTGAAGGTTCGTACGTGGGGAACCGCGGCTCGCGACTGGAGATCAACCGTAATCTGAATCCCCTTCCGGCGAAGTACCTGAGCACGAGTCCCGCGCGCGACGTCCAGACCATGAACTTCCTGGCCACGTATTCAGCGAGTCCCTTCGCGGGCTTGGGGCAGGCGTTCACCACGAGTATCTCGAGAGCGAACCTGCTGCGACCCTATCCGCACTTCAGTGACATCATCGTCGGTGCACCGATCGGATACTCGTGGTACCACGGGTTCCAGGGCCGTCTGGAACGCCGGTTCTCACGCGGCTTTACCGTGGGCGTGGGCTACACCTGGTCCAAATTGATGGAAGCTGTCGAGTTCCTGAATGCCAGCGATCCCATGCCGTACCGCTCGATCTCGCCCTCAGACCGTCCGCATCGCTACACGGTTAGCGGCATTTACGAGCTTCCGGTCGGGCGCGGGAGGCGTTTCGGCGCGCACATGCCTGGCGTGCTGCAGGCGCTGGCCGGAGGGTGGCAAATCAACGGGATCATGCAGAACCAGAGTGGAGCTCCGCTCTCGTTTGGCAACATCATCTTCAACGGAAACATTGACGATATCAACCTTTCGTCGGACAAGCGCAACGTCGATCGCTGGATCAATACCGATGCCGGATTCAATCGCAATTCCAGCCAGCAGTTGGCGAGCAACATCCGCCAGTTCCCGCTGCGCTTCAGCGGCATTCGCGGCGACAAGCAGTCTCGTTGCGATCTCTCGGCTCTGAAGAACTTCCGGGTTCGTGAGCAGGTGAAGATGCAATTCCGGGCGGAGGCGATCAACGCGTTTAACCACGCTAATTTTCGGCTTCCCGACATGAACCCGGTCAGCACGAGTTTCGGCCGGATTACGGGCACCGCCTGGACCCCACGCGGCTGGCAATTCGCCCTGAAGCTGGTTTTCTAATGAGTACGCTACTCGCTGTCGCCGCGCTCGTGCTACTGGGTATTCCAGCAGCCGGCGCGACCGCGAATCTTATTCCTAATCCGGAATTCCGGATCAACGCTGGCGTGCAGCCCGACGGTTGGCGAGTGTGGTCGGCCGCACCGGCACTGGCGCCTGAGGCCAGTGTCGTGCGTTTAGGCAGCGCCGCCTGCTTGAGGCTCCAGTCGAAGCGATTTCCGGCTTATGGCAAGTGGATTACCAGCGCCACCGGGATCCAGGCTGGAAAATACTACCGCTTTTCCGTCCTGTACAAGACCCAAAAGGTCTCAGACGAGAGCGTCAGCGTGGCCGCCATCCTTTCGTGGATTGGCGCCAAAAGCCGAGCGCTGCAACGCGACTTCGCGGACAGCGTTGAGCCCCAACCCGGTGGCTGGGTCCGCCTCCACCGCACACTGCGCGCACCGGAGGGTTCCGGAAGCGCAACGATTGAACTGGCGCTACGGTGGACCGAGAACGGCTCCGTCCTCTGGCGCACACCGGAACTGACAGAGGTATCCGCGCCGCCGCCCCGAAAAGTGCGGATTGCGACCACTCGCATCCAGCCGCCGACCGGAGCCACGCTTGAGAAGAACCGCCAGTTAACTGCCGAGACGCTCGACCAGGCCGGCGCCCAGCATCCCGACCTTGTTCTGCTTACCGAGAACTTCCCCGATCGCGGAGTCGGTCTGCCGGTCGCCCAAACCGCAGAGCCCATACCCGGGCCGACGACGCGCATGTACTCAGATCTCGCACGACGCCATAAAATGTGGGTGGCGGCCAGCCTGCATGAAGCCGATGGCGGCCTGATCTACAACACTGCCGTGCTGGTGGACCGCGAGGGCCGTATTGCAGGCAAATACCGCAAAACCCACTTGGCCATGGCTGAAGGTGAGAACGGAATCACGCCGGGCAGCGACTATCCCGTTTTCGACACGGACTTCGGGCGGGTGGGAATGCTGATCTGCTGGGACAACTGGTTCCCTGAGGTGGCGCGGGCCCTGCGGCTGAAGGGCGCGGAGATCCTGCTGCTTCCGATAGCTGGCGACGGCGTTCCTGGCCATTGGGACGTCATTTCCCGGGCGCGTGCTTTGGATAACAGCGTGTACCTTGTGGCTTCCAGTACCTCGGCGGGCTCACCCAGCCGGATTGTCGATCCAACCGGTAAAGTCCTGGCCGAAACCGCCCAGGGGATCGCGGTAGCCGAGATAGACCTGGCCCAGGAGTTCCGTGTACACTGGCTCTCGGTCGGTCCGGCCGATGGCGAGGCGCGCAGTCTCTATATCAAGGAACGTCGGCCTGACACGTATAAAGGTCTGGGCACACGGTAGCATTCGTACATACAACGGACAGATATAAACTAATTAGAATGCCACAGGGCCGATGTCTGGCCCTGTTCTTCTTTTTAGGGGGACCTGCCTGATGCAGCGCTACGACGTGATCGTAATTGGATCCGGACCGGGAGGCGAACGCGCCGCGACTTCTGCCGCTATCATCGGCAAACGCGTCGCCGTAATCGAAAAGAACCCCGCACTGGGCGGCGCTTCCACCAACACTGGTACTCTCCCCAGCAAGACGCTTCGGGAAACCGCGCTGGCGTTCTCAGGACTGAAGTCGCGAAAACTCTACGGTGTGGATCTGTCGTTGCGCCGTGAAGCTACTCTGCGCGAATTCATGTACCACGAGGAGTGGGTCAAAGACAGCGAGCGCAAGCGTGTTGCGACAAGCTTTTTGCGGCAATACGTCGATCTCTATCGCGGGACTGCGAGCTTCGAAAACCCCCACGCAATTCGCATCGTGGCAGACGGTTCGTCGGACCTGACACTGGAGGGCGAGGTCATTGTGATCGCAACGGGATCCTCTCCGCTGCATCCGCCCGGATTTCCTTTTGAAGACGAGCGCATTCATGACTCTGATGAACTGCTGACCATGCCGTTTCTGCCGAAGTCGCTCGCTGTGATCGGTGCGGGCGTGATCGGAAGCGAGTACGCCTGCACGTTCGCCGCACTCGGCTGCGAAGTCCACCTTCTGGATGGTCGCGAAATGATTCTGCCCTTTCTGGACCGCGAACTCTCGCTTGCGCTCGTAAAAGCCATGCAGGAAGTGGGGATTCAGTTTCACCTGAAGGAACGCGTGAAGCGCTGCGCTATCAACCACGGCGGCAAGGTGGAACTGGAATGCGAGTCGGGCTTCACGGTGTCAACGGATCAGATCCTGGTTGCGGCAGGACGTACGAGTAACACAGCCGACCTGAATTTGGCCGCCGCCGGAATCACGCCTGCCGAGCGCGGATTACTCAAAGTGGATGAACGTTTTCGAACCGCGGTTCCGCACATTCTCGCAATCGGAGACGTGATTGGGTTCCCAGCCCTGGCTGCCACAAGTGCGGAGCAAGGCCGCATGGCGATGTACGCGGCTTTCGGCGTTCCGTACGAAAACGACATTGTGGGAATGCTTCCTACCGGGATCTACACAATTCCCGAAGTGAGCACAGTCGGCGAGACCGAAGAGGCTTTGAAAACCAAAGGCGTGGATTACGTAGTGGGCCGTGCCTCTTACGCCGAAAGCGCGCGCGGGCGGATCATTGGTGACCAGGAAGGCTTTCTAAAGCTGCTCTTCCGTCGCGAGGATATGAAGTTGCTCGGCGTGCATGTGATCGGCGAAACCGCTACAGAGGTCGTGCATATCGGCGTGATGGCAATGATGACAGGCAGCGGGATCGAACTTTTCAACCAGACGTGTTTCAATTATCCGACCCTGGGCGACATGTACAAGCACGCGGCGATCGATGCGCAGATCCGCCGCGAGCGCGGGGATAATGCCTAATCCATGTGGAAGACTTCTTCCATCTCCGCCCACCATTCGCCCGGTTTGCGGGTGTCCAACGGGCTCTGCATCGGCTCCATGATCGCCCACCATTCCTGGGTCTTCGGGTCTGCCGCCATTTTCGCCATGTCGGCAGCGAAGTCGGTGCCGTGATATTCGAAGTAGCCAAACATCAGGCCGTCCTTCAGGTAAATGGAGTAGTTCCGAATATTGCACTGCTGGATCATGCTCAGAATTTCAGGCCAGACGGCTGAATGATATTCCCTGTATTTCGCTTCGGCTTCCGGCCGCAAGCCAATGATGGAACCGTATCTTTTCATGGTGAAGTTTGATTTCTCGTTAACGTTACAGTAAAAACGAAGTTCCATCGTAGATCGGCAGCTGGAACCAAGTCAAGGAGCGCTAGGAGGCGGTTGACAGCGTGTGCAAACGTTCGATACAGTTAACGCTTCGTGGGGTCGCGAAAATGCAAAAGGAAAAAAAGGTAGTACCCATCTGGTTCTTCATCGGAATGTTGCTGCTTGCCTACGGCGTCATCATCCTTGCCAGCGGACTCTATTCACTGGTATCGCCGCCCGAACATACCGTTGTTCTGGCACACCTGCACGCCGACATCTGGTGGGGGCTGTTGCTCTTGCTCATGGGCGCTTTCTATTGCATTAAATTCCGGCCGGCAAAGGCTTAACTTATGACGGTTCGGATGAAAGATATCGCTCGCGACCTCGGGGTCTCCGTGGTCACTGTTTCCAAAGTTCTGCGCAATCACAGCGATATCAGCCAGGAGACTCGCGAGCGCGTTCTGAAGCGCATGAAAGAGTTGAACTACCGCCCAAACCTGGCGGCGCGCGCCCTGGTTACGGGCCGCACGAATACGCTTGGGTTTGTGGTCCCGGACCTGGTTCATCCCTTCTTCGCCCAAGTCGCAAAAGGACTTGTCGCGTGTGCTGCGCAAAAAGGGCTTCAGCCTGGTGATCGCCTCTTCCGAAGAGGATGCCGAACTCGAACAGCAGGAGATCGAGCAGTTGCTGGCGAGGCGTGTCGATGCACTCGTCGTTGCTTCTACGCAGTGGACCGTCGAGAGTTTCCGTCGCATTGAAGAGCAGAAGATTCCCTACGTTCTGATTGACCGGCGCTTTGTTGGATTGCAGGCGAACTTCGTCGGCGTGGACGACGAGGCCGTCGGCTCAATCGCGACCGAGCACCTGATTGAACAGGGCTGCCGCAAAATCGCTCATATTCGCGGACCCGAAGTGAGTACTGCTGTCGGCCGCCTGGAAGGCTACAAACGCGCCCTCGCAAAACGCGGCCTTTCGCCGATGCCGGGCTACATCGTCACGGGAAATCCGGCGACGATAGCGGCGACATAAGCGGTTGCGAAGCCATGCGACACCTGTTGAGCCTGGATCCGCGTCCCGATGGCGTCTTCTGTTATAACGATCCTACGGCGATGGGCGCACTCAAGGCGATTCTCGATGCAGGTCTGCGCGTGCCGCAGGACGTAGCTGTGATTGGTTGCGGCAACGTTCTCTACGCAGAATTGCTGCGTGTACCGCTTTCGAGTATCGATCAGGATAGTTCGGCCATCGGTGAACGCGCCGCAAAGCTCGCACTGGGCCTGGTGGAATCGAAGACGCCGGTGCGTCCGAAATCGGTGTTGCTCGAACCAAAACTTATCGTTCGCGAATCGAGCAAGCGCAAAGGCTGATCAGTCGGCGTCGGTAGCGATGCCCCAATAGAACACCCGCAGCGGTCCCGCCGTGACCTTGGGTCGATGCGGAACGCCCGGAGGAATCACCAGAAAGTCTCCGGGTCCGATCTCATACGTCTCTTCACCAACGATGTAGAGCGCCTTGCCCTCCAGCACGAAGTAGTTTTCGTACATCGTAGGATGGCTGTGCATCTCAATCTCATCTGCTTCGGTGAGCGTAGCCACCGCCACCTGCGTCACGTCCGGCAACACACCGCCACGCAGAATCACTCGCTTAGGTGTGCCGTGACTCGTTGCTTCCGAAACCGCTTGTTCGGCTTTGATCAACATGTCAGGCGTACTCTGGACCGAAGCGTTCACCAATTTGCCGGTGCAGTTCCTTGACCGCCTCCGCGTTATCAGCGCGGCAAACCAGACGTGGCGTCGGGTGTGTGGATGATAATCAGATTCTCGCAACCGATCGTCGCGATCAGGTGTTTGGGATCGCTTGATGCGACCAGCGTGTTGCTCGTCTGTTGCAGTAATGTACGCTCGGCAGCAATCGCATTGTTCTGCGCATCGGTCGTGCAGGTCTTAGCGAACGTGGGCCAGGAACCAACATCGAGCCAATCGAGCGGCATCGGCACGGCGGCTACGCGCACGGAAGCATCGCGCGAAGCGGGCTCCATCACGGCGTAATCGACACTCACTTTTTTTAAAGTCGCGAAGACCTCGGCGAGCACAGCATCGCGTTTCGGCGAGTCCCACGCATCCGCGATTTTCATGATGCCCGCGTAATTTTCAGGCGTGTAGCGGCGGATGCAATCGAGAAGCGTGCTGGCACGCCACACGAACATGCCGCTGTTCCAGAGATAGCTCTCCGGACCAGCGCTGAAGTATTTGTTTGCTGTTTCGCTATCGGGCTTTTCGTGAAACTGCCGAACCACGCGCGCGTTGCCGTCGAGCAACTCGCCTAGTTCCAGATAGCCGTAGCCGGTAGCCGCTCCGGTCGGCGCAATGCCAAAGGTGACAAGTGTGTTGGGATTTTTCTCTACCAGCGAAAATCCCTGTGCGACAATCTGCTGAAACTGATCGACAGGCTCAATCAGGTGATCCGCCGTAAACACCGCAATTACTGCGTCGGGATCATCGCGCGCAATCACCGCGGCGCTGAAGCCGACTGCGTTGAGCGTGTCGCGTCCGACAGGCTCGCCGAGAAACTGCTTGTTTGTCCAGCCATCGAGTCCGGCGACGATCGCGTCGCGCTGTTTGCCGGCCGCACAGACATAGCGTTGCGCCGTTGGCACAAGACCATCGAGACGATCTGCCGCAACCTGCAGCAGACTGCGGCCCTTGATGAACGGGATCAATTGTTTGGGCATGGTCGCGCGGCTCATTGGCCATAGCCGTACCCCGGACCCGCCTGCGAGAATCAAAGCGTAGCGCATTGTTTGTCTCTCAAAAGCTTAGCAAGTAGTTACTTCGAGGCCCGCGTTGTTGATCTCGAAATCGAAGAAGCGCGAGCGCTCGTTGAGCGGATTCTTTTCGAGAATGTCGCGCACCTGATCCGCATCCTGGCGGGACTTGCAGATCATGATCAGGAATCCACCGCTACCCGCGCCCGAAATGCGCATGCCGTGAACATGCGGGCGGACGCGATCGAGTAGCGATTCGATCTCATCATTCGTGACCTCTCCGCACAGGCGCTTCTGCAATTCCCAGGCGGCATTGACGTACTGCCCGAACGCCGCGGCATCTTTGCGGCTCATCGCGTCGGCTACGCAGCGCGCCACCTGATGCTCTTCGTCGAGCGCTGCCATGATTGCGCGATTGCGATTCAGATAGCCGCCTACAACTTGCTGCAGAATGTTCTTCGCGAGTCGCGTGATGCCAGTGTAATAAAGCAGCGTGCAGCCGCCATTAATCTTGGGGTCAAGCACATCGTTCGGAACGTAGTGAATGTGCGGGTCGGGAAACAAGCCAGGCAGCGTGCTGGTGATCTTCGTACCCCCCACACCGCCGCCGATCTGATCCTGCCAACCGCCGCCGGTCGTGAGCGCTTGCTCCAAACGCAGGACATCGTGGAACAGTTCGCGCTGATTCGGCTCGCGTCCCATCATGCGGCGAATCACAGCCATGATGACCGCACCCAGAATGCTTGACGTGCCCAGGCCGCTGCCTTTAGGGATGCCTACCAGCGTCGTCAATTCGATGCCGCCGCCGAACTCTTTCAGCATGTCGGCCAGCGTGACGCCTTCATCCCACTCCGCCATTTTGGGATCAAATCCTGATATCGCCAGCGCGGCTTTGGTCAGTGCGAAGCGATCTTCCGGACGGCGATAGTTGAGCAACTCCTCGAGCGTGTCGATTTGAATGTGCTTGCCGCCATCGATCGAACCCAGTCGAATCACGGGTTCCGCGATTACTCGGCAGTAACAATGAATCGGCGGTTGCCCGTTCAGATTGACGGCAGCGTTGGTCACATCGCCGCCGTATTCCAGCGTGTAGGGCGGTGTGTCTGTCCAACCTCCGCCGAGTTCGATACGTGCGGGACCGCGTCCCCAGATGGTCTCGTCAGCGCGCAACGCATTACGCGGACGCACCACGGCGCGCAGGGAGCTTGAGAGAATCGCGTCACTCAGGCGGCGGAACGTGAGTTCCTGCAAACGATTCGTCCAATCGCCTACCTGCACGTCCGGACGCGGCGTCAGGCAGAGCGGCTTGATCCATTCCCCGACTTCGGGCGTAAGCTGTTCGGCCAGGCCGGGAAGAAGTTCGGAAAGCAACTGATCATTGCTGGACGCAATCTGCTGCAAGGCCGAAGCGAGCGAGTGAACGATGCGGCAGAAGATAAAATTCTCCATGCCTCCGGCTGCCGTTTTCAACCACGTGGACTTTTGCCCAGGCCAACATGTCAGCAACGCAGGCCGTGCGGTTCGGCGTATTGCGCAGTGCGAACGCGAGATCCTCGGCTGCGAAGCGGCTATCCAGGCTGAACAGGCGCGGCAGCGAGTGCCGGATCGCTTCCGCGCGAATGCGAGCGCGCCGCGTCATGGAACGCATCCTGGTCCGTAAGCAACGCAATCTCAGCAGCGCTGTAACGGTCCGCCGCGAGGAAGGCTCTTTTCTGCTCGATTGTTGCGGAGCTAACATCGAACATCCACAACCAGTCGTGATACTCGTCGTGGGCTCTCACCGCGGGAAAAACGCGCGCGTCCCAAAGCGTGCACTTGCCGGCAGGAATTGCGCTGTCCCAAATTTCCTCGGGAGTCGCGCCAGCCGCGGAGAGCCACTCGAGCACAGGCTTGCCGCAGAACAGTGCGCCATCAGCGATTAAATCCTTGAACGCGTCGCGCGCGCCGTAGCAGCGCACGAACCATGCGTCATTTCCTTTGTTGTCCTTGCCGGACAGCACGTCGATACAGGCTTCTGCCGGCAGGCTGAGCGGGCGATTCACATCCGCGCCAACCAGCACGTTGCCGCCCGCAAGCGTTAGTCGCGCGCTGATGCTGCAGCCTTCCACCCACGAGTTTGCGCCCGCGACTTCGCCGCCGGTTTTGATTTCGTTGTCAACCATCAGACAGGTAACGTCAGGTGCAGCGCCCTTGTCCTGCTGGATCAAAGCGAGTCCGCTGCTGACCAGTTGTCGCGTGGAGCCAAAATGCAGAAACCCGCACTGCGGCAGCAGTTGCACGTAGAGCGGCAATTCGCGAAGCGTCGTGTAAAAGCCTTCAAGTGCGGTATCGTCCCACTTACTGCCGCTCGCACGCGCGGAATGGACGTACTGTTCGAGAGTCGCCTCTGTCCCCATGGCGCAACTGATTTCGCGATAGAGATCGATGCCGAGCGCCAGCACGTTTTCCTTCATCGCACCGGTCCAGGGCATTTCGCCTGATGGTGTTGCGTTCAATTGAAATGTGCGCAGGAACGCAGCGGCTGTAGCAGCGTCGAAACTCATCACGCCTACATCGAGCGCGGTTTTTCCATAACGATTGATTGCGCCGGCATCGGTCTGTTCCTGCAGTGTAGGTTTCTGCAGATAGACTCGCACTGCGCCGTGATCGCCAGGACAAAACACGCCGTGCCGTGAGGCCTCTTCAGGAGTCGCGAAACAACCGAGCGCGGTCATGCCGGGCTGCGTGAAACGGATCGCTGACGCGTCGAAACGAATCAAGGCATCGCCGGATGTGACGACTACCTGACCGGCACCGGGAACACCGGCAGGCAAGGCCATGAACGCAGGCGCTATGCGATCGAACAAAGTAGTTCCGAGCGCGCTCTGGCTTTCGCCGGGCACCGGAACGAATATTTTTCCACACGGACCATAGGCCGGCAGTCGCTTCGAATCGCCGCCGGCATGAATGATCAGGATGCGCAGACCCCGCAGGATTTCTTCCGCGGACGCACTGCCCTTGCTCTCCGCTAGCTCGCGGTTCACAATCAGGCTCAGGCAGTACAGCGTGCTGCCGCCACTGCCGATGCGTTTGCCTTCAGGATCAGCCACCACCAGCGCATGGCGCACGTGTGTAAGGTGGCCCATTTTCTGGCGGAGATCCAACTGCAGTTCGTACGCTTTGGCCTGGGTATCGTTTGACGCGGTAACGATTAGATAATCCCAGGAGTCTGGCATCCTGTTCATGAAAAGTACCTTCTACTACTTGCTCTGCTTGCCTGCGCTGTACTGCTCGTTGATCCAGTCGTAGGTTTTTTCAAGGCCGTCGCGCAAGCGGATATTGGGTTCCCAGTTGAGCCACTCCATAATCATGGTGTTGTCGCTATTGCGGCCGTTTACGCCTTTGGGCGCGCCCAGATCGTAGCTGCGTTTCAGTTTCACGCCGCCGATTTCTTCGACGATGATCAACCAGGCGGTTGATCGAAACCAGTTCGCTCGAGCCCAGGTTGATCGGCTCCAGAATGTCGGAGTTCATGATCATCTGAATGCCCTTGACGCAGTCGTCGATGTACATGAAGCTGCGCGTCTGGTTGCCAGTGCCCCAGATGTCGATTTCCATTTTGCCGGTCGCCTTGGCCTCGATGACCTTGCGGCAAATTGCGGCAGGCGCCTTTTCGCGTCCGCCATCCCAAGTGCCGTTCGGTCCATAAACATTGTGGAAACGGGCAACGCGCGTGTACATGCCGAAATCCTCACGGAAGTGGCGGCACATGCGTTCGGAGAAAAGTTTTTCCCAACCGTAACCGTCTTCGGCGAGCGCCGGATACGCATCGGCTTCCTTCAGCGCGGGACAGTTCGGATCGGTCTGCAAATCACCGTTGTAAACACAGGCGGAGGACGCATAGAAGAACTTTTGGACGCCATATTTCTTCGCGGCCTGCAGCATGTGCGTGTTGATCAACACCGACAACATGCAGAGTGCCTTGTTGTTTTCGATGAAGCCCATGCCGCCCATGTTCGCGGCGAGATTGTAAACTTCCACAGCACCTTTGGCTGCGGTCTCGCAGTTTTCAATCAGGTTCAGATCGAGCGAAAGGTTCTCGACGCCATCGAAACGTTGATACCATTCGTCGAGTGGCTTCACGTCCACTGCACGAATCCTGGTGTAGCCCTGTTTCAGGAAATCCGCCACCAGGCTTCCGGCAATAAAACCACCGGCGCCAGTTACAACAATTATTCATCCTTCATCGTTTGTCCTCTCCACTTCTGCATTACAGTTATCGATTTCTGATTTTACCTGAAGCTCCCGCGCGACTGCAACTTTTCTGGTAGAATTTTGCATATTCGCCTTTCGGGTAACGTTAAAGTGAATCGGTGCCGGAAGGCCCCGTGCAGACGGCCATCGCGCGGGCATATGCTGTATGTTGGCATCTAAGGAGAAGCGATAAGCATGGACGCATTGCTGCTGACTAACTACATGGAGATGGCGCTGACCGAAATGCCGGTGCCGTCATTCGCTCCTGACGAAGTTCTGGTCCGCGTGAAGGCCTGCGGAATCTGCGGCAGCGACGTGCACGGATTCGACGGCAGCACGGGCCGCCGGATCCCTCCAATCGTCATGGGGCATGAGGCCGCCGGTGTTGTGGTCGAAGTTGGCGCGAATGTAAAAGGACTGCAAAAGGGCGATCGTGTGACCTTCGATTCGACGGTCTATTGCGGCGCGTGTTTCTTCTGCCGGCGCGGCGACGTGAACCTGTGCGACAACCGCCAGGTGCTCGGCGTCTCCTGCGGTGAGTTTCGCCGGCACGGCGCGTTTGCCGAATTCGTCAATGTGCCGGAACGCATTGTCTATAAGCTGCCGGACGCCGTTCCGTTCGAACATGCGGCGATGATTGAGGCCGTCTCGATTGCGGTCCACGCTGTCGCGATCACGCCCATCAAACTGGCCGATACCGCCGTGGTTGTCGGAAGCGGCATGATTGGCTTGCTGGTGATTCAAGCGCTGCGCAATGCCGGTTGTGGACGCATCATTGCGGTCGATGTCGACGACGCGAAGTTGAAGATGGCGAAGACTGCTGGGCGCGACCGATACGTTCAATACACTGCAATGCGATGTGCCCGCGGCGGTGCGCGAACTCACGGGCGGTCGCGGCGCGGACATCGCTATGGAAGTTGTCGGCGCTACGGCTCCGATTCAAACCGCGATCGCGAGTGTTCGCAAAGGCGGCGCTGTTACGTCTGGTTGGCAATGTGTCGCCCAAAGTCGAGATCCCGCTGCAAGCCGTTGTAAGCCGGCAGATCCGTTTGCAGGGATCCTGCGCGTCGTGCGGCGAGTATCCGGCGTGTCTCGATCTGCTCGCCCGCGGAGCGATCCAGGTGGAACCGCTGATCAGCGCCAAAGCCCCGCTGGCGGAAGGACCAAGCTGGTTCCAGCGGCTTTACAACAAAGAACCGAATTTGATGAAAGTGATTCTTCAGCCGTAGAGCGAGAGGGCAAGATGAAACTGGACAGACGCATGTTTTTGATGAGCGGAGCTACGATGCTCGCTCATGGTGCACCTTCGGATCAGATTGTGCTGGGACTGATCGGCGCGGGCGGGCGCGGCACGTTCGTGATGAGCGTGTTCCAGAAAAACCCGCCGTGCGCGTTGGCGCGATCTGCGATGTCTACGAGCCAAATCTGGAGCGCGGGCTTTCCGCAGCGAGGAAGCTGCAAGGCAGCAGTCCGAAGGCGTTATCGCAATTACAAGCAACTGCTCGACGACAAGAACATCACGGCTGTGCTGATTGCCACGCCGGAGCACTGGCATGCCCGGATGGTGCTGGATGCGCTCGCGGCCGGCAAAGATGTCTATGTCGAGAAGCCGCTCTGCCGGACGCCGGAAGAAGGCGTCGCACTCGTCGAGGCGGAGAAGAAATCGAAGAACATCATCCAGGTGGGCATGCAGCGGCGCAGCTACGACCTGTACCTGGAAGGCAGCAAAATCGTCGCGTCGGGCGTGTTGGGCAATGTGCGCATGGTGCGGGCTGGTGGCTGAATAATTATCTGGGCGGTGGAACGAAGGGACGAAACTGGACGGTCCGCTCGATTGGGAGCAGTGGCAAGGTCCGGTGAAGAAGCGCGTTCCGCTCGACCCCGTACCGTTTTCCGCAACTGGCGCAACTTCGCGGATTATGCCGGCGGCATCGTTGCCGACCAGGGCGCGCACGTCTTTGACGGAATTCACCTGCTGATGAACGCGAGCTATCCGACCGCCGTCACCGCCGCGTCGCGGACAAGCCGCACAAGGAAGGCTTCGACACGCCGGAATCTGTTGTCGTTACCGCCGAGTATCCCGAAGATTTTATCGCGTGTCTTCTCCATGAACTACGCGGCGATGAAGTACAAGAGCCGCAACGATCAGATGAATCATCTGGACGGCGACAAGGCTCGAATGGATATCGGCCGCGAAGATCTGAAGGTCTATCACGCAGGGCGAGGAAGACAAGCCCGCGATCAGAAAACTTCCGCGAAAGGGTTCGGCTGCGCGACCGACCTGCACGTCGAGAACTTTCTCGAGTGCGTGCGAACGCGCAAGACGCCGACCGCGCCGATGCGGCTGGGCTTCCAGGCGGCGCTGGTCGTGCAGATGGCGAACATCTCACTGAAAACACGGCCGCCGTGCGCGCTGGAATGATGTATCGAAGAAAGTGGAACTGTAAGGAACTGCGATGAACAACCTGTCACGAAGAGAATTGCTGGCCGGATTGGCTGCGACAGCTGCCGCGAAGCGCCGCTGGCTGCCAAGCCAGAGGGGCGCTACACGCTCTGCGCGTTCTCCAAACACTTTCATTGGACGGACGTGCGCGAGATGTGCTGAACTCTGCGCTTCCGTTCGGCTACGAAGGCATCGATCTGACGGTGCGCGCCGGCGGGCATGTGCTGCCGGAGCGTGTGCAGGACGATCTGCCCAAGGCCGCCGAGACGATTCGCAAAGCGGGCCTGAAGTTCTCGATGATCACGAGCGACATCATCGACGTGAAAACGCCGCATGCCGAGAATGTCCTCAAGACGCTGAAGTCGTTAGGCGTCAAGGACTATCGCTGGGGCGGATTCAAGTACGACCTGAAGCGCAGCATCCCGGAGCAATTGGCGGAATTCAAAGCGCGCGTGAAAGATCTGGCCGCGATGAACAAGCAATATGGCGTGTGCGCGATGTATCACACGCACTCCGGCGTAGGCTCAGGTTGGCGCATCGATGTGGGACCTGTATCTGTTGGTGAAGGACTTCGATACGAACGCGGTTTCGGTGAACTACGATATCGGTCACGCAACAGTGGAAGGTGGCTACGGCGGCTGGATCCACAGTTCGCAACTTGCTGCTGCCCTACATGAAAGGCGTTGCCGTGAAGGACTTCCTTTGGAAGCAGAATGCCAAAGGAGCGTGGGTGCCCGGTTGGTGCACGCTTGGCAAGGGCATGGTCAACTTCAAACAGTTTCTACCGATGTTGAAATCGGCCAACTTCAGCGGTCCGCTGCAGTTGCACATGGAATATCCGGACTTGGGCGGCGCGGATACAGGTAAGAAGGAATTCACGATTCCGAAAGAAAGCCTGTTGGCGATTATGCGTCGCGATGTAACGACCATGAAAACTCTATTGAAAGAAGCGGGAATGTAATGTTTTTAAGACGAACGCTGCTCGCAGCGCTCCTGTGTGGCCCAGCCTGTCTGCATGGACAGCAGGCGGAATCAAAAGAAGGCGATCTGAACAAGGCCGAGCGGCTGGAGTGGTTTCGCGATCAAGGCTTCGGTTTGTTCATACATTGGAGTGTCGATAGTCAGATCGGCACCGTAATCAGCCATTCGATGGTGGGCGCTTCCGACGATTACAACAACCGCTTCATCAATGACCTGCCGAAGACTTTTAATCCGCGCAAGTTCTATCCGCAGGATTGGGCCCAGTTGGCCAAACTGGCGGGCATGAAGTATGTCGTGTTCACGAACAAGCACCACTCGGGTTTTTGCATGTGGGACACCGCGACCACCGATTTCAACATCATGAAGACCCCGTTCAAACGGGATGTCACAAAAGACATCTTCAACGCATTTCGGGAACAGGGCATTGCGGCGGGCGTCTATTTCTCACCCGACGATTTCTGGTGGTTGTTCAAGAATGGCATCACAGTACAGCGCGGTAATGCCGAAGTGCAGCCCAGAGCCAATCCCGGCCTGATGAAGCACGATCAGGCGCAGATACGCGAGTTGCTGACAAACTACGGCAAGATCGACATGATCTTTTTCGATGGTGAGCCGCAGGGGCTTCGCGAACTGGCCTGGAAGATGGATCCGAACATCATCGTGACACGCGGCGCAATCGCCACGCCTGAGCAGTACGTCCCGGGAGTGCCGCTGGAAGGCGCGTGGGAAGCGAATCTGACGATGGGCACAGCCTGGCAGTATCAGCCGCAGAACGAGCATTATAAAACTGGCGGACAGGTGCTCAGCCTGCTGATCGAAACGCGCGCGAAAGGCGGCAACCTGCTGATGAACGTTGGTCCGAAACCGGACGGCGAACTTCCCATCGAACAGGAAGAACGCTTGCGCGAAGTCGCCAACTGGATGTTCATCAACAACGAGGCGATCTATAGCGTGCGCCCCTGGGTGCTGACGAACGAGCAGGGCATCTGGTTCACGAAGAAAAAGAACGAAGACACGATTTACGTGATCGTCAAAGAGAAGGAAGCGTGGAAGCGCGGCGCCTGGAAAGATCTGGTGCTGAAATCGGTCCAGGCGACCGAAAAGACCCAGGTGAGCGTGCTTGGCCAAAACAGCAAGGTCTATGAATATCGGCACGACGTTGTCCCGACGCCCACATTCAAGCAGGAGGCCGATGGCCTCCATGTGCGCGCGTTCCATTCGCAGCGCCTGCAGGACAACAGCAAGTGGCCCAATCCGGTCGTGCTGAAGCTCACAAACGTAAAGCCCGCGATGACGCCGCCGCGGGTGGACACCCTTAGTTCGCGCTTCGACGCGAAATCTCAGACCGTCACGCTGGAAGGCGAACTCAAGGACATGGGGAAGGCAGCCAGTCTTGAGGTCGGCTTCGAGTACCGAAGAAACAAGACCGGGCTCGACGTCAATGAGCGAGAACCGTGGGCGCCGACACCACTGCAAAAGCGCACCGCGACCGGTGCCTTCTCGACCGTGGTAAAGGGCCTCACGGTAGGCAACTCTTTCGAATTTCGGGCAGTCGTGAAGCATCCACTGATCACGTTGTACGGGCTCGAGAAGAAGCTGACAGTCAAATAGACAGCTACGCTACAATCAGCAGTAATGAAGAGATTACTGCTGATTGTTGCAGTCTGTGGACTAGCTGCGTGTTCTCGAAAAGGACCTGATTTCCAGGCACTTGTGGAGGAGTTTGTCTATTCTTCCCTGGCAATGAGCCCAGTGGGGTCGACTGCCGTCGGATACCACTCGCACAAGGGCGTCCCTTTAGACGAGTTGCTCGACGATCTGAGCGAGACCGGTTTGAACAATCAGCGCAGTTTCTATCGTGACATCGATCATCGCTTGAAGCTGGTTGATCTCGAGAAGCTCGACCCGGAAGAGCGAGCAGATTACGACATCGTGTCGAATCAGGTCGGTCTATCGTTGCTGGAACTCGATACGATCCAGAACTACAAACACAACCCCACGATGTACGTGGAACTTGTTGGCAACGCGCTTTATACTCCTTTCACCCTGGAGTATGCGCCGAAGCCGCAGCGTTATAAACACATCATTGCGCGTCTGCAAAAGGTGCCCGCGCTGATGCAGAATGCGCGCAAAAATCTTACCGATGCCCCCGAGATCTGGACGACTGTCGCACAGGAAGAGAACGAGGGCAACATCGGCCTGATCGACAAGACACTGCGCGAGGGCGCGCCCGCGGAATTGAAAGCGGAGTACGATGCAGCGGCGAAGCCCGCGCTGGATGCGCTCAACGACTTCAATGCGTTTCTGAAAAACGATCTTTCCAAGCGCACGAGCGATTGGCGGCTCGGCAAGCCTAAATACGAGAAGAAGTTTCGTTACGTGATGGCTACCGATCAGACGCCTGAGCAGGTTCTGGCGAAAGCCGAAGAGAAGTTGACGGCTGTACGCAAAGAGATGTTTCATCTTGCGCTACCGCTCCATCACAAGCTCTATCCGACGCACAAAGATCCTGTCGATCTGAACCTGATCGTCGGTGAGACGCTGGCGAAGATTTCAGCCAAGCATGCCACACCGGATACCTACTTTTCGGATGCACGGCGCGATCTGGAAGAAGCCACTCAGTTCGTAAAGCTGAAAGGTCTTCTGCCGCTGCCCCAGCGTGACAATTTGAAGGTGATCGAAACGCCGGAGTTCATGCGCGGCATCTATTCAGTCGGCGGCTTCAATCCCGCCCCCACTTTTGAACCGCAACTCGGCGCTTTTTACTGGCTGACTCCGATTCCAAAGACTGGACCAAAGAGCGCATCGATTCCAAGTTGCGCGAGTACAACTACTATGGTCTGAAGCTGCTTACCATACATGAAGCTATGCCGGGGCACTACGTTCAGTTGGAGTACGCCAACGACGTCGAGCCCAAGTCGCGGCGGGCGTTGCGTGCAATATTCGGCAGCGGACCGTATGTCGAAGGCTGGGCGGTCTATGCTACCGAAACGATGCTCGACGAGGGCTATCTGGACGGCAGCCCGGAACTGCGTTTGACATTCCTGAAACAGCAACTACGCATGATCGCCAATGCAATTCTGGACGTGCGCATGCAAACGATGGGCATGACCGATGAGCAGGCGATGGATTTGATGCTGAACAAAGGCTTCCAGGAAAAAGAAGAGGCCACGGGGAAATTGCGCCGCGCGAAGCTGTCCTCCACACAGTTGCCGACGTATTTCGTAGGTTGGGGCGACTGGCACCGTTTGAAGGCCCTGTGCAAACAGCAATCCGGCGGTGAGTTCCGCCTCTCCAGCTTCCATTCGAATGCGCTCAAGCAGTCGGCAGTTCCGTTGCCTGCGCTGGCGCGGTTAATGACAGGCAAATCTCTACAATAAAAATCCGATGCGTCTAAAAGTGATCTTCACTATCGCCGCACTCCTGTCATTGAGTGCGGCCTACGCGGCTGAGCAGCCCAAAATAAAAGTAATTCTCGATACCGATATCGGCGACGATATCGACGATGCCTGGGCTCTCGCGTTCGTCCTTCTGCACAAAAACTTCGAACCGCTGGGAATTACGATCGCGCACGGTAACACGCCGGCTAGGGCGCCGATTGCGTGCAAAATGCTGTATCAGGCGGGCCGCTCGGATATTCCCGTTTCAATCGGACGAAAGACGCATGATCGAGTTTACTTTCAGTACACCTGGGCGGAAGATTTCGAGAGAGTAAAGCCTATCAAGCAGGACGCCGCGCACTTCATCGTAGAGACGGCCAAACGTTATCCGGGCCAAGTGGTTTTGCTTGCCGTCGGGCCGTTGCAGAACGTCGCGGATGCCCTGCGCCTCGAACCTCAACTCGGCAAGTACTTGAAACGCGTTGTGCTCATGAGCGGGTGCGTCTATGGAACCGCGGGGAAGCCGACGAACTTGATCCCTGAGTATAACGTCTATTCCGCAACAGCCGACGCACAGCTGGTATATGGCGCCGGGTTGCCCATTACGATCGTGCCGCTTGATTCCACGACCCTTGTGCGCCTGAGCGATGAGGAACGAGAGCGAGTGCGCAAACGCAATTCGCCCATGACCCAGGCCGTGGAAGCGCTCTACCGGTTGTGGATCTCGAATCCACAGCAGAGAATGACCTTGCACGATCAGCTAGCGGTCGCCGAGGCGGCGAGCCCGGGGACGTATTTCGGCAAGCGGGAAACTCTCCCGATCCTGGTCGATGATAAGGGTTTCACGCGGATTGACCCAAAGGGAAAACCGGTCGTAGTCTGTTTGGAGCCCAAACGCGACGAGTTCATGGGGTATTACATCTCGGAGTTGACGTCCGCACCAGCTGGTCAGTCGCTGATAAAATAGAGGTATTCGAACTGGAATGCCGGACACCTCAAAACTGAAGCTCACTCTTTTTTGGCTTCGCGATTTGGTGCTCTCTGTAGTGTTGGCCGTGATCGTCATTCTGTTTCTTTACCAGCCAGTGAAAGTGGAGGGCACCAGCATGATGCCCGCGCTGGTGGATCAAGAACGTATCTTCATCAACAAGTTTTTGTACCGGTTCGGTTTCGGCAACATCGAACGCGGAGACATGGTGGTCTTCTGGTATCCAGGCGATACCAGCAAGTCCTACATCAAGCGTGTTATCGGGCTGCCCGGCGACAAAGTCGAAGTTGTCCGTGGAACCGTGATCGTGAACGGCAACTCTCTCCAGGAAAATTATGTGCCTGAAGCCTATCGCGATCACCTGTCCTTCGGCCCGCTCAAGGTTCCACCGGATCAGTACTACGTGCTGGGTGATCACCGCAGTTCTTCAAACGACAGCCGGTCCTGGGGCACAGTGAGCAAGGGCTTTATCTACGGTAAGGCCGTGTTCATTTATTGGCCGCTAACCAAAATGGGGATTGTGCGTTAACGGCGGCTGAACAGCCAAAGCACGATTGAAAAGACAACACTCAAGAGAATACTGGTGGCAAGCGGGAAGTAGAATACAGAATGCTTGCCGCGTATTACGAAGTCTCCCGGCAAGCGGCCAATCCGGAATGGCAGGCGGCCGCTAAACGTAATCAGCACGCCTGCCACAATCAGTACAATTCCCAACAGGATCAGAGTGCGTCCGAGGCTCATACCTCGATTCTTGCACTCCAACCGCTAGACGGAGTAGCTACGCCCGCGATGCTGGCCCCACAAAATCTGCACAATCCGATGCGCAATCAGTTCGTGCAAGGTGAGCAATTCCTTGTTGGCCTGGAAAATCGCCTCAGCGTCGCTGTAATCAGTGACTCCAGCGCCGGCGCGTAACGCAGCCGAAGCTTCGCTGATGATCGGATCTTCTATGACCTCTCCGGCCATCTCCCACATCGTGATGAAGCGATCGACGGCGGTCGGGAAACTTACCGACCAGACGCCGTGGTTGCTAGTCGTGCGTGGCGGCTTGAAGTCAAGATTGAACGGGCCGTTGTAGCCGTGACTGCGCAGCAGCACCAGCACATTAAGCCAGTCCAGCGGATTCACCAGGCCGACCGCAATATCGACGTCGTGTTTCAGGCGGTAACCGTCATTGATGTCGAAGTGCCAGAGCTTGCCGCACAGCAGGGCGCGGGCGAGAGCGGCACGTGGGGCGCCACCCCACATCAGTTCGTGCAGATACTCAGGGTTAAGTCCCACCATTTCCGGATGCGTGAGCAGACCGGAGGAAATCCACGCCAGCATCGCATCAGAGGTAGGCAGCAGGATTTCGGCCTGCGGCTCAAACGGCTTGGCTTCCATGCAATGCTTCAGCGTGGGACGATTGCGTTTCTGTGCGATTTCAATGTCGATCTCGCAAGCAGCGTTGATCCCCTCGGCGAACCACTGCAGCGTCTGTGTCTCTTCCACCGCGCCTTGCACGAAGTAACCGAGCGAACCCGGCCAGTACACAGCGTATTGCGCATCGAGCTCATGGCCGATCTTTACGGTATTCTTCAGGCGCCGCTTCGCGTACTCGCGAATCTCAGGAGCCTCGGCGGCGGGACTGGCCGCGAAGACTGCGTGGTGAAAAGTCTCCGTCGTGACCATGGAGCACTTTACGTTGTTCTCGCTGAGCGCCTTCTTGATGCGCTCGACAACGGCCCACTGTTCGTCTTTGCCCACGATGTTGCTGGGGATGACGTCGGTATCGTGCGTACACCAGTGCCCGATTCCGACCTCGCCGTATTTGCGAATCACTTCTTCAAAGCCAACCGCATTTCGTGTTGGGGCATGGAACAGGGCCTGGCCTTCGTAGGCCGCGGCCCATTGTGGACCGGAGATGAAAAACTTCCGGCGGGTTTCAGGAGAATAGGATCCGCCGCAGGCTTTCGCAAGGCGGTCGACAAGAGCTATCTGCTCGTTAGGTGGCACTGGTTTCATGAGTTTACTTGCTCCGAAAAGACATCATATCGAATTGACGGGATCTGGCGGCAGGTGTTCTGCTAGGATATTCTCAACTGGTCCAAAATAACAATGAGCGAAAATCCCATTTACCCATCCAGTCCTGAGTTTGTGAGCAAGGCCCATGTCCAGGGAATGGACGCCTATAAGGCGCTGTGCAAGCGCGCCGAAGACAACCCGGAAGAATTCTGGGAAGAACTGGCTGAAAAGGAACTCCATTGGTTTGAGAAATGGTCGCATGTGTTCGAGTGGAATCCACCGTTTGTGAAGTGGTTCGTAGGCGGGAAAATCAACGTTTCCTACAACTGCCTGGACCGCCACCTGACGACGGAGCGCAAGAACAAGGTCGCCATTCTGTGGGAAGGCGAACCCGGCGATCAGCGCATGATCAGCTATCAGGAATTGCATCGGCTTGTCTGCCGTTTTGCCAATGTGCTGAAAGGCCGCGGGCTCAAGGCGGGCGATCGTGCGATCGTCTACATGCCGATGATTCCGGAGTTGCCAATCGCCTTGCTGGCTTGTGCACGTCTGGGCATCACGCATAGCGTCGTATTCGGCGGCTTCTCGGCGGAAGCACTGAAAGCGCGTATTCAGGATCTTGGCGCGGCTGTCGTGATCACGGCCGATGGCGGTTGGCGTCGCGCGAAGGAAGTCAAACTTAAGCCGGCCGTCGATGAGGCGCTTGACCGAGTGCCCCACCGTCAAGGACGTAATCGTCGCACGCCGCACCGGGTCAGATACGCCGATGGTGGCGGGCCGCGATCATTGGTGGGATGACCTCGACAAAGACGTTTCCGAGGACTGTCCCGCGGAGCCGCTCGATTCCGAGCATCCGCTGTACGTTCTGTACACCTCGGGAACCACCGGCAAGCCCAAGGGCATTCTGCATACAACCGCAGGCTATCTGCTGGGCGCCGCGACCACGATGAAGTGGATCTTCGATATCAAGCCCGAAGACACCTACTGGTGCTCGGCTGATATCGGCTGGGTAACCGGGCACAGCTACATCGTTTATGGACCGCTCGCCGTTGGCGCGACCACCGTCATGTATGAAGGCGCACTCGACACTCCTGCTTTCGACCGCTGGTGGAGGCTGATCGAGAAGTACAAGATAAACGTGCTCTACACTTCACCCACCGCTATCCGAGCTTTGATCCGGCAGGGTGATCATTGGCCCAACGCTCATGATCTTTCCAGCTTGCGGCTGCTGGGTTCCGTCGGCGAACCGATCAATCCGACAGCCTGGGAATGGTACCACCGCGTAATTGGAAAAGGACGCTGCCCGATCGTCGATACGTGGTGGCAGACCGAAACCGGAACGATCATGATCTCGCCGATGCCGGGCGCAGTTCCTCAGAAACCTGGTTCCGCGACGCTGCCGATGCCGGGCATTCTGCCGGAGGTGATCGATACGCATGGCAATCCTGTTGGGCCGGATCAGGAAGGCTTTCTGATCATCAAGAGGCCGTGGCCGAGCATGGCACGTACTTTGTGGGGCGATCCGGAGCGTTACAAATCGCAGTACTGGTCGCGTGTGCCGGGCGTCTATTTCACTGGTGACGCCGCGCGCAAAGATGCCGATGGGTATTACTGGGTGCTGGGCCGCGTTGATGACGTGATGAACGTCAGCGGCCATCGTCTGAGTACGATGGAAGTTGAATCCGCGCTGGTCAAACATCCGGCAGTGGCGGAGGCCGCGGTTGTCGGCAAGCCGGATGAGATCACCGGACAGGCCGTGTGCGCCTTCGTGACATTGAAAGAAGGCAAGCGCGATCACGACGGATTTGCGAACGAGTTGCGGCAGTGGGTATCGCATGAGATCGGGGCGTTTGCGCGTCCGTCGGAGATTCGCTTTACAGAAGCGCTGCCAAAAACGCGCAGCGGCAAGATCATGCGCCGTTTGCTACGTGAGATCGTGACCTCCAATGTGGTTTCGGGAGATGTCACCACGCTTGAAGATATGTCTACCGTCACGCGTCTGGCCGCACAGCACGACGAGGATTAAAGTCACACTCAGGCCCGCGCCGCCGATAAGTGAGGCGTGGGTAACCTGACTCTGGTTCAAACCGATGTACGCCAGCGGGCGCTGAGTGCGATGAATCGCCTGCCCGCTTTTTCGCCGATTCTGAACAAACTGGTGGCAACACTCGCCGATGAGAGCGTCTCGTTTGCTGTCGTTGGCGAACTGATCGAAAAAGACGCAGTGCTCGCGGGCCGCGTTCTGCGCGTCGTTAATTCAGCTATTTACGGCTCACGCAGCCAGGTGAATTCGGTCAGGCACGCAGTATCCATGATCGGTATTCAGAAGCTGCGCAACTTTTCGCTTGGCTTCCTGGTTTCCACAATGTGGTCGCGTGCCACCGTAACGGCGGACGTGGTCGCATCAGCGCTTCAATATACACTCGGTTGCCACCGCCGTTATGGCTGATCTGCTGGCGCAGCGAATGCCAGTGGAGTACGCCGAAGGTGCGTTTACGGCAGGTTTGCTGCACGATGTCGGAAATTGCTCCTCGCAATTGCAGCTCCCGACCAGGTGAGTGAACTAGTCCGCAACGGCGGTTGGACGCAGGCATCGGAGCTAGAGGCGTTCGGCATCACGCACGAGGAGCTCTCCGCAGAAATCCTGGAGCAATGGCGTTTGCCCATGCAGATTTTGCAGGCCGTCGATGTCATCACTCACCGCCCGGGAATCCAGATCGTCCCACGCTGGCAGACCTGGTGGCTCCTGGGTAATCTCTACGCAGAAGCCACCGGCAACGAACTGGAACTCACCAACTCCGGATGAGCTTGCCGATCCTGCTCCTGTTCTGCAGGGCTGGGGCATCGATGAGCAGATCCCGCGAATCCAGGCCGAATTCAAAGCTGAACTGGAAGCAGTTCGAAGCTTCTTTTAGGAGTCGATCTCTGCAACGTACACCTGCGGGTGTCCGGCTCGATCACTGGCAAAAGCAACCATTCGCTCATCGGCGGAAAAGGACGGGTGCGGGTGGGTCCACTGCGGTCCGTACACCGTATCGGTGGCGACTTCCATCCAGCTCAAAGCTTCACTCTTTGCCGCACTGCGTGCCGCCGCAAAGTCCTCGGCCAGTGCATATCGGGATTTCTTCCATTGGCTGCCCTGATTGCTCGCTTCAGAAAGGCAGACACAACGGCGTTCGCCCGTGGCTACGTTGACCAGAAAAATTCCTTCGTCGGGGTGATTTGTATCACAAAGAATCTGCGTACCCGCACGATTCGGCGTGATGTGCCAGGCGTTGAACTCCGCGATCGTACTGGTCTCTCGGGTCTCCCAGTTCAGGCGTTTCAGCGCTTTCGGCCAGACTGTAAAAACAAGATCAACGCCTTGCCTCGAGGTGCCCTTTCCCAAGAACGTTTCGTGGACCACGAATTCATCGTTGTCGTGCTCCAGCAGACATTCCATACCAGTCCCATCGCGGCGTACGCGGATACATGCGCGGTGCCGGATCGCCGGCGAACTCGATCCACTCCGCATCCAGCGGATGAAATTGCGGATGGATCACGGTGCGCGGGAACGGAATCAACTTCCACTCGGATCCATCGGCGCGCCCGGCTACCAGACCCGATTTCGTGCCCTGTTTGATTGCGGCCGTGAGCCACTCGCCATCATGCGTCAGCGAGCATTCGCCGAGTTGTGCGCCCTGGAATTCCGCGACGACGTGTTCCGCGAGCGTTTCCCGATCGAGCACCCATATCGAGCCACTGCGCACAAAAAAGACCTGTCGCCCATCGGATGCAGGGCTGGTGAAAAAGGATGGATTGCAGGGCCGTCGGTGAGCTGGCGAATCTCTCCATCAGGGAAGCGCGTTTCGAAAAGTTGCGCGCTGCCGCTTCGATAGGATGTGAATATTAAGGTCTTGTTGTCAGGAGAAAATGAGGATTGCAGAAAGTAAGTCGGATGATTTATCGAAGGATGACTCGTTATTTGGTGGACTACTGCGCCGGTTTTGCGATCGCGGTAAGATGAATGCTCCGAAACATGTATTGAGCCCTTGTGGAATATCACTTGGCTAGTGTAGCGCATGCTTTCGTAAGACATGCCATTGTGCGCGGAGTGCTAGATTTCTTGAAGGATGACTATGACCGTTCAGATGAGCAGGACAAAATTACTGGCGTTACTTGGGTCGAGTATCGTCATAATTAGTGGATTTCTTTGTGGCTGTTCGAAAGCGAAGCCCGTTGAAGCGAATGTGCACCACATGGGCGAGCGAGTGCAGGTTGGTCCTCTGATTTATACGGTCCTGGATGCCGAGTGGACCCAGCATTTGAGCGGAGGCACGCGTCTGCCGCAGAATCGGTTCCTGGTGGTGAAGCTCAATATAACAAATAGCGGCGGACGGGATACTGCGATTCCTGGCATCATGCTGGAAGACTTGAAGGGCGAAACGCACGGTGAACTTATGGATGGAGCGGGCGTTGACGATTTCCTGCCCGTATTTCGCAAGCTGAGTCCCGCTGAGACGAAGGAAGGCCGAGTGCTGTTCGATGCGCCGCAAGGCGCCTACCGACTGCGCGTCAAAGAAGACGCTGACCCCGCAATCGAAGAAGGCAAAGAGAAATCCGCGTTGATCGATGTTCCGCTGAATCTCAATGCGCCTACGGCGATTCCCACGAAGTAAGCGGGCTCAATGCGCGCATAATGAAGTCATGCGTGGTCTTCTTGTAGCTGCGTGTCTGTTGTCGATCGCAGCGGCGGCGCCCCCGGCTCCGCTGACGATTGTGAATGTGGCGCTGCACCAGTTTGAAGACGGTCCGACTGTTCCGTCATCGTTTGCGTTCATGCCTGGCGACACGGTATTTGTCAGCTTCCAGGTAGCGGGATTCCAGGCGGAGGGCGACGACAAAGTCGTAAAGCTGGATTACTATATGGCCACTTACGACTCAGCGGGCATCCCGATTGTAGAACCCAAAGCAGGCAAGCTGAAAGCGGAGCTTGCGCCGGAAGATAAAGACTGGAAGCCCAAGGTGCGCTGGGAATTTGTCGTGCCCCCACTGGCGGAATCCGGCATCTATCGGATCACAATGTCCGTAAAGGACGTTGCAAATATTCAGGAGGCCGGGAAAGCAGTCAACTTTAACGTGAAAGGGCATGAAGTCGCCAAGAGCGACACTTTGGTCGTTCGTAACTTCCGGTTCCTGCGCAGTGAAGACGACGCGCCGCCATTAAATCCTGCGGCCTATCGTCCCGGCGATACCGTTTGGGCCCGTTTCGACATCACTGGTTTCAAAGTGGGCGAGAAAAACAGTCCGCATGTCGAATACGACCTCACGGTCCTGGCCCCGAGCGGCAAGCCGATGTTTACGCAGCCGAATGCCGCGGTGGAGCAGGAGCCATCCTTCTACCCGAAGCGCTATGTGCCCGGCACTTTGAGCCTGACACTACAACCCACGATCAAGCCAGGCGAATACACGATTTTGCTTGCAGTGCGCGATGGCGTCGGTAAGCAGGTGGCTGAGAGCCG
Source organism: Bryobacteraceae bacterium (assembly GCA_963793625.1). Classification (GTDB taxonomy): domain Bacteria; phylum Acidobacteriota; class Terriglobia; order Bryobacterales; family Bryobacteraceae. Next base: position 144,014 of record CAWCAT010000011.1, on the reverse strand, counting down.
TCACGCATTCTTGATCGAATAAAGCCACAGCCTGTAGGCCGCATAAACTGCCAATCCCGCGCAGGCCGCGACTGCCGTATTGCGAGCCTCGAGCCACGTGCTGTTCGATAGCAGCCACGCCGAAAGCAGGATCGCGCACACGGCGATTACCGGGCCTGCCACGATCTTCAGCTCAGCCGGAGGCGCACTCCTGTCCAGACGAAACGCGATCAGGGCGGCACAGGTGAAGACGTAAGCAGCCAATCGCGCGATTGCGCTGATCGTCAGCTGCGCGAGGAAATTGCTGTAAAGCGTCAGGGCCAGCATAATGATCCCGGTAAATACAATCGACCAGTGCGGGGTATGAAAGCGGCCGTGAATCGTAGCGAGGAACGAGGGCAGTTCACGGCGCTCAGCCATCGCGAAGATCATACGCGAGGCCGAGAGCATCACAATATTCAAATTGCCCGCCAGCGAAACTACGATGGCCAGCGTGATTAGAATTGCTCCTGATGGCCCCAGGAAGGCGGTGGCGGCGTCGGCCAGCGGGCGCCTGGACTCTGCAAGTCCGGGCAAGGTTCCGATGCAGACGATCTGTACAAGAACGTAGATGACCAGAATCGCAGCCATGCCGGTCACCAGCCCCATCGGGATATCGCGTCGCGGATTGCGCATCTCGCCGCCCGGGATGGCCACCATCTCAAACCCGGTGAACGCGTACAAACAGAGCAGTACGGAAGTGGAGAAGTTGCTGTACTGGGGAAGCGGTCCGAACACGAATCTGGAGGAGTCCACGAAGAACAGCCCCACACCCGCAAAAAGCACTAGAGCAACCACCTTGCCCACGGCGAAAACGTTTGCGGTGTTGACGGCATCGCGCACGCCGAACACGTTTAAGATAATCAAAGGCAGGACGGTGGCACAGATCAGAATCGCACGACCGGTACCGCTGGAAGCTGCCGGGTAGAAGAATCCCAGATACTCCACCAGCAGGTTGGCATTCGCTGCGAATGCAGTCACGCGCGCCAGCCACGTGAGCCACCCGACCTCAAAACCGACGACCGCTCCGAAGGCCTGTCTCGTGTAAAGATACGGACCCCCGGTAGCTGAAAAACGACTGGCCACTTCCGCAAGGCAGAGCGCGATCAAAGCGGCCGCAAACCCACAGGCAACGAATGACACCAGACTGTAGGCTCCCACCAGGGAGTGCACCCTGGAAGGGAGACCGAAGATCCCGGCCCCGATGACGGCGTTAATCGTCATCGCCACCAGGTCCCAGCGGCGAATTGATCGGGTCAGTCCTGGTTTGTCTTCGATATGCACGGGAATGCCAGCTTAGCACAGCGATATACTCTGAAAGATCATGCGAACTCTTTTGGTATTGTTTCTGGCGGCGCAGGCCTGGGCCGCTGCGCCACGCGTATTTGGACCGGCAGGTGAGTTGACCTTTACGTTGCAGGACTCCCTGGAGCACCCTTTCATCGAGTGGCCGCGCACTCTGCTCGAATATCCGGTGCGATTCGAGAAGCAGATCACGCAAGGACAACTGGTACTGGTCGATGGCCAGGGTGCGCCTGTGCCTTTTCAACTCGCGAACGTAAAGCTCCGCGCGGGCAGTCTGGAATCCGCAACCGTCTGTTTCTTTTCCGATCTGCCGAGCGGCGGAAAGCGAACCTTCACATTGAAAAGTGGCGCTACAAAAGCCAGCGCCGCACAGGTACGCGAAAACGCCGAGGCCAACAGTATCGTGCTGGATACGGGCAAACTGAAGGTGCGCATTCCAGCCACGCAAGCAAACCCCGCTGAGCCTTCCGGCCCGGTGATGCAGTTGTCGCGGGCAGGGAACTGGATCGGCAAGTCGCGCTTCTACTCCGGTGAATCGCGCGTCACGCGCATCACAGCATCGCGGATCGAATCCGGCCCACTCTTCATCACTTATCGCCTCGTGTACGACGTTGCCCCTAAGGGCCGTTACACCGCTACGGTGCGGGCCTTAGGCGACACCGAATTTGTCGAGCTTTTTGAGCAGATGGAGGGCCTGGAAAACGCGCGCATCGAAACCACATGGACGGGTTTCCAACCCACTCATAGACAGGCGCCCAATCATCCCTATCAGCCCGGACAGGTGATCCGCGACCCGGAAGAGCCGATCGATTTCGCGCAGATGAATACGCACATTGCTGTCGCGCCGGGCATCAGCGCCGATGGGGAACTGCCGTTCCGCCTGGGTGTGTACCAGCCCTGGCCGGCCTTCATCGTCGGCACTTTTGGGAACTTCTGGAGCGCGAAAACCGGCGACGCCCTGGGCGTTTTCATCGATAAGGTCGAACGCTGGAACGACGGCGATTATTCGATCTGGAGAAGCTCCGAAAAGTTACATGTTCGCTATTTCTGGCGCAATGGGGTGATGTTCTGGCAATGGCCCGTGGCAACTGGCACACGCTCCACCTGTCTTTCCTTTTACGATCATGCACTCGATAAAAAGGCTGTGGAAGACATGAAGCGGATGAGCGCGGGCGTGGTCGGGAAAGACGGTTTCCGTTACGCCTCCAGCCAGCAGCCGACCTCGCACATGCTGTACCTGCAAAACCGACACGGGATGATGGACCTGAATGAGGTGAAGGATTGGGTGTTGGAATATCCGTCCGGCGCAAAGCATCCTGCCCCAGCGTTCAAACAGGGGCGATTCAGGAATGCCGCTGAGCTCGAACAATCCATCATGCGCTCCGGAATGCTGAACGAAGCGGTAGCCTCAGGGACGCGGCAAAATGGCGGATTCGGTCCAGTGCCCAGCCGACAAATCGGCGACTCGTGGGTCAACGGTTTCAACCGTTTGTATCCGCAAATGAACGAGCGTCAAAAACGGCGGCTCACCGCGGCATACCTGCTCATGGCTTATACCCACGCGGGCGAAGACTACATGCCCATGCGTCCCATGCTGAGCGGGCATCCGAATTTTCTATCCGACGTAAAATCCGTCCCGGCGTCGATGGCGTTTCTATTTCCCGAACATCCGATGGCGCAAACCTGGGCCGAGCTGTTCCGCAAGTACATGGAGTTGAATACCCGTTACCACACGCGCCCGGACGTGAAAACGTGGAACGCTCACGGCGGCCGCTGGACGGAAAACCTGGGCACGTATGTCTGGGGCTTCATCCGCCCGGCGCTGCGTGCGAACTACTCGTTGTATCTGCTGGACGGTGGTAACCGATTCCCTACGCCGGAACTGGCGCTGGTCGGAAATTATCTGGTGGATGCGCTTTCCGCGCCGTTCAACGGCGAACCTAAAGAAATCTCTTCCGGGCGTCGCGACATGCATCAGTGGGGAATGGTAACGGCAGAGAACGGTCCGCGCCGTATCCACGCCCCGCAAGGTGCGCACGCTGAACGGCGTATGCCTCCGCGCTCGATGTGGATGCTTGGTAAACTGCTGGAGCGCTACTCACCGCTCACGGCCGAACACTTGATGTGGGCCGCAAAACCGGGCGATCAGGACCAGGAGCAATCACTCACCGCGCCTGACCCTTGGGGCGCAATGTTCGAAGGGCCGGACAACCGCGGCACCGACCCGCATCTACGCAGTGCGAAATACACTGGATATGGAATCGTGCTGCGCGCCGCAGTTGGTACGCCCGACGAACTCTCCGTACATCTGCAGCAAATTGATGAAGGACCGAATTATCGTTGGGGCAACCAACCGGATTCAGGAACCGGCGCAATTTATTTCTATGCCAAAGGCAAGTCGTATAGCCACAATGGCAAAGAGGATACAGGTGACCGGGCGACGCAGGATACCGATCTGCAGACCAACTTCGGCGCGTATAAAGACGGCAAGTTCCGGTCGCTTGGGCGCAACGTTCTGGATCGTCCGCTCTATGACCTCGATGTGGCGCAGTTCGCCGAGTTGGAAGCCAAATCGTACAGCACGCCGGAGTATGTCAGCCGCAGCGTCCTGCTCGTCGGCAAGGATTATTTCACCACGTTTGATGACGTCTTCAACGAAGCCATTGCGCATCGCTTCTCGTGGTTCACGGGCCGCCTTGAAGATATGCCGTACATCAACGTGGTGCGCGGCAGCGGGCGAGAGCCGGAGCTCGGCCGGACAGAGTTGCTGACAGCGAAGACGAAAGGCGTGTGGTACGACGGCTTGGGCGACACTCTGGCGCTCGTGAGCCACCGCAGCGATCTGAAAGTGGAACGGAAGCCGTACGGGATGCGCGTGCAATTGGATGGCGGCACCGATGACGTATTTCGCGATAACGCGGGCATCTCTTACGACGGCGATGGCGTATCGTTCCAGGGCAAAGCCGGCCTCGTGCGCAAGCGTTCGGGTGGCCGTCACAGAGCTGGCGCTCGTCCATGGTGCGCGCATTTCGGCAAGCGGGTTGACACTCTCGACCAGCGACCCCGAACTAGGCATCAGCGCGGAGTTCCGCTCTGCGGCCGAAGTAAGTGGTGTCTATCACGCGCCCAAGGCTTCGCGTATGCGGATCGACCCAACGAAGGGTAGCGTTTTTGTCAACGGCGAACGGCAGGCTGTAACGAACGGCGAAATTTCGCTCAAGCCCGGAACCCACCGCTGGCAGATGACTGCGGGTGATCCTGTGCCCAACGCCCCGCGAATTGCGCGTACGGAGAACCTGGCTGGCGGCGCGCGCGTTATCGTTCAACCTGTCGCCGGAGCCACTCGTTACCGCTACGAATTAAGCCGCGATGGCGGTAAGACCTGGACCGCCGCGAGTGCCGAACTAAGTGGGCTCGCGGACGGCGTGAAGGTTCACGTGCGAGCGATTGCCGCGAACGCAACCAAGGAGAGCGTTGCCGGCCAGGAGTACCCGGCATATATCAGCAGCAAGCCGCCGCTACCTCCCGATGGCCTCTCGGTGTCTCTGCAAAATGGCGCAGCGACTTTCACGTGGGGCGAAGTGCTGGGCGTCACGGAATACCGACTCTACGCCGGAAATCGCTTAGTGTATAAAGGCACCGCCCGGCGCTACACCGATAAAACTCCCGCACCCGAGTACACAATCGCCGCAGTAAACGGCAACGGCGAAGGCAAGAAATCTATCGCCGTACGCACCGACCCCAGCTCCTGGCTCACGTTCGACCCGAAACCCGGCGAACCTTTCCGTCGGATGGCGGGGGCACCGGTGTATTACCCGCAATGAGCTCTGAGCTCATTTATCACTTCTCGAGTATCAGCCCGATTACAGGGACTGTAAGCTTTGAGAAAAGCGGATCATTGGTTTCGATGTACAAAGATCCTCTGATGGATCCGGTCGCAAGTTTTTCCGCCTTCAACGCGATGGTGGCCTGTACGCGGTCTCCTTTAGGGCCGCCGGTCAACTGAATGTCCAACATCGGCACATCTGAGGACATCTTGACCCGGAAGCTCGTACCGCCAACTTGGTAGATCATGAGAGTTTGGGTCAACTGCTTCAAGAGAGAACCATTACTCCTGAGATCCCCGATTCGGACCGCACCGAGGTCAACTACCTCCGGGAACGTATACACCCTGTCGCGCAGATACGTGTTTGCTGGAATTCGCAACAGCGGAACTTTTTGGCTGGAGGTCCTTACCAGAATTGATTCTGTTGCCTTGCCGGGCGGCCCATTACCCTTCAGGTTTAGAACGAGTTGGTATCGTCGGCCCTCCTCGACGGTTTCCAGTTTGGTCGTGAAGCGTTCGGGTGAATGGTCGATCGCTAGAATCCGAAGTGGCTCCGGTTCATGATTGACGATCGTTAGCCTGGCCTCCTTCCCCTCGCCTGCCTGACCAGCGACGAAGAATGCTCCAATTGGTAGCAATTCGACTTCGCCGATGACATTTCCCTCAAAACTGAAACTGGCTTCCGAAAGGGCCGGGTCATTCAATGTGAGCAGGATTTTCCCTTCAAACCTGCCGCGGAGAGTGGCCGTATCCAGCCTAAAATGGAGGACAGCCTGTCCGTTGGGCGGTATAAAAGCGGGCATGCGAGTGACAACGAGCGGCGCACTCATGCGAGCATTCAAAATCCGCAAAGGCGCTGATCCCGCATTCTTCAACACGAATGCATGCTCCAGCGTGACACCTCGATTGACCTTGCCGAAGTCATATGCCGGTTCCGATACGACAGCTTTGGGAGTTTCGGCGCCAACGGCATTGGCTAGGCCGATACAGATTAGGAGAAAGATTCGAATCATAGATTGTAAGCCTCTTGCAAAGAGGACTCACGGCCAGATTTTTGTCTGGCCATGAGTATTTAGAGCAAAAAAGAGTACGTGATGGTCTTACTTGCCGATTGGGTAGAAGCGCAACTGCGTTAAGCGGAGACCGTTGTTGTCGTAGTCCCAGAAGTAGCTGTAGAACTGCTCGTCGAACAGACCAACGCGATCCAAGTCACCGTCAGCATCGATATCGGCATAGATGGTGGTAAGCTCTTTGGTCACGTTCGTGAACGAACTCTTCCCCTTCTCACGTACCAATACGACGTTTTCGGTGGAGCAGATCAGTTCGTCATCCGCAGTGCCTAGAACAAGATCGTCACCAGCAGCTACGGCGCAAGTGGTGATAGTGGCGGACCCATGCGGTTTGCCGAGAGCCCGGGCATAGACCTCGTAGGCTTGGAATGTTGGATCTTCGCAGTTAGGATCGTCAGCAGCGCACGTGAACGGGTTTGCTGGGAGCTGGAATTTTGCGCCATCCTTATCGCAGGCATTCCCGTCGAGAACCTGGAACGGTCCCTCGGACAGGAAGATCTTGTTGCGGCGATCGAGATCCGCGTAGGGCATCCCTGTTACGGTGTTGTCACTGTAATTCAGCAGGACTTGAATCGAGTGGCGATTCGACCCGGTCAGGTCATCACCAGCGCAATTGGTCTTGCCGAGGATGTTGAGGTTGTAGTGGCTTCCGCTCGGTGCGCCGTTATCGGCTGACAATACCGAGGCAAGCAAAATAACTCCGAGAACTGATACCAGGAGTTTCAACTTTCATTTCCTCCATTTTTTTGGAATGCGTGGCGTGGGACCAAAGTGTAATGGCACCCCAGCCACGGTTTGAAGTGTACACCTGAAATCAGAGCTTCTCATACTAACTATTGTTATTTGTAGCTAAGCAAAGCACCCATAACGATCTAACTAAAATACTAACAGCGAATAATTAGTTTACTGTTCTATGGACAGCGAAGATTGCTGACTTAACGTCACTTACTGGTACTGTTTCGCGCATTACCAAGCTGTACCAATCAAATGAGTAGAACAAACAAGAAACAGCTTTGGAAAGTACATGATGGTGGTTCGCGTTCCAGATAACCGCGGACATAGTCGGGGTCAGACGCTTTCACAATCGCTCAGCCACTGCAGGGCAGCCTGACGGCCGCTGTATTGGGCGCGAGTTTGGTCACGGCGGATCTGTCAAGTTAATGCACGACTTCACGTTCTGGTCTTTACAAGGTCGAGCACTACGACGGCAGTGGCTGCGCCGCAAAGTGCTACATGAGCTTTGATATCGTGAACTTATGCCATTCGCGCGTATGGGGGGAATTCACATCGCTTCACGCTATCTTCCCGGCCGACCATTAGCCGATCGATGGAACCACTACACGGCCTTGGACCGCAACCATGGCGATCAAGCCCTGAATATTTGCAGTTCAGAGAAGCCATATGATTTCGCGTGAACCGCCAGTGCCCGTACTCCACCCCCTGAACCTGCAGCGCTGGAGCAACATGACATTCGTGCATTGGCCTTGTGATGCCGCTATACTGGCTCCGGCGCTGCCGAAGGGCTTGGCTGTAGATACTTGCGAGGGTTCGCCGTGGGTTAGCATGCTGCCATTTGTCGTGGAAGACTTGCGCTCGCCGTTCCTGCCGGCGCTCCCTTGGCTCTCCACGTTCCCTGAACTCAACTTGCGCACATACGTCCGTGGGCCAGACAACGAACCTGGAATCTGGTTCTACTCCCTGGATGCTGCGCGCCTGCCGGCAGTAATCGGCGCACGCCTGACTTATGGGCTTCCCTATTTCTGGGCGAAGATGCGCATACTCCACCAACAGAACGGGTTACACTATCTCGTCAAGCGTCGAGGTCAGTCAGGCGCGCGCCGACATACAGGTGGAAGTCGGAGATCCGTATGCGCCAGAAGCGTTGCACGACCTGGATCATTTCCTTACTGCCCGCTTCCGTCTGTACACGCAATACTCGGGGAGGTTGGCGTACGCGCAGGTGGAACACCCCGCGTGGCCGCTCCAGCGTGCGAAAATTCTCCATCTGAAGGAAACAGTTCGCCAGACTCATGGTCTGCCTTCAACAGGCGAACTGCTCGCGCATTACTCCCCTGGCGTGGATGTCCGCATCAGCCGCCTGCATTTCATGTGAGAAGCCAGTAAAATCAATTGCATTCTGTTTCGGCAATGAGGGGGCGCTTCCGTGGATACTCGGCTGATTAGCGATCGGTTCCTGCGTTCGAATCAATATCATCCGGACTCGTTGCCAGCGTGAGCGGCGGTGCCAACGCCCTCTGCTGGCGTAGGGGACGGCATTTACCCGATACACGCCGACGCCAGATCACTGCCTTTCGCGAACGATTTCTTCGACGCCATACTTTCGATTGACTCTTTTCCCTACTACGGGACCGACGACCATTACTGGAACTATCTCGCCCGATTCGTCAAGCCGGGCGGTGCCATTGGAATCGCCGGGGCGGGGCTGATGCGAGAGATCGAAGGGCCGGTTCCAGATTCTCTTAAGGCTTGGTGGGAGCCAAGCCTGTGGTGCTGTACTCTGCGCCCTGGTGGCAGCGGCAATGGGAGCCGGGGCAGCTATCTCGGTTACGTTTCGTACCGTGGGACGTCGGCGGCCAGATGTAAAGTTGGATGACATTATTAGTTTGGTACCGACAGAATACGTTCCGAAGCCGCTCCTTCGATCCCCGCAATCGGAATAAAGATCTGAGAATACTCCCGCGATATCTCCCACTAGCATTAGTGGCGCTCTTTCAAACTCGCAGTGCGGCTGTGTTCGGGATCGACGCACATCCTATCGATGTGGAAGTCAACATGTACCCCGGCGAATCGCGGGAGATCATCATGGTCGGGATGCCCGATACCGCCGTCCGGGAGAGCCGTCAGCGCATCAAATCCGCCCTGGCAAACTCCGGTTTCCGCTACCCCAGCAAATGCGTCACCATCAATCTCGCTCCTGCGAACATCCGCAAGGAAGGCGCTGGATTCGATCTGCCGGTCGCAGTCGGCATCCTGGGCGCCATGGGCAGCGTGGGCCGTTGCGACAGCCACATGCTGGTGGGCGAGCTTTCCCTCGACGGCTCTGTCCGTCCCGTCCGCGGCGCACTTCCGATAGCCATCTGCGCGCGCCAGCAGGGCATAGCGAACCTGATCCTGCCAGCCGAGAACGCGCCCGAAGCCGCCGTAGTCGAAGGCGTGCGTGTGTACGGCGTCAAGCACCTTTCCGAAGTGGCGGCGCTGCTGAACGGCACTGGGGATCTGCAGCCTGTTCTGCCAAAACCCATAAGCGTGGAGGCCGGCGATTCTACGGCTCCGGATTTCGCGGATGTGAAGGGGCAGACGACCTCCAAGCGCGCACTCGAGGTCGCAGCTGCCGGTGTACACAACGTCTTGATGATTGGACCGCCCGGATCGGGCAAGACCATGTTGGCGAAGCGGCTAGCCGGCGTGCTGCCTCCGCTAACCTTCGAGGAGGCGCTCGAAACAACCAAAGTGCATAGCGTTGCCGGTGTACTGTCGAGCGGTCAGGGACTGCTGCGTGAACGCCCTTTTCGTTCACCGCACCACACCATCTCCGACGCTGGTCTGATCGGCGGAGGCTCAGGTATGGCGCGACCCGGCGAAGTGAGCCTGTCGCATCACGGCGTTCTCTTCCTTGATGAATTACCGGAGTTTCCAAGGAACGTTCTGGAACTGCTGCGCCAGCCGCTCGAAGAAGGCGGAGTCACTCTGGCGCGCTCGCAGATCACACTGTCTTTCCCAGCGAAGTTCATGTTGGTCGCTGCGATGAACCCGTGTCCTTGCGGTTTCTTTGGCGATCCAACGCGCGAATGCCGCTGCACCGGCGGCATCATCCAGCGCTATCTCGGCAAGATCAGCGGCCCGTTGCTGGACCGCATCGATCTGCACCTGGAGGTCCCCGCCGTGGCGTACAAGGAACTGCGCGGGAACGGGACTACGATGTCCTCGCAGGAGATGCGCGAGCGTGTTGTTCGCGCGCGCGACGTACAGATGCGGCGAGGGTTCTACAACGCGCACATCCCGCACCGTATGTTGCGCAAACTCTGCGTACTCGACGACGCCGGCGAACGCACCCTGGAGATGGCAGTCCGCCGCATGGGACTCTCCGCCCGAGCCCACGACCGCATCCTAAAAGTCGCCCGCACCATCTCCGATCTAGACGGCGTCGAATCCATAGCCGCCAAGCACGTAGCGGAAGCCGTGCAATACCGCAGTCTCGACCGCAATTACTGGAGTTAACCCTTCTTCGGTGGGGCCGCCTTCGCATGCTTGCGCTCGGCGACTTCCTTTGCGCGGAACTTCGCGATGCGTTCGATCAATTTCACCGGGATGGGCTCGGAGAGCGGGAAGCGGATCGTGCCCTTGCTGACCTCGTAACGTGCAAGCTCGTCCTTGAATGCCTCGACGAGGGGCCCGCTTACGGGGTAGAGCGAGTAATGCTGTTTCCACCCAGCGAAATAAACCACGGCGCCACCCTGCATTTTGTATGCGGGAATTTGGTACGAGATCACTTCGTCGGCTTTAGGTAAGGCCTTACGAATGGTGCTCCGCACGTGCTCGAGTACGCCCTGAATGGTCTCGGGCTGCGATGCAATGTACTCGTCCACGGACTTAAAGTCGGTCTTCGCCATCGTGATTCCGATTATCTCACCGCGGCGACGGAAACCGAGTCTGGCGTTCCCGTGGCACGGGGCGAACCAGGAGCGGTATCATGCGTGTTATGATCCACGGCGTTGAGCACGTTGCCATTGCGTCACCGGACCCTGACGCGCTGGCATCCTGGTACGTTAGCAAACTCGGCTACGCGATTGAGTCGCATTCGCCCGCGAGTCGAAATTATTTCCTCAAAGCTAAAAACGGATCGAGGCTGGAGATCATTTTGGCCGAAACCCCGCTCCGAACCGTGGAAATGCGCGACGCCGGAATCAGACACCTGGCGATCATTACTGACGAATTTGACCAGGACTATGCGGACTTAAAATCGGGCGGCGTAGTTCTCCTCACCGAGCCGGAGACCCGAAGCGGGAATCGTGTAGTTTTCTTCCGGGATCCCGACGGGAATGTGCTGCATTTAATTCAACGGTCCGCACCCCTGACGCTTGGATAGCGTGGCAACTATGCTGTCTGGCCTGGATGCTACTGGCTACTCTCCTTCGATTTGTCCTCAATTAATCTTTTGGTCAGGAGGACAAGGCCCAAGAGCTGAGTCCACTCCGATACGAGGTTTCCAATTACTTCTCCCCACTTTCCTTCAGAATCCATCTTTAGGTAGAGCACTATCCAGCCCGCTCCCGTAAGCCCCAAAAGGATGGTCAGCGAATGATCCCGGACAATCTCGAAGAGGCGGTTCCGGGCGGGGCGGTCCGGCTGTCTGCTCTCCGCTGAGCCGATCTCGTAGAAATATTTTGTCGCGATCACAGTAAAAACCACACCCGTCCAGTCTGCGATCGCATTGCCGAAAAAGGAACCCCGATGCGTTTCCGGGTCGGAGTAGACATACAGGGCAATCCACGAAAGCAGAATGCCAATCGCGACGAGGCTGAGCGAATGATGCTTCAGGAATCCAGCCTTTCGAGAGAGCACGTGTCCCGTTCATACTTCCAGTGTCCCATTCGTCATCGTGGTACGTTAGCAAACTCGGCTACACGATTGAGGCGCACTCCCCCACGACTCGGAATTATTTCCTCGAGGCCGAGAAACGGATCGAGGCTGGAGATCATTCTGGCCGAAACCCCGCTTCGCACCGTGGGAATCAGCGAACCCGAATCAGACACCTGGCGATCACTACCGACGAATTCGACCACGACTACGCGGACTTAACATCGGGAGGCGTAGCTATCCTTAGCCAGCCGGAGATCCGAAGTGGGTACGTTCCGAACCCTTGACGCTTGGATGAGGGACAAGGTCCTGGACTAGAACTGAAACTGATTTCCCCGCCGTGCCAAAAAATGCAACTCTCTTGAATCTTTTTTCCCATTCCAATTGTCTTAATTGCAGTCATTAAAATTGCCCAACGTCTTTACTCTGGGGTGTTTTCATTGACAGGCTCTAATTGCTTCGGCATACTGGAAAACCATGACGACAAAGTCCACGATTTTAACCGCGGCCCTTGCCCTCGCGATGGCTGGGCCCACAATTACCTTCGCTCAGGGGCAGGGTGATGTGGTTTCCGCGGAGCACAGGGCGGAGGTGAGCCTCCCGGATCGTTTTGATACCACGACGGTCCCGTTGCGCGCGATCCCCGATCGGAGAGTGACAACCCCGGCGCGTGGCGGTAGGGACTTTGAGCCCGGCCGACCCGAGCCCGTCGGCAACGTGAATCCGGCGTTCGTCGATCCTCTCGCCGCCACAGGGACGGGTTCTATAAAGGCTTTCCCGGTGCCAGTTGCAGCGACGATGGACGGAACTCCCGTGGACCCCACCTATCGGGTGGCGCCGCCCGACACCACCGGCGACCTCGGACCCAACCACTACGTCCAGTGGGTGAATCTGCGTTATTCGATATATAGTCTCACCCGCGACGCGTCCAACCAGATCACAGCTTTTAGCCTGCTCCCAGGGTTCCCGAAGAACGGAAACGTGATATGGCAGGGCTTCGGCGGGCCATGCGAGGCCTACAACGACGGTGACCCCATCGTTCAGTACGACCAGATCGCAAACCGCTGGGTTCTGACCCAGTTTGCGGTTTCCGCCTCGCCCTACACACAGTGCGTTGCCGTCTCGACCGGGCCCGACCCCACCGGCACCTACCACCGTTACTCATATTCCTATGGAACGGACTTTAACGACTTCCCCAAAATGGGTGTCTGGCCGGATGCGTACTACATCACCTACAACATCTTCAAGAGGGGCCGGGTCTTCTCTGGCAACAAGGTGTGTGCGTTCGAGCGTGCCCAAATGCTGATTGGCGCTTCGGCTCGCCAGGTGTGCGCTCAGACGAGCAACAGCTTTCACAGCCTGGTCCCCGCCGATGTGGAAGGAGGCGCTCTTCCTGCCGCAGGAACGGCGAATCCGCTGCTCAGCATGTCTTCCAGCGCAATCTATTTTTGGAAGTTCGCGGTCAACTGGACCACCGGGAACGGAGCATTGACAGGTCCCGTTACCGTGCCCGGCGTCAGCGCCTTCACCCGCGCGTGCAGCGGCGGAACCTGCATACCGCAGGGGGGAACGACCAGGACTCTCGACTCTTTGGCGGATCGCCTGAATTACCGCCTGAGCTACCGTAACTTCGGAACACACGAGTCGCTCCTGATCAACCACGCGGTGTCCGCAAACGGCGGTTGCGGGATCCGCTGGTACGAATTCCGCAATGCGAGCGGTAAAACGATCTCCAACGCGACGCCTGTCGTCTACCAGCAAGGTACGTTCGCGCCCAGTTCTGAATATCGTTGGATGGGGAGCGCCGCGATGGACAAGACCGGCGGTATTGCGATCGGCTACAACGTCTCCAGCTCCATCACCAACCCGGGAGTCAAGTACGCAGTACGAGGACCGGCAGATGGGCTCGGGGTGCTCGGAGGAGAGACGAACATCTTGTTAGGCCCCGGATCCCAGACAGGGACCCTCTCTCGCTGGGGTGACTACAGCACAATCAGCGTCGACCCGGTCAACGGCTGCCAAATGGTGTTCACGACGGAGTACCTTCCGTCCTTCGGATCCTTCAATTGGAGCACCGTCATCTCGTCTTTCAAGCTGAGCACCTGCCAGTAGCAGCCACAACCTTCCAGATTCCCAGTGGGGTGAGCGCTACGCGGCGTTCACCCCATTCTTGCGTCGATGCTAGAGCTTATCGGACCTGGGTACTTTCGTTCACGACATCCTCCGCGCAGCATCGCCGGACTTCGGCGGCTTCCTACCGATCGACAAGCCTGTGTTCAGCAGAATCGCCAGCAGGGTTCCACACGCGATCCCAGCAATGTTGACGCCGGCGATCGTCAGGCCTTTAACTCCCAGCCCCGTGGCGACTATCAGCGAGGCCCCGGCGACCACCAGATTGTGTGGATCTTCAAAGTCCAGTTTTGCATCGATCCAGATGCGCACTCCCATGAGGGCTATGAGCCCGTAGAGGATCAGGCTAATGCCACCCAGGACCGGCTTGGGAACGGACTGAATGAGTGCGCCGAACTTCGGGCACAGCCCAAGCAGGATGGCGACCGAGGCAGCCATGATGAAGTTGTACGTGCTAAACACGCGCGTGATCGCCATGACCCCCATGTTCTCGGCGTAGGTCGTTTGCGGCGTCCCGCCCCCCAGGGCAGAAAGCAGGGTGGCGAGCGCGTCGCCCAGATATGCCCGCCCGAGGTGCGGGTTAAGGTCACGGCCCATGTAGCTTGAAATCGCGGCAATGTGACCCTTGTTCTCCGCCACCAGCACAATGAACATCGGTGCAATCACCACTAGCGCATGCAGGCTAAAAGCCGGTGCCTGGAACGGCGGCAGCCCGATCCACGCAGCATCCCGGATATTCGCGACGCCAGCGGGGTCCAACACGCCCAGGAGTGCCGCGAGCAGATATCCGACGACCACGCCGCTCAGTATGGGCAGGAATCGAAGGAAACCCTTGATGTGAAGCGGTACGAGTGCCGCCGTCAAAAACGTCGCTGCCGCAACGAACAGCCCCGGAAGGTCTGCTCCGCTATTAAGCGTTAGCTTGGCATTGATCGCATCGGCTTACGGCGGAGGAAGCGAGGTTCAGGCCGATCAGCGCCACCACCGATCCCGTCACAATCGGCGGCATGAGCCAGTCGATCCATCGGGAACCCCAGCGTATCGTGATCAGCGCCGCGATCAGGTAAAGTACGGCGGCGCCGGCAATGCCGCATAAGGCGAACGGCACGTTCGATTCATTGCCGCCCGTGACGGCAAGAACAGGGCCGATAAAGGCGAAGCTCGATCCCAGATAGCTCGGAACCTTCAACCCGGTCACGACAACGAACAACAGTGTCCCAACGCCCGAAAAGAACAGCGCCACCTGCGGATTGAATCCCATAAGGATGGGAGCCAGGACAGTCGCCCCGAACATCGCCACGACGTGTTGCATCCCCATAGGAACGAGGCGCACAAGAGGGATCTTGTCTTCGGGATAACAAATGTCGGACTTCACCATGCAGTCGCCTTTCCGCATTTCCAGTCGCCATTGATTGTACAGCGATTGTAAGGGCGGCTTGCGGCCGTTGAGGATGTCCGGAAGTTCGTAGAAAGTTGCGACTCTCACCCAGAGCCATGGTAGGCTCTGGGCAATTTGCCAATTCTGTAAAGGAGAGTCGCTTTGAAGAAAACATATCAGATTAGTCACCGGCGTGCGGCGGAAAAATTCCGGAAGTTCGCCTTAGCCAGTCCCACTCCGATCCAATTGACGTTTCCTCTGCCTGAGATCGCCGAACTGGCGCAGACCAGTGTCGGCGATTTGCTGCGCGCTGTAGGTCGAGCGTTCATCGAAAGCGTTATGGAAGCCGAGGTGGAACAACTGGCTGGGAAGCGATCGCAGCCCAACCCTCAGCGGACGACGTACCGCTGGGGAACCGAAGAAGGCTTTTGTCTCATTGATGGTCAGCGCGTGCCCATTCAAAGGCCACGCCTGAGGAGCCGGACGCAGAGAGAAGTTCCGCTCGGAAGTTACGAGATGTTTCAGCGCTCGTCACTGCTGGGAGATACGGTCTGGCAGAAGATCATGCTCGGGTTGACGATGCGCAGTTACAAGGAAGTTGTGCAGCAGTTTGCAGACGCCTACGGGCTGGAGAAGAGCACCACTTGCGAGCACTTTGTTCAGGCCAGCCGGGAGAAACTGAAACAACTGATGGAACGCAACTTGGCGGGAACTTCGATTGCCGTGATGGTGATTGATGGGACCATCTTCAAGGGGCAAAATCTGGTGGTCGCCGTCGGCATCGACCCGTCGGGACGCAAGCTGGTATTGGGTTTGCGGCAGGGTGCCACAGAAAATGCCAGCGTGGTGGGGGCCTTACTGGGAGAGTTGAATGAACGCGGTGTGGACTTCACGGCGCCGCGTCTGTACATCGTCGATGGCAGCAAAGCCATTCGGGCAGCGATCCGCAACTATGCCGGCGATGCGGCATTCGTCCAGCGCTGCCAGGTGCACAAAATTCGCAACGTCGTCGAGCATGTGGCCGAAGCCGACCGTCACGCGCTCAAGTACCGGATGCGGGTCGCTTACGGGGCCGTCGAGGCTGCCGACGCGCGGCGCTTGCTTTATCAATTACATGACGAGTTGCTACAGAGTAATCCGAGTGCGGCCGCCAGCTTGGCCGAAGGATTGGAGGAGTGCCTTACGGTTTCGGAACTTCGCCTGACACCCAAATTACGTCAAGCTCTTTCCAGCACCAACTGCATCGAGAGCGGCTTCTCGGTAGTCGAGCACATCTGTCAACAAGTGAAACGCTGGCAGGGCAGCGACCATCGTCTTCGGTGGGTCGGCTCGGCTTTGCTCTTTGCTGAGTCTCGCTGGAACCGGATTCACGGTTACCGGCATATGCCCGTGCTGCTCAACGCGCTCAACGCGGCCTATCCGTCAGCGTTGCGCGCATAACCAAGCCGAACTCAAAACTCAGATGGGTGCGGCGTAAACTATTAATGACGGGTCGCAACTTTCAACGGAAATCCGGACATCCTCGCTTGCGGCGGCCGTTGCTAGCCGAGAATAGTTTATTTTCGCCATCTTTTCCAGAACTTACGTCCTACTCCGCCCGCCAGCCCTCGGCGCAGCTGCTACACTTTGCAGCGGGTGCACCAGGAGTCCGTCCGCTCGACAGCTGTGCCGTTCCGAGACCCGCCGCACACACGAAAATAGCGAAACGAACCCAAGACTGAGGAAGAGCCGATGGAAGACCTACACACGAAAACGCTAAAACAAACCCAACTCTCCCTTTGTTTCCAACAAAAGCGATTTGGGTTCGCACTGCGTGAGAAGATGTTTCTTTGAGATAAACCATGCCGAAATTCTTTTTGCTACTGCTGTGCCTTACGCCGGTCTTTGCCGGAGACCTGACCGCGCGCTTCGACCTCGCCCTCAACCGGATTCTGAACGGCGGCCCGCCGACCAATGGATGACAAGTTCGTGCTCGCCGACCTCGGTCCGCAACCGGGGCGCAGGTTCACCAACTTCAGCGGTGACGTTTCCGGTCGCTATATCGGCGCCTTGTCGATGGCCGCAAGGCACACCGGGAAGCGCTACCCGAGTCTCGATCGTATCGTGACCGCCACGCTGGAACTGCAAAAGCCCGACGGACATTTCGGGGCCCCTTTGAACTCCGGAAAAGTGATCGATAGCGATATGGCCACGCTCTGGGGCAACGCGCGTATGCTGATTGGCCTGCTCGAATACTACGACCTGACCAAGCGCCCTGAAGTGCTCGCGTCTGCCCGTAAGCTCGGCGACTTCCTGGTGAAAATAGGGCCGCGCTTCAACGCCGAAGAAGTTCAACAAGACGTACAGTGGTGAGAAATTCGCCGTCGGTTATATCTGCTGGACAAATAACCTTGAGGGCATTGTCGAACTCTACCGGGTCACGAAAGACGAGCGCTACCTCGTGCTTGCTCGTGAGATCGCGGCGCGCACGAAACGCCATCCGGCCCAGCACAGCCACGGTTTTCTGGCTACTGTTCGTGGCATCGTCGATTTATATAAGGTAACTGGCGAGGCTCGCTATCTGGAGCAGGCGAAGGCTGAGTGGAAAGGCGTCGTCACACTCTGGGAATGTGCTGCTTCACGGAGCTGTGCCGGAAATGTTTGCTCCGCAGATCAAGCGCGACGAAGGCTGCTCGGAGGCCGACTGGTTGCGCCTCACACTCGATCTCTGGCAGATCACCCGTGAGCCGGAATACTTGAAGCAGGCTCAATTGACGCTCTTCAATGAATTCGCCTTCAATCAGTTTCACACCGGCGATTTCGGACACCACGCGTTTTCGGGCAACGGCATCACAACCTCGTTTGCCCGCGCCTGGTGGTGCTGCACATTCCACGGGTTGCGTGCTTTGGCGTCCACATTCGGCTACGCGTTCCACAGCCAGTCGGGCGCGCTGCTCTATGATATGCCGATTGACGGCCGTGGTGATTCGACAGGGCTTCGCCGTCCGCGCCGATTCGCTGCTCGAGCAAGACGCGACCGTGCGGCTCACAGTTCTGAAAGCCGACGGCCAGGCGCGCAGGTTAGGCGTCCGAGTCCCAGAATGGGCATCCGAGGTCAAGCTCTCCCAGGCAGGAAAGGCGCTCGCTTCCGAACTTCTCGGTGGCTATATCTCGGCTTCAAAAGTCTGGAAAGCAGGCGAAGTCGTGACCGCGACATACAAGTTCAAGACCCGCGTTGTACGGCGTGACCAAAAGAACCTCAAGGCGGTGGCAGTATTCCACGGACCGTGGTTGTTGGCGGTGGACCAGGCTGCTTCACCCAACTACTTCGACGAACCCTCGACCCAGAACGCAGCCCAACTGCTGGACGCTGCTGGAGAGGTCCATCTGGAACCTGCCGTGTCCCCGGCCGGAGCGAGGCAGCGCTTCACCATTCCGGTGGCACACTTCAAGCTGAAGTATCTGCCTGGTGGTTATTCAATGCAGCCGCAAACAGCACTGCTGCGGCCGTTGGCCGAGTTCACTGCGGAACCGGATTCGAACCTGGTGGAGTTCTGGCTCCCCGTCGTATCAGCGGTTGAGAGACTCGACAGTAACTACACGGCAGCAGCCAAAAGATAAGATAAAGAGTTTGGAGTATTATTTAATGCCTAAATACATCGCTCTCGTCTGCGCTATCCTCCTGCTTCCGTGTTTCTGTTCTGCCGCCGAGCCGAACGATTGGGAGAACCCCGCGGTCATCGGAATCAACAAGGAGCCGGGTCACGCCACGCTGATGGTGTTCCCCGATAGTGCGCAAGCCGTGCATTCCCGGCGCGACGCATCCCCGTGGTTTCAGTCGCTGAACGGGAAATGGAAATTCAACTGGGTGCCGACTCCAGAGGCGCGCCCCGTGGATTTCTACAAGACCGCATATGACGTCAGCCAGTGGAAAGAAATCCCCGTGCCCTCGAATTGGCAGATGCAGGGCTATGATTTTCCGCATTACACGAACATCATTTACCCGTTCGAAAAGAACCCGCCCTACATCAGGCACGATCACAACCCCGTCGGGTCTTACCGCCGCACGTTCACGCTGCCCGAAACATGGAAGGGCAGAAATGTCTTTCTGCATTTTGCTGGCGTTGATTCCGCATTCTATGTTTGGGTGAACGGGCAGAAGGTCGGCTACAGCGAAGACAGCCGCACGCCCGCTGAGTTCAACATCACAAAGTATCTCCGTCCGGGCGTGAACAACGTCTCAGCGGAAGTGTATCGATTCTCTGACGGGTCCTACCTGGAAGATCAGGACTACTTCCGGTTGAGCGGTATCTACCGTGACGTCTACCTGTTTTCGACCGCCGACATGCACGTCCGCGACTTTGAAGTGCAGACTATTCTCGACAGCGGTTACCGCGATGTGCAACTTAAAGTCAGCGCCAAGCTGCACAATTACGGAGCGAGGCAACCCGGGACGGCGCAACTCGAAGTGGCCCTGCTCGATGCGGCTGGAAAGACTATTGCCACACTAAAGAGCGACAAGCAATCCGTAGCGCAGGGTGTCGAAAACGCCGTGGAAATGGCGCAGAATGTCCCCAACCCACTGAAGTGGTCCGCCGAGCAGCCCAATCTCTACAAGCTACTGCTCACGTTGAAGGACGGCGCCGGCAAGGTAATTGAGGTCATCCCCGCCAACATCGGGTTCCGCTCGTCTGAGATCAAGGGCGGGCAATTTCTGCTGAACGGCAAGCCGATTCTGTTCAAAGGCGTCAATCGGCATGAGCACGATCCGGATCTCGGCCACGTGCCCACCACCGCAATGATGATTAAGGACATTCTGCTGATGAAGCAGCACAACCTCAACGCTGTGCGCACGGCACATTATCCGAATGATCCGGAGTGGTACGAACTCTGCGACCAATACGGCATCTATCTTGTGGATGAGGCCAACGTCGAATCGCACGGCATGGGCTACAATCCGAAAGAAACGCTGGGCAACAATCCGGTTTGGGAGAAAGCGCATCTCGATCGCATCGAGCGAATGTTGGAGCGCGACAAGAATCATCCTTCCGTCGTGATCTGGTCGATGGGCAACGAAGCCGGAGATGGCGTGAATTTCGTCAAAGCCAGCGCGTGGTTGCACAAACGCGACAAGACTCGACCGGTTCAGTATGAGCAGGCAGCACTGCGCCCTCATACGGACCTGTATGTTCCCATGTACGCGACCATTCCAGCGATCGTGAAGTATGCGGAATCGAACCCGTCGAAGCCGCTGGTTCTCTGTGAATACGCGCACGCCATGGGCAACAGCGTCGGCAATCTCAAGGACTATTGGGATGCGATCGAAAGCCACAAAGCTTTGCAGGGAGGCTTTATCTGGGATTGGGTGGATCAGGGACTCCGTAAACGCACCGGTGATTGGAAAGAGTTCTGGGCCTATGGCGGCGACTTCGGCGACAAGCCCACTAATACTAATTTCTGCGTCAACGGACTCGTGCAGCCCGATCGCAAACCGAACCCGCATCTGAGCGAAGTGAAGAAAGTCTACCAGCACATTAAGACTGTGCCGGTCGATTTGTCAGAAGGCAGACTGCGGATCGCCAACCGCTACTATTTCCAAAATCTCGATTTCGTCAACATCGATTGGGAAGTCAGCGCGGATGGCGTAGTGCTGGAAAAGGGTCGTCTGCCCAAGATGTCACTTGCGCCACAGTCCGAGCAACTCGCCACGATTCCATTTCATAAGCCGGCTGCGAAACCCGCTACGGAGTATTGGCTCAAGCTTAGCTATGCTCTCGCGAGCGACGTTTCGTGGGCAAAGAAAGGTCACGTTGTCGCCTGGGAACAGTTCGCACTTCCAGTTGCGAGTGCGCCCGCGGCGAAGGCTGATGTGGCTGCGATGCCTGCGCTGAAGGTGGACCAGAATCCGCGAGGCGTTACAGTGACCGGTTCCAATTTCGTGCTGAGCGTGGGGCGCCGTAGCGGATCGATCGAGTCGTTCCGCTTCGCTGGAAAGCAATTGGTGGCGACGCCGCTCGCTCCGAACTTCTGGCGCGCGCCGACGGACAACGATGTAGGCAACCAAGCTCCCAAGCGTCTGAGCGTGTGGTGGCAGGCTGGTGCTGGCCGCGACGTCCAGGCTGTCACAGTCAAGCAACCCAAGCCGCAGGTAGTGCGAATCGAAGCTACTGGCACGCTGCCTGCGGGGAATTCGGAATACAGCAATGTATATACCGTGTATGGCAGCGGAGATGTTGTCGTCGAGAGCACTTTCAAGCCGGGCGGCAAACTGCCTGAGCTGCCTCGCTTTGGTATGCAGATGGAAATGCCGGCGGAGTTCCGCCAGATGAGTTGGTATGGGCGCGGCCCGCACGAAAACTATTGGGACCGCAAGACGGGCGCTGCTGTGGGTGTTTACTCGGGACCGGTGGAACAGCAGGTTCACGTCTATGTGCGGCCGCAGGAAACCGGAAACAAAACCGACGTGCGTTGGGTGGCTATGACGAACAAGGACGGCGCAGGACTGCTTGCAGTCGGTATGCCGCTATTAAGTGTGAGCGCCTGGCCGTTCTCCATGGAGACCCTCGAAAAGGCGACGCACACGCATGAGCTGACGTTCGGCGGAAAAGTCACTTTGAATCTGGATTACAGGCAGATGGGCGTGGGAGGCGATAATAGTTGGGGTGCGAAGACGCACCCTGAATATATGTTGCCAAGCATGCCGTACAGCTACCGCTTTCGCCTGGCCCCGATCAAAGACAATACTGCTTCCTTGAGTGACATGAGCAAGGTTGCTTTCGAGTAATGCAAATCCGGCAGGGCGCTTTCTGGCCGGCTGTAGCTGCACTAATCTGCATCCTGGGCACCGTACAGGTGCTCTCGATGCGGAACGAGTCGCAGTCCTATGACGAAGGTTTTGAACTAGCCTCCGGCTACAGCTATCTGGTGAGTGGCGACTACCGGATCTGTATCGAGCATCCGCCGCTCGCGCGCATCATCGCGGCGCTGCCGCTGCTTGCGCTCGATCCATCTGTTCCGTTCGATGATGTCTCGTGGAAGAAGGCCGATTTCATCGAGTTCGGCCACCGCTTCCTCTATAACAATCGCCTTCCCGCGGACACCATCCTGTTCGCGGGGCGCCTGATGATGGTGCTGCTCACCATGTGTCTGGCGCTGGCGGTGGCGGTCTGGACGAAGCGCGAGTTCGGCGCACTGGCGGGGTTGCTCGCCGCGGCGTTTGTTGCTTTCGATCCCAACTTCATCGCACACGGGCACTATGTAAAGAACGATGCCCCGGCGGCGCTGTTCGCGTTTCTGGCGTGCATCGCCTGGGGCAGCTATCTCCAACGGCGCGGTCGTGTTCGTTTGCTGCTCGCCGGCCTGGCTTTGGGCAGTGCACTGGCGGTGAAGTTCTCGTGCGCCTTCGTGCTGCCCGTGTATGTGCTGTTGTGGTGGATCTTTGAATGGCGCGGGAGCGGCAAGATCTTCCCGCGCAGATTTCCAACGGCACTTGCTGGAGTGATGTTGATTGCCGTGCTGGTGCTGGGGGCTGTCTACTTGCCATATTCCGATACGCTGCTGCCGTTCACCAGAAGCCAGCGTGCGCAGCACCCCGAAGTAAAGATGCTTTACGACACCGTAAACACGGCCTCCGCATTCGGTCGGGCGGCAGCGTGGGTCAGCGGTCGCATCGGTCTGCGCAGCCATCCGCTGCCTGAAGGCTTCTCGATATTCGTCGGGCACAACAGCTCCGGGCATCCTTCATACCTCTTGGGGAAAACTTCCGACACGGGCTGGTGGTATTACTTCCCGGTTGTGTTTGCAGTAAAGAGTACAACGGCTGTTTTAATGGCGGCTATCATTCTGTTGATCGTGGCGTTCCGCCGTCTGCCTGCGATCGCTTGGCGCAAGGTGCCGTTCAGGTGGTATGTCGTGAGCGTGCCATTGCTCGTCTATCTGCCGTTGAGCATGACGAGCAATGTGAATATCGGCATTCGGCACATCCTGCCGCTCTATCCGTTTGTCTATGTGCTGCTGGGCGCGGGGCTTGCGCTTGGGCTGAAGCGTTATGCTGTCGCGATCCGCACCGTGGTCGTCGGACTGCTGCTGGTCGAATCGGTTGCAATCTATCCGCACTACACCTCGTTCTTCAACGTGTTCGCGGGCGGGCCGGCTAACGGGCATAAGATCCTGCTCGATTCGAATCTCGACTGGGGCCAGGATCTGCTCTATCTCAAGAAGTACCTCGATGCAAACAAGATCAGGAAAGTCTGCACCTGCTACTTCGGAAGCGCTCTACCGGAATACTACAATGTGCCTTACGAATTCGTGCCGCCTACGAGCGACGCAAAGGCGCGCGCTGAACTGGACTGCATAGTCGCTGTGAGCGCTACGCCGCTTTTCGGACTTTACATGGAGCCTTCGTATTTTACGTGGTTGCGCGAGCGCAAGCCGACGGCGAGAATCGGCTACTCGATTTATCTTTACGATTTCCGCCGGACTACTTCGCCCAGGTAGCCGTCGTTAATTCATCGCGTAGATCAAGATTGCGAATCAAGCGATGCAGGTTGTTCGGATGCAGCCCGAGTGCATGCGCGGCCTCCGTAAAATTACCTGACGACTGCTGCAGCGCACGCAATATGATTCCCCTTTTCGCCTCGTTCACGGCCTCATGATAGGGCATGAGATGTTCGGCGCTGACAGGGTCGGCTTCCAGTAGCGACTCGGGAAGATCATCGGGCAGAATGCGGCAATTCGAGCCCAGCACGACTGCTCGCTCGATAGCGTTTTCCAACTCGCGCACATTGCCCGGCCAGTGATAATCCATCAGAATGCGCTTCGCCTCCTTCGTGACTCCGGCGATCGGACGCCCGGCTTTCTTCATGTACTTTGCGGCGAAATATTCCGCAAGTACAGGAATGTCCTCACGACGCTCGCGCAGCGGCGGCATCGTAATAGTGACGACGTTCAGGCGATAGTAGAGGTCCTGTCGGAACGTACCTCTGCGGACGCCTTCGGCCAGATCGCGATTGGTGGCTGCAATCACGCGTATGTTGACAGGGATTGTTTTCGTCCCGCCGACGCGTTCGAATTCGTGTTCCTGCAAAACACGCAAGAGCTTGGCTTGCAGTGCCGGTGCAAGATCGCCGATCTCATCGAGAAACACCGTGCCGCCATCCGCGGCTTCCAGCTTGCCGCGCTTTTGCGCAATGGCGCCGGTGAACGCGCCGCGCTCGTGTCCGAAGAGTTCACTCTCGAGCAGCGTCTCTGTAATCGCAGCACAGTTGATTGCCATGAACGGCTTCGCAGTGCGCGGGCTGTTGCGGTGGATGGCGCGCGCGACCAGTTCTTTACCGGTCCCGCTCTCGCCCATTACAAGGACCGTGGATGTGCTCGGCGCGACTTTCGAGATGTTTTGAAAGATGACTTGCATGGATGCACTCGCGCCCACCATGTTGTGCTGCAGGTTGATCTCAGCCTGCAGTCGCCGGTTCTCCAGTTCCAGGTGCTCGAGACCACTTTGCAGACGAACTTCCCAGGGTGTCTCCGTCTCGTAAATCAGGAATAGAAACAAGCACTCGCCAACCCGGATTTCATCGCCGTGAACCAGTAATCGTTCGTGTGCGGGCAGGGCATTGACGAACGTGCCAGAGTGGCTGCCCCGATCATGAACGGTATAGCCGCCAGCGCACCACTTCAATGAGCAATGGAATGCCGAAACAGAATCGGCATCAATAGCGAGCAGGTTGGCGGCATCGCGTCCAATCGAGATCTCCGCTTCAGGAAGCGCGAAGAACGCACCTTCAAGTGGACCCGCAATCGCAAATAGTCTCGGATTCATATCAAAACTGATTAGACGAATATCGGATCTGATTGTTCCCTGAATCGAGAAATTAGAGCAAGTTGTTGAAATCCCCAATGTTTTGGCTAGTTTTTGAGTTGGCAGTTGGAATGCACTTAGTGAGTGCGAGCCTGACACAGCACGGAAAAGCGTGAGGCACAGAAGAGGATACGGACATGAAAAGACTGCTGATTACTCTGGTAGCGTTCGGACTGATGGCGGGCGCAGGCGCAGCCGCCGAAATCGTTCCTTCGATTAAAGCGAACGTGCCTTTTGACTTTACGATTGGCAATAAGGTGATGCCTGCCGGCGTTTACATCATTTCCAAGGAAGATTCCGCAGGCGTGATTTCGATGCGGTCGTTGGAC
Source organism: Bryobacteraceae bacterium (assembly GCA_963793625.1). Lineage (GTDB taxonomy): Bacteria > Acidobacteriota > Terriglobia > Bryobacterales > Bryobacteraceae. The sequence goes on along the minus strand of CAWCAT010000011.1, from coordinate 118,522 downwards.
CAGGAAGTTTACACGAAGTTCCTCACTAACCGCATGTACACGATCAACACGCTTGAGGAACCCAAGTTGGTGTTTAAGGTCTCCGGCACACATCACTTCCTGGGCGAGGTCTGGATGGCCGGTGGACCATCCGGTGTCAGCGTCGGCAAAAGCAAGGCGGAACGTGAGATGGCCAGGCGATCTGCATTGAAGTCCGTTGTCCTCTCGGCCAGGTAGTTTTTTGTAACTCGGATGAATTATTTCAGTGCGAAGGAGATTTAAAATGAAAACCCTACTCGTAACTCTTGGACTTCTTGGACTGATGGTCGGCGCGGCGACAGCCGCCGACGCGAGCTCTTCGCTGAAGGCGAAGGTGCCGTTCGATTTCAAGATCGGTAACAATGTGTTGCCTGCCGGTGAATACTACGTTGCGAAGGATGGCCGAACAGGTGTGCTTTCGGTGCGCTCGCTGGAGACAGACGCCGTAGTCATATTCCTTGCCGACAGGGTGCATTCGAATGAGACTACGGAACAAGCCAGGTTGGTGTTCAACACCTACGGCGATCACTATTATCTTCGCGAGGTCTGGATGGCAGGCATGTCGTCAGGTTCCAGTATCAGCAAGGGCAAGGCTCAACGTGAGATGGCTGGGCGGGCAGCAATACGGTCGGTAGTCGTAGTCGCGAGATAGTCTCCAGTGGCATTAACGTTCGGGCTGCCGGGCATTCATCAGCCATCAGGTATATCCTGTTTGGTGTCATGAAACCATTCCTCTTATTGTTGCTTTGCTGTGTTACAGCACTAGCACAACGGAATCCCGGCAGCCCGTTAGATCATCTGCCCAAGAACATCCAGCCTCTGACGTATTTTGGCGAGCGGGCCGACTTCTCTCCCGACAATCAGCGCGTTGCCTTCATGGCAAAAAGCTTCGGCGATGCTTTCGTGATCGACCTGAAGACTCGCGCGATTCGATGTCTCACGTGCAACATTCCGGGAGCGGCCTTTCTGCGTGTGATGCACCTATCAACGGGCGACTATATCCTGATCGGCGCGGAGAAATTCAAGGACATTCGCACCAGTCGCGGCGCCGATAACGAACTATGGTTTCTGAGTAAAGTGCCGAATTCAAAGCCAGTACGGCTGAATCAGAAGATGAGCGAGGGAGCAGCGATCTCGAAGAAGAGCCTGAAGATTTCCTTCTCGGAAACGAGCGGCCAAAATCCCGATCTGCCGAAAGGCGCATCTCGCTTGATCGTTGCGGATGTCGATCTGTCCGGCGGTACACCGAAACTTATCAATCGTAAGAGCGTGCACGAGAGCAAGGATTCTAACTGCGTGATCGAGGCGCAGGACTTCTATGAAAATGATACGCGCATGACCTTCAGCTGCTATGAACCGAAGGGCATGGCTTCGGTGATGGGCATCGACCTAAAGACCGGTAGCATCACTAACTTTTCACAAGCGCCCGGGTGGTATGACGAAGTCGAGGGGATCTTTCCAGACGGCAAATACACGTGCGTGGAAGCCGATCGTCAGATCGAGAAACTCGGCGGCAAGGGCGGCTTCCGTGAAATCGATATCTGGAAGCTAAAGCTCGACGGCACCGGAAAAGATTTTGTGCGCCTCACGCACTTCAATGACTACGACGGCTGGAAAGCCTCGAATCCCGTGGTCTCGACAGACGGAAAGTACATGGCTTTCCAGGTCGCCAGGACCAGGGACGAGGCCGGAGTCGGCTACGGAATTATGCTGTATCGCTTGAAGTGATCTCAGCTTTGACTTCTTTGGCCCGGAGCAGTCGCAGGCCGTTGAACGTGACGAGCAACGTTGCGCCCATGTCGGCTGCTACGGCCATCCAGAGTGTGGCTGTTCCGGTCATTGCGGTTAGCAGAAAGATCAGCTTGAGTCCCAGCGCTATCCCTACATTCTGCCGGATTACAGCGGATGTGCGGCGGGCGTGCCGCAATAGGAATGGGAGCTTGTTCAGGTCGCCTGACATCAGCACGACGTTCGCGGTTTCGAGTGCGACGTCCGTCGCCCGCTGCCCGAGCGCGATACCGATGGATGCCGCGGCCATCGCGGGCGCATCATTGATGCCGTCGCCGATCATCGCCACGCTGCCGTGCACTTCACGCAATTCATCGATGACCGTGGCCTTGTCTTCAGGGAAGAGTTCAGCGCGCACGTCATCCAGCTTGAGTTCGGCGCCGATCGCGGTTGCAGTTGCGTAGTTGTCGCCTGTCAGCAGAACCAGCGACTTGACGCCCTCGGTACGTAGCGCGTTCAGGGCGCTCAATGCCTCCGTGCGGACGCAGTCCTTTAGTCCGATCATTGCCCAGACTTCGTGCTCAGTTCCACACAGTACGGCGGTATGCGCTGAGTCATCGAACTGGTTTAGCTGTTTCTGCAACTCGGGAGTCTGCAAGTGCTTTTCGGTGACGAGCCGATTGCTGCCGACCCAAAACACCTCAGCCCCGATCGCGGCCTGAGCCCCCAAGCCCTGCATGCGCGTGGAACGCGCTAACCGGCAGTGGATCGCAGCGTTGTTCCTGGGTGTAACGGAAGATCGCGCGTCCGAGCGGATGCTCGCTGCGCATTTCCAGTCCGGCCAATCTCGGCAGGATTTGATCGATGGTGCGGCCGTTGAGCGGGACGAAGCGCTCCACCTGAGGATCACCTTGCGTCAACACACCGGTCTTGTCGAATGCTATCGCCTTCAAGCGAGCGGCCTCTTCGAGGAACGCGCCACCTTTGATAAGTACGCCTCTTCCGGCAGCCGAAGCCAGAGCGGAGACGATCGTAACTGGGGTCGAGATGACAAGCGCGCAGGGGCAGGAGATCAACAGGACCACCATCCCCTGATAGAACCAGTGTCCCCACTGGCCTCCACTCAAGAGCGGTGGGACGATTGCCACAAGCATCGCCAGCAGCAGAACAGCGGGTGTGTAATAGCGCGCGAATTTCTCTACGAACTGTTCGCTGGGAGCACGCCGTTTCGACGAACCTTCCCCTTCTACCATGCGCACGATGCGCGCCAGCGTCGTGTTAGCAGCTTCACGCGTAGTACGGATTTCGAGCACGCCGTGTCCATTGATCGTGCCGGCATAGACCAGACTTCCTTGCTCTTTCCAAGCCGGAACCGATTCACCGGTAATCAGAGCCTGATCGACGCTTGACGAGCCCGCCACGACGCTGCCGTCACAAGGAATGCGTTCGCCGGGCTTCACGCGGATCAGCGAACCGACCTCCACTTTGTTGACAGCTACACGGTGTTCGTGCTCGTGGTGCAAGACGGTCGCCTCGGTCGGCGTGACGCCGAGCAACGCTGAGACTGCGTTGCGCGCCAGGCTAATGCTCCAGGTCTCCAAAACCGCCGCGAGGGAGAATAGAAATGCGAGCGTTGCCCCCTCTGACCATTCGCCCAATCCGCAGGCGCCGGCAATGGAGACAGCCACCAGTACGTTCATGTCCGGACGCAGGTGGCGCAGTGATATCCACGCTTTCGGAAGCGCCCAGTAGAACCCCGCTACTATGGCCGCGCCGTAGAGCAGGATCACGCGCAACGAAATCTCGTGGGCGCCTTCCTGATGCGGCAGCAGTGACGTGAGCAGGTCCCCGGATTCGAAACCGTGCAGGAGCATTGCCGCAAGAAGGACAGCACCGCTGATTGCGGCAGTCAAAACTCGGATGTGGCGTTGCAAAAACGACCGGGATTGCGCAGCCGGTTGTTCCTGCCAGGGCTCCGCGCGCATGCCGGTGCGCTTGACAAGGCTTCGGATGCGTTCCTCCGCGACACGCTGCGGATCGAATTCCACGTTCATGCGCGCACGGAGTACATCGAAGGTGAGGTCGTAAATCCCGACCTGCTCGCTCAGCTCCCTGCGCAGCAGCGAGACCTCTTCGGCGCAATCCATGCCGTGGATTCGATAGCTATTCGTATTACGAGGCAAATTCTAGGTTAGCTTACTGATAACGCATTCTCAAAACGAGGACTTCTTGACGGTTTTGCCACATCGCGATAACCTGACAATTGAACACTTGATGAAGTGTTGGAGCGAAAGTGTGCCGATGGCGAGAAACAAACAAGTCGAGTTGGAGGCACATCGCCATCCGCTGCCGTTGCGCACGCCTCCGGTTAACGATTTGGCGCTCGAGCGTGCGGCGCGTCTGTTCCGCGCGATCGGTGATGTGCCACGATTGAGGTTGCTGGCTGTGCTCGCGCAAGGCGAGGCCTGCGTTTCTGAACTTGCCGAGGCCCAGGGAGAAAATCTCTCGACTGTTTCGCAACGTCTGCGCGTCCTGCGATCAGAGGATATAGTTGTGCGACGGCGTAACGGCAAGCACATCAACTATTCGCTCTCAGACCAACACGTGGTCGATCTGGTTTTTAATGCGCTGGCGCATGCCAGCGAGACGCTGCCGGGGGTTCCGGCGAAAAGCAAGCACAAGGAGAAAGCGTGAGATGAAAGATTGTAGGATTCATGACTCTCATAGCCATGTTCATGGCGAAGGTTGCGGTCACACGTTGATCCAGCATGGCGATCATTCAGATTACCTGCACGACGGACATCTGCACCGTAAGCACGGCGATCATGTTGACGAGCACCGGCTCGATGTGAGTTCAAAGAACCCAGTTGAATGTACGCCAGCGCACGTTTGTGAGGGCCACGCGGCGGAGCATACACATGGTCCGGATTGCGGCCATGAGGCCGTTCCGCATGGGGATCACATTGATTATCTGGTCGAAGGTCATTTGCACCATCCGCATGACGCTCACTGCGACGACCACGGCAAAGTCATAATAGGTTAGTGACTCTACAAGACTGGTCGCCGGATTCCTGGCAGTCGAAGCCGGCGCTGCAACAACCGAACTATAGTCCGGATTCCGGACTCGATGAAGTTTTGGCGCAACTCGCCGCTTTGCCTCCCCTGGTCAGTTCCTGGGAAGTCGCGACATTGAAGTCGCAACTTGCCGACGCGGCCCAGGGCAAACGTTTCCTGCTGCAGGGTGGCGATTGCGCAGAACGCTACGAAGACTGCCGGCCTGAACTGATCACCAGCAAACTGAAGATTTTGCTGCAAATGAGTTTGGTACTGATTCAAGGCAGCGGGAAACCCGTGATCCGGGTTGGCCGCTTTGCCGGGCAGTATGCCAAACCGCGTTCAGAGGATATGGAGAGGCGCGATGGCGTTTGCCTTCCCACGTATCGAGGCGACCTGATTAACGGCCCCGCCTTTACTCTCGCTGATCGCACTCCGGATCCACATCTGCTGTTGCGCGGGTATTCGCGCTCGGCCATGACGATCAACTTTATACGGGCCCTGGTGCGCAGCGGGTTCGCTGACATCCACCATCCTGAATACTGGGATCTGGACTTTGTCGACCACTCTCCGCTCGCAGAAGAATATCTCCGTATCGTACACAGCGTGAAGGCAGCGTTGCGTTTCACTGAGAATATTCTTTCGATGAAGACAGGGGAACTGGAGTGGGTCGATTTCTTCACGAGCCACGAAGCGCTCCACCTGCATTACGAGCAGGCGCAGACGCGCCAGGTTCCACGCCGTTCCGGCTGGTATAACCTGACAACGCATTTTCCCTGGATCGGCGCGCGTACGGCGGATCCGGACGGCGCGCATGTTGAATATTGTCGGGGCATCGAAAATCCGATTGGCCTGAAGATGGGCCCGTCGACCACGCCCGAAATGATCAAGCGCTGGCTGGAAATCCTCAATCCGAAGAATGAGCCTGGCCGTCTGACGCTGATTCACCGCTTCGGAAACGGTCGCATCGCGAAACACTTGCCCGCACTGATTGAGACGGTGCGCGCGAGCGGTGTTGTCGTACTGTGGTGCTGCGACCCGATGCACGGCAACACTTTGGTCACCAAAGAAGGCATTAAAACAAGGCAGTTTTCCGATATTCGCGGCGAACTGGAGCAGGCCTTCGATATTCACAAGGCGTGCGGCAGTTATCTGGGCGGTGTGCACATCGAACTGACCGGCGAGAACGTGACGGAGTGTCTGGGCGGCGCGCGCGGATTGACCGAAGCGGACCTGGGACGGGCTTATACGTCTGAGGTTGATCCGAGGTTGAATTGTGAGCAGGCGCTTGAGATTGCCATGCTTGTGGCACGGAAGATGGCGATCATGAACGGACATGGGTAGGGCCGCGCTGTTTGCGTGCGGCCCTGTACAGCGAGGACCTATCTCCCAATCCCATTACCATTTGATATTGCCTCAATCGCCGGCGATCGGGAGGGTGGCTTGGCTCTCCAAAGGGAATCCGCCTCCAGAAGCAGTACAGTTCCCCCGGACCTCGCTCGCATGAATGTCGCTCCAGATCGCATCTGCCTTGAGTACCATCCTGCTGGCACGCATATGCTATAGCCATAGCTGCGTACCTAACTTCCTTACAAGGCTGAGCGAGTCATCGCCTCCCGGATCTGTTCCGGGCCAGGGGGGGGTACCTCGCAGTTTGTGTGGGCAGTGGAAAACCAAGGACTGAGCGGAGCCGGAGGAGCCGGGCATGAGCAGGCCGCGTTCGAAAGAGAGCGAACGCTCCATGCCTGGGTACGGATCGTCGGCCATGATCTCGTATTCCAGCATGACGCCGCCCTGATACTTCATGGCGCGCAGTGCCTTGAATAGCGGGACCAGCGGCAGGTTTCCGTCGCCCACTGCAACCTGTGTGGCTTTTCCGTCCTTGATGTTGATCAGATCCTTGATATGCAGGTCGAGCATGCGGGCTCCAGCATTCTTGACCTCAGCGACGATGTCCGCACCGGCGCGGGCGCTGTGTCCGATGTCCATGCAGAGACCCACACGGGGGTCCATCTTCTTGACGGCCGTGAGCACGCTCTGCGGGGTGGGGAAATGCTTGTCCTCGGGTCCGTGATTGTGAATCGCGGCCTTGATGTTGAATTCCTTGACGAGCTTTTCGACTTCCGGCAGCGTCTCGTGAGACGGTGCGCACACCATCATCGGTATGCCGGCGGCTTTGGCGTACTCGAACATTTTGCGCAGTTCAGCCGGTTTCTTCAAGTCGATATTGCCGCCGCTAAGGATGGTCATGCCCGCGTCGGTAAATTCCTTGGCGCCCACCTTCGTCTGCTCAAGCGTGTCGGCATACTTCAGGTGAAATTCCTTGATGCTGAGGTATTTTACGTTCAGCTTCTTGAGCATCTCGATGGCTTTGGGGCGGTCAAACTTCCGGAGGGAGTAGGTCGCCACACCGATCTTGATGGCTTCGGGGCCTTCGGCAGCGAGTGCGCTGAGGTTAAAAGCCGGCAGACCGGCCATTGCGAGGGAACCGCCGAGGAAGCCGCGACGGGATGATTTGGGAATCACGAATTTCTACTCCTTTGAGGATGAATATAGTACCGTCTTCGATAATATCTTCTTTTGGAGCAGGTTGTGGGGATTTTGGACGAAAGAATGGCGCTGCCGCTAGTTGGCTTGCGGCAGCGCCGTTGCAGGGACTAGAACATGTAAAGCGGTGTTCCGGGATTGGATTCGGACGATGCGCCCGCACCAACCAACTCTTCTTCGCCTTCCTTTTTCTGGCGGCAATAGATGCCCGTGTCGCCCAGATACACTTCCAGGTCGGCGGGTCGTGGCAGCGAGCCTTGAATCAAGGCTTCCGAGAGCGGATCCTCGATGTACTTCTGCAGAGCACGGCGTAACGGACGAGCGCCGTAGCTGCGATCCGCACAAGTCTTCTCGAGAATATACTTGGCCGCGTCGGGCATCAGGTGAATGCTGATCTGCTTGGCGACAAGGTTCAAGTTGATCTGCTCGACGAGCAGCCCGACTATCTGCAGCAGATCCTCGTCTGTCAGCGACAGGAACAGAATCACTTCATCCAGACGGTTGAGGAACTCGGGATTGAAGGCCTTCTTGACCTCCGCCATCACCATGTCCTCCACCTTCGTGGGAACGCCAGCGATGTTCGCCGTAGAGAACCCGATCGGCGACTTCTTATCAAGGTGCCGCGCGCCCAGGTTCGAGGTCATGATGATGATCGTGTTCTTGAAGTCGACCGTGTTGCCGAGACCATCGGTCAACTGGCCGTCTTCAAAAACCTGCAGCAGGATATTGTAAACATCCGGATGCGCCTTTTCGATTTCATCGAGCAGAATTACCGAGTAAGGCTGACGTTTCACGCGTTCCGTGAGCTGTCCGCCTTCCTCATAGCCAACATAGCCGGGAGGCGAGCCGATCAGCTTGGAGACTGAATGCTTCTCCATGAACTCGGACATATCGAAACGCACCAGGCTCTTCTCGCTGCCGAACAGGAAATCGGCCAGCGCACGGGCAACTTCGGTTTTACCTACGCCGGTCGGGCCCAGGAACAGGAACGAACCTGCTGGACGCTTCGGCGACTTCAAGCCGGCACGGGAGCGCCGAATGGCACGGGCCAGAGCGGAAATTGCGCGCTCCTGACTTACCACGCGTTTGTGCAGTTCTTCTTCGATACGCAGCAGCTTGCTGACTTCCTCTTCCTTGATGGAAGTCATCGGCACGCCAGTCCAGCGGGCGACTACGTCTTCGATATCGTCCTTGGTGACGATTCCCGTGGACGTGTCATCCAGATTGTACTTGTCGCGGAGTTGGCGCAGGTTCTCGCGTTCTTTGCGCTCTTCATCGGAATAGAATCGAGCTTTCTCGAACTCATGGTTCGCGATTGCGGTTTCCATGCGATGCACTATGAACTTGATACGCTTCTGTACGTCGGCAACCTCGCCAGGCAGCGTGGTTTGACGTAGTTTTACGCGTGCGCCCGCCTCATCGATCAGATCGATCGCTTTGTCCGGCAGATAGCGATCCGGAATGAAGCGCGAGGACGCATAGACTGCGGATTCAATGCACTCGTCGGTATAAGCTACCGCGTGGAATTTCTCGTAGCGCTCTTTGATGCCGAAGAGAATTCGAACCGCGTCGGTCTCGCTGGGCGGCGGCACTTTGACAGCCTGGAAGCGGCGCTCCAATGAGCGATCTTTCTCGATCGACTTTCGGAACTCGGCCGGGGTCGTCGCGCCGATGCACTGGATCTCCCCGCGGGAAAGTGCGGGCTTGAGAATGTTAGCTGCGTCGAGTGAACCCTCGGCGGATCCGGCGCCCACGAGCGTGTGCAACTCGTCGATGAAAATGATGGCGTTCTGATTGTCCATCAATTCCTTCATGATCGTCTTCAAGCGTTCTTCGAACTGTCCGCGGTATTTCGTTCCTGCCACAATCAGTGACAGGTCGAGTGCCAGGATGCGCTTGTCGGCGAGGAACGAGGGAACGTCGCCATCCGCGATGCGCTGGGCCAGTCCTTCGACAATTGCGGTCTTGCCAACGCCGGGCTCACCAATCAGTACCGGGTTATTCTTAGTCCGGCGGCAAAGGATTTGGATGACGCGATCGAGCTCGTAGTCACGCCCGATCAGCGGATCCAGCAGGCCATCGACCGCCGCCTGCGTCAGATCGCGGCTGAACTCAGTCAGCAGAGAACTCTCCTTCGGCCGACTGGAGGACATCTTTTCGGACGAGGAGCGAGCAATTTCTTCGCGTACCTGAGAAAGTCGTAATCCGCGTTCATGCAAAATTTCCGCGGCAAAGCACTTCTCCTCGCGAAGCAACCCGAGTAACAGGTGCTCTGTTCCGATGTGCTTATGGCTGAGCCGTTCTGCTTCCTCTGCGCCGTAGGCAAGGACTCGCTTGCACTCATGGCTCAACGGGAGGTCCACCGAGGTGGAAACTTTCTCGCGAACCGTGGTGTGTGCTTCAATTTGCTTACGAATCGATTCGATCGCTGCGTGAGATCGCAAAAACCGGTTCGCCAACGCCTTGTCCTCGCGCAAAAGGCCGAGCAGAAGGTGCTCCGTTTCGATGTAGGGGCTACCAAACTGGCTCGCCTCATACCTTGCGAAGAAAATAACTCTCCGCGCTTTTTCGGTGTACCGTTCAAACATGTGGATTCCCGTCCCTGGAACTACTTCCTGTTTCTATTCTCTCAAGGGTTTCATGATCCGTCGAGGGGGTGAGTGTACCCTTATCAAGCTTTAACATCCTGTCACATCGTCGCGCGTACTCCAGGTTGTGCGTAACGAAGATGGATGTAAGGCCGTTCGAACGATGTAAATCTTCCAGGAGGCTCATAATTGAAGCTCCTGTCTTGTAATCGAGGTTGCCGGTGGGTTCGTCCGCCAAAAGCACGACTGGATTGCCGACCAACGCTCGTGCCAGAACTACACGTTGCTGTTCGCCGCCCGACAATTCGCCGGCCCGGTGAGTTGCGCGCGCCTTCAGGCCGACTTCATCCAGACGCATCAGTGCGGTCTTTGCCGCTTCATCCTGCTCCGTGCCGCGAATTAAAAGGGGCATCATCACGTTCTCCAACGCCGTAAATTCGGGAAGCAGATAATGAATCTGCCAGACGAAACCGATTCGGCGATTGCGCATCTCGGACAATTCCGCATCAGCAAGAGACGTGACCTCTTTGTTTTCAAAAAAGATTTTACCTGACGTGGGGCGGTCCAGCCCGCCAATCAGATGCAGCAGGGTTGATTTTCCTGCGCCTGATTCCCCGACCAGCGCTAACCGTTCGCCCCGCGCGACCTCCAGATTTAATTCCGAAAACACGACCAGATCGGAGTCCCCCGACCGATAGGTCTTGGTGAGATTCTCCGTTCTGATCAGAGCGCCATCAGCATCTATTATCAAGTCGAGAAACCTACCCTGCCTTTACGCTAACACGAGCTTCGAGGTAATCATCAGGTTCGGCGTGAGGATCGTGCGCTCACAGTCCGTCCCGCTTCCGCAGTGATCACAGCCGCGGCGGGCATCGAGACATCCGTTGTCGGAGATCCGGCAAGCTCGGCCATTTTGTTAATCGGAAGACCCTCAGCTTCTTTGAGGAACGTGAGCCCGGATTTCGGAGCATAATCGATCCGAATCCAATCCCCGGTCTGGACTTGCTCGGTGGCGATCAGGTTAGAGATCGGCTGCACCAAATGCCGCTCGATTGCACGCTTCAGATGGCGCGCTCCGTACTTGGCATCCGTCCCTTCCTGTAGCAGGAATCCCTTGCCCTGGTCGGTGACCGTAAACACAAATGGTTTTTCCGCCGTCGAGCCGAAAACACGCTGCTGCAAAAGGGTCAGTTCGATATCGAGAACCCTGCGCAGTTCCCGCACGCCCAGCGGCTTGAAGACCACGATTTTGTCGAGGCGGTTGATGAACTCCGGCGTAAACTTCCGGCGCGCCGCTTCGATGGCGCTGCGTCCAATCTTGGAGGCAAGCTCCGATTCCTGTTCCTCGGTCGGTGAAATTTTCGTGCGTCCCGTTCCATTCGCGAAAAATCCCATTTTGGGGCTCAGAATGGAACTCATTTCAGCCGCACCAAGATTGCTCGTCATGAAAATCATGGCGCGCGAAAAATCGACCTTGCGATTATCGCCAAGCGTTAGGGTGGCCTTGTCAAGAATTCCCAGGAGCAGATTCCATAAGGAGTCGCTGGCCTTCTCAATCTCGTCGAAGAGAATGAAAGATAGCCTCACCCGATCGTTCTGATACTGGTTGATGACTTCCTGACTCAGTAACGGATGGGTCTCGCGGTGGCCCAGATATCCGGGAGGAGAACCGATCAGTTTGGCGATTTCGTGACTGTGCTGAAACTCAGCGCAATCTATCTTCAGGAGCGCGCGAGGTGTTCCCAGGAGGCTTTCAGCGGTGGCTTCGACGATCCTGGTCTTGCCCGAACCAGTAGGTCCGAGAAAGAGAAAATTGGCAATAGGTCTTCCCGGAGCATTCAGGCCTGTCTGATGCATCTGATACATGTTGACGATCTGTTGAATCGCGTCATCCTGACCGATGATCAGTCTTTTGAGATTGCTCTCAAGAGTCTCCGCCTCTTTCCCGGTCTTGGTCGGATCCAAGGGAACTCTCATGCGCGTCATGTTCAATACCTCCAAAACTTTCAGCCTCACGTATTGGCTTTGAGCAATTATCTTGCCAATCCACATGAGGCCCTCGCATTCACTTCCTCGGCTTAGAGGGCCGCACTTCGACACTGCTTACCAGTGTCCTTTCCGGCATGCGTAGAATTGCCATTACTATCTCAGCTATGTCTTCGGGTGCGATCTTCCAGTCCGCTCCGCCGGAGTTGAACTCCGTGGAAACACTTCCAGGCAAAATGTTGCTGACTCTCACGCCATCGTGGCGATGATCAAGCATCATCGCTTCAGCAAAACCGTTTAGCCCAAATTTGGAAGCGTTATAGGCGGCCCCCCCAGCGAAAGGATTCTTCCCAGCTAAGCTACTAATATTGACGATGAAACCGCCACCGCGGTTTCGAAAACGCGCAAGTGCATTATGTGAACAAAGGTAAGCGCCGGTGAGGTTCGTATCGAGCGTGCGCCGCCATTCTTCGTAAGTCAGGTCCGCGACGCTTCGAAACACGCCGATACCGGCGTTATTAATGAGAATGTCGATACCCCCGAGGGTATCCATGAAACTGAAGAGCGCGTCGACATCCGGTTTGCTCGATATGTCGGCTGCACAGCCCTCCACATTTACGCCGGATTCGGCTTGCAGCCCGCAAATGGCTTCCCGAACTCCGTCTTCGGATCTCCCGCAGATAGCAACTCTTGCGCCGGCTAACGCCAAAGCCCTGGCGATCTCACGACCTATGCCGCGGGTACCGCCGGTGACCAACGCAATCTTCTCCGCAGGAAACGAATTCATTCAGGACCCCTCCAAGCAACCTCTAAAATGTTTGATGCACGGCGCGCCCGAACGGTTCGTCATTGCAGAAAACCTCAAATTGCGAAGACTGGCTATACTTAAAGCAAAAGGATTTCTGGATACACTTCACGATGCACGAAATGAGCATCTTCTGGTTGCGTGTGGCCACGGCCTTGTATGCCGTAGGTTTGGTACACGCATTTCTAGCACTGTTCCGCAAGGAATCCAGCGCGTATTCCGTTGCGCTACCCTGTTTCCGGGCTGGTGCGCTGCTGCATCTTGTTGCAATCGTGGAACTCGCGGTCACCGTAGGTCACCTGCCCGCCGATAACTTTTACGAGACCATTTCGCTGTGCGGCTTCCTGATCGCGATCCTGTTTCTGTTCGTCCACTGGCGCTATCAGTTTGACAGCGTCAGCGTCGTGCTCTTTCCGCTAGTGTTCCTAATGACGCTTATCGGAGCAACGGAGCTTCCGGTTTCGTCCTGGACGAATTCTCGCGTCCGAAATGCGTGGCTCTTATTACACGTGTTACTCGTTTTGATAGGCTACACCGCACTGCTGCTTACCGCGGTCGGCTCAGTATTCTATCTGCTGCAGGAGCGCCGGCTCAAGGCTAAACAACCAGCCGGATTGTTTGCCAAGCTGCCACCGTTGGGTACTCTGGACAAGCTCATTACGCAGTCGATGAGTCTCGGTTTTATCTTCATCACTTTAGCGGTTGTGGCCGGCAGCACGTGGGCCTATGTAGAATCCGGCACGCGCTGGATTCGGGAGCCTAAAATCGCGATTTCACTGGTGACCTGGGTGTTCTACATGGTCATGGTCTTTCTTCGCGCGACGGCAGGCTGGCGCGGCAGGAAAGCAGCCGTGATGGCGATTACGGTATTAGGCTTTTCCGCGATTACATGGGCAACCCACGCGGGCCTGTTTGCGCGGCTGAAAAGATGAAGCTCCTCGTCACAGGCTTAAACCACCGCACAGCTCCTGTTGAGCTGAGAGAGCGCCTGGCGTTCAGTTCCGAGGCGCTGCCCGGCGCGCTGCAGGACCTGAAACGCTGCAACGGCATGATGGAGAGCGTGATTCTTTCCACTTGTAACCGCGTGGAAGTGGCAGTGACGGCGGAGGACGATGCCGATTGTCGTAGCTCTGTAGCGGAGTTCCTGAAGGTCTCGCGGAAGGTGGAATTGATCGAGCCGCACCTCTACCTGTTCGAGGACCGCGATGCGATCCGGCACCTGTTCCGCGTGGCTGCGAGTCTGGATTCCATGGTTATTGGCGAACCGCAGATTCTGGGCCAGTTCAAGCATGCCTACGCAGTCGCGAAAGCCGAAGGCACTGTTAATGGCTTCCTTGAAACGGTGCTGACACGCGCCTTTAATGTGGCCAAACGCGTCCGGTCAGAGACGGAGATTGGCCAGAGTGCTGTGTCAATCAGCTACGCTGCTGTGGAACTTGCCCGTGACATTTTCGGATCACTTAAAGGCAAAAAGGTGATGCTGATCGGTGCGGGCAAGATGTCAGAACTGGCCGCCCGCCACCTTTGTCGTGTAGGTGCCGAGAAAATCTACGTTACGAATCGTACGCGCGAGCGTGCCGAAGATATGGCGCGCGTGTTTGATGGCACGCTGATCGAATACGAAAAGCTTCACGCCGCACTTCCTGAGGTCGACATCGTGATTACCTCCAGCGGCGCGCCGCATTACATTCTGCGCAAGGATGAAATGCGTCGTGTCATTGATGCTCGCCGCAATCGTCCAATGTTCCTGATCGACATCGCGGTGCCGCGTAATATCGAGCCGACCGTAAACGAGCTGGACAATATCTTCCTGTACGATATCGACGACCTGCAGCAGGTCATTCAACAAAACCTCAAGGGCCGCATGGCGGAGGCCGAACAGGCTGAAATCATCATTAATGAGGAAGTCGAGCGTTTAGTTGCTAAGATGCAGGCGCGCGAGGTTGTGCCCACGATCGTCAACCTGCAAGAGCAACTGGAGTTAATCCGCCAAACGGAAATGGAACGCCTGCGCGGGAAGTTTGGCGCGCTGACGCCGCATCAGGAAGAAGCTCTGGACGCACTGACGCGCGGAATCATCAACAAAATCGCGCATGGTCCCATTTCAGAAATGCGCAAGCACGCGGGCCGGCCGAGCGGAATCCACATTGTCCAGACAGTGCGGAAAGTGTTCCGCCTCGACCAGTGAGTCAGAACGAAAGATCAATGCGAAAGAACAGGGAATCATGTTGAGGATCGGATCACGAGGATCGCAGCTTGCTCTGTGGCAGGCACACTGGGTACAGGCACAACTCGCCGCGATAGGCGAAGAGTCCGAGATCGAGATCATCAAGACCACCGGCGACAAGATCACGGATGTCTCGCTGGCCAGGCTCGGGAACGCAACCGGCGTCAAGGGTCTGTTTACGAAAGAAATCGAAGACGCGCTGCTGGAAAGCCGCGTCGATATTGCGGTTCACAGCCTGAAGGATATGCCGACGGAGTTGCCGGAAGGTCTCGCGCTGACTGCCATTCCCGTGCGCGAAGATCCTCGCGACGCGATTATCGGCAGGCCGCTCGAAGCGCTTTCGCAGGGTGCAAAGGTTGGCACGAGTTCATTGCGACGCTCCGCGCAGTTGAAAGCAGTGCGTCCCGATCTGCAAATCGAACCGGTGCGCGGCAATCTGGATACGCGCCTGCGCAAACTGGACGAAGGCCAATACGAGGCTATTCTGCTGGCTGCCGCCGGATTGAAGCGGCTGGGCTGGCAGGATCGTATTGCACAGATATTGCCGGTCGATGTGATGTGCCCCGCTGTCGGTCAGGGAGCGCTCGCGATTGAGACCCGCTGCGACAATGGTCCCGGCGCGCAGGCTGCACGCAAACTGGATCATGCGGAAACGCACATCGCAGTGCTTGCCGAACGCGCGCTGCTCTGCTCGCTAGGCGGCGGTTGCCAGGTGCCGATCGGCGCGCATGCGCGTCTGGAAGGCGACCGTGTCCATCTGCTGGCGATCGTGATTTCACCGGATGGAAAGCAGATTGTCCGGCGCGAAGCGGAGGGGTCTGCGGATCAACCCGGGGCACTCGGGGAAGAGTTGGGGCGCTCAATCCTGGACGCCGGCGCGCGCAGCATCCTGGAGGAAGTTTACGGAACGTCTCTCTAGCAAGGGCAAGGTTTTCCTGGTTGGCGCGGGTCCGGGCGATCCCGAATTGATCACGTGGAAGGGCCGTAGAATCCTTCAGCAGGCAGACGCGATACTGTACGATCACCTCGCGAACGACGCACTGCTCGATCTGGCGCCGGCTGACTGCGAGCGTCTCTACGTCGGCAAGAAGCAATCGATTCACGCGTTCACGCAGGAAGAGATCTGCGAGATGCTGGTGTCCCGTGCGCAGCGGGGTCTCACTGTAGTTCGCCTGAAGGGCGGAGACCCGTTCATTTTCGGCCGGGGCGGGGAAGAGGCCGAAGCGCTTGCGAAAGCGGGCTGTGCCCTTCGAAGTGGTCCCCGGTGTAACCACCGCACTTGGCCTCGCGGCCTACAGTGGAGTGCCGCTCACGCATCGCAAGCACTCGCGCATGGTCTCGTTTGTTACCGGGCATGACGCCCAGGGCATTGATTGGAACAAGGCCGTGCGAAGCCGACACGCTTGTGATTTACATGGGTTTGCTGGCGTTCCATGATATTGCGCGTGAATTGATTGCGCGCGGACGCAATCCGGACACGCCTGCGATTGCGGTGCGCTGGGCGACGCGTCCCGACCAGAAGACTGTTATCGGCACGCTCGCTACGCTGCCGGATTTGATCGACGCGCAAGGTCTGAAGCCGCCCACCACGATCGTTATTGGCGAAGTGACGCGACTTCATAGCAAGCTGAACTGGTTCGAGCGGTTGCCGCTGTTCGGCACGCGCATCGTCGTGACCCGCGCACAGGGACAAGCCGCCGAGTTGTCGGATAAGCTCCGCTCACTGGGTGCCGACGCGATTGAGCTTCCCGTCATTCAGATTGCGCCCGCCGTCGAGTTTTGCTCCGCTCGATGGAGCCATCGCGCAATCTTTCGGATTACGACTGGCTTATTTTTACAAGCGTGAACGGCGTGCGCTATTTCATGGAGCGGCTGGATCCATCCAAAACTGGACCTGCGTTCGTTAAGAGCGCGGATCTGCACGATTGGTCCGGCGACGCGCGCGGCGGTGGAAGCGCTGCATCTCAAAGTCGATCTGGTGCCGGCAGAGTATGTGGCCGAGAGTCTGGTGCAGGCGTTCGCGGAATACGACTTGAACGGAAAGCAGATCCTGCTTCCACGTGCGGCGATTGCGCGCGATGTTGTGCCGGTGGAACTTGCAAAGCGCGGCGCTCGGGTGCATGTAGTCGAGGCGTATCGTACGATCGTTCCGGAGCAGGCGGTTGGGCGAGCGAAGAAAATCTTCGGCAGTTCAAAGCGCCCCGATTGGATTACCTTTACCAGTTCTTCCACTGTGAGAAACTTTCTTGCGGCCGCCGGGCCGGACGCACTGCAGGGCGTGCGTATTGCTTCCATTGGGCCCGTCACCACAGCAACTGCGGAAGTGCACGGGCTGCACGTGGATGTCGAGGCAAAGCCTTACACGATCGATGGGCTGATCGTCGCGATGCTTAACGCTTCCGCAACAGCACGGCCGTAATCGAGATCAGCATTTGCAAGGGGTAGGCGGCCGAGCGCAGCGTGCTGTGCATGGATCCAGTTCCCTCGTCGGCGTGCATGATCACTGCACACTCTGTGATGCGGTAACCGAGTCGATTCGCGTAGAGCAGAATGTCGGCGTCGGGACTTCGGCGCGGAAAGTTCTTCATGCTCGCGTACGATTCCAGCACGCGACGGTTCATTGCCTGAAAGCCGGTTGTAGGGTCAGTGATTTTCTGCCGTGCGAGCAGACTCACGATCCTTGCAAAAAACCAACTTCCTGCGCGGCGCAGCATGGGAACACGATAGCGCGCGCCGTGGCTCAAATAGCGGCTGCCGAGTGCGAGGTCCACTTTGCCCTCCAGCACCGGAGAAAGAATCTTGGAGACTTCGTTGGGATCGTGCTGGCCGTCGGCATCGAGTGTGACCACGAAGGCGGCGTCATGCTCGAGCGCCCAGCGCAATCCGGCATGCAGCGCGGAGCCATAGCCCACATTTACGGGCAGGCTGAGCACGTGGGCCCCGTTCGCATGCGCTTCCGCTTCTGTCCGGTCGCGCGAGCCGTCATTCACTACAAGAACATCTATCTCCGGCACCTGTGCGCGCAGTTCGCGAATAACGCGGCCAATCGAGCGTTCTTCGTCGCACGCCGGAATGACTGCGCAGATCCGGGCGGAACCTACCACAAATAGTCTTTCGCCTCATCGCGCCGGTCGTGGCTGTCGAGCACATGCACGACGCGGATTTTTTTCAGGCGCGTGGGTGATAACTGGCCGATTGGAATGTAGATGATTGAGCGGTTGAGGCGCGCGGCGATGGATCGGAAAATCGAACGCGGCGGTTTCGAAGCCACATACACAACGTGCTTCTCCACCGAGTAATCGAGCGCCGCCATCAAGAGGCGTTCCGGTTTTGTCTCGGCGAACTCGTAATCCGGATCTGACCACACGTCGAACATCCGGCGCGGCGGGAGCGTCATCAGGTAGCCGCCATACTCCGCGCGTCCGATGCCAGGGCCAACCATGTGCTCGAAAGGCTGCGTCGAGTAATAGGCCATGTCGGACTCGTTCTGATGCTCTCCGAGCCAGGTCGTCAGGTAGGTGTAACGCTGATCGAGATCCTCATCGAAGATCACGACTACCGCTCCCACCTCACCCGCGACTTTGTCGAACTGTCGCACGTAGATCTTACCTTCGTGCCAGTTGCGTATTGTCTCGCGCAGGTCGATGCCGTCGAGCGTCGACGTGGTGAAGGGCTCGACACGCACACGTTCCTCAGAGAGCAGATGCTTGGCCTGCTTCTTCAGAAAACGCCCATAGTTCTCGATTACCAGATCTTCGGGCGGATACGAACAGATCGCGTTTCCATCGATCTTCTCTGCCCACTCGCCTGGTTCCTTTTCCTTTTTGCGCGGCTTCAATCCGGCTGGGCGCCTGGATTGTTTTGGCCGCGGCAAACGGCGCCGCAGTCGCAGTCGTTTCGTGCGAATCCAGACATCGTCGCTCGACAGGTTAACGGTCTCCAGATCGCTGGAATCCTTCTGTGCGGAATAGCGGTTGGCGACGGCCCAAACTTCCCAGCCATAGTTGTCGTCAACCACCGATCGCGCGGCTACGGCAATATCAAAGAGCCCGGCTACCAGATCACCGCCCAGCGAGGCCAGATTGCGCGTATAGCGTGCGATCATGCGGCGCTGCCAGTGCTGCATCTTCTCGCCCGTGTTCTTGAGGTATTGCAGCTCGGCCTCGCGTAGAAGCTGATACTGGCAGCGTGGACGGTCGATTATCGACTCATCACTCAGTTCCACACGGAAGCGCTCATAACGCTCCTGCAGGTACGGATACTCCACCAGAATCTCCGCCAGGCAATCCGGGTGCGGATTTACCAGTTGCACGTCACGACGTTTTGCTTTGGGTTCCTCTTGCGGCTCTTCCATGGCATCCAGCAAGGGATCAAGCATATTGAGCGCAGTGACCACGAAAATGGACGCGAGCGGATCGGCACCTTGCAGTTTCCAGGCCATGCCTGCGGCGTGCGCCGCCATTTCTTCGGAACGTTCCTGCGGTTGCAGGCGATAGCTCTCGATGTACTTTTCAAGACCGATCCGCCGAATCGCATAAGGATCCGGATAAATATCGGGATGGTGCGGACGGTCTGTATCTGGTTCGATAAACAGGACCTGCGCGCCGATCTCATCCGCGGTTCGGATCGCTTCGGTGAACGGATCGCAGGGCTCGACAGGCACGTAGATGCCGCGCTCTTCATTCAGGTCGTCGGGATACACCAGAACCGATATCGACGGCAGGCGGCGAATGGCGTTGCGGTACTCACGCTCCAGGTTCAGCGGTAGCTCGACGGCGACAATTGCGGGACGCTCCCGCAGAATGGCACGACGGACTTCCAGCGCAAACTCCAGCCTGCCCGGCGCGACTGGGAAGTAGTGGAAGTGACCGCGCTTCAGGCTGCCCGCGTCGAATAATTCGTTTCCGAAATCAGATGGAAGTTCGGGGGACATAGCGCAATGCCTCTTCACCAAGAGTTTGAATAACGGCGATGTGCATGGCGCGCTTTTCCTCAACCGCATCTTGAGCCATGTGCCGTAATTTCGTAGCGAAGCGCGCAACGTTGATGCCGTCGCGTACGGTGTAGCGCTCGTCGGCGGAGTGCGCCTGCTGCAGGAACTCCGTCACGTAGTTGAGAATCTGCTCGTCGGCGAAGGGCAGATTTTCACGCAGAATTTGAAATTCCTCGTCGCGTTCGGGGAAGTCGATCAGGATCTGAGGCTGCAAACGTGAATGGATATATTCCGGCAGATCGAAGGTGGAAGCGTCATCGTTCATTGTCGCGACAAGCCGGAACAGTGGGTGCGCTTTGATCTTGATGCCGGCCACGATTGATTCAACATAGCGCCGGTTGTCGAGCAGCGGCGCGAGACTCGCCCAGCTCTTCTCGCTCATGCGATTGCCTTCGTCGAGAATGCAGATGCCGCCGCGCAGCATGGCTGTCACGAGCGGAGACGCCACGTAACGCAACTGGCGCTCGCCTTCAATCACGGGAGTCACCAGCAGGTCTTCCGGACGCGTGTCGACCGTCGCCTGTAGAATGTAGATCTCGCGATCGAGGCGTTTGGCCGCCGCGTAGGCCAGCGTTGTCTTGCCCACGCCAGGCTTGCCCAGTAGTCGCGGGTTCATCGGGAGGTCGCTCTCGTCCACGACCAGCCATGCCGCCAACAATTGGCGCATGACCTCTTCCTGGCCCACCCATTCCACGTTCAATTCGTCCGGATGTGCCAGATGCAGTGCTACGCCTTCAATGTCTACAACCATATTGTGTATTGTAGCGTCAGGGCTTTGCTATTATCGAAGGCGAGTGCCGGTTCTCGTCCGAGTTAACAAACAAAAGGCAATTCTTCGAAGCGGTGTGTGGCGGTCAGCCGACCCGCGCACCGAACAACTCCTGAATCGAGCCACGGACACGTGGCTGCGGGAAACGGGAGGGCCTCCTATTTCCGATGCCAATCCGGAAGCCACGCTTGCTCACAGCATTGTTCCAGCGCTGGGCGGACGCATTCTGCTCACCATACGCGGTCGTCAGCAAATTGCCCGCAAGCTTTTTTTCAGTCGCCGCCAGATGAATCTTTTCGGTTGATTCAGAGGATTTCGGCCGCGGTGCGAAATGTTCCGGCATGGGCTTGCACCGTCAACTCGATCGGGTCAGCATAGCCGCCGCCCAACGTGACGACAATCGGAATCCCCTCGCGTTTTGCCGTCTCGAATACCGTGCGGTCGCGCGCCAGCAATCCTTCGTGAGTCAGTGACAGGCGTCCCAGTTTGTCAGCCGCAAGGGCATCCACTCCTGATTGGTAGAACACGATTTCAGGCCGAAACTCGAAGACGCGAGGCAGAATCGCTTGCAGCAAATCCAGGTATTCCACATCGCCTGTCCCATCCGCGAGATCGAGATCGATGCTGCTCTCCCGCTTGCGGAACGGGAAATTGTTGCGGCCGTGCACCGAGACCGTCAGCACATCGGGATCACCCACGAATATTTCCGCCGTGCCATCGCCTTGATGAACATCAAGATCGAGCACAGCAATGCGTGCTGCCGCACCCTGCTTACGAAGTTTGTGAACTGCGACAGCAATATCGTTGAAGACGCAGAATCCCGAACCTTCGCCTCGAAATGCGTGGTGTGTGCCGCCCGCGAGCGTCCCGCTCCAACCCGAACGCAACGCGACTTCGGTGGCGGCTAGCGTCCCGCCGACCGATGCCAGTGTCCGCTGTACCAGATTCTGCGACCAAGGGAATCCGATGCGCCGAACTACTGCGGGATCGAGCGTTCCATTGAGGAAACGGCGCACGTAATCCGGGTCGTGCGCCAGTTCGATTTCTTCTGCATTTGCGCGCGGCGCGGGAACGAAGTCGAAAACTCCGTCAGCTTCCAACTGCTCGCGCAGCAGACGATACTTCCGCATCGGAAACTTGTGTCCGGGCGGCAGCGGGATATCGTAGTGGTCGCAGTAGTACAGCCGCGGCACAACGCTTAACGCTTTGTCAAATCCCGAATATAGAGTTCACGGAAGCGCATGTCGCCCACACCGCCCGAATGCAATTGCAGTGAGATGCCTCCATCAAAGGAACGTGGGGAAGGGTCTGTAAAGTCGATCATGATCACACCGTTCAAGCGGGCCACGTAGCGATTGCCTTCGACCTTCAACAGGTACTCATTCCACTCACCGCGGCGTACGACAATTTCGTTTTCCGGTGACGGCCACACGATCCACTGCCGCCCATCACCGTAGATGCCGCCGGTGTGGCGCCCCAACGAACAGTCGATCTCAAACTGCAATCCCTGTGTAATAGTGGCCGTGCCCGGCTTGAACTCGGAATGGAAGAACACGCCGCTGTTGCCGCTGCCTTCGCACTTGAACTGCATTGACATGTGGAAGTCCTTGTACTTCTTTTCGGTCATCAAGTAACCGTAGTCCTTCGTAATGCCCTGGCCGTGGATGGTGTTGTTTTCGACAGTCCATTTTTCCTTTCCGATTTCGCTCCAGCCCGCCAGGTCTTTGCCGTTGAACAACGGTACCCAGTCCTCGCCGGGCAGATATGGGCTTCGGAGCCTTCTGGGCAAAGGCGCCCGCCGCCATCAGGAAAATAACAAGAATCTTCGACATGGAGCTATTGTACTGGATTAATCTCACGATCCCAGTTCGGTCCGGATCGCACCAGCAATTCGATCAGCACCCGCTTTGACGAGCGTCAACTCCGGGCCTTCCACCATCACGCGCGCCAGCGGCTCAGTTCCCGAAAAGCGCACGAGCACGCGGCCTGCGTTACCGAACGACTCTTCTACAGCGTGAATCTCCTGGTTTACGAGCGTGAGTTCTGCAAGCGGACGGCGATGTTTCACGCGCACATTCACGAGAATTTGCGGATAGATTTCCAGGCCAGCTGTTAATTCGTCCAGACACTTTCCCGTGCGACGGACGATCTCGAGTACCCGTAGCGCGGTCAACAATCCATCGCCGGTCGTGGCGAACTCGCGGAAAATGACGTGGCCAGATTGTTCGCCGCCGAGCGCGGCATTTTGCCGGATCATTTCTTCCAGCACGTACTTGTCGCCGACCGGTGTGCGCAGCATTGTAATACCGCACGCCTGGAACGCGCGTTCGAGGCCGAGGTTCGACATCACAGTTGCTACGACCGTGTTGCCGGGCAGCCTGCCCTGGGCCTGCATGTCGCAACCGCAGATCAGCATCACCGCATCGCCATCCACGAGTTTGCCAGAGCCACTGATAAACATGGCGCGATCGGCATCTCCGTCGAACGCAACACCCAGGTCCGCCTTCTGCGCCAGCACCTGTTCCCGAACCGTGTTCACGTGCAGCGCGCCGCAATCCAGGTTGATGTTGCGGCCGTTCGG
The DNA here is from genome assembly GCA_963793625.1 of Bryobacteraceae bacterium. Classification (GTDB taxonomy): domain Bacteria; phylum Acidobacteriota; class Terriglobia; order Bryobacterales; family Bryobacteraceae. The sequence goes on along the minus strand of CAWCAT010000011.1, from coordinate 95,226 downwards.
GAATGTGCCGATCGAGTAAACTTGCGCGCCCAGGTCCTCGAATAGTTCTGGCGCCAAGTGTGAACTTGCGCCATTGGCGCAATCGACAACAATGCGCATTCCATCAAGCCGCTCGTGAAATGTCGATTCAAGAAAATCGATGTAAGTGCGGTCGAGGCCTTCATCGATCACGAGTGTCGCGGCTTCGGGTTCTGCACCAGCACTGAGCAGCCGAAAAATCTCGTCTTCAATTTTGTGCTCTTCCTCGTCGGGAAGCTTGAAACCGGAGTGATCGAAAGCCTTCACGCCGTTGTCCTGAAATGGATTGTGCGACGCGGAGATCATTACGCCGGCTATGAAATCCTGCGTGCGCGTCAGGTAGGCGACTCCGGGTGTTGTGATCAGACCTGCGAAACGCGCTTTTACGCCGTAGCGCGCGAGGCCTCCCGCTACCTGTTCCGCCAGCCACGGACCGGACTCCCGGGTGTCCATTCCGATCAGAACTTCCGCATCGGTCTTTGACCCCGCTGCCCATTTTCCCAGTGCCTCGCCGAACGCGTGCACCGTTTTCTCGTCGAGCGGGTATTCCCCGGCGACGCCACGGATGCCATCCGTTCCAAAAAGCTGCCTTGCCATGTAACTGGAACTCCTCCGATGAAACTTTGAACTAACTCTATTGTTGCTGAAGTTTTTCCAGTACGACACGGACCGAAATCTGTTGTGAATCAGCAACCCGTACCAGTGGATCCGGCACAAAGGTGTTAACGCGAAACTCGGATTCGCTGACAACCTGGGAAAGATCAATCGCGTCCGTCTCGGCGTAGTCAACTGTCTTGACCCGGCTCTCCGGGCCCACCACCATAATTGTGGAAGGCTTCAGATCTTCTCTGGCGATTCGATAGCCGTCAGGCGGCGGTCCAGCAAAGCGCGCTTTCACGGGTACTTCGCGGGCCACCCGGCGTTCAAAGCGAAGTCGAATCTGGCCGGGCACCGCCCTGGAAAGCGATACGCCGCTGGGTAGGGCTATATTATTCTGACGAATTACGAAAGTCTGCTCCCCCGGTTTATTCACCAGCGCGAGATCAAGAATCACCGCCGGGTTTGAAATATTGCCAAGCTTTCCGACTGGGCCTTGAATCTCAAGGTGGATGCGGTCGGGCACTTCGGAGCTGATTTCCAGCTCGCGTGGGATATTGCGAAAGATCAGTGGAACCGATGTGGAAGTGGTCAACTCCTGCTCACCGACCAGAGTCATCCAAAGCCCTAATGCGACTGCGAGTGACAGGAACTTCCAGCCCAGGTTTTGCGTGAATAACCCTCTCATGGCCGCCCCCGCATCTCGGATTCGAGGTCTACATTTGCTTTTCGTCCAAAACGGCCGCCCGACATAACTCGTCGTTTTCCGAAGTGTTCCAACAGGCGCTCTTCCGCTCTTTCCATGGAGACGTTCAGTTCGATTTCGCCGAAGGCCGCAATGGAAATCCAGCCGGTTTCTTCGGACACGATCACGGAGAGGCAATCTGTCTCTTCCGTGATTCCGATGGCAGCTCTATGACGGGTCCCAAGTTTGCGCAAGATTGCCGGATTCATGCTTAGGGGGAGGAAGCACGCAGCAGCGGCAATGCGGTCGCCCTGGACGATCGCGGCCCCATCGTGCATCGCTCCGCCGAACTGGAAAGTGGAGAGCAGCAAATCACGTGAGAGCACCGCATCCAGAAACACTCCGCTCTCGATGAATGTACGCAGGCCGATGTCACGCTCCAGCACAATCAGTGCGCCGGTCTTTTGTTGGGCGAGTTCCTTGATGGCGAGCAAAATTTCATCGATGGATTCCTGATGCTCCAGCTTGCCGCTAATACCGAACCAGCGACGGCGTCCGAGCCGCGCCAGCACGCGCCGGATTTCCGATTGAAACATGACGATTACGGCGAATGCTGAATAAGGGGCCAGGTTGGCCAGAATCGAACGCAGCAGTTCCAGACCGAACCAGATAGAAGCCACATAGACCAGCAGCAGTATCCCGATGCCGGCCATGATGTGTGCTGAGCGCCGCCCGCGCACAATCATGATGAACTGATACAGCAGAAAGGCAACCAACAGGATGTCAATGACTGAGGTTAGAGTCAGCCGTGGCAGTGCCATCCATGTGGTATCAGGAAGTCTGAACATTCTCGCTCGATTTGTCTATTTTCCGAACAGGTAACGATTATTCCGTCGGAATAAACAATTCTAGAACTTATAGCGAACTTCTGCCAGAGGCAGCCCGACAACCTCAATTTTGTTGGGGTCTGCGGTTCCCACTCCCAACGCCTCTGCCAATAACAGCGTGTTATCGCAATCCGTAAATGGAGCAGTACCGCGCGGGGCGCGAGGGTTATAACCCATCAGAGCGGTCCCGATGGTGTCGGTCGTCACGGCGTTGGTTCCAAGTAGCAACACACCCGGTTGGACAAGCCTGATTCCCTTAATCCAGGGACCTTCTCCGCCCGCAATCGTCTCGATTCCATCAATGAAAGCGATGTCGATTGGTCGCGTTGCGGCAAGATCTGCTGTAATGCGTGGCATGCGATAGCCCGGATGGCGGCTGGAAGCGGGATCGTTTTCCGGAAGTGCACAACTGGCGGGCTGGCGCTTGCCGAAATGACACACGTCAACTCTGCCCTTCGTTGGACTTTCGTTGGGCGCATCTTTGCCCGCGTCATCGCCATAAATGGAAGCCGGCGTGATGCCGAAGCTGTTCTTCATGGCGAGTGTTATGCCACAAGTGGCATGGTTCTTCAGCTTGGCCATGCTGACGAACACGTCCGTATCTTCGTAAGCGTGGTTCAACTCATAGCTGGGGAAGATGTGTCCGCCCCCCGGAACCTTGAGACGCGAGTAGCGTTTGCCTTTACCGAGTGCATTTGTATTCTCGAATTCCACATTTGGCGCGGCCTTTTGCAGGCTGCGTACGTTCCAGCCGGAATCGAGCATGTATTCTTCAAGCGGTCCGGCGCTGGCCCAGCAACTTTCGACGAAGCGTATCCGCTTGGCTCCGGCATTACCGAGCAGGTGTGCCATCGCACTGACTGTCTTGGGATGTGAGTAATGCGTAACACCGAGCGGCCGACCTTGGACGCGCAACGCGGGGCTGCCCGTCAGGTTCAGTTTGATGGTCACGGTCTTGTTCCGGACCAGCTTTGGCAAGCCGCCAATCTGATCGAACATCGTGCCCATAATGCGGCTGATGTCTTCGTCGTAAGAAGCGCAACGTGCGATAGCCACGGGTGCGGTCGGAGCAACGGCAGCAGCCGCGCCCAGTGTGCCGCGAATCCCAGTGGCCGCGCCTGCGAGCGCCAGCCATTCGCGTCTGGTCATAGTAATTTAAGGATACCTACTCCAGCACAAGCGTGCCGGCTGCGAATAGTTTGTCGATCTCGACGCCCGTGCCCTCTTCAACAGGAAACAACTCCAGGTCTTTCGGCGGTGCCTCAGGTGTGAACAGCCGGCAAGTCTTGAACTTGCCCAAAAGATGCACGGTTATGGCATCGACGGGATAGTTCGAATAGTTCACCAGATGCACCACGAGTCCTTTGCCATCAGGCATCGTGAGCAGATTTGAAAGCATGCTGGAGACATTGAACAAGCGTGCGCCAAGATTACGGCGACCGGTCATCGCGTTCAGCTCTTTCCAGATATCGTCGAGCTTTTGAAGGTCAGCTTTTTCAAGCGTGATCGCATCGCCGCGCGCCGATGGAAATCTCCAGCCGGGCGGGCCCGAAAGCATTGTGCCGCCGCCCGCCGTGAAGCGACGCAGGGTTTCCTTCTGCTGCTCGGTCAAGGATGCCGGGTCGACATTCACCGCCATTTTCGAGCCACGCATACGTTCGTCGCTTATCCGGCTGCCCGGCACCGGACGTACGGGCGTGTGCTTCACCGCAATCATGTCGAGAATGCCGCCCGAAAGCAGCGCTCCGCTGCTAGTGTCCTGCACCAGTGCGAGTTGTCCCGCGGGCTGCAGTTTCGCCCACTCGCGATGATCTTCGTAAAACTTCAAGTGGGTGGCGATACGTTTCCAGTCGCGCAAGGCCATCGGTTCGCGTTCGATTAGACGCTTGCTGAAATCTTCGTCGAACGCCAGGACCCAGCGCGCGCCGCTCATCGCTGCATCCGAAAGTACCTGCAGATACCGTTCGGCCGAATACAGAGTTTTCGGCGGCGGGGTGTTCCCAAGCCAAAACGGCTTGCTGGAGAGTGCGCGCGCGAAACGCAGAAAACCGGTGTTGGTGTCGATCCACGGACCGCCGGTTGGTGCGGCCTTCGTTGCGCCCTCCTCCTGAACCTGGACACCGGACCAGAGTCCCTGATTGGTGCCCAGGATCTGTGCGTTGCCGTCCCACTGAATACGCCTGCGCGGTGCCAGGTGTACGATTGGTTTTATCTGCGCAACTACCGCGTCTTCGAAGTCACCTTCCAGAACGACTCCGGTCATTTTTAAATCGGAAATCTTCTTTGCCTGCATCATCGGGTCGGCGCCCGGGCGCACGACCCCCAACGTCGCAATTCCGAGTTGGGTTGCGCGCTCCGTAAATGGAGCCGACCAGAGCCGCTCTTCGAGCAGCAGGCAGTTCACTGGAGTGCCGGAGATCAGTTCCAGCGATTTGGGGTCATTCGAAATCCAGCGCGCGGGAACCCAGTCCACCATGGCGGCGATTGCCAGAAAAGCCAGCAGCATATATCCAATGTAGCGGTTCTATCAGGCGGATTTGATTTCGGTCCAGATCCGGTCGCGCAGGCGCTGACCTTCCGGGGGCAGTGTCTCGAACCATTCGCCCCGTCGCATCACTTCGCCGGACGGATAGAGCAGTGGGCTGTCGCGCAGTTCCGGTGGTAGAAGTGCGCGCGCCGCACCATTCGCTATCGCAGTACGAGTCGCCGTCACGACGGCCGCGCTCACTTCAGGCCGCAGCAGATAGTCAACAAATTTATGCGCGAGTTCAATGCGCCTGCTCTCGCGCAGCACGACTGCGTTATCCGCGTAGAGACTAAATCCCTCACTGGGAAAGGCGAAGTCCAATTCGCGCGAAGCGAGCATAGCCTGAGCGGCCATGGTGGCCCAACCCTGCGCGGCGAGTACGTCTCCGGACACAACCTGATCGCGCACTTCTGCGTTCAGGTACGCGCGCAAGAGCGGCTTCTGTGCGATTGCTTCACGCTTCGCGTTTGCGAGTTCCAGCGGGTCGACGGAATTGATCGACTTGCCCAGTTTCTTCAGGCACGCTCCCAGCACCTCACCCGGATCATCCAGCATCGTTTCACGTCCGCGCAGTCGCGGGTCCCACAAATCAGCCCACGATTTCGGTGCAGGTTGCACGGTTCGGCTGAACAGAATTCCGCTTGCGCCCCAGCCGTATGGCACGCACCAATCCAGATTCGGATCCCAGTGTGGCTTGTGAAATGTAGCATCCAGATTCTGCAGATTATGTAGCTTGTCATGCTGAATCGGCGCGAGCAGGCGATAGGCGCGCAGCGGGGTCACGATGTAGTTGCTTGGAAAGACCACGTCCCAGCCGGAGTTGCCGGTCATGACTTTCGCTAGCATCTCTTCGTTGCTTTCGTAAATGCCGTAACGCACGCTGACACCGAACTCACCTTCGAAATTCGGAATCGTTTCAGGAGCGACGTAGTTTGACCAGTTGTAAACGTTGAGGCGCGGACGCGCTCGCGAACAGCCTGCCGCTCCGGCCACAGACATCAGAAACATGCGCCGGTTCATCGTGTCCGCAGCCTTTCGGAAACCAGCACCAGCGCGCCGAGTGCAACCACGATGATCGTCGAGATCGCGTTCAGTTCCGGATTCGCGCCGCGCCGCGCAATTCCATAAACGACCATTGGCAATGTCTCCGAATCGACACCGGCCACCATGCTGGTGATTACGAAATCATCGAAAGAAACCGTGAACGCAAGCAGGGCGGCTGAGATGATTGCTGGCATCAGCACGGGCGCGGTCACAGAACGAAAGGCCTGCCATTCAGTTGCGCCCAGATCCTGCGCAGCTTCTTCCAGGCTCATGTCCATCGTGCGCAAGCGCGCCATGACGACGATCACGACGTACGCTATCGAAAATGCGACGTGCGCAAGAATCACGGTGTGCATGCCCAGGCGCAGATCGAGAAAGCGGAACATCCACTGAAAAAAAGCAAGCAGGGAAATGCCAGTCACGATCTCCGGTGTCAGCAGCGACAGGTAGAGCGTGCCTGATAGCAGTCGCGAGCGGCGCTTCCAGAGTCCATAGGCGCAGAGCGTTCCGATGCCCGTCGAGACGATTGTGGATACGACCGCTATGAGCAGGCTGTTCCATGTCGCCTCAGCCAGTTGCATATCGCCGAGTGCGGTCTGATACCAGTGCAGTGAGAAGCCCTCCCATTTCGTAAAGCGGGAAGCGTTGAAGCTGAACGCGGCCAATACGAGTAGTGGCAGGTGCAGAAACGCGTAGGCGGCCGTCGCGTAAAGTGCGAGTCCGCGTTTCATAGCAGATCGTCTCCGCCACGCCGTAATGCTGCGAGCAGAAACAGCATGACGACGAGCATCAGCGTGAGCGACACGGCCGCGCCGAATGGCCAATCGCGCGCAGTGGTGAACTGGTTCTGCACAAGATTGCCGATCATGATTGTTTTTCCGCCGCCCAGCAGGTCTGGGGTGAGATACGCGCCGAGGCAGGGAATAAATACTAGTATCGAACCTGCGCGAATTCCTGATCCGCACAGCGGCAGAACGACGCGCGTCAGCGTGGCCCAAGGGCGCGCACCCAGATCAGCGGCGGCTTCGATCAGGTTCGGATCCAGGCGTTCGATCGTGGCGAATAGCGGTAGCACCATGAATGGAAGGAATCCATAAACGAGTCCAAGAATCACCGCGCCGTCGTTATACAGCAGCGGCAGCGGCTCGCGGATCACTCCCAAAGCTTGCAGTGCGGTGTTGATCAGTCCGGTGTCGCGCAGCAAAAATATCCAGGCGTATGTGCGAATCAGGAAACTGGTCCAGAAAGGCAGTATTACCAGGAACAGGTACAGGTTCTTGCGAGGTCCGGCGCGGGAAATAAACAGCGCGAGAGGAAAGCCGAGCAGCAGGCAAATCACCGTTGAGATTGCAGCTAACAACAGGGAGCGAAGCAGAATCGCGAAGTACAGCGGGTCGAACAATCGTTGATAGTTCTCGAGTGTCCACAAGCTTTCGACTCCGCCGTACGTCCCGCGCGTGAGGAAGCTGTACGCTGCAATGATGCTGAGCGGAGCCAGGAACAACAGGCTCATGACGGCCAGGGCGGGCCAGCGCGTGACGCGTTCGAATCCGATCTTCATTCGGCGAATCGCATCTCGTCTTCGTGACGCCACCAGACATGCACCGGATCACCAGACTGCAGTGGCTGGTCGAGTCTGGAAACCTGCGCAGTCAGCAGATCGCCGCTTTGCAGGCGTGTTTCGACGTGCAGGCAATTGCCCAGGAAAGTGCAATTCTGAACGACTCCAGGCAGCACGCGCGCGCCGTTCCCGGGCTCGCTGAGTGAAACACGCGTAGCCTCCGGTCGAACGCCGATTCCATCCACCCAATTGACAGCGCCAAGGAAGGAAGCAACAAAACGCGTCTTCGGGCGCAAGTACAAATCCTGTGGTGTGCCGGTTTGCTCGATGCGGCCCTGGTGCATGACTGCAATCTGATCACTGAGCGATAGCGCCTCTTCCTGATCGTGAGTAACGAACAGAAATGTAATGCCGACGCGCCGCTGCAGGCTTTTTAATTCGGAGCGCACCTGTTTTCTCAGGTTTGGATCGAGCGCCGAAAGCGGTTCATCGAGCAGTAGCAGATCCGGGTTGAGCACCAGCGAACGCGCCAGCGCGACCCGTTGTTTTTCTCCGCCGGAAAGTTGTGCGGGAAAGCGCGATTCCTTGCCCGTCATCTGAACAAGCGCGAGCGCATCCGCGACGGCGCGCGACGTATCACCATTCTGTTTCCGGTAGCGCAATCCAAAAGCTACATTCTCGCTAGCGGTGAGATGCGGGAACAGCGCGTAGTTCTGGAACACCGTGCTGACGTTGCGTTCATACGGACGCAGCTTGTTGATGCATTGCCCGCTCAGCATCAGCCTGCCAGCCGTGACTTCTTCGAATCCCGCGACCAAGCGTAAGGTCGTGGTCTTGCCGCAACCGCTCGGACCCAACAGTGAGAAGAACGATCCGCGCGGCACCGAGAGCGAAATAGAGTCCACCGCGCGGTGTGCCGGATAGTGCCGTGACACGTCGTGCAGTTCGAGTACCGATTCCATTTGAATTGAATGTTAACCCAGAACGGGCGCGATCATGACATAATTCTTCAGTCATGGAACCTTCCAATCAGAACCCCTCGAACGACTCCGGTCGCCGCAGATTTCTAAGCCGTTTGACCGCCACAGCTGGAATCGGTGCCGCCCTTCCGCTTGCTGCCCAGGCACAAACATCAATGAATGCCGGCGGAAGTCCGGCGTTTCTTCCCGACTACGCACGTGCGCAGAATTACACGTCGCTGAAGCAATCCAGCCACGATACAACGGGCGGGAATTCGGACCGCTGGCCGATAGCGCCCGGCGAGACCAAAGAGATTTTCAATCAGAAGGGGCCGGGGATTGTTAGCCACATCTGGTTCACGATTGCGTCGCCCGCACGCAATCACTTGAAAGAACTCGTACTGCGCGCCTGGTGGGACGACAGCCCCAAGCCGAGCATTGAATGTCCAATCGGCGATTTCTTCGGCTTGAATCTGGGCCAGTATTTTCTTTATGAATCTGCTTATCTGGCTTGTTCGCCGGGCCGGTCGCTGAACTGCTACTTCGCCATGCCGTATCGTAAGGCCGCGCGCATGACCGTGACGAATGAAGGAACTCAGGCCGTGGGTTCGTTCTACTCGAATATCGATTTCATGAGCGTACCGTCACTCCCCGCTGACATGCTCTACTTCCACGCCCAATACCGGCAAGCGTCACCGTGCGTGGCCGTCAAAGGTGATGCTGCGAAGCGGAATCCCGACGCCAAGCTGAATTACGTTTTGGCGGAGGCGCACGGGCGCGGAAATTTGATGGGCTGCACTCTGGGTGTCCTGCTCAATGCGGACGGCTGGATGGGCGAGGGCGATGACATGATCTTCATCGACGATGAGTCCAAGCCCGCGATCATTGGGACCGGCAGCGAAGATTACTTCCTGGGAAGCTGGAACTTTGGTGGACGCGATGGCGCTGTCCCGTTTGGCCACCGCTACTACGGCGCTCCGTTGATCGTGATGCCAGAACGCACGGGCGGGCGCTACTGCTGCTATCGTTTTCACGGCGACAATCCCGTAACCTTCCGGAAGTATATGAAGCACACTCTGGAACACGGTCACGGTAATGATCGAGGCGATAACTGGTTCTCCGCAGCCTACTGGTATCAAGACAAACCGAATACAGAATTTCCGCCGCTGCCTCCGGTGGCAGATCGCAACCCACAGGTAAAACTCTAATGAAACAGATCGTCCCGATCTTCTTTGGTTTAATCGCATCCGCGGTCATCGCGGCGGATGTACCCGGCTACGTTTATTTTTCCTCAGCCGAACTGAAGTCTTACGAGAAGAAACTCGCGCCCAAGATGGATGAGGGCAAGGTTGCTTCGACGACTTTGGGCAAGTGGGGCAATCATCTGTCGATGATCGCGCACCGTGAAGCCGACGGCCAGGCGGAGTTGCATGCGAAAGTCGTCAACTTCTTTGTTGCACAGAGCGGCGAAGCGACGCTGGTTGTAGGCGGGACGATCGTGGAACCGCGCACTACCGCACCCGGTGAGGTGCGCGGCAAATCCATCAAGGGCGGCGTCCGCCAGAAACTCGCACCCGGGGATTCAGTCCACATCCCGCACAACACGCCGCACCAGTTGTTAGTCGAAAAAGGTAAGCAGTTTACCTATTTTGTAATCAAAGTAGATCAGTAGTAACTACTTCAGTTCCGCCAATCGGATGTTCTTGAAATCCAGATTGGTCGTGGGGTCGTGGGCCTGCAGACTCAGTGTGCCGGCCGCGACCCTCGCCTGCTTTTTGCGCACGTCCATTCCTTCCGGATTCGTGTCCTCCCAATCTGTGACCTGATAGCCGTTGACCCAAACGCTGAAGTGCCGTCCGTTCGCAACGATGGTTTTCGTGAAGAACTCGTTGTCCTTAGATACGATTTTTCGCGCCGGATTCTGATGGTAAATCGCGCCTGTGCCAAAATCGACCGGTTGCGTGGGGTCCTCGCCTTTGTACTCGTTGCGAATCTGTGACTCGTAGCCAGTCCAGAATCCACCCGCATCGCCGCGCATGAAGACACCGCTGTTCGGGTGGTGCTTCGGATCATTCGTGTTGGTGCGGATGTCAAGTTGCAACACGAAATTCTGGAAGGTCTTCACGGTCTCAAGCTGGCCGGGGCCTTTCTCGACGTGCAGCATGCCGTCCTTGACGCTCCACTCGGGCTTTGCCTTCGCGCTTGGCGTATCGACGACTTTCCAGCCATCCAGACTCTTGCCGTCGAAAATTGGCGTGAGGCCAAGCGGCTTCAGCATGATATTTCGAAACGCGATGGGTTTGCCTTCATTTGCCTGGAATCCAATGTGCCCCATACGGCTTTTCGCGTCTTTGCCATCCAGAATCTTCTTTCCGTCGAGCGTGACGACGTAATGATCCCCATTCGCCTCGATTTCATACGTGTGCCATTCGTCCGGCTTGAGCTTTACCTTCTTTGCTGCGATGTGATTCACCAGGCTGCCGGTTGCGAATTTTGGGTGCTGATCCCAGATCTGCACTTCGTAGCCGGTCTCGTGCGGCTGCCCTTCTTTCGCGGAACGGATGAAGATGCCGCTGTTGCCATCGGCGCCTTGCTTGAATTCACACTTCAGGATGAAATTCGCGAAGGCAGCATTGCTGCGCAGGTAGCCTTTGCCCGCGGGATCGGGGATCAACGTTTTGTCCGCCACACGCCACTTTGCGCTGCCCTCCTGCGACCAACCGTAAGTCGATTCACCATCGAATAGTTGGATCCACCCGTCAGCGGCCTGCTTGGACGGCAGTTGCGCAAATAGCGCGGTCGTGCACAATAGGTACAAAGCTGTTCTTATCATTTCGGTCATTATGTTAACAAAACTCTCTCTTGTTTTATTCATCGTGCTCCTGTTTGGGAGCTTGCTAAACGCACAGGAAACAGCCGGGAGCATCAGCGGTCGCGTGCTCGACCCGAGTGGCAGCGGGGTTCCTGGCGCGCAGGTGATCGCGCTCCACATTGAAACGGGAGCGACGCGCAAGGCGCAAACCGCAGACGATGGCAACTACGCGTTTCCGGAAATGCCGATTGGCACATACGAGCTTTCGGTCTCGCACCCCGGTTTCAAGAAAACTCTTCAGAAAGGTCTCGAACTGCATGTGAGCGAACGGCTCGGCGTGACTCTCGAACTTCAGGTTGGCGAACTGACGCAAGAGGTCTCGGTCACCGCGTCCGCTGAAACAGTGCAGACCGAATCGGCGGAGCAGGGCGGATTAATCTCTGGTGAGCAGGTGCGCGAACTGCAATTGAACGGGCGGTCTTTCATGACCCTGCTCGAATTGCTGCCGGGCATCAGTTCGAACATGCCGGACCGCTCGGATCCGATCTCGACGCCGGATGTTTCGATCAACGGCGCACGCAGTTCGGCATCCAATTTCAACATTGACGGCGGGAACAACGCCGATGTAATCGTGGGCAGCAGTTCACTCAATACTTTCACCTCCGTTAACACGGTGGCTGAAGTTACCGTGCTAACCTCGACGTTCTCCGCCGAATATGGGCGCGGCGGATTCTCGCAAGTCAACGTTGTGACGAAAGGCGGCACGCGCCAATTCCACGGCTCGCTATTTCATTTCTTCCGCAACGACGCGCTGGACGCGAAGGATTATTTTTCGCACGAGACACTGCCCCTGAAGCTGAACAATTTCGGTTACACGCTCGGCGGACCGTTGCTGCTGCCGGGATACAACAAGAATCGCAAGAAGACATTCTTCTTTTTCGCGCAGGAATTTAATCGCATCAGCACTCGCGGTGAGGCCGTCAACACTCTGGTTCCAACTGCACTGGAACGCACCGGCGACTTCGGCGCGTTGGGTGCGGGCAATGATCGAGTGTTTGGAACGGCGGACGATCCCGTGGTCGACCCTGTGACAAGGGTCGGATTCCCAAATGGCGTGATCCCTGCAAATCGCCAGGATGCGAGCGCTGTGAAGCTGCTGAACCTTTATCCGAATCCCAACTTCGTCGGACCGGGTGCGATCAACTACACCTCCGCAGTTGCCGGGCAGCAGAACTGGCACGAGGAAATGATACGTGTCGATCACAATTTCTCGGATAGCTTCAAGATGTATGCACGCTTTACACAGGATTCGGCTTACATCCGCAATCCTTACGGCGGTTCTTCCATCACGTCGGTAACGACGCGCTTCCCCGGCATCGCCACGACACAGGCTGACCGCCCCGGAAAGAATCTCGTGGTCAACGCGACCAACGTAATCCGGCAATCGCTACTCAACCAGTTCCATTTCACTTTTGCGCGGCGTTACTTTGACATGTACTCGACAGACACGCTTGCGGATCGCACGAATCTGGGTATCAAAATACCGGAACTATTCGCCGAAAACGAGGGCAATCTCATTCCGAGTGTCAGTCTTGGCTCTGGTTATGGATCGCTGAGCGTACCGCGCAAGGGCCACAAGGAACTGTTCAATCTTGAGTTCAGCGACAACATGTCGAAGGTGATTGGCCGTCACGTGATCAAGTTCGGCGGAGTCTATTCTTACGGCGGAAATCTGGAGCAGCCGTTCTCGCCGAACACCAGCGGCACGCTTACGTACAACACGAGCTTTTCCAAGAACCCAATAGCGAATATGCTGCTGGCGTTGCCGTCCAACTACAGCGAAGTCGAAAAGACGGTCTGGTCTGACGCGCGCTTTGGGATGTTCGAAATGTACCTGCAGGACGACTTCAAAGCAACCTCAAAACTTACGTTGAACTACGGCCTGCGCTACACCAACTACATCAATCCATTTGACCAGAACAATACACTGAGCAACTTCATGGCGAGTACGTGGGTGCGCTCGAAAGCTCCGCAAGTCACTCCGTCTAACGGGCAGCTAGTGCCAAATACAGGCGACCCGCTGAACGGCATCGTGGTCGCTGGAAAGAGCTCGCCCTATGGCAGGCGCGTGACGAACAGCAACACGAATCTGTTCGCGCCGCGTTTCGGCTTTGCCTGGACACCATTCGGCCGCAAGACGGTAATCCGCGGCGGTTGGGGACTGTACTACACGCGTCCACTGATTGGTACTTTCATCAACAATGCCTTCGACAATCCGCCTTTTTCGCGCACAGTTAACCTTGTTAACCCAACGATCCAGAGCCAGATTGGCGGCACAGAAGCCGCGATTTCGCCCGCGAGCGTGACAGCACTCGGCTTGCCGCTGAAGGCGCCCACGGTTCACCAGTGGAGCTTCGGTATGCAACAGGAAATTTCTCGCGGCGCGATTCTGAACATGAGCTATGTTGCCTCACACGGGGTGCGCTTGCTGCGTCCGGTCAACATCAATAATCCCGAGCCGGGTGCGGCTGCTGCCGCCGGCGCCAACGTAAATGCGGTTCGGCCGTACATTGGTTGGGGCAGCATCACAGAGCGACAGACATCGGGCAGCAGCATCTATCACTCGATGCAGGTGAGTTTGAATCGCAGGATGGCGAAGCAGCTCTCGTTGGGTATGGCCTATACCTGGGCCAAGAGCATTGACGATTCCTCCAGCGATCGAGCGGCGACAGATGTCCCGGTGAATAGTCGTGATGCACGCGCTGAGCGTGGTCCTTCTGACTTTGATCGCGGTCACGTGTTCACGGGCAATTTCATCTGGAATCTGCCTGCGCTGCGGAACAGCGGGGCGGGTACACGACTGTTGCTGGGCGGCTGGCAATTCTCAGGAATTACGCGCATCTGGAGCGGGCGGCCTTTCGATGTCGTGATGAGCCAGGACGTTGCAGGGATCGGTGGAACTCAGAATCAACGTCCAGATGTGGTGGGCAATCCGAATGGGCCGCGCACGGTCGAAGAATTTTTCAATCGTGCCGCCTTCGCCCGGCCTAAATCAGGGACGTTCGGGAACATGGGTCGCAACAGTTTGCGCGGCCCGGGTGTGAACAAGTGGGACATGTCGCTGTTCAAGAATTTCCGTGTCACGGAACAGGTGAAACTGCAGTTCCGTTCGGAATTCTTCAACGTGTTCAATCACCCGTCATTCAGCACGATCGGTACGTCGCTAACCACTACTACCGCGGGCGTAAACCCGGCGTTGAACAATTTCGCGGTCGTCACGGGAACCAGGGACGCGCGCGTACTGCAATTCGCTTTGAAGCTCAGCTTCTGAGCCTTTCTCAGCATCTGAGCGTTATTGCATCGGGATCTCGAAATAGAACAGTTCCTTGCCGGACGCCGCTTCCCGGAGTCCGGTGAGGTACAGTGTCGAGCCGACCCGGTGGCGCGTTTGGAAGTAGAAGAACCCGTGGGCGGATTCGCCGGCCGGTAACATCTTTGCGGCGAACGCGAGGCCCTCGATTTCCCAGGAATCCAGCTTGTTCTTCTTGGCCTTGGTCGGGATGGGGAGCGGTACACGGCGCGCGGGCGGCACATCGTTGCGCCTGGGGCCGTTCACGAACCGTACATCTTTGGCGGGTGTGGCCTCGATCCGCTGGCGGTCGGTTGACATGTATTCGACTCTGATCTGCCTCATATCGAGCGCCTGGCCCGTATCGTTCTGAATAACGACCAACACCGGCAATATCCCCAATTCATAGGGATTCATTTTGCCGAAAGCAGGACGCGCTTTCGCCTCTGTGTCGTAAGGTTCCACCGCAACCGTAACCTTGCTGTTGGTCTGCCTCGCAGGATACGATGAGGCTGGCCCAGGTGCGAAACGCTCCTTGTCCTTATCCTTGTCGGCGGCGTTTACCGCCGTTATACTCAGGAAAAGAATCAGACATTTGCAGACGAAGCTCATCTATTTTTTATACCGCCTGGTTCAAGTTTTAGCGCTGCCGCTGCTCGTACTCTACGTGATTTCACGAGGCCTGCGCGACCGTCGCTATTTCAGCAAGGTCGGCGAGCGCCTCGGATTTCTTCCACACTCGTACAAGCGGACGGTTCCGGGCGCTATCTGGTTGCATGCCGTTTCTGTGGGCGAAATTCTTTCAGCCATGGAATTGATCAAACGGCTTCGTGCTTCCGTCCCCGGCGCTTCCATTTACGTTTCTACCACGACCCTCGCGGGCCGCAGCACCGCAAATGAAAAGCTGCAGGGCATGGTGGACGGTGTTTTCTATATTCCGTTCGATTATGTGTCCTGCGTTCGCCGCGTAGTGCGTGCGATCAGGCCTTCCATTCTCGTGATCATGGAGACCGAAATCTGGCCGAATCTGTTTCGCGAGGTTAAGCGTAGCGGAGCGGGATTGCTCATTATCAATGGCCGAATTTCTGATCGCGCGATCGGGCGGTACAAGTCACAGTGCTGGTTTTTTCAGGCCGTGCTCGCGCACGCAGATTCGATTCTGGTACAGAGCGAACGCGACCGTCTGCGTTATATCGAAGCCGGTGCGCCCGAAACCATCGTGAGGGTGGGTGGGAATCTTAAGTACGATTTCGAGCCGAAGGAAGCACGCGTGCCCGAAGCTGTCTCGAGCCTGCTGGATCGCATTGTGCCCGCAGAAGTGTGGATAGCGGCGAGTACGGCGGCTCCTGTGGAATCCGGCGATCCGGACGAAGATAATGAAGTGCTGAAGGCCTTTCAGGAACTTGCGCGCACGCATGGGCGACTGCTGCTGATGCTGGCTCCGCGTAATCCCGAGCGCTTCGAAGTAGTCGCAAAAAAGCTTGCCGGAATTTCGCATGCGCGTCGTTCACAACTGACAGCCGCAACCGAATTGAAATTGCCAGGCGTGCTGCTGGTTAACACGATTGGAGAACTCGGCAGCCTGTTCGCGCTGGCTAACGTGGTCTTCATGGGTGGAACCCTGCCGAAGCGCGGAGGCCACAACATTTTGGAGCCTGCCTTCTTCGGCCGTCCTGTGATTGCCGGCCCGAACATGCAGAACTTCGCGGACATGGCGCAGGAGTTTACCGATGCCGGCGCATTGTTGCGCATTGCAGATTCTCAAGGTTTGGCACAGTCCGTCGATGAACTGCTGCGGGACCAGGCTCGTAGTGCTGAGATTGGCGCGCGCGGGCTGGCCCTGGCCGCATCCAAGCGTGGCGCGACACAGCGGGCTCTGGAAGAGATCCGAAGAGTCCATGCGGAGGCCGTGCCGCACTTCGTGCATTCCTCGCCCGGTTGGTTGTTCCGGTCTCCGTTAGCGCGCATCTGGAGGGCTGGCAGCGCCGTCAAGCAACGTCGCTTGCTGTGGCAATTCCGCAGGCTCTCAACACCGGTCATCAGCATTGGCGGCATCAGCATGGGCGGGTCCGGCAAAACTCCGTTTGTGCTTTGGCTCGCCGAGCGTTTGAAAGAACATGGTGAACGTCCGGCGATCCTCACGCGGGGATATCGCCGCAAGTCGCCGGAACGTATCACGGTGATTGAGACCGGTAGGACTGTCCCGACCGCGGTAACCGGCGATGAGGCCCAGATCTTTGTGCGCGCGGCGCTTGGACCGGTAGGAATCGGCGCGGACCGCTTCGAGGTTGGCAGCGCAGTCGAACAGGAGTTCAAGCCTTCCGTGTTTCTGCTCGATGACGGGTTCCAGCACACCAGCCTTTCGCGGGATCTGGATATCGTCCTGATCGACAGTCTGGATCCATTTTCCGGAGGAGATGTTTTTCCGATGGGCGGACTTCGTGAATCGCCGCATGCGCTGAGGCGCGCGAATGCGCTGGTCCTGACTCGCACAGAACCGGGGCGCGATTACACTGGCCTGGAACGGCGGTTGTGCGAATGTAATCCGAATGCGCCGCTTTATCACGCGCGCGTGAAGCCAGTCAGTTGGAATTGCGATTCGCGGCAGTGGCCGGCAGAGGATTTGCCCTTCAGGAAAGTAGCGGCATTTTGCGGCTTGGCGAGTCCGGCAACGTTCTGGCGCACACTGGCAAGGTTAGGTTATGAACCGGTGTTTCAGTTCGCCTTCGGAGATCATCACACATACCGGCCGATGGAATTGCAGAGACTTTTGTCCCAGGCTCGCGAAATGGGTGCTGAAGCCTTGCTCACCACCGAAAAGGACTTCATGAACCTGCCAGAGGAAGCGGATCAGCTCGTCGCGCCTTTGCCTTTGTGCTGGCTGCGTATCGGCGTGGAAGTCGTGGAAGCGGACGCCCTGCTTAGCCAGGCGTTACGCGCTTCAAGTCCCAGTAAACGAATCTTGTAATCCACACCGCAGGAGAAACCGCCCAGCGAACCGTTTGCGGCGATCACGCGATGACAGGGGACGATGATACCTACGGGGTTCTTCCCGTTGGCCTGTCCTGCGGCTCGGAATGCATGCGGAGCGCCGGCGCATTCCGCAAGTTGAGCGTAGCTCCGAGTCTCTCCATACGGTATTTGCTGCAGACAGCCCCAAATGCGTTTCTGAAATTCCGTGCCGCGCAGATCGAGCGGCACATCGAAGGCTGTTCGAGTGCTGTGAAAGTACTCCGCAAGCTGGCGGGCGGCTTCGATCAGTAACGGGTGATGCTTGTCGTGCTTCCATGGGGCCGGCGGAAGTCCAGCAAGGAAAGCATCTTGAACGGACGACATATCCAGGCGCAAGATGCCCTCGTCTGTTGTCGCGAGGTGAATGGTCCACCCCGGCGCCGGCTTGGTTGTGGTCCAGCAATAATTCATTTACGCCATGTGCTTACGTAAAAATTTTACCCCTTCGAAAGCAATGTCGTCAGGTGAGGGCGCCAGATCTCTCCAAATGGAAGCGGCCGCGGAAATACCGCCGATGGAGAACCCAAAGCTCTCGATTGTCAGCCAGCCGTCGTACTTCATGTCGCGCAGGGTCTGAAACACTGACGGCCATTCGACGTGTCCGCTGCCCGGCGTGCCGCGATCGTTCTCGCAGGTGTGGACGTGCTTCAAATGACGCCCGGCGGTGCGATATGCCGATGCGATTTCTTTCTCTTCAATATTTGCGTGGAAGGTGTCGATGAGCGCGCCAACACGCGGTGAATTGACTTCATCGCACAACTTCGCCAGATCCGCAGAGGTGTTTACAAAGTAGGTTTCGAAGCGATTCAACGGTTCGATCGCCATCGTGACGTCGTTGCTTTCCAGAACGGGCGCGAGGCTCTGATAGCACTCGACGGCATACTTCCATTCGTCGGCAGTGCGCCGCCGTCCGGACATGTAGCCCACAGGCGAATACATCGGACCCACAATCAGTTTCGAGCCGGAGTCCGCAATCGTCTTGATGCAACTTGCGAGGTAGTCGCGTGTCTTTGTGCGCACCGCACAATCTTCACTGATTATGCTCATGCCTTCCAGAATGACCACGGAAAACGTACACTCCAGGTCATTAGCCGCAAAGCCTTTGCGGATTTCGGCGGCAGGATAAGTGAGCGGATCAAAAAGCGGGAGTTCGACGCCGTCAAACCCGCCAGCCTTCAGGCGCGGCAACATCTCGAGATCAGAGAGACCGAAATCAGCGGTCCAGATGAAACTGTGCACTCCGAATTTCATAGCTAGGAATTCTATCACTTGGCGAACCGCCAGAGTTAGAGCAGTTTTTTCAGAAACTGTCCCGTGTAGGATTCGGCAACCGCCGCGATGTCTTCCGGTGTGCCTTCAGCCACAACGCGTCCGCCGCCTTCGCCGCCTTCGGGACCAAGATCGATCACCCAATCCGCCGCGCGGATGACGTCGAGATTGTGTTCAATAACGAGCACGCTACCGCCGTTCTGAATCAGGCGCCGCAGCGAATCGAGCAGCTTGGCGATGTCGTCAAAGTGCAATCCAGTGGTGGGCTCGTCGAGGATGAAGATCGTGCCCTTGCACGTTGCCTGCGCCAGATGCGAGGCCAGCTTCACACGCTGTGCTTCGCCGCCGGACAGCGTCGTTGCCGATTGTCCAAGCCGCAAATAACCCAAGCCGACGTCGGCCAGTACGCGCAGTCGCGAGACCAGGCGCGGATGATCTGAGAAGAAGCCGATCGCTTCTTTCACGGTGAGTCGCAGGACCTCGTGAATATTCAGGCCACGACAGCGTATCTCCAGGATGCCGCTCTTGTAACGTGTGCCCTTGCACTCTTCGCAGATCAGTTCCACATCCGCAAGAAACTGCATTTCGACAGTCACGGTGCCATCACCCTGGCACACTTCGCAGCGTCCGCCAGGAATGTTGAAAGAGAAGTGACCGGCCGTATAGCCGCGCCGCTCGGCCTCCGGTGTCAAGGCAAAAATCTGCCGGATCAGGTCGAATGCTTTGATGTAAGTGACAGGATTCGAGCGCGGTGTGCGGCCGATTGGCGATTGATCTACCAGCACTACATCGCTGAGTAATTCCGCCTTTTCGATCGCGCGCCACGTGAGTTTTTCGGACGCGCCGGTCTCGCCCTCGTCTTCCAGACTATCAGGGTGATCGGTGTGCAGACGTGACGCGAGCGCCTTGTAAATCACCTCATGCACCAACGTGGATTTGCCCGAACCAGACACGCCTGTAATCGCCACCAGAACATCGAGCGGAATCGTGACGTCAATGTTTTTCAGATTGTGCGCGCGTGCTCCAAGCACCTTGAAGGCGCGCCTCGGATTCACCGGACGATTCTCGCGTGAAATTGCCGCGTCCAGGTCTCCGCGTAAATAGCGCGATGTCAGTGAGTGGTTGCCGTTTTTCAGCAGCGCTTTGAATGGCCCTGCGAAGATCACGCGCCCGCCATTTTCACCGGCGCCGGGTCCGAGATCGACAATGTAATCCGACGCACGCATCACGTCGGGGTCGTGCTCAACCACGACAATGGTGTTGCCGATATCACGCAGTTCCTGAAGAATGCGAATAAGGCGTCCCGTATCGCGGCTGTGCAGTCCGATCGAGGGTTCATCTAGAACGTAACATGCACCCACTAGCCGCGAACCAAGGCACGTCGCGAGTTGAATGCGCTGCGCCTCGCCGCCAGAAAGCGTAGCCGAAAGCCGATTCAGCGTCAGGTAATCCAGCCCGACATCGTTCAGAAATTTCAGGCGCTGCTGCACTTCAATCAGGATCTTGTCGGAGATCGCAGATTCTTCGGGCGAGAGCCGCAGAGTATCGAAGAAGTCGTACGCCTGCGCAATGTTCATGCGGACCACGTCAGCAATCGTCTTGTCAGCGATACGAATGTTGAGTGCCGCCGGACGCAGGCGTGAACCTTTGCAGTCGGGGCACTGCGCGTAGCCACGATAGCGGCTCATAAAGACGCGCACGTGAACCTTGTATTTTTTCTTTTCCACCTCGCCGAAGAAGTCGTGAATGCCTTTGATCAGCACTTCCATTTCGTCTTCGCGGAGATCGACCACTGGCACGTTCAGGCGAACCTTGCCCTTGGCGGCGGGCCGGAAATCCAGCAAACCCCAGGTGTACTGCGGCTTGGTCCAGGGATCCACCGCACCTTTTTCGATAGACAGGTAGCGGTCTGGAATCACCAGATCCATGTCGTAATCGATCGTGTTTCCGAAGCCCTGGCAGCGCGGACATGCGCCATAGGGGCTGTTGAAACTGAACAGAATTGGTTCGGGTTCGGTCAGTTCCAGATTACATGTCTTGCACGCGAACTTTTCGCTGAAGCGAACCTGGTGATCGGGGTCGCCGGCCTCTTCGAAAATCACTTCACCGGATTCCCGATAGCAGATTTCGACCGTATCGACCAGACGCTGATGCAGGTCCGGACCAATCACGATGCGATCGACCAGCGCGAAGAGCGGCTTGGAGAAATCGATTTCGAGCAGCGATTCAGGCGTGGAAAATTCAAACGTTTTGCCCGCTTGAAACAACCTGCTGAAGCCCTTCTTCCGCAGGTCGAAGAGATGATCGCGTAGCGCCTGCGTGTCCCTGGCGGATTCGCGAACGGGGAACAATGCGTACCAACGCGAACCATCAGGTTGCCCGTCGATCATCTGACGTGCGATCTGATCGACGGTGTCGCGGATCACTCGTTGCCCGCATTGCGGACAATACGTGCGGCCGGCACGCGCATACAACAGGCGCAGATAATCGTACAGTTCCGTAGCGGTTCCGACGGTTGAACGCGGATTGCGTGTCGTGTTCTTTTGCTTTATCGCGATCGACGGCGCAATGCCATCGATCTCATCGACATCCGGCTTTTCCATGCGCTCCAGGAACTGGCGCGCGTATGCCGAAAGCGACTCTACATAGCGGCGCTGGCCTTCGGCGTAAATGGTGTCGAAAGCGAGCGAGGATTTCCCTGATCCGGAAACGCCGGTGATGACCGTGAGCTGATTATGTGGAATGGCGAGCGAAACGTTTTTAAGGTTGTGGACGCGCGCTCCACGGATCTGTATGGATTCTTCCACTGCGGGTTATTCTTAATTATAGTTTGCTGACTGGAAAAACACAGATCGTACGTAAGAACCTGCGGGACTGGTATGCGCGCGTACAGCGCGACCTGCCCTGGAGGCGCACGCGCGACCCCTATAGAATCTGGGTTTCCGAGATCATGCTGCAGCAGACTCGCGTTGCTGCGGTGATTCCGTACTACGAACGTTTCCTGACGCGCTTTCCTGATGTGGCCGCGCTAGCCGACGCGCCGGAGCAGGATCTGCTCGCGTGCTGGAGTGGCCTGGGGTACTACTCTCGCGCTCGCAATCTGCAGAAGGCAGCAAAGGATATCGTTGTGCTGGGCGGTTTTCCAACCGATTACGAGACCATCCGCGCGCTCCCCGGTGTCGGCGATTACACGGCTGCGGCTGTTGCAAGCATTGCTTTCGATCTGCCGTATGCCGTGCTTGATGGAAACGTCCTGCGCGTCCTGAGCCGACTGGGGAATGACAGCGGCGATATCGGCTCCAGCCTGACCCGGAAACGTTTGCAACAAACAGCTACTCAAGTGTTGGACCAGCGCCATCCGGCCGCATTCAATCAGGCTGTTATGGAATTGGGTGCAACGGTCTGCCTTCCGAAGCAGCCGCAATGCCTCTTGTGTCCCGTCGCGGAGTGTTGCGAAGCACGCGCTGCAGGCACTGAGAATCAACTTCCGATCAAACTACGACGAACGAAAATTGTCGAGATTGAAGAGACGCTCTTAATCATCATTCAGCGTGATGGGGCGATGCTGATGCGACAGCGCGGGCATGGCGAATCCCGACTGGCATCGTTCTGGGAACTGCCCGAGGCCGGGCAACTTCCAACTGCGAGTCGTGTTCAGAAACTAGGCGGGTTTCGGCATTCAATCACACATCACAGGTACTATTTCCACGTAGTTACAGCGCGTTTACACATTATTCCGACTGGGTTCGAATGGGTTTCGCGCGATAGATTACGAGAAATTCCTTTAACTACTACAACGAAAAAAGCGCTTCGTTGTTATGACTTGTGAAATCTAATCGAACAGCGCTAAAGCGCGCCCGTTTCCGTTTAGACTTGGGGTACTGGGAGCTATGCAAAAACACAAGAAGCTTTTAATTGCCAAGATGGCCGTCGTGCTGTCCGTGATTCCTGCGTTGATATACGCGCGTTCGCAAGGACCGGATCCGAGGAACACCGGCGCTCCGGGTGATAAGACCTGCGCTCAGGCGAGTTGTCATATCGGCACTCCCAACACGGGCGGTGGGAACGTGAAGATCACGTTTGCCGGTGGCGCCAGTTACACTCCAGGCACCAAGCAGCGCATCATGGTGACCGTTACCGATTCCACTGCGAGAATTTATGGATTTCAAATGTCGGCGCGGCTAGCCAGCAATCCCATAAATGGACAAGCCGGAACATTTACGCCCGTGGACGCCTCCACTTTTGTGCTCTGTGATGACGGTAGCGAGCGCGACGCGTTGCCGGGAAAAGTCTGCAAAAGCAGTTTCCCTGTGGAGTTCATTGAGCACACTTTGGCAAACAGCACGAATGTCTTTAATTATGACTGGACACCGCCTGCAACCAACGTGGGCAACATCACCCTTTATGCCGCGGGAAATGGTGCAAACGCCAATGGACGAGAAGATTCCGGGGACAAGATCTACACCAGTAGCCTCGAGCTGACACCTGCGACGACTTCGGCGGCGAAGCCTGCGATCCGTGCTGCTCAACCAGTCCTGCAGGCCTTTAGCGGCACTGCCGGTGTATCCGCGGGTACCTGGCTTGAGATTTACGGTAGCGATCTGTCAGCAACCACGCGCGAGTGGGCCGGCGCCGATTTCAGCGGGAACACGGCTCCCACACAGTTGGAAGGCGTCAAGGTGAACATCAACGGGAAGCCAGCGTTTGTGCGCTACGTCAGTCCGACGCAGATCAACGTCCAGGCGCCCGAAGATACGGCAACTGGTCCAATTAATGTGGAAGTAGTTAACGCCGGCGGGACGAGCGATCCTGTGATCGTTCAGAAAGCGAAAGTATCGCCTGCGCTGCTCACAACTCCTTCGTTCAACGTGGGCGGCAGACAGTATGTAGCTGCGCTGTTCCCTGACTTCGCCACTTTCGTCGGAAAGACCAACCTGATTGCAGGCGTTCCTTTCCGGCCCGCCAAACCCGGCGACACCATCATTATCTTCGCAGTAGGTTGTGGAGCGACCACCCCGGCGAGTCCCGCAGGCCAATTTTTTGGCGATGCCCGACCACTGGCATCTCCAGTCGTGGTGAGCTTCGGACAGACCATTGCGCAGTCAAGTGCGTTCCTGGCGGCCAATGCGGTTGGGCTCTGCCAGTTTAATGTTGTTGTACCAAATGTCGCGGATGGCGACATCAGCATCGACGCGACTGTGGATGGCACTGCCACGGGGCAGACGCTTTTCACCACAGTTCAAAAATAAAGAATACACGGGGGAATAACGGGTGAATATTCGCAATAGCATTATAGGAATCGTTTGTGGATTGGTGCCTGTAGCGCTCTACGCCTTCAGCAGCGGTCCGCCACTCAAGAGAACTGGCGCGGCGGTGGATGGCGGCACAAACTGTACCGCGTGCCACGTGACCTACAGGCCTGCGAACTCGGATGCGCGCGGGCGCATCGTGGTGCAGGCCAAACCCTATACGCCGGGTGTGAAACAGATAATACGCGTGCGTGTGGAACATCCGGAAGGAAAGCGCTGGGGTTTCCAGTTAACGGCGCGCCTTGCCAGTGATGAGACGAAGACAGCTGGTACGCTGTCGGTAACTCAATTGGTGCAAGTGAAATGCGATGACGGCTCCCAAACCGGTGTAGCTGCACCCTGCGCGGCAGGTCAACTGGAGTTCGCTGAACACCACACAAATTCAACCTTCCAAAGCAAGTCGGCTTTCAATACCTGGGACGTGGAGTGGACGCCACCGGCAACCAACGTTGGCGAAGTGGTTTTCTACGCTGCCGGCAATGCGGCGGACAATAGTCAGAACAATCAAGGGGATCGTATCTACACTACGAGTACGCGTATTTCCACGTGCGGACTCTCTGCAAAACCGGCAATCACCAGCATCGTCAACGGCGGATCATTCGCGGCAGGTGGCGCGAAGAACACCATGGTTACGGTCTTCGGTAGTGGTCTTACTGCCGCGGGTAAGGGGCAGTCAGCCGCCGCCAGTGATTTCGATGACGTAGATTTCCCACGGGAACTTGGTTGCCTGGCTGTGGAGATCGGGGGCAGGACAGCGCCTATCTCATTTGTTAACGAGAATCAGATCAACGCGCAGGTGCCCATCGATACAGTGGGTCCGGTAAGCGTGACAGTAATCGCAAATCCGGGGCGGCCTAACGAGAACCGCAGCAATCCGTCGAACGTGACACTCACGAAATACTCACCGGCGTTTTTCACATTCGGGGCGACCAAGAGTATCGCGGCACGCTTTCCCAACAGCGCGGACGTCGTAGCGAACCCGAGTGTAATTCCGGGTGCACGGCCAGCTAAGCCCGGTGAATTTATCACGTTGTACGGAACCGGGTTCGGTCCCACCAGCAAGCCCGTGGATGCCGGCAAGATCGCCAACGAGATTTCAGAAGTTCTCGGGACCATCACAATTAGCATCGGGAACGTCATTCTCTCGCGTGCTGAGGCGACCTACGCCGGGCTTTCACCTGAGTCCATCTCTGGTCTATATCAATTCAATGTCAAGGTGCCGGAAGGAACGGCCGACGGTGACGTTCCTGTTTCGATCGACATCGACGGCGAGAAAACGCAGGCCGGTGCCTTCATTCCGGTAAAGCGGTAAAAGACTTTGAGAGTAGAGGTGGGGTTAACCCACTTCTACTACGAGTGAGATTCTCTCTTGCAGCTCTGATCGCTCTCCTTGTCGCTTGTCCCGCAGATGGGGCAGACGGCAGCGTCAGGGCTGCTCCTTCCTATTCCTCAGCCAGCATCGTTAATGCCGCGAGCAATATCAGCGGCGCACTTGCTCCCAATACCATCGCCACTCTGTATGGCACGGAGCTCTCGTACGTCACGAGGGCTTTATCCGGGGACGAAGTTGTCAATCGTCTGCCGACCGCCATCGGAGCCACTGGCGTGCGTGTGCTTGTCGGTGGTATTCCAGCCGGCTTATATTACGTCTCGCCGAATCAGGTGAACTTCCTGGTACCCGCATTGCTGGCGCCTGGGCCGAGCGACGTAGTGCTTATGCTGGACAGTCGCGCAGGACCTATCGTGCCGACGGCAATACTGGCTGCGGCTCCGGCGCTGTTCCTGCAGGAAACTGGCTGGGCTGTGGCCACGCGGCCGGACGGAAGCATCGTTTCCAGGGCGTCGCCTGCGCGCCCCGGGGAGGTAATAGTGCTTTACGGTACCGGCTTCGGTCAAACGGCGAAGCCGTTGAGCGATGGGCTTGTGCCGCGTGCTGCTGCCGAGATCGAGCGCGCCGCAGAAGCTAGGCTGTTGATTGGCGGTAAAGCGCTGGAGCGACCGGCGGTGTTCTACATCGGTGTCACGCCGGGTTTTGCAGGACTCTATCAGATAAATCTGAAGATACCGGCTGACGTCGGCGAGAATCCGGAGATTATAATCGAGATTGCGGGACAAGCGAGTCCGCCCGGGGTGCGTCTGCCGGCAGGGCCGACCGCAAATTGAACGCAACCGCAAGTGCTGCTGACGCGTTAACAACAATAGCAGTTAAACTGAGTGTGGAGTCTCGTATGCGATTCGGACTGTTTGCTTTTTTGTTCGCCGTTACCTCATTTTCGTTTGGACAGGAGACCGCCGCGCAAACGGCAGTTCCCGTCGAAGACAAGAAGACCGAGGGCTGGCGCACCATGGCGCAACCAGCATCGGGAGAATTTCAGGTTGAGCCGGGGACGAGAATTCCACTCAGCCTGATCAACAGTGTCAGTACCAAGAACGCGACTGACGGCGAGCGGGTCTATCTGGAAACCGCATTCCCGATTGTGCAGAACGGCCGCATTGTAATCCCTCCGGGCAGCTACGTTGCCGGCACGATCACGCACGTGAAGCGTCCTGGACGAATGAAGGGACGCGGCGAATTGTATCTGCGCTTTGATTCACTGACGTTACCCAACGGCGTAACTCGCGACTTCCGCGCGCGTGTGGGTGCGCTTGACGGTCAGGCTCCTGCGGAACTGGACAAAACAGAAGGCAAGATTCGCAGCGAGGGCAACAAGGGCGGGGATGTGCGCACGGTCGGCGAAACTGCAGCCGCCGGCACGTCGATCGGAGTGATTGCGGGTAGCATTGGCGGGAACTCCGGAATGGGCGCGGGGATTGGTGCCGCCGCGGGTGCCACAGCCGGTTTGCTCGGGGTGATGCTCTCGCGCGGTCCTGATGCAATCCTGATGAGGGGCTCGACTGTAGAAATGATCCTGGACCGTCCGCTGGCATTTAGCGAGAGCGAACTGGATTTTGGCGGGGCATCCGGGCGTCGCCCCCCATCTGAGCGCCAAACTCCACAGCCGTCGAAGAAGCAGCAGAGCCTGCCTGCGCCGGGCCGCGGCTTGGGTCGTTTGCCGCTCTAGCAGCTAGGGCGAAGGCCTTAGAAATGTCCTTACTTTCCACCTAAGTGGCTGTGTTTTCACGTGCTTAGTACGTGAGAACCATGTTTTGCTCACCAAAGTACCAAGCAATTTTGAGAGAAGAGACCTATTCATGATTTCCATTCTGGCCGATAGAATCAGAGCGAAGTCATGGGAACAGGCACGCTTGAAGTTCAAATTTTCGTCAGTCTGGCCGTCATTCTCGGAACGGCTCTGATTGCCTTGATCGTTGATTACCTGAAGGGTAACAACGAGAATCTGCGCGAGCACAATATCGAGTTGCGCGTCCGGCAGCAGGAGCGCGACAAGAGTGCGCTACCAGGATCTGGCAGGCGGCGCGTACGCGTCGTTGTCGCCGAGAAACAGCAGTCCCGGCAGGAGGAGACTCCCGCCGTGGTGGCCGTTGTCACCCAGTCCGAGTCCACCGTTGAGCAAGAGGTGGTCGCGATTCCTGTTTCAATTGCGGAGTCTGTGGCTGTCGCTGCCGAAGCGGAATCGATTCCGGTTTTCGTGGAGAACGCTGCGGAGCCAGTTGAGGCTGAAACCAGCCAGACGATGGGTGACCTGCTGACCCAGGTGATTGCCGTTACACCAGCACTGGCACAGCGCATGGAGGCACCTTCCGAGGTCGTGGCTGCGCTACCTGAGCCTGCGCCGGTGGCCGAAGAACCTGCCGCGTTGATGGTGACCGAGGTGGTCGAAGCGGCTCCAGAGCTGCAGCTTGCGTCTGTCGTTGAACCCGCCGTTGAAGTCGTTGCCGAAGCCGCCGTGGAACTGGTCCCTGAGCCAGTTGTTGAAGGCGTCCCTGAATTGGTGCTGGTCGAAGAAGCTCAGGTCGCATTACCGGAGCCCAGCAACATCATCTACATCAAGCCCGTCGGAGAACCGGTCGAAGGTCCCGCCCGTTTCCGGTCGATGGAGTTCAACGAGTTTTTCGCGGCGCCTGTTGCGGAAGCTGTTAGCTCGCCCGATGAAGTCGCTGAAATTCCCGCCGTGCTTCCAGAACCAGAGGTGGTGGCAGAAGTTGCAGCCGATCCATTTGTCTTCAAGCCAATTGAGGAGCGCACAGTTGAACCTGTTGCCGAACAAGCCCCACTGGAAGTTGAGCCGGAATATCCGAGTGCATTCACGTACGAGCTACCGGTGGCTTCAAGGCCCGTAATGTTCGGGTCCAGCAGCCAGACGGTACTGCCGAACCTGCCGCCGATCGCAATAGAGAACGAATTGCCGGCAGATCACTGGTCATTATCGGAGGTTGTCGAGCCTGCGTCTGATACCCTCGAAACTCCTGAACCAGCCGTGTCGGCGATTACTGTGGAAGAAACGGTTCAGGAACCCGTTCAAGAAGTCATCCTGGACATTCTGGAGAGCGAAGTACCAGCGCAACCCGAACCGAGCAAGCCGCGGCTTGTTGCTGCGATCGAACCCTCAATCTGCGCTCTGGAAATCCCGATCGGACTTCAGTCGAGCGATGTTTTGGAAGCTTTGGTTGCAACCCCGGGCGTTTTGAGTGGCGTCGTGGTCGCGATTGGAATCAATGATTATCAACAACTGCAATCCAGCCACAGCAAGGCGGCATTTGACGACCTGATGCGTTCAGTTACGAACCTGGTTGAATCTATTGCGGCGAACAAGGGCATGGCGGTGCGCCGTAGCGAAGACGAATACATCTTGATCTTCCCTCAGGATTCTGGGTCCATGGGCCAACGCCGCTTGACGCAGATTTCCGAACGGCTCTGGGACTTCCAATTGCGCTCACTCGGCAGCTTCTCAATCCTGTTTAGCTGGGGCGCGGTGGAAGTGGCAATGGAACAGCTCAGCGATGCGATCGACGCTGCGAACGAGCAGATGTATCAAACGAAACGAACCCGCTCGGGGTCGTTCAATTCTCCAGGATCCAGAAAGCGCGCGGTCAACCTGTAACTGCCGCGCGCCTTTCTACTTCTTTCCGATCTCGCCGCTGATTGCTTCCAGTTCTCTGCCGGCCTCCGCCCATTTTCCTTGTGACATCAGATCGCGATAGCGTTGAAAGCGGTTACGCAGCGCTTCCAGCCGTTTCTCTGCGTCTCCTGATGGCGCGGGAACCGCAGTCACCGTTTGGCCCGGAGCTTGAGCAACCGGTTTGGCTGCTGCCACTGTTGAAGGTCGCAATCCGGCTAGTTGCGCCAGACCCTCTTCGTATGTATCGGTATAAATCAGGGTGTTACCCATCGCCAGCGCCACTTTCTTCAACTGGGGCATGCGCGCCTCAGATGCCTGAATATACATAGGCTCGACGTACAGGAATGTGTTCTCGATGGGCAATATCAGCATCTGTCCGCGCAAAACCTGAGAACCTTGTTGGTTCCAAAGCGACAAATCTTTGGAAATCAACTGATCCTGATTGATGCGCGCTTCAATCTGCATGGGCCCGAACACTAAGGCCTGTTTAGAGAGCTGCAGAAAGACGAGTTCTCCCAGATTTGGCCCGTCGCAGCGTGCCACCATAAGGCCAATCAGGTTGTCCTTTGTGCGCGGTGTGAACGGAATCATCAGCAGGAATTCAGGTACTTCCGAGCCCGGCAGTGTAGCGACTACGTAGGTCGGTGCGACGATCTCGGGCTTTCCGCTCTGTCCAGAGACACTCTTGGCCACGTCCCAAAGGTCTTCCTTGTTGTAGAACGCTTCGGGGTCTTTCATGTGGAAGCTGCGATACGCTTCCGCCTGAGCGCGGAAGAGGATTTCCGGATAACGGGCATGCTCACGCAGGTCGGCGGGCATGGCTGTTGCGGGCTGGAACAGCTTCGGAAAAAGCTGCGCGTAAGCGCGAATGATGGGATCATCCGGCTCGAAGATGTATAGGTTAACCTTCCCATCGTAAGCGTCGATCGTCGCTTTCACGGAGTTGCGTGCATAGTTCACCCGCCCCAAGCCCTGCATTTGAATGCTACGGGAATAGGGATGTTCCTGGGATGTCGTATAGCCGTCCAGCAACCAGACCAGACGTCCTTGTTTGTCGATCACCATATACGGATCGGAATCCCACGTGAGGAATCCAGCTAACGCATCCACACGCTCGACCACTTTGCGCCGGATCATCATGCGACTGTCGCCCGAAAGCAGATTGGTCAGCATGATGTTCCAGTCGCCTTCGGCAATAGCGGCGGCCAGGCGCATCGGCACCGACGTGATAGGGAATCCACCCTTGCCTTTGTAGCTCGAGTGGACGTTGTCCGAACCGGATGGATAATTGAACTCGGCCTGACCCGTGCCGACGAAAATCGGTTCGTGCGTTACCTCGCCGTAGTAGATTTCCGGCTGGGTAATCTTCACGTCGGGCACCGTGATTTGGGGCGGAGCGTCTTTGATCATGAACGAAGGCAGGCCATCCGATGTAATGCGGCTGGATTCAGCCATAACCACGCCATAACCGTGCGTGTAAATGAAATGCGGATTGATCCAGCGCGTGCGTGCATCGGGCAACTGGCGGATATCCAGTTCGCGCGGCGTCAGCAGCACCTGGCGCAACTGACCGTTGATCGTATAACGATCCACATCGCTATCGGCAAAGACGTAGTACGGGCGTAGCGCCTGGATCTGCGTCACCGTATCGTGGAATGCGCGCCAATCCCAAAGGCGTACGTTGTCGAGCAGCGCTTTATGCTTGGAGGGATCAATGCGCGCCTCCATGGTCGCGGGGAACTCGATTTCCTTGGCGCGCCTGTCCAGCCCGAATGCCGTGCGGGTGGATTGTATGTGCCGCTGGATATACGGACGTTGGATTGAGATTTCATTGGGCCGCACGTATAGCGAATTGACCAACTTCGGGACAACCGCCTGCACAATCAATACCAACGGAAGCACCAGCGCGAATCTCCAGCGCCCTAGCCAAACGAATCCGGCCGCTAAAACGCTGGCCGCTATGGCTGCCCAGAGCAGCGGGATGCTGATTGTTTCGCTGACGTAATCGACGCCCACCAGAAATACGTGTTCGTCATACAGCATGTAAAAACGATTGAGGTAATAGTGCAGCGCGAGTCCTAGCAGGAAGATTCCTGCTGTGATCCGAATGAACCGCGATTCAAGACCTTTACTGAGCCCCAGATCTCTGATGTCGATTTCGCCGCGGCCTTGCCATTCCGACATTGTGCCGGCCAACTGGGATAATCTCGCGGAAAGCCAGAAGATGAGCCCGCTGAGAAATGCGAACGCGAGCAGAACCCGCAACAGCATCGAGTAAAACGGGAGATCAAAGAAGTAGAAAGACAGTGCGTTTCCGAATACCGGATCGCGCCATGGCGATTCCGCCCTGACACCCCGGTTTCCGAAGTAGCGTACCACGGTCCAGTTATCGATCAGGATGGATGCGACTACAGTCCCGAGCACGAGAGCGGCTAGCACGCTGAGTTTCGTATAACGCGGAAAGCTCCCTAGGCCTGACCCGCTGAATTTCAACCCACGCGCATGCGCTAACCAGAAGAGCACTGCCGCAATAAGGGCTGCCGCGGCGACTGGTGCTGTTCCGTAAAGCAGCATGCTGAACCAGGTGGGAACCTGTTCCATCTCCTTCCACCATTGGTATTCGATGACATAGGAGGCAATGCTGCGCCCTGCAATCAAGAGCACAAATAAGAAGGCCACCAAAAAGAGCAATTTGGATTGGCCTTTGGTTGCTTCTATTCTTCGAGGTTCCATGTAGCGCGCCTTTGGACCCTCAGCTTTTTTTGGGTCCGTCTCTAATCGCGGCGCCAAACGACAGCACCATTCACGATGGTAGCAACAGGACCACCACGAAAAGTACAACCGTTATAAGGCGAGTTCTTGCTGCGCGAGAAAGAGCGATTAACATCGTAAGTCCAGGAGGACTCGGTTTCAAAGATTGTCACATCAGCATGAGCCTGGGCGGCAAGCGTTCCGCGATCAAGGCTGAGCACGCGGCTCGGATTGATAGTGAACATTGCAACCAGCCGGGCCAGCGGGATTCTACCCGTGTGCACAAGATACTGCAACGACAAACCAAGGGCGGTTTCCAGTCCGATGATGCCGAACGGGCAGCGCTCAAATTCCTGCATTTTTTCACTGCCTGCGTGTGGAGCGTGGTCGGTTGCAATCACGTCGATCGCGCCAGAGGCGACACCCTCCACGATTCCGTTTACGTCGGCTTTCGAACGAAGCGGCGGCTTCATTTTGTAGTTGCTGTCGTAGGGCTCGACGTCGAGATCGGTTAACGAGAAGTGATGCGGCGTCGTTTCACAGGAAACCGGCAGCCCTTGCGATTTGGCGTATGCGACCATCTGCACGGAGCGCCGGGCTGAAATGTGCGCCACGTGGTAGCGCGCACCCGTCAGTTCGGCAAGCAGTATGTCACGAGCTACCATCACGTCTTCGGATGCCGAAGGTATGCCGCGCAGGCCCAGCCGCACGGAGGTGAAACCCTCGTGCATGTCACCGCCCGCGCTCAGATGCAGATCTTCGCAATGATTAATTACTGGCAGTCCGTAAGCGTTCGCGAATTCCATTGCTCGACGCATGACACGCGCGTTCATGACTGGCTTACCGTCATCGGAAATCGCGACGGCGCCCGCCTCTTTCATTGCGCCGATCGCAGCCAGAGCTTCGCCGGCGCTGCCTTGCGTGATTGCGCCGATCGGGAATACGTTGACGATAGCGGTCAGTCTGGCGCGCTCGACAATGTAGTTCGTCACCGTGGCGCTATCGTTGACCGGAGACGTATTCGGCATGCAGCAGACTGAGGTGAACCCGCCCGCAGCCGCGGCGCGCGATCCACTTTCGATGTTCTCCGCGTGCTCAAAACCAGGCTCGCGCAGATGTACGTGCATGTCGATAAAGCCGGGCGCCACGATCATGCCGGAAGCGTCGAAAACCTCCGCGCCTGGTGAGTCGATATTTTCACCGACCCCCGCGATTTTGTCGCCGTCAATCAGCACATCGCTGATCTTGTCGAACCTCGATGCCGGATCGATTACTCGACCGTTCTTGATGAGCAGTTTTCCCATGGCGCTAGTCCTTCAAGATTTTTTCCAGTACGGCCATGCGGACCGCAACGCCGTTTTCCACCTGATTAAGAATCACCGACCGCTGCGAATCAGCAACCTCGGATGAGATCTCGCGGCCGCGATTTATTGGCCCGGGGTGCATCACGATGACGTTTGGTTTTGATAGCGCCAGATGGTCCAGACGCAGGCCGTAAAACTGAAAGTACTCTGCTGCCGGGAAAGCCGCTTCATGCTGACGCTCGAGTTGCACGCGTAACATCATGATCACGTCTGCATCGCGAATTGCTTCGCGAATGTTGTAGGTCAGCGAAACACGCGGAGCGATCTGTGACAATTCGCGCGGGAGCAGGGAAGCCGGACCACACAACACGACCTCCGCGCCGAACTTGGAAAGCAAATACACATTGGAGCGCGCCACGCGGCTGTGCGCTATGTCACCGATAATTGCGACGCGCAAGCCTTCAAGCGATTCGCGCTGGTCGAGAATAGTGCGCGCATCCAGCAGCGCCTGCGTGGGGTGTTCGTGCGTACCATCACCGGCGTTGATGATTGGCGTGGGCAAATGCCGCGCTAGAAAATGCGGGGCGCCGGATGCAGCATGACGCATGATGATCGCGTCGGGATGCATTGCCGCCAGAGTATTCAACGTATCTACCAGCGACTCGCCCTTGGATACGCTGGAACCCGAAGCCGTAATAGAAATCGCATCCGCGCCGAGCCGCTTGGCTGCGATTTCAAAGCTGGTGCGTGTGCGCGTGGAAGCCTCGAAAAAGAGGTTTACCACCATGCGTCCGCGCAGTGTGTCGAAGTGTTTGAAAGGCTGGCGATGCAGCGCCTGAAAGTCCTTTGCGCGCTCCAGAATCTGTTCGATTTCCGGGCGCTCAAGCTCTTCAATTCCTAGTAATCCCGCAGACATTGCGAACCTCCGGACTAATCCTGAACTTTTTCCACGAGCAGTACTTTTTCTGTGTCGTCGATTTCCTGGAATTTTACTTCGACGATTTCGTTCTGCGAAGTTTGTATATTGCGGCCCACATAGCGCGCGGAAATCGGTAATTCGCGGTGACCTCGATCGATCAGCGCGAGTAACTGGACGCGCGCAGGACGGCCATGGTGAAACAGTGCATCGAGTGCCGCACGAATCGTGCGTCCGGTGTACAAAACATCATCCGTGAGAATAATGTCTTTGCCCGTAACCGTGAACGGGATCTCAGTCGGGTTCACGACTGGCGAGGAGCCGACTGTCGTCAGATCGTCGCGATATAGCTTGATGTCAAGCGTTCCGACCGGAATCTTGCGATTTTCCAGGCTCTCGATTTTCGCGGCAAGCCGTTGTGCGAGCGGCACTCCGCGGCGACGGATGCCGATGAACGCAAGCTTGTCCAGATCCTTAGTTTTTTCCAAAATCTCGTGAGCCAGTCGGACCAGAGTCCTGTCGATCTCAGAGGCACTCATCAGTTGAAGTTTTACGCGGGTTGAAGTCATGGTCTGCCTGTAACTTAAGGCACAGGTTAGCACACGAACTCGGGCGGGCGAGACTTTATCAGGGGCAGGCAGCGCTGCTGATGGCCCCAGCGGCATCGGTAACGATGTAGCAGCCAGCGGTCTCGAGTTTCACGGCTGAGGGTCCGTTCCAATTCAGCGTGGCCGGCGCCCAATGCGGCGGGACTACCATTTTTATCTGCGCAACACCGCGCGTGATCAGTAGAATCTCCTTGGTATCAGGTAAAACTTCGCCCTGTACACGGATCGTGAGCCCTTCCTCGCGCATCGGAACAACGACGCGCGCGTCCAGCCGTACTCGATCCTTGCCGCGTTGCACCATCACGACGACTGCCTTCTCGTCGCGAGTCGATTCCAGGAACTGAGTCGGATCCTTGCCGTTGATCGAGAGCACTTTATCGCCGTCCTTGATTGACCCCGGCGCAAGGCGAGCCCCAGAGCCTGGAGCGATGCGCGAGATCGGCAGCGCGTCATTGCGGCGCGACACGTCGGCCTTAGTGACTAGAACCCAGAAACAGCGCACGAAATTCGGGTTGCCTGTTTCACAATCGATTTTGAGCGGCCAAGGCTCGCGCGCGTGTGCCGCGAGGAATTCCACGGCCTGTTCCGGGGTTGCCTGTTCGCGTTGGGTAACGCCCGGCAATCTGGGG
Organism: Bryobacteraceae bacterium; assembly: GCA_963793625.1. Taxonomy (GTDB): domain Bacteria; phylum Acidobacteriota; class Terriglobia; order Bryobacterales; family Bryobacteraceae. Next base: position 59,968 of record CAWCAT010000011.1, on the reverse strand, counting down.
CGAGAAGGATCGGGATTACCGACCCGGAGAAATGGCAGCATCTGCAGATTTGCGCCGAAAATGCGATTCGTCTCAATAGCAAGCTCTGGATCGCCTTCGATTGCAACGGCGGCGGCCCACACGTCCGGCAGTCGAGAAGCGAGGTAGAACACGCAGGCGGCCGAATTCCCACGACCAGCCAGGTAAATCCGATTGCGGTCTACATCCGTACGCTGCCCAATCAGAGCCTCAATGGATTTCGCGGCAATGTCATTGCAGGCATCCTTATCGTATGCCACCCACTTCCAGCCGCGAGCTTCGGCAACGCCTTTCCAGCCATCCCAGTTATCGAGGGTTACCAACAGTGGAGCGAGAGCGAGAGCAAGAACCGTAAGCATGACTATTTCCTCATTCGCGTGCGAATGCGCTTGGAGATTTTTTCGATCTCCTCCGTTTTTTTGATCGCGGCGAGGGATAGAACGTGACGTGTGTTCTTTTCCAGGTCTTCTTTTAATTCCTGCGAGAGCCGGATCAACTCCTCGGCTTCTTTAATGGATTTCTCATGGTCGGCCTTGAGCGCTTCATCACGTAAATCCTTGCCTCCGGGGAACGGTCTCAGCGGTTCCTGGTCCTCTGTTGTGCGGCTCCGCGTGGTTTGCGCAGCGCTCATGCTGAGCAAAACTAAAATCACGGGTAGAATCCGGAATGCGCGTTTCATCCTGTTCGTATTGTTACCATAAACCTTAAACATATATGCAGGACGTCAATGTTGGCATCATTGGGCTTGGCAATGTCGGCTCGGGTACTTTGCAGATTTTGGCTGAGGATGGCGACCGGATCGCGGGGAAACTAGGCTTCCGGCTGAACGTAAAAGCCGTTTGCAGCCGCACGGTGGAAACGAAAAAGCTGCCGGATTGCTTCGGCTCTGTCTTGAAAACAACTAACTGGCGCGAGGTGGTCACGCATCCGGAAGTTGACGTTGTCGCCGAATTGGTCGGCGGCACAGGCGTGGCGCGCGAAATAATCGACTGCGCCGTTGCGAATAAGAAATCCGTAGTCACCGCCAACAAGGAACTGATGGCGCTGGCAGGCGCGGAGATCTGGGAACACGCTATTACGGCCGGCATCAACCTTTCTATGGAAGCGAGTGTTGCGGGAGGAATCCCGATTCACTCTGTACTGCGCGAAGGAATTGCGGGTGACCGCGTTGTTGCGTTGCTCGGAATTCTGAACGGTACCAGCAACTACATTCTGACGGAAATTGAGAGCAAGGGTTCGGCTTTCGCTGACGTGCTGGCTGAGGCGCAGCGTCTCGGCTACGCGGAAGCCGATCCTTCAGCCGACATCGACGGCTTCGATGCCCGCTCCAAACTCGCGATCCTCTCGGCGCTCGCCTTTGGGGAACGCATCACCCCATCCGACATCTATGCAGAAGGGATCCGGCGTATCACGCCTTTTGATTTTCAGTATGCGCACCACCTCGGTTATACGGTCCGCCTGCTATGTGCGGCGCGCCAGACGCCTGACGGTTTAATTCTCTCGGTTCGCCCGGCGCTGATTCCGCAGAGTACGATTCTCGCCGGTGTACGCGGTGCTTATAACGCGGTCTGGGTGCGCGGATTGTACGGCGAAGACACGTTTTACTATGGCCGCGGCGCAGGGCCACGCCCCACAGGCGTCGCGGTTGTGAGCGATCTGATGCGCGTGGGCCGCGAGATCCGCTGTGGCAGTCCGGAGCGTGTCTCGCCGTTCGCCCACGAACGCCTGGGCGAATATCAGCCTATTCCGGTGACGCTACAAAAGGCAGCTTACTATCTGCGTTTCCGCGTGGCCGACCGGCCCGGAATTATTGCGGAACTGGCCGGGATTCTAGCCGAAAAGCACATCAGTCTGGATGCAGTTTTGCAGCTCCCCTGCGACACCAAGAACAATCTACCGTTCGTGATCACGGTGGAGCCCACATCGGAACAAGCCGTGCAGGATGCGGTGAAACAGATGGCAGAGTTGGATTTCATGGTCGAACCGCCGCTGGCCCTGCCCATGGAGAGCCCGTTGTGAAACTATTCACATTCGCCCTGCTGGCCTGCTGCGCGCTTGAGGCGCAAGTAGCGGGTCCGGCCAACCGGGAGTATCAAACCAAAGAGGGCCGGCAGCGCATGGCAGGGCGGTTGGACCGCGCCGGTCGTGATGAGGAACAAAAACCGAAGGAACTGATCGCACTCCTGGATTTTAAGCCTGGGCAAACGGTAGCCGATATCGGCACGGGCGCGGGCTATATGCTGCCCTATCTGAGTGCGGCAGTAGGCCCGTCAGGCCGGGTGATTGCTGAGGACATCCATCCGGAGTTTCTTGCCACGGCCAAAGCTAAGGCCTTGAGTGAAAAGCTGAGCAATGTCTCCTACGTTCTGGGAACGAACAGGGCAGTACACCTGCCGGCAAACTCCGTCGATGTCGTGTTTGCGCTGGACGCCTATCATCACTTCGATTATCCCGCTGAGATGATCGGCAGTATTCGTGAAGCGCTGAAGAAAAACGGACGCTTCATAGTGGTCGATTATTACAAAAAGCACTTTCAGAACTCCAACCATGTGCGTCTCGATCCCGAGGACGTGATCAAGGAAGTGGAATCGCACGGGCTCCGGCGCTTCTCCCGTCGTGAGTTCGAGCAGAACGATCAATACATTTTGGTCTTCACAAAGCCTTAAAACGGTTCGGATGTGGTCAAACCGCGCCCGAATGCGGTATGATTTCGAGAGACGCGCTAACACCTCGCGGAGAGGTGGCTGAGTGGTCGAAAGCAGCGGTTTGCTAAACCGTCGTAGGGTGAAAACTCTACCGGGGGTTCGAATCCCCCCCTCTCCGCCATTCCAACTGGCTCTACGCCAACAACGGGGGAGACCCCGGATCCCAGACTGATTCACGAACATAATACCTTAACGCGCATACGATAGTTTTCGAAGTTGCGGAAACCGTATGCCTGCCTGCTGATCAATTCCATTTTGTTGTGAAAGCCTTCAGTGATTCCGTTGTTGAGCGTGAACCGCCACATGGTCGCAATCTCATTGCGCCAGGCATACAAACTCTGCCCGAGCTGGTCGACGGCACGTAAAAACCGCGGCACCAGTTTCTCGCACTGCTTGCGCGTGCGATGCTTTTTCAGCAGCAGGTAGCAAAGACGCTGCTTGAAACGGTAGATCAGCTCAAGGGCAGGATGTTCGGCAAAATACTGAGCCAGCCTGGCCTGCTGTTCGGGTTTCAGATTATGACGGTGGCGGCGCATCAGCGACAACAAGCCACGGTTTTTGGCACCGACCGGATCGATCTCCCGCCAGAAGGCCAGAAAATGGTGGTTGATCAGCCGGATGACGTGGAAGCGATCGGCCACAATCTGCGCATTTGGGAAATGCTGGTGCACGATAGATCGATAAACGCTGGCCAGATCCATGCACACCACGCGCACCTCGCTTTTGCCTTCCAGACGTGCCAAATAGTCGGTCGCAGATCGCATAGCGTCGTGGCGTAGCCTTTCCGGCGTGTGAAGAAGTGCTCGTCGATGCCGAGCACGGACGGGCAGCGCGGCGGATGCCATTCCGAAAACTGGCGCCGCAATCCATGCTGAAAATGGCATTGCACAGTCGCCGCGCCGATGCCTTCGCGACGGCCCAGCCGGCTGCGATTGATTCCATCGAGGTGCTGTTAAAGATCGCCTCGCGAAAGGCCTCACTCGCCCGTTGGCAAGGCAGGGTGGCTGGAAGTCGCTGGCGCGACTGCTTGCCGCAGCTCAAACACAAGAGCTTGCGGCATTCGATTTCGAGCGAGCAGTGCCGCAGGCCCCAGTCCTCGTGGCGCACGGTCCTGCTGTACCAGCCTTTGCTGTGCAGACGCGTGCCGCCGCAGTTGGCGCACGATCGGGGCCCCGGTATACCGGGCCCCGATCCGCACGCCTGCACCGTCCCTGATAATGCCTGTAATCTGATACTGGGGTAGGCCTAATAGGATTTCAGATTGTTTTACCAATCCGGGATTCTCGAGGGCTCCCCCGTTGTTGATCGAGAGCCTGATTATGTTGACCATGAACCGCCGCCATTTCCTCGCTGGGAGCCTTGCACTCCCAGCCCTTGCTGCGCCCCGGCTTCCCGAATGGGCGGCGCGGCGCTGGAAACTCGACTCTCGCTGTGTCCTGCAACGTGGTGAGAAAGGTTCCTTCGATGGCGGCGTCGTGGGCGATCCCTGTATTGTGTGGGACGACGAAATCCGCTCCTGGCGAATGTTCTATTTCGCTTCGCCCGGAATCGGTAAAGACGAACTGCCGCGTGGCCGCATCGCCGGAATGGCGATCAGCCGTTCGACTGAAGCGATCGAGCCGGGAGACTGGCGCAAGACCGGACCCGCGCGTGTGGCGAATCCATTTCGCGAAATCGCCGAGCGCAACGGCCACAAGTTCTGGGTCGTCATGGACCCCAGCGCTTCGAATCGTGCCGCGCGCATGGATGGCCGCTTCTGGGGAATGTTCATTGTCGGCGTCAACAAGCACGTCTACGCTGCGTGGACCAAGTCCCTTGGCGAACCCTGGACCGTGATCGAAAAGCCGATCCTAAGTCCTGGGCAGGCTAACGGAGCCTTCGACGGTAAACATTGCGACACCCCAACCGCCTATTGGTTCGCGGACCGCAGTGAGATTCTAATCTTCTACAAAGCGTATCCTCGCGAGCCACAAAACAATCAGCCGAAGGCGCAGTTCGGCTCCAGTAGCGTGGTCGCGTGGTGGCGACCTGGTGATCAGGCGGCACGCAAGGCCGATCAGATCGTGATACCCGGCCGGAGCGAGACCGCATTCGTTCGCGGTTGGGTGGGTGGCTTCCAACTCCTGCGCGATCAGAAGCAGGGTATTTGGTACGCTCTTCTGAGCGGTAGTCCGACGGCTCCTGCAGACGACAGCCACCGTGAACCGGCACCATCCCTGGGCGGTTGGGCAGTCTGCTCCGCAAAAAATCCGGACTCGGGATGGACGATCCTGGAGTCAGTGAGTCCGTTCGTAACGCCCGAACGCCTCAGCGAGCCCGAGCGCCAGGCTGGACTAGGTGTTAATTTCTGGAGGCACCACCTGCTGGTCACGCCCTCAGGCAAAGCGCGGATCTTCTTTAACTCCGGACCGTACGGCAAGGAACAGATGTACTCCCTCACTCCGGCGTGATCGCCTGCGTTTCATTGATTCAAAATTCGCCGTGAAAGCGTTCGAGCGCCACTCGCACGAGTTGTCCTCTGCTCCGGACTCCTGCCTTGCTGAACAGACTCTGAAGCAGGCTTTTCACCGAACTCTCGCGCGAGCCGATTCGAGATGCGATTTCTTTGTTGGTAAGCCCGTCCAAGATATAGCGAAGAACCGCTTTTTCGCGCGGTGTGAACGACTCTGAGCGGTGCTCGTTGGATAGCTCAGCAGTTCTGGCGAGGATGTTCTCAAGGTCGTGCTGACTGTACCACAACTCCCCACAAGCCACTTTTCGGATAGCAGACAGCAGGGTCTCGTGACTATCTGCTTTCATGACAATTCCAGCCACGCCACAACACGCTAACTGAAAAACTTCCGCATCGCTTAATGCCGCCGCCACGACGAGCACCCGTCCGCCAAAATTCTGCTTCGCCAACTCCGAGAGTAGTACGAGGCCGGTTGCAGGTCCAAGGACAAAATCCAGGAGGAGCAGATCCATTGGAGTAGTTCGTACGGCTTCTACTGCTTCCTGCACAGTGCGGCAGGATGCCACAACTCTGAAATCCGGTTGGCCGGAAACCAAAGCGATGAGCCCGGCTAGAACGATTCGATGATCCTCGACGATGCAAATACGGATTGAATGTTTCGCTTCAGACATGCAAGCCCTTCCCTCCTGCCGCCATCTGCTCTGCCGCTACGGCAGATAAGAGTTCGAGCCTTAGACAAGAGCGGCCGTGTTCCGTCTCGCAGCGAAGATCGCCACCGACACAACGCAGAAGAGCCCGAGAGGTATAGAGTCCGATTCTCACGACGTCGGGTCCGCGGATTACCGGGAGAAAGAGTTCCTCTGAGTTCTGCGGCCCCGGTCCGCTGTCCCAGAATGACACGATGACTCGTCCGGCGCGTTCCTCTGCAGTGACCGACACAATCCGCAGACCGTTCACCTGACTTAAGGCCTTCAAGCTGTTGTTTACAAGGTTCAGGAATACCTGGAATAAGCTCTCGCGTTCAGCCCATACCATGGGAAGGCCCGAAGGGATTCCCCACCGAAGGCCGACGCCATCCTCGTCAAAGCGACGCGTCAACAAACTTCTCAGATCGACGGCAAACTCGTCGAAGTTCAACCTGTTGCCACCGCTGCTGGACGTCGCACAAAGTTCCCCACCCGAAAGCCGCCCGAGTCCGCGAGAGAGATCCTGCAACAGTCGCAAGGACTCCTGGCCTTCGTTGGCCGGCTGAGACTGGAGGTTGCGGCAGAGAGCTTCTATCGCGAAGCTCAGGTTCCGGATTTCGTGCAGATTCAAAGATGCGGACAGTCTTGCTTGACCGGCTTGGCCTTCTAATGGACTGCCGCCGTCATCGAGCGACCAGGTGGCCGCATTGCTGAATATCAAAGCCAGTTCCGGGCCTGACGGGCCTTTGAAGCTAGAGAAGCTGACATGAACTCCCAGGACTTCTCCGTTGCAGCGCCAGGCGCGGCATTCCAGATCGGAACGCAGTCGGAGGTTTTCCCTGCTAAGTTCAGCCAGTAAATTGCCGATTATCGGGAAGTATGTAGTGATGGCCCTATTGACAAGGCTTTCCTCTTCAAAGCCGAGGAGCGAATGGGCAGCACGGTTTGCGATTAGGATCCGGCCTTCGGCAGATACGGTCAAAATCCCCACGGTGCTGTTAGCGACCAGTTCATTAATTCGGGCGCACTCGTTCTGGGATTCCGACGCGCGCCTGCTGTTGTCGATTGCCTCTTCCCGTCCACGCATAACTTCCCGGAAGAGATAAGTTACACCGTTGAACACCAGCAGCATCATGAGGGACTTCAGAACGGAGCTCGGGTCCCGAATCCAAAGGCCGGGGGCATTGGCCAGCAAGGGTACCCCGATCGAAAACGCCAGGGTTGCCTGCCATGTCAGCACGTCTTCCGCAAATATGAGGAGCAGAAGCCAAAGCCACCAGATCTCGTGAACGAAACCCACCGGCAGCTCGACAGCCTGGAACGTCGCCACCGCAACCATCAGGAGCAGAATGAGGTGGCTCGTGTGCGGACGCGCATCAGTGGTAGCTGACCAATGAGACCGCATTAGCTATTTACTCCGAGTAACAACACTATAAGCAAAGAATGCATGGGTTACAAGGAGTATTCAGCTCTGTGCTCAAGACTGTCACAATCCGGACGGAACTCTACTGGTAGGTCGTCGAGATCATCTTGCGTGATCGCGCCATTGCCGTAGTAGGCCGACATGATCTGATCGTACGGTTCTCTTGAGATGTGAGGCAGTCCTAGCAAGTGGCCTATTTCATGCAGCGCGACTTTGTAAACGTCCACCTTCGTCCAATCTGTCGCGGGATTGAAGTGCAGAAACCTGCCGATCACTGGGCCGCGCAAAACCCCACCCATTTCCGCATGTGCGTACCCGCCGTCGAAACCCCACGGGCATTCGTCGTGGCGGTCAAAGGTAATGATCAAATCCGGCATCATGGACGATCGAAACTCGAGTGTGGTGTGCCGCTCCCACTCATGCAGCGCGGCATTGATTTTGGTGCAGTCTGTAGAGCGATCCCGGCAATCCATGGCGAAATTAACGATGAATCGTTGCTTGGGAAGATCCTGAGCCGCCGCCAGAGGCACCCAGATAAGCACGCCCAGTAACATTGACGGAAGCCTTTTGACTGACATGAAAGACCCTCCGCTGATCCTCGATCGGGGGAAATTATCGCCGGCTAACGCGCCGCTGCAAGCTCTGCCTCGATAATCTTTTCAAATGCCTCGATGGGCTGAGAACCTGTGATCAAAGTGCCGTTTATGACGAAAGCCGGGGTCCCGGTGATTCCGGCTTTCAGCCCCATCTGCAGGTCGTTCTCGATTTGTTGCTTGAACTTTCCGCCAGCCACGCAGGCGTCGAAAGCCGATCCGTCGAGTCCGATACTTCGGGCTTGTTCCGCAAGTTCTTTGTCCGCCAGCTTTCCAGAACTGAACAGGAGGTCGTGGTACTCCCAATATTTCCCCTGCTCAGCCGCGCAACGAGTTGCCTCAGCCGCCTTCCTTGCAAGCGGATGGAGCTGATCCAGCGGCATGTCGCGGAACGCTAGGTTTACGCGATCTCCATATTTACTAAGCAGTTGTTTGAGCGTTGGCTGAATGACTCGGCAATAAGGGCATTGCAGGTCTGAGAATTCGATGATTGTTACTGGCGCATTGGGATTGCCGCGTAGGCGCTTGGTATCCACATCCATTTTCGGGCGCCTGAGCAGAACCCTGACAGTAGTCTGATCACGCAAGCTCTTCAGGTATTTCTGACGTGCTTCGTGGATCCTGGCCTGCTTGAGTGCGTTGCGCAGTTGCAGTTGCACTTCCTCAAAAGGCCGGTTTATACTGCTTCTCTGTCCGAGATAGTAAGCTTCAACTTCGCCGTTTTCCGGTTCGCGGATTTTCGAATCGACCTGGTCCTGCAGCAGTGTGTCAGCGGGACGGCCTAGTCTGGCGGCCTCAATATCGAGGAGCTTCTGATTTACGAGAAACTCAAGTGTCTTGCTGCGCAGTTCATATTCCTGGATGCGGAGTTGCCAGATTTGACTTTGCAGCGCCTGGTCCAAGTCGGCGGCTGAGATCGACCTGCCGCCAACGTTTGCCACTTCTTTTGGGTTTTCAGGTGAAGTGGCAGACTCGCCCAGAACATATACGGAACATACCAGGAAAAGGGCGGACAGAATCGCGCCGTGTCCACGGTTCACGAAGGTTCACCTCAATTCAGAAATTGCATCGGTGACGTAGCTTTGCCGCACCGCTCCGACTTTGTGATTCGTAGTCTGAAGGGAATACAATCGTAGGTCAATAAATCTTAAGATCGAATGGAGGGATCACCGGATGGGTAACCCGATCTTTCGATGGGGTTGCGAGCTGGGGTAAATGCCAGGTACATAGGCCTGGATCTGTAGCAGTTGAACTCAGGTTCCTTTTTGGGGGTATCAATCCCCCTGTTTGTGCCCATCGGGGAAATGCGCGGGGGCGGGCGTTAGGACGTTCGTTCGCATCGAAGCGGCAACGCTGGATTCAAGAATTTCTGGAGTACCCCGTAAACTCGTGAAAAAGCCCAAGATGATCGCGAAAGGCGGATTCGGCAGTAGTGCGCTCCCGGATAGCGTTTGTCATACTCCTTGAATCAGGAGTTTTCCCGATTGAAGCAGGTTGTGCTCAGGGTACAAACTTGAGCGTGAGAGTAGTAGAGGGTTTAGAACAGAGGAGAACTTCAGGACGCACTCGCACACTTGTTGGCGTATGAAGCGGTGCTTGCTGCGATAAATGGCTTGACCCTCGGCATCCGCGAAGCAGTCGTCATCCCCCGGTAAGCTACTGAAAAACCAAGTGCATCCTCTCCACGCTAGGAGTGTGTTTCGTGATACCGTCCCATCCGTCTCGCAACGTAGTCCACCGTCTCCCGATTATTACCGCGCTGATAATCCTCTCTAGCGGATCGGGAGTGTCTCAGACTCCTGACAACCTACGGTCGTCCAAGCCGTCAAATCAAATTGACATCAGTGCCAGACTCAGTCCCGCAGCAGAACGAGTGCGCGATTTGAACAATTCGATGTTGGAAAGGCACGCGCGCGTGCAACGCGCCAATCCCGAGCAGATCGGGGTCCTGCGGGACGAAGCCGAAGCCGAGATCGAACGCCGCGCTTCCGCGCTAGCATCCCTCATCCAAACTCACCCCGCCCAGGCGCTTTCCCTGGCGTTTTCTGCCCGAGCTGGTTGCCGAACTTGCGGCGAAATTTCCGAAGTCAGCTTCGTTGTTGGAGTCACATGGAACCTGGGAAGGAACTGTTGAGCAGTGGACCATTGATGATGCAAATCCTAAAACGCATCGCTCCGTGACCAGGATGAAGCTCGGGCAACGGATGGTAAACATCCATTTCGCCGGACCGGCGCCCGAGGGCCTCAAAAGCGGCGACATGCTGCTGGCACAGGGCGTGTCGGTGGGTAATACGCTTGCGGTTTCGAGCGCTGTCACAACCACAACGACCGCAACCGCCTGCAGTAGTACTGGCGTACAGAACACCGCCGTCCTTCTGGTGACGTTCCCCGGAGCTACACCACCTTCGAACATCACCCCGCAAAACGTGCACGATATGTTCTTCAGCGTGACAGGTCCGTCTCTGGATGGGTTCTGGAGGGAGGTCTCATCCGGAAAAACGTCCGCGACAGGGGGCGTCTTCGGCTGGTATACGCTGGATCCCTCGTACGCTAGCTGCGGTCGCATGGACTTACTGAGAGACGCCGCAGTTGCAGCAGCCACCAATGGGGGAGTGAATTTCCAGAACTATAGCCGGATTTTCATAGTTCCTGCGGGTCTTGGATGCGGTTGGACGGGCATGTCCCTGGGAGGTTGTATGAGCGTGAACTCGCCAACCGGCTCCTTTACCGCGTCAACATCCTTCCTCGATCCCATCTGGCAGCGGTCGCAGATGGAAGGCGCGAGAACCGCTGCCCATGAGGGTGGGCACAACCTTGGCCTTGCGCACGCGCAGTCGCGCACCTTTGCTACCGAACCACTCGGGCCGCTGGGCGCGGCCGGTACCTTGACCGAGTACGGCGATCCCTACTCGGCTATGGGAGCAACGAGTATTGGCCACTACGCAGCCCCGCACAAGGCCGAGGCGTTGAATTGGATTTCCAGTGACACGAACTACCAGATTGTCCAAAGCAGCGGCAGTTGGACGCTGCAGCCAGCAGAGACTAATCCAGCCGGACTGATGGCACTAAAGGTACAGCGTGGGACGGGCAACAACGCCTGGCTGTGGGTCGAGGCCCGACGGCCCATCGGTAATTACGACTCCACGATTTATCCTCCGCCGCCTTCCGGAGCCTTCATTCATTACGAGGACTCCACGACTGGCGGCTACACCCAATTGCTGGACTTTACTCCCGGCACCACGTCCTTGAATGATGGTGCCCTGACGCCCGGCAGTACCTGGTCCGATCCGTATACGAATCTTTCGATCACAGTTCAAAGCGCCACGTTGACCGCGCTGACGGTCGCTGTCAATTACGGAACAACGCCGTGCACGCAGTCGAATCCAACGGTGAGCATGTCTCCAGCGAACCCGAGCGTCTATGCGGGTTCCGGCGTAAATTACACCGTGACGGTCACCAGTAACGATTCGGCCGGTTGCACGCCCCGCACCTTCAACCTCTCCTCAACCCAGCCCCTCGGATGGTCTAATTCGATTTCGACGACCTTCGTGACTCTCAACCCAGGACAGAGCGGCACCGCAACGCTGACTGAAACCGCGCCAGCGGGAACCACGCCTGCAACTTACCCTGTTAGCGCCACTGCTGCGAATGCCACCACCACTGGTACAGGCAGCGCGAATTGCACGGTGATGGCCTCTTCTGTGTTCTCGGTGAATGTTTCAGTTGCGAACTCGACTTATTCGGCGCGCCAGACTGTGTCGATGACGGCGAATGTGCAAAACAGCGGCACTCCTGTCGCGGGGGCTAGCGTGACATTCACAATGACCAAATCGAACGGCAGCAAAGCTACAAGTACAGTTCGGGCGGATTCTACCGGGAAGGCGACGTGGGGTTATAAACTGGGACCCAAGGACCCTCGCGGCACATACTCGGTTTTGGCTCAGGCCAGTAGCGGATCACAAACGGCTGTTAGTAACGCGGTAACATTTGCAGTTCAATAAGAGGCCATTGCCGGAAGCAAGAAGCAGGAGCCGCAGTGTGGACCACGGCTCCTGGGTGGGCGACGATTCCGATGCGCCGTCCCTCAAATATGCCCTCCCATCTACGGGAATGTGATAGTTGGGCAGCTTGTCGCGATCGGGCAAAGTGGGCAGCTCGCCTGCGCGGGCACTGCGGTTACGGTCCCGCCACCGAGCGCCGCGGTTCCGGAAGCGATTACCGCGTCGGAGAAGCTGCAATTGCCATTCGTGCATGCCGCGGTGCTAGTCGGAGTGGTCGTGGTACTCAAGATTGTACAAGTGGCCACGCCACCAACAGCGGCGTTCAATGAGAGTCCAGACCAGCCAGTAGGATCCACGAAGCCTGTAGAACACGTCGGGTTCCCGTTACCGTCCGTGCCCAAGGTGCCCCGGCAATCTCTCACTGTGATGCCTGTAATGTTCACGTTTCCGGTGTTGCAGACCTTGACTGCCTCTCTGGTCTGTACGACGAGTCCAGCCGTTACCGCCTGCAGGCAAGATTCACATTTCTTTTCTAGCGTCAGCCCAGGACTGATCGCCGGCGGGCAGCTACCCGTTGTGGGATTTCCCCAATCAGCCGTAGCCGGCCCGACATTCTGCGGAGTTCCGGTGCTGCTAGACGACGCGGTTGCGGAGACGCTGTTCTTGTCATTCGCCCCCAACAGAGCGGTCGTCTTGAAATTGCCGGTATACGTGACAGCAGGTCCTCCTGGGGAGAAGCCGGCGCTGGTGTCGGGTACATTCAGCACTAAGCTGTTTGGCACGAGTGAGGCGGCGGGCGGTGTGTCGGTCACCGTGGCTTTGTAGAGCGTCCCAACGCCGGTGTTGGTGATGGTCCCGCTGAAGTTGTACTGTATCTGACTCCCGTTCAAGATCGTGGAACCAGTGCAAGCCTTGGTGATACTGAGGCCGCACAACGGGAAGGAAGTGGGCGGCGTGAAGTCGCTCAGCGTTGCGGTTGGGGAGGTTGACGCACGCGTTTCGGCCATGAACGTTGTGAAGCAAGGAATATTGCTTCCGTAGATAGCGTTCAGGTCGATGGCGCCCTCGAGCAACTCTCCATGCGCGAACGTAGTCTCGTTCGACTTGTTCACGAAGGACCATGGTGACGTCACCCCGTCCACCGGATTGACGATTGCGCACAAACTGCTGGTGCCTACTGTGGGGTTGCACGTTGCAGTAGTCGTCAATTCTGTTTGCTTCACAAGCGAGCCGGTGGCGTCATCTCCCACCCACTTGAATACAATAATATCCGCGACGGCGCCGCCGGTGGAAAAGTCGGACACGATTAGTAGATCACCGTCCGTGTGTTGACCAGTGAAGGAGCAACCGCTTCCCACGTTGCACGTCGCTTGAATCGCCACTGCCGAGTTCTGGAGGAACCAGAACCCGGCTGTAGCATCACCGCTGTTGTCCCAACGGTCCATACCGAAGTAGATACCGATGTTGCCGTTGGGTAACCTGTAAGCCGCCGCGAAGGCGTGCGAGATATCATCTTTCGCCTGCGCCTTGCTACCTTTCCATTTCCACTGATTTATACCGAGTACGTCCTTTGAACCGCCGCCGGTGAAGCCGTCATCGTCGTTCGTATTGGTTTTGTCGGTGACGAAACTTTTGGCCAATGCGTGGTTCGGGCCGCTGAAGATATTTGCCCAGTCGTCAGTGTTTGCCCCAAAGGTGACATTGTTGGGTGTACAGGCTGGATTAGTTAATGGGAAACAGACGGCGGCATCTTTTGTCGCGTTCCCCTCCAGTTGAAATACTCCAGTTGGGCTATCAACCTGCGCCATCGCCACAGCGGTACCCAGAGTAGCGCCGAGCAGGCACACAAGTAGATTTCTTACAGACATGTCTATCCTCCGCATATGTCTCCGAGCGTATGGGCCCAAGTAATCCACCGGCGTTTGAAGCACGCTGCTTTCCGCCGTGCAGTTCTCCCCCACTTTGAGAACTGCCAAGGATCACCCGTTCATCCGCGTTCTGAAGTCAGTTGGAAGTGTGTGGGATTGTTGTTGCAGGGTCAACCAATCTTAAGACTGCATTGCCATCAGATAGATAGATCGGAAAAATCTTTAGATCGGTCGGCGTACAGGGGACTTACTAGGTGGGACCAGGGCCACCAGCGGATTCGTTCGAATCCTCTGCCCGAAAGTGCGCCAAGTGGTGTCGCGGACGCATGTACTCAATCATGGCAAAGTTCGCAACATCCATCAGCCATTCGACGTTTCCGTCCAGTGCATATTGCTCCAGCCTCGCTTTAAGGCTCGCAATTGCATCTATATATAGCGGATACGAATCTGCGACAGGGCCATACTTGTGATACGACGCGGCCATGCGGTCTGCCATTCCCTGTAGGAATTTCCCACTTATTTCGGCGGTCGGCACCGCAGACGAAACTTCGATCACCACACCCCTAGGGCTACTCTTCATAGTCGCTAACCTGGAAGCACGCTGTTCTGCAGTCAGTTGAAGTGTGTGGGATTACGCTCGCAGGGTCAATCAATCTTAAGACGGCAGCGGTCTCAGCCTGAGATAGGTTGGAGAATCTTTAGATGGGCCGGCGACCAAGGGTTTTTACTAGGTGGGGCGGAGTGGCTCAGTTCTAGAACAAAACCACTCCGCGTTATCTAAAGCGGGTTACAGCTTCAAGCCCCAGCCCTTCCGGAAGAGTGGCTTGATCCACTTGGCGGAGTCCTTGTTATTCTTGAACTCCATCTTTGCGTTGTCCCAGAGTTGCTTGCCTTCATAATGTGAGGCAACGGCTCCGAGCACCAGCCATTCGGTGTACGGACCGCTCTTGCTGAATTCGGAACAGGCCGCCGCTCCCCCTTTGCAGGCACGCACCCAGTCGCGACAATGCGCGGAGTGGTTGTCACCAGTGCTGGCCCCGGGCGAGCGCGAAAGGTACGGGCTCGGAAGTTTGTAATCCGCCCAACGCTTGCCGGGCAGCAGTCCGACGCCTTCGCCGCGACCGCTGGTTCCTAATGCGCCCTTCGAGCCGACGAAGATGGAGTTGTAACGCGGCGCACCTGTACCAGCGCGCGGTGCCGGACCGACCTGAGGCCCAGTTCCCGGGATCTTGCGCGATTCCTCGGCCGTCATTCCAGCCGGAACGAAGCCGTCGCCCTGCATGCTGTCGCTCCAATAAATAGTCACTGGAGGCATGCTTCCACGGGCGCCGAACTCATACTTGACCTCGTTCTTAATCGCGTAGGTGAACGGGCCGGCTCCTTCCTTCTTGGTGCACTCGACGCTGATCAGGCTTTCCGGGCTCAACTGCAATGCCCAGTTCACCGGACCCATAATGTGCACTCCCCAATCACCGAACAGCGTGCTGCCAAAATCATGGAAACCGCGCCAATTGAAAGGCAGATAGAAGCCGAACTGCGGGTTTGACGAAAACTCTTTGCTATGGGCGGCGAGAAAAGACCGATAGTCGGCATCGCCTTCCGTGAACTCGCGCTTGGCCGCGCCGCCCAACCATAGATCCCAGTCGAGCGTAGACGGAATTGCAGAAGGAGCGGAAATCTTCGGTAAGCCCTGCGGCCATCCCGGGCGTCCGTGCCAGGAGTGGACCTCGCGGACTTCGCCAATTTCTCCGGACCAGATGATTTCGCAGGCAACTCGAGTGGCATCGTGCGAATAGCCCTGGTTGCCCATCTGCGTAGCGACCTTGTACTTCTTGGCCGCGTCCGTCAGCAGGCGCGCTTCCCAAGGTGTGCGCGTGAGCGGTTTCTCGACATAAACGTGCTTGCCTGCCTGCATGCAGGCCAACGCGCAGGTAGCATGCATGTGGTCGGGAGTCCCGATGACCACGGCATCGATATCCTTGCCCTGCTTGCTCAGCATCTGCCGGAAATCTTTGTACTTGGTGGCGTTTGGCCACTTTTTGAAACCCGGTTCCCCGCGCTTCCAGTCCACGTCCGTCAGTGCGACGACGTTTTCGACTCCGCCTTGTGCATGGCCCAGATCGGCAAAAGGCTGGCCGCCGGCGCCGATTGCGGCGAGATTCAGTTTTTCATTGGGTGATTTGTAGCCCAGTCTTGAGAGCGAAGGCGTACTGCCGAAGCCACCAGTCGGGATGGCGCCCGCTAGCAGGGTGCCGTAGAAGAAATGCCGTCTCGAAAAATTGTTCAGTGACATGTGTGTGCGCTTAGGATAGACGTCGATGGGTTCATTCATCGACGAGACTCCCTCGTCAAGAAGTATATTCCAAATGGTACGACTGGGTTTTGCGTAAACATCCCGCTTTTCAGCACGACAGGATATCATGAAAGGGATGGTTCAGCGGGATTCAGTGGATGCCCCGCCTACGACGCTCTCCAGACTCAGCTGAGTTGGAGGCGGCACTCGCGCTCAGCATCCGTGGCAAGGCAGGCGTAATACGTCTGTCGCTAGTCTGCCTGATTGCACGCGGGCACCTGCTGATTGAAGACGTCCCCGGTGTAGGCAAGACAACGCTAGCCCAAGCTCTGGCGCGTTCGGTACATTGCAGTTTCCATCGCCTGCAGTTCACTTCCGACATGTTGCCGAGCGATGTTCTCGGCGTAACCATCTATAACGCGCACACGCAAAACTTCGAATTCAAGCCCGGCCCGATCTTTACTAATTTTCTATTGGCGGATGAAATTAACCGCGCTACACCGAAAACACAATCGGCGTTGCTGGAAGCGATGAATGAGTTGCAGGTGACCATCGATGGACGCCCGTTCCGCTGGTTCAGCCATTCATGGTGATCGCGACGCAGAATCCGGTGGAGCATCATGGAACGTATCCACTGCCGGAATCGCAATTGGATCGTTTTCTGATGCGCTTGCGGATTGGATATCCGGACTCAGCTAGTGAGCGTGAGATTCTGCGCAACACGGACACGAGCGCGCCGGCGCAACTGGCCGTCTGTTCCGCGGAGGAAGTCTCTCAATTTTCAGGAGCGCGCTCAGCAGGTCAGCGTCGATGACGCGCTGGTGGATTACATGATGCTGGTCGTTGAGAAGACCCGAACTCATGACTCGCTTTCGCTTGGGGTCAGCCCGCGCGGCGCTCAGGCTTTGTACCGCGCCACGCAGGCGCTGGCACTCCTCGAAGGCCGCGAATACGCTATTCCTGATGACGTAAAACGTTTGGTCGTCCCTGTTTTTGCACATCGTGTTGTGGTGAACACGCGTGTCGCGCTGTCCCAGCGCACCTCGGATATGGGCGATCGAATTCTCGAAGAGATCCTCACACAGGTTGAGGTTCCGCTATAACCGATTCCCTATGAAGACAGCAATTATCGGCCTGCCCATGGTAGGCAAGACATCCCTGTTCACGATTCTGACAGGCGTACATGAATCCGCGCGTATCGGTTCGCTGGAAGCGCGCGTCGGCGTGACAAAGTGCCGGACGCTCGTCTGGACGCTCTCGCTGAGCTTTTTGAGCC
This sequence comes from Bryobacteraceae bacterium, assembly GCA_963793625.1. Taxonomy (GTDB): domain Bacteria; phylum Acidobacteriota; class Terriglobia; order Bryobacterales; family Bryobacteraceae. The sequence continues at coordinate 42,653 of CAWCAT010000011.1, read as the reverse complement.
GCCAAAGATCACGCATGCAACCGTAGAGTACCTGGATTTTCCAGCGATCTCAAAAGAGGCCTTGCGCGATCCCAGCTATCTGGCGAGTTTGCGGGTGGTTGACGCCTTGGCGCATGTTGTTCGTTTGTTCGAGAGCGATACCGTACCCCATGAAAAGGCTCGGTCGATCCGATCCGCGACATGGATGATGTCGATATGGAATTGGTGCTGAGCGACCTTGTCGTCGTTGAGAAGCGCCTTGAACGGCTGGAAAAGGATCGCAAGAAGCTTAAGAATCCGGAGATCGACATGGAATTCGCGCTTCTCGAGCGCTGCAAGGCGAAACTTGAAGAAAACGTTCCCCTTCGGAACATGGAAGTTAGCACAGACGATGAAAAGCGCATTCGCGGCTTCCAGTTTCTGTCACTGAAACCCATTCTCTACGTGTTGAATCTTGGGGAGAGCGACGCTCCGAGGCTCGCCGAAATCGAAGAGAAGTGGCGCACTGGGCCGCTTGCAGGCCGTAAGAACACAGGCGTATCCGCAATTTGCGGCCAGGTGGAAGCGGAATTGGCGGAGTTTCGCCCGAAGAAGCCCAGGAATATCTGACCAGCTATGGCCTGACCCGCTCCGCACTGGATCGCGTGATTACGGCAACGTATTCAACGCTCGGATTGATGTCCTTTTTGACCGCCGGAGAAACCGAAGTGAGGGCCTGGACGTCCCAATAAACAGCAAAGCAGTATCCGCTGCAGGGGCCATTCACACCGATTTGAGAAGAAGTTCATCCGTGCGGAAGTGGTGAATTGGAAGGACTTAATCGATTTGAAGGGTACCCGGGTGTGAAGGAAAAAGGCCTGCTTCGGTTGGAGGGAAAAGAGTACATTGTGAAGGATGGCGATGTACTTGTAATCCGGCATAGCTAGAAATTTTACGATTTTGTAATTTTAGCTTGCCAAGTCAGTATCGGTTTGTTATTCTGGGTGAGTCGCCAAAGAAACGGAGAGCAAAAGCGAAAAGCTCTTGCAAAACGAAAGAAACTCCGGTAGCTGGTTGATGGCTGAAAGAGTAGTCGAGCAAGGAAGTGAGCTGCGCAGTTTAGCGACAGACAGCTCCCACCTCCTGAAGTTCTTTCAAGTTCCTTAACAAGTTTTCTCGAATGAGGCCAATGTAAAAGATGCCTTGTTCGAAACCGCCTTCGAGGCCTGTAGCCGTTAGATTTTCCTTCGGGATGTTTGGATGGTTGCACGGATCTTTGAAAATCTGGTTGGACGCAAAAGTAAATACTCGTCAAGAATTGAGTCAGCAACAGGCCAATGCGGCCTACTTTGGAGCCTTGACTGAAGCCTAGGAACGGGTGGAGGAGGAGTGAATTGGTAGGCGCACAATCAAAAAGATCAAACGAGAGTTTGATCCCGGCTCAGAATCAACGCTGGCGGCGCGCTTAACACATGCAAGTCGAACGGGAAAGTGGAGCAATCCATGAGTACAGTGGCGTACGGGTGAGTAACACGTGGATCATCTACCTCCGGGTGGGGAATAACCTTGGGAAACTGAGGCTAATACCGCATAAGCCTGAAAAGGGAAAGGCGAAAGTCGCCGGGAGAGGAGTCCGCGGCCGATTAGCTAGTTGGTAAGGTAAAGGCTCACCAAGGCAGAGATCGGTAGCCGGCCTGAGAGGGCACACGGCCACACTGGCACTGAAACACGGGCCAGACTCCTACGGGAGGCAGCAGTGGGGAATCTTGCACAATGGGGGAAACCCTGATGCAGCGACGCCGCGTGAACGATGAAGCCCTTCGGGGTGTAAAGTTCTTTCGACAGGAACGATAATGACGGTACCTGGAGAAGAAGCTGCGGCTAACTACGTGCCAGCAGCCGCGGTAATACGTAGGCAGCGAGCGTTGTTCGGAGTTACTGGGCGTAAAGAGTATGTAGGCGGTTATTCAAGTCTAGTGTGAAATCTCCCGGCTTAACTGGGAGGGTGCGCTGGATACTGGATGGCTTGAGCATGGGAGAGGAAAGCGGAATTTCTGGTGTAGCGGTGAAATGCGTAGATATCAGAAGGAACACCTGCGGTGAAGACAGCTTTCTGGACCATAGCTGACGCTGAGATACGAAAGCGTGGGTAGCAAACAGGATTAGATACCCTGGTAGTCCACGCCCTAAACGATGCACACTTGGTGTGAGCCATTCATTTGGTTTGTGCCGGAGCTAACGCGTTAAGTGTGCCGCCTGGGGAGTACGGTCGCAAGGCTGAAACTCAAAGGAATTGACGGGGGCCCGCACAAGCGGTGGAGCATGTGGTTTAATTCGACGCAACGCGAAGAACCTTACCTGGGCTCGAACGGCTTTCTAACGGCTGTGGAAACATAGCTATCCCGCAAGGGAGTAGAGTCGAGGTGCTGCATGGCTGTCGTCAGCTCGTGTCGTGAGATGTTGGGTTAAGTCCCGCAACGAGCGCAACCCCTGTCCTGTGTTGCTAATCCGCAAGGATGCACTCTCAGGAGACCGCCAGCGATAAGTTGGAGGAAGGTGGGGATGACGTCAAGTCATCATGGCCTTTATGTCCAGGGCTACACACGTGCTACAATGGGCGGTACAAACCGCTGCAAACCCGCGAGGGGGAGCAAATCGGAAAAAACCGTTCTCAGTTCGGATCGCAGGCTGCAACTCGCCTGCGTGAAGCTGGAATCGCTAGTAATGGTATATCAGAATGATACCGTGAATACGTTCCCGGGCCTTGTACACACCGCCCGTCACATCACGAAAGTGGGTTGTACTAGAAGTCTTCAGGCTAACCCGTAAGGGAGGCAGAGGCCCAAGGTATGACTCATGATTGGGGTGAAGTCGTAACAAGGTAGCCGTAGGAGAACCTGCGGCTGGATCACCTCCTTTCTAAGAGAGAACGTGGGTGGAGTCACTGAAAACCATCCGTTGTACCGGATGAGCGAGTAAGTGGCAGTCGTTCCACTCCACAAAGTGGTCTTGATCTCCACTTGATTCTTACATACGGGTATTACTGGAGGGAGCTTGAAGTTCTCTCCCTTGCGTCCAACCGGCCTCGAAATCACATTTCCAGCAGGGGCTGTAGCTCAGTTGGGAGAGCGCCTGATTTGCATTCAGGAGGTCGTCGGTTCGATCCCGATCAGCTCCACCAACCGGGTCCAGTTACAGAAACATCAGTCCAACGCTAGTAAGACGATCAGCCTCCAATGTCAGAATGGGCCTGTAGCTCAGTTGGCTAGAGCGCACCCCTGATAAGGGTGAGGTCGATAGTTCGATTCTATCCAGGCCCACCAAAAACGCAGTTAAGCGAGCGGAATGGATCTATTCCTTGAGTGATCGTTGGTGAGAGCCGATGACTGAAGGAATCGATCCTGACGGGATGGATTTAAGATCTTTGACAACAGAATATTGACGGGCAACTACAAGTTGCAAATCTCGTCGTGACACAAATATACGGCGGCGATAGCGCGAAAAATACTAGATATCGGATTGTTAGTAGCGCCGGAAACGGGGCATTGATGATTCAAATCAAATCAGTTTAGAGTAAATTTTATGGTCAAGCTACTAAGGGCATGCGTGTGGATGCCTTGGCGCAAGAAGGCGAAGAAGGACGTGGCCAGCTGCGATAAGCCTCGGGGAGATGCAAGCAATCTATGATCCGGGGATTTCCGAATGGGGGAACCCAACCGGTGCGAACACCGGTTATTGTGCGCTGAATACATAGGCGTACAAAGCGAACCTGGGGAAGTGAACCATCTCAGTACCCAGAGGAAGAGAAAACAACAGTGATTCCGGAAGTAGTGGCGAGCGAACCCGGAAGAGCCTAAACCAGGCAATTCGAAAGGAGAGCCTGGGGTTGCAGGACCACAAATCATTCACTTATTAACTCGAGGCTTACGGAAGTAGGCCGGCGAGTTAATGAGTGAATGGTGGAACGAGGGAAGAAAAGCGTTAGGAGAACGGCATGGAAAGGCCGGCCAAAGAGGGTGACAGCCCCGTATTCGAAAATGCAATTCTCTTTCAAGTGGCACCTAAGTACCGCGGAACACGAGAAACCCTGCGGGAATCCGCCGGGACCATCCGGCAAGGCTAAATACTCACTTGCGACCGATAGTGAACTAGTACCGTGAGGGAAAGGTGAAAAGCACCCCTGCGAGGGGAGTGAAATAGTACCTGAAACCGCATGCCTACAAGCAGTGGGAGGGCTATGGCCGCAAGGCAATGCCTGACCTCGTGCCTATTGAATAATGAGCTGGCTAGTTAATCTCAGTGGCAAGGTTAAGCGAAAGCGAGCCGAAGCGAAAGCGAGTCTGAATAGGGCGATAATGAGTCGCTGGGATTAGACGCGAAGCGGGATGATCTACCCTTGGCCAGGATGAAGGTCGTGTAACAGCGACTGGAGGTCCGAACCAGTGTTGGTTGAAAACAGCTTGGATGAGCTGAGGGTAGGGGTGAAAGGCTAATCAAATTCCGTGATAGCTCGTTCTCTCCGAAATAGCTTTAGGGCTAGCCTCGCGTGGTCCGTCGCGGTGGTAGAGATCTGGATGAACTAGGGGCCTTCCCAGGTTACCGAATTCAACCAAACTTCGAATGCCGCGAACGAGTAGCGCGGGAGTCAGACGGCGGGGGCTAAGCTTCGTCGTCAAAAGGGGAAGAGCCCAGACCATCAACTAAGGTCCCCAAATTCATGCTAAGTGGGAAAGGAAGTCGAGTGCCTCAGACAGCCAGGAGGTTGGCTTAGAAGCAGCCATCCTTTAAAGAAAGCGTAATAGCTCACTGGTCGAGGGACTCGGTGCCGACAATCCAACGGGGCTAAAGCATGGTACCGAAGTTATGGATGCGTCGCAAGACGCGTGGTAGGAGAGCGTTCCTGAGGCTGTGAAGGTCGATCGTAAGAACGGCTGGAGCTGCAGGAAGTGACTCTGCCAGCATAAGTAGCGAAAAACCAGGTGAGAACCCTGGTCGCCGTAAGTCTAAGGATTCCTGAGAAAGGTTAATCCGCTCAGGGTTAGTCGGAGCCTAAGGTGAGGCCGAAAGGCGTAGCCGATGGACACACGGTTAATATTCCGTGACTCGCTTGGTCTGATCAAGACCGATGGGGGGACGCAGCTCGTAAGTCTTGGTGCGCAATGGTTTCAATCCAAGATGAAGAGAGGTTCGGATGGGAAAATCCGCCGAGTCGTCTGCCAGGAAAAGCCTCTAAGGAAGATCAAGCGATCCGTACCACAAACCGACACAGGTGGACGAGATGAGTATTCTAAGGCGCTCGGGTGATGGTATGTTCAGGAACTAGGCAATATAGCTCCGTAACTTCGGGAGAAGGAGTGCCCCAGCAATGGGGTCGCAGTGAAGAGTCTCAGGCGACTGTTTAACAAAAACACAGGTCTCTGCAAAGTCGTGAAAACGATGTATAGGGGCTGACGCCTGCCCGGTGCCGGAAGGTTAAAGGGAGTGGTTAGCCGCAAGGCGAAGCTATGAACTGAAGCCCCGGTGAACGGCGGCCGTAACTATAACGGTCCTAAGGTAGCGAAATTCCTTGTCGGGTAAGTTCCGACCTGCACGAATGGCGTAACGATCTGAGAACTGTCTTAACATGCCGCCCGGCGAACTTGTGGTTCCGGTGAAGACGCCGGATGCCCGCAGCTAGACGGAAAGACCCCGTGCACCTTTACTATACCCTATCAATGAATTATGGGGCGGTCTGCGCAGGATAGGTGGGAGGCTTTGAACCCGGATTCTTGGATTCGGGGGAGCCAACGGTGAGATACCACCCTGATCGTTCTGTGATTCTAACTTCTTCCCCTGATCGGGGAAAAGGACATTGGTAGGCGGGTAGTTTGACTGGGGCGGTCGCCTCCTAAATTGTAACGGAGGCGCTCGAAGCTTGGTTCAGGCGGATTGGAAACCCGCCGCACGAGTGTAAAGGCATAAACCAGGTTGACTGCGAGACCTACAAGTCAAGCAGGTGCGAAAGCAGGACTTAGTGATCCGGTGGTTCTGTATGGAAGGGCCATCGCTCAACGGATAAAAGGTACGCCGGGGATAACAGGCTGATCGGAGTCAAGAGTTCACATCGACGCTCCGGTTTGGCACCTCGATGTCGGCTCATCGCATCCTGGGGGTGTAGAAGCTCCCAAGGGTTAGGCTGTTCGCCTATTAAAGCGGTACGTGAGCTGGGTTCAGAACGTCGCGAGACAGTTCGGTCCCTATCTGCTGTGGGCGTAGGAGATTTGAGGGGGCTTGTCCTTAGTACGAGAGGACCGGGATGAACGAACCTCTTGTGATCCAGTTGTCACACCAGTGGCACAGCTGGGTAGCGAAGTTCGGTTAGGATAAGCGCTGAATGCATATAAGCGCGAAACCTTCCCCAAGATGAGATCTCCCAAGCGTAAGCTAAGAAGGGCCGTGGAAGACGACCACGTTGATAGGGCAGATGTGTAAGCGTAGTAATACGTTGAGCTTACTGCTACTAATAGCCCGTTCGGCTTGACCATAAAATTTACTGTAGGCTGGTTTAAAAGATTCTAGCGCTACTGCAACAATAGCTGCCCGTCAATATTCAGAAGTACTCGTTGTCATCCCAGTTTTGGGTGATCCTAGCGAGGAGGTTCCACCCGTTCCCATCCCGAACACGGAAGTTAAGCTCCTCAGCCCCGATGGTACTGCACGCGCGAGTGTGTGGGAGAGTAGGACGTCGCCCGAATTAATTCGCATCAAAGCCCCGGTGTTATACCCGGGGCTTTTTGCTGTCTACGACCGAAATCAGAAAACCCCGGAGCCGTGTACCGGGGTTTTGAATGTTCCTTACAGCTGCGCCAGAACCTTCTGAATCGCTTCCATTGCTTTGTGCGAAGCTGGGATCTGTTCCGGACCACCAATGTTAATATGCGTCTCCAGGCAGAAGTTATGCTTGTAGCCGTCCTTCGCCATCTGCCGCATGATCGCAACCCAGTCCTGCTTGGTCGGATAATCCAGCAGCACCATACCCTTCATGTGCACGTTTCCGATCCGATCCTTCGGCAGCAGATTATAGCCATCAGGGAATGCCACTTCCCTAATCCCGCCATTCATCGTATCCCAGTTGAAACCGAAGCCTTTGCTTGGAACCAATTTCCCCATCGACACGAGTTCGGTGCAGGTAGCTACGTTGCAGGAAGATTCGTTCTCGATCTGAAGCTGAACGCCTTCCTTCAGCGCCAGGTCCGCCATGGGTCCAATAATATCGGCGATCTGCGGATAAATCGATGCAGGATCCTCGATTCGCGAGAACGAGAAAATGCGAATGCGTTTGGTCCCCAGGATATGCGCGTTAGTGATTGCCTTGCGCAGGTCGTCCATTCTCTTTTCAAACTGGACACTGTCGCGGGCCTCACGCTTTTGCTTTGCTTCCGGAGTTTCTGGCGTGCGCCGAATCGGAGTTGTCCCCGGCAACGAAAACTTCAACAGTCCGGCACCCAATTGCGAACATCGAATTCCGCCGTCCGCAAGTTCTTTGGTTGCGGCTTTCAGCTTATCTTCGTCCATCGTGGCGTAGTGGCCACCGCCTCCAGGCACTCCCCGCAAATCCAGCCAACGCATGCCGTATTTTTGTGCGAAGGCGATCGCGTCTGCCGGCGAGCGTGCCAGTTCGTCTGAAAAGCCGCTGATCCGGCTCATATCAATCGGCTTGATCTTTGATTCGGCGGCAATCAGTGGCGCTGCCGCGGTTGCGAATAACAATTCTCTTCTAGTCACCATAGTCGGAGGCGCTCCCGCCAGATTGAATGTTACCGTACTTGCACGGATTCCAAGGTGTTTGCCTTCGCCAGATCAGCTTCGCCGCCTTGCTTGTCCCCAGTGAGTTTCCGGACAGCCGCGCGATTTCGAAACGCATTCGAATAATTCGGATTAAGCCGGATGGCTTCGTTGAAATCCGCCAGCGCCTTGCTGTAGGAGCGCAGGCGCAGATAGACGTAGCCACGCGCGTTGTATGCCTGTGGGAAATCAGCCTTCAATCGAATCGCTTCGTTTAATTCCGATAATGCCTCGTCCAGTTGCGAATCCTGCAGGTTGCGCCGGCCACGCTGATGATGCGCTTCCGCCAGCTTTGCATCGGAAACAGCTGGCTTCGCAGGCTCGGTCTTTTTCGCGACCGGTGCTGGAGCACTTGGCGCCACTACCGGAGCGCTTACTATTGCAGGCTCCACCCTGATTTGAACAGGCTCTGATTTCGCGACGGCCACAACCTTGGGAGGCTCCAACGCAGCGCGCGCTTTTGCGAGCAATTGCACCGCGTCCGCATCATCCCTCAGACGCAAGCCCGTTTCCAGATCGCTCACGCATTCCTTAAAATTGCCCAGCAAAAAGTGAGCATTGCCGCGCGCTATCCAGGCCTCAGGGAGAGAGGGCTTCAGATTGACCGCTTTATTGCGATCCGACATTCCGAGATCGTGCTTTCCAAGCTGATGGTAAGACCCGCCGCGCGCCACGTAAGCCTCGGCGTAATTGGGTTTCAACCGAATCGCTTCGCTGCGATCAGCCAGCGCTTTCTCCGGTTGCCCCATTTCCGCATAAGTCGCCCCGCGCGCAAGGTACAGGAACTCATTGCTCGGCTCCAGCATGATTGCCGCATCGAAATCGACCATTGCACGTTCATAATTTCTCAGCCTGCGGTACGCAGCAGCGCGCATCAATAAGGAGTCAGGGTTAGCGGGCTTGAGTTCCAGCGACCGCGACAGATCACCGACCGCACGGCCATAGTCATCCAACTGGCCGTAGGCAAAACCGCGCGCCGCGTAGGCGTCTTCGTAAGCCGGCTTAATCTGAATCGCTCGGCTGTAGTCTTCTATGGCGTCCTGGTAACGCTCGAGCGTAGCAAGAAAGCGGCCGCGTTCCACGTACGGCAGCGGATCATCCAAACGCATTCGAATGGCGCGTCCGTAGTCGTCCAATGCCTCGCGCGACTGGCCCAATTTCGCGTGCGCTTCCGCTCGGCCTTTGTAAAGCGAAGCATTTTCGAACTTCAATTGCACCGCGCTGTCGTAATCGTTGAGCGCGAGCGCGGCCTGCTCGAGCTTAAGGTAGGCATCACCGCGCAGCTTGAAAATCTCGCCCTTGGATTCGATCATTTTGAGTGCATTGTCGAAGTCCATCGTGGCCTGCTTGTAGCGACCGCTGGCTAACGATGCTTTGCCGCGGTGCAGCCACGCATGCGCCAGGTCCGGATCGGTTTCGAGCGCCTGCGTGAATAACCGCTCGGCATCTTGCACGCGACCATCAGTTTCTGCCTTTAAACCCGCCTCATAGGCGCGCTGCGCCTTCGTCTTGTCCAGGGGGCCAGCGCCATACGTCAGCGCTGCCGTCATATAAATCAGTAGAATGTGCCGCATTAGTGCTTACCGTTGGATCAGCGCTGTGGGCATGTAGCGCTCGCGTAACGCCAGAAACTCAAACACACTCCGATGATAAGGGCTGAACTCAGGATCGGGCACGCCGCTGGGTGGGACGGCTGGAGTGTTGTGGCCCGTTTGGAACATATCGTGGTGATAGGTTATATAGCCCCCGGCTTCCCACGTGCGGTAGAGTTCGAGAATGTGATCGAAAGGATAGGTCTGCGAATTAGGTCCGCCGAACTGAGGAGTTCCATTGCGCGCAGGTTCGTCGCTCACCACGGGTTTGTGGAACCGGGCAACCAGGTAGCGGATTTCTTCCGGTGCATGGAGCCATGGTTTCCCCGCGTTCTGGCGTGTCGTGTGGGGAGTCAGGTAATCCAGCAGTCCATTCTGCTTTTGGTCTCCCAGAACTCCGCCGAAACCCGGCGAATTCGTCACCAGCCGCTTGCGATCGATTGCGCGTATTGTCGCCACATGCTCCAGCACGCGTTCTGAGAACTCATTCCAGACCTGCAATGTGAGATTTCGATAAGGAATCATTTCGCGAGTGATTGCAGCTGTGGCACGGTCAGACGCGGCAGCGCCCAAGCGGATGTCGTCATGCCAGCTTTCCTGTGAGAACAGCGTAAGCTCGACGACCATACCGTGCCGGTCGGCATCGGCCACGATTTTTTTCAGGCTCTCGAGGCGAGCCTGGCGCAGACTGCCATCGGGCATGTACAGCGTGCAATCGGGGCAGGTATCTACGAATCCGCGTTTGTTGTCCCATTGCGCCCAAATGCGCAACACATTAATGCCATAGCGCTTGAATTTGAGCAGCCATTGCTCGCGCTGCGCAGGGTTATTGAAATTCGGATTGTAGATAGCGTTGAAAAAGCTCACGCCCGTATAGGGGAACGGCTTGCCATCCATTTCGAAGCGCGTGCCTCTGACAGTGATTTCGTGAGATTGCTGCGCAAAGGCGGTGGATAAAAAAAATAGACCGACAAAAATAATTTTAATCATCTGTTCCAGATTACACTGACGCAGCCTGCGGTTCACCATAGGTATGATGAACTTATATGCGGTTGCGAACTCTGTGTGCGATTCTCCTGGCCGCAGTTTCAGCACTGGCGCAGGACGCGATCACTCCCGACCGGAAAATTGCTCTGTTCAACGGCAAGGATCTTGACGGGTGGTACACGTGGCTGCGTGACAGTCATCGCGCTGACCCAAAGCGCGTCTTCGCCGTCACTGACAGTGGCGAAATCCGGATATCCGGTGAGGAATGGGGTGGGCTCACAACGCGCAACTCCTATCGCAATTACCATCTGTAGTCGAGTGGCGTTGGGGCGCCAGAACGTGGGGCGCACGCGAAAACAAGGCGCGCGACAGCGGCATTCTGATTCACGCAGTCGGCGAGGATGGTGCGGCGGGAGGAACCTGGCTCGAGTCCATTGAATCCCAGATCATTGAGGGCGGCACGGGCGACATCATTCTCGTTGCAGGGAAAAGCCGTCCCTCTGTCACAGCAACCGTTCGGGAACAGGGCAAGGAAATCTACTGGGATAAGAATGGCAAGCCAGTTACTCGTAACAGTGGTCGAATCAATTGGTGGGGCCGTTCCCCGGACTGGAAAGATGAACTCGGATTCCGAGGACCCAACGACGTTGAACACACAACGGGCGCCTGGAATCGGCAAGAAGTTTTCGCGGACGATCAAACGATTACGTACGTGCTCAACCGCAAAGTCGTGAATCACGCCTACGGTTTATCGTCCGCTTCGGGTAAGATCCAGATCCAGTCGGAAGGCGCGGAGATCTTCATACGCAAAGTCGAAATAGAGCCGGGCCGCCCCGCCCCGGTAGCCTTACAGCCCATCAGGTGAGTAGTCCCGCGCGACTCCATCCACGCGGAGGCCTTCTCCAATGCCTTATCCCGCTCGGTTACGGGCTGGTTCCATGGGCCAAAGCCAAACTTCTCCTTGGACAGCACCTGAATTTTCGCACCCGCCAGATCGCAGCACCGCATCTCGCCGGAAAAGATTTTGCGGTCTGAAAGCGTTAGTGCGCAAACTCGAAGCACACACGGGTGTTCTTTCGTTTGCACTGCACTGAAAATCTCGTAATAGAGCTTCTTGTCCCTCCCCTGGGCCGCACGGAACTCATCAAAGGAGTACGGAAAATTGTGGCTCGCTTCCCTTCTCGAATATCAGATTGGTCGCCGCGTAGCGGTCGTTGTAAGTGCACCTTGGACTGCGAAGTGCTTTGAAAGCTTCTGTGCAACGCCATTTTCAGCATGGACTGCGGCGCCAATTCAATGAATGGCATCCGCCGCGTTGCCCGATCGTGCTCGGCATCGACGAGCACTTTTTCACCCGCCGCAAAGGCTACGCCACCACGCTTTGCGATCTGCGCCACCATAAGGTTTACGATGTGGTGCTGGGCCGCTCGGAACTATCGCTGAGCAGCTATTTGGCAGGTTTGGAAGGTAAATCCGAAGTGCGCGTGGTGTGCATGGATCTGGCCAGTGTGTATCGATCTATCGTGCACCAGCATTTCCCGAACGCGCGCATTGTGGCCGATCGCTTCCATGTCATTCGCCTGATCAACCATCACTTTTTAGCCTGCTGGCGCGAGATCGATCCGGTGGGCGCTAAGAATCGTGGTCTGATGTCGCTGATGCGCCGCCACCGTCATAATTTGAAGCCGGAGCAGCAGATCCGACTCGCACAGTATTTTGCCGAACATCCTGCCTTGGAACTGATCTACCGTTTCAAGCAGCGCCTGTGTTACCTGCTGCTGAAAAAGCATCGCACACGCAAGCAATGCGAGAAACTGGCCCCGCGTTTTCTGCGTGCCGTGGACCAGTTGCGGCAGGCCGGCCTGCCGCAACTGGTCCAGCTTGGGCAAACTCTATACACCTGGCGCAACGAGATTGCGACCATGTGGCGGTTCACGCGCAACAACGGAATCACTGAAGGCTTTCACAACAAAATGGAATTGATCAGCAGGCAGGCATACGGTTTCCGCAACTTCGAAAACTATCGTATGCGCGTTAAGGTATTATGTTCGTGAATCAGTCTGGGATCCGGGGTCTCCCCCGTTGTTGGCGTAGAGCCGGTTCCCCGTGGATTGGCGGTTAACAGGATGGTTGGTAGCGCTAACGGGAATCGAACCCGTATTTAAGCCTTGAGAGGGCTCCGTCCTAACCGTTAGACGATAGCGCCACGCTTCTCTTACTATAACATCCGACGGGGCCAGACGCGATACAATCGTGGTCGTGAATTGGCGCCATCTTTCTTTCGCTCTGCTGTTCTCGGCCGCTGCAGCCTGGACAGTCAGCCGTCCTCTGGACATCCCTTTTGAGAAGCACACGCTGGACCTTGGCGCCAACGAGACCTGCGCGTTTGCCGACATTAATGGCGACGGTAAGCTCGATATCGTTTCGGGCGAGAACTGGTTTGAAGCACCGGCCTGGAAGAAGCATCGTTTCCGCGATATTGAATTTACCAACAACTACGTTGACGATTTCAGCGATCTGGCGTTCGATGTAAACGGCGATGGTGCGGTCGATGTCGTCAGCGTCTCGTGGTTCTCGAAGAAAATCGCATGGTGGCAGAATCCGGGCAAGCGCGGTGGACCTTGGAAAGAAGCAGCCGTCGAATCGTGCTGCAATGTGGAATTCGCGTTTTTGGTGGACATCGACAATGACGGCAAGGCGCGCGAGGTTCTGCCTCAGTTCGGCGGTTTGAAAAACCCCCTTGCCTGGTATGAGTTCAAGGATGGCGCGTGGCTCAAACACGTCGTAAGCCCGCAGAGCTATGGGCACGGCATAGGTTTCGGCGACGTCAATGGTGATGGACGCAAGGACATCCTCACGCCTAAGGGCTGGTTTGAAGCCCCGGCCGATTCCCGCAAGGGCGAGTGGAAACTTCATCCCGACTTCGAGCTCCTGTCAACTGGCTTCATGCACGTTCTGGATGTTAACGGCGACGGCCGAAACGACATAGTGACCGGCCTCGCTCATGATTACGGGGTGCTCTGGATGGAGCAGGGGCTGAACGGAAAGTGGACCAAACGCGTAATCGACGACAGTTGGTCGCAACCCCACGCCATGACGTTGGTCGACCTGAACGGCGACAAGCGTCCTGATATCCTGACCGGCAAGCGCTACATGGCGCACAACGGCAAGGACCCGGGCGAGCGCGAACCACTAGGAATTTACTGGTACGAGTCGATCAAATCGAAGGACGGCAAGGGGATCGAATGGGTCCGCCACCTGGTCGATTACGGCACACGCGACCGGTGCAGGGATGCAGATCGCGGCTGCCGATCTCGATGGCGACGGCGACATCGACTTTGCCGTAGGCGGCAAGAGCGGCGCGTTTCTGTTCGAAAATCTCACAAAGAGCAGGGCGGGGAAGCCGGCTGCGAAGAAATAGCGCTTGCGCAGTTCCCGCAATCCTTTAAAATAAAAGTTGCTTAATAAACTAGTCTTTGAAAATCTGAAGCACCGCCCTGTCCGCACTTTGTTAAGCGTACTTGCGATCGGTGTCGAGGTTACGATGATTCTGACGCTGGTCGGCGTCAGTAACGGCACCTTGCATGAAATGGCGCGCCGGGCCAAAGGGATCGGTGCCGATATCGTCGTCAGACCTCCTGGAACCTCCATCATCAGTCTGAGCGCCGCGCCGATGCCCGATAAGCTGCTGGGGTTCTTCGAAAAGCAGCCGCACGTCGTAATGGCTACTGGCACGATTGTGAATCCGCTGGGCGGCTTCGACACACTCACCGGCCTCGATTTCGAGCAGTTCAATCGCATGAGCGGCGGATTCACCTTTATCGCCGGTGGGCCGTTCAAAGACAGGCTGGACCTCATTATCGATGAGTTCTATGCAAACCAGAAAAAACTGACGGTCGGCAGCACCGTAGAACTGATGAGCCAGAATTGGCGTGTGGTGGGAATAGTCGAACCGGGAAAACTGGGACGCATCTTCTGCAAATTGACTACCCTGCAGGAACTCACCAGCAACAGCAATAAACTGAGCCAGATATTCCTCAAAGTGGATGACGAGAAGCAGGCCCAGTCGGTTGTCGACAATTTGCGCCTGCAGATGCCGAAGTACTTCATCTACACGATGGAGGAGTTCACTTCGCTGATTTCGATCAGCAAGGTTGAACATGCTGCGCGGGTTCATTTACGTCGTGATCGGCATCGCCGTAATCGTCGGTTTCATTGTGGTATTCATGGCAATGTACACCGCTGTTTTGGAACGCACTCGCGAGATCGGGATTTTGAAAGCGCTGGGTGCGTCGCCGCAAATGGTCCTCAACATTCTGGCACGCGAAACGATTCTGATATCACTACTCGGACTGATCGCAGGAATCCTGATGAGCTTCGGAACGCGCTTTATCATCGGCACGGTGATTCCTTCGACGCTGGTACAGGAGATTGTTCCCGATTGGTGGGTGATCTCTGGAGCGATCGCAATCGCGGGCGCATTGCTGGGCGCTATTTATCCCGGCTGGAAAGCAGCACGTCAGGATGCTATCGAGGCGCTGAGCTATGAGTAACTCGCCGATCATTGAAGTCCGCGATCTGAAGAAAACGTTTCACGTCGGCGAAGTGGAAGTGAAGGCTTTACGTGGAGTGAGTCTGGACATTGCCGAGGGCGAATTCGTCTCCATCATCGGACCGTCAGGCTCGGGAAAATCGACGCTCTTCAATATCCTGGGAGGCTTAACGCCTCCGACTTCCGGAAGCATCAACATCGGGGGCAGGGATCTGCTGGCGATGTCGGATGCCGACCGCACGGATCTGCGCAAGCGCACCGTTGGTTTTGTCTTCCAGAAGTATAACTTGCTTCCGACGCTCTCGGCGGCCGACAACATTCGTATCGCGCGTTTCATTGCCGGGAAGAACGGCGAACCCGATGCGAAGTTTCAGGAGATTCTGGAAGTGCTCGGCATTTCGAATCGAATGCATCACAAACCGCGTGCGCTTTCCGGTGGTGAACAACAGCGTGTCGCAATCGCCCGCGCGATCGTGAATCACCCGGCGATCCTGCTGGCCGATGAGCCGACGGGCAACCTCGACAGCGAGAACTCAGAGATCGTACTCAACGTGTTGCGCGATCTGAACGAGCGCCTTGGGCAGACGATTATGATGATCACGCACAACCCCGAAGCGGCTGCTTACGGTCATCGCACCATCAGCATGCGCGACGGGCGGGTAGTGGCCTAATCGCCTGCGTAGCTGATTTCCATCCGGCGCACTTGCCAGGATGCAAAAGCCATAATGATTGCCGTGAAGCAAATCAATCCTGTGACGGCGAGCCATGTCGGCGGCGCGTCCGCATTGATGTTGAGCAACGCGAGCGGTCCGCGCACTTTGTCCATCGGTAGTTCGACAGGCGTCATCGCTTTCAGGTAAAAAATCACACTGCACTTTTTCAGCCAGGCCGGCAGCATGAAGTTGATCGATTCCCAGAGAATGACCGAGATCGCCGGGACCACTGGATTCCGAAACGTCATGCCCATTGCCAGGAACACAGCACCATAGCCCAGGCACGCGAAAGCCGTGACACCCAGGTAACCCAGCAGATGCTCTACGCCGTGATTCTTCCAGAGGAATTCTTCGAGCACAGGCTGCGTGTAATGGCCGTACATTCCTGCAAAAGTAAGCAGCGTACTGCTGCCGAAGAAGAGCAGCGCTGTTGCCATGCCGGCGAGAAATTTCCCGAGCAGCAGGACTTCGCGCCGCACCGGTGAAAGGAAATAATAGTGCAGGCTACGCTCCAGCATCTCTGTCCGGAAGAGGCGCGTGAATATTCCAACACATCCGAAGAAAATTCCCGAGCGCAACAGGAAGTACTGATAAATCATCGACAGTCCGTTCGTGTCGCGCGGAATCGTGCAATTCATCCGGCCGTATTTCAGATATACGATCGTGTGAGCCCAGGCGAGTGCGACGGGCGCCAGTGCGAGCAACCAGATCCAGATGCCGCGTTTCGTGAGCAGGTTCTTTCGGAACTCTGCTATGAAAATCGTCCATGTCTGCCGCAGCCAGATACGCCACTGATTGTTCATGCCGTGCCTCCTTCCGGGCCGATCAGATACTGATACACCGACAGCACGTCATCGTCCGCGGGCGCGACAGATTCCAACTGGACGTCGCCATCCACCACAATATTGTTCAGCAGTAAATAAAACCTGTTGGCGTCGCGCGTGCGCACCAGCAAGCCCTTGCCGTCATCGTGCAGCTTTGCTTCCACCACGCTGTCCTGCGAGAACACTCGCGCAGCGAGCAATGAAGGATTCGTGCAACGCACCAGGATCTGCATCGGATGATCACGCACTTCCTCGCGAACACCGTGGATTTGACCTTCGGCTACCACGTAGCCGTAGCTCAACAAAATCACACGATCCGAGAGTTGATCCACTTCGTGCAAAATGTGGCTGGAGATTATGACGTGCAGTCCCTCTTGCGCGAGTTGCCGGAAAAGCGCCATACACTCGGCGCGCGCCATGGGGTCAAGCCCATTTAATGGTTCATCCAGCACCAGCACCGACGGGTTGTGACAGATAGCTTGCGCCAATCGAATGCGTTGCCGCATGCCCTTGCTGTATCCGGCCACCTTGCGATCCGCGGCGTTGACCATGCCGACACGCTGCAGTGCTTCGGCAGTTAAGTGATGCACTTCAGAGCGCGACAGGCCGTGCAGCTTGAGCGAAAACTCGATCAGTTCACGACCGGTAACAAAGCGCGGGAAAGAATCGAATTGCGTGCAATAACCGACAGTACGAAAGAAGCGGTCCGGATCATCGGGCGTAATGCCGAGCACGCTCAGAGTTCCGCAGGTCGGACGAATCAAGCCGGTCATCAGATTCATCAGAGTCGTCTTGCCGGAACCGTTCGGCCCGACCAGGCTCGTGATGCCTGGCTCAATTCGCAGACTGACCCGATTGACGCCGAGCACGTCACCGTAAAACTTTGAAACGTTATCGAATTGAATGGTGCGATCTGCGCTCATGACACCACCTCCCGCGCCCTGAGTTTTTTCTCCAGCAGCCACACGCACAAGACGCAGATTACTCCGAGAACGGTCCAGGCCTGCCAGAGCGGCATGCTTTCTTCAGAGACGCTGAACAATCCGCGCCAGATCGTCTGCTTCGTGTTCGCCCGGAACAGATGCATCCAGATGGTCCCCATTACGTGGCCGATATTGATCAGATAGCCCGTCTTGGTTTCCATAACGTGGTTGATGGCTTCGCTGAACGCGGCAGCGCAGAAGAAAATTCCAAACTGCAGTGCACTCGCTATGAGACGCCATTTCACGAAAGCGGAGAGTGCCAGGGCCAGCAATGAGATAAACAGGATCCAGGCCCACGAGCCCATCAGGATCGCGCCGGCCAGCCACGCGTTTTCGGCTCCCCAATTCTCGCCGGCCATGCTGGCATGCATTGCCCACAGCGTCAGCACCGGTACCCATGTAATCAACGACAGCGGAATCAACAGCACTGCCATTTTGGCGAGTACGTAACCAGCGCGCGTGATCGGTCGACACAGGTATAACGGTATGGCGTTGTTCGACAGGTCGGGTGCAATCAATACCGGTCCGGCGTAGGCTGTCATTACGAATGCCCAGAAGCCCTGCACGTTCATCAGCACGAAGAAAAACTGCTCATTGACCGGAGTGAGATTCCGGATTTTAAAGTTCGTCAGCGGGATCGTATCGATGCTGTTGTTCAGGTAAATCACAACGGCACAGATGATCGGCCAGAATGCGCTTGCCGCGAGCAGCAGCAGGGTCGGACGGGACTGGAACAGTGATTCCAACGCGTAGCGCGTGATCACCAGGGGTCGTGCCCACTGCAGCGTCAAGCGACCTTGATATGGATGGTAGTTGCGCTTATAGACGGCCATGCACGGCCTCCTTCTCGGGTTCGCCCATGGCTTTCAGGAAAATATCTTCAAGCGAATCGCGGCGATAAGCCAGCTTACGAATCTGCACTTGCTGCCGGGCGGCGATCTGGTACAGGCTCTCGACCTCGATATCCTCAGGGAGCAACAATCTTACGCGGCCGTGCTTGGACCACGTGCATTCACACCCCAATTCTTCGATGGCGCGCTGGAAGTCATCGCTCGCGCCGACCGTTTCCACATCGAGGAACTTGCGATTGGTCTGGCGCTCCGCTTCCAGATTGCAGTTGGCCGCGATCTGGCCATCTTTCAAGATCAATACCTCATCACAGCACTCTTCGACATCACGCAGCAGATGCGACGAGATCACAATGTGAATGCTTTGCGTATCGCGAATTTCGCGTATTAAACGGATCATGCGCTGGCGCGCGGGTGGATCCAGTCCGTTGGTAGGTTCATCGAGGAAGAGCAACTTGGGGCCATGCGCAATGGCTTGTGCCAGCTTCGCGAGTTGCTTCATGCCGAGCGAATAGGAGCCCAGCGGCCGGTAGCGCGCTTCACCGAGCCCAACGTAGTAGAAGGCCTCGTGCGTGCGCTCCATCGCCTCCGCAGGTGGCAAGCCGCTCAATTCTGCCATCATGCACACGAAGCGAACCGCGCTCATTCCGGAAATGAACGAGTCATTCTCCGGCATATAGCCGACCATGCTGCGCAGGGTTGTGCCGGACTTCTGGATATCGTGGCCGAAGATCCGCGCCGTACCGGAGGCTGGCTTGTGGAAGCCAAGCAGCGTATTCAGCAGCGTGGATTTACCGGCGCCGTTCGGGCCCAGTAATCCAACGCTTCTACCCGAGAGTGAGCCACTCAGGTCTTTGAGGATCAGTCGTCCGCCGAGGCGAACCTGGAGAGCATCGAGTTGAATCACACCGGCCATACATAACCCGGTACGAGAACCAGCTCTCCGGAGTTCCCTTATCTTTATGCGACAGCGCCCAAACCGAGCTTGAGGATCTCAGACGTGTGTACTGAACCGTCGCGAATGTCGAATAGTCCGGGAAACTTCTTTTCCCAGGCTTTATTGGCGTTCGGGCAGTACTGGCGCGAATTGGCTTCGATGGCAGCGAGGCCCGGTATATGTGCCGCAACGCCAGCGGAGTGGATCAGCGACGCGCCCGGGCAGGTCAGATCCTGGACGCACAGGAACATTTTGTGTTTTTGTGCGACGGCGGCCATCAGCATGGCTTGCGACTGACCTTTGCAGGCCTTCAGCGCCGCGCCTGTATAGCCCATCTCGCGCGAGAGCATCAGGTTTTCAAGATCAATCAGCGACTCGTCGATCACAACCGGACGCAGCTTCGAAGCAGCATGCATCACATTTTTGCGATCGGCTTTCAAGTCGCGCTTTGTGGGCTGCTCGATGTACTGAATGCGCGCGTACGCCGCAGGTGCCTGCTCTTTTACCTTATTCAGGAAATCGATCAAATAGCCTACATTGGCGCACTTTTCGTTGAAGTCGAGCGAATACACCCATTTGGTGACGCCGCGCTTCTTCTGCGTTTCCTCGGTGATCCGATTGACTGCAAGCACGCGGTCAGCATCCCACTTTAATTCTTCGCCGTTCAGTTTGATCTTGATGTTCGTCAAGCCACTGTAAACGATCCATTCGCTGAGCGTTTCAGGCAGTCCATCGCCAACTTTTTTCTTCAACTCGGAAGGCAGCACCGGATCGACCGCGCCCACCAGGTGATAAAGAGGCATCCGCGCCTGCGGTGTTTTATTGACGTACTTTTGCAGATACTCGCCCTTGAACTCCTTACCGACGTAATGCGAGAGATCATGCGACATCAAATCCGGTCCGTAAGTGTCGTACGAACTGCGATTGTGGATCTTTCCAAACGCATCATGGAGCGCGGCGTCGAATGGGCTCGCGGTAACGAGCGTGGCCAACTTCGGGATCGGCTGGGAAAGCTTCAATTCGCGCGTCACCTCGTCGGCGGCCTTGAGATAGAGCGGCTCGAGGGCTTCATTGATGTCGATCGGATGTGCGGCTTCCTTGTAGTTCGCCGTGATCTTGTGAACGCGTTCGGCAAGGGCTTTCATGGCCGCAAGCGTTTGGTCATAAGACAAAACTTTCGAAGGGAACGACCAGACGTTTCCGAGCGGCATGGAGCCGAATCCTGAAGCGGTCTTGCCATTGGGCAGACTGACCAGGCACTTCACATTGAGCAGCGTGACACGGTCCACCACAGTCCCGCCGAATTTGATCGGCGTGCGATACAGGAAGTCCTCGTAGCTGTGTTGGATTTCCTTGATGCGAATATCGCTGGAGCGTTGTGCGGCGAGCAGCAGTCCTGGCAGGCCGACGGCCGCGGAGCTTAAGAAGAGGCGACGGGATAGTTGTTCCATTTGCCTCATTATCATACGCGATCAGCCTGCCAGGTGGGGGCGGGTACTTAGAGGCTGTAAGCGAGAATCTCTTCGACCTGCTTCGGACCGACGTCGCCGCGTTCGCCGACTCCGGTCCAGCCGCGTTGTTCAAAGCGCGCCGCAATGGACTTTGCTGCCTCGGCGGGAACGCCATAATCCTGCAGGCGCGTCTTCACCCCAACGGCTTCGAAAAAGCTGCGTGTGTTTGCGATCGCCTGCGCGATGCGTTCATCCTCGGAACCCGTATAGATGTTCCAGACCCGCGCTGCGTATTGCAGCAGCTTCTCGCGCTTACCCGCCTTGCGCGCAGCCAGCGTGCCAGGGAACGCGACGGCCAGCGTTTGCGCGTGATCCAGACCGTAGAGCGCGGTCAGTTCATGCCCGATCATATGCGTGCTCCAGTCCTGCGGCACGCCCATCCCGATCAGGCCGTTGAGCGCCATTGTGGCGCACCACATCACGTTCGCACGCGCGGTGTAATCCTTCGGATCCGCCAGCGTCTTGGGCCCTTCCTCAATCAGGGTCAGAAGAATACCTTCGGCCATGCGATCCTGCAGCGGCGCATCCGCCGGGTATGTCATGTACTGTTCCAGCACATGCGCGAAAGCATCTACGACGCCGTTGCTGATCTGGCGCGGCGGGAGGCTGAACGTGGTTTCGGGATCCAGCACAGAGAATTTCGGATAAACGAGCGGGCTGCCGAAAGCGAACTTCTCCTGAGTGGATCTGCGCGATACGACGGCGAACGTGTTCATCTCCGAGCCCGTTGCCGGCAATGTGAGCACGGCGCCTAGCGGCACCGCACTTTTCACTTCACCTTTATTTGCCAGGATGTCCCACGGCTCGCCTTCAAACGGCACAGCCGCGGCGATGAACTTCGTGCCATCAAGCACTGAACCGCCGCCAACCGCCAGTAGAAAGGTGACAGACTCCTTGCGCACCAATTCCACTGCCTTCATCAACGTCTCATACGCCGGATTCGCTTCGATGCCGCCGAACTCCAGTACATCGCGTCCGGCGAGTGCGGCTTTCACCTGCTCGTAGACGCCGTTGGTCTTTATGCTTCCACCGCCGTAAGTCATCAAAACGCGTGCGTTCGCGGGAATTTCCGCGGCAATCTTGGCTATCTCACCTTTGCCGAAAAGTATCTTGACAGGATTCCAGAATTCAAAATTTTGCATAATTATCTATTTTGAGTCTAACCCGCTTGATCCGGATTCATTACTGCGATATACCCGAGATTTCTGTACAGTTGCTTGTAATCGAGGCCGAAGCCAACGACGAAGCGATCGGGGATTTCGAAGCAGCGGAATTCGACCGGCACCTGTACGATGCGCCTCGATGTGCGGTCCAGCAGCGTGCAGATCGATAGAGAATTCGGTTCGCGGCCAGCCAGCGTTTGCAGCAGATAGCGAGTTGTGAATCCGGTGTCGACGATGTCTTCCACCAGCAGCACGTCTTCGTCCTGGATCGGATCATCCAGGTCTTTTGCGATCCGCACCACGCCTGGGCCGGAACTCAATTTGAAGCTGGATGTCGCCAGCAGATCGAGCTTGACCGGAATCGAAATCTCGCGCGCAAGCGCCGTTAGAAAGAAAATCGATCCCTTCAGGACCCCGATCAACTTCAAAGGGCGGCCCCGATACTTGGCCGAAATCTCGGCGCCCACCTCGCGAATTCTTTTCTGTATTTCTTCTTCCGTAAACAGGATGCGTTCAATGCCAGGGGGCGTCTGAATCATCATCTCTCCGCTCCGGCCAATCCGTGCTTAAAGATCAAATTCTGAAAGTCCTTCTGATAGAAAACCTGAATGTTGACGTGCGGATAAAGGCTGCGCAACAACTTCACTTTCCGATTCTTCTTCGTAACCAGCGACTGTTTCATCGTCGTAAGTTCGATATAAAGATCATACTCGGGCAGATAGAAATCGGGGGTGAACGCCTCAATGAGCTTGCCATTCTTGTCCCACTGGAGCGGAAAGCTTTTCGGTTCGTACTGCCAGGCTATGCGATAGAAATTCAGCAGATTGGCGAAAATCTCCTCGCTCTGGTTGACGAAGGCGGCTCGTTTAAGCCTGACATTGCCGGGCGGCGTGATTCCGAATTTCGCCAACTGTAGGCGCACGTCGAATTGCAGGTGTGCTTCGGTTGTGGGGGAAAGCAGGCCAGCCTCGGCGACTCCCTTGGCCGCAGCCGCGGCTTCGATCACGCTTGCCAGCGAGTCGACATCGAGCAGCTCTTCGTTCAGCACCAGATCGAATTGATCCCGAGGCGCTGTGCGGCGCCGGAACTTTCGCATGCGCTCCTTGCGCTCCTCTTCGGTCAGTTGCTGCAGAAGCAATCTTGCCGCCGGCCGGTCCAGGCGATGGTTCAGCATGAGCGTTCCCGCGCGTCGGGCTTCGGAAGCGACCACATACGTGCACAGAACTGCGGGGAAGTTCTTGAGGATCAACTCGACGCCCAGCGCACACACGACGATGTGATGCTGTGTAGCCAGTCTCGCGAGGATGGACACAAGCGCAGGCACGTAAGCTCTGTCGGGGAGCGAGGTCTCGGCGCCAAATTCCTGCGCGATCAATGTGCGGATTTCCGCTTGCGTGATGAGCTGAAATTTCAATCGGTTCGCTACAAGCCGCGCCACTTCTTCGTGGCGGCAACCCGGTTCGCCGCAGACCGTAATAAAGCCCATTCGTCTGTTATCGTAGCAAGCTGGATACAATCAAAGTCTTATGAGCAGTGATCGTAGATCTTTTCTGCGCCAGGCCGGCGCTGCCCTTGTGTTACCAGCGTCGCTTTTAGCAGCGCGTGAACTACGCTGTGATGTGGCAGTGATCGGCGGCGGCACCGGGGGCTGTGCGGCCGCGCTCGCAGCGCTGCGCAATGGAATGCGCGTCGTCATGACAGAAGAGACAGCCTGGGTTGGCGGCCAGCTCACGTCGCAAATGGTGCCACCCGACGAACATCCATGGATTGAAAACTTCGGCGGCACACTGCTGTTCCGGCAGTATCGTACAGCGGTGCGCGATTACTACCGCAATCACTATCCGCTTACGGCTGAGGCGCGCGCTCGCTGGAACCTGAATCCCGGCGACGGAAGCGTCTCGAAGATCACGCATGAACCGAGAGTGTCGCTCGAAGTCCTGCGCGGCATGCTTGCGCCTTATGTGAGCGGCGGCTCGCTTGTGCTGCTCACGCAATACAAGCCCACCGCTGCGGATGTGACCGGCGATTCCATCCGCGCCGTGACCGTGAAAAGCATCGAATCGGGACTCTCGCGCACGATCCACGCTCCCTACTTCATCGACGCGACCGAGCAGGGCGACCTGCTGCCGTTGACGAAGACCGAATACGTGACCGGCTTCGAGAGCCGCCGTCAGACCGGCGAGCCGAGTGCGCCTGAACAAGCTCAGCCCGCGAACATGCAGGCCTTCACTGTCTGTTTTGCGATCGACTATCTGGAAGGCGAAGACCACACAATCGACAAACCTGACGAGTATGCGTTCTGGCGCGATTATGTCCCGGCAATGAAGCCCGCCTGGCCCGGCAAACTGCTGAGCTGGCACATGTCGAATCCGGTCACTCTGGCCAAGCGCGACGTGGGCTTCGACCCGACTCTGAAGGGCCGGACCGCAGGCCTGAATCTATGGCTATACCGCCGCATTGCCAACAAGCTGAACTTTACGCCAGGCTCCTATGCCGGCGACATTTCACTGATCAACTGGCCGCAAAACGATTACTGGCTCGGCAACCTGCATGAGGTCAGTGAGAAGGAAGCTGCGGGTCACTTGAAACGCGGGAAGCAGTTGAGTTTGTCACTGCTGTACTGGATGCAGACTGAAGCCCCGCGCCCGGATGGCGGCCAGGGTTGGAAGGGTCTGCGCTTGCGTCACGATCAATCCGGTACGGAAGATGGCCTTGCGATGTATCCGTATATTCGCGAGTCGCGGCGCATACAGGCTGAGTTTACGGTAGTTGAGCAGCAGGTCGGAACCGATGCCAGGATGAAGCTGACAGGGAAATCGCGCGAGGAAATCACGGCAGAGAACTTCCCCGATTCCGTCGGAGTTGGTAGCTACCGCATCGACCTGCATCCGAGTTCCGGTGGCGACAACTACATCGATGTCAGTTCGCTGCCATTCCAGATCCCGATGGGTGCGCTGATTCCGAAACGCGTCAATAATCTATTGGCAGCCTCGAAAAACCTGGGAGTCACGCACATCACGAACGGCTGTTATCGCCTGCACCCCGTGGAATGGAATATCGGAGAATCTGCCGGATGCCTGGCCGCACAAGCAGTGCAGACCAAAACCCCGCCCATCGGTATTCGCAAGGACGCGAAAAAACTTCGCGAGTTCCAGGCGAAGATTCACAGCCAGGGTATCGAAACAGCCTGGCCCAAGATCACGCCGCGTTAACTGGGCAGGCTCTTGAGGCCCTGCAGGAGTACGCCTGCAACGTGCTTGCCTCGTTCGTAGGCCTGGTTGTATTCGGAGCTGCGTTCCGCGCGAGAGAAGGCGTAACCCATTCGATAGAGCCGCTCCAGTGAGCGACCCACGACGTACGTGCCGGCGTAGGCAATCGCCGCCTTTGGAATGAGGCCGCCGCCCAGTGGGATTTTGCCTGAGAGTTCGCGTGCTATGGCTCTCCAGCCGAACGCACCCGCCACGATTCCGCCAACCTCCGCCTTCTGTTCCGCGTACCCGATTTCGCGATCGCTCGCGGCCGCCAACAAGAATGCCATACGGATCTGGTTCGCAGTCAGGAATGCCGCATCGGAAGCGAACTCACCGACGGCCCACGGCAGTTCCATGGGAGACGGTACGATGTTCGGCATTGCCGTTACCAACGAAAACAGCGCATTCTCTTTCGAAATCCGTTTGATAAGTTGGCGTGTGACTTCCGACCGGAAAACAGGGAAGCGCCGGGCCAGCGGCAGTCCCAGATTCTCGTTCGCTTTCAAAACGTCTTTCACCGTGCTATCCGGGTCGTCGAAACGAAACGGAAAAGAGCCCTCGTAATGCGGAGCGCCTTCTTCATGCAGTTCCACATCGAATTCTCTCGGCGCTTCTGCGGCGCTGGTCCGATATATGCAGCGCAGCGCTTCGACACGCTTTTGCTGAGAGACGTCATGCGGGGCGAGATACTCCTCCATGCCCGCCAGCGCTTCACCTGAAGAAGCTGTCAGGCCAATTACAACCGGCCGTGCCGCAATGCTGCGAACATCATCGGGGTTGAGGTTCGAAATCGCTTTTCCAATGTTTTGTAGGGTGCGCGGTATCATCTGAGCCTCACATCTGTGGAGATTGCGCGCCCGGCGCGCGAAACATTACTCTGAGCCCATTTTCCCATGGTTGGGCCAGTCCCACGCGTTCTACTGTAATTTCTGGTGAAAAATAACGCAGCACCGTTTCTGAGGTCGGATGAAACTTGAGCGCCGGAGCGACAAGCAGCAATCGCGGAGCATCATTGCGCAACGAAGTACCCGGGAAATACCCGTAGCGTGTGAACTCGCCTTTTTCCGCGTGCCACTTTACGCGCAACCAATAATCGAGCGCCTGCATGGGAAGCTGCAAATCTTCCGACGCTTTCAGTTCGATTACGGCCAGCCGGCCGCTCTGATCCACGGCCAGCAGATCGAGAATTCCGCGATCGACACCGGAGAAGGCCGGCACCTGACCGTAGATAGGCGTCCGTTGCAGTGCGGCGTACACGACCTCCGGTTGCTCCCGCACCAGCGCTTCCAGGCGACCTTCCGGCGTGGGCTTCGCGTGCAGATTTGACACACCGGCGCACACCTCTAATCGTGTGTCCACGTTTCCGTAATCGAGCGGATCGATGCGCTCCTCGAAACCGTCTTCCGTATGTGCGAATATGCTGTACTCGGCGGCATTGCTGTCGAGTTGGCGCATACGAAGGCACGTGTTCTTAGCGCGAGGACACGGCACGAAAACAGACAGGCCCTGAACTGGAGTTTGGGGATCACGCCGGCGGAGATAGTCAAGCCAGATCAGGCCGAACGTCAGCACGCCGTCCGCTTCACCGCTGGCCGGAGCCGCAATCGCAGCCAGAGCTGAACGACCTCTGCACAACAGCGCGCGCGGATAAGCCGGCGACAAGCTGTGCTGCAAGTCCGGTTCGGTGCTCAACTCCGCGATCTTCCATTCGGGGTACTGCCGTCGCAGAAAACGGCGAAACCGTTCGCGAAAACTCAGCCGCGCGGAACGGCGTTCGATGGTTTCCTGACCACCGCGCGCCAGATCGACCAGTGAGACGATTCCAGTGCGCTTCCCAAAGCGCTCCACGATCAAATCGAGTCGGCCCGAACTCTCATCCTTGATCCCGGTGACACGCCGAACCAGATTTGTTTCGTCGTCCCAGGCCTCGATTGTGAGTGAATCCCCGCGCATCTGCACCGCGTAGTGGCCATCTTCCATGGCGAGCAACTTTTCGCCCGGATCCTGGATGGCGGGCTTGTGACTGGACTTCAGAAATCGTTCAATCGCGTTATGTGCCTGCTGTGCGCCGGAATTCATGTGCGCCTTTATTCTATTAGAATGCGGCAGCTCTTTGCGGGTTAAACGAGCTTCTGAATCAGGTGCGCCTTACTTAACAAGAAACACAACGTGTGAGCACCACGCGTGAGTCAAATCGATTCTCATTGAGCGGCTTCCCTCTGTTGTGGCTTCGTAAACTCCGGGTTCAACATTCTCGAACGAGAACTTCCCCAAGCTGTCTGTGGTCGTTGAAATAGTTCCCTTCGCAGCACGCAAATAGACGCGGGCAGCAGAGACATTCTTCCGCTCACCCGGGTTTACGACCTGCCCAGTAACTCGTGCGGGCAAGCGCTGCCCAACGACCCATGCGCGCAGAACTTGAAGGTCTTGCCCGGCCTGCTCAGCTAACATAGTGCGCTGACACATACTGGTCATCCACTGTTGCTCGTGATTATCATAATAGGCTTCGACGAGCCAAGCTTCACCTTCACGGAGCGCGGGCACCTGCTGCGGGATACCGTTGACGAACCAATCAGAGGTCATGCGAACTTCGAACTCGCCTGATTCAGCACCAACGAAGTTCTCAGTTACTTTAAAGCTGGCGATGGGGTATTCCTTATCAACCTTTTGTACCGGGTCTCCGACTCGCTGCCGCCCCGAAGAAACGGCATCAGGCTGCCGCATAATCGTGGAGGCTGGTGAAACGCTACGCACGGGCGTTGTCACGCGCTTGACGATGCCGAGGAAAATTGCTGAAGTCTTATCCGCACGGTTTGGCAGCTTTTGGCACAAGGGCATTTTCGGGGCGCACGATGCAAACGTGGGCCATGGAAGCTAACTGGCCATAATCCCAAACAACCAGACAGTCCACAGAGGCATATTAGTAGCTTAGAGCATCGGCTGTGCTTGCTTGCGCGACTAGGCGGGCTTTGGGGAATGTTTGGCGAGGCCGTATTAGAATTAGCATTGTTGAAAGAAAACATAGAACAAGTGGAGGCCCGCATTTGCCGGGCTGTCGCGCAGGCCGGACGCCGTCGCGAAGATATCACGCTGATCGCGGTCACGAAGAAGTTTCCGGCGAGCGTAATGAAGCAGGCTTATGAACATGGCCTCCGCGAGTTCGGTGAAAACTACGTGCAGGAGTTCGCAGACAAGCGGCCGGATTTAGGGGAAATGCCGGGTGCGCGCTTTCATCTGATTGGGCACCTGCAGACGAACAAATCAAAGCGGGGTGCTGAGTTGTTCGATGTCATTCAGACAGTCGATTCGGCCAAACTCGCGCGACGGCTGAACGAGGCAGGCAAGCCGCTCGAGATCATGCTCGAGGTGAAGCTCTCTCCAGAACAATCCAAGGAAGGCGCAGCGCCCGAGGAACTTCCGGCATTGATCGAAGCGATACGTTCATGTCCTCAACTCCAGTTGACGGGGCTGATGACCATGCCGCCATGGTCGGATGACGCGGAACTCTCCAGACCGTACTTCCGGCGTCTGTACGAACTCGCGTGCAAACATCAACTCAGTTCCCTGTCGATGGGAATGTCGCATGATTTTGAAGTGGCCATTCAAGAGGGCGCAACGCACATTCGCGTAGGTACTGCGCTTTTCGGCAGGCGGCAAAAAACGTGACACTCGGCTACTTCGCGCCGCTGCCGCCCGCCCGCACCGGCGTAGCGGATTATGCCGCCGCACTGCTGAGGGAATTGCGCACGCACGCCAACGTTTGCGTGAATGCCGACGGCGATAGTAACCTCTATCAAGTTGGGAACAACGGTTTGCATCGTGAGATTTACTTCGCCGCGCTGGCAAAGCCCGGTGTTGTGATCCTGCATGATGCTGTGCTGAACCACTTTTTGCTGGGTGCGCTGAATCAAGACCAGTACATCGAAGAATTCGTCCTGAATTACGGCGAGTGGCATCGTCAGTTAGCGTCCGATCTGTGGCGTAACCGAGCGCGCTCCGCAGCCGACCCGCGCTATTTCGAATACCCGATGTTGAAGCGTTTAGCCGAAGTGTCGCGCGCGATCATCGTGCACAATCCGGCAGCGGCGGAGATTGTGCAGCGTCATGCACCCGGCACGCGCGTGGTGGAGATTCCACATCTGTTCGATCCGCCGGCGTTGCCGTCTGGATATGAAGTGATCCGGTTGCGAGAGCGACTGGGAGTATCGGCTCAAGCTTTTCTTTTCGGTGTCTTCGGACACCTGCGAGAATCCAAGCGGCTCTGGTCCATCTTGCGCGCTCTGGACCGGCTGCCTTCTGCGCGACTGCTGGTTGCGGGCGAGTTCGCATCGTCGGATCTGGAACGCGCCATCGCGCCTGCACTTCTGAATCCGCGAATCATCCGCACCGGCTATCTTTCCGAACAGGACTTCTGGCTTTACGCCAGTGCCGTCGATTGCTGTATCAATTTGCGTTATCCCGCAGCTGGCGAGAGTTCCGGAATTGCTGTGCGTCTGATGGGCATCGGCAAACCCGTCGTGCTGACCTGTGGCCCGGAGACATCGCGGTTCCCCGAGCACACATGTATTCGCATTGATTCCGGAGCCGCCGAGACCGACATGCTCGTCAGCTTTATGAAATGGCTGATGGAGGATCCTCGCCAGGCGCACGACATCGGCCGCCGCGCGCGTGCTCACATCTGCGAACAGCACGGGCTATCCCGGGTGGCATCGCAGGTACTCGCGGTTTGCGGCCGTTGCGGCGATGCCACCACCTGAAGGATGATGTTGTGTTGCAGTTGTTTCACGCGCGTCTACTCTTAGCCCTCGGCCTCTCCGCCTTCAGCCTGGTCGCGGCCCAAGGCGGCCTGCACCTCAAAGTTCCCATGCGGGACGGCGTGAAATTGTGCGCCAACGTATTTGTACCATCGGGCAATGCGCGCGTCCCCGCGATATTGATCCGTACGCCTTATGGCAAAGGCAAAGACGTCGGTTCTTACAAAAGCTTTATAGATCGCGGATTCGCAGTTGTGCTCCAGGACGTACGCGGGCGCTACGATTCGGCAGGCGTCTTTCTGCCTCTGACCACTGAGGGTATCGACGGCAGCGACACACTCGATTGGATCGCCAGGCAGGAATGGTCAAACGGCAGTGTCGGCATGCTCGGTGGTTCGTATCTTGGCATCGCGCAATGGCGCGTAGCGATGATGGGCAACCCGCATCTGAAGGCGATTTTCCCGGTGGTCTCCGGCATCGATGATTATCGCGATCGCTTCTATTCTCCGGGCGGGGCATTCAAGCTGGGCCATCGTCTACAGTGGTTGGCCGATAACCTGCGCATCCCCGGTTTCCAGATGCCGGAGTTCTCGAAATACATTTACCATTTGCCGCTGCGGACAGCCGACCGTGCCGTCACCGGGCAAACGATCGGCTTCTACCAAAAGGCGATGGATCATCCGTCGCACGACGCTTACTGGGATTCGATCAGCACGTTAGACCACATTGACGATATTCGCGTTCCCGTGTTTTCCGCCGGTGGTTGGTTTGACAATTTTGCCGCCAGTGACCTGCTTGCGTTTTCGCTGTTGAGTCGCAAATCCCCGTTTCACCACATCATCATCGGGCCTTGGCCGCACAACATGTCGACGCCTTTAAAAAATCTTGATTTTGGAGCGAACTCCTCCGCACCCATCCGCAAATTCCAATTGGAGTGGTTTGAATATTGGCTTAAAACCCCCGAAAAAGAGCGCGCGAAGAAAGTTTTTCCATACGCTCCCGTGCGTATCTTCGTGATGGGTACTAACGTCTGGCGCGACGAGATTGGAATGGCCGCTGGCAAGGGCGAAGATGACGCGCTTCTACCTTTCCAGCACAAAGGCCGCGAACACAGTTCATGGCGACGGAGAACTGGTGCATCACGCGCCTCGCCATCGAGCGTTCGGATCTGTTCCTGTATGATCCGCGCAAGCCTGTGCCGACAGCAGGTGGCCCGGTGTGCTGCAACGACAAGGTTTTCCCTTCGGGGCCGATGGACCAGCGCGCGGTGGAAACGCCGCCGCGACGTTCTTGTCTACACCACTAAGCCGCTCAAGAAAGATCTTGAAGTCACGGGACCCATCCGGGTTTACCTGCAGGTATCCACAAGCGCGCGCGACACTGACTTCACGGCCAAACTTGTGGACGTCTATCCCGATGGCCGTGCGATGAATCTGACGGATGGCATTCTACGCCTGCGTTATCGTACGTCTCTCGAAAAGCCGGTGCTTGTGCAACCCGGCGAAGTCTACGCCATTACTATCGATGCGGGTGTGACAAGTAATGTGTTCAAGGCCGGACATTCTATCCGGCTCGAAATTTCGAGCAGCAATTTTCCGCGCTTTGACCGGAATCTGAATACGGGCCGCAATCAGGCCGATGAAACTGAAGTGCGAACTGCTAATCAAGTCGTCTATCACGGGCGGAAGCTGTCTTCGTACATTCTCCTGCCGGTAATTCCTGAAAATCGATTGGTGACAGTGCGGAGCGTGAAGCGATGATCCAGAGCGAATTGAAGGTGCTGCTGGTCGAAGACGATCACGTTTTCGCCGGAATGCTCCAGAAAATCCTCGGTTCCATGCCCAGCACGAGCGTAAGCTGGACGCATGCCAAAACGCTCGCCGCCGCGCTGGAACATTTAAGAACAGGCAAGTTCGATGTGATTCTGCTGGATCTTTCGCTGCCCGACGCCGAGGGTTCAGAAACCGTCGCGTGTGTGCATCGCGCCATGCCCGCTATTCCGATTGTCGTGCTCACGGGTTGGGATGATGAAGAACTCGCTTTGCGTGCGGTACGCGAAGGTGCACAGGATTATTTGATCAAGGGTCAGACGGATCGTCATCACTTGATTCGCGCTATCCGGCACGCCGTGGAGCGCGCTCGTCTGGAAGAACGCCTGCGTGAGTCGCAGAAAATGGAAGCCGTGGGACGTCTGGCCGGCGGCATCGCACACGACTTCAACAACCTGCTCACAATCATCACCGGTTACACGGATCTCATGCTGAGCGGGTCGAGTCATAACGAATCGACACGCCGGCATCTGGAAGAGGTTCGCCGTGCAAGCGGTCGTGCGGCCGGCCTCACGGGTCAATTGCTGGCCTTTAGCCGTCAACAGGTGCTGCAGTCGCGAGTGCTCAGCCTGAATACAATTGTTTCCGACATGGGCCGCATGCTGCGACGTGTCATTCGCGAAGATATTGAGCTTGTGGCAAATCTGGCGCCGGACATTGGGCACGTAATTGCCGACCCAAGTCAATTGGAGCAGGTGCTGATCAATTTAGTGGTCAACGCGCGCGAGGCCATGCCGGCGGGCGGCACTATCACGATCGAAACGAGCAACGCACCGTTAAATAATGAGGACGGTCCCGTCCCCGCCAGAGTGCTGCTTTCGGTTTCCGATGATGGTCAGGGTATGTCCCCCGAAACCGTCAAGCACATCTTTGAGCCGTTCTTCACGACCAAGCCGTTCGGGAAGGGCACAGGTCTCGGCCTCGCAACTGTGTATGGAATTGTGAAACAGACAGGCGGAGATGTGGAAGTCGTCAGCGAGCTAGGGAAGGGTACGACATTCCGGCTTTATCTGCCGCTGATCGCAGCGGAGCCGTTTCCTGCGTCTCAACCGGCTCCTGTCGGAACTGCTCCAGGTGGGTGTGAAACTTTGCTGCTGGTCGAGGACGAGGAGAGCGTTCGTGAGTTCCTGGCGCGTGCGCTACGCGTCAGCGGGTATCGCGTGTTCGAAGCGCCCAACGGCGCGGCAGCTCTGCAGTTTCTGCTGGATTCATCCGAGCGCGTGGATCTTGTCATCACCGATCTGGTAATGCCGGTCCTTGGGGGACAGGAACTGGCCGTGCGTGTCGGCACACACTTTCCATCCTTGCCCATCTTGTTTATCTCCGGTTATTCTGAAACGGATCTCGGCGAGGAACACCGTGCGAATTTTCTGCAAAAGCCCTTTACGCCGCAAGATCTGACGCGCAAAGTTCGCGACGTGCTGGATGCCTAATTAGTGCGTGCCGTGAGCGCAGGCTCAGGGCCTTTCGGCAACGCCGGCATACGAATGTAGTCCTGCGGAATCTTGCCGGTCAGGCTGCGCAACCAGGTTACGATGCCTCGAACTTCATCTTCCGTCAGCGCCTTGCCCAGTTGGTGTGTTCCCATTTTTCGCACAGCGTCATCCAGGCTCGCCACCTTGCCACTGTGGAAGTACGGCCCGGTCTCGGCGATATTGCGCAGCGACGGCACCTTGAACACCATTTTGTCGGCGGGCTTATTGGTGATCATGAAAATGCCCATGTCGCCTTCATCCGGCCAGGGCGTCGAAATGCCGAGCTTCTGGAATATGTTCCCGCCAAGCAATGGACCCATGTGGCAGGATGCGCAGCCCGCTTTGGTGAAGGCTTGGAACCCCGCTTTTTCGACATCGTTGAGCGCGCTTTGATCGCCGTCCAGGTAGCGGTCCCAGCGCGACGGAGTCAGCAGTCCGCGCTCAAATGCACCGATTGCCCGCGCCGCATTATCGAACGTCACGGGTTCGCGCTCGCCGGGAAATGCAGCACGGAAGCGCTCTACGTACTCAGGTATCGACTTCAGCACGGCGATTGCGTCC
The DNA here is from genome assembly GCA_963793625.1 of Bryobacteraceae bacterium. Classification (GTDB taxonomy): domain Bacteria; phylum Acidobacteriota; class Terriglobia; order Bryobacterales; family Bryobacteraceae. The sequence goes on along the minus strand of CAWCAT010000011.1, from coordinate 8,891 downwards.
GCTTCGGTCATGGCCATCTCGACCGGATTCGTCACCGGTCCTTTGGCCTGCTCTTCCACGTCCGGGGCGCGACCGTCCCAGAATTGCGCGAGGTGTCCAGCGGCGTTATAGACAGTCGGTGCGTTGCGGTTGCCCTTCAATCCGTTATGCCCAATGGAAACGCGTGTTCCGTCGACTCCATAACGATCCAGCGGATGGCAGCTATTACAGGAAACTGCCTGATTTTTGGACAAGCGCGGCTCATAGTAGAGCATTCGTCCAAGCGTGACTTTGTCTTCGCTCGTAGGATACTTGCGGGATTCGAAAGACTTGGGAAGCGGGCCGAAAGATTTCGTGCCGCCGCTTTCTACTGAGCAGCCGCACATTGCGATCACAAGTGCGAATGCCAACAAACGACTCATGCTTCAATGATAACAGGGGGCGGCTGAAAACCGCCCCCACATTCGATTGCGGTTGCTGCACTTTCAGCGCACGGTCCTGCGCTGGGTACAGACCCGCCGCATTCTGCGCATCGACGACAGCGATTGCGGCGACATTGACGATATCGTTGACTTCCGCCGAGCGATGAATCACGTGGACCGGTTTGGAAAGTCCCATCAGAATTGGTCCGATGGCCTCCGCTCCGCCCAGGCGCATCAGCAGTCGGTAGGCAATGTTGCCCGATTCCAGGCTGGGGAAAACCAGTACGTTTGCGCCTTCAGTCAGCGTGGTGAAGGGGTACGTCTCCCGCAGCAGTTCGGGAGTCACGGCGAGGTCCGCTTCAAGCTCACCATCGATGACCAAACCCGGTTCTCGCTCCTTCACAATTTCGACAGCGCGGCGTACTTTGTCTGTGAGCGGGTGTCGAGTGCTGCCAAAACTCGAGAATGACAGCATTCCAACGTGCGGTTCCACGTTGAAGCTGCGAACGGTGCTGGCGGCTTCGATCGCGATCTCAGCAAGGTCTTCGGAAGTCGGCTGAATGTTAACGGTGGCGTCAGCCAAAAAGTAAATCTGCCCCTTTTCCGTAATCAGCATGTACAAGCCGGAAACGCGTTTTAGCCCCGCACGCGGCGGAATAATCTGCAGCGCGGGCCGGATCGTGGCCGAGTAGTGCTTGTTTAGACCAGCGATCAGCGCATCCGCATCGCCCATGTGCAGCATCATTGATCCGAAGCTGGTCGTGCCGGTGCGGAGAATGTTTCTGGCCTCAATTCGCGTGATGCCCTTGCGCTGTCTCAGGCGATAGAACTCCTCGATGTAAACCGGCATCTCGGCGCACTTGGCCGGATCCACGATTCTCACATCTTTGATGTGCAAGTCGCAGTTCCTCCATGCTCGCGCGAATTACATCTTCCCTGCCGACAAGTATGGGGATCGCGATACACTCGTCCACTAAAATCTGCGCGGCGCGCTGCACCTTGCTCTCTTCGCCTTCGGGGAAGACAATCCGTTGCGGTGCACGCTTCGCCTTGTGGATCATGATGCGCATGACTTCATGCGCCTTGCCAAGCCTCCGCTGCAGCTGTTCCTTGTACTCTTCGATGTTGACTGGAATTTGCGCTACTCCGGAATCCATAGCGGCTTGCGCGACGGCGGAAGCAACAGTGATGAGCACGCGAGAGTCGAACGGTTTCGGAATGATGTAGTCGCGGCCGAACTCCATCTTTTCCACGCCATAAGCGCGTCGCACTGCATCGGGCACGTCTTCCCTCGCGAGTGCGGCCAGCGCGCGGGTTGCGGCCAGTTTCATCTCTTCATTGATCGCGGTGGCGCGCACATCCAGTGCGCCGCGGAAGATGAACGGGAACCCGAGCACATTGTTTACCTGATTGGGGCAATCTGAGCGTCCGGTCGCCATGATCAGGTCTTTTCGCGTGGACACAGCGAGTTCGTAATTAATCTCCGGATCGGGGTTTGCCATAGCGAACACGACCGGATCCGGCGCCATGCTCAACAGCATTTCGGGCGTCACGCAATTTGCGGCAGACAGTCCGAAAAGCACATCGGCGCCTTCAAGAGCCTCGCTAAGGGTGCGCTTCCCGGTTTCGTTTGCAAAGCGCTCCTTGTAAGGATTCATGCCCTTGGTGCGGCCCTTGTAAATGACACCATTGGTGTCGCACATCAGGATGTTTTTGCGCTGCACACCCAGTCGGACATAGTGCTCCGCGCAGGCAATCCCGCTGGCGCCCGCGCCGTTCACTACAAGACGGATATCCTTGAGCTGCTTCCCCGCGATTTCCATTGCATTGATCAGTGCGGCTCCGGAAATGATTGCGGTGCCGTGCTGATCGTCGTGGAAGACCGGGATTTTCAGCGTACGCCTGAGTTCTTCCTCGATTTCGAAGCACTCCGGAGCTTTGATGTCCTCCAGGTTAATTCCGCCAAATGTCGGCTCGAGCAACTGGCAGGTTCGGATGATTTCCTTCGGATCGAGAGTGTTCAGTTCGATGTCAAACACATCGATGTCGGCAAAGCGTTTGAACAGGACGCCTTTGCCCTCCATCACGGGTTTGCCTGCCGCTGCTCCGATGTTGCCAAGCCCGAGCACAGCTGTCCCGTTGGACACTACGGCAACCAGATTCCCTTTGGCTGTGTACTTGTAAACCAGGCTTGGATCGCGCTCAATTTCGAGGCAGGGCACCGCCACACCCGGGGTGTACGCCAGGCTGAGATCGTGTTGTGACCTGCATGGTTTGGAGGGAACAACGGAGATCTTACCCGCAGGAAACGATGAGTGGTACTCTAACGCATCCTCCTTACGAATAGCCATAAAAGGATTCCTTTCAACCCATTAGTACATCTTTTGCAGTGGAACTGCCAGTCTGATGCTGCGAAATTAACGTGCTATGAGCGGAACTCTTTCGGTGGCCAGTAAGGCGTCTTCGAAAGCGTAGTCAAACTCCGGTCGTTCGTGGTGGCGCAGGTACCAGCGGTACGTTTCTTTCAGGCCTTCCAGGAAATCAGAGGGCTTGAAGTGCAGTACGCGTTGGGCTTTTGTGACCACCTGAGTGATCGGCGGTAAATCCAGATACATGCCGAAGTACAGTTTCGGACCCATCGGGTGCCCGCCGGCGCTCATGATGCGCTCGCGCGGTACGCGCACCAGGGTAGCGCGCTTGCCTGCGGCATCGGCGAAGGCCTGCACCGCTTCCAATTGCGTAACGGGACGCTGATTGGCGATGTTGAACGCATGCCCAACGGCGGCCGGTTCGGTCATCGCGCTAATCAGTGCGGTAACCAGGTCTTTGACGTGGACGAATTGCATCAGGCGACGGCCGTCACCCGGTACAATGATCGAACGGTTGTCGCGCAAACGGTCCCAAAAGAATGCTTCGCGGTAGAACGGGTTTCCCGGACCATAGATGAAGGGCGGACGAATAGTCACGGCGGGCAAGCCATGCCGTTGATGCAGGCGGAACAGCATACGCTCGCTCATCGCCTTGTTGCGCGTGTAGGATTCGGGGTGGTCATCAGCGGCAAGGGCATCGCCTTCGTGATGATTCAGTCCGTCGCCGTAGGCAGCCACGCTCGACATGAAAATGTAGCGTTGCAGGTGATCTCCGCAAGCGCGCGCCGTGGCTTCCACCTGTGCTGCCGTCGTGCCGCGCTGCCAGTCATAAACATTGTCAAAGACAACGTCAAAAGAATGACCGGCCAGTGCGCTGCGTACACCTGCGGCGTCGTTGCGGTCGGCCTGAATGTTGCCGACCTTCTTGCCGAAATCGTGTTCCGGCTTCCTGTGCAGGATCGTAACTTCGTGTCCCAGCTTGAGGAGCGTATTAACAAGCGGGCGGCCGATAAATTGCGTTCCGCCGATGACAAGAACTTTCATAAGCTACTGCTGCCGTCCGAAAGTCGCAACCCGGAAACGGAGGTTGGTGAACCATCCGCCTCCGGATTGGACTCCCACTTTCTTCTTAGTCGTAATATTCCATGCCAAGGTGCGTGATCAAATCTTCACCACGCATCCAACGCAGAGTGTTCTTCAATTTCATGAGCTGGATGAAGACGTCGTGCTCGGGGTAGAGCTTCGGGGCTGTCATCGGAGCTTTGAAGTAGAACGACAACCATTCCTGGATGCCCTTCATCCCGGCACGCTGCGCCAGATCCATAAACAAAATCAGGTCGAGTACGATGGGCGCGGCCAAAATCGAATCACGGCACAGGAAATTGATCTTGATCTGCATCGGATAGTTGAGCCATCCGAAGATGTCGATGTTGTCCCAGCCTTCTTTGGAATCGCCGCGCGGCGGATAATAGTTGATCTTCACCGAGTGGTAGAGATCTTTGTACAATTCGGGATAAAGCTCCGGCTGCAGGATGGTATCCAGAACCGAAAGCTTGGTTTCTTCTTTGGATTTAAACGAACCCGGATCTTCCAGCACTTCGCCGTCGCGATTGCCCAGAATGTTCGTGGAATACCAGCCGTTGATGCCGAGCATGCGGGCTTTCAGGCCGGGCGAAATCAGCGTCTTCATAAACGTCTGCCCGGTCTTGAAATCCTTACCGCATACTGGAATTTCGCGCTCGCGCGCCAGTTCCAGCATGGCTCCGCAGTCGGCGCTCAGGTTCGGCGCACCATTTGCGAACGGTACGTTGGATTTCAGCGCGGCATACGCGTAGATCTGGCTGGGTGCGATCAGCGGATCATTGTTGCATAGCCCGGCTTCAAACGCCTTCAGGGTCTGGTGAACCTCAGTCGGCCGATGGAACACTTCCGTCGAACCGGCCCAAAGCATCACCATGCGTGCTGCGCCGCTGGACTTCCTGAAGTCCTTGATGTCCTGCATCAACATCTCGGCTTTGTCCATCTTCGAGCCGCCCGTTTTTACGTTCGGTCCGTTGATGCGCTTGACGTACTCCTGATCAAACACAGCCTTCATCGGTTTCACAGCCGAGAGCGGTTCTTTCAGCTTCTTCAGTAAGTTCTTGTCCAGAACTCCAGCATTGAGTGCGGATTTGTAGGCTGAATCTTCGTAAATATCCCAACCGGTATAAACGATGTCTTCCAGATTCGCCAACGGTACGAAATCCTTGATCTTCGGACTACGGCCGTCTGTGCGCTTCCCTAAGCGAATCGCAGCCATTTGTGTCAGGGACCCGATGGGCGCCCCTAGTCCGCGCTTGATGGCTTCTAAACCAGCCATGAAGGTTGTGGACACCGCACCCATACCCGGGATCATCACCCCGAGTTTCCCCTTCGCCGGGGCGATGCGGACATTCTGTTTCTTGGGCAAAGTCTGACTCCTTACGAGTTTCTGCGTAGCTCCGGGTGATAAACAGGCGGGCTCGCGGATCAAAAAGACGGAGCCAGCGGACTGCCGTGCGGCCCATCTTCGCTTAATAATTCCTAATGTTATACTAGCATTTCATGCTGGGCCGTGCGACCAATACCATCTCCGCCATACTGATTGACGACGAGCAACTGGCATGCGAGGAGCTAGCCTATCTTCTTAAGAAATATGAAGATATCGAGATTGTAGGCACTGCGCTGAATGGCCTGGAAGCGGTCCGCCTGATCGAAGATCTGGAGCCTGACCTGGTCTTCCTGGACGTTCAAATGCCGGGTATGGGCGGCCTGGATGTGATCCGCGAATTGCGTGAGCGAAAGGTGCCGCTGCCGTATTTCGTCCTGGTTACGGCCTTCGATCAATACGCCGTCGAAGCTTTCCGCCTGGAAGCCATGGACTACCTGCTCAAGCCGGTGGATACCGAGCGGATGGAACTCACCATCGAACGCGCCCGCCGCGCGATTCAGGAAAAGATTAAGGCGCAACCTGAAGCAGGGCTCGTCTGCTGGCCGCCCCGGTCCCCAACGCACGAAGCTGCTTGTGCGTAGCGGCGCGCGCAATTTCATCGTCGATGCCGCCGACGTGATCTACGCGACTATCGAGGATGGCCTGATCACGATCGTCACTTCCACGCTCGAAGGCCAATCCAACTACCGCACCATCGAAGAACTGCAATCGAATCTCGACCCGGACAACTTCTGGCGCGTCCATCGCTCCTATCTGGTAAATATCAACAAAATCAAGGAAGTAATTCCCTGGTTTAAGTCGAGCTATCAGCTAAAAATGGACGACAAGAAGCAAACCGAAGTGCCAGTCAGCCGCGTGCAGACCAAACGCCTGCGGGCGCTGCTGAAGCTGTAGAACCCTCACGCTTCCGGTCTCGATTCTTGAATCATTGTTGGTCAGCAGTCCTTCCTACTTACGGCGCTCTCAGGAAGCTAAGGCGCCCCACTCCGCGGCCCTGCGGCATGCCGCTCTCCACCCCCTATTTCCTCACCGTCACGACATAGTAGGGTGTCTGGCGAAGCGGATCAGGGTGGAACCAGCCACTGCCACCTTTGTCGAGCACCTCGAAGTAATACATCAAATCCCAGCGATCCTGAATGTCGCCTCCGGGAATCGTCAACTTAGAGTCCGCCGGCCCTTCGATCGTCTGAAAAGGCGCCAACTGATTCACGGGCCGATAATGGAGCCGGACAGTGCGCGCCTTCACTAGTCCGCCAATCTGGACCGATAGCGTGAGCGGACTCCCGGCCTGGACGCTTGCAGGCGGGGTATGGCGGATCGAAGGGGCCGCCTCAACTTTGACGACATGCGGATCCGGCAGCTTCGGCGTTGGTGCGACCGCTTTTACGACAATGCCGCTGATGTTCCATTCGCCCTCAGGCATCGTGATCACGAGGCGCCCGCCTGATGCCGTAAGCCGCTTCTCGTCGACGCTCTGGTCAGGGCGCAGCAGTAGAACGCGATATTCTCCGTCTTTCGTCTTCACCGCAAACTGTTGTGGACCCCGCCCGTGTATGGAATCGGCGAAGAGCACGTCGCCAGGCAGTCTCGTAGGACTTTTGGCAATACCGCGTGCGACAGCGTAGTCAACCAGCGGAATCACCACCGCGTCGCGGGTCTCGCCATTCAACCACCCGAATCCGGTCTCCTCGCTGTAACGGGCCGCCTGATCGACTGCGGTGAATCCGGGCGCCTCCGAACTGCGGAGTATGTAGTTGTCGGTGCGATACGCAGAGCGCGAAGTCTGACGCTTGAGTGGTCCGCCAAAATCGAATCCTCGGTCGAAGCGTCCGATACGCTTTGCCAGATCCTCGCGTTGAGCCACGAGTTCGATATCGTGCCGCACATACGGCAGTTTGTCGGCCCAGTGTCCGACATCGGCCGGCCCATACGCCATTTTCCGCGGATACACGCCATCGGTCAGACTCACGAGCTTCTGCCAGACCACCAGCCCGGTTTCAAACTCACGCCTTGCCTCCGGCAATACGAATTCGTCGCGAGTTCGGTCAAACCACGCCAGTAGGTAAGTTCCCCGTTGCTTGTGCGCGTGATACCTCGCCAGGGCCGCGAGCACCAGCAGATCGGACTCGGTCGAAAGCCACTCCCGGTTGCCGGCGCCGATCTGTTTACGCGCGCGTGCTATCGCCTCTTCAGTAAGTCGAGCCATGTTGTCGAACCGGCGAGCTGTCTCCTCAGGAGTCTGCTTTGCCGAAGCCTTTCCCTCCAGGCGATTGCTCACTGCCTCGGGGATGGAGGCGACATAGCGCCAGTCGCTCGGCGAGACTTCCCGATAGGAATCGGTCAAGCCACCCGGATTGATCTCCGGCCAGATGTACATGTTGGGATCAGCCAGGTGGACAGCAACAATTTCATTGAGCACCTGACTGGCCTGTGCGTACGCCGTCATGACGTCGCCGGCGGCTGCTCCAAATCGCCGGCGCAACTCATCCTCCCAGACGCTCGCGGCCGTTGCCGGGTCGTAGCTCAGACGGCCCCAAAGTTGATAAAACAGCCAGTACCGCTCGAATTCCCATTTCCAGAACGTGCGCTCTTTCTGCGAATCATCAAAGACACCCCACATTCCCGGCGCGTTACCGAAGCCCTTCTGCGCGAGCGGCGGATCGATCTCAAAACCTTCTGAGTCTGAGAGTCCAAAGGTCGAAACCGCACGCTGCACATGTGCCGGGTCGCCCCAGAGCAGGAGCCGGTGCGATCCGAGCCCCCACAGTTCCCAGTAGAATTTATAGGGCCGCGGCTTCTCCAGAAAATTCAAATAGCTGTAGTTGGAAAATGTTTCGGCCGGCTGGTAGGGACGTCCCGTATCCTCTGCCCAATACTTAGTGGAGAGTCGCACCGGAATGCCGACCTCGGTCGCGGCCTTCACCATGCCGCCTGCCACAATCCATCCGCGGAGATCAAGAAAGACCGGACGTCCCACGGCTTTGATCGCCCGGAAGACGTAGTTCTTATAGAAGTCCACCTGCCGATTGGCGTGAATCCCCGACTCATTGTTGGTTCTCATCTGAACGCTGGAGATTTCGGGGACCAACTGAAGAATCTTCAGCAGCGCCGCGTAACTGTACGGGCCAATGTTGTCGTCCGTGAGCCCTTCCGTCATCGGAATCATGGGCGGACGCGCGTAATCCTGAATGTTGTGCTCCCACACCCCGAGCGTAAAGTCGATGCCTCGCGCCACCGCACCCTTGGCGATGTATTGCAGCATTTCGAGGTTTTTCTGCCGTTGTGCGACGCTGATATTCTTCGCCCGAACCGATGCGAATTCGGGCAGCTCGATCCAGAAGGGATATGGCGGGGCGAGGTAGTCGGTCTGATGGGCAAATACCAGGTTGAACCGATTGAAGCGGTTCCGAGCCAGCATCGACAGATACTCATCCCAATAGTCTTTGGAGTAATACCAGTCACGTTCGAGGTCCGCGTTGTGCAGGAAGTAACGAATGCCCCGTATCGGCGTCTTGGAAACGCCTTGAGCCCGCTTGATGCGGCCTGTCTTCCGGACTTGTTCCGCCGCTTCCAGCAGTCCGTACATGACCCCACGCGCATCCGCCCCGGTGATCTTTCCGAGCGTCAGCGTCCAGGATTCCGGCGGACCAG
>CAWCAT010000010.1:0-124179 GCA_963793625.1 Bryobacteraceae bacterium | reverse complement strand
GGCCGGCTGCCAGACGCGGTGACTGAACAGGCTGCGGGCCAGTGGACCGCCCCGCGGGGCCGTGAAGACCAACGCGTCGGACTGGGCACCAACGAAGTTCGCGAGATGCTCCTCCAGTCGACGCATCACCGACCGGGCCACCGGAACGGTGCGCTTGGAGCGGGAAGTCTTCGGCTCGTTACCGAGGGTCACGTGACCGCGCACCTCAACGGCTGTGCTGGCGACTGTGATGCGGGACCGCAGGACGTCGATGCTGACCCTGGTCAGGCCAGCCGCCTCACCCCAGCGCAGACCAGCGTAGGCACCAACGAGCAGCATGGCTTTGTACTTGTCGGGCATGGCGCCGCCGTGACGACGGCTGGGAGGGCCACGTGGCGGTGGCCCGCCATGGGTCGGCGCTGATCAGCTGGGAGCAAGCCTCGCGCCTCCATCCCGTGGTTGATGACGGCTGGCAGCTGCCGCCGCGTGGTGGGTAACGGATCACAGGCGGGATGACACCGAGACGCAAAGCGAACAACACTTGCGGGCGACTCTCCGTACATGGTGTGCTTCCTGATCTTGGTCATGATGTTGCGGGGCACATGGGCACACGGCCCGCATCGACTGCTGAGCCCTCGAAACTGTGCCGCGCAGCACGGACCCGGGGGTCCATGGCTCGACCGTCACACCCGCCCACGGATGACCCGCCCGTCGTCGAACTCTGCCGGGCCGCTGCTGCTTAGCGTGGTGTGGCCCGCACCGTCCTGTCTTTGGCCGATCACGCCTAGCGGTGCAGCGTGCTGTCGTGGGCCAGGTTCGCGTTCGCGGGTTGGCACGCCGGTGCGCGACTTCGAGATCGACCCAGAGGAGGTTCCCCTGCTCGAGCGCAGCGGCCAAACGCCACAGGGCGCCCGCCGGGGCCATTCGCTCGCGTACGTGAGCGATCCGGGCTGGAGTGTAGGGTTTCGGCCATGCGCCTCCAGCGCCGCCGGTTCTCCGAGCCGTCCGACGTTCGAACGTTCCCGCACGGGCGGGTCGAGGTGGTCGAGCTCGATGACACCGTCGTCGGCCGGATGGTCTACGAGCCCGGCTGGCGCTGGTCCGTCGACGTCAAGCCCATCGCGGGCACCGACTCCTGCCAATACCACCATCTTGGCGTCACGACGTCGGGTGTCCTGCGGGTCCAGATGCCAGACGGGGCGGAGCTCGAGATCAACGCCGGCGACGTCTTCGAGATCCCGCCCGGCCACGACGCCTGGGTCGTCGGCGACGAGCCGTGGGTCTCGATCGACTTCGAGGCGATGCGGACGTCGGCAGGAGCCTCGATGCCGCGGATGAACGCCGCCTCGCGTCGATCTTGCTGACGGACATCGTTGACTCGACGCGGCGCGCGGCCGAGGTGGGAGCGGAGCGCTGGCGGCACCTCGTCGGCGACCACAACCGGAAGGCTGAGAACGCGGTCGACCGCTATCGCGGGCGCCTCGTCAAGACGACCGGCGACGGCGTCCTGGCGCAATTCGATGGCGCCGAGCGCGCGGTCCGGGGCGCGGTCGCGATCCGCGAGGCAAGCCGATCACTTGACCTTGAGATCAGGGCCGGCGTTCACAGCGGCGAAGTCCAGGTCACCCCCGACGACGTGCGCGGCATCGCCGTTCATACCGCCGCGCGGATCATGTCTGTCGCAGGCCCGGGCGAGATCCTCGTTTCGGCGACCGTGATGGACCTCGTCGACGGCTCAGAGCTGCGCTTTGAGGACGCCGGTTCGTTCGAGCTGAAGGGGCTCCATGGCGCCCGCCAGCTCTACCGGCTTGTGTGACGCGGCCGTCCCTAGAAGGGCTTCGCCACCGTCATCCAGATGATCACGACGAGTGCCGCGACGGCGATCACCGCCGTGAGTACCGGCTTGAGTGCAGCACGGGCGCCCGCCACCTCGGCGTCAGCAAGCGGCATCGGCGCGGGTTCGCCCTCCCTGGGCTTGCCCATCTGCATGCCGAGCGCCTAGCGGACCCTGCGCATCGGGCCGGCTGCGAGCGGCGTCATCGCGATTCCCACGCCGATGAGCAGGATCAGCGAGACCCAGATCCAGAGCCGGTCCCAGTAGCTGCCGAGGAATCCGCGCCAGATCCCCGCCACGAGGAGGACCGGATCGCGACGTAGGCCACGATCAGCGTGGTCCCGGAGCGGGTAAGGATCTGCGTCAACTTCGCACGATCTGTGCTGGAACCTTGGGTGATCGCCGACACGAAGACCGACAGCGCCTGACCGAGCCACCCGTACTCCGCCCGCCCGCTACCCGCGCCGGCCTGTAGGCGCGCCCAGACCAGGTCGAGGACGTTGAGGCACCAGATACACATAACGGGCAGAAGGTGGGTCCGGATGGCCACCAACTGCCGAATCTGGCTCTATCAGATCAAGGCGACGCGCTTTCTCGGGTGCTCACATTGTCAGCTTCGATCATTGAGCGGTATAGCCGCCGTCGACGGGGAGGGCGACTCCGACGACAAAGCTGGCGCCGGGGCTGCACAGCCAGAGGACGGATGCGGCGATCTCCTCGCCCTGGCCGAGGCGGCCGATCGGTGTTGCAGCGGCAGCCTCGGCCGGGTCGAGCTCGCCCTTGGCGATCATGTCGGTGACCATCGGGGTCTCGATGGTGCCGGGGCAGATGGCGTTGATGCGGATGCCGCGAGGCGCGTACTGCAGGGCGGCGCTGGTGGTCAGCCCGATCACCCCGTGCTTGGAGGCGTGATATGCAGCCCGGCCTGGGAGTCCGACGAGCCCGCCGAGGGAAGAGCAGTTGACGATGGCGCCGCTACCCTGGGCGCGCATCTGGCCCAGTTCGTGTTTCATGCAGGCCCACACTCCGCGCAGGTTGATCGCATTGACCCGGTCGAAGACGGTCGGCAGGTTCGTCGGCGGCATCGCTGGGTGGAACCTGGATGCCGGCGTTGTTGAAGGCAAGGTCGAGCCGGCCGAAGGTGTCGACGGTCGCCATCACCATGGCCGCCACGCTGTCCTCGTCGGAGACGTCACAACGAACACCAAGGGCCCGGTGGCCGGCAGCTGTCAACTCGTCTGTGGCGGTCCCCAGCGTGGCCTCGTTGATATCCGCGATGACGACCGCGGCCCCGGCCTCGGCGAACGCGCGTGCGGTGGCAAGACCCATGCCGGAGCTTCCACCGGTCACTACTGCTACCTGCCCAGCGAAGTCGTAGATCGGGTTCACGGGTTCTCCTTCTGTTTGTGTCTACGTCCGTGACTGTCGTTTCCTCGACGTCGGGACCCGGGCGGTTCGCCGGAGATCGGCGGTCGTATCGGAGTGGTCCGATGTCACGGCCGACCTCGGGTCATCAGCTGCGCTCGATCGTGACCTGGAAGTTGTCGGGTTGGTGTTCGATCAGCTCCATCGTGGTGTCGAATCGTCCGATGCGGACGATGCCATTCCAGTAGCCGACGTCCCCGTAGTAGAACACCAGGTTGGCTGAGGGTGCGTAGTAGCCGATGTCGCCGATGTCTGGGTCGGCTCCTGCTGGTAAGCCGTCCGTAGACAGCCGCCGAGGAAGTGTCGCAACCTTCTCGACGTGGTTGAAGTCTTTGAAGGTCAAGGTAAGCGGCAGTTGGGCGGCGAGGTCGCGTGCGGTTGCGTTGTCGGCCAGTCGTGCGGTGATTACCTTGTCGGCGATGGTGATCTTGATCGGCCTTTCGTCCACGTCGATGACGTTACGACAGTCCCTGCCTGGTTGGGATGCCATATCAGTACACCCAACAGAGGCTTCTCCGCGCCGGGCCGCAATCTCCTGGAAGACATGAACGTGATGGTGCGACTCAGCTCATCGTACGATGCAGTACTGCTAGCGGGTCGCTAGCTGCGCTGCGGATGAGCCGGTCACAACTCGCCTCGAAGTGAGCCCTCGACCCTGGTAGGGACCTCGCCACCGCCGATGCCAACGACGCCGAACGGCGCACGGAGACGCACTGTACGCCGATGAAGCTGGTGATTGATTATCAGAGCGAAGGCTTGCTGCTGTTCACCAACGACGGCGAATTCGCAAACCGGATTACATCAGCCAAGTATCACATTGAAAAAACATATGTGGTGAAGGTCACTGGCGTTCTGACCACAGAGCAGGAAGAGCAGTTTCGCAGCGGCGTTCCGCTACACGGAAAGCGTACCGCTCCTGCAGGGTTGAAACTGCTGCGGCGGGCCGTAAATCCCTGGTACGAAGTGCGCCTGGTGGAAGGGCGCCAGAATCAGATACGAGAGATGTTTAAGTCCTTCGGCCGGCTGGTGGAAAAACTGCGCCGCGTAAAGATCGGTTTTCTTGCGCTCGACGTGGAACCCGGGGAAATTCGTCACCTGTCACCCGCCGAGGTAGCGAAATTCCATCGCCTGCTGAAGATGGAGGAATCCACCGATGTCAGCACTGGACGCACTGCTCGCTGAAATATTCAGAGAGGGCCGAACGATTGCAGTCGTCGGCCTCTCGCACAAGAAGTTCCGGGCGAGTTACGGGGTTTCGGAGTACATGCAATCGGCCGGTTTCCGCATCATTCCCGTGAATCCGAATGAACGCGAAGTTCTCGGTGAGAAATGCTACGCAAGCCTGACAGAGATTCCGGAGAAAGTGGATGTCGTGGATATTTTTCGACGATCCGAATTCGTCCCGGATATTGTCGATGAAGCCATTCGGATTGGCGCTCGCTGGATCTGGATGCAGGAAGGCGTTATCCACGAAGAAGCCGCTGCGAAAGCTCGCGAAGCAGGCTTGGGTGTTGTGATGGATCGCTGTATTCTGAAAGATCACCGCAGGCTGACAAAGTAGCTCAATTTGGGCGGCCCTTCGCGAGCCGCCCAATACTCATTCCGAACACGTTTTTCCTTCAACTGACTAACGGTTACCGCAACAAGCTGGTGTTTGCTGCGGATCGGGTGGTGCAAATGGAGTCCTGCTAGCGGGAGCCTGCAGGGCACTTGTGGGGAATTGCAGGATTCGGCCCGCACCAGCGGCTCCGGAACCCGCATCGGAAACATACAGCGCGTCATCGGGACCAATCGTCATACCGGTACCGTTTACGATTCCGGTAGCAACCTCATCAATCCCGTTCTTGCTGATACGAAGGACTCTGCCGGTTGTCACGGGGTTGCAAAGTGCGCTGGTGGTCCCTGTGCCTGTGCCTGTACCTGTTCCGGTGCTGGGCGTCTGGGTGCTGCAACCAGTGCTCGAGATGGTCCCATTGCTAAGCACTCCACCTGTGGTGGTGGTGCTGCCAGTTTCAGTGCTGGTGCCAGTTCCAGTTCCAGTCCCAGTCCCAGTCCGGTGCCGCCTGTGCCGGTACCGGTTCCACCAGTGCCGGTGCCAGTGCCCGTACCGCCGGTGCCCGTTCCGCCAGTTCCAGTGCCCGTACCAGTTCCAGTGCCCGTACCGGTTCCAGTGCCCGTACCAGTTCCAGTGCCCGTACCAGTGCCCGTTCCGCCGGTGCCGGTGGTGGCGGTGCTAGGCGTCTCGAGGGCGTACACGAAGCCACTGCTATCCAGAGCCAGGCTTCTCACGTTTGTAAAGTCTTGGATGGAGTCGGTTAAGCATCCTTCCGGCGTGAACGACAGGATGCTTGCTGCGCGCAGGCCGGCCGAAGTGAGTGCCGGATCGCCAGATGTGCCGACCCATAGCCTGTTTGCAGCGGCCAGAATACTCGTCGGCTTCACGTGCCCGAGGAGAGCCGAAACGTCACTTACCTGGCTGACTTCGCCGGTAGGCGCGACTTTCAAAATCCGGCCCTGATTGGATTCCACGACATAGAGATTCCCTTGGTAAACGGTTAAGGCCATCGGCTGGCCCGATGCGATGAAGTCGGACTGGCTAGGCTGCCTGACAGGATTGGCGGAAAAGTACGCGGTTAGATCCGCAATCTGCTCTACATCCCCCGTGCTGGTGTTCACCCTTACAAGCGAATTCGGTACAGATGCGTTGCCGTACGAACAACCGCCAGCGCCGATCAGCGCATAAAGGGAATTCGTAAAGAACGCAATGTCGGGAACTCCGAAAGTCTGGCCAGTCGCAGCCAGCGCGGATGGCAGTCCTGTAGCAACCGTAGTCTTCGTTCCGTCTGGTGTAATCCTCGTAATGCGAGCGGTCGATCCTCCTGTGAATGGTCCCAAGGGGGCGTTGACCTGGGTGCACTGACCCTGGGTCGAAGTCGTTCCACCTGTTCCCGCTTCAGCCACATACAAACTGAAGTCAGATCCGAACTTCAGTCCCTGAGGGTTATCCAAACCGCTGGCAAACACAGTTGCACCTTGCGGAATCGCCGGTGGAGTTGGAGTCGGTGTTGTGGGGGTCGTCGGGGTTGTGGGCGTGCCCGGTATTGGAAGTGGCGAAGTCGGCGTTGTTGGAGTTGTTGGAGTCGTCGGAGTTGTTGGAGTCGTCTGGGCGTTGTCGGCGTCGTCGGCGTGGTCGGGGTTTCCGGCGTGGTCGGCGTTGTCGGCGCGCCTGGTACAACCGGCGTCGTTGGCGTAGTCGGGCCCGGAAGTCCCGGCGAACCAGGAGTCTGCGGCGTCGTCGGCGTTGTAGGCGTTGTAGGCGTTTAGGCGTCTCCGGTGTCGTCGGCGTTGTCGGCGTTGTCGGCGTCGTCGGCGTCTCCGGTGTCGTCGGCGTTGTAGGCGTTGTCGGCGTTGTCGGCGTCTCCGGTGTTGGAGTTGGCGTCGGAGTTGGCGGAACTGGAAGCGGGGTTTGCGCCCACGTTGTCAGCGCCAGAACCGCCCCCACACAAATTGTGCGCAGCGGTCCTCCGAGCAAGGTTCTGGAAAGTCGCGTTATATGCAATACCATGCGTAAAGAATCCAGCACAAGGGGATGGAAGCGAGCTGAGGAGTAACTGAAAACATATGAGGGCGTAACACTTTGAAATGAAATTGACACACCCTTTATGAAGGATCCGGATCACGGTATAATTCATGTAATGGAGGATCGGAGGTTCCGGTTCGGTGATTTCGAACTGGATGGCTCAGCGGGTCGATTACGCCGCGCTGGACTGCCTCTCAAACTCCAACCTCAGCCACTTAAAGCACTGATTTTACTCGTACGCCGTAGGGGGGAATTAATCACCCGCGAGGAATTGCGACAAGCAGTGTGGGGCAATTCCACTCACGTCGATTTCGATCAAGGATTGAATTACTGCGTCCGGCAGATTCGCCGTGTCCTGCAGGACAACGCCGAAGCCCCGAAATTCGTCGAGACCGTCCCCCGAGCGGGTTACAGGTTTATAGCGGACGTTCAAGTACTCCCCAACTTTGTCGTGAATGAAGTGGGAGAGCAGCCGGCCGATCTGCCCGCCGCATCTCACCCTTGGTGGTGGGTCAGCGCAGCTTTCGCGATGAGTTCGTTGGGGATCGTATTGATTCTATTAAGCGGAGTGATTCCAGAACCCTACACCGCGCAGGCCTTTTCGAACTCCAGATATAGCCCGATTACCGTGGCCGTGTTGCCATTCACAAGTCTGGGACCGGACCACAGCGCCGACGGGTTAGGCGACGGTATTGGCGAAGAAATTATGACGCAGCTGTCGCGAATCTCTGGATTGAATGTGGTTTCCGGCAATATCGCTCAATCGCGCGCACCTCCGTTGCTGCCCGGAATGTCCAGCGTCGTACAACCCGGTCGTGTGGTTGACGGTTCTGTGCGCCAGGAAGGAAATCGGCTGCGTGTGACTGTCCGGCTTCTCGCGCCGGCAAATGGACGTGTGCTCTGGTCTGAGATATACACGGGCACTACGGACGACATTCTGAAGGTTCAGGAAGAGATCGCAAAAGCGGCCTCGCGCGCCCTGAAGAACAATCTTCCGGTACCGCAGTAATTTAGCGTCCCGCTCCGATTCCGCCCTTGAGGTCACGAAGCACGCTAAGCATGGCTGGTACGAGCGCAATTACGAATAGCGCTGGAAGTATAAAAAGCACGATCGGGAAAAGCATTTTGATTCCCGCTTTTCCAACCGCGGTTTCCGCGCGCAGACGGCGACGCGTGCGTAGAGCGTCGGCATAGACCTTGAGAGCTTGCGAAAGGCTGGTTCCAAAACGCTCGCTTTGAATAATCATCGCCGAGAGCGATTTAATGTCTTCAATTCCTGTACGGCGAACGAGTGAGTTAAACGCCTTGCCGCGTTCCTGCCCAGCTTTCACCTGCATCACAACAGTCGCGAATTCGGACGCGAGTTCAGGGTAGATGAACTGCATTTCATCACTGACGCGCATCATCGCCTGATCAATCGCGAGGCCGGTGCCAAGCACGATACCAAGCAGGTCAACAGTATCCGGAAGCGCATCCTGCAATCTCTTGCGGTAACGCGCGACCAGACGATGCAAAACTTGTTTCGGAATCAGGTAGCCAAGCAGCCCGGCTGCAACCAGAGCGCCAAATTTAGCCGAAATCGGATTGTCCCGGTTGAGGTAGAGCATGCCGGCGAAAATCGCGACCATGAACAGGATATTGCCCATGATGTACAGCGCGGTCGCCTGTTTGGTGCGGATCCCCGCCTGCGCGAGTTCGCGATCGGTCTCGCGGATGAAATCCTCGCCGCCCGGAAAGACGCTGACGACATAGAGAAACGTGTTCATGAAACCACCGCCGCCTTTGCGACGGGGTGCGCGCGTAGTCCCAACCATGGCGTGCGCCTGCAGTTCCTCCAGTCGGTCCGCGAGCGGATCTTCCTGTTCCTGGAAAAACATGATCATCGACCACGCCAGAGCCACCAGCGTAGCGAAGCAAGCAATGAAAAAGAATGCGCTAATCAACATATCGGCGTCTTAGAACTTCGGGCTCGCGATCTTCCGGATCACCAGAATCCCCACGATCTCGGAAACAATCGCGTACGTCAAAAACTTGCTACCGGTTTCATCCGTGTACAGCAAACGCATGTACTCGGGCTTCAGGACCCAGAAGCCCAGACCCACTACGATCGGCATTGCGCAGAGCAAACCGGCTGAAAAGCGCTGCTGTGCCGTCGCGGCTTTCATCTTCGCGCCAAGATTCAGACGCTCTCGCACGAGGCTCGAAAGATTCTCCAGCACTTCCACCATGTTCGCGCCCGTCTGGCGTTGCAGGATCAATCCTGTGATGAAGAACTTCAAATCGATAATCGGCACGCGCTTGCCCAGGTTGTGCAGCGCTGGTTCCAGCGGCGAACCGAGCGCAAGTTCCTCGATAACTTTTCGGAATTCCATGCGCGTGGGGTCGAGCGTTTCCGCCGCGATCGTCTCCAGACCCGCATGGATATTGTGGCCAGCTTTCATCGATCGGTTGAACAGATCGATAGTGTCCGGCAGGTTCACTTCAAACTTGGTCAAGCGTCTTTTTCTCACGCTCAGGATGTAAGAAATAGGTAGCACACCCAATGCGAACGCCACCAGGATGCGCAACGCAATCATCTGCATGCCGAGCAAGCCCACAATGAAATACACGACGACCGCGATCGCGAAACAAAGTGCCAGCACGTCAGATGCACGGTATTTCAGATTCGCCTGCATGATGGTCTCCTGTAATCGCCGCACGGGGCCAATCCAGGCGAGGAAATTTCCCAGGAACGCGAAGGCGCTTTCCTTTTCACGCAACACCAAATCCGGGGCCGAGCGCGTGCGGGCTCCGCCGCCGCCGCGCGCGCGCAGTTCTCGCAGTCTGCCAATGAGCATTTGATTCGCCTGGCGCTGCGGCACAGTCCACGTGTAGTAACCAGCTGCCAGCAGCGCGCCGGAGAAAATTAGAAAGGCGATAAATAGAAACCCAACCATGTGCCTCTAGCGCTCCTTCAAGACATGCTCTTCACTAAAGATGGAATTCGACAAATGAATGCCGTACGATTTCAGGCGGTCCAGGCAATGCGGCTTGACGCCGGTTGCATGGAATCGTCCCATCACGCGTCCGCTGCGGCTGATGCCTTGACGTTCGAACTCAAAAATATCCTGCATCATCACCATGTCGCCATCGACTCCGATCACTTCACCGATGCTGGCGATCTTGCGCGTGCCGTCTGTCAGGCGCACCGTGTGGATCACCAGATTCACGGCGGATGCGAGCATCTGGCGGATAACTTTGTCGGGAATATGCTGGCTCGCCATCATGACCATTGTTTCGAGGCGCGAAAACGCATCGACGCCGGAATTGGCGTGAGTCGTCGTCATTGAGCCGTCATGACCTGTGTTCATCGCCTGCATCATGTCGAGCGCTTCCGGCCCGCGGCATTCGCCGATTACGATACGGTCCGGACGCATACGCAGGGCATTGATCACAAGATCGCGTTGCGTGATCGCGCCAGCGCCTTCGATATTCACCATGCGTGTTTCCAAACGCACAACGTGCGATTGCTGCATCTGCAGTTCGGCGATGTCTTCAATCGTAACGACGCGCTCTTCTTCAGGAATGAAGCGCGAAAGCGTATTCAGAATGGTGGTTTTTCCGGAGCCCGAACCGCCTGAGATGATCACGTTCAAGCGCGCTTCCACACAGCCGCTGAGAAAATCCAGCATCCCGGTTGTGAGCGTTTCGTTCTTAATCAGGTCTTCCGTGGTAAGCAGTCGCTGGCCGAAACGGCGGATCGAAATTACAGGTCCAATCAGTGAAAGTGGCGGAATCACTGCGCAGACGCGCGAGCCGTCTTCCAGGCGGGCATCGACGATGGGCGATGAGTCGTCGATGCGACGGCCGATGTTGGAAACGATACGGTCGATGATCATGCGCACGTGGGCCTGATCCTTGAAGCGGATGTTGGTTTCCACTACCTGCCCGCCGCGTTCCACATACACGCTGTCAAATCCGTTCACCATGATGTCGCTGATGGTCGGGTCTTTTAGCAGGGCTTCCAGCGGACCAAGACCGAAGACCTCATCGAGCACTTCCTCGATCAGGCGCTCGCGCTCGGTGACCGTCATCGGAACCTGTTCGTTGACGATCAGTTTCTCAACCACAGTGCCGATCTGCTCGCGGACGCCGTCCTTGTTGATGGCTTTCAACTGATCCGGCGAGAGTGAGTTCAGCAGCTTGGAATGGATCTGGGTTTTGATTCCAAACCACCGCTCGGCCCCGCTACCGGGTCTTGTTGTACCACGTGATCCCATAAGTTACTGACTTTCCTTCTACTTAATACTACGCGGTCTGGGCTTCGGCTTTCTTTCCGATCGTCGCCTTATCGACAAAGGCGCGGAAGATTCGATCGGCGTCGCCGGCGGCGGCACGGTCTGCCACCATCGGGCGGCCCTTATTGATGGAACTGAGCACCGCGCCGGATTCGGGAATTCCATAAAACACCGGCTGATTCAGAGTTTGCTGGATCTGCTCCAGGCTTGCGTAGTTGGGGCTGCTCTTCTTGGAGTAGCGGTTAACCACAATTCGGATCTGGTCCTGCGTAAAGCCAACGCGCATAAGATAACTGATGTATCGCTGAGCATTGCGCAAGGCCGGATACTCCTGCGTGAGTACCAGGAAAATCGTTGACGAAACCTGCAGCGCGCCCATGATGGTGTCGTCGTTTACGGTTCGTCCGGCGTCGATCACGGTCGATTCGTATTTGTCCACCAGAAACGCCGCGAACTCGCGGAACATCGATTCAGTGAAGTACGGCCGGGTCTCGAGGGAATCCGGCGGACCCACCAGATAAAAGCCCAACGGATCGCGGGTGACAAAGCCCTCGAACAACGCCTGATCCATCTTGGAAAGATTCTCGCCCAACTCCATCAGACGTGTATTGCGGCGCAGCGCCGACCTGCATCGCGACGTCGTTACCAACCCAATCGAGATCGATCAGCACGGTCTGCTGTTTGCGCTGAGCGAGAACGGAGGCGAAGTTGACCGCAAGCGATGTCGTGCCCACGCCGCCTTTCACGCCCAGGAACGTATAGACCTTGCCAAGTTTGCTTACAACGCCGCTGCCAGTGCGCTTCGGCACCTTTTCCAGACGCCCCATCGCATCGCGGAATTCCAGACGCTTGAGCGGTTGCAGCAGGAAATCGCTGGCACCTGATCGCAGTGCGGAGATCACGGTCTCGCCATCGGCGTGATAGTTCGAGACGATCACATAGAGATCCGGCACGGCCTGCTTCAGCTTCTCAAGCGCCTTCAGGGCGGTCTCCTGATCGGCCGCCAGATCGAGCACGAGCGCCGCTTCCGGTGTCCGTTCCAAATCCTGCATTACGCGGATATAGAGGTTTGAGGAAACCTCGGTATATTCCGCAATGATCTTCGAATTCTGAACGTTCAACAGACTCTCGCGAATCATCTCGCGGAAGTGCTCATCAGTGGAAGCTACTAATAATGAAACTGACATAGACTCTCCATCATCACGGCAAACACGATCCTTGCTCGGGATCGCAACCGGCGCTCTCCATCGGCAGGGTAGTGTAAAAATCAGGTATCTTCACGGCCGGCAGGCCGAGGTACGGCATAAACTTCCGAAACTCGTAGTTCGTCACGCGCACCGTTACGGCATCGGGGACGCACTGCGTTGAGCAATCGCCGCCATCGCAAGTAAAATCCACCATCTGACCCGATTCGGGGTCGCGCGAATAGTATTTGATTTCGAGCGTTGCGGCGCCATTCTGAAACTGTTCCATGTCGACCATGGGCGGCACGTGCGTCCTCATGTAGTTGGCGACGTTTTCCGTGTCGGCCTGATAGCAATGCGTGGTGGCGTAGCGACCGCCTTCGCGCGTAAACTCAACCACGCTGTGCCAGACCCACAGCAACTGGGTCGTAAACACCAGCGCGAACGTCAGCGGCAGAATCACGCCGCCTGCCACCAGAACATATTCCACGGTTGCCTGACCACGCCGTCTCGCCGTTCGAAGTCGCCATTTAGGTGCCTCCAAACGGCACGCGCACTTGCGGCCGCAGCAGGAATGAATCCGCTTGCGCCATGAAAGGAATGCCGAGGCGCATGGAATAGCCGTCTGTAATCGAGACCACCAGGAAGTCAGGACCCGTCGCGCCTTGCGCGGCGTCGCACCCCGAAGCATCGCAGGTACAGAGCGATGGAGCATCGGAATCCGCAAGAGACTTTTCAGCGCGCACAGAAATCATGTCGGCGCTTAGGTTGGGAAGAATCGAATCCGCGGAACCGTCCGTGGTTCCGGTGAGCGCGAAGTTTTTTGCCGCGACAATACTCGCATCCGCGTCATCACAAAAATTCACGCCCTGCTGCGTGCCCAGGTAGCGCGCCAGCGAATAGATTACTTTCTGCAGGACGAAATACGTGTAGCCGACACGCGCCAGTTCCACTGCTCCCATCAACAGCAGGAACAAGATCGGCACAAAAAGCGCAGCTTCGAGAATCGAACTCCCGCGCCGTCGTCGCAACTGGAAGTGCCGCCTCACTGGTGCAGCACCACTTTCCCTGGCCCGTTGGTCTGTTGCGGACAGCCGCCAATCGAACCCTGCCGGACTGGCATCACGCTGCCGATATAAATCGCGGAAAAGCGGCCGTTGCCGTCGGCGGGATCGATGTTGGTAGCGGGCGTCGGATTCGGATCCACCAGAAATTGGCGGAAGCCTTGCACAATCATGCCGCCTGCTGGATTAAGCGCATCGACAATCGGCACAGTGATGATGCGCCGGCCGTTCCCGACGTAAAGCGAGTAGTCGTCCAGATCGGTGAGGTCGGTATCCTGCGTGTAGATCGCCAGCATCGTATCGACGTCGGTGAGCGTCGCAGCAAGTGGTGGGCGCCGTCGATTCGAATCGCGCCGCAAGGCCGCAGGTCAGACCTTTGATCGTCGGCTGCGATTGCTGCACCTGTCCGCAATTGGCTGGCGTCGCGGTAACCCAGACTGCCTCGCCATCGCTGTTGATGCGCACGCAACCCAGTGTCGATACGGCGTTTCCCGGCAAGCCCTGCGCACCAATGCGGTACGCCTGCTGTGCGTCTTCGCTGAAAACCTGCGCGTCGGCATTGAGGCGATCCAGCAGAATGTAGCTGGTCACCGCACCGCCGCTGATTGGCTGCACGTTGCCGCCGCCCGAGCAGGAGAACGCGAACGTGTAGCGCGTGTTGACGACGAAACCGTAATCCACCGTGTCGGCCGCATCCACCGGAGCGATTGCCAGCGGCTCAATGCCGCAGGCGGTGCAAACCGGCGCGCTGACACCGGCCACGGCCTTTACCTGAATACTGGTTTTGCGTTCCTGGCCGAGCGAAAGGAAGCCCCAGAAGAGCAATGGTGCGTCAGCCTGCACGATCACACTAACGTGCTTGGCAGTGGCGCCGCCCGCCTCTCCGCCTGTCGATGCATCGTCGCCGATCGCATCCACGACGCTGAGTAGTAGGTGGGGTCGTTGACCACGCTCGACAGATTTCCGGTCGTCTCGCCGATCGTCAACCCGGCGAAATTGTATTTGTTGCCGAGTTCGGTTACCGATCGTCAGGCGTGCGTTTGTGGTTGCCGTTTCCAGCGCCGCATCCGTGCCGATCAATTTCGAAGCCGCTGCGAGCGCCATGGAATTTGCTGCCGATTTCAACTCACTGCGAATCAGATACAACTGCCCCAGATCGATAGCAAAGCCCATCAGTCCGAAGAATACCGGGACCATCAGCACAAGTATTTGCACGGACACAGCACCACGTCTGAGACGGGCGCCTGTGCGGACCTTGCGCCACGGCTTATTTGGGTTCCTGATGTCCACGCGGTCCAACAAACTCAGGCTTTTTCTCCTGCGGCCCTTGTGCGGCTTTCTTCTTTTCCTTCTTACCCTGACGGCTCCTGTCCTTTTCCTCTTGCACGGTCTGCAGGAAGCTCTCCAGCATCTCAGGCATTTGGACCTTCTCTTCCGCCGTCGAGGGTTTGACGAAGCGCGGCGTCACGACAACCAGCAATTCGTCCGAGGATTTCCTGGTGGAACGGCTTTTGAAGAGTTGACCCAGAATCGGCACATCGCCGAGAATCGGAAATTTGTTGATCGTCTGAATCACGCGATTGTCGAGCAGTCCTGCAATCGCGAAACTCTCGCCGTCGCGCAAAACCACTTCCGTATCCGCGCGGCGTGAAGCAACCGCGGGAATCAGGAAGCCTTGCAGCGTGACAGCATTGGCATAATCGAGCGCACTCACTTCAGGGGAGACCTTCAGGTTAATGGCACCCGAAGCAGTCACTGTCGGCGTGAAGAAAAGTTGAATGCCGAACTTCTTGAACTGCACTGTGATCACAGGAGCGACAGCGCCGCCCGTGGTCGTCGAAGAGAGCGTCGGAAACGGAAACTCGCCGCCGGCCAGGAAGCTGGCTTCCTTGCCTTCCACAGTAATCAGGTTCGGCTCTGCCAGCATCTGCAACAGATTGTTGCTCTGCAGGGCGCGAATGGTAGCGCCGATGTTGAGATCCGGACGGAAAATAAACAGGTTCAGCAGGTCCGCGAAGTTGACCGTCGTATTGGAAAACTCCTGGTTCTCAAACTGCAACTGGCTGAAGCGCGGGGACTGAAATTGCTGAGTGCTCAAAGCACCGATCATCTTCTCATTGCGGCTGAAATAATTGAAGCCCAGTTCGGCGAGCGCGGCGCGATCGATGCTTGCGAATCGCACCTGCAGCATGATCTGCTTCGGATCGCTCGCGGCGGGAACCTTGATCAGATTGACGACGGTTTTGCTGTGCGTAAGCGCGAGTGCCTCGGCACGCTTGGATTCATCGAGCGTCTTCACGGAGCCGTTCAACACAATCTTTTCAGCGGTACCGCTGAACGTAACCGGCGAATCGATAATCCCTTCGCGCAATTCCTTGCGAAGTAGTTCGAAGTCGGCGCCGTCGGGTTTTACTTCGATGTCGTAACGCACCGGAATGGAGCCGTTTTCCCAGATGATCAGAGTCGTCTTGCCGATTCCCTTGGCATTGACCATCACCTCGTGCGGCGAAACAACAACGGCATCGGCGACCTTGGGTTCCGAGATCGCAACGCGCTGCACGTCGCGTTCGAACTGCAACAGATCCCCTTTACCTACGAGAATGCTCAACTGCCGCGGAGGCGCGGTTTGCGCAATTACGACGCCGCACAACAGGACTAAAGGAAGGAACAGCAATACGGGTGGAGTGCGTCTCATTGAAAGGTTTCCTGAACGTGCTTCTCGCCACGGAATACGTCGATAATGAAACGCGGTTTCGGCGGCTCTTTCTTCTCGACCACGACTTTCGGTTTCGCAGAAGCTTCTTCACCGGCGGTGAGTTTGGCCCACTCCGCAGGATCCTTAATCTTGGCCAGCGCCGCGGGGTTCGGCATGCCCGGGCGGCGCGCCTTGGCATTGCGTACCCAAACCAGCGGGTCCAGAACTTCAGCGGTCACGGGACCAGGTTCGCCCATGGTCGAGCGATCCAGCGGATTGCGCAGCGCCAGGCTCAGCTTGCCCTGGTTCTTCGCCAGTTCCAGCTTCGCGGCCTGCTCGGGTGTGACTAACAGTGTCGCGGTCGTCGCAGTGACTTTCGGAGTGACTTGCGTGCTCGCGCCGGCAACTGCGGTGGACTGAACTTCCGTAACGCGTCCGATAGAAAGGACTACCACGTCTTCCAGAATGATGTTCGTCAGCGCTTCGGTCATCGCTCCGCTCTTGGTGAAGAGCACGTTAACGCGGGCTCGCGGGCCAACCAGGCCAGCCACGCCGCTAGCTTCATTGATCTGCACGGAGATGGCTCGCTTGCCTTGCTCGATTGTGGCCGAGAGGCCATCCGCCCCAGCAGTCGTCGTGATCTTCGGAACAGTGATCGTCTCGTTAACGTTGACGGGGAACAGCAGCGCCCGATCCGTGGCAAGTTTTACGTCAAGAAGTGCAGCAGTGGGAATTTCTTTTTCAGTAACGGTGACCAACTTCAGGTCGCTCGCGCGCAGCTTTGTTCCCGCGCCCATGTCGCGCGCTGCCGCAACCACTTTCACGGTCTTCTCGGTCTTCGGGGCTCGGGTCTGGGCCCATAGGAACCAGGTCAGGAGCAAGGCCGATACCCACGCTCCACCGAGAATCATCAGGATTTTCCTGCGGTCCATTCAGTCCTCGCTTACGTCTGGACACAAAACAGGCTTCTGAACTCAAAAGCCCGTAGAAGCCTAAAACACCTTCTACAACAATAAGTTGCTGGAAACCGGAAACTTCCCGCTATTTTCCAGGCCCGTTCTTCGCTAGCAGAACGGCCGTTTCGTCCGCGTACAATCGCTGCCAGCCTTCGCGCTCCAGCGCGGAAATTAACGAATACTTTTGCGGCAACAATGCGTGCGTGAAGCCGAACTGCTCCACGGTGCTGCGCCAACCCGGCCGCACTTCCACCAGCTCGATGTAGCGCTTCATGAAATCCAGGCCGTAAAAATCGCTGCGCCCGTCCATAAAGACTTTGCGCCTGCCTGAAAATCGGTAAATCAAATACCCGCCAAACTTGTCTGGAGCCAGCAGCCGCACGGATTCGGGCAGCTTTTCGACAATCGTCGCCGCTTTCACGGGAAACTGGTCCGGAGGAAATCCCGTTCGCGCCGCTATTACCGGAGATCGAAGAATTACGAAGGTCAGCAGGAGAATAACTGGCGCCCAGGCGAGTCCGCATAAACTCGAATCGATCACGTGTAAACGTCCAGTATAGGCGAAATATCCGTCCCGAAAGCGTGCGATTCGGGGTCTGAGGCCTTCTGCTTTTTTCAGGGCTCGCGTGATTGTAGCGTTCGCCAGCGGTAGCATCAACAACGCAAGCACCGGCAGCGCGCGTGCTGAACGCAAACCAGTCGCGAGCAGCAGTATGCCCAAAAGGAAGTGTGGAAGATTGCGCTGTCCCAACGCGAGCGCCGCGCCTAATCCTGCCAGCGCGACCATTAATACAATCTGCCAGGCGCCCTCGACGTGAAAATTGAAGCTCAGGAATTCGCCTACCCGCGACAGTAATTCGAAATTCATCAGATAACGCGCAAGGTGCTGATGGAGTTGCCAGCCGTATGGATTGAGCAGACTGCCTGTCGCGGCGCAGACGGCCGCGTAGCCAAACCAGCGCGCTTTCTGAAATTCCGTTCGGCGATCGACTTCCCAAATCAGCGGACGGAGCACGTGACCCAGAGCGTAAATTGACGCGATCAGGGGGGCAAAGAAGAAACTCGCGTGCAAATTCGCCCAGATTGCGACAAATCCGGCTATTGCGAAGGCATGCCAAGGTCGAAAAGGTCCTTTGACGCGTTCGGCGCAGAGCAGTGTGATCAACAGCAGCAACCAGCTTAAGATGTGGGGGCGGGCCAGCCAATGCATGTTGGCTGTCGAGAGCATGGGTGAAACCATCAGGCAGGCGATCAGAAAATCTCCGCCGCAGGTCCAGTGCAGACGGAACCACAGCCATGTGCACGCGGCGATTAATGCGGCGTACAGCGCGGCGATTCCGGGCAGTCCGGCTTTCGAGTGGACAGCGCCCATCAGGACGTCTGCCCCCCATTCCCAGGCAAACCATGCTTCTCCGGGGCGCGTGAAAGAGTATGGATCTGTGCGCGGAAGTGCCCCGCTGTTGAGGATTGCCTCTCCAGTCCGGATGTGCCAACCCGTATCGGAATCCCTAAAGAGTTTCTGGCATCCGTCAAACAGGAAGAGACAGTAGAACAGAGTAACAAATGCGACAACCAATCCAAGGTCGGGGAGCAACCAGAAGGACCAGCGGGGAATGTGCAGAGCCGCGCTTGGGTCTCGCGACCCGGCACGGCCGCGATTCCGCGTCCAACCACCCGTCAATGGCACGCTGACCTTGGGGATCTACTGCCCCTGGGCCCCGATGCTGGTCAGTCCCTGGGTGATACTCGAGTACAGGCTAACTACCGCGGTGGAAAGCTGGTTCACCGTGGTGATCAGCGCCAATCCGACAGCAGCTACAATCAAGGCGTATTCCACCAGGTCCTGGCCCTGTTCGTCTTTAAGAAGGCGAAGGAAGAAGTTTTTCATTACCGTCTCCAGTTTCATCTACCGCGAAGCCGATTCAATTGGCCCGCTCTGCTTTTTAACTTGCTCACCAACAAACGCTCTATGCATCCCACGCCCGAACCTCTTCCAGAATGAGCTGTCTTCCTTCCCGGGCAGGGTGAGAGGTGTCTTGTCGGTTTCAGAGAGAAGGCTCAGGTTGCTTAGCGCTGCCGGATGATCCCGCCTATATCCTAGCGCGATTTCCAGTTCCTGCCGAGCTTCCTGGTACCTTTTTTGTTCCATTAGTACTGCCGCCATATTATTATGTGCAGTCGCCGCATCGCTAATGGATTGCCACGTGGAAATTGCTTCGCCCGGTTGAGAGGCGACCGCAATTCCTAAATTGTTACGCGCCACTTGAGAACGGGAATTTAACTGCAGCGCCGCGCGAAATTCGGCGACAGCCTCGTCTTTCCTGCCCTGCAGCAGCAAATTATATCCGAGATTATTGTGCAGCAAATCGCTCTGCGTGTCGATGCCCAGAGCCTTGCGATGCCACGCTTCGGCCTTCGCAAATTGCCGCATTTCGTCATAAAGAATTCCGAGCCATGAGTGAGGCTGGGAAGTAACGCGCTGGCGCGGATGTCAGATACTTTTCTAGTGATTCCGCAGCCTCTCTCCGCATCCCCATGCCGCGCAGACTGCGCGCAAGCATCTCCTGGACTTCCGGTGAATTAGGGAAACGTTCGGCGGCTAAACGGCAATGCTCAACTGCAAGTTCGGGATAGCCGCGCTGGTTATAACGCTGTGCGAGCGCTACGCGAGGCTTGGGGTCTTCCGGATGGGCAGTCATCTGCGCGCGCAACGTGCGTATTTCCACGTCGCCATCACCCGCATCTACCGCATTCATTACCTGACGGTGCATGGCGGTCGGCAAACGATCCCCGCGGCGCTGCGCAGTTTGGGCCGCACGGTGTGAACATGCACTCAACGAAAGCAGAACTAGCGGAACCAGAAAAAACCGACCGGTCATATTTTCGTAATTTCCAACAAATCGCCAGCCTGAGTTCCGGTACTTGCGACCGTTCCGGCCGGCAATTCCAACACGGAGTGGGCCATCAGGCACATGGAAAGTCTTCTCGGCACAACAGCATGGCGCGCTTTTAAAATCTTGTATTTTCGGTCCAGATATACGACGTCGATCGGGAATTTCATTCCGAAAGTGTGAATTGCTTCGCAGGGCACAATCCAGAGACCCTCGCCAGCCGGCAAACTCGAATGCTTCAACAGACCCGTTCTGCGCTCGCGGCTATTGCCCGCAAGCCCGGCTTTTTCGGCCAGGACAATTCCTTTTGTGCTATTTCGAACGAGAATCTGCTGCAAAACCGTTTAACACACCTGACTTCACTTTGTTGCGGCATCGAGCAACTTAACTTGTGTGGAAGGGTTAGGGTATCTTATTGGAGATGCCATTGCAACACAACGCCTTCATACGCACTTTTTTGGCCGCGCTAACGCTTGGGCTGTGCGTAGTTCCCGCAGTGAAAGCCCAGACGCAGGGCGCTACCTTCGGCGACGTTATTTATTTAGGCGGTACCCCGTCCGACATCGTTGTTGATGACGTCCGGGAACGGCTCTATCTGGTAAACGCGGCAGCTAGCCGGATTGACATCTACGACTACCGGGCCAAGGCGATCATCGGCAACATTCGCGTCGGCTCGCAACCGCTGGCCGCCGGGATGTCGATGGATGGCGGATATCTCTATGTTTCAAACAATTTGAGTTCCTCGCTCAGCGTCGTTGACCTCGGCACGAATTCCGTGATCCAGACTGTTTCGTTGCCCGCCCGCCCTGAAGGTGTTTCGGTCGGTGTTGACGGACGCGTTCTGATTACCACGCAGGGCACGGGAGCGAACGCGACCCAGAATACACTTACTGATTTACGATCCGACGCAACAGCAGTCCGTGCAGGTGCAACCCGTTCCGTTTCCGCCTCCTGCCCCGACGCCCGTTGGACAACCGGGAGTATTCGTGCGTCCCGTGACTCAGTTCCGCGGCAAATTGCTGCGTACGCCTGACGGGCAATTCATCGTCGGTCTGACGGTCTTTAACAATGGCAACAGCACTTATTTGTTTGTGTATGAAGTAGCCTCGGGCACCATCCTGCGCAGCCGTTCCGTGGGCGGGCAATCAAGCGTGCTCTCGATGTCTCCCGATGGTTCGCGCATCATGGCTGGCTTCACGATGTACGACGTTTCATCCCTCGCAGTGCTGGGACAGATGACTACATCGAACGCCCCATTCCCTGTCTCGGGAAACTTCAACACGCAGCAGAACATCGGCGGAAGTTCATTTTCGACAGATGGTGAAACGATTTACGCAGCGTTCAATGCCGCTCCGTTTTCGCAGCCCGCGACGCGCCCGCAGGCATCCACCCTCTACATTACGGATTCGCGAAACCTCACTATGCGGCTCGCCATCAAGGTCCCGGAGAGTATCGTCGCACGCATGGTTATGACGCCGGACGGATCGGAAGCCTGGGCGATGTCCGAATCCGGCTTGATTCACCTGCCACTTGCCCGCTTGTACGAATACCCGATCCTGCAGCCGGAGACGACGCAAATCTTCCTGGCTGTGGATGAATGCAACAAGGGCGTCGCCAAGACTCAGGTCAAGATCAACAACCTCGGCAAAGGCAAGTTGACCTTCAGCGTTCCAAACCCGGGCGCAGCACTGATCACTGAATTGAAGAGTGGCGTAGCGCCCTCATCTGTGACGTTCATCATGGAACCCGGCCGCGCCGGAGTCACACGCCAGGCTGGGACCAATCTGTACACCGGCAATGCCACCAACACCGGTTTCGCGCAAAACGTGAACCTGGCGTCCGCGGAAGCAATCAACATCCCGAACACGATCCGCGTGTACATGAACTATCGGCAGTCGGACCAACGTGGTCTGATCTACGCAGTGCCGTCCGTCAATGACACGGCGCAAGGACTGTTGGATCTCGTGCTCGACGAAGCACGTGGGAAGCTTTATATTGCGAATTCCGGCTACAATCGCATCGAAATCTTTGATCTGAAAAAGCAGCGCTTTGTTGATCCGATTCCGGTCGGGCAACTTCCGCGCCAGATGGCGATGTCCACGGATAACGCGACCATCTACGTCGCTAATGCCGGCAGTGAAACAATCAGCATCGTGGATCTGGATGCCGGTCGAACCATCGGCACGGTCGATTTCCCGCCGATCCCGCGCGCCGGCAATCAAAACGTTATTTTCCCGCGCACGCTGGCCTACGCGATCAATCGGTCTGCAGTTCGTGATGAACAATGGCTCGCGCTGGAAGGTAGTCGGCAACACTGCCCTGCCCCGCCAGAACAATGACGGCGTCAGCCCGAACACTTTCGCGACGGCGGCACCACGCAGATGCTTGCCACGCCAGAAGCAGATCGCATCATAGTGCTCGATGGAAATGGCAACGGGTATCTGTACGATGCGCTCGCGGACACATATGTCTCTGCCCGGCCGCTTTTCACAAATCCGATTCTGAGTTACTACGGTCCGATGGCGGCTTCAAAAAACAGTAGATTCTTCCTGGCAAACGGCCTGATTCTGAATTCGTCGCTCACCGTAATCGGTGGAGCGGAACGGCCGGGAGTCGTGCAGACCGGTCCGCCCGCAGGTCCGGGCCAACCGCCCACCTCCACAATCGTTAGCGCTGGTCAGCGCAACGTCGCAGCACTGGCGCCCTTGGACGAGAACTTCTTCGTCCGGCTCACCACGCCGGTCCGCAACAACATTACAGCCGTTACGCGAGACGACGTTCGCCCGACTTTGGAACTGGTCGATACGCGCACCGGGGCCGAGCAACTGGTCGGTGTCGCGCCAGAGAACCCGAACTACACGGTTTTCGGCACACAGCGCATCAATGTGCCGCCACGCCAGATGGTTGTTGATTCCAAGGGCACGGCTTACATCCTGACGATCTCCGGACTCAGTGTGATTCCGCTCTCACAGACGGGTTCCAACAACGTCCGTCCCGCGATTACAACCGGTTCGCGCGGCATCGTAAATTCCACCGATGGCACGCCGAACTTTAAGCCCGGCAGCTTCATCACGATCAACGGCACGAATCTTGCGAGCGCCGCGACAGCCGATATCGTCCCGGCACCTTCCGTGCTGGGCGGTTCCTGCGTGGTCTTCAATGACGTCGCGCTCCCGCTGCTGAGGACCTCTACCGGACAGATGTCTGCGCAGATACCGGAAACCGTACGTGCAGGTACAAACGTCGTACAAGTGCGTTCACTTGCGAACGCCCAATCGAGCGATCCTGTAGTTGTGACCGTACAGCGCCCGTAAGCTTGATTACGGGGAGGAACTCCATGGCCCCGATCAAACTGATCTGTACGACGATTTTCGCTTGTACCAGCATCCTGATTGCGGCTGATTGCAGTCGCACGTCTGTTGGGTTCGTTCCGCTAAACGCAGCGTTTTCTGGTGTGTTAGAAGAGAATGCGGGCGGGCTCTATCCTAATAACACCAGTCAGCGCCCGGCTCAACACGAAGCCGCCGGACTCACCCTGGCCGCCGGAGTTCAACCGCGTGCCGCCAACGGCACGGTGGATACGCAAAACGGTCGAATCGTACTTCTCTCGATCGGCATGTCGAACACCACGCAGGAGTTCTCCGCACTCAAGCAGTTGGCCGATCGCGACCCGGAGAAAGATCCGCGCGTGACGCTGGTCGATGGTGCGATTGGAGGCTGGTCAGCGGATATGATTGCGGCGAACCCGACGAATTACTGGGCCGCTGTAACGCAGCGTTTGCAGGAAGCTGGAGTTACTGCCGCACAAGTGCAGACCGCCTGGATTAAACTCGCGGACGCTGGCCCCAAAGGTACGTTTCCCGAAGACGCACGCACGCTGCAGGCGCACATCCGAACGATTGTGCAGATGCTGCCGTCGCGTTTTCCGAATCTTAAGCTGGCCTATCTTTCCAGCCGTATTTACGCGGGCTACGCCACAACTACGCTGAATCCCGAACCGTACGCTTATCAATCGGGCTACTCAGTGAAGTGGCTGATTGAGGATCAGATCCAGGGGGCTGCGGATTTGAGCTATACAACCGGGAAAGCGCCCTGGCTCGCCTGGGGCCCTTATCTCTGGGCTGATGGTACTAATCGCCGTGAAGACGGACTCACGTGGAGCTTGCAGCGATCTGAACGACGATGGCACACATCCGTCAGAGACGGGCCGTCGCAAGGTCGCATTGATGCTGCTGGATTTCCTGAAGACCGACTCGACAGCGCGGCCCTGGTTCGTGCGTCGCAGCGCAACGACCCCGTCCGTCCCCCGAATAACCTCGATTGTGAACGCGGCCAGCTTCCTTCCGGAAGTGACCAACAACACCATCGTCTCGATCTTTGGGGAGAATCTCGCCGCGGCCACGGCATCGGCGCAATCACTTCCATTACCGCTGACACTGAACGGTGTGCGCGTGGAGGTCGGCGGCCGTGCGGCATCGCTCTACTTTGTTTCCCCAACTCAGATCAATTTCCTGTTGCCGATCCAACCTGCCGATTTCAAGGTCGTGGTCGCGCGCGAGGAGCAACGTTCGCAAGCGGTGGAGCCGAAATTGAATATTTTCTATGCACCCGGAATCTTCGCTTCCGGCGGCATAGCTGCAGCTTTACATGCTGGTGGGAGCGCGATCACGCCGGCCAATCCGGCACGCGTTGGCGAAATTATCGAACTCTACGGAACCGGCATCGGCGTGCGCAATCCGCTGGTCCGGGCTCCGGAAATAATTCCGCAGATTCGCGTCGGCAGCGCGCTCACCAGCTGATTGATTTCTTGGGGCCGTCGCCAGCTTACCCCGGACTGTATCAGTGGAATTTCACGATCCCGCAGAATGCGCCTGCTGGAGCAGCTGTTGAAATTCAGATGCAGTACGCGGAGGTCCTGAGCAACAAGGCCTCGCTCGCAATTTCGAGATAGCCGTTCTAGGCGAAAGGCTCGAAAGGCTTGTAGCCGTTCGTCGAAAGTATTTGCTTTGCGGGCTCTTCCAGTTCCGGTTGCACGTAGAAAAAAGCCCCCACGCGCTCAGATCGAAAGATCATCCCGCCCAGGTACGTATCTGTTTCAATCAGATAATCGACTTTGGCGTCGGTCAGAACCTTCTCCAGCGCCAGCGATTCTTTCAGTTTTTTTGCGATGTAGATCAGTGTAAGTTCCTGATCTTCAAAGTAGTCCGCTGTCCGAAGCATCCGCACTCCCACCCTCCTAGTATAGCGGCATGATAGAAAATGGAACTTTCCGGCCTGCTCAACGGAATACCCAACGAGAGTCAATGAGCGAGCGTCAAACAACCGTGGCAAACGAGATCCCAGCCCGCAGCGACGAAGACTTGCTGGCGAGTTCGGCTGAGGGCGACGCGGAGGCGTTCACGGAGCTCTATCGGCGCCGTCAGGGTTGTGTTTATCGCTTTGCGCTACAGATGAGCGGAAGGCCCGCGGCAGCCGAGGAAGTGACTCAGGATGTTTTTATGTTATTGATTCGGGAACCGGGCCAGTATGACGCCGCGCGCGGTACGCTCGTGGCGTTTCTATACGGAGTGGCGCGCAACTTCATGCTGCGGCAACTGGAGCGCGAACGCCGGCACGTTTCGATCCAAGATGAGAGTACGGCGCAGTTTCAGGTGTCATCCGATCTGGCCAGCGATCTCGCCCGCACACAGCAGGTGGACCAGTTGCGCCTGGCGATTCTTGCGCTGCCCGCGCGTTATCGCGAGATCGTAGTATTGTGCGATTTGCATGAATTAAGTTACAACGATGCTGCACAGGTGACGGGTTGCGCGGTTGGCACCGTGCGCTCCCGCCTGCATCGCGCGCGGGTTTTGCTGGCAGGAAAACTACGAACCACGTCCGATTCCGACGGAAGGAGATGCTTCGCATGAGCCCCGAAGAATTGCAGTCCTTAAACGAGTGCTTTCAGGCAATGGCCCAGTCCGACGCCGACAAGCAGGCCCCGGCGCATGTCGAAGCTGCGCTGCTCGCCGCATTCCGCGAGCAATCGAAACCGCGCGTAATTGAAATTCGCCGGAAGCGTCCAGCATGGGTCTGGCTTGCGGCAGCGGCTGCAGTGGTGGCAGTAGTCTTCGCCGCGACACGTGCGCCCAAGCCGCGTCAGGAAGTTGCGGTCGTGCGGCCAACTGCGCCCGTACAAGTGCGAACAGCCTGCCCCCGCAGCTCCACCGGCGCCTATAATCGCCAAGGCAAGGGCCCCTCGGCCGAAAATCGCCAAGCCCCGTCCGAAGCCGCCGCAACCGGTAGTACGGGAAAAGGAAGTAGTAACTGAATTCATGCCAGTCACCCCCGGTGAAATGCTGGCGCCGGAAGAGAATGGCCGCGTGGTTCGTGTGAAGTTGCCACGCAGCGCATTGGCGGCCTTCGGCCTCCCGATGAATGTGGACAGGTTTGGGGAAAGAATTCCGGCAGATGTACTGCTGGGCGAAGACGGCTCCACAAGGGCCGTGCGCTTCGTTCAGACCGTTTCGTTCCGGTAAGCATTTCGAACAAGGACAGAGAGGAAGTTTTCTATGAAAGCACTCACTTTTGGACTCCTGCTGACTTGCGCCGCCTTTGCGCAGCAGCATACTACTACACAGACGTTTGAGAGGCGCGTGGTGGTTGCCGGACCGGGTGGCGGCGAAAACGTGGCGTTTTTCGGCCCCTCAGCCACCGCAGAGTTCATCTCCGCGGAAGTCGGCATGCCAGGCAAACTCGTGACAAAAGCACCTTACACCGCCGACGCGGTAACTGAGACAACACAGACCCTCGCGGACGGCAACAGGATTTCCCGCAAGAGCAGTTCACAACTCGCCCGGGACAGTGAAGGCCGCACGCGGCGTGTCGACAGACTGGATGGCATAGGTGCAGTCCCCGCTCACGAGTTCATCATGATCGACGATCCCGTTGCGAAGCTGCATTGGAGACTCGATCCTGCCACGAAGACGGCGAACAAAATGACTGTTCACATCCGTACCGAATCGATACCGGCAACGGCCGGCCAGCGTGTCGAAATCAGGCACGCAGAAACATCAGCAACAGAGGATGTGCTGATCGAACGGACTGGCCCTGCTACGGCCGGTGTCGTTGGCGGTATGGTCCAATTTTCCCGGGTTGGAAAGGTCGGCTCTGCTGCAGCCACAACGCCCCTCAACGCGGAATCGCTCGGCAAGCGGGTAATCGAAGGAGTGGAAGCGGAAGGCACGAAGACGGTCATGAAGATTGCGGCCGGAGAAATCGGCAATGAGCGCCCGATCGAAATCGTGAACGAGCGCTGGTACTCCCCCGAACTGCAGATGCTGGTGTACTCCAGGCGCAGTGATCCGCGCTCGGGCGAGACGGTCTATAAGTTGACCAATATTCAACGCTCTGAGCCGTCCCGCACGCTGTTCGAAGTGCCTGCCGATTACACGGTGAAGGAAGGCAACATGGCCATCGGCATCAAGCGCAAGATCGAAACAACCGACGCCAAGAAGTAGTGCATTTACCGGACAGCGCGGTCCAGAATGCCGCGCTGTCCTTCCCTCCCCTGAAACAACATTTCCCTAAGCGTTCGTTTTTGAGCGACAATAGTCCCGATTGTGCGCGACAATGGTGCAGTATGGCGACCTACCGGATACATCGAATGAAGGACAATCCGCGCCAGCAGTTCCGCTGGCAGCCGCATACCAGCGGCGTGACCATGGTCAAGCCGAAGGACTATGAACCCGGCAGCACAGTGGAATCACTCACGGCGTATTCAACCTGGATGGAACTTCGCGATTCCGAGGAAGCGTTGCGTGTTGGCGATCTTTTGGAAGCCGAATCGGGCGAGTTGCGCATCTACAAATATGTAGGGTTTGAAGAAGCTCGTTGGGTTCTGCCAGAGGTGAAGTCAGGCCTTGAGACGCTCCCCGCGGCTGCCGGTCAGCCTTCAGATTCTCACCCGGCAAACGCGGCTCATTGAAGATATACTAGATGCTTTGGCTTCCGATATGATTTGTGGTCAGCTTGGTGAGTCCCGCAATGGGCTGTAGTTCCAACGGGTCCAGCCCGATTAATTCGTTCGCCCTGGTTTCATATATTCCAGAACCGCTGGGCGGTTTCCTGAATCGTCTCCGGCAGGAGCTGGTTCCTACGTGCGATCTGCAGTCACACGTAACCATGTTGCCTCCCCGTCCGCTTGCAGCTCCTCAGGACGTAGCGATCGAACACATCTGCGTGGAAGTTGCGAAGATGCCGGCGTTCGAAATCGCCTTAGGACAGGTGCAGGTTTTCGAACCCACGTCGGTCATCTATCTTTCGATAGATCGTGGTTGGAACGAGCTACATACCATCCACAACGCGCTCAATACTCAGGAACTGTTTTTCGCGGAGCCGTTTGAATACCATCCGCACATCACCCTGGCGCAGAAGTTTGATCCCGCTGAGCTGCCTGAGAAGCTTGAGCTTGCACGCCGCCGATGGGCTGAATTCCCCTACGAGCACACTTTCCCGGTGAACTATCTGACATTTGTTCAGGCGACCGAGAACTGCAAGTGGATCGACCTGGCTGAGTGCGTTTGAGCACCCAACCCGTGCGCCGCTAATCGAACATACTAAGCTGATCTTCGTGGACGTCTTTCTTGCGAGGTTTGCGGAGCAGACTGCCTACGACTCCGACCACCTGTAAATCCACCAGTGCCTGGCGCGGCACAAAAATCTTCTGATTGTTTGCGGATGCGTCGGGAGGAATGAACGTAAACCCTTGCGGCTCAATCAGAAGCAGGTTGTTGGTCAGCATGCCGTCCATGACGTCGTTGTCACGGAAACGCATGCGCACCCAGAGTCCCTCGGATTTGGGCCGGGTGGCAAACAGGCGTTTCTCCCGGGCGAGGTCTGCCGCGTCGAAGTCCTTAACAAAACAAACGGTTTTTACGTCGATGAACGGCAGGTGGACGATGTTCCCGGACACGCTCAGAAGTTCCAGTCCGGTGTCGGAGAGATACGAGTGCGGATTCACGAAGCCAGGGACTGCTTCCCTGTCGAAGCGCTGGACGATTACTTTCTTTGTGGTAGAGCCGGACAAAGCTTTCCTTAACTTTTTCGAAACAATTTAGCGATTTATTGTATCATTGGCACGATGCACGGCGTGTGCACCTTTTCCACTGGTATCCGGGAATTTCTCGACTTCTGCCGTATTGAGAAGGGCCTTGCGGCCAATACGATGGAGGCCTATGCCCGTGATCTGGAAAGATTTAGGTCGTTTTTCGGCGCCCCTGACGAGCTTCCCGATGCAGAAGGCGTACGGAGGTATATAGATTCTTTGTACGTAGCAGGGCTTAGCGGGCGCTCCATCGCGCGGCATCTGACGACTTTGCGCGGCGTTTATGGCTTTCTGCTGCGTGAGGGCCGAATCGCGACCGATCCTACCGAATTGCTGCCTCTTCCGAGGCAGTGGAAGAACATCCCTAAGTATCTGAATGAAGACGAGATAGCGAAAATACTGACTTCTCCTGATACGACCCGTCCCACAGGGGTTCGTGACCGCGCTATGCTGGAATTGCTCTATGCGTCGGGATTGCGCGTGTCCGAGCTGTGTTCTTTGCTGGTAACTGATCTTGCGTCGGCACTCGGCGTGGTTCGCGTAACTGGCAAGGGAAACAAGCAGCGGATGGTCCCGGTAGGGCGCTCCGCGCTCGAGGCGATGCAGGAGTATATAGCCTCGGCGCGTCCGGCTCTCCTTCGCGGCAGGGGTTGTAAGTACCTGTTCGTGACTGCCCGGGGTGGAAAGCTCACCAGGCAGGCCTTTTGGAAGCTGCTGGCGGCGAACGGGAAGAAAGTCGGGATCTTCCGGCGGCTGTCCCCGCACGTGGTTCGTCATAGTTTTGCCACGCACCTGCTGGAGCATGGGGCGGATCTGCGGAGCGTGCAAGTGATGCTCGGCCATGCCGACATCTCGACCACGCAAATTTACACGCATGTGATGAAGTCCAGGTTGCGGAAGATTGTAGAAAAGCACCACCCGAGAGCACAAGCGGGGAGCCTGCTGGCAATGTTTGAAGACGAGGTGAAGAAGCGACAGCGATGAGTGACTACATGTTCATGCTCGAAAGCCATCTCAGCGCGGATCAAAGCCGCGTGGTGGCAGCGGTGCAGGCTGCCGCAACTGCTGAGAATATGCCGCTATTTCTCACCGGCGGTGCGATGCGGGATATGCTCGGCGGGTCTGTGATCCGCGATCTCGACTTCAGCGTGGAAGGCAATGCGCTCAAACTGGCCAAAGACATCGCCAAACGCGGTGGTGCGACAATCGTTTCCATCGACGAGCATCGCAAGAGTGCGGAACTGGTGTTTCCAGGTGGCGTGACATGCGAAATCGCCATGGCACGGCGCGAGAAGTATTCAAAATCCGCCGGGAAACCGCAAATTACTCCGGCCACGATTCATGAGGACTTGCAGGGCCGCGATCTCACAATCAATGCCATTGCGCTCTCGTTGAACCGCGGTTCGCGCGGCTTACTCATCGACCCGACAAACGGCCTGGCCGACCTGGAACGCAAGGAAATTCGCACCACCGGCAATTACACGCTGTATGACGACCCCGCACGTATTCTACGCCTGATTCGCTTCAAAACTCGCCTCGGCTTTACGGTACACGAACGCACGCAGTCCCAATACGAGAATGTACGCGCGGCCGAACTGGAAACCCGCGTTCCACCTCGTGTGCTGTTCCACGAGTTGCAGCAGATTGCGAACGAGAACAACACTGATGAGGTCGTGCGCGCCTTCGAGCAGGAAAAGCTGCTTTCTTTGTATTCGCCGGCCCTCGCGGGCCCGAAGGTAAACCACGCTGGCCTCGCAAAGCTCATGAAGGCGAAGCAGGCTGTTCCGTTCGGCATGGATTTCCGTGTTGAGAATCTGGGTCTCTTCCTGCTTATCTTGACCGAGAAGCTGACGCCTAAGGAAAAGTCCGGCCTGATCGCGGCGACAGCGATGCAGCGCTCCGAAGTCGATCTGTGGCAGAAGCTGGAAGCAAAAGCGAAGAAGCTGGAAGCGGTGCTCAAATCAGCGAAACTGCAGAAGCCCTCACAATTTTACGCGGTTGCTTCGCAGACCCCGGGCGAGCAGTTGCTGCTTCTGTTAATCCGTTCGCAACAGCGCATGGTGCAGGATCGCATCAAAGCCT
Source organism: Bryobacteraceae bacterium (assembly GCA_963793625.1). Lineage (GTDB taxonomy): Bacteria > Acidobacteriota > Terriglobia > Bryobacterales > Bryobacteraceae. Next base: position 93,127 of record CAWCAT010000010.1, on the reverse strand, counting down.
ACCTGCAAAAGCAATTGCCCATCGCTCAGGAAGTCACCGACTCGCTCGTCGCCGAAGAGACCGGAGTTCAACCGGGTATGCCGAAGTTCGCCAAGGCGAAAGCAGACCTGCTGCGCCAGCGCCTCGACGCACGGCCCAAGAAAATCATCGTGGAGCCGGAGCCCGAGCCGCCACCACCACCCTCGAAGCCGTCACCGTTCGCTTCGAGGAGACACGTCTAAATATTTGTGATTGGGTGATTGGGTGATCGGGTCATTGAATAGTTCTTCTGATCTCTGCGAGATCAGAAATGAAACTGGCTACGTCATCCGCATTAGTCCTGTAGTTGGTGATGCAGGCTCTTAGCGCGGGTGTGTGGCCGGCCAGCATGGTAGATGAGATCCAGGCCTTCCCGGAGGCCACCGCGGCCCTCACGATCGCTTCCAGATACTCGCGTTGGGCTCCGTCGCTGTGCGTGGCGTCAACGAAGCAGGCTACCGGAAGCGGTGTGTTGTTTACCAGCTTCCAGCCGTTGGCTGCAAGACCTTGCTTCAGGTGATCGCCCATAGCGGTCATGTGGTGCACTACCGCCGCGTAGCCGTCCCAGCCCGCAACAGCGAGCGACAAGAACACCTTCAACCCGATAAATCGGCGTGACCACTGCATCGAGTGCTGATAGGGATCGAGGACAGGCAGTCCCGCGGCATCTCGCGGCATATAGTCCGTTGCGATGCGAAACGTTTTCGTCAACGCTTCCCTGTGCCGCGTCAGATAGACGCCTGCCCCCATCGGCACCGATAGCCACTTATGCGCGTCGAAGGTGATCGAATCCGCGCGTTCCGTGCCCGTCAGCAGTGGCTTTAGCGTGGGATCGAGTGCGGCCGCTCCGCCCCATGCAGCATCGACGTGGAACCACGCGCCGAGCGATTCCGCCATTTCGGCGATGTCCGCGATCGGATCAATCGCACCTTCGTTAGTGGTGCCGGCAGTCGCGACAATCAGGAACGGCAGCATGCCTGCCGAAAGATCACGCGAAATCTCGTTCGCCAGGTCGTCCAGGTCCATGCGCCAGTCGGCATCGACGCGGACCGCGCGAACCGCATCTGTTCCCAGTCCGCACAATCTCGCTGCTTTCAGAAAGGAGTGATGCGCCTCTTGCGAGACATACATTGTGGGCTGGCCCGTCAAGGCTCTCACACCACCGTCATTGAATTCGGGGAAAGCGTGCGTCAAGGCTGTCAGCACTGCCGTGTGATTTGCTTCCATGCCACCTGAACAGAACACGCCGTCGGTGGCCCGCGGATCATAGCCAAAGCGTTCCCCGAATGCGCGGCACAGGTGATTCTCAACTTCCGCTGCAAACGGACTGTGGCTCCAGGCTGCCATTTGTGGATTGAATGCAGCAACCAGAAAGTCCGCCGCAATCCCCATGGTCGTGGGAGCGGGATTGAACAAACCGAAATAGCGTGGGTGCGGAGTGTGCGTCTGGTACTGCGAGAGCGCATCCGCAGCAAACTCGACCGCAGAGATCGGATCGCGCGCAGTCGCAAAATCAAATGGCGCAAGCAGCGTGCGCAGGCCTTCAGGAGAGAGTTGCGGAGCTACGCGGCCGCACCCTACGTTCTCGACATAATTCTCGACGATCTCTGCGAGGCGCTTCCAAAGCCGCTCGCGATCGTCACGATCAACCAGTAACATCCTGCCGCTAGCGGTTCCCAAGACCGAGGAAAACGATCCCCAACAGGATCAATCCAAGGCCCGCGAATTTGTTCCTGGTGAGCGGTTCCCCAAAGAACAGCCGCGACCAGAACAGCGTCCAGACATACCCAAGCGACACCATGGGATAGAGCACACTCAGTTCTCCATGCCGGATGCCGATCAGATAGAAAACGGTCGAGAACAGGAACAGGCACACCCCGCCAACCAGCTTGGGATTGAGGATCAGTGTCCGCAGGCCGGTGATCTGGCCCGCTCCGGCCTTCAGAAACACTGCGCCGAAAGACCCTATGAACGAGGCAACCAGCACCATCGCGATGGAAGAAAACGGAGTGCTCACTGTCAACGCTTCGGATTCCTTCCGAGCAGGCAGACCCCGCAGATAATAGTCACCAGTCCCACGGCCTTGAAGGGATTGAAGGATTCGCCCAACCAAAAAATTGACAGAATCGTGACCCATGCGTAGGTCAGGGAAATAACTGGATAGAGTAGTGAAAGTTCGCCTTCACGCAATGCCATCACCAGCAGAATCGTGCTGCCACCGTAGCAGGTTAGACCCAACAACAAGGGCCAGTTCACCAGCAGTGCAGCCACTGAAAACTGCGGCATTGCTTTCAGACCAACCTTGAATAGAATCTGAGCGGCGGCTCCAAAAATGGTGCAGCAAAACACCATGGCAATCGAGCGTTTGCGAAGCGCGTCGGCACTACTCATAACTGGATCTATTACAGTGGTACTCACGTTGTGCCTTCGACCGTTTACTAATCATAGCCGAATCGGCGACCGTTTCGCTCAACTACGGTCTCCCCTTCTGTTTTAGGGTTGGCGGCTTGCGAACAGGGCTTTTCGGCGCCGCTATTTCGGTGGTGGGTTGCGGCTCTTCAGGCGGCGGCGCCTCTGGCGCTTCCACGACTTCGGGCGGCCTGCAGCTTCCGGTCGCCACAAGAAAAGAAGCGACAGTTTGCCAGCGCTCGTTGGTGCGCCGTTCTATGCGATATGACTTGCTCGCCGGATCTGCGTGCAATCTCCATCCGCGAACTTCCGGGTCTGTAACCGTCCTCTTCAATTTGAGCGGCTTGGGGCTGATCTCGCGAATCGACCAGCTGTCGCCGCCGGTTCTCGATTCGTAGAGTTCATACCGCCCGCCTTCTCCCCCGGTCTGTATGCGGTCGACCAGAAGCATTCCATCCTTGCGCGAGTCGAACCAAAACGTTTCAATCGTCCCGTTGCGGCTTTCTGGGAAGACGTTTCTCTTGCGCCAGTTCTTGCCGCCATCGTTAGTAATCAGGAAGAATGGATCTCGCGGTGTGCCTGCGATCAGTCCTCCCGAAATCCAGCCCGATTCGAGATCGATAAATTGAATCTGATCGACGGTGCCCGAGCGTATCCGCGAGACCGGTTCAGTCCAGGATTGGCCGCCATCCTCGCTAGCCAGCAGAATTGAATGTACGGTTGTACTCGCTGTGTGAACGTTGCCGGTGACGAACAAACGCGAACCCGTCGATTCGATACCAGTAAGCTCCAGAAAGAGCGCGCAAGGATCTTCGCGAGTACAGGTCAGCCCTAGCGTCTGTATGTCGTCTTCAGTGCAGTGCGTGGAGACCTGCATCGGTTTGCCGGTGTTCTGCAGCTTTGCGGGTGGGGTTGGCGGCGGGGCAGGACTCTGCGCGGAAACCGTGAAAACCACACTGGCGACGGCGATCAGGAACAGGACGTTTCGCATTGCGGGTTCACCCAAATGCTAGCACCCATTACTCGTATGATGGTATTCATGCCGCAAGAGATACACCTGATCACAGACGAGTTGTTTGCCCGGGTGCTCGAGCAGGCGCGCCAGTCTCCGCGCCGCCGCATGAATTTCAATTTTCACTCAAGCATGGAGGATAACCCGCACCGCTTTCTGAACGTGATGTTAAGGGGCACATACATTCAGCCGCACAGACATTTGGAGCCGCCGAAGGCGGAATCGTTTCTCGTACTGCATGGCGAGGCTGTACTTTTTCTATTTGATGAAGACGGGACAGTAACAGCACGGCACACGCTGGGACCGCAATCGGAAGCGGTTGGAATCGATATCCCGCCCGGAGTGTGGCACTCGCTTGCCGTAGTTTCCGATCACGTAATTTGCTTCGAAGTGAAGCCTGGCCCCTACACGCAAACTGCCGACAAGGAATTCGCCGCCTGGGCTCCGCGGGAGGGTGAACCGGGAGTGCAGGCGTACCTGGAAGGCTTGTTGAACGCTAAGGTCGGCCAATCGCCAACTTGAGAGCGGACCTCCCCGTTGACTGATTTGGCTGACAGCGTGTAGAACCCCTCGGGCACTACTATGCGGACCGCTTGCTCTTTCCTCTTTCGATTGTGGCGGAGAGTTCCCGGAGCAGCGCGGCGCTGTCGCCACGATAAGCGCTCCCGTGTTGACAGGCGAGCATCGATGGATCGAGACTTGCCAAGCGTTCCAGAGTGTCCGACGTGTTCGTCGCGTGCGCGTAGTAGTCCATCATTGCGCGCATTCCTTCGCTTGCGGTGAGCACCTCCGATTCGGTCACGGGCGGCATGTTGGCGCCCGGTTGCGTGAACAGATCCCCGCATAACAATGTCTTAGTGGATAGATCGAACAGAATGCCGCAATCCCAGCCGTGCGGAACGTGCGGCGTGTAGATCCACTTCATCCGGCGGGTGCCGATGGAAAACTCCTCACCATCCCCGAGACCGCGCGCAGGCCGGGAGGCGAAGTCATTGACGGATGTCAGCACACCTATTTCGGCGCCGAACGGCGTCGCTTCGGGTGCGACTGCGAGGAACTCATTCAGCGCGCCAAATTCGTCGCCTTCAAAGTGCGATCCACCTATCCAGCGGAGCTTCTCGACCGGCATCACCTTTTCCAGGGCTTCCAGCGTAATCGGGAACAGCTTCCGATAACCCGTGTGGAACAGCACGGGCTCGTCGTCAGCAATCAGGTAAGAATTGAACGTGAATCCCCCAGGAATCACGTCCAGCGGAGTGCAGATGCGATATATACCCTCGGCGACCTCGTCCACGCGGGTGCCTGTCTGATTGTTTGTAATCATTTTTGCGACTCCCTTGCTGCGTTATTTCTGAGTGTCAGCGCTTGGCCCGTAGATTCCCGGAACGTGACCGCCCATCGGCCGCAAGTACGTGCTGAGCTGGCCGCGGTGGTGAACCGAATGCTTGACCGTCATCGAAAGAAAGTTGATTCCGGGCGCTTTGATCATGCCGAACAGGTCGATGACGCTCGATAGTTGCTCGCCCGACATAGCGCGCACGCGATCAAGGGCCGTGGGGACTTTTTCTTTGTAGCGCGCAATGGCGTCGGACGTGTTCATAATGCCGCAGCCGTCGTGATCAGCTGGTGGCGGCGTGAATTCGCCATTGGCGATACAGTTCAGCAGCCACTCATCTTCAAGAACAATGTGCCGGACTAGTCCCAAACCGGTCTTGGACTTCGAGTCCGGCTGGTAGCCGAGTTGATCGTTGGGAACTGCTTCGATGACGCGTAGCGTCGTCTGCATTTCATTTTCGAAATCGGCAATAAGGAATTCAGCTACTGTCTTACTTGCTTTGGAATCCATGTGGTGCTCCTTTTGGGTCGTTTTGCGGACTGACTTTTTCCCAGAGTCCGCATTCGATAACCGGAAGTGTAACGATCAGCCTCCCCGTTACACATAAAATATGTGTTGATGGACATTGAACTGAGCGACGGTGAATTGGTGCGGCGAATCGGCTCGGGAAGGGACCGCGAAGCCGAGTCCGAGTTGTTCCGCCGGATGGCTCCGCGCATTCGACTTTATGGCTTACGGCATTTGAGAGACGAACATGCCGCGGAGGACCTCGCGCAGCAGGTTCTGATCACGACACTCGAAGCTCTCCGGGAGGGCCGACTGCGTGAAGCGGAGAAACTCGCATCCTTCGTGCTGGGAACGTGCCGGATGACGGTACTCGACCTGCGCCGCGGCGCTCAAAGAAAACAACGCCTGCTCGAACAGTTTGGGCCGGATCTACTGATGCCGGTCCAGGCACCGATGCCACACCTCGATCATGATCAGCTCACGCGTTGCGTGCAGAATCTGAAAGAGCGCGAACGTACGGTTGTCGTCATGACGTTCTATGACGAGCAGACGGGCGCTGATGTCGCCAGTTTGCTGGGCGTTTCTGAAGCCAATGTAAGGGTGATTCGTCATCGGGCGATCCACCAGTTGCGCGAGTGCATGGGGGTTGCAGCATGAGCTGCTCAAATCCCATCGACGTAGCAGTCCTCGCTGATTACTGGCTCGCCGCGCTGGGGAAGACCGAAGAAGAAGCCCTTGAAGAGCATCTGATCGACTGCGATCGATGCGGCGCGCGACTGCGGGAAGTGATAGCGCTAGCGGAAGGAGTCCGCAAGCTGGCGCGCGAGGGCTCTTTGCGAATGGTTGTGAGCGACCAGTTTGTGAAGCGTGCCGCGGAGGAAGGCTTGCGTGTCCGTGAGTACGCCCCTCCTCCTGGAGGCGGTGTCGAGTGCACCGTGACAGCGGGGGATGACATTCTCATCGGTCGCCTTGCCGCCGACTTAAGCGGCGCAAAACGAGTCGATCTCTGCATCTTCGATGAGCGCGGCGTCGAACAGCTTCGTTTGCCGGATATTCCCGTTGATTTCGGGGCAGGCAGCGTTCTCTACCAGGAATCGATGACATTTGCGAAGGCTGCGCCTACCAACAAGATGATCGCTCGTTTGGTCAGCGTCGATGAAGCTGGCGACGAGCGTCTGCTAGGTGAATATACCTTCAACCACACACGCTCATTACCCGGCCCCGGTTCCTGGTAGCACTGTGCCTGCAAGAACAAGATTCCCTTTGAGAAAGAAGGACACGCCGGGGCTCTCGGATGGAAGTCCGTTGCGTGCTCTTACCCAAGTGCGGCCTCGATCTTCCGAGTAGTAGATACCTGCGGACGCCCCGGCGAATGTGATCTCGTCGTTCGATGCAAGCTCCCAGACCGGTGCGTCGTTTGAGAGTTCCCCCGACTTTGAGTGGAACCACGTCGCACCCATGTCGTCGCTCCAGCAGATGCCACCAGGATTGTGCCCCGCGACGAGTGTGTTTCCACCGAGGCGAGGACCAAGGGCGAAACGCGGCCAACCTTTGTCCATCGCTGCCCCTGGTCGGTCCATGTATAGAGGCCTTTGGCGTATAGCCCAGCAAACAACCGACCCTGTGGGTGGCGAGGCTGATGATGCGACCGGGGGTTGCGGCCACGCCTCCTGATTTGTGCCAGGTCCGCGCTTCGTCTTATGAAACAAATATTCCGGAATCGGTCCAAGCGAAGATCGCGTCTCCCAATGCCCCGAATGCGTTGATGCGAGAATTGCCTGGCAACCCTTTATCAGAGCGGGACCACGATCGGCCGCGATCGGTGGTTTTGAATATCGCATGGATGCCGGATTGTTCCGCCGCTGGAGCACCGACTGACAACGATGCGACCAGGAGCAGCCTCATGGCGCTCGCGCGCTTTAGCGTCGGGGCCATGGAGTAGCTCGTGGGAAGTTACGCGCCGAGCGTATTCAGCGTGCCGATCCTTGAGGCTTCGAAAGCCTTAATTGCGGCTTCCTGCTGCAGGATGTAGCCGAGTTCGTCGACTCCTTCGAGCAGGCAGTGTTTCGAAAATCCGTCCACTGGAAATTCGACAGTTGTGCCGTCCGCTAGCGTCAGTGTTTGCGCAGAGAGATCGACCGTCACCGTGCTCTCCGGATTAGCGAAAAGCTTGGCGTGAACATCGCGCGGCACCACGATCGGCAACAAAGAATTCTTGAGCGAGTTCTGCTTGAAGATGTCCGCGAAAGACGTACTGATCACGGCGCGGAATCCGAACTGGGTGAGCGCCCAGGGCGCATGCTCGCGGGAACTGCCGCAGCCGAAGTTATCGCCGGCCAGCAGGATCTCGCGGCCCTTCGGATTCGGGCTTGTTCAGAACGAAATCCGCTTTGGGCGAACCGTCCGCTTCATAGCGCCAGTCGTTAAAAAGCTGAAGATCCAGCCCAACCTTCGATATGGTCTTCAGAAACCGGGCGGGAATGATCTGGTCCGTGTCGATGTTGTCGACGGGCAGGACGACCATGCGGCTTTCAAACTTCGTAAATTTCTTCACAGGATTGTCCTCACGTCAGTAACTACGCCGGTGATGGCGCTGGCGGCAGCGGTCAGCGGGCTGGCCAGGAACGTCCTGCCACCCTTGCCCTGGCGGCCTTCGAAATTGCGATTGCTGGTGGAGACGCTGTACTCGCCGGGCTGCAACTGATCGCCGTTCATGGCGATGCACATGGAGCATCCGGCTTCGCGCCACTCCGCGCCGGCGGCTTCGAAGATCTTGTCGAGGCCTTCAGCTTGCGCCTGGCGCTTGATCTCCTGCGAACCGGGAACGACCATCACACGCACGTTCGGGCTGACGTGCGGCCCTTAAGAATCGAGGCCGCGGCGCGCAGATCGCTCATGCGGGAATTGGTGCAGCTTCCGATGAAGACCACATTGACGGCGTGGCCGAGCAGCGGCTTACCGGCTTCGAGACCCATGTAGCGCAGCGCTTTCGCAAGCGATTCGCGCTCGATCGGATCGGCGATCGAGGCGGGATCAGGCACGTGCGACGGTGATCGAAATGCCCATGCCCGGATTCGTGCCGAAGGTGATCATCGGTTCGAGCAAATTGGCGTCGATGATCTCGGTGTAGTCGTAGGTCGCGCCTTCGTCCGTGGGGAGTTGCTTCCAGCGTTCGACGGCGGCATCCCAATCGGCGCCCTTCGGAGCGAAGCGGCGACCTTTGAGAAATTCGTATGTCTTTTCGTCGGGGGCGATCATGCCGGCGCGCGCGCCGCCTTCAATCGACATGTTGCAGACGGTCATGCGCTCTTCCATCGAGAGGTCACGGATGGTGGAGCCGGTGAACTCGAAGACGCAGCCTGTGCCGCCGCCGACGCCGATGCGGGCGATCAGCGCGAGGATGATATCCTTGGCGCCGACGCCGGGCTTCAGTTTGCCTTCGACGCGTACTTCGAAGCTCTTGGACCTGCGCTGTAGCAGGCACTGCGAGGCGAGCACATGCTCGACTTCGCTGGTACCGATGCCGAACGCGAGCGAACCGAAAGCGCCATGCGTAGCCGTGTGGCTGTCACCGCAGACGACGGTCATGCCGGGCTGCGTAAGTCCCTGTTCCGGACCGATGACGTGGACGATGCCCTGATCCTGACTCTGGAAGCCGAAACACGGAATTCCGAACTCCTTGCAGTTGGTTTCGAGTTGCGCCACCTGCGTGGCGGCCACCTTGTCGAGGATCGGCAGGGAGCGCGGCGTGGTCGGAATGCTGTGATCGACAGTGGCGAAAGTCAGGTCCGGACGGCGGACGCCGATGCCGCGCTCGCGCAAGCCGGAGAAGGCCTGTGGGGATGTGACTTCGTGCACCAGATGCAGATCGATGAAGAGCAACGTGGGTGCGCCGGGCTGTTCGCTGACGACGTGGGCGTCCCAGACTTTGTCGATGATCGTACGGGGTTTACTCATTATGATTCCTATATTGCGGCGCAGACGGCTACGCCAACTTCTTGTGTGGTGGCGGGCTTGCCGGCTGGCCTCAGATCCGCCGTGACGTTGCCGGAGTTGAGCACCGTTTCCATGGCGGCATTGACTGCGGCGGCTTCTTCCTTCAAGCCGAAACTATATTCGAACATTGCCGCGACGGAGCCGATCGCGCCGAGCGGATTCGCCTTGCTCTGTCCGGCGATGTCCGGCGCCGAACCGTGCACCGGCTCGTAGAGTCCGACCCATGCGCCGGACGGCTTGCGCTCGCCGATCGATGCTGACGGCAACATGCCGATTGACCCGGCCAGCACCGCGCCCTCGTCGCTGAAAATGTCGCCGAAGAGGTTCTCTGTCAACACGACGTCAAAGCGGCGCGGATTGAGTACAAGCTGCATTGCGCAGTTATCGACCAGCAGGTGATCGAGCTGGATGTCCGGGATACTCAGCTGCGATTTCGACAACGATTTTGCGCCAAAGCTGTGAGTTTTCGATGACGTTCGACTTGTCGACGCTCGTGACTTTCTTACGACGGCCGCGCGCAAGGTTGAAACGACATGCGAGCAACGCGCTCGATCTCCGCACGCGTATAGGTCATCGTATTCACTGCGTACTCGTTCGGCTTCTCGCCGAAAATGCCGCGCGGGGTGCCGTAATAAATGCCGCCGGTGAGTTCGCGCACAATGATCATGTCGGTGCCGTCGACCAGTTCATTCTTAAGCGGCGACGAATCGAGCAGAGCTTTATAGGAACGCACGGGCCGCAGGTTGGCATAAACGCCAAGAACCTTGCGGATTCCGAGCAGACCCTTCTCCGGACGCTTATCCGGGGGAGCGTTGTCGAACTCCGGAAGTCCCACGGCGCCCATCAGGGTAGCCTCGGCATTCAGCGCCAGGTTGACGGTTTCCTGTGGCAGCGGCGTGCCGGTCTTGTGGATGGCGATGCCGCCAAGCAACCCTTCCGTGAGATGCAGTGAGTGCTGAAACTTCTTGCAGACGTGTTCGAGCACCCGCACTGCTTCTCGGGTTACTTCGACACCGATCCCGTCGCCGGGCAGCGTTAATACGTGTAGGTCCATTTGTTTAATTGTAAGGTCTGGCTGCTAGTCGGCGGCGATGGCCGACCGTCCAACGGTCTCTTTCAGGAGAGCCGTGATTTCTTCGTTGCGAACACCCTTCTTGCGGTCGGCCAAAGCGGTGAAGCGCGAATAAACCACATCGAGCTCATCCTTACTGAGTTGGAAGCCGAGATCCTTGCAGCGATTGTTGAGGGCGTGACGTCCGCTGTGCTTGCCGAGAACGAGGCGGCCTTCGGGCACGCCCACGCTGAGCGGGTCGATAATTTCGTAAGTGGTTTTTTCCTTGAGGTAGCCGTCCTGGTGAATTCCGGCTTCGTGCGCGAATGCGTTTTCCCCGACAATCGCCTTATTCGGTTGCGGGCCGAACGTGATCAACGAAGTCAGCAACTGGCTGCAGGGGAACAAGTGCTCGGTGACGATGCCGGTCTGGTAAGGCAGGCGGTCGTTGCGAACTTTCATGGCCATGACTACTTCTTCGAGCGAACAGTTGCCGGCGCGCTCGCCGATACCGTTGATGGTGCATTCGATCTGCCGTGCACCCGCGTGCACGGCTGCGAGCGAATTCGCGACGGCGAGTCCGAGATCATCATGACAATGCACGCTGACGATGGCCCGGTCACCCAACGCGCGCGCGATGCGTCCGATCAGTTCACCATAATCCCAGGGCGTGGAGAAACCGACGGTGTCCGGCAAGTTGACCGTGCGTGCTCCGGCAGCCACGACTGCGAGTGAAATCTTTTCGAGAAAATCGGGATCCGTGCGCGTGGCGTCTTCCGCGGAAAACTCGACATCATCCGCATATCGGCGCGCCAACTCCACCGCCGCGACTGCCTCCTCCAAAACCTGGTCTTCTGTTTTCCGGAGCTTGTACTTGAGGTGAATTTCGCTGGTCGCTATAAAGGTGTGAATGCGAGGACGCTCGGCTGGTTCCAGCGCCGCTGCGGCGCGTTCGATGTCCATCTTGCAGGCGCGTGCGAGTCCGGCCACCTGGACCCAAGGAAATTCACGACTGACGGCCTGGACTGCTTCAAAATCACCCTGCGATGCGATCGGGAAACCGGCCTCAAGGATGTCCACGCCAAGTTCAACAAGCTTGTGGGCCATGCTGAGCTTTTCATGTACGGTCATGCTGCAACCGGGAGACTGTTCGCCGTCGCGAAGAGTTGTATCGAAGATATATACGCGATTGGTCAAGGTTGGTATCCGCCTGTGAGGTTTAAAACTGTCCCTGATAGCAATCAGCCTCCCGTGGTGAACGGAAGGCTGATTCGGTCTAAATAACTTATGGCTTCGATTCGGCCCAGCCTGTTACTCCGGAACCGAACACTTTTCAATTATGTAGCGCATCAGCAGGATTTAGCAAATTTATAATTCTAGTGCATGCTATAATCAAACTTCATTAGATAAGCATCGTTTATATGGAACTCTTCCCACTAAAAGTCTTCTTATCCGTCGCCACGGAAAAAAGTTTTTCCCGCGCAGCCGAGAAGATGCTGCGCACACAACCAGCTATCTCATTGGCAGTACAGCGTTTAGAGACAGAACTCCGCGAGCGCCTCATCGACCGGTCTGGCAAGGAATTGATTTTGACCGACGCTGGACGCATCGTTGTGGAGTTTGCGCGACGTTTCGAGAACCTTGAAGACGAACTCGAGACGGCGTTGGCGGAACTGCGCGACAATTCGGCCGGCCGCCTGATTATCGGAGCCAACGAATCCACCTCGCTGTATTTGTTGCAGCATATCGTGCAGTACCGGCGGCTCTATCCGAAAGTGAAAGTGCAGGTAAGGCGGAGCCTTTCGAGCAAGATTCCGGAGCAGTTGATTGACGGCGACCTCGAACTGGGCGTGATCAGTTTTGATCCGGACGACGACCGTCTGGAATCGGAAGTGATTTACGAAGACAGGCTATGTTTTGTTGTGTCGCCGCAACATCGCTTCGCCAATCGCGACACGGTGTCGATCACTGAACTTGGGATGGAGACCTTTATCGCGCACAATGTCCTATCCCCTTATCGCGATGTGGTGCTACGAGCTTTTCAGCGTCACAAGGTAACATTGAACATGGACGTCGAGATGCCCACAGTCGAGACGATCCGCAAAATGGTGCAGCGAAATGAGGGCGTGGCATTTCTTCCGAAAATGTGTGTGGAGCAGGAATTGCAGCAGGCACTACTGCACGCGGTCAATGTAGAGGAACTCAGCGTGGATCGCAGCATCCGGCTGGTTCGCCCTGCGCGGCGTGGCTTAAGTCACGCGGCCAAAGCTTTTCTGGAGCTAGTTAAAAGCAGTGCGTCCTAGCAAGGAATTGATGCGATGATTCCACTTTCCAGGGGAGTGCGCACGAGTATTCGCTGTATGTGGCTTTTGACGGTAGGTACAGTGATTCTCGGATCCCTTGCACCTGCGGCTTCAGCGCCACTCAGGGTTTTGGGATCGCTCGACATCAACGATAAAATACAGCATTTTTTAGCATATCTGCCGTTGGCGATGCTGCCAATGCTGTCTGAAACGCGCAAGCGCGCCATGATCTGCGTCGTGATAATGGTGCTGCTGGGCATAGCCCTCGAGTTCGGACAGATGCTCTCGCAAGGGCGCAGTGCCGAACCGCTGGACGCACTCGCCGATACGTTTGGCTTGCTGACCGGGATTGCGGTGGCTGTTGGTGTGCGACGCCTTTACTCGTAGTGCAGCGCTTCAATCGGATCCAGCCTGGACGCCTTGATTGCCGGAATCACTCCGGCCACCAGACCAACCACAAGCAGTACTCCGATGGAAACCAGCACGGCTGAGATCGAAACGTGCATCTCGAGATTGCCCTTGTCGGCGGCATCTTTGAAAATTGCTCCGAGCAGCGGCATGGAGCCGATCGTGGCAGTCGCGATCGCTCCCAACCCCACGCCAATCGCACCGCCAATCGCGATAACGATCACCGCCTCAGCGAGGAACTGTGCCAGGATCCATTTGCGCGCGCTGCCGATCGCTTTCAAGATGCCGATTTCACGCGTACGCTCAATTACAGAGGCCAGCATGACATTGGCGAGGCCGACGCCCCCGATTCCCAGCGTTAGCGCGCCTATGAATCCGAGCAACGCTTTGACGGCCAGGGACATGCCATCGATAATGTGCATGAACTGATTGAACGCGATCACCTCGACCGCACGTTCGTCATTCGGCGAGAAGTGATGTGCGGCTGCCAGTGCGGCGCGCAATTGCTTGATGCTCTTTTCACGTACCAGACCAGACACGGGAGTCCAGACGAGCAGGCTGGGATAGCGGATATCGGTGAACAGGCTCATCGTTTCGTAAGGCACGAAGACGCAGAGATTGTCCGGACGTCCGTAGTTAGCCAATTGTCCCTTCACGTCCAGAACGCCGATGACGGTGAAGCGCATGCCATTTACAGTGATTTCTTCACCGATTGGAGGCAAACCGGCGAAGAGTTCCTTCGCAACGGTCGCGCCCAGTACGGCGACGCGATTGCGCCGGGTGGTATCTTCCTGATTCAGCCAACGGCCCTCAACCAGTTCCATATTGCGAATGCGCTGGTATTCAGGCCAGACGCCGCGGAATGAGTAGTCTTTCTCGCGTGTGCCGCGCACCACTTTCATCGGCCTATTCATCATCTCCGGCGAGATGGCGGCAATGGAGGGAACAGCTTCACGAAGCATGTTGACGTCGGGCAATTCGAGGCGGATACGTTGACCGCTGCGCAACCCTCCCGCCTGTACGCTGGTCTGACCGCCGTTCGTGATCACAAGATCCTGGCCGACGGCATTGAAAGCTGAGCGCAGCGCCGTTTCGAAGCCGCCGCCATAGGACATCAGCATCACGAAGCAGGCCACGCCCCAGGCAAGGCTGAGAATGGTAACGATGGTCCTCCGCTGGTAGTAGCGCAACGAGGCGATTGCTTCCGAGATCACCCACTTCAGCGACATGGATTAGCGCTCCACCCGCAGTGCTTCCACCGGGGTCAGTTGCGAGGCGTGCCAGGCCGGTGGAATTGCCGAGAGTACGGCAACCGTACCTAGCGCCCCGATCGCGATAAACGCAGTGCGGTAATCGACGGGCAAGCCCGCCCACATCGTCGGCATTGGCATCCGGTTCACCAGCGTGGTGAGCACCCACACGACGGTGAGTCCGATAGCTCCGCTGATGACAGCCAGCAGTAATCCCTCCAGAAAGAAATCGGCTAGGATGCGGCGACTTGTCGCTCCCAGAGCTTTCTTTAAACCCACTTCAGGCGTGCGCTCGGCGACGGCCATCATCATGGTATTCATCACGCCGACTCCGCCCAACGTCAGCGTGACCAGGGCAACGATAGCTAAAAAGATCTCAGTTGAATCGAAAACCTTGTCGAAGATTTCGGCGCCCTCCAGGGAGTCGAACATGAAAAGTGCGCTCTTGTCTTCGGGATCAAAGTTGAGGGCGATGCCTAGTGCGTGGCGCGCTTCGCGCTGCGCTTCCTTCCATTCCTTAACCGATGCGGGACGGTAAATGATCGCGTCGAGGCGGAGCTTTTCAAAAGCCTCGCGATACGGTGGTGTGTCGCGGCGCAGCGCCGGAAGCGGGATCAGAATCTTGTCGTTATCCCAGCCGTCGTAAGAGCTGTTTTGCGCTTTTTCGCTCATCAGTCCGATTACTTTGTAGGGATAGTTGTTGACGCGGATCTCTTCACCGAGCGCGCGGCGGCCTTCAAACAACTGCTTGCGAACGCTGGCACCGAGTACGCACACACGCCGAATTTCGCCGACGTCGGCGGCGCTCACGGTGCGTCCTGTTTCCACCGGAAGATTACGGATCTGCAGATACTCAGGAGTCACGCCAAGCACCAGAAAGCGACCCGAGTTGAAACTGCTGGCCGCGGGTGTATCGTAGCGTTTCGATTCTCCTGCGGCGACCTCTATTGCTGGACATTGCGTACGTAGCGCATTGACGGCACCGTCGTTGAGAAAAACGCGGCGGCCCGCGCGCTGTCCACCTGCCTGGCGCTCAGTGCGTCCGCCGAAAAGCATGACGATGTTGTCTCCGATCTGCGCCATGTTCTTGCGCTGGCCGAGTCGGAATCCGTCGCACAGGGCCGACATGAGGACGAGCGAGCAGATGCCCCAGGCTATGCCAAACATCGTAAGAAAACTGCGCAGCTTGTGACGCCAAATATTGCCGCAGATCAGCTTCAGCACTTCCATACCTGTAGAGTACTCCTCCCTTCATTACGGAGGTGAGCATCCGAATGTTCCGTACAACGTAGGCATCAACTAGACTGAGAACAGTGTCGAAGAAACTGACGGCACACGTGAAGGCTGCGGGTTGAGCGTCTAAATTAAGTCCAAAGGTTTTGGACCAGGTGCTCTCACGCATTCCTCGCGTGGCAAACGAAAACGTACTGGTGGGCTTTGAGACCTCGGACGATGCCGGGGTGTACAGGCTGACGCCGGAGTGTGCCCTCGTACAGACCGTAGATTTTTTCACACCAATAGTTGACGACGCTTACACTTACGGCGCAATCGCAGCGGCCAATTCGCTCAGCGATGTGTACGCGATGGGTGGACGGCCGATCTCAGCATTGTCGATTGTCGCGTACCCTGGCAAGGGCGACCTGGACGATCTGGAGGCCATCCTGCTGGGCGGCGCAGCAAAGATGCGAGAGGCCGATTGCGTCATACTCGGGGGCCACAGCGTCAACGATGACGAAGTCAAATTTGGCTACGCCGTCACCGGCACGATTCACCCGGAGCGCGTACTGACGAACGCCGGAGCCCGCGCGGGCGATGTGCTGGTCTTAACAAAGCGGATCGGCACCGGAGTCGTTGCCACGGCGCTGAAGCGCGAAATTGCCGCGGATGAGCATGTTGCCGCGTCAGTGGAATCCATGCTGACGTTGAACCGCAGCGCCTGCGAAGAGATGTTGCAGTTGGATTCGCACGGCTGCACGGATGTGACGGGATTCGGCCTGATCGGCCACGCACGAGAAATGGCGCTAGCGAGCAACGTCACTTTGGAGATCGAAGCAGATCGCCTGCAGTTTCTGCCCGGAGCAGTCGAGTATGCGCGACAGGGTGCGATTCCAGGCGGATTGAAGAACAATCGCGAATTCGCTTCCTGCGTTGTCGAACTAACGCGTGAGATTCCGGCGGAAATTGAAAATCTACTCTACGATCCGCAGACTTCCGGGGGACTGCTTATCTCCATGCCGGAAGCGGATGCCCGCAGGTTCCGAAGCGGTTATATAATTGGTAAAGTTTTGCCACGCCACTCCATACCGATTCGTATCCTATGACCCACAACCCCATCATCATTGCACTCGACGTAGAATCCGCCGGGCAAGCCAGAGAACTGGTCAGCCGGCTCGACGATAGCGTTTCGTTTTACAAAGTGGGTATGGAACTGTACGCTTCCGCCGGAATGGAGTTTGTACGTGAACTCACGGGCGCGGGAAAACAGGTTTTCCTCGACATGAAATTCTATGACATCGGGGAAACAGTAAAGCGGGCTGTTACGCAAGTGGCGCGCTGCGGAGTGAGTATGTTGACCGTGCATGGCAGCAACGCCGTAATGCGCGCGGCTGTGGAGGGACGCGGCGCTTCCGATCTCAAGTTACTGGCTGTCACTGTACTTACCAGTTTTGATCGCGATGACCTGGCCGACCTAGGTTACCCGTGCGAAGTTTCAGACCTGGTGCAGTTACGTGTGCGCAAGGCCGTGGAAGCGGGTATAGACGGCATCGTATGTTCCCCGCTGGAGGTGGCTGCGGTCCGCGCGATTGCAGGCGCCCAGAAGATCCTGGTAACTCCCGGAGTCCGCTCGGCCGGCAGCAGTTCCGGGGATCAGAAGCGCGTCGCTACTCCGGCGGAAGCGATCCGCAACGGCGCCACTTACCTGGTAATCGGAAGGCAAGTAACTCGGGCGGAAGACCCGCGCGCCGAGGTAGCTAAGATCCTCGCAGAAGTGGCCGGATAGAGTACTGAATTTTCTACTATGGCTGCCTGCGGCATTCTGGTAATCTGATCTCGCGTATCTATCACCAGGAGGCCATATGCGTTTGTGTCTCGCTTTGTTGCTGTCCATGCCGCTTTTTGGGCAACTACCGTACGCCGCTTCCGGCGATGTTCCTTATGTACCCACGCCAATGGAAGTGGTCGATTCCATGCTCAAAATGGGCCGCGTCACTTCGAACGATTTTGTAATCGATTTGGGTTGTGGCGATGGGCGGATTGTTGTCGCAGCAGCTGAGAAATATAAAGCGCGCGGGATGGGGTATGACATCAACCCCGAGCGCATCAAGGAAGCCGAGGAGAATGCCACCAAGGCCGGTGTCAACGGTCGTGTGCGCTTCGTTCAGAAGAATCTTTTCGAAGCGGACATTCATGAAGCAACAGTGGTGACCTTGTATCTGTTGCCAGCCGTCAATCTGCGCCTGAAACCTAAGCTACTGAAGGAACTGAAGCCCGGCACGCGCATAGTCTCGCACAGCTTCGATATGGGCGATTGGAAGCCGGACAAAGAAGCCGATGTTAACGGCCGAAAAGTTTACCTTTGGATTGTGCCGAAGCAGGTTTCCTCAACGCAGGACGGAACGACAGCGGCGAATCACTAGGGCAGAATGGTAGGCCGCGGCGCGCCCAGATATCGCAATTTCAACATGCGTGTGAGCGTCTTTAAATAGGCCCAGCCGAAGTGGATCAGACGTGCGTGTGAAGTGCCCGCTCCACGCGGCGCATATTCAAAGGGAATTTCCCGAATGCGCCAGCCACGCACATAGACTTTGATCAGCAGCTCTTCGAGTACGTCGAAGTCGCGCGCGACCAGATCAAGTTCCACGAGCGCTTCCTTGCGATACATGCGAAATCCGCTCGATAGATCCTGCAGTGGAATCGAGAGCAGTACCGCGAACGTGTTGTTGAGAATCTTGCTGAGCACCCAGCGAAAGCGGCTCATCTCCGCCCGACCGCCTGCCACGTAGCGCGAAGCAATGAGTACTTCGGCCTGGGTGCGGTTGTTCCAGAAATCCTCAATAAAAATGGGCCTATGAGACAGATCGGCATCCATCGTGACCACGTAACTTGCGTTGGTGGCCGCAAACCCCGCGATCAAAGCGCCGCCGTAGCCACGCTCGACCTGCCGCACCGCGCGTGCGCCGAGCCGCTGGACAGCATCCATCGTGCCGTCCTT
This sequence comes from Bryobacteraceae bacterium, assembly GCA_963793625.1. Lineage (GTDB taxonomy): Bacteria > Acidobacteriota > Terriglobia > Bryobacterales > Bryobacteraceae. The sequence continues at coordinate 74,624 of CAWCAT010000010.1, read as the reverse complement.
GGAACCGCCGTTGACAACGACGATTTCCCAGCTCCCTCCGACGCGCCCGAGCACGTCCTGCAGCATAGGGAGTAGAACTTCCAGATTCTCCCGTTCGTTCCAGGCCGGGATCACTACTGCTAAGTCGTGTGCTGCTTGCGGATCTGTAGTCATGAGGCGAAGACTTAGGATAACAAAGCGCGCAAAATCCTGATAAAGTAACTGCCGAGGGATCAAAAATGGAACCTGATCGTCGCAATTTTATTAAAGGCGCGGTGCTTGGCACAGCCCCCATGTTCATTCCGCGCAGCGCTTGGGGCGCGAATGACCGCATTACGTACGGCTCAATTGCCGTTGGCGGACGCGGGCGCTATCTGAATACAAAATTTCAAAGCCTCGGCGCGCAGTGTGCGGCCGTGTGCGATGTATATGAGCCGAACGTCGAACTCGCGCTCAAGCAGTCGCCGAATGCGAAATCGTACGTCGATTACAGGCAACTGCTGGACAAAGAAAAGAATCTGGATGCCGTAGTGCTGGCCGGACCGGATCACCATCACTGTCCGATGTTGCTGGCCTCTCTTGCAGCGGGCCGGGACGTATATGCCGAGAAACCCCTGTCGAAGACGCTCGAAGAGAGCGCGACGATGGTCGCGGCAGTCAGAAAATCGAAGCAGATCGTGCAGATCGGCATGCAGCGCCGCAGTGCGGAGTCCCTGATCAAGGCGAAGAAGCTTGTTGACGATGGAGTGCTGGGGCGCATCACGCTCGTGAAACCGCAATGGCATTGGAATATCGCCAAGCCGCTGAACAACACACCTTTGCCGGGCAAGCTCGATTGGAAGCGTTTCCTGGGCTCCGCGCCGACAACGCGACCTGGAGCCGATGCGTGTCCGCTACTGGAGATACTTCAGAGATTTCGCGGGCGGGAACATGACGGATCAGGGCACGCACCTGATGGATGTCGTATTGTGGTTCACGGGCTCAGCGCCGCCCGAAATCGGCTGTGGCACACGGCTACGTCGCCAAGATGACCGGCGCCGAACAGCCTGACGTTTTCAGCTCGATTTTCGAACTTGATGGCATGATGGCAACCTGGACGCTCGACTACAGCAATTCTTTCCAGAACGGCTGGTCGATCACGTTCCTGGGCGACAAGGCCACGATGATTCTGGACGACGAAGGTTTCCAGGTGTTCGCTGAACCTTGGAAAAACAATGCCGTTCCGGTTATTTCGGAGAAGGCTCCGGTGCCGGTGAGAATCGCACATCCAGAATTTCATGGACTGCATCAAGTCACGTAAACAGCCGAACTGCACCGTGGAGATTGCGCAGCGCGCAGTGGCAGGTCCGCACCTCGCAAACATCGCCCTTTGGGAAGGCCGCAAGGCGAAATTGGGCGCGGACCTTGTGACCGTTTCCTAACGAACCACTCCCTCGAGCGGGCTGCTGGCTGTGGCGTAAAGCTTCTTCGGCATGCGGCCCGCTTCAATACGCGAGTCGGCCCGCCTCGACGCCATACTTCATCGCCAGAGCCATCTTTTCCGCATCATCCGCGGAGGCGATTGCGGTGTTCATCAGAATCCCGTCGGCGCCCAACTCCATCGCCAGCGCGGCATCCGAAGCAGTCCCGACACCCGCATCGACAATCAACGGAACCTGAGTGATCATCTCACGCAGAATGCGCAGATTCGTTACGTTCTGAATCCCAAGACCGGACCCGATAGGAGCGGCAAGCGGCATCACTGCGGCAGCACCGGCATCGATCAGGCGACGTGCGTTGATCAGATCGTCGTTGGTGTAGGGCAGCACAACGAAGCCCTCTTTGGCGAGCACGCGGGTGGCTTCGAGGAGCCCTTCGTTATCCGGAAAAAGCGTCTGCTCGCAGCCGATCACTTCGAGCTTGACCCAATTCGAGAGCCCGACTTCGCGCCCGAGACGCGCAGTGCGGATCGCCTCATCGGCGTTGTAGCAGCCTGCGGTGTTGGGAAGAATGAAGAACTTGGAACGATCGATGTAATCGAGTAAGGATTCCTTGGTTTTATCCGTCAGATTGACGCGCCGGACTGCAACTGTGACGACTTCCGCGCCCGATGCTTCATGGCAGCGCGCCATTTCCTGGAAGCTACGGTATTTTCCCGTTCCTACGAACAGGCGCGAGTGAAACTCCCGCCCGGCGATTGTTAACGTCTTTGACATAACTTAATTCTAGCGAACGCGGCGACCGACCCGACCAAGGTTCCAGGTGAAGCCGGCGAGCAGGTGCGGGTGCCGCTGGCTTGTTCCGACGCCCTGCTCGCGCAACCCAGCATCGAGCGAGAAAGTGGGACGGATGCGGCAGACCATGCCGAGCGTCATAAAGCCCTGCGAGGACTGCCGGTGCGCGGTGCTCCATTGCAAGTCCGTCAGGATTGAATACCGGCTCTTGCGAATCGCATAGACGTAGGCGGCGTCGTAATCGTACTGTTGCGCGGGGTTGGATTCGGAGGAGTGCGTGGCCGCGGTCCACGTGGCCGTGCCGACGACAGAATGCGCGCCATGGGCCCAACCGACGAGCACGGCGGATCCGAGTCGCGGAGATTCCCCGCCCCGGATGGAAAACACTCCTTGCGGTTGCAGAGCGACAGCGAAGCCTTGGCGCTGAAAGATCGGGCGAAGGACGGCTGCTGTCTGCTGGCCGGCGAACTGCACCGTGTGGTTGCCCGAATCGTTCAACAGTGTGAAAGTGTCGGAAGAAATGCTGAGTTCGATTTGTCGCAGTAGCGGTGAGGCGAAATCCGGTTCGTACTTCAAGGTGGTGGGCATGGTGAACGAATCAGAACCGGCGTTGGTTCCAAATTCCAGTTCGACAGTGCCCGGGTCGATCGTGAAAATCTCGTTGGAATAGACGCGACGCTGGCGCCGGCTATGGCTGGATTTTCGGGCAGCCTCGGCAACGTCTGCCACGCAAAGCAGCAGGAGGAGTGCAGCGATCAGACGTTTGTCGGCCATGCTCTATTTGAGCAGATTGATAGTGGAAATTGCTTACCAGGCAGGGGCCGTGCTACGATGAAATCGCATCAAGAAGTCAACCCGTATGCGCCCGTAGCTCAGCTGGATAGAGCGTCTGGCTACGAACCAGAAGGTCGCACGTTCGAGTCGTGCCGGGCGCACCACCCCTTCAATAATTCGGCCCTACGCCAACAACGGGGGAGACCCCGAATCCCGCAGATCAGATTCACGAACATAATACCTTAACGCGCATACGATAGTTTTCGGTTTCCTACCTGCATCAATCCATGTTGGATACCTTCAGATTCCGTAGTTGGCTCGCTGGTCGTAATCCTTGCGCCAGATAGTTCCCGAGTTGCGGCAGACCGGCCTGGCGCAACTGTCCACGGCACGCAGTAAACGCGGGGCCAGTTTCTCGCATTGCTTGCGTGTGCGATGCTTTTTCAACAGCATGGTAACAAAGGCGCTGCTTGAAACGGTAGTATCGAGCTTGCCCAAGGCGGGATCGTTCGGCAAAATACAGAGCCTGAGCCGCGATCTGCTGTTCCGGTTTCAGATTGTGACGGTGGCGGCGCATCAGCGACATCAGGCCACGATTCTTAGCGCCCACCGGATCGATCTCGCGCCAGCAGGCTAGAAAAGTGATGGTTGATCAGGCGAATGACATGGAAGCGATCGGCCACAATGCGCGCGTTGGGGAAGTGCTGATGCACGATTGATTCGATAAACGCTGGCCAGATCCATGCACACCACGCGCACTTCGGATTTACCTTCCAAACCTGCCAAATAGCTGCTCAGCGATAGTTCCGAGCGGCCCAGCACCACATCGTAAACCTTATGGTGGCGCAGATCGCAAAGCGTGGTGGCGTAGCCTTTGCGGCGGGTGAAAAAGTGCTCGTCGATGCCGAGCACGATCGGGCAACGCGGCGGATGCCATTCACTTCGAATTGGCGCCGCAGTCCATGCTGAAAATGGCGTTGCACAGTCGCGGCGCCGATGCCTTCGCGGCGGCCCAGCCGCTGCGATTGATGCCATCCAGGTGCTGCTGAAAGATCGCTTCTCGAAAGGCCTCGCTCGCTCGTTGGCAGGGCAGGATACCTGGCAGTCGCTGGCGCGACTGCTTTCCGCAGCTCAAACACAGGAACTTGCGGAACTTCAATTTCGAGCGAGCAAGGTCGCAGGCCCCAATCCTCGTGGCGCACGGTCCGACTGCACCAGCCTTTGCTGTGCAGTCGCGTGCCGCCGCAATGGGCGCACGATCCGTGCCCCGTCATACCGGGCTCCGATCCGCACGCCTGCACCGTTCTTGGTGATGGTTGTAATCTGATACTGGGGTAGGCCTAATAGCGATCTCGGATTCGATCAAAATTTTTCTCCCAAGATTGTTTTATCAATCCGGGATTCTCGAGGGCCTCCCCCCGTTGTTGATCAAGAGCGCTATGGCGACGCGTTCGCTGTCCGGATTGCGCCCGACGGAAAGACTCTGCGCTGGGCCACTTATCTGGGCGGTTCTGAAGCGGATTTCGGTACGTTCGATTGCGCTCGATAGCGCTGGGAACGGAATCATTGCCGGAACAACACAGTCGAGTGATTTTCCAGTCAGCCCCGCTGGCTGGCAGCAGAGCTATGGAGAAAAGGCTCCGGCGATTTCCCTGGCGGTGACGTGTTCGTTATGAAAATTTCTCCCGCGGGTTCGGTGGCTCTCGCCAGCTATCTCGGAGGACCCGGATCTGAGCGCGCAATTAAGATCGCGATTACAAAAGACGAACGCATTTTCCTGACAATTCGAGGGCCCGTCGCAGCCGGCCTTGAAAAGCGGCTCGTTGGCGGCTGTGAAGCGCCATCTACGATAGTTCAAATCGATGCAACCGCTGGGCGCGTTGTCGATTACCACCCCTTGCCAGGGGTAAAGTATCCAGCTGACCTCGCACTGCGATACCGCCGGCCGACCCGTGACTCTAGGTCTGTGGGCGACCGACAGTCCGTTTGCGCCACTATTATCGGGGTTCCGATCGCCCCCTCGGACTTGCCGCCTACGACTTTACACGCCCGAGTAAGCATTGCGTCACGTGCCTGGTCAACGCAGGCAGCATGAAGCAGGGACGCAACTCCGGGAGGGGATTGGCGGTTGCGCCTGGCGAGATCGTAACGTTGATGGGGCTTGGACTCGGACCGGAGTCTGCTGCGGTAGGGTTACCCGATCGCAATGGTGGCCTTGCCACTGAACTCGGAGGAACAGTTGTGAAGTTCGGCGGCATACCGGTCCCATTGCTGTATGTTCAATAATCGTCAGATAAACCTGATGGTGCCGTATTCCCTAAAGCGTGGGCCCGCACCAGTCACTGTGGAACGCGATGGCCGCGTGCTTGGTCCCTACGATCTGATTGTGACGTATGCGATCCCGGGCTTCTTCACAAGCGGACAGCTTGGTACAGGGCAGATACTCGCGCTGAACGAGGACGGGACGCTGAACTCTGAGGCCAACCCAGCACTGCGCGAAACGATAGTCACTTTGATGGCAACGGGATTCGGCGTGCTGAATCCGCCGGGGGATTACACCATTACTCCGCCGAGTGGAGCCTCGGGCGGTGTCGCAGCGGAGTTCTACTTGAAGATCGCGACCGGACGCTCAACGGTGACGGGCATGGGCCTCGTCTCAGCGGAGCCGATTCCCGGTCAAGTATCCGGCGCTATCGCAGTGAGGGCTTGGATTCCTCCCACTGCGGCGATCGGAAAGGCTGCCGTGACGTTCTCCTTTCCGCAGGGTTCCGAGTTTGAAACCACGCAAGATGGGTGTATTTGGCTGTGAAGTGAATGGTTTCGGACGGATGCGGACCCTGAATCTTGAATAGCGTTCGCCCGGCCTCTACCGTCGCGCTGGACTTCATCCCATAGACTAGGAGTCGAGGCTACACGAGTATGAGAAAGTCTATCGCCATCATGCTGGTTTTGTTGGAGCCGCGTTCGGCCAGCAGAAACCGCTCGAACACGCCAAAGACGGCTCCGGCATCTTCGGTTACAAGGACACTCCGGTGCTGCCGGTGTCCGGCTTCCACGTACACGATCCGGACCGGCCCGCTCCGAAGATGGTGGATCCCGGAGACCCCGGCAAACCGCCATCGGACGCTGTCGTGCTCTTCAACGGTGCGGACCTCTCGATGTGGCAGCCTTCCACCTGGAAAGTTGAGAAGGGCTATGTTGAGGTCACTGACGGATCGCTGGTTTCCAAGGCGGAATTCGGCGACTGCCAGTTGCACGTGGAATGGCAGACGCCCGACCCTCCCCGCGGCGACGTTATGAATCGCGGCAATAGCGGGGTCAACCTGATGGGCGTGTTTGAGATTCAGATCTTCGATTCGTACACCGTCAAAATCTATCCGGATGGCCAGGCCGCCTCCGTCTACGGGCAGACGCCGCCGCTAGTCAACGCCACCCGCAAACCGGGCGAGTGGCAAACCTACGACATCGTCTTCTTCGCTCCGGTCTACAAAGGCGGAAAGCTGGAGATGCGGCCGCGTGTGACCGTGTTTCATAACGGCGTGCTAGTGCACCACAATCAGGAGATCTACGGAACTGTAGCTCACAGGAAGCTGCCGGGTGACTATCCTCCGGGCCAAACCAAGGCTCCGTTGCTTCTGGGAGGCCACCACAATCCCGTGCGGTTCCGGAACATCTGGATCCGGCCGCTGTAGCAGCCCTTGGACGGAAAACAGTAGGGCCCTGGCACGATCCTGCCAGCGTATAGTGGTTGAATCCGTCTCCAGGCGCTTAGAATATGTAACGCAGCGCGAATTGGATCAGGCGCGCCGAGGAGTCTCCTCGTGATGCTCCTACAAAATTGAACGGGTTGAAAGTGCCGGTGATCCGGCCGAAGCTCTGGTTGATCACACTGGCAGTGGGGCGCGCAAAGTGCGGCGTGTTCGTGATCCCGTAGCCTTCAGCGCGGAAGGTCATGCGGTGCCCTTCCCGGACGCGGAACGATTTGTAGAGCCCGAAGTCCACATTGAACATACCCTGGCCAAAGAACGTATTACGCCCGATAGAGCCATTGCCGGTTCCGCCCGGATCAAAGGGGCGGGCCGAGGTCGGTGTCGCAACCGTTGGATAGAATCCACTGAGCGGCAGTTGCAACGTTGAAATCTGCTGGCCGGTCTTGGGGTCGGTACGCGCATTATCGACCGAAGTTCCCCACAGCTTCTGATCGAGTAGAATCGGGCGATCGTTAGCAACACCATCGGCATTCGTATCGTAACCTGCGGTCACACTGAACGGGTTGCCGCTGGCGTAGGTCTGATTGCTGGTGAGCGTCCAGCCACCGAGCAGTTTACCGAACACTCCCTGCTGTTTGCGCAACCACGGCACGTCCCAGGTCACGTTGAGATTCAGTCTGTGACGCTGGTCAAAGTCGCTGAGTCCGCGATTACTGGCAGCTGTGCCGTATTCCACGATCGGATTGCCCTGAGTGATATCAGAGCCGGTATCAATACTCTTTGACCAGGAGTAACTGGCAAGCCATGCTACGCCCTTATAGGGGCGCTGCGAGAGCGAAACACGCATCGCGTTATAGTAACTCCACGACTCATTCCCAATCAGATAGACACTGGTATAGCGTGTGTCCGGACGGCGCTGGTTGGTGCGCGGCTGTGCTAGCGAAATGTATCCTGGTGCCGGATTGGTGTTCCCAAGATTCGGATCGATCTTGTCGTAGAGGATGCCATCCTGCGGAGAAAGAATCGGGAACTTGGCGCGATTAGTGAGTTGGTTCTGGAGCAGTCCGATTCCTCGCGTACGGGCATAGCCGACACTGGCCTTCCAGCGATTCGAGAACAGGTGATCGATCGCCATGTGATACTGCTGGACCGTCGGCATGGTCAGGTCGGGATTGACGCGCGCCGACGAAATGCGTCCTGGGTTGTAAGTGGAAGGATTCCAGACATAGCCGTTGCTCGGGTCGCCGACGTTGTAACGTGGGATTGCTGTAATCGAAATACGCGCCGTAGGGCGGCAACGAACGCAGGCTTATATTGTTCTGCGAGAACACGCTCTGGAAAATGCGGTTGTGGTAAATACCGAACCCGCCGCGCAGCACGGTATGTTCAACGAAGCGCGGAGCCCAGGCGAAGCCGAAACGCGGCTGAATGCCGTTGAAGTCCTTGAACTCGTACTTGACCTTGCCATCAATTTCGTAAGGCGTCTGGACGCGTTCAAAACGCACGCCCAGGTTGAGCGTGAGAGTGGGCGACACTTTGAAGTCGTCCATGACATAGTTGTTCAGTTCGAGCAGTCGGTTGTAAGTTGTGAAGTTGCCGTATCCGCGCTGAAAGTCAGTAACATAGCCGCGCAGGAAATTCTCCCAGCCCTCATAGCGCGTGGCTGTACCCAGCACGCCCGTGGCGGCAAAGGTCCACCAGCCGCGACCGTAGTTATCAGCGAGGTCGTCCAGACGCGAGCGGCGGATATCTGTACCGGCCTTCAGCGTGTGTTTCCCGCGCACGTGGACGATGTTATAGACGTACTGAAAATCTGTCTGATACCGATGAATCGGATACGCACCGGAGCTTCCGAGCGTGGTGATCGAGTACGCCGTAGGATTGTTGATACGAACTATCGGCGTGGAGTTGCCCGCATCGCCGCCAATATCCACCATCGTCGTGCGGAGCCCGAGGCCGAAGCGGAATTCGCCCCAGGTCATCGGAGTGAAGCTGTGGGTTTCGGTAAAGCCCACGTTCTGCTGGCGGTTGTTCTGATAAGCGGATTCGCCGATCACAAGCGGAAGCGGCGTACGCTTCTGCCGGCTGTACTGATAACGCAGGGTGGCCGTATCACGCGAAGAGATGTTGTAGTCGATGCGCCCGCTGTAATCCTGATCTGGATAAGAAGCGGTGCGTAACGCTGTGAAGCACTTATCGCAGAGGTTCGGATTGTTCGGCTTTTCTTTCGGGAAGCGGTCAAGGATGCTCTGCAGAAAATCCATATCTTGTTTTAAATTCGGGTGATCCGCCGGATTGACGCACAAGCGGCACGTTCCGACCTGCAGCGGGTTATCCGACATAAAGAGATAACGCGTGTAAGTGTTGTACTGAATCAGGCGGGTCTGCTCGAAACTGCCGAAGAGGAAGAGCTTGTTCTTGATGATGGGGCCGCCCGCCGTAGCGCCGAATTGATTACGGCGATACGGAGCACGAGGCGAGATCAGGTCACCCGACGCGTTGCGGCCGGAGGCATTGCCGAAAAATGAATTCGCGTTGAGCTTTTCGTTTTGCAGGAATTCGTACAGATCGCCGTGCAGCCGGTTCGTGCCAGACTTGGTTTGCACGAGTACGACCGCTCCACCTGAGCGCCCGAATTCCGCCGAGAATGCGTTTGTGAGCACCTGAAATTCTTTGATGGCGCTGATGTTAACGTTCTGCCGATTCTGGCCCTCGGAAGAATCGTCATTATTCACGCCATCGATCTGGAATGCGACCGAACGTGAACCGGTGCCGTTGAAAGATACGTAACTGCCGCTCGATTGCGTGGGGTTGTTGACACCCCCAAAACCGCCCGTGCTCTGAAAACCCGGCAGCATTTCAACAAGCGAGAGGAAATTGCGTGAAGCTATGGGCCGCTCCTCGATAGTCTTGGCGTCAACGTTATTAGTAAGTTCGCCACGAGACGTGTCGAGCAGCGGGGCTTCGGCGGTGACTGTGACTTCCGCACTCAACGTAGCCAGGGCGAGCGTAAAGGCCAGACTCTTGGAGGTGTTAAGCTCCACGGTTGTGACTCGGCTCTGTCTGCCAAAACCGGCCGCGCCGGCGATCATAGTGTATTCGCCCACGGGAAGGAAAGTCAGTTGCGCATAGCCTTCCTGATTTGTCTTGGTGGAGCGCTCGAGTCCGGTTTCGTTGTTCTTCACCGAAATTTCCGCGCCAGCCACAAATGCTCCAGAGGAATCGGCCACGCGGCATTCGAGGGTACCCGTTACCGTCTGACCGAAAAGGACCGCGGACATAGCCGCGAAAAGCAGCAAGAAGCGTCGCATAGTGCGGACATTTTATCAGCTGTTCGCGATAAAATCATTGCGCATGCTAAAAATATTCGGATTATTAATTCTCGCAGGGAGTCTCCTAATGCCGCTGCAAGCGCGCCAGGAAACGGGTTTTTTGAATCGGACGGTGCGTCTGAAAGGGGTCACGTACAAGTACCAGGTATATGTTCCCGATGGGTGGGACAAGTCGAAGCAATGGCCGGTAATCCTGTTTCTGCATGGCGCAGGCGAGCGCGGTGATGATGGCCTTGTACAGACGCAGGTCGGCATCGGTGCGGCGATTCGCCTTCAAGTGAAACGAGTTCCGGCAGTGGTTGTGATTCCGCAGTGCCTCAAAGATAATTGGTGGACGGCGCCGGACATGGAGGCCATGGCACTGGCGGCATTGGATGCAACTGTCAAACAATTCCACGGTGATCGCAAACGCCTCTACCTGACCGGTCTGTCGATGGGTGGATACGGCACCTTTGCAATCGGGGCACGTAATCCCGGGAAGTTCGCGGCTCTGGCTCCCATTTGCGGTGGCGTGCGCTTGCCCCGTCGTCCCGGTCTTCCTGTAATCGACGAAGGGTCCGGCGATCCCTACACGAACACAGCGGTCAAAATCGGCAAGACGCCGATCTGGGTTTTTCATGGCGCGGCTGATACGACAGTGCCGGTAACTGAATCGCAAAAGATGGTAGCCGCCCTCAAGACCGCCGGCGCGCAACCGAAATACACCGAGTACCCCGGGGTCGGCCACAATTCCTGGGACAAGGCCTACGGCGAGGCTGATCTGTGGAAGTGGATGTTCGAGCAGAAACTGTGATGAAAGCGCTTCTTCCTTTATTGATACTCCTCGTCGGCGGACCTTCCGCCGACGCCCGCATCACGCGCATTATTATCGACCGCACGGAATCGCCAACCTTCGACGGTGCGAGATTCGGAGACATCGGTCAGTATGAAAAAGTGATTGGGCGCGCGCTGGGCGAACTGGATCCGAAAGACCCACTCAATGCGAGGATTACCGATATCGCCCTGGCTCCACGCAACAAGGACGGGAAAGTCGAATACGAGACCGACTTCTATCTGCTGAAGCCCGTCAACGCGCGCAAGGGCAACGGAGTGCTCTACTATGATGTCGTCAATCGCGGGAATAAGCGCGCGTTGAACGATTGGAATGTAGGCGCGAACGGGAGAGAACCCATGAGAGCAGGCGATGGGTTCGCCATGAAACGCGGCTACACATTTCTTTGGAGCGGCTGGCAGGGCGACCTCCCGAAAGGCGCGGACCGGATGACGATCCGTGTTCCGGTCGCTAACAACGCGGACGGCTCCGAAATCACCGGCCCGGTTCGGATGGAGTTCGTCTTTGACCAACCGACCGCCAGTGTTTTCTTCGCCCAGTATCCGGCGCAGAGTCTGGATAAAACCAAAGCGGTGCTTTATGTCCGAGCCAGGCAGAACGATGCCCGCACCGTGATTCCGACTGCACGTTGGGCCTATGCCGATTGCACGAAAGTTCCCTTCCCCGGCACTCCGAACGACACAAAGCTTTGCCTGAAGGACGGCTTTGACACGGACCATATTTACGAACTGGTCTACCCCGGCAAAAACCCTTTGGTGCTGGGCGTGGGCTTTGCCGCAACCAGAGATCTCCTGGCGTTTTTCCGTCATGCGCCGAAAGATGATGCTGGAGTAGCGAATCCGTTGGCCGGGGCGATACGTACCGCGTTGCTGGGCGGCACGTCGCAATCGGGAAGATATGCGCGTACCTTTCTCGACCTGGGTTTCAATGAGGACGAATCCCACCGCATGGTTTTCGACGGAATGAACCCACACGTTGCGTCGCAGGGACTTGGGCTGAACGTCCGCTTCGGGCAACCCGATCGCGGCTTGGGCCAGCACGAAAATCACGAATACCCGGGAGCGGACGGTCCCCTGCACTGGGGTTCCGCCTACGATCCCGTCGCCAAACGGACGGGCGGGATTCTGGACGCGTGCACAAAAACAAAAACGTGCCCCAAGATCATTCAGACCGTGAGTTCCACCGAGTACTGGAGGGGCCGCATGTCACTGAACACAACTGATGCGCTCGGACAGCGTGACCTGAAGATACCTGATTCCGTGCGCATCTACCTGTTCTCGAGCACCGAACATTCGGGCGGCGGAGGGACTAACCGCGGGATATGCGAGCAACTGCCGAATCCCAATCCAATAGGCGTAATGCGACGAGCTTTGCTGCTGACGCTGGAGCGTTGGGTGGTTGAAGGAAAAGAACCTCCGGCGAGCCGCTATCCAAGAATCTCGGATGGCACACTGGTCCCCGCCAAGAGCCTGGTCAACGGCCTTAACCACCTGGACTTCGGTCCCCATTTCAGCTCACGTTACAACTCCGGGGTGATCACACAGGAACCACCAATTAAGAAAGGCAGCTATGTGGTGCTGGTGCCGAAGGTTGACGCCGATGGAAACGAGATCGCCGGAGTGCGCTCGGTGCAACTGCAGATGCCCAAAGGTACATACACAGGCTGGAATCTGCGCAGGGCCGGTTTCGCTGCGGGAGAGCTTTGTGGATTGACTGGCAGTTTCATTCCATTCGCAAACGACCGCTATAAAGATCGGGATGCATATCTTGCTGCTTTGAAGAAAGCCGCAGAAAATTTAGTGAGCGCGGGATTTCTGCTAGCCGAAGACTCGGAGCGAACTGTAGCTGCAGCATTGCGATAAAGAGGGCCATTTGGGAGACTAAAGGTTTATGGGTAAGATTGCCTTTTTGTTCCCTGGACAGGGCTCGCAGTTTGCCGGAATGGGCAAGAGCCTGGCCGATTCCTACGAATGCGCACGTAAAGTTTTTGAAGAAGCCGATGAAGCCCTGGGCTTTTCGCTTTCCAAGCTTTGCTTTGAAGGACCCGACGAGCAACTTAAGCTCACCGAAAACACGCAGCCCGCGTTGCTGACCGTATCCATTGCAGCGCTTTCCGTGCTTACAGAGAAAGGCCTGAAGCCCGAACTCGTGGCGGGACATAGCCTGGGCGAATACTCCGCGCTGGTGGCTGCCGGAGCCGTGCGCTTCGCGGATGCCGTTCGCCTGGTCCGTCAACGCGGACGATACATGCAGGAGGCCGTTCCCGCCGGAGTCGGCGCAATGGCCGCATTGCTGCGATTGCCCGAGGGCAAGCTCGAAGAAATTTTGGCGGAGGCCGCACAAGGCGAAGTGGTCAGCGCCGCAAACTTGAATTCTCCCGATCAGGTCGTGATCGCGGGACACGCGGGTGCCGTTCAGCGCGCCGCGGATCTTGCCAAGGCTGCCGGCGCCAAGCGCGCCATCCTGCTGCCGGTCAGCGCTCCGTTTCATTGCGCGCTGATGAGTCCGGCACAGCAGAAGCTTGCGCTGGATCTGGACGCTACGGAATTCCATGAACTGGAAGTGCCGCTGATCAACAACTGGCAGGCGCGCGCCATCTGCAAGGCATCCGATGCCCGCCTGGGTTTGTTTGAGCAGGTTCCAAGTCCGGTCAAGTGGATGGAGAGCGTTCGTCTGCTCGGCAGCATGGGTGTCGATCGCTGCATAGAAGTGGGTGCCGGAGCCGTATTGACCGGCATGCTCAAGAACATCGACCCGAGTATCAAGGGAATAAAGTTCGGCGAAGCCGAAGATTGGGAGAAAGTCAATGCGTGGTTGGCTGCTTAGTGCATTTCTGATTGCAGGCTGCGCCTTCGGGCAAAGCAAGAGCGCCCTGGAAAGTGATCCGAAAGGTTGGATAGATATTCTTCCGCCTGCTTCGCTGAAGGGATGGACGCGCATCTCCATTCCACCGACACAACCGGTGCATCCGGAGTCACAGTGGAAAGTCGATACGGCGAATAAGCTCCTGATCTGCGAAGGCGACAAGGGTCATGACTTTTTCCGTTATGATCCGGAATTCGCCGACTTCATTTTCCACGTGGAGTTCCGCTATACCAAGCTGGCCGACGAAACCGGCAAGCGCTATAACAGCGGTATTTTTGCGCGCAACAATGCCGATGGAACAATTTGGCATCAGGCGCAGGTCGGCAGTTTGTCGGGCGGTCACTTTTTTGGCGTGACGCCGTTTAAGGGAGAAAAAAAGCGCGTTAACCTTCAAGACAAGAACAAGCCGAGTGTTGTGAAGGCGGCCGGCGAATGGAACACTCTGGAAATTCGCGCACAGGGCGAGAAGATGACGCTCTGGATCAACGGCGAAGTGACTAGCGAGTGGGACAACCTCGAAGTCCGCAAAGGCCACGTCGGACTTGAAGGCGAAGGCTACCGGATCGAGTTTCGCCAGTTGAAAATCAAGAAGCTGTAGGAACGTTGCCAAGCCGCGTGGCACCGGTTGCCACGCGGTGTATGGCATTCACCAGCTTGCGGTACGGAATCGATTTTATATCTTCGAAGCCGATCCACTCACCATCCCGCCAGCTCGAATAAAACCATCGTGCGAGCAGTGCAATGTGTTCCTGACGGCGCTGGGCCGATAGCTTCGGCTGTTCGACCGCGGCAGCCAATTCCCGCAAACGGCTGTCCAGAGACACCGGCCGTCCATCCACCATTTCAAAGCCAAAGCGGTGCGGAGGCAGCAGACAGCCGCGCATTACGAACCAAAGCGCTACACAGTTGGATTCCGCACAGGGCAGTACAGCCACACCGCATAACTTTTCTGTATCGCACACCAGGTCATCACGCAGGCGCAGAATCTGTTGCACACGTTCCAATCGTTTGTGCTCGCGCGCGGCATCCTCAAACTGGCACTCGGCGCTGAGACGGTCACGCGCATGGGTGATGGTTTCAAGCGTTGTCTGTCCGCCGGTCGAGAGGAACTCAACCACACGCCCCACCTCGCTGGCGTATTCTTCATCGCTCACCAGTTGCTGGCAAGGACGCAAACACATCCCCATCTCGCCATAGATGCACCCGGGATGTTCCGGCGTCGGCACCAGATCATCCTGACAGCGGCGGATCTGGAACAGATCAAGAAACTGGCTCTCGAACAGTTCCGCCGAGGCGCGCGTACGAAACGGGCCATAGTGAAACGCCCGCGATGAGGCCAGTTTGGTCGTAATGTGCGTTCGCGGGAATCTGTTTGAAAGCGTGACGCGCACATACGGTGGCATCCGCAAGCGCAGCAGCTTCAGATAATCGTCTGGACGATGTCTGCGCGCGAGTTCATAAAACAGGACGCTCGATTCAAGGCTGGAAGCAGTCGTCCAGTATTCAATTCGCTGCGCGATCCCGCGCAGGTTGAGCAGGCGCGAAGGCCCCTGGCTCGCCCGCAGCAAGCGTTTCAGCCGACGACGCAAGAGAGTGGTGCGACCCAGGTATGGTTCCCCTGCGCCGGCGGAAATCAGAAAGACTGCCGGGACGTTGGGAACGGCTTCCAGCAAATCGTCGATCTCGGGAGTGACTTCGATCTGCGCTGATTCTGGAAGATCCATAGGGCCTTATTTGATTGTACGATCTGCGCTTTCAATGAGATTTTCAGCAACTGCTTCAACTATGTATTTTGAGAACAAATCGCAGATGCCCAAAATGCGGATCGGTGGATATCCGGCGTTCCCTGCCACGGAACCTGATAGACTCGGTCCTCCGCGTGATCCGGCTCGCACCGTACCGTTGCCGGAGCTGTCGAGCCCGGTTCTTCCGCACCCCTACACATCCCTTGACGCGGCTACGACCTGCACCCAGTCAAAGTGCGGAACATTGGATCTCTTCGCGCTGTTGAATTGGTGATATAACTGGGAAAGCCTTGCTGCTACTGGGAGTGCAGTTAGTTCTTGAAAGAAAAACGCAAAATAGAGACTATCCTCAACGCGATTCTTGAATCAGCTGCGCAAGCTATCCTCACGATCGACGCTGACGGTGAAATACTGTCCGCGAACATCCGGACTTCAGAAATGTTCGGGTACTCTCAGGCTGAACTGATTGGCCAGTCAGTGGATCTTCTGCTCCCGGAATCCGCCCGCGGTACTCATACTGCGCACCGCGCAGACTATTTTGCAGCACCGAGAGTGCGGCCAATGGGAGTGGGGATCGATCTTTCAGGACAGCGTCAAGATGGCACGACGTTTCCCGTTGAAATCAGCCTGAGCCATGTTGAACACAATGGAGTGGGTTTGGCCATCGCTTTCATCTCCGATATCACCGTCAGAAAGGAACTGGAAAACCAATTACTCCAATCACAGAAAATGGAGGCAGTCGGAAGGTTGGCCGGAGGCATCGCTCACGATTTCAACAACCTGCTGACAATCATTAGCGGCTATGACCGCTTGTTGCTCGATAGGATCTCTCCGCTCGATCCTTTGCGTGGGTATGCGGAGGAAATACTGAAAGCTTCAGACAGAGCTACTGCGCTCACTAAACAGCTGCTTGCGTTCGGCAGGCGGCAGCCCATAAAGCCATCCCTGTTAGACCTTAACCGCGTGCTGACTGACACCCAAGGCATGCTGCGCCGTTTGATCCCTGAAAACATTGAAGTAGTGACAGTCCCGCAGCCGCAGATCTGGCAGGTTCTTGCTGATCAGAACCAGTTGGAGCAGGTCATTTTAAATCTCGCCCTGAACGCGCGCGACGCAATGCCGACCGGTGGCAGGCTTACTATCGAAACCAAGAACGTGAGCCTCGGTGCAGGATACGGCCAGACGCATTTCGGAGTTCCACCGGGACCTTACGTTATGTTGGCTGTGAGTGATAACGGCTCCGGAATGGATGCACAGACTGTAAGCCATATCTTCGAACCGTTCTTCACAACCAAGTCCTCCCAGACGGGAACCGGATTAGGACTCTCGATCGTTTACGGTATGGTCAAACAGAACCACGGCGACATCTGGGTCTACAGCGAACTTGGCAAGGGCACAACCATGAAGATCTACTTGCCGCGTGCGCAGGGCGAAGCGCCCCGTGTCCCTGCCCCCGAACAGGTGCTCGATGAGCGCGGAGGCAGTGAGACGGTACTGGTTGTCGAAGATGAGGCTGGGGTGCGGAAATTGCTCTGCGACGTGTTGCACGAGAAGGGATATGTGGTGCTGGAAGCGGCTTATGGAGAGGAAGCTATCCGACTGGCGAGCACGCCGGACGCCCGTATTCATCTGCTGCTCACAGACGTCGTCCTGCCACACATGAACGGCCGTGAGTTGGCGAATCGCTTAATGGAATTGCGGCCGGAAATGAAAGTTCTTTTCATTTCCGGCTACACAGATAACACTGTTTTCGGCGTTGCTGGTTCCAACGCTCATTTTCTGGCGAAGCCATTCCGTTTCGAAGACCTTCTAACGAAGGTTCGCGAAGTACTCGCCTCTAGCTGACACCTTTCTGCGCCGCGGGGTTCGCTGCCAGGCGAACTCGTAGCATCTCAACAACCTCTTCCACCAGAAACGGTTTCTGAATTAGCGGCATGCCGAAACGCCGGCACATCGCTTCTTCATCCGTCGGAAGCTTACCCCCGGTCATCATAATCAGTTTGATGTCGGGCTGCTTGGCCAGTAACAGACTGCTCAATTCCAGTCCGTTGATATCGGGCAACATATAGTCAACCAGGGCAGCGTCGATTTTCGTACGTTCAGCAATAGCTACGGCCTGTTCGGCGCTTTCCGCACTGAGCACGGTCCACTTCGAACTCACCATCACCGTGGCCAGGAAGTTAAGCAGATCGAGATTATCGTCAACAATGAGTACTTGTTGCTTCTCATTCGACCGCATCGCCAGCGGTTCGGCGGAGACGGATCCCAGCCTGAGTTTCTCACCGCTCGGGTCCAGGTCCACCACCACCCTGCTAGCGGGCTCGATTAGCCCTTCCGCGACCATTGTTGCCAGGGGTTGCGTCAACAGCCGGTGTACGACGCGCTTTAGTTCTCGCGCGCCATATTCGGAGCTGGTGCCTTTTCGAAGCAACAGATCCCGCGCCTTCTCTGTCACTTCAATATTGAAGCAACGCGAGCCGAGACGCGTGTTTACGTGACTCTGCAATTCATCTATCTGATGCTCGAGAATCTTGCCGAGCGATTCCGTTGTCAGCGGCTGGTACGTGACCACCGCATCGATTCGGTTTACAAACTCTGGAGAAAATTTTCTGCGCACCGCGCCAAGCGCAATGCTCTCCAGCTTTCCCGCGATCTCGTTGGGATCGCGAACGCTTTTCGCATCGAAACCAAACGTCGGGCCGAGTTCGCGCATCATCTCGCGCGCACCCAGGTTACTAGTCAGGAAGATAAGACTCTTTTCGAAATTAACGGTCGCGTTATCACCAAGTTTTAATGTGGCTTTGTCGAGCACGCCCAAAAGCAGGCGGGTCATGGAAGGGGCCGCCTTCTCAATTTCATCAAACAGAACAAGCGAGATATCGCAAGATGGACTGACCACATCGGTCAGGCGTTGCTGGGATAGAAGCGGAGTGGTTTCGCGATGACCGATGTAGCCCGGAGGCGCACCGATCAGTCTGGCCACTTCCTGCTCCAGCTGAAATTCACCGCAGTCAATGCGGAGATAGTTTTTGTGACTTCCGTGCAACACTTCGGCCAGCACTTCTACTGTCCGTGTCTTGCCGGTTCCGGTGGGTCCAAGCAAAAGAAAGACGCCGATCGGTCGTCCTTCGGGTGCCAGGCCTGCCTGGTACATCTGGATATAAGGGGCGATGTGCTGCAATGCACCTGGCTGTCCAACAACTTTCTTAGCCAGGACGCTGATCAGCTCGTTCGGAGCCCCGGAACTTAAGGAACTCATGGCCGATACCCTCGATCACCTAATTATACGTGAACCGAAGCTCAGGGCTTGTCCTTAATAGCAACTTTATGCTGTAGTATTTGAGTAGGGGCAACACAATGAAACGTAAAACACCGACAGATTCAGGACCGGTGGTTCCCCAGGAGATCCTGGAAGGCGCCAAGGCATCAGCTTTCCCTGATCAAATTCCCAATCTCGCCAAATGCGTCGTGTGCACCGCTGATTGTGCCCCAAATTCCACTGAGGGCCTCTGCTGGGTCTGCCGCCGCCTGAAAATCAGTGCGTGGCGCGACTCTGAACAGCTACCCGCTCAGGAATAAAGCACTGGGAGGGAACTCCCTGCCCCCGCTTTCAAAGCTTCTTCGTACTACGAAACCGGCTGCGGCAATGTCCTGCACACCCAAGCCTACTGATTTGAAGACTGTGGTTTGTCCGGGCTTTGCGGTGTACGCCGAGGGGTTCGCGGCTATTTCAGAAAGCTCGTGAACTTTGGGATTCGTCCAGAATTCCTGACCGAGACCCAGCAGTAGGTCGCCCGCTTCCAGCTTCGCCTGCTCAAAAGAATCCAGAGCAACCAGCGCTGCACTATCCAGTATTTCCGTGGGCAGTTCGCGACGCTGCGCATTGTTCGAGCCAGCGGCATTAATGTGGGTGCCCGGCGTTATCCAGGCCGCCTCAAACACCGGGTCTTTGGCGTACGTAGCCGTGACCACGACGTCTGCGCCAGCGACGGCATCCTGTGCAGTCACGACCGCAGCCGCGCGCACGCCAAAGCGCCGCGCACATTCTTCCGCAAACAGATTGCGCTTATCATCGTGCCGGCTCCAGATTTTGACCCGTTCGATCTGCCGCACCGCGAGCACAGCTTCCACTTGAGTCTCGGCCTGAAATCCACTGCCGATCACCCCAAGTGTTCGAGCATCTTTGCGCGCCAGCAGATCGGTCGCGAGTCCGCTGGCCGCGCCCGTGCGAATTTGTCCAAGCGCATTCGCTTCGAGCAGCGCGAGCGGCTTTGCGGTTTCGGCATCGTAGAGCATCACCAGAAACCAGGCGCCGTGCTTTACGTGGGTCGAATAAATCTTCGCGCCGAAATATTTGTCGTGAGATCCAGCGAGCTGATGCAACATCGCTCCAGTGGGCAGCCCCAGCCGGCGGCGCGGCTGATTCTGGGATCTCTTCTCCGCCAATCCCTGGAAGGCAGAGCGCATCAATTCAACGGCCGAGCTCATGGGCAGCAAGGCGCGGACATCAGATTCAGTAAGGAAGAGCATGAGGTAGTCAGGAGGGGAACCGCGGGGCGCTCCACGAAGAAACGCCCCTAATGAGCTTAGGCTCTTGCCGGATCGATGGAATCCGGATCGAGACCGTACTCGCGAAATGCCGCTTGTGCCTTTGCTGCATCAAACTTCTTTTCGCGCGCCAGCCGCGAAAGCGCATAGTCGACAATCGCTTCCGCGTTGACTTCGAAATGCTGCCGCGAGATGCTGGCGATTGTCGCTGCGGCCGAAGCCGTCCGTGCCAAGCGACCAGAGCCGCGTACTACAGCCACGGAGCAAGCTGATCCGGAACGATCTTCATGTAATCGGTGGCCGCGATGATCGGGCCTTCGACGCCCTTGAGCGCCTGCAGGATGTACGGAGTCCGTTCCGGCTCGGTCGGATGCAGCCGGTTCCAACGCTCAGTCGCCAGCGCTTCGCGGCGCAATTCGTTGTAGCTGGTCACGCTCCAGACGTCGGCCGCGACATTGAACTTTTCGGCCAGAATCGCTTGCGCGCGCAGCGCCTCGTTCAGGATCGGACCGCTGCCGAACAACTGGATCACAGGCTTGCCCTTCGCCGCTGCCCTGATAGCGGTAGATGCCCTTCAGGATGCCCTCTTCGCAGCCTTTCGGCATCTCGGGCTGCGCGTAGTTTTCGTTATAGACCGTGAGGTAGTAGAAGACGTCTTCGTCCTCGTGATACATCCGCCGAATGCCGTCCTGGATGATCACGGCGAGTTCGTAAGCGTAGGCCGGATCATAAGTGACGCACGTCGGAACGGTGCTGGCAAGCACGGGACTGTGGCCGTCCTGGTGTTGCAGGCCTTCGCCGGCGAGCGTGGTGCGGCCCGCCGGTGCCGCCCATCAGGAAACCGCGCCCGCGCGAATCGGCGAATGCCCAGACCAGATCGCCGATGCGCTGGAATCCGAACATCGAGTAATAAATGAAGAACGGAATCATCGGCACGCCGTAGTTGGCGTACGCCGTGCCGGCCGCGGTGAATGAAGCCATGGAACCCGCTTCGGTGATGCCCTCTTCCAGAATCTGCCCGTCCTTGGCTTCCTTGTAATAGAGCAGCATCTCGCGATCGACCGGCTTGTACAGCTGGCCGCGGCTCGCGTAAATTCCAATCTGCCGGAACAGCGAGTCCATACCGAACGTGCGCGCTTCGTCCGGAATAATCGGCACGATGAACTTGCCCAGATTCGGATCCTTCAGCAGCGTTTTGAGTACGCCGACGAACGCCGCGGTCGTCGAGGCCTCGCGCCCGCCTGAACCCGCCAGCGTATCGGCAAACGCATCCAGCGGCGGAACCGTCAGGCTTACCGGCTTCGGATCGCGCGATGGCAGATAGCCGCCGAGTTCCTCGCGCCGCGCCTTCAGATACTTGATCTCCGCGCTGTCTTCGCTCGGACGGTAGAACGAAATCGTGTGTACCGATTCTTCCGGAATCGGAATGTCGAAGCGGCGACGGAAATATTCCATCTCCTGCTCGTTCATCTTCTTCTGCTGTGCGTGACGTTGCGGCCCTCGCCGGCTTCGCCCATACCGTAGCCTTTGATGGTCTTGGCCAGAATGACGGTCGGTGAACCAGTGTGTTCCACTGCGCGCTTGTAAGCGTTGTAAACTTTTTGTGGATCGTGGCCGCCGCGGCGCAGGCTCACAGTTCGTCGTCGGAATGGTCCTTCACCAGTTCCAGCAGCTCGGGATACTTTCCGAAGAACTCCTTGCGAACGTAAGCGCCGCCACGCGCCGCATAGTTCTGGTACTCGCCATCGACGCACTCGTTCATGCGCTTGATCAGCAGGCCGGTTTTATCGCGCTCCAGCAGGTCGTCCCAGGAACTGACCCCAGACGAGCTTGATGACGTTCCATCCGGCGCCGCGAAATGCGGCTTCGAGTTCCTGAATGATTTTGCCGTTGCCGCGCACCGGTCCGTCCAGCCGCTGCAAATTGCAGTTGACCACGAAAATCAGATTGTCGAGCTGCTCGCGCGAAGCCAGCGTGAGCGCGCCCGACGATTCGGGCTCGTCCGTCTCGCCGTCACCTAGATAGGCCCACACCTTGCGCGGCGTCGGCGCGACGATGCCGCGATTTTCCAGATAGCGCATGAAGCGCGCCTGATAAATCGCGTTGATCGGACCCAGTCCCATCGACACCGTCGGGAACTGCCAGAAGCCCGGCATCAGCCAGGGATGCGGATAGGAGGACAGTCCGGGGTGGTCGCGCAATTCATGGCGGAAGTTCAGCAAATGCTGCTCGGAAAGCCGCCCTTCCAGAAACGCGCGCGCATAAATTCCGGGCGAAGCGTGTCCCTGGAAATAGACCAGATCGCCGGGTTCATTTCCGTATTTGGCATGGTAGAAATGGTTGAAACCCGACTTCCACCAGCGTGGCCAAAGATGAATAGGTAGAGATGTGTCCGCCGATTCCGACGTCGTACTTATTTGCCCGGACCACCATGGCCATTGCGTTCCAACGCGTCAGGCTCTTGATGCGGCGTTCAAGTTCACGATCACCGGGGTACGGTGATTCTGCATCCACCGGTATGGTGTTGATGTACGGCGTGTTCAGGCTCACCGGCGAGGTAACACCGAGAGCGGCGGCCCGATCCAGCAGAGTTTTCAGAAGGTATGTCGCGCGATCTGACCCGGCTTCGTCCAGAACCTGGTCCAACGCTTCCATCCACTCTGAAGTTTCTTGAGGATTTAGATCCTCACTGGTTTCTACTTTGGTTTTGAGCATTGTTTTTGTTGAGCTTACGGAGGCCCAGGTTGCTCCCCCGCTCCCCAAATCTATTTTATTTTAGCACCCAATCCACTTGACGAATCGGTCCTGAACGTGACATTCTCGACAGGTCATGAAACGCAGAGACTTCTTCGAACTCGCCGCGGTCGCGACCGCTATAACTCCTACCGGTGCGCATGCGGCTCAGGCCCGCACCGCACGACCCGTCTTGATGAAAGCGGGAACTCAGAACGGAATCAGCGACGACCAGTTGAAGGTTTGCGCTGCGCTTGGTATCAACAATGTCTGCGGCACGTTACCTTCGCCGAAGATGGATGAAAAGTGGTCTGTGGATTCGTTGACCCGTCTGCGTGAACGCGTCGAATCCTTCGGCGTCAAGCTGGACATGGTTCCGTTACCGCTGAGTTCGTCTCCGATTGCGAGAGTTGAGTTGCCAAACATCATGTTGGGTAAAAGTCCTGAGCGTGATCGCGAAATCGACCAGATCTGCGAGATGCTGCGCAACGTTTCCCGCGCGGGAATTCCTGCCGTGAAATACAACATGAGCATTCTGGGCGTGGTGCGAACGGAAGCAACCGAAGGTCGCGGCGGCTCAAAATACAGCACCTTCGTTTATGACAAAGCCAAGCAGGAACCGCCGCTGACCGAAGCGGGTCGCGTCACTGACGAGATCGCATGGGAGCGGATCACCTACTTTCTCAAACGCGTCGTGCCGGCAGCGCAGGAAGCGAAGGTGCGCCTCGCCTGTCACCCGCATGATCCAGGCATGCCTCCCAGCAAGGGTTTCCGCGGCGTGAATCGCGTGCTCGGCAGTGTCGATGGCTTGAAAAGATTTGTCTCGATCAATCCGAGCCCGTATCACGGTTTGAATTTCTGTCAGGGCACTGTTTCCGAGATGCTCGAGAATCCGAAGAAGGAAATATGCGACGTCATCCGGTATTTCGGCAGCCGGAAAAAAATCTTCAACGTGCATTTCCGCAACATCAAAGGCCGGTTCCTGGACTTCCAGGAGACCTTCCCGGATAACGGCGACGTAAACATGATCGAAGCGATTCGCGCATACCGCGACGTCGGCTACGACGGAATGCTGATGCCGGACCACGTTCCGAAGATCGACGGAGACATCGGTGGGAAGCAGGCCTTCGCTTTTGCGTTCGGCTACATCCAGGCGCTGCTCCAAATGGTGAAGATGGAGGCCTAGCTGTTGGCATATCATCGATGAGGAGGACTGAATCAGGATGTCGCCTCACGATTGGTGGCCGATGCGCTGGCGCGGACCGTTGAACGAGTCTGCTTTTCAGCTCATCGCGGGCACACCGCTGAACTGCCTGGTAGTCGATTCGCTGGAAGCTGCGGCGCCGTTCCGCGAGAAAGCACGCAGTCGCGGTGTCGAGATTACGACGCTCAGTGGTGCGGGCGGGATTCCTTGCGCAGAGCTTGGAAAACTTCCGGTAAACTCACCCTCGCCCGTTTTGGCGATCGATGAATCCGTCTGGCCGCGCGTGCGCGTGACGGATTCCAAGAACGCGAGCGAGGCTGGACCTACTGGCGTTCCCTGGGTCGACTCCAACGGCTGGGCCGTTCAACTCGCTCGTGCGCGAGCACCGCAGAAATCGATTTGGGTACTCGCCGATCCTCCCAAAGACGCTATCAACTTACGGCCGCAAAGTTACACCCTGGCTGTTGCGGATGCGGCGGCGCACGGCGCTCGCTGGGTCGTCTCGATGCCCGCCGGGTTTACTGCGGATCGCAACTGGAAGGCCGTCATAGATGCGGTTCGGTTCTTTGAGAAGCACAAGCACTGGCGCGACTACAAACCACTTGCCAGGCTGGGCGTGCTTTCTGACTTCGCGGGCGACAGTGAATTTCTAAGCTTCGAAATTTTGAACCTGACGTCGCGGCGACACCAGCCATTTCGGATTTTGGAAAAGTCCAACGTGGGTGACCTCGCTGGACTCAGCGCAATAATCTATGCAGATCAGGCGCAGCCTGCAGCGGAACTGGCAAAGCGGCTGACGACATTCGTCGAGGCTGGCGGATTGCTCGTACTGCAGCCGAAGGCAGCGACTGCGTTCAAACCCGGCGCGGAAAATGCGGCGACACATCCTAACTTCCGCGTACGTACGCTCGGCAAAGGACGTATCGCGATCGCAAAAGAAGATTGAGCGATCCCTTCCAACTCGCTGCGGACGTGCATCTGTCTGATGAGCCATCGCAATGATTTATTGCGTTTGTTCAATCAGGATTCCGCAGGATCATACTACTCCGTTTCACCCGATGGACGCACGGGACTCGCGCAGATTCTGCGCTATGCGGCGCGTACCAGGGGTTCGGCCGTGACACTTGGGTTGACTGACAAATACCGTAGCGCGAAGTATTTCGGAATCGAAGACGTCTGTCTCGAAACCGATCACTCCAGTGGCGTCACGAACAGGCATGGAATTCCGCTGCCGGACTTCGGGGTTTATGCTGCAGTGGAATTGGGAAAGTGACCATGATGACCACCACGACACGAAGACACTGGCTTGCTGCCACGACTGGCAGCGCCTGCTTCGTCCATTGCAGGCCGCCCCCGCGGCGCCCGCCGCGCCTGTTGCAATCGGAAAGTGCACTTCCTATGGCAAGGAACTTCTGCCGGCGCTTGGCGAAACTTTTCGATCAGATCGGCGGACTGGGCCGGCTGGTCGCCGGGAAGACAGTGACAATCAAAGTGAACCTGACCGGCGCACCGACCGGTCGTCTGGGTCACTTGTCGGCGGAGATGACTTACTGGACTCACCCCGCCGTGATCGGCGCTACGGTGCATCTGTTAGGACGCGCCGGTGCACGCCGTATCCGTGTCGTTGAGTGCGCTTGTTCGACTGCGGAACCACTTGCGGAATTCATCCTCCGGCGCAGGTTGGGAACCGAACGACATTCTGAACGCGGCTGCCAGCGTGGAATTGTACAACACGAACGGCCTGGGAACAGCAAAGCAATATTCGCGCGTGATGACGCCCAAGGGCGGCCACATGTTCAAGGGCTTCCTGCTCAATCACGCCTACGAGGAATGCGATGTCTTCATGTCCATCGCGAAGATGAAGGAGCATCTCACCACCGGCATCACGTTGGCTATGAAGAATTGCTTCGGCATCACGCCCTGCACGATCTATGGCGATCACGCACCGATGGATGAGCCGGGTGACGTTCCGCAAGGCGGTCGGGGTTTTCTTCACTCCGGCGCGCGCCAGCCATCCAGTTGTGCATAGGCCGAGAACGACCCGAAGTTCGCCACGGGACGGAGGCTATCGCATTCCACGAATCGTTGCCGACCTCGCCGCAGCACGGCCGATTCACATTTCGCTCATCGACGGCATCGCGACTATGAATCGGGCTGAAGGACCTTGGGGCGGCGGTGGCAAAGCAGTGCACCCCGGTGTACTCTTCGTGGGCACGAACGCCGTCTGCACCGATGCGGTAGGCACCGCAATCATGGGCTTCGACCCAATGGCCGACCGGGGGACGATCCCCTTCGAAAAATGCGACAGCACGCTGAGACTAGCCGAAGAACTCGGAGTAGGCACACGTGACCTGAAACGCATCGAAGTGGTCGGGACCTCGATCAAAGAAGCGCGCTTCGAGATGCGCAAAGCTTAGTCTCGCAATGTAACAACCGTCGCACCCCAACCGCCCGCTTCGGCCGGAGCATCCTGGAACGATTCGACAAAGGGCGTGCGAGCCAAAACCGCGCGAACCGTCTCGCGCTGCACCCCGACCCCACGACCGTGAATAATACGCAATGCTCGGAACCCGAGTTTCTGAGCTTCGACAAGATACTCTTCCACAACCGCCTTCACATCGCGCGGCGCGACAGTATGCAGATCGAGCACATCGCTCAGCGGCATTCGAAACGGCAGATCGAAAATACCGCGCAGCCAGTCCGCACATTCCGTGATCGCATCACGCGCTAGCGAAGTCACCGCACCCAATTGCAGAAACCCATGAATCGCGCCGTCATAACGCGAGACCGTCACCGGCACATCCGCAGCCTGCAGGTGCGCCGCGTATGTCTCACCCTCATCGCGCAGTGTGTCGAACTCTGCCGTAAGAACAAACGCAGGCGGCACTTCCGAAAGGTCATCCAGCGTAAACAGGCGAGACCTGCGGATTCTTCAGATCGACACCCGCGGGCACGTACTCGCGCCAGCCACGCTGCATATCCTGGGCTCCGGGTCCAAAGCCTGCAGCGAACTCCTGATACGAAGAGCGTCCCGCAAACCGCATCGATCATCGGATAAATCAGCAACTGACCAGCGAGTTGCGCGCGCATTTCGAGCGCCGCCACCGCAGCCAGATTCGCGCCCGCGCTATCACCTCCAACAGCAACATGATCGTGATTAGCAATCGCGAATCGAACAACACTCAGCGCATCCTCAACAGCAGCCGGAAACGGATGCTCCGGCGCCAGTCGATAATCGACAGCTACAACGCGACAACCCGATTCCGCAGCGAGCCCTCGGCACAACGGATCGTGCGTTTCCAGATCGCCACTGATGAATCGACCGCCGTGAAAGTAGACAAGCACCGGCGGTTCCGCTTCGTCGAACGGAGTGTAAATGCGGCAAGGAACTCCCGCGAGCACACGATCCTCGACAGCATGCATTCCTGAAGCAACGCCAGCAAGCGCGACACGCTGGCGCATAAACTCACGAGTCTCGGGAATCGTCATAGCGCTGCGCGGCGGCAGCTTTTTCTGACTCTCCAGAAATGCGGCTATCTCCGGATCAAGCGGCACTGCTTTCCTTCAGACATTCGAAAACGAGCCGATAAAACTCAGGATGCGATTGCCACGTTTGCGCCGTAACGATGCAACCGTCGCGCACGGCCTGCTCGGTGCTGTAAGTGCCACCGGCAAGCTCCGCTTCATAACGCACGTGCTCGTAGCAGGTGACGCAACGATCCTTGCAGAGCCCTGCGGCAGCCAGCACCTGTATCCCGTGACAGATCGCGAACACCCATTTGCCGGACGCCTCGAACGCACGCGTCAGTTCAATCAGCTTTGCGTTGTGGCGCAGATACTCCGGAGCGCGTCCGCCAATGATCAGGATCGCGCCATACTCGGCCACGTTCACTTCATCGAACGTGATCTGCGAATCCAGTCCGTAACCAGTGCGCTCGATGTACGTATCCCATCCGGGTTCGAAATCATGCATCACCAAATGCAACCGGCGCTTCGACGGCGCGGCAATCACGGGCTCCTCACCCGCTTCCATTAACCGGTGCAAAGCGTAAAGCGTCTCGTAACTTTCACCGCCGTCACCAGTCACAATCAGGATTTTCATGATCCTATGGTAAACGGAAGTTGACCTCGACTTGCGTGGCCACTTCCACTGGCTGTCCGTTGTTTAGAGTCGGCTCATATTCATACTGCCGAACCGCCTCCTGTGCCGCAGGCACCAGTAGCGGATGACCGCTGTCCAGCCTCGAGTTCACAACCTTGCCGTTCTTGTCGATCACCACGCTGAAGCGCACGGTGCCCTGAATACGGGCCTGCTGCGCGAGCGGCGGATAGTCCGGCTTGGGCGCGTTGATGAGTTTTGGCATGCGGGCCGTCGCTGACGACGCGATGATCGCCGCCGCGCTACCTTGAGAAGGTTCGCGCAATACGGCTTACTATCGACGAGGTGCCGACGCAGGGGGCCGGCGCACCCCCAATCGTGAAGTTCACATCAACTTGCGTGACCACTTCCACAGGCTGCCCGTTCAGCAGAGTCGGCTGATATTCGTATTGCCTGACTGCCTCCATGGCGTTCGGCACCAACAGAGGGTGGCCATTGATCACTGTGAGATTGGAGACCTTGCCATCTTTTCGCGATGATGACGTCAAATCGCACAGTCCCCTGAATCCGAGCCTGACGTGCCAGCGGCGGATATTCCGCCTCCACTTTGCGCAACAGTTTCGCCTGTTGCACGTTGCCTCCCGACGCGAATTCGTCCCGGCGTATTGCCAGTTGTAGCTACTTCGGGCTTCCACCACGGATTCTGCGGGTCAAGCGCCCGCGCACGCTCCAGCAACTGCTCTCCGAATTTCGTCTTGCCGAGCGCCCTGCCAACCGAGCCAACGACCAATGCATCATTTGAAACCAGTAACTCCTCCTGAATTCGCTTCGCCATCTCGGGCCATCTGGTTCGTCCGGATCAATCCTGCATACAATTCACAAGCGCTCGCGCTCCACCGCCTGTTTGCCGGCTCCAGTTCACGGCCTTCTTAAGATACTGTTCGGCTTTCTCCGGGTCTTGGAATATAAGTGAAAATCCGGCATTCCCCAGCACGACTGCGGACGCGGGATGGAGTTCGGCCTGCTTCAACCATGCTGCCCGAATTTGTGCAAAGTCCTGCGCCGGCTCTTGAGGCGACCAGGGATAACGCTGATGCACTTGCGATTCAGGATGATTCTCGATCAACCAGAGCAGTTGTTCCATACGCTGCTCGCGCATGCCCCTGGAATAGTAGTACATGAGCAGTTTGAAGCGCGTGTCGACGTCATACGGATTCGCACGCAACGCGTTTTCGAGTTTGGCCAACGCAGCAGGCGTTATCTGCACCACGACGGCAGGCGGACTACTTTACCCTCTTCTGCACCACCTGCGTCGCGCCTGCGGCATACAGCAGCGGGACGCTGATGCACAACAGCGCAATACGGCCGCGCATCGAAACCTTGCTCATGATTGCCTCACTTTCGTCCAGGATCCTGTGAATTCTTGCGCCGACTTGCGAACTGCGCGCCATCGCGACACTTTCCAGGCGTCGTCCACGACGCACGCTGGATGCGACTTCGAGCAGCAACTCTGCGTATCGCACGCGATCTCCAGTGGCCAACAGCGACGCGTCATCCGCCGCCTGTTCGGCCAGTTTCGCCAGATGGTTCTTGAGCCACCACGCAATCGGGTGAAACCAGAACACGCAACGATTCAACGAAGCCAATGCTGCGACGACCGTGTCGCGCCGCTCCACATGCGCCAGTTCATGCGCCAGAACCGCGCGCTGCTTCCATTCGCTCCACGACTCCCACGAGGCGGGAAGCACAACCGTGGGCTCGATCAACCCCACCGTGACCGGCACCGCGACCGCGATCCGAAATCCGCACCTGCATCAATCCGGGCGCGGCTTTGCTGTTGCGCAGCACACGCCATGCGGCAAACAAACCCAGTCCTGTTCGCGCCGCCAGGACCAACGCACCCAAGGCCCCAGCCAGCGCAATCCACGGCACCGGCGAGGGCTCCGTTAACACCGGCGCGGCCACACTGGGAACCGATGACTCTTCCGACCGGAATCGCGGGGGACGCCACCTCCACGCGTTGTGCAGGCAGTAATGCCAGCGGCATCGGTGGAAGCAGCATCGTCAAAATCGGCATCAACAACATGTCCGACAACGCCGCCGTCCAGATCGCATGACGGACTGCCGCGCCACGCGTAAACAGCGACGCGAGCAGCGCGCACAATGCCAGCAACACCGCGCGAATCGAGACATCCAGCAGGAATTCCGTCATAACGCTAATCCTTCTTGCGGGTCTTTCGTGCCGCGATTTTCTCCGCCAGTTTCTTCAACTCGCGCTTGTCGATGACTTCGTTGTCGACCATGCCGACAAGCAGTTCTTCGAACGAGCCGCCGCAGAATCGATCGATGATGCTGCGCACCGCAGTTACCGCAACATTGCTGGCGCCTTCAACGCCTCGATACAGAAACGTGCGGCCCTCGACGGTGTGCGTCAGATAGCCCTTCTCCTCAAGTCGACGCAGGATTGTACGCACTGTGGAATCGGTCAGATCTTTTTGCGGAGCGAGTCCAACACGCACGCCCTCCGCCGTGGAAGGTCCGCTCGACCACAAATAATCCATGACGATGTGTTCGAGTGGACTGAGTGCTTTTCTCATCTGTTACAGTTTGTAACAGAACACGCATCAAAATGCAAGGGTTATTTTCAGGAAGACTGGCGTTCCAGCATTTCAAGCAGATTCACCATGCGCGCGGCCGCCTCTCGACTGCCGCCGAAGCGCACTTCGTTGTATGCGTACGTGAGGTCGTGCACGGTTGTCGCAAACTCCGCGTTTGGCAGCGCGCGCGCGAATTCCATAGGCGTGAACCATGTCGGCTTTTCGTACCCGCGCCGATGCAGAATGCGCAACATGCGCTCATACAGCAGCGTTGCGTCGCTGGCCTGCACGTCGCCGCGTCGAACGCTGAGTACGCGACGTTTGGTGCGCAACCAACGCAGACCACCCGGTCCGAAGCGCCATGCCGCAAGCACAAGCAGCAAGCCAGGCAGATCAGTCGCACGCCCCATTCACGCGCGAACGCTTCGGAGTTTTCGCGCAAAGCCTTGAACAGCGGGCCGATCGCCGTCGAACCAGTTCAATTTCAGATTGCGGCTGGATTGTTCCATCTGCGCCGCGAGATTAACCTGGCGATCGAGATCGTAATTTAGCACCCACTCCTGCCAGAACGTTTCCGCGGCATCGCCGTAAAACAGCAGCCGCGACCAGAAGGAAGAAAGCGGGGGATTTGCTCCGGGTGGCGTGGGATCGAAGGTCACCCATCCGCGACCAGGCAGGTAGGCTTCCACCCAACTGTGCGCATCGGCCGCACGCACGATGTGCCATCCGCTCACCGGATTGTAAACTCCGCTCTGGAAACCCGTAGCGACGCGCGCCGGTATACGCACTGCTCGCAGCAGAACCGCCATTGAACTGGCGAAATATTCACAGTGCCCTTTCTTGCGTTCAAACAAGAAGTGCGCGAGCGGATCCGGCACTTGTTCGGTGAGCATCTGTGTCGTATAGCCGAATTCGCGATGAAAGTACTGCTCGATCGCGTTCGATTTTTGCTCCGCCGTCTTGGCCTGCGCCGTCAGGTCTCGGGCCAACTTCAAGACGCGCGGATCAACGGGCGGCAACAGCATATAGTAGTTGCGCTCATCGACAGTCAAATCGCCACTTGTCGAGATCTCTGCAACAAAACTCTCAGCCGCATAGCGCAGATTGTCGCCTCCGTAGGGTACGCGATAACTGTCAGTGGCTGTGCGTAACAATCCACTGCCACTTATCTGCGCGACCTCCGGTATTCCTGTAAAAAACAGCGCATCAGAATTCATCGAGCGCAAAAATACCTCGTACGAGAGTCGCTTGCCTGCTCGCAAACTCTGCCGGCTGTCTACCAACCGGACGAGTCCGCCTTTGGCCTGCAGAAACGTCCCATTGTTGCCTGAGTTGTACCAACGCTTTCCGTCGAACTCCCCGAGCGCTGCGCCGCGCCACTTGAGATCCATCTGCCCATCGACGCCTTGTATGCGTACGTGCATCACTGGGGTGCTGCGCTGCGGAATTTCTCCCACCTGCCCCAGACGAATCTCATTGGAAAATCCCGGCACAGCATATCCGGATGATGCCAGATGTTGAAAGGCAGCCCTCGCGGTTCTGGGCAGCAGAAAGAATAGGCCGCCGGTCATCAGCAGGACGCCGAGCGCTACCAGCAACGAAAGGCTTGCCAGCTTGACAGGAAAATCGCGCAGGCCTGCGCGGCAGATCGAGCCGGCCAG
Source organism: Bryobacteraceae bacterium (assembly GCA_963793625.1). Classification (GTDB taxonomy): domain Bacteria; phylum Acidobacteriota; class Terriglobia; order Bryobacterales; family Bryobacteraceae. The sequence continues at coordinate 42,332 of CAWCAT010000010.1, read as the reverse complement.
GTGCGCTGAGCGCCGTACTTCCCAACTGCTGAACGTGGCAATTCCAAACAGCAAAAACAACGAGAGAAACAGGAAGTAGTTCGGACTCGATGACAGCACGGATGCCGCCAGCAACTCGAGAAACGCGATCACTTTCACGAAGGAATAATCACGATCCGTTTTCGCTGTGAGAATCTTGACTACAGCCAAAAAGAAGACCAGATGCACGGTTGACGTCAGGAATTCCTGCGAAACGTAGGCATAATCGAGCGGATAGAAAATCGCGTAGAGCAGCGTCAGTCCAGCCACCGTTCGGTCAGAGATCTGGAGCTTCAAAAATCCCGCCGCCATCAACGCACGCAGTACGATCGCAAGACCGGCGACCACGAGCGTGGGCAGATCAATGTAGCCCGAACCTGCGATTGCCAGATAACCGCTGGCCAGCAAACCAAGGAGTGAAAATTCGAAAAAGCGATTTACTCCTGAAAGGCGGGCGGGCGAAGCGGACTGGCCGGAATGACGACCCATCACTTTGATTTTATCAGTCGTACAGAGACGCTTCGCCGGGAGGCCGTGTTTTCCAGCGGCGATGAATCCACAGCCACTGATCCGGGTGTTCGCGAATCGCGCGTTCCACCGCGGCCTGCAAACGGCCCGTATCTTCCACCGCGTCTCCGGAAATATCTACCGGCGGATAAAACTTCAAATGGTACTTGCGTTCACTCTCGATCCAGAAAGCGAAGCCGGGAATCACGGTCGCGCCGGTATGCGCCGCCATTTTCGCGAACGCCGTTCCGGAACAGGCGGGCGTGCCGAAGAAGTTGACGAACGCTCCCTGATCGAGTCCGGTGTTCTGATCGATTAAAATTCCGACGGGCTGATTATCGTGCAGGGCCTTGAGCAGTGTACGGGCAAAATCTTTTTTCTCGATGATGCGGTTGCCGGACATTGCGCGGCGCTGCTCTACCAGTGCATCGATTACAGGATTGTCGAGCGGGCGGACAACAACATTCATCGGCTCACAGAGCAACGCATGCGAAAACGCGCTGAGTTCCCAATTGCCCAGATGCGCTGTTGCGAACAACACGCCGCGCCCACGTCGCTTGGCTTCTTCGTAATGCTCAAACCCTTCGTAGCTGATCCACTGCGCTACGTTCTTGCGATTAATATCGGGGAAGCGCGCGAAGGCCAGAAGTACACGGCCAATGGAGCGGAACACTCCGTCCGTAATCTGTTGCCGCCGGGCATCGTTCAACTCCGGCATCGCCAACTGCAGATTGCGTATCGCGATCCGACGTAGACGCGGAATCGCAACATCCAGTAGATGCGCGTAGAACGCGCCAAGCATTTCGGCGAGCGGCTTCGGAGACCACCTCAGCGTCGCGATCACGAACGCTGCGATGAAGTACTCGACACGGTTGCGAAGTGCCGAGCGTGGACGGGCGGACATTGGCCTATTCTATCCACCCTCCGCCCAGCACGAGATCGCCATCGAAAAAGATGGTGCCCTGGCCGGGAGTCACCGCACGCTGCGGCTCGTCAAATCGGACCTCGACGCGCGAGGTGTCAGCAGTCGGATAAATCGTCGCGTCGGCTGACTGGTGCCTGTTGCGGATCTTCACCTGCGCGCGTGTGGGCTGCACCACACCCGCAATGGAAATCCAGTTCACGTCTTTTGCGAACAAGCCGGCACGCAGCAGATCTTCGTTACGCCCGACGATCACACGCTGTGTCATCGGCTCCGTCGCGATCACGTAGAGCGGTTCGCCCTTCGCAATTCCGAGCCCTTTGCGCTGGCCCACCGTAAAATGATGAATGCCATCGTGCTCGCCCAGCACCTGGCCGTCGGCGCTGATGATCTCACCGCGCACGGTGTCGCGCGCGATACCCTGCTCGCGGAAATACGCGTCCATGAAGGCGGCGTAATCGCCATTCGGCACAAAGCAGATTTCCTGGCTGTCCTGCTTTTCGGCGACCGGCACATTGAGTTCGCGGGCAAGTTCGCGTACCTGCGGCTTGGTGAATTCACCGAGCGGAAACATGGTGCGCGCGAGCTGAGTTTGCGTGAGTCCCGCAAGAAAGTACGTCTGGTCTTTCGAGGAATCGACAGCGCGCAACATCTGATAGCGGCCACTGGCCTCGTCGAAGCGGATGCGCGCATAGTGTCCGGTGGCCACGCACTCTGCGCCTATGCCCTCGGCCATTTCGAGAAACTGGTCGAACTTTACGAAGTTATTGCAGAGTGTACACGGCACCGGCGTGCGGCCGGACAGATACTCCGCGATAAAGGGCTTAACGACAGTCTCTTCAAAGCGCGACTCGAAGTTCACGACGTAATATGGAATGCCCAACTGCTGCGCCACATAGCGCGCATCGTAAACATCGTCGAGGGAGCAGCAGCGTCCAGTCGCGCTTTCGGTCGACAACTCCGGCAAGCGACGCTGATTCCAGAGTTGCATGGTCATGCCGACCAGGGGCAAACCCTGTTTGCGCAGCATGGCTGCAACAACGGAGCTATCAACTCCGCCGCTCATCGCGACTGCAATTGGCTTTGTTTCAGACATGAAGTGAATACGTTGGCGAAAGACGACGCAAGCGCCCTGCAGCTTCGGCGGTCGCTTCTATGAGCGCACTCACCTGCTCCGTTGTGTTGGATCGACCAAGCGAAAAACGCAGACTGCTGCGCGCGTGGTTTTTATCGAGACCGATTGCGGTCAATACATGCGAAGGCTCGACAGCGCCGCTCGAGCAGGCTGCCCCGCTGGAAACGGCAAAGCCCATGAGATCAAGTGCGATCACCATCGCTTCGCCTTCGATTGCGTCGAACTGAATATTCGTTGTGTTAGGTGTGCGCACAGCGCCCGCGCCATTTACCTGTGTGTCTGGAACGCGTGCAAGAATTCCCTGCTCCAGTTGATTGCGAAGTTCCGCAATGCGCTGCGCCTCGACCGCGCCGTGCTGGTGCATCCACGCAGCAGCTGCTCCGAAAGCAACCGCACCCGGAACATTCTCCGTGCCGGGACGGCGATCGCGCTCGTGATGCCCGCCGTAAAACATCTGCCTGAGTTCGACGCCCTTGCGCACATAGAGCACGCCGACGCCTTTCGGCGCATAGAGCTTGTGGCCGCTGAGCGCATACAGATCGACATCGAGCGCCTTTACATCCACTGGAATCTTGCCGCCTGCCTGCACGCCGTCCGAATGGAACAATGCGCCCGCTTCATGCGCGATGCGCGCGATTTCCGTAATCGGCTGCACGGTCCCGAGTTCGTTGTTGGCATGCATCACGGAAATCAGAATCGTGTCAGGCCGCATAGCTTTCCGGATGTCCTCCGGATCCACGACCCCGTTCCGATTGACGCCGACAACGGTCAGCGCCACGCCTTCACCCTCCAATTGCGAGCACGTATTCAGTACAGCCGGATGCTCGATGGCAGTCGTGATCACGTGCTTACTCGACTTGCTACTCCGCCGAACCGAGCCAAAGATCGCCAGGTTGTCGGCTTCCGTCCCGCCACTCACAAAGACAACTTCCTTGGGATCACAATTCAGAAAGGACGCAGTCTGCCTGCGCGCCAATTCAAGGCGTTGCTTGGCGGACTGCCCGTCCTGATGGATGCTCGACGCATTGCCATACACGTCTCGCAGCACCGGCAGGTAGGCGTCGAGCACCTCCGGGGACAACGGTGTCGTGGCGTTATGGTCGAAATAGTAGCGATTCACTGCGGGTCTTCCTCTATTCTAACAAGTGATGCCCCGCCCCATTGTTACGTTGACTACGGACTTCGGACTTGACGACCATTTCGTCGGAGTGATGAAAGGTGTAATCCTGCGCATACAGCCGCAGGCGCAGATCGTCGATATCACGCACGCGATCCATTCGTACGAGATCGGGGAGGCGGCGTTCACGATTGCGCAGGCGTATCGCTTCTTTCCGCGAAAGACGGTGCATGTGGTTGTCGTCGACCCCGGCGTGGGTACAGCACGCCGTCCGGTATTGATGGAAGCCGCGGGACAGTATTTCGTGGGCCCTGACAACGGTGTGTTCGCCATGGTGCAGGAACGCGAGAAGTTCAAAGTGCGCGCGATCACCAGCCAAAAGTATTTTCTGAAGCCTGTCAGTGACACGTTTCACGGGCGCGATGTTTTCGCACCGGTGGCAGCGCATCTCGCGAATGGCCTCACCCCCGCCAGCATGGGCAAGCCGATCTCCGACTACCATCGCGGTATGTCGAGCGAGCCTTCGCGCATCGGGCGCCGGATCTGGTCAGGAACCATCCTGAAGGTGGATCACTTTGGCAATCTGATCACAAACTTCGATGCCGAACAGTTTGCGGAACTTCGCCTGCGCCCATTCGAGTTGGCCATCGGTACCCGCCGGCTCACGACTATGGCTCGGACATTCGCGGATGCGCAGCCGGGCGAGCCGGTTCTGGTTTTGGGCAGTTCAGGCTACTTCGAGGTCGTGCTGAACCAGGGTTCCGCCGCTAAGGAACTGGGCTGCGGGATCGGCGCGCCGGCTGAGTTGACGATTTATTGACGTAGCCTCCCCACATCTAAAGTGAGGCCGCCGGTCACGACCATCGGGCCACGGTGGTTTCTGTAGAGGATCACGATTGGGAAGTTGACACCCGCCGAGATTGGCACGGTGAGCTTGCCTTGTACGGCATATTCGGGCTTGAGCCCTGTGAGCCAGCGCGTTTCCGCCGCGGCACTGACCGTGACCTGCCGGCTCCTTTCCGGCGTCAGCCTCGCCTTGAACTCGGTGGCTCCGCGCACGGAGCGAAAATCAGCGGTGCTGGCATTCCAGGTCCAAGTGACTGCGTTGCCAAGTCCGTAATCGAAGATCGCCTGCATACGATTATTGTTCTTGAGGATTTGGCAGGAGAATGCGAACTGCGGTCCGTTGCGGATGCTGTCGTAGGCCTTGTTCAGCTGCTCACGGTATTCTCCGAACGCCGCGATATCGCCCGCGATCAAGGCATCGATGCGGCGCAGATGCTCCCGAGTCAACGGCAGCGCATTCATGTTTCCGTAGTATTTCAGCCAGAACTGCGCCAGGGCCAAAGGATCGTCGCCAGCAGCGCCGCCCAGTTCCTGAAAAAGCATGCGCTGGATGCGGTCCTTGAGCCGCGCGGAAGCTCGAACGCGGCGCGTCAATTCGCGCTGCACGCTGTCGATCGCTTTGCGCCCGCGGCGCCCGTAGAGATCGCGTCCGTTCCACACTGTGTATTTCGCGCCAAACAGAGTACCTTCCGCGACCTTGCCCAGCGTCAGTGACAATCTTCGCGCGTCGGATTGTTCCTGATAGAACTGTGGATCGGTCAACGCTTTGCCGCGCGCTACAGCCATCAGGCTATACAACGAAGCTGAAACCGAACCCGAGGCAGTTGGGTTCGTTTCGTAATAAATGACACCCACTGCCGTGCTCAGGAAGTCACTCGCCGAGCTCTGGTCTACGAGTGAGATCTCACGCTGCCGGCTAAAACCACCAGCGTTTTCGCGGATACGGGCCTGCTCCAGAACGACAGCTACCCGATCTTCGAACCACGCATCGAAGCGCAACGCCTGCGCGCCGGCGTTCCGCGGGAATAATGCAACGGAAATAGCAGCGATTATTATTAGAATTCGAGCGGGATTCATTGAGTTAAAACCCTGAACGATTCTTCGACCGTGTCGGTCGCGTCACCGCTGAACTGAATCTCGAACATGGTCCAGATCGGCTCTCCGGCGGCATTGAGAAGTTCCACGCTGTACGTGTAGGTGGGATTGGTAAAGAAGCTGAAACCGGTGTTCACAAGCTCCGGCGCTGCGAGCAGCGGGCTGTCTTCCCAAGTAAACAAATGCCTTGGAACCCCTTCTAAATTAGGGAGATGCTTTATATATCCGTTTTCGTCGGATTGTCTGAAGAGAGGAATCGGCCCGCTGGCGCGGACGATGTAACGAAGGGATTGACCCTGGGATTTTGCAACCGGGATGACCCCGGGATTCTCTGTGATTGCAGTGCGAACGACGGCCATAAACTGCTCCTTGCCGGAATTCCGGCCCGCAGTCTGGCCTTTCGCAGCATTTCAGGATAAGCCAGAAATGCGGCGAATTTCAGTTTATATTCAAATGAATTAAGAAGTCAATTCTTTTTCGGATAGACGAGTGGCTTTTTCTTCTCCCGGTACTCCGACAGACCGCATGACCCCAGTGTTTTGAAACCGTTTTTTTCGAGTATGGCCGCGGCACGCGCGGCTCTGCTACCCTGATTTCAAAGCGTGACGATCACTCTGTTTTTGGGGATTTCCTTGAGGCGGGATTCCAGTTGGTTGAGGGGGATATTGACATACCCCTTCACACTGCCAAGCCGGGCGATTTCGTCCGGTTCACGAACGTCGAGAAAAAAGATGCTGTCCTTTTTCTCCAGAAGTTTTCTAACTCTTCCGCGTCAGCTTCTTCGACTCGCTTTGCGCAACCATTCCGCACGAAGCGAGCATCAGAACACCAACCATACAAAAAAAGCGCTGCATAAGGACATTATAGGCTACTGGTAGGTAACGATTTTGCCGGCGAGCGATGTTGAATTCACTATGCCCTTGTCCAGCCCACTGGCGGCGAATGAAGCGTACTGGCCGGTCGCCCCAACCATCAGCGCGGCACCCAGATCGTTCACGTTATCCACTTGCGTCACCGGCAACGCGGACAAGACATACGATGGAACAGTGAAACGCCCGACGCTGCCACGCTCCACGCAATAAAAGCTCGCATCGACTTTCGCATTCCCATCGCTCGAATAACCCGAGATACTCACAAGGCTATCAGGAGCGCCGGCGTTCCATCGCACCGTTATACCCTGGCTGCGAGCAATGCTCGAAATGCTCTCCTGATTGGTCCATGGCAGCAGTGTGGGCAGCGTGACACTCGCACTGAACGCACCCACATCCGCACCGCCGGCAGTCGCAATCGTGTAAGCGCCCGGATCGAGGTATGGGACAGTATCGCCGGGAACTGCGTAATAGCCCTTGAATCCAGATAGGGCCGCCATGTCGATGAAACCTTGGGCACCGATCATGCGAACCCGTGCACCAGCGTCGAGGCCGACCGGCGTGACGGGATCAATAGAACGTACTGCGCCCTCAGCACCCGCGAATACGAGACAGGACCCGGGCGGCAGCGAACTGGTCCGTCCGGAGGTAGCAGTCAAATTCCTACCTCCAGCCGTTGGAAGACTGCGCTTGCCGAATCCGACACTAAAGTGGGCATGCTAAAACCCGGCAGATCAGTACTGATCGTGGTTCGATTCAGGTCGACTGCGCCGAATTTGAGAGCGCCGCCGTCAATCGCAGTGGAGAGATCCTTGCCGGCTGAAGCCGACTGAATCCGAACAGATCCCTGCATCTCGCGCGATCGCGACCGTCCCGAAATTGCTGCTGACGTTATTCACCACCACAGCAACGGGCACCTCGCAACCCTCTACACCCTCGGGAACGAGAAAATTCACCTGATCGATTCCGGGCGAGTCGGCGCTGCGTCCGGCAAAAAGCAGACTCGCCTCCTTGCCGCCCAAGTACACTTTGATGGCGTAGTTCGCGCGCAGATCGAGGGCGGCCGGAGGACCGGCATCGCTGTTGTCCGGATGTGCGCCCAAGCCTGTTCCCCAAAGGATTGCCGCTTGCCCCGGCTTCAACGACTCGAAGCGCGTATTCATGCGGTAATCTATTTCGGAATTGAAGTTCTGAACAATTGCCGGGCCCCAGCCAGCCTGGTTCAACGTAAAGATTCCGAATGCGTTTCGAATGATTCTGATCGCGGCCGTCGCGCTGGAACCGTTGTAAGTTATGGTCAACTGACCGTCCCCCGTCGGTGTGTCTGAAGGGATGATGCCGGATAACTGCGAACCCGAACCGTTGCCAATGCATCCGACCACATACAGCATCAGCACGTCTTTAGTTGTCTCGCCGACGGTTACTTTCATCTCCGTACCGGCAAGGTTTCCGGTATAGTGGGAACTGGTCCGCTTTGACGACTCCGCAAGCGCCTAAATTCTGTCCTTTTACGACAAATATGCTGCCTTGCGCGATACCGAAATTGGGCAGCCCTGCAGGTAAATAGCTGGCAGCGTTGGACACACTCGCCTGATCGATCGACATCTGGGCGGAAACACACGACGCACCCCAAAGCACACCAAGAAGTATTCCAAGGGCGTTGGACTTCATGGGCCTCCGACTACTTACCCCAATAGATGATTTCCAGAGTAGGAGAGTTTCCAGCGGCTTGCGTAAAAATCAAAAAGGCTCCGATCCCATTGCTGGGACCGGAGCCTTTTGGACTGACCGAGTGTTACTGGAACGAAACGCTCTTCGTGAAGCCGATGGAGAACACGAAGGCTGCCGTAATCGGTGCTGCCACCCGCAGTGAGTGGCGCGGTAAACAGACCCGTGCCATCCGTCGGACCGGCGGACTGAACGGTCAACGTAGCGAGAGCACCACTGAGAATATCGCCGCTGCTGGCAGGTAACTGGCTCAGCACCGCCGATGGCACTGAGAACGAACCCGCACTGGCGTTCGCGATGCAGGTAAAGCCCGCGACGTCAAAAATCGGATTCGTCTGCGTTCCCCCGGCCTGCGATCCGGACATTCCAACTATGCTGACCACGCCCGAGCCGCCACCCGACCAGGTGATGGGCAGGTTCTGGGATCGTGCCACGGTTGTAATGCTGGCGCGATTGGTCCAGTTAATCGGCGGAGGCACTGTTATGGATGTATTGAAAGCTCCGACGTCGGCGCCCCCTGTGCCGTTGATCCGATAGGTCCCGGCAGCGATGACAGCACTGCCTCCCGCACCGGGAAGCCCGGGAATACCGCCCGGAAGGCCCGGAATACCGGAGGTACCGGAGAACAGCGTCTTGGTGTAAAACTTCGGCGTATTTGGATCCGCGGGGATCGCGATATTGCTGGCGTTCGGACCGTTAAGAGTCAATTGCGCCCCGGCATCCAGTAAGGTCGCTGACGGCGTTCCGTAAAGGATGTCATTCTGCCCGCCTATCCGGCGGAAAACGGTGCAGGATCCAATCTGGTTCACGGAATATCCGGATGGGGCATTGTCCGAAATGTTGCCGAGAGTGTAGCGGGCGAAACTGCCCGAGACTGCTTCGGAGTCTTGATCGAACGAAAAGCCGCCCGCCGAAATCGAGGTCGATTGCTTCGTGAGGCTCATCGAGCCGAACACGGCTGTGCCACCGGCCGACAGCCGCTGCAGGGCTGCCGCCGAAAGATAGGAGTGCTGGCAGATGCTCTGGCCTGCTGGAACAATCGCCAAACTCGTTGAGTTGCTGACCGCACCGTTCACTCGCACCGCAACCGAAACACTGCACCCGGTTGGGGCGTCGCCCGGAATCGTGAAGTTCACCTGATCGGTTCCCGGCAGACCTGAAGCACGCCCTGCGTAGGACGGCATGATTTCCCTGCCGCCAAGAAGGATTCTGATCGAGCCTGCGGCAGTGCGGTCACCGCTGGTCCCGCCATTCAAATCGGATAAGGAATCCGCACCGATACCTGTCCCCCAGAGGACAATGACTTGTCCCGGGTTGGACGGAGCGGTCGTGAACCCGCCCAATGATCCCGTTGCGAATCGATTCAGGTCCCACGCAGTCGAGGAGCGGTATGCCTGCGCCTGGGCCTGCCCGGCACCCGAACTGTCGGCCGTTACGATTCCGTACAGGCTGGCCACAACGGTCGCCTTTCCGGGAGCCGAGGTCTGGCCATTGTAAGTGACGGTCACGTTATAAGTTCCGGGGCCTGCCGACGAAGGCAGGAGTCCCGCAATCTGATTTCTGGTTGTATAGACCATGAGCGCATCAGTCGCGCTTCCACCGGCAGCCGGAGTGAACCGGATCGACACACCGCCCAGAGTTGTTTGCAGCGGCAAGGACGGAGCCTGCAGAACCGCATTACCCGCCAGATTGGTTCCGAACACGACAAAAATTGACCCTGGCGCAATCTGATTGGCGTAGCTTCCGCCATTCACGACCGGGTCCGACGATCTCAAGACAGGCTGGCCGAACGCTAATGCACTCCAGCACAGCACACCAAACAATATCTTCTTCATTCATCCTCCTGGTTGAACAAAATCCCTCGCGAATTAATCTTTGGGCGCGATTCCCAATGACTTCATCTTTCGATACAGGTTACTACGTTCCAGCCCCAGAATCTCTGCTGTACGTGTAACGTTGCCCTTCGTCTCTTCCAACTTCTTCAAAATATAGTCGCGCTCAGCGGCTTCGCGAACCTCCTGAAGGCTTCCGAAACGATCCACCGGCGGTTCAAAAACCGCGCGGCGCGCTGGATTCAACGGCAGATGACGCGCGTCAATGCGCTGCTGCGGATTCATGATCACGATGCGCTCCATCAGATTCCGCAACTCACGCACATTGCCAGGCCACGGATACTCCTGCAATACGCGATACGCTTCCGCCGTTAATTCCTTGGCCTTGCGGCCGTAAGCCGTCGTAAATTCCTTCAGAAAATGGTCCGCCAGCAGAGGGATATCTTCCTGCCGTTCTCTCAATGGCGGGACATAAAAAGGGATCACGTTCAGGCGATAAAACAAATCCTCTCGAAAATTGCCACGCTCGATTTCCTGTTCCAGATTCTTGTTGGTGGCGGCGATCACGCGCACATCCACCTGCACGAATTCCGACGCGCCCACCGGCTCAAAGCGGCATTCATCCAAAGCACGCAGCACCTTGGCCTGCGTCTTCAAACTCATATCGCCCACTTCGTCCAGAAATAAAGATCCGCCGTCGGCTTTTTGAAATTTCCCGACTTTGTCTTCACGCGCTGCGGCGAAACTGCCCTTGCGATGCCCGAAAAGCTCGCTTTCAATCAACTCTTCCGGAATCGCCGCACAATTCACTTCCACAAATGGATCAGAGTCTCGCGGGCTCATTGCATGAATCGCGTGGGCGACCAGTTCCTTGCCTGTACCGCTTTCGCCAAAAATCAGAACGCGGCCGTTGGTGCCAGCCATCAGCATCAACTGCTGGCGTAGCGCTTTCATCGAGACGCTTTCGCCTATGATGTTCGGCCGGCCCGCGCCGTTTTCCTTGAAACGCTGCAACTCCATTTCGAGCTTGCGCTGCTGGACGGCGTTCTTCAGAACCACCGTGACTTTTTCCAACGTCAGCGGCTTTTCCAAAAAATCGAAGGCGCCGATTTTGGTGGCCTTGACAGCGGTTTCGATCGAACCGTGTCCGGAAATCATGACAACGGCCGGTCGCTCGCCGAACGGAATCTCCTGGATACGCGCCAGCGTCTCCAGGCCGTCGATGCCGGGCAGCCAGACATCGAGCACGACCACGTCATAGAGGCTGCGCGCGAGTTCTTCCAAACCTTCCTCGCCCGTCGCCGAGGAAGCGGTTTCGCAGCCCTCATCTTCCAAAATGTCGCAAAGCGTTTGACGGATCCCGGGCTCATCATCGACAACAAGTACGCGCGTGTGTTTCATGCCCGGCTCACAATCGGCTTGCTCTCGCTATCGGATGACATGGTTGCCGGAAACTCCACAATGAAACGCGCGCCCGAAGGTAGATTGTCTTCCACGCGTATCTGCGCGTTATGGTCGGAAAGTATGTGATTCACGATTGCCAGTCCAAGGCCAGTGCCGCGACCCTTTGTTGAGAAGTATGGCAGGAACAACTTCTCCTTGTCTTCCATCGATACACCGCACCCAGTGTCGGCGACTACCAATTCCGCTGCTTCGGGCGCGGTCGAATGCGTGCCAACGAACAGTCGCTTTACTGGAGTATCCTGCATGGCCTCGGCGGCGTTATCAACCAAATTTACTACAACTCTTTTGATCAATTCGCGATCAATGCTGACCAGCGGCAGGCCTGGCGTAAGTTGAGTTACCAATTCAATTCCGTCGAGCCGTCCCTGGAAAACGGCCAACGCCTCATTCACCACCTGATTCAAATCTCCGGGTTCGGGCTTAGCTGCAGGGAAACGGGAGAACTGCGAAAACTCGTCCACCAGCGTCTTGACCGATTCCACTTCGCGCAGAATGGTTTCGGTGCATTGCCGCGCAATGCGGCCGAACTCTAGAGGCAGCTGCACACGATCCAAATGCCGCGCGATTCGGTCCGCGGAAAGCGCGATTGGCGTGAGCGGGTTCTTGATTTCGTGCGCGATACGGCGGGCGACTTCGTTCCATGCGGCAGACTTTTGCGCCCGCAAGAGATCACTAGTGTCTTCGATAACCATAACGAAACCCGATGTCTCTTTTTCTTCGAGCGCCGATATCGTCACCGAGACGTGCAGAATCTGCTGCGCGTTCTTCAATTCAAACTGACGGGACGCAAGCCCGGTGCGGCGCGCGCGCTTCATCATATAGCGGATCTCGGCTGCATCTTCCAACGAAAAGAGGTTGTCTAACGTCTTCGCGCCCTCCACCTGATCAAGCGTAAAGATGCGACTAAGCGCGCGGTTCACGTGCTGAATCCTGCCTTCCGATGAGAGCGAAATGACGCCGGTCGGGATGCTTTCCAGGATCGCCTCAGTAAAACGGCGTCTGCGTTCGAGTTCCTTGCTGTTAGCCTCCAGCACCTGAGTCATGTTGTTGAAGCCACGCACCAGGCTGCCCAGTTCGTCGAGCGCCTTAACTCTTACGCGCGTACTCAGGTCACCGGCCCGCACCTCCTGTGCCGCTTCCAGCAAAGCGGTAATCGGAACGCTTATCTGGCGCGCGAAGAACAAAGCGATCCAGGTTGCCACGAAGAGAACAAAAAGGGTAATCAGCACGAGCAGCGCACGATAGAAGTTACGAAAGTCTTTTTTGTCCTGCGCCAGTTGATCGTACTCGGCGATATGCCGCGTCATCTCGTGCCCTTTTTGTGTGAGATCTGTCACGGTACCGAACAGGTTGAGCTTTGCAAAGCGGCCATCTGGAAGCGGAATCGGAGCGGAAGCCTGTACAGAGAGAGCCGCGGGATCGTGTTTACCGCAAAGCGTCACAAAATCCGCACCGGGCCGTTCCAGAATCAAAAGGCCGACACCGTTTTCTTCGCACATTCGGGCCAGTGCGGGAACTTGCGGGCTGTCTGTTGCTGCAAAGTCACGTACTTCGGGGAGGCTGGCAAACCAATTCGCCTGTGCATTGACGCGCTGCCGCGATTCCTTGGCGAGCGAGGTCGCTATTTCTGTAATGCTCAGCTTGACGTTCTGGGCGGGCCGGCTGAACCACTTGTCGAGATTGCGGTTCAGCACGTGTATGTCGAATACCACCAGGAAAATCACAGGGATAAAACTGAGGGCGAGCGCGCCGGCCACAAGTTTCGTCCTGATCCGCGAACCTTCTTTGCCTGCCTGACGCTCAATATAGAGCTTGACGGCAGTGCGGAACAGCATGAACCCGAGCGTAACCGTCAGCAGGAAGACCAGTGTGGAGACGGCCCAGAACAAATAGGTCTGTTCCGGGCTGCGCGGACCGTATTCCCCGAAGTTGAAAGAGCCCTGCCAAACGACCAGCGTGACCAGGATCAGCATCAGCACGCCACCGAAGATCCTGAGCAGTCTTTGCTTTACGAGGGGGGACATGTTCCTCCCAATTATACGGCTGCATAGATGAATTTCACCCGGTTATAGAGGGGCAGATATCGGACGTGTGGGTCTAATTATGCCACCCCTGACAGGTGGTGCTATAAGTTTAGCCTGTCGCACGACTTTGTATTATCAAATTTCCGAATGCAATGATCTTTCAATTGTCATAGATTCCTACCACTACGTCTTGAATACGGACCAATGTTTTCCGTCAGTTGCGAATAGTCTAGTTTGGCCCGGAGATTGCTATACTCTAATACATCCAGTAGACCGGAAATGGCCAACAGGCGCATTTCAGGAATTTGTGACAGGAGAAAAAGATGACAAAAGTAGTCTCCCACCGCGGAGGATTGCGCACTGCCTTAGTGCTCTTCCTCGCGTTTTTGGTGGTAAGCCTGGCGGCATTCGGCCAGGAAAGAGTAGGACAGATTAACGGAACCGCGACCGACCAGAGCGGCGCCGTTATCCCGGGCGTTTCGGTAACGATCATCAACAAATCGACGAACCGCACGATGAATACGACCACGGGTTCAGATGGTAGCTATATCATCCGTGACATCGATCCCGGCCACTACGGCGTCAAGTTCGAAGCCAAAGGCTTCTCTGCGTCTGAGTTCGGCGATGTCAGCGTACTCGTCGGAAGAAACATCAAGCTAGACGCTTCATTGAAAGTCGGCGGCACCGAGCAAATGGTTGAAGTAACGGCGGCAGCCCCGCAGATCGACACGCAGAGCACCGCAGTGTCGCACAACGTGACGGCCGAAGAGTTTGACCGCATGCCGAAAACCCGCAGCTTCCAGTCTCTGGCGATGGCCTCGCCGTCCGTTAACTCGGGCGAGATTGAAGGCGGCATTCAGGTAAACGGCGCGAGCGGCGCTGAGAACCAGTTCAACGTGGACGGCCTCTCGACCAACAGTCTGATTTCGAGGCCAGTCGCGTCAGAACGCAGCATTCGAAATCTTGCAGGAAGTCCAGGTTAAGACCGGTGGTATCAGCGCAGAGTTCGGTGGAGCCCTCGGTGGCGTCATCAGCGCGATCACGAAGTCGGGCGGTAACGCATTCCACGGCGACGGCCACTATTACTATGCCGGCAACGGGATCAACGCCGGTCCAGTGAAGCGCCTTTTGATGGATCCGAACGACCTGGTTACGGTCACCTACGAGCAGGACAAGAAACAAAAGCCCAACCAGAACGAATTCGGTTATTCGCTGGGTGGCTACTTCATTAAGAACAAACTGTACTTCTTCAGTGCGGCATCCCCGCGCTGGGTCAAGTCAGAGCGCCTGTACCTCACGTCTGACAACAAGAGCCAGTCCTTGACGCAGTGACAGCACCTTCTGGCAGGCTTACAACAAGATGTCCTGGGACGCCACCAAGCGTATTCGCTTGACTGGCAGCTACCTGTGGACTCCGAGCCATCAACGAAGGTGTGCTTGTCGGCTACACTGGCACGGGCAACAGGACCACCAGCACGGCGGCTTCGCTTCTGGCGAACCAAGTCCGCGGCACATTCTCGCCGCAGTCCAACTACAACGGCAACGCGGATTTCGTGATCACGAATACCACGCTGCTCAGCGTTAAGTCCGCCCGCTTCTGGGATAACTACAAGGCGCTCGGTGTTCCCGACCAGAGCGCTGTGCAATGGGGCAAGCCATCCACGAACCTCCCGTTCGCGATCCCGGACAGCCTCAAGCAGGCCCAGGATTATAGCAACATCCCGCGTGTCCGGACCACGGACCACGATCTTGCTACCCGCACGCTGTTCCAGGCTGATTTCAGCAAGTTCCAGAGCTTCTTCGGACAGCACGACTTCAAGGTTGGTTTCGGCCGCCAGAAGAACGTGAACAACGTTCTGGAAGGCTACCCTGGCGGCGGTTATGTCACGATCCAGTGGGATACGCCTTTCGTGCAGAACGGAGTTTCACAACGCGGCACCTACGGTTACTACCAGGTCGATAACCATGGGCACCAAGGGTTCCACTGGCGGCACCATCGACAGCCTGTATTTCCAGGACCGCTACAGAATCACGAAGCGTCTGACCATCGACGCCGGTCTGCGCCTCGAGAAGGAAGTTGTTCCGTCCTTCCGTCGCGACATTCAGGATCTGGCGTTCCAGTTCGGCTGGGGCCAGAAGATCGCTCCGCGCCTTGGGGCCAGCCTCGACCTGTTCGGCAACGGCAAGGTCAAGCTCTATGGCAGCTACGGCCTGTTCTTTGACTGGGTGAAGTACGAACTCGTCCCGCGGCACGTTCGGCGGCGACACATGGAAACCACCTACCATGCGCTCGATACGCTGGATGTACTCAGCCTGAGCGGCACCAACCAACCTGGCAAGAATCTCTGGGCTGGCGCGACGGGCTATCAGGACTGGCGCATCCCTGGCTTTGGTAAAGACTACTCGATCCGAACATCAAGCCGATGAGCGCAGTCAATCACCAACGTCGGTGTGGAATACCAGCTCAATCCGCAGCTCGTCGTCTGCGGCACGCTATACCCGCAACCACCTCCGCAACGCCATCGAAGACGTCGGAACTCTCGACGAAAACGGCAGCGAAGCGTACATCTACGGTAATCCTGGACTAGGGCATCACCAAAATGTCTGCTCCGTCCGGCGCGACACCGAGCTTTCAACTGCCGAGCCCGAAACGCGACTACAACGCGATGGAATTCTCGCTTGACGCGCCGCTTCGCAAAGAACTGGTTCGTCAGCGGCAGCTATGTGTATAGCCGTCTGCGCGGCAACTACTCCGGTCTGGCCAGTTCGGATGAAATCACCCCCGCCCACGCTGGCGCGCAGCAGTACGACTGCGCAGCAGGTCGCGGGCAGCATTGCCCGTCCTGGCACTGCAGCCAGCCGCTACTATGACCTCGACACGATTTTGTGGGATTCCCATGGTAACCTCGATGTCACCGGCCCGCTCGCAACGGACCGTCCGCACGTACTGAAACTCTACGGCTCCTACACCATCAAGTGGGGAACTGAAATCGGCGGCCTCTATTACGCCGGTTCCGGCACGCCCGTGAGCACGTATGTCATGGACGTCCAGAACATTCCGCTCTTCGTGAACGGCCGCGGCGACCTCGGTCGCACACCGACCCTCACGCAGACCGACATGGTCATCGCGCACGAATTCAAACTGAAGTTCAAGGAAACTGCCCGGCTGCGCTTTGAATTTAACGCGCAGAATCTCTTGAACCACAAGACTTCGCGCTACACCTATCAACGTACCTGAACCGCTATCGCGTGCGTTCCTCTGAAATCAACATGACGCCGATCGATCTGCGCAAGGGCTATGATTACAACGCCATGATCGCGGGAACCCCGGACGCCAAGACTGCAGTCGGCGCTATGGATCCGCGTTTCGGCAAGGGTGACGTATTCAACCCTGGTTTTGCTGGCCGCTTCGGAATTAAGTTCCTCTTCTAAACCGATCGGCAGGCATTCAGCCTGTATTACAGAAAAGGGGGGCCTCACGGCCTCCCTTTTTTTATTGCTTACTCGCCTTTTAAACACATCCTGATTACATCGTGAAGTTATGTGCTAGCATTACCATTTACGATTTTAGAATCTGGATTTCTTTTAGCGAGGCAGTTTAGCAATGCGGCGACAGCTAACAGGTTGGCTTGGTCTATCCTTTTTGTTTCTAACATGTGCTGTAGCACAAGAGAACTCCGGACGAATCACTGGAATCATTACGGACGAGACTAAGGCCCTTGTGCCCGGGGCAAGAATAATTCTCACTGGCCTCGCGGTGCCGAAGGGACTGCAAATCATCAGTAATCCGCAAGGTACTTATAGCTTTTCCCGCGTTCCGATCGGGACTTACAGTATCACCGCTTCCAAACAGGGCTTCAGCACCACCAGACAACACGGAGTCGAGCTAAAACTAGGAGCAGAGACGCGTCAAAACATGGTGCTGCGAGTGGGCGCGATTGCTGAAACCATCGAAGTTACCGAAGCGCTTGATTCACTCGACACAAGCTCGAGTCACACATCCACTAACATCAACGCAGGGCAGTTCGAACACCTCGCGCGCACCCGGGATTACACATCATTACTTACTATCGCGCCTGGTGTGCGTTTGGAAGCAAAAGCGGGTAACGTGGGCAGTTACGGCGGCGTGCAGGTGGATGGAGCAAGCGGATCCGAAAACGCCTTTATCATCGACGGCGTGGACACGACTGACATGTTTTCGGGTGGCCTGCGAAATCAATACGCAATTCCAACGCAATTCATCCAGGAAGTGCAGATTAAAAGCGGTGGATTTGAAGCGGAATACGGCGGAGCCAATGGTGGTGTTATCAATATTGCCACACGCAGCGGGTCGAATCATTTCCACGGAAATGCCGAACTGCAGTTCAGCAACGATCAGATGAATCCACGCCCGCGGGGAAACTGGCGATCTTCGCCGCTGAACGCGGATATTGCGGATTTTTTTGCGCCACGCAAGGACAGCTACCGTTACGTATATCCGGGCGGCTCCTTCGCCGGGCCAATCCTTAAAGACAAACTGTTCTTTCTGGCAAGCTATGCGCCGACCTTCTATCGCGCGGAACGGAAGATCGCCTATGCAGCCGGTGCGCGCCAGTATGGCCGCGAGACGCTGCAAACCTATGGATTGGGCCGTCTGGATTACAATCCCACGCGGAAGCTGCAGACCAACACTTCCTGGATGTGGTCTCCGTATCGCAGCAAAGGCGTGCTCCCGACGGCAGATCCGCAACTCGTCGCACCAACAAACGACACGTCCGTGCTCGGAGGCTACACTCCGGCACAGTCGTACTCAGCGGCGGCCAGCTATTCGGCAACAAGCCGATTGCTGTTTACGGCTCGTTATGGCTACAAGTACATCAACCTGAAGGACGGCAATTACGGCATTCCCGGCGATGCGCAAATCGTTTACGCCAATGCCAGCGACAATGCGCCGGGGGTGCCCGTGCAATTCCGTGGTCCGAACGGCTTCAGCAATATTTCCGATCCTTTCAAAATCGAAAAGAATATTCAGACCCGTCATAACGTGTACCTGGATGGCAGCTATCTAGTCGATCTCCTCGGGCAACATACGTTTAAGGTGGGTTACGCGCTGAACCGCATGGCGCACGATCAGATGGACGGCTATCCAAACGGGAAATTCAATATCTTCTGGGGCGACGCATTTAGCCGAGGCAGTTACAGCAACGTGCGCGGAACTTACGGTTATTACATCTGGGAGGATGGAATCAAGCACGATTCGCAGGTCACTGGTCACAATCAGGGAGTTTATTTCCAGGACACATGGAAGCTCCCGCGGAACATTACGATCAGCGCCGGAGTCCGGCTGGAGAACGAATTCATTCCGCCGTACCGCAAGGAGCAGGGAGGACTGAAGATTGCGAATCCAATTGCGTTCGACTGGAGCCGTAAGATCGCTCCACGCCTGGGCGCAGCATGGGATATCTATGGTGATGGCAGGTGGAAACTGGCTGGCAGTTTCGGTTATTTCTACGACGTTATGAAGTACGAACTGGCTCGCAGCGTGTTTGGTGGCGAAACCTGGATCAGCAACATTTACAAGCTGGATAACCCGAACGTTTTCGCACTGAGCAGCAAGACTCCAGAAGCCGCGGGTGCCAAAATTGTCAGTTATGACAACCGCATGGTTCCCATCAACGAGAAAGGTGAACTCGCCGGGATCGATCCTGATATCAAGCCGTATAAGACGCGGCGCTTCGTCGCTTCGCTCGACCACCAACTCACCGGGCGCATCGTGATCGGGACCCGCTACACGCGAAATGACCTCCTCTTTGCTCTGGAGGATATCGGTGTGCTGGATGCCAACGACAACGAATCGTATATGATCGGCACGCCTGGTTTCGGCCAGACCAGGGATCCGAAGTCGGTCTATGGTCAGAAAACGCCGAACGGCCAGGAGTGGCTGGTGCCCAAAGCGACTCGCCAGTACGACGGCTTGGAGTTTCGTATGCAGGGACGCGTCAGTAACAGGCTCAATCTGGTTGGGTCATATACCTGGAGCCGGTTGTGGGGCAACTACTCGGGCCTGGCCAATTCTGATGAATTCGGCCGCTCCGCTCCTGGCGTCTCGCGCGCGTTCGATCTCCCGTACTACTATTTCGATTCGAGTGGGGACCAGAAGAACAAGTTTGGCCGCCTGGCCACGGACCGGCCGCACACGTTCAAGCTCTCCGGCAGCTATGAGCTGAAATCCAAGGCCGGAAGTACTTTTCTTGGCGTGACACAATTGGCCTACAGCGGCACGCTGGATTCGACTTCGGTCCTTTACCTCTCCGCTCCAACGTTTCCGAACGGGCGCGGCGACCTGGGCCGGACCCCGATGTATATTCAGACGGATGCCTCGCTCGCACATCAGTTTAGAGTGAGCGAACGGACTACGTTGCGGATAGAGGGGCAGTTTATCAATTTGCTGAATCAGGCCGCCCCCATTACGCGGCAAACTCAGATGAGCCGCTCGTCGGCGATCAGTGCCGCCCAGTTGCCGCTGAGCAAGTTCTTCTCGGGCTACAAAGTCAGCGACTTCGTTTACCCGGGCAGCGCGTCACCCACCCACAACCCGTACTGGGGCAGACCGATCGGGTATCAGGCCCCGCGAGACGTGAGGATTGGCGTAAATCTGATGTTCTGATAACGAAAAAACGAGGAGGCACAAGGCCTCCTCGTTCCTGATCGCCGAGCGCACCAGGTTAGGGTAATACAGGGATAGGAGAAGAAAGCTAACTCACAGGAGTTTGGCGCGCGGCCAGGCCTTTAGAGCCCTGCGTGCGAAACTCATACTGCTGAATCTCAATGGCAGCCATGCCCGCTTCACTGCGGACCACACGACCCCGGGCAACGAACTTTAATGCGCACTTATTATCGAGCTGAGCCGGCCAGCTGATCGACATTTCGAGCTTCTTGCCAGGCAACAGTAACGCTTCGGTCGTGAATAGGACGCCGGAGCTGCTCATGTTGACGGTTGTGCCGGATCCAGCTTCTTCCGCACCGCGTTTATTCAGAACGCGGTAACGCAGCTCGCGCTCGATCGGAAAGCGATCCGACGTTCTGCGGTCAGGGCTCGTCTTGCCGTTGCGGGGTTCGTTGTTCAAGCTCATGTTCATCGCTGTACCAAGATGCCAGTTTGAGTCTGCGCCCACAATAGGACCCTGGGTGGATTTTGCGGAGGTACTGCTGTACCTGCAAAGTAGCCCTAAGGTTCATTCGTAGTACTAGTGCCCGACTGGGACTTCAGACGGCGGAGCTCTTCCAAACGATCCTGTACGCGTTTTTCAACGCCCCGGTCGGTAGGATAGTACCAGCGTTTGCCCGCCATGCCGGGCGGAAGGCACTCCATATCAGGCACTGCTTCCGCGAATTGATGGGCGTGCTTGTATCCGGAGCCGTAGCCCCATTCCTTCATCGCCCGCGTCGGAGCGTTGCGCAGATGCAGCGGGACTGGTTCGGCCGTAGAACTCTGGATATCCGCGCGGACATTGTTCAGCGCTTGATACGCGGCATCGGATTTCGGGGCAATCGAGAGATAAATAGCAGCTTGAGCGAGCGCCTGATCGCCTTCCGGGGTGCCCAGAAAGTGCATGGTGCGCATCGCCGCGATGGCCTGCTCCATGGCACGCGGATCCGCCATTCCGATATCTTCGACCGCCATTCGCACGAGGCGCCGGGCCAGGTACATACGGTCCTCACCGGCTTCGAGCATGCGCCCCAGCCAATAGAGCGCGGCGTCGGGATCAGAGGAACGAACGGATTTGTGCAGCGCCGAAACCAGATTGTAGTGCTCTTCGCCGGATTTGTCGTAGAGCAGCATCTTGCGCTGCAACGCGTCCTCGACTGCCTGCTGATGCACTTCCCCGCCCTTATCCGTACTGGCCGTCGCCAATTCCAGTAGATTGTAGGCGGAGCGTGCGTCGCCATTCGCGTAAATTGCGATCTGTTCCAGCAGGTCATCGGATACATTCAGCTCGCGATCGCCCAAGCCGCGCTCGCGATCGGTAAGAGCCCGCTTGAGCAGCAGGATGATTTCCTGCACGGTAAGCGAGCGTAACGCATACACCTTAGTGCGCGAGAGTAGAGCCGAAATCACCTCGAAAGAAGGATTCTCCGTTGTGGCCCCGATCAGAACAATGTCGCCACGCTCGACGTACGGCAGAAACGCATCCTGCTGCGCCTTGTTGAAGCGGTGAATCTCGTCGATGAAGACCACAGTCCGGCGGCCCAGGCGGCGCGTGCGCTCCGCTTCGGTCATCACCGTCTTGATTTCCTTGATGCCGCTGAGCACGGCGCTGAACGGGATGAAATCGCACTTGGTGACGCGCGCGATGAGGCTGGCAAGCGTTGTTTTTCCAACACCCGGCGGACCCCACAAAATCAGTGAGGGGAGTTGATCGCGCTCAATCTGCACACGCAACGGCTTGCCCGGACCGAGGATGTGCTCCTGCCCGACATAGCTTTCCAGAGTGTCCGGCCGCATGCGCTCCGCGAGCGGTCTGGTCTTGTCATCGGCGGGTTTGAGCGGAGCCGAATCGAAAAGGCTCATACTGCTACTGCCGCACGCTGGCGGCGCGCTTCATACAAGAGGATGCTTGCCGCAGCCGAGGCGTTCAGAGATTCCACACCCAAGGTAGGAATCCGCAAATCTAAGCAGGCGGCACGCAGCTTCTCGCTCACACCACGGCCTTCGCTGCCAATCACGAGCGCGCAACGGCGCGTCAGATCGATCTCCTGCAGGCTCTTATTGCCTCGCGGCGCAGCTGCGTACGCTTCGATCCGGCGCTGCTCCAAAGTCACTCGCGTAAGCTCCTCATCCAATCCATAAACATAAGGCACGCGGAAGAGCGATCCGGCTGAAGCCCGCAGAGACTTCGGATTGTATGGACTCACTGTGCCTTTTACGAAGATGACTCCTGTCGCGCCAAACGCTTCCGCGGATCGAACGATGGTTCCGGCATTGCCCGGATCCTGAATGCCATCCAGCACAACTACCAGCGCCTGCCCGCGAAATAGTTGATCCAGCGTCCAGACGGGCGGGCGCACCAGCGCGATCACTCCCTGGCTTGATTCCGTGGCTGAGATCGTATTAAACAGCGCGTCAGCTACCACGATTACGCGGACCTGCTTCAATCCGCGGACGTGGTTATCGACTGCCGATTGAACCGATTCCGCCACAAGGACTGCTCTAACTTCGCAGTCACTACGCAGCGCCTCTTCGAGTAAGTGGAAAGTTTCGGCGACGCAGCAGCCGTCTTCAGTAAGGGCACCGCGCGCGACCGCCCGGCGGACATCCTTCAGCAGTGGATTTTTTGCGCTCGTCAACGCCGTTTGCATGGCTCTCCGTGTGACACACTATAATTTACCGCAGATGAAGAGATTGCTTTCGATGATACTGGTAGCCGCCGGAGGTGTCACCTTAGGCTACCTGTTTCATCTTACGAACCTGATTCATGCCCAGGCGAATGTCGATGAGACGCGCAAGGCCGATGTTATCATCGTGCTCGGCGCAGCTGAATATCGCGGTAAACCTTCGCCTGTATTGAAGGCTCGTCTGGATCATGCGCTCGATCTCTACCGTCGCAAGCTAGCTCCCGCAATCCTGACGACCGGAGGCGCAGGAGGCGATCCGGTATTCACCGAAGGCACGGTTGGCAGGGATTATCTGATTCAAAACGGGGTTCCCTCGGAATCGATCATGGTGGAGCCCGAAGGCGAATCAACCGTACATTCCACCGCGGCCGCGGCTGAAATCATGCATCGGATGGACATAAAATCCTGCATTGTCGTGAGCGACGGGTACCATATTTTCCGTGTCAAGAAAATGCTGGAAGCGCGCGGCTTGGCGGTCTACGGCTCGCCGCGTCCTGCGCAGACACGCAGTCAATTACGCGAGTGGCTGGCATCCTTTCGACAGGCGGTCGGTTACGCGCTTTGGTCCGTCGGCGTTCCGATCTGAGCGGAACTATTCGTAGCGCAGCGCGTCGATCGGATTGATCTTCGAAGCCTTCATCGCGGGATAGATTCCGAAGATCACGCCGACCGCGACGGACACACCGAACGCGATGATAACCGAAGCGGTAGAGACGATTGTCTTCCACTCGGCGGCGTTCGCAATCAGCCAGGACAGACCGAAGCCGAAGCCGATTCCGAGCAGTCCTCCGCCCACGGAAATCAGCACCGATTCCATCAGGAACTGACGGATGATGTCGCTGCGGCGCGCGCCGGTCGCACGTCTGAATTCCGATCTCGCGCGTGCGCTCCATCACCGTCGCGAGCACGATGTTCATGATTCCAATACCGCCCACGAGCAATGAAATCGCGGCGATGGCGACCATCACGTAGGTAAAAATCTTTTGCGTTTGCTGCTGCTGTGCGAGTAGCGCGGCTGGAATCGTGACGCTGAAATCCTGCGTGTTATGGTGCGTGGAATTCAGGATCGCCTGCACCACTTTCGAGACCTCGACGCTATCGGCACCGGGCTTGAGGCGAATATCGACGCCGTCCAATTCATCTCGCATGAAACTGCTGCGATCCCAATAGCGGTACTGAAATGTGTTGAGCGGAATATAAACCGCGTTGTTGATGTCGCGCGAATTCGCGCCCGAACCCTGCGTTGTGCCGATGCGCTCGCCAAGCACGCCGACCACTTCGAGCCATGTGTCATTTACCTTAACGAACTGCCCCACGGCCTTGCCGTAACCGAGCAGACTCACCTTGGCCTTCTCGCCCAGCACACACACGGCTGTGCTGGAATCGTTGTGCGTACTGTCGAAGAATTTGCCCTCAGCCATGCGCACGTTATGAATCACGGCGAACGACGGACGAACTCCGTATAATTCCGGGACCTCGCGCGCAGACTTCGGTACCACCGTCTGCGGATGCAGGCTGAGCCGCGGCGAAAGCGTTTCGAGCGCATCCACATTCGCTTCGATGATGCGCACATCGCGTTCGGTGAGTCCTGGCGAATTGCGCCGGCGCTGCTGAAGCTCTTCGAAACTGGTCACCGGGCGCGAGTCGATCAGGATGTTGCGCACGCCCAACTGCTCGATAAATCGCAGTGATTCTTCCTTTGCGCCTTCGCCAATCGCGAGCATTCCGATGACGGAGCCGACGCCGAACACGATGCCCAGCGCAGTGAGGAACGTACGTGTCTTCTGCGCGCGCAGATTCGCCATCGAACCGACCACGTCCGCACCATAGCGCCGCAAAATCGTCGTCCAGGAGGTCTTCATGATTTCGGCATCGCTTTCATGGCATCCGCCGGACTGTTCTTCTTCTTCGACGATTGGTCCGGACTTGCCATAGCCACAAGCTGCCCTTCGGCGAGTCCTGTGATCACAACCTGCGTTTCACTGCGGCGCACGAGCTTCACATCTTTCGGCGTGAACGATGCTCCGTTTTGCACATATACAAACGCGCGTCCATCGTTTTCGAAGAGCGCCTGCGAGGGCACCCACAGTGAGTTCGGCAGCACCTGTGTCGTGACGACCATGCGCGCACTCATGCCGGGACGCAGTTCGGGTGATGGATTTAAGAGGGAAAGCTTACATTCAAAACTGCGGTCCCAGGGTGGACCGGAGGTGCCGCCGATGTTCTTCACCTTCCCTACGTAGTCCTTTCCGGGCAGCGCCATGATCCGGATTTTGGTTTCTTGTCCAACCGCCAGATGACCGCGATCCAGTTCGCCGATTTTCGCTCGGATCTCCCAGTTGTGCAGGTCTGGAATCTGCGCGACGGCCATACCCGCGCGAGCCGCGTCGCCGAGCTTGAAGACAGGCAACTGCATTCCCCAGAACGAAAAATTTCCGCCAGTGTTCTGCTGGATATTCACATAGCCCGCCGACTTCGCTTTCAGCTTCATCGAATCTATGTTGCGGCGCGCTGTTTGCGCACGAACCTGCGCCTTGTTGCGTGCGGCTTCCTGAATCATCACGGCGGCTTGTGTGGTTGCCTTACGGTTGGCCAGGTCCTGCTCCAGTTGGCGCAGACGGTCCTTGGCAGCATCGACCGCGAGTGTATTCTGGCGCGCTACAATCGACGCCACCAGCGGATTCTTGCGAACTTCGAGTTCCGCGAGTTTCAGCTCACCTTTCGCCACTATCAGCGCAGCGCGCGTCTCTTCTTCCTTGGCCAGCGTTTCGGCTTGCGCCTGCTTTACCTGCTGCTCCGCTTCCGCGAGATCCGCCTCGGCTTCCTGCAATGCGAAGTCCTGATCGGTAGTATCGAATTCGACGACCACATCGCCCGGATTCACGAGTTCGCCGGGCTGGCGCAGAAAGGTGATGATGAGTTCACGCGCACCGGTCATGGGAGCATTCAGCATCTCCGAATTGCCGCCCTGGAGTTCGCCGCGCGCCGCCACGGTCACCACCACGTCACCACGCTGCACGCGAGTTGTCGGCAGCGAGGACGCCGCCACTGTTGCCGGCGTAAGCTTGTACCATTGCAAGCCGGCCCATCCGGCCAGGCAGACCGAAAGCAATAGGGCAATTAACAGGAAGAATCGTTTTCGGCTCATTTCTTGCGATCCTTTGCTTCCACTTCCACCAGCGCAACCGGCGTACCTTCTGCGAGACCTTTGATGGCAACTTCGTCCGGGTTGCGAGCCAACACTTCCACCTGGATGGGCTCATAGAGCTTACCGTTAGACACGTAAACCACGGGCCTTCCTCCACGTGTGAAAAGCGCCTTGGCCGGAACGCTGATGGCGTCCGGGATGCGGCGAACAATCACGTCCATGTTGCCGTTCATGTCCGGGCGAAGCCGCTTGTCAGGCTTGTCGATTTTCGCGTAGCCGCGAAAACTGAAGGTGGGCGGCCACTCGAACGAAATCTGCGTCATCGCAGAAATCTGGTAGAGCTTGGCGGTTAGGGCCAGCTCAGGCAGGGAGTCGATGCGCACCCGAACATCGCTGTCCGGGTTGACGCGTCCGCGCTCGATCTCTTCGATTTTGCCTTCCATCTCCAGGGTATCCAGATCCGGAACCTCTGCGATGGAAGCCCCGGGCCAGACCTGATCGCCAACCTTGAACGGCTTCGCATTCATCCAGCCTTGCGAGTAATTAGGCAGGAAGACGATCAGCCCGGAAATCGGGGCCAGCAGCTCCATCTGCGCCAGACGCTTCTTTGTGAGATCGACTTCGTACTGCGCCTGTTCCTGTACGCGTGTCAGCGAAGCGATTTTCGATTTCGCGGAGGCCTCGTGAAGCGCGACGTTGGCCTCCTGTACACGCAACTTCTTCTCAGCCAAGCCGAGATCGATTTTGCTTTCCTCGCCTTGCAGCGCACTCACGATTTCCTGTTTGGAAACTTCGAGCTTGGCGCGTTCCACCGCATAGCGTGCCGCAGAAAGATCGCGTTTGTCCTGTTCCGCCGTAATCCGCGATTCGGCAACGGCCTGTTCGAGTGTTGCCTGGGCCTGCTTTAGCGCCGCTTCCCGCTCCTGCAATTGCTGCTTGGCGCTGCTTTGATCGAAGCGCACGACGGGTTCGCCGGCTTTTACTTGCGAACTGGGCAGCGCCTGCCAGACGATCCGGAGATCAGGTACGTTCACGGGCGCGGTAACCTGTGCGGAACGCAGCGCGCGGAGTTCGTCCGCGGCATCGGGAAATCACGAGGAACTCGCCCTTGCGTGCAGGAGCGGTGGGCAATTCCGCGGCCGCCTGCGCTTTGCGGAAATGATACGTGCTGAAACCGCCAACGCCCAGTATCAGCAGCGTCACCAGCAGTTTCAGCCAGCGCTTCCAGCGAATTGTGCGCACGCGTGATGGGGCGCTCACTTCTTCTCCTCCGGCTGGATCATTACGGCCGCCGAAAGATCCGGCAGCAGGTGCGGATCGCTCTTTTCAAGCAGGAAGCGCGCTGCAAAGCGTTTGATCGGGCTGCCCAGATCAGATGCTGCAACGGGACTGGCGGTCAGAAAACGGGCTTGGAAAATCTGGTCCGGGTACGCGTCCAGGCGGACCAATGCGCGCGCGCCGGGTACGAGTACGGCACCATCGGGCTCTCCTACGGAGGTGTGTACTTCCATTTCATTGGGGTCGAAAACCCGCACCAGGGGCTGCCCCGGGTTGACCTGATCGCCCTCCTGGGCCGGCCCGCGCGAGTCACCACGCCAGATGCTTTCCAGCGCCACCATACCGGCATGCGGCGCGGTAATCGACAAGCGCGTCGACGTTGGTTTCCGAGCGCTTCAACGCTACGCCCTGACGATCGCGCTTCAGTTCCAAAATCCGCAAAGCTGACGCATCCGCCTGCTGGCGCAATTTGTGCGATTTCGTCAAGCTATCCAGTCGTGCAATGGCCACCTGGACGCGTGATTCATTTTTCAGGCGATCGATTTCGCTAAGTGTTTCGGCACGGCGCAGTTGCAGGCGCGCCTTCGCCAGTTCGGATTCGGCCTGCTGCAATTCCGACGAGCGTGTTTCATCGTTGCTGCGATTCTCGGCCTTGCGCTGGTCGATCTGATGCATCAGGTCGTCAAATTTGGCCGCTGAGTCACGCGCATTGTCGAGTTGCTGCGTGCGGTCGAACTCGGCAAGAATGTCGCCAGCCTGAACTTTTGTACCGCTCGCGACCAGTTTCGTGATGGTCAGGCGCCCGGAGCCGCCACCGCCGAAGCCCCCGCCTCCGCCCTGTCCGCCAGCCTGTCCGCTGATCTGCGGAACCAGGACTGTGAACTCGCGGACTGCTTTGACGGTTCCGGTGGCACGTACCTGTCGCTGCAACTTACTGATAAGTATGGGTGATTTGGTGGGAACGGGGTCGGTGGAGGCAGCTTCAACGGCCGGCCTGGAACTACAGCCGGCGAACGCAAAGCAAATGCAAAGCGCGATTGCAGTCCGGAACATGGATTCTGTTTCCTTGTATTCCAGACGTACAGACGAGGAAATTCGTTGGTAAGTTCCCGACAAAATTCTGCGCCTTTGGATGGCATACGAAAGCAAACCAAGGGGGCGTTGGGTCCGTTTCGTCATTTTTTGGCCTCGAAGCCGTCGAGTCGGGTCTTGTTTCGGCGAAATGGATTGCTTGTCCGTGTGTTCTTCGTGAGAGGGTTTGTTGCAAGCAAAGACAGATCCGAGTTCGTTTCGCTGATTTTTTTTTGCTGTGCGCCCATTTCCTCGTTGTGATCTTTGAAAACCTCCAGACAAAAAGGGTGCATGTTGGGTTTGTTCCGACATTTTTCCGTGTTGATCGAGTATTAGTAAGTGCCATGTTATCTGGGGCCTATATCCGATGGAAAGTGTAGCATCCGGATGAGGCGCTGGAAGAAAGCTCCGGCGTAAGTTCTGGAAACAAATACGAATAAAATCTTAAATTAGGCGTTAACAAGATTACATTAGGTGATTCATTCTCACTAATTTCCGGAAGGTTCTATTGTCAAGTTTAGAGATATTAGGGCAATATTAGCTGAAATTTTGGTTCTAAATTTGGGAGGGCACGGTGACGCCGCAGGGCGACGCGGCAGGAACGAAGTCGAAAGCCGAAACGGAGTATGCGCCTTGCGCGTGTTCGCCAATGGGCAAGCTGTATCGGACGGCGCAACCGCGCGATCCGAATGACACCGGACGGTCCGGGTGACGGACGCGGCGGGTAAGTGGAAGACGCACACGATGGACGCGCTGGGGAATCTGGTGAAGGTGACTGAGCCCCTGGTGGGCGACACGAACTACACCTATGATGCGCTTAATCATCTGACTCAGGTTTCGATGGTTCGCGGCGGGACGACGCAGCTGCGCACGTTTGTTTATGACCCGACGACGCAGCGGTTGATGAGCGCGACCAACCCTGAGACGGGCACGGTGACTTACGCCTATAACGCGGATGGCACGCTGCTGAGTAAAACGGATGCGAAGGGCCAGCGCATTCAGTACGGCTATGATGACAAGCAGCGGGTGACGTCGATCAACCGCTATAACGGCCAGACGCTGAATAATTGCGACTCGCAAACTTTCACGTACGATAGCGGCGACGCGTTCAGTGAAAACGTGGTTGGGCGGCTGGTGAAGGAGGAGTGGGGCTACGGGGGCTGCGCGAATGGCGGGGCTTTTGTGCAGACCCACAGTTATACGCCGGCGGGCCTGCGGACGAAAAAGAAGCTGCAGGTTTGGCGCGATTCAGGCGAGGGTTGGGCTTTGCAGACCGTTGCCGGCGAGAACGAGCCTTCGTTTTTCTCCTATGACAACGAAGGCCGCGTGGCGGCGGGTGAAGGCCGGACGTATGTGTACGACACGATGGGCCGGCTGAGTGAGATGAAGGAAGGCGACGGGACGGTGACGGCGAGCGCGACGTATGGCGCAGCGGGCCAGATGCTGACGATGTCGTGGAAGGGCGTTTCTGAGACGCGCGAGTACAATTCGCTGCTGCAGTTGACCCGGCAGCGCGCGGTGGGGATGTTTAACATCGTGGGTTTGGACGTCGAGTACCGCTACCCGGCGGGGACGAACAACGGGCGGATTACGTCGCAGAAGGAAAACGTGTCGGGCGAGGAAGTTTCGTATCAGTATGACGAGCTGAACCGCTTGATTGCGGCCACAACGACGGGTCCGCAGTGGGGCCTGAGCTTCGGGTACGATGGATTCGGCAACCGCACGACGCAGACCGTGACCAAGGGCACGGCGCCGCAGGTGCAGTTGAGCTACGATGGCTCGAATCGCGTGAACTCGGTGGGCTGGAGCCACGACTCGAACGGCAATGTGACGGCGATGCCGCTGCTGAACCTGGATTACGACGGCTACAACCGGTTGAGTTACTCGAACCATAGTTCGCAGGGTCCGGCGTTTTACGGGTACGATCCGAGTAACAAGCGGGTGTGGCAGACTGACGTGAACGGGGTGGATAAGTTCACTTACTACAACGTGCTCGGGCAGCGGACGGGCAACGGCAACGTGTACTTTGCCGGGCGCCTGATTATGACCGACGGCGGCTCGGTGGTGACCGACCGGCTGGGCAGCGTGCGGCGGCGCATGAACAGCAACGGCTACTGGGGCGAGCAGTTGAATTACTTCCCGTATGGCGAGGAGCAGGTGGTTACGGCCTCGGATAAGGAGAAGTTCGGGACGTATTTAAGGGATCAGAAGACGAATCTGGATTATGCGGACCAGCGGTATTTTGCTAGTGGGTTTGGGCGGTTTGTTACGCCGGATCCGAGCCAGCCGGGAGACCCTAAAAACCCGCAAAGCTGGAACTACTATGGGTATACTCAGAATGACCCAATGAATGCTAATGACCCCAAGGGGTTGAATTTAATGTGGCTCGTTTGGGAAGGCGGTGGTGGCGGGCTTTCAGATGGATTTCTATCAAGTATATTGGTGGGGTACAACGAAGCCTATCCAGAGACTCCGAGTCGGAGCTATCACACATTGGGTCCCGGTAGCGTCGGGCCTGGCGCTGGTGGCAGCGGAGAAGCGCCTGCTAAACCGCCCTGCCCTCCCGTGCCCACACTTCCCCAGGGAAATGCGAGCGTTCAGATCCAGAAGGACATAAAGACAGCGCATGATTTTATAACGCGATGCTCGCCGGAGGATCCAACATCAGCGCTCCCAGCACTGTTGGGCTTTTCACAGCTAAGTTTTCACCGGATGGGGAATGGGATTATAAATCCCACGCGAAGCGCGAGGATAAGAAAGACGCGAGAGTCTTTGGTAACTTCAATTTTGGGGCGGTGCTGCAGTCTTTCGATTTTACTTACAATTTCACGCAGAACGCGGCTGGAATTGCACAAATTGCTATCTGCGCATTCGGAGGTAGCTGTGGCATTGGGCTTCCGGGGCTAGTGTACCCGTATGGCGATCAGCTTAACGATGCGGAGGACATTAAACGCGGCTTCGACTATAGAGGCGGCAAAAAGGGCAGGATGCAAAAGAGCCAGTTCCGAATATTAAGAGTAGATGCCGGATTACAGCCGAGGAGTGACTCGTCAGTCAGGATCCGCATCCGCCCGCGAGACATAAAGCAGTTGGGACTGGGATCGCGCGAGCCCAACTGACGGATCGTTAAGTGCTTCCGGAGTCATTTCTATAATGAAAGTCTCGAACAAGTGGTTGG
Source organism: Bryobacteraceae bacterium (assembly GCA_963793625.1). Lineage (GTDB taxonomy): Bacteria > Acidobacteriota > Terriglobia > Bryobacterales > Bryobacteraceae. The sequence continues at coordinate 10,725 of CAWCAT010000010.1, read as the reverse complement.
GCCGTGCGAGTTTTTGTATTCTTCTTTTTTTTATCACAGCGTGTGCTGCCAACCGAGGACACACGTCGGACTCAAAACTAGAAGACAAGTTTCACCGGTATGAAGCGCAATTCGAAGCTCTGCGGACCACCGTGCAGGCCGACGAACGGTTGCAAATTATCGAAATCGGCAGACTTCGGTATGAGAATAGTTGGCTCTCCGACCAGAATGATCAGACTGAGCTCGGACGTATTGGATTAAGCAGAGAGCGCTGGGTGTGGTACCAGGAGCAGATGCGGCAACTCGGACTAGTGCAAGTAGTCAGGGAAAGTAATGGTGTTACGTTCAATGTCGATCCAGAATCCTTCTCCAATGGAGACTCCTGCAAAGGTTACGAGTACGTGTCAACGCCGCCGATGCACCAAAAGTCTAGTCTCGATAAATACCGACCTTCTGAGAACGAACGGGCCCCGGGCAGATTCGGTGACTATTTGGTCCATAAGCATCTCAAGGGGCATCGTTCTGTACCTTCTCATAAACGGTTAGGCAAAGGCTGGAGTCGCGGTTACGCTGGTTAGTCGGTCGCACAACGCAGTTTGCGACGAGGACGAACTATTGCGAGCAGCCACGGTACAACGCTGGCGAGTGCGACCTATGGCGCGGCGGGTCAGATGCTGACGATGCGTTGGAAAGGCGGAGGCGGGCCGTACACGTATATTTCAGAAACGCGTGAGTACAACTCGCTGTTGCAGTTGACCGGGCAGCGCGCGGTGTCGATGTTTGGCACAGTAGGACTGGACATCAGTACCGCTACCCGGCGGAAACCGACAACAGTAAGGATCTCGTCGCAGAAGAAATGACCAATTCTGGCGTGATTCGGGGCGTGCGTCCCGGGCGCGGCGCGTCTTTCTTGAGCGCTTCAATACAGGCATGCAGGAAGCGGTTCCCCCAGTGGCCTGCCTTGTTTGGTGAGATGGAAAGCTCTATCGCGATTTCGACGTCCTGCTTACCTTGGCCAGCTAACAATATGATTCGCGAGCGCTCGACAAGTCGAGCTGGCAGCGAACGCGCACGGGCCCACTGCTCCAACTGGCCGACTTCTCCTGATCACCCAGCGTGCGGATGCGACTGGTGATCCTTCCCGGATGTCATGTTCCGTTCGCCGGTCTATCTCCTGGAGTTCGATCGCAGTGCGCTCGCGAATCGCCTAACTGTATGAACCCGGTCACAGACTCGAGTTCTGTCGGGCCCACCACTTCTGAACGATACGTTACGCCGCCCCAATCTGTGGTAGAGACGCTGCTGCGGCGGCTTGGCCCACCCGGCGGCTCGCTTCGTCAGGAAGCCGCACGTCGATTGTGAGGTCCGGAAACTCGCGTTGCAGAACTTCGTTCGCCACCTTCAAGATGAGTTCACCGCCAGCCCCGGTGGTTACGCGGCCCATTACCAGCACGGTGCCGATGTCGTAGTAATTCGCGTAATGTGCGAGTGCATACCCGAAGTACGCGCCGATGGTCTGGTAGATCTTCACAGCACGCTGATCACCCTGCCGCATGAGTTCCTGCACGAATTCGAGGCGTTCCGGGACACCCATTTCCGGGGGCACTTCAATCTGCGCGGGCCCGAGCAGACGGTTTACTGCCTGCTGCGAGAGGTACTGCACGCCGCAGCCGCGGTCGTTCGACCACTCGTCCGCCGGAGCGAGCGGGTTCATATCCACCGGCACGAACGCCAGCTCATCCAGCCAGGTTGTGAGGTTCCCGGCCGCATCCACGTACCCCGCCGCCAGACTGCTGCCGAATGCCAGGCCAAGCACGCGGTTGCGATTCAGCGACATCGAGCCCGCCAATGCGGAAACCGATCCGTCGTTGGCGACCACGAGCGGGACGCCACCGAATTCAACCTTAAGGCGGTGGTACATCGGCACGATCTCAGTTTGAAAGAGGTTTCGCGGCACGCCCCGGAACAGCGAAGCGATGCGCGCCTCATTCGCCACATAGACCCCCGCCGAACTCACGCCTATCGCATCTAATCGCGGCAGCGTCGCCGCCGCGGCGCGCAGTGCCTGCCGGATGTGTTCGTAGTGGTAGGCTGGATCGCTTTGCGGCTTAGGATCCCACTTGAACTCCGCGGCAAACGTTTTCTGACCATCCTGCTCCGCATACGCTTTGATATCCGAGGCGCCCTTATCAATCGCGACGCGGCAACCGCCACTGTTCCGCCCGAGCGACAGTGTCTGATGCGACTCCGCGGGAAAGGCACTACCGCAGGCGTGACGAATTTCGAACGGGCTGCCGTAAATGATGTCTCCCATCACCTCCATGTCGAACAAACGGTTCGGCGAATAGCGGTAAACGTAGTCACGGAGCATTCCCACAAGCAGCTCGGGAGCTTCAATATGCAGCCGGCACCCACCGACCGCCCAGAGCAGGAATTTCACCTCGCGCTCCAGGAATCGCAGATTCACCGCCGTTGCGGCGCTGCTGGTGTCGCGTGAGATCGCGCGTTTGAAGACGTAAGTCGAACCGTCGCCCTGTTCGACGGCGATGCGGATCGGCTCGGAGCGACCCTCAATTCGGCGCGCGAAGGCGCGCCAGGCGAGCGCCGCCGGCCGGAAATCCGGGTCCAAAACCGGTTGCACTTTCGGAACTATCAAATCCATTCTCTTTCCTCTCAGTTACTTACCAGGTACATACGCGCCATCGCAGAACACCGAACCAGCGCAGTGCCCGGGTGCTCCTTCCATGCTGATACCGAAACGGTCAAGCGCCGGCTTTAAAAACGCGGCTGCATTGGCCGTTACAGCGCGCTCTACTATCTCCCGTGAAACGCCCCAGTTGATGGCATTGTTCATGCATTCGATCAGCGACGTGCACGAACCACTGAGGTCATACGACCGCACGCGCCCCGATTCGTCGCGCCGGATCTCAAAGCTGCGCCCCCACAGGGACGCGGTGGTGGGGACCGGCGCGCCGATGAGCGGGCTTTCGTCGGCGACGAAAATGACCTTGTCGGGACCCTTGCCGTCGACCATCAATTTGACTGCGTAATCCGGCACATGTATCCCGTCGGGAATAACCATGGAGTAGGTCCGGCGATCAGTGAACTGCGCGATCATGCGCAGATCTTTCACAGCGATCTTGTCCCGCGTTGCCGCGTTCAGCACGTGGGTGAAGCCAGTTGCGCCCGCTTCGATGGCGGCCAGAATGTGCTCCAGCGTCGGATTCTGGTGTCCCAAACTGACGCTCACGCCGTTGCCGCTCAAATAACGGATCACCTCGTCGGCGCCCGAGCGCTCCGAGGCCATCGTGACCCATCCAATGAAGCCGCCCGACCAATCCATGAGTTTGGCGCAGAACTCCACGGTTGGATCACGAAGCAATTCCGGATTATGGGCCCCAACGCACTCAGGCGCCAGAAACGGGCCTTCCAGATGAGGCGGCAGGATGCCCTGGCCCCACGCAAACTCGCGTGCTTCGCGGAACACGGGGAGGTTCGTCTGGTACGCCTCCGGACTGGCCGTCACCATGGTTGGGCAAAAGAAACCGTATCCCAAGCCGTAGTAATACTGGGCGACCGCCTGCAGTTGCCTCAGCGTGAGGCCGGGACTGTCAAACGCCACGAACCCTGACCAGACACCTTCTTCGAAGACCGGACCCCCGTTCACCTGGAGAGAGGCGGGGTAAAGCTTGGCATTCATAGATCTTCTTCTCCCAAAAAACCCTTATACAACAAAGTACCACCACCACGTGCTGCTTACGGCTTACCGATCGCCACCAGTGCCTTGAACGAAGCCGCCGACCCAGAGCGTACGACCGTCCGCTCATACCCGAAGGGGCAGTTTCCAGACGGCACTGCCTGCGGTACTGCTCGGCCAAGATGGTGGATTCCTGGCTGCGCTGGAGCGGAGGTCCCGATTCCTACGATTGATTCGATAATGTTGCGTTTATTGCGATTGAATGATATCGTTGTGTAGGAGGCCAGCAACTATGCCGCACGAACCTGTCGCACTGCCGGAGTCGGAGGAAGTTCAGATCCGAGAACTGAATCGAATGCTCCAACTCGGCTCGCCCGCTTTGGTCGGGACCGATGGGGAGCGGATGGAACTGCCGAATGCCGTTTTCCGGTTGCTGAAAGACATCGCGCGTAACATGCAGTTGGGCCGGGCGATTGTCCTGATTCCTGAGAACCAGCAATTGACGACCCAGCGGGCTGCCGACCTCCTCGGCGTTTCCCGGCCTCATCTGATCAAGTTGCTGGAGGCCGGCGAATTGCCATATCACAAGGCCGGCAGCCATCGACGCATCTACCTTAAAGACCTCGCCGCCTATCAGAAACGCCGCGACGCCGAGCGGAAAGCGGCGCTCGACAGCATCGCGAAGGAAGCCTTTGAGTCCGGCTTGTACGATCGCACTGGCATACCCGAAGGCGGCGAAGACGAATGAGAGCGGACTACCGCGTCGTCCTCGACGCTTGCGTGCTCATCCCTATGCCGCTGGCGGACACGCTTCTGCGCATGGCGGAGGCGCCCCGGCTCTATCTGCCGAAGTGGTCGCAGGTGATCATGGACGAGGTGACGCGGAATCTCATCGCGAAGTGGGGATGGCGTCCTACGACTTCGGAGACGATTGGCAGCATGACATCCTGCTCGAGGCGATCCTGCTTCCGGAACCAGATGCCTTCTATCCGCGCTGCATCGCCGGCGCGCGGAACGGACCGCCGGAGGACGCGGGCGGCCCTGGCGGTTATGCCGACTACCTCGATGCACTGGCAGACCCGGAGCACGACGAACACGAGAATATGCTGGCCTGGCGCGGTCCCTTCGACTCGGAGGCCTTTTCGCTCGATAGGATCAATGCGTCGCTCAAGAGAACGTTCCACCGGCGGGCGGCCTCGAAAGGAGTCGCGCCGGCCGCGAGTACGGACGCGCCGGCCGCGAGTACGGACGCGCAAGTCGATCACCTGGCCAAGTTCATGCTTGCGGCGCTGCGCGGTGAGCCAACGCCTGAAGTGCCAAAGAAACGAATCGCACCCGGCACGGCCCTGCCACTCGAACTCACCGATCGGGAACGGGAACTCATCCTCAAGCAGAGCTTCGCTCCCGAAGAATATACCCGCCAGTTGCGAATCGTCCCGCCGCCCGGAAAACCGGCCGTTGTTCGTTACACGCTGAGCGACCTGGACGATCTCGCGGGTTACGTCGCGTCGGAGTCCAATCACGCTACGGACCGCGGGCTGCACAAGGAGTGGGAGAGCATTTACGTGAAGATTGCGGCGATCCTGGAGTCTTACACTGACGGGGAGGAGTAGGCGCGATGAAGAAGTTCGGCGAGAAGAATCTTGACGTGCTCCAGAACATCGAGTTCGACATCGTTGAGGTGTATCGCGCCGACCCTTCCTTGCTCGACATCGACGTGAAGGACGCGATCGACGCCCTTGTCCGCCACTATCACGCCGAGGAAGAGCAGCGCACGTCGCCGACGATGACACTGGGCGAACGCGCGGAGTTGGTCTTCCGGTCTGTGCAGGCGATGTGCGAATGGCGCTTGGGCAGGTCCTCGTTCCCTAGCGAGACGGCGATGCCCGAATCGGGGATGCCGGTCTCTGAGCTGGTCAAGTGTTTACGCGAGATCCAGAAGTCAATTCCACGCTGGTCCCGTCAAGGCGGCCGCAAAGGTTACCTCGACTTCGTCAGCCAGTACCTGCCGTAGACCCGCCGCGGGTCGCGCGCGGGCCGACCGGAATGGGGCCGGCGGCACGGGCGCGCTCTTGCGCCCTCCGCGCCGTTCTGAGAGGATAAATATCGCGACGGACGGCTCCGGCGGGATGGGCTCAAGCGGGCGATGCTCAACAACCGCGAACCCAAATCGCAAAATCATACCGCGATGGCGTTTACACAGAATCGCGGACGCCTCCATCCAGACGGTCCATCCGTACATGAAAGCCGCCGTTTATAACAAATACGGGCCTCCGGACGTTGTCCAAATCAAGGACGTCGAAAAGCCGGCTCCCAAGGACAACGAAGTCCTTGTTCGCGTACATGCGACGACGGTTTGCGCGGCGGACTGGAGGATGAGAAAAGCCGATCCATTCTTCATACGATTCATCAGCGGCCTTTGGGGGCCAAAGAAGATCCACATACTGGGGATTGAGTTCGCCGGAAAAATCGAGTCAGTGGGCAAGGCCGTGACCCGGTTCGGCGAGGGCGACCAGGTATTTGGATCGACCGGGTTCAAGTTCGGCGCGCATGCCGAGTACGTATGCCTGCCCGAGGATGCCACGCTGGCGATAAAGCCGGTCAACATGACGTTTGAGGAAGCCGCGGCGGTCTTGTTCGGCGGGGTGTCAGCGTTGTATTTCCTGAGGAAAGCAAAGATCCAAGCTGGACAGAAAGTGCTCATCTACGGAGCGTCCGGGAGTGTCGGGATTTTCGCGGTGCAGTTGGCGAAGCACTTCGGGGCGCATGTTACGGGGGTGTGCAGCACCGCCAATCTGGACATGGTGAAATCTCTCGGCGCTGACGAGGTGGTCGACTACACCCGGGAGGATTTCTCGAGGGCCGGCCGGGTCTATGACATCGTTTTCGACACGGTCGGCAAGAGCGGTTTCTCGCGCAGCCTGAAATCCCTCAAGCGAGGTGGTTTCTACGTTCAGGTTGGGGGGTCTGGACGACTGTCGTCGATTCTTGGAGGGATTATTCGAGGGATGTGGGCTTCAATCACGGGCGCCGCGAAAGTCATTGGCGGAGTGGCGAGCGGCGCGGGCGGGGCTCAGTCTTTTCTCAAGGGGCTTATCGAGGCCGGAAAACTGAGGACGGTGATAGATAGACGCTATCCACTGGACGAGATCGCCGAAGCTCATCGCTATGTGGAGGCAGGACACAAGAAAGGAAACGTGGTTATAGTCCTCGAACAGACGAGCCGGTAGACGAAACTCCGGGCTATACTTCCGCCACCTCTGAGACACTTGCCCCTCCGGGCGATGAAAACTGTTCTTTCACCTGTTTCATTTTAGTTGTTTAATTATCCAGTACACTTGTGTTTGGCCGCAGGGGGGCACCGTGGTAGTAAACGGTCAATCGACTCGCCATCTCAAACGCCTGTTCATCAGCGTGATCGCCTTCGGGTCGATTGCGGCTGCTCTGTTGATTCTTAACTTCTATCGCGATCGGCTTGCGTCGATTCGGAAAGAGCAGGGGCGCGCATTGATCACGATTGCGGACCTTAAGTCGGCGGAGCTCGCCTCCTGGCGCCGGGAACGTATCTCCGATGCAAAGGTAATGTCAACGAACATAGAGCTTGGACGCTTTATTCGGCGTGTTCTCGAAAATCCCAGCGCGTCCGCTAACGGCGAAATTCCGGGCTGGGTCGAACAAATGAGATCCCAGCACGATTACTTGGCTGTGCGGTTCTTTGATGCGTTCGGGCGGTTGCGGATGTCATCAAGTCCGGCCTCCCCTGCGCGCGCGCGCGATGCCTCGTCATTTGCGGCCGAAGCCATTCAGCAGCGGAGAGTGGTATTCGAGGACTTCCACACCGTTGACGGCGAGCCTATACACCTTGGAGTCTTTGCCCCTTTATTCGATGGGGGAACAAAGCCGGTTGGAGCAATCGAGTTTCAAGTTGACCCTACTCGGTTTTTGTACCCCCACCTTCAAATCTGGCCCACGGCGAGCCAATCCGGCGAAACATTGCTCGTGAGGCGAGAAGGGGATGATGTGGTCTTCCTGAATGAGCTTCGGCACCGGAAGAACACGGCGCTCAAGCTCAGAATTCCTCTTGCCAGGGCTGACTTGCCCGCCGCCCAAGCCGTAAGGGGAACGGAAGGCGTGGTTGAGGGTAAGGATTACAGGGGCGTCGAGGTCTTCGCGGCGGTCCACCGCATTCCAGACTCGCCGTGGTTCCTGGTGACAAAGATAGACCGCTCGGAAGCCCTTTCGACACTGCGGAGTTCAATACAATCTGTCGCGCTCATCACTGTCCTCGTTGTTATTCTCAGTGGTTGCGGCATTCTCCTTGCGTGGAGCCGTCGCGAATCGCAGCAATACCAGCAGCTCTATGAGGCAGAGACGCAACGGCGGGCATTGGCAAGTCACTACGAGTATTTGCACCGCCATGCAAATGACATCATCATTCTCGTGGATGAAAGCGGCCGTATTGTGGAAGCCAATGAGCGCGCCGTCGAGAGTTACGGTTATGCTCGCGACAAGCTGCTGGCGTTAAACTTGTGCGATTTGCGCGATCCGAAGACTTTGGCCGGATTCGACGAGCAATGGAACGCCGCCGGGACTCCCGGAGGGGTGGTATTCGAGACTCTGCATCGGCGCGCGGACGGGTCGGTTTTCCCAGTGGAAGTGAGCAGCCGGCTCATCAAGGTGGGTGAGCGCGCGTACCGGCAGAGTATCATCCGCGACATCTCGGAACGTCTGCGCTCGCAGGAAGCGCTCCGCCGGACCGAAGCGAGACTTCTGCAAGCCCAGGCGATTGCTCGGCTCGGCAGTTGGGAAGTGGTATCGCCGGACGCTGCCGCTCAGGAATATGTGTGGTCGGACGAGGTGTATCGGATCTTCGGTGTGGAGAAGGAGACGTTCCAGCCCAGTCGCGAGACCTTTCTCGCCGCGGTGGTCCCGGACGATCGCCAGAAGGTCAAGGCGGCCATGGCGCACGTTCGCTCGACCAGACGGCCCTACGAGGTGGAGCATCGGATTCTCAGACCGGATGGCACGGTGCGCTACGTCCGGGAGCACGCTGACTGTATCGCCGATGACACTGGCAAGCTCGTCCGAATGATTGGGACGGTCCAGGACATTACGGATTATAAGCAGCTTGAGGAGCAGTTTCTACAAGCCCAGAAACTGGAGAGTCTGGGGCGGTTGGCAGGAGGCGTCGCCCACGATTTTAATAACCTGCTTACCGTTATCAATGGGTACAGCGATTTGGTATTGCAGGCACTCAGGCAAGGAGATCCGCTTCGCGAAACCATGGGTGAAATTCGCAAAGCCGGAGAATCGGCCTCTACTTTGACTCGGCAGCTGCTGGTATTCAGTCGGAAACAACGGGTTGAGGCACAGCAGGTCGATCTGAACGGCGTCCTTTCCGATGCGCAGAAAATGCTGCAGCGTCTGGTAAGAGAAGATGTCCAACTGAATATCAGGTGTGACCCAACGCTCGGGACCACGGTGGCCGACCCCGGGCAGATGCAGCAGGTCATCATAAATCTGGTTATCAACGCACGGGATGCAATGCCACACGGTGGCTCGATCTTCCTGGAGACGCTTAACGTCGATCTTGACGAGCGGCATGAGGAGCGCCATCCCGATATGAAATCAGGGTCCTACGTGATGCTCGCCGTGTCGGACACGGGTATCGGCATGACCGAGGAGGTCAAGCGCAAGATCTTCGAACCGTTCTTCACGACCAAGCCGAGGGGGATGGGTACTGGACTTGGTTTGGCCACAGTGTACGGCATCGTGAAGCAGAGTGGTGGTTGGATATGGGTTTACAGTGAGCCAGGGAAAGGCACCACTTTCAAGATCTACCTGCCACGTGTGGGAGCCATCGAAAACGTCGAAGCGGTGAAGGAGATGGCGTCGAGTTTGGAAGGCTCGGCTACAATCCTGATTGTTGAGGACCAACCGGAAGTCAGAAGGCTGGCCGCCACCGTGTTGCGGTCCTACAAATACACCGTTCTCGAAGCTGCGGATGCTGAAGAGGCGCTGGCGATCTGCGAACAGGTGCCTGGACCGATTGATCTGTTGCTGACGGATGTGGTGATGCCAGGACTCTCCGGCCCCGAACTGATGGAAAAGGTGAAGCGGCTTTATCCGGCCATCAAAACCGTCTTTATGTCCGGCTATACCGAGCATGTGGTTCTGCAAAACGGCGTCCTTGCCAATGGTGTCGCGTATATTGATAAGCCGTTCACAGCGGGAAGTCTGGGCTCGAAAGTACGTGAGGCGCTCGGCAAGCGCACAGCGGCGAGAATCCTGGTAGTGGACGATGACGAGCGGATACGAAACCTGCTGCGTGCAGCCCTCGCTAGCGCGGGCTATGAAGTTCAGACCGCACCCGGCCCGGAAGAAGCGATCGCGCTGAGCGGCGCGTCCGGATGCTTCGACCTGGTGCTGTCAGATGTCGTGATGCCTGGAATCGACGGCCACGAAATGACTCGCCGGATGGCTGTGCTTTGTCCAGGGAGCCGGGTCGTCCTCTTGTCTGGATTTGATCCAGGTTGTGAGAAATGTCCCTATGTGACCGGATGCACAGTCATTCCAAAGCCGTTCGATCTGAAGGACGTGGTTGCGTTCGTGGCTGAAACTCTCGCCGCGCCGCCGCGAGAGTTGAAGACCGGCCTTTGACGCGGGCCCGCACTCGATTCTGGAACATCGAATCTCCTCGCGTTCGAGCCTGAACTGCCAGGGTACTCACCGGCGGGGACGAACAACGGTCGGATCACGTCGCTGCAAGGATTCCGCGCGGACGAGCGCGGTGGACCAGTCGCACGTCATCTGGAATCGGAGCGGATGAGTGGCTCCATCTGATGTGATATGCTTCCCTCCTTCCACTGCACACAACGAGACGATCCGGAGAACTGAATGTCGTTCGCAAAATACCTCTTCCTTATTACCATGTTCGGAGTACAGCTCTTTGGTGCCGACCCGAGAGAGTTTGGCCGAGAGGAACTCCGCCGTGCCTGGTCGGAGCGAAAACTGACGAGCGCCCTTCCGCTTGCTGAAGCGATTGAGCC
>CAWCAT010000009.1:0-91387 GCA_963793625.1 Bryobacteraceae bacterium | reverse complement strand
CCAGTCGCGAGGTTGAGGACCCTGGGGTCGCGACTCAGACCACCCCTGAGCAGAAGCACGAATTGACCGTTCGGACTCAAGGTAGCCTTGCTTGGTTCCGTCCGTTCCGCAGAACCGGGTTGCCGGATCGTGGCGCGCTCATTCGGGGAGAAGAGGCAAAACTGGAAGCCGAGGCAATCGTCGGTGGCGTTAAGGGCGACCACTGTGCCGTCACGCGAGACGCTGGCGCTAAAGAGTTCATGGAAAGTGTTCGATTGAAGAAAGGGTTGCAGAACCACTCTTGTCCAAAACAGCTTTGACTTCCAGTTAGCAAAAAGAAAGCCCTCCTATAATTGAACGTGAGCGAAGTGTTCCTTGGCCGGACTCTCGCCGCACGTCACCCACAAGGAGGGCAAGACAATCGTACAAGTAGCCAGCCTGTTCAATCAACTGCTCCAGCATTTCCCCCGGACCGAGTTTGCCGCGCTCGTGAAGAAGCATGGCGCCGAGCACGCCGCCAAGGGGTTCACCTGCTGGACGCAGTTCGTCTCGATGTTGTTTTGCCAGCTTGGACGCGCCGATTCGCTGCGTGAGATCTGCAACGGGCTGGGCTGCTGTCTCGGTCGTCTGGTCCACCTCGGGATCGCCAAAGCGCCTCGCCGTTCTACGCTCTCCTATGCCAACGAACACCGTCCCGCCGCTCTGTTCGAAGATCTGTTCTGGACCGCGCTGGCACGCTTCCGCGAGCAGCAGGCGCTCGGCGGCCGCAAACACAAATTCCGCTTCAAGAACAAACTGCTCTCGCTGGATTCGACCACCATTTCGCTGTGCCTCACGCTGTTTCCTTGGGCGAAGTTCCGCCGCGCCAAGGGCGGTGTCAAGGCTCACGTGTTGCTCGATCATGACGATTACCTGCCCGCCTACGTCCTGCTCACCGAAGCCAAGCGGAGCGACGTCAAACTGGCCGATTCCTTTGCTCTGAATCCCGGCTCCATCGTGGCCATGGATCGCGGCTACAACGACTACGCCTTGTTCGGTCGCTGGACTATGGCCGAGATCTACTTCGTCACGCGCCTTAAGGACAACGCCGCCTTTGAGGTCGACAAAGACTGCGAGTTCCCCGCCAACCGCGGCATTCTGGCCGATCAGATCATCCGGCTTACCGGCATCAAAGCCCAGGCCGATTGCCCCTGCCTGCTGCGGCGCGTGGTGGTCTGGGACGCCGAAAACGAGCGCGAAATCGTATTGCTCACCAATCTGCTGGCATTCGCTGCCACCACCATCGCCGCCATTTACAAAGAGCGCTGCCAAATCGAATTGTTCTTCAAGGCCCTGAAACAAAACCTGACAGTGAAATCCTTCGTCGGCACCAGCGAGAACGCGCTGCGTATCCAGATTTGGACAGCCCTGATCGCACTGCTGTTGCTCAAATGGCTGCATCACCTCTCCAAGGCCAACTGGTCTTTGTCCAACCTGGCTTGTATGCTCCGGCTCAACCTGTTTACCTACCGCGAGTTGACCAAGTGGCTGAACGATCCAATGGAAACGCCGCCCTTGGTACCCGCCCCGGAGCAACTTACTCTGGCGCTCCAGTGACTTGGACAGGCCCGAATAGCTCAGATGGGAGACCTCATCCGGAAAACAATCAATGCTGTCCTACAAACCCTTTGTCCTCAGCACCCGTTCAACCGCAAACGTCGTGTCTTGGACAGCAGTGTTGCAGAACATTGGTGGGATAGCGGGCTTCCCGCTCTTCTAGGAGCCGGAATCCAGAGATCGAGGTCGGGTCGCCGGTAGCAGCAGACAACGCGTCCCATGTGAAGATCTTGGCGTGCGCGGACGAGTCCGTCCCCCGCAGGCGAAGTCGGGAGGAGAACCAGAGCTTACTACCATTCGCATTCGTGGCGAGTCCGGTAAAAGCTGGCTGGGCCTCCGCAACCCACGCGAACAGAAATATAAGTGCGATAAGATTCTTCATGACTGTAAATAGCATTGCAGGTCCCGCAGTGAGCTGTAACATCGCGTCTCACTCGAGCCTGTGACACACTTATAATCGTGCGACTGCGAACGGCGAAAGACCGGCTGAAAATTGAGCACAGCATTATTGATGGTGTGCGCGATTTGTTGCTGCGTCTGCTGGCCGAACATCCGGAAGAGATCCGCTCCATCATTCCGGGTGTGATTCGGAAGGTGCGCGACGCCAGGGGTGAAGTGAAGGTGCACATCACCGTCCCGGTCCAGAACGGCTGGAAGGCGATCGCGCTCAGCGCCGGCGCACGACAGGAATTATTCATCAGCACCTCTATGACAAAAGATGAGTTGGAACGCGCCTTGAAAGAGGCGGCTGAAAAATGAGGCCGGAGCGCCTCGAGCTGTCGCGGGAAGAAATGCGACGCCTCGGATATCAAGCGGTCGATCTGCTGGTCGAGCACTTAGACACGCTGCGTGATCAATCGGTCGGGTCAAAAGCAGATCGGCCAACATTAATGGCCCTGTTGCAGGAACCCGCGCCGCGTGTGGGATCAGATCCGGAAGCATTGCTGCAGCGGTTGATTCGCGATGTGTTCCCGAACTGCCTGCACGTGAATCATCCTCGCTTTTTCGCTTTCGTGCCCAGCACGGGAAATTATGTCGGCGCGATTGCTGACTTGCTCGCGTCCGGCTTCAACGTGTTTTCCGGCACGTGGATGAGTGGCGCGGCAGCTGCGGCGATGGAGTTAGTCACGCTCGAATGGCTGCGTGAACTCTGCGGACTTGCGGACAGCTCTGAAGGTCTGTTTGTGAGCGGCGGCTCCATGGCGAATCTGACGGCACTCACCGTGGCGCGCCATACTCGGCTGCACGATAACATGCAAGGCGCGGTCATCTATTTCTCTGATCAGACGCACTCGTCGGTTGATCGCGCCGTACAGGTTATCGGCTTTCAGGCTCACCAGATTCGCAGGTTGGCCGCGGATGAGAATTTCCGCATTCCGCTCGCAGGCTTGCGCGCGGCGATTGACGCTGACCGCGCAGCCGGACTGATTCCCTTCTGTGTGGTGGCGAACGCCGGAACTACGAGTACGGGTGCAGTCAACCAGCTGCCGGAGATCGCACAGATCTGCAGCGAAGAGAACCTCTGGCTGCATATCGATGGGGCTTACGGCGCAGCCTCGGCGATTTGTGAGCGCGGTCGAGCTGCCTTACACGGACTCGACCTGGCCGACTCCATTTCGCTCGATCCGCATAAGTGGCTGTTCCAGCCCTTCGAGATCGGTTGCGTTTTTGTACGCAACGGGGAACTGCTGAAGGAAACCTTCCGCATCATGCCCGAATATCTGCGCGACGTACACCGCGGAGTGGAAGAAGTCCACTTCTGCGATCGCGGCGTGCAGCTTACTCGCGAGTTTCGTGCACTCAAACTCTGGCTGACTTTTCAGGTTTTCGGGTTGGATGCAGTTGAAGCTGCCGTGGAGCGCGGCTTTGCACTGGCCGAGTACGCGGAATGCCGACTGCGTGAGATGCCCGGCTGGGAGGTGACGACAGCCGCACAAATGGGCATTGTCACCTTCCGCCGCACGGATCTTAACAATGAACAGCATCATCGCATTGTTAACCTGCTGCTGGAAGATGGCCATGCGTTTCTCACGTTGACTACACTGCGCGGAGACACCCTGCTGCGCATGTGCACCATCAATCCGCAGACCGAAGAGAAGGATATCGACAGCACCCTGGAGCGGGTGGAGAGATTGGCCGCTCTTACGGTTTTACAAAATCGCTGAACTGCGCATAAACCCGTTCAAACTCCGCGCGCAATTTGCCGTTTAGCGTGCCATAGCCGTCAACGACCTGTTTGGCCCAAACGAAGTACTCGCGCTTGCGATCGTACGTCCAGTCAGCCGGAGGTCTGGAGAGCAACTGCGCAGATTGCAGATTTTGTCAGCCACGCCTAGCGCCTGGGCCCTTGCAGACTTCCTCGGAGCGTTCTCGACTTGCAAGCGCTTCCTGTCGGCCTTGACCAGATGTTTGTCGTCGGTGACCTCAAGCACGAGTTCGGTCACAACAGGACCGAAATGTTCTTGGAGTTCTGCTGGCGTGACACCGACATCCTCTACCGTATCGTGCAGCAGTCCGGCCATCACCAGTTCGGCGTCGAGATCCGGCAGCAGGCTGGACAGCACATGCGCGACCTCAATCAAATGATTAATGTAAGGTTCGTCGCCCGGACCCTTACGCCTCTGCCCACAATGCCTCTCGGCGGCGAATTGCGCCGCGGCCATGATGTCGCAGACTGTTTTCTGATCAGGTGACAACGGATGTAACTCCTACATTTCAATATAGTGCAGCGTGCCCTGCACTCACATAAGTCGAGAGCTCGCCGATACGAATTTGAATGCATGAGTTGAACACCCTTCTGGCGGAGTTTGAATACGACCCGCTGCGGGCCGGGAGGAATATTTTTGAGCTTCTTTCGGAGGATCGTGATAGCTTCTCGACGGCGGCACTCGCGCTGCTGCCCGGCCTGCACAAAGGGTCCGGCTCACAGCGATTAGTACAACTGCTGGTGGAGCGCGGCATGTTACTGGAGGCGATCTGTGATCGCGACCGCCGTTCCGTGCAGGAAGCCGCGGCTCTGTTACGTGCGGCGATGCGACTGGATCCGCTTATCGATGCTAAGGTACTCCGCCGCATGCTGGCATGGCTGGCCGAGGGCGAACACCATGACGATGGCATAGTGATTCAGAAAACGCTCGCTGTCTTCGATGCGGCGGGTCTGGGGAATCGGCTCTTGCCGATGCTGATTCAATTGCTCAGAAAGAGCGATGCGCATGTGCGTTCGAAGGTGGCTTTGATGCTGGGCAGGGGCAATCGTCAGGTCGCCTGGGCAATGGAGGATCCGGATCCGCGAGTTCGTGCCAACGCCGTGGAATCGCTGTGGGAGGCCGAGCGTGGGCTGGCGTTGCGAGCCTTCTGGAAAGCCGCGCACGACAGCAATAATCGAGTCGCGGGCAATGCAGTGCTGGGGCTGCTGCGACTCGGGGAGAAGGGGGCGCACGCTCCACTCGAACAGATGTCCACCCACCGCTCTCCGCTTTTCAGGGCGACCGCGGCGTGGGTCATGGGCCAATCCGGAGACGCGTTGTTTCAGTCAACGCTGGAACAGATGATGGCGGACCCTGACGAGGGCGTGCGCAGCAACGCTCATCGATCACTGGCGTTGCTGCCCCGCGCCCAAAATCACACCCTAGAATGAGTACCGCAGGCTCAGTTGCAGCGTCCTGTTGCTGCTCTTACCCTGGACTCGCCCGAAGTTGGTGGCCCGTGGATTCACAGTCGCCCCACCCCAGTTCGGGTGGTTAACGAAGTTGAATCCCTCACCGCGGAACTGTACCTTGTGTCGCTCGGTAATTCGAAAGGTCTTCGACCCCGCGAGGTTCCAGTTCTGGAATCCGGGCTGCCGAATGATCCCCCGGTTGTACTTCTCTGCATAAGTTCCATTCTTCGGGGCCGAAAAGGCCGGCGTCCCGTCGGGGTTGGTAATGCGGAACCAGTAGTTCGTGTCGGCGTTCGAATTCGAGAACACCTGCTCTCCGCGAGAAAGTGTCGGATCGCCGTTATTCACCCAATACTGGACTCCGCTCCCGGGCCCGACTCCTGCAAAATCGTCGCCCGTCGTGACGCTGGCCGACTTGCCGGACTGGAACTGGGTCACCCCGGCGAAGGTCCAACCGCCCGCCAGTTTGCCAAGCAGGGACTTGTTCCCTTTCAGGAACGGCACTTCGTAAATGTACCGAATCACGGCGATGTGCGGAGTATTGAAATCGGAGCGGCCCCAAACGGAAGCACGATCGTAAGCGTTGGGGAGCAAATCGCTGGTTCCGCGGTACGAACCACCGTCGTACGTTGCCGCCCGTGTGTAGGCCACGCCCCAGCTGAAGCCGTTGGAGAAGCGGCGCTGCCAATTCAGCTGGAATGAGTTGTACTTGGAAGTCGCCGAGGGGTCTTCCAGCAGAATCGAGTAGTATCCGCCGTAAGGACGCAGATAGTTCGGGTTGACGCCCGGATTTGCGTAGGTGGTCCCGATCGGTAGCTGGTTGATGTTCCGGTACGTGAGCACATGAAGGCCGCGTGTGCCAACATAGCTCAGTTCCAGCGTGGTCTTCCAGGGCATCTGGCGCCCGTAGGTCAGATTCCAGTTGTACGACTCCGTCGGATGGTACTGACGGTCCTCCGTGAGCGCCTGGTAGGGGTAACGAAGCGACGCGCCGCTGCCGCCCGGGTTATCCACATTTCCGTTGGTCACCTGCGCCAGCGGTTGGTAAGGAGCCTGTCCTCCCAGGAAGATGCTGTCGCTAACATACGGACGCATGATGAAACGACCGCCGCCAGCCCGGATCACTTGTCCCTGGCCGATGCGGTAAGCGATTCCGACGCGAGGCTGGAAATTCGAATTCGTGTTCGCGTACCCTTTCGGATAACCCCGGAAGAGGTGATCGTACTGACCCGAATCGGCGATGACGACGCGACCTTTCGCCGCATCCGGCCAACCGTTGCCTGGGATCACCATGCCGTTAAAATCCTGCCCGCTCAAGACATAGCCGGTTTTGGGATCCTGCACGACGCGCTTTGATGGATCGTACACGGCAGGATCAAACGCAATGATGTTGCCCCAGAGGCTGCTGTACGGCTGGGTGACGGTATGGCGCAGACCCAATTCCAATCGCAACTTGGAGGTCACTTTCCATCCGTCCTGCATAAACCACTCATACATGGAACTGCGATAAGGAGTGTAGGCTTTGGATCCGTATTCGCCGTAAGTGTCGAATAGCCCTAACGCCGCGTTGGCCGCCGCGAAACCGGTGCTGGGCGCGCCGCCGCGGCTCGGGGTGAAGGTAAACGTCCCGTTCTGATTCGCGCTGGCGCCCGGAGTGGAGTTCGTCTGATCGTAGTCGTTCTCTCCAGATCGCTCGAACAGGAACCCGAATTTGAACGTGTGGTGCCCTTTGATTTTCGTCAGGTTGTCAGATATCCGGTAAACCGGGCCAGCGGATCTGGAGGGGTATTTGCTCCCGTTCAGGGTAGTGAACAGGTCTATTGTAACGGTGGGAATTTTCTTGTCGTAAACTTTTGTCCCAGGGAAGATGTAGGGATAGTTGATCCCGTACAAAGTGCGATCCGCAGCCACCGCAAAATCGACAACGATATCGACCGCGTCCCTCGATGCCGCCACGAGCAGTTCGTTCACCATGCTGGGATTCACGGTCCAGACGTAGTTCAACGAACCGGTATTGCCTTTGAAATGACGCCAGGACGGAGTTCGGTCTGAGCTTCCATCGAATGGGTTGAACGAATCATACGGCGTGCTCTGGCCGCGAAACCGGAACTGGTGTTTTTCGCTCGGATTGAGATCGAACGCAAGCGTGTTTCTGACTTGGTTCTGAACGTTGCTCCCGAAGGCGGTCCAGTTGAATCCAGCCTGAAAATCTCCCTGATTCTTCGGAGGCGCATTCAGTAGGGCAATGCCATTGGGACTCAATTGGTTTTTGGGAATGATATTTCCGGGGAACGGAACCCCTGTCAGCGGGTCTTTAATCGCAAGGCCAGCGCGAATAAATTGGTTGTTGGGAACCAGAATCTGGCTAAAGTCGCCTTGACGCATCGCATCCGACGGGACCGTCATTGAGGCGGTCGCCGGCGTTCGATAGCGCGCGTACTCCTGCCCGAAATAGAAGAAGAGCAGGTTCTTATTGGTGTTCCACTTCCGTGGAATGTAAACCGGACCGCTCAGGTTGTAGCCAAACTGGTTGAATTTGAGCGGTGCGGGCACGCTGTTGATGGTCGGGTTGGAATTGCGGTTACGCCCCCAGTCATTCGCGTTAAATGCCGTGTTTTGAACGTTCTCGAAAAGGCTGCCGTGGAATTCACGGCCCCCACCACGGGTCACCACCCGGATCAGTCCGCCCGATGCGCGCCCGTATTCGGCGCTATAGGAGGAGGTCAGAACCTGGACTTCCTGAACGGCATCCACGTCCACCCCGCCCGCCGTTGCGCCGCCGCTACGGGTGCGAAGCGCGTTAGCGCCGTCATAGTCAACGCCTGCAAGCCGCGGCGTCGCTCCGTTAATGGAGGTTCCGCTTGCCCCACCCGTGTTGAAGTTCAACGTATTAAGTGGATCGCCGCTGACACCTGGTACCAGGAGCGCCATATAAAGTGCATTTCGTCCACTCAAGGGTGTGTTCTCAATCTGCTCGCGCTCAACCACACTCCCGATCGTCCCCGAGTCCGGCAAAACGGAGCCAGCGGATGCGGTTACCGAAACAGTCTCAGCGATTGCGCCAACCGTGAGAGCGAGATCGATGTTCGCTGCCATGGACGGAGCTATCCTGTTGTGCGTCTGCTGGGTGGTTTTGAATCCGGCAGCCTCGACCGATATGGAATAGAATCCGGGTGGAATGTTCGTGAAAATATAGTAGCCGGATTCGTTTGTGGTGGCTCGCCTTTCCAGGCTGGTCCGCTCATCAGTGAGGACTATCTTGGCACCGGGTACGAGCGCGCCGCTTGGATCTTTGGCGACTCCTGAGAGGGAGGCGTTGTCGGATTGAGCCGACGTAACCATTGAAAACACGAGCATTCCTGCCAAAACTGCTGCGACTAGGTTTTGTTTGCGATTGAGCAACATGGCGATCTCCAGTGGTTCCAGATTTTGACACCAAATGGCGGTTGATTAAAGTGTTTTTACGGTGTGGGAGTCGCCGTGAACGGTTAAGAACGGTTCTACGCCCAAAAAAATGGGATTAATTGAGGATGTCGTGATGCGCTGTGTGGATATAATTCCAAGGGAGTCACGCACGATGAATGTAATAAAGAACTGGCAAGGACTGCGAACCGGCGCTTTCCTGCTTGGAATTTCCGTACTCGGTCTGGCGATCAGTGGAGCGCAATCCGGGGCCAAATTGGAGCCTGGTTTTCAGCCGTTGTTCAACGGCAAGGACCTGACCGGATGGCACAAGAACCTGGAAAAAATCGGCCACGGCACCGGCGGAAGCTGGACTGTGGAGAACGGGGCCATCGTAGGCAAACAGGATCCGCCCGGCAACGGAGGCATTCTGCTGAGCGATCGCGAATTCGGCGACTTCGAGGCGATTTTCGAAACCAAGCCCGATTGGGGCAATGACTCCGGTTTCTTCCTGCGCAGCACGGAAACCGGAAAGTGCTATCAGGTGATGATTGATTTCCACGAGAACGGCAATGTCGGGGAGATTTATCGCGAAGGACTGGACGGCAAAGGCAGCCGCAGCTTCAACCTGACTGGCGTTTATTCCGATCCGGAGAAGTTGAAGCTGACCGACATCAAGGCGGGACTGCTCGAAAAGCCACAGGCCGAGCCCATGATCGACCTCAGCCAGTGGACGAAGAAGATCTGGAAGTTCAACGAGTGGAACACGATTCGCGCGCGCATTCAGGGCAACCCTCCCACGATCGACACCTGGGTAAACGGGAATCACGTCACGCATTACACCAGCGACAAGAAATTTGAGGGTGTCATGGGTGACAAGGGCCGCATCGCGGTCCAGGTCCACGGCGGATTGAAGGCCTGGCGTGAGGGCACGGCGGTTCGCTTCCGCAATATCCGCGTGAAAGAACTGAAATAGAACAAAAAAAGGCCGCCTCCCCGCTGAAGGGAAGCGGCCTTACAATTCTACGCAGAAGACTAGTGTGCGCTCTTCAGTGCGTAGCTGCTCAAAACCTTCATGTAGTTGGCACGTTCAAACGCGGCCGGCTCAGAAACCGAACGGTAGCTCATGCTGCCCTGCATCTGCTGGATGGACTCGTACTCGTGGTCCATCATCCATTCCACCATGTTCGTCTGCAGCGTCGCGGCGTAATCAATGCCGTGCCGCAGACAGCGCGGAGGTCATCATTGACACCTTGGCGCCGGCCATCATCGATTTGATGACGTCTTCGGCCGTGTGTACGCCGCCGGTTATAGCCAGATCGGCCTTCACGTTCCCGAACAGCAGAGCTGTCCAGTGCAGTCTCAACAGCAGCTCGTGGCTGTTGCTGAGCACCAGATTCGGCACCACTTCCAGACTCTCCAGATCGAAATCCGGTTGATAGAAGCGGTTGAACAGTACCATCGCATCGGCGCCCGCGGTATCCAGCTGGCGTGCCATGTTGGGCAGCGAACTGAAGTACGGTCCCAGTTTGACGGCAACCGGGATCTTGATGCTGGCCTTCACATGCGATACCAGGTCGCAGTAAATCTTCTCGACCTGAGGACCGTTGAGCTCGAAACTGGTCGGCAGATAGTAGATGTTGAGTTCGAGAGCGTCGGCTCCGGCATCCTCGATCATCTTCGCGTACTTGATCCAGCCGCCTGTTGAGACGCCGTTCAAGCTGCCGATGACCGGAATGTCGACCGCTTCCTTGGCCTTGCGGATATGCTCGACGTAGCCTTCCGGCCCGATGTTATACGCACCCATGTCGGGGAAGTACGACAGCGATTCCGCGAAGGCGTCGGTGTTGAAGGAGAGGTAACGATCCAGCTCATTGCTCTCCAGGTTGATTTGCTCTTCGAACAGCGAGTGGAGCACGACCGCCGAGACGCCGGCATCTTCCAGCCTCAGAAGATTGCCGATGTCCTTGCAGAGCGGGCTGGAGGATGCCACCAGCGGGTTCTTTAACTTCAATCCAAGATATTTCGTGGAGAGATCAAGCATTTTGGGTCTCCTTCACAGGTTCCTTAGCGTCGCTTTTCGGAGCCGCGGGTGGTGAGGGCTGTGCTGCCCTGGCTTCGTACAGCTTCCAGTTGGTAAGCACTTCGGCCTGCGCTTCGTTCAGCAATCGCAGCGCCGTTTCCGGATCGCTATGCTTCAGCATGGAGTAGCGAGTTTCGTTATAGACGTACTTTTCGAGTGGCAGCGAAGGCGCCTTCGAATCCAGCACGAACGGGTTCTTGCCCTGATCTGCGAGTTGTGGATCGTAGTGGAACAAGGGCCAGTGACCGCTGTTGACCGCAGCCTTCTGCTGATCGAGGCCGTGTACCAGATCGTAGCCGTGTGCGATGCAGTGGCTATAAGCGATGACGATGCTGGGTCCGTTGTAGGCTTCCGCTTCACGCAGAATCTTGAGGGTCTGCATGTCGCTGAAGCCCATCGCGATGCGTGCCACATAGACGTTGCCGTATGTGGTCGCCAGCATTGCCAGGTCTTTCTTCTTGCCCGGCTTGCCGCCTGCGGCAAACTTCGCGACAGCGCCCTTCGGCGTGGACTTCGACGCCTGGCCGCCCGTGTTGGAGTAAACCTCGGTATCGAGCACCAGAATATTCACGTTCCTGCCGGAGGCAAGCACGTGGTCGAGTCCACCGTAGCCGATGTCGTAGGCCCAGCCGTCGCCACCGAAGACCCAGATGCTCTTTTTCACCAGCATGTCAGCAAGGGCTTTGAGGTCCTTTGCCTGCGATGAGTTCAGATTCTTGATCTTCGCCTTGAGCTCAACAATGCGCTCGCGCTGTTCCTTGATGCCCTTCTCAGTGGTCTGGTCGGCATTAATGATCGCCTGCACCAGTTCGTCACCGATCTCGGCGCTTAGAGCCTTGACCAGTTCCACAGCGTAGAGTGCCTGCTGATCGGCCGCCAGGCGCATACCCATTCCGAACTCGGCATTATCTTCGAACAGCGAGTTCGACCACGTCGGGCCGCGGCCCTCTGTGTTGAACGTGTATGGCGTAGTCGGCAGATTCCCGCTGTAGATTGAGGAGCAACCCGTGGCGTTCGCGACCAACATGCGGTCGCCGAACAACTGCGTAACCAGCTTGATGTAAGGAGTTTCGCCGCAACCCGTGCAAGCTCCGGAGAACTCGAAGAGCGGCTGCAAAATTTGTACGTCCTTCACCTGAGCGGTGTTCAGAAGCGTACGGTCGAACTCGGGAAGGCCGTTGAAGAAGAAGTCCCAGTTCGCCGCTTCGGATTCGCGCAGCGGAAGCTGGTCCTTCATGTTGATGGCCTTGTTCTTGACTTCGGTCTTGCTCTTGACCGGGCAGGCCTCGACGCACAAGCCGCAGCCGGTGCAATCTTCGGGCGCTACCTGCAGGGTGTACTTCATCTGCCCGAAGTCTTTCCAGCGGGCAGGTACTGCCTTGAAAAGCTCAGGCGCGCCGACGAGCTTGTCGGAATCGTAGATCTTGGCGCGGATGCAGGCATGCGGGCATACCAGTACGCACTTGCCACACTGGATACAGATCGCTTCATCCCACACCGGAATTTCAAGCGCGATGTTGCGTTTCTCCCACATGGCCGTGCCCATCGGGAACGTGCCATCGATCGGCATCTTGCTGACCGGAATCATGTCGCCGTTGCCGGCGATGATGTGCGAGAGGATATCGGTGACGAATGCGGGCGCAGCGGCTGGAACCGGCGGACGCATATCGAAGGTGCTGGTGGCCTGCGCCGGAACCACGACTTCGTTCAGGTTCGCGAGTGTCGCATCGACTGCGGCGTAGTTCTTCGCGACAACTGATTCGCCGCGCTTCCCGTAAGTTTTGTAGATCGACTTCTTGATCGCCTCGATCGCCTCTTCTCTCGGCAACACGCCGGAGATTGCGAAGAAGCAGGTCTGCATGATCGTGTTAATGCGTGAGCCCATGCCGGTGTCTTTCGCCACCGCAGTAGCCATCGATCACATAGAATTTCAGCTTCTTGTCGATGATCTGCTGCTGCACGGTCTTCGGCAGGTTGTTCCAGACCTCGTCCTTGCTGTAAGGACTGTTCAGCAGGAACACAGCGCCGGGTTCGGCGCACTTGAGAACGTCGATTCTCTCCAGGAACGTGAACTGGTGGCAGGCCACGAAGTTCGCGCGGCTGATGAGGTAAGACGAACGAATCGGGTTCGGACCGAAGCGCAAGTGAGAAACCGTGATCGAGCCCGATTTCTTCGAGTCATACACGAAATAGCCCTGTGCGAAGTTGTCGGTGTCTTCACCGATGATCTTGACAGAGTTCTTGTTCGCACCGACCGTACCGTCCGCGCCGAGGCCGTAGAACAACGCGCGAACCGTCTTCGGATCTTCGGTAGAGAACGCCGGATCGAAGTCGATACTTGTGTGCGTGACGTCGTCGTTGATGCCGACCGTGAAGTGGTTCTTGGGGTGCTCCAGCGTGAGCTGGTCGAACACGGCCTTGACCATCGCCGGGGTGAATTCCTTGGAGGACAAACCGTAGCGCCCGCCGACAATCTTCGGCATGGCCTTGAACTGCGAAGTACCGTTCGCAATCGATTCGGCGATGGCGGTGAGAATGTCTTGGTACAGCGGCTCGCCAATGGAGCCAGGTTCCTTCGTGCGATCGAGAACCGAAATGGCCTTGACGCTCGCCGGCAGTGCCTGCATGAAAGCTTTCGACTGCGAAGGGCCGGAACAAGTGGACCTTCAGAACGCCGACCTTTTCGCCGCGTGCATTCAGATAATCGACAGTCTCCTGGGCGGCTTCCGCGCCGGAACCCATCATCACGATCACGCGCTCGGCATCAGGTGCACCGACGTAATCGAACAGGTGGTACTGGCGGCCGACGACCTTGGCGAACTTGTCCATGACGTTCTGCACGATCGTGGGGCAAGCCAGATAGTACGGATTAACTGTTTCGCGTCCCTGGAAATACACATCAGGGTTCTGGGCAGTGCCGCGCAGCACTGGCTTGTCGGGTGAAAGCGCGCGTGAGCGGTGTGCGCGAACCAGATCGTCGTCGATCATGGCGCGCATGTCATCCGCCGTCAGCTGTTCCAGCTTGCCGACTTCATGCGATGTTCGAAAGCCATCAAAGAAGTGGATGAAAGGAATTCGTGATTCCAGGGCCACCGCCTGGCTGATCAGCGCGAAGTCCATCACTTCCTGAATGGAGTTGGAAGAAAGTTGTCCGAAGCCGGTGGACCGCACCGACATCACATCCTGGTGGTCTCCGAAAATCGACAGCCCTTGGGCTGCAATCGCGCGAGCGGCCACATGGATCACGGTCGGCGTAAGCTCGCCCGCAATCTTGAACATGTTCGGGATCATCAGCAGCAAGCCCTGCGATGAGGTAAAAGTCGTTGCCAGAGATCCGGCCTGCAAGGCTCCGTGAAGAGCACCTGCGGCGCCGCCCTCACTTTGCATCTCGACCACCGAAGGAACAGTTCCCCAAATATTGGGTTTGCCTTCGCTGGACCACTGATCCGACCACTCTCCCATGTTTGAGGACGGAGTAATTGGATAGATTGCAATGACTTCGTTGATTTTATGGGCTACGTAAGCTGCTGCCTCGTTGCCGTCGATAGTTACTTTTGCACGTGTCATCTTTGAAGATTCCATCAGTACCTCTATGTATGCACTTTTAGGACCACAGAACCGGAGACTTCCATTATAAGACCTATTTATCCGCTATGGGGGCGCTAAGCGACGGAAAGCTCAGGGTCGTGACCTTTCGATGAGGATCTCTACACTGTTTTTGGTCCGTGCGGCATTTGCCCCACCGCCCGAGCGGTCGGTTTGCTTACCCCAACGGGCGTGCGCCAGATCACCCTAGCCCGCATTTTCATATTCTTGTCCCGTGACACGGTTTTTGGAGTTGACACTAAGGATACATAGTGCGTAATAGTAGAAGAACGGTTGTGGTCAGACTTTTCGAATACTAGGGGTGATTGTGTCTCGACTGCTGCGCTTCGGATTTCCTCACGCTCATTTTCAATTCGTAATCTGAAACCGCTGGTCGCGTATGTGTTTTTCCACACCGGAGGAGGGTTTTATGAAGTTCTATCGAGGCATTTTAGCTTCATTCACGCTGCTGTTGACTTCCGCCGGTGTTGCGCCTGGCCAAACAGGAACCATTAGCACGATCGCAGGGCTTGCATTGGGGGATGGCGGCCAGGCAAGCGCTGTGACAATGCTGTATCCTACATCGGTCGCAATCGATTCCAGCGGAAACCAGTATGTCCTTGATTCTGCAGCGAATCGCGTATGGAAGATTACACCGGGCGGAATAAGCACTGTTTTCGCAGGCACCGGAGGCAAAGGCTACAACTCCGATAACATCCCCGCGAACACTGCACACCTGAGTACACCCTCCAGCATTGCGTTGGACACCTCGGGTAACCTCTATATCTCAGACACTCAAAACAACCGCATTCGGAAGGTCACAGCCGCAACTGGCATCATCACGACGATAGCCGGGAATGGAACGACCACATTTTCCGGAGATAACGGGCAAGCCACTTCTGCTGGGATATATTATCCTTTCGGAATTTGCGTTAACGCCGCTAACGATGTGTTTATTGCGGATTCTGGCCATAACCGAATTCGCAAGGTAAGCGGTGGCAATATCACAACCGTTCTGGGAGACGGTGTGCCTGCCACGCTGAACCAGCCTTATGGGGTGGCAGTACATTCATCCGGGGATCTCTACGTCGCTGATCGTGGTAATCACCGCGTGCTGAAAGTTCCTAATGGACAACCAGCAGTCATTTTCGCGGGGACAGGGGTACTCGGGTTTAGTGGCGATAATGGTGCACCAACCAGCGCTCAACTGAATAGCCCGGCAGAGCTGAGCGTCAACGAGGCACGTGACGTATTTATCGCAGACTCGGGAAACAACCGCATCCGAAAGGTATCGGGAACGGTTATCTCCACGCTGGCCGGAACAGGGTCACCAGGGTATGCTGGCGACCCGGGTCCCGCCACTTCGGCACAATTGTTCTATCCGCTGGGAGTAGGTCTCGATTCTGCAAGCAACGTGTATATCGGTGACAGCGGAAACGGCCGGGTCCGTAAGGTAATTGGCACTACGATAAGCCTACTGGCTGGCAACGGAGCACCTGGTTACACGGGCGATGGAGTTCTGGCCAACGGCGCCGCCCTGTTCGCGCCTTCATCGGTTGTCGTGGATTCCGCCAACAACATCTACATTTCAGACACACAGAATGCGCGCATTCGGAAGATCCGCAGCATCGACGGTGTCATAGAGACCTATGCGGGGACTGGGGCTAGCGGATTCAGCGGAGACGACGGGCCACCCACGGGAGCAACATTTCAGTTCCCGCGCGGGCTTGCGATAGACAACTCCGGCAACCTGTACATAGCCGATGAGAACAACAATCGTATCCGCAAAATCTCAGGCGGGATCATCTCCACTGTTGCCGGAAACGGCACGTCCGGATTTGGAGGCGACAACGGCCAAGCCAGGGTTGCCATGCTAAACCATCCGAAAGCGGTAGCAGTGGATGCCGCAGGAAACCTCTACATCGCAGATTGGGGAAATCACCGAATCCGTAAAGTAGCCACGAACGGTACGATTACGACCGTGGCTGGCAATGGCAGTCAGGCCTTTGCGGGGGACGGCCAGATCGCGACTCTAGCCTCACTGTCGAATCCGAGCGGTGTTGCCGTTAACGCAGCTGGAGTTCTCTATATCTCCGACACAGGCAACCACCGCATCCGAATGGTCGCGGCAGGTAGCAATATAATTTCGACGATTGCCGGTACGGGAGCCTCGGCCTACAGTGGTGATGGCGGACAGGCCTCGCTCGCTGCCTTGAACTCTCCGAACGGAATTATGGTTTCGAGCGCCGGCAGCGTGCTGTTTGCTGACAAGTTCAATTCTCGAATCAGAATCATCTCCGGGAGTATTATCAATTCCCTGGCAGGAAACGGATTGCCTGGTTATGGGGGCGACGGCGGTCCAGCCACCAACGCCTCACTCTTTTTTCCGCTAGGTCTGGGAGCTGATGCGGCCGGCAACCTATATATCGCCGACACGGACAGCAACCACATCCGCAAGGTTCTCGGTGTTGTCCCAGTGATCGCCAGTTCAACCATTACGGTTAACACCGCTCCTTCAGGTCTGGCCATCCTCGTCGATGGAGTCTCCGCAACGGCTCCCCAGACCTACACCTGGACACCTGGAACTTCACACACGATCGCGGTCACTTCGCCGCAGGGTAGCGGTACACGCTACGCGTTCTCAAACTGGAGCGACGGTCTGGCAATCTCGCACTCTATTACGGCCCCGGCCGGTTCGGCCACCTACACGGCGAATTTCACCACACAGTATCTGCTGACGACGGCGACTAACCCTGGCGGCGGAGGCTCCATCATAGCCAATCCGATTTCAGGCGACGGATATTACAACTCCGGCGCGAGCGTCCAACTAACGGCGAGTCCCGCCAGCGGCTTCTCCTTCTCATTCTTCTCGGGCAGTCTGACTGGTTCTACCAACCCGCAAAGTGTGTCCATGACGGCGCAGCGATCAGTCACAGCGAACTTCTCCAGCGGGACCGGCGGCAACGTTCCGCCGTACGGTCTGGATCTCTCACCCTTCCAGGGCGCGGGCGTCACGCAGACTTTCACAGGAACGTTTAACGACGCAAACGGCTGGACCGACATCGCCAAGGCCACTTTCTTCTTCCATGAGTCTTACGCCGGAACGTTCGGTCCGTGCACGGTCGAATTGCGACCGCAAACCGGCCAGATCACCGTCGTCGATGATGGCGGTGTGAATTTCCTTCCCGCGGTTACGCTAGGCTCTGCGGCGACGGTCCAGAACAGCGTTTGTTCAGTGAATGCCGCCGCTTCCAGTTTCAGCGGATCCGGTAATGTACTGACGGCAAACGTGGCGCTCACCTTCAAGCCGGCCTTCGGCACCGCAGGCGGCAGGGAGCCGCGCAAGGCGATCTGCCAATGGGCCAAGGATACAGCGGGTGCAGGCGAGCCGCAATCCTGCTTCGGTCTGTGGATTCCCGAAGCGCCTGCGCCTAACAAAATCCCGCGCTTCCGCCTCTACAATCCGGCCAACTACGCGCATTTCTTCACCGCCAGCCAGCATGAGAACGACGTGCTGGTCGGGCGCGGCTTCACCCCCGAACCATCTCCTGGTGTGGTGTTTGACCAACCCACGAGCGTGGACGGCGTTCCGACACGCGCGTACTACCGCATACTGTTCTTCCCGACCAACGGCGCGCCGATCTTCCATTACTGGACGCGCGACCGCGACGAATATAAGGCTGCGATTCGCCTGCGCGGATTGAATTTGGGCGAAGGCGTGGATTCGTTCATGTTGACTGGACCGGTTCCCAATACGTTCCCGCTGTCGCGCTTACTGTTCACAGCCGGTCCTTCGCCGTATCCGATTTACCATTACGCGCTGGAATACGAGACCAGCGTGCTTCTGGGCATGGGCTGGGGCGTATCGCTGGGCGTGGACGGCTATTTGTACCCGCCTCAGGTTCCAGCAGCGGCTAAAGCGCCATCGGCACGGATTGAAAAGCGAATCAGTTCGGTACTCAATGCCGCGAGCCACGACGCTGGTCCGGTCGCTCCCGGCCAATTGGTTCGGGTATACGGACGCGATTTCAGCAAGCTCGCGCAGGCATTCATCGACGGCAGTGCGGTCCCGCTGCTCGCGGTGACAAATACTTACCTCGAACTGGCGGTTCCCGATTCAGTCGCAGGCAAGGAGTCCATCGAGTTGTCTGTCGATGACCTCGGCGTCAGGACCGAAACGGTCACGCTGGCTGTTGCGGCCGCCAGGCCAGCTGTCTTCGTGAAGGACTTCCTGGGGCGCGGTTTGATCGAGACGCTGCCATCAGAAGCTGGCACAGTAACGCTGCAGGTTACCGGCGCAGGCGAACTCGAACTCGGCCAGCCCAAATTTCCGCTCTCGGTGAGATTGAACGGTTATCCGGCGGATATCCTTTCGATCGCAACCATCGCGGATCAGCCTGGCCGCCTGGCCGTCAACGTGAAGTTCCCGGCGGAAGTGCTGGCCGGCGACACCGATCTGGCCACGCTCTCGCTGCAAATCGGGGAAGCGAACGCTCAACCGGGATTGCTGGTCAGAGTCAGGTAACCGCACCACAGCCCGCAGAACACGAACCCGTCCGGAGCAATCCGGGCGGGTTCATTTTTTCTATCACAAACATTGTAATAGACGATAAAAGAGTCTTATACTTCTTTACTTCGGAGGCGTGTGTGCCTCGGGTGGCAGCCGAATCGACGTAGGAACCGCCCAACCAGGCTTGCTGGTGAGTGAACTGAACGGTCACTCGACTTATCGTTTTCACATTTGAGGAGAGTTTATGAAAGTTTATGGCACCGTGGTTGCGTTGCTCCTGTTCGTTCTTACCGCCAGCGCTCAGCAGTCGCCTCTCATCTGTTTTACGAACGCTGCCGTTCCTCCCACAATAAGGGCAGAAGGGCTGACGGAGTTGGTTGGCGATGTGGTGTTGACCTGCACCGGTGGCGACCCGAGACAGCCGTTCGTGGCCAATTTCACCATTTATCTGAACACAAGCATCACCAGCAGACTTTTGTCCTCCGGCAGCGACGAATCTGAAGCGCTGCTACTCGTTGACGAACCGGTGACTCCGATCGTCAACACGAATGTCTTTCGTGGCAAGCAGGCCAGTTCTGGGAATTCGGTCGTCTGGCTCGGTGTACCGATCACTCCTCCCGGCCTGAGCACGCGCGTCATTCGGATCACGAACATTCGTGTGAATGCTTCGCAGCTCCCGCCCCCCGGCTCCGAGAGCCAGCTGATTCCGGCTCAGGTCATGATGTTGATATCGATCTCTGGTGGCGCATCTGTCCCGCTGAACAATCCGACGCAGGTGGTCGGTTTTGTCCAGACTGGTTTGACGTTTGACGTCCGCAGGTGTGATAACACCGGCAGCGCAAACGCTAACACGCTCAATCAGTGCACAGACCAGAACAAGGACAACTTCAACGGTACGTACTCCACGGTCGGCACGAGTCAACTCGCTCTGCGGTTCACCGAAAACTTCCCAACAGCTTTTAAGACACGTATCACAGCAACCCAGGATCCTTCGGTTCCGGGTATGCAATACAACACTGAAAGCGGCTACGTAAATACTGCTGTTCTGGGCGCTGAAACCGGCCTTGCCACTGGCAGCACCAGGCTGGTTGCTCGTTTCACCAATATCCCTAATGGCGTAAAGCTTTTTGCTGCCATCAACAACGTTACCGGCCTAAGCCTGGGTTCGGCCACCCTGAGCGCAACGCTCCAGGCGGGTTCTGATCTAAACGGCGTTGGCGGAGTCCCCGCTACACAGGTTCTGACGACGAACTGCGGAGTCAGCGGTACCGGAATGGCCATTCTTCCGGTGGTTGATGGTTCCGCAACAGCTGTCTGGGAAATCACCGCCTCAAGAGAACTCGCGGTTGAAAAAGCCTTCTTCCCGATCGAAGTTGCTTACCTTGCTAATCCTGCTGCTAGCCAGCCTGGCATTGGCGCCGCTACGGTCCGCGGCGGCTTCGGTCCGTTCTATGCCTCCCCGACGGGTGCGACCCACAGTTCCACTCTGCCGATCGCCCGCTTCGTGGATGCCCCGATGGACAGGATCGCGTTCACGATCGAGAGCACTATTATCGTAACGACAGCGCCCGTTGGCCTCCAAATCACTGTTGACGGTGTCACCGCCAAAGCGCCGCTCACTTTCGCCTGGACCCCAGGTTCCACACACACAATAGAAGTGGCTTCAGCGCAAGGCAGCGGCACTCGATACCTTTTTGTTAACTGGAGCGACGGCGGTGCCGCGTCGCACACATTGACAGCCCCTAATACTTCGACTACGTACACGGCGAGCTTGGCAACAAAATATCTGCTAACGACATCCATCAACCCGGGCGGTGGTTACGTCGTGCCCAATCCACCTTCGAGCGACGGCTATTACAACGCCGGTGCAAGCGTGGAACTTACCGCAAGTTCCGCGAGCAACCTCTCGTTCGCGTTCTTCTCGGGTGACCTGTCGGGGGCCACTAACCCGCAAAGTGTATTCATGAACGCGCCGCGTTCGGTGACTGCAAACTTCTCGCCCGCGACCGGCGGTAACGTTCCGCCATATGGCGTCGAACTCGCACCTTTTGAAGGTGCGGGCGCCACCCAGACTTTCACCGGGACGTTCAACGACGCGAACGGCTGGACTGACATCGCCAAGGCCACGTTCTTCTTCCATGAGTCTTACGCCGGCACGTATAGACCCTGCACGGTCGAAATGCGGCCGCAGACGGGCCAGATTACGGTAATTGATGACACGGGACTGAATTTCCTTCCGGCCGTGGCGCTGGGCTCGGCGAGTACTGTGCAGAACAGCGTGTGCTCAGTCGATGCGGCCACTTCAAACTTCAGTGGAGGCGGCAATGTATTGGTCGCAAACGTCAGGCTGACCTTTAAGCCGGCCTTCGGTTCCGCCGGCGGCCGCGAGCCGCGCAAAGCCGTCTGCCAGTGGGCCAAAGATACGGCGGGTGCGGGCGAGCCGCAATCCTGCTTCGGTCTGTGGATTCCCGAAGCGCCAGCGCCAGCTAAAATTCCGCGCTTCCGCCTCTACAATCCGGCCAACTACGCGCATTTTTTCACCGCCAGCCAGCATGAAAACGACGTGCTGGTTGGGCGCGGCTTCACTCCCGAACCATCTCCTGGTGTGGTGTTTGACCAACCCACGAGCGTGGACGGCGTTCCGACGCGCGCCTACTACCGCATCCTGTTCTTCCCCACCAATGGCGCGCCGATCTTCCATTACTGGACGCGCGACCGCGACGAATATAAAGCTGCGATTCGCCTGCGTGGATTGAACCTGGGCGAAGGCGTGGATTCGTTCATGTTGACTGGACCGGTTCCTAATACTTTCCCGCTGTCGCGCTTACTGTTCACAGCCGGTCCTTCGCCTTATCCGATCTACCATTACGCGCTGGAATACGAGACCAGCATACTTCTGGGCATGGGCTGGGGCAGATCGCTGGGCATCGAGGGCTATCTCTACCCGCCACTGGCGCCTGCCGCCGCCAAAGCGCCCTCCGCACGAGCGGAGAAGCGCATCAGTGCGGTTCTTAGTGCTGCCAGCCACGACGCTGGTCCGGTCGCTCCGGGGCAATTAATCCGGGTCTATGGACGCGATTTCAGCAAGCTCGCGCAAGCGTTCATCGACGGCAGTGCGGTTCCGCTGCTTGCGGTGACCAGTACCTATGTCGAACTGGCTGTGCCCGATTCGGTGACAGGCAAGGAGTCCATCGAGCTGTCTGTCGATGACCTCGGCGTCAGGACCGAAACCGTGACGCTTACGGTGGCGGCAGCCAGGCCGGCTGTCTTCGTGAAGGACTTCCTGGGGCGCGGATTGATCGAGACGCTGCCATCGGAAGCCGGCACAGTAACGCTGCAGGTAACCGGCGCGGGCGAACTCGAACTCGGCCAACCGAAGCTTCCGCTTTCGGTTCGACTGAACGGCTACCCGGCGGATATCATTTCGATCTCCGCAATCGCTGATCAGCCGGGCCGCCTGGCTGTAAACGTGAAGGTCCCTATCGAAGTACATGTGGGCGACATGGACGTAGCCACGATTTCACTGCAAGCAGGCGAAGCAAACGCCCAACCGGGCTTGTTGGTGAGAGTGAAATAAGTTCGGCGCAATCCCGGCCTTCTATCTGGTGCGGCCCCGATTCGGATCCGGATTGCCGGTGGGCTTATCGCCCAGCGGATTACGATTTTGATTTTGCTGTGGCGTGGCGCCGCCTGGAACCATCTTCTGCAACTCTTCTTTGATGTCGTAGATGAATTCCCACTCGTTGTATTTCTGGCGCTCTTTGTAAACCTTGATCGAATCGGCTTCGTACTTGCTGGCTACCCCGGCGATGCCGCCGCCGATCGTCTGATTATTGCTGGAATTTGATGAGCCCGGCATACCGCCAGGACGGGGCGTAGTCAATAGCCGCCCAATGATATCCAAACCCTGGTTCTGTGTTGCTCCCGGAGTGCCTGACCCCATGCCTCCGCTGCCTCCCGGATTGATGTAGCCGGACCCAGTGGTCATACCGCCACTCGCCCCCATGCCCGACGATCCGGTCGATCCCGGCTGCGTTTGTCCGCCTGGAAAGCGGACTGTAGGGACTCCAGGTAATCCCGGTACGACGCCTGGCATACCCGGCGCACCGGCCTGATTCGGCTGCCCCGGCGCATACGGATTGAGCGTTCCCGGCTGTCCTGGTTGTCCCGGTTGCACCGGCGGTTGCCAAGGCTGGGGAGGCTGCCACGGTTGTCCAGCCTGCTGCGGTTGCTGGCCCGGTTGCTGGCCCGGTTGCTGGCCCGGTTGCTGGCCCGGTTGTTGCTGTTGCTGACCTGGCTGTTGCTGACCTGGCTGTTGCTGACCCTGCTGGACGGGAGGCGCTGATGGGTCTGCTGGCGGATCGCCCGGATTGTTGTAACCCTGGGTAGGGCCTCCACTACCCGGTGCGCCCGGTCTGTCGCTGGCGCGTTGCCGCCGGGCCAGATCCACCTGTCCGGTGACATCAGTCGCGCCCGTCATAGACGGGGCTTCTGTGATGAATGTTTGCGGCGCTGACTTTTTCTCGTCGTCTTTCTTCGTCAACACTGAGTCGGTTAGTATACCGCCGGGACCAACGTGAACCAGCCGCCATTCTTCCTTGCCGGTCATCGGATCTCGATAGCGGCGGCGCAGGTAACGCAGACCGTTCATCCCCTCCAGTTCCTCGATAGTCGCGGGATAGCGATTATTCTTTTTTACGAAAAGCTGGATTGCCCGTTTGTACTGCTCGCCGCGCTGGATCAACAGATCCTCTTTTGCGCGCTGTGCCTCAAACGCAACTTTGGGAGCCTGCAGATATAGAAAGATTCCGATGGAAGCTGCCAGCATGAACACGAGCAGCAGGGCGAATCCGCGTTCGCTTGCGTGCCGGCCAGTATGTATGCGGCTGCTTTTCATGCAGGTTGTTCTTCAAGCGGCAGTGTCTGCTGATGCTGAAACTGAGTGTCTTCCACAACTGCCGAATTCACTCCGATACGGATGACCTTATATCGCTTCTTGATCAACTCACCCTCAGCCACTATATAAATGTCCTCACCTTCGATGAAGAACGCGCGCTTTTGTGTCGGGTTTGCATAGCCGTAGAACTTCAGCATTATCGGCGGGGGTGGCGGCTTCACTGGCGCGGCCGGCACTGCCGAAGCCTCCGGAGGCGGCGTGTTGAGCGCGTTCTTGATCGCCTTCGGGACGATCTTCACATCCGCGGTTTTCGGCGGAGGCGCCTGAGAGAACTCAAACAGACTGCGCGCACCGCCCTGCAGCCGCACCTCACGCAACTTGGCCAACAGGTCGAGCCGGAGCGTCGGATCCACCGTCATTGGATCTACACGATCTTCCGGACGCCTCGGCTTTAGTGACGGCTTAAACTCTTGTGAAGCGCGCGTGGCTGTCCGGTTGCGCGGAGCCTGGCTGATATTCGGAGGAGCAGGCGCCGGAGCGCGCGTTGCCGCCGGAGCAGGCGCGGGAGTCCCCGCAGGGACAGCGCGGCTGGATTGCTGCTGTTTCCCACTGGGTTCATCGTCACTCCGATTCAGCCAGAACGTCAGAGCGGCCACGACGAGCAATCCGCACAGAATGTAAACCTTTTTGCGTTCCGCACCGAGCTTCATTGCGCTTTCGCCTCCCGCACAAAGGTATTAAACTTCATTACGATGCTTAGCGTCCCCGCAGTCTGCTGCGGTTGCGCCTGCAACGATTCAATGATTATCAACTGCTTCGAACGGTCGAGCAGGTTCACGAACTGCATCAGATCGGCGTACGTACCTTCGTAGTTGCCGTTGATGGCCATGATATTCAGGTCCGCACTGCCCTCGATCGGCTCAGAGGCAAAGGTGTGTTCCTTCACCTTTATCTTCGATTCTTTGGCGATGCGGTTGATTTCAGTAAGAACGCTGGAGTAGGCGACACGCTCGCCAAGAAAGTAATCACCAAGGAAAGCGTTCCCGTCGGCGCGGCCCTTCTCTACTTTCGATGCCACGGTGCGCATCGTCTTAAGTCCCGCCTCACGCTGCCGGATTTGCGCTTCCAGAGCGCGCACCTGCTGCTCCATATCTTCCGGCGAGCCGCCCAGTGGCTTAAAAACAAGGATCGCCGCAACGAGATTTGCTGCCACCAGCACCGCCAGTGCGGCACGTATCAGCAGCTTGGGATCCCACATCACGCTGACATGCGGCATTCGTGCGCGGAGCGCCTGGAAATTAAAGCTTTTGGGCATAACTCACACTCACGCGATAGCGGTATAACGGATCACTCTGAGACGGCGGCAGCCAATTCTGAATCGATGTCGGCCCGAACAGCGGCGACTCTTCCATATTCTTGAGCAGCGACAACACCGGCTCACTCGATTGGGCGCCGACCACCATCTGCAGCGAAACCTGATTCTGTAACGTCACTTCCGGTCGGACGGAGATCAGACGCACGTTATGCGGCATCACCTTCTCCAGATCCGCGAATGCCCTGGTCCAGCTGATCGCCTTACGGCGAATCAGCGTGTTCAGCAACAGACTGCGGTCGAGCACTTCCGCGTTTTCGGGCTGCCTCATGAGACCGTCCAGCTTGGCTTGCTCGGCACCCGACTTCAGCAGTTTCTCCTGCGCCCTGCTGATCGCCTCGCGTGTTTCCGCCATTCTCGCCCGTTCCGCAAAGATCATGCGGATTTGCACACCAAGCAGAGCTATCAAAACCACCCCGGCCAGAAGCGAGGCCGCAAGAACCGGCCTGTTCCGCTGAAACGGTTCGCTCGCGAGGTTTATGTTAAATTTTTGCGACACGTCTAACCCTCGATCGACTCCAAATATCCCAACAGCCCCGCATTGCCTTGTCCCGGCGTGCCGAACCTGGAGCGCAACGGTTCCGCCTTCACTCCCAACTCGCTTTCACAATGCTGCCGCAACGCTTCCGAAATATCTCCGAAACCGCATAGGTGGACTTTTTCGGGAGGTTTCCCCAGATCGTCTTCCACGAACGCGAACGTCGGATATAGAACACTCATCACCTCACGCACACTCACTTCGGGCATCTCCACTGTTCGCACGACCCGCAGCAAATTCCCGCTGCGCACCGCAACAGATAGAGTGTGACCGTTGAGTCGCGCCAGTAGTGCAACGCCGTCTCCATGGATCAGTTCCAGGGAGGCCAGTGTTGCCGTCGTGACCATACCCGGGTGAAAGCCAGCGGTTCGGAAGGGCGCTTCATAGCGCGCGAGAATCTCCAGTGAAACAACCGCCACAACGACATCGAAGCGCTTCTCACCGGGACGCTGCTGCGCATGAAAACTCAACGCGGACGAATCCACTTCATACGTGGCCGCTTTTTTCACGCGGAAGCGAACGAGTGAAGCCTGTTCTTCGGCCGACGATGGAAACTGGTCGAAATCCATTACCGTGACACGGCCGCAGAAATCAGGCAGAATCAATGCCGCGCGACGGCGTTTGCGCGTTCCGTTCCCATTCGCCAAACTTCTCACAGCGCTCGCCAGAACGTCCGGCCGCAGCACGTTGTCTTTCATCGGTGACACATTCAATACGCCCGGCTCAAGCGGATGAAAGCCGAGCTGTGGAGTGCCGCCGCGCCGCGCCCATGCGATGCCGCTTTCGGAAAGTTCAAAGATGTACTCCGGCGGAGGGTCCTGAACCAGTTGCGCGATTTGCCTTAATAATTGCATGTTATTGCGCTCCGGTTAGCCTTCGATGAAGGTCACCTTGTTGATCTCCTTCAAAGTCGTGATGCCCGCCTTAGCCTTCTGCACAGCAGCCTCGCGCAAAAACGTCATTTCCTCTTCGCGCGCAGCACGCTTGATTTCCGAGGTCGGACGCTTGTCCAGAATCATTTCCCTGATGCGTTCGCTCAAATCCAGCAACTCGTGAATCGCGGTTCGTCCACGGAATCCCGTGCCGCCGCACTCGAAGCAACCCTTGCCTTCATAGAACGGCACGTCGCGCCACTGATCGAGACTGAAACCGCTCTCAACCAATAGTTCGTCGGTAGGATAGATGCGTTCCTTGCAGTGGTTGCAGATGATACGAACCAGGCGCTGCGCCAGAATGCAGTTCAGCGCGGAGACGAAGTTATACGGCTCGACGCCCATGTTCAAGAAGCGCCCGAGCACGTCGAGCACGTTATTCGCGTGCACGGTGGTGAACACAAGGTGGCCCGTCAACGCCGCATTGATCGCGATCTGTGCTGTTTCCTGATCGCGGATTTCGCCGACCATGATCTTGTCCGGATCGTGACGCAGAATTGAGCGCAGCCCGCGCGCGAATGTCAGGCCCTTTTTCTCGTTCACCGGAATCTGCGTAATTCCCTTGATCTGATATTCGACAGGATCTTCGATCGTGATGATCTTGTCTTCGTCGTTCTTGATCTCGCTGAGCGCGGCGTACAGAGTGGTCGTTTTGCCCGACCCGGTGGGACCCGTCACCAGCACCATGCCGTAGGGTTCCTTGATGTAGCGCCGGAACTTCGTCAAATCCGATTCCGAAAAGCCGACCACATCGAGACTCAGATTCGCGAAGGTCTCGCTCATCGACTCTTTATCGAGTACGCGCAACACAGCATCTTCGCCGTGAATTGTCGGCATGATCGAAACGCGGAAGTCGATCAGACGGCTCTTGTAGCGCACGCGGAAACGGCCGTCCTGCGGAATGCGCCGCTCCGCGATATCCAGTTCGGACATGACCTTGATGCGCGAAATGATCGTCGAATGCCAGTCCTTCGAAATCGGCGGCATCGCGTAGTGCAGCACGCCGTCAATACGGTACTTGATGGCGACTTCGTGATCGCGCGTCTCAATGTGTATGTCGCTCGCGCGCCGCTCAAGAGCATTAAAGATAGTGGTATCGACCAGCTTGATGACGGGTGCGATATCGCTGTCTACAGACGATAAGCGATCGATTGAAAGCGTCTCATCCTGAGTGTCCTCATCGCCCACTACATCGAGCGCGAAGCCTTCCGTCACTTCTTCCAGCACCCGTTGGGACTGCTCGGTTTTTTTAAGCAGGTCCGAGATTTGCGAAAGCGTTGCGACGTTGACCTTTAGCTTCTTCTCAAGCAGAATCGAAAGCTCGTCAATGAGGTTGAGGTGCCGCGGATCGGCCAGAGCGATCTCGAGATTGCCGTTGCTGGCGCGCAGCGGCACAAAGTTGTAGCGGAACATCAAATCGACCGGAATGGTTTTAAACAGGTCGTGATCAATGCGCCCTTCACGCAAATCGACGTACTCGCAGCGGTAACGTGCCGCCAATGAGCGCGCCTGCGCAATTTCGTTTTCGGTATCCAACGGTTTGATGCGATCGATCGTGGCCATGTTTACTCCTTACAACGACTCCGTCAAAGTGAAGATCGGCAGATACAGCGCGATCAGTACGAGGGCGACAAAGCCGCCCATAAAAATCATGATCGCGGGCTCGATCAACGAGAGTGATGCAGTCATGCGCGTGCTGACTTCGTCTTCGTAAAACTCCGAGACGCTATTCAGCATCGCGGGCAGCGCGCCCGTCGATTCCCCGACCTCGATCATGTCGACCGCCAGGCTGGGGAAAATCCCCGTCTTGGACAGCGACGTAGCCAGCGACTGGCCTTCGCGCACGAGTTTTTTGGTCGTGCCGAGCGCCTTCCGGATTACCGTCGTCCCTTGTGAATCTGCAGCCGTATCCAGCGCCTGCACCAGGGGAATTCCGCCGACTAACAGCGTGCTCAGAACGCGCGCGAACTGCGCCACCTGATATTTGATCCAGACATCGCCAAAGACCGGCGTGCGCATTTTGATGCGATCAAAGAAGT
Organism: Bryobacteraceae bacterium; assembly: GCA_963793625.1. Taxonomy (GTDB): domain Bacteria; phylum Acidobacteriota; class Terriglobia; order Bryobacterales; family Bryobacteraceae. The sequence goes on along the minus strand of CAWCAT010000009.1, from coordinate 62,796 downwards.
TCTTGCCCGTTTCCGTTTTTGCCCAGAACCGTAAAGAGACGATGCCCACTACCAACAGAACAAAGCCCCCCAGCACATAATTGCGTGCCGTCGTACCTACCGCAATCATCACTTGCGTGATCATCGGCAGTTTGGCCTTCATCGACGTGTAAAGGTCTGCAAAGGCCGGCACCACTGTCGTGACCAGAAACACAATCAGGCACATGACAAGGAAAATCAGCACCGCCGGATACAGCAGCGAGAGCATGATTTTCTTGCGGATCGCGAGCGCCAGTTTTTGATAAATGATGAAACGCTCAAGCACTTCCACAAGCGAGCCACTCTTTTCGCCGGCCATCACGGAGGTGACGAACATCGGCGGAAAGATACCCTGATCGTTAAACGCGTCCGAGAGCAGCGCACCTTTGCGGACGTCGTCGCGCACATTGCGAATATAGGGGCCGAGTTTGGCGTCGGTCAGGCGGTCGGCAAGCAGGTCAAGCGCCTTCAAGATTGGCAGCCCGGCTTTCACCAGCGTGACAAATTGCTGATTGAAGATCAGGAACTTTTCCAGATTGAGCTTGGTCTTGCCGCCCCATGCTGCGCGAGAACGACTGCACTGCGCCGCGCGGCTTGACCGAATAAACCAGAAAACCCTGCCTTGCCATAACGGTCGCGCAATTCCTGCTCAGTCGCAGCTTCCGCCACCAGGTTGTGGATCGCGCCACGCGCGTCGGCATATTTCAGGCTGAACTCAGGCACGCTTATTTTTGTCCTGTTGCATCAACGATCTCTGCGCCTTTAGGCGGCTGAAATTGGAAAGTTTTGTCGTCGAGCACCGGATTCAGCTTTTCGTCCGCAAATTGAAATTCGAGCACGGATTGATCTTGCCCGTTGACAACCAGGCGGCGGATCTCCAAGTCCGGGCGAAACGGTGAAATTAACCTTGGCGTAGGGCAGTTTGTCAGATTTCGGCATTGCGCTGACGATGGTGTTCCCGCCGTCCTTCGTGGCTTCGAAGTCTTTGAAATCACGAGAGAAATCGAGCTTGCCCAACAGGAATGCGAGCGGTGCGCGCATATCATCCGCTTCTTTCAGCTTAATCTTATCCACCCGGTTTGTCGCCGGACTGTATAAAAAGACGTTCTTTCCGTCTGAAATGAACAACTTACCGGCAGGATTGGCGTACGTCCAACGCATCTTGCCGGGCTTGCGCAAAAGCAGCTCGCCATTCTCGACCCGGCGCCCGCTCCCTTGCTGGTAACCTTGTGAGAACAAGACCTTTAGCGTGCGCGCCTTGTTATAGCGTTCTTCAACGCCCTTCAGCAGACGCGTCAGGTCGTTATCAGCCGCCATCGACGGCACGGCCGCCGCGAGACACACAAAAAGAGCGATTCGGATCACATAGGTTTGACGCGCGCCGGGTGCCGGATCGTTGAACTGACCTTTAAATCGGTCACACTCTCCCCTACGTTTACGCGTCCGACGAGGCACGCGCGTCAGCAAGTGCGTGCGCTGTTTGCCGTTTCGTTTAGCTCGACTGGCCGAAAATCTGTTCGTACACGCGCTGCAGGTAAGTATCCGTCATGCCCGCGACGTAATCGCAAACCACCCTGTGAACAGGCAATTCGTCCAATTGCGCCACTGTCGATTCCGGCATGCTTTCTGGATTCTCGACGAGATATCGGAACAGGCGCGGAATCATGCCAGCCGTGTCATTGCGTGCCGCCTGCACGGTTTCCGAGTGATAGACGGTCTGCGCCAGGAAGCGCTTCAACTCCGCGTCGGCAACCTGCACATCGGACGTCATGCGGATCAACCGTTGCGGATGCTGCCTCACGGCTTCCACCTCATCGACTCCGGCTTCGTTCGCCGCGGCAAGCGTGCCCGTAACCATGCCCGACACCAGACAATTGATCAACGACCGCAGCGTCTCATTGAACTTGACGCCATCGGGCGCTCCGGGGTACTGCATCTCGACTTTCTCGCGAAGTTCCGCATAGAGCGGGCACGGCGTGGCAGAGGTCATCCAACGGAATCAGACCCGCGGAATAGGCGTCGTCAAGATCCGCAGTGTTGTACGCAATCTCGTCAGCCAGGTCGATGATCTGGGCCTCCAGCGGAGGACGTAACCCGGGCAGGTATTGATCCAGCTCAGGAAACTCGCCGGGCTCGAAATCGCGCGAGTGCTTGGCCATGCCTTCGCGGACTTCGAAAGTCAGGTTCAGTCCTGGAAAGCGCGCATAGCGCCGCTCGTACTGCTCCACGATGCGCAGGGCGTGGATGTTGTGATCGAAATGATCGCCAAAGCGCGCCATTTCCCGATTCAGTTCCTCCTCGCCCGAGTGAGCGAATGGGGGGTGGCCGATGTCGTGCGCCAGGGCCAGTGCCTCGGTCAGATCCTCATCGAGTTCCAGCACCGACGCGACCGTGCGCGCGATTTGCGAAACCTCGATGGTATGAGTCAGGCGGTTGCGAAAATGATCGGACACGCCGGGCGGGAAGACCTGGGTTTTATTCTCAAGACGGCGGAAGGCGCGGGCATGGACCACTCGATCGCGGTCACGTTGGAATTCGTTGCGGTAGGGATGAGGCAGCTCCGGATAGCGGCGCCCCCGTGCGAGTTGCACCGGGAAACGCAGTCTCCGGAGCGTGGAATCCATGCAATTGCCTATTTGTTCGGTAGTTCGCTCAACAGGCGTCAGCGCGGCGCGGCTTACCGGACTGCGGCCTTCGCGCAACGGCTCAAGCAGCTTGCGCGCCTCAGCCGGGTTTGTCGGAGCGACCAAACGGGCGAGCGAGATGGTCGCCTGTTCCTTGGAAACCAGCGGTCGTCGGCTTCTCCATCAGTCCGCGCAGCAGCTTTTCAGCGTCGGCGGTTTTGGACTGCGCCTGGTAGATCTGCGCCAAAGCCAGTTTCGCCAGCGACGCAATTGCTGTCGGTCCGTCCTTTGCGACTTCCTGGAACGACTTTCTCGGCGTCAGGCCATCTTGCCGGCGTCAGCCGCCACCACGCCCAGGTAGTACCTGGCCATGTAAGCTTCATCGGAGCCGGAGTACTTCGAAATGAACTCATTGAAAGCCTTGATCGTCGCCTGCTCTTTTTCAGCTTGCGTCGGGAAGGTGACGATCAGCGGGTTGCCGGAATTCGGTCCGATGGCGGCGGCCTGCACGCGCATCGCTTGGGTGAGTTCGGTCTGGCGTTCCGCCGCTGCTGCGGCCGCGGTACACCCAGGTACCGATACCAAGAACAAGGATTACGAGCACGACAACGCCGTACTTGACCACGTCCTTTCGGTGATGGCCCACATACTCGACTGTATGAGTGACTTCCTCGGCAAACTTATCGTGCTTCAGGTCTTTACGCGTAATTCTATCCACAACAATCCTCAGGGAAAATTAGATCTTAGCATATAGGGCGCAACTCACGTAGGACGCAACTCACCGCTCGAACCCGGTCTCTGTCAGTCTACTTCACCTTGTCCAGAAGCGGTAACATGCGTCTGGCAACATTCGCCGGCCGGGCCTTCAGTCGCTGCCACGAGTGCGCAACTCCTTGGAACCCTCCTCCATGTTCCCTTGGGCAAACAGCGCCTTTGCCAGAACGAAACGCGCTTCATCGCGGTAAGGCCCGCCGGCAGCCACCACCCGGCGTAGCTCTACTTCAGCCTGCGACATTTTCTCCGTTGACAACCTGGCAGACTCCCAGATACAGCCTCGCATATTGAAAATCCGGAGCCAGCTTGAGGATTTCCTGCAAAAGGCCGGCTGTTTCCTTGAATTGCCTCTTCATGTACAGCTCCATCGCGGTTCGAAGGCGAGCGTCCAGACCAGCGCGGGACGCTTGCCAATCGGCGCAGCTGTACGGTAACGGGCTGAATCCTGCAAGCTCTTGGGACGCCGCTGCCGACGTCAACTGCAGGTCATCCGTCTTCATCTGAACTGGAACCGGCACCACCGCAGGTACAGCCGCCTTGGAGCCGCGCCCCCACCATCGGACTTGAGCCAGAACACGAACCCGACGCCAATCAGTATCACTAGAATCGCGGTCGCAACCAGGGGCTTCGTGAATCTGGAGATTTTGGCTGCGGTGACCTCAGGTTTCACCGGCTCTGGCCTTGGCTGCATCACTGGATCCAGCTTTGCAGGTTCGCCGCGCTTGTCGGCTTTCAGCTTCCTCATCCGCGGATTGCATTTGACACAGGAGCGCAGGTGAGATTCCAGCAGGTCTCTTTGAGACCGGGGCAGTTCCGCTGCCAGATACTTCTCGAGTAGTTGCTCCTGCTCAATCTGATCGCAGTCCATATCCTCACCTGTGGTCTATACGGTTACTTTTCTTCCGAGCAATTGATGAACGTATTCGAGACTATCGTCCAGAATATCCCAGGCATCGGGGCAGAAGGACAGATCTACACACCACCATTCGACCAGCGGAAGTGCGGCCAACACCGGTGCGAGTGCGCGAAAATCAATCAGCCCCTGGCCGAGCGGCTTGTGTGTGCTGGTTTCGTCGCCGTACAGCGTGCCATCGGAATCCACCAGATGCACGTGCCCGATGCGATTGCCAAGTCTCTTCACAAACTCCTGTACTCCGCCGCCGAGCGTTTCCTTCGGTCCATGTTGCCTCGCGCCCACCACGCTGCACATGTAGGCATGTGCACTATCAAAGATGACCTTAAAATTAGGATGTGCCACGGCGTCATGCATCGCCAGCACTTCCGAAGGCTTGTTGAAAACGAACCCAGGCTCGAATTCCCAAATGGTGCGCACGCCTGCGTTGCGCGCATAATCAGCGGCCCACCACCATGTTTCAGCCAACCGGCCGAAAGCGCTCTTGTACTCGGAGCTGCTTATGGATCCAGGAGCGGCTACAGTATCGACGCGAATCGAGGGGCTGCCCAGATCCACGCATAATTCAATGTTCTTGCGAAAGACATCCAGATATTTTCCCGTGTGGCTCACAACGACGGGATTGACTGCGCTGAAGTCCCCCAGATATCCCGCCACGCCGAGATTCAGATCTGACAGCAGATTGACCAGGTCGCGGCGGGACTCCTTGCTCGAATAAGCTTCGGTGGATACATGCGGCGGAAAGCCACAGATTTCGATGCCATCGTAGCCCGCTTCCGCCACGCGTCTGGCAGCTTTATCGAACGGCACGGGATGACTCGCATAGGGCCCGAACGAAAAAGCCCAGCTCCCGAAAGCCAACTTCATGGTTCCTCCAACCGCCGCGCTGTGACGCGGACAGTCCTTCACCAGTGTATCCAGCTTCGGGCAGAACTTGGGCTCTCAAATATCGCGCAAAAGATTGACCCTGAGAAACCACTGCGCTAGGATAGTTCTGCGGGGTGGAGCAGTCTGGTAGCTCGTTGGGCTCATAACCCAAAGGTCGTAGGTTCAAATCCTACCCCCGCAACCAAGACCCCTCCCCAGTAAACCTCACTCACCCCAACTCCTCAAACTCTCAATAGCTGACATTTCTCGAATCCGGCTTGTCTGATGAGCCAATGACACGAAAACGCCCCGATCCAGCACATGAACTGGAACAGCAAAGGAATTATGTACAGCAGATGGCGAAGAAGTTGGGATGGACCTTGATCGAACACCCCAGTTCAACCTGACTGCGTGAATGTCGCTTTACGCCAGGTGGTGCCGTTTTTAGCGGGTCACGTTTCCAGTCGTGCCGCCGAAATCCCCATTACGCATCACGACAGCCGGGAATGGCATGTAGCAACCGCCGGTTGGAGCAATCATGCCGCCAATCAGAGTGTTGCTCGAGCTGCCAGAGCTACTGGTCAAGTAGGGTATAGGGTAGCTGAATCCACTGATCAGATTGCCGCCTTGCGCTTGCGCAATAATCGGAGCCAGTTTCACCGCGTCTTCCAAAACCTTCAGCTTGGTTTTCTGATCCTGACTGAGCACCGCCAGATTGCGGGTTCGGGAAACGTTTACCCGATCCTTCATTTCTCGGCAAATGGTCTCGACCTCGGCGTAACGGACGCCAAGAGCGTTCGGGTCCAGGCGGTCCTTTGCGGTCTCTTGTGCGATCTCGGTTTGCAGCTGCGAGATGCGGGTTTGCTTCTCGGACGACCATCGGTTGTGCTCTTCATTGTTCGTGAGAATGGATTGAAGTTGGCCGTCTGAGAGTTGCAGAAAGTCCTTCAACTGACCGAGCGGCTGGTAAAACCAGCGATCGGTTTGCGCCCATGCCGAAGCGCACATCAGCAACAATGTGACCGGAATTGAGAGCTTCATGCCCTAATCATACGTGAAGACCAGAGTTGCCGGATTAGCGGGTCGCAATGCGCAGCGGAAAGCTCTGCACATATACGCCAGCGCCGGGAATTTCGACTTTGATGTTGACCTGATACTCCCCGGCATCGGCAGGTCCGGGCGTGCCAGTCAGGATTCCCGTTTTGGGCTCGATCCGAAGCCATTTCGGGTCAAAATTACCGCAGCGGGGCATTTCGTATTCGAGCGAGTACGTGGGTTGGTCAGCGTCCCAGTAGGCGGACTGATATGCCTGGCCTGGGCCGAAATCGCGATACGTCAAATCGCCAATGGACGCGATCGTCTTCGCGCCATACCGGAATAGCTCCCCGACCTTACCAGTCGTGGCGGGCCGTGAATAAATGAATGGGCGCGGTGCAGTGGCGTAGTCGGAGGAGTCACTCCGATTGCCCTTTTCATCGACAGCCACCACGCGGTAAAAAGCGTGAGTCGGCGACAGTTTGAAACTGGTGTCTTTTGTGGTCGCGAGCAGGTTAGCCGGGAAAGTCTTCGATCGCTCGCCAGGAAATAAGCCGCGCACTTTCTGGTTTCCAGTTGGCACGCGATACGGCTCGTCACTGACGGAGAAACCCTTTTCGTCGCTTGCATAAATTTTGAACAGGGCCGGCTTGCGGCCGCGTTGGTTTGCGTCCCAGCGGAGGGTGTACTCGGCCGGTGCAGACTGTTCCAGCCTGACCTTCAACGGCACGCCCGGAGCCTGCGGCACAAAACTCCAAGTCTTGCTCCACGGACCCCAGACGCCCTCGCTCGTACGGGCCCGGACATGCCAGTAATACGTCTGTCCAGGATTCAGCAGCCCTGGACGCTTGATCTCGAACCTGGCGGTTGAAACGACCTCATCAAAGGCAGGCGTCAAAGCCGAACGAAGTTTTGGATCATCGCCTAATTGAAAATGATATTCGGCGTGCTCCGGAACGCCCGGCCAACGCAGTGTGAGATTCGTACCTTCCACGCTGGCCCGGTCGGCTGGATATTCCGGAGCTGCAGGAGCGGGCGGGGGCGTGATTCCGGAGCGCTCCATCCAATCGAAACTCAGCCGCACAGCGCGCGGGCCGCTCGTCTGGTCTGTGTACGAAATCCTGTTCTCACCGAGTTCGAGCGCGGGCAGACTGAGGCGCGCCATTTGCAGATCATTTTCAATCGTGAGCGATTCGAGCGCGGCAGGATTGTCAGCCTGCAAATAATATCGATAAACTGCAGTACCAACGCTCGGGAAGAACTGATCCAGGTCGGACTGTACCGGGGTCCAATTGCTGTTATCAAACGAGATTCGGAACGTGCTCTTCGCTCCCGCTCGAACCCGCGCGCGCAGGCGGCCACCGACGATCACATACGGCATCTCCATCTTCCACGTCTGCGGACCGGCGGCAGAACTCAGCCGCGGAGTGTATGACCATTTGCCGTTGGCGAGCGTGGCCCATGCTTGATCTCCCCAGCGCTTCAACTCCGTTGTTGTGAAAGTGTAAAGGGACGGCAGCGGTCCTCGATGATGCTTTCCTACGTTGTCCCAGCGCCACTCAATCGATTCGCCGGGACGCAGCGTGAACGCCATCGTATGATCCGCGTGAGACGGAAAATCTCCGCCATGCGCAGCATCATACGTGTAGAGTGTCCCGAGCATCTCATTGCGGTATCCGCGACGGGCCAGGTCGTGGTCATGCGCGACCTGCTTCTCCGGCACAACCGTCTGGTTATCGCGATCCAGGAAAATTACGGACTCATCGGCATCGAGCATGTGCCAGCCGCCGCCGTACCAGACTTCGCTGACGCAGTGCCCGAGCGGAAATCCGCGCCGCGTCTGAAAGCCTTGCGTGCGCCACAAATCGGAGAGTACCGGAGCGTTGTCACCGCACAGCGAATAGCCGTAAACGTTGAACATTTTTACGGGATCGCGCACTTCCATGTCACCTGTCGTCGCATGAAAGCGGTGCTGGCGCTGAAAATCCCAGATCGCTCGCACCTTTTCCGCGTCGGTCAGCTGTTTCGGATCACCGTAGGAGCGGACGGCCTCGTCAGCAATGTCCTTCGCCGTGCGCCAGTTCCGCTTGCCGTTGACGGATACCCATGGGTTGACGATATCTCTATCGCCCACGTTTTCCAGCCTGACGTAACGCATCGGTTCAAAGCGCGTTTTCCAGGCGTTGTACACGATCGGATCGCGGCTGTTCTCGCCATCGACGGTTCCGCCCATGCGCAGTTTGAATTCGTGCTGCGAACCGGTCATCGCCTCGACGTGGTTCCTGGGTGTGTCCTGCGCAGCGGCGGCAACAGCGACTGCAGCAAGAACGGTCAAGGCAATTTTCATACGTTATTTCCGATTCAGCCAGATATCCAGTCGCGGCGTCTCCCAATTGTAGGGCTTACCAAGAATATCCAGCGTTCCATCGCCGTCAAGATCAGCGATTCTTGACTCGTGATTGCCGAAGCCTTCGAACAGGACCTGTTGCTTGAAATTTCCTGCCCCGTCGCCCAGGAAAATGTACGCCTTGGCATCGGGGTTGGCACCACCCAAGCGCATCTCGGCGCAAAAAATATCGAGGTGCCCGTCTTTGTTGAAATCCACCAGCGCGAGACTGTGTCCGTTTCGAATGTCGGCGAGCTTGTGGCTGCGCCAGGTCCCCTTCACCCAGTCGTAGAACATGAGTGGACCCTCGCCGTCACCCGAAACAAAAACGATTTCGGGACGCCCGCCCTCGATCAGTTGCCCTGCGGCCGCACGAGAGAACTGATAACCGGCATCGATGACGTGTGCCTCGAATTTGTCGTTGCCCACATATTTGAACCAGCGCCCACCGCCCACGATGTCGAGCTTGCCATCTCCGTCGACGTCCGCTATGGCGAGCCCCTCATGCTCGTTGACCGACTGCGGCGCTTTGCCACGCTGTTCCATCTGGCTGTCGGCCGCATATGAATAGGCATCGTGCAGATCCCATGGGCCGGCGTTACGCGGGTCCTTCGGAATCCGCGCGAAGAACAGCTTGCGCCCGTTCTGGTTCCAGAAAATCAGTTCCGGTTTTCCGTCTCCATCCACGTCGGCGAAGATCTGATCGTGGTGCTTGACGCTCCCGGTGTTCTTGATAACATGACGCTTCCACGGGACATTCGGATCAAAGTTCGGAGCAGGATTTTCCCACCACCAGACTTCGTTCAATTTGTAGTCGCCCCCAGCGAGGAAATCGAGATCGCCGTCGCCGTCAATATCGGCAAAAGTCGCTCCCGCCTCGATGTGCAGCGGATTGGCTTCCATGACATTGCGATCCCAACCAGTCTTGGTTCGACGGTACCAGACGACTGCCGGTGCGGCGGTGCGTTCGGTGATCACGAAGTCGTTAACGCCGTCCCGATCGATGTCAAAAACGGTCGCGGAGGTTTGCTGCGTACCTGTGTTCGGGGCCGCGAGATCACCGGCCTTGCTGGAGAGGTGCCTGAATGCGCTCGACTTCTCTGCAGACAGGTTGAGTCGTATGTTGCGGAACCACGCAGTCCCGGTGTGGTCAGAAAGCGTCAGGTAGCCGTCGCGCGACGGGCCAGGCGCGGGAAGCTGACTCCGGCGCTGCCGTTCCTTTTCCAGGATTGGCTGCCATTCCGGACCGGCCAGATTCACGTCAGCGACCAGTTGCCCGTTCAGCCAGTGCTGGATACGGTTGCCGCGGCAGAGCAAGCCGCCCCGTATTCCATTTCATCGGAGGATTCGTGATATCGGAAGGAGCCCCCGCGATGCTATAGATGGCACCCGCCGTAACCGCCGGCTTGTAGCGCGCTTCCGCCCGGTTGTCGAGGATCTGGTACTCGAACTGCCCTCCGCGGTAGTGCACACCGCTGTTGCCCTGCTGTCCGACCATCCAATCGAAGCGCAGTTCGAAGTCTTCGGGCAACTTGCGCTCTGCCCAGAAGATCGATCCGCCTTTCGATTTCACATGCATCGCGCCGTTGTTGACGTCCCAGTTGTCCTTGGAAGTTTTCCATCCGTCCAGAGTGCGTCCATCGAATATCAGACGAAATCCAGCGGAGCTTTCTTCGGGGGTCAGGGTATTGGAATCGGCAGCCAGGGAGCAGGCGGCTAGTCCCAAGGCGATCAGTACTGCGGTCGGGTACATGATCACGATTGTACAGACACAGTCCCACCGGACAAGGCCCTTGGAGAGCCCTTGGAGCTTGCACGTTCAGAATATCGGACAAGTATGCCCTGTAAACGCCCCACAGCGTTGACCGGAACCGCCAATGAACGTATGTTAGCGGTGCAGGAGTAGTATGAACCGAAGAAACTTCCTACTGAGTTCGACGCTGGCCTCTCAAGCGGTCTTCGGAACCCCGAGTAACACGATTCGCGTTGCTTGCGTCGGTTTGCGCGGGCGTGGCCGCCACCATTTGGCAACGTACTCCGGCATGCCGGATGTAGAGGTCGCCGCATTGTGCGACGTTGATGAGTCCGTGCTGGCGGCGCGCGTGAAAGACCTGGAAGACAAGGGCAAGAAGAAGCCCGCGCTTTTCACCGATTTCCGCAAGCTGCTCGAAGACAAGTCGATTGACGCGGTTTCGATCGCGACGCCCAATCATCATCACGCACTTCAGACGATCTGGGCATGCCAGGCCGGCAAGGACGTCTACGTCGAGAAGCCCTGCACGCACAACATGTTTGAGATCCGGCAGATTGTCGCCGCCGCCCGCAAGTACAACCGCATCGTGCAGCAAGGCAGCCAGAGCCGCACGTCGCCGTCGCTAAAGGATGCGATGCAGAAGATGCGCGAGGGATTGATCGGCGACATCTACATGGCGCGCGGATTGTGCTTCAAATGGCGGCCTACAATCGGAAAGGCCGAAGCGGAGGCGCCGCCGCCCGGCGTGAATTACGATCTGTGGCTCGGTCCAGCGCCGAAGCGTCAGTTTTCAAAGACCCGATTCCATTACAAGTGGCACTGGTGGTGGGATTACGGCAACGGCGATTTGGGCAACCAGGGCATCCACGAACTGGACATCGCGCGTTGGGGCTTAGGAGTGCGCTATCCGACCAGGATCAGCGCAATTGGCAGTCATTTCATGTTCGACGACGATCAGGAAACGCCCAATACGTTGAATGTCGCCTACGAGTTCAACGACGGCGGCAAGAGAAAAATGATGGTGTTCGACGTCCGCCATTGGATGACCAATCACGAAGCCGGCATTCAGAACAGCGACGCGGACCCGGGCAATCCGAACACCATCGGCAACATTTTCTACGGAGCGAAAGGCTATCTCACCGTGGATGGCTATGCCAAGTACGCAACCTACTTAGGTAAGGAGCAGCAAGCCGGACCGTCCGGCAACAGAGGTGGCAATCACTTTGCGAACTTTCTCGATGCTGTGCGCAGCCGCAAGTCCTCCGAATTGAACGCAGAAATCGAAGAAGGCGCGATCTCCACAGCCCTGGTGCATCTGGCGAACATCTCATACCGGGTGGGTCGAACACTGCAATTCGACGAGAAGACGTTCACATGCGTCGGAGATCCGGAAGCAACTCGGATGTTCACGCGAAATTATCGGGCTCCGTTTGTGGTGCCGGCCAAAGTTTAGCGGCCAGGGTCGGGAACGCGCGCTATGGCGTCGATCTCGACCTTGATCCCGCCGAGAACCGACTGAACGGTGGTTCGGGCAGGTTTGACCCCTGGGAAGAAGCTGGCGTAGACCCCGTCGAAGCGCCCGAAATCCTGGATATCGGCCAGATGGCAGGTGCATTTCACGACATCGTCGAACGAGCATCCGGCCTCGGCCAGCACTTTGCCGATGTGCTCCATAGTGAGCCGGGTTTCGTCTTCAATTGGGCCTGACAGTATCTCGCCGGTTTTCATGTCCAGAGGCCCCTGGCCGCTTACGTAGAGCCATCCATCGATCAGCACACCGGCGGAATACGATCCGGTGTGTGCGCGCTTTTCGGGGTGCTTGATTTCAACCTTCATAAGCCCACATTGTATCGTCCCGGTAATCGGATAGGAGCGGCAATCAGCGGCGGCAACAGGGCAATCCCGCTATATGATCGTAGTTTCTATGAAAATTCTTAGACCGCTCGTATATTGCCTTGTTCTGGCCGCCACGGTAGCCGCTGAGCCGGGCCCCGGCGATGTTTTCCGCGAGTTCACGTACGGAATGCGCTTCGGCCAAATGGACCTCGGTTCCAAGCGGCCGAATCTCGAAGCCATGCGCGCTCGCAGCGAAGACGATCGCAATCTCGAACTACCCAGCCTCAAGAACGTCATTAAAGCCGAAGTGTCCGTCGAATACTGGGGCGGTCATGTGGGCACTAGCGAACAGAAATTCCGGATCAACGACGGTAGCTGGACCCATATCGCCCAGCCGGAAGGCACGCCGGGCAAGCCCGAATGCTTTCATCGCACGGTTCTGGGAAGGTCGACTGTTTCGGTGCCGGTCGAGAGCCTCAAGCAGGGCCGCAATGCGTTCCGCTTCATGGCCGGCCCACAAGTGTGCCACAGCTTCGATTGGGGCTTCTACTGGGTTTACGCCTTCACTGTGCGGCTCTATTATGATCCGGTCAAAGCCGGACAGGTCGGGAAAATCACATCTCCTGCCGAGGGCGACGAAATCTCCGATCATCCGCGACTCGTGGCCGAAGCGCATAAAGAGGAGATACCGATCGCAAACGTTGAGTTCATCGGCAAGTTCGAGGACTTTAACTGGGAGGGCAACGGCGTTTACCGCCAGTGGCACTACATCACCCAGCGGGGTCAACTGGGCCGCCACATCGGCTCCGCGGCACTGCCGCCCTATGCGGTGACGTGGGATACCTCGTGGGTGCCGGATCAGGCCGAGCCTGTTGAACTGATGGCGCGTGTGACCGACGCAGATGGGCTCATTCACATGACGCCCAGTGTGAAGGTGAAGCTGAAGCGCAGTGGCCGGTCCGTTCGAATGTACAAGGCCAAAGACATCCCCCCCGCGTTCGCCGTCCGCGTAGGTCGCCGAAAAGATTGCAAGTTCGAAGTGAGCGATAATCTTTCGCGCGCCAGAGCGGCGAAGATTGTGGTCTCCACATGGTCGGCGGCGCACGGCGATGAGATCGGTTTCAACGGAACGAAGTTGGTGGACCGCGTGGGCCTCGTCCATAACTACAGCTTCGATTCGATCCCGGTGCCTGTACGCTTGCTGAAGCCCGGGCAGAATGCCTTCGAGATGTTCTCCAAGACCGAGCATCATGCTTTGGAGGTCAACTGGCCGGGTCCGGTGCTGATGGTCGAGTATGGGCCTGAAACACCGAAGCCCGCAGCCTGGAGCGAGCCAGAGTTCAAACTGCGCATTCCGATTGAAGTGAAGACCGGCGCACTGGCCGAAGTGAAGATGCCGGCGCTTCAGGGCGGAATGAAGTTGGTTGAAGTGGATCCTTCGGGCCGCGTTTCGGATCCTGCGGTGCCGTTCCAATTGGAGTCAGACTCCACGCTCGTGTTCGCATTGAAAAACCAGACCGGCGTAGCGGAGTCGCGGCGTTTTTTTTCTACGCCGCCGGTCCAGCTAAGACCGGCGGCGCTCAAGAGCAATTGACGGTAGATGAGGTCGAATACGAAGGACAGCTGTCCTTCCGGGTGCGCACTGCATCCGCAACTTACTCGTTTCACAAGGAAGGCGCCGGCTTTGCCAGCATCACAGACCCATCCGGCGCCGAATGGATCGGGTACAAACCGGGTGGACGCGCGGCCGGCGAGTTCCGCGGGATTCCGAATCTCGGCGAATTCGCTCACCCCGGTTACGCCGGAGCGAAAGGAGCGGAATCCCGCCTGGTAGCCAAGGGTCCGGTGCGGGTTTCAATAGTCTCAGAGGGCCGCGACGGAAAGTGGGCCACGCGCTGGGATATTTACGCGACACACGCGCGCATGACTCTGCTGCGCACCGCCAAGCCGTATTGGTTCCTTTACGAAGGAACGCCCGGCGGCCGCCTCGATCTGAAAGATGGTTTTCAGATTACTTCGGATGGCATGAAGCGAAGCCTGGCGCAGTCCTGGAGCGGCGACATGCGCGGTCCGGAATGGATCTACTTCGGCAACACGGATTCCAAGTGCGTACTCTTCGTTGCAAAGCACGAGGACGACGATGCACCCGATCAGTACTGGCCAATGGACGGCAACATGACGGTGTTCGGCTTCGGCCGCATGTTCACTTGTTGCAAAACCTACCTGACGGCATCCCAGGCCCAGTTCGACAATTGGCCTGACGGCGAGTGGCTCATTCGATCGCGTGAGCAAGGCGATCGAATCCGCTTACCGGCAGTCGAACGTTTCTGTTGGCTCTATGGAATCCCCTTGAGTCGCCACCGGTCGCTAATCGCTCGCGGGACGGCGAGCAGGTGAGTGCTGCACTGGATAGCTTTCCCAATTCCGATCTCGAACCGTGAACCAACCGCACTCTCTGGCTTGCCGCCGAACCTGCTCACAGTGCCCTGAGCGAGGAGCGATGGGTGGCTACGTGCTACACCCCGACAGCACTCGCCCACTTGGTGGGTGCTACAGCGGCCCCTACCGAGCCCTGTCCGCATCCACCGGGCGCCGCTTGACGACACTCACCCCGGCCAGCATCACACCATTCGCAGGAATAACCTTTGCGCCTTGCTTGAATCCGGACGTACCCTTCAGCCGTACTTCCTTCACGACCTTGCCCAGGCGTGGATTGGTCCACTCAAAGGCATAAAACGTGACAGGCTTCGACGGGTCCACGCTCAGATCGACCGCACTCGCCCGGTACGAGTAGGACCGCGATCCATTCCGCCGCATGCGGTCCCATTCCAGAATATTCACGCGGTAGCGGATCGGAACCGTCTCAATATACCCGTCCTCATATACCACCTCATACCAGCCGAGCAGATCGGCGGAGTCGTCGAAATTGAAGATGTAGTGGTAGCTCTGGAAATTCTGCGCGGGCCGGGTCAGCGCATGAAGGAAGACCACGCTGCTCACGTCTTCGCCGATCGGGACCGTGATGCCCTCGCGCGGCCACTTCGCCGGTTTGTCGCCGTCGACGCCTGCTATGGCGGGCACCCTTGCCTCAAACACAAGTTTTCCGGATTTCACTGTTCCGGTCTTCATTTCGTTTCCCGGAGGCGCATCGGTTGCAGTGGCAGCCTGCAGTTTCAAGGGCACCACTGGATCCAGTTCACTCGGCGCGGTGGTTCCGCTAAGCAAACGCTGAGTCTCTTCGACCCGCACCTGCAAAGTGCGGTTGTAATCCGCACCCTCTTGCCAACTGGTGGACCAGAGCATATTGGCGCATCCGAGAAAGGCGTTGAGCAGATCTTTGCCGAAATTGAATTCGGTCGTGGCGGCCCAAGATGAAGGCGCGCCGCCGATGACGCTCTTGCGCGCGCTGCGAGCCCTGTAATTCGGGATGCTCGTCGTCATGTTTCCATAGACCTGCTGGAATCCCCAATCCTCAAGCCTTACGTCATTCACCTCGCCCTGCCCTTCCAGCGCGTCGTCCCAGAACCAATTGAACATCAGAATTCCCTTGGGCAGAGTTTTCGCCTGTTCGGGTTTGATCGCGCCCGGCCTGCCGTACTTGTAACCGGTCGGACTGACGCGCGGATTCAACCCCGCGCCACGCAACGGCTCAATCAAATGATCGCCCCACATCGCCATCTTCACGCCGCGATTGTTCAAATGCTCGTACGTCTTATTCACGTCGGCTACAAACAGATCGCGATAATCACGATTGCGGCAGCGCGGGCAGGTGCCCCACGGTATACGCCATTCATCTTTGCCAACGTGAACCGTGCGGGGCTTCATCACATCGAGATACTCATCGAGCACGTCGAAGAACAGTTCATAGCTTGCCGGCAGCAACGGGCAGAAAGTATCCGGCCATTCCGCATCAGGGATTTCGGCGAGTTCGCGATGCCGCGTCAAAAGATAATAGCTGTGAGACAAGGACGGCAGTTCCGGAATCACTTCGATGTGATTGGCCGCCGCAAAGCGCACCAGTTCACGGACCTCGTCCTTTTCAAGAATGCCACCATCTGCAGTGTCATGATGTGCGGAATCGGTAGACTCGCCGTGCGGTCCGTCTGGGCGGTCTCGGCGCGTCGCGTTCATGTGGCGGCCGAAATCGAGCCAGCCGGCATTCAGCTCCGGATGGCGGTCCAGACGCATGCCGGCATTCAATTCCACGATGAGGCGGTTGTATTTATTCAGCGCCATGAAATCCGAAACGAAGCGCTTGAAGTACGGCATGCTATCGCGGCCCGGAAGGTAAAGTTTGATGCCGCGGAACGGTTTGTAAGGCCAGTCGCGAACGCTCGCACCAGTAATCTCCACCTGCTTGCCGTTGCGCCGCATCAATTGCCGCAAAGATTGAAGTCCGTAAAAAGCGCCCGCGTCGTCGCTGCCAGCTACTATCACGCGATCCGGTGTCACGTCGATGAGGTAGCCCTCGGGGCCGGGGTCCTGCGCGGTTATGCGCAGCTTTCGTTCTGCCACAGCGCGTTTAATCAAAGGGTTTGAAATCGGGCCGGCGATGATGACGCGGGTTCCAGGTGAAATGACTGTCTGCAGCTTCACCGCCAGGCCGAACTTATCTGAAAACTCCCGCATCACGATGCGCGCAAGATCACGATCTGCGTCAGCAATTACGACACGTTCATCGACGAGGAAAGGCGCTCGAGTGTAGTCGCTCTCACGAGGAATCGGGAAAATAGCCGGAGTCGCGGCGAAAATGTTGGAAGCCGCAAGTAGCAGGATTGGAGTCAGGAGATTCGAACGCATGGTCACACCTTTTCGGGAACAATGTACGGAGCGCGGTATTGCCGTTTGAACATGCTGTTAGCCTGTTCGTCACCGCTGCAGCGCATCGATTTCTGGTCGAAGTGAATGGTCCGGCCCAGCCTGTACGAAATATTGGCCAAATGGATCAGATCGCAGGTAACAGCGCCTTCTTCGATTTCGGCATTGAGTTCCGCGCGATTCCGGTTGCGCAGGGCCTTGATGAAATTCGCGAAGTGGTCCTCGGGCGCGGTGGCCGTCGGTCCCGGCTGCTGCTCTTTACCCAGGAAAGTTTTGTAACCCATCTTCTGCCGCACCATGTAGCCGTTAGCGCCGTAGAAAATATTGCCAACCGACGAGCCGGCCTCGCCGTTGCTCATCCAGTGACGGACCTCGAAGACCAGCATCTTCTTCCGACCCTTGTCGTCGAATTCAAACGTGGCGCAGAGCGTGTTGGGTGTTTCCTGGTCATCATCAAACAGGAAGTGTCCGCCGATCGCGCTGACCTTTGTCGGATAGCGCACGCCCAGTCCCCAGCGAGCCACATCCATCTCATGGACGCCCTGATTGCCGATATCGCCGTTGCCGTAATCCCACTGCCAGTGCCAGTTGTAGTGAAACCTGTTCCGCGTGAATGGCTTCATCGGAGCCGGACCCACCCACTGGTCGTAATGTACGCCCTTCGGCACGGGCTCTACTTTCGCGTGTTTGATCGTGTCGCGCCAATTGAAACAAAGCGCGCGCGCCATGTAAACGTCACCCACGACTCCCGCGCGGAGCTTCTCCATGCCTCCCCGCACCGCGGATGACGAGCGCGTCTGTGTCCCATGCTGCACGATGCGGTTGTACTTACGCGCTGCTGCGACAATCTGGCGTGATTCAAAGATATTGTGCGAGCAGGGCTTCTCAACGAGCACGTCCTTGCCTGCCTGGCACGCCCAAATCGCCTGGAGCGTATGCCAGTGATTCTGGGTCCCGATCACGACAGCATCGATCGACTTGTCCTCAAGCACTTTCCGGTACTCGATTTCCCGTGATGGGCGCTTGCCTGTAAGTTTCTCGACGTCGGCTAGCCGAGTGTCGAGCACGGTCTCATCCACGTCGCAGAGCGTTGCGATTTCAACACCTGGGAGGCGGCCGAATCCACTGATGTGATCGCGGCCTCGACCACGCAGACCGACGAGCGCGAGCCGGACGCGGTTGTTAGGCGAAGAGACTACGGGAGACTGCGCAGCATACATGTCTGAATCTTATTGCTTTGTGGGGTCTGATGTGGCGCTTCACTGGACGCGGAAGGCCCCGCCGTCCTCGTAATCGGACAGCCATTCTATTTCGCCGCCCCGAATGACGGCGTGAATTCCAACTGGAGAGTGCTCCGGATCCGCGTAACTGGCTGGGCTGCCAATCCGCTGAGCATCGAAAACCACGAGGTCCGCCTGATAACCGGGAAGCAGTGCTCCGCGATTACCCATTCCGAAGCGAGCCGCCGGCGCGCCGGTAACCTTGTGCACTGCTTCAGCCAGAGTCAGCCAGCCGCGCTCGCGCACATACTCACCCAGCAGAGTGGGGAAAGTCCCATGAAGCCGGGGATGCGGACGGCCCTTCACATAAAAGCCATCGCTGATCACGTTCGCGAGCGGGTGCGTCAATGTCTCGCGCAAATTGCTCTCGCTCTGATTGAATTCGAGGATATTCACATCGCCATCCTGTTCGACCAACAAATCCAGAACGGTTTCGGCAGGTGTGGACGCGCGCTCAGCCGCGAGCTCTGCAACGCTCCGGCCGACAAGCCTTTCAGCCCCATGCGCTACCGAGGAGATGTGAATATCCTGCCAGGTTTGCGCCAGCCCTGTGTCTGTTTCGACCGCGATCCGTGCCCGCTCAAGCCCTCGAAGGCGCTTCAGGAGTGCATCCGTGCCGCCCTCCAACGTCCACTGCGGCAAGAGCTGAGTCAGCACTGTGCTTCCTGCAATATACGGGTAGACATCGAACCCGATATCGATCCCCTCAGCCGCCGCCTGCTCGATCGCGTCCAAGGCCGGGCGCTGTTGCGCCCAGAAACGCTGCCCGACAGCCTGAAAATGGGAGAGCTGCAGCCGGCAACCGCTCCTGCGGGCAAGCGAAATCTGCTCGTTCACCGCATCCAGCAGCTTTCCAGAGTAGTCGCGCATGTGTGTGGTGTAGATCTTTTCCCGCTTCGCGACCACACGGCAGAGCCGATCCAGTTCCCACTCCGGAGCGCCGGACCCTGGCGCATACATAAGCCCAGTCGAGAAGCCGCAAGCGCCCGTGGACAAAGCGTCATCGAGCATCCCTTCCATGCGGTCTATTTCAGACGCAGTCGGCTCGCCCATGCGATTCCCGCAACACGCAATCCGCAAGCTCCCATGTCCAACCAGCGATAGAACACTTGTCGTGGCAGTTTGTGCCGAGGCCAGATATTCGCGAGCGCCCGGCCAGCCCCAGTGCTCCCCACCGCAAAAGATGCCGTTCGCGAAGGCATGCAGAAGGTTCGGATCATCGGGGCATGGATAAGCAGAGAATCCGCAATTGCCGACAACCTCGCTAGTGACGCCCTGCAGGACCTTTTCCATACGCCGGTCCAGTGCCTGCAAATCGGAATGGCTGTGGCCGTCGATGAATCCAGGAGCAATAGTAAGTCCGGCGCAGTCCAGCACTCTGCATTCGGCTGGTAATTCAAACGCGCCCACCGCGGTGATACGGCCCTCATTGAGCAGGACTCCGCCAGACCTGGTATCCGAACCGCTTCCGTCTAACACACTGCCGTTCAGCAGGGCGACAACACCACTCACAAAGGAGCCTCGTACCCCAGAATGGCCGAGATTGATACGGCGCACTGCTTAACCTGGTCCGCGATGATGGCCGGGTTTACGGAATCCATGTGCGAAGTGGAGGCGGAGACGCTGATACCGGCGATCACGCGACTTGTCGAATCAAAGATCGGAGCGCCAATGCAACGATAACCGACCTCATCCTCCTCGTCGTCCAGCGAGTAGCCGAGCCGCCGGGTCTTTGCCAGGTCTTCCTTCAGCCGCTTGGACGTCGCGATTGTGTTGTCGTTATGCCGCGGCAACCCGCGGGTTCGAATCAGCTCATCGAGTTCCGGTTCCTCGAGGTAAGCGATCATGGCCTTGCCAACTGCAGTGCAGTGCACATCCATGCGCTTTCCAAGCCAGGTAGCCAGCTTGTACACTGCAGGAGGTTCCATCTTTTCGATCAGGACCGCCTCGTTGCGATCGAGCATAGCGAGATGAACTGTGAGCCGAGTGCGTCCAGAGAGCGCACGCAAAAACGGGGCCGCCTTCTCTCGGAGTTCGAGACCGGCAAGGGCCATATTCGCCAGACTGAACAGCTTGAGCCCGAATAGATATCGGTTCGTTTTGAGGTTGCGGTGGAGATAGCCTCTGCGCTCCATCGTTAACAGCAGGGAATGCATGGAACTTTTGGGAAGCTCGAGCTGCCGGCTCAATTCGGGGAGGCTGAGTCCGGACTTCGAGGCGGCGAGCAACTCCAAGGCGCTGAATGCCCGTTCCAGTGCAGGGACCGACCTGGTTTTCAAATCTTCTTGCACATCGAATCCATCCGACTATTCGGACAGCCGGAGGTTGATTGTACCAGAAACGCGTCTGTGCCTCCAATGGCATTCGTACAATAAAGTAGACCTAAGGCAAGGTGGTACCGCCGGTGCGCTTTTTTCTTGTGCTTGTTGTCGTAAATCTGATGTGGGCTCTGCAGTTTTCGGGCGTGAAATTCGCCACGGAAATACTGGGACCGCTCACGGTCGTGCTCATCACCCTCGTTGTATCAGTGGTGATGCTCGCACCGCTGGCCGTTATGGAGAAGTCTCGCGGGAGCGGAATAACTCCCGCATGGCTGCTGCGAATCGGATTGCTGGGAGCCGGCGCGGTTGTCTCGCAAGCGGGCATGACGTGGGGCGTCGAGCGCTCCCTGGCTTCGAGCGCCGCGGTCCTGAACCTTACCATTCCAGTGCTGACGGCAATTTTCGCCGCCTTAATCCTGTCAGAGCGAATGACGCTGCACCGCTGGATTTCGTTCGTGCTGGCGCTTGCCGGCGTGGCGATTGTCTCCGACCTGGACTGGAATTCGCTGAATCTGTTCCACAACCGCTACGCCTTCGGCAACTTCTTGATTTTCGCGGGCTGCTGCGGCAGCGCTTTCTACAACACCTATAGCAAGAAACTGCTGGAGCGATTCGGCCCGATTCAGGTTCTGGCCTACAGTTTCGCGGCTGCTGCTGTCATTCTGGCTCCGATGGCGATCGCGGCTGAGCATCCGTCGATTGCCACATTGCTTCGTCTGGACTGGCGCTCGTGGAGCAGCATACTCGCAATCGCAATTTTCAGCCTGAGCCTCTCGATGGTTTTGTTCCTCTGGGTGATCGACAAAATCGATGTGACGCAAGCCTCGCTCTCGATCTACCTTCTGCCTGTATTCGGAGTCATCATCTCCTCCATCACCCTGAACGAGCACGTCACATGGCAGTTGATCTGTGGCGCCGTGCTCGTGTTCGCCAGCACCTTCCTGGTCACTATTTATGAAGAACGAAAACTCCGCGCTGTCCCGCAAGAAGCGCCCGCTCAAGACATCTGAAGTTCCCGTTGCTGTTATCGGAATGGGGCTGATGGGCCGCAGCATCGCGGCGTGTCTGCTCGCCGCGGGACATCCCCTCACCGCGATCACCAGTGATCCCAAAAAGATCACGACCACGCGCAGGCATCTGCGCAAACTGCTCGTCGAAATGCGCAAGCAGCAACTGCTAACGGCGGATCCTGATACTCTGCTGGCTAATTTGACCGTTACAACGGACTACGCCGCACTCGCAGGCACGCGGCTCGTCGTCGAATCCGTGGTCGAGGACATTGAGGCCAAACGCGTCGTTTTCGCGCGTCTTGAAGAAGTGGTCGCGAAGGACACGATAATTGGCAGCAACACCTCGGGCATGCCGGTCACCCTGCTGCAATCCGGCCGCGTCCATCCCGAGCGATTCATCGGCCTGCACTGGGCGGAACCGGCCCATGTCACCCGCTTTCTTGAGATCGTCTGCGGGGACGAGACGAAGCCCGCCTACGCGCTCCAGGTGCGGGGGTGGGCCGAGAAATGGGGAAAGGAACCCACGCTCCTTCGCAAGGATATCCGTGGCTTCGTGACGAACCGCATCATGTACGCCATGCTGCGCGAGGCGTTCCACCTGGTCGAAAGCGGGGTCGCGACCCCAGAGGATGTGGACCGCTCGGTTCGTAACGACCTTGGCTACTGGATCACCTTCGCCGGCCCGTTCCGCTTCATGGACCTGACCGGAATACCCGCCTACGGCGCTGTGATGCGCGATTTACTAAAGGACCTGGACACCAGCACAGAGGTTCCGCGCCTGATGCAAGAAGTTGTGAGTTCCGGAGCGAGGGGTGTCTCGAATGCGAAGGGGTTCTACAAGTACACGGAAGCGGAAGCCAAACGTTGGGAGCGGGATTTTCTTCGATTCACTTATGACATCCGGGCACTGGCCAAAAAGTACGCCCGGTAAGGAGATTGGGGCAGATCGGAAGACCTGCCCCAATCTAATTACACGTATTGCTTAACAGCTACTGGATTCCGAGCCATCTCGAGCTGGTCCAGCAAACGCAGAATCCTCGAGTTCAGGAAATCCACGTGGTTTAGCTCGTCTTCCCGCAGCACTACCGTAGCATCGCGCACGATGTCGCTGGAAATGATTCCCCGCGCGCAGAGCAAACGCTTCTCCGCGTGATGAAAGAACTCCATGTTCTGCAGACTGTAAACGATTTGCGGCAGGATCTCGGAAAAGATATCGAACGCGCTATCCCGCTCGCCGGCCGCGGTCAGATTCCAAACCTCTACCAGAATGTCCGAGACTGCCAGGCCAGGCATCACCCCGCAAATTCCAGCCGGCACAAGCTCAGGAAGGTACATGCCGCCCCAGCCCTCGATGACACCGACTTCCCCGGAAGTGGCATCCAGGATCGCGTGAACCTTGCCGCTCATCATCGGCTCTTCCAGCTTCACGTAACCGAAGTGGGGATGAGCTTCATGTAGACGTCTTATAAAATCTACGCTGAGCGAAGCCCCGCCGGGGTTGAAGTCCTGGATCACGACCGGAAGACTAATCCGTTGGAGGATTGTATCGAAGTATCGGAACAGGCTCGCTTCTCCGACTGCGAACAATCGCGGCACCGCCACATTAACGGCGTTAGCGCCGAGGTTTTCGGCCAGCACCGCCACTGAACAGGCGCGCCGCAGTGAAGGAGTGTTGACCTGCGCAATAACCGGAATGCGGCCGGCTGAGGCTAGAATCGCAGTCTCGATGATGCTTTCGTGTTCCGCGGGGGAAAGTTTATAAAACTCGCTTGCATAGGCGGGAAGACAGACGGCGCAGGCACCCGCTGCATGGGCGAAATCGATCAGTGTCGAAAGAGCCGCCCAATCAACCACGTCATTTGAGTCGAATGGCGTTGGAATGATAGGCACAATTCCATTGATCTTGAACTTACCGTTTTTCATGTTTATCTCTTACAAAGGACTTGCGAGGGCGGTTGCGCCCACCCTCGCGCAACGGTCGCCTACCAGGTGAGGCGGAGCGACAGTTGCAGTTCACGGGACGTGTTGCCCGACGTGCGGGTCAGCACTAGTCCGTTCGAATTAGCCTGAGGATTCCCCGGGTGATTCAGCACGTTGAAGAAGTCGGCATTAAAGCGCAACATCATCCGCTCTTTGATCGGGATCGTCTTGAATAGTGACGCATCGAGCCCGAAGTTTCTGACACCCGGAATATACTGGTTACGCCACGGGTAATCGCCTGGATCGAAGGTGGTGCGCAAAGTCGAACCATTCTTCATCGGGAGCCAGACAGTATTGGTGCCGTAATAGGCGTAGTTCGCGTCAGTCCTCTGCGGGTCCTTCGGCCAGGGGATCAGAGGCTGTCCGGCCGGTTTGTAGTTGTCCGGGACGCCCATGATGCCGTTCGGCTGGCCATTCGCATCGTAGCTATTAATCTGGTTGGCCTGGATGTACGTGTTCCACCACAGGTAACCATCGGTACACTTGCCGCTACGGCAATCCTGCACTTTGTACTTGTAACCGTAGTTTTCAACCGGCGCGCCGGTTGGGTACAGGTTCGTCGGAAGCGAGATATAGGTGCTGCTGATGGAACCCATGCCTGCGACCTGCCAGCCGCCAATGATGCGGTTCAGGACAGGGCCTGCGTTCCTACCGAGAAGCTTGCCTTTACCGATCGGCACATCGGCTAGCCAGTTCCAGCGTAGACGATGCTTCGGAATAGTGGTGTCGCGCTGGTAATTGATAAAGCGATTGCGCTCGTTGAAATCCTGCGGAACGGTCCCGGGCATGTAGTCCTCAGCCGGCTGGATCATGGTGCTGTAGCCGCGACCACCGGCAGTGAACGCGTTCATCATTACGTAGAACATTTGGAACGAATAGCCGCGGCTGTAGCGCTTCTCCACTTCCAGCTGGACGCCATTCGAATTGGACCAACCCCATTTGCCGTACTGCAGAATGTTGTTGTAGACCGTATTGTCGAGCGGGCGCATCGCGAGGTTGGCGTACTCACCGGATGGAGTTGGCAATCCGGTCGTGGCGTTCCACACATAGCTGTTCGGCGGTTGATTCATGTTGTAGAACTCGTCGAGGTGATCGACATGATTGCCGATATAGCCTGCTTTGGCGACGATGTTGGGCAACAGCTCTTTCTCAAACGTAACGTTCCAGTCACTCACGCGGGTGTCCGGCGCATTCGGGTCGATGAAGTGCGCGTTCATATTGTTTCCGCGCGCAATTCCAGCGACCGAACTGGATGGGTCAATGATGTTCCTGGTGTTCACACCGGTGACGAGTTTTGGCACATTGCGCAGAGTCCAGTTCGAGTACCCATCGGGCGACATGCTGGCGTCATCGAGGTTAAGCGACGGGAACGCCGTGAACGGAATACTGCTTCGGTTGTATTCGCTCCACGGGCGCATCGGAATGGGGAAGTACGACATACGGAATCCGCCCCTCACCACAAGCGGCCGGTTCGAAGAGCCCGCTTTATAGGCGAACCCGAGCCGTGGACCGAAGTCCTTGTAATTGCCATGCATCAACTGCTTCGGCAATCCCACCTTGTCGTAAGTGACGAACTTCACACCCAGTTCCTGCATCCGGTTGACGATGCCGGGGTATGCCTGCGCGCAATTTATAAAGGTCTTCCAGCGGCTGCGTCAACACCACTGACTTGCTTGCCAGATCGAAACTTCCGATGTTTCCGTACTTCTCGCTGTAAGCCGGCCAGGCTTCCCACCGCAGTCCCAGATTAATCGTCAGGCGCTGGGTGACTCTCCAGTTATCCTGCACATAAGCTGCGATCTCTTTGGTACGGCCGTAGAACATGCCGTGATTCAGCCGCGTCAAATACGAGTTCTGGCCGAGAATCATACTGGCGAAAGTGTTGCCGGTGTTTGCGACAGCGAGCGGGCTCGCAAGGGTCCCCTTCGGATCCCAAAGAGCGGTCCCGTTGATCGATGGCGAAACCGACCCGGATGTCGTCTGCTGATCGGGCAGCAGGTTGACGTAATCCATGCGGAAGTGTCCGCCAAACTGGATTTCGTGCTTGCCCACGATCTTGGTGAAGTTGTCGTCCACCATGTAGAACGTGCTCCAGGACCCGTTCATGTTCTGCGGTTGATACTTCAGAGAGCCGAATTTGACGGTGTTGATGACCGGGAATCCGCGGCCGTCGAACGGATTTGGCAGTCCCATCTCCGAAGCAAAGTCTTTCTCGAGCTTGTTGCCCGCATAATAGGTTTCCCGGGAGGCGCTCACCAGCATTTCGTTGAACAGTGTGGGCGAGATTGTGCGCACCCACGACATAGCGAGCGACTGGTTGGGGGAAGTCGTGAAAGTACCGTTACTCGAACCATCCGGGATCGGCAGTCCGTTTACGGAGGCATCGTAGTCGGTGTATTTGGACCGGCTGTAGCGTGCGTAGAAGGAATCCTTGTCCGTGAAGCGGTGATCAAAACGGAAGGAGGTGGTGTAACTGCGCGTGTAAGCCGGTGACAGACCCCACCAGTTCACATCCACCAGCGGGTTGACATCAGCTACCGTCGGGCGCTGAGTGATGCCGGACAGGTATTTCCCAAACGGACTGACAAGTTTGGGGTCGATCACATTTGCCTTGCCGCCATATGCGAAAGGCTGGCGCGCAAACGTCTTCGAATCCGTGCTCCAGGGGTCGTACAGCGTGATCACGCGGTTGGATGCGTCACGGAGAGCGCTGAAATCGCCATTCCACATTGCATCCGTCGGAATGGAAGCGCTATACGTGCGCGAGTTCATTCGACGGGAGCCTTCAAATGCGTAGAACCAGAACGTCCGATTCTGCCCATTATAAATCTTGGGCAGGATAACCGGACCGCCGGCGCTCCCTCCAAACTCGTTGCGAATCAGCTGCGGCGGAGCCGAATTGCCGTCCTGGCGCGAGCGCGCTTTTCCCACGGAGTTATTTCGAGCGGTTTCGAACAAGGATCCGTGGAACTGGTTGGTTCCGCCGCGGCTCGAGAGAATCACCGTCACAGGCCGAGTGAATTTGGCCGAGGATGAATTGTTTTCGACCTTGAACTCCTGAAGCGTCTCAAGTGAGGGCGGACGCAATTGTGAACGCCCCCGCACACGATCTTCAATCGGGGCACCGTCGAGGGTGATATCGATGGAACCTTCGCGCATACCGTAGGCGCGTTGGCCTTCCATGCCCGGCACCGTCTGGAACAGTTTCTCGAAGTCGCGGCCATTGATCGGCAGCGTATCGATCCTCTGCCGTTCCAGCACATGCCCCAGGGTCGGGCTATCTGTGCTGATCATCGGGGTGACGTCCTGCACCATGACAGATGTTGCGAGCTTGTCCGGTCTTTAATACGGGGTCCAGATACGATGCTCTGCTGCACTTGGACAGTTAGCGCGACTTGATACTTCTGCATCCCCGGCGCTTCCACTCCCAGTTGATACTGCCCGGGAATGACCCCGCGGAAGCTGAAATATCCCGTCTCATTACTCACGGTCTTGGAGCTGATATTCGTGGCCGTGTTTAACAATTCGATTGCTGCGCTCGGAATCACAGCATTGCTTTGATCGCGCACGGCGCCGCTAATGCTACCGGTGCTACGATTGAGCGAAAGCGGCTGTCGTGCACAACGCCGCGAGAGCGGCGATGGCTAAAACGTTACTGAAACGTAGGCTCATTCTGAACTCCTGAGCTTTCAAGATTAATCGCAAGTAGCTCTACTTTACCAGCACAAACAAGCGAGAGCTGGCCTGCCGTCCAAATGGCTGAACGGCGGAAGCTCCCACCATGGCAGCGTTCAGCATTTGGGATGAGACGGTCCGGAATGCTCAATTCCGGATTGATCTTTTGCCACAGGCATACTACTGTTTGGCTGGTATGCTCATAAAAAGTCTCATCGCAGCCTGTCTCTTGATCGCTCCGTCGTTTCGGAGCCACTTTCTATGTATCACCGAAAGGAAGCGTCGATAACGATGGCACCAGCGAGCGGCCATGGCCGTCCGTCCAGTACGCGCTCGACAAAGTCGGCGGAGGAAATACTTTCGTGCTGAAAGCGGGAATCTATCCCGGCCCCATAGCCATTACCAAAGCGTATTCCGGCCGGCCCGACTCGCCCACCGATTATCAAATCCGAGGTGAAGTGGAAGGCGATCGTCGTCGGCTCGAATACCCACGGCGTTTACACGGCCGACAACACGAATTGGGTCATCTTTGATGGTCTCGAAGTATCAGGCGCGAATGATGACGGCATCAAGATGCAGGGCGATTACGGCGTCGTCCGCAATTGTTATGTCCACGGCAGTGGATCGATGGGCGTAGTCGGCGCACGGCAAGAAGGGCTGGACGATTGAACGAAACCTGATCGAGTTCAATGGACAGAATCCTCAATTCCACCATGGGATCTATGCCGATGGCGATAGGTATCATAATTCGCGACAACATTGTGCGCCACAACGCGGGCTACGGGATGCAGGTATATCCATCAGCCAGCAACGGCTACATCATGAACAATGTGGTTACGGACAGGCGCGCAAAGCGGGAATGATCCTGCAGAGTCCGAAAAGCGGCGGCTTAACCTGGTAGCTAACAATACGTTTGCTGACAATGTCGGCGGCGGTATCAGCCTTTCCAACGCGGATCACTGAAGTGGTGACGAGCAACATCATCACGCTGCCTCGGCGGCGCCAATCGTTATGAACGCCGCGAGCAAGGACGTCTGGTTCGCCTATAACCTCTGTCAACCGGCCTGCGGAGTGGGCGGCGACAGCAATATCACCGGCGACCCGCAGTTCGTTTATACGGTACGTGGCGCCTACTATCTGATGCCCGGCAGTCCCGCGATCGGCGCCGGCAAGAACGAGCTATCTCCCGTCAATGATTTCTGGGGTTTGACACGCAAAACTGGCGTAAACCCGGATCTGGGGGCGTTTACGTACCTGCCCTACATGAGCACGGAGGCGTCGCGCAGCACCTGGTACTCGGGCTACGCGTACCGGTATTCCTTCAATTCCGGACAGAACATGCCGGACCTTTGGACGTTACCCGCGGAAGCGCTTCCCCGCCCGGGAAGTAGCTATTTTGAAGCGCCATTGCGGACCAGAACGTGTCCGGGTCGCCGTCGAACGCGAGATCCACACGCCCCCCGGCATCGGAGCGGTGCTGGCCGCTTCGCGCGAGATTATCGGAGTAGATTTTGCGTACAGCCTGGCCGAACTCTTTCAAACGTGCAACGTCCGGTTCGGGAACCAGACCGCGTTGGTCGGCGACAACGCCGAGCATCAACTGACAGCCGCGGCCCACAGACGTGTGGTACATGTCCAGCAGGCTCGCGAGCGGCAGAATGCGGCTTTCCTCATCCGGTCGCCAGAACCAGCGCTTATCCCGTAGCGGCGCAAATACGAGGGTGTTCGGCTGCTGCTTGCGGAGTCCCTGGATGTACCATTCCCAGTTGTACTTCCGGTTCACGGAGCCCCAGCCATCGAGCCAGAATTCGGCAAGTTCCCCATAGCGCGAGGCGAGTTCCCGAATTTGCCAATAGAAGAACTCGTCGTAAGCGGCGGGACTCTCTTTGTACTTGGGCTCGTGGGCGTCATGAGGTGACATGTACACGCCAAACTTGAGCCCGTGCTTCCGACAGGCCTTTTCCACTTCCGCCACCAAATCACCTTTGCCGTTCTTCCACGGGCTGCTTTCGACGCTGTACTTGGTCATCCGGCTCGGGAAGAGACAGAAGCCGTCGTGGTGCTTCACAACCAGCACAAGGTACTTCGCCCCAACGCTCTTTCCGGCCAGCACCCATTGCTCGGCATCGAGCTGGGTCGGGTTGAACAGCTTGGGGTCGAGTGTACCGTCACCCTGCTTGCTATTCGGACTGAAGGTCAACAGTCCATAGTGGATCATGATCCCGATTTCCATGTCGTGCCACGCCACTTGTTGCGGGCTTGGTCGGGTCTCGGCGGCTGATGACCGTCAGCATCGCCAGCGTCAGTAGAAGGGAAATGGTTCGCGTCCACTCTTGTCCAAAACAGCTTTGACTTCCAGTTAGCAAAAAGAAAGCCCTCCTATAATTGAACGTGAGCGAAGTGTTCCTTGGCCGGACTCTCGCCGCACGTCACCCACAAGGAGGGCAAGACAATCGTACAAGTAGCCAGCCTGTTCAATCAACTGCTCCAGCATTTCCCCCGGACCGAGTTTGCCGCGCTCGTGAAGAAGCATGGCGCCGAGCACGCCGCCAAGGGGTTCACCTGCTGGACGCAGTTCGTCTCGATGTTGTTTTGCCAGCTTGGACGCGCCGATTCGCTGCGTGAGATCTGCAACGGGCTGGGCTGCTGTCTCGGTCGTCTGGTCCACCTCGGGATCGCCAAAGCGCCTCGCCGTTCTACGCTCTCCTATGCCAACGAACACCGTCCCGCCGCTCTGTTCGAAGATCTGTTCTGGACCGCGCTGGCACGCTTCCGCGAGCAGCAGGCGCTCGGCGGCCGCAAACACAAATTCCGCTTCAAGAACAAACTGCTCTCGCTGGATTCGACCACCATTTCGCTGTGCCTCACGCTGTTTCCTTGGGCGAAGTTCCGCCGCGCCAAGGGCGGTGTCAAGGCTCACGTGTTGCTCGATCATGACGATTACCTGCCCGCCTACGTCCTGCTCACCCAAGCCAAGCGGAGCGACGTCAAACTGGCCGATTCCTTTGCTCTGAATCCCGGCTCCATCGTGGCCATGGATCGCGGCTACAACGACTACGCCTTGTTCGGTCGCTGGACTATGGCCGAGATCTACTTCGTCACGCGCCTTAAGGACAACGCCGCCTTTGAGATCGACAAAGACTGCGAGTTCCCCGCCAACCGCGGCATTCTGGCCGATCAGATCATCCGGCTTACCGGCATCAAAGCCCAGGCCGATTGCCCCTGCCTGCTGCGGCGCGTGGTGGTCTGGGACGCCGAAAACGAGCGCGAAATCGTATTGCTCACCAATCTGCTGGCATTCGCTGCCACCACCATCGCCGCCATTTACAAAGAGCGCTGGCAAATCGAATTGTTCTTCAAGGCCCTGAAACAAAACCTGACAGTGAAATCCTTCGTCGGCACCAGCGAGAACGCGCTGCGTATCCAGATTTGGACAGCCCTGATCGCACTGCTGTTGCTCAAATGGCTGCATCACCTCTCCAAGGCCAACTGGTCTTTGTCCAACCTGGCTTGTATGCTCCGGCTCAACCTGTTTACCTACCGCGAGTTGACCAAGTGGCTGAACGATCCAATGGAAACGCCGCCCTTGGTACCCGCCCCGGAGCAACTTACTCTGGCGCTCCAGTGACTTGGACAGGCCCGAATAGCTCAGATGGGAGACCTCATCCGGAAAACAATCAATGCTGTCCTACAAACCCTTTGTCCTCAGCACCCGTTCAACCGCAAACGTCGTGTCTTGGACAGCAGTGGTTCGCGTCATATTTATTGCTCCGCCGCGATTGCGGCACGCGCTTTGGTAATCATTGGCCAGGAATCGGTGCGGAATACCAGCGCGGGCAATCCGGTTTTTCCAAAGAGATTGGCGCCGCAGGGCGAGTCCGCCCAGCCATAACGGACTGCGACGGGACGAGCCACCTGTTTGCTCGAGACCACAACATGGTCTCCTTCGGATCACCGCGTCCGCCCAAACGAATTTGTGGTCCTCGCCGGCAATCGAGAATCCACTCAATCGGTCGCCTTTTGCACGTAAGCCTCCGCCGAGATCTGAGAAGGACAGGCGGATTCGCGTGCCCTCCACTTTCATCGATTGATAACGCGGGCCGATGGCCACGACGTCCTTCTTTCCGTAGACATCCCGCAAAGCCGCCAGCGAAGCGCGCTGACCAACCGGCAGTTTGTCTAAGTAATGCACGTTGTCATTCGGTTTTGGCAGATCGTATGCCGTTGCAAGGGACGTGTGCGACGTAGTCAGAATCGACGCCTGCGCCTCTTGCATCTCTCCGAAGCGGCTGTCGCCGGGATCGCCCTCGAAGGGCTTGATTTCTCCCAGACCGTCGATGTCAACGGGACTAAGGTAAGCATCCTGGATCCGTTGAACGGTCGCGTAGCTTTCCCCGGTAACGTAATTCCGAGCAATCGCGTGGACTCGAATGGTCAGAAGCTCCTAAACATTTTCCCGCTGCCAAACTTCTTCGATACGGCGATCAGCCGGCGGAACTACAACTACAATTTCCAGGAGAGCCAAAAACGGGACACCCGTCAGGAACTGATCCGCTTGGATTACAACGCGACCAGCAGGCTGCGCATCTTTTTCCGTGGAACCACTTTTGTGGAGAACTGGGCGGGCTACAACGTCGCCGGAAATGCGCCTTGGCCGATGCTCAAAACTGTTCTGAACACCAGGAACCCAGGCATAACGACAACTATCACCTACACTGCTTCTCCGACCGTGATCTCGGAAACGTCTTTCGGCCTCTCCGGCACGCGCGAAGAGATGGCCCCCGAGGGCGCAGCAGATTTCTCAGCATTGAGCCGAACCAAGTTGGGATTCACCTTGCCGCAGATCTATCCGGCCAATAACCCCTTGAATCTGATCCCCTGGACCACCTTCGGCGGAGTGACCAACGCATCGCGGACCGTCGTCAGAAACGATTTTCCGGACCGCCTCTGGGGATCGAGAATTCCATTCACCGAGACGATAACAAAAGTGGCCGGCCCGCACACCATCAAAGGCGGCTTCTATGCCGAGCGTGCGCGCATGTATCGACGCGCTGGCGCCACCTTCGCCGGGAACTTTGATTTCACACGAGATAGCAACAACCCCTTTGATAGCAACTGGGCCTACTCGAATGCACTGATCGGATCCTATCGGACCTACACCGAATCGGACAGCCGTCCGAATTACGATCCGCGCGGGACAACGATCGAGTGGTACCTCCAGGACACATGGAAGGCAACGCGCCGCCTCACTCTCGACTACGGCCTGCGATTCACGCGCTTCACCCCGCATTGCGCGGAGGCTTCGGCATCACCTATCAGACCCACGCCAATGGCGGCAGTGTGACGCCGACCGTGGACAACATGCAGAACACGCCGACGATCTTCAACAGCACCTTCCAGAGCATGGATCCGAACGCTGGCGTTCTGTTCCCTCGCACTGTGTCGGCGCTGAGCCAGTACATCAAAGCACCGACTTTCTACAACTACAGCCTGGGCGTTCAGCGACTGATCGGATACGCGACGCTGGTGGATGTTGCGTATGTAGCCAATCTTGGCCGGAATCTTGTGCAGACGCAGCAGTTGAACACGCTGCCTTACGGAACCCGGTTTCTACCAAGCAGTCTGGACTCCACAACTAACCGTCCCTTGGCTGATGATTACCTTCGCCCCTACCTTGGATATACAAACGTCTCTATCCCGCGGACCAGTTCATCGAGTTATCACTCGCTGCAGGCTCAGGCGAACCGCCGCTTCGCCAAAGGCATGCAATTCAGCGCTAGTTGGACTTTCGCGAAAGCCATGGGTTACACCGGCACTTTCCCGACCTATCTCGACAACCACCTGAATTACGGCAAGACGAGTTTGGATCGCACGCATTCGGTCTCGCTTAACTGGACTTACGATGTTCCGAAAGCGAGCCGCATTTGGGATGTTAAACCGATGCGCCTGGCGTTCGACGGCTGGCAGGTTTCCGGACTCGCGCTTTTCCAGAGCGGCCGGCCATGGACGATAAGCTACTCACTTGTGAGCGGCACGGATCTTACTGGCGGAGGCGACTGGACACGTGCAGTTATGGTTGCTCCGGCGACCTTGTCGCATGGCGAACGCACGTCTACGAGATTCTTCAACACCAGCGCGTTCGCAGCCCCGGGTAAAGGTGAAATCGGCAACGCGCCGGTGGATGCATTCCGGGGCCCGGGTCGAAGTAACTGGGACATCTCGGTTTTCAAGAGCTTTAAGGTCGAGAGGGCCACAGTTCATTTCCGCTGGGAAATGTATAACGCGTTCAACCACACCTCGTTCTACAGCGTCGATAACGCTGCGCGCTTCGATGCCTTGGGAGGCCAGGCGAACACGAGGTTTGGCGCGGTGACCGCAGCACTCGCCCCGCGAGTAATGAAAGGTTCGCTGCGACTGTCGTTCTGATGCGCGCCGCTTAGGCTGCGGAATGGCGTGTTCCCGCATACCGGGGACGCCGTCGCTTGAAGTAGTAGATCATTGCACCGAAGATCTGGCCGAAGAAGATAAGTGCTACCCACAAGATCTTCTCGTCGGTCGCGGGCTCCTCGACTGAACAGTCGAGGAGCATCTCAAACCAGAAAACGAACACAACAACTGCGATCGCAATCTCTAGTATAAGGACAGCGGAAGAGCCTGCACTCTCCATCACATTTCGCCTCTGGGCGAAAGTATATCAGGCCCACGACCTGACTATTTAGTATTCTGCGGACCTTGCCACGGTACAGACCCAGCGCGCTGCAAGTGCCGCGTCAACAAATCTCCGAGCCTTTTATAAGTAACTCGATCCTTTTTAGCCAAATCGTGCTGTTCCTGTGGATCTTCCCGCAGATTGTACAGCTCATACGGCTGAAACGGAGTGTTCTGTAGCAGTTTCCAGTCTCCGCTGCGCAAAGCGTAGAAGTCACGTCCCTCATAGCGCGGCCCACCCTCGCGCCTCACGAACACAAGATTGCGTTCCGAGGCCGGCTGAGTCTTCCCAAGCAGGCTTGGCAGAATCGAGATTCCGTCGACCCCGCCTGGCACCTGCAGCGCCCGAGACCTCGCACAACGTGGGCAGCAAATCCATTGTCGCGGCAGGAAAACTGCAGCGCAGCCCCGGTGTGAT
Organism: Bryobacteraceae bacterium; assembly: GCA_963793625.1. Lineage (GTDB taxonomy): Bacteria > Acidobacteriota > Terriglobia > Bryobacterales > Bryobacteraceae. The sequence continues at coordinate 28,380 of CAWCAT010000009.1, read as the reverse complement.
GTGGCCGTGCCAGACCGCACACATAGGCACGCGGATGCCGCCCTCGTACATCGATCCCTTCCCATCGCGCAGACGGCCGCTCGATGCGCCGGCCCCGAGGTCGCCACCGTTGTCGCTGAGGAAGAGAATCAACGTGTTTTCGGATTGGCTGTTGCTTTTAAGTTGCGCGATCACCCGGCCGATCGAGGCATCGAGGTGCTCGATGAGTGCGACTAGTTTCATGCGCTTCTCACTAAGCGCGGGACTGCGCTCGCGTACTCGTGCCAGCCACTCATCCGGCGGCTGCACGGGCCCGTGTGGAGCGTTGTAAGCCAGGTAAAGGAGAAACGGTTTGCTGTCGCGCTTGCAATCATTCACATACTCAATCGCCCAATCCGTGAACAGGTCTGTCGCATGGCCCTGCGGATTGATTACCTCCCTATTGCGCCGCATGTAGTTATTGCCGTGCCTTAAATGAGTGCGGTAATCATCCATCATGTCGCCCAGGAATCCATGGAAGTGATCGAAGCCGCGCTCATTCGGAGTGTTCGGCGATTCCAGCCCAAGGTGCCATTTGCCGATGAGCGCACTGCGATAACCGGCCGTTTTCAGAACTTGCGGCAGCAGCGGCGCCTGGCTGGAAAGGTACCCCCAGCTATTGCGCGGGTCCGTGCGGATGACGCCCGGAACGCCTGCGCAATCGGGAAAACGTCCGGTCAATAGCGCGGCACGAGTGGGAGAGCAGACCGGGGAGTTCGCGTAGAATTGATCGAAGCGCACACCCGCCGCAGCCAGCGCATCCAGGTTCGGAGAGCGCAGATCCTCGGCGCCATAGCCCGAGAGGTCGCCATAACCCAGATCGTCCGCTAGTATCACCACGATGTTTGGCTTCGGATTGCTCGCGGCAGCACCCGTCATCATAGCCACTGACCCAGCGGCTAACAGACCGCGCCTCGTGATTTTCCGTTGTTCGCTCATTCTTTCCGACTGTACAATGAGGGGAACGAAAATGCACTTTTCAAAAATGCCTCTGGCCTTGCTGCTGCTTGCCGCAATCGTACTATCCGGCTGTCAACAGAAGACGAAGCCTGTAGTTGGAATGGTGCCGAAGGGCTCGACTCACGTGTTCTGGCAGGCGGTCCACGCCGGCGCCCTCAAGGCAGCCCAGGAGTCTAACCTGGAACTTGCGTGGAATGCACCTGCAACGGAGTCCGACCGCAGTCGTCAGATTTCGATCGTCGATTCAATGATCAATCGCAGGGTCGATGGCATTGCGCTGGCTCCCGTGGATCAGAAGGCACTGGTGACGGTGGTTCATCGAGCTATCGATTCCGGGATACCTGTTGCGATTTTCGATTCCGGGCTTGATTCAGAACGCCCGGTCTCATATGTCGCCACGGATAACCGCGAGGGCGGCAGAGTCGCGGCCCGGCGTATGTGCGAAATCTTGAAAGGCAAGGGCAAGGTCGGCATCATCAGCGACATGCCCGGAAGCGCCTCCACCACCCAGCGTACCGACGGATTTATCGAACAGGCCAAAATAACTTGTCCCGCGCTGGAAGTCCTTCCCGTGCAGTTCGTCATGGCGGATCTGACTAAGGCGCGCGCCGTCACGGAGAATCTGGTGACAGCCCACCCCGACCTGGCCGGGATCTTCGCGGATCACGAAGCCGCAGCCGGCGGAAGTGCATTGGCACTGCGTGCGCGCTCGAACCGCACTGTTAAAATCGTAGGCTTCGACACCTCGGAGCAACTGGTCAGCAACTTGAAAGACGGCTGGATCGATTCGCTCATCGTGCAAAATCCGTTTAGAATGGGCTACGAATCTGTACGCGCGTTAGCCGCAAAACTCGCGGGCCAGACTCCCGCGAAACTGGTTAACACCGGATCGACGCTCGTCCTCCGCGACGACCTGGCGAAGCCGGAAATTCAGAAAATACTCTTCCCGGACATTGAAACCTGGCTTGGTAAGTCAGGCGCGCCTGCGGCGCATAAGTAGGAAATCGATCCATTCCTGCATGCCTGCGCCGGTCTTTGCCGATAACTGAATCACAGGCATGCCCGGACGAACGGCGTTGATGTTACTCAATGCGGCGTTCCAGTCGAACTCGACCGCCTGCGCGAGATCCGTCTTGGTAACCACCGCGACATCCGCGCTATTAAAGATCGTCGGATACTTAAGCGGTTTGTCCTCGCCCTCTGTTACCGAAAGCAAGACCAGGCGCAGATTCTCACCGAGATCCCATGACGATGGACAGACCAGGTTTCCCACGTTTTCAATAAACAGGAAATCGATATCAGGGAGGTTCCATTCATCGAGAGCGCGCTGCACCATCGCCGCTTCCAGATGGCAGAGCGTGCCCGTAATGATCTGCTTCACGGGAGCCTGACTGCGCGCCAGACGCGCCGCGTCGTTCTCTGTCGCCAGATCGCCGACCAGAGCGGCCGGGCGGTATTGCTGTTTCAATAGCGTCAGAGTCTTCTCAAGAAAAGCCGTCTTGCCGGAACCGGGACTCGAGACAAGACTGACAACAAACACTCCGGCTTCCGCAAAACGCTCGCGCAGTTCACGTGCCAGCAGATCGTTCTGCTTCAGAATGTTGTGCCGTACTTCGACGATCCGGGGTGTTGTCATTCGGCCAACTCCAGCGCACATACCAGTAACTCACGGCCTTGCAAGATTTCGGTGGCCGGAGTGCCACATTCGGCACAGCAGAACAATTGCATCGAAGCCACGGTACGTTGCGCCTGACATTTCGAACAATACACGAGTACAGGAATCTCCTCAATCACCAGCCGGCAATCCTGAAACGGAGTCTGTTCGCGCGCGAGTTCGTAGGCCGACAAAAGGGATTCGCTGACGATGCCGGAGAGCGGACCAACCTGTATGTGAATCGCTTCCACACGGACGCCGCCGCGCTGATCGGCTTCATCTTGCGCCGCATCGAGAATGCTCATTGCTATCGATAGTTCATGCATGAATACCACGCAGCTTGTCCCAAACTGATGCCTCCATCATTCGGGGGAACGGCCGAATTCGTCCAAATGCGAATATGTTCAGGCACGAGCAACTCGCGCACATCTTCAAGCAGCAACTCGTTCTGGAAGACTCCGCCTGAAAGCACGATCGTATCTGTTGTGTGCGCCTCGCACAACATCATAACGGCATTACACAGACCCACCGCAACGGCGCGCTGGAACGCACGGGCTATTTCTCCGACATCGCGTCCGCGCACTCGATCCGCAATCAGCGCCGCGAGCAATGGTCTGAAGTCCAGTTCATCGCGATCGATCGGAAATGGGTAAGCGGCACTTGCCGACGCACGCCGCGCCAGTTGCTCCAGCCACATTGCGGCCTGCCCTTCGAAGCTGATCTCACGCGTGAAGCCGAGCAGCGCGGCGGCCGCATCGAACAATCGACCCATCGACGTCGTCTCAAACGTTCGCACGTGCTTTCGAATCAACTCGCACGCCAGCTTGTAGCGCGGCGGGAATCCGAGATCGGGCAGCCCGTCAATCTGCGTGAGAAATCCGGCCGCACACTGCACCGGATAAGTTGCCGCTGCGTCGCCGCCCGCAAGGTCAGCTCGACGCAAATGCATCACCCGTTCAAAGCCTGCGCGCATGCTGCCCGCAAAGAACTCGCCGCCCCAGATGGTTCCGTCATCGCCATATCCCGTGCCGTCGAAACTGACCCCGATCACACGCTGATCCCACGCTTCCTTCTCCGCGAGCACAGAGGCAATATGTGCGCGATGATGCTGGACCGCGATCTTGCGCGACCCCTGAAGCCCGAGTGCGTGCGCCGTCGATGCATACTCAGGATGCAGATCGTGAACCACAGTCACGCTGCCCCAATCCACTTCGTACATCGACATCAGGTCCTGAGTCGTTTCCTGAAATGCCTGTCGCGCTTCGAAGTGCTGCAAATCGCCGATATGTTGGCTGACGAATGCCTGTCCTTCCACCACCAGCGTGATCGTGTTCTTCAGATCCGCGCCGAGCGCGAGAATCGGTCGCGCGCCCGGCAGCCTGGCAACAGCGCCCGGAGCGTATCCGCGCGAGCGCCGCAGTATAGTGTGCCCGAACGCACTCACGCGCGCAACGGAATCATCGACACGCCGCGCGATCGGCCGCTCACCCACCAGGAACGCATCGGCGATTTCCGAGAGCTGCGCACGTGCGGCGTCATCCTGATACGCGATCGGCTCGCTCGATCGGTTCGCGCTCGTCATCACCAGCACGTCTGGCGCGCCGGCATCGAACAGCAGATGGTGCAGCGGAGCATACGGCAGCATCAATCCGAGTTCGGCGTTCCCCGGCGCGACCTCCGCGAGTTCGACCTTTGCCGGCGCTAGCACAATGGGCCGCGCAGCCGACGTGAGCAACGCCTCCGCTTCCGGCGAAAGCTGAACCAGTGTGCGCGCGACTTCGATCGACCGCACCATCACCGCAAACGGTTTCTCCTTGCGATACTTTCGGTCGCGTATTGCGCGGACCGCCTCGGAATTACGCGCGTCACACGCCAGATGATAACCGCCGATTCCCTTAATCGCCACGACCCTGCCCTCGTTCAACAGTCGCGCCGTTTCCTCAACATTCTCCAGGTAGCGAGGACCGCAAGCAGGACAGGCAATCGGCTGTGCATGAAAGCGGCGGTTCGCCGGATCGTTGTATTCACGGTTGCAGAGCGCATCGAGAGGCCAAGACTTCATTGTGGTGTTCGGCCGGTCATATGGCAGCGCCTCGATCACTGTGTAGCGTGGCCCGCAGTTCGTGCAGTTGATATACGGATAGAGATAGCGCGGATCCGAAGGGTCGCGCATTTCAGCGAGACACTCTTCGCAGACCGGCAGATCCGGCGAGATGCGCACCGACAGATCTCCCTTGCGTTGAGTTTCACGGATAGAAAATTCGATCAGGCCCAAGGGTTCCGAGGCTTCCACATCGATGGCCGCAATCTGCGCTGCCGGCGGAGGTTGTGCCGCAAGTTCCTGTACGAACGCATCCAACGACGGCTCTGCGCCCTCCAGATGAATCTCAACGCCGCCTGCCTCGTTCAGCACCCATCCAGCCAACGAATTCGCGCGCGCCAATCGAAACACGAATGGCCGAAACCCAACGCCCTGCACGACACCGCGCACCCGTATGCAGCGTGCCAGTGTCATTGATACGATCCTTTACCAACAACGCAGCTCCGCCCTTGCCATCCGATTTGCACGACCTTTCCGTCTTCAATCAGCACCGGCACCGTAAGCTGTCCGCCCGTCAATTCCTGCATACGCGCGAGCGCTTGCGCGTCGGCTTCCACATCGTACTCGACGAACTCGCGCCGTTTCCATTCCAGCGATTCGCGCAGCTCTTGCGTGTAGGGACAACTCGCCGTTCCGTATAGTTCAGTTTTCGGCATCTGTCCCCCTTTCGATCAGTTCGCGGAGCACGTGATACATCGAGGCCTGCACCTCTTGTATGCGCGGAATGTAATCGCAGCGCACAACCAGCGGGCAGTCGGCGAGGCCGCGTCGCACGATTTCGCCGCCGTCGTAGCCCAGTAAGGCCACGGTCAACAACTTGCGTCTTCGGGCTTCTTCCAACGCCATGATGATGTTTCGCGATCCGCCGCTCGTCGATATGCCGACCGCAATATCATTGGGTCTGGCCTGCGCGATCAACTGACGTAAGAATATTACTTCCGCACCGATATCGTTGGCGAGCGCTGTAATATTGGCCGGTTCGAGCGAAAGCGAAATAGCCGGAATCGGCTGCAGGCCGAGCGGTGGAGCAACACAGTCGAGTGCCCAATCGTTAGCATCCGTGGCGGAACCGCCATTACCGAACAGGATCAACTTGCCGCCTCGATCCAACCGCTCTCGAATAGCCAGCGCCGCGTCCGCGATATTCTCGCCCTGCTCAGCGGCTACTTGTGCGCGCAGTTTCGCGTCCTCCTCTACCTTCATGATGATCGATGCCGCGACTTCTTCGACCACCCCCGCGGTCTGCTGCTTTTCCTGTCCAAGATAGGGATACAGAAATCCCGAGTCGCCGACATCAAGCCCGAGTTCGCGGTGCTCGAAGAACACGTGCACGGTTTCCCAGAGCGTGTGATAGAGCATCTCTATCATTTCCTGATGCATGAAAGCATCGCGCGTGAACGCGCTGCATGCGTACGAGCGCGCGCTTCCCCACGATCACGGGATGAACGAATTCGACCGACACATGCTGTGCGTCGGTGGCGTATGGTCCTTGCCCGAACGCCAACAGGCGGCCGCCCCGCAGAAAGCGCTCCGACATTTCCCGGCATGCGTGAGCAAGGCGCTCGGCCTCTCGCGAGAAGAATCCGCGCGTAGACGTCGTTCCGCTTGAGCAGCGCCTCTTCAGCGCGGCTGGCGAGTGTCGAACGTTTGGTCAGCATGGTGTTAACAGATGCGCGGCAGTGGGTCGCCGACCAGCATGTCGATGACCCGCGTGCCTCCATAACGCGTCGTCCCGAGGACGGTCGCTGAGGGTTGCTCGCGGATCTCGCCGATTATGGCCGCGTACTTTCCGCCGGGCGTAGCATGCAACGCCTCCAGGCAGCGTCGGCGTATTCCGGGGCGACCACGGCCAGAAACTGTCCCTCGTTCGCGATGTGAAGCGGATCCAACCCAAGCAACTCGCACGCGCCGCGCACAGCTCGCGCACTGGAATCCGGTCTTCGAAGAGGAGTATGCAGAGTCTCACTGTCACGGGCAAGTTCGTTCAACGAAGTGGCAACACCTCCGCGCGTCGGATCTCGCATCCAGCGAATGCCCGCCGCGACGAAATGTGCCAGAGCGTCGACCATCGGAAGTACCGAGCGTGTGTCCGAGTGAAGTTCCGCTTCGAGATCGAGTTCGCCGCGCGCCAGCAGGATCGTGATACCGTGATCGCCGATTGGCCCACTGATCAGGATCTTGTCGCCGGGGCGAACCGAGTTCGCTGAGATCGTGATGCCAGGAATCGGCCGGCCAATTCCCGCGGTTGTGATATACATCTGGTCGGCCATGCCGTGCTCGACGACTTTCGTATCGCCGCCAACCACGAGGACTCCAGCGCATGCCGCGGCTTTCGCCATCGCGCGAACTTCTGCCTCCAGGACGTCGGTCGGAAGGCCGGATTCCAGCAGATAGGTCACGACCAGCGCTTCGGCGCGCGCGCCTGACACCGCAAGATCGTTGACCGTTCCGTTGACTGCAAGTTCGCCAATTGATCCGCCTGGGAAAGCGCAGAGGTTTCACGACAAAGCTGTCGGTCGTGATCGCCACATGCGCTCCGTTGATGTTCAGATGAGCGGCGTCGCCGAGCGGTTCGCTGGAATGGCCAAACAGCAGCGGCGCAAACAGACCTTCGACCAGCCGCCGGCTGGCCTTTCCGCCCGCTCCGTGCGCCATATCGATCTGTGAGTCGTTGAAACGGATTCTGGGAATCGCAGGGATAATAGTCATCGGCTTCAGTACGGAGCGCCGATGTTGGTCAGCGCCGCGCTCTTCCGATGCTCGTAGTTGAAGTAAGCCGCGCACGAGCCTTCGGACGATACCATTAGCGCGCCAACAGGTCGTTCGGGCGTACACTCCTTTCCGAAAAGTTTGCACTGAGCGGGCTTGAGCACACCCTTCAATACTTCGCCGCATTGGGCGGCCTTCGGGTCGGTAACCCGCACGCCCGGCACTGCGAAGCGAGATTCAGCATCCCACTGCGCGTAGCGATCGCGAATGCGGAGCGCGGATTGCGAGATGAAGCCCATGCCGCGCCATTCGAAATATGGGCGCAATTCGAATACTTCGCCGATGGCCTTGAGCGCGGCGCGATTGCCCTCCCATGGCACCACGCGTTTGTACTGGTTCTCCACCTTTGCTTCGCCCGCGTTCAATTGACGCAGCAGCATTACAATCGACTGCAATACATCCAACGGTTCGAAGCCGCATACGACTATTGGCTTGTGCTCGTTTCTCGCCACCCATTCGTAGGGGCGGCAGCCAATCACAGTAGATACGTGGCCCGGACCGATGAAGGCGTCGATGCGCATATCCGGCGAATCGAGAATCGCGCGGATCGCTGGAATGATCGTTACGTGATTGCAGAATACTGAGAAGTTGCGTATGCCCTTCGACCTCGCGCGCATCAACGTCAGCGCGGTCGAGGGCGCGGTCGTTTCAAAACCGATCGCGAAGAACATCACATGCTTTTCCGGGTTCTTCTCCGCAATCGCCAGCGCGTCCATCGGCGAATAGACGATCCGGATGTTCGCTCCGCGAGACTTATGTTCCAATGGACTACCGTGCGTGCCAGGCACACGCATCATGTCTCCGAACGCAGTGAAGATCACGTTCGGGTCCTCTGCCATCGACAACCCATCATCGATGCGCCCCATCGGCAACACGCACACCGTTTTGGCCGGAATTGCCAGACACATTGGATACCTTTCTGCCTCAGCCGCGCTTACATGGCGGCGATTTTGATATACCGCTTTAACCCTGGCACCATCGAAATCACTACTGCCGCAGCAGCAGTGATCAACACGGCTTTCATGATCCCCCTTGCGCTGAACAATCCTTCATTACCCGCGAATTCATCGTTTCTCGTCAGACCCCTGCTGTCCACGTTTTGTCTCCTTTTCTGAATTGATCGACAACGTTTCTGACCATCTCCACAGCGCCGTCGACTGCCGCTGCAACCGGCGCGCTTAAACCCATGCGTTCTTCATCGCAACTGGTCGACGGCTCGCAGCCAACAAGAAAGATGCGGCGCGGCGCGCCCTCCATTGACTTCACCATCGCAAACACCTTCTTCAGATTCATGCAGTGCGCCTCGACGAACACGTCTTCCGCGTCGTTTTCGTGCAGCGACTTCAACTCCGGCTCGATCAGGTACAGCGTTCCCGGCTCATCGCCGCGTGGGACAGCGTCGACCAAAACCACGGCCTCATAGTCCTCCAACAACGCGTAAGCCAGGTCGAAGCCACGGATGCCGTAATCGAAAATCTTCACGTCGTGTGGCCACTCTTGTTGGAGAAGACGTTGTGTGACTTCGCACCCGAACGCATCATCCCCCAGGAAAATGTTTCCGACGCCTGCAATCAGAATGCGCGGTTTCATAGTGGTTCCACCTCGTCCAGTGAAAAGAAGAAACGATGTCCGGGTTGGCGCAACGCACCCAGGTCACGGCCCGGATCATCTTCGAGCACAACAGCCAGATGGACCTGGTTTTCAAAGTCGACTTCAACGGCTTCGATTTCAGCAACCCGTCCCTTGAGCGCGATATCCATGATGTCGGCAGATTTCTTTGGCCACAGTCGAACCCTGTCACCGCGCTTCAGCGGTGCGTGTGAAGTACGGAAAGCGCCGTGCAACTTCTCCAACTCCTGCGGAGAAAGCGCCTCTGTTCTTTCGAGCATTCGGCGCGTACGCTCATCCACCCGGCGCATCTGTTCCTTCTCTTCAGGCGTCATCGTCAGAATGCGAAGTGTGAGAATCTCATCGATCTCTGCGCCATCGAAAAGATCACCCGGACTTTCCGGAGCCACTTGCGGGTAATCGTAAAGGACGATCGGCGACGCGAGCATGCAATCACGAGAGCCCTCTTCGCCAGCCAGCACCGGCCAAACGCCGAGATTTCGGCAAGCTGCCGCTGCCTCTCGAAAGCGCTCGGGCGGGTCAGTCGCCGAGACGAATTCCCCATCGGTCAAAGTGACAATAGCGTGCGTCGAAACGAGCGCGGAAAGTAATGCCTCATCGCGCGTAACTTGTGTCGACATCTCGATCGCCGTGAGATTCGAGACGCGGATTGACAGTTTGTAGAGCTCCGGGCTGATACGCTTCGCGCGCATCTTAATGCCGCCGTCCACGCGTTCCTGCCGCAGCAGAAAGCCGTCCTCTGAGCGGCGCCAGGCAGGAAAGCTGAACTGCTGGCGATAAGGCTCTTCAAGAAGCTTCGAGCATTCCAGTTCCGGCGAATCGATTTCGCGTTCCATTGCTTCCTGCCAGGCAGTACCCTCGGCCTCGCGCGACAACGGATGCAAAAACCTGAGGTGGATCTTCACAACCGGATTTGCCGACGGCACGACTAGCAACTCTGTCAGGATGCTCGAAGCATCACCGTACCGAGCTGTGAACGACTCCGGGTATAACCCGCCAAACGTCCAGCGTTGTCGATTTTTGACTGAAGTCGGCCGGCACGGATACAGCATGTATCCCTCATAGAGCACAGCGTCTGCGATGCTTCGCACCAGTTCTGCATTCACGAGATCACCTCTTCGTTAACATCTGCGAGCAGGCGCTCGATCGCTTGCTCCCAGGTGGGAATCGAATTCCTCATCTTGTATTCGTGCAGGCGATCGAAGACATCGCGACGCAGCATGAGAGCCGCGCTGTTCGGATAGTACAGATCTACCGTCTGCCGCCATACGCTCACAGGCATGCGGTAATGAACTTCTTTCTCCCAGGGAATCTGCCCGACTTGCAGCCCGCGATCCTCGTCTTCGTAAAAAACCGTACCGCTGAACAGCAGGCAGAGCGGCACTTCGCCGCCTTCAAGCGCGTGGAAATATTTCGTCGCAGCCACATTGAAGTCAAACGTACATGGGACCGGAAGCTGCACTGTGGCACTACCGCTGAACGGACGAACATTGACGCTGGCATGCGTCCACAACATGGTGCGTAAGGTTGTGCCCCAGCGTTCGGGCGGACCGAACAGATCCAACAAACCGGGCTCCTCGCTGCTCTCGTATTTCCGGCGAGCTACCTCAAGCTGGATCTGACATTGCAGCATGATGCTCTGTATCAGCACCCGGCCATCGCCGTTCGTGATCCGCAACTTCAGCGCGAGCATCGGAGACATTGCATATGGAACCGGCTCCGCTCCCTCAACGGCGAAACTGAGTTCAAGCACACGCACGGTTCACCTCATTGCTCGCGCGCTCCCGCAGTGAAGCAAAGAATTGATCGATCTGACGCCATGCTTCGTCACCGCCTGAAAAGCCGCGCCAGTGAATGCGGATCAATCCAGTCAGCTTGTAGCACTCATCGAGCGGCGCGATGTAGTATTCGCGATTGTCACGGATGCGATTGACCAGTAATGCTTCCACGTCGCTTTGTAAATCTGTGAGCACAGGATTGTTGCGAACGATATCGTCCCAGGCTTCGAGACTGAGCAGAGATTCCGTGGGTCCGGCCGGACTCGGATAGAACGCAATCACGCGCCCGGCGCTGGAATTTCGGAGGAAGAATGCGAGGTCTATGGGCAACCGCAGCATGCTCCACTCCACGTCTGTCATTTGGAAGTTCTCGATGCGGCGAATCTCACGGGGAATGCGCGTGAATCTTCTCGCCTGTCCGCGATGGCTGAACAGGATCGCACAAGCTTCACAGGCGCACATGATGCGGTTATCCGAGTGTTGCAGCACATGCGCATGCTCGGGACTAACTGCGACACCGCACAGCTCACACTGCTCCTTTGGCCGGCCTCTGCGAGAAAATCCTCGCAGGGCGTCGAACACGCCTTTTGAGCTTGCAAAGGATCCGTTCATGCAATTCAACTGGCGAGCAACTGCGCAAGCGGCACGAAACCGGTCGCGTTAGCCTCGCCCGTCGCACCTTCCACCACAATCGCCGCTGCGTCTGGTGCCGCTTCGTTCAAAGCCTGCTCGATCTCTGACTTCAGCGCCTGCAAGCGCGCCAATGATTGGCTCGCCATTATCGAAATTACAAATGGTGTCCAGCATGCGCTCCAGCGCAGTCGCGTGTAATTCCATCACGCCCTGTACCAGTTCGAGCGCGGCTTCCCGCGCGTCCGAATCGGCCAGGCCGTGAATCTTCTGAACCAACCCGTTGACACGATCCGTGTTCATTCTTTTCCCTGCAATCCAAACATCGGTGAATGGCGGGTTTCCAGAGTTTTACCCTTGCCAAGGTACATATGGACGCCGCAGGGCAGGCACGGATCGAAGCTGCGCACCGCGCGCATAATGTCGATGCCCTTGAAGTTGTCCGGTCCATTCTCCTCGAAGATGGGCGTGTTCTTTACCGCATCTTCATACGGGCCAAGCGTTCCGAAGGAATCGCGCGGGCTCGCATTCCACGGGGTTGGCGGATAGGGATGATAGTTCGCGATCTTGCCGTCGCGAATCACTACGTGGTGCGAGAGCACGCCGCGCACGGCTTCGTGGAACCCGCAGCCGATCGCGTTCTCTGGTACCTTGAACTCCCTCCAGGTCTTGGTCTTTCCGGCGTGCAACTCCGCAAGCCCCATCTGCGCGAAGTGCAGCGCAGCAGCCGCTGAATAAGCCTGGAAGTAAGTGCGGGCACGGTTCCGTTCGATTGCATTGCTGTATCGCGGAATCTTCCACTCGAATTCGACATCCGGTTTGGAGACAGTTTTCGGAAGGTACATCTTGACGCTGTGCCCGGTGGCCTTCACGTATCCGATGTTGACCAACCCCGCCAGCGCTGTGGCCCAGAAGCGCGCCAGCGGACCACCACCCGTATCGAGCGCAAGGTAATCGCCCGTGCGTTTGTCGTACCAACGCGGCGACATCACCCAGGTGTACTTGCCATCGAAGTTGCGCTTCTGTGGACGCGGCACGGTGGTCTGGTTCCAAGGGTGACGCTTATCGACCGGGTTGCCCAGCGGGTCCCGCGTTACGTACGTCGGACTTTCCTCCCAATCGTCGTAGTAGGAACTGCCCAGCAGAATGCGAATCCCGAGGTTGATGTCCACCAGGTCAGTGGTGACTAACTCGCCATCCACTATTACACCCGGTGTGACGAACATCTTCCGGCCCCAGTCGGACATGTTCTCGTACTTGTAGTCGCACGCATGCGGATCCTGGAAGGAACCCCAGCAGCCCAGTAGTATGCGGCGCTGTCCCACCTTTTCATATCCCGGCATTGCGTCGAGGAAGAAGTCGAACAGATCGTCGTGCAGCGGAACCACTTTCTTCATGAACTCGACGTAGCGCATGAGCCGCGTCAGATAATCTGTGAAGAGTTGTGTTGACGGAACCGTGCCGACCCCACCCGGATAAAGCGTCGATGGGTGTACGTGCCGCCCTTCCATGAGGCAGAACATCTCTCGGGTCAGGCGGCTCATCACAAGAGCCTCTTTATAGAACTCACCCGAGAATGGGTTTAGCGCGGCCATGATGTCGCCGATTGTTCGGAAGCCGTGCTGGTTGGAATGGGGTGCCAAGGTCTGCTCCGCCTTGGCGAGCACCTTCGGATTCGTCTCTTTCACCATCTGCGCGCAATAATCGACGCCGACCAAGTTGTCCTGGTAGATGTTGTGGTCGAACATGTACTCAGCAGCCTCGCCCAGGTTGACGATCCACTCACCCAGGTCCGGCGGTCTGACCCCGAATGCCATGTTCTGTGCGTAGTTCGCACACGTGGCATGGTTGTCACCGCAGATGCCGCAAATCCGACTGGTGATGAAATGGGCGTCGCGCGGATCCTTGCCTTTCATGAAAATGCTGTAGCCCCTAAAGATCGAAGACGTGCTGTAACAGTCCGCCACCTGCTTGTTGTCGAAGTCGATCTGAGTGTAGATGCCGAGACTTCCCACGATGCGCGTGATCGGATCCCAGTTGATGTTGACCAGGTTCTTCTTGCCCCCAGTAACATCCCTTCTGGTTTGTGTTAGCGTGGCCACTTTAGCCCCCTCTTAATGCAGTGAAGGGATCCAGTTGGCCCTTTTCTGCCATGTACCAATACTTCATGAAGTCATCGCCGACTTCGTAGGCTAGAACCGGATTGTGCAGGTGAACTTTTGGAAGTCCCGGGATGGCTCCGAGCACGATGTCTTCGATGCTCGGCTGCATGGCGGCCGTAGGGGATTGTTTCTGAGGGCATCGTCTGACTCCTGTTATAGAGGGTCAAAGTTTCGATAAGTGTTACGATTTTTTTTGGACATACTTGTTTTTGGAGCCGGGTTTACGGGGCGGCGCGTGGCTCGGGCATTTGCCGCTCGCGGCGCACGCGTCGTTGTCACTACTCGCAATGCGGCGGGGTTCCATGAACCTGGGCGTCATCGTGCACGAACTGGCGCTGCCCGATCACGATACGCTCGACCGACTTCGCGATCTGTTACGGCCGGACACCCTGGTGCTGCACTCGCTGCCGCTGCTGCGATCGGAAGCCGGTCTTTGGGACCCGACTCCCCGCCTGCTTGCCGCACTACACGGCATTGCGCGGCGTGTCGTTTACCTTTCGACCACCGGAGTGTACGGCAATCAGCATCTGGTCGACGAACACACGCCGACGGCGGCCACGACTCCGCGCGAGACTCTGCGCGTAGCTGCGGAGAATGCGGTGGCAGCCGGTCCATGGTCGTCGATGATCCTGCGGCCTGCTGCGATCTATGGCCCTGGACGCGGGCTACATCAATCCATGCGCGAGGGCCGATTCCAACTGGCGGGCGATGGAGCGAACTACATCTCGCGCATACACGTTGACGATCTCGCGGCGCACGCCGAAGCTGCGCTGCTCTCCACAGCAGGCGGAGCATGGCCGGTGGCCGACGAAGAGCCGTGCCCATCCATCGAGATCGCGCGATTCTGCTCGGACTTGCTGCACTTGCCGATGCCGGGCTTCGTGCCGCGCTCAACGCTCACCGAAACCCGGCGTTCCGACCGGCGCGTTGATGGCAGTGCCGTCCGCAAACTGCTGGGGATTGCACTCCAGTACCCGTCTTACCGCGTCGGCATTCCGGCGTGTGTCGCAGCCGAAGGACGCTGAGGCGCCGGACAGCAATTCTCGGGACAGACGTCGTGCCACGCGCCCAACACACCTAAGGCACGGCGCGGAGCTTCGCCCATGCGCTCGACGATCAGCTCGCGGATCATGCTGATGAATTTAGGATGCGTGCCCACGGTTGCGGAGCGCACCATGATTCAGCCCGACCGCTTGCGCGATGTGCGCGGCTTCGTAATCGAGGTCGAAGAGCACCTCCATGTGATCCGAGATGAAGCCGATCGGCACCACGACTACGTCCTTCGTGCCGGCGGCCGCGAGTTCCTTGCAGATGATCGCCGATATCCGGCTCCAGCCAGGGCTGCCCCGGAGCACCGCTGCGGCTTTGCCAAACCAAGCGAGCGTCGGAGCGGCCAACACCTTCGGCGACCAGACGGCAACACTCATCGAGTTGCTTCGTGTAATCGCAACCCTGCGCCATCGAGAGCGGAATACTGTGAGCGGTGAAGACCAGCGCGGCAGCTTCGCGGCGCTCCGCCGGAATGCGCGCGAAGGCTTGCGGCAACGTGCTCAATCGTCGGCTCGACAAAACCGGGGTGATTGAAAAACATACGCAGTTTGTCGACCTGCGGCGCACCTTCCCCAACCACCGCCTGCGCCGCAGCAATGTTCTCGCGGTACTGGCGGCAGCCCGAATAGGAGCTGAATGCGGACGTGGTAAACGCCAGCGCGCGCTTGATGCCATCGGCCTTCATCTGCTGCAGCGTGTCGGCGAGCAGCGGGTGCCAATTGCGGTTGCCCCAATACACCGGCAGCTGCGGACCGTTCGCGGCAAGTTCCGCGCGCAAGGCTGCAAGCAGCGCACGGCACTGATCGTTGATCGGGCTGCGCCCGTCGAAATGGTAATAATGCTCCGCGACCTCAAGCATGCGCTCGCGCGGCACGTTGCGGCCACGCAGCACATTCTCAAGAAACGGCATCACATCGTCGCGCTTTTCGGGCCCGCCGAAAGAAACGAGCAGCACTGCGTCATAGGCCATGCTCTTATTTTCTGTTAACTTCATAGACTCCGCCGGGACGGGTTGCGAAGGAAAGCACTCCGGCTTTTTCGGTTGACGGAACTACCGCTTTCTCGGATGCGATGCGAACCTGCACGGCCGCGCCACGCCAGGGATTCTCGAGCTGCACTGTCGCGCCTTTCTCGCTGTGGATCTGAACATCCGCAACCGTCTTGCCGTCCCACGCGGCGGAAACCAGGAATGCACCCGCAGCGCGCAGATTGCGGAAGCGCGCACGTCCCAGATTCTGAGTATTCGGGAACAGCCGGATCACGCCCGCGTAGCTCTGCATCAGGCACTCGTTCAGCACGGCCGGGAGCGACAGGTTTTCAGTCCACACGCCCATGTTCATCATGTAGTCGTAATTGGTTTCGTCGCGGTAACGACCGCCGATCTGGCGCAGCCGGTCATTCGCGACACCGTTGGGCGTCATGCAGTAACGCACTTCGCGCTTGAACCAGTCCAGATCCAGAATGCCCAGACGGGCGCGCGCCATCGGTTGCCAGACCAGATCGTTGCCGCCTTCGAGCCGCACTGTGCGCGCCGTGCGCAGTGCCATTTCCAGCAACTCCGGCCGCAGCCCGAGCCCGACCTGCTCGCCCGGAAACACCGGAGCAAGCGTGACCGGGACATTGAATACGTACTCCGTGGGACCGTCCGCAACATCCAGCCAGACCTTGCCGTAGGGTCCAACGCCAGTCGGATACGGAGCGAGATTGCGCCGCACCTCCGACCATTTCTCGCGCATGCCGGAATCAACCTCAAGCACGGCGGATGCCTTTACCATCGCATCGAGCAGAAACTCCGTGAGCGCAAGATCGATAATGCAATCGCGATTCAAGCGGAAATCGACGGTGAGTCCCCAGTTCTCCGGCGAGACCGTCGGAATGATGTGGTACTTGCCGTCGGCGCCCTTCTTCACATAGGCCACCAGGAAATCTGTGGCCGC
Organism: Bryobacteraceae bacterium; assembly: GCA_963793625.1. Lineage (GTDB taxonomy): Bacteria > Acidobacteriota > Terriglobia > Bryobacterales > Bryobacteraceae. Next base: position 11,692 of record CAWCAT010000009.1, on the reverse strand, counting down.
ACGCAGCATCGGATAGACGCGACGCAGGTAGTCCTTGTCCAGCGTGTAAAGGTACTGCCACCACAGGCTCTGCACGGCCCACGGCGTTTCGCAGATCTCGTAGCCCCACGGCGGCACGGGGTACGGGTTGACCTTGCTCGGCACCGGATAAGCGGAATGCGGGAAGTAGGCGCCGGGCAGGCCGAACTGCACGCGCGCGTTCCACTCGGCCATCGGCATGAGGCTTTCGATCAGGCGTGTGTAGGGCTCATGCTGCTCGGCATGATTGCTGGAAAACACGCCCCACCACACCTGCTGGGTGTTGTAGTTCATGTGATAGTCGCCGTGCCAGGCCGTGCCGATATTTCCGCTCGACCAGTTCCCGAACAGCCCTGGAGCCACTTTGCCGGGCTTCAGACAGCAGGCCAGAAAATACTGGTTGTGGTACCAGATCTGTTCGAGCTGGCGATCGGCAAACTCCACTGTGGAATTCGACCAGAATTTCTGCCAGTGGCGCGCGGATTCGTCGCGTAGCGTGCGAGCGAGAACAGTCTTCAAACGCGCTGCTTCGGTACGCGCATGCGCGGCGTTGTCCGGACGGTCCAGGCTGGTGAACAGTGTCAGATCCAAACGGAACGCTTGCTCGCGCGCGGCTTTCAAAAATACGCGCTGGCGCGTGGTGTCCGGGGGATCCGCTTTCCAGTCTCCGGCCAATGCCGCGCACATCGCAAAAGTACGATCGTTGGGAGAACGCGGCGGATCCGGCTGTTGCTCCGTGGGCGCCGTGGCGGGCAGAACCTGCGTGCAGAAGAATCCGGCCGGCAGCGATTCCAGTTCCGGCTTCGGCAGCATGGCCTTCGCGTCATAGCGCGGATAGTATGCCACCGAGAGGATGGGCGCAGGACCGGAACTGCTCACGTGCACATGCCCGTTCTCGCGGCTTACGAAACACTCAAGCGCGACGTTGCGAACTTTGCCGCGCAGGTCATCGTGCTCCAGCGTGACCGTGAGGACTCCGCTCGCGATGTCGAGCTTCTGTGTAACGCGGCGCACACAGCGACTGTCCCAGTGAATCCACACGATGCCGCATGGCCAGGGCCGAGGCCACGGCTTGGCGTAAGAAGCGCGCACCTTCTTGTGATACTCGGCGAGCGGCGGCTGATTCTCCAGGTTGATCGCATCCGCCTGCCCGCGAGCGCGCGCCGCATCACCGGCCTGCTTCCACATCTCCAATACCTTTGCGAACGGCAGCACTTCGCGCTCATGGTCTTCACTGACGCGTATGTCCCACACGTCGGATTTGCCGATATGCAGACCGAGCGCATCGGGACGCACCGTCACGCACACGCCGATGTCACCGTTGCCCAGGAGCATGCCTTCGAAGAAGGTGGGCGTCGGCAAGTCTCGCAGCAACGCATGACGCCTGGCGATTTCGTGGGATGCGGGAAGTCCGGCGCGGTTGGTCTGTGCGCGTCTTTCCTGTGCACTGCTAGCGGACGCCATCGCCGTGACGCCCGTGGCTTGCAAGAAGTTCCTACGGGTTGCGTTCATTGCCATTCACTTTGCTCAGGGTACAATTTGTAAGTTGCCAGAACAATCGTTTCCCAAAATCCTTTCCCGTAAGGTCACACGTATTTCGCCTTTCGTACAGCTCATCGAGAAGAGCGTGCAATTCGCCGAAGGCGCCGAACCAGAGCTGTACCATTTCGTCGGACAGTCCGACTATGTTCACGTCTTTGCGCAGACGAGCGACGGGATGATTCCGGTAGTGCGCCAGTACCGGCCCTGCGTGGAAGATTTCACCTGGGAGTTTCCGGCCGGCACCGTTGACGCGGGCGAACAGCCCGAACAAGCGGCTCGCCGTGAGTTGTTAGAAGAAGCCGGCCTCACCGCCGCGGAAGTCATCGACATTGGATCGTATTACCCCGATACCGGCCGCGTCCAGGTTTTATCGCACGCGTTCTATGCGCGCTGCGGCGCAGCAGTTCCGGACCACTCCTGCGAATTAGAAGGGCTCACGGTGCGCTACGTCACGCACGCGGAGCTGAAAGCAATGATTGTGGCCGGCGAATTCCGGCACCAGTTGCATGTCGCGCTGTACGCCGCGGCGCTGGTGCGCGGAATCGACCTGGGCTGAGCTTTGCTCTACGCACTACGGCCGCGTCCGAACAACCTCGATTGCGTACCAGACTGTCGCGGGTTGGCCGACTTTGATTTCCCAGCCCTGCTCCGTCTTCGTGGCCGGAACCGCAGCGCCGAGCGGGCTTCCACCGCCATCAAGTGCGGTGACGTTAACAGCCTTGGCTGCACCGAGATTGCGCAGCGTGATCGATCCGGTGACCGGCTCGATGCGCGTCGGCGCCTTGCCCCAATCGAGCAGTGAAGTGCGCTTTTCGTTCCAGAGCATGTCTGTGTTTTCGACGCGCGATCCGGTGGTAAGCAGCAACCGTGCGGACTGCGCGATCGTATGCCCATCGACAGCGCTGAGGGTGATGGCGCAATGTTCGGGAGCGACGTTTGCCGAGAGGTTTGCGGTTGACTTGGCGTTGGCCTTCAGGAAACCGACGAGCGCCTGGGAACGCGGTGTATCGATAGTGACCACTCCATTCTTTCCGCCGCTACGCTGCCAGCTTAATTCGCCTGTGTCTGATGTGATGACATCGCCAGGCTGATCGGCGGCGGGTAGCTTGCCGGTTGCGTTGAACGATTCGATGCGCGTCGCGTGCTGTAGTGGAGTGGCTAGCGAGAAGCCGGGCGTGAAGTACGGGCGTTCTTTCCATTGCATGCGAATGCTCTCGCGGATCTGCTGCGGCGTATAAGAACGCAACACGGTTTTCTGCGCGGCCTTGACGTCCGCACGAAGGAAGAGCAACGCGCCGGCGGTGACCTGCGCGAGCTTCACAGGATCCGCACGAAAGTCGAAGTGACCGGGCTGCGCATCCTTCCACTGCGTGGGGTCGGCGTGCGCGAAGGTGTACCAGAAGATTCCGTCCCAATCCTGCAGGGCCGCATAAGCCGCGAGGATGGGAATGCCCTCTGCCGCGTGTTCGGCGGGGAACGGATGGTTGACTTCCGAAACGATGTAGGGCTTACCTGCGACGGCCGAGCGGGACAACTCCACGACGGTGGAATGCAGCGGGTCATTCACCATGGGCGTATTGACGATGGTGAACGTGTTCTTGCCGGTGGCCGGATCGCGCTTGATGTTGGGGTGCTGCCAATAGACGTGGCCATCGACGACATCGAGCTGAGCGGTGGAACTGAGCAGCGGGTAACCCGAGTTGCTGTGGTTGTGATCGCTGGTTCCTGCGAGCAGCGACTTGACGCCGAGTTCCTTCTTCAGGAACGCGCCCATGTCGCGGAAGTAATTGCGTTCGAGTTCCATGTAGAATTCGGCCTCGCGCTGAAAGCGATCCGGTGCGGCGGCGGCGAATTCCTCCTTGCGTAAACGCGGCACGGGCGGCAGCCCCTTGGCCTTGAGCCAGGCGTGATACTTGTCCGTGAGTGCGGCTTCGTAGCTGGGCGGAATGTCGGTCCAAGTGCCAGGATTCTTCTGCGCGGCCTGTCCGAGCAGGCGGTTGCTGAACCAGGATTCGACGATCGAGTTCTCATTTACGAGTTCGACGAGCGCGACGGCGGGCTCATTGCGGTACTCGGCTCCGGTGTACGGGTTCTTATGCGTGAGTAACTGGCGGGCATACTCGCGCTGTAATTCGAGCAGGCGTTCATCGAAGTAAGTAAGTGCTTTTGCGAAACCGATAAGTTCGTGATCGCGGACTCCGTCGCCGGCTTTGTAAGTGCGCCCGACGTTGAGATTCAAGTTAGTATAAATGCCGCGCTGCTTCAGTTCCGAGACAAAGAAATCGAGACGGTCCAGCTGCTTCGGATCAAGGGCGCGTGTATCGTTGCGCGTACTGTCGATTAGTCCGGTGGGCGCCTGGCGATCGAGAAAATGAAAGCGGACGCAATTGATTCCAAGGTGCGCGAGGTGTGCGGCAACAGCGGGCGCGTCTTCGCGGGAGGGCAAGGTCGCAGCGCCGGTGAAGTTCATGCCCCAGATGCGGAAGCGAGCGCCATCCGCGCTAACGAGATGTCCACTGGAGACCTGGACGAACCCACGCTTCCCGGCAGGCGCATCGAGAAGGAAGGAGAGGTTGGCAACGGACGCAGGGTTCTGACGCCAGTTCGTGGGGAAAGGCTGGGTGCCGGGCCCTTGCGCAGAGAGCATTGCGCCGTGTGCGGCGAGATTGCGCTTAGGAATGCGCCGTCTGCGGCGAGCATTGCGCCGTCTGCGGCGAGGAGTGCGCAAGTTGCGGCGATGATGATGATGTAGTTTCGCATCTGTTTGTATTTTCGCAGGTAGGATCTTCGGTGGTCTGTGGGTCGATCTCGGGTTCGTTTTGCGGAAAAATATTCTCGGGTTCGGCGGGAGCGATGGGCGGAGGCTGGAACTGACGCAGGAGCGCGAGAGCCTTGAGATTGCGCATGAAGCGACGGTGGAGGCGATCCTCGTGACGCTGGAGTCGATCGATCAGACCTGTTTCGGGGGACAGGCGGGCATAGGAATCCACAAGAATGTGATCGCCGCTGTCTTGCCACAACGTGCCCGTTTGCTTGCAGTGCTCCATATTTACAAGAATCTGCTGGAGGGCGGCGGCGCGGTGCATGCGCCAGCGCGTGGCGGCAAGGTCTTCGACGATTTCATTTTCGGCTTTGTTGGCCGGCAGTAGGACATTGCACCACGTATCGCGAACGTTATTGAATCGGCCGCGAAGTTCGCATTTGAGGAGGACGGATTCGGCACTGAGTCCATGCCAGATGGCGTTTTGAGACGAGGTCTTCTTACCGGCCTCGGTCTTGGGGCCTTTGGATTTGGCACCGTTGATTCGGGATTGTTCAGAACGGGTCAGGGACATACATGATTCTCCGGCTTGAAACTAGCACGAGGGGTGGGCTGTGTTTTGGGGTGGGAATTTGTATGTTGTTGAGGGGTGGGGAGATTGAGGTGCGAAATTGTTGGCAACGGGCTTGGGGCCGCTGATGAACGCTGATGAACGCGGATGGGCTGGGGCAGAATGGATTGGCGCTTGATCGAGGTAATCAGAGGATTTTAGGTCGGACGGTTTGGATGCGAGGCGCAGGGCGTGGAGCATCGTGTCGAGAAAGTGCAGCGACCGATGATGCGGGATGTGGCACGAGGCTAGCGTTGTATTTGCCGTCTTCATTCTCGATGCCGCCGTACTTGCAGCGAGGACGACCTGATCCCGTAATTCGGGGCAGCGACTCCTAGCGGCACGCCATACGACCTCCCAGTCGATCCCGAAGTAGGCGTGGATAAGAATATTGCGAAAAGCCACGATTTGCGGCCAAGGCAAGTGGGGCTGGCGGGTCTTCGTCTTTTCCGAAACCCGTGCGGCCGCTTCGCCGATAACGACAAGCTTCCGAGCAAACTGCGGATCGCCGTGTCGCCGTCGTGAATGGCGAGATTCTGGTAGGACAGATCAGGCACCAATGCCGGCAAGACCTTTTTCCACCGCCCCGATTCTCTTATGTCAAATCAAAAGAAAACGACGGCGGTCGGGGGACGCCCTCCGCACGGCTGCGCTTCGCTCGCCGGTAGCAATGACATCTACCGTTCGGTAACATTTCTTTGTGAGGCAACACGGCCGAGTTTTCGAATTGTCGCAGGACAATGCACCCCATAATATGCATTCGGTGATCGTTGCCTTGCTGCCAGAGACGCAGGCTGTTCAGGCGAACGGTCTACCGCCCGGGATGCAGGACGCGTATCCGCAATTCAGACTGCCAGTTTCCACGGAGCCCTGTAAGGCTTCATAACCAGCGCGTTAGCCTGAGGATCGCCGATGACCTGTTCCTTCTTCCCGTCCCACCGAATGCTTCGGCCGGTCTGCCAGGCGATATTCATCAGATGCCCGAGATTGCTCGCCCGATGGCATGTTTCCAGGTTTGCGAAGGGTTCCTTGCGCTCCCGCACATTCGCCAGGAACGTCTTAAAATGCTGGAGATCGTCCCCTCTCTTTCCGTCCCAATCGGTGGCCGTAAAGGTTTCCTCTGGATTGATGAAGGAACCAGTAGGGACGGCCTTCTGTCCCGCGGGGACTTCTTTGACAATCGAGTACCCGGAACGATCCAAGATCATCGAGGCAGTCGTGCCTATGAAACACTTCCCGTGCCCCCGCATTTCACGCCGGCCGCCCATTCGCAGGCTGTAATTAAGCACGAAACCGCGCTCGGCCACAGGTCCCGGCCCGAATTGCATAAGCCCGTCAAACGTGTTGGGCCAATCGTGGTTGCTCTGATACGCAAAGTGGCCGCCCGAGGCGAAGGCCGTCTCGGGCGACTGGACGCCCATGGCCCAAAGGACGACGTCGTAGTGGTGCACTCCCCAGGCCGACTGGTGACCGCCGCCGGAGATGTTGAACCAGTCATAGCCGTAGTTGAGATACATGTTCGGATTGTAGTTGCGGTACGGCGACGGACCAACGTAGAAATTCCAATCCAACTCCGCCGGGGGATCACAGTCGGGTGGAGATCCGGGGCCCGGCCAATTGTTTTCGTAGTCCCAAACCCGCACTTCAGAGATCTGCCCCAGCTTGCCCGATTGGATGAGTCGGACCGCCTCGGCATAGTGCGGCCGGCTGCGCTGCTGGGTGCCGGTCTGCACGATGCGGCGGTACTTCCGCGCCGCTTCAATCGCAAAGGGCCCTTCACCGATGGAATTGCCAAGCGGTTTCTCGCAGTAAACGTCCTTCCCAGCCTGGCAGGCGGCGATCGTCGGCAGCACGTGCCAATGCTGGTTGGTTGCCACGATCACGGCGTTGACGTTCTTGTCCTCCATCAGCTTGCGATAGTCATGATAGGCGGCCACGCGGTCCCCGCCCGCCCGTTTGCGGCCTTCCGCGAGATATTTTTCATTGACATCGCAGACGGCCACAAACCGCGCACCGGGCAACCCCGAAAAACCGGGTATCAAAATCGACCTGCCGCGGGCGCCACAGCCGACCAGGCCCAGGTTGACCGTATCTCCCGGGCCCACGGGCCTCCCCATCCCGGCCGGGCCGGCAGCCAGTGCAAAACCCGATCCAGCCAAGAACGCTCTTCGTGAGGTCATGTTATTCATCTTGCAGTTCCTTTCCATATCAGAACGCCAGCTTCATCACGATGGTGATGTTGCGCCCCGAATTGCCGGAAGTAATTGTGCCGACGGCAGGATGGCCGATCGTCGTGTTGGGATAACCGGGATTGAAGTGGTTGAAAGACATTGCTGCCCTCGGCGCGCAGTTCCAGCTTCTTCTTCTCATCCAAACGGAATTCCTTACTGAGCCCGCTGTTGAAAGTGAAAACACCGGGGGTCCGCAGTTTCGGCTCCGTGCGGGAATCGTTGCCGAAAGTGAAGGCCGGCGGCGCCGCAAAGGCCGAAGCGTCGAACCAGCGGTAGATGCTCCGTTGGTCTGCCGCCAAATCCCCTCTCCGCAACCGGTTGGGACGCACCCCTCCATCGAGCGAGCCGGTTTGGTTCGTGACCACACGCATGGTCAAGGGCCGCCCGCTGTACACACTCGATACGACGCTCAGATTCCACCCGCCGAGAAGCGCATTCAGCACGCCGCCATGGGAGATCCACCGCCGTCCCTTGCCTGCCGGTAGTTCGTAGGCCAGGTACCCGGACACGTTGTGCGTGATATTGAAACTGGAAAGGGACCGTTCCAGACGCAGGTTATTGTTATCCTGAATCGCAGCCGATCCCCAGGTACGATAGGCCAGGAAGCCCGAAGAGTCGTCGATGGATTTGCTAAAGGTATACGAAGCTCGGCCGGACAGGCCTCGGGCAAAACGATGCTCCAGTTTAGCCTGCATGGCGTGGTAGACCGAGTTGCCAACCGGGTTGTAAGCAGCCGTAATCGCACCGAAGTTCGGGTAGGGGCGGTGCGCCTGCGCACTGCCCACCCCCAGAAACTCGCGCGGCACCTGATTGAGCTGATAATTCATCTGGAGGTGGTTGCCCTTCGTTCCCGTATATCCCAGGTCGATGGCCGTGTGCCTGGAAAGTTGCCGCTGCACACCCGCGCTCCACTGCTGTGCGTAGATGACAGGGAAGTTGCGTGGCATGTAATTTCCGGAAGTCGCCGGACCCAGGGGAGCGTTGACATCGTAGGCTGGAAAGGCGTTACGAAGAGCGAAGGGGAAGGTGGCGCCATTGGTCGCGGCAACATAGGATACACTCCGGTTCCAGTTCCCGCTGGTGAGCGGTGTGCTGCCTATCGTATTGGGCGGCAGATCGAAGATTCCATACCCGGCCCGAATCACCGTGCGGCTGGCCGGCGTGTACGCCACACCGATCCGAGGCTGGAAGCCCTTCCAACTCGCATCGAATAGGGTCACCGGGTATCCATCCACGCCTGCGTAACGGACCTGGCCGGCGCCGAAATCGAAACTGGATTGCCAATTGTGCGCCTCGCGTCGTCCGGCGGTTCTCTCCCAGCGCAGGCCTGCGTTCACGGTCAGCTTTTTGCTGACGCGGATATCGTCCTGGAGATATCCGCCGGAATACGGCCAGGACATTTCGAACTTGCTGTCCCGCTTGCCGTAGAGATAGTACTGGACGTTACTCGAGTCAGGCAGTCCCACAAGAAAGCTCGCGAACCCGTTTCCCTGTTGCCGGGTTGACAGGTTCATGGTCGCCAGAGTTCCGAAGGTAAAGCTACCGCTCGAGTTGCCGGGTTGCCAGTTGCGAAAGGCGCTTAACTGGTATTCCCCCCACTCGAATGGTATGGCGGTTTCTGATCCAGAGCACGGAATCCATCATGGCGCGATGCCGGGTATCAGAACTCCGGATCGGCTTCCACGAATACGGGCTCCAAAGGTGGCAGTTCGATCCGCGCCCGATAGGGGAGCACGGCCTTGCGCGCCATCTCTGCCGGCTCAGGCCGCGCCGCGGTAAAAGTACGCAGCCGTATCGCGCCCTCGATCGCCCACGCCTTTCACCGGCAGTTCGAGCGTGAGCTTCTGCTTTCCGATGTTCACCGCCACGTAACCGATGCGGCCGTCAGGAAGTATCCACCCGCTGTGCAAGACGCTTGGGAAGCGCCGGCGCTCCTCTGCATATTTACCCCCGCTCGAGACTGGGACGGGGATATCCAGCTGGGACCGGTCGGCAGTGCGGAAAGTTCAGGCCCGCTGCCCGGGAATCAGTTTCCCGATACCGAAGTTTTTGTCGCGAATCAGCGAGTTCAGGTTCACTACGCTGGACGATCCGGTTGCTGCGCGGCTCTCGACCAAATTGTTTTTCAAGTGCCGTACGGGGTGGACGGCTGCTTCGTTCCTGTTGTCGTGAGAAGCGGTACAGCAGTCAGCAATTTCGTCTCGATGCCAGTCAGCTTACCGGGCCAATCGTGTTTAGAGCCAGTTGGTCTCGCTCCCAATGTTTTGGGGATGGCCGCCTCTAACCGGGAAATAAACGTTGCCGCCCTTGCGCTTGGCCCCAGCCGACATCTGTATCCACTTTCCCGGTGCGCCGTACTTTGCCATCCTCGCCGACGAGGGCGTACCGCTCAGCCTCGGCGGCAAAGCGCCCCGTCTCATCCATCGGCGGCTGCTCCACGTCCTTACGGTCTTTCGCAGCGTGTAGTTGGCCGCGCTGATGGCTGACACTTTCGGATCGACCTTTGCCCCGTGGCTCAAGCTGGCGTTCGTTCGCCGCATCACTTTGAAATCCACCCATCCGAGATTAACTTTCGCCAGCGCCGGACGGATCTGGCGACGAAGCAAGTCGCGCCATAGGGGCGTCTCCGGGTTCTCCGACGCAAACACCCACGCGTTAGACTCATGCTTGACCGCTGTACTCAGCCACTCACAAAGCAGAACGGCTGTGCGCGGAGGAACAGCGACGATCCGATTCTTGTTGGTCTTAGTAGGGCCGAGTTCGCCTCGATAGACCCGCCGTTGGATCTCAACGTAGCTTCCATCTGGTGCGATATTCCGACGTCGAACGGCCGAAATTTCGCCATTTATAATCCCTTTGTGCCTCGTTAGGGGGCTTCGCTAACCCTTAGCCGAACATTTCACCTCGCTGCGCAACGCTTGACCTTCTCAGGATCGAGACCACCAATGTACGAGCCCGACGGTCCCTGTCCCAGCAGGAAGCATCCCAGTAATCTAGGCGCTATGTACGATTCGAATCGGTCCATCAGCCCGCTGGCAGCATCGCCGTGCGAAAATCCATCTTCCAGCGCGCAAGCGCAGGGTTGGTGACATCGATGATGATTTCATTGGAGCCGGTGTGAACCGCGGAAGAGATGTCCCAGACATAGGGAGGATGGATTTTAGCTCCCATGTGCTTACCGTTGACGGTCACCTCGGCCACTTCTTCCACTCTGCCGGCGTCGAGGCCGATCGTGCCGCGAATGCTTTCAAATGATTGTCGTCCGATATTGCACCGTGCCGGCATCAGAATCCATTTTGGACCAGCGCCGCCAATCCTGAGTTTGGCGTGCACTCCAAGCTGCTGAATTTATCACCTGAGTCGTCCACTGCCCGGCTGTTTCCCACTTCGCAGAGACTGGCTGAGAAGAACGAAAGACAGGCATGCGGCCGGCCTTTGGCGCACGGTCGGTGAGCCGTAACGCCCACAGCGCGTACGGCGGGATTTGAATGTCGATCTGTAACCGGCTGCCAACGCGTTGATAGGGCATGGAGAGATACTGTCCGGTCACGGCGTCGAGGAGCGCGGCATGAGCCGGCGCGTCACGGGGCAGCACGCGTGTGGATATCGGTCCGGTCAAGGAACGGTTGTGAAGCAGCAGCCAGTGCTCCTCTTTGCCGGATCGAAGCGCGGTGGTCAACGCGGGAACGGCCGGAGCGGCTCGAGATTGCGGCTTTGCACGTGGCCGGAATCTCCTGCGTGGTCAGCACCGCATTAGGCGATGCTTTCAGGCGGGTTATTGCCGAGCGCACCGCTTCATCCGAGCGAGCGTCCGCTGACGCTTCCGGCCATGTTTCCGGTACGATCACGCGCACCCCGGCGTCAGCCAGTTCAACAAGCCGCTCAGCGGCGTATCCTGTAAGGAAGTGCACATACGGCAGAACTACCGATCGCAACGCGCGGCGATTGATCCATCACGCACCATCGCGGATTTCGAGTTTTTGTGCGAGCGCCTAATAGGCAACACCACTGTGGATATTTGATTTGTTTTTAGTGTCCGGACGGCGGGCGCAACATTCTGCGCCGGCCCAATTTAAGCGAATTCGGCGGTATAGAGGACCGCTCGTCATATACTGCGTCGGTGACGGACAGAATCCGTTGCATGCGGCTGAACGGCTGTGCCCATTGCGCGTAGTACCGCCACTGAGGATTCCCGCTCATGCGATTGCAATGTTGCGGGCAGTCCCTGTCGTGGTACTTCAAGGTGAAGGCGTGTGGCGAAAGCACTCCGATTCCATTGACAATGTGCCAGTCTCCGATCCACTTCTGCATCCGAAGACCCAGGCTCCATCCATAGCCTCCGAAGGCCTCTGAGGATCTCGCGCGTTCCCTGCATAAGCGCCGCTCCGCGAGCCATAGCCGGCAAACCGAACTGGGAATGCTCCTGGTCCCATCCGAGGTCCCATTCGGCAGCAGAGCCGATTTTCCATGGGACTTTACCGGCGTTGACGCCGGTGTCACCTGATAGCCCACGATATCGATGCCGGGCAT
>CAWCAT010000008.1:0-57205 GCA_963793625.1 Bryobacteraceae bacterium | reverse complement strand
ACGCAATTTTGATGGCTACATGGATCAAGTGAGGAATTTCTGATGATTTATTCGATTGTGAAATACGGCGATCCGGTGTTGGAGACACCAGCCGCTACGGTCAAGGAATTCGACACTCCGGGGCTGCACAAATTGCTCGACGACATGTTCGAGTCGATGTATGCGGCAAAGGGCGTGGGCCTGGCGGCCCCGCAGATCGGCATTTCTAAACGTATCGCGGTGATCGATACCTCGGTCGGCGAGGACCCGGAACAGAAGCTGGTTCTGATCAATCCTGAAATCATCGACACCAAAGGCTCGCAGAGCAGCGAAGAAGGTTGCCTTAGTGTACCGGGCTTCCGCGAGCAGGTTTCGCGTCCGAAGTTCGTCACGATCCGTGCGCAAAACGCCAAAGGAGAATGGTACGAAAAGATCGGTGAGGATCTGCTTGCGCGCGCGTTCCTGCATGAGACGGATCACTTGAACGGCAAACTCTACATCACGCATGTGAGCATGCTGAAGCGCGATTTGATTCGCCGCAAGATTCGCAAGTTGCAGAAAGCCGGCGAGTGGAGTTAATGCGCGGGTGAAACTCATCTTTTTGGGCACCCCACAGTTCGCAGTGCCCACGCTCGAACACATCGTAGAAGCGGGGCACCAGGTTTTGGCGGTGTTGACCCAACCTGACCGTCCGCGCGGCCGTGGACAGCAGACCGGATTTTCGCCCGTCAAGGAAGCCGCGTTGCGCCTCAACCTTGCGGTGCATCAACCGGAGCGCGTACGCCGTCCCGAAGCAATCGAATTACTCGCGAGCCTTCAAGCGGACGCAATGATCATAGTCGGCTATGGGCAGATCATTCCGCAGGCGATCATCGATCTGCCGCAACACGGCATCATCAACGTGCATGCGTCACTGCTGCCGAAATACCGCGGCGCTGCGCCTATTCAGTGGGCCATCGCGAACGGCGAAACACGCACGGGCGTCACCACCATGCAGATCGACGCGGGCCTCGATACTGGCGACATGCTGCTGATGGAAGAGACCGAAATTGGTCCGGAAGAAACGGCGCTCGAACTTGGGCCTCGCCTTGCAGTAATGGGCGCGAAGCTGCTGGTGGAAACACTGAGTCAGATCGAAGCGGGCACGCTGACGCGACGCAAACAGGATAATGCCGAGGCCACACTCGCTCCGATTCTAAAAAAGGAAGACGGACTGATCGACTGGAATCAACCGGCCGCTGTCATCGCGAATCGGGCTCGTGGCTTTCTGCCGTGGCCCGGCGCCTACACGCATTTTCGTGGGCAGTTGTTGAACGTTTGGAAAGCGCGGCCTGCGCTTGAACAGAATCTTGGATTGCCGGGAACACTGCATCCGCACAAGCGTCGCCTGCTGGCGGCCTGCGGTGAAGGAAGTGTACTGGAGTTGCTCGAAGTTCAAATGCAGGGCCGTAACCGGGTTTCCGCTGACGCCTTCCTGAACGGACAGCGCGTAACGGAGAACGAAGAGTTGAAGGAGCACGCGAATTGACACTGCCACTCGGCTACAGATATGCGAGCACGTATGCCGGCATCCGCAAGACCGCCAAAGATGACCTCACCCTGATTGTTTCGGATGCGCCGGCGATTGCTGCTGCCGTATTCACACAGAATCGAGTGCAGGCTGCTCCAGTGCAACTCTCGCGCAAGCATCTGGAATCTTCCGGTGGACTCGTAACTGCGGTCGTAATCAACGCGGGTAACGCGAATTGCGCAACCCGCACGGGCAACCGTGTCGCAGTGGAGACATGCCGCACCGCCGCGAAACTACTCAAGTGCAAGGTTGATCGTGTGTTGCCGTCCTCGACCGGTGTGATCGGCGTGGAACTGGATTCCAGCTTGATTACCAAAGCATTGCCGGGTCTGGTTGAAAAACTCTCAGCCGAGGGATTTGACGATGCCTCGCAAGCGATTCTGACCACCGACACGGTCCGCAAGGTCGCGTTCGCCGAAGTGGCGTTGCATGGTGGCACTGTTCGCATTGCCGGAATGACCAAGGGCTCCGGCATGATTCAGCCATTGATGGCGACTACGCTTGGATTCGTCATGACCGACGCCGCGATTGCGCTGCCGGTGCTGCGTAAGATGCTGCGCGAGGCTGTTGAGCACAGCTACAATCGCCTCAGCGTCGATGGCGACACTTCCACGAACGATACGATGCTGCTGCTGGCGAATGGCGCATCCGGAATCAAGCTGCGAGCCGCCGATCGGGATATATTTGCCCAAGCCGTTACACACGTGATGCAGGACCTGGCGATCCAAATCGCTCGTGATGGCGAAGGCGCAAAGAAGCTGGTGACAATCGAAGTGCTTGGCGCGCAGGATGAACCGGAGGCGGCGCGTATCGCCCGAGGTATCGCGAATTCGCCTTTGGTTAAAACAGCAATCGCAGGCTCAGACCCCAATTGGGGCCGCATTCTGTCGGCTGCGGGAAACAGCGGAGTTGTCTTCGACCCGTCCAAAGTCGATATCTACCTTCAACAGATGTTGGTCTGCAAGGGCGGACTGGCCGCTGAGTTTTCTGAAGCGGAATTGAAGAAAGAACTAGATGAGCGCGAGTGCTCCATCGTGTTTGTGATTCGGGGCAAAGGCGAGGGCCGTACTCGCTTCTGGACTTGTGATCTCACGAAGGACTACATCGACATCAACGCAAGTTACCGGACATAGAAGGTGGCGAAGCTCAGAAACTTCGCCACCCTTTATGTTTAGGCTGGCATAGCTTCATTACTTCGACGACCCAAACCTTTTCTTCCCAAAACGGATAAAGAGCAGTCCAGAGATGATCAGGATTGCGCGTTGCCATTTCCGGCGTTTCTTCCCCGTCCGGCGGAGGCGGCGGAGGCGCTGCTCCCCCTACGGCCGTGCCGAAGGCGAAATTATCCATGACCGTTTCCGCGTTTACGGCCTGAATTTTCACAGACGTAAAAGGTGTGGGCGAGACCACGCCAAAGAATGCCGGAGTTGCTGTGCGCCCGTTTGTACTGATGCGGTAATAGTACGTGCCATCTCTATCAGAGAGCCAAATATCGACATCCTGACCGTATCGCCCCGGCCGAGGCGCGGTTGGCAGGAATGTCATGACGTCGAACCCGAACGCCGTTGAACTGGGGAATTGCACCGTGATGTAGCGGTGAGACTTATCGGGCTCCACTGCGGATCGACGTCACGTAGAACGGTCCCGTGCCGAAATCCCGTGGTTGTCCATACACCGTTGTTTACTGACCTCGTGAAGTACTCGGTCAAGCCCAGTTTCGTAGGAATTTGTAGCCGACGAAAATCGCGCCGTTGCTGGTAAAACCTGCAGACGTCCTGTCCTCCAATAGCTGCCGTCCTCGGCGTGCCTTCAAAATCCACTACTGTGGGGCTTGTGACCTGGACTGCCACTCACCTTTTTGGCGTATGTGACAGGGCTGGCCCGGGCCACAGGCACAGCGCCGGTCGCGACTAATGCGAGCGCGAGAGTATAAGACCGAGTTTCATATTCCTTTATCCTTTCAGGACCCTTCATAGCGACAAATGGAGACACGCCGGGCCTGCAGCCTGAATTACGTGTTTAGAAATTTCGATTTGCTAAATGAGATAGTTGGTCTCGCCGCCGACTATTCTCAAAATCCGGATTAAGGAAAAGTCCTAGGAGCTAAGCCTGGGACTATGGCTGGAGGGAGAGCGTGATCTTCTGACCGTACTCCGCGGCTTTGCTCAAAATCTCCGCGCTACGAAGTGTAAGCGATGCGCCGTCTCGCACGATCAGTTTCCCGTTCACCATTACGTCGCGAACGTCGCTGCCCTTCAACGCATAGACCATCTGCGAATAGACGTTGAACAGCGGTAGAGCGTTGGCACGGTCGATCCGCACGACGTATGATGTCGGAGCGTTTGCCGGGTTCGAGCGAACCGATTTCCTGCTCCATTCCGAGTACGCGCGCACCGCCGATGGTGGCCATTTCCAGCGCTTTCTCGGCGGGCAGCGCCTGCGGATCGCCTGTGATCACTTTTTGCAATTTGGCCGCAAGGTCCATCTCTTCGAACATATCGAAATCGTTGTTGCTGCCTGCCGGGCCGTCGGGGCCGAGTCCCACATTCATTTTTTCCTCGAGCATCTTCACGACCGGCGCGACGCCGCTGGCGAGCTTCATGTTGCTCGAAGGGCAGTGCGCGCAACCCACTCCGCGCTCTTTCAGAATCGCGCGATCGGCCGCATCCACCCACACGCAGTGCGCCGCGATGGTGCGTCCGTTGAACAGGCCGATGGAATCCAGAACGCGCGTCGGGCTCATGCCGCGCTTGGCCACGATGTCATCGTTCTCGCGCTTGGTTTCGGAAAGATGAATCAGCAACGGGACCTTGTACTTGTTAGCCAGCGCTCGGCATGCTTTCAGTGTTTCATCGGAATTCGTGTAGAGAGCGTGTGGCGCGACAGCGGGCACAATCAAGCGGATCATTCTGGAAGCGCTGGATGAATTTCTCGGTTCTGGCAAGCGCGTCAGCAGGAGTTTTCGCATCGGGCACGGGAAAGCCGATGACGGTTTCGCCGAGCACGCCGCGCAGGCCGGCCTCTTTCGCCGTTTCGGCAATCACCTCTTCGAAGTAATACATGTCGGTGAACGTGGTGGTGCCAGAAAGCATCATCTCCAGCGCCGCCAGCCGTGTACCCCAACGCACGAATTCGGGCGTGACGTTTTTCGCCTCCGCGGGAAAGATGAATTTTTCAAGCCAGTCCTGCAGGCGCATGTCGTCGGCGATGCCGCGGAATAGCGACATGGGCGCATGTGTGTGCGTGTTGATCAGGCCTGGCGCGATGATCGCGTTCGGACGATCCAGTCGCTGCTTTGGCTGAAAGCGACGGTCGATTTCCGCCTTCGTTCCAACTGCAACAATGCGCTCGGCGCGCACCGCGATGGCGCCGTTCTCAATGACGCGGCGTTGCGCGTCCATCGTGATCACGTAACGTGCGGAGAGCACCCAGTCAGCGGATTCGGCGCAGGCGAGTGCTGCGAACAGAAGGAAACTAGCGAATAAACGAAACATCGAACGGCCTCGGGAAAAGATCTTTCATCTGGAAGCTTTCGGACTTCCCTTGCAGGTTGATCAGCACTACTTCGACGTCGCCGCAAAATTCCCACAGGATCTGCCGGCATGCGCCGCAGGGCGGCGTCAGACTCTCCGTATCAGCAGCGACAGCAATGCGGCGAAATCCGCGCGCACCCTCGGAGATGGCTTTGAAGATCGCCACGCGTTCGGCGCAAATGGTCAGGCCGTAGGTCGAGTTCTCGACGTTGCAGCCGGTGTAGACATTGCCGGAGTAATCCTCCAGCGCAGCGCCTACCTTGAAGTTGGAGAATGGCGCGAATGCGTTCTCACGAACACGTAGCGCGGCTTCCAGCAGAGCATCCATTACGCCTCCAGTCTGGGGAGCAGTTTTCTGAGCAGCAGGACCAGGGTGTCGCGTACTTTGCGGCCGGTTTCCAGCACTTCTTCGTGATTGATCTTCTGCGGCAGGATACCAGCCGCCATGTTCGTCACACAGGAAATCGCGAGCGCGCGCAAGCCCATGTGATTCGCCACGATGACTTCAGGAACCGTGGACATACCGACAAGATCCGCACCGATAATGCGCAGATAGCGGATTTCAGCGGGTGTTTCGTAGCTGGGACCAATCATCGCGGCATACACGCCCTCTGGTAGCGTGATTCCGAGTTCGCCCGCAACCTGATGCGCTGTCTCGCGCCAAGCTTTCGAATAGGCATCGGACATATCGGGAAATCGCGGACCCAGCGCATCTTCGTTAGGTCCCACCAGGGCGTTCGAGCCTTGCAGATTGATGTGGTCCGAGATCAGGACCAGCGCGCCTTGCTGATAGCTGAGATTGATGCCGCCCGCGGCATTCGTGAAAACGAACCCACGCACGCCGAGTTGCGCGAGCACACGCACGCCGAGCGTGGCCTGCGCCATCGCGTGGCCTTCGTAGAGATGCGCACGGCCGGACATGACCACCACGTCGAGGTCGTCCAGCTTCCCGAAGACAAGTTTGCCGGCGTGTCCGACTGCCGTGGATTGAGGCCAGCCGGGAATCTCCGCATACGGGATCTCGACCGAGTCCGTCAGTTCGTCTGCAAAGGCGCCGAGTCCGCTTCCAAGAACAACACCGATTTTCGGGCGCGAGGAAACGCGTCCTTTCAGATAAGCAATGGCTTCACGCATGGTTGAAGAAGAAAGATTACAGCAACATTCCGGCGATACAGGCGGACATGAAATTCGCCATGGTCCCCGCAGCTACAGCGCGAGGCCAAGACGTGCCAAGTCCGATTTACGGCTGGGAGCTAGGGCCCCAATGCCGCCGATCTGAATAGCGATCGAGCTGAAATTTGCAAAGCCGCACAGTGCGTAGGTCGCGATTACGAACGAACGATGATCCAGTTGCTCCTTCATCGGGCCAAGTTGCAGGAAGGCCACGAATTCATTGAGCACCAGGCGCGTACCCAGCAGATTACCGATCGTGAATGCGTCTTTCCAGCTAACGCCCATCAGCCACGCAACTGGCGCGAAAACGTATCCAAAGATCTCCTGAAGCGAACCCGGAAGCCAGCTTAGGAAAGAAACGTGTGTGTGGAGCCCACCAAGAATTCCATTCACCATTGCGAT
This sequence comes from Bryobacteraceae bacterium, assembly GCA_963793625.1. GTDB lineage: Bacteria > Acidobacteriota > Terriglobia > Bryobacterales > Bryobacteraceae. The sequence goes on along the minus strand of CAWCAT010000008.1, from coordinate 50,548 downwards.
CAATGCCAGAAACGCGATCAGCATGCCGCCAATGTTGAGTGCCAGGTGCAGGCCGTCGCCAGCGCCGCGCGCGGCTGCGTCGATAATATTGACGCCGGGCCTTTCCACTTCCACTTTGACGCTGCCCATCGTAGCCGGTTCGCCGGTCTCAGGGATGAACATTTTGGCGAGCATGATGGTGGCCGGCGCGGTCATGATCACGGCGGTAAGCAGATGCTGAATATCGACGCCTGCGATCTTCACATACGCTGCCATGACAGCGCCTGAAACGTGCGCCATGCCGCTGACCATGATCGTATAGAGTTCAGACTCGGTCATGCCGCGATGAACGGCCGGATCGTGAGCGGCGCTTCCGTCTGTCCCATGAAGATGCTGGCTGCGACGTTGGTGGATTCCGCGCCGCTTGCACCCATGATCTTCTGCATCACATAGGCCATAGCCTTAACAAGCACTTGCATGACGCCCAGGTAATACAGGATGGCGAACAGTGAAGCGATGAAGATTACGATTGGCAGAACTTGAAACGCGAAGATGACCCCAAATGGGCCGCCTTTCGTGCCGAGTGGACCGAACAGGAAACCGCTTCCCGCTTCGGCATACTCGAGCATCGCATTGACCGCGTAGCTGGCAGCTTGAAACAGCTTGCCAACATCGGTTTTAAGGACGAGAAAGGCGAACGCAAACTGCAGTCCGAGTCCCCACAAAATCACTCGAATTTTGATGGCTTTTCTGTGTTTTGAAAACACGTACGCCGTCAAAAGAATGACGAAAAGGCCCAACAGTCCCGTGAATCGCCCCATAACGTTTTCAGCCGGCTAGCTGACTACTTCGAGAATCAGCGGACGCCGCTCCGGTGCAGTTGCCGAAATGCGGAAAGCGTCTTCCACCATTTCAGCGGCTTCGTCCAGGCGCTCTTCGCCCGTGTGATACAAGCGGCAAAGCACAGAACCAGCTTCAACCTTTTGGCCGACCTTGACTTCGAGAATCACGCCGACTGCGGGGTCAATAGAATCTTCTTTGCGGTCGCGGCCGGCGCCGATCATGCCGGAAGCGCGGCCGATGTATTCGGCATCGATAGCGCTGATAAAGCCGGGGCGGGGCGAGGCGATTTCGCGAACGCCTGTCGCGTTGGGCAACAGGTCGAAGCGGTCGAGCACCTGCGGATTGCCGCCCTGCGCTTCGATCACTTCTTTCAACTTGCGATAACCGGAACCGTCCACCAGTTTGCGCTCGGCGATCAAGCGGGCTTCATCCAGCGACGGAGCCTTCTTGCCAAGGTAAATCATGCGTGCAGCGAGTTCGATACAAATCTCAGCCAGATCCGCGGGACCGGAGTTCTGCAGGGTCTGCGAGACTTCCATAATTTCGAGTGCGTTGCCGATGGCGAAGCCGAGCGGCTGGCTCATGTCGGTGATCAGTGCCTGGACACGCTTGTCCATGCGGCGGCCGATGCCGACCATCATCTGTGCCAGGCGGCGCGCGTCCACCTGCTTCTTCATGAATGCGCCAGCGCCGACCTTGACATCGAGCACCAGGGCGTCGAGGCCGATCGCGAGCTTCTTCGACATGATCGAGGAAGCAATCAGCGGAATCGATTCGACCGTTGCGGTGGCATCACGCAGCGAATAGAGCTTGCCGTCGGCCGGGGCGATTTCGCCGGTCTGGCCGATAAAGCAGAGTCCGTGCTTGGTCACCAGTTCCTTGAACTCTTCCACGGAAAATTCCGTGCGAAAGCCAGGAATGGATTCGAGTTTGTCGAGCGTGCCGCCAGTGTGGCCGAGCGCACGTCCGGAAATCATCGGCACAATTACGCCTGCCGCAGCCGCAATAGGCGCCGCGATCAGACTGGTCTTGTCGCCAACGCCGCCAGTGGAGTGCTTGTCAACTTTTACACCCGGGATGCCAGACAGGTCCAGCGTCTCGCCGGAACGTAGCATCATGTCCGTCAACGCGCTCACTTCGCGGTCGGTCATGCCCGAGAAGAATGTCGCCATCAGGAAGGCCGACATCTGATAATCCGGGATATCCCCGCGCGTATAATTCTCCACCAAGAAGGTGATCTCTTCGACAGACAGCTCGTCGCCGTCTCGTTTTCGCTGGATCAAGTCAACTGTGCGCATTATGAGATCTTCAGGGTAACACGTTATATTCTTGAAAGTAAACGAAGTCCGGCATCAAAATTAGAGCGATACCGTACCCCATGGTCACGCGTCCTAACGTTTGTTGCCTCTTGGTATCGAGATGGCGATTAGAACGCAAAAGGCTTTTCGCGTTCAATGTTGTGCGAGTGAAGCGCCAGTAGTTCCTCGGGGATATGATCGTCCGCTCCATGAAGGGCATACGTACAGAACAAAGCGACGGAGTGCTCCTTTATCACCTCGTTCCATAGCTCCTCAAGTCGTGTCGTTGCCGTCATGTTTGTGCCGCGCAACTGACTGACCATCTCGCCCAAAACACGAACGCGCGCTCGGGATCGGTTGCCTGTGCTCGCTCTGGCTTGCTGAATCAGGCGAGCGGCGGTCCATTTGAATAGTCCCGCATCCAGCACGCCATTACGGATAAACTTTCGCAACAAGTCTTCCGCGGTAACGCATACAAGCATCCCTGAATGCTCGTAGATTTCGGAGCCTGATCGATTCACAATGGTCCGCGGACATTATGAGGACGACGCCTTCACCGTCGTGAAGTCCCGCGCTCGCGAAGAGGCTAACGGCCTGCCCGAAAGACTTTCACTCGTATACGGATACACGATGTGATTACACGGGTGAGGGTTGACCAGCAACGCAGTCCCGCTTGCGTTCATAGATTGCCCCTTTCCTCTACTTACCATTCCAAAACCGCATCAATCTTGATCAAGCCGTCTGTGCTGGAAGATTCTGCTGTTGGAGTTTTGCCCTACAATGGTTGCGTTCATGACGAGGGTGCATGCACGTTACAGCAATCAGGAAAGCGTCATACTTCTTTCTTGTGGTTCTCGCGATTGTTCCCTGGACGGTCTGTGCCGGACAGACAACTCCTTCCAGCGAGCAGCCCAAAGTGACTCGGAGTCCGGAGGTTGATAAGGTGCTTGACGCGCTGTTCGCAAGCATTGACGCAGAAGAGGCGAAATCCACGGCGCCTGCCAAGCCGACCGATAAGGCTTGGGTGAAACAGAGGCTTCAGCAGATGGTGAACGTCAACCAGATTGTGCGTAGTCCTAACCCTGGAGCCGCGAGTTGGGGGCCGGATGCCCGCCAGTACTTCTACGACAGGCTCTTGCCGCGCTGGGACAGAATTGATCGAGCGAATACTGCCGAACTCAAGGACCTGCTGAAAATCCACGGCTGGTTCACCATCAGCGAGTTTGGCAAGGAGGCAGACGGTAATGCCTGGTTACTGGTCCAACATGCGGATCACGACGTCGCATTCCAGAAACAGGTGTTGGACATCCTCACTGAACTCTACCCCAAGGGCGAGACTAGCCGGAGCCACTATGCGTATCTTTGGGATAGAGTAGCCGGGCATACCGGTAAGAAGCAGCGGTACGGATCGCAGGGTACCTGCACCGGTCCAGGAACGTGGGAACTCCACGATGTCGAAGATCCCTCCGGCCTGGATTCGAGACGGGCCTCCGTCGGACTGCCGTCAATGCAAGTCTATAAGCAGGCCTTCAAAGACAACGGACTCTGCCCGTAGGAGGCTGCCGGTACTCATCAGAAGTGGCATTAGCCCCAATATTGCCGATTTTATCCAAATTGGACAAACTTGTCCTATTGCTATAATGGAAAATACAATTCAAAGCCTGTAGGAGAATACGACGCATGGGTGAAAAGCCGATTAAGCGGAATCCGAAAGCTCCGCGCCAACAGCTGCCTGTTCTGCAGCCCGAAGTGCGAAACCACTCCGGCGAAGAAGTCGCAATTGGTTTTGCGCCTGATCAGGTAACGGTAGAGGCGCTTCGCTGTCTCAACTGTAAGGATGCGAAGTGCGTGGACGCTTGCCCCTTGCATATCGACATTAAGGCTTTCATACTTCGCATGGCAGAGGGCGATCCCGAAGCTGCATTCCAAAAGATTTCTGAGCAGAGTCCTTTTCCGGGCGTCTGTGGTCGCGTCTGCCAGCACGAACTGTTCTGTGAGAGTGCCTGCCTGCTGGGCAAGAAACTGGATCCGGTCGCAATCGGCTCGCTCGAACGCTTTGCCGCGGACTACCACCGCGAATTTCACCCTAATAATACGCACGAGTATCCCAAGCCCACGGGAGCCAAAGTTGCTCTGGTGGGCAGTGGTCCGGCCGGTTTGATTGCTGCGTTCGACCTTGTTCGCAAGAATTATCAAGTTACGGTGTTTGAAGCGCTGCACGAACTGGGCGGCGTGCTGGCTTACGGTATTCCGCCGTTTCGGCTTCCGCGAGAGATTCTGCATGAGGAAATCAACCGCCTCCGGCGCATGGGTGTCGATTTTCAGACAGACGTCATTGTAGGGAAAACCGTCACCGTGGAAGAACTCTTTCAGGAAGAGGGCTTTGAGGCGATCTTTATAGGCACAGGCGCGGGATTGCCGTGGATGCTGAACGTGCCAGGCGAAAACCTGATCGGTGTCTATACGGCGAACGAGTTTCTGACGCGGATCAATTTGATGCACGCCTATGATCCCAATGCCGACACTCCGGTGCGTGTTGGCAAGAAGACAGTCGTGATTGGCGGCGGCAATTCCGCGATGGACGCGGCACGCTGGGCCAAGCGCTTCGGCAGCGAGACGACAGTGCTTTTCCGGCGCGGCAGGGCCGAGTTGAAAGCGCGCCTTGAAGAGATCGAACACGCCGAAGAAGAGGGCGTGCACTTTGAGTTTCTGGCCGCTCCGGTTGCCATCTTCGGTGACGAAAACGGCTGCGTGAAAGAGATGGAGTGCATCCGCATGCAACTGGGCGAGCCGGATTCTTCTGGCCGTCCTGCGCCGATTCCAATCCCAGGTTCGGAGTATCGGATCGAAGTAAATACGATCGTCGCGGCCATCGGTCAGGCGCCCAACCCGACCTTGCAACGGGCCACGCCGCAATTGATTACAAACAGGGGCAAGATCAGTATCGACGCCACAGGCAAGACCAATATGGATATGGTCTACGCGGGAGGCGATGTCGTACGCGGCGGCGCCACAGTGATTCTCGCGATGCGCGATGGACGCGCTGCCGCGGAAGCAATCGATAAAGCACTCCAGGCAAAGAAATCAGAGGTGCAGCAATGAACCAGATCCTGCGCAAACAATTGTTGACTCCGGAAATCGTGTTGTTTGAACTGGAAGCGCCGCGCATCGCGAAGCGCTGGAAAGCAGGCCAGTTCCTGATGGTGCGCCCGTTCACCGGGAGCGAACGCATTCCGCTGACTTTGGTCGATGGCAGCGTGGAGCGCGGCAGCATCACCATCGTAGTGCAGGCAATCGGTAAGACGACGCGCGAACTTTCGGGGCTCGAAGTGGGGCAGAGTGTGGCGGATCTGGTAGGTCCGCTCGGCGAACCGGCGTCTGTTGAAAAAGTCGGACGTGTGCTCTGCGTCGGCGGTGGTGTTGGCGTGGCGGAGTTGTTGCCTGTCGCCAAGGCGTTTCGTGAATCGGGCAACTACGTGACCGCAATCTGCGGCGCACGCACGACCAACCACATGATTCTGGAGCCGGAACTGCGCGCCGCAGTCGACGAACTCTTGTGGTCGACCGATGACGGTTCCAACGGATTCAAGGGCAACGTCGTTGACCTGATGAAGCACTGGGGCAAGCAGGAAGGCCTGAACGCCGCGCATGTGATTGGGCCGATTCCGATGATGCGCTTCGCAGCCGCGCTGACCAAGGAATGGGGTGTGCACACGTATGCCAGCCTCAACCCGATCATGATCGACGGCACGGGCATGTGCGGTGGTTGTCGCGTAACGGTGGGCGGAAAAGTTCGCTTCGCCTGCGTAGAGGGCCCTGAGTTCGACGCGCATCAAGTTGACTTCGACGAACTGGCGCGCCGCAATCGCGCTTATACGGATCACGAGCGCGCCGCGCTCAACGGGCATATCTGCAAAATAGGTCTGGGCACCTAGAGCAGCGAACCGATTCGCGACATCACCAGCACGGCGGCATCAGGCGCGTTGATAATCTGAGCAGCTGGAACTACTTCGCCAAAACGGATGATGAGCCGGTCTGTCTCGCACACTCCAACGGGCAGGACCTCGAGCCCCCATTCGTGCAAACTGCGCGATTAAACGAGCTGCGCCCGGTTGAGGCGGCGCGAGTTGATCAGCAACTCCCGCGACACCGCGTCCTTCAATAACCGACGCACTGATCGTGCCGTGAATTCCGGATTCTCTCCGGAGAACGCGACAGGGTAACAACTGGACCGATCTTTATCGGAGGCCAGTTCGCTGTAACTATCCAGCGCACCGATGCACCGTCAGCCGCCCGCGCCGCGTTTGTTCATCGTCCATGCAGGGCAGATCATCGACGATCAGTGAAGCGCAGTGCAGCAGTTCGACCGCTGCTGCCGCCCGGCAGCGACAACTCAGAATCGGCGTTCAGTAGCCGGGCAATCCGTTGGGCCAAAACCGGCCGCAAGCGCTGTCCTGCAATGAATCTTTCAGCCGAACTTAACACAAACGAGGAACTCTCCTTGACTCTGATGCCCGCAAATGGTTAACTACCGTAGCTAGGTCGCTTTGAGGAGGAGTCATGCTGCATCGTTTTGCGCTTGTACTCGCGGTTTGTTTACCGCTATTTGCCCAGTCTAAGGGCACCATCAATGGAGAACGTCACTGATCCAAGTGGCGCCGCCGTACCCAACGCCCGGATCACTGTTCGTTCGGTAGGCATCGGCCTTGAACGAAAAGCCAGCACCGCTGAGAATGGTTCCTTCACCGTAACCAATCTTCCGGGCGGCGATTACGAGATTTTAAGTGAAGCTGCCGGCTTCAAGGTACTTGTCCGCTCCGGCATCCGCCTTGACACGGATCAGGCGATTACAGTCAAGCTGCCTCTCGAAGTCGGTCAGCTTGCTGAACGCGTGGAAGTGGTCGCCAACGCCACAGCGGTCGAGACCGCCAGCGGCGATGTTTCGCGAATTGTCACGGCCTCCCAGTTGCAGAACTACGCGTTGCCTGGACGCAATCCTTACTACATGCTCGGGATTCTGCCAGGGATCATCTCGCGCTATGGAAACTTCACCACGGATTTCCGCGCCACAAGCTACTCCATGGGCGGCATGATGGTAAACGGCGGACGCAAGGACAGCAACTTCGTCACGCTCGATGGCGTGAACAACGGTCGCAATCGCGATCTTGTCCAGGTCAACAACATCCTGGGCGTGGACTTCATCGAAGAAGTTAAGGTCTACACCAGTCGCTTCGCCCCTGAATTCGGACGCAGCACCGGAGCGCAGATCAACTTCATCACGCGCCGTGCCACACAGGATTACCACGTCAGCGCCTACGAATTTTTCTTCAGCGATCAGTTCGCCGCGCGACGCTTTATCCTTGGCGACAAGCCGCGCACGCGCTATCACAACTACGGCGCCACACTCGGCGGTCCGGTGTACATACCAGGCAAATGGAACACAGAGAAAAACAAGCTGTTCCTGTTCGCCGGATATGAAGGCCGCTATCTGGCCGGCACCAACACGAAGAGCGGAATTCTGCCGACGCCGCTCGAACGTGCTGGCAACTTCAGCGCCAGCCGCACGATTCCAATTGATCCCGATACCGGGGCTGCGTTTCCGAACGGCATCATTCCGGCCTCCCGAATTTCGAACCTTGGACGCGCGCTGCAGAAGATCTATCCTGATCCCAACTACGGTGGACCCGGTGCCAACTACGTTGCAACGCAGAGCCAGCCCACGGATAACGGAGATTTCATTTTCCGCGCCGATTACAACCTCAAGCCTAACTGGCAGTTGACCGTGCGCGGTCTGCGCGGCGATCAGAACTTCACCTCGCCGTTCGATAACACCGGCAACAACATTCCACTGTTCGAGGTCTATCGTCATCGCCGCGGTAACAACTACGCGATCGCATTGAACACGACGATCAGTCCGAGCGCCGTCAACGAATTCACGATCGGCTACTCAGACTACCGCGAAGATTTCAGCCTGCAGGGCGATGGCTACAACCGCACAACCTGGGGCCTCAATATTCCCGAACTGTTCGGTGGAAACAACGGCAACCGCCTGCCCGCCGTCGGTATCAGCGGACTCCAGGGCATCACCGGCTCCAATCACCGAGCTACGCGCGCACGCCCACTTACATCTTCCGTGACAATTTCACAAAGATCCGCGGCACGCACACCATCAAGGCCGGTTTTTATTGGGAAGCGATGAACATGAACGAAGTGAACCAGGCCAATGACAACGGCTCGTTCAGTTTCGGCAACTCATCTGCCAATCCGCGCAATTCCGGTGTACCGTGGGCCAACGCGCTGCTCGGCAACTTCGATTCCTATTCCGAATCAGGCCCGCCCGCGCAGACAGTTTACAGAGCATACGCGCGCGAACTATACATACAGGACAGTTGGCGCGTTACCAAGCGCCTCACCATGGAATTCGGAATGCGCTACTCGCTGATCTCGCCATGGTCCGCCAAATGGAACAATACTGTGGCGTTTATGCAGCGTTTCTGGGATCCTTCCAAAGCGCCGCAGGTGGCCGCAAACGGATCGATCATCCCTGGAACGGGCGATGTCTACAACGGTCTCGTGCTACCGGGCAGCGGGTTCCCTGACGCCGCCAAAGGGCGCGTTCCTGCGGCATCGAATGTCGACCTCACGCGTCTGTTCCGTGGCGTTCCAGACGGTTTCAATCCACTTCGCAAAACCAATTTCCAGCCCCGGTTGAGTTTCGCCTGGGATGTTTTCGGTGATGGCAAGACCGCCCTTCGCGCCGGAATCGGCGTGTTCCACGGTGTGACCGGTATCGCCTACTCGGGCTGGTACCTGGGCGCTCGCGCCCCGCTGGTTCAATCGGCCACAGTCACTAACGGGTTCGCCGATAACCCGGGCAGCGGTATCCCTAACACCACGCAGTTCCCGATCGATGCTGGTTCATTGCCGCAGGATTACAAGATCCCGACGGTTTACAGCTATAGCTTCGGCATTCAGCGCCAATTACCGTTGAAGACCGTGCTGGACGTCAGCTACGTCGGAAACAATGGACGCCAACTATCGTATGCAAGGCCGCTGAACTTCCTCACACCTGACCAGGTGGCCGCGCACCAGGGCGTCGATACTCGTCAGTTCCTGCCCTACCGCGGACTCAACAGTCTCAACCTTGTGGAACCTTCAGCCACCTCGCAGTACGATTCGCTACAGGTTCTGGTGAAGCGGCGCTTCGCGGATCTGTCGTTCAGTTTCGCGTACACGCTAGGGAAGAACATCGGCTACGGTACGGAGGGTATCGCTTCGGGAATCCAGAATCCGCTGGACCGCCGTTCCGAGCGCTCTGAACTCGAAGAGAGCCGCCGCCATTATATCGTCGTCACGCACACCTATGACACGCCTTGGTTCAAGTCGCAGAAGGGCTTCCTCGGACGCATCCTTGGCGGCTGGAGCCTGAATGGCGTTTGGACCTGGAACACCGGACGGCTTTACGCCCCCGGCCTGACCGGAGCGCCGCGTCAGGTAGCAAATCGACCCAACGTCGTGGGCGACTGGGAACTGCCTTCGGATGAGCGCACACCATTCCGCTACTTCAACACCGCCGCCTTCGCGCGGCCTGCTGATTACACGTACGGTAACTCGGGCAGGTGGGTTATCCGTGGACCCGGCGCCATCGACTTGAGCGCCTTCGCACTGAAGGAAATCCGCATTCTGGAAAAGGCCATCCTGCAACTCCGGGTGGAGTCCTTCAACGCTATGAACCATTTGTATTACACCGACCTCAATACCACGCTTGGTCAATCCAACTTTGGTCAGGTAGGTGGCACCGCGGCTCAGCGCTATGTGCAGTTAGGCGCCAAGATCCGCTGGTAATATCTGTGGCGCGGGGGCATCTGATTCCGGGTGCCTTCCGCGCCATTTTTACGCGAACTGCGGGATTTCAACGGGTGCGCTGTTCTTGCGCAGTGAAACCGCCGAGAGTGGCCGAATACAACTCCAGGTCGCAGCATCGTACACGTCTATTGGACTGTGGCCCGTCTGGATCGCCCGGATGAAATCCGTGAGTACGAAGTAGTCTCCCCCTCCGTGTCCAGTCTTTGATGCCGCCTCACCTCGTGCCGCCCAGTATGGATGTTCGTGCTCGGGACGGTACTTCTCCAGTTCATCCCATTCGTGCGGACGGCTGCGGCCTTCGACATAAACCTTGTGTTGTCCGAAAGCCGCGGAATATGCTCCGCGTGTGCCTTGCAGCGAATACTGGCCCATGCCTGGAGGCCGCGGCGAAGCGACGTCGTAGCGCACCGAAATTAATCGGCCGAGCTTGGTTCGGATCAGGGTATTGTTTGTGTCGCCATTCAGAAACAGCACTCCGGCTGGAGCACTGTCCTTGCCGAAACGGCGAATCGCATACTCGTGCGTCGCGGCGGACTTGCTCGACATCGTGACCATGGAGACCAGCCGGTCGCCGCGATTGATTCCCATCCAGCCGCAGACAGGTCCCACGGAGTGCGTGGGGTAAAGATCGCCTATGTTCTCCGCGACGTTTTTCCCTCGCCACGTGAGAGTGCCGTCAGGCTTGAAACGCATGGATCGGATCTCATGAATGTAGGCACACTCGGCGTAGGTAAGCTCGCCGAAAAGGCCTTTCTCCGCCATGTTCGCCACCTGCATGACGTTTCGGCCGTAGCGGTAATTTTCCAGCAGCATGTAACCGCTTTTTGTCTTCTGCTGCGTCCGAACAAGTTCCCAGCACTCATCGAGTGTAGTGGCAGCAGGCACTTCGCTGCCCACGAATTTGCCTGCGAGCATGGTATCGATCGCCATTCGCGCATGATCCTCCTGCGGTGTTGCGATCAGCACCGCCTGAAAATCACTTCGTGCGAGCATGCGTTTATAGTCCAGCGGACCTTTGGAAAAAGTCTCCGGACGGCTACCGCGAGCCTTCTGGACAAAGTCAGCGGCGCGGGCAAGACTCTTCTCGTTAATGTCGCAGAGTACAGGCACAGCGACATCCGTGTTTTCGAGCATGTTGCGCAGCAAGCCGGTCCCGCGGTCGCCGACGCCAATGAACCCGATACGGATTTCCGGTCCCGCAGCGAGGCCGGCAGCCCCGCAGGCCGATAGCAGCAATGATCTGCGGCTAAGAGAGTTCGTCATTGTTTTTTCGCAGTGACCGTAACCTTCGGTGCGGGCTGGACGGCGCGCAAGGCGAGTTGGCCTTTGCGGATTGTATCGAGCGCCTGAGTCAGTACGCGGAGTGATTCGCCCGGGGCATGGAACCCTGTCGAATTCTCAGCTTCCACCAGATCGATGAAGAACTGAGCCTTGCGCTGAGCGGCCCACGTTTCCTTCAGTTGATCATCACTGGCACCTGCAGCCCGGACCTTTTTGGTCTCATTGATGAGATCCATCAAGGCGTCCATGGCGATGTTACGCGATTCTGTAAAGCGGTTCTGAATCTGCTCGACACGCGATTTCATTTCCTCTTCGGAGAAATGATGGCAGCCCTGGCAGGCCCGGTTGATGTTCAACAGCGGGCTACGGACCCAGTGGTCAGAAACCTTCAAACCGCCTTCGCGTTTGTAAGGCATGTGGCAATCGGCGCAGGCCACGCCGGACCGGGCGTGGATGCCCTGGTTCCAGAATTCAAACTCGGGATGCTGCGCCTTGAGCGCGGGTGCGCCGGTTTCCTTATGAGTCCAGTCCTTAAACTTGGTCTCCTCGTAATAGGCGTACATGTTCTCCGCCTTCAGGCCGTTCTTCCAGGGATAAGTCAACCGCTTCTCGTCACCCTTGAAGTGGTACTCGACGTGGCACTGACCGCAAACGTAGCTGCGCATCTCCTGCGCGGACGCCATAGTGTTTGGATCGTAGTTTTGGACGCCCTGCGAAGCTTTCAGCGCGCGAATGCCCTCCAGAAATGCTGGACGCGTGACGCGCAATTGCATCGTCTTCGGGTCATGGCAATCGATGCAGCTTACCGGGTGCTTAGCTAGCTTGGTCGCTTCCACGTAAGGCATGGGATTGAGCTTTTCGAAGCCCTTCATGATGTCGCCATCCCCGAGCTTTTTATAGATGTTCAACGTGGAGGCGTGACAGTTCAGGCAAGCGCCGGGCTGTTTGAAATCCGCTACGCGCTTGGTGTAGCGCTGGTCGTCAAGCATATAGGCGTGGCCGCGCTCTTCACGAAAATCGGCGGAGAAAGCGTAGCCTGCCCACATCGTTTTCAGACGCGGGTCCTCTTCAATCTTCTCTCGCGCAACAGCAGAACGCGGGTCAGCCTGTGATGGCGCGTGGGGAAGAGCTTCACTACCGCCGTATCGCGTTCGAGTCTGATCTACGGTGCGCTTATAGGAGTCGTACTGTAAGGGAAAGTTTTTTCCCCAAACAGCCGGGTCATCTATATCGTCGGTCAGTTCGACAACTCTGAAAAAGGCATTGCGCGCCTCCTGTTTGTGCTCGAAGATGTTGATGAGCAGGGCAGTGATGCCAACAGTCAGCACGAAGGTAATGAGGACGACCCAGATGAGCCTTTTGCTGGAAGATTTGTCAATCATAGTGTTGCGTGTCCTTTAATGAGCGTGACCGACATCGCGGTGGCACGTGGTGCAGGAGACATCGTTATCCGGATGGCGTGTAGATCGGATACCGTCGGTAATATCCTGGTGGCATTTCATGCAGGCCTCCTGAGCGACCTTGTGGTTCCGCGGGGTAACGATAATCTCGTCCGGGAAGCGGCCAGAGGTGAACGCCAGCGAATGATGGAAGCCGTTGAGCGCCTTGGTGAAATATTTTGGAATGAAACCGGCGGGCGTGTGGCAATCGTTGCAGACTGCGACCTTGCTGTGACTGGACTTCATCCAGCCCGAATACTGCGTGTTCATGACGTGGCAGTTGGCACACGCCTTCGGATCGTCAGTCATATAGGAGGATCCGCGAGCGTAGCCAAATGTGTAAACGCCAAGGCCGAGCAACAGGCCGAGGGGAATCCCCAACAGTATTGGCGCAATGGTCCCCTTCTCTCGCATGAAACAAGTGTAACCGAAGGTTCGCATAAATATTGTGACAAACGTCACAGGATAAAACGACCTGAAAAGATATTCTAAGACTTCGAGTAATCTATGCGACTTCTGCGTGTTTTAGTATTGGGCGCCGGCTGTCTGATTGCAGTCCAGGCGCAGAGCCCCTTGAAGGTGGGCGACGTGACAGTAAGCGGCACCTTGCGGACACGTCTGGAGATGTGGGACTTCTTCGATGGCAACGCGAACAGCGATTACGCGTATTCCGGAAATATCTTCCGGCTGAGTTTCGCGCGCACGGGGCAAAAGCTGGATTGGCAAGTGGAATTAGCGGCTCCCTTCCTGCTTGGCTTGCCTGACAACGCAATCGCGCCAGCGCCGCAACTGCAACTGGGACTCGGCGGAAACTATTACGCGGCGAACAAGAATTCGCGCAACGCTGGGATGGTGTTTGCGAAGCAAGGTTTTGTTCGACTCAAGGGTCTGTTCGGAGACAAGGATCAGAGTCTGCGAATCGGACGCTTCGAATGGATGGACGGCAGCGAGGCAACACCGAAAGATCCGACGCTGGCAGCGTTGAAGCGGGATCGCGTGAACCAGAGGCTAATTGGACCCTTCGGCTGGTCGCATGTGGGCCGAAGCTTTGATGGCTTCCACTATGCGGCGAATAAGGGCAAAACCAATTACACGCTGGTCGGGGCGATTCCTACGCGTGGTGCTTTTCAAGTCGATGGTTGGGGTGAGTTGAAGACTGGATTCGTGAATGCCTCGGCAACGCAACAGGTGGGGTCGGGCAAGAGCCTCGGCGAATGGCGCGCCCTCGCTATTTATTACCAGGACTGGCGCCATGTCGTGAAGACAGACAATCGCACGCTGGCAGTACGGCAGCAGGATTTGGCAAATATTCGAATCGGAACCTACGGTGGTCACTATCTCCATAAGCTGGACACTAATTCTGGTGCGCTTAACCTTCTGCTGTGGGGCGTACTGCAGAACGGCAGGTGGGGTCGGCAGGATCACAAGGCCGGCGCCCTGGATATAGAAGCAGGTTGGCAGCCGAAAGTTCTGCCGAAGCTGAAGCCCTGGCTGCAGGGCGGTTTTTTCCATTCGAGCGGCGACGGCAATTCGACGGACGGACGGCACAGTACATTCTTCCAGATACTACCCACTCCGCGACCGTTCGCGCGCTTTCCTTTTTACGACATGGTCAACAACGAGGATTTCTTTGGCATGTTGACCTTGCGTCCGCACAAAGCCGTCACGTTACGCAGCGAGTTTCACGCGCTACGATTATCGAACGCGAAGGACCTGTGGTATCTCGGCGGCGGTGCATTTCAGCCATGGACGTTCGGGTACATCGGCCGCAACACGAGCGGAGCACGCAGCCTGGCGAATCAGTGGGACGTAAGTGCGGATTGGAACGTGAATGCGCATTGGAACCTGAACGCTTATTTCGGATACGCGGACGGCAAAGCGGCGATGCACGCAATATATCCGCGCGGCACAAACGGCAAATTCGGATATCTGGAGATGACTTACCGGTTTTAAGTCACGGCCTGGCTACCTGTCATAGTGGTAGCCGTGCGCTCCATCCTGATTCCATCGTCAGTAACAGTCTTCGTGCTTCTGATCGCCTGGTTGGCGGCGGGGTCGCAGATCACATTAATGCTGGACCGCTTTTTCACGGTTCCAGAAGGGCCTGTGCCGGTCGGCCAGTATGGACTGCGCCCTGACGAGTTCCTGATTGGGCCGCGTCGCTGGTTTCTTGCGAAGAACTTGACCATCGTTCCGGACTCCCACAGGCGGTTGACAGTCACTCTGGACGGCCGCAGTTTTACGCTGGGTCCTGTAACGAAGCACTACACCTCGGCCATTCCCGAGTATGAATTCACGCCTGATCCCGATGACCAGATTTCCTTCACGAAGAGCCGAAGTCGTCTGAGTTGGCCAACGCCGTTCCAGTGGAACCTTGTGGGCGTAGCGACGACATCGTGGCGGCGCCACTCCTATTACCGGCTGCTTTGGAAAAAGAGTTCTGGTGCAATGCTGGAGCTGGTTTGGCGCGACGAACAGGGCTTTTATTCAGGCCAGGGCTGGCGGGACGGTAACCTGCAAATCGCACCTGAGGTCAAGATAACCACGAGTCCCTTCGAGGATGTCGTGGTGCGCTATGTGACCAGTCAGAAGGCATGGAAGCGCGAGGAGTACCATCTCGAAAGTCGTGGGCCCAGCATCGACGGCAAATATGACATCACTGCAATAATCCTGTTGAAGGACGCTCAGGCAGCCCATCCCGGAGCAGGACAGTCGGTAGAAGTGTTCGTTGATAAGGTGTCCGGACAGGTGAGCAAGGAACTCGGTGGGCAGTAGCAAAAAAGAAGGGCCCTGCCACGCTGTGTCCACCACAGCCAGGCAGGGCCCGTAAACTACTCGGCGTTTAGAAGTTGAACTTCAAACCGAACTGGATGTTCCGAGCCGGACCCGCACTGGAGATCGTGCCGAAATTGACATCGCTCCAGTTTACGTTCGGACCGCGGAAGTTCACATGATTCGTCATGTTGAATCCATCGGCCTGGAACTGTAGGCGCTTCTTGCCGTCCTTGCCGAATGTGAACTGCTTGCGTAGTGAGAAGTCCAGGAGCGAGAGTCCAGGACCACGCACGATTCCTGCGCCTGTGTTTCCACGCCGGTCAAACGGAGCGGGACCGAAGGCCGCAGGATTCAACCACATGTTTGGACCGCGTACATCGTCGGCCGCGAGCACTGAACCACCGAGATAATCCGCACGGCGGCCGCCAATTGAGGTGTTGGCGGTGACGCTATACGCCTGGCCGGTTTGCTTGCGAGCGATACCGCTGAATTCCCATCCCATCAGGGCCTTCTTAGCAACGATATTGCTAAAGCGGACCATCGGGATCTGATACGTGTACGTGCCGACCAGAATGTGATTGCGATCGAAGCTGGCCGGACCATAGTTGTAGTGGCGATCGTACGGATTCTCCGGATTATCGCCATTGCCGCTCGCATCCGTCAGCACCTTGGAAAAGGTGTAGCTAGTGGTGAACATAAAGCGGCCTTTGCGGCGCGCCGCGTAAGCCTGCATGGAATGGTAGTTGGAAGTCGCATCGCTCATACGCTGGCGGATATTGGAGTAACCAAGATACGGGCGCATTGCGTTGTCGGCTGGGCGCTGGGCCGAAGGAATCAGGCGGCTCTGGTAGAGCGCCTCAAACGGCACCTGATTGATGTCGGGTTGACGCAACAGGTGGCGAGCGACGTTTGCCACGTAGCTCACTTCCATAAAGAAACCCTTGGGCAGTTGTTGCTGAACACCGAAGCTCCAGCTCATTGTGTAAGGCGTCACCAACTTCGGGTCGATGGCATCCACGCTGCCCAGCGGTGAAAGCGCAGCAGCCGTACCACCGCTCGGATTGGTGATGTTGCCGCTATCGTAGGTCACACTCTGCAACCAGGGTGCGTAGTTCAACATCGGGAATATGATGTTGCCTTCGGGCTTGTCATAGAACATGCCGAAGCCGCCGCGGAATGCAGTCTTATTGCTATTGAATGGAGCGTAGGCGAAGCTGAAGCGGGGAGCAAACAGAATTTTGGGATCATAGAACCCGCGTTCTGCACCAGCCTTGATCTGTTTCAGCGCTTCCGTGTCCATGCCGACCAGGCGCGACAGTTCACTATCCGGTACGCCGTCGCCCGCACGAATCAGGCCGTTGAACCGGTTGCCCGTATTCGGGACGATAATGCCCGCGTTGGTCACCTGCACCGCATTCTTCGGATCATACAGCGCCGGAATGAAGTTTGTGATGTTGTTAGCCTGCGTATAAGTGGGCAAATTGCGCTGCCAGCGCATGCCCAGTTCCAGGCTCAATTTGCGCGTAATCTTCCAGCTATCCGTCACGAATCCCTCTAGCGAACTAAAGCGGAAGAACCCGATCGGGTCGGCCGATGCTTCCCGGTACGTGCGGAAATTGCCAAGCAGCGCATCGGCGACGGAATTGCCCGTAGTGTTACGGTTTTGGCTGTCGGCCGAGTAGTTGATAAAGCCCGAGTACTCGGAGCGCACGTTCTGGTCTTTGCGGTTGCGGATGTAGGAGATGCCAACCTTTGCTGTGTGCTTACCTCTAATGTAGGTCAGCGACTCCATGAACTGGATGTCTGTTGTGGGCGACATCAGGGCCTGATTCGGTCCACGCAGATTCGCGAAGCCGTTGACGTCGATATTCGGCATGCCATCCACTTCGTACCAGCCCGTTCCCTTGAACACTTGTGGGAATGTAAACCCGTACGTGTCGCGCTTCCAGTAATCACCAACCATGGGAATTCGCTGTCCGTTCCAACTCGAGTTGATCTTGGCTTCGTTCACCAGATTGCCGCGCGGCATCCATGTGTGGCTTATCTGCATGCCGTATCCCGGACGATTGCGCTGTGTCGGCGTCATCGGCAGGTTCGAACCGAAAAACGTTCCGTACGGCTCGATCAGGTTGTAGTTATCGTGTATGTAACGGAAATACACGTTATTGGTGTCGTTGACTTTGTAATCGATGCGGGCGATATCCTGGCGCCACGCAAACGGATTCGACATCTGATGCGTCACGTTGTTGCCAACAGTGGCGTCGTTGTACAGCGACGAAATCGACTTCATCGTGTTGTAAGCCTTCGCAACTGCCCGGCCATTGGGGGTAATCAGCGAGGCTATGTTGCGTTCGGGAACTGGCGTCGTCGTGCCGGGGTAGAACAGGTTCCCGCTGCGCTTGCTGAAATCACCATTGAGTTCGGCGTTAGTCGGCAGCGTGCGCCGCACCGGATCAGTCAATTTGCGGATGCGTTTCCATTCCTGACCCGCAAAAAAGAACAGCTTGCCGCGCTTGATGGGGCCGCCGAGGTTCCACCCGAAATCGTTGTAACGCAGCGGTCCTTTGATGGGCGCGAAGTAATTCTTGGCGTCCAGTTTGTCATTGCGGAAGAATTCCAGCGCGCCGCCGTGATATTGATCCGCGCCACCGCGTGTCACCACGTTGATTGACGAACCGGAGTTGCGTCCGAATTCAGCGGAGAAGTTCGAGGATTTGATATTGACTTCGCGGATGAAGTCGATACCGACGTTGTTGACCTGGCTACCATTTGAACCGGAGTCCATATTAGAGCCGCCGTCAACGCTGAGGTAATTCGTGTTGCCACGATTTCCGTTCACGGATTGTGCCGTGATGCTCAAGCTCGTGGTGAGCGCAAGCTGATCTTCGTCAAGCAGCGCGCTACCAGGAATCAGCGAAACGAGCTGCATGTAATTGCGGCCGTTTAGCGCCATATTCTGAACCTGTTCGCTATCGATAACGCGAGAGACTTCGCCAGACACAGTGTTGACTGTCTCGCCAACCGCTGCGACTACCTCTACGGTAGAGGTGAGTTCGCCCACGGAAAGCTTGATAGTCCACCGTCAGGCGGCCGTCCGCAACCAGATTGTTGCCAGTACGGGCAGCGCGTTTGAAGCCTGCGTGCTCCACGGCGACAGTATAGAGCCCCACCGGCAGCGCGGTGGCGACGTAGAAACCGTTAGCATCGGTTTTTACAGCTCTTGGTAATTTCGTGGCTTCGTCAGTTATGGTTACGCTGGCACCGGGCACCAATGCGCCGGAATCATCGGCGATCGTACCCGAAATTCGACCCACAGTACTTTGGGCCAGCGCGGCGGGTGAATACAGCAACCCACCAATCAAAAGGCAGGATAATACGAGACATAATTGTCTCAATGCTGACATGGCAAATTCCCCTTCACTGGATCGACCCCTAAAAAAACTTCACTTTGTAAATCCAGTAGCCGGATTATACAGACAATTTAGGGAACTTGCATCTGCGATGTGATTGGTCGGACTTCGGGCGGCTGCATTTGGGCATTAACTCGTGGATTTTCCATTGAGGATTCTTGATTAGTGCTGCTGCCGATTCAACTCATCAACCAGTACCACGACGGGTTTGTGACTGGAGACCTCCGCTTCGTTCATCCAGCCGAACGCCGCAATAATTACCTGATCTCCGATTTGCACAAGCCGGGCGGCCGCGCCGTTGACCATCACTTCACCGGAACCCGCCGGACTCTCTATCGCGTACGTCTCGAAGCGCTCGCCGTTTGTCAGATTCCAGACATGCACGCTTTCGGATGGCACGATCCCGGCCGATGCGAGCAGATCGATATCGATTGAGATCGAGCCCTCATAGTTCAGGTCCGCTCCCGTAACGGTCGCGCGGTGAATTTTTCCTCGTAACAGTTTACGGAGCATTTTCTAAATCCTTTTTGTGATGTTGTCTATCAGGCGCGTCGAACCCAGAAAGATCGCACCTGCTATCAGTACGCTGCCATTAATGTGCTCGACAGGCGTGAGCGTGTCCGGATCGCTCACCTCGAAGTACTCGACGCGCACTTCCGGGTAATCGGCGAACAGCGGCAGCACTCGCGCGCGAATCGCGGCAACCGAGCGCTCACCACTGTCGATCAAATCACTCGCCGCTCGCAAAGCCCGCGACAGCACGGGTGCGATTTCGCGCTGCGCCGCACTCAGATTCTTATTCCGCGAGCTGAGCGCGAGTCCGTCCGCTTCGCGCACTGTGGCGACCGGCACTACCGTGACCGGCACGTTCAAATCCAGCACCATGCGTCGAATGATCGCCAACTGCTGTGCGTCCTTTTCGCCGAAGTACGCCTTGTCGGGTTGCACGATGTTGAAGAGCTTCAAGACGACCGTGGCGACGCCACGGAAGTGGCCAGGCCTGTAGCGTCCGCAAAGATACTCACCCAGCGCCGGCACCTCGACAAACGTCAACTGCTCCAGCGGATACAATTCCTGCGTCGTGGGTGCGAATACAAGATCGACACCGTGCTCGTCACAAACCCGCAGATCCGCTTCCATTGTTTGCGGATATGCCTCGAGATCTTCCTTGCGATCAAATTGCAGTGGATTGACGAAAATGCTCGTCACCACGAAGTCATTTTCCTGGCGCGCAATTTCCAGTAGCTTGGCATGTCCCGCATGCAGCGCTCCCATCGTCGGCACGAAGCCAATCGATGAAAGCCCGCGCCGGACGGCGGTCAGCCGCTCGCGCAGCTTGCCAATTCCCGCAATGACCTCAGGCATTCGGAAATTCTCCCGAACGCACGTCAGCGGCGAACGACTGGACGGCACTTGTGATCGACTCCCCGACTGCCGCGTACTCCCTGGCAAAGGGCGGTGTCGCTGAACCACTCAATCCGAGGATGTCCTGCGTAACCAGCACCTGTCCATCGCAGTCCGGCCCGGAGCCAATGCCAATTATCGGAACCTTTGAGGCCTCGCTGACTTGACGCGCAAGGGCAGCGGGAACGCATTCGAGCACAATCGCAAATACGCCGGCCTGTTCGAGCGCCACCGCATCCGCCAGTAATTGTTTTTGTTCTTCTGGACGAGTGGCCTGCCGCCGATAACCACCCAGCGCATGGATCGACTGCGGCAACAATCCAAGGTGTCCCATTACTGGAATACCTGCCGACGCGATCCGCTGGACTGTCTCGACAATCGCCTCTCCACCTTCCACCTTGACCGCAGTCGCGCCGCCCTCCTGCAGGAGGCGTCCCGCATTGCGAAGCGCCCGGATCGTGCCGGTTCGATGACTGAGGAACGGCATGTCGGCCACAACCAGCGCATTCGGCGCTCCCATACGGACGGCGCGAGTGTGCCGAACCATATCGTCCATGGTCACGGGCACGGTGCTGTCATAGCCGAGTTCGACCATGCCTAGCGAGTCGCCGACCAGCAGCATGTCAACCGTGCCTGAGCCCGACAGCAGACGCGCCATCCACGCGCAATAAGCCGTCAGCATCGTGATCTTTTCGCCGCGCGCCTTCTTCGCCTGTATCTCTTGTATGCGCATTGGCCGCTCCGGCTGGCTCATCGTGAAACGCTCCCTTCGAGTACGGCCGCAATCTGATGGGCAGCGCCAGCTGACAAGCCTGCGCGCCTCGCAAGCGCGAGCGTACGCAGACCGGCGGATGTGTATAGATTTATGGTTTCTGGCTCGCGCTGTTTAGCGCGTCGAACGTGCCTTTGGACGGTGCCTACGTCACCCCGCCTGATCGGACCAGTTAGCGCCGCTTCCGGACCAAGCGCCAGCACGTTGTCGGTTGACGCCCGGATCAGCGGAGACGAGTGCTTCCAGCGCGGGTTCGCGCGCGACACCTGCATCTTCCATTAGTTCGAGTGCGGCATCCACAAGCGCCACTTGATAGTTCGACACCATCACTGCAGCTGCGTGGTAGCGCTGCCAGTGCTGTGAATCGATCGCGAGCGGCTTGCCGCCGAGTTGCGAAATGAGGGTCCGCGCCCATTCCACTGCCTGCGGATCGCCAGCGTAAGCGAATGCCGCACCCGCCAGAGCTTCTATACCGCGCTCGGCGGTGGGCACCGTCTGCAAAGGGTGCAGCACGCCGACCGAATTGCCGGAACCGCGCAAGGCTGCGAGCGCTTCAGGCCCGGCGCTGCCGCAAGTGTGAAGCACAATACCATCCCGCAATCCGCCGGCGGCGAGTTCGGCCGCGACCTCGCCGATAGCGTCATCGGCGACGGCGATCAGAATGCGTCGTGAGTGCCGCGGCAACTCGCGTAACGTGATTGCCGCATTTCGACGCCCCGCGACAACGACCTCGGCGATTCCGTTCTTACGTAGCAGTGCAGCCAGAGCCTGCGCGACACGTCCGGTTCCGGCGATCCCGATTGTGTCAAGATTTTGCTGTTTCGGTGGAAAGCGTCATTGCGCTGTTAGGCGGTCAAAGACAAGAAACGAAGTGAAATCCAATTTTAGCTCATTGCGGAATTCGGGGATGCAACTTGAAGGACTGGAGCTCAGCATGGCCAATATGGCCCGTTGAGCTCCAGTGTTTATTTAAGCAGCTCGTGGTAACTACAGCTTCATTTCCCAGCCCTTGCGGAACACGGGCTTCACAAACCTGTTTGCCTCAACACTATTGGTAAAGCGCTGGTTCTTGGCATCCCAATCCAACTTGCCCGGAACGTGTAAGGCGATCGCGACTAGCGCCAGCCACTCCGCGTAAGGAACCGTTACGCGGAAATCGGAGCAGGACTGTTCACCGCCCTTGCAGGCGCGCACCCAATCCAGCATGTGGCCGGGCGAGCGCGTCAGCAGCTGCGGAGGCAGCACGTACTCGGCCCACTTAGCTGCGGGCAAAAGATGGACGCCTTCACCACGGCTCGAAGTGGCCATGATCCCTTTCGTCCCGACGAACACGGAGCCGTTGCCGGTAAGGACACCGGGTTGCGGTCCCATCCCACTGCGGTCCCCAAACACTTTTACGCCAGGACCGCCCGCGCCCGTCGGCGGGCCACCGGCTGGACGAGCAGGACGAGCGCCAGCACCCGGAGCTCCGCCCGGACCAGCAAGACCTGCAGCACCGCCAGCACCGCGCTGGAATCCGCCGCGGCCGCCACCCATCGGTCTCCCTTTATCTGCCAGATTGTTGACCGGCGGCAGAATCGTCTCGTTCTCCATTCCAGGTACCTTGAGGCTTCCTTATCGCCGGCTTTCGCGCCATCGTGATAGTAAACCTTCACGGGGGGCATGCCGCCGCGGGCCGGGAAGTCCAACCGGACGACCGCACGGTTCGGATAAGAGATGCTGCTCAGTCCATCAATGGCAATACATTCCACGCTGGTCGGAGCACCAAGTTGCAGGGCAACATGCACAGGACCCGCGGTATGCGTGGCCCAGTTACCGATCTGGCCAGTGCCGAAATCGAGGAATCCCCGCCAGTTGTAAGGTATGTAATCAGAGCTGAACGGACGCGGCGTAGCACCGCCAAGCCACAGGTCCCAATTCAGCGTGGACGGAACGGCTTCCGCTTCCGGAAGTTGCTTCACGCCTGTCGGATGAGTGCCCTGCGAAGCCGAGATGTGCGCTTCCGTTACGTCGCCAATAGCGCCCGACCACACCATCTCAGCCGCAACGCGATTGCATTCGTGGGAGAAGCCCTGATTGCCCATCTGCGTGGCGACCTTGTATTTCAGTGCTGCGTCCAGCAACATGCGCGCTTCCCAGGGGGTTCTGGTCAACGGTTTTTCGACATAAACGTGCTTGCCGCGTTCCATGCAGGCGAGTGCGCATATTGCGTGCATGAAATCGGGAACGCCGATCGTGCAGGCGTCGATGTTCTTGCCTTCCTTGTCCAACATGACGCGGAAATCTTTATACTTCGGCGCCTTTTCGTATCGCTTGAAATTCTGCGCGGCTCGGCTCTCGTCAACGTCGCACAGAGCGACGATGTTTTCAGTGCGCGCGGCGTCATTGAGGTCAACCCCTCCCTGACCACCGCAGCCAATCGCGGCGACGTTCAATTTATCGTAAAAAGGCTTGTAACCAAGGGCTCTGAGCGATGGCACGCTTCCGAAACCGCCAGTCGGGACAGCGCCGGCCAGAAGCGTCCCGTAAAAGAAATGGCGCCGTGAAAAACCGTCATTGGACATCGTATGAAATACCTCCGCAAAATCGTCGAATGAAAACGTGGAGAGTGCTGCTGCAGCGTTCCCGTCGGCTCTTCAGTGGTATCGAAGAACATAGCGGAATGTCAAGCCTAGTTCCCCGCGACTGCCACGGTGACGTTTTTTTGGCTCGATACACCGCCAATGCTCAGCAATATCGGCACCGGCGCAACTCCCGCAATATCTGGCGGTACGACGGCATTGATCTGCATCAGCCCTGCTACCTGTCCCGGCGCCCCGCCCGCATAGCGAATGACTGCGGGTTTTCCGCCAATCGTCACGTTCACAGCGCCGACAGGTTGCGGTAACGGCGCCACCGCCAGTTTTCCATCGACACCAGGCGGATTGGTTTGCCCCTCACCCGTCGCGTAAAAGGCAATCACACCTCCTGCCTTGGCTGGGTTCGTTTCACCGTTTAGCGAGCCGTCCTCATTGTAAGCAACCGCAGGCCCGCCCCACGTGATCCCAGGGTGAAGATTCCGGGGGCAGAAGCCGCCACCGCAATCACGGAGGGAACGCTTTGCTGTCCTCGATATTCCACTTGAACCCTGGCTGACGTAGCCACGCCCACATCGTAAGGAACAATGGCACAGATCTGGCTTGCACTCGTGTAAAGTACCGGAGCGGCCAAGCCGTTGATCAACACCCTCGTCCCGCCAAGCTGTGTGGCGACGCTGGCGCTGTTGGGCGGAGGCGTCGTGAGCACCTGCGGACCAAAGCCTTCTACGTAGATAACAATGACTTCGCCCGGCGCAATAGCACCAGCCAGACCGCTCGCGCCGTTAGTAACGGCGTCGATGGATACGGGCGTGTTCAGAGGCACCAGCTTTTGTACTTGACGTTCGCTAAGCACGAAGAGGCTTCCGCTGGAATCGACGGCGATGCCAGTCCCGCGTACAGCTTGTTGTTGCCCGCCGCTGGATAACGCTGTGATTGCTGTCACCCTGCCGCTGGGCGATACCTTCCACCCTGACGAAGTAAAGAGGTTCCCCTCGGAATCTACAGTGATGCCAGTTTCGTTGCCGAAGTTGACATTCTGCGGCGCCGAATCGCCGCCAATCGAGCTGATGATTCCATCAGACGAGATCTTGCGTATCCGGAGATTCTGGTTATCGGCAACGTAAATGTTCCCTTTACCGTCCACTGCCACGCCCCAGGGGCAGTTCAACTGTGCTGACCTCGCAGGTCCTCCGTCTCCGGAAAAACCGCGCGTTCCGTTTCCAGCAACCGTCGAGATGATGCCGTCGGGGGTTACCTTTCGGATGCGGCTGTCCGGCCATTCCGAAATGTACAGGTTTCCTGCGGAGTCCACTGCGATTCCGTGCGGCATGGGAACGAAAGCTTCGGTCGCGGGACCCCCATCACCTAGCGCGCAGCACCCGCCGAATCCGGCGACTGTGCCGATAGTGCCATCGGGACTCACTCTTCGAACGCGGTTATTCAGATACTCGGAGATGAACAAATTGCCGGCAGAGTCGATGGCCAGTCCCGTCGGCCCGCCCAGTTGGGCGCTGGTAGCCGGACCGCGTCGCCTGAAAATCCGGATTTGCCATTGCCTGCGACAGTGGTTATCGTGCCGTCGGGCATTACCTTTCGAACACGTGAGTTGCCGTAGTCGGCTATATAAAGATTGCCTGAGGCGTCAACCGCAACGTCCTGGGCTTTGGACAATAGCGCGTAGAGTGCGGGTCCGTTATCACCCACGTAGGTTGAATTAGTGTTCCCTGCTACATCGGTGATGGCGCCATTGGGAGTAATCCTTCGGAGCACGTCTCCGAAGAGCAACCCAACGTAAACGTTGCCGGACCCGTCAACCGCAACAGCCCCGATACCCCCTGCCAAGCCTTGTACATATTCGCGATAGCGCAGAGAAGCGGCACCGGAAATCGTGTGGACGATTCCCTCGCGGGAAATGCTGCGAAGCGTCCCGTCGGCGACAATCAAGTTGCCAACGGGATCGGTAGCCAGGCCAATGATGAGATCGAACGAAGCGCTGAGGGCGGGGCCACCGTCCCCTGAATCGCCAAACGTACCCGGCCATGCCTGCAAACTCGGTAATTGCGCCGCCTGCCGCAACCTTCATGATCTGAGTGCCGATTGCGATGTAAAGGTTACCCGCGGAATCGACAGCTAACCCGCCTGGAGCACCCTGAACAGTCGCAACGGTTCCTATTGTGCCCGTCGAAGACGTAGAGCCTCAAACATCAAATCGCTGGATCGGTATTATGTGGATGACAGCTGGGAAGTTGGAGGGAATGGTGGACCGCGTGGGACTCGAACCCACGACCCCCGCATTGCGAACGCGGTGCTCTCCCAACTGAGCTAGCGGCCCTTTTGTTAAATACGTTTTTATCATAACATGATGCTCGGCTTCAGCTATGCTGAAGGTGGTGAAACTCGAAGAACAACTCGAAAAGATGAGGCAGGATTGGGACGCCCGTGCCCGTGACAACGCCCGCTATTATGTGAATACCGCCCGGGAAGACTGGACAGACGACGAATTCTTCCAGTCTGGCGAACGAACTGTCGCCGAAGAGATCCTGACTGACATGATCAATATCTGTCAGGGCAAAGATCCCAAGCAGATGCGCGTCCTCGAAATTGGTTGCGGAGCAGGCCGTGTCACACGCGCGCTTTCCAACATCTTCGGGGAAGTCCACGGTGTGGACGTCAGCGGTGAGATGATCAAGCTAGCCACGCAGGCACTGGCAGACCGTCCCCACGCCCATGTCTATCAGAACAACGGCACGGATCTTGCCGTAATCCCGGTGGGTGACTTCGATTTCGCTTTCACCACGATCGTGTTTCAGCACATTCCAAGCCGCGAAATCATCGAGAATTATGTCCGTGAAGTGAATCGGCTGCTACGGCCCGGTGCGCTATTCAAATTCCAGGTGCAAGGCGACGCAACGCTGGAAACAACGCCCGACGACACATGGCTCGGTGCGCCCTTCTCCGATGAACAGGCAGTGGCAATGGCAGAACGATGCGGCTTTGAGCCCCGTCACCGGCACGGCGCCGGTCAGCAGTATTTCTGGCTTTGGTTCTTTAAAAAAACAGAGTAGCGTGGAGTTGAACCCGCTTCGCTTCTACTTATTTTCCAGTTTCCTTTTAGCCCAGTAGGCTTTCATTCTGCGCGAGACTTCCGATTTTTCGCTCTCGTTCATCGACTTCCGCCCGCGGCGCTTCACAATCGATGTAGTGCCGTCTCCGGGCCTTCGAGATTCCAGCAACTCAATCATGAGATCAAGCCGCCGCATTTCCTCTTGTAAGTCTTTGATCGTTTTGTACAGGTCCATTAACTACTCCACAACCGCCCCACGAAGATTTTACCCGCTTTTCAACGAGCGTGCATAAGTACTTGTTACTACCGGTCGCCTTCGAGAACTTCCTTTACTTTCTCCAGCAGCGAACCTAGCGTAAATGGCTTCTGCAAAAACGCTGTCCCGGGCGGTAAGTTCCCGGAGTGAATCACGCTGTCATCTGTGTACCCGGAAGCGAATAACACTTTCAGTTCCGGCATTGTCACACGCAGCCGCTCGGACAACTCGCGCCCGGAGAGGTCCTGCATAACCATATCGGTCACAAGCATGTGAATCTTGCCATTATATTGGTTGGCAATCTGCAAAGCTTCTTCCCCGCTGGGCGCTTCCAGAACCTCATAGCCATTTCTGACAAGGATCTTACGCATCAAGGTGCGGATGCCTTCCTCGTCTTCCACGACAAGTATGGTGATCGCCGCTTGGGCTACGGGTGCCGCCGCCGGTTTCTCTGGTACGACAGGCGCAACCGGGGCCGCAGCCACTTCTTCCATTTCGGCAGCTGGGGGCTCCGGCTTCTCCACTTCTACAGCTGGCGGCTCCACAACCGGGGGAGGCGTGACCATCTCGACAGCAGCCCGTCGTTTGGCGCTCGGCGACGGACGCTCGCCGACACCCGGAAATGTCAGTAGAATCGTGGTGCCGCGGCCCGAATCGGCATGCACCGAAATCTCTCCGCGATTCTGCTTCACGAACCAATAGGCATCTGAGAGCAGCGTGCGTTCTTCACGATCCATGAACGACGGTTCAAACAACCGTCGCCGCTCTTCTGTGTCCAGTTCCCACGCACTGGCGTGGAGCGCCAGCACCACGCTCGACGGAACATTGATCGCGTCCGCAGTCGCCAGCGACTCGACACGCAGCACCTCTACCGTGAGCTTCCCGCCTCTGCCACCTTTATGCGCGGCGCTGAGCAGTGCAGAAACAGTCTTTTCAATCTGGGCCGGATCGGCCTCAATCTGTCCCACTTCAGCATCCAGAACACGTACGATTTCGACGTCTTCCAGCGTGGGCGCCATATCCTGCAATACGCCAGAGAGCAGTTGCCCGAAATCGAAGACCTCCGGCGATGGCACCGGCCGGCGGCTGAACGTCAGCAGTTTGCTCGTCAGGTCAGAAACTTTACCGGTCGCGTTCACGATCTGTTCGACATCCGCACGCAGCGGATTTTCAGGTGGCAGCAGGTGTAACAGATCCTCGCCATAACTGGTGATGATCATCAGAAAGTTGTTGTAATCGTGGGCAACGCGATTGGCCAGCCTGCTCAGGGCCTCCATCTTGTGAGACAGCACGATGCGCTCACTCAGGCGTCGATCCTCGGTTATGTCGATGCTGACGCCGCTTAGTTTCAGCGGTTTACCTTCACGATCGCGTTGAATCCGTACGCTTTCCCGCACCCAGACCGTGCGGCCATCGGCAGCCACGCAGCGGTATTCCAGGTGCAGCCGGTTGCGATTAGCCAGTGCGTCCCGGTACAGGTCGTTCACAAACTTCCGATCGGCCGCGTGTATCCGATCCTCCCAGAGCCCGGGGTCGGCCAGCCAGTTCTCGACCGAATGCCCGAGCAATTCCTCGGCATAGGGGCTGATCTCGCTCAGGTGCAGCTCCGGATCGCATTCCCAGACCATCGCGTCCAGGTCTTCCAACGAAACGCTTGGTTTGGGAATCGCGGCAGGCTGCGGAATGAGCACCGGACCGGCTTCCGGCTCCTCGACGGGTGCCTCAGCTTCCACGGGAATGGTGCTGGCAGGACGCTGTTCCAGGCCGCTGATGTCTTCAAAAACGACCAGCGCCTCCATTTCCACTTCGTCTTCCCAATTTCGCAGGGCAAGAATCGAACAGCGGAAGAAACGTTCACCGGGTTCGCCGGGCGGACTGAAGAGAATGTTGTGCTGGGCAACGCCGGTGGTCAGGACTTCGGCGATCCGCTCGTTGAGATCGTTGACGCGCAGTATCTCGTTCAAACGACGTCGTGCGACGTCTTCCGAGCGCAGTCCGAAGCTTCGCCGGAAGGCCCGGTTTACCGAAATCAACCAGAGTTCCGAAGAGACGATCGCCAACCCGACCGGGAGATGAGCAACTATGTCCTGGTAATATCGTCGCTCCGTCTCGACGATTGCCAACAGCCGTGCCACTTCCCGTGGCTTCCAACGATCGAGGTCCGCGCGCTCCATTTGAGAAACTCCCTCGTCTAGTGTCCGACGTCGAAGCCTCGCCTCATAGAGTACTACGAGACTGGAACGTAGCAGTACTATTCAGCTAAGCAGGCCTCGAAAATGCAGATTCAGATCAAAAGGGCTGAATCCTCATGATACAAATAAAGAGGAGTAATCTTTATGAGTAATAACAATATGTTCTCTTTAGCAGGGAAAGTTGCTGCGGTGATCGGCGGTGGCGGAGTACTAGCCGGTGAGATGGCCAAGGGACTGGCCGGCGCCGGCGCGGATGTCGCAATTCTGGACTTCAACCCGGCTGCGGCACAGGCGCGGGCCGCGGAAATCGTCCAAATCGGGACACGCGGCTTGGGAATTGCCGTGGACGCGACCAGCAAGGCCGGCCTGCAAGCCGCCCTCGATGAAATTCTGGCCAAACTGGGACGCATTGACATCCTGGTAAATGCCGCGGGCATCAACTCCGGTACGCCGTTCTTCGAAATCACCGAAGAAGAGTGGCAGCGCATCATTGATGTCGATCTGAAGAGCGTATTCCTGGCCTGCCAGGTATTCGGCAAACAGATGGTGGATGCGGGCCAGGGCGGCTCGATCATCAACATTTCGTCCGCTTCGTCCGGCCCGCCGTTGTCGAAGGTTTTCACCTACAGCGTCGCCAAGGGCGGCGTCAACCAGATCACGCAGTTCCTGGCTCGTGAGTTTGCCTGCGCCAGGGTGCGCGTGAACGCCATTCTACCCGGATTTTTTCCGGCCGAACAAAACCGTAAGCTGCTTACTCCGGAGCGCACTCAGTCCATCATGAACCACACGCCGATGAATCGCTTTGGCGAGGCCTGTGAGCTCGTGGGCGCCACGGTGTTTCTGGCGTCCGACCAGGCCTCCTCGTTTGTAACCGGCTCCATCGTGCGCGTCGATGGCGGCTACACCTGCATGACAATCTAGTATCAGAGGCACGCGCGTAAGCAAGTGCGTAAAGGGGCGCGGCACGCCGTCGTGCCCCCGATCCTTCTACTTTCATATACACTGTTATCCATCTGGATTTTCATCTGGCATGAATAGCAAGCTAATACTCTGTCTCTGCGCCACAGGCCTGTTTGCCGGCGCATTCGCCTGGCAGCAGGCTCCAAAAACGCTGCCGCCGCCTTACCACACGCCCTCGGCCAGCAACGGTCCGCGCATCATCCCCCGCCCCGACGGTGTCCAATTCAAGGTTCCGGCCGGCTTCGACGTACAGGAATATGCCGCGGATTTCGAAAAACCGCGCTTTATGTTGTTGGGCCCGAGCAACGAAGTTCTCGTCAGCGACAGCATCGAGAAGGGCATCGTCTATGTCTTTTCCGGCAAGGATAAGGCCCGCAAGAAGTTGATTGAAGGCCTGAATAAACCCTACGGTCTGGCTTTCTGGAAAGACTACCTCTATGTTGCCGAAGCCACCTCGGTAAAGCGCTTCAAGTACAACAAGGCTGCCTTGAGCGTGGGAGCGGGCGAAGAAGTCGTCGCCATGAAGGATTTCACGAAGGGACACTGGACACGCTCGATTGTCTTCGACGCCAAGGGCGAAAAGTTCTACCTGGGTGTCGGATCGAGTTCCAACGTGGAGGCGGGTGATCCGCCGACGCGCGCCGCCATAAACCGCTACAACCCCGATGGCAGCGGGCACGAGATCTTCACGGAAGGCATGCGCAACCCGATCGGTCTGCACTTCTATCCGGGCAGTAACACGCTCTGGGCCGCCGTGCAGGAACGCGACGGGCTTGGCGACGAACTGGTCCCGGATTATTTCATCGCCGCCAAAAAGGGCGGCTATTACGGCTTCCCCTACGCCTACGCTGGCCAGAATGAAGAACCGCGCCGCAAGGGCGAGCGTCCTGATCTGGTGAAGAAGTCGCTGACACCTGACGTGCTACTGGAACCGCACTGCGCCGTGCTCGACTTCATCTTCTACAACGGCAAGCAATTCCCCGCGCGATACCAGGGCGGAGCACTGCTGGCAAACCATGGCTCATCCAACCGCAGCAAACGCCTGGGCTACAACATAACCTTCATCCCCTTCAAAAACGGCCGCCCCAGCGGCCCGGCTGAAGAGCTACTAAGCGGCTTCATGCTCTCCCCCGACAGCCGCGAAGTCTGGGGCCGCCCGGTGGCTTTGCTGCAACTAGCCGACGGCAGTGTGCTGCTATCCGAAGATGGCGGGAAGAAGATCTATCGCATTAGCTACAAAATGTAAGCGCGTGAAGTAGTTACTTTCTGTTGACGGCCGGCAATTCGATCCGAGTCTCACACGGCTTGCCGTTGACCACTTCTACCGTTTGTGCCTGCTTTAGATACGGCCGAAGCACTGCAGCACTGGCGAATTCAACACCCTCGCCGCTATCGAGTGCTAGCAGGTGATGATCCCCCGGGACTATATTGGTAAAGTCATAGCTCCCGTCAGAATCCGTAACCCACAGGTAGACATGCTCGGGATATTTGGATTCGTCCTTCGGCGCGAGCACGACAGAAACTCCCATAGCGGGCCGACCGTTGCGCGTCACGATCCCGCGCACTGCTCCATTAGCGCGCTCGGCGAAGACTTTCATGCGCACGGCAGTGCCGGCAATCTCGATTCCGGTTGCGTCCGCTTTGGCGCCTTCCGCCTTCAGGTTCCGGATTCGAATCCCGTGGCAGGCAAAAAGACTCACTTGATAGTTTCCCGCTGGAACTGCCGGGACGTTGAAGTTGCCGTTGAGATCCAGGGAGCGCCGGAAAACAATTTTCTTCTCGGGATCCAGCAACTGCAGGACGCAACTGCGGACGGCATCGGCCTGAGCATCGCCAGCGTCCAGGCTGCCATCAACTGGAACGGGCTTAAACGCCTCCAATGTGACCTCAACGTCGTTTGTGCCGACTTCAAACACCAGGCGCGCTGTCGGAATTCTCGGGACTTGGCCAGTCGTGAGTGTTGCTGTGTAACGTCCAGGCAGAACACCCGTCAGCCGCGATGAATTTCCCAACACCGGAACAACTCTGTGAAATGTTTCCAGGCCGTTCATTCTTTCGCTGGCCAGGTAAAGCATTTGCGCATCCCGCGCCGCGAAATTTATCGTAACGTTGGCGCTCGACGCGGTGGTCAAGTTGAAGTTTGCTGAGGCTTCCTCCCCGGCCCCGATTGTCAGCCTGCCTGCACCTGCGGGATCCTTCGTATTTGGATAGTAAGCTGTCGCGTAGCCGCGTTTGGAAAGTTCGGCGGATTGGGCAACTTTATCCGTGTACCAGGGAGCGCCTGAAGCAGTCACGTAATACTCGCCTTCCGGTAAGCCTGGAATCCTGTATTCACCAACGGAGTTACTCCAAAAGTACTTGGATTGGCGAACCTGCCTGCGTCCACGCACCACACCGGAGGAGATCAGCTGAATCAGCGCACCCCGAACAGGTTCCCCGAGTTCATCAATCACCTTACCCGAAATAGCAGCAGGAGGGATTAGCGCAAATCGAAGCCCTTCTGTATTCTGGCCGGGCCCGGTGATAATCAACACTCCAGTACCTGAACCGAGCTTTCGTGCGCCGAACATCTGATCGGGTATGGTCCTGCTTCCTCCCACGAGCATGTATTTTCCGGGTGGCAGCTTTTCAAACCGAAAGCGCCCGTTTGCGTCCGTGAATTGCCCGGTCTCCCGATCCCGCGCAGTACTGGGTGCAATCATCACATGTGCGTGGTTGATCGGAGAGCCGGTCGTCGAATCAACGACCGTTCCAGAGATCGTATGCTGTGCGGAAGCGACGGCTGTGAGAAATAGGAACAGCAGTAACGACTTCACGGCCGCACCTCTAACTGGATCCGTGTAACGCCTTCAGCTTGCACTTTGACGGGCTGCCCACGCACCCCTGACTTCTCGCGCGCCCCAGGTTCCGCATAGGCAGCATTCTTGGGGAACAAGAAGGCGGTGTAATCGCCGGGAAGAATATTCTGGCTAACGTACGCCTGGGATTGCCAGAATGCTGCGATCGGCTCACCGCCTGTTGCCGGAAATAGAACCAGTAACTTCTGATTACCCGAGAGCGTACCGTCTGGCACCTTTGCTTCGATGCTCCCGCATGACCCTGCGACGACTACGTCTATTGGCGCTGGAGGCACGCCCGCACGCACTGAGATCTCTGGTTCGAGCAGCAGATTTTGGGTGCCCGCCGTAATAGCCTGGGCGCAAAATTCCGAGGTATCTACCTGAACGCGGTAGCTGCCCGGCACCACAGCCTCAAACCTGGCTGGCCTCTCTGCCCGGGCTAATGCGCTATATGTATTGGCGCGAAGAATATAGGTTCCGGGAACGACATCTGCTACCCGAAACTCGCCGGTGGCGCTGTTCAACGAATTGCGGGTAGGCACTCCAGTCAAGTCGGTCGTCAGCAGAAACAGCGAAACTGGCTGGTAGGGGGTCATTCCAGAGATCATTCCGGTGACGGCGTAGGCCGGCCGCATCGTGACCGAAATATCGGAACGCAATTCCTTCCCGCTTTCCACTGTTATTGTTGCCGCATTAGGTAGGGAGGTGCCGCCGCCGTAATAGACCGGTGCAAAAGCTTCCTCTTCACCAATGCGCCGCGGTTGACCACCCACGAACGTAGATGTCCCGCCTGACTTCCCAGCCACATGCAGAACGTATGCACCGGGCCGTACGTCGGCAAGCAGATACTCACCGCGGTCATCTGTAACTGCATACGCAGCACTACGGAATCGCCGCCGACCATCAGCGACGTGAGAATCCCAGAGTCGAACGGCAACGCCGATCGCCGGCTCGCGTTCCGTAGTGCTGACGCGTCCGCGAACTACACCGAGCGGATTTAACTTTAGAACAACTTCGCTGG
Source organism: Bryobacteraceae bacterium (assembly GCA_963793625.1). Lineage (GTDB taxonomy): Bacteria > Acidobacteriota > Terriglobia > Bryobacterales > Bryobacteraceae. The sequence continues at coordinate 16,569 of CAWCAT010000008.1, read as the reverse complement.
CTGACGGCCCAACCTTAACGAACTGGATCGCGTTGTCGTGAGACGGCTTTTGGCCGAGCAGTTTGTACGCGCAGGCACTTACTCCTTCAAATCGGAACGCACCACTAACATCGGTAAGCAGCGCCCACTTGACCGATGAATTGGAGCAGCTGAGCTCTACTAGTACATTCTTAAGTGGCTGCCCCGTGCTGCCGTCCACCGTGCGGCCAGCCACGGCAAACTGCCCCGTGCCGTCGTCCACCTTGCCCGACACCGAAAACTGATCTGCGCCAACGCAGATTGTTATGCATAAAACAGATAAAATAATCTGAAAATACACTGGCTTAGTTTATCAAATTAACATCGAATCTTTCGATACACTGAAATCATCTGGGAGATATCAGCATGAATAACAAGGCTTTACTCTGTCTCTGTGCGACTGGCTTTGTGGCTGGGGCACTTGCCTGGCAGCAGGCTTCCGTGAAGCTGCCGCCTCCTTACGCAACACCTTCCGTCAATAATGGCCCTAGGGTCATTCCTCAACCGAACGGTGCCAAGCTGCAAGTTCCAGCAGGCTTCAACATTCAGGAATACGCGACCGGCTTCGATAAGCCGCGCTTTATGCTGCTCGGACCCGGCAACGAACTGCTCCTCGCCGATAGTGCCGACAGGGGCACCGTTTATATCCTCTTCGAGAACGGCAAAGCCCGTAAGAAGTTGATCGAAGGCCTCGACCGCCCGTACGGCATGGCGTTCTGGAAGGACTATCTGTACGTCGCCGAAACCACTTCACTTAAACGATACAAGTACGACAAGAAGGCCATGAGCGTGGGCGCGGGCGAGGAGATTGTCCCGATGAAGGACTTCGCCCGAGGCCACTGGACGCGCTCGATCATTTTCGATCCCAAGGGCGAGAAGTTCTACCTGGGAGTTGGATCGGCATCCAACGTCAATGCCGGAGAACCCGCAATGCGCGCTGCGATCAACCGCTTCAATCCCGACGGCAGCGGGCATGAGATCTTCGCGCGGGCACGCGCAATCCGATCGGTCTGCAGATGTACCCGGGCACATCAACGCTCTGGGCGGCCGTGCAGGAACGCGACGCGCTCGGCGACGATCTGGTGCCGGATTACTTGCTCGCATCCAAGCAGGGCGGCTTCTATGGCTGGCCTTATGCCTACATCGGTCCGAATGAAGATCCAAGGCGAAAGGGCGAGAATCCGGATCTGGTCAAGAAAACCCTGGTGCCCGACGTGATGCTGGGGCCGCACGTGGCGGTGCTCGATTTCATCTTCTACACCGGCAAGCAGTTCCCGGCCAAGTATCAGGGACGGCGCATTTCTGGCGTTCCACGGCTCCTGGAACCGTTCCAAGCGCATCGGCTACTCCGTTGCCTTCGTGCCCTTCAAAAACGGCAAGCCAAGCGGTCCGCCGGAGGAATTCCTGAAGGGCTGGATGCTATCGCCAGATAGCCGCGAAGTCTGGGGCCGCCCCGTGGCGCTCGTCCAACTTCCCGACGGCAGCGTGCTGATTTCTGACGACGGCGGAAAGAAACTTTGGCGGCTCTCGTACAAAGGCTAATCGGCGTATCGCTTCTGGCGCTGCTGGCAACGGCGGCGCCTGCGGCCGAGTTCTCCCATCGCCTGCATCTCAAGATGAAGCTGGAGTGCGTTGCCTGCCACGCCTCCGTCGCTCGCTCCACTAAGGTGGAGGACAACAATCTGCCCAACAAGCAGGTCTGCCTCGGGTGCCACACGGACGCGCAGATTAAAGCGCCTCCGCAGACAATGGTGGCAAAGTTCAACCATCAGCAACATCTGAAAATGGGCAACATCGCGCCCGTGATCGCGGCCGCTATCGATTCCGGAAACTATCTCTCGAAGCCCCGCGATATCCGCAAGCATCTCGATACGAAGAACGCCTGCGTGGCCTGTCACCGCGGGCTGGAACTCTCAGACAAGGTCACGGCCGCGGCCATGCCGCAGATGGCCGATTGCCTGGTGTGCCACAACAAAATCGAGCCGCCGTTCAGTTGCGCGCAGTGTCATCGTGAAGACGCCGCACTCAAGCCCGCGAGTCACGTGCCAGCATTTATGGACCAGCACAGCAGCGGCAAGATGAAGTTCGATAAGACCAGCTGCGCCGTCTGTCACGGCCGGAAGTTCACTTGCCTAGGCTGTCATTAAGCAGAGCCTGGAGCTTTTCCCAGCGCCAGCCACCATTGAACTCGAGTCCAACCTCGAAGTTGATGCCTCTTGGAGCCACGCTGCGGACTCGTGCAGAGGTGTTCAAACCTAACAAGATGGACTTGACGCTGATGTAGCAATGGGTGTCCACGCGGCGCGGCAGTAGCACTCGAACGCCGTGTTCCGATGCGTTGAGGCACTCCGCATCGAGAAAGTGGTACCTGCCGTTGACATCCGTCCAGGAGACTTTCAGTTTAGTCCTTAACTGATGCCGAGTGCTTTGGCGCTTTTCCCTATGTGCGGTAGGTAAGACCATAAGCGCTTACTCGCGCGCCGCTTTGGCGAGCGCGGGGCGCAGCGCCAGGTTAACCAGAACCATCAGCACAGAGACTGCCGGCAGCACCAGCAATGCCGTCTTCAGGCCTTTAGGATCCTCACCGGCGATCGCACCGATGATCGGAGAACTGACCACCAGGCCAATCCAGCCGCAGGTAATCACGATACCCATCGCGGTACCGGTCAGCTTCGGAAATGCGTTGCCGACCATCGCGAGCGTTGTCGGGAACACAGGAGCCATCGCAACACCGGCACAGAAGACCGCGATGCCGGCCATGAATGGATCGGCTGTCTGGAGCATGCCGTATGTCGTAATCGCCATCAGTATTGCAGAGGCCAGCGTCACGGTCTGGGCCGGGACCTTGATCAGGATCGGCGAGACCACAACACGACCGACGAGCAAGCCGAGGGCGAACCCGAGCGACAGAATGTTCAGTGCGCGACTTTCAGGGATGCCTTGCGCAATCAGGTGGCGCGGCAACCAGTTCCAAACACCGACTTCAGCAGCTACGTAGAGGAACAGGAACGCTGCCAACAAATAAAGTACCGGGCGACCGAGCACCTGCATTGCCTGCCCGGCCTCGCCCGGTTGCGACGGCACGGGAGGCGGCATCTTCGTGATGATGTGAACGCCCAGCGTAATCGTGGTCAGCACGGCCATCAGGTAGCACAGGCTGAATGCGTCACCGCCCAGGAAGTTGCCGGCGATGAACGGCGTCGCCATTCCGCCCAATCCGAAGAACATGTTCAGGAAGTTGAGCACCGAAGCGCGCTTGGTGCTGCTGATATCGCTGACTAGCGCGTTCGCGCCGGTTACGATAATGCCGCCGCCCAACCCGAGCAGGGCAAACAGCGCAATGATCATGCCATAGCCGGTCGAATTCGGCAGTGCAAACAGCGCAACCGCAATCACGGCAAGGCCCATCAACAGACCGGTTTTCTTGCCCTTCTTATCGATCAGCGGGCCGACGGAAATCGAGGCGACCGTAAGGCCAAGTCCCTGCGCCAGAGCGATGTAGCTGTTCTGCGCGGGCGATAGTTCAAATACTTTGGAAAGGTTCGGCAGGACGGTGCCCAGTGTGGCGGCAATCATGCCGTACACGAAAATCGCGAGGATGGCAGCAAGGATCAGCATAAGCAACAAATAGTATCAGATTCGTGGGTCGGAATCCTACATCACCTTTCCAGAAACTTACGCAGGAACGCCAGCGCGGCCGGACCATCCACGCGGTGCGGCCCGTTAAAGAAGGCAATGCCTGTGCGATCGGCCCAGCCTGCTTCGTCATAGAAGCGGCGTACACGGGCGTATTCATAGGAAACCCATTCATCGACGCCGACGCCGTCGCGATGTCCACGCTCCACCATAAACGCGCGCGGTGCCATGATCATGGCCAATTCCGCGTGGCTGGCAACCGCGGCCATGTTCCATTCGAGAATCTCGTATTCGTGCGTGAACATGTAGCTGTACGTCGCGTCCACACTGGTGAGCTTACGAATCCACTCGTTGAAATCGCCGCCGCAAACAGCCACCTTAAAGCGCTCATCGAAAGGCGGAATGCGCAGCGCGGTCTTGCCGCCATAGCTTAAACCGTAGAACCCGATGTGCTGCGCGTCCACCTGCGGCAGCGTCACCAGCCAATCCAGCAGGGTCTGATACTGCGCACGGATCAGTGAGTACAACGAGAGCCCGAGCGGATTCGCCAGACGGGCCAGATGGCGGAAGTCACCCACATACGGATTCTGCGGTGAGAACACGATGTAGCCGAGATCCGCGAGTTGCGCGCCAAAATTGCGGTACACGTCCAAATTGCGCCCGGCCTTTTCGGCGAACAGCACTTCCGCGCGTCCATTCAGCCCGTGTTGCACGACCACCAGCGGCCGGCGCTCTCCCGGTTTCAGATCTTTCGGCAAGAGCAGAAAGCCTTGCGCGAAAACGCCGGGCCGTACATCGAGCCGTACTTCCCAGGCCTGCCACTTCGGACTGTCCAGATAAAAGCGGCTGCGCACGTTGGGCGGCGCGGCCTGGCCCGGCAGCACACCGATCACCTCATTCACAAACTTCGTGGCCACGCCGCGCGGGCCGGCCTGCTTCCAGAGTGCATCGCGCCAGGTTTCGGATTGCCGAACGAGCTTCTGTGTGAACTCGACCAGTTCACGAACCTGCCGTTGCATGCGTCCCGGCGAGGGGGACAATTCAAGCGCCGCGGAGTGGGCGGACGGCAACTTCTGGACGCGCGCGCCAAGCATGCTGCGAAATTCAGCATCGCCGAAATCGCGCAAAAGACCGAACACATTGCGATAAAGCGGTTGCTTCCAAAGCGGCGTCTGCTCGAGCGAGAAGCCCGTCACTTCGACACCTTCGATGCGCGAATCCAGCGCTGCGGCGAATGTGGCCACCGCTCCGCCTTCGCCGTTTCCGAATACCCCGATCTGCAGTTTAGGCTGTTGCGCCGCGAACCAATCGACCGCGGCCAGCGTCTTCTGCACCTCATATCCGTAGATGTGCCGCCCCACAGGGAAGGCCATGCGATAGATCCACTCGCGATGCGGTTGCGCGGTCTTTTTGCCGATGGCCGGATTGCCACTCCAGGTGGATTGCAGATCGATCAGCACCGGCGCGAGCACCTCGCAGCCTGCGGCGGCCAATTCACGCGCGCGTTGGAAGTCCTCTGGTGCCTGACCGGCATCCGCCAGCGCGACCACACGCATTCGGATCGCAGATTTCGGGACGAAGTGGAGCCCCTCCGCCCACACGCCATCCAGCACCGGCCAGCGTACGGCGTACACACGATACTGCGCAGTTTCGGCGCGCAACACGCTGGCATCGAATTCCTGAAATGGAACGTGGGCGTCGATCACGCCGAGTATGGAGCGCAGCCGCTCTGGCGAAGGCTTGCGAGTTGTTGACGACTCTGCGGTGAGCCGCTCCAGATGGGCGGCCATCCCGCCGATCATCTGTTCGACGGGATCGCCTGTATATTCGAGTCGCTGCGTTCCCGGCAGTGTCTGCCCGGCGAGCGCCAGCGCACAGGCCAGGAACGCAGCGATCAGTTTCATACCGCTTCTTGTTTGCGGGGGCCGTTCGGATGATTCTTGCCGTCGCCTTCGTAGCCTTTGCGCCCCGCCACCTTGCTGGCGCGCTTCTTCGCCTGCGGATCGTAGAGTTTCATCTCACCACTGCGCCAGCTTTCGCAACCCATCATGACCGAGACCATAATCTGGTTCGCCAGCTCCGGCCCGAGCGAAGGCGTTTTACGCGTGCGCATACACGAGAAGAAGTTATCGCTATGCCGGCGGCCCATCATCCGCATTGCATCCGGGAAGTCGTAGGTCTTCGCCTCTGTGGGACGATTCAGCGCCCTGGCGATCGACATCTCAGGCGTTACCGTGACCTTCTGGGGTTCCACCAGAATAGTTCCGGCGTGTCCATAGACGACTTCGGGCAGGTGCCGGTTCGCTGCAATATTCGCCATCGAACCCGCAACTACGATCATGAAATTCGGATATTCCGCGAGCATGCCGAGCGTATCTGGTACATCGCGATCCTTCTGCACGTAGATGCCGCCAGCGCCCGACACTCGCGTCGGATATTGCGCGCCCATCGCGAACAGCATCGGACCAACGCGGTGATAGAAAAGATCCGATGCGATGCCGTTGGAATATTCCCAATATTTGCGCCAGCGGAAGAAACGCTCAGCGCTGAAGGGACGCTTTTTTGCAGTTCCCAGCCACTTAGTCCAGTCGATCGTTTCCGCACTCGCTTCTTCGTTGACATAGTAATTCCACTCGCCCGCGACAGAGTTGCGGCTGTAAGTTGTCTGACCCCAGAGTACTTCGCCGATCGCGCCCTCGCCGATCAACTCGCGCACTTTATGCCAGCGTAGATCCGACAAGAACTGGCTGCCGACCTGCAGCACGCGTCCGTATTTCTGCGCTGCGGCGACCACCTGTGCGGATTCATCCACGGTCAGCGTGATGGGCTTTTGCAGATAGACATCCTTGCCCGCTGCGAATGCGTCGATGGCCATTTGCGCGTGCCAGTGATCCGGCGTCGCAATCAAGACTGCGTTGACGTCGTTGCGCCCGAGCAGTTCGCGATAGTCCAGCACGATGTTCTTCGGGTCGAGTTTCGAAATCGCCTGCGCGCGCTCGCGATGCCGCTTATAGACATCGGAAACTGCCACGACCTCGATGTCTTTATCGGCATCGGATTGCTTCACGAAATCGCGCAGGTGACCGGTTCCCATGATGCCGACGCCGATCATGCCGACGCGAATACGGTCATTGGCACCGATGGTCCGGCCCGCGCTCTTTGCGCTGATTCCGGGCTTTATGATCTTCTCTTTTGCCGCAGCCGTCATCACCGATGTCGCCGCCGCGGCCGTGGCCAGAAAAGCGCGGCGGGTATTCGAATATTCTTTCGTCATAAGCTCGTTAAGCTTCTGCTTTCTTTGTAACTGCGTTCCAGCGCATGCGGCGCCCGTTGCGCAACGAGTCCAGCGTCATGCAAAGCACGATTGCGGTATCGAAGCCCGCTTCCACAGGAGCGTTCGGTTCCTTGCGGGATTTGATGCACTCCAGGAAGTTGCGGATGTGATCGCGCGTGGCGGGGACGAATGATCCGACCTGCATGTTCTCGCGTTCCGGCGTGAGCACCGGACCCGGCGTTTCGGCCCAGATTCGATAACCTTCGCGGCCCACGTCCAGACGCGCCTTAGATCCGTGGAACTGCTTCAACTGATCCTGCGACGTGTGATAGCGCATGGCCTTGTAGCCGAGCGTGAACGTCGCCATGTAGTTTTCGGGATACTCCATGATGATCGATGCCGTTTCCGGAATCTCTGCACCTGGGAGGTTCACCTTGCCGCCGGAACACGTTACTGCAATCGGCTGTTTCGAACCCATGAACCACTGTATGCAATCGACGATATGCGCGGCCTGTCCGATGAGCAATCCGCCGGAGTAATCGTAATAGTAATACCAGTTGAAGAAGCGCATATCTTCCTGCGCGCGCTGCGGCGCACTGCCGAGCCACTGCTTCCAATCGAGCGGACCTTACAACTTCTTCTGCGAGAGTCCGTTCTGGCTGTTGAGCCACCACGACGTGACCAGACGGATGTCGCCCAAGCGTCCGGAGTCGATGATCTTTTTCGATTCCTGAAAGAGCGGCGAACTGCGCCGCTGCATGCCGACCTGCACCACGCGTTTCGTACTGCGCACGGCGGATACAATTTCGAAGCCTTCGGGGATTGCGTGGCAAAGCGGCTTTTCGACATAGACGTCTTTGCCGGCGTGCACCGCGTCGATGACCATGCGCGCGTGCCAGTGATCCGGAGTCGAGACGATTATGGCATCCAGCGATTTGTCGTCCAGCATGCGGCGGTAATCGCTGAACGATTTCGCGCCGGTGTTGGCGACCTTGAGTCCGGCCTCGAGGTTGGGCTGGTAGACGTCGCATACCGCAGCCATCTCCGCACCGACTTCCTTGAACTCCGCCGTTAGCAGGCGGCCGCGTCCTCCGCTACCGATGACTCCGGCGCGAATACGATCATTAGCCCCGAGAGCGGCACGGCTTGCTGCCGCTGTGCCCGCGGATACGAGAAAACTTCGACGATCCATAGTGACGAGAATACCTCTATTCAAAAATAATGGCGGCCACGCTTGTGAACGCGACCGCCAAATGCACTTTTGCTCTGGAAGAGCGTTTACACGTATTGAACTTTTTTCTGCTTCTGATCCCAGAGCACTTTCTTGCCGCTCTTGAATGAAAGCGTCGCCATGTGTCCGCCGATGGCAGCCACCTGGCCAGCGGATGCAGGAGCGATCGGCTTCTCTTTGCCCAGAACGGACATGATGAAGTTTTTCACGTGATCCTGAACGGCGTTCAAATCGTTGCCCGGTTTGAGCACTTCGATCGGCTTGCGCGCCGCAACGTGGGCGGGCGCTTTACCGCGGAAGAGTTCCGGCCAGAAGCGCAGTTCCTGACGATTGAGCACTTCGATGGTGCCCTCATTACCCATGAACTGTTCGCCGTAACCGAAGTGATCGTTGCCGAAGTAGCAACTGTAGTTGATGTGGAATTTGTCGGAGTACTCGTAGATCGCGCTCAGGCAATCCGGCACTTCGCGATCGTCCTTGATCCAACGGTAGATGCCGCCGGAAGCCATGCACGAAGCCGGCAGCGTCTTGCCGCAAACGAAGTTGGTAATGTCGGTCTGGTGGACCAGAAGATCGGTCGAGATGCCGCCGGAGTAATCCCAATACAAACGCCACTGGTAGTAGCGCTGCTTGTCAAACTCACGCTTCTTGGCCCCGGTACCGAGGAAACGATTCCAGTCCGTATTCTGCGGATTGGCATCGGCTGGGATCACATAGCGCCAGGCCGGATCGGTTTCCAGCGAGTTGCGATACCAGAAGGCGCGGACATAATGGATGTCGCCAATCAGGCCGTCCTTGACCATTTGCCTGGCCTGGATATACAGCGAGTTGCTGCGGTTCTGTGTGCCGACCTGGACAATCTTGCCGGACTTTTCAGCCTCTCTAACGATGTCCCAGCCCTCTTCGATCGTGTGGGCCAGCGGTTTTTCGAGGTAGATGTTTTTGCCGGCCCTTAGTGCGTGTGATCGCCATCTCATGGTGCAGATGTTCGGGGGTCGTGATAAAAACCACGTCGATGGACTTGTCTGCCAGGACATCTTTATAGTCCACAAACGTTTTCGGCGTATTCTTGCCGGTGGTCTGTACGATGTCCTTGCCCTTGTTCTTGTTTCCTTCGAACGTGTCGCAGACGGCGGTGACCGTGACCAGTTCCGGCACGGACTTGTACATCTGGTTCATCACGTGTGCGCCGCGTGAGCCGGTGCCGATCCACCCGACGTTAAGTTTTTTAGCCTGGCCGAACGCGGGCATAATCGCCGGACCTGCTGCGAGAGCCACTCCGGCAGAGTTCCTCAGGAAGCTCCGGCGTGAGAAGTTTTCGGACATATAGTGCAGAATCTCCTTCAAGAAATAGTACGCGCCTATAGCTTATCAAGTATTTCGGATGTGTATAGCTGCCTGGGTGGAGGGCTGGCGGTGGATTCTCCAAAGTTCGTTTGTTGCAAACAAAGGGGTGGGTCGAGTTCGTTTTGGGCTGCAGGGTGCTGCTCTGAAATACGAGTTGTTGCAAACAATAGTAATCCGAGTTCGTTTCGCTGATTTTTTTTGCAAGGAGCCGATCTTCCCCGTTGTCGTGTTCGGAGACCTCCAGACAACTGGCGTGCGAGTTGTGTTCGTTGCGTCATTTTTGCGTGTTGGCCGTATGGCAGTAAGTGGCATGTTATCGAGCGGGCGCAGTTATGTGCATCCGCTGGAGAGTGTAACAGGCGTGTTGTGGGCTGGCAGGTGGCCGGGCGTGTAAGTGCTAGCAAGGAGGATGAAAATAAATTGCCGTTCGGTGGGAATGGGTGAAATTTGAGGGTGTCCGGATTTCCGTTGAAAGTTACGACCCGTCTTTAATAGTTTACGCCGCACCCATCTGAGTTTTGAGTTCGGCTTGGTTATGCGCGCAACGCTGACGGAACGCCGCGTTGAGCGCGTTGAGCAGCACGGGCATATGCCGGTAACCGTGAATCCGGTTCCAGCGAGACTCAGCAAAGAGCGAAGCCGAGCCGACCCCACCGGAGACGATGATCGCTGCCCTGCCAGCGCTTCACTTGTTGGCAGATGTGCTCGACTGTTGAGAAGCCGCTCTCGATGCAGTTTGTGGTGGAAAGAGCCTGACGTAATTTGGGTGTCAGGCGAAGTTCCGAATCCGTAAGGCACTCCTCCAATCCTTCAGCCAAGCTGGCGGCCGCACTCGGATTACTCTGTAGTAACTCGTCATGTAATTGATAAAGCAAGCGCCGCGCGTCGGCAGCCTCGACGGCCCCGTAAGCGACCCGCATCCGGTACTTGAGCGCGTGACGGTCGGCTTCCGCCACATGCTCGACGACGTTGCGAATTTTGTGCACCTGGCAGCGCTAGACGAATGCCGCATCGCCGGCATAGTTACGGATCGCTGCACGAATGGCTTTGCTGCCATCGACGATGTACAAACGCGGCGCCGTGAAGTCCAAACCGCGTTCATTCAACTCTCCTAATAAAGCCCCCACCACGCTGGCATTTTCAGTGGCACCCTGCCGCAAACCCAATACCAGCTTGCGTCCGGACGGGTTGCACCGACGCTGGTCTGCGCCAGTTCGGCGATCTCAGGCAGAGGAAACGTCAATTGGATTGGAGTGGGATTGGCTAATGCGAACTTCCGGAATTTTTCCGCCGCACGCCTATGACTAATCTGATATGTTCTCTTCAAAGCGACTCTCCTTTTACAGAATTGGCAAATTGCCCAGAGCCTACCATGGCTCTGGGTGAGAGTCGCAACTTTCTACAAACTTCCGGACATCCTCGGTAACCACTTGCAAAACTCGCGGTAAGAGCCTGAAAAAGTGTGGTAATAGGCGAGTCGCCTAGCGTCATCCAGTCGGGCTATGCGAAAGGGAGCGTATTTTGCAAGAGTCTCGTGTGAATGACATGGCTCCATTTTCCAGAGGTGATGTTGCATTAAATACTAAGTCGGGCCGCAACAAAAAATGCAAATCGCTAACAATAGAAAAATAAAGATTTTCGGTTCTGATAGCCTGTTATTTGGATGAATATCGCGACATTTCGCGGATTGCCTTGGTTTTAATGATAGCTGTCTGTTTCTGCGGCTTCAGCACCGCGCAGAGCCGACTTAACTGCGCCGAACGAGGTCTCGACTTCTCGCCCAAGCAAGTGAACGTCGATTCTGGCCCGGCAGAAGTGACAGTCACGATTTAGTGACACTCTTGAGAATCATATATAATTCCTGATTTGCTGAACACGATCGCTAACTGCTTCCGACCGCCGCGTCAGACGTTGGTTGCTTTTCTCTCGGTTATGATTCTGCTGGCCGGAGCGCTCGCCTGGCTCGGGCGAGACTTCATTCGAAACAATCGGAGATTGGATGAGCAGAGGGTCAAAGCTCGGCTCGATGCCGCAGCCGAGCGAATGTCGACAGCCCTGGCCAACGCTGCGGTGCAGCTTGAGTCCCTTATTGCTGCTCCCGGCCCCGTGCCAGAAGGGGTAATCATCATTTTCGTACAGGCCGGTGCGGTTCAGGCGTGGCCAGCGGAACGGCTGTTTTTTCCCCCAGGGCTGAAACCTATGAACCCGTGGCGGGAGCGTATGCAGACGTGGAGGAACTGGAGTTCTCTGGCAACAACCCCGGAGCGACAATCGGTCCATTGAATGAGCTCGCAAAATCACCGCTGCCCTCGGTTGCGGCCGGCGCGCTCGCTCGCCTGGGACGCAATTTCCGGAAGCTGAAGCGCTATCCAGAGGCGATCTCTGCGTACGAGAAGCTCAGCCGATTAGCCCAGTCTGAAGTCTTCGGGCTACCCGCAGATCTGGTATCGCTGACAGGTCGCTGCAGCGTGTTAGAGCAACAGGGCGATCGCAAAGAACTGCTAAAGACGGCACAGGCGATGGATGCTGGCCTGAGGTCGGGACGTTGGATGATCACGGGCGCTACCTGGGCATTTCACCGGCGCGAAGCCGAGCGTTCTGGTTCAGCTGCAACCTTTTCTGCGGCGGAACGCGATAGGTTCATCCTCTCTCATGCAGCAACGCTGTGGTTTGATGATCCTCGTTCTCCCGGTGTGTATGTTCTGCAACCGGAAGGGTCCCCATCATTAGTTGTGTGCAAGGAGGAGCGCGGAACAAGGCGGGCTGCAATTGCCGGACCCGCGTTTCTGGATCGGCTCTTGCGCGAGATCGATCCGGGAGTGCGTGGCACCGTAATTGATGCTCGGAGTGTCCGAGTAGAGGTGATTTACCCTAGTGCTGATTTGAGTAATGCTGCAACCAGGGAACGAATGGTGCTTGGGGGCTTCGGGGTGCTTGCACTGGTGCTGGCCGCTGGTTCGCTCGTAATTGTTCGATCCATTCATCGAGATCATGCCGTTGGGCGCCTGCAGTCGGAGTTCGTGGCCGCGGTTTCACACGAGTTCCGGACTCCGCTCACTTCAATGCGACAGCTTTCGGAAATGTTGTTTTCTGGTCGGATTAGGAGGGAGGACGAACGGCAAGAGTCGTATGCACTCCTCGTCCAGGAAAGCGAGCGCTTGCAGCGTCTGGTCGAATCGCTGTTGGACTTCGGTCGGATGGAAGCTCGCGCAGCCCGCTACCATTTCGTTTCCTGCGAACCCAACGCGCTTGTTGTCTCGTTAGTAGCTGATTTTCAGCGGCAGGCGAGTGCCCTGGGCTACAAAATTGAGCTCTCGACTGCCGAGAATCTCCCTTCGCTCGAACTCGACAGGGAGGCGCTAGGGTTAGCACTTTGGAACCTTCTCGACAATGCTGTCAAGTACTCGCCAGACTGCCGGACTGTATGGATCGAGACATCCCAGGAGGAAGACCGAATAGCGATTTCAGTCCGGGACGAGGGTATAGGGGTGCCCTCTTGCCGAGAGAAGGCAGATATTCGGGAGATTTGTTCGCGGCTCGGCCCCCAAGAAGGCCAAGGTGAAAGGGACCGGGATCGGCCTGGCGATGGTTCGGCATATAGTTGAGTCGCACGGAGGCGAGATCCGGCTTAAAAGCCAATTGGGGCAGGGCAGCACCTTCACAATTCTCCTGCCAATTGAACAAAGAAAATCATGAAGCGAATTTTAATAGTTGAAGATGAGCCCGTTATTGCTTTCGGATTGAGAGTAGATCTTGAGACCGAAGGCTACTTCGTCCAAATAGAATCGGACGGAGAGGTCGCTCTCGAGCGTGCGCGAAGAGAGGCGTTCGACCTCATCCTACTCGATGTTATGCTGCCCGGAAAAGACGGATTTGAGATTTGCCGCGACCTGCGGCGCCATGGCTCTAAGGTTCCCATAATTTTGCTGACCGCCCGGGCACAAGAAGCTGAGAAGATCCTTGGATTGGAACTTGGCGCCGACGACTACGTGACCAAGCCGTTCAGCCCGCGGGAACTGCGTGCACGTATCAAGGCTATGTTGCGGCGCACCTGTGATGTAGCGGCCACTGTGACCCGACTCGGGTGCTTTGAATTGGATTTCAACCGCTGCGAGTTGCGACGGAATGGCACGATGATTGATTTAACTGCACTGGAGTACAAGCTGCTGATCACCTTCGTGCGCAACCTTGGGACAGTCCTTAGCCGCGAGCGATTGCTTAGTGTTGTGTGGGGGCGCGAGATCAACATCTCGGAGCGCGTGGTGGATACTCACGTGGCGACCTTGCGGAAGAAGATCGAACAGGAGCCCTCTACACCAAGACACCTCGTCAGTGTTCGCGGGCTCGGCTACCGGTTTGATGCGTAAACTTAACACAATCTTGACAGTCGCGATGGGCTAATCAAGACAAACAGATTCCGAAAGCAACTTATTCTTACTTTATGAGACGTTTATTCATTGCGACCATGCTCTGCGCGGCGATGCTGAAGGCTTGGCAGGCGAGTCCGGATAAATCGGAAGTTGACTTACGTGCTGCCCAAAAGAAGGAAACGATAGACGGGGACCTGCGAGGCGCGATCGCAGTCTACGCAAGATTTTCCAAAAGCGGCAACCGCGTGGTAGCGGCGAAGGCGCTGTTACGGATGGGCCAGTGCTACGAACGGCTCGGCGACCAACAGAGTCGTACGGTGTATGAGCGACTCGTACGCGAGTTTAGCGACCAGTCCGAAGCGTTGGCCGAAGCCAAGCTGCGGCTACTGAACGGCAGGAGACAGATGGAAGATAACGCAGCCACGGGGGCTCTTTGGACAGGTGACCGCCTGAAGACCGCGAGTAAGGTGTCGGCGGACGGCAGGTACTTGGCATTTATTGCTTTTAGCTCCAACGAGGGCTTATGCATACACGACTTGCAGAAGGGAGAAAACCGGGTCGTACTGCCCCAGCACGTCCAGGGGCTTATCTCGTCGCCAGTGATTTCGCCTGACGGAAAGCAGATCGCGTTCAATCTGACCGAGCGCACTCAGGCTGGAGCATATGGAAAAACAGGGCTCGCCATCACTGGTTCAGACGGGTTCGGATTCCGCAGGATTCCCGTACCGGAGGCGGATTTCGTTCCTGCCTTGGCGCGTGGTCTCCAGATAGCAAGCAACTTTTGGTCGTTCTTAACTCGAAATCAACTCCCACGAGCTCTTCAGTTCTCGCGCTCGTCTTGGTTTCTGATGGATCGTTACGGAAATTACGCTCAACACGTGCGGCCCAGACCGGGCAACCCGAACGAAGTGTCTCCTTCTCACCTGATGGCCGGTTCATTGTTGACTGTCTTCCCTCCAATCAGCCAGATAAAGTGAGCATGGCGGTGGTCTCTGTGGACGGCACCACCGAAAACACTCTACTGGTAGGAACACGGGGAGACTATAACCCGGTTTGGTCACCCAACGGAAACGAGATCATATTCCAAAGTATTCGCTCCGGTCGGCCGGCCATTTGGTCGATTCGGGTGTCGGATGGTAAGCCCCAAGGCGAACCCGCAATGTTACGGACCAACGCTCGATTCTCGGATCTGATACCGGGGTTCTCACGAACTGGCCAACTCTTCATTCGTGAGCTTCTACCACCAGCGATATCTATGTTGCGGACTGGGATCCCGCCGCGCGACGAAGTTACTTCCACCCGCTAGGCGCCTGAACCAGGAATACACCGGCTTCGCTCGGCGGTCCCCTCCGTTGGTCGCGGACGGGCAAGGAACTGGCGTACCGCACGGTCACCATCCCTGGAACGGACCCGTTCCTTGTCACTTCCGCTGGTAAGGCTCTCGAAACCCGAGGCCCCTGCGGGTTACTCCGGTCGGCTGGTTTCCGGATGGGCGCTCGCTACTCCTGTCCGACAGTGCTGGCAAACTGATGAGGTTCAGTCCGGAAAATGCGGACTCGCGGGACTCATTTCAGCAGCCTGGGCTTAGTGTTGCTCTATCACACCGCGCGGAAACACTGTTCTTCGCGCGTACCAAGAAAAACGACGGAATAATCGGTTTGGAGTTGTCTCGCCGCCCCTTTGCCGGCGGTCCGGAGCGTCAAATCGGTGAAATCAGCGAAATAGATCCGCGTCCAACTGGCGGTTCCGCAATCGCCGTTTCGCCAGATGGCCGCCAACTTGCATTCGCGTATCGCGGCCAATTGAAAATCGTGCCGGCTGAGGTGGCGACATCAGAAGCGCCTCGCCCAAAGGTGAGTACTTTCCGGGAAACAGCATTGCCTGGACGGCCGACGGCCGATACCTGATTGCTGTTCGCCAGATTGGCAACATTTCACAGAAGAGCGCCAAGTGGGAGATCGTGTCGGTGCCGACGAGATCAACAACCGTCTATGACTCCGATCGGACTGCCTGTTCAAGCCGAGCCGTCCTGGGTTGCGATGCACCCAGACGGGAAGCAGTTGGCGTTCACGGTTGCTGAGACGAAATGTGAACTGTTGAGTAAGAAAGCACACTGACGCTTTCTCTTTCAATGCCGAAGACGCGAGCAAGGGTAAATCAGATCGGATGGCACGGAAATGTTTTGTTACTCGACGTGGACCACAGGGAGCGCGTCGTCGCATCGTGCGCTACGAGTCGGCGGCCTGCAACACGAACGGATGAGCAGATCCGCCACATCAGCATGGTGATGGAAAACTTACTCACCGGCCGGAAAGAGCCGCTGATGCAGCCAGGACACAGGTTGAACTCCTGGAAGGAGATCGCGGCTCACCTAGGGGTTGACGGTGCGGACCGCGCAAAAATGGGACATCCTGCCGGCCTTTTTGTTGTCGCCTCCCCGGATCCCGCGGACCAGTCTTCGCCTGGGCGGGAGAGTTGGACGAGTGGTTCGAATCACGTGGGCCACGAGCGATGCGCCCCCCGCTTGTTAATCGTCTGCGGAGCCTGGTCCGGAGTTGCGCGGATTCCATGCAGTTTTAAGTTCCGGCAGGGCCATGCTGGTCGCACTAGTAGTGCTGGCATTGCTGTCAGTTGTTGCGAATCTTGTCAGACCTTGCGGTCATTCCGTAGTTCGTTTTCCGCCAGGGAGGAAG
>CAWCAT010000007.1:0-137121 GCA_963793625.1 Bryobacteraceae bacterium | reverse complement strand
GCCCCATGCCGCCCCTGCGGCCGGCCGTGTGCTGCTCATGGACAAATCGACCCCGTTATTTGTCCTACGACTAAGTCATAACGACGACACAATTCAAGTGGATCGGACGAAAACGATGGCGCGTAGTCCCGGGCCTGGCGAGATTCGGGCGTAAACTTCGGGATAAGCGTTTCAATTGGATAGATACCCCATAAGGTGCGGGCCATGAGCCGCGGTTGACGCAAAGTAAGTGCTCCGCGCCAGCCGTGCCGCCCGATCGTGCCGGCAGAGCAAGTCAGACTGCGAGGCCCCGGAGCGAAGAGCGCGCCCGGCGGAAGAAAGAATGAAATTGGCGGTGACGATGTCCAATTTGTAGCTCTTTAGGGTAAGGTCAACGAAGGAACAGAACCATGAATACTTCCTACCCACAGATGAAGAACCTCCTCACCCTGACAGCGGTGCTTGAAGCTGGGACCGGCATTGCGCTGCTGGCGGTTCCATCGCTTGTGTCCACACTCCTGCTCGGTTCATCGCTCGATGCTCCTGTTGCGTTGACTGTCGCACGCGTGGCGGAGTAGCGCTGCTCGCCCTGGGAGTTGCCTGCTGGCTCGCGCGCCACGACGGGCAGAGCCGCGCCGCGAAAGGAGTTGGTTGGTGCGATGGTGCCTTACAACGCCGCCATCGCCACGGTCCTTGTGTATGCGGGCATGGGCCTAGGACTCTCTCAGCATCGGCCGTTGGCCGACCGCTCTGCTTCACGCGGGCATGACTGTCTGGTGCGTCATGTGCCTGACTAACAGGCCGGCGCAGATGTAGTGACGAACCGCGGTACGTTCCATTAGAAACCGTCCGGACCTCGAATGCCTCGACCTCGACCGCATGCCCCGCGAGCGCCTGCCGTGCCGCCCCGCTGCGCTTGCTGGCAACGCCAGGCGCCGCGGCGAGGGTTACGCGATCGCTTGCGGCAGAGCAAGTCGATTGGTTATTTCTAAGCCGCTTCGGTAATCTTGCACGTGTCGGCCCGTGTTTGGATCGCGACGGCGATATGCAGTTTATGCTTTCTTACAGACTTAAGGCTACAAGCCGGCGCGAATTGATCCGATTCAAGGATCATTTGCTCATCTGAGACACATTGATCGTAGAAGCCTTGCAGCTCATCAACGGAAAAGAATTAAGATTCTGCATCCCGTAGGTGGTTCTGGCGCAGGAAGACGGGCCAAGAGTCGGGGGGAAAGCACCCCGACATTTCCGCTTACTGCACCACCTCCGCGGTAACGCTTGTGTTTGGGTTTTCATCTTCGGCCGGAAGGTCATCATCCGTGATGAGCCCACCAACTGGATTGGGCTTTTCCCAGCCTATTGCTTGCCTTACATTCGCGATGGCTTTGACCACGTTGCTATGTCCGGACAGCTTACCGTACTTCATCTTGACTGCGTTGGTTTTCGGGTCAATGATCTCTTCTTCTTTGCGGATCGTTAATGTCCAGATCGGATCAGATTCCTGCCAGTTTATGTCTCCAAGCTTCTTTACCCGGTCTCTCCAATCAGGAGCATATGTGAGCAGCTCGAATCCGAGATAACCTAGGATTACAAGGCCCTCACCTTCAAGGCACACGTACTTTTCGGCGCGAATTTCTATAATGCGTGCCTTTTGCCCTTCTGGGAGTGAAGCAAGAGTTTTCCAGATCGGTATTGCTTCGGTGAGTACTTCGGTGAATTCGAGGATCTGCTTGAGCTTCTCCTCCTGGCTTTCAGGCGTAGGCAGCAAGCTGCGAATATCCTCTTCGTACTGATCGACTGAGCCGCTCCACGAGTGAAGTAGCAGGGCCTTTACGTAGCTTCGAACTTGGTTAGCCGTGAATAAGTTACACGAAGTTTTCGCTATGGATTTTGTGGTTGATTCGATTTTGTTCCGGAAAATGGGACAACGATCCACCAGATCCAGAAAGAGCCGATTGCCGGCATTTCTACGGTCGTAGGTCGCTAAGAGCGCCGGTGGCAGTGGTCTGACTCGCGAGCAGTCTGCGAAATCTTGATGGGCTTGGCGGACTTCGCTCTCCAGAGAAATCATCACAGGGACACCATCTTCGCCGAAACGTTCACGAAGTTCCAACGGTATCGTGTCTAATGTTTCCCTTACTGCCGCGACTCTGTGTTGGCCATCAGTGATGGCAAATCCGGCCGATTGCGGGAGGAATAGGTAACCGAATCGGATCACTTCCTTTGAAGATGTAGTATAGAAACGCAACGGCTTAGTTGTGTGAATGTTCACTGACAAGCCGGGCATAATATACATTTTCGTACTGTTTTCTATCAGGTATTTAGCTATGGCGCTCACATGATCCGTCAAGAGGGGTCGGTTAAGCGCGCTCTCAGCCTCCGCTATAGAAGCCCGTTTAGAAGCAGACCTCGACTCAAACTGCCGAGAGATGTAGTTCATCGGCAGGACTCCTTGTAGAAAGTGGCGGGATCCCTGCCGGAAATGAATCATAGGGATCGTAGTGCCAGCAGCTACTCCGTTCTCCTTTGCGCACCGAATAAGCGCGTCTTCAAGCGAACCGTTGTTATCCTCGATGTCAACGTTTGCTCCACTTCAGATAAGTCAATCACCGAACCAAGCTCCTTCATGTGAATTTTTACCTCACCCCATTTCTAGAATTTATAAATCCATATTGGGACTTTTTGATTGTGCATCAACATCTCTACAAAGTCAATACTGATTTAAAAAAATGTTGATTCACGTATTTTTGAATGTAACTATGGATCATAATTAAGCTTATAATTGTCTTTTAGCCGGTGCGCCTGGTGGTCGCGGCAGCCGCGGATCGTGAGCACTGTTAATATTGGTCGCCACAGGAAGGAACTACAATCGATGTCATATACCGTTGGTTTCGGTAAGCACAAGGACAAGACGCTTGAATGGCTGTTCTTCAATGATCCGGGCTACGTCTGGTGGATGATAGGGCAGGGGGCAGAGGAAAAACTCAAAGAGGCTACGCGCACCCGTTTCGACCGCCTTGTTCAGCGAGCAAAGCATCTTGCGATTCCCGGAAACTGCAAGCATTGCATTCAACCGGTCTCCCGGATGAGTATCACTGAGCATACTAGCGGTGGGCTGGCGCGGGTCAACTTCTTCTGTAGCACGTGCCAACACGAGGGCTCGCGTTCTATGCTAACCACGCCAGCCTTCTACACGCCGACTTCTATTAAGCGCTATGACAAACTCGGTGGGAAGATCCTAGTTGAAGCCATCAAGTTTGGTCTGCTATGGCAAGAAATTCCGAATGACTCAGGGGAAATTAGAAGAGTTCTTCGACGATCCCCGGCCCTCGTACAGCCGTAACGCCGGCGCTCATCGTCCATTAGCGCGTTGCCGCCCCACTGCGCTTGCTGGCAACGCTAGGCGCCGCAGCGATTGCGCGGGTCCGAGAGTGTGCCCGCGAGCGTCTAGATTCGAGCGCCAGCGCTTACGACAGCGCCGGCCCAGATACTCGCGTCCGCCCCACTAGCCAGCACCGCGCAAGCGGTCAACGATCCCGACCAGGTGCATGCGGCAGACGATTTGCACTGATGCGTGTCGTGTGTTGTTTACACGTATTCGTTTTGATGTTGACAACGTAAACAAAAACGTTGAAAATGTATTCCATGAACACAAAGAAACTTTAGGATTTTTGCTGAAATCGCGGAGATGGCAACCCCCCCCCGTAACCAGGCAAGCTGTTACCAATTGGCGCGTGCGTTACGACGATTTTGCCCGGCCGGCAGAAACTCTCCAGCACGGCTCCGTGTGGGATGCCGAAGTGGTCAAAGCTTGGCTCGACGCTCACTCGGGTCGCGGGACGATCGTCATAAGCGTGATCAATTTGAAGGGAGGTGTAGCGAAAACTACGACGTCTGTTGCTATCGCTGAGGTGCTGGCCAAAACCTTCCGGAAGCACGTTTTGTTCATTGATCTGGATCCGCAGACCAATGCAACCATTAACCTTATCGGAGAAGATTGAATGGAAGCGACGGAATGAAGAAGGCCTTACCTTAGCCCAGCTCTTCAAAGACAAGCTTGAACCCCATCGTGACCCGATGTTCGATATCGATAAGGCGATCATCCGCGGTGCGTCAAAAGTAAACGGAGGGATCTCGCGTCTGGACTTGCTCCCATTGAGCATCGATTTCATCGACATTCAGGAGAAGCTTCCATTTGTCGCCATGCAAGGGAACTATGATCAGAATCCGCAGGAGATTCTTCGGCAAGCACTTGTTCCGGTGATCGATCGCTACGACTTTGTGATCATCGATTGCCCGCCGAGCCTCGGGATTGTAACCAAAAACGGCCTTCGATTCTCGACGCACTACTTAATCCCCACGATTCCAGACATCGTTTCTACGTGGGGCGTCTCCCAAATCGTAAGTCGGGTTGCAATTTACTCCGATGAACTTAACAGACCTATCAAGCCGCTGGGTATCGTCGCCACCAAGGTCAATAGCGTGAATACGCTGCATACTCAGGTGGAGCGAACGCTTCGCGAAGGGCGGCTATTTGACGGAAAGGATACCGACCTCAAGCAACCGGCCCTTTTTGATAGCATCGTCAAGGAGCGCACTGCCACTGCTCGAGGAGCCGATTTCAACACCAACGTATCCACTTTTAAAGGCAAATACGGAGACAACAGCGACCCGTTGATAGCCATCACAAAGGAGTTGCTCCAGAGATGCAATCCAGTACGAGTTTAAAGACACGACTAAGAGCCCTGCTCGACGCCATCGAGAGCGAGGCAACACGGAACCCCGCCTTTGCCGCCAAACTAGCGGCTGTTTTGGGGACACCTCACCTGAACCTGTTACGCGGATTCGGCCATCTTCCTTTGGGCACGATTTACGCGAACCCGTAACCCGGGTTCGGCAACCCTCTGGGCGGAACCGCCTTTCCTATCCCAGATGTATTCAGGGCTCTGCAGGAGAAGGGCGACGAAGAGTTCAGATTTTGGCTTAGGACCTTGGACGTTCCGACCATGAAAGCGATTGTGAAGCAGAATGGATTCGATCCCGCCAAGGCATCACAGCGCTGGAACGACACTGATAAGTTCATCGCCCTTGTCTATGACCAGACACAATCTCGTCTAAAGCGTGGGTCTGCATTCTTGCCACTCAAAAGTCCTGTGACCGAAACTTAGTAGGGTTCATCCATGGTCCGGACAGCATGCCCGCGAGTGTCTGCCGTGCGGCGCTGAAAAGCGCGCGAGCACGTCAGCCACCGCGCCGACCAGCTGCGGCAGCTTGCGGGATCCACGAGCCCGAGCGCTTGCGGCAGCGCGGCCCGGCTTGCGCGAAACCATGTTTTCAACACGCTTATGTTGGGATTGGAGTAATATGGGGGCGAGCTGGGACAAGATACTCGGAAATTGAGCCTTTGAAAATGTACGCTGCCGATGAAATTCCTCTAGCTAACGCAGTTCACGCCAAGTCGTAACGTGACGTTCTTGCGGAAAGCGGCTTTATTGTGATTTCTCTCGTGATACCAAGTGATCTCGTGCTTCAGCGCAGGCCAATGTGCGGTCGGCTTGCGCTGATTCTCGACGAAACTCCTGATGTGCGCGTACTATTAACAGCCATGCTCACGCACGCCGGGCTAAGGACAGCTGCAGTCAGCAACTTCGCGGACGCACGTCAAGCGATCAGCGATCAGCGCATGAATGGGAAGGAGGCTCCGGTTGTATTTGTCTCGTCTACCTTTGCTCCGGACGTAACAGCAGAGATTAGCGGCATCATCGCTGACGTCCCGCCGCCCATTGTGATTGTGATCTGCACGCAACATGGGCGCGCAGGGTGTTGCCTCTTTGACCCGCTGCCCTGTGGCGAGTACCTAAAGTGCATGCGCAAACCGTTCACCTACCCCCAGCTCCTACAGACCATCGCGGCGATGCACGCCTGACCCTCGACCGCATGCCCGCGAGTGTCCCGCCGTGCAGCGCTGAAAGGCGCGCGAGCACGTCGGCCACCGCGCCGGACCAGGTGCGGCAACTTGCGGGCGTCCGCTAGTGCAGTGCGTCATGCAGATTGCCGATTTTCGGGGGCTGCAGGCAAGCCGCTAACCGGGCAGTTGCACTAAACAGTTGGCTTTTGGCAGATGAAGGAGTGGGTCAATGGTGAGACGGATGCCGGAAGGCTACCGTCGTCGACAGCCACCATGACGTGAAGGTATTTCTCAGTGTTCTCTAAGAGCTCCACTTCTACCTGATACTGCTTCGACTCGAATTCCACCTCATACCCCTGCACTTCGTGGAGTTCTGAAACCAACTGTCCGCAAGACATGGCCGACCAACGCTTCACTTCGGAATCGAGAACCTTCTGCCACTCCTTCCGTCGACTCATGTTCGTAGCGTAGCGCGTTATGCCGATCGCCGGTCCCGGGCTGCCCGTGCGCGCTTCACTTTTTCCAAGATGTCAGTCGCCTTGGCTGTCCAAATGAACGGCTTCGGTTCCAGGTTATGGTGGTCGATATAGTTGCCGATTGCTGATACGGTGCTGAGCGGCAGCTTGCGGGATCCACGAGCGCGAACGCTTGCGGCAGCGCGGCCCGGACCGTGCCACAGCAAGAAGCGCGGGAGGTAGTAACGTCAGCCGGCCTGCTAGCCCAGCAGCTTCACAACATTCTCAATAAGTTGGTTGGGTGTGAATGGTTTGCTCAGAGAACCGCCAACCCGAGATCCAACAAGACTTCTCCACGCCGCTGATAAGCAGAATTTTGATATTCGGGCGTTGCAGAAAGAGGGCTCTCGCCAGTTCGGGCCCCCTCATATTTGGCATGTCAACATCAGAGATCAGCAGATCGATGATGCCATCATGCTTTTCGGCGATATCTAGCGCTAAGTCCCCATCCGAGGCGGCGAGGACGCTAAAGCCTTGGCCACTCCACTTCAATATTTCAATAGCCAGCCCGAGCAGATCTTTGTTGTCATCTACGATCAACACGGTCCGTCCACCGTCGGCATCGCTCATTCGTGCACCGGGCCCCGCGTTTGGAACGAGCAGCCGATTGCGGTCAACTTTTCGCGCATTGTTGCGATTAAGACAGTTTAACCCTGATTGCAACCCATAGTTTCTGTTTTCTTTCGGGAACTCGACTTCGCATGCCCGGAGTGTCTGCCGTGCGGCGCTGAAAGGCGCGCGAGCACGCCAGCCACCGCGCCGACCGCTGGGGCAGCTTGCGGGATTCTCGCGGGAGCGCTTGCGGCAGCGCGGCGGGGCACCTACTCAGTCCGCGTGAGCATCTGTTGTCTCGGTCTGATAGCATTTAACGACCATGAACCAAATTTCGGACGCGATGGCGCAGAAGATTGCCCTGATCGTGGATGATGAATGGTCAGTCAGGATGTACATCAAAGCCTTGCTGGAAAGCGACGGCTTTCATACGATCGAAGCGGAAAATGGAGTGGAAGCCCTGGAACAGCTCCGTAAGCTCGGAACCGGTGTGGACTTGCTGGTTTCTGATATCAAGATGCCGCAAATGAACGGGATTGAGCTGGCGTGCTCGGTGCGCGCTGATTTTCCGACAATTCCGATAATCCTGATCTCCGGCTACCCTGACGAGTTCTCAGACGTTGCTTTCGAGTTCATTTCGAAGCCGTTTCGCGTGGAGACCCTTCTGAGTACCATAAGAAACGTTATGGCCTGGTGCAGAATAGACTGAGGTCTGGAGAGCATGCCCGCGAGTGTCTGCCGTGCAGCGCTGAGAAGCGCGCGAGCACGTCAGCCGCCGCGACGGCGCCGAGTGCCAGCTTGCGACAGTCCACGAGCGGAGGGTTCGTCACCAATTAGGGCACGATCAGGATATCTGTGGTGCGTTTGTCGGCTGAGTTGCCCAATGCGTAGCCGCCCCCCGTGAGTACCACCACACCAGCGAGGCCGACGCCAGATATCACAGCGTCGGAGGACCTCCCGCCTCCCCCTCCAGCCCACCAACCGTTGAAGCCGCAAGCGCGCCTATAAAAGCAAGACTGCCGACCGCCCCCACAGCCGTGCCTATAATTCGCCAGTGGTATGTCTTTTGCCTAAGCTGTAAAGTTTTCAGCGCTGAACGCGGAACAGAATAGCTGGCGACCTTCGGGTACAGCTTGGTGTTCGAGGTCTTGCGCACCTCCATCACCAGCGCGTCGGCTTCCACTCGCAAGGCTTTGCCCTGGAGCACCTGTGAATCGGGCAAGACGACCCGGATTTCATGACCTACGATGACTGATTCCAACCCACTCCAGTGGGTTTCGAGTGGCACCGCTAGCAACTGAACAGTCGCGATAAGTAGCAACACAAGCATTCGCACAGTGCAGACACTGTATCATTCCAACGCAGTTCAGGACAGCGGTGGTCCGGAGCGCATGCCCGCGAGTGTCTGCCGTGCAGCTCTGAGAAGCGCGCGAGCACGTCAGCCACCGCGCGGACCAGGTGCGGCAGCTTGCGGGATCCACGAGCGCGATCGCTTGCGGCAGCGCGGCCCGGACACTCGCACGCGCTCGCCGCGCCAGCGCCGCGCCGCGGACCCGATGATCCCGACCAGGTGCATGCGGCAGCTGCATATCAAATTACAGCCACGATTCAGCGAAACGCGATGCCGGCGCGAAAACTCCAGATTTGCGTCAATCCGATTCGAGTTCCACCCGGTATGCACTAAGTCACGCCCCTCCAGACGCAACCCTGAGCCTTCGATGGAACCAGTAATGGAACCCGCCGCCGAAGTTAAGCAGATTGGTGGATCCAAGAAGGCCAACACCTGCTGTCTACCCGATGGTTGCAAATGGGTCCACTCTTTTCTCAAGGCCCGGAAGTGGGGCATGAAGGTAACCATTGACGGAAAGAGTGGCGAAGCTCTGGTGTCCGGCTACGGCTCCAACCTCAGCACCCGCACCGAAGAGCCTGTGGAACACGAATTCACCGCCGATCGCCCCCTGACTCACTTGCTTTCCCCTCTTGGGACCCGATGCCCGCAACCAAATACAAATTTGAAGACTGAGCAAAGGCGCTACGGCAAGCGATAGAAACGAACAGTAGCAACAGCACCACACGTATTTGGGTTGCTGTCGTCATATAGGCCCTCCGGTTTAGAGACATTATCATAGCTCACAGTGAAACAATAAAACAGACTGTGGTATCCGAATTGCTGGCGATCATACGCTCCGCGATGCTGACCCATGCCGTCCCGCGAGCTTGTCGGCCACCGCGCCGACGGCGAGCCGGTACAGCTTTTGCGAGCGGCCGCCCAGGAATTGCTTGCGGCAGCGCGGCCCGGACACTTGCGTGCGCCCGAAGCGCCTGCGCCGCGCCGCGGACCCGATGATCCCGACCAGGTGCATGAACCCGACGTATTTGCAGCAGTTGGAGAATGCTCAGTTGTTAACGCCGCTTTCCCGCGTTGCGGGAAATGCTGGAAAGAGCGCCGAGCAGTTGACTGCAGGAAACATAATCGCAGTTATTCAGAAGCCGGCAACAGCGGCCGGCTCGCACAAGTGCGCCCTTCGGGTCTGATAACAGCCGTTTATGTAACCTGCCGGTCCATTCGTTCGCAGTCCAAAGCGGCGCAAGCGCCGGCACGCGCGAAGGTCTGAGGGTCGCCGCCTGGCAGCACATGCCGCCCAGGTGCAGCCGTGGACCTACGAAGGAGGCGCGTTTTGGAGCGAGTTAGCAACGATAGTTTCCGGTAACGGGACTTACTGGCCCAGTGAGACCCACTAACTGTGGACACCCACGCTTTGGCCGACAGGAAAGTCACGAGGCGTATTCTTGAGCGTGTGGTGTTTGATCCCGCTGCTGATCCCGCTTATATTCGCGCTAACTTCTCTGATTGTGCGTATGGTTAAATGGCATCGTAAAAGAGGCAATCGAGTGCAGGCAGCGTGCTTTATTTGTGCTTCTCGCTGTTGCTCCCCGCAGCACAACTGGTCTACGGGCGGCACTCCTCCGGTAACCGGGACATGTCGGGAACGGACGTTACGTGACCGGAAGTGGTGGGGGCGGCGGACTGCGAATACACGCTGACGATATTCGCTTGATATGGTGAATCGACCCTGCGGGTTGGCTATTTGACTGTTAGAGTTAACGTGATGCCAACTTTCCGTTCGAGTCTCATTGTATTCGCCTTGTCGTGCGCGGTAGCGCACGCGGCGGCACTGGTCCCAGTGCCCAGCCCGAAACCCCCAGCGCCGGCCGCAGGTCTGGAGCTGAATCGTGGGCAAGCAAAGGCAGAAATTCTTTTCTTGACTCGTGGCTTGGGTCGTGCAAACCCCACCAGCCTGGCGGTCACGGCCCAGTCCGTTTTGTACTCGCCTCTTGGCGTTAGATTGAGCTTTCTGATGAGTAATCCCAACCCGGCGGTGAGCTTTCTTGACCCACTGCCCGGAGTTGCGAACTGGTTCGCAGGCCCCGACGCGCGAAAATGGGTGACTGGAATTCCGCGATACGCGAGGGCGCATTTGGCTGAGGTCTATCCAGGGATCGACGGTGAGTACGCTATCGGCACCGACGGGCAGTTGACGCTGAGGCTGTTGCTTCGGCCGGGAATTGACCCGAAGCAGGTTGTGCTTCGAATTTGCAGAGGCAATGTCGATTTCGCTCAATGTCGACGGATCATTGTGGGCGAGGTTAGGAACCTCGAAATACGATTCGTGGCTGTCCTACGTGGCTCCTATCGCGTTTCAGGAAACGGCTTCGGGGCGGGTTAGCCGAACCGCGCGTTTCGAGGTGCAATCGGCAACCCGGTTTGGTCTTCTTGTCGAGGGGCGAGACAGCAACCTGCCTTTGCAGATCGAGATGCAAGCTGAATCAGACAAATGACATATGTTCACGCACGGCAATATACGCGCTGGATGCGGCTGGCAACACGTTCGTCGCAGCATCGCTCCCAGACGCGGCCGGAAAGGATGCGCCATTTCCCAACGGCGGCTGGGTGGGATGCGGCGCTGACAACGGCCCCATCTCCTGCTCGGATGTGGCTGTCTACAAGTACTCCGCGCAGGGAGCGTTGACCTGGGTGACTTACCTGGTGGGGAATACGACTGATACCGCTGGCTTCCTGCAACTCGCAGCTGACGGCGCGCTGGTCGTGGCAGGCAATACCGACTCGGCCGATTTCCCGGTCACCCCAACGGCGCTGCAGCCGGCCTTTGCAGGGCCTGCGCCGACTTTCAACTCCCGTACTTTTTTCAAACCCGATACTTATTTCCGTGGAGACGTGTTCGCCGTGAAACTCGACTCAGTCACAGGACTGTTGCGCGCGGCGACGTTCCTCGGCGGACCGAGACGCGGACAAAATGGTGGACGCTGCCCTGGGAACAGATGGATCTCTTTATTTCATCCCTGCGGCGCTATATGCGCCCAGCGCTCGAATGCCGGTGACGCGTGGCTCGCTGCAGGCGGATTGTGTGGGGGACCCGTGCGCGAACGGCTATGCAGCGCACCTCAGTCCGTCGCTGGACCGACTGCTGTACGGCACTTACTTGCCGGGCAGACCGCCGAACAGGGCGAAGCTCCATTCCGATGGCAGCCTCTACTACGCCGGCTATGCGGGGGCGGGGTTTCCGACTACGCCCACGGCATACCAACCGCAAAATGCGGGAAGGACGATGTCTTCGTCGCGAGGCTCGACCCCTCAGGTAGTAGATTCCTCTTCGCAACTTACTTGGGGGGCGCGGTGACGGATTGGTTTCGGAAGGCATGGCAGTGGCTCCCGATGGCAGCGTCTGGGCGGCAGTGACTTCGTTTGTACATTGTTGTTTAACAGCCAGGACACGCTGGTCCATCTGGATGCGAAGGGCGAGCGGCTCCTGGCGCAGAAGCCCATCAACGTGGACGATATCGCGGTGGACCGGGACGGCAATCTGATCGCGATCGCGTCTGGTAACTTCACCGTGGGACCGGACGCCTTCCAGGCCAGTTCTTGCGCCGGCAAACCAGCATATATCAAGCTGAGCCCAAGCGGGGAGCAAATTTTTGCGACGTATCTTCCATCGAGCTTCGAGGGCATCGATGGAACCAGTGACCGGGGTACACCGATTCTGCTGATCGGAGACAGCCGATATGAAGTGGTGGAAGGCCAATCGATGGGAGTATTCGCCGGATGCGTTGTGGATGCGGCCAGCTTACGTAACGCGGATACTCTCTCGCCCGGTGCTATCGTCACCTTATTCGGAAGCAGGCTGGGACCGCGCGAGGGAATCGAATTTCAACTGGTGGACGGGCTGGTGCCGACGTCCCTCGGCGGTACTCAAGTGCTGGTAGATGGGGAGCCTGCGCCGATTCTGTTTTCCTCTTACTGGCAGTTGAATGTGATCCTTCCCTATTCGCTCCAGGTCGGGAGGCGGCCGAAAATACAAGTGATGAGCGCTGGAGCTGCGGGTAACGAACTGGAAGCCTCGCTCGTGTATCCGGCGTGGATTTCGTTGTTTCGTTTGGGCAATTCGCCTGAGCGGTCAGGCGGTCGCTTTGAATGAGGACGGAACATTAAACTCACCGAAAAATCCGGCGAAAAAGGGATCAAGGATAATGTTGTTTGGCACGGGCGGCGGACCGACGATACCGCCGAGCACTGCTGGTGAGGTGACGCCGCTGCTACCGCGCCCGCTCCAATATGGCTCGCAAGTGCAAGTGCGAGTGCCACCGCAAATTGGAAGCTCTGAAAGCTTAGGCTTGGCGACTGTAGAGTATGCGGGCGCCGCGCCAGGACTGCTGGCAGGAGTTACGCAGATCAATATCAAGTTGCCTGATGTAATTCCCGACGTGGAGGGTTATCCAAGGGGAACCGTCCCCTTGGTGGTGAGCATACCCGGGCAGTACGGCGTGGTATCCGGACTCCGTGACAGTGGCGGTAGCGGTCGAACTCAAGCGAATGTGAATTCAACGAGCTGTCCGGTATGATGCCGCAGGCCAGCAGGCATGGTTAGTGCGCCCTGCCCAGCAGTCGTCGCATCCGCTTGGCGCGGCCCGACGCCTCGCGCGCTCGACGCGGTCCAGTGCGCCGCGCGTAAAAGCCGCGTGGTGCTCCCTGCGGTCGAGCGCTACCCAGGCAGCCCGACCCCCGGCGTCCAAAACGCGCCGGGACCCGTGCGCCTCGGTCGCTCTGGCCGCAAGCGGCCAACCGCTCCCTGGCTCCCCCGCCCCCATTTCGCGTTCGGCGCGCACACCCGCGAGCCTCGCTGCAGTCCGCGCCATCGGTGAGGGTTTGCTGGCTTGCCCGCGCAGCACACGCCAGCAACGCGCGGCCCGGTCGCATCGCTCGCACACGCTTATCAGGCCGCGCGGCGACTCACGTCGCCCACCCGAGGCGCTGCCCAACCAGCCCGCAGTGCTGCTCCGGCCGGCTTGCACGCCACACCGCCAGCGCCACAGCAATCACCAGGTCATCATGCGCGCCTTCCTTCCAGGCGCCGTACGTGTCGTGTCCGCCGGCCGAGATCTGCACGCGAAAATTCATGAGCTCCTGAATCAGCGCCGCGGAATCCGGGATCCGGTCCGCAATCTGCAGCCGCCCGGCCTGCAGCTCGACAGCGACGGCCGCGACCAGGTCGCGCTTCGGCACGCGCAGCTCGCCGCGCCGACTCCTGCACCTTATCGCCGCCCGTAATCCACACTGGCTGGACTTTGCAGCCTCGCAGATCTACCTGGCGAAGCAGATCGAGCACCGCACGCCCCACGCCCGTGGAATCCACCACCAGCTCGACATTCGCGCGCAAAGCGTCCGACGCGACGATCTCGCGAGCGCGCTCCACCACTGCCGGATATGGCGTGCCGAGCGCGATCCGCTGCACTTGCCGCAAGCGGAATTCTGTAGTCTCGATGCGCGCCCAGGTCACCGGGTCGCGTTCGTCGTGGATCGTGTGCACGCGCTCCACGATTGCGAATGCCGAAGGGTCGCAGGCCTGCCCGATATCCATCCCGACGAAGAAACTGTTACTGATTACACGCATAGCGGTTCGACCTCCGATGTCAGCGCGCTCATGATCGCGTCATGGTTGAACGCGCTGTCCTGCACATCCACGAATTCGCAGCAGTACTCCTGCTTAAACCACCAGTCGCCCTGGTGCGCTCGCTCCTCCTGCAGGAACGCCGGCGAGATCCGCTCGCACTCCGCGGCCGTCGCCTGGATCCGCTCCCACACGTCGCCGCCGTTCGCCCACTCCTCGTAAAAGAATCCGCGCTTGCCGAACGGCGTCAACAGCAGCCACAGCGCGCCGCCCCCGACCGCGACGAACGGCCGCACGCTCTTATACGCGTCGTCAGTAACCCGCGCCGCTTCATCGATCAGCAGCAGCGACACGGCCGAGAACCCGCGCGTTGTGCGCTCGCTCCCGGGCAGCCCGACCAGCCGCGAGCCATTCGGCAGCACACACGACACCGCGTTATCGCCGTCGCCGCGCGGCTGGATCCCGATCCGGCCGCGAAGCCCTCGACTTTGCGCATCCATTCCGCAGATTGCCGTTCGCCAGGTGAGACGACGATCGACAGCGAGCCCGGAGCGTACAACGCGTGATGCAACGCTTTCGCGGCCGTCGCGGTGCTCTTGCCCCATTGCCGCGTGCAGTTCAGCAGCCCGCGCCGCGACTGCGATCGCAGCAACTGCGCTTGCAGTGGATCCGGTTCGAAGCCGAGCCGGGCCCGCGACCACTCGACAGCGTCGAGCGCGTGCAGTAAATCCGTCTCGCACGTCACTTTAGCCCGCCCGCTTCCTGGATCGCGTACGACACAGCTTTCTGCGCATCCGGAAAGCGCGACAGCGCCCCGAGAATGCACGAGCGCAACGCGACCCACTCCGGAGAGACCAGCACGTTCACCGTCGGGCCTTCCTTCAGCTCGCCCAGCAAGCGCCCCTGCAGCTCGAGTTGCTTCTCCAGCCGCTGGATCGCTCGCAGCGCCACGACTGGACGCTGCCGGCACTCCTCGCACGCGTCGCCCTTCGGCGCGAACGATCGCGTTTCCTCCAGCACCGCCCGCGTTTCCGCCCCGAGTTCCGCGAGCTGCTCCAGCAGGCTGCGGCCGTCGATCACCGCGCGCTTTTCCGCGCCCTTCAGCATGCGCGCCGGCAGATGCTCGCTCTTGTGCCGCTCGACGGCCGACTTGCTGAGGGTGTACCGTCCCGCTATGGCCCGAAAGCTCGCGCCCGCAACCAGCTCCCTGTCTATCTCCCGCCGCTTTTCATGCTTACAGACCGTACAAACACGCATTTCTCGTCGCTCCCGCTCCGAGCATACACCTGCGAGTCAAGTTTTCTGAGGTTTCCAGCGGTTTGCGCTCGCCCCCGCAACTGCGGAGCCTGTCCGCCGTTCGCCTTCGGACGACATCCACTTGTAGTTACAATTTTGGAGTTATAATTGTGCTGGATGATTCGGTTCGAGTGGGACCCCGTGAAAGCGCGGACAAATCAGCGGAAACACGGCGTCAGCTTTGAGGACGCCATGCACGTCTTTGATGATCCGTACGCCCTGTTCGAGCAGGACCGCACCGACGAAGCGGGAGAACAGCGCTGGCAGGCGATTGGCCTTGCTGGCGGGGTGGCTGTGCTGCTTGTGGCACACACCGCTCGAGAAGAGGGCGACGCTGAAGTGATCCGCTTCATTTCGGCACGCCGAGCCACCAGGAAGGAGCGAAACCGTTATGAGCAAACTCGTGCGCAAGACGTTGGATGACAGCCCGATGACGCCCGCCCGCAAGCGTAAGCTGGCGAAGCTCGCGGAGCGCCCTGATTCGGAGATCGACTTTTCAGAAATTCCGCCGCTGAAAGATAGCTTCTGGAAAAAAGCCGTTCGCAATCCGTTTTACCGGCCGGTTAAGCAGCAACTCACGGTGCGCCTGGACTCCGACGTCGTGGCTTGGCTCCGGCAGCAGGGCAGGGGCTATCAAACCAGGCTCAACGGCGTGCTCCGGGACGCGATGCTGGAAGACCTCAAAAAGAGCGCTTAACCGGATCCGGATCGCGCCCGGGCCCGCTGAACTGCGCGGTTCCGGTGGGCGCTGTTTCAGCACGTGCGCGCGGGTTTCATGCGACACTGCGGGTAGATGTTCCCCGCAGTCTCCCCCGCAGTGCTCCGACGGATTCCCGAACCGTTCGACAACCCCAACTGGATCTACGAACTGAAGCTCGACGGCTTCCGTGCGCTCGCGTTCATCCAGCCAGGCGAAGCCCACCTGGTCAGCCGTAACGGGCATGCCTTTCGGCAATTCGACAGCCTGTGCGCGGTGCCTGACCCGGCTGGGTAACCACGAGGCAATCCTCGACGGCGAGATCGTCTGCTGCGCTCCTGACGGCCGCCCCAAGTACTACACGCTTCTGTTCCGCCGGGGCGATCCGATGTACTACGCCTTTGACATCCTGTGGCTGGATGGCGTCGATCTGCGGTGCCTGCCCTTGCTGGAGCGGAAGAGGCGGCTGAAGAAGCTCCTGCCTCGACAAGACCAACACATCCGGTACGTTTCGCATTTCGAAGGACGCGGCTGCGATCTTTTCCAAGAGGTCTGTCAACAGGACCTCGAGGGCATCGTCGCCAAACCTGCAAACAGTCCTTACGGTGAGAATTGGCTCAAGATCAAGAACCGGGACTACTCCCAGAATGTCGGCCGGCGGGAAACGTTCGATCGTTTTCGGACGCCTGCGGAAACTCCCAGACACGCTTTCTGACGATTTGAGTGCCCAGAGACTGCTCCTCGACTTTCGAGAGATCCCAGCACTCGAAATTAGGCCCAGATCCATCAGTAGAAAACTTAGCAGCACGAGAGCCGCCGCGTTTGACGTGCCACTGCCTAAGGCTCAGATGATCGATCCGGATCTGTTTCTTAGCCAAACGTTGCGATGTGGCTTAGTGGACAAGGCAGTGGCAACGTCGCGCGCCAGCCGTGGCCCGAGCTACTTCTTCTTCAGCGAGCGGATATAGGCGATCAGCTCGGGCACTTGCTCCGCCTTCACTTTGGTTCTGTTATCGGCATGAGGTGCGCCCATAAGGGCCGCCGGCATCTTCCGCCTGCCGTTCAGGATCACTTCCTTGAGTTCGGCGTCCGATTTTTGCTGTATATAGGCTGAGTTCAGCCGGGGAATCCTCATATTCCAGTACTTGTCCTGGACGGGATTACCGGAACCGGCTTCACCATGACAATAAAAACAGCTAGCCGTGTAGGTGCCATTGCTGGCTTTTTCTGCAGAATAGGCAGAGGTTGAGAGTGCGGCAATCATCATGGTACCGCACACCAGTTTCATTGATTTCATCTTGAGCCCCCATTTATGCCAGCACTTGTTGAACTCGCTCCGCGTTGCGGTGAGGCTTCCCAGATTACCTACCCAAGTGAGACATGGTGAACAGCATAGCATGCGCGGACTCATTCGCAGCTACATATTTTATTTTAATCCGGGGCCGCGCTAAGGCGTGTTGCTCCTTGGCCCTCTGTCCGCCTCGGTCATCGACTTCCGCAGATCCCAGTGGACGATGTAGCGGCTGAAGCCGTCCAGAATGCTCCACGGTGAGAATCGGCTCAAGACCAAGAACCGGGACTACTCCCAGAATGTCGGCCGGCGGGAAACGTTCGAGCGTTTTCGGACGGCTGCGGAAACTCCCAGACACGCTTTCTGATGATTTGAGTCCCCAGGGATTGTTCCTCGACTTTCGAGAGCTCCCAGCACTCGAAATTAGGGCCGAGTGACAACTGCACCATGGCGCGCGACATATCGAAAGCCTCGTTGAGTCCGACAGCCAGCCCGCAGTTGCGGAAAGATTCATTCCCGCCAACACGCTTCCAGGTGATCCAATACTTCGACACTCACCCGAATCATATCGCACAATCACGACGTTCGCGTCCGCTTTCGCGGTTGTAACGGGATCCGCGCCCGGGCCCGCTGAAAAGTGCGGTTCCGTCTGCGCTGGTGCGCGCGGCATGCGACACTTGCGGACCCAACCCTGACTGAAGACCTTTAACATGGCGTATTTTTTATGCGGTACTGGATCATATTGCCGGGATTGTATGGAGCAGGCCGCATCCCACAAGGGTAAATAGCCTTGTAATATCCGTAATTCGGACTTAGAATCGACAGCAATCAGGGATTCAATAGAAGCCCTGGAAATTCCCAGGAGGCACATTATATGAAGATTCAGAGCCTCGTCTGGATTGCAGTCTGCCTGTTGTTTTTTCAGTGCGGGTCTGGATGCTCAGGGTACATGTAACCGGCAGAATACAGCGGGAACCTACGCGGTGAGCGTCAGCGGCTGGGCGACGATCGGAGTGGTAAATGGTATGCCGGTGTTTGCGCCGGTGAAGGGTGTGGGTACGGCGACTGTCGATGCATCGGGAAGGCTGAATGGTACTATCACGAGCGTGGTGGCGGGGGCTGCGAGTACAATCCCAACCGCTGGCACCATGCAGGTAACGTCTGACTGCAAGGTGACGGTCAAGGCGAGTTGCTCGTCGGGTTGCGAATGGACTCTGGCCGGCGTCTTCGTGAACAATACCAAGGAAGCCAACCTGGTGACGTACTCGCAGAATGAGGGACGGCGGGAGATGTTCGAGCGCTTCCAAGAGACAGCGGCAACTGTTACGCGGCTGTCCTGACCTCGACCACACCAGCAACGGTCTTAGGCGGCGGGACGGGCTCTCCGAACTCTTGCAGCACCCGCATGTGGCCTTCGATTGCTTCCTGAATGTTGCTTTGCGTCTCTTCGAGCGTTTGGCCGGTTGTAATGCAGCCCGGAAGATCCGGCACATAAGCAGCCCAGTTGCTTTCGGTCTGCTCGAAGATGACCGCGTACTTAATAGTCATTGCTTCTTCCCTTCCAACCCGGCGGCCCGGAGGATTGATTTCAGTGTACCAGCGGGCACGTCATCGTTTGGGTGCCCCGCGCGCCGAGCATACACCTGCGAGTCAAGTTTTCTGAGAATTTCCAGGCGATTCAGGAAACCTCAGGTTTTTTTGACATACATAGAACCACAACGTATAATGCTTCTACGTATGGACATGAGTAAGGACCTGGTTGCTGCTTCCGCCACGCCGCTCGTGCTCGCCATCCTTGCCGAAGGCGACAGTTACGGCTACGCCATCATCAAGCGAGTGGCCGAGTTGTCAGGCGGTCACCTACAGTGGACCGACGGCATGCTCTATCCCGTGCTGCACCGGCTTGAGCGCCAAGGTCTTGTCGCGGCGAAGTGGTCCGAGTCCGAGAACGGCCGCAGGCGCAAGTACTACCGGATCACTAGAGAAGGCCGGGCGCAGCTCGCAGCCCAGCGGCAGCAGTGGCAGGTGGTGGACGGTACCTTGCGGGGTATCTGGATGAAGGAGTGCACGGCATGACGACCTTCGCCGATCGACCGCTTGAGGAGCAAATCGCGCAGTGGCGGGCGTACTTACGCCGCCGACAGGGGGTTCACGGTCCCGATGTGGAGGAACTCGAGGGACACCTGCGCGACCAACTGGTGGCGCTCACCGAGGCCGGCCTGGCAGGGGATGAAGCGTTCTTAGTCGCGGTCAAGCGCATGGGCAGCCTCGATGCGCTGTCACGCGAGTTCGCACTTGAGCATTCCGAGCGGCTGTGGAAGCAGTTGGTCACTGCGCCCGACGCCGACGAGCCGGTGAAAACCTCTTACACCGAGACGCTCGTCGTCCTGGGCCTTGCGGTCGCCGCGGCGTTGGCCATTAAGGTACCGGCGCTGTTCGGTATCAGGCTCAGCCCTGATGCCGAAGTGCCGCCTTTCTACTTCCGGAACGCCAGCCTGTTCGTTTTCCCGCTGCTCACCGTCTACTTCTTGTGGAAGCGTGGGTCGGACGTTGCCAGCGGCCTCTTGTTGGCGCTGCCCTTCGCGGCCGGGGCTGTGTTCGCCAATGTCTTCCCCTTCCGCACGGGCTCCAACACTCTGGTGCTGACCGCTCTGCACTTGCCAATCGCCCTATGGCTGGCCGTCGGCTTCGCGTACGTACGAAGCCGATGGTTCGGCGGCGGTGGGCGCATGGACTTCGTGCGGTTCTCCGGCGAACTGGCCATCTACTACGTGCTCATCGCGCTCGGCGGGGGCGTCCTCACCGGCTTTACGATGATGATGTTCCAGGCCATCGGGATGAACGCGGCGTGGTTCGTAGGGGGCTGGCTGATCCCGTGCGGGGCGGTGGGGGCCGTCATCGTCGGATCCTGGCTCGTGGAGGCGAAGCAAAGTGTCATTGAGAATATGGCACCGGTGCTGACCAGGCTGTTCACGCCGCTGTTCACAATTCTGCTGCTGGTGTTTCTGGCAACGATGGCGTGGACGGGCAACCCCATCAACGTGAAGCGGGAGGTCCTTATCGGCTTCGACTTACTGCTGGTGCTGGTCGTTGGGCTGGTGCTCTACGCCGCCTCTGCGCGCGACCCCCAGGCACCGCC
Organism: Bryobacteraceae bacterium; assembly: GCA_963793625.1. Lineage (GTDB taxonomy): Bacteria > Acidobacteriota > Terriglobia > Bryobacterales > Bryobacteraceae. The sequence continues at coordinate 116,779 of CAWCAT010000007.1, read as the reverse complement.
CGACTTCTTCGACGGCCTGCAACTGCTGCTCGTGGTCAGCGCGCTCGTGGTCGATGGGGTGGCGCTCGCCGCGATCGCAGCCCGCATCTCCGAGTTTGGCTTCACTCCCAATCGAGTGGCGGCTCTTGGCGAGAATCTCATTCTGCTGGTCAACCTGGCGTGGTCGGCGTGGCTCTATGCGCGCTTCCTGCGTCACCGGGGCTCGTTTGCCGACCTGGAGCGATGGCAGATCGCCTATCTGCCCGTGTACGCCGTATGGGCGGCACTGGTGGTTGTCATGTTCCCACCCGTGTTCGGCTACCGTTGATGCCCCCAAGGGCACTGCACCGGCGGATAGTCCTGACTAGTCGCCCAGTGTAAACCAAAATCGTACGGAACAAACCGAAGTATCCAGCCGTCGGGCCGGTAACGCGGTTGGCCATGGACGCGAGCCCTTAACGTACGTAAATTTCCCTTTCTTGAGGTGTCCCGTACCGTTGGCATCGCTCATTCGTGCCCCTGCCTTCTGTGCGCAATAGAACCCGCGCTGCTGACTGTCGGCTCAAATATTCTACTCTTGTAAGTTTTTATAAAAAGCACTTTTTACCTATTCTGCGCTTTTCGCGAAGAAAAGACGCCTGACCTCGACGGCATACCCGCGAGTGTCAGCCGTGCCGCGCGGCACAAGCCGCTCAGGTGCAGCCATGGGCCAAGGGTTAGCCGTAAGCGTCTTTTGTCCTCATCTCAGCCCAATTCTTTGAGTAATCCGTTCCCGATCTACGTTTGAGATTTGAGCGCCGCTGAGATGCAATGTGCCAAGCGAAGGATAGCCTGCGACTGTGCCGGACTTCGTTAGAACTCGACCCTTCTCGTTCGATATATCGGGTTTGGTTGGGCCAAAAAGCTCCAGCGTCTTGAATCCGATTGCGACGACGCGGTCGGGTTGTAGGGCACGAATAACTCCTGTTGCGTGGCCTTTGCAGAAGGACTCGATTCGTATCCGCAGCTCGCGGGGCAATTTTTCCCACTCCTTCAAATCAGGTGCGCGGAAAAACAGTGCATTGAGCCCCACACAACGTGCAAGGCGGTCTGGGCCAAACATCTTTTGCATGTTCCTGGCCAAGGTCCAATCCTGTGTGGCGTATTCTAAAGCGGCTGGCCAGCGTTCGTGTGCTCCACCCGCTTGCTCTCTCTTGTCATCTTCGGAGGACCCACCAGGTTGGTATCCGAGGAAAAGAATTGGTGGCTTAAAGAGAGGTGGCCCATAGAGTATCTTGAACCCGAAGCCACGATGACCCATGAGGGGCTGGATCTCTTTGTAGAATGCAAGCGTCTCCGCGTACACATTCAAACAAAGATCCTCAGCAGATTTGTCTGTCACTTCGTCCTTCCTTCCGCAAGTCCTGTTATTACGGGCGCCGCGCCCCGAGCGGCGGGTACATCGCCGGCGGGCGGTCGAAGTCAACCTGTTGGACGTCGGTCCAGGGCACGTACTCGGGGCGCTGATGGCCGTCGACGAAGATCAGCATGCCGGCATTCCCCTCGCCGAGGTCGCCGGTGCGCTCGAGTTGCAGCTCCTCGCCGTTATTGAGGGTCACCCTGGCGCGCTGGTCGCCGCGCTCTTCGCGGCCGGGGAGCACGATCGAGGCGATCAGGCCGAAGGGGATGGTGTAGTCCACGCCCTGGGATCGGGCGTCGAGCGTCTCGGTGACCTCGCTCTCGTCGAGGTCATAGACCAGCCGGCCGGCGAGGCGGCGGCCGGCGCGGGTGGTGATGCTGCCCGTGAGCGGGCCCCCCGGCGGGAAGTCGCCGTAGGCGGGGCCGCTGCCGCCGGGGCTGAACTCGACGCGCTCGAAGGCGTCCCAGGAGACTAGCACCCGGCCGTAGCGCGGGTCGTCGACGTAGATCCCGCGGTTGCCGTGGCCGACTTCGCGGGTGCCGGAGAGCACGATCTCGCGACCGTCGAGCAGCGACACCAGGGAGCTGTCGCCCGAGCGGCGCGCGATGGAGCGGATGGTGTCGAAACGCAGGCTGAGCTCACCGTCGGTGGTGTGGCCGTTGAGCTCGTCGGGGCCGACGCACTCTTCCCGGTCCCACTGGACGAAGCCGGTGAAGGCGCCCTGCCGAGTGCGCACCGTACCGTGCAGCCGGTCGGGGGCGGCGCCGAGCCGGGGGGGTGGCAGGAGCTCGATCGCCTGGATCCGCTGACTGTCGAGGTCGACCACGCCCCGCCTGCCGTCCCACACCCGCACGCCGTCGTCGAAGTCACTGGCAGAGAAGCGGTCGAGGTGGAACACGGTCCCGCTCTTGAGAGTCACCCGCACGTCGCGGCTGCCTTGCGCCTCGATGCGCGCGATGTCGCCGAAACGCGCCATGAAAAGCCGGCCGAGGTCGATCGGGTGCTCCCGGTGGCCGATCTCGACCCCGAAGATCTCGATTGGGCGGCGCTCCTTGGGCAGCCGCTCGGGCGGCACGTGGGCGACCCAGGGGTTCTCGTTCTTGGCACCGTTGAAGTAGTTGCCCCAGAACGCCTCCTGGTCGCCTCCCCAGCGCAGCCGCCCCTCGTAGGTGACGCCGTCAACGGTCGTGATGCGGCCGTAGAGGAAGCTCTGGTGGGCCTCCGCCACCGCGGTCGAGGGGGTGATCGCGGGTGAGGTCGGCGTGGCGGGGTCGAAGTCCTGCTTGAGCGCCCGGTAGCCGGCGGCGAGGGCGAGGAGGACGAGCACGGTGGCGAACGCCCCGCCGGCGATCGTGGCCCTGGTCATGGTCGGCTCTCCCGGGTTACCGTCGGTGCGTACGTCGTCACCACGACGATGGTACCACCCAAACCCGCGACCACCGATGAAGCGTTCTTCCAATCGCGGGTTTTGCAGCGCGACGACGTTTTGGCAGCGCTAATGTTCCTTGAGAATACGGCGCGAAAACTAACTCTTAGCACACACGCAGCCCTGAAACTGTACCTCCAGAATCGGGGGCAGCAGTACTCAGCTGAACGGCAGAGCGCCTTGGATTTTCTTATTTGTTGGGATGTTTCAGGCGAAGTTGGCGCGGCCCGACTCGTCGCGCGACGTCATTGAGACACTTGGTTAGGCTGGGTGACTGATTCGAGTCTCGGAGCGCCTGGCGAACGTAGGCTCCGGATATCACGGATGGGCGGTTGGCCAAACAAGCGGCTGTATTCGCGATTGAATTGACTCGCGCTTTCGTATCCAACCTCAAACGCGACAGTCGCCGCGTCAACATCATCGGCGAGCATCCGCGCCCTCGCGGCCTGCAATCGAATTTGCTTCTGGTACTGAAGCGGACTCATTGCTGTGAGCGCCCGGAAATGATGGTGAAGCGTAGTAACCGCCATGCCTGCAACGTCTGCAAGTTCCTTAACGCGAAGCGGCCTGCCATAGTTTGCCTTAATCCAGGCGATTGCTTTGGCCGTGCGGTGACTCTGGTCTCCCAGCGTCGCGATTGCTCGTAACCGTGCCCCCTCCGGTCCACGCAGGATTCGATACATGATCTCGCGTTCGATGAATCCGCTCAGGAACGGGATGTCCTCAGGACTCGAGAGCAGGTCGAGCAGCCGACACCACGCGCCGAGGAACTCCGCTGTGACCGGACCCGTGGACATGGCGGGACTATCTGGCGGCGCGTCAAAAATGTGGAACTCCTCACGGCTGAGGAACTCACGAACAATCGAGATATCAAGCTTGAGCGAGACGGCGAGGCAGGGTGCATCCTCGCTTGCCTCCGTCACTCTGGTCACGGTCGGCAGATCGACCGAGGTGAGCAGGTAGCGGGACGAATCGTAGGTCAGGGTGTCCGTGCCGATCTGTACCTCTTTGCGTCCCTGAGCGACCACAATCACGCTCGGCTCGTAGGTGAGGTGGCACGCGGCAGTTGGCGCCGTTCTCTGGTGCAACGTGAGGCGAGGAATGGCGGTTGCCTGCTTCTCCGCCGAGCCGATCAGCCGGGCAACCCTGGACGCCAGCTCAGATTTCAGTTCATGCGCTCGATCCGCCGCGAGGACCGCTTCGTCACGAGTATTTGTCAAGATGTCTCGATTCCTACCTTCAGGATAACCGCAAACTGTGCCAGTGGCGCAACTGCGGCGATACGGTTCGGTAGGTTTAGGCAATCATTCGGCAGGATCAGGATATCGCTGGTGGCGGCGATTCTCCGTAGTATCGAGATGGGACCGGCTGGGCCGGAGTTATCGATGAAAAGACGCAAAATCGCGCCGCCACATGGCCCAATCGGGACTGGCGCCGAACCTGGAATGAAACGAGCTGGTATATGAACGTCAAAATCGGTTCCGCAGTGCTAGTGCTCGCCGGTGTGGCGGTGTTCCCACTGGTCTCGCAGGACTGGCCGATGTGGGGTGGCGCGGCGCAACGCAACATGGCCTCCGCCATGAAGAACCTCCCGGAGTCCTGGGACGTCAAGAGCGGCAAAAACATCAAATGGAAGGCGCAGATCGGTTCGACGTCATATGGAAACCCGGTAGTGGCCGATGGGAAGATCTTCCTCGGCACTAACAATGGGAATCCCAGGAACCCCGATATCCAGGGCGATCGGGGCGTGCTCATGTGCTTCCGGGAGTCCGATGGCAAGTTCCTGTGGCAGGCCGTCACGGACAAACTGGCTTCCGGACCGCAGAACGACTTCCCCGAGCAGGGCGTCTGCTCCTCCCCGGCCGTGGAAGGAAAGCGGCTCTACTACGTGAGCAACCGCGGAGAGTTGGTTTGCCTGGACACCGAAGGGTTCCTGGACGGCAAGAACGACGGGCCTTTCCAGGACGAGGTCTACAAGGGATCCGACCGATGCCGACATCGTCTGGAAACTCGACATGATGAAGGAACTGGGCGTGTATCAGCGCAACATGGCCAATTCGTCGCCGGTCATCTGGGAAGACCTGGTCTTTGTGGAGACGTCCAACGGCCGGAGTGACGAGAAGCTCCCCTCTCCGAAAGCTCCCAGCTTTCTCGCCGTCAACAAGAACACCGGGAAAGTCGTGTGGCAGGACAACTCTCCGGGCGATGGCATCCTGCAGGGCCAGTGGTCCTCTCCGGCTCTTGGTCTGGTAGATGGTGTGCAGCAGGCGTTCTTCGCGGGAGGAGACGGATGGCTGTACGGCTTCAATGCCCGGACGGGAGAGAAGCTCTGGAAATTCGATCTGAACCCCAAGAACACCGCGCCCGAGGCGCGCAATTACGGAATCTCCACGCCTGTGTTCAGCGAAGGCAAGGTGCTCATGAGCGCGGGGCAGGATCCCGACAAGGGCAACGGACCCGGACTTGCGTATAGTATCGATCCCGCAAAACGGGGCGATATCACCGAATCCGGCAAAGTCTGGCAGTACGAAAAGATCAACCGTTCCATTTCGACAGCGGCAGTTGGCGATGGGTTGGCTTTCCTGTCCGATTTTGAGGGCATTTTGCACTGCCTGGACGTCAAGACCGGGAAGCCATATTGGACTTTCGACCTCAATTCTCCGGTCTGGGGATCTCCGCTGCTGGCGGACGGCAAGGTCTACCTGGGCGATGCGGACGGGGATCTTGCAGTTTTCAAAGCGGATTCGGAGATGAAGAAGCCCTCCGTGATCGATATGGCGGACTCGGTCTACAGCACGCCGGTCCCAGCTAACGGCGTGCTGTATGTGATGACGAGAACCCAGTTGTACGCCATCACTGCGAACAAGAGTGAGTCCGGCAAGTAGCAAGAGAAAGGCAGTAGCCGATGAAGACCGAAATAAAACTCATAACGATGATCTTCGCGCCGCTTATTGCGGTCAGCGCGTTTGCCGCGGATTGGCCACAGTTCTATGGGCCGAGCCGTGACAGTACATCCACCGAGAAGGGGATACTGCGAACCTGGCCTGAAGGCGGCCCTAAGGTGCTCTGGACCGCCCCTCTCGGCATCGGATTCGGGGGCGCCCGCCGTCAGCGCCGGCAAGGTTTATCTGCTGGATCGCGACGACAAAGTCGGCGACACTTTAAGGGTCTACGATCTTTCCAGCGGCAAGGAACTCTGGAGCTTCGCCTACGCCGCTCCGGGCAGGGTAGAATTCCCCGGATCCCGGTCCACCCCAACGGTGGATGGCAATTATGTCTACACCGTCGGTTTGCGGGGAGACTTGTACTGCATCAGCACGACTACCCAAAAGCCCGTGTGGCATAAGAACATCTGGACGGATTTCGGTGGCGGAAGCGCCGTCCCCGCCAGCCCCTTCGCACCCCCCGCTGAAGGCGGCCAATTGCCGATATGGGGAATCGTTCAGAACCCGCTGATTTACCGCAATCTTCTCATCGTGGCCTCGCAGGCGCCGCAGGCGGGCGTAGTCGCATATGACAAAGCGACCGGTGACTTGAAATGGAAATCAGACCCGCTCCCGGGCGGCGCCGGATACGATACTCCTTCCGTTATCAAGGTCCCCTCGGGAGATCAGCTTGTCATGATAACCGGCTGCACAGGGATTTGGCCGCGGCGCCAGAGGTGGCAGCGTCAACGGTATTGACCCGTTGACCGGGAAGATCCTGTGGACCTACACCAACTGGCAGTGCATGATACCGGTCGCTCACGCTGTGGACGCCGGCGAAGGGCGGATGCTCCTCGCCGGCGGATACAAAGCAGGGTCCGCCATGATTCAGGTAGTGAAGAAGGCAGACGGGACCTACGGAGTCACCGAGTTGTTCAAGAACCCGGACTTCGGGTCTCACACGCAAGCCACCGATTCTGTATAAGGACCATTTCTATACGCAGTACACGACCAACGAACGACGCGATGGTCTGGTGAGCATGAGCATGAGCGGCCAGGTCAAGTGGAAGACCGGACAGGATCCGGCGTTCGTCAGAGGCGGCGCAATCCTCGCCGACGGTCTGCTCCTCGCCACCGACGGCAGCAAGAAGCTGTATCTGATTGAACCCGATCCGGCGGGTTTCAAAACGCTGGCCAGCGCCGAGCTGATGGAGTCCGGTAACAACTGGGCCCCCTTAGCGCTGTCAGACGGCAAACTGCTTATTCGCGACCAAAAGAAGTTGATCGTCGTTCAAGTGGCCAAATGAGGGCGGTAACTTCACAGTCCGGGGCGCGAGGGCCCAGGCCTAAGTCACGTCTCAAGCGTCGTCCTCATGCGGTTCAGCCGGTTACCGCGCTGGCGTGGCTGCTCGCGCAACAGCCGTGGATTGTACCCACCCCGTTGCGTCACGAGCGAGCGTAGCAAGATTATCGGAGCTGATGAAAGGAACGACATGCCCAACTTCGAAAACATCGATCCAATCGGCTATGACCTGGACCGCCGGTCATTTTTGCGTTCAACTGGAACCATCGCCGCCGCGATGGTCACCGGTGGTCTTTCATTCCCGGCCATTGCTCAGCAGGGCGGTCCGGCTTCGGCCGAACGGCTGGTGAACGGGCGGCGCAAGTTGGGCCAACTGGAGGTCGAAAAGACTGAGGCCATCAAGGTAATCCGATGGTGTAAACATGGGCGACCTGCATCGGTCAGAGCAGGCGCCTGCCGCAGGTCAGGGTTTGGAACAGGAAAGGAACAGGAGCTAATTGCATGATGCGTTTACTTCTCGGACTGTGTGTTTTCGTGGTGAGTGTGCAAGGGTCCTTCGCACAAGACAGACCGGCAACAACCCCAGGGGCCGGGCGGACGAAGGCGGAACAGGAAATCATCAAGCTCTCAAAGGAAAAATGGCAGTGGATGTCAGAGCGCAAGCTGGACTCGCTGGAAGCTCTGTTCCATGAAGAAGCCGTCTTCGTCCACATGGGCGGAAACATGTCGAGAAGCCAGGAACTCGACGTCATCAAGACCGGAAGGATCCACTACAAGCAGGCGGATATCCAGGATGTGTCGGCGCGGATCATTGGCCCGACGGCGATCGTCTTGAGCAGGATTCGTCTGCTGGCAGTGGTTGGCGGGAACGAGGTCACCAATCCCTTCATGGTCACTGAGGTGTATTTGCAGCAAGGCGGGACCTGGAAGTTAACCCAACTGTCGTTCAGCAGGCTAGCTGGCCAATAGCTGTGCCCGAATTGCGATGACTACACGCACGACCGCTTTGCTTCTCTTGCTGTTCGTGAATGTCCTCAGCGCACACGCACAGACCGGAGGTCAGGGCGGTCACCTGACGCCTCAGAGCACCATAGGAGACATCCTGCATCATCCGGCCTTCGCCGGATTCAGTCGTCTGTTACTGCCCTGGGACGACCGCGCCTACGATGAGCGAATGCAACTGACTCGAATCGGCTCGCTCCTTCCGTATCATACTCACGTCGATCCGCAAACCGTGGCGAGCTCATTGAATCGCATGATCGATGACGCGGCTCGCGGCCAAACTGTCTTCTATAGCTTCTACTCCGAAGCACAGAGAAAGCAGCAGCCTGCACTGGCCAATACGGGGTTGTTCTTCTTTCGCGGCAAGCCTGGGGCGCCCTTTGCGGTGATATCCCCTGGTGGCGGATTCTCCTATGTCGGCTCTGTCCATGAAGGCTTTCCGTATGCGGAAGCGATTAGCCGGAAGGGATACAACGCTTTCGTGCTGAAGTATAGGGCCGGGTATGGCGGCGAGGTTGCTAACCGGGATCTCGCGGCTGCTGTCTCCTACATTCTTGCCAATGCCCAAGCGCTTGGAGTCAGCACGACCGGCTACTCTCTGTGGGGCAGTTCGGCCGGAGCGAGGATGGCCGCGGCGATCGGTTCGCGCGGATTGGCGGCGTATGGAGGCGCTGACGGTCCAAAGCCATCGGCCGTGGTGATGGCATACACAGCGCATTCGGATTACTCGCCCGCCGAGCCGCCCACGTTCGTTGTCGCCGGTGAGGAAGACGGGATTGCTCCTCCAGCCTCCATGGAACGCAGGGTCGAGGCCCTGCGCAAGATCGGCGCAAAAGTCGAATACCACAAGTACAAGGGTGTCGCTCATGGCTTCGGACCCGGCACCGGCACGAGCGCCGAGGGATGGGTCTTGGAGGCCGTTCGGTTCTGGGAGGCGGCAACACGCCGGTAGACGGACCGGCAGCAGGACAAGTCAAATGCAGAAGCGAGAACTGGGCGGATCGTATTTGCTGTTCTCGATCGTATTGACCGTCTGACGCGCCACGCCAAGCCGCGATGCCAGCTCCGCCTGCGACCAGTCCCGCTCGGCGCGGAGCACCCGCAGCCGGTTCTTCATTGATATCTCCGCACGGTAACGAACCAGGCGATCAGGCGAAGCCGGCAACAGCGGCCGGCTCGCACAAGTGTGCCCTTCGGGTCCGATAACAGCCGTGCACGGATGTCATTTCACCACCATGACCAGAATTCAATCCTGAGATAACGGGAAATCCTGCGCGACAAGAGATCGATGATCCTTCGCTGGCCGCAGTAGATCTTTGCCCTTCCGCTCATTTCCGCCTTGAGCAGGAGCGCAGGGTTTTCGATGCTGCAGTAAACCAAAACGTGTCTCTCGCCTGCGCCCTCCTCCTGCTTCTTCGTGGCGATCGGCGCGATTGAGGTCACTTTTCCGCTGAAGTTCTGTGTCGGAAACGCCCTGGCTTTCAGCACTACATTCTGCCCTATCTGGACGTCGGCGATTTCTTTTTCTGAATCCACGAGTTCCGCGGTGACCGTTTTCAGCTGGTGAACGGTTGCGATCAGGTCACCTTTCTTGACTAACTCTCCAAGCCTCTCCTTTAGCTTGGAGGTTGTGATCACGCCAGAGATAGGGCTCGTCACTTTCATCAACTGAATCTGCTCACGTATATGCTGCAGCCGGGCCCGCTGGTTGGCGATCTCTGCCTCGGTAGCTTCGATTTCTTCCCGACGGCTGCCCGCGAGCAAGAGCGTGAGTTTCCCCTGAGCCTCTTCGCGCTCTTTGCCTGCAACAGCCAGGAGTCTTTTGACGTCGGCGAGATTGTCAGCGAGAACCATCTGCCGCTCGGCGTTGGCCTGTTCCAGTTCCTTTCCCCTCACAGCAACTTCTTCCCCGGCTCTGTCGGCTTCCTGTTTCGAAATGAGCTTCGCTTCGAACAAGCGCCGGGCATTCTGCAGATAGCCCTCCGCATATGAAAGCCGTTCCTTTGCCCTGGACACGGCCGCATTTGCTCTGGAGATTCCCTCAGCCAGGATTCGTTGCGCTTCTTCCTGACGACGCAGAGTGGCCTCCCAACGGGTGCTTGCCGTTTCGACCACCTTTCTGGCGAGTTCAACTTCCTCGGGCCTGGCCCCAACCAATAGCATCCTAAGCTTCGCGGCCTTCTCGGCGAGTGCCGCTTCACTCATCTGTAGCTCGGAGCGCAGGTCCCTGTCTGAAAGTCGCGCAATGGGATCACCTTTGTTGACGACAGCGCCTTCATCAACATAGATCTGGTCAAGGATGCCTTCAACCTCCGCTCTGACCTCGGCCTTGGTTGCGGGTAGGATCTTGAACTCCGATGACACCTTCAGTTCCATTCGACCGAAGTACAGGAGAGCCGCCAAGGCCATAAGGACAGCGAGCACTCGCGCGGCGCGTCCCAGCCGGCGCGCTCCTTTCCCAGATGGCAGGATCAAATTGGAACCTCCGCGCATTGCTGTTCGAATGGGACTCTGAAAGACTCCCATGAGTAAGCCCGTGAAAACGAAAAGTCCCCAGGCCTGATAACGCGTAGTAAGATAGCTGCCCACGCTCACCGCCACCCATCCCAGGATCCAGTAGGAGTAAAGGCCGGCGAGCAATCCATAAGCCACGTAGATTCGACGTTCCCGGGTGCCAGGCCGATTAGGTCCCGGACCTTGGGCCCGATGCAGAATACCATTGAAAGCGGAACGGAGATAGCCGAAGGATCTCGACCGCAAGTTTGGAACTTCCAGGTAGTCGCTCAACAAATAGTAGCCGTCCAGTTTCAGAAGTGGATTAATGTTGAAGAACGACTTGATTGCGGAGGTGGCCATCACGATCAGACTCAGCGAACTCAGCCAGGTGCCGGGTTCTACCGCCCGCCAAATCAGGAGCGCAATGGCACAGACCAAGAGTTCGAAATAGGCGCCAGCGAAAGTAACCCAGAGTCTTTGAGACTTCCTGGGCAACAGCCAGGCCTCGCTCACATTGCAGTAGAAGGCGGGCTGGAAGTAGAGCAAGAGAAAACCCATTTCGTGAACCTCCGCGCCGAAGTGTCTGCAGGTCAAACCATGAGCGAACTCGTGGGCTGCGATTATGCCATATAGCGTCAGCCCTGCAACAATGAATGCGTCGAACCGGTAGAGGTGACGAAGATCACGGGAAATTTCGTCCCAATCGACGATGGCGACATAGACCGCCAGGAGCAAAACGATTGCTGAGAATGCAATGAAGTACGGCGTGAAAAGGAACTTAGTGTGTTTGACCATGCGGGCCAAAAGACGGTCCGGGTCAAACGCTTTCAGTCTCAAATAGAGAATGCTTCCGCGGATTCGTTTCCGCTGACCAGACCTCGCGGTGGTATCGGTTTGCTCTTGTTCGAGTAGTCCATTGGTCCTGAGGTGATTCAGAAATTGTGCCAATGTCGCCGGGGCTAGATTAGCGCCAAACTTCTCTGCTACTCCATGCTGGATTGCCTCGATGGGCGTCTCACCATTGAGTTGCTGGGCTATGTAGTATTCCGCCTCACCCAAGCGGAAGAACCGCCCGGTTTCCGGATGCTTGATGATAAAGTGAGTTCCTTCGTGGGATTCCTGGCGGCTGATCACCAGGTCTTGGCGAAGCTTGCTTTGCGCCATCGTCATCGATCCCCTCAGCGATTTCTAAATGGGAAAGGCCGCTGAGTAAACCCAGCGGCCTGACAGACGGGACCGAAACATCTGTTATGAGGTTTAACCGCCCTGGTGGCCGGGTTGACCTTCGTAGCCCTTCAGTCCGTTGCCACCGCCACCACCGCCCTGGTTCCCAGGTTGCCCTTCGTAACCGTGTAGGCCGGGCGCTACGCTAGGTGCGATGCGCTCTTCCAGTATCTCTACGTTGAGTTTCAAGTCTTCCAATTTTTACCTCCATTTCGGTCGCGGGCAATGTTCTACAGAGCAAACCAATGGCCGTGAGCAGTTCTGAGATTAGAGCCGTGGATCAGCGACTCGCAAATGGATGGCTTAGCGCATTGGGTGGCAAATAGAATCGGGACCTGCCAAGTTATTTGGGTGGAAGCCAGTTACTCTTTCGAGGGCTTTGGCTCCCACTTAGTGAAACTCTTTGGAGATCGCTTGCGGCAGATAAGTTCAACTGCCTCGCATGCCCGCGAGTGTGTGCCGTGCAGCGCTGATAAACGCGCAAGCACGCCAGCCAGAGGGTCCAATTCAGGCGGTCCCGATGGCGGCCAGCGAAACTTGGCGGAAACGACCCCATCACGACAAGCACTTCAGCCTAGTCCCTTGGCCCGATTCCGTGACCCAGACCACACTCCGCGAGCGCCTTCGGCAGGGCAAGTTGACTGCCATACCCGCGAGTGTCTGTCGTGTCGCCGAGGGCCCGGGGACAGTCTTGCGGGTACTAAGTAATTCGGACGCGATAGTGCAGAAGATCGCTCTGATCGTGGATGATGAATGGTCCGTCAGGACGTACATAAGAGCCGTTCTGGAAAGCGACGGCTTTCATACGATCGAAGCTGAAGATGGAATGCAAGCTCTTAAACTAATGCGTAAGCTCGGAACCGGTGTGGACTTGCTGATATTGCTGATCAAGATGCCACAAATGGACGGGATTGCGCTGGTGCGCGCTGATTTCCCGGGACTTCCAATAAATATTGATGTCCGGCTACTTTCCTGAAACCGATACAACTGATGTAGAAGTTGTTGCATGCGAGTTCATTTCAAAGCCGTTTCGCGTGGAAACGCTTCTCAACGCCGTAAGGAAGTTAGCGTCGCACACACTCCCTCTACCGCAGTCGTCAGTTTCTTGTCATCGTCCAGAAAGTTGACTGCCTTGAGTTCGACAGCATGTCCGCGAGTGTCTGTCGTGCAGCGCTGAAAAACGCGCTTGCACGCGTGGCCGTTTGCGGCGCGGCCCCGGGCATTCGCGTGCGTAACAAATAGGGGGTCCGCTTCGGTACGATCACGCTTGGATACCCTGCCACCGTGGAGTAATATGAAACAAACAGAGCGGAAAATTAAGCAGACGGTGTGAAGATGTGCGCCGCCGATAGAATTCCACTGTCCGTAACAGTGTCGATCGCCGTTCCCGCCAAGCCGTAACAGCATCGGTTTCGGGAAAGTCGGTCACCGTTGTGAGGGCCTACCAATGGCGCTTCAGCAAGGGAGGATTCGCGGTCGGCTTGCCTTAGTTCTCGACGAAAATCCTGATGTGCGCGAAGCACTGACAGCCATGCTCACGCAGGCCGGATTAAGGACGGTTGCGGTCGGCAACTTTGTGGACGCACGTCAAGTGATCAACCAGCAGCGCATGGATGAAGAGGTTCCGGTAGTATTTGTCTCGTTGACGTTTGCTCCGGACATAACAGCAGAGATTGGCGGAATCCGCGCTGACGTCCCGCCGCCCATTGTGATTGTGATCTGTGCTGAATATGGTGGCCCGCGGTGTCCCCTGTTTGACACGCTGCCCTGTGGCGAGTACCTAAACTGCATGGGCAAGCCGTTCACCTACCCGCAGCTTCTGCAGAACATCAAGACGGCGACGCGCGAGTGAATTCTCGCGGGTGAGAGCGGGGCGCGTTTATGCGCGCGAGGACGTGGGCCACCGCGCCGACGCTCAGCGGCCCTCTTGCGGGATCCACAGCGCGAGCGCTTGCGGCAGCGCGGCAGTCCAAAGCGGCGCAAGCAGCCGCGCTTCTCAGCGGACGGTAAGCATTCGCGTGGTTCGCGGTCCAGGGCTGGCAGTCGAAGCTCCCGGGCAGTGGTTACGCTATCCGGAAAGATTTCGTTGAACTCCTCCCAAACCGGCAGAAAAATCGATCACGCTGTTTCCGGCCAAGAAGGCATCGGCGCCTGCAATAAAGTCCGATGTGTACCCGAGCCGCGCAAAGTCCTCCGTGATCGACTGCTTTTGTCTAAGGTTTGTACAACCCTCAAAGAACCAATACTCATTAAGCTGGTACGGCTCTGTCATCCACGAGGGATTCGAGATGTAGGACTCACGGTCCTTTGTTCGACGCGTGAAGTCAGAGAGGATCTGGCGGCCGGTTCTGGGTCTCCGTGATCTGCTGTATAGTTGCAGCATGCTCCTACGTGGAGCGCCAATGGGGGAGGGGCTGATCGTATGACGCCGGCTAACGGGGGAATCTCACATGATGCAATCGCTCAACATGGCACTGATCATTCTGCTGGCTGTGCCTGCGGGAGTGTCGTTCGCTCAGGATGCTGCGTCTGAAGCGCCGATCCGCGCCATCATGGCGGATCAGGTTGTCGCCTGGAATGCCGGCGATGGGCGGGCCTACGCCCGGCATCTCGCGCCGGACGCGTCGTTCACAAATCTCTTTGGGATGGTCATGTACGGCGCGCCCGCTTTCGCGAAGCGACATGCCGAAATCCTCGATACGTTCTACAAAGGCACGACCAAACATCACCTCATTCGACGCATTCGCTTCGTGACGTCGGATGTTGCGATCGTAGATATCGACAACGAAGTGCGCGGCGTTAAGAGGATGCCGGGTGGCATCGCCGTACCACCAGATGGCGTAGTGAAGACACAGTTGATGGAAGTATTCGTACGGCGCGAGGGTCGATGGTGGATCGAGGCCTATCACAACGTAGACGTCAAGCCTACGAGGTGACCAGGTGCCGCAGCCTGCAGCGGCCGCTACCAAACCTATGCGAGTGAAGAGGGAACTCAGAACGTATGTTGTCCTCTGTCTGTTAGCATTTAGGCGTTATGAAACAAACATCGGATGCGATGGAGAAGAAGATTGCCTTGATCGTGGATGATGAATGGTCCGTCAGGATGTACGTCAAGGCTGTGCTGGAAAGCTACGGTTTTCGTACGCTCGAAGCTGAAGATGGCGTGCAAGCCCTGGAAATAATCCGCGACCTCGGAACCGGTGTGGACTTGCTCGTTTCTGACATCAAGATGCCGAAAATGGACGGGATTACGCTGGCGTGCTCGGTGCGCTCTGATTACCCGGAAGTTCCGATAATACTGATTTCCGGCTATCCTTCCGAGTTCTCAGATGTTGCGTTCGAGCTCATTTCTAAGCCGTTTCGCGTCGAGGCTCTTCTTAGTACGGTAAGAAACGTAATGCCGAAGACAGCTAAAGCTGCAGAGACCGACGGCCCCTCCCCTCGCTAGCACACGCGTTGGCCCTTCGGGTCCGTTAACAGCCGTTTATGTAACCCACCCGCCTGCGCATGCCGGCCAGGTGCACCCGTGGACCTAAAGGCCTGGCAAGTAAGGCGAATTGCGAAGGTCGAGACTTGTATATGCGAAGGCACAGCCCCAGAAGAGCCAGCGCCACGGGAGTAATCTCCTTCTTTGTAATGAGTGACATGGCGGTCCAGCAAATGTGGACGCGCTTTCGCTCACGACCGGCGCTCCGATTTGAGAAGTTTCTTTAATTGTCGAGGCAATCCTAAGATGTCGCCGCCGCCCTTGAGATAGAGAGCATCTGCGCCGGCGCCTTTCCAATCAGAGGTTGAAACGGGGAAAGCGCTGAGAATCACGATTACAGGCCGTGGTATGACATGGCTTGCGGCCTCCACCACGTCAAATCCGGAGTCAGGAGATTCCATCCTCAAATCTGTGATTACAAGGTCAAAGGGCTCCCGGTCTAGTGCCGCAATGCCGTCTCGTGCGGAACTCGTGGTCATTACCGTGAACCCGTCCTTCTCAAGGACGGCTCTTAAGAAACGTAGGATCGCTTCCTCGTCGTTGACCAGCAGCGTCTTCAACACAGATCCTCCAACCTATTCCACAGCCTTGCCGGAGGAGTTTTGGCTACGATACTGCACGCGGCCAGAGAGCGCGTCGGCAGTTGCATCTTTCAACGCAATGTTAATCCTCTCGACGGAGTCCTGCGCGGTGTCGATCGCCGCGGCATCGCCGACTTTGTGGACGGCAAGGCACATCGGAAAAATCGCATTCCGGATGTGGTGATTCAGTTCAGCGACAAGCGCGGCCCGCTCTATGGACGTCCGATAGTGTATTTCCTCCTGACGCAGTTGAATCGCCAGGCAGACGATAACGGCTGTGAGCGCGGCAACAAAGTCACCGACAAGCAAGTGCATTACGAGGTTCCGCTCCAGAGGCACCGTCGCCAGGTGCGTCGCCGCTGCCATTACCCCCACGAGCAGGCCGCACGACACGGCTATGCCGACCTTGTTCCATCTGCTGTCGGGTTCAGGCATGGGAAACACCTCGACGAAAAAGGTTAAATCTGTCCACTATTATACGACCATCTCTCTCCCGGCTTCGGACGGCGTGATCCATGTGCGCTGGGGCCGGTAGCGATATTCGGTTGCATATGATGGAAGGTCGCCGTCAGATAGATCAGGAGCATAGCCTAAGAGCGTCGCCCGTGGGGTCAACGGACTGACGGAATCGCGGCGCATGGAGCGAACCGCATCCCCGACGGGGTCTTATCGTGTGGTCTTCAATCGTTGTTCGCCCAAGGACGCCGTGAATCAAGGCAATCGTCCTTCGGACAACCTCGCTCAGGAAGAAGAGGCCGCACAGTGCCACAATCAGGCCACCTATTCGCCATAGCAGCAGTTGAATTTCAGAATTCCACTCTTCGACTCTGTAGCGAAACCATGAATTTCCTCCGGAGGTGACGTCATACAATCGGTTCGCCAACCTTCCCCACACGCGAGGATCCCATATCAGCAATATGCCGTTGCCCAGAACAAAACAACCGATGACCGCGAGCACGAGTAGCCGTCGTAGCGTCCGACTCGCATCTGTAGCTTCCATTCAGTGTCACGGAATGCGGAGCGACTGCAAGACCTCCTCGAAACGCTCCCTGAAGCTTGTCTTCCGGCATGCGGATGAAAAACAGCGCGACACCATTAGGGGTACGTACCCAGGTTAGCCACTCGACCTTTCTCTTCTTGCCTTCCGTTGTAATCTGCAATGCCAACTCAGTGCGCGTTGTCCACCAATGGCTCGCGGCTCGTAGCTCGTTGGGCGAACCCGGTAATCCTTGAGCCCTTCACGTACGCGCTGCGAGATCTTGCCATCGACGTTGCCGGGTATCGTTCCCAACCCACGAGTGCGGAATCATCCATTTATGGCTTCTCAACTTCCGAGTGGCGCGTCACTCGCCCGCAAACCCGGATACACTTCCGACGGGTCACATTCCGCTAACCTCCTGTTTCAACCGCCGCTTACACGCCGCGCTCGGGGCGTTGCGATGCTGCCGTGAGAATCTTGAGGCTTTTTATGTGCTGAACACATTCCCGCTTATGCCGTATTTGTGGTGCCGGTTCTGTCGTTCGCAGCATGGGCAATACCGGACTGCGGAACGCGCAATCAGAAGGCCGGTGTAATCTAGCTCAGCGTGCGCGGTTGACACCTGGATAGGGATGCCGTAGTGGTTTCAAGGGCGATCCGACGGTGCGACGCCTTTGGTTGGCTGGCTGGCCGGCGATGCCGGATGCGCCGGCGATTTTCGCCTCAGCGGCCGCAGCATGTCGGGCAGGTATTCCTTCAACACGCCCATGCCGATGTTCCAACCCATGCTGACGCCGAAGCTTACAGCCGCATTACCGATGGAACGGTTCGGCGAGGGCTGCCAGAACCGCGAGAGATAGGCGCCGCTTGCGTACCCAATCGCAATCGAAGCGGACGGATATCTCTTTCCGTTGTCGTGGCGACCCATGACGCCGCTCGACAAGGCGTAGCCGGTACGAGCCCAAAAACCCTTTTTGGAGGACGGGAAGTACCGGTTGTCTTCATGAAACCAGCTCTCGAAGCTGTACAGCACGGTTCGGCGAATCGCGTATTGCCCCATAATATCCCCGAAGCGCTTGCCGTAGCCCGATGCCCCCTGCTCCCAGGGCTCGGGCACGTCGCTCCATTGGTTTTGGCCCGCCGAAATCGCGCCCTTTGCGTACCAGAGCGGATTGATAAACGATTTGCCGAAAAGAGAATTCCGTTCCCGCTGGGTCAAAGGTCGGAACTCCGAAGACTTTGCGCCGGACATGTTCAGATAAGCGGAGAGATTTTGAAAGAACGTCTTTCCCCGGTGCTCCGGCCGCACGCTCGTTCCGGCGGTTTGGGCCAACGTGGCTGTCGAGTAGAGCCCGCAGACGATCAGCACGGTGATCTTGAAAAACAAACGGATACTCCCTGTGACCGTGATTCCCGCAAACCCTGCGTGGATGCAATATTATCGATGCCCGGAACGAGCCATTGCTCCGCGAAATTTACTCCACTGCGGGAAAGCGTCTGATGAGTAATCGGGGCTTAACCGTACGTGTAGGCATGACCGATAGCGCTGTCGAGATGTTGTCGCGAGGTCTCTTGCCGAATGTGCCCATTGCTGGCGGATCGTCGGCGATCCGGTCGTGGGCGAAACGGGCTTCGGGGAGCAAGCACGGGTTCTTTCGGATGTATGTTCAAGGATGCGAACTGGGGCAACTCGATGAGACATAAGCCGATGTTAGTCTACTGCAAGTGGCAATCCAGTAAACGGTCCACAAACCAATCGGGTGTGGAAAACGGGCGTTGTGGGCGAAAGACGGCGTTGTGGTCGGTAGACGTTAGGACTTATCGGAAGTGCCGCCTGCGCGAATGTGCGTGTGACAGTTACAACTCACGGCGGCACTTTCGATAAGCCCGTTTGAAGGAAGCCGCTGGCGTTTGCGGCGGGCGCGGCGGGCTATGTCAAAAGCTCGGGATTTTCGCTTTCTGTTTGGCTGAATGATGGAAGCGCCGGGGTGATGCACGCCACGGGCTGTGGAGTTTTTAGGCCGGATCTGATCCGCAGACAACGCATGTAGCGGCTGCAGATGAGGCAATGCGTGCGACAGCTTTGCGACGAACACACGAATCCTGTTCGAGCCGAGGCCCGTTGATCTCTCGTCAGGACGAGGCAGCGGCTAGGAGGAATCGTTGAGCGCATCCGGGTGGGCACGGACGGCGCAACGGACCATGACGGCGGAGAGCCGCTCAACGACCATCATCGGGGTTGCGCAAACCGGGCAGTGGGAGGACGCTCGCGGTGGTATTGAAACCGGCACGCTGCAGGCTGACTCGGCACTGAGTAGACGGCGGGCCAGTTCGAGCATGTGCGAACGCCGCGGGCCGGCCATGAAGCCGAAAAACCGGATGCGGACGAAGCCGCGCGGCAAAGTATGCAGTAGGAAGCGCCGCAGAAACTCCTCGGCGGAGACGGTCATCTTGCGCTTCTTGTTGCCGTGTGCGTAATCCTTCCAACGGAAGGTGACCGACTCTCCGTCGAAGGCGATCAACCGGTGATTGGAGATGGCTACTCGATGGGTATAGCGGGCGAGATACTGCAATAAGTGATCGGGGCCGCGGAACGGCGCTTTGGCGTAGACCACCCATTCCTTGTCGCACACCGGTTCCAGGAACGCGAGAAAGGCTTTCCTGTTGGACAGGGCTGCGAGTTGTCCCGCAAACACGAGTTTGCCTGCGCCGAACAATCGCTTCAATCCGTCGCGGACTTTGGCACGGAATACGATCTTCAGCACCGGTACCGGCACGAGAAAGTTCGGTCGCGAGTGAATCCATCGCGTCCGGTCCGGTGAGATTCCCCCGCCCGGAACGAGGCAATGCACGTGCGGATGATGTAACAGGTTCTGCCCCCAGGTGTGCAGGATGCTGAGGAAGCCGATGGTGGCCCCCAGGTGTTCGGGGTTGGCGGCGACCTCCAGCAAGGTGTCCGCGCTGGCCTGCAGCAGCAGACGGTAGATCGCCTTCTTGTTTTGCAGGGCGAGCGATGACAGTTCATGCGGCAGAGTGAATACCACGTGGAAGTAGCCTGTAGGCAGCACCTCGGTTTGCCGCTTGGCGACCCAGCGGTCGCGGGCCGCGGTCTGGCATTTGGGGCAATGCCGGTTTCGGCAGGAATTGTAAGAGATGGCCCGATGCCCGCACCTGGGGCACCGGTCGCGATGGCCGCCGAGCGCGGCGGTGCGGCAGCGCGCAATGGCATTCAGTACTTTGAGATGCGACCAGTGCAGCCAGCGCCGGCTCTTTTCGATGAAGCCGGCGCGGCAAGCGCGAACGATATCAGCCAGCTCGACCGGTGGCGGGTTCATCTTTTGGCTCGCTTGATCCGGCCGTCGCCCACGCTGGCCGATGATGAGACCGGCAGTTGATCGAGCGGATTGGCGACGGTTTTCAGGTGGTTCCGGGATAGATGCAGATAGATGGTGGTGTCCCGGATGTCGGCGTGGCCGAGCAGCGTTTGAATGGTGGGGAGATCGGCGCCGGCTTCCAGCAGGTGCGTGGCATAGCTGTGCCGCAGAGTGTGGGGATGAATGCGTTTGGCGATGCCGGCGCGCTGGGCGGCCACGCGGCAGGCGTGCCAGACGATCTTGTCCGACGCGGGAGCATCCACGCGGCGCCCCTCCGCAACCCCGGGGAACACGAAGGTGGTGGGCTTCATCCAGCGCCAGTACTGACGCAGGGTGTCCAGCAGTTTGGGGCTGAGCGGGACGTTGCGGTCGCGCTTGCCCTTGCCGGCCCGGATATGCACCATCATTCGCTCTGCGTCGATGTCGGTGGACTTCAATTGCACCAGTTCGCTCCGGCGCATGCCGGTGGAGTAGAGCGTCATCAGGATCGTTCTATAGAGCAGGTTGGGAGCCGCGTCGATCAGCCGCGTGACTTCTTCCTGGCTCAGGACGATGGGCAGGCGAAGCGGGGTTTTCGGGAACGGGATGTGTTCCAGCATGTAGGCGCGCTTGAGCGTCTTCACGAAAAGAAAACGGAGTGCGGCGGTCCGCTGCGCGACCGAATGGGCGGCCAGTTTTCTCACGTTGAACAGGTGAGCCTGGAACTCGCGGATATGCTCGGGTCCGAGTTCCTCGGGCGAGCGGTGGAAGTACTGGGCCAGATCCGAAACGGCGTGGAGGTAGGCTCTTATGGTCTCATGGGAGTAATTACGACGCTGGAGTTCCTCCAGCATCATTTTTCGAAGATGGGTCACAAGATCTCCTTGTGACCCACACTTTATCTCGTTCGTGCAGCAGGCTAGTTCCGGAGAATACGCCGGTGGTAGCGTCCGCCGCGCCAGCGGCTTTGTTCAAACGGCGTTACCGGAGAAGTGGATTCCCTGGTCGGGTTACGGGCGGCACTTCTCCAGTAAGCGGACTTTACGTCCATGTGGAGCGCCGTAAACGGTCGCAAGCGCGTTTTTTGTGGCGTGAGGAACTACGCGGTATCAGTTGGTTTCTAATAAGCTACTGCCAATGTGCTTCAAATTGCAGGAATGCCAATTGCGCTGGCTTGGCGTGAACCTGCTTTTGCTGGGCGCCTGTCTCGCTTGCGCACCAACTTCCTTCGCCCAGGAGACCGCGCCCCTTTGCAGTGCCGCTGACTTGGACGCTTCATATCGATTTCTAAACAGCCCTCCAGTCGAAAGGGTAATCGTTACCTTTCAGAACATATCGCAACGGTCCTGTACTCTTTCGCCTGGTGCCAGTGCTTGTGTGCCTCGGGGTGTCGGGTGGGTCGCGTTCGGTGATAGTCGGCACGGGCATAATATCTGGACGACGAATTGCCTTAACCATGATGCCGACGAAAACCGCGGAGCCAGCCACCGATCACGATTGCGAAGGGCCAGACGGCATACCTGGTCGTGAGCTGGGATACCGTTCGCGTGGGCAGTAACCCCTGCCAGGAAGGTGGCACCCTAAATGGGTTGAGTTCTCCATTTGGGCCGGAAGCCTGTTAGGCGATGTTTGCTCAGTTTGCACTCGATGCGTACTATCCTGGAACATTCGGCTCAGGAATACTGACGCTGAAAATTGGGGCATCGCCCAAGGAACACCCGTGGCTATCAGGTTGTCTCCAAGCGGTGACGTCTTTTATGGAGGCGATTCGTTTTGGCTTCATGCTGATATTTCGGACCCGAACGGAATCCTGCCGCTTGATGCTCGTTGTGTCCTCCGATGTTCATAAAGACCAGAACGTTCGATGGCACTAATTGGTTTGAGGAAATCGGAGGGCAGTGCCAAGTTACGGAGAATGGGCCGGACCGAGGACGCTCGATTCGGATGAAAATCTGGACTAGGGGAGAGGTGCCTTTTCGGGTGTGGACACGCGAGTGGAAATCTTAGCTCTGCTCAGCGCTCCCCATGCCCCCGAAGTCGAGATGGCTGGTTCCAATCCAATCGTGCTGCATCGCGTTGATTCTTCCGCGCTCGAACGCAATTGGGGGACTCAGTGAAAGGACTCGCCGTCAGTCTGTCTCTTGATAAGCGTGATACCTTCTTGGCGAAGACATCCCGTTGCGGCTAGCGGTAGAAAACTTTTCTGCGGCGAGCGAAATCTGGAGCGGGGAGCTGCCATGTGGCGCTGGACTGACGGTTGATGTTCGCGACTCTGGCGGACGGGCAGTTGAGTCTTTCGCACGTCCATTTGTACGGGTCACGGCTGGACGCAAAGCTATCCGCAGGGGAAGCTTGTACCCGTCGTGGGGTTGACGCTTTCCAGGATGGGCCGCCTGCCGGATCGAGCAGGGGACTACACCGTGACTGTGGCGTGGCAACCCTTCGCAGGTGGAGCGCCGCAGACGGGGGTAGTTACTCAGAGCTCTTCTTCGCCCCGAACCCCTACGCAGTCGCTCGATCAGTTTCGGTTGCTTTTCGTCGTATCACGGCGTCAGTAACGCCGACAACACAGCGACACCTACGCGCCGCGTGGGTAGTCATCGACGACGTGATAGGAAAACGGCGTTACCGTAGAAGTGGATTTCGGGTTAGGCTGAGCGCAGGCGCTTCTCCGGTGAGCGGGCACTACGACCGGCTTGGCCGGTGACGCGGAACAGTAGCTCATTGAAGTCGGATTTCAATCCTCAGTTGTCCGGTAATAGTTATAGCTTGGGTGTGAATGCCTCATGCCGCCCTGCGGGAGCGGCACAACGAGGGATGAAAACGGGCTCGAGCGGGGGCATTCTGGGGGTGCCGCCGGCGATCAGAGGTCGGTCTCCGTTGGCGCCTTTGAGCCCGTGGTGAATCTGGCCCGGGACGTTTTGATGGAACAACGGATTGGAGCCTCCGCCGCAAGGTGGAGAGCCCGAGAAGGATAGTCAGTCTTTCTTTTCAGCGTCCCTCGTCCGGCGGCAAGGAGGCTCCGTGCAAGTAGTGTACTCCCGCTGCTGCGGATTGGATGTGCATAAAGATCAGTCACGGCGTGCGTGCTGGTCTTCGGCGACAACGGCCAGCGGGAAGTCCGGATGAAGGAGTTCCGGACGTACTGGAAGGAACTTGCAGAGGCTGAAGCTGTGGCTGTACGCCTACAAGGTGAGCACGTGGCGATGGAATCGACCGGGGTGTACTGGAAGCCGGTGTGGCATGTGCTGGAAGGCCACTTCCCGCTGCTGCTGGCCAATCCCTATCACATGCACAACATCCCGGCCGGAAGACGGATCAGAACGACGCCGAGTGGATCGCCGATCTGCTGGCGCACGGGCTGCTGAAGGCCAGTTTCGTGCCGCCGCGGCCGATTCAGGAACTGCGCGACCTGACGCGCTACCGGGTCAAACTGACGGGCGAGTTCAACCGGGTGCACAACCGGATCGCGAAGGTGCTGGAGGATGCCAACATCAAGCTCGGCTCGGTGGCCAGCGACATCCTCGGCGTGACCGGACGCAAGATCATCCGGGCCCTGATCGCGGGCGAGCAGCGGCCGGAGTGGCTGGCCGACAAAGCGGTCTCGCTCGCTGCGCAACAAGCGGGAAGAATTGCGGCTGGTGCTGCGGGGCGAGGTCAACGAGCATCACCGCTACCTGCTCCAGGAACTGATGGACGATCTGGAACGAATCGAAGCCAAGATCTGCCGCATTGAAGCCGAGATCGTGAAGCGGACAGCACCGTATCAGAAGCAACTGGAGCGGCTGAACACGATTCCGGGCGTGGACTGGATCACGGCCTGGACGATCCTGGCGGAGTTGGGCGACGACATGAGCGCGTTTCCGGACGCCGCGCACGCGGCGAGTTGGGCGGGGCTGGTACCGGGCAGTTTCGAGAGCGCCGGCAAGAGTAAAAGCAGCCGCACGCGCCACGGCAACCGCTGGCTGCGGCGGGCGTTGTGCCAGTCGGCCTGGGCCGTTTCGCACAAGAAGAACTGCTACCTGACCGCGCACTTCTACCGCCGGGCCTCCCGCTGCGGAACGAAGAAAGCGATCATCGCCACGGCGCACCAGATCCTGATCATCGCCTTCCACATCCTGCGCGACGGCACCGAGTATCAAGAGCGCGGCGGCGATTACTTCGACCGGCTCAACCCGGAGCGGACGCAGCGCAAGCTCACTGCCAGGCTGGAAAGGCTGGGCTGGCAGGTCGTTCTGAAGCCACGCCAGAGTCCGCCCGAGCCGTCGCCGCCCAGCCGAAAAAGAGGCCGCCCGTGCAAATGCGCTGAACGCGGAATCGACTGTAAACACATGGGGTAATAATCAGAGGTTTTCGAAGGAATAACAGAAGCCCCATCTAATACGGCGATGATGTACTCGCCCTCGTTCACTCCGGAAATTACAAATTTGCCATTCCGGCTGATGGGCGCCTCTGTTCCGCCGGCTCCACGTAGTGGAATGACTTTCAACCAAAGATTGCGCCGTTCTCCGATTGGAGCAACCGAGCCGCTGAGGCTGGAGTATGTAAACGCATTCTCCTGCACTCACGGCAAGCTGGAATCGAACATCCAACTCCGGCTGTTCAAGGCGAACGTAGCGTTTCTCAAGCTGAAAACCGGGAGCGGACACTTGAACCGAGTACAGACCCCATGGAACGTGCTCGATCTTTCCATTCGATGCCTTGTGCAGTATCCTCTGCATGGATGCGTCCACCAGTTCCGCCTATTCAATGTTGGCAATTTGAGCACCTGTCACGTCGAAGCCCGAGATGTGAATCGTCCCTCTTGGAAAGTCACCGACTTTAATGCACTCGGCACCACATATCGCGATACACAGCATCGCCGGGATGACATCCGTTCTCATGATCTGATTTTAGGTAGCGGAGGGTCCGCGCGCAAACGAGCAGAGGGCCACGAACTGATTCGGAAACAGACACCCCCGCTCCGCACCAGACAACGCAGCGCCGCAGCGCCGCGACAAAACTAAAGTAGCCGCCAAGTTATAGAATCCTCGCCCAGCATGATGATCTGCTTTTCGAGGGAGATGCGAACAAACGTCGCGGGGTTGTTGCGGATCCACTCGCGCCCAAGCCGTAGCACATTCGGCCGTCGAAAGACGGCGTTGTGGTCGGTAAGACGGCGTTACCGTCACTCGGGTCTTTGGGCCACGGTTGAGAGCGCGTCGGCGACTTCAATGGACGGCAACGAGACTCTTCGGGTGGAACCAAGCCGAGGGCGACGCGGAGAGCGGCTCAACTTCCGAGTGGCGCGTCAACCGCTCGGAAGCGCCAACGCGAGTGCCGGGACTCCGTAAACGCCAGGCGACAAGGGAGGATCTACGGCCCAGAACGCCGGGTTCGGGAGAACCGAAAGGCGATTCGCGGCGGGGTGATTCGGCGGCGTGGCGCCGACAGATCACTCTCGCAGTCAAGTCCCGCTGTTTTTCCCACCCCCATCTGAGTTGGACCGCGGCTCGCATACACGGCGCAGTTCAGCGACCGATCGGGACCACCACTCCCAGTGGCGAACTGGCTCCGTTGATACGGAGGACCAGGGCCTGATTTCCAGCCTCGACATCAGGCACAATGACGTTGATCTGAAAGAGCCCCGGCGAAACCAGCGTAGCGGACGTGACGGAGGCAATTCGACCGCCGATCGTCACCTCGACCCCGCTGACGTTTAGCGGCTCAAGGATTGTCCTTCCAGGCGGCGATGCTGTCACGCCTGTCGCGTAAACGACGATGTTCTCGCCTGGCGAGGCGGCACGCTCTCCAAGGAGCTTCCCATCCATTGTAGTTGCGACAGCGCATGTCTTCCCTCCAACAACATACTTGAAGGCGCCGGGAGCATTGGAAACGACAAGCGACAGCACCGAACCGGCACTCGCGCCCTGACGAAAGACCTCGACCGGTACCCAGCCGGATCTTAATTCCGCGGGAGCCTGAGCATTGATCTGCGTGGGGCTGATGTAAGAAATGTAAGCCGGCTTGCCTGCGACTGTCACGCTGACGCCATCCAACACGGTCGGCAGGTTCCCGTCGACAATATCGGCCGCAGTCCAAGCACGTGTGATGGGGGCGAGGTTAGCGCCAGTCAGCGTTAGCCAGGATCCGGACACCATACCGCGGTCGAAGGTGGCAGCGCTGACAACACCTTCCCGCGTGGTCAATGCCGGTTGGCTTGCTGCGACCACCGGTTCCGTATCTGGGTAGTCGATAAACAGGTCATTCTGAGGCCAATTGCTGACCCGGCTGCCGGCATCCAGCAGGCCAAGGGAGAGATCGGCCCCGAGCGCATGTTGCTGTGTGGCACTGGAGGGCCGGTAATTGAAGCAGACTACGAATACAAAGCCATCGGAAGTGCGGAAGAACTGGCTTGTGGTGCCATCGACCGAGCCGGAGTGGTCCCAATCTGCATCGCCCCTGGAAGGGTGCACCGTTACACCGAACCCGTACCAATACGTGCTGGTGGCCCATTGCGGAACGGAAGGCCGGGCCGTCATGGCAGCGACGCTTTCGGGAGATAGAAAACGTTTGCCGCGCCGCCCATCGATGGCATTCACAAATTTGGCGTAATCGATGGCGCTGGCGACCCACCCACCCGCTGCGTCCGTGGTTTCGTGCTGCCATCCACCGTAGGGCCATGGAACCATACCGGGGACGAACGGAAGAACGCTGAGCGTGCTGCCGTCGGCGTAGTATTTCACTTCACCGGCGCGACGACCCTCAACAAGCGTCTGGCCGATCCGCATCTCCGTAATGCCCATGGGTGCGAGTACGTTCGTGCGGACATATTGTTCGTAGCTCATCCCGGTCACTCGTTCGATGATGCGCGCCAGCACAGTGAAGCCGAAATTGCAGTACGCGAACCGGGTTCCCGGATCAAACTGTAGCGGCTGGCCACGCATGTAACGAATGATGTTTTCGGCAGAGGCAGGTGATGACACGCCTAGCACGGTCGCGATCATAGGCGCCGAAAACAAGGGATCGAATGTTGTCGTGCTGTCCCAACCACCGGAATGGTTGAGCAGGTGGCGGATCGTGATGCTGGCCAGGCGCGAATCCTCCTTCGCTCCCACGGGCGGCTGAAGATCGGGCAGGAGTGCAAAGGCGGGCTGATCGACGTTGAGCTTGCCCTGCTCTGCCAGGTGCGTGATGGTGACTCCGGCTATGAACTTGGACATGCTCGCGATCCGGAAACGCGAGTCGGGCAGCGCGAACTCGCCTTTGTCCCGATCGGCGTAGCCGAATCCACGTGCGAACACCAGACGCCCATCCCTGGTAACCGCGATGGAACCGCCAGGAATTCCATACTTGGACATGAGGCCGGTCACCAACCGCTCGAAGGGCATTAAGGCCGGAACCGCGATACCGGTCTGACCCGGCGCACGAGCTAGTACGATAAAGAGTAACAGGTAAAAGCGCAGGACCATTTTGATCACTCCTGGCCAATTCGGCGGTCCAGGGCGGGATTATACTCATACACTGTCCGGATGACTTCAGACGCCGGAAAGCCGCCGCCGATCATATAGATCCTGCCATTCGCTTCAGCCAAAACCTGGCACCAGTTGGTACGCGGCATGGGGCTTCTCGATACCCAGCGATCGGCAGCCGGTTGATAGATCTCAAGCTCCCGGTTCCCCATTCCGCCAAACGTGTAAATCAAGCCCCCGGAGGCGTGAATCCCGAAATCGAAACGCCGGGTTGGCATGGCCGACCGCACCGCCCAGCTATTCGTAGCCGGAGTGTATTCCAGAACGCGGCCACTGCTGCCCATATTGCCGATCACATACACTCTGCCGTTCACTGCGGCAACCCGATAAGCGTCCCGCTTCTCCGGCATGGAGGCCTTTACCGACCATACATCGGCTTTGGGGTCATACTCGTGCAGCAAGGGTACCTGGTTGCGACCGGGCGGCTGAATGCCACCGACGGCGTAGAGCTTTCCCGCGACCTCGCCACCTTTGGCAAACATACGCGGCACCGGCATTGGAGCTTTCGTCGTCCAGGTGCCGGTCTCGGGATCGTACATCTCCGTCGTCGCTGTCAACTTTCCGCCAGCGATTCCGCCCCAAATGAAGATCTTTCCACCTGCCACCCCGGCTCCGAAAGAATGCCGAATCAGGTTAGCGTGAGCCCGCTTGGTCCAGGTATCGGCGACCGCATTGTATTCGAAGACTTCTGTGCCAGGTTTGCCGTCCTCACCTGAGGTAACTGCCAGGATCCTGTCTCCGACGGATGTGGCGATCTCGAAAATGCGAGCTTCAGGGAGATCCCGCTTCTGAATCCACGCCGGGTTCAATTGGCCGGCGCAGAAAGCGACTGCGGTGCCGGCAACGACCAGTCTAACGAGGAACATAGTTGAACATTGGACGCCGCGGTGTGCTATTTAGTGCCCGGTTCGAATCGAAACGCGGTGGCGACGTAGAGTCTTTCCGTTCGAGAAGCACAATGAGTGCGGCCCGGACGGAGCTCTCCTGTAACGGTCGGCAGGTGTTATGTCGAGCAGGCGCACGCAGGAGAACCCTTGTCGCAGGCGCGGTCCAAGCGAGCTTATGGCCCCAGACGTTCACGTCGGCTCCGCCGCTTCGTAGCAAACCGGAACTTGAAGCCGATGCGGAATGTGGATGAAAATTCAGAGTCCGGCGATTCAGTTTGACGCTTTGTCGCCAAACCGTGGAGTGACAGCGTAGATGGAACCACACGGAATGATCGCGCTTTATGCGTCCATTTGGCGACCGAGAAGGTTCTACGCTAGCCGACTTGTCGTTCCTAATCCTGTCAACTTCCGGATTGTTGACGATTCGATCGGAACCGGGCAGAGGCACTTCGGCGGTTAGCGCGTGACACGGCCAAGTGGCTCATGAACCCTTCGTAAATGCTCGCCGCCAGGGCAGAGGGAAAGAGGAATCCCTCCGGAGTTTTTCCGCTCTCACACAATGTCCTTGCAAAGTGGAGCCGCGCCGGTGACGATCATGCTGCTCAGGGAAGTGGATAGGTTTCGTTCAGCAGGTGTTGACCGAGATCGTCCGGGAAGGACGATCCGAAGCGGTTTGACAGTACGACAACTCCCATACGCCCAATCGGATCAAAACCGATGTAGCTTCTGAATCCCGGTGTAGCGCCGCTATGCCAGACGATGGATCTTCCATTCTTCGTCTGGATGAGCCAGCCGTAGGCAATCTCCCCATCAGGCATTGAAGGCGCTGTGGGTCTCCGGATGGAGATTTGCGCCGACATTGCCACTGCGAGAGACGTCTTGGTGTACCCGAGATTCGCAGCAAGAAAGATCAGAAGATCGTTCGCACTTGATGACAATCCCCCGCCCGGCGCCAAGGGCATTCTGATGGAGAAGTCCATTTTCGCCACCGGCTTCAAATTGGCATCGTGGCCCACAGCGAGGCGCGACTTCATTTCGGGTGATAGGGTAATGCTGGTGTCGTGCATCCCGAGCGGACCGAGCAGGCGGGCTCTTAACAGCTCTGCGAAGTTCTGGCCCGCTCGTAGGCTCAATAAATGCCCGAGCAATCCTGCACCGAGATTTGAGTACGCGAACTCCGATCCGATATCCCGCGGAAGACGGTAGCTGCCGAGAAATTCATAAAGCTGCTGGACCGTGTATCCACCAAACGGATCGACTAAGTTCGGGGGTTCCCACGGCAGGCCTGAACGGTGTGCGGCGAGATCCTCCAGTGTTATCATGCGGCCGTTTCGTTCGGGCGCCTTGACGCCCTTCGGGAGATACTGCGCTATCGAATCAGCAACAGAAACTTCGCCCTTCTGAGCCATGTCCATCAGGAGGAGTGATGTAAAGACCTTGGTTATTGATCCGATTTCGAAAATCGTGTCGCCGTCGAGCGGTCGCTTGTCGTCTTTGGAAAAATTACCGTAAGCGACAATTCTCCGTCCCTTGTCGTTGATCATTCCGACGACTACGCCTATGCCCTGGCTCGTTCCGCCCACACGATCCGCGAGGAGTTTCTCGATTTCCGCATCCGACGGGAACCGAGTGGGCGCCGCGGTAGCCTGAGGAGCGGCCTCTGCGCGTGCGGCAACGATGCACAGCGCCAGAACTAAACAACGGAAAGAACGTCTCACTACATCCCTCGCTTGCCGGAAACTTCGCGACCTTCGCATGTGCCAAGAATTTAGCACACAAGGGCGGCTGGCGGCACGGCAAGATGCTTCCGATACTCACAAGAACAACCAGCTGATCGGAAACCACAAGGACGTATGCCGGCATCGCGAAGTTCGGCGAGGGCTGGTGTCGAGCCTGAGTTGGATCATCGATTTCTTATCAATTCGGTTCGATGCCGATCCCGTCGTTGACCGCGTTGCGAATGCGCTGCTTACAGCCGAGGTATTTCTCGGTAGTCTGGACGGAGACGTGGCCGAGCAAGAATTGGATCTGATCCAGTTCCCCTCCGGCATCGCGGCACAGGCGGGCGCAAGTCCGTCGGAGATCATGCGGGGCCAGTTTCTCAATGCCCGCCTTCTTGGCGCAGTCCTTTACGACATGCAACACGACCCGCTCCGTTACGCCAGTTCCCCAAGTCTTGCCTGCGCGGCAAACGCACCGAAACACGCGGCCTTCGCTGATGCCACCGGATGCGAGCCAGGAATCGATGACGCGACCTCCAGTTCTGCCGCCTCTCTCCGGCGCAACCCGCAGCCCAATAGGACTCCGAGCAGTGCTCGATCGCGTTTGCCCTTAAGTGTGTTTGGGTCGGGTACCTGCCAGAGCGCTCTTGCTTGGTCGGCGGTGAGCCAGTTGCCCAGACGAACACCGAGGTTTTTCGGCCCTTTGACTCGTCTGATGCCAGCGGCGAGATCCGGGCTGAGCAGGCCGGAATCAGCGGCCTCGTAGTATGCAAGCCGCCTCACGGCCGCGAGTCGGCCATTAATCGTGCCCGGCGCAAGTTGGCGCGATTCCAAGTGGATTCGATAGCGAGTGACAACGGCCTTGTTGAACGACAGTCTGGGTTCGGAGCAGTACCAGGTGATGAATTCGTCGATCGCGTGCTGGTACCCTCGCTGGGATTCCTTTGAGGGCAGGCTGTTGAGGACTGCCGATCTTGCCTGGTCAAGGTCGGGCAGGCTCAGGCTATGCTTCGGAGAAGAGTTTCTGATTCGGCTCTGTTTGCCACGCTTCATGAGTCGAGGACCTCGACGCCTTAGCGGAGAATCTGGATGCTCGATTGCGCGAGTGGAAGCCGGAAACGGCGGCAGAGGCCAGGAGCGCATCGCTGAGGTTATAGAGCTCGCCGATCACGACATCCTTGATATCGCGCGCTCGCGCGCCGCCGAACAGGAGATCCTCGACCTGCTTGATGAACCCCCAACCCGGTGAGATCTGGCTGGCGGATTTGGGGCTCGCGCCAAGACGCGTCCCGTTGTGATCGTCTCCCGCCAAGACCCCGACCCGCCGCGATCTCTGGTCTTGTATGTGCCTCTCACCACGCAGCGGAGAGACAGTCCGTATGAAGTGCCGCTGCCGCGGCTTCCGTTCCTTGATCGTGAATCAGTGGTCAATGTTCAAGGATTAGGGTCTCTGCCAACCGCGCGCCTTGAACGCAGGATTGGCAGGCTTTCAGCGGGATCATGGAGCGGCTCAAGGACGCCTTGGCTTTTGCTCTTGACCTTGAAAGACCTTCCGAATGACCCGCGTCTGATCTGGCGGTGTGTTTGACCGGCGGCACTTGGCTGTGTAGTCGCCAAGCCGTAGAAGTGCGTCACCGAGCTTTTGAGCGAATGACGAGATGTCCGGAAGTTGGGCTGTTCGGCGTCAAGTTGACGGGAAACGCCCGTTGCTGCTGTTTGCTGGGCGCATCGGGGATAGATCCTAGCTGACGCCTAGCGTTTACTTGGCCTCCGGGTGGATCGTCGGCTATACGGAAGTTGAGCCCGTGAACGGCACTACCGGAAAGTGACGCAGCTTGCGGGCGCCGCGCGTAAAAGCCGCGTGGTGCTCCCTGCGGTCGAGCGCTTCCTGGCTCCCAAGTTCCCATTTTTGTCTGCGCGCCGCACCGCCTGTGCGTTTTACAGGATCTTCACAATTCGTGGACGGACTTCTTTCGGGCCGGTCCGATAACCAGGGTGTAGGTTGAAGAAAAAAAGGAAACAAAATGCAGATCATCAACAATTCCAATTCTCAACTGCTGCAGGAAGCGGCCAGGAATTCCGCGTTCTTCCAGCAGCAGAGTGCGGCAACAACAACAGCGGCGCAGCAGAAAACGGTACGGTCCTCGGCTGAGGCGAAGATTACACCTGAGGTTTTGAGCCGGGTGATCGGTTCCCAGACTGGTTCGGCCCTCCAGACCGGGAACCTGTCGAACCTGCGTGAGAAGCTGGACGACGGTTTGGTGTCGCAGGTGAAGGATGCTGGGGTGCGTTTTCAGGAGAACAACTTCGGGCAGGTGCAAACCGGCGCTGCTACCAGCTTGCTCGGCGGGCTCAGGGATCAAGCAAGCACGCACAGCCGCAATCCGATTGGCGACGTGACAAGCCAACTGGTGACCAGCCGGAACGCGATGGTAAGCGAAGACCCCTCGACATCGGAGACTGATAAGGAAAGTGACAACTTCTCAGAGGTAGATGGCGCCCTTGCCGCGATGGGTGCCATGCTCGGCGATATCGGCGGGTTTTTCTTCGGCGTGCTTACCGCTAACACGGGCAGCCCGGCAGACAAGGGAGACGAATTCAACGGCTGGAGCGCTCTGTTCAATGCTCGTGAGAACGGTTCCATGCATCAGCAGGCGGGTGATTACCTGAACAAACCCGACGGCACGCCGCTGCCCGACGATATGGGCAACTCAAGTGGGCCCACGATCGTGACCCAGGACATGCTGAATGCCCTGAAGGCGATGAAGGGCTCAGCCAGCCAGCCGACCGGAGACGATCAGGGCACGGGTGGAGGGCCGATCAATACGGGCGTCAAGGGTACGGGAGGTAAGGCCAGCGTCTCAGAGCCGGTTCGTGACAGCGAAGTTTCCACAAACGTGGCTGTTACCGCCAGGGACCTCCAGGACTTGCAGGCGCGGATCCTCTCGAAGATTCAGATCGTGCGCTAGATGGGTGGTGAGCACACGCTCAGCAAGGCGCGCGAAAGCATGCGCTCCGCGCGCCCCAGGTTGCCCGGCAGATGCATTACAATCACGGCAGAATTCATGCTCCCGTTCAGGCTTGGAGCTCTCGCAGTTTTATCTGCGACGCTCGCGGTGTCGAACGACGCCGATAAGTCATTCGAAGTCGTCCTAGACTATTCCGGTGCGCCGCAAATGGCCCACTACGGCGAGCGTGCCAAAGCGCTAGCTGAAGAGTGGTATCCCAAGATCGATGCGATTCTCTTCGGCCCGGATCACGAGTTCATTCACCGGAAGATCACGATCATCGTCGAACCAAGCGAGCCGAAGCACGTCAAGTTGCTGGGTCGCTCAGGCGATGTCGTGGCCAGTTCCGTCAAGGGGGTGATTCGCCTTCACACCGCCTGGCTAGCCAAGCATCCGGCCGACTTCGAACACGTAATCATCCACGAACTGACGCATGTAAACGAGGACAACCACGCACTGCACATTGACCGTTGCGACGGAATCCATGTCCTGCCATGTCTTGCCCGGATACATTTCTCAAGACCAAACCGAGGCATGCAGTGGTTGACAGAATCGATCTGCGACTACTCGCATACGCGGTCTTCGGCAGGAAACTCGAACCGCGGTTACGGCTCGACAAAACGGGGCGGCTCATCGGTTATGACGAGTCCGCCTCTTATCTGCACGGGCTGGAGCACGCAAAGATCCCTATGCTCAAGCGGGGTTACCAGCAAAGCTATACCGTCGGGGCGTCATTTCTGCTGTGGCTCGAGCAGACGAAAGACAGGGACATAGTTCGCAAGCTGAACGTGGCGATGAGCAAGCTTCAGTGCTCGCCACAACTACTCCGGCAATACACAGGAGCATCACTCGATCAGCTATGGGGCGAGTTCACCCGGCAGTGACAACTGTGGCGTGGTAACAGTTTCTACGGTACCCGACCCTCCGCGACAGTCCTACTCTCCGGCAGCGTCAGTGCCAGTGCCATCGCCGCCCAGTTGGTGCCCGCGGCTGACATCCACTGATCGTGACCGTGCGGGAAGCTGGCATCGAAAAAGGGCTGGAAGCCGAGGGCGCGGGTCTTCACGTACCACGAGCCGTCCTCCTGCTGCGTGCTCAGCAGCAAACGAACGCCGCGCTGATAAGCCGGATCGGTCACAGGCAACCCACCGATCTGGAGCGCAACCAGACTCTTGCCGGTGGCGTAGGCCGAGCTCTCCATGGACGGCAGGTCGGACCAGCCTCCATCGGGTCGCTGAGCGGCCAACAATTCCTTTATGGCTTTCTGCGTCGCGGCCTTATTTGTTCCGGCCCAGGCAAGCCCGGCTACACGCCAGCCCAGATCGTCGTTATTGAGCGATTGTGCCGTTGCCATCCAGGACGCGGCGAGTTGTATCGCTTTGTCATAGGCAGGCCTATTAGTTTTGGGCGCGTAGAGCTGAAGGCTCCGCATGGCCAGCGCAGTCTGCCCAATATAGTTCAGGCACAGCGGCGGACGGGTATCGGCATTGGGCTGGTACCACTGTCCGTCCGGCCTCTGACGCATTAGAATCTGAATGGCGGCCGCGTCGGTATTCAGGTCGGCCTTGTAATTCTCTGCGTGGAGACCCAGGAGCATGTAGGCCAGGATGTTCTCACTGAAGTTATCCCCTACCGGGAACATGAATCCCTGATAAAGGCGGTCTCGAAGCTTTTCGAGCGCCAGTACATTGGCACGCACTTGCGCCGAGGCCGTCTGCTCGTCGATGCGGAATCCGCGCTTGCGGGCAATTCCCATGGTCATCGCCGACAGGCTGTTGTTGTGGCAGGAAATGCAGCCGGAACCGTTAGAAAAAGCGGCATCCGAGCGCTGCAGCAAGGGAATGCTGTCCTGAACCGCATTCCGGATCATGTTGTCGCGCCGCGGTTTCAGAGCCACCGGAGTCGCCGCACTGGCCTTGGCGCCGGATTTCACCAGATACTGTGTGACAGGCGTATCGCCGTTGAGCTTTGCGATATCAAGGACCGTCAGGCCGGCATCACCCGATTTCGTGTGCTTGTTTCTGGCATTGACATCCGCCCCGCGCTCGATCAGCAGTTTCACGACGTCCAACGGAAGAACGTCGGAGATGGCGGCGTACATCAGCGGGGTCCGGCCGAGCGGGTCGAAGGCATTCACGTCAGCGCCGCGATCCAGCATCAGGCGAACCGCTTTGATATCTCCGTATACGGCGGTCTCCTGCAGGGCACCGGTGTAGGCGGCCTTGTCGGTGATCTTCGCCGCCAGCAACTCAACGCAATTCAGGCATTTCGTTATCACAGCATTGGTGAGTACCGCCTGTCCGGACGCCTTCGCATCGGCGCCGCTCTGAAGCAGCATCTCGACGATGGCGGTCTCAGCCGGCCGTGACGGCCTCGATCAGCGGTGAAGATTCGGTTTCCGGACGGGCATTCGGGTTGGGATTGGCCTTGTGATCGAGCAGCAGTTTGACGATCGGCGCGCCGCCTGGACGCCGCGCGGCAATCATCAACGGCGTGCGCATATCGTCGGACCGCGCATTGACGTCCGCGCCGTGCTTCAGCAACAGGCGAGCTTTTTCAAGGTCTTTCGCGGCCCACATCAGCGCCGTTGCGTTCGCGTCGTTGCGCTTATTGGGGTCGGCTCCATGCTTCAGAAGCCGCGCCATTGTCGCCGTGTTCGAGTAGAGCACCGCGTACATAAACGGAGTGGAGCCGGACGGCCCACGCGAGTTGAGCAGCTTGGGATCCGCGTCGGCAGCCTTCAGGAAGGATTTCAAATCGTCGTTGCGCAGCGCTTCCACCATCGCGAGCGCTTTCGGATTCACTGTCGGCAACTCCGTCTCATTGGCGAGCGAGGCAGGCCACTCGGCGCCCTGGTCGATCCAGGTCCGGACGATCGCGATCTGTTCCGGACGCAGCGCGCCGGTGGGGGGCATCTGCGGTCCGTACTCGGTTCCGCTGATCCTGTGATATACGAAGCTGTTGGCGCTGCTCCCAGGTACGACGCGCCGCTTAAAAGCCTTCATCACCGAGCTCTTCCGGTCAAGCCGCAGCCCGTTCATCTGCTGCGCCGGCCCGTGACAGCCAACACAGTTTTGCCGGAAGATCGGCAGAACATCCTTGCCGAAGTCGACCTTGACTGGAACCTGAGCCGCAAGCATCCCGGCGAACAGAGACATCCCGAGCGGTAACAGTACTAACTTGAGTTGGAACATTGAATCGATCCCCTTTGCCCAGTGCTTGTCAATAGTACAGCCAATTCGCTCCAGCGCCAAACAAATAACGCAGTAACTCATCCCCCCTTGACTTCTAAATTCACTTACCTGTAGATAAGCTTAGGTTCACAACTAGTCGGAATCTTCCATTGCTTCAAGGTCTCCCATCTGAGCTATTCGGGCCTGTCCAAGTCACTGGAGCGCCAGAGTAAGTTGCTCCGGGGCGGGTACCAAGGGCGGCGTTTCCGTAGGGTTGTGAAGCCACTTGGTCAACTCGCGGTAGGTGAACAGATTGAGCCGCAGCATGCGACGCCAGGTTGGACAAAGACCAGTTGGCCTTAGAGAGGTGATGCAGCCATTTCAGCAGCAGCAGGGCGATCAGGGCTGTCCAAATCTGGATCCGGAGCGCGTTCTCGCTGGTGCCGACGAAGGTCTTCACTGTCAGGTTCTGCTTCAGAGCCTTGAAGAACAGTTCGATCTGCCAGCGCTCTTTGTAAATGGCGGCGACGGTAGTGGCAGCCGAAGTCCAGGTGATTGGTGAGCAGTACGATCTCGCGTTCGTTCTCCGCGTCCCAGACCACCACGCGCCGCAGCAGGACCGGGCAATCGGCCTGGGCCTTGATGCCGGTAAGCCGGATGAGTCTGATCGGCCAGGATGTTGCGGTTCGCGGGGACTCGCATTCCTCGTCGATCTCAAAGACGGCGTTGTCTTTCAGACGCGTCACGAAGAAGACCCCGGCCATGTCCAGCGACCGAACAAGGCGTAGTCGTTGTAGCCGCGATCCATGGCCACGATCGAGCCGGGATTCAGAGCAAAGGAGTCGGCCAGTTTGACGTCGCTCCGCTTGGCTTCGGTGAGAAGGATGTAGGCGGGCATGTAATCGTCATGATCGAGCAACACGTGAGCTTTGACCCCGCCCTTGGCGCGGCGGAACTTCGCCCAAGGAAACAGCGTCAGGCACAGCGTGATCGTGGTCGAATCCAGCGACAGCAGCTTGTTCTTGAAACGGAACTTGTGTTTGCGGCCGCCAAGCGCCTGCTGCTCGCGGAAGCGTGCCAGCACGGTCCAGAACAGGTCCTCGAACAGAGCGGCGGGACGGTGTTCGTTGGCGTAGGAGAGCGTGGATCGGCTGGGCGCCTTGGCGATCCCGAGATGGACCAGACGGCCCAGACGACAGCCCAGGCCGTTGCAGATCTCGCGCAGCGAATCGGCGCGCCCAAGTTGGCAAAACAGCATCGAGACGAACTGCGTCCAGCAGGTGAAGCCCTTGGCGGCGTGTTCGGCGCCATGCTTCTTCACCAGTGCGGCGAACTCGGTCCGGGGGAAATGCTGGAGCAGTTGATTAAACAGGCTGGCAACTTGTACGATTGTCTTGCCCTCCTTGTGGGTGACGTGCGGCGAGAGTCCGGCCAAGGAATGCTTCGCTCAACGTTCAATTATAGGGGAGCTTTCTTTTTTCTAAAATGGTCGTCAAAACTGTTTTGGACAAGAGTGAGGGAGGCGAGGTGAGTTATGAGTCCACGAACTTGCTTGTTTCCGATACAGCGTTGCGCAGCGCTCCTGCTGTGCCTGGCAACGCTTTCGAGCGTTTCTTACGCTCAAATTCTTTATGGATCGCTCACTGGGAACGTGACCGATCCCGGTAGTGCCGGTGTGCCCGCGGCGAACGTCCAGGCAACTAACGTCGGGACGGGCGTCACTCGCGAAACCAAGACCGACGCGGCCGGCGTTTATACGTTCAACAACCTCCAATCGGGGACCTACAAGATTACGCTAACGGCTCCGGGGTTCAAGACCCTGGTCGCGGACAACATCGGGATCGACGCCAACCAGGTTCGGCGTGTCGATCTGGGCCTGCAAATCGCTACGGCCACCGAGACCGTCGAGGTATCGACGAGCGCCGCGGCGCTACAAGCGGAAGGCGCCGACGTCAATTCACGCATAGGCTCCAACGAAATCGCAAATCTTCCAATCACCTCTTCGGCTGGCCGGAACTTCCAGTCGCTGTATAAGCTCGTTCCGGGCTTCAGCCTGATCACGGAGGGAAACAGTTCCGACGGCGGGAACCCACAGCGGAGCATGTCGGGATTCGTGAACGGGACTTCCCGGCAAAACAATCTTACGAGGATTGACGGAGCCTCCAATACTTACATGTAGTTGCCATCGAACACTGCCTATGTACCTCCGGCGGAATCCATTGAGACTGTCAATATCGTCACGAATTCGTTCGACGCCGAACAAGGAGGGGCAGTTGGTGCGGCGGTGAACGTGGTGACCAAATCCGGCACCAACAGTTTTCACGGAAGCCTGTTCGAGTTCCACACTAACAATGCGCTGAAAGCAGTAGAACGGTTCAGGCCGGCGGGGTTTCGGAATTCCAAGTCCATTCTGAACCAATATGGCGGAAGCATCGGCGGTCCGATCCGTAAAGACAAACTCTTCTTCTTCGCGGACTGGGAGGCAACCAAGCGGCGCCAGTTTGCCACCAGATCGGGGACGGTGATTAATCCCGCGGGCGTTTTCGATTCCGCCGGCAATGCCAACCTCTCCGCCGCCATTCCGGCAGGAACTAATTGCGACGTCACCCCGGTGGCGGGCTGCGTTTTCGATCCAAGTACCGGTGCCGCAAATGGCTCAGGTCGAAGGGCTTTTCCGGGCAACATTATTCCCGCCAACCGGATCGACCCGGCGGCCAAGACCATCCTGGGCCGCATCAATACGGCCAGCTTTTTGAACAATCTGGGTGTAACGGCAAATAACAATTACCTCTCAGCAGGCTCCGCCAAACTTGATCGCAACACGGTCGATACAAAGGTCAACTACCTGCCTAATGAACGCTTCATGATCTTCGGCCGGTACAGCATTTCGCCAACCACCTACTTCGATCCGCCCTTCCTGGGCCAGGCGGTTGGCGGCGCAGCTGGCGGAGGGCAGGTGGGTACGGCCCCCTCCAGAATCCAGAACGTCGGAGCAGGCGTGACTTACACGGTATCGCCCACTATCATCGTTGACGGCAACGCCGGATTCACACGGCAACGGCTCGGCGCCACCTTTGATGCGGATCTCGAACTGGGCAACTACGGACTCAACACGCTCAAAATCCCAGGCACCAACGGGGACAACTTTCTGGCGCAAGGTACCCCGGACAACCTCTCGTTCTACGGCGTTTACGAATTGCCGTTCGGGAGGGAACAGAGATGGGCCAAGACGGGGATTGTGAGTGCAATCCTCGGTGGGTGGCAAGTGAACTGGGTGCTCAGCAGGCTGAGCGGCACGCCGTTCACGGTCGCAGGTGGAGGCGCCCAGGTGAACGCGCCCGGAAACTTCCAAACCGCGGATCAGATTGGCCCGCTGACAATCATCGGTGGCGTCCGTCCCCGCACCGGTGACCCGAACTGCCCGGCCAGTGATCTGAACTGTCACTACTTTGACCCATCGTCATTCCGCGCCGTTCCGGGGAGTGAGATTCGATTCGGCACCGCCGACCGCAACAGTGTCCGAGGGCCTGGCTTGTTCAACCTGGATGGCAGCATCTTCCGCAACTTCAAGTTCACCGAGCGTGTGACGCTACAGATCCGGGCGGAGATGTTTGGAGTAACCAATACGCCGCATCTGAATAATCCCGGAGTGGATGTCACCAACGCCTCGACTTTCGGCGTGATTACGTCCACGTTGAATGCCGCGGGCCGAGGCTCGGGAACCGGTGGCGAACGCCAGACCTGGTTCGCAGCCAAAGTGATCTTCTAACGTGGAATGAACGAAAGCCGCCGAGCCCACAGGAGGCTCGGCGACTTAGGATTCTGCCTTTACTCGGCCTGTCTAGGGGCCGCATCGCTATAGCGCCTTAAGGCATCACGGGCTTCAGCGACGAGTTCCGGACTACGGGTTTCGATGAGATCGCCGGCCTCGGCGATGATGTTCTCTAATATTTCGGCCAGAGCGTAAACGCCAGTCTCCTGGTCAATGAGTTCGGCAGTTGACTCGCGTCGGGATGGATTAGGTTCGATGTGGCTGGCAGCGCGTAGCGCCCCTGCGGTGGGTTTCTGTTTCTGTGCGCCGGGTGTCATATGCCGATGCTGTGCTTCCGAATTGGAAAAAGCAAGGGGGTGAACCCGGGCTCGGGTGGATGCGGACCAATCGGGAGCAGTTACGAGCAAATCAAGCTTGCAGTACTCGTTGCTCTAACTCAGAACGCATAGTGGAGGAAGACCGTTTTAGGTATATCCATACCGGTCTTCCCTGATCGCGTCATATTCTGGCGCTGCGGCTTTCGCTCTAGACGGCCACTCTTTTCCGGAGGACGACCATTCCCAGCAACCCTGATAACATCACGAGCAACTCGATTGAGCCTGGCTCGGGGGTATTAACAGGAACCATCGGGGCAACCCAGGCGTTCGAATAATCGTAGAAAAAAGTCGGCTGGCCCAGGTCGGGATTCGATGTGCTCTGGAAGTCATCAGTCGAATATTCCGGTGCGCCAAACGCATCTCCAGGATAGAAGGCTAACGTATCGGCACTCATCTGGGTTGCGATTGCCAATGAAAGCGTGAGCAAAAGTACAGCACTTTTCATAGTCATTATGGTCGTTGTTCCTATCTCTCGCCGTAGCGAAACTTGCGGCACTAAGTAATTGAGTTGCGGGCCCTTAGGTCCAGAATTGTATCTAACATAGGTGGTGCGGTCAACAAACACTAGTACTTTTTGTAGTTTTCAGCTGAAAGTTTTCAGTAGTGTCGTTTGGATGCTGTGAGGGATAAAGCCGCCGAGCCAACAAAAGGCTCGGCGGCTTAGGGCGGGTTGCCAGTTTTGTTAGTCACTATGGAGCGACCAACTACCGATTCGCAGTAGCGCGGGTTACGCTGCGAATAGGAACCCGCGGCGCAGAGCCGCATACGAAAGGAGTTGGTCGCAATGTCCAAAATACGCTTTCTTGGCTTGGATGTCCACGCCGACACGATCGCAGTGGCGGTGGCCGAACCGGGCGGAGAAGTTCGTTCGCACGGGGTCATTCCGAATCGGCTGGAATCGATTCGCAAACTGATTGCGAAGCTGGGCCCGGCCGGGCAGCTCAAGGCGTGCTATGAAGCAGGGCCTAGCGGGTACGTTCTCTACTGGCAGCTCACGCAACTCGGTGTCTGCTGTGAAGTGATCGCCCCGAGTCTGGTGCCGAGCAAAGCCGGCGATCGAGTAAAGACAGACCGCCGCGATGCGGAGAAACTGGCTCGCTGTTACCGCGCTGGAGAACTTACAGCCGTTTGGGTTCCGGACGACGCTCATGAGGCGCTACGAGACTTGGTACGCGCTCGCGAGGCTGCGAAGAAGGATCAGCTCAAGGCACGACACCGGCTGGGCAAGTTTCTTCTGCGCCACGGACGCCGCCCGGAAGGGCTGAAGGCCTGGACCAAACAGTATCTGGACTGGATCAGGACTCGCGTTCACTTCGACCAACCCGCACTCGAGGTTACGCTTGCCGACTACCTGGAGGAAGTGGATCATGTGGCTGCGCGTATTCTCAGACTCGACAAAGCCATTGATGAGGCGGTCCAGCAGGCGCCTGCCGAAATCCGTGTGGTCGTCGAAGCTTTACAGGCACTGCGCGGAGTGGCCCAGACGACGGCAGCCACGATCGTCTCCGAACTTGGTTCACTCTCGCGTTTCGAAAGCCCACGGCAACTGATGGGCTATAGCGGCCTGGTGGCATCTGAGCACTCCAGCGGCAATCGCATTCAAGGGGGTTCGATTACAAAAACTGGCAATGCCCATCTCAGGAGGGTGCTGGTCGAAGCGGCGTGGGCCTACCAGCATCGACCGAATGTGTCCGGGTTTCTACTCAGAAGACAGAAATCCCTCGCGCTCAGCGATGAAGTCAAGCAGATCGCCTGGAAGGCGCAGCATCGCTTGCATAAGCGCTACAAGAGTTTTTCCAACCGCGGCAAGAACAAGAATCAGATTGTGACTGCGCTCGGACGTGAACTGCTCGGCTTCATTTGGGCCATTGCCGTGGAAGCCGAGAAACAACAGAAGTTAGCGAAAGCAGCCTAAGGAAGAGCATTCGATGTTTTGCTGGACAGCAGCGCCGATGACAGCGTGGGGTACACGAGAAGGAGAACCCTCCCCATCTTCTATGCGGAACGGGCTCGGGCCCCAACCCGCGCGCTTAGTCCGAGGCAGCTCCCGACGGATCATGGCCATGCGGTTCCGACCCGCGAATATCAGAGTGATCAATCGTCGCGCCAGTTCCCTGGACTGTCATCGGCCCTGCTGTCCAGAAATGCTCAGGGCTCACCAGCAGGAACGTGTTCCCGCTACGCCGCCCGTCAAAGATGCGCAGGGGTGCCAGAACGGTGCTCGCGGGCAAGGGTCCACTTCGCCGCGCCAGACGCGCCCTTGCCCGCTCCGCGCCGTTCCGACTACGGTATTGTGCGACGGGCGGCTCCGGCGGGAACACTTCACGGTCTGCTTGGGCAAAGCTCAAAAAGAAAGGGCCGACTTCCCTCCTTGCGGAGGAAAGTCGGCCGGATTCGAAAAACACACTGTCAGACCTCGTAGGGCTTGACAGGTCGCTCCATATCAGAAGTACAGCTTCAAGCCCAACTGGATTCTGCGGAGGCCGCCAATGTTCGATCCGACGTCCCCGAAGGCGGGTGCCACGTTGGCCTGGGTTACGCTCGGAACACCGCCCTTGGAGTAATCCAGGTTCTGGAACACCGTGAAGTTGTTGGCGTTCGATTGGAAGTAAACATGGTTCAGCGCGCCATAAAGTTCAGCGCGGAAGGCGAGTTTGATCTGCTCGTGAATCGGGAATTCCTTTAGGAAAGAAGTGTCGAAAGTCCTCACGTGCGGCATGCGGATGTAATCGACGACGCGTGCCGCGCTCCCTATGGTCATAAACGAAGGCGGCGAGAAGGAGTTCAAGGCATCGACGTACGGGCAACGCTGGGTAACGGGATTGTTACAGTTTTCCTTCCATCCGGGCAAGATGTAGTTCGTAACGCCGCTCTTGGTGTTTACGCGAATCCTGCTGACGTCGTCCGGATATCCAGCATTGTTGCCGAGGTAAAGCTGGAAGGGGAATCCGCTCGTCAGCGAGCCGACGCCGCTCCATTTCCAGTTGCCGACGATGTAATTGGCCCAGCCGGGGATACGGTTCAGGAAAGTTTTTCCTTTTCCGATCGGCAGTTCCCAGATGTTGGGGCGGGTACGATGCGGGTGTTGGTCCATCCGGTGCCGGAGACGTTTGTTTCAAACTGCTGGAAAATAAAAACCGGCTGCCTGGCGGTGATGTCGTAGATGGATTGCGAGAAGTCGCCCTGCCGTTCCAGTGCTGTAGGGACGCGCGCGAAGGCGCTGGATTGCGAGTACGTGCGTAGCGGTTCGAATCCGAAGAAGAAGAAAGTTCTATTTTTGCCGTTGTAGAGCTTTGGCAGGTAAACCGGTCCGCCCACATTTGCCCCGCCGCGTCAATAGCGCACCAGGCCTTTCTTATTAAACGAGTTGTTATATGGCGCCGCATTTAGAATGTCATTCTGGCTGAATGAGAAAACAGTTCCATGGACCGAATTGGATCCCGATTTCGTGGACATGGTGACGATGCCTCCGCCCACACGTCCGTATTCGGCGCTATAGTTGTTTACCTTGACCGCGACCTCGGCCACGGCATCGGAACTGAAGGACAGGGAGATACGGCCAAA
The DNA here is from genome assembly GCA_963793625.1 of Bryobacteraceae bacterium. Taxonomy (GTDB): domain Bacteria; phylum Acidobacteriota; class Terriglobia; order Bryobacterales; family Bryobacteraceae. The sequence continues at coordinate 72,613 of CAWCAT010000007.1, read as the reverse complement.
GAACAGGCTATTGTTGCTCACGCCATCGGCCTGGTAGAGGGTCGATCCCATGCGCCCGCCGGAGACGGAAACCGCCCCGCCGGGGGTCACGTAGTTCGTCGCCACTCCGACCTGCTCGCCCCCGCCGCTGCCGATAACGCCCGGCACCAGCGATAGAACCTGAAGCGCGCTTTGGTTGGCCAGCGGAAGTTCGTCGATCGCCTTCTGGTTCACGGTGTACTGCACTGTGGCATTCGCTTCCTGAACCAGCGGGGACTCGCCGGTTACCGTCACCTCTGTGGAAGTGGCACCCACGGTCAGTTGCAGATCGATATTGACGGACTTGGCAGTCTCAACAGTGATCGGCTCCCGGTTGAGCTTGTTGAAACCGGCCATCTCGGCAGTCAACCGGTAATTGCCCGGCTCGAGTGCCGGTAAGGAATAGACGCCAGCGTCACTCGACGTTGTGGTCTGCTGGACGTTCGTGGCTAAATTGATTGCGGTGACCTTGACGCCGGTGAGAACGGCATCCTGCTGGTCGGTTACTGTTCCGATCACTTTTCCGCTGCTCGTTTGAGCGAACACGGATGAAGTAACGGCAATGAGCAAAAGCGCGAGAAGCTTCATGGTTCCAGTTCCCTTTCAACACGCTAATATTTAGCCGGAAAATCCCCATCTCGCATTCCGAGTTGAAGGTATTGTACTCTGAGTTTTCGGCCTGAAGTGTAAAATTTTTTGTGATTGTGTGGCTGGGAGCCGAATCGTGCTCTTGCTTCTTTCGTCGATTCAGTGTTCTTCAGAGGCCGCCTGGCATGGAAGTCAGGAACAGCGCGTCCTTCGGCTGTAGCACGATTGGCCCCGTAATCTCAGCACCGTTGTTGGTCTTTGGATCCTGCTCGGGCGAGCCCGGAATCCGGCGGAATCGCCGGCCAGGGGCCAGCCTGGCTAAGTCGAAAGTGTAAGGACGCGGCGACGGGTTGGCTATGACGATGCCTCGTTCAAACGCGCGGTACATGGCGTCGGCATGGCGATGCAGGCGGAGGCGCGTAACCTCCGGCTTGGCATCTCCTTCCATTGCGAATTCGAGTTCCGTCGACTGGTTGGCGGGAAGATACAGCGTGTAGTGGAATGGCTTTTCGTTCACCCATCCGTATGATGCACCGAGGCGGAAGAAGTGCGGCCCGGCCGTGCGCATAGTGAATTCCAAAAACACGTCTTCTCCGATTGGCAGTCCCACAATCTTGCCGGTGCGGAGGTGCGCGGCGGCTTCGGTACCCGCCCACAGATCGGGTTGTTGAGCGGCCAGATGCACGGCCGTACCTTGCGGCTTACCGAGCCAGCCGAGCCGGTGTTCCGTGCCGGCCTGCAACTCATCCCAGATTGGCGCGAGGGTGCCACGGGCGGCAGGTGGACGGATGCTGTAACAAATAGCCGAATCGGTGAACATAGCGCCCGCGAACACCAGACGATGAATGTTCATAGGGACGAGCGGTGAATCCGCGCCCGGACGCTCTCCGTTGACGTTGAACTTGTGATTGATATAGCTGAAGGCGGGCGGGCGCGAATTGGCGACCCAGAAACCCTGCCGGTTGAGTCCGCCTGACCAATCCTCGACCTTGTGGTCGCGAAGGTGCGGCCAACCCTCCGCCTCGATGCCGTTCAGAATGCCGAAGGCGCGCTGGTCGGTGGTGTTCCACCCATCCGCCAGAACGAGTTTGGCTTCGCCGAGCCGAGCGCGAAGTTTCCGGAGGAAGTTGACCGTGCCCTCACCGTAAGCGTTGCGGCCGCTGAGGATGCCGTCGTCGGCCAGTCCGTCGGCATCGGTATCAGGACCGCGTTTGCCGCGCGTCTTACCGGCGTCATTCTTCAGGACATCGAACTCGACGCCGTCGAGCGCCGCCAGATCGCCTGTGAGATGCGAGCCCAGATCCTCCACCAGGACGTCGTTAGCAGTACGGCCTTGCGCGTCCCTGGGACAGGCAAGTGAGTGGTTATAGTGCCAGAGCAGGTTGGACTTCTCGCCCCATGGGCCTTCGCTCACGTGGGCGGCTGCATAAGCCTTGCCGGCCTGGAAGGCTCGTGGAACCGTGTCATATTGGCCGCGCCGGACAGTGATGGTTCCGGCCGTGCGGTCCACAGCGATGAGCTTCACCTGCTCATTGCGAGTCCAATCAGGCTTGCCCGCAGCGGTCAGTTCACACAGGCCAATGTCTTCGTTTGACGATTTGAAGCGGCCGATGCCGGTGAAAAACAGGCTGGCGTCGGAAACGCGGATTACCAATTCGCCGTGCGTAGCGGGTACATCGGCCAGAATTTTGGCGCCATTGTAGTAGACCCAATGGCCGGCGAAGAACTTGCCGTGATTGTCGCGCGGATCGCGCGCATTCCCGTTGTAGTGCAGCAACGCCAACTGCCCTGGATGGAGTTTTTTGAAGCGGGTGAAAAAGTCGATGTTGCGGAGAGACCGGTTTGGAATCTCCTCGTCGAGAGTCTTGCCTGCAATGCCCATCAGCCCGCTGAAAGCCTTGTCCCAACTCTCAAACGAGTTGCCCTGCTGCGCGGCCGCGCCTTCGGAAAAGCGGAAAAAGAAAGCACGAGGGTAATCGCCGGAGACGACGTCGAGCGTGGCAGGCGATTGAGCGGCTGCTGAAAGGGCCAAGAAGCAAAGAAGAATGCGCATAGATCTACTTTGTTAATCACACGGACTCGCGGAAAGTTCTGGGCTGCGCCACGAATGGCCGTGTGCGCAGCCCGAGTTGGTCCCTCATCGAACGAAGTACTGACGCATCATATCGTGGTCTTCGTGGGAGAGGATGTGGCAGTGCCACGCGTACTCGCCCCGCCGGGTAAAGCGGGCAGCGATTCGGGTTACCTCGTCGGGGAACATCTGGGCGGTGTCCTTCCAGCCGCGCTCGTTCGGCTCCGGCGGCTTCGGCCGGCCGATGACCCTGACGCGGTAGGGCGGCCCCATCGTCGTTTCGCCATTTTGAAACTTCTGACGGTTGAGGATCTGGAAGCTCACCAGGTGCAAGTGGATGGGATGGGCGTCTTGGGTAAGATTGAAGATCTCCCAGACCTCGATGTCGTTCAGCAGCGGCTCCTCGGTCACCGGGTCGTCCCACCTCATGGGGCAGCCGGACATTGTCCCCAGCAGTGGCAGGATGCGACCGAAATGGTCCGTTCCCTCGAACAGAAGCAACTGACGCGCCTTCGCCACGGGCGCCAGCGGCTGTATTGACCCCCGCGAAGTCCACGATGACATCGGCACGCTCTCCCGGCCCCAGCGTCAGATGATCCGACGTGACGGGCGCGGGAAGGAATCCGGCGTCGGTTCCGATCTGGACAAAGGGCCGGCCAGAACTAAGAAACAAATTGTAGAACCGCGAGTCGGAGCCGTTTAGCAGTCGGAAGCGGTAGCGCCTCGGTTCGACCTGAAGCACCGGCCAAGCCTGGCTGTTGACCAGGATGAAGTCACCAAAAAACTCCGGCAGCACTGACGGGTCGGGTGCCCCGTTGACGTCGGGTTCCGACGGCCGGAAGAGTTCGCCCGCGGCAGTGAACATCCGGTCCTGGATCACGATCGGGACCTCATACGGGAACCGCGGCAAGTTGAGTGAACCCTCGTTCGCGTCGCGCAAAAGGTAGAACCCGGCGAGCCCGGCGTAGACATTCAATCGGGTGATCCCGAGCGCATGGTCGTGGTACCAGAGCGTTGCCCCTTCCTGGTCGTTATCGTAAACGTACAGTGGGTTAAACAGCCGCCCTGTTTGGCTGTAGTCTGGAGTGAACCAAGCATCCGGCAGACCGTCGCTGTCGGACCGGGAGTGTCCTCCATGAAGATGGGTGACGACGGGGACGCCTGAAAGCGGCCAGCCTGTCGGGTTGGCCCAATGGACGCTCATGTCCACCGGCAACAGGTGAGGCAATGCGGCTCCAGTCGATCGGGTGAGCCTGTTCCGCCATTGCACGGTTACAGTCTGGTATTTTTGGGCAATGAACGTCCGGCCCGGGTAGGTGGGAGGCTGCGATGTGGTGCCGTAGCCCCAGACCGTGGTCATCAGTGGGGAGCCGTTCGGCGCCCGCAGCCCCATGTTTTGCCGGAACTGATAAACGCCAATGTCGTAGTGCGTGCCGCCGGACGTCACCGGCTGGAAAATAAACGACGGATCGAGCGGGTTCGGGAGCGGATTGACGAATTTCGGCTGGCCGAGCGCATCGAGGAGGGTAGGCTGTCCGGCTTTCAGAATGCGTTTGGCAGCAATGACCCCCGTGCCGAGGGTTGACTGGATAAAAGTACGACTCCCATTAGGTAAGAGTCCTCCTATCGGACAGTCTGGTCCGATTAGCGACGATTACAAGGACTCAGAAACAGTACGCAAGATTACTGATTGTGCAGCAGATCTTCTCAAGGACGTTCCCAGACCCAGCCATTAGTTCCCTGGGTGCCGCCGTCTTCCATTTCGATCGTGACGCTGGTGATCCACGCCAGGGCTCGCTGTTCTGAATATGGCAGTATTTTGACATAGGTTCGATTGCTTACCGCCAGGCTATCGATTTCCGAACGCGCCTACCTCGTAGGCAGGTTAACTCAACTCGGCGTCGGCAACGACTCAGCATCGAGTGTAGAACGCGCTTACTAACGTGAGCGATTTTGATGCGCACGTTTTCCGCCGGCGCTAGAATGCGAAACATGAGACGTCGAAGCTTCTTAAAAGTCGCGACTGCGACTCCACTGGCTGCCGCGGCGCAGACTCCTTCGCCGCGATCCGGCATGAAAATCACGCGCGTTCGCTACTACGCCGGGTCCGGCGATGCGGCCATGCGCAAAACCAAAGTGCCGGGACTTTTCAACCAGAGCACCAACGTTGTTGTGGTGCAGACGGACGCTGGAATAACCGGAATCGGCGAGGGCGGTTCCAAAGACACGATGGAGCAGTGCGCGGCCGCCATCATCGGGATGGACCCGTTCCGGACTGAGCAGCTCTGGCAAATTCTCTATCGGGGCTACTTCTATCCAGCCGGCCGCGAAAAACTGCATGCAATTGGCGCTCTCGACATGGCTCTTTGGGACATTAAGGCGAAAGCTCTCAACGTGCCGCTCTATCAGCTGCTGGGCGGACTGACGCGCGATCACGTTGAGTGCTACGCGACCGCTTATCCCGACAAGGGCAGCATAAAAGGCTTCAGCGTCCGCCTGCGTCGCCGAGGGTTATCGAGCCTACCGCTTTCACCCCGCCGACGGTGTACCGTACGACCGGTTCGAATCCGTCAACCGCACATACCAGATGTGCCGCGAAGCGCGCGAAGGCGCGGGCCGTGACGGAGGGTGGGCCATCGACTTTCACACTCGGTTCGATCTTCCCGATGCAGTGCAGCTCTGCCAGAAAATTGAAACCCTCGGCGCCTACTTTGTTGAGGATCTTGTGCGCTCAGAAAACCCGGAGGTATATCGGACGCTGCGCGGGCAGGTTAAAGTGCCCATTGCGGTGGGCGAGCAATTCGGCGACCGCTGGGACATCAACACGCTGGTCGAAGGCCACCTGATTGACTATTCGCGCGCCACCGTTCCGAATGTCGGCGGAATCACGGAGTTCCTGAAGATAGCCGCCCTTTGCGAGACGCACTACGTCGGACTGATCCCGCATTTCACGGGGCCCATCTCCGAAGCCGCGCTGGTCCATCTGTGCGCGGCATTCTCCGGCCCGGCGCTGATGGAGATGCTGCCTCGGGCCACTCAAGGCGTGCCTTATCTTCCGAAGTCCTTCGATTTCCGCGAGGGCAAACTGTGGCCCAATCAGCGGCCCGGGCTCGGAGTGGAGTTTGATGATTCAAAGCTCACGCTGCTCACGGAAATAAGCGAACGCACGCAGCCTACTCCGATTTATCGCCGGCCCGACGGATCCATGACGAACTGGTAAATTCGCTCGGGCCGCAAAAGTTTACGATTTGCCTCGGCGGATTACTGGGTTATAATCGCGTTAACTGGTTCAGAGTTTTGCCTGCAGAGGGGTGCATTATGTCTCGTGTGCATGTCTGCTTGCTCTGCCTTTTTGCCTCGGCCTTGTTGCTCTTCGGCCAGGCTGCTGCCCGATTAACCGGTAATGTTCTCGACAGCACGGGCGCCTCCGTCCCCGCAGTCGAGATCACCATCCGCAACGTTGCTACGGGGGACGAACGCCGTCTGCAAACTAGTGAAACGGGTGACTATACCGTTCCTTCCCTCGCTCCCGGCGACTATACCGTCACTGTAAGTAAAACGGGATTTCGGCAGGTTAAGCGCGAAGGAGTTCGTCTCGAAGTGAACCAGACAGCCCGGCTGGACTTCACGCTCGAAGTCGGCGCCGTCAGCGATACGGTCGAAGTAACCGGAGCGCCCCCGCCGATCGATTCGGATACATCATCGATCGGTCAGGTCATTGGGACCAGGGCCGTGGAAGATCTTCCGCTCAACGGCCGTAACTTCGTCCAGCTTGCGATTCTCGGGCCGGGCGTAGTTGGCGTCGGTTTCGGAGCGAAGGGTACCATCATGAGCGGGACCCGCCCAGATGACCTTCGTCCCGGCTCAGAACTGTTCTCCAACGGCAATCGCGAGAACTCGAATAACTTCCTGATGGACGGAATAGATAACAACGAGCGGCTCACGCTATCGATCACGTTGCGTCCGTCTGTCGAAGCGGTCCAAGAGTTCAAGATCCAGACCAACATGTTCGCTGCCGACCAGGGGCGCAACTCTGGAGCCACGGTAAACGTGATCACGAAATCCGGCTCCAATGATTGGCACGGTTCGGCGTACGAGTTTCTGCGCAACGACAAGCTCGACGCCCGCAACTATTTCGCGCCGCTCCGGTTTGCCAAACCCGCCTACCGCCAGAACCAGTTCGGCGGAACCCTGGGTGGCAAGATCATTGCCAATAAGCTGTTCTTTTTCGGCAACTACGAAGGGTTCCGCCGGCGGCAGGAGCGGCCACAAGTCGGCACGGTGCCAACCCTGGCTATGCGACAGGGCGACTTCTCGGCCGTTCGCGACATCTACGATCCCACCACGACGCGCGCCGCTGCTGGAACCGCATCCGGCTTCACGCGCGATCCGTTCCCAAACCGCATGATTCCGAGTAACCGCTGGGATCCTGTCACCAGCCGTTTGATTCAGGCCTACCCGTTGCCGCAGACAAGCAGCCTCACGGATAACTACGTCTCGATTCTCAAGGATGTGCAGCGTTGGGATCAGGGTGATGGCCGAATCGACTGGAACTGGAACGAGAAGAACCAGGTTTTCGGCCGATTCTCGCGCCAGGACACAGTCACCACGCGTCCGTCCACCTTCCCCAACGTTACCGTTCCCGGCCTTGACACGCCCGTCAGTTTGGGGAATGAAGACACGTTCGCGGGCGATTCGACGCTGCATAGTTATAACGCCGTCGTTTCCTGGGTCCACACCTTCGCTCCGAGCCTGGTCCTCGAAGCCAAGATGGGTTTCAACCGCTTCAATCTGGACTTTCGTCAGGAAGGCGCCACCCCTGGCGCGCAACTAGGCCAGAAGTTAGGGGTTCCCAACTCCAATCAGGGACCGCAATCCGACGGCATCCCCATCATCAGCCCGACCGGATATTTTGGCATTGGACAGACGCGCTCGCTCCCCATCGTCCGAATTGAAAACACCTTCAACCCGCGCGTTGATCTGAACAAGCTGCAGGGCAGGCACGGCCTCAAGTTCGGATTTGAAGTCCGCCGCCGCCAAATCACGCAATATCAAACGAACCGCGGCAATGGACGGTTCAATTTCGGTCGGACGTTTACCGATGACCCGAACAACACCGGCAGTACGGGAGAAACGATGGCGGCCTTCCTGCTCGGCGCAGCGAACACCATCGAGCAGGACTTCACGCTCGTGTTCCCTGGCTTCCGCTACACCGAGTGGGCCGGCTACGTTCAGGACGACTGGAAAGTCAATTCCAAGCTGACGCTCAACCTTGGCCTGCGCTACGAGTACGACACGCCGCTCGTCGAAGTCGCCAATCGCCAGACGAACTTCGACGTGGTTACCGGCAAGCTGCTGATCGCAGGTTTTAACACCGATGAAGCCACCGGAATTACCGCCGACAAGAACAACCTCGGCCCGCGCATCGGCTTCGCCTGGCAGATGGGGGCACATACCGTCCTGCGGGGCGGTTACGGCGTGTTCTATAACCCCGGCAACAGCGAGAGCGTCTACATGCGACGTCACCGCCAATTGCCTTTCGGTCCAATCGTCACGGCGGACATCAACCAGTTCAATACCGCCCCGCGCAGAGTGGCGCAGGGCTTCGACCCGATACCGGTGCTGGATTTCGACACGGTCGCGAACAACCCGGTCGGCGGCATGCTCGCGGTGGACCCCGCGATGCGCTCGGCCTACGTGCAGCAGTATAACTTCCAGGTCCAGCAGTTGTTACCCAAGGAAATGGTCGCGAAGATCGGCTTTGTTGGCAACGTCGGCCGGCGCCTGGATACGTCGTGGAACTACAATCAGCCGACTCCGGGAGCCGGGGCCAACAACCCGCGGCGCCCATTGTTCGGCATCGCGCCGAACATCACGGATGTGACTTATTTGACCTTCGATGGTAAGTCCAATTACAACTCGCTGCAGGCTTCGCTCGAGCGCCGCTTCAAAGCCGTTGGATTCGTGGCGGCCTACACCTGGTCCCATTCGATCGACGACATTGCGAACGCGTTCGGCGGCGCCGACAACGGTCCGATTCCGCAGGACCGCCGTTGTCGCCAGTGCGATCGCGCTGACTCCGGTTTCGATATCCGCCACCGCTTTACGACTTCAATGAATTGGGCTTTACCGCTGGGGAAAGGCCGCCCAGTTGACTTCGATAACCGTCTGCTGAATGCCGCTCTTGGCGGTTGGGACACGAACCTGATTTTCACCGCGCAAACGGGCTTGCCGTTCACTCCCGTACTGCAAACTCCGGTCTCAAACGCAGGTGGCAGCCGGCCGGGTTTGCTTAGATTCCCCGAACTGGAGGATCGTGACCCCGCTCTTTGGTTTGACACTTCCTTTAACACACCGAACGCGGTCTGGGGAATTCCCGCCCAGTACACTTTCGGAAACGCCGGCCGGAACCTCCTTCGCGGACCCGGTCGAGTAAATCTGGACTGGTCCCTGTTCAAGGACTTTGCGGCCAGTGAGCGCGTTCGTTTCCAGTACCGTGCAGAATTCTTCAACGTGTTCAACACGCCGCAATTCGACTTGCCGAACCCCAATATCGGCAACCCGGCGGCGGGCCGCATCACTTCGACGATCGGCCCGAACCGGCAGATCCAGATGGGGCTGCGGTTGTCGTTCTGATGATGGGTGGGTTTGCGTCGGCGGCAGGCCGGGATGAGGCCTGGTCTGCCGATCGACGTATCCCCAAGCTGCGGTCTGCCGCGAGGGCACCGCTTACGATTTGCGGTAGGGAGCGTACCAGTTTCGGTCCGGCCATTTCGCTTTGTAGGCTGCGACTGGAAGGTCGTCCTGCGTGCGGATGGTCCACTGCAGCAGGAGCGCCATCAGACGGTTCTGCGCTTGTGCCGCTGCGGGCTGTCCGAAGAGATTTTTCAGTTCGTAAGGATCGGTGGAGAGATTGTATAACTGGCCTGAGCCGACCATGTCGAACGTCAGCTTCCAATCGCCGGAACGAACCATTTTCATGTTGCCGCTCTGGGTGCATGAGTTCAATTCGTCAAAGGTCGGAATCGCGCCTGAAGAACCGGCGACATGGCCCCACTTGGGATCGATGCGATCGCCGGGTCCGTAGTTCATGCCGCCAAAACCGACCTCGGCGTAGATGCTGTCGAACTCTTCGCGCGGGTAGGTCTTACCCTGCAGCAACGGCCAGAGACTGCGGCCCTGTGCGCCCTGCGGAATCGGAGCGCCGATGGCTTCGCAGAGCGTCGGCAGAACATCTGCTGTGGAGACGAACGCGGGATGCGAGGTTTGCGTTTTGACGCCCCAACCGGACCAGACCATGGGGATCCGGGTGAGTACTTCAGGGAGTTCGACGCCCTTGCGAATCAGGCCGTAATCGCAGAAAAAGTCGCCATGGTCGGATAGAAAAAGCACGATGGTGTTCTGCAATACGCCGCTGGATTGCATGTGGCGGAGCAGGCGGTCAACCTGGTCGTCGATCAGGCGCAACATGCCCAGGTAGTTGGAACGGGTGCGGCGCCAGTCGTTTTCGTAATCGGGGTAGGTGTCCTTTTCGAGTTGTGCGAGCCACTCCCACTTAAAGCCTTTTGACTTGCGCGCCTCCGGGCCAACCGCAAGCGGCGGGACGGCGTCGGGTGGAAACATGTCGAAATACGGTTTAGGCGCCTGGTAAGGATTGTGCGGCTCGGCGAAACTGACCCAAAGCGCGAAGGGCTGCGTCCCGGACTGTTCAATGAATTCGATTGCATTCGAGACGATGCGATGAGGATACTGCGCCTCGGGCGGAAACGGAGTTGGCTCCTTGGAAGTGCCGTGGTTAAGGTGCTGCATCCACTTATCGAACTCGACTAGTTTGGTGGGTGCCGGGTTGGGCATCCAGCCATTCGCATGGCCGTAGGGACGCCAGTAGTCAACGCGGTCCGCGGTGAGGTGGCTGTGATTCTTGCCGGTCAATCCGGTGCGATAGCCGAGATCGCGGGCAACGTGGAAGATGTCCTTATCGAAATAGGCGGATTTTGAAGCACTGTTCTGGCGCACCCTGTGGGCGTGCGGCCAGCGTCCAGTTAGCAGGCTGACGCGGGCCGGAACGCAGAGCGGTGCGGTGGTGTAAGCGCGGTCGAAGGCGACGCCTCCGGCGGCCAGGCGGTCGAGAGCCGGCATTGTGTCGAGGGGGAAGCCGGAGCCGCGCGTCAGGCCGGCGCGCTGCTGGTCCGACATGATGATGAGGATGTTCGGCTTCTCGTGTGCGTGCGGCGGGAACCGCTGGAAGAAGCGCCGCGGCGGCGGAGGCCGGCAGCGTCATTAGAAATTCTCGTCGTTTTGATTTCATGCCGGTGGTGTTCTGTGCTGCAAGAAATATACCGCATTGCGGATGGCGAACAGTGTGGCGAAGCCTGAGCGGCAGCCAGCAGGTTATTGTCTTCGACCGCGACTCCCCAAAGCACCCGGCAAGAGCGGTTTCAGCCACTTGGGAACCGGCTGGTGCAGTCTTACGAGCTCTCCGTGTTCACATACAGTCACGAGGCGAAAGGGGGTCCGCAGGTCGTCGTTGTCGAAGACCCTCACGTGGGGCAGTTCACGGAGGGCTGACTTGAGATTGACCAGCGTGCGCGGAAAGCGCGCGATGAGTTTTTCGGTTGGAACATCGTGTCCGCCCTGGGACACACGCATTGCCACGCGTTGTTCGGACATCTCCGGTCCGGAGGTGCCGATAAAGCACAAAATCGTGGTGTAGCCAGCTTGCGCAGCCCATTTGAGAAAGTTCAACTTCGCACCTACGGGGTCAGAGAAGACGGTCTCGAACACGAAACTCTCGCGCTGTTTCACAAGTTCCTGGCGAATGGAATCGGCCACCCGAGCGGCGGCATAGGGCTCAATGTTCAGTTCACGGGCCAGGACGTCGGCGTTCACAAAGCGCAGTCCGGCTGGTTTGAGATGGGCATGGTAGAACGTGGTCTTGCCGGCTCCGTTCGGACCCGCAATAGCAACAATGACGGGGCGCTGGTCGATGGGGAAGATCAACGCCGCTTTGCCTTGGCTTTGACGGCTTGGAACTGTCTATTCACGAAACGGCCTGCGGTTTGCTTCCCGTCGGCGTCGATACGCAAGAGGATGCCGGGGCGATCCGGATGCGGTTGGTAATGTGGAAACGGCTGGCTTTCGAGAAAGCTGGCGACGCGTTGCCGACCCTCGGGTGAGTCCACCGACTCCAGGCACTCCGAGAGCGGGCGAGTCTTGCGGCACAAAGCCATCACCTTCTGCCCTTCCAGCAGGAGATCAACCGACCGGCCAATCCGCGCCCAGAACTCAACCTGGCCTGCGATGGAGCGTTCAAAAGTTTCGCCTGCGAGCCGGGCGTCCAGCACGAGGCTGTCCGAGAGTTTCACTGGCTGGCTCATAACTACCACGGTAGCATATTGCTACCGGTCTCGCTCCCTAGAGCTTGTTCAGCCCTTCCGTGAGTTCCACGCGCGCGCCCCAGGGGTCGACGAAGAATGCGAGGTTGAGTCCGAGATCTGGCCTCTTGGTGAATGGCATCTCGAACTTGACGCCGCTTGCTTCCAGTTTCTTGCAGAATGCTTCCAGGTTTTTGACTTCGAAACCGATGTGATCGAGCGCGCGGCCTTTTGTCGGCACGCTGGGTTTCTCGGCCGCTGTAAAAGTCAGATTCGCGCCGGGGATATCGGCGGCTTCGAACTTGCCGCGTTTGCCGGGCTTGGCTCCAAGCGCCTTCACGTACCAGGCCTTGGTCTCATCGACTGAAGCCGTGTACCAGTGAATGTGATGGTTCGCGACGGGTACGGTCATCGCCGCGTCCTGGCTCAATTCGATGCGCACGTCTTCCGCGATGAGAATGAATGCCTGGCTCGCGGCTTCGTTGACGCTGAGAACCTTGATGCCGTTCGCACGGCACTTTTCGAGCATCGCTTTCAGGTTCGGTACCTTGAGTCCAACGTGGCCGATCGCGGAGCCGTCAGTCCCGCCAGAGACATCCTGCTTGCGCACTAATACGATCAGGTCGGGCAGCTTGTAGGCATCCATCGGGCCCACCTTGACGAGCTTCGCGCCCATGACGTTGACCCACAGCTTGCGATGAGCCTCCAGGTCCTGTGTATTGAAGTGGTAGTGTCCCATGGCAACACCGGCCTCGTTCGGCGGAGGCAATTGGGCCAGCATCGCGGAGGCGCACAGCAGACCGGTCAAGATCATTCTCATGGAAACCAAGGTAGCGCACTACGGCGCGCGCGTGATAATCTTCAGGCCGATGAAGCTTGCTATTTTCTCTCTGCTCGCTGCGGCGGCGCTGCCCGCTCTTGCTGCGGAATTCATACTGATCCAGGGTGGCGATTACCGTAAAGGTGCGCGCGTGGACGAATTCGAAATTGCCGAACACGCGGTTACTAACGCGGAGTACAAGGTTTTCACAGACGCAACGCGTTACAAAGTCCCGCTGCACTGGGAGCAGGGACGCATTCCCGCCGGCATGGCGAACCATCCGGTTATTTTCGTGAATCGGATGGATGTCGCTGCGTACATGAAGTGGCGCAGCGATAAGGAAAAACGCATCTACCGTTTGCCGACCTCGGCGGAATTCGAATATGCCGCGCGCGGTGGCGTGGCCAGTGCAACGTATCCGTGGGGCAAGGACAAGCCCGAGGGCAAGGCCAACTACGACGCGAAAGGCGACCGCACGTTTGCGCAATGGCGGCAGTATCTGAAGCCAGTCAAGAGCTACGCCGCAAATCCGTGGGGACTTTACGACATGTCGGGCAACGTTTGGCAGATGGTCGATTCGTACGCGGATCCCGCTGTCGCGCGCTTCGTGTATCGAATCGACAACCCCAGCGAGCGTGAGAACCGGTTAGCCGGCGGCTCCTGGGCACGCGCCGAAAATTACCTTCGCTGTAGCACGGGTGGCGGTGCGTCATCAGGCATTCGTCATCCCGACATCGGTTTCCGTCCAGTTCGTGAGCCCGCCGGATCGACGCACTTCCGACGCCTGGCGCGCCGCATTGTCGCTGCACCAGCGGGTAACAATCAGGTCTATCTGGGCTGGCAGCAACTGGCGCAGGAAGATAAGATCCAGGGTTATCACATCTATCGCTCCACACGCCGCGACATCGCGGGCGAACGCATCACTGAGAAGCCAATCAGCGCATCAACGAATTACATCGACACAAAGCCGCCTGCCGGTGAGCGCATCTATTACCGCATTCGCGCGGTCGCTGGCGACGGCAAAGAGGGCGCTCCGTCTGAGTGGGCTGGAGTCGTACCCACCGATCCGCGCACGGGATTGATCGCTGTCTTTGAACCGTCAGTCAAGCAGGGCGGGTTCGTGCCAGTCTTCGGCGATTTGAATGGTGATGGCGTGCTTGATGCGGTGCTGCGGCTCGACAACGGAATTAAAGAGATGTCGCGCGATCCCGGCGTACCGATTGAGCTCGAAGCTTTCACGAGCTACGGCACGAGTATGTGGCGCCGTCCGCTTATGAAGCATGACCAATGCTTCGGTAACGCGAATAATGTGCCGGTGGTCGTTTACGATCTGGACGGCGATGGCAGGGCCGAGGTTATCTGCCGGCTCGAAGAAGGCGGCACAGTTTATGTCGCGGTGCTCAACGGCATGACTGGGAAGGTGATCAGCAAAGCGCCATGGACTACCCAGGCGAGTGATTTTGCCAAGTCATCCACGCGCGTGCATATGTCGATCGCTTATCTCGATGGCAAGCATCCGGCGATTGTCACGCAGACCGGTCTCTATGAAAATGAAATTCTCGATGCGTTCGACGCGAAGCTGAATAAGCTCTGGCAGTTCAAGAGTTTTGCGGAGACCAATGGCAGCGGCTCGCACCACATCGATATCGCGGACGTCGATGACGACGGCAAGGATGAAGTTTTCGACGGAACGACTTTGCTAAATTCCAATGGCACCGTGCGCTGGTCGATTTATCGCGAGCATCCCGACATCGTCGCGATCAAACACATTCTGCCGAATTCGAAAGATCGCCAGGTGTTCTATGCGGTGGAAAGCAGCGTTCATGCCGGCGCATACGTGGTGGATGCGAAGACCGGCAAGATCATCTGGAAAGTGAATCGCGAAGACGATCAGCGCTGGTCGCACGCGCACACTGGTTGGGTCTCGAAGATCTGGGACGGCGCTCCCGGCATGCAGATGTTGACCAATCGTGACGGGCATTTGGCCAAGGACACGGTGCTATTCGCGGCTGATGGGAAAATCCTGATGAATCCTTTCCCTGGCGGCTGGCGTCCGGCGAACTGGACCGGCGGACCGGTGCGCGAATTGATGTCGGGCAATGGCAGGACCTTCGGCCGGTTTACAGGGAAAGATATCGAGACGATCCCCGGGTTGAGCGCGAATGAAATGGCCGATGGCGGCTGCAGCATAACTGCCGATCTTGCGGGCGATTATCGCGATGAGATTATTTGTGAAGGCAAGACCAAGGAAGGCAATCCCGCGGTGTTCGTCTATACAAACATCACGCCCAACAACAAGCGCGAGATTACACGCACAGCGAGTCGCGAGTACCGGCTCTGGCTGGCGCGCAACAAGGGCGGTGGTTACCAGTCATACTTTGAGTGGGAGCCTTAGTAATTGTCCGCTGACGACATAGCCGAACAGTACGCCATTCTTGAGCTGGACCAGAACGCCACGGCGGACGAGGTGCGCGGTGCCTATCTGGACCTGGTGAAGGTCTGGCATCCGGATCGCTACCAGCATGAAGCGCCGCGCTTGCGTAATCGCGCCGAGGAAAAGCTCAAGGCGATTAACCGAGCGTATGACCTGATCCGGTTCGGCAGGGTCGATCCGGCGGCGACGCCGACCTCGAGCGCCTCGCCGCTTTCGGTACTGCTCTATCCCAAAGATTTCGGGACTGCGTGGGGCTTTGTCAACGTCGAAGGAAAGCTTGCGATTCCGCCGCGATTCGAAGCGGCCGCTCCTTTTTCGGATGGTCTCGCGCGCATCCGCGAGAAGCGCATGTGGGGATTTGTCAATTTGCGCGGCGAGTACATCATTGCTCCGCAGTTCGTGAATGCGCATGATTATTCCGAGGGACTGGCTGCGGTTGTGTTTCGCGAGAAGTGGGGTTACATCGATAAGTCTGGCCGCTACGTGATCAACGCGCTCTATGACGACTGCGGGATCTTTTCATCGGGGTTGGCCGCGGTGCTTTGGAATGGGCGGTGGGGATATCTCGATCGGTCCGGTTCATTTGTGATTACCCCGCGTTTTGATGGGGCGCAGCCATTTCAGAATGGCTGGGCGGATGTGCGGGTGGGCACACGCTGGGGCCGGACGAATCGTTTGGGCGAAGTGTATTTTGGGGACAACGCCGAGATCAACCCCTGAGTTTTTTGGAACGCGCACGTTGCCAGTTTCGTACCGATAGGTGTGAAACACAAGCTAACTATTGCCCTTGTTCTCAGTGCTGTTGCCGCGCTCGCCCAGGAGCGCCCTTCGGAAGCCCGCAGGTATCGTTTTGAGCCGCAGGAGGTCACGCTGCAGGATTTCGCGGCGCCTGGCTACATTCTCGATATCGGAGGTGGCGGCGAAGGCATTATCGGGCGCCTGAAACCCAAACAGGTGATTGCGATCGATTTGATGAAGAGCGAGTTGGAGGAAGCGCCTGCGGGCCCGCTCAAAATAATCATGGATGCCCGGGAACTCAAATTTCTCGACGGCACATTCCCGACAGCCACCGCGTTCTACTGCTTCATGTATATCGATCCGGTCGACCATGAAAAGGTGTTCCGGGAGGCTTTTCGCGTCCTCGCGCGCGGCGGTAAGTTCCTGGTTTGGGATTTCGTGATCCCCACCAGAATCGACCCCGCCAAGGATGTTGCGGTGTTTCGAATTACTGTGAAGCTGCCTGGTGAAGAGGTGAAAACGGGATATGGAACGTTGTTCCGGAACATCCCCCTGGATCTAGCCCACTACGTCGCGCTTGCGGAAAAAACTGGTTTTCAGGTGTTGTCAAAAGAGCAGAAAGACCGCACCTTCCGCATGGAACTGGTGAAGCGCTGATTTGCATCGGCTGCCAATCTGCCATCATCCAAACAGAGTGAATCCCGGAATCGTTATCTTCGCGCACGGATCTACTGTGGAATCGGCCAACGAGGCAGTGCGGGCCGTCGCTGCGCAAATGGAACAGAGTGGCGGGTTTGAACTCGTCGAGGTGGCTTTTCTGGATTGCAGCCCTCCCAACCTTTCGGCAGCGGTGACGCGTCTGGTCCAACGCGGTGCAACAAATGTTGTGGTGGTTCCGTATTTTCTGACCTTGGGAACGCACCTGCAGCGCGATTTGCCGAAACTGGTGGAGGCCGCCGCAAAGGAACATGCCGGGCTTGAGGTCGCTGTAACACCTCCGCTCGATGGCCATCCGGCGCTGGCGCAAATTCTGTTGGAGCGCACGCGCGAGGCGCTTCACAAGGAGAAGACAACCTGACGGCGCAGCTGTTGTCCTATACCGAACTCGCCCCGGAATTGCGGCATTTCGAGTTCGACGTGCCGGAAACAGACACCCTCGTTTTTACGCCCGGCCAGTTCCTCTCGTTTACCGAGGAACTCGGCGGAAAGAAAATCACGCGGGCGTATTCGATCGCGTCGGCGCCGCGCGGCAACCGTTTTTCGCTTTGTCTCAACCGTGTAAAGGATGGACGCTTTTCGCCGCATCTGTTCGAACTGGAACCTGGTCAGACAGTGGAATTTCGCGGCCCGTATGGCGTCTTCACCCTGCGCAATCCACCTTCTGATTCCGTCTTCGTTGCGACTGGCACAGGCATCGCTCCGTTTCGCGGCATGCTGCAGCAACACCTGGCAGAGCATCCGGATAAGCAATTCACGATGATCTTCGGCGTGCGTTTCGAACTCGGGATTCTCTATCGTGAGGAATTCGAGGCGATGGAGCAGACGCACCGGAACTTCCACCTCTGGCCCACGCTGACGCAACCGGGAACGCAGTGGAGCGGACGCACGGGACGAGTGCAGAATCATATCCTGCAAGCGGTCGGCGATCGCCGTGATCTGGATATGTATATTTGCGGGTTGAAAACGATGGTTGACGACGTCCGGCAGCGGTTGAAGGACATAGGCTTCGAACGGCGCAGAATCATTTTTGAAAAGTACGACTGAACAATCGGCTAGAATCGAATCAATGTCGCCTTTCAAGCGCAATGTCGTGCTGGCCGTCGGAGTGCTGGCAATCTTTGGAGTTACGGTAGCGGTGCTGACGCAACTGATGCCGGAGCCTCACAAGGAGACGGACTATCTGGTTATCGGCGGTATAGCGACGCTGATCTCGATGCTTGTCGTCTTCGTGGTCGTAATCTCCACGGTTTATCGCTCGTCCGATACATTCTTCAAAAAGCGCAAAAAAGAATAACGCAGGCGAGTGTGTGAGTGATGTGGCCACTCGCCCACGGATTCGGCGTATCAAGCCGATTTCAGCTGCGGTACATAGTCCTCCTCTTCTGCCGCTACTTCCAGCAACGCGAGGCTGGGTGGCCTAATGGGAACTACCTTGGGTTCCGGATACGTGGCGCGCATGCGTACGCCGGAACTGCTTTGGAAGTACTCGTCCACCGGGAACAGTGCATACGGCTTCAGTTCTCGAAAAACGCGTCCGAGCCGTTGCTCGATGCGGTAGACAATATGAAAAAATGATTTGCGCTCGATGTTCAGGCGACGGCAGCACAGGTTCCAATCCGCGCCGAGCAGAAAGTGATATTTAAAAATCCGGTATTCTTCGGCACTCAGAGTACGGCGCGTCACGAGTGAAAAGTCCGCAACGTATTCCTCGTCTTTTCGACCCCAGATCATCCGTCCGCCATTTGCGGAGAAGGATTCCTGGGATGCGCGGGTCATAAAGCCTTCTTTGCTGGCACACTCGCGAAACCGGTTAAAACAATTTCGAAAGATCCCACGTAACACGCAATTGCAGGGAGAATCTTCTCCTCCCCGACCCGGCCGCAAGCCAACACCGTGGCAACGCACGCAAGAGTCGAGAGCCAGTGCGAGAGTATCTGATCGCGTCCACTTCATAAAAAACGATTACCTCCATGACGGCCGGGCTTGTGGTCACCGGGTAATCGAATATCTGAACGCGCGGATTCACAACGGCGAACTCACGGAACGGGATCTGGCACGCCAGACGGGCCTCTCACAGCCGCACATACACAATCTGCTCAGCGGAGCACGCCTACTTACAGTGAGTTGCGCGGATCAGATTCTGGAACGCACCGGGATGTCAGTGCTTGATTTGCTGGAGCCGGAGGAATTGGCGAGATACAACAAGTGCCGGAAGTTCTAGCGGCGGCGACTGGCGGCAGTCACTTCCGCATAGGTCTGCAGCACTTCGCGAGCAGTGCGCTCCCAACTAAAGCGCTGTACCTGCTCATAACCTTTCGCGATCATACGGGTACGCAGGTTTTCGTCGAGCAGAACCTCACGCACGCCCCTGGCGATGTCGAAAACGTTTTCCGGATTAACCGTCATAGCCGCTTCACCGACCACTTCCGGTAAGGAACTCACGCTCGAGGTAACGACCGGCGTACCGCATGCCATAGCTTCGAGCGGAGGCAATCCGAACCCTTCATAGAGTGAGGGAAAGACGAACGCGGCAGCGGATTCGTAAAAGATCCGCAGCGTGTCAAAGGGCACGAAGCCCAGGAAGCGTACGACCTGTTCGACACGCGTCTGGATGACGGCACGGCGCACAGACGGGTATTGGAAAATTTCGTCTCCGATGATGATCAGCCGCAGATCCTTGTAAATCGGGTGGTTTTCCAGATCGCCGCGCAGCACGGCGAATGCCTCCACCAAACGCGGGATGTTCTTCTGCGTCCTGATGTTTCCGGCGTAAAGCAGAAACGGATATTCGATCTGATAGCGTTCCAAAATCCGGCGACGTTCAATTTCGTGCGAATCCGGTCCCGCGGCGCGCTGATCCGCTGTGGGGCCATGTTCGAGAAAGCGCGGGTCTGGCGCGTTATAGATTTGTTGAATTCGATCGCCCGGAATCCCGAGCAGCTTTTCCACGTCGCGTCGAGTCGCAGCGGAAACGGCGATGATGCGATCCGCACGCATTAATCCACGCTTAAATTGATAGGGCAGCAAGCGGCGCTTCTGCATGTTCCGGTCGGGAAACATTAGCGAACTCATATCGTGAATCGTCACGATATATGGCCTTGGCATCAGCAGCGCGACCGCATTCAGCGGAATATGATAAAGGTCCGCCGACAGACTGCGCAAAAACATCGGAAAAGCGATGTTATCGATCAATTCTTCGCCGGACCGGGCGTACGGCAACAGTTCAAAATTGGGCGGCAGTCCCGCGAACTGCTGCAGGTCGGCAGGCCGGCCGATCAGAATGAAACGGCTCTCGTGATCGATCTTACCCATCGCCAAAACGAGGTTCCGGATGTAAGTACCAATACCGAAATCACGAGAATGACGAACGTCGAGTACGATCCGAAGCGGCATTATTTCATCTTGCGCCCACGGGCGCGAGTTTCCAGCTATACAGCGGGAAACGGTCTGCAAGAGCGGTGACGCGTTTGCGCACGGCGGCGAGAGCGTCTTCGGAGTCCTTATTTCGCAGGGTCTCGGCAATCAGTGCGGCTACTTCGCGCATCTCCGGCTCACGGAAACCGCGCGTTGTAACGGCCGGACTGCCCAGACGAATTCCGCTCGGATTAAGCGGCGGGTTGACGTCGAACGGAATACCGTTTTTGTTTGCGGTGATGTAGGCTTTGTCGAGAGCGAGTTCGGCTTCCTTGCCGCGAATGCCTTTCGCGAACACATCCAATAGCAGCAGGTGCGTATCGGTTCCGCCTGAAACGACGCGATAGCCTTCATCCACCAGACCCTTGGCCATCGTCTGCGCGTTCAGAATCACGTTGCGCTGATACTCGATGAAATCAGGCTGCATGGCTTCGCGGAAACAGACGGCCTTGGCCGCAATCACGTGTACCAGCGGACCGCCCTGCACACCGGGAAAAACGCTGCGGTTGATCGCCGCGGCATACTGTTCACGCGCCAGAATCATACCCGAACGCGGACCACGCAGCGTCTTGTGCGTGGTTGAAGTCACGATGTCAGCGTACTCGCAGGGATTGGGATAGAGACCCGCCGCGACCAGCCCAGAAAAATGCGCCATATCGACCAGCATCAGTGCGCCGACCGAGTCCGCCACCTCGCGAAAACGCTTGAAATCGATAATGCGCGGATACGCACTGGCGCCCGCGATAATCATTTTCGGTTTGTGCTCTTCAGCGAGCCGGGCGAGTTCGTCGTAATCGATGATCTCGTCCTCTTTGCGCACACCGTAGGGGACGATCTTGTAGCGCTGGCCTGAGAAGTTCAGGTGGTGGCCGTGCGTGAGGTGACCGCCGTGCGCCAGATTCATACCCAGGACGGTGTCGCCCGGTTGCAGAACCGCGCCGTACGCGGCTTCATTCGCCTGCGATCCGGAGTGCGGCTGCACGTTGGCGTACTCGGCGTGAAAAAGCTGCTTGGCGCGTTCACGAGCCAGTTCTTCCACAACGTCGGTATGCTCGCAGCCACCGTAATACCGCTTGCCCGGATAGCCCTCCGCGTATTTGTTGGTAAAAACACTGGCGGTCGCTTCGAGAATTGCTTCCGAAGTGAAATTCTCACTGGCAATCAGTTCCAGGCGCGAATGCTGGCGTTCGGTTTCATGCCGTATCGCCTCAGCAATCTCAGGATCGACTTCGGCCAGCGGGCGGGACATTCTCTGCAAATCATTCATGACTTGGGCTGCTCCAGATCTGTGATTTTTTGGACACGGCGCCCGTGGCGGCCGCCTTCGAACTCTGTTTTCAGGAAGATATCGACGAGTTGTTCTGCCTGCTCAGGCGTGCTCAGCTTCACTCCGAAGGTGATCACGTTCGCGTCGTTGTGCTGGCGCGTCAAGGCGACCTCTTCGGCATTTACGGCCAGGGCCGCACGAACGCCGGGGACCTTGTTGGCGGCAATCGACATGCCGACGCCGGTGGAACACACTAAGACACCACGTTCCGCTTCTCCGGACGCCACCTTGTGCGCCACGGCGGACGCGTAGTCGGGATAGTCCACTGAGGCGTCAGAACTGGTACCCAGATCATCTACCTGGTAGCCGCTTTCGACCAGTTTTCGCCTCAAATGCTCTTTCAGGCTAAATCCGGCGTGATCTGCGCCAATTGCTATTTTCATGGGGATTAAGCTCAATTCTAGCATGCTACAATTGGAGTCTTACATTCACTGCAGAGACTCGATGGCTCCTTAGCGAACTGAACGGCTTTGCGGCGAAAATCGGACCACATCGAGACCCTTCATGCAGTGGAGCAAACTTTTCATCCCCACCCTGCGGGAAACCCCCGCCGAAGCTGAAGTCATCAGCCACCAGCTCTTGTTGCGAGCCGGCTATGTACGCCAGCTGTCCTCCGGAATCTATAGCTATCTGTTTCTGGCCCAGCGATCGCTGCTCAAGATCACGCAGATCATCCGGGAGGAAATGGACGGCATCGGCGGACAGGAGATGCTGCTCCCGGCCTTGCACCCCGCCGAAATCTGGCAGGAATCCGGCCGTTGGGACGTCATGGGCGCGAACATGTTCCGCCTGAAAGACCGCTGGAATCGCGACCTGTGCCTGGGCATGACGCATGAAGAGATCATGACTGCCATCGCGCGCGGCGAACTGCGCAGCTACAAGCAGCTGCCGCAGATCTGGTACCAGATTCAGACTAAATTCCGTGATGAGGCGCGTCCGAAATCAGGACTGTTGCGCGTGCGCGAGTTCATCATGAAGGACTCTTATAGCTTCGATCTCGCTCCTGCCGGGCTCGATGTCGCCTACGACAAGCATTACGCCGCATACCGTCGCATTTTCGACCGCTGCGGATTGAAGTATGTGCCGGTGGAAGCGCACTCCGGTTCAATGGGTGGCAGCCAGTCGCACGAATTCATGGTGGCCTCCGAGGCCGGTGAAGATTACGTGGTCACGTGCGAATCGATTGGCTACGCGGCGAACATGGAAAAGGCCGTTTCGCGTCCTGTGCCTCCCGCCATGCCGGATCCCGATGGCGACCTGGAACCCGAAGAGTTCCACACACCGGATCGCAAGACCATCGCTGAGGTTGCCGAGTTTACGGGCCTGCCCGAAACATCGCAAATCAAGAGCCTGGTGCTGGTGGTCGATGATAAGCCGTACCTCTGCCTGCTGCGCGGCGATCACTCGCTAAGCGAAACGAAGTTTGGCTCCATCGTTGGCGCCAAAACCGAAGCGCGACCGGCGCACCCCGAAGAGATTCGAAGCTTGTTCGGCGCCGATGGCGGCTCGCTTGGACCGATTGGGGTCAAGAACATTCGTGTGCTCGCCGACCTTGCGTTGCAGGGCCGCCGCAACATGATCTGCGGCGCCAACAAGAACGACTACCATTTGCGCAACGTCACGCCGGGCGAGGACTTCAAGCCGGAGTTCCACGATCTGCGGCAGGTTGCTCAAGGCGACACGGAAATCAACACCGGTGCGCCGCTCGAAATCGTCAAGACCGTCGAAATCGGCCATATCTTCAAGCTCGGCTACAAGTACTCGGAAGCCATGGGGCTGCGCGTGCTCGACGAAAACGGCAAGGAAGTCACGGTCATCATGGGATCGTACGGGATCGGCGTCGGGCGCATTCTCAGCTCGGCGATCGAACTGTTCCATGACAAGGACGGCATCGTGCTTTCGCCTGCGATCGCTCCGTTCACGGTTGTGATCACGCCGGTCAATTTCAAGGACGAAGCGTTGCGCAAGGCTGCCGAAGATACTTACGCCGAATGCAAGACTTTAGGCCTCGATGCGCTGCTCGACGACCGCGATGAGCGTCCCGGTGTGAAGTTCAAAGATGCCGACCTGATCGGTATTCCGTATCGCATTACTATTGGCAAGAAACTCGCGCAGGGTCTGGTGGAAGTGGTGGATCGTCGCACGAAGGAATCGGTGGACGTTCCGCTCGCCGAAGCCGCGCAGTTTGTTGCGAAGAAAGTTCATGGCTGCTGATTGGCAACGCATTCGCGAGGAGTTCCCCGGACTACGGAACTGGACATACCTCAACACGGCTACGTTTGGCCAGATTCCGCGACGGGCTTCTGATGCAGTAGCCGCGCATTTTGTCCGCCGGGATGAATCAGCCTGCATAGATTTTCTGAGCTGGTTCGATGACGCCGATCATATGCGCGCGCTCGCGGGCCAACTGATCAATGCCGACGCCTCTGACATCGCTTTTATTCCAAACGCGTCCAGCGCGCTCTCGCTGCTGATCGAGGGTATCGACTGGAAGCCCGGCGACCGCATCGTCACGCTCAAGGACGAGTTTCCGAATAATATTTATCACCCGGCATTGCTGCAGCAGCGAGGGGTCGAATTCGTCGAAGCCGAGTGGGACGAATTTCTTCGATTGCATTACGCCGCGCACGCGCGCTGTCGTGATCAGCACGGTAAATTACACTAACGGCTTTCGTCCGCCGCTCGAAGAGATTGCGCCATTTCTGCGCGAACGCAAAGTCATTTTCTATGTGGATGGCACGCAGAGCATGGGCGCGCTGCGTTTTGATGCGGCGACGATTCAGCCCGATATGCTCGCCGTGCATGGGTATAAGTGGATGCTGTGTCCGAACGGTGCGGGCTTCATGTATGTGCACCCCGCTTTTCGCGAATGTCTGCGGCCCAGCGTGGTTGGCTGGCGCAGTCACAAGGGTTGGGCTAACGTCGATAACCTGCATCACGGTGCGCCGGAGTTTGCCGAATCTGCCGAGAAATACGAAGGCGGCATGCTGGCGTTTCCGCTGCTCTACGGTATGCAGGCATCGCTCGAAATGATGCTTGAGATCGGCACGGAGACGATCGAGCAGCGTGTGTTGGAACTGGCCGGGCATGACTCGCGGCGGTGCTTCGCAAAGCGGGCGCGCAATTGCTGGAAGGGCCACTACAATTCGCCGATCATCGCGGCACGTTTCGAGGGCATCGACGCGCCAGCGCTCGCACGCGAACTCAAGGCCCGCCGCGTAGTGGTCTCCGCGCGCCACGGCAACCTGCGCGTCTCAACGCACTTCTACAACAACGAAGCCGATATCGCGCATTTTGAACGCGCGCTGAACGAAATTCTGTAATTAGCGCCGCGGTAGAGACGAGTGGTGCGCGTGGAGGATTTTCCAGGTGCCATCCGTCAGTTTGAATACCTGGGTCTGGGCGAAAGGCGTTACGAAGGTTTCGCCTTGCTGCGTGGTCGCGGTCGATTCGCCTTCTCCAACCAATACTGCAACGGTTGGGGATACCACCGTAACGTGTTGCTGCTTCCAGCGGTACTCGATTTTGCTCAGTCCGCGGAAGCCTCTGCGGACCTGATCGAGCGCCTGCTCGCGAGTCAGTGCAATTGCGCCATTCTGAATTACCGAGCCTTTGTTCGTGTCGAGCATGAAGCTGAACATACGGTCGGCGTCGAGTGCCTGCGCTGCCTGCGTCATCTTTGCGTTTGTGTCCAGAACAGCCGCTTCGATGCTCTTTGTTTCAAGCTCGCTCGCGGCCAAGAGTAGCGTCGAGAGAGCGGAAAGCAATAGGAGTTTTGAGCATGATTCCAGCCTTTCGGTTAAGCCGTAACAGTCCCGCGCAGCCCTAAGGCATCGGCCTGCGCGCGCATCGCTTCGATGCAGAACGCGATGTGCTGGTCGAGATCGACACTCAGCTCAGACGCGCCGAGCACAATATCTTCCCTGTTCACCGAGCGCGCAAACGCCTTGTCCTTCATCTTCTTGCGCACGGATTTGGCATCCACCTCGAAAATGCTCTTGCTTGGCTTCACGAGCGAAACCGCGGTGAGAAAACCGGCCAGTTCATCGCAGGCAAACAGCGTCTTTTCGAGCAGGCTCTCGCGCACGACGCCGCTGTATTCGGCGTGTGAAAGTATCGCGCGCCGGATGTCGGCATCGACGCCACGCTCCGCCAGAATCGGCTCGCCTTTCATCGGATGGTCCGGAGCTTCCGGATGCATTTCGTAATCGAAGTCATGCAGCAGCGCTGTCACGGACCACTTTTGCTCGTCTTCGCCGAGCTTTTTGGCGTACGCCAACACGCACGCCTCCACCGCCAGAGCATGTTTGCGCAAGCTCTCCGACTTCGTGAATTCGCAAAGGATTTCCCAAGCCTGATTCCGATCGACCATGCTGATATTGAACCACGAACACGCGCATGGTATATTGAAATCTGTCCGCGCAAAGTGGGCCTGTGGCGCAGTTGGGAGCGCGCTTCCATGGCATGGAAGAGGTCGTGAGTTCGAATCTCACCAGGTCCACCAGACACAATCCCAATAAAACTAAACACATATGCGGCTCTACGCCAACAACGGGGGCAGACCCCAATCCCAGACTGATTCACGAACATAATACCTTAACGCGCATACGGTAGTTTTCGAAGTTGCGGAAACCGTACGCCTGCCTGCTGATCAATTCCATTTTGTTGTGAAAGCCTTCCGTGATGCCGTTGTTGCGCGTGAAGCGCCACATGGTCGCGATCTCCTCGCGCCAGGAGTGTAGAGTTTGCCCAAGCTGGACCAGTTGCGCCAGGCCGGCCTGGCGCAACTGGTCCACGGCGCGCAGGAAACGCGGGGCCAGTTTCTGGCACTGCTTGCGCGTGCGGTGCTTTTTCAGCAGCAGGTAACAGAGCCGCTGCTTGAAACGGTAGATCAGTTCCAGTGCCGGATGTTCGGCCAGATAGTGAGCGAGCCGGATCTGCTGCTCGGGTTTGAGGTTGTGGCGGTGACGGCGCATCAGCGACATCAGCCCGCGGTTCTTGGAGCCCACCGGATCGATCTCGCGCCAGCAGGCCAGGAAATGATGGTTGATCAGGCGAATGACGTGGAAGCGATCGGCCACGATGCGCGCGTTCGGGAAAGTGTTTCTGCACGATCGAGCGGTAGACGCTGGCCAGATCCATGCACACCACGCGCACCTCTGCTTTGCCTTCCAGACGCTGTAAATAGGCCTCAGGAGACTTCCGAGCGGCCCAGCACCACGTCGTAAATCTTGTGGTGGCGCAGATCGCAAAGCGTGGTGGCGTAGCCTTTGCGGCGGGTAAAAAAGTGCTCGTCGATGCCCAGCACGGTCGGGCAGCGCGGCGGATGCCATTCCGTGAACTGGCGCTGCAGTCCATGCTGAAAATAGCGTTGCACGGTCGCGGCGCCGATGCCTTCGCGGCGGCCCAGCCGGCTGCGATTGATGCCGTCCAGGTGCTGCTGAAAGATCGCTTCTCGGAAGGCCTCGCTGGCTCGCTGGCAGGGCAGAATGCCTGGCAGCCGCTGGCGCGACTGCTTGCCGCAGCTTAGACACAGGAACTTGCGGACTTCGATTTCGAGCAAGCAATGTCGCAGGCCCCAGTCCTCGTGGCGCACGGTCCGCTGCACCAGCCTTTGTTGCGCAGTCGCGTGCCGCCGCAATGGGCGCACGATCGCGGCCCGGTATACCGGGCCGGATCCGCACGCCTGCACCGTTCTTGGTGATGGTTGTAATCTGGTACTGGGGCAGGCCCAACAGGATCTCGGATTCGGTCAAAATTTTTCTCCCAAGATTGTTTTACCAATCCGGGATTCTGAGGGCCTCCCCCGTTGTTGATCAATTCCATTTTGTTGTGAGAGCCTTCAGCTGATTCCGTTGTTGCGCGTGAAGCGCCACATGGTCGCAATCACAATAATCATTGACAAATCTCCTAGAGCATCATTACTATGATCTTGAAGTTAATCGATTAACTAAAGAGGCTTATATGTCCGATTCTCGGATTCTTCTTTCCTTCGTTTGTCTGCTCCTTCCGCGTTGACCGCTTATGCCCAGGTCAACACGGCCTCCATTGGGGTTTCGTTTCAGACCCGAGCGGCGCCGCCGTGCCTGCCGTTCGCGTCGTCGCGATTCACACGGCCACCGGATTGCGGCGTGCCGTGACTTCGAGTGAGCAAGGGTTGTTTGTGCTAAACGCTTTGCCGATCGGAGCTTACACGCTCGAAGCGGAGGCCTCCGGTTTTAAAAAGGTAATCATGAAGGGTTTCGGACCACTTACCGTCGGGCAAGCCGCGCGCGCCGATATTCGGCTCGAAATTGGTCAAATGGCTGAACAGGTGCAAGTAGAAGCCACAGCGACTGTCGTGGAAGCGGAGAACGCCAACATCGGAGCGGTGGTGGATCAGGCACGGATTCAATCGCTGCCCCTGAATGGCCGCAGTCCTTTCTTGTTGCTGCGGCTGGCCCCCAGCGTGAATGCCACGGAGAACGCTGTGCTGGACACATCGGGGTTCAGCATCAATGCGGTTAGCGTGAACGGTAGCCAAGCCGGCTCAACCGCATTCTTCCTCGATGGTGGCTCGCTGAACGTGCTGCAGGAAAACGAAGTGCCCGCGATGCCCAATGTCTGACATGGTCGAAGAGTTCCGAATCAACACCAACGGGCAATCAGCCGAGTTTGGCATGAACGGCGGCGGCGCCATTAATGTGGTGACGAAGGCAGGCACTAACCAGCTTCACGGAACAGCCTACGAGTATCTCCGCAACGATGCGATCGACGCCAACACCTGGACTAACAATCGACTCGGCCGTCCGAAAAACATTCTTCGTCAGAACCAGTTCGGCTTCAGTGTCGGCGGTCCTGTCGTTCTACCCAAGGTTTATGACGGTCGCAACAAAACGTTTTTCTTCTCCAATTATGAGGGTGTTCGCGTTCGCAACACACAAACGCAGCAAACTCGCGTCCCCACGGCCATGGAGCAGCAAGGCAACTTCACTCAGACCTACATCCTCGATCCTGCGACCCGCCAGGCAAGACTCGTCTCTCTTTATGACCCGGCGACCACGCGGACGAACCCCTCGGGCTCCGGTTTCGTGCGCGATCTCCTGCCCGGCAACGTGGTCCCTGCCAGCCGGATAGACCCAGTAGCTACCAAGACCTTCGCCCTTGTTCCCAAGCCCAACAGCCCGGCGACTGACCTCACCGGCGCCAACAACATGGTGAGCATGTCTCCGAAGCCTATGGGTATCAACCAGTACATGGTCCGGATCGATCAACAGTTCGGCTCCAATAACAGGCTCTTCGGCAGGCTGCTCCAGACGAAGAGGACCGCGACCTCCGTCACTCCGACCTTCGCCTCCGATAACCCGATTGATCCGACAACGGCCTTTTCAGAAGCGGACAACAAGCAATTCGTCATTAGTGACACTCATACGTTTGGGCCGAGTCTGCTTAACGAAGCGCGGTTTTCCATTACGCGGGAGTTCTTGCAGTCCTTCCCGGTTTCTTTCGGGATGGATGTTCCGAAAATGTTGGGAATGCCCGGTGGATACACCAACGTCATTGGATCGCAGTTCAATATCGCCGACATGACGTCCCTCGGTGGTGACCCGTCCAAGCTGGCGCTGCGCTATCAAACTTTGGGCGGCATCAATGATACGGTGACGAAACTGATTGGCAGGCACAATCTGAAGCTTGGATTCGAGGCACGCGTCTCGCTCGATAACAACTATCAGCCGGGTGCAGTTTCTGGCGCGTTTAGTTTCGCGCGCGCCTGACGGGCGACCCGCAAGCCCCGGGAGCCACAGGACTAGGCATGGCCACGTTCCTGCTAGGCGCTGTTTCTAGCGGTAGTTTAAACTACGGCATATCGAAGGCTGACGGATTCCGTTACTACGCCGGCTTCGTGCAGGACGACTTCAAGGTGAAACCCAGACTCACGCTGAATCTGGGCCTGCGCTATGATTACATCGGCGCGCCGACGGAGCGCTTCAGCCGCTACTCAAATTTCGACCCAAGCGCCATCAATAAGCTGACTAACTTGCCCGGTGCCGTCAAATTCGCGGGTGCCGACTTCGGCAACACAGTTTACCCCGCTGGCAAGAAGAACTTCGCTCCACGCATCGGCTTCGCATACGATCTGACCGGCAGAAACAAGATCATCGTGCGGGGCGGTTACGGGATGTTCTACTATCAGCCATCCGGCACGCACATTCTGGGCCGTACATGGGCTTCAATTCCACCAGCACTTACACGTCATTCAACGCCCAGCCTGCATTCCAGCTTTCCAAGGGCGTTCCGTTCATTACGCCTCCGCTCGGCGCAAAGGGTGGCGATGCCACCTACCTTGGGTCTTCGCCTGGCTTCCAGGAGACGAACAGGAAGACTCCCTACGCTCAGCAGTGGAACTTCGGTATCCAATACTCTTTGCCGGGCCAAAGCGTGGTGGAACTATCCTACGCAGGGAATCACGGGGTTCATCAAGCGTCGTCCGGATATGACATCAATCAACTCGATCCGAAGTACCTGAGTTTGGGACTGGGCCTGGACAATCCCGTACCCAATCCGTTCGCTTCTCTGGCATCTTCGGCAACACCATCAGCACTTCGCAGTCACTACTTCCTTATCCTGCTTACACCGGCATCAGCGCGCAATTCCCTGGTTTCGGCAACTCCAACTACCACAGTCTGCTGGTCCGTTTCGAGAAACGCTTCTCGAATGGCCTGAGCTATCTCTTTTCATTTACCGGCGCGAAGATGATCGGCGACATGGGAACGCGCAACTCTAGCTGGCTTTCGGGTGGGCTGGATTCCGGGTGCGGTCAGAATGCAAAGTTCGATCGCCGCAGTTGCCGTTCGATCGAGCCTCTCGACATCTCACGCCGCCTCGTGGCGTCCTTCGTTCACGAAGTGCCATTCGGAAAAGGCAAGCGATTCCTGGGTCAAGGGATCGGAGCAGCTGTGTTAGGGGGGTGGCAGTTGAACGGCATTCTCGAATGGCGAGGCGGAACCCCTCTGATCATCCGCGGTGCCAATAACCGTGCGGCCGACCGTCCGAATTACCTGCGCAGCGGGGCGTTGCCGGGAGACCAGCAAAACGAAAATCGCTGGTTTGACACTAGCGCCTTTGCACAGCCAGCCATGTTTACGTTCGGCAACACATCGCGCACCCTCCCGGACGTTCGCGGCCCCGGCTTCCAGTCGGTAGATGCAGCGCTCATACGCACTATCCACCTGTGGGAGCGGTTGAATCTTCAGTTCCGCGCGGACGCATTCAATCTGCTGAACCACACCAATCTCAGCCTTCCAGACACGGGCTTCCTGTCTGCCTCCTTCGGTCGCATCACCTCGTCGCGGGATGCACGTATCATGCAAACGGCGTTGAAATTAATATGGTAACGACGACATCGTTCTTTGTTTCCTTGACTGCCGCGACGTTCCTCTGGGCGTCCGCAGCCGGGGCCGCGTCTAGCGGTCCTCAAGTTGTCGAGCTCAGTGCGGGTGAGTCGGCGAAAATCCAGCTCGCCACCGGCAAGAGCAAGATGCTGAAGCTAGTCAGCATCCGTGAATCCACTGAGCCGTACTTCGAATCGGCGGAAGGGAAAATCATATCGGCTGTGGTACGGGCCGAGTTGTCAGTGGAAGTTGATGGAGTGAAGGGCAACGTAGTCGGCGGCCCATTCCGCATGCCCTCCACGGTGAATGGCCTGGCTATACTCCTTAGTTGCACCCGTAATTGGGGCGGCGGCATTTCGCCAGACCCTCTTTCGAAGGAGGTTCGGCTGGAGATCGCGGACGCCTCTAAACCTTGGGTGGGCCCCGGTCGCTTCTCCTTTCCTATGCGGAACTATCGCTGGCGTGTAATGAACTATCAACACACCTATTTGGGCGTTGCGGTGAATCAGGCACGCCTGTACTATCACCGCGGGGAGGACATGGGCATGATTCCAGATATGGACCAGGCCCTTGCGATCGTCAAGGCGGAGATCAAAAAGGTACCTGGACCCAAGGGCGACGGGGCTTCGAATAGCGTAGTACTGGAAGACGGCGAGGGTCTTCGCTTCCGCTACGCACATATGAACACGCCTCACATCCTGCCCACTCTCCAGCCGGGTTCACGCGTGAATCGGGGAGAGCCGATGGGTCTTACCGGCAACACGTGGAGAGGCGGGCCGGTCAAAGATCCGCATCTGCATGTTGAGGCACGCGACGCCACGACAGATATCTTCCGCAACAGTTTCCCCATGATCGTAGCCGCCTATCGCGCCAGTTACCCCGGAGAATCGATGCCCATTGCCGGTGGATGGAGGCATCTTCTTGGGGACGAGAGCGTGACTCTTGACGGATCGCTCTCACTACCTGGCGAAGGACGCAAGATCACATCTTATGAGTGGCGATTCACCAGTGGTGAAACGGCCAAAGGAAGTTCCGCGACCCGGCGCTATCCCCAGCCTGGCACATACAGCGAGGAACTCAGGATCACGGACGATCGAGGCGTGACGGCCTTGGACTTCGTCGAGGTGTTTGTCCTTAGTCCCCAGCAGAAAACCCCACCGCCCTACGCCTTGATCAATTACTACCCGGTGCGTGGGATTCGACCAGGTGTAGAGGTCCAGTTTCTGACCCGTTATTCAAACATGAAGAACGTCTCAATCGACTATGGAGACGGCGCGCGCGAGCCATGGACTGAGAGGTCGACGCACAAATACGCCAAGCCCGGGACTTTCATTGCAACCGTTCGGGGCGAAAACAACGGCTCCGGTCCGGGCACCTTCCATGTGAAAGTCATTGTGGAATGAACGCCGCACACCCGGGATTCACAAGACGGCAACTGGTTCAGGGGGCACTACTCCTCGACTGCGCCAACTGGGCCAGTGGGTCAGAACGCCGTCTGCAGATCGATTCCGCCTTCCCTGGCGGGAATATCGTCGTCGACTCCATCGATGGTGATACCGTCAGCCTGCACCAGGATTTACGGGACACCGTCGGAGACTGGTTCTACTGGCAATTCCGTGTGTCGGGTGCGGCTGGCCGCAAACTCACTTTTCGATTTACCGCAGGCAATGTTGTGGGTGTGCGCGGACCGGCTGTCAGCCTCGATGGCGGTGCTACATGGGCGTGGCTCGGAGCCGACAGCGGCACTCGTTCCTCGTTCTCCTACGCATTCCCTTCTGACGCAAGCGACGTCCGATTCTGCGTCGCGATTCCCTACTTGGAAGCATACTTGCGTCGCTTTCTCGTACACCATCGCCGCAGCCGCTTTCTCCGGGCGGGCACTCTCTGCCGCACACTGAAAGGGAGAAGCGTGGAGTTGCTCGAACTCGGCGCACTGAACGGAAAAGAGCGTCCGATGGTCCTCCTGACCGCCCGCCACCATGCGTGCGAGTCCATCGCCAGCTACGTACTCGAAGGATTAATGAATGCGATTCTCGACTCCGGAGAGCCCGGCGACTGGCTACGCGAAAACGTCCACTTCGTCGCCATCCCGTTCATGGATAAGGACGGTGTGGAGCAGGGCGACCAAGGTAAAAACCGCCGCCCGCGCGACCACAACCGCGACTATGACGGGATTAGTATTCACCCTTCCGTAGCAGCCCTTCGCACGCTGGCCGAATCCTGGCCGGCGGGCCGTCTTCAGATCGCACTTGACCTGCATTGCCCCGGACTGCGAGGCGCGGAGCACGAAGAGATCCACTTCGTTGGGGGGCCGGATAAGGATTCGTGGATCTACATTGAACAGTTGTCCCGAGTGCTCGAGTCGATTCAGGAAGGGCCACTCCCGTTTCGCTCCCGGAACAATCTACCCTTCGGCAAGAGCTGGAACACAGCCGCCAACACAACAGCGGGCAAATCCTTCAGCCGCTGGGCCTCCGAATTGCCCGGCATCCGTGCCGCAGGTACCTTGGAAATCCCATACGCTAATGCAGGCGGGGCTGTGGTTAACGCAGTCACCGCAACGGCGCTGGGCCGGGATCTCGCAAGAAGCTTTCGTCGAGTTCTCGCGACGAACTGGCGCCGTGGCGAAGCTCAGTCCGCGGGCGGTGCCTGTCGGACTATCGAGAACGTTCGAGGGATTTCGACAGGCTGAGGGCGCTCGATGCCCCCCAGTTCTGAACAGGGTCGGTGAGTCTCCGTGTCTATTGCCTCAGTGAGTGACTGAAAGCGAATTCCGCGCTCGCGTAGTTCGTCGAGCATTGCGATCAGGTCGCGCAAGCTGCGGCTCCAATTTGAATCTTGTCCGCGTCAAAAAAAAATTGAATCTGACTCCGGGCATAGGGAATTATCTTTTCATTGCCGCCGTCGAGGGCCGCATTGGTCGACCATGAGCGAGGTGCCGAATTGCCAGAGCCTCTTCCTACATCTCGTGATTTGACCCGCGCTACTCTGTCGGTTGGAGCGATCGGTGCGCTGATCGTCTCTACCGCGTGGATCGTGAGTCCATTTGTGACGGCCTTTCTATGGGCGACCATGATCGTCATCTCAACCTGGCCCGTGCTTCTGCGCCTTCAGGCCCGACTCCGGGGAAAGCGCGGAATGGCGGTCTTTATCATGACGGTCGTGCTTCTGCTCGTTCTCCTGATTCCGCTGGGGTTCGCTGTGGGGGCGATCGTTGGCAACAGCGACCGGATCGCTGCATGGGTGAGTTCCCTGGACGAGGTCGCGCTGCCACCCCCGCCTGCGTGGCTGTCCGGCATTCCGCTGGCGGGCGACAAGATCACAGCCGCGTGGACACGCCTCGCTGCCAAAGGTCCGGAAGGCTTCGCTGCCCAGGCGGCGCCTTACGTCCGCCTCTTTATCCAATGGCTCATCGCTCAGATCGGTGGAGCCGGTGCAATGATTCTGCAGTTCCTGATGACGGTCATCATGTGCGCGGTCCTTTACACGACAGGTGAGACGGCCGCGCGTGGAGTCCGAAAGTTCGCCACCCGCCTCGCGGGTTCCAATGGCGATAGGGCTGCCCTGCTTGCGGCTGGCGCAATACGGGGTGTGGCGATGGGCATAGTGGTTACCGCCTTCGTTCAGGTACTCATCGCCGGAGCCGGGCTCCTGATCGCATCGACTCCGGGCGCGCCGCTGCTCTGTGCTGCCATTTTGTTGTTGTGTCTGGCGCAACTCGGACCGGGACTGATCATGGTCCCCGCCGTGATCTGGGAGTTCTCCACCGGGTCCACTTTGTCGGGATGTATTCTGCTGGTCTTCGCGCTTGTGTCCATGACGATCGACAACGTCGTGAAACCCGTCCTGATCAAGAAGGGCGCCGACCTCCCGCTGCCATTGATTTTCGCCGGCGTCATAGGCGGCATGATCAGTATGGGGATCATGGGCATTTTCCTGGGCCCCGTGATTCTCGCCGTTACGTACGAACTGCTGGCGGATTGGGTTGAGAACCGCTCCGAACCGGACGCAGACACCGACCGTCTGAATCCCTCATGCCAGACCGTCGTGAGACCCCCGCCATCTCGCCGTTGACAGGGCTCGAAAGGAAGCTGCAGCACGGTGCGGTACTTCCTTCGATACCGATAGCTCCATAATCAACTCGGTGGTGAAGTGGGGAGATACTCGCAACATCTGTCACTAACCTCCACCAACTCCGCGGGGCTTTCCGGGCTCGCTAAGACTTCTTGGACCCTAGTAGTGTCGATTGGCGTGAGTTCGGGCGGTATTCTGGTATTCCCTTATGCGGCTGCCGAAAACGCATCACTCACGCAATTCCATTCAGAAAAACGCGGAGCGAATGAGAGTCGCACGTTCCCGCGCTGCTCGGCCCAGCCTGTGAAGTCTGGTTGTAGCGAGTACCATTCCTGCTGCTGACGCGTCTCGGCTTCAAAGTTCGCTGGGGCCGCCGGAAAGCACCTCGCGCACTTTCTCAACGAGCCCTTGGGCGGTAAAGGGCTTTTCAATTAGTGCGTCGCCGGGGCCGAGATTTGCTTCCGTCGGGTCCCCGGAGATGTACAAGACGCGCATGTCGGTTCTGGTCTTGAGCAGCAGTTTCGCGATTTCGGGGCCTTGCATCCCAGGCATTCTCAAGTCGGTGATCAACAGGTCCAATCGCCCGTCATGGCCCGCTGCGGAAGCCAGCGCGCCGTCTCCGTCGGACGCCTCCAAAACCCTGTATCCCGCGTCTGTCAAAATAGTCGCCGCCAATTTCCGCAAACTCTCTTCATCATCGACCAGAAGCACGGTTGCCGTAGCCGCTTCCACCCCGACCTTTTCCTTTTGACCTGAAAGAACAGGCTCGCTGACTGGGGGAACTGGCAGGTATATAGTGAGGCGGGTTCCAGCGCCGGGCGTGCTGTCGACCGTGACGTGTCCCGAAAGCTGACGGACCACTCGCTTCACGGTTGCAAGCCCCAACCCGGTTCCCTTGTCCGCTGGTTTTGTTGTGAAAAAAGGCTCGAAGACTCGACCCAGAATCGCGGGATCCATGCCGGTCCCCGAATCGGCGATAACTAGAGTGGCGTAGCGGCCCTGTGGAATCTGAACTCCACGAACCGATTCGGCCTCAACCTGTTCCAGGTTGTGGGTGGAGACAACGAGTGTGCCGCCTTCGGGCATGGCGTCTCTGGCGTTCGCGGCCAAGTTTAGCAGGATCTGCTCGATCTGTACCGGATCCGCTTGCACCAGCAATAATTCAGGGTCAAGGGACGTTTCGAAACGGATGCCTTCGCCCAGCAGTCGTCGCAGAAAAGGAGTCATCTCCTTCACGATGGAGTTGCAGTTGAGCGGGAGTAGCTTGCTGGATTCACGCCTGCCGAATCGGAGGAGTCGACGCGTAAGTTCGGCGGACTTGGCGGCGGCGCGCGAAATCTCCTCGATGTCGCGGCGCAGAGGGCCTTCGGCGTCCACGCGTTTGCTCGCGTCTTCGCAGTACCCACTAATCACGGCAAGGTGATTGTTAAAGTCGTGCGCGATTTCACTTGCCAACAGGCCAATCGCCTCGACTTTCTCAGCCTGACGAAGCCGCTCCTCGCCTGCCTGCAAAGCCTGCTCGGAGCGCCGGCGCTCGGTGACGTCCTGCCCGATGAGCAGCCACTTCTCGCCTTGGCCCGGAACGGTGACCCGCGACGCAGTCAGATCCAACCACCGCCGCTGTACGCCCTCGCGGCAGAGGAGTACCTCTTGAATGGCGGACACAGTGCCATGCCCGTCGTTCTGGTTCGAAAACACCGCGAGGATGCGATCGCGGCAGGATGCGGGCAGAACATCCGCCAGCGCGGCGCCATCAAGGCTCCCTGAATCTACCCCGAGCATGCGGTTCATGGCGGGATTCGCCCGTACGATTCGCAACTCGGAAGTGGCAACAAGCAACCCTGCCGGGCTGTCCAGAAAAATGCGTTGCAGGTATGCCCTCGACCCAACCAATCCCATGCGGTAGTTGTGCGTCAGCAGGCAAAGCAGCAGCGACTCCATCGAAAACGCCAGCAGTCTCGAACTGTCCGGGAGGAACCAGTATCTGGCGGCGGCCCCAGCCACCACGATAGTGAATAATCCTGACTCGATCCCTCCAATCCATGTGCTCGCAATCACAACGGCGTAAAAAAATGCGAAGGGTGCCTTCAGGGAAAGTGCGGGAAACAACAGCAGCTTAAGGGAGGTGGCCACCAGCACCAGCAACAAAGGTGAACCGAATCGCAGCCTTGCAGTCGGCGTAAGTGTGGAAGGACCCCTTCGTATCGCGTAGCCGACACCGCTGATTACGACACCCTCGATCACGAACAGCCGCAGCCACTCCGAGTCTAATGGATTGAGGACGCGGAACTCATAAACGGGAGCGAGGAAGAAGTACGCGGACGCGAGCGCCGAAAGGCCGGTCGCTAACAAACCTGGGCCAATCCCGCAAAGCAGTGCACTCGCTAGCACTGCGGCGGTAAATAAGAAGTAGTGTGTTTGATCTGTCTCCCGCGGAAGGACAATATTACACCCGGCCGCGATCATGAAGAACAAAACAGCTGCCGCATATCGCTTCGGGGTCGATTGAATCGGCGGAATCGAACTCTGGTCTAACGGCATTTCACGTACCGTGTGGCAGAAGACAGACAGCCCAAGTAATTAAAATAACTCAACTGGAGGTAATCGATTGAACATCTTCGCCTCGCCGGGCCTTCCATCGAGCGCGAGCGCTTGCGGCAACGAAAGCCGGACACCCGCTTGCGCCGCGGCGCGGCGGCTTGAAGGCGTTCAAGAACCCTGGGTCGCCGCGACTGCGTTATCAGACGTCATTATCTGATTTCGTACTATGGTTGTCGTTTTTCCAAATGACTTTCTTCACCACATCCAGAAATGTGGGCATACTAAATGGCTTTCGAAGAAACTCGAAGGCTGTCTCGACTTGATGGAAAGGATAGCCGGCTGGAAGCGCGCAATATTCGAAAGGTAGGAGTGGGACCCAAATGAGATTCGAAATGGCATTTTCGTACGCCAGCAGTCGCGCCCATTTGTTGTCGCGCATGGTGAACGAACATCATACGCGGTCTGACGCAGAGGCGGTGGCGATAGATTGTTTGACCATACGGGCACGCCCAGACACATTCACGACAATTCTTCACGAAATCTTGACGCACTCATGATTGGTTCGGGACGGTGGTCGTTCAAAGTAACTGTTTGGCACCCTGGAACTCTGGGATGAGCCGATTGGAGAGACGTCGCAATCAAGTCAATTAATCGAGAATCCGAAATGCTCAAGGCAGACCCAACAGCAGCGCGGGGTTCTCGACCGCCATGCGCTTGATTTCCAAGGCGCTGAAGCCGTGCTTTTTCATCCCTTCAACGAATGACCGCATTCCGTCCACGGGTAGAGGATTGTCCGCCTGTCCGAGGTCGCTCGCCAAGATGCAGCGCTCCGGCCCCACCCGGCGAATGGCGTCAGCGTATTGTTCCAGAGTGAACTGCTTGTTCGACCCAACCAGGCCGTTATAGACGAACTCGATGAACGCGCCCAGGCCGGCCGCCTCCGTCATCTGTTCGACGCTCATGCTCACCGGGGTGAGCATGGCGTGGGTGACTATGATCCGCTCAATTCCGCGCGCCTTCGCCTCACGGATCAGCAGCCGGTTCTCCGCAGGTGTTGAATGGCCCGTCGCCAGCACAAGCCCGTGCTTGCGGATCAGATCGAGCACTTCAATCACCTCCGGCAGCAACCGGCCGTCGCGCGAAACCGGCAACCGATGGCCTGGACTCCCTGGAGTACCGCACCTGGTTCTCGGCGTCGAACGTCGGCATCCAGACAATGCGACCCCTCCGCCCCGTCAGCCGCGCCATGCGGCTGACCGCGGCGGGATTCACGCCGCCCACCGGGAGGTTCAGCGCCACTCCTCCAAAAACCTCGATCCCGGGAACCGCTTTGCCGGCGAAGTACGCCCACGATGCCGTCGGCTCGTAGTGGTTCTTCAAAACGATGGCGCGGAGTCCGGCCGGCCTTGCCAAGCCGGACCGCATCGATCGCATCCACCGACCGGGCCATGACGTCCGGGGCCGCGTGCACGTGCATGTCGATCATGCCGCCGAGGTCCTGCGGCGACAGCGAGCGCCGAGAGCAACCCAGCCAACAAGATGAAGTTTCAAGCGTCCGCCTCCCATCGGATCATGTCTTCAAACCCAGTTCCCGTATCGCGTCGCCCACGCCGCTAAAGTTCTCCGGATGCATCTCCGTGTATTCGCGCGAAATGATGATGCCGGGAACCCCCGCTCGAAAGGCCTGCTTGACGACGTCCTTAACGCCCTTCCGCGTGCAGCGGGCCACCTCCGAAGGGGCGCCGGCCAGATCCGCGCGCATCAACGGGATGTCGATTTCAATCCCCGGCAGAATCGAGACCGCGGTGCCGCGAGCGCCATCCATGGCTCGTTTGCTTTCGCGATAGACAAAACTGCGGTAGAGGCCGGCCCGGCGGACATCCTTGTACGGCGCCTCGTCATAGTTGAGAACCCGGTAGTGGTACTGCAGTAACTCGTCCGGCGGAACATCGCCCCAGACCGTCTCGCTCACGCTCTCGATGTAGCTCGCCATGCGGGGCCCGCCGCAGTTGTAATAGAGCGGCACCTTGATGAAGTCGTGATACGCGGCCATTTCGGAGAGGTCCTGCTCGGCACGGAACACCGGATTCATCGAGTGATTCGGCCAGATGTGCGAGCCGAACTGAACGCCCGGCCGCACCGCCTTCACCTTTCCGTGGAGCAGGCGCAGTAACTCGCGGAAGCTCTCGTGCCACAGGTGCTCCCACATCAGTAACTCCGGGTAGCGGAGCATCAGGCGCCACAACGTGACGTAGTATCCGTCCGCGGGACGCTTCCGGGCCCGGCCGGCGGATACGAATTTCTCCAGTTCCTCGAATCCGGCTTTGAGCTCGTTCGAACCGGATGCCAAGCTTCTCGCCTTTTGCCCGGCAGAACTGGCAGAAACACGTTCGCGATCCGGGCCGCCCTCTCTGCTTGCCGCGGAACCTCATGCCGAGCGTGTCGGTGAACGCGCCCTGACGCTCCGCCATGTACATGATGCCGTCCACGTCGTAGGAACGGATGGCGTCTTCGACCGCGCCGAGCACCAGGTTTCTATAAAAGGGGTTGTTCTTGCATGTGGTCTCGGCCTGCGCGCCGTTGAAATCGCGCTCGCACAGTTTCTCCGCCCCGCGGCAACTTGTCCGGCAACATGTCCTTGATGATGCAGGTTCTCGTCATCCGCCGTTGCCTGGGTAGGGCCGGCCAGAGCGGCGAGCACGTCGAGGCCTTTGGGATCGGGAGACCAAAGGTCTTTCACGTTGATGCCGATATCCTTGTAGTACTGGGCGTGGATTGCGCCCATGTGCCCGCCTTCGCTTCGGGACAACCAGAAGGTGTCGAGAAGCAGGCCATTGACTCCGGCGCGCTGCTGAACCGTGTCCAGTAACTTCTCGATGCCCTGGTTCACAAAGCCCTCGGCATCGAGCTGAAGCATGATGATTTGCCGGTCCCGGACGGGGTCGGCCGCCCGCGGATCGGCGCTCGCCCCTGTCGTCGGTCGGACGGCACGAGCCTGATTGCATGTGTTCCGCTCCCTTCTCCAGTGGTTCCGAAATCAGAACGACAGGCGCAACCCGACTTGAGTCTCACGCATGTTGCGAGCCGACCGGATCTGCCCGAAAGTCGACGGAGTTCAGGGCCGTGGACGGATTGCTCAGGTTCACCGTGTTGAACGCGTTTGTCGCCTCCACGCGCAACTGCAGTTTCATGCTCTCGCGGATCCGGAAGCTCCGGAAAATGCCCATATTCACGGTCTTACGGCCCGGACCATCCAAGAATGTTCCGCCCAGCATTCCCATCCGAGCCGAACGCGGGGCGTACGAACGCAGCCGTGTTGAACCACTTCGCCAGTGTCTCGCTGCGGGGGCGGTCGGGATCCAGACGCGGGTCGCCTATCAGATTCGGCGCGATCGTTGCTGTTGCCGTCGCGGTTGATGTCGTCGCCGGCGGTGATCGTCAGGGGCGAACCGCTCAGGAACGACTACGATGGTGGACACCGTCCAGCCGTTCACAGCGTAGCGCAAGACCGGGTGCGCACTGTGCAGGTAGTCGATCTGCCAGATGCCGGACATGACGAAGCGGTGAGTCAGATCGTTGCTCGTCCGGCCGCGATCCATCTTGAATCTCGAAGAATTCTGCGGATAATCGCGAGTTCCCGACTGCATGTCGTAGTCCTCGAGCCCTTTCCCGAAGGCGTAGTATCCCTTGAAAGAGAAGTTCCGCGACATGCGCTTGTCGGCGCTCAACTCCAACCCGTGATAGGCGCCGTTGGCCACCGACTTCAACGTTCCGATGTCCGCGTAACCTGCATACGGCCGCCGCTGGTCGAAGTTACTTGTGGTCGCGCCCGGTCCGAAAATGGGGTAATTGACGTCCAGATCCGCCGGCAGTTTGTGACTCAGCGAAGCGATGTAAGCGGCGGTTACGCTGAGATCGGACAATACCTGCCGTTGAAGGGAGAAGTTGAACTGGTAGGTGTACGGCCAGCGGAAATCGAGGTCCCGGCCTTTCACGCCCACGGGAAGGCCCGCCAGGAACCTCGGGTTCTTCGGCGTGTAGAAATAAGGGAACGGAGCGACGCCGCCTGGCAGGTTGCCGTACGGGTCGGTGAACGACTTCACGTTGGTGAATTGCTGCCGGATCGTGAACGGGGGCCGGTCGGCGGTGCCGTTGGCCATGTTGCCACCCATGCTGCCGTAGTAGACCCCGGCCCCGGAGCGGATCGATGTCTTGCCGTCGCCGAACGGATCCCAGGCCACGCCAATCCGAGGCGCGAAGTTGTTCGCATCGGTCGGAATGATGGCCCGGCTGATGCCCTGATCACCCGGGAATAACATTCCCAGCGGCGCTGTGGGCACTTTCTTCGACTGCACGCCCGGCACAAACGTGTTCTTGCGGTCCTGCGGGTCGGTCATCGGGAACTGGATTTCGTGGCGGAGGCCCACGTTCAACATAAGCCGCGGGTGAATGCGG
Source organism: Bryobacteraceae bacterium (assembly GCA_963793625.1). GTDB lineage: Bacteria > Acidobacteriota > Terriglobia > Bryobacterales > Bryobacteraceae. Next base: position 30,668 of record CAWCAT010000007.1, on the reverse strand, counting down.
AATTCATCCTGAAAGAAGAGCCCCGTGTACCAGCCGCTATCGGTCTTGTACACCGGCGCATCCTGGTTGAAACTGCGCGGAAGTCCGAGCAGGTAATCGCCGAATTCGTTGCCGGTATTGTCCGGCCGGAAGTCGAAAGTCCCGTAGTTGTTCAAGTTCGTGTTCTGATAAGTCTTGTCGAGAGACCCCTCGAACCCGAACTTGATGGAATGACGTCCTTTGAGCGTGCTGAAGGTCTCGCGAATCTGATAATAGTCGCTGCCGGCTCTCGGGCCGTCAATCGCCGTCCCCAACTGGAAATAAGTGCGAACGTTGATGTTCGGCAGAGCGGGTTCGCCCTGAATCTGGTACTTGGAACCCAGGTCTCCCAGGGAGATCGCCGGTGTGTTCAGCCGTCCCCCGATATGTCTCACGTACGTCACCTGGAATAGGTTGAACGAGTTGGGAGTCATTGTCCAGGTTTCGCGCAGGTTGAAGTTTTGCTGCTTCCATGACAGGACGCGCTCGGTCCACGGCAGATTGCCGTTCAGGACGTCCCTTTGTGCCCCTTTATTCAGGAAGTAACTCCCGGAAACCTGGTGTTTGGAGGACATGGAATAGTCGATTCTTGCCGTGAAGTCGTCGTTTCTCGGGGCAGTCGGCACCTGGGCCTCATAGAACGAGCCAGGCAGGTTCGCCAACGGAACGTATTTGTCCAGGATGTTCTTTGCCGTGGGATCAAACCGGTTGGCCGGAATCCGGTTGCCGGGGAAGGCAACTTTTGTCAGCGGATCCCGGACGGTGAAGGACGATGCGGAAAAATCACCTTGACGCTCGAGCGCTGTGGGAACGCGGGCGCTGTTCTTGATCGCCACCTGCCGGTCGCGCAAGCCGGAGTAGCTGGAGAAGAAGAATAGCCGGTCCTTTTTGATCGGTCCGCCGAAGCCGCCGCCAAACTGATTGCGCCGCACCCTGTCCTTCTGCAAGGTATTCCACTGTTGTGCGTTCAGGACGTCGTTGCGGAGGGACTCGAACAGCGATCCGTGATAGGCATTGGAACCCGACTTGGTGATGACGTTCACCACTCCGCCGCCGAACCGCCCATACTCCGCGTCGAACATGTGGGTGGTGACGCGGAACTCCTGAACCGCGTCCGGGTTCGGAGCGGGGTTGCCGGTATTTCGCAGGCTCTGAACGCTCATGCCGCCGTCAAGAGTGAAATTGACGCCCCCGGTTCCGGCATTCGACGACCCGTAGACCGACACTTGTTGCCCCGGAGGGCCGAAGGCGTTCGTCGATTCGTTGTCCTGCACGCCTGCGGTCACGCTGAGAAGGCCATAAACGTCGCGGCCCACAAGCGGGAGATTGAGAATTTCGGCGTTGCTCACCGTCTGACCCAGCGCAACCTTTGTCGTGTCCACCAGCGGCGCATCCGAAGTTACCTGAACGCTTTCCGTCACCGCGCCAATCTCCAGCACCGGGTCGATCCTGGCGTTGCGGTCGACTTCGAGAACGATCCCGCTCTGCACGAACCTCTTAAAGCCCTGCCGCCTCGACTTCCAGGCGATACGTACCGACAGGCAGGAACTGGATCATGTAGTGGCCGGTCGGGTCCGACGGTCGCCCGCCGCGAGAAATTCGTATCCGTATTTGTGGCAACCACATTGACGCCCGGCATAAAAGCGCCGGACGAGTCTTTCACGGTCCCCAGTATTGTTGCGGTGGTCGCCTGGCCCCACGCGGGGGCACAGGCGAAGATCAGATACAAACCGGCCGCCACGGCCTGGACTCGAAGTTTCGTGTTCATAGCCCTTTCCTCTCAAACATGCTCACGACTCAAGCTGACCCTTTGATCGCGTCGCCGACTCCGCTCAGGCTGTCGAGACGCATCTCTGAATACTTTCGCGATATTACGATGCCCTGTACCCCGGCGCGGAGCGCCTGGTGGGCGGACTCCCGGACGCTGGCGCGAGTAGAGCTGCCCCACCGTTTGGGATTTCTGCTTGCCGAGATCGTCCGACTGGATCGGGATATCGACGTCGATGCCCGTCCAGACTGGCGTGCCCGCGCTTCCGACGCCCTCCACCGAGCGCTTCGACTCGCGGTAAACGTATTCCCCGCCGATGGGCCCCAGGCGAAGCCGGTCATATGGCACGCCCGAGTAACCTAGCACGCGGTAGTGGAACTGGAGCAACTCTTCCGGAGGCACGTCGCCGTAAATCGTCTCACTCACGCTGTCGATGTAAGTGGCCATGCGCGGGCCGCCGCAGTTGTGATACAAGGCCACCTTGAAGAAGTCGGAGCATTTAGCCAGTTCCGCCAGATCCTGTTCGGCGCGGTACAAAGGACTCAAAGTGAAGTTGTGCCATATGTGTAGGCCGAACTGCGCCTCGCGCCGGACCGACTTGACCCGCTCGTGCATCAGCCCGTAAGCCTCGCGCACGCCCTCGTGGAAGAAATGCTCCCACAGCAGCAGCTCCGGGTACTTCAGCATCAGCCGCCAGAGAGTCACGTAATAGCCGTCGACCGGACGGCGGCGCTCCCGTCCGGCGGCGACGAACTTCTCCAGTTCTCCGAACGCGGCCAAAACGCGGTCGAATCGGATTCCTTGCTTGCGGGCCTTTTCGCGGCAGAAATCGCAGAAACAGCCGCGCGTTCCGGCCAGCCCCCTCCGCTTTCCACGAAGGCGCGAGCCCAGCGTGTTGCTGAAGGCGCCTGTCTGCTCGCAGACGAACATCAGGCCGTCGATTTCGTAGCTTCGGGTCAGGTCCTCCACCAAGCCGGCCAAAAAATTCCGGTAGTAGGGGTTGTTCTTGCAGAGAGTTTCGCAACGCTCTCCGTTGAAATCGCGTTCCTGAAACTTCTCGACATTCGGGAACTTCTCGGGGAAGTGATCCTGTATCAGGCCGAAGACCTTCATGCCCCGCTTCCGCGCAGCCGGCAGGAGATCTCCCAGCACGTCAAACTGCGGGTGATCGGGTGCCTGTGTCAGTTTCGGATCCACCGCGGTTTCTTTGTAGTATTGCGGATGGACCCGCGCGAAGTTGCCGCCACGGAGGTTGGTGTCGTACTCCTGCTTGCCGTGATCCGGGAGGGGCTGCCCTTTGGATTGCCGCCCGGCCGTTCCGTTGGAAAAAGAGAACACGGCCGGAATCAGGGCGTTCACCGAGGCGCGTTCCTGGAGAATGTCCAGCACCCTCTCAGTGCCTTCATCGATCAAAGACACCGCTCCGAGCTGGATGGAAATCGTCTGGCGGGGTTTTTCGGCGGGCACTGCTAGCAGCGGGCTGGCCGCAGTTCCGGCGATCGTATGTACAAAGTTTCTTCGATTCATTTTGTTTTTTCTCGTTCGCGATATCCAAGGGCAACAGACAGCCGTGACCCGGCGCTCGTGACTGCCTGTACGAGGGCCGGCATCCGATCGACGCCCAGACGCGATGCCGGTCCGGCGATGCTAATGGCTGCGACCACGCCTCCGGTGTGGTCCCGCACGGGCGCGCCGATGCACTTTAACCCGTCTTCGAGCTCCTCATCATCCACTGCATAGCCCAACTGTCGGATTCTTGCCAATTCGGACCGAAGATCCGAATACCGGGTAATCGTCTTGCGCGTGCAACTCTGGAGCCTGCATACGTTGACGTGGTCTTTCAGAGCTTCAAGAGAAAGAAACGCTAATATAGCTTTCCCCTGCGAACTGCAGTGCGCAGGCGAGCGCTGGCCAACCGTCGCAGGCGTGCTGAGCGTTCGGCGACTCTGCACGTTAGCCAACGACACAACCTCTCCCTGCCGTAAAACGCCGAGATGAGCCGTCTCGCCGGTCTCGCCCGTCAGGCGCTCTAATTCCGGCCGCGCCAATTCCCTCACGTCCAACCGCGAAACAGCCCTCATGCCGAGGTCGATGAGTTTCCAGCAGAGACGATACCGGCCATTGACAGGGCTCCTCTCCACATAACGGTTGCGCTCCAATACAGCTAGTAACCGGTGTCCGGTGCTCTTGTTGAGATTCAGGCGGACGGCGATCTCGGCCCCGCCGAGTTCACCCCAGTTTTCCGACAGCAGCCCGAGAATGGCAAAAGCCCGATCCAGCACCTGCACGCGGTAGGGATCGTGACTGCTGCCGGTGGAGTATTTCATATTATGAAACTTACTCTCACAATGCGAGTACCGCCGATGCTATCCCAACTCAGCGTATTCGTCAAGGGCTTTGACCGTGCTTGTGTCGTTAACATGTGAGCTGTCCGCTCTAGTTAACATGTGATCTGTCCGCATGACGCGGAGGCGACGGAATTCTCGCGTGCCCACTCTGACGATTAGGGCCTCGATCTCACGGATGCAAGTTTTGATTTGGCTGTGCGGCTGCGGGCGTCAGCTCACGTACACGCAGCTCGGATAGCTGACCCGCCATGGCGCTCGGCCTCCCAAGCTTAAGAAGCTCGTGTGAACGAAGATTGCGCGTCAGGTTATAATCAACGCCGCTTCGCCTTCTCAATCTCCTTTGCCGCGTCTGGCTCGACCTGCAAACGGGTCTGGAAATGTTGAGCACGATACACAAGTAAAACCACCACAAATACCGCAACGATGGCTAGAACGAGAACGGTTCGGCGCTTACTGAGCTCTGGAGACATGTCAGCAATAATCCGATAATACCTGCCAAAAGCGAGCTAGGAAAGCCAGGCGGCCGAATCGAGTCGCCTCCCATATCAGGGCTGATAATGAAATTCGGACGTCGAGGGAAACCTATCGCTAAAGCCCCGAGACAAGCGAACAGCGGCACTTCACCGCTATGACTCCGCGAACGTAAGCGAAAACTAGAGTTGCCCGGCGTCCGCACTTCATATGCAAGTTGCAGTTGTTACCTGCACGGGTGCCCATGCAGCTACTCAGTCAGTAGGATGCAAGAGGGACGTGGCTCCTCGGAACCCTAAATTTTGTGCGCCGTTCCAAAATCGTCTCACTGTGATCCCGGAACTGAGTGATGGCCTAAAAGCGGTCACCGGGTGTTGGTCGGCTGGCCTAAAAACCACCCTTTCTGGAACGCTAAACTGGTCTTTATGAGAGTGGCACTCTACGGCCGGGTCTCAACCCGGGACAAGGGGCAGGAGTACGAGAATCAACTGCGGGACCTGAGGGCGTTCGTAAAGGCGCACGCGAAGGAAGGCTGGAAGCTGGCCCATGAGTACATCGACCAAGCCAGCGGCAAGAACTCTGACTGGGTCCAGTTCCAGCGGCTGTTCGAGGATGCGTCGAGGCGGAAGTTCGACCTGGTCCTCTTCTGGAGCTTGGATCGGTTCAGCCGGGAAGGGGTCCTCGAGACGCTCCAGCATCTGCAACGGTTGACAGCCGCCGGCGTGGACTACAAGAGCTACACCGAGCAATACCTAGATTCCTGTGGCATCTTCCGCGATGCCGTTCTGAGCATTCTCGCCACGATAGCCAAGCAAGAACGCGTCCGGATCCGAGAGCGCACGATCGCTGGGCTCGAGCGCGCGCGGGCACAGGGTAAAAGGCTGGGGAGGCCCAGGCTGGTTGTGGACCGGGAGAAGGTCTACGACCTACGCAAGCAGGGCAAGTCCCTCGCGGAGACCGTGATGCGACATTGCCCTTCTACGAACGGGGGAAGAGCAACCGAGGCGGTGCGCAAACGAGTAAGACCGCCGCCTGCAACCTGATTCCAGGTGTTATGGCGTTGCCGGCCGCTGAATGCGTCTCCTCTGAAGGTGTGAGGTGGAGACCGATTGGTGGTATTGAGCGGTTCGCATATGAAGGTTGCGTCTATGGCCTGAGCGTGCCACCACACCACACCTATATCGCGGACGGGATCGTGACTCACAACTGCATCTATGGATTCACTGGCGCGACGCCCGAAGCGTTCCTCGATCCCGATATTCCGGACAACCACAAGATCATCTTGAAGCAGTCCTACCGGGTGCCGGGCGCAGTCCACCGGCTCGCCGAAGATCTGATCCGCACGGTCACGAGGCGCCAGGCGAAGGAGTATCTGCCGCGCGAGGCGGCTGGTTCCGTCGTCCGGCTCACTAGCGGCACTTACAAGAGCCCGGAATACGCAATCCTCAAAAGCGCACTCGAGCACATCGAGCAGGGTAAGACCGTAATGTTTCTGGCCTCCTGCTCGTATATGCTGCGGCCAATTGTGGCGGTCCTTCGCAAGCACGGAATTCCATTCCATAACCCGTACCGAACGTCCAACGGTTTCTGGAACCCAATCAGAATCGGCAAGCGCGTTTCGACAGCCAGTCGCATTTTGTCGCTGCTGGTGGCCCATCCGGAGTTTGGCGAAGGGCACCGCCCGTGGACAAATGGGGACCTCGCACAGTGGGCCGACGTGCTTCAGGCCTGCACCAGCCTTTGCTGTGCAGTCGCGTGCCGCCGCAATGGGCGCACGATCGTGGCCCGGAATACCGGGCCGAGATCCGCACGCCTGCACCACGCTTAGTGATGGTTGTAATCTGATACTGGGGTAGGCCCAATAGGGTCTCGGATTCGATCAAAATTTTTCTCCCAAGATTGTTTTATCAATCCGGGATTCTCGAGGGTCTCCCCCGTTGTTGATCAAGAGCCAGGATTCGCACTTTAGCGTGCTCCCTTATCGCCTGAGATTAACTGGGGTAGCAGATGACATTACAGCCGTTCCGCCGAATTGCGTGCTTGATCGCTTTCGGTTTTCCCGTGATAGCGCAAGTTTCTCCTGACCTGTATTTGCGAAACCGCACGGCGCAAACGCGTTGGTCCAGTTTCGAAAATCCCACCGGCGAAAAGGGCCAGGGTGGCAAGGAGAATGGCGGCGCAAAAGGCCATCCCTCGAACTCAATCAAAGCGGGAGAGAGCAGAGTTCTACTCGACGTGAGCGGCGCTGGCCAAATCCGACGAATGTGGTTCACTTTGAAGGAGCGCGACCCGATTATGCTGCGCTCGCTGCGTCTGGATATGTACTGGGATGGTGCAAGCGCGCCGGCGGTATCTGTACCGTTTGGCGATTTTTTCGGTGCCATTCTTGGCCAGCCTGTCGCCTTCGAAAACGAGTTGTTCGCAAGTCCGGAAGGGAAATCCTTCAATTGCTACATCCCAATGCCCTTTCGCAAATCGGCTAAGGTTGTGGTCACGAACGAATCGAATCGCGACATAAAAGAACTTTTTTATGACATCGCCTACCTGACTGGCGAGGTGGACCGCAATGCCTTGTACTTTCACGCCTACTGGCACAGGGAACGCTGGACCCAACTGGGACGCGATTTCGAAATCCTGCCACGAGTGAAAGGGGAAGGACGCTTTCTGGGGAGCCATATGGGTGTGATGATTCATCCCGACAACGGCGGTTGGTGGGGCGAGGGCGAAGTCAAAGTCTTCCTGGACGGCGACACTGCACATCCAACTCTGGTTGGCACCGGCACTGAGGATTACATTGGCACTGGCTGGGGTCAGGGAAAGTTTACCGGCCGTTTTCAGGGGTCCCTGATAGCAGATAAGAACATTGGAAAGTACGGATTTTATCGATATCACGTTCCGGACCCGGTCTATTTTCATAAAGACATCCGCGTTACCATCCAGCAGATGGGCGGTGCTTCGAAGAACAAGATTCTCGAACTTATGCAGAAAGGCGTGCCCATGGACCCCGTTACCGTCGTGAGCGAGAGCGGGCTCGTCAAGCTGCTGGAGTTGTCACCCAAGCCGCGACTGGAAGATGTTAAGTCGGCTCCCGATGCCTGGACAAACGCGTATCGTCGAGACGATTGGTCCGCAGTAGCCTACTTCTATCTCGATTCACCCTCCGGCGCGCTCCCGAAACTTGCGCCTGCCGAGAAGCGCGCGGAAGGGCTACGCGCGGAGGCTCCAGCAAGACCATAGGAACCCAGGCAACTCTTACAGCGTCGATTTGCCACACGCTCTCCAGGGGTCGGACTCACGCTGTGCGCTCGTGCTGATACGGCGTGGAAAATGATCTGGCAACCCAACTGCAACCTCTCCGGTGACCGCAAATCAATCAAGGAGAGATAGGCTATGGAAAACCTCAAAGGATTGAAGGTTGCGATCCTGGTCGAGGAGGGCTTCGAGCAGGTGGAATTGATCGAGCCGCGTAAGGCTCTCGACGGAGCGGGGGCTAATACCAGTGTCGTTTCACCTCAGAACAAACAGGTGCGTGGCTGGAACAGGCTGATATTCCGGCGTTCAATCGGGAAATGATTACCCTGTTCAGCAGGGCTATTACACACAAGCGCACGCGCGTAGGTGAGTTGATGGAAACCGCTTCAAAGTTGAGGACCCAAACCCTGCCGTCGGGGGAATCAGTTCCCGTGTTAGGACAGGGAACATGGCAACTTGGGGAGAACCGTGAGACGCGGCAGGCTGAGATTGACGCAATCCGCACTGGGTTAGATCTGGGGATGACGCTGATCGACACTGCGGAGATATGCGGTGAAGGCGCTGCAGAAAAATTAGTGAGCGAAGCGATCGCCGGCCGCCGCACGACGGTATTCCTGGTGAACAAGGTGTACCCTCATAACGCGACCCCGGCGTGGAACTATCAAGGCCTGTGAGCGCAGTCTTAAGCGACTGAAGACAGACTACCTGGATCTCTATTTGCTGCACTGGATTGGATCGGTGCCGGTAATGGAGACGCTGGAAGCGTTTCAGTCGCTCAAGCGGGCCGGGAAGATTCGGCAGTATGGCGTGAGCAATTTCGATCTAAACGAGGTTGAGGACGCGATAGCTTTGGCGGTGACGAAATCCTTACCGATCAGGTGCTGTACAGCTTGAAGCATCGCGGCATCGAGTGAGACCTCCTCCCCTGGTGCCGCGATCGGGTGCTTCCAATTATGGCTTACTCGCCGCTTGAGTACTCATCGGCCGAACAGACCGGAATGTTGGACAACCCACAGCTTAAAACGATTGCTTCACGGCACCATACAACGCCGGCTCAGGTTGCGCTGGCTTGGGTGATCCGGCAGGACGGGATCATCGCCATTCCGAAGGCGAGCAATGCCGAGCATGTACGGGAGAATCGAGCTGCTACAGATCTTGCGCTCACGAGCGAGGATCTTATGGAACTGGACCGGGCATTCCCGCCTCCCCGCAAGAAAATGAGATTGGAGATGAAATGACGATGTGATGTATACTCCCGAAAGCCGGGGAGTGCCTTCCCGGTGGAGGGCTGTGTACATGCGAATCGGAATTTTATTGCTGGCCGCGATTCCAGCGGTTTTGAGCGCGGGGGACTGCGTTGGTTTGGCAAAGCTGGCGTTGCCGGCGACCACAATCATCTCCGCTCAGGAAATTGCCGCGGGTTCGTTTACTCCCCCGGATAACAGGGCAATCGGCAACTTACCTGCGTTCTGTCGCGTAGCTGGTGTCATCCGGCCATCGAGCGATTCCAACATTCAATTCGAAGTGTGGATGCCGGCATCCGGCTGGAACGGCAAGTTCCAAGGCGTTGGGAATGGCGGATATGCGGGAAGCATCAGCTACGGTGGTATGGCGGAGGCAGTGCGGCGTGGGTATGCCTCGGCATCCACAGACACAGGACACGGCCAGGGTGGGCAGAACGCAAGTTGGGCACTCGGACATCCCGAGAAGACTATTGATTTCGGTCACCGCGCGATTCATGAGACAGCCGTGAAGGGCAAGGCAATCGTGCAGGCGTTTTATAACTCGCCAGCGAAGCGGTCTTATTTCAACTCATGCTCCAACGGCGGTCGCCAGGCGTTGATGGAAGCGCAGCGATATCCGGAAGATTACGACGGCATCATTGCGGGCGCGCCGGCCAATTACTGGTCGAAGCTTATGCTGAATGCGGTCTCGATGATGCAGGCAATGGCGAGTGAGGAGTCCTACATACCGGCGTCCAAATTGCCTGCGATTACTGCGGCGGCGCTGGGGGCCTGTGATGTCCATGATCGAGTGAACGATGGAGTGATCGAGAACCCGGCAACGTGCAGCTTCGATCCGGCAGTGCTGTTGTGCAAAGGCGGGGAGACTGCGAGTTGTTTGACCGCACCTCAAGTGAAGGCACTGCGCAAGATTTACGAAGGCACGCGCGGCAGCGATGGCAAAGTGCTTATGCCGGGCTATGCGATGGGTGGTGAAGCGGAACCCGGCGGCTGGGCGAACTGGATTACCGGCAGCGCCCCCGAGAAGGCGTCCATGTACTTTTTCGGCACCAGTTTTTTCAAGAACATCGTGTATGGGGATCCTTCCTGGGACTACAGGAAGTCAGTGATCGATCGAGACAGGAAAGCCGCGGACGAGAAAGCGGCGGCGCACCTGGACGCAGCCGATCCCGACCTTAAGCGGTTTCAGGCACGCGGCGGGAAGCTGATTCTCTATCACGGCTGGAGCGATGCCGCGATTCCAGGTCAAAGCACGGTCAACTACTACCAGAGCGTGCAAGAAAAGATGGGTTCGGCGAACGCGGGCGGCTTTGTACGGCTGTTCATGGTGCCGGGAATGCAGCACTGCGGCGGCGGGTCAGGCGCGAACTACTTTGGGCAGGGCGGAGTGGCGCAGGGCGATCCGCAACAGAACATCGCGGCCGCGTTGGAGCGGTGGGTGGAACAGGGCACCGCGCCGGAACAGATCATCGCTACGAAGTTAAAACCCGGCGGAGTCGAGAAGACGCGGCCGATTTGCGCATATCCGAAAGTGGCTACTTACGGTGGAACGGGCAGCCCGAATGACGCGGCCAATTTTTCCTGCCAGGCACCGGCGAAAAACTAGCCTTACGCAGTACTAAAGTGTTTCCCTCACGTTTCCGATAGAGGCGTAGGGGGTAAACGCAATGGGCCTTTTGCGCCAGTCGGGCCACGCCAGCGACAGTTCGCTGAGTTTGTATGCAATGGGGGACCTGTCCAAGTCCCAAACGGCTGCCATCGAGCAGCATTTGAAAAATTGTCCGGTGTGCCGGAATGAGCTTCTGGGTATTCAGTCGCTCATCTCGGCCCTGTGGCTTGCGGGCACATCCAAGCGGCCTGCGCTGAACCGATAAGCTACTGAACCACTCAGTCTGTAGTTTTCTTCGCAGTGCTCGACACCGCTGGATCTTCACGGCGGTGCCGCGAGTGGCGATGTGTCGGCAGCACGGTGCCCTTGCCCAGTGCTGCAACGAGTTCATGAATGGTCGACGTCTGCCCAAGTCCAATGACGGAGTCGCTCGGCGACGTAGCCATCCGATTGTTCAAAGAGCCAGATCCCTTCTATTGCAGCCAGTACAAACGCCTGCGACAGGGAAAGGCTTGCCGACTGCGCCCTGAAAGTGGGCTCTAACCGACTTGACTCCATGGTGACCCCTTCAAAACCGCCAACACGGCCGGCGCTTCTGGATGAACGATTATGCGGAACTACTGCGGTCTTGGCTTCGCATCAAAGGGCGGTAGCTTGCCTGAGTGAACGCCTTGCAACCGGCGATGCGTGGTCTTCATTGCGTCGATCAGTTCGGCGTACGGACGGTCCGTTACATCTACCAGTCCGATGTTGTAGTTCTCACCGTCCATACGGCCGGTGACTGGCTGATCGACCCACTGGAACCAGCTCGAGCCGATGAATGCCGGGAACGAAGCAGCCTGCTCGACATAGTAGCGATAGGCTGTCCCGCGCTCCGCTTGATCGCGCACCTGCACCAGGCCTGCCGCAAGACCGCGGCCGGGCACGCCGAAGTGGAACTCGCCGACGATAATTGGACGCCCGGTAACTCGATAAATCTCGGCCATTACCTTCGGGTTCACTGCCGTCGAATAGACGTTCATGCTGTAAACATCGAAAGACTTCGACGCGCGCAGCATTTCGGCGGGAGGAACGCTACCGCCGAAGCGCAGCCCCAAATTGAGGTGGTTTGGGTCATGCCGCTTGATTGCTGCATTGATCACATCCAGGTATTTGTCGAATGCGCGGTAGATGAACTGCTTGCGCCGCTCTGGTGTGTCGCCGCCTGCAAGGAACGCCTTGGCTTCGCGCTGGATCGCGCTGGGTGGCCGATCGAGAATTACGTCAACCACAAGCGATTCCCTGCCCGGCCACGGCGGTTCATTCGCGATGAAGTAGCCCAGCAGGTAGGGATCGTTTTTGCGCGGCGCACACTGTTCGGCTGCTGCTTTGTCGACGATCTTCGGGAACTCCTCGGAGAACACGTCTGGCATGCCCATGTAGCCCGTCTCCATTCCCCAGCCGCGGAGGTTCACAACGTACGCCTTCTTGTGCGCATCCCAGAGCTTGGGATCGCTCCAGTTGCCGATCGTATTCATGCCCCACGATTCCAATCGCTGAAGGGCGAGGTCGATCCATTTGTTTGAATCCGCGCCGTGCCTCTTGGCCAGATTCGCCGAATAGAAGCCCGTCTGCGGCAGCACGGTGAAGTAGTCTTCGCGGCCTTTCATGCGTGAGTCGCCGCCACCGCTGCGCATTCCAGTTGAACTCGTTGAGAAGAACAGATGCCCGTCGGGGTCGACAAACCACCAGCGTTCGTCAACCTGCTCGACGCGGAAAAAGCCGGTCGCCTTAGCCTTGGTGTTCAGATAGCCGCCGTGCTTGCAGTAGCCAAAATCGCCGGGGCGCAAGCTCGCCTGTTCGGCGGCCCATTCCTTCTTCAACTGATCCGGGCTTTTCACTTTGCCCGGCCAATCAGTGGGAATCCACTGGCCGAATTCGTCCACCACGGGTTTCTTGTCCAGAATGTCGGAGCCTGGATCTTCCTTGGATAGCCGAACGGTACGGATCTCGATCGTCGGATTTCCCAACGGCGCCTGCATCGACACCCCGATCGCCTGCACGGCGTTCAGAGGTCCGTAAGCGCCACCTGTACTGATCCAGAAAGAATTGCGAGGCACCTTGCCCACGGAGGCCAAGTCGTGACCGGCGCGGTTCGGCTGCCGGTAATATTGCAGTGGCACTGCTGCGCGAATCCAGACATTAGGCAGCGGCTGCATTTGCCTGTGCTGCACCTTATCACTGCTGTAGAAAGTCAGGTTAAATCGCTGAGGCGAAGAGGTTTTCAGTTCCAACACCAGGAAATCGAAGCCGGTCCAATCGGACGGCAGATCGGGGTTGAGGTCCTTTAGTGACCACTTGTGCTCGGATGTGACGCCTTCGAAAACCGCACGCTGCGGCGCGGCGAAGACGAAACGAACAGCGGGTAAAAAGAATACGAACGCGACTATCAGATATCGAATCATAACGACGAATCCAATATATGAGCTTCCAATCCAACTTACAAACGTGTATGCTCACAACATAGTTTTGGTAAGGGGAAGTGGATGCGGCGGGAGACTGGGTTTCCAAATCTGTTGGCGTTCCTGCACGCCCCTCCTTCGGCTATACGACAAACATTCCAATGAGGGGAGTCTTGCGATGAAGGTGCAGACGTATGTTATTCACTCGGTGTTGAGAGGTCTACTCGCGGTAGTTCTGGCTGGGGCATCTGGTTACGCTCAGGAATTCCGCGCATCTATTTCCGGCGAGGTTCGTGATGCGAGCGGAGCTCCCATTCCCGGGGCCATAGTCGTTGCCAGACATCAGGCGTCGAACCTGACGTATGAAGCGGCAACCAATGAATCCGGCAGGTACCTGCTCAATTTCCTGCAGCCCGGCGATTATGTCGTTAGCGCCGAGCGCAGTGGATTTAAAAAGGCTGTTCGCGACGGTGTGAAGCTCCTGTTGTCGGATCGGGCATCGCTCGATATCGGCCTTGAGGTCGGCGCTCTGTCAGAGAGCGTCACGGTCAAGGGGACGGTCTCAGAATTGCAGACCGAGAGTGCGGTGCGCATCGGTACCATTGAGCGGACCTTGCTGGAGAACGCGCCGAACAACGGCCGCAATCCCTTTCTGTTAACACATGCGCTGCCAGGAGTTGTAAAGACCGGCTACTGGGGCTCGGCGGAACTCTATGCTTATGGGCAAATTGGCGGCGTCTCGATTAGCGGCGGCCGAGCCGGTGAAAACGAAACGGTAATCGACGGCGTGACCAACACCCGTCCAAGCCGTGGCGTCAATTTTATCCCCGCGATCGACACGCTGGCCGAGGTCTCGGTTCAAACGAACGTCTATGACGCGCAATATGCTCGCACGGGCGGTGGAGTCAATGTGTTCGGCACGAAATCCGGCACGAATTCAATCCACGGAGCGCTCTACGAGCATTTGAAGCACGAGAATAACATCGCGAACGGCTGGTCGCGGAATAAAGCCGTAGGTGAACTGCTGGCCTCGAATCCAAACGCCATTGTGCCGCCGAAGAAATTCCGCAACAACACTTTTGGCTTTGAGGTGGACGGTCCAGTTTATATTCCGAAGCTGTTCGATGGGCGCAACCGGATGTTCTTCCTGGTCTCGTTTGAAGGCTTGCGCGAACGCAACCCTTCGACGCAAGTGCGGACACTGCCGTCAAGCGGAGCAACTGACCGGAGACTTCTCGAGGCTGCGCGGCTCGAGCAACCAATTGATCACGATTTACGATCCGCTTAGCACGAACACGACCACGGGCCTGCGGCAACCGTTCGCCAGTAATCGCATCCCGAGCAACCGGATCAACAGCATCGCGGCCAAGACTGCGCAGCTTCTACCCGCAACCGAATGCTCCCGGCGAAACCGGTGGGCTGATCAACAATTACATCAACAATTCGGCTTCGAAGAACGCTTACAACCAATTTGTTGGCAAGCTCGATTACCGCATCAATGCAAAGAATACGGTCTTCTTCCGGCGCGGCGAAACGCCCTGGGAGAATTTCTCGAGAGTGGTTTGGGGCACCAACGAAGCCGAGCCCTCCGGCGAAGCGCCCTCCACGCGGCGCGCTATGAGTTACTCGAGCGATTGGACCAGCACGATTACGCCGATCCCTCGTCTTCAACCTGCGCGGCGGATTGGCACGCACGGAAAACTACAGCGGCAACATCTACGGCGTCGGCTTCGACCCGCGCAAGCTGGGATTCTCCGATTCCATGGTGACGCAGTTCGACACGCTCCAGTTCCCGCGCTTCAACCTCGGCACCTATTCGGAGTTGGGCACAGCCCCGGCTTCGGTCGATATCAGCGACACCTGGAGCCTGCAGCCGAACGTGAACTGGGTGCGCGGCAAGCACGTGATGAAGATCGGCACGGAACTTCGGCTCTACAACCAGAACAACATTGGACCGGGTTATGCTAGCCGGGAATTACACTTTCAGCCGCGCTTTCACGCAGGAGAACGCGCAACGTGCCGATGCCAACTCCGGCAACGAGTTCGCCAGCTTCCTGCTGGGGAATCCGGCCAGCGGATCGGTTGATAAGAACATCAACCCGGCCGTTCAGTTGGAAGTACTACGGCATCTATTTCCAGGATGACTGGAAGGTGACGCGCCGCCTCAGCTTGAACCTCGGTTTCCGTTGGGACTACGAAGCGCCTGCGCAAGAGCGCTTCAATCGCATGATCCGGGGCTTTGCGTTTGATCAGCCAAGCCCGATTGCCAGCAAGGTGCAGGGCCTGAGCCTCAAAGGCGGGTTACTGTACGCAGGAACAAGCGGAGAAGCGCGCCAGGCCTTTGACCGCGATCGCAACAATATCCAACCCCGCATCGGAGCGGCATTCAAGTTGACCGATAAGACCGTGCTGCGCGGCGGGTACGGGCTGGTCTATCTTGGCCAGAATGCCGTCGGCGCGAGTACAGGGTTCAGCCGTTCGACTGGCGTTATTGCCAGCGCCGATGGCGGACTTACCCCGCGCGTTACTCTGGGGAATCCGTTCCCTGAGGGCTTGCTGCAGCCAGTGGGCAACAGCCTCGGCACCTCAACAAATCTTGGGCTGGGCGCGAGCTTCCAGTATATGGACCGGCCGCTGCCATACTCGCATCAGTATTCTTTCGGGTTCCAGCGGGAATTGCCGTGGAATATTGTGGCGGACGTTTCGTATGTGGGCAACCAGACCCGCAAGCTACCGGTCACGGCCGATCTCAACGCCCTGCCAGTTTCCGAGTTGGGCAAGGCCTCCACGTATTACACGGAGCGCGTTAATAACCCGATGGCGGGCCTGTTACCTGACAACGGCGCCAAAAACGGCGCAACGATTCCGCGGCAGGACCTGCTGATGCCATACCCGCAGTACACCGGCGTCAGCGCCAGCAATGTGCCGATCGGCAAGCAACGCTACGATGCCATGCAGAGCAGTTTGACCAAACGCTTCAGCTCTGGCGTTACGTTCCGGATCAATTACACGATTGCCAAATCGCTTGAGCAGGTCAGCTTCCTGAACGCGCAGGACTTCAACCTCACTGACATTCAGGCCTCGAAGCTGGAGAAGCGGTTGGTGGATTACGATGCCCCGCAGCACTTCGCTGTGCTCGGATCGATGGACCTGCCTTTTGGGCGGCACAAGAAATGGGGCTCAAACATGCATCCGATAGCGAATTTCTTCCTGGGCGGATGGAATATCGCTGGAAACTACAACCGGCGCAGCGGATTGCCCCTGGCATTCCCGAACGCCGCTCCAGTTCGCGCGGGCAGCGCCAAATTGTCCGGTGCGCAACGCGACGAACTCGCCGCAAAGTATGGCCAGAAGTACTGGGACGTCTCTTACGTTCCTTTCTTCGACGTGTCGCTGTTCCCGAAAGTGGCCGGTCCTGCCCCGTTTACACTGCGCGATTTTCCGACCCGCTTCCCCGACGTGCGCAGCTTTGGCCTGAACAATCTGGATCTAACGCTGGCCAAGAGCTGGTCGATCGGCGAGCGCGTCCGGATGCACTTCCGTGCCGAGACCATGAATACGTTCAACACGGTTTACTTTAAGAGCCTGACCGGGACAAACGTCACATCCAGTAACTTTGGCTTCTTGAATCAGGATCCGACCGTGGATCCTCGTATGACGGTGATGGTCCTCAGAATGACCTTCTAAGGACTTCTCAAAACACGGAGGAAAACAGATGAAACCTGTAGTCTCGATTTCATTTCTTGCCCTCTCGCAACTCTGTTTTGCGGCGGACCCACAACCCATGGTGTTCGCCGCTGCTGGTCCTGACGCCGCTGCGGTGCGCAGTACTATTGCGGCATTTCAGACGGCGTTAGGGCCACTGAACCCACCCGGCCCAACCGGCAATGCCGATGGACGCCGGGAGATCAACTGGGACGGAGTACCTGCACAGTTTGCTGCTCCCAACAACCTGCCTCCTGATTTCTTCAACAGGAACTCCATCCGGGGTGCCGTCTTTTCGAGTGAAAATACCGGCTGGACAGGGTTCCAGGTAAGCGCCAACGTAGCAGACGGGCCCGTTCGCTTCGACACTCTGCGCACAGGGTATTCAGATATCTTCAAGGTATTCAGCGAAGAGAAGCTGTTTACTTCGGTGGGCTCGAATGACTTCAACGTCGATTTTCTTGTACCGGGAACCCAGACGAAGGGCAAGGTGAAGGGCTTCGGCGCAGTGTTTACGAACGTTGCGATTCCGTTTAGCTCTTCGATTGAGTTTTTCAACTCTGACGGCTTATCGCTCGGCAAGTATTTTGTGCCGCCCGCCCCACTAGGGCTCTCCTTCGTGGGAATCATGTTCCCCGGCCGTATGGTGACGAAAGTCAAAATCGTGCAGGGATCCGTAGTACCGGGCGCTGCTGACAATCCGGCAGCGGGCCAGAATGCCGTGGTGCTCGATGATTTCATCTACGGCGAACCGGTTAGCGATTGCGTGACGCCTTAGGATCAAGATCGGGCATGGGCAGACGCCCCATGCCCGATTTCCTTTTTTTGCACCGGCGCCTGGGCTAGAAAGTCAGGCGCAAAACTCCTTGCATGATTCGGCCCGGAGTCGATCCGGTTACCTGACCGAATGTTGCGTTGATCTGGTTGCCTGCGGCGTCGAAGCGCGCCGAGGTGTTTACGCCTGACCAGGACGGGTGATTGAACGCGTTATAGAGTTCCCAACGGAACTGCATGGTGGCCCGTTCTTTCACTTTGAAGTTCTTGTAGGCTGAAAGATCAAAGTTATTCTTGCCCGGACCGGTGATTGCATCCATCGGTGCGAAGCCGATCCCGCTCATAGGCATTCCAAAAGCCTTTGTATCGAAGTAGCGATCAAAGGTGCGTTCCCCGCGGGGAAGATTCGGATTGGATAGCACGAGCGGACGGTTGTTCCAATCGCCGCCGCCGGTCGTATCGAGACCGTCCGAACGCGCAAAGGTGACGGCTAAAGACTTACCGGTCTGGAAGTGGGCGATGCCTGACATCTGCCAGCCGTTGCCCAACGCGCGCACCACGAAGTTGTCCCACAATTTACTCGCCTTCGGCACGTCATAGAGCCAGTTCACCGATAGCGTGTGGTCGCGGTTCAAACCAGTCTTTGCATGATTCAGGTGGTTGTCCAGGTAAACCGGGAAGTTGCCAACGAAGCCAAGGGTCTTGCCCCAGGTCCAGGCTGCTCCGAACTGTAAGCCGTCGGAGAAACGCCGATTAGCCTGCAGTTGCATCGATTGGTAGTTCGAGGTAGAAGTGCGCGACTGAGTCAGTCCCGCATAGCCCTGATAGGGATACAGAAATGTATCGGCCAGTAGTTTGTTGCCGTCGTAGGGATTCCTGCTGGAAGCCAGGAAGCGTTCCCCGGGAGCGAGTGTATTCAGGTTCTGATTCTGGGGGATTCCGCGGCCAAGAGACGCGACATATGCGGCTTCCACCACGGTCTTAAAACCGACTGCGCGCTGGATGCTGAAGCTGTAATTGATGACGGATGGCAGCTTCAGGCCGGACTCAGAAAGGTTACGGCATTGGGGAAGACAACTCCCGCAGCATTTGGGTTGATCGAATTCAGTGTGCCGTAGAAGAAACTTGGTGTCGTGGTTAGATTGGTGACCATGCTCTGGACACCAGTGAAGCCTACGTTGGGATTCGGCGTGACGGTGTAACCGATGCCACCGCGAATCGCGGTCTTTCCGTCACCCAACACGTCCCAGGCGAAACCGAAGCGTGGGGCCAACTGTACGCCCTTTGGATCGATAAAACCTGTAGGCAATCCGGCTTGCTTTACCATACCGTTGCGCGCATCGCCGGAGCCCGGGATGACCGCCGTGGAAAGCGCCCGCGCCACTGTATTGCCGTTGCGCGGATCCACTGCTACCGACTTTCCGCCGACCGTCCCGGGAACGTAGAGGGTTACTTCTTTCGACTGATTCCAGGAATCCTGCTGCCAATTCATTCCTGTCATGTTCGCCGGGTGATAGGGCACTGCCCAGGAGAAGCGAGCCCCGATATCGAGTGTGAGCCGGCGAGTCACTTTCCAGGTGTCCTGCCCGTACCACTGCAGTACCGTCGAACGGAGATCCGCCTGTGGCCGGCTATCGGACTCGGTGTACTTGGTGAACGTTCCGGTCAGGGCATTCGAATATGCGTAATTTGTGTTTAATGAGCTGTTGCTGTCGTTGGAGAAGTCCAGAGTGCCGTTGAAATTCACGGTGGATTCCCGAAAATAGCGATGCTTCTCAATGAACAAGCCGGCTTTCAGAGTGTGCGACCCTTTCAACTTCGAAATGCTGCCGTTTGCAGTGGATCTGGGACCGAAGTAGCTGTCCGGGAAGTCGCCGCGAACACCGATGCCGGGCGCTAAGGAGACTCCGCCGAACGACGCGTTCGGCAGTACCTGGTTCGGGTTCTTCGCCGGGTACATTTGCTGAATATCAATACCCAGTTTCTGGCGATTGACGGCATCATATCCTTCGTCAGCGAGCGGATAGACCTTGATCATCTGATACTGGAATCCAGCGGAGAATTCGATCACCACGCTCGGACTGGCGGTGTAGGTGCCACCGATCGAACCGGACGGATTCTGCCAATCCACCCGATTCGCGAGGAAGGGCCATGGCTGGGCCTGGGCGCCGGCAAAATAGCCCTGTTGCGGCTGAAACCCGGTGTAGCCTCGGCCGTATACTCTTAACTTGTTAGTGGCGTTATAGTCCAGGCGTATCACCTCCTGATGCCACTTCATTGTCGGAGATTCCTGATAGCGGTAATTGAAAGTGTGCTTGCTGATCGTCGTATCGAAGAAGTTCGGCACGGGAAATAGGTTGAGCAGATTCTGGCCTGACTTGGAGATCTGCGCCTGAGGAATAGTGTTCCCCGGAAACGGCGTTTTGTTGTTGAGTGGGTCCTGGATGGAGATCAGCTTTCCATTGGTGTCAACTGTCTTCGAGAAATCGCCAGCGCGCTCGAGAGCGGATGGCATCGTGAACTGAACGATCGGTTGCGGCAACGTCCTGGGTTGCGCTTCTTCCGAGAAGGAGAAGAACAGCTTGTTTTTGAGGCGACCTACATTAACGGGTCCGCTAAAGCTTCCACCAAAGGTGTTGTAGCGATACTTCGGCCGAGGCGAGTTGAGGTAGTTGCTCCACGCGCTGTTCGCATTGAATGCCTCGTTACGCATGTAGTAGAAGGCCGAACCTCTGAACTTATTTGAACCAGTCCGGGTCACAGCCATGATCATGGCCCCGCCGCTGCGTCCGTATTCTGCTTTAAAGTTGTTGGCAAGCACCTTGACCTCTTCAACCGCCTCCATCGTGACGCTGGCGTTGAAGTACTGGGTGTTCGAGCCTGCCGCATTGACACCGTCCACGGTGACAGTGTTGAAGCTGTTGCCTATTCCGCCAAAGCTTGGGGTTGGCGCGGTGCCGGTGTTGTCGCCTTCCAAGATGTTGCCGGTGTCATCCAGCACGGCACCGGGCAGCATCGCGACCAGACCTAACAGGTTGCGATTACGAGTGAGGCCGCGTTGCATCTGCTCTGAGGTGACCAGCCCCGACCTGTCGCTGTTCTCTACCTCGACAGGCGTGACCTGGGCAGCCACAGTGACAGTCTCGACCACCGCACCGATCTCCAGCACCAGTTTGCCAACCGAGAGGCGTTCGCTCGCAGCGAGGTTGACACTCTTCATTTCGACTTTCTTGAACCCGGCGGCCTGCACGGTAATGGTGTAACGTCCGGGCAGCAATCCAGGGAAGACAAAATCGCCGGAGGCGTCCACACGTCCTTGACGCGCATCACCTGTCTCGTCGTAACTCAACGTGACGTTAGCCTGGGCAACAGCCATGTCACTGGAATCAGCGATTCTTCCGCTAATAACTCCAGATGCTGTCTGAGCGCTCGCGATCGAGACCGTTAACAGGGTTAGCAGCGCGGCTAAATGTAGAACCTTCATGGTCACCTTCACCTCAAGGCCCTACATTAGGCTTTCTAATCCGCTCCCGCCAGTCAATTATCGAAATTAACGTGTGATTTAACGATAAACAAACGTGATAAACTCGTTTCGAAGCCAATGATTCCAGAGCCCACACACGCGTCGGCAGGGTCGCCCAGGCATCCTAACCGGGACCTTGTCGAACGTGTAAGCGCGGGTTCCGATCTCAATAAATCCCAGCGCTTACGTGAGCTTTTGGTGTATCTGTGCGAGTGGAGCGCTGCGCATCCTGGCGCACCCATCTCCGAAGAGCAGATCGGAGTTGCTGTATTCGGCCGGGTCGCCGGATTTGATACCGGTACCGATCCGATCGTGCGGGTTCAGATCTCGCAGCTACGCAAAAAGCTGGAGCGCTATTTCCAGACTGAAGGATCCGCGGAACCAATAATTTTGGAACTGCCCAAACGGACTTATGTTCCGGTGTTCCACGCCCGCGAGCAAGAAGTACTCGAGGCCGAGCAGGAAGTGGTCGTTCCGCAAACGCGCCCCAAGCGAAGGTCAGCCGTCCTTTTTCTATCGGTCGCGCTCGTCATCGTGGCAGTGGCTTGCGGTTCGCTAGCTGTGGAGAATTCCCGACTCAAAGGCCGCCTACTTCCGGAGAACGGCAAAACACCGTTGCGCGATCACTTCTGGAGCCAGATGTTCAGGAATGGACTGGAAACCCAAGTCGTCGTTTCAGACGCCACCGGTATGATTCTGTCCAACCATTTCAATCATCTTCCCAAGCTGTCTGAGTACCGCGGCCGCAACTACCCGCTCAGCTTGCTCAACACCGAGGTGAAGGATCCAGCCGTACGGCGCGCACTCAGCGAATTCTCGGGTACTTTTCTCACGACCGTCCAGGACACCCGGATTATCAATCAGATCTCGCGAATCATGACGCCTATGGGGGTCGCGACTAACGTTGTGTATGCGCGCGATTTTCGTTTTCAGCCGCACATTCCCGGCAATCTGGTTCTGCTTGGTCACAACAAAGCGAATCCTTGGATCGAGGCTTTCGAACAGAAGACCAATTTTCGCTATACTCTGGATCCCGGGCGGCCCAATGCATCGAGGATCGTCAACCTCACGCCTTTAGCGGGGGAACAGGCTTCCTACCCCCGGGAAATGTCAGCTCAAGGCTATTCGCTGGTCAGTCGCGTCCCCAGGCCGGGCGGTGAGGGAACGATTCTAATTTTTAGCGGCACCGACATGGGTTCGGTCGAAGCGGGCTGTAATCTGCTCGCCAGCGAACATCGCCTTAATGAGCTTTTCGACCGGCTCGGCGTTAAGCCCGCCGGGCAAATTCCCTATTTTGAAGTGCTCCTCCGAACCAAACTGCTCGGGGCCGCTGTGCACTCATCGTACGAGATCGTTGCGTACCGGCTGATCAAGAACTAACACCAAAAACAGCCATTTTGCCCCAATTGGGTACATTCACCCAGCGCTACGCCTATCATGTCGTACTTTTCAACACTCTAGAAACGTAGTGTTCCTTCTCCGCGCAACCGGCTTGCTTTCTATCGGATAAACGGCTCCGCAATCCCTACAATTACGTCAATTTCAGACTGGCCTGTCGATTGCACATGCGACGCCAGCACTAGAAAGAGGCACTCCATGAAGAGGTGGCTTTACGAAGCCGGGCACCTGATTCGACTTGGTGCGGTTCTGGGTGTCGGAATTCTCATCTTTCTCTTTCTACAACGATTGATGGTCCCGCCCGGGTTCGGAGAACTCGGCCACTACCGTCCGTCAGCGCTCAAGGACGTCCGAAGCAGACCCTTGACCTATGCCGGGCAGGACGCCTGCGCGATGTGCCACGAACCCGTGGTCAAGACTCGCGCGACAGGCCTGCACGCCGGCGTTTCGTGTGAAGCCTGCCACGGTCCGCAGTACAAGCACACCGACGATCCAGTCGCGAACAAGCCGAAGCCGCTCGTCGCAGCCGATCTCTGCCGCCGCTGCCATGAGGCCGACGAAGCCAAGCCTAAAGGTTTCAAGCAGGTCAATACCAAGGAACATTCGGGCGGCGTGTCGTGCGATGCGTGCCATCAGCCGCATCGTCCCAAGGTCTGAAGAAGGAAGGGGAAACCATGAGCAATATCAGCCGCAGGGACGTGCTTCACAGGGCCGGCAGCCTCATCATCATCGGCGCACTGGCTCCACCAGCGCTCAAGTTAGCCGCCGAACCGGAGCCCGCCAAGAGTGACGAATACCGCGCGACAGACCACTGGTGGACCATGACCATCGACGTGGAGAAATGCATCGGCTGCGGCAATTGCGTTCGCGGGCTGCGCGCAGGAAAACGGTGTGCCAAATGGCTTCTTCCGCACCTGGGTGGAGCGCTACTCGGTCCAAGGCAGAGACTACGAGCACCCGCACGTGGAATCACCTAACGGCGCCATTCGACGGTTTTCCCCCCAGCGAAGCCAAGGGAGGCAAAAAGCTTTTTCGTGCCCAAAGCTCTGCAACCACTGTGAGGATTCGCCTTGCGTGCAGGTTTGCCCTGTCGGCGCCACCTTTGATAGTCCGGACGGAGTGGTGCTGGTCGATGAGCAATACTGTCTGGGCTGCCGCTACTGCGTACAGGCCTGCCCGTATGGCTGCCGTTATATCAACCCTGAAAAGCAGACGGTGGACAAGTGCACGCTGTGCTACCACCGCATTACCAAGGGGCTCACGACGGCATGCTGCGAGGCGTGTCCGACAGGCGCGCGCAAGCTGGCGGATCTGAAGAATCCGGCGGATCCGGTACACGAGTTTCTGCGCGACAACAAAGTGCAAGTTTTAAAGCCGCATATGGCAACACACGCCAAGGTCTATTACAAGGGCCTGGACGGTTCCGTCCGTTAAGAGGAGACGAGAAATGCATACGATGATACCCGGCGTCGAAGGGTTCATGTACCCGAACGAAGTCGAGTTGCAGTGGAGCATTCTGATCGTCCTCTACCCGTACATCACGGGTTTGGTCGCAGGCGCATTTATTCTGGCTTCGCTCGAGCGCGTCTTCAAAGTGAAGGCCGTGAAACCGACCTATCGACTGGCGCTGCTGACGGCGCTGGCGTTTCTGATAGTCGCGCCGCTGCCGCTGCAACTGCACCTGGGGCATCCGGAACGCTCGCTGGAGATGTACCTGACGCCGCACAAGAGTTCCGCGATGGCGATGTTCGGCTTCGTGTACCTGTGGTACCTGATGGTGGTTCTGCTGCTCGAGATCTGGCTGGATTACCGCGAAGACATCGTGCTGCTTTCGCGCAGCCGGAAAGGCGTCATGGGCGTGGATTTACCGTGCGCTGACGCTGGGATCGCAAAACATCAGCCCGGCCTCGCGGCGGATCGATGACCGCGTGGGCTGGTTCGTCACTGTGGTTGGTATCCCGTCGGCGTTTCTGCTGCACGGCTATGTCGGGTTTATCTTCGGATCGATCAAGGCGAATCCATGGTGGTCAACGCCGCTGATGCCGATTGTATTCATCTTTCTCCGCCATGGTTTCAGGCATTGCGGCCGTGCTGCTGCTCTATGCGGTGATCTGGCGGCTTAAGGGCCTGCGCGTGGAGATCGGCTGCCTGGACGCGATCGCCAAGTATCTTTTTTACGTCTTCCTGGTTGATTTTTCGCTGGAAATGCTCGACCTGGTGCACCGTATTTATGAAGCAGACGAGTCCTTCCGTTCGCTGAATTTCATGGTGCACACACGCTTGTTCGGATCACAGGTCATACTGCAAATCTGGCTGGGCACTATTCTGCCGATTTGCACTGCTGGCGCTCACGCAAGTGGTCAGACTGCGCGAGCCGATTCGCAAAGGCATTTATATTACCGCCAGCGTGCTGACGCTGATTGGAATTTTCGCGATGCGGTGGAATGTGGTGATCGGAGGACAGCTTTTCTCGAAGAGCTTCCTGGGATACACCACTTACAAAATGGAGTTCGCAACGCGCGAAGGATTGTTCAGTGCCATTGCACTCATGATTCTTCCGTTTGCGATTCTCTGGGTGCTAGTCAACCTGCTGCCTCCGTGGACAGAAAAGGAAGCAGCATGAGGAGGTCCCCATGGGCCATCCAGCGGTTTCCCGGCAGTCTGATATTGAGGACCTGAGCGCGCAAATTCGCGCACTGCAGGAAAGGGTATCCAATCTGGAGCAAAGGTTCGCGGTCGCGGGCGAAATGCCGCAGGCTACGACACAGGCCCTGCTCAGTTCTGAGCCAGAAGCCGACCAACTTGCTCCCGCGCTCGAAGAAACTACTCGTGCTATTCCCGTACTGGGCAAGGCGCTGCTAGCGCTGGCAGGCGCGTATCTCCTGCGCGCTCTAACCGAGAGCGGGGCAATTCCGCAGGCGGCAGGAGTGGCAGCCGGTCTGCTCTACGCTCTGCTATGGCTGGTGCTGGCCGCGCGCACAGACCCGGAACAGAAATTCGTTGTCGCCGTACACGGCCTGACGTCGGTGCTGGTCCTAGGACCGCTGCTCTGGGAAGCGACAGTTCGCTTCTCGGCAATTTCAGCGTGGGCCGCGGCGGGCGTCCTTACCTTTTTCGCCATTTTTGGCTTGGCGATTTCGTGGACCAAGAACATCGCGCTCGTGGCCTGGATCACGACGCTCGGCGCGCTGACAGCTACTTTCGCACTGCTGCTGGGCACACACAACACCGTGCCATTCACGCTTGCACTGCTCGCGATTGCGGCCTCGGTCGAATTCTCGGCCTGCCTGGATCACTGGTTGCGCGAACGCTGGGTTGTCGCAATTTCGGCGGATCTGGCCGTGCTCCTTGCGATTATCGTTGCTACGCGCCCTGGCGGCCTGCCGGACGGATATCTGCCGTTCTCCATTGGGGTGATGCTCGCGCTGCCTTCGGCGCTACTTGGCATTTACCTTGCGAGTACAATTGTCCGCACGCTGGTACGTGGAGTCACGTTCACAACATTCGAGGTGGTGCAAAGCACACTTGCGTTTGTGCTCTGCATCATCGGCGCCTTGCGCGTTGAGAAAAGCCACCCTGTCGCCGTGGACGTCGTCGCGGGTTTCGGGGTGCTGTGCGCCGTAGCCTGCTACACTGTCGCGTTTGCTTTCCTGGAGCGCCATGGACGGCATGACCGCAACTTCTATACTTATTCCGGATTCGGGCTGCTGCTACTGTTAGCCGGCAGCTACATGCTGTTAACGAATGCGTTGCTCGCAGCTTTGTGGTGCACTCTCGCGATTGGCTGCATTTTGCTGGGCGGCCACAGCGGCCGAACCACATTGCACTGGCACGGAGCGATTTATCTCGCTCTGGGTTCCGCGCTTTCGGGCCTGGCCGGCTGGTCGGCGGGCCGGTTGCTGGATTCAGGTGGTGGCTGGACAACACCGGCCGTCGCCGGCTGGATCTGCATTGCCGGGGCAGTAGCGGGA
The DNA here is from genome assembly GCA_963793625.1 of Bryobacteraceae bacterium. Classification (GTDB taxonomy): domain Bacteria; phylum Acidobacteriota; class Terriglobia; order Bryobacterales; family Bryobacteraceae. The sequence goes on along the minus strand of CAWCAT010000007.1, from coordinate 4,146 downwards.
TACGCGCTTTTACTGCGAGACGGCCCGGCTGAGGACGAGTCGTGGTCGGCCCGGATCTCCACGCTGCTGCTATCCGCGAACGCAGCCTGGGCTGTCGTGGGCCTTTGCGCGGGATTGCTGGTGGCCCTCTTCGCGCCGTTCACCGGCTTCCATCCGGCATTGCGCACCGCCACGCTGACCCTGCTCACCTTGGCACTTGCGTGGGCAGGCAAGCGCTACCTGCGGGAAGAGATGATCTGGCTGGTTTATCCTTTGATGCTGCTTACGGCTTACAAGTTGCTGTTGCAGGACTTCCGGCAAGGCCATACACTAGCGTTATTCGCTTCTCTGCTGCTCTACGGTGGCGCTCTCGTATTGCTACCCCGTATTTTGCAGAAAGCCAAAGTTTGACAAAGGAAAAATCATCAAATTACAGGATTCTCTCGCTGACCGGAAGATGATAAAAATTGAATAGTGACTCTGGTTGTCCGTCTACTAGCTGGTTTGGTCGTTATTGGCTCCGGACTGACGGCGCAGGTAATCCTGACAGGCCGCGTTACGAATGAGAACAATGCTCCGCTGGCTCAGGCGCGTATCAGCGTCAAAAAGCCGGACGGTGCGACCGTAACTGGCTCCGCTGATCCCCTCCGGCGCGTTTTCCATTCCCTCTGTCCGAGGAGGGCGACTATCGCCTCAGTGTCGATCGAGACGGCTATTTCCGGCTCCCGGAACGTCCGTTTCACCTGGCCGACGGACCGAACGAAGTCCATCTGATCCTTAGCCCACTGCGCGAAGTCTTCGAAGCATTGGATGTTAGCGCGTCACACTCGACTGTCAGCCTGGAGCAAGTGAATTCGGAACACGGCATGAGCGGCGCGGAACTGTTGGCAGTTCCCTTCCCGGCTTCGAATACATTTAAGAACGCTTTGCGCATCATGCCCGGAATCGTACAGGATGTTCGCGGCGGCGTACATTTGAACGGAGGCACCGAGGAGCAGACCGTTTTCCTGCTGAACGGGTTCAACATCAACGATCCAATCACCGGACGCTTTGAAAGCCGCATGGGCGTGGAGGCTGTTCAGGCGGTCAACGTCGGCAACGGGATCCTGCCGGCGCAGTATGGCAAAGGCGCGTCGGGGGCGATCTCCATTACGACGAAGCCGGGCGATGACAAGGTACGCTATTCGGCTACTAACTTTTTCCCCGGTTTTGAAAGCCACAAGGGTTTCTACCTTGGCAACTGGAGCCCGCGCGTTAATCTATCCGGACCGATCAGGAAAGGCCGCGCCTGGTTCTCGGACAGCATCGCCGTGCAATACGACAAGCAGGTTCTGGAGGAACTCCCGGACGGTGCGGATCGTATGACGGCGTGGCGCGTCAGCAATTACTTGCACTCGCAAGTGAACCTAGCGCCGGGACAGATTCTATACACGGGCTTGTTGATCAATGGATGGTGGGCACCGCGCACTGGCCTCGGCATACTGAGTCCACGCGAGACCACGATTGACAGGCGTTCCAATCAATTCTTCTTTAACGTCAAAGATCAGCTTTATCTGGGACGCGGATCGCTGGTTGAGTTCGGCTACGCGGCAAATCGCACCTATTTACGTGAAATCCCCCAGGGCACTGAACTGCTCCGTATGACGCCCGAAGGAAACTCCGGCAATGCGTATGTCGATGCGACTCGCAAAGCGGGCCGTGATCAATGGCTGCTCAATGGAATTACACCGGTATTCTCATTTCTGGGAACCCACCAGTTCAAAGCCGGTCTCGATGTGGATCGGCTGACCTACTGGCAGCACGCTCGTCGTACCGGACTGGAGCAGTTCCGCCCGGAAGGGTCAATTGTGCGGCGTGTCCTGTACGAAGGCAGGGGCGAACTGGGCGACTCCAACGTGGAGGTCTCTTCGTACCTGCAGGATTCGTGGAGATGGAAACCAACCGTGCTGGTTGAGCTTGGAATTCGGTATGATTGGGACCACATCCTGCATAGCCATCGCACTTCACCGAGAATTGGGTTTGCCTGGGCGCCATTTGGCAAAACCGGTACGAAACTCTCTGTCGGATACGCGGTGGTCCATGAGGCTACAAGCCTGCGGCTCTACTACCAAACCGCTCGATCAGTATTCGGTGACCAGCTATTTCGGCCCAGCCGGAGAGCTCACCCGTGGGCCGGCGATTACGAGATTTGAGTATGGCTCGTCGCTGACCGGCGAGTCCAAAGGCGCAAAACTGGAGCACAGGGTTCGAACAGGAATTTATGAATGGTGCTTCGATGCGATTGGGGTATATGCGTCGCCGCGGCACACGAGGATTCACTTACACGAACCATATGCAGTGCGAGCAGACTTCACTGGACCCGAGCTTTCAGTACGATCCGCACCCACTTCGATGCCGTTTACACACTCGCGAATGACCGGCGCGATGTTTATGATTCCTTTGAAGCTACATTTCGCCAAAGCCTCCGCAAGCAATATGGCTGGATGGCAAGCTATACGCGTTCGCGCGCGCTATCTAATGGAGTTGTCGACGTAAACATCGATGACCCGACCACTGTTCTGAAAAATGTTGGCCCGATGCCGTGGGATGCTCCCACCGGTTCCTTGGCTGGGCTTATCTGCCCTTGTTCTGGAAGGATTATGCGATTGCGTCGATGGTGGAGACGCGCTCCGGCTTCCCGTATTCGGTTCAAAATGCCGATCGGCCTCGTTCAAGCTGTCAACGCGTAGCAGATTCCCCACTTTTTTCGAAATGAATCTGCACGGAGAGCGCCGCTTCGCATTCCGAGGACACCGCTGGGAGTTTCGGGCGGGCATGAACAATCTGACAAACCATCGCAACCCGAACGTCGTGAACGGAAACGTCGAGTCGCGCAACTACATGCAGTTCTACGGCGGTCAGCGCCGCAGCCTGAATTTCAGGATTCGCTGGTTGGGCAAGCTAAACCGGTAGCGCCGAGCACTAGGGCTTCACGTAACGCATCGCTTTGTTTTGGGCCACCCCGCGAGGCACTCCAGTCATCACGCAGTTTGCGGATCATCAGCTTGCCCAGGGTGTAGTTGAGATAAGCCGATCGAAGGTGCCGCGCGCTGCCTGCTGGCGCGCATTTCTGACGTCCGCAACGCAGATCCGCGAAACTTCTGCTTAGATTCCGCGACGCTCATTCGGCCGGTCTGCAGCCCTATGGCGGACAGAAAACGCACGTTGCGCAGCAGCGCGTTCTTGAGCTGTGCGACATGCGTTTCTGGATCCTGCGCGCCCAACCTGCGTATCCCTCGAAGACCTGACCGAACTTCGAGGGCGCACGATTGGCATGCAGGAACTGCAGAAAATGTCCCCGCCAGACCTCATCCGCAGACACGAACTGTAAATAGCCCTTGCCCGGAAGGTACGCCTTCTGCTCGGCTGGTCGCCACTTTCGATCAGGCGGCGAAATGTAATATGCCGACGGCAGTCCCTTCTCGTACGGCCCCGGAATTTCAATATAAGCGAAATTGCAGGCCTTGTACGGCGGCGCCTGGTTGACCAGGGCTTCTTCAGTTCCGGGAATCGAGACCAGCTTTTCGGCTTCAATAAATGACTTCAGCTCTTTTAGTTGGGCGCGCGCGGCTTCAACGGACTACCTTGCGGCTTGTCGGCGTGCTCTTTCGCAATACAGTCCGCCAGAATTTTGCCCGGCGCGAATTTGGAACAGGCTTCTTTCAGCGCTGCGAGATTTCTTTCGAGATCCTTATGCCCCACGGCCTCCAGTTGATCGAGCGGCATATCGACGCGCCTGTCGCTTTCAGCATTTCGCTGAAGCGCCCGACCGATCATGAAGTCGTCGTTCGCCTTGGCCAGTTGCGTCTGGAACCAGGCATCCATTGATTTCAAGGCCCGTATTGCTTCGGCGTTCGCGCTCTAAAATCTTTCTACAGCTGCTCGTCTTTGACCTCAGTGAATATACCGGGAACGTCTTTTTCCAGGTATGTGGCCAAGCCGCCGAACACGAGCTTACCGAGATTGACATACGTCCGTGGCATAGGCGTCCGCAGATTTGAACGCACTTGTTCCAGCACGCCCGGACTCCGCGCGCATACGACACAAACGCGCGCATACGCTGGTCCAGCGGCGCATAGGGCCTGGTCAGATAGAAAGTCGGATCGATGGCGTCGCCATAAAACCTAG
>CAWCAT010000006.1:0-18300 GCA_963793625.1 Bryobacteraceae bacterium | reverse complement strand
ATCTCAAAGCCCCCCATGTAGCGATGCAGGATCAGGGAACGGTCCAACAAAGAGCACTGCTTCAGCAATTTGGCGACGTCGATCTTCGCCGCCACGGGGGGCGCGGGCGCGTGATGTGTTCGGATTTCGTCCAGTTCCTCGTAACGCAGGGAGCGACGCTTCTCGTTGTGCATGGTGCTGATGGCGATGGAGTTCACCCACTGAACCACTCTGTCGTCGCACTTCAGTTGCTGACGCGCTTCCCACCCTCTTACCCAAGCGGCCTGCGCCAATTCCTCGGCTTCGTCGATTAGCAGACCCTTGGAGAGCATCAGACGGATGGTCGAGTGGAAGCCATTCTCATAGGCCGTGGCGAATGAGTTTCCTCTCATCATGCCATTGAAGTGGCAATTCATGTTCCAGGGGGCTAACTGCCTGTTAAGCCAATGGCTCAGGGCTGTCGCGTCTGGGATGCCGGTTCGAAACGCCACGTTCATGAGGCTGCCGGGAGGGAACATTCTTCCCCCATTGCGTAACATTCAACCCCTCTGCGCTGTCACCTTAACAGCCCGGCTCCACTCATCGAAGTGCGGCGCCGCCGGCAGGTTTCATCACCGGCAGAGGGTGGACCGAGAGAGGGGGTGAATTATGAATCGGATCATGATTGCAGTGCTGTCGATCTCCGCAATGGCTACAGTGGCCAAGGGCGCGACCAAGGCCATAGAGAGAATCGAGGACGCGCGTGTGGCGTTCCAGGAAATCATGGACGCGGGCGACCAGAGCATTCCGCTCGATCTCCTCAAGAAAGCCCATTGCATCGCGATCGTGCCAGGCTTGAAAAAGGCCGGATTCATCGCCGGAGCCAAGTACGGGAAGGGGGTGCTGATGTGCCGGCAGACGGGCGGCGGATGGACCGGACCGGCTACCGTGCGCATGGAGGGCGGAAGTCTCGGGCTCCAGATCGGGGCCGGCGAAGTCGACGTGATTTTGCTCGTAATGAACGAAAACGGCGCGAAGAAGCTGATGAAGAGCGAGTTCACGCTGGGCGGGTCCGCAGGGGCCATGGCCGGTCCACTCGGCCGGACTGTGCAAGCGGAGACGGACGCCTACATGCGGGCTCAGATCCTCGGATACTCGCGTTCGCGCGGCGTATTCGCCGGTGCTGTGTTCGAGGGCTACTCTACGCGAGGATCTCGACGACAACAACGACATTTACGGCAAGAGGCTTTCCAATGAAGAAATTCTGCTACAACGAAAGGCCGCGCCGCCGAGTGCCGCACGGTCGCTAATAAAGACGCTCAACCACTATTCAATTTGGGAAAAGTAAATGCACCTAACTTCTTGACTTGAAAGGACACACACACATGATCCGAGTCATTCGCCTATCCATTGCGTCGGCCCTGCTGGTGGTGATCAGCCTCCTAGCAGCTTTGGCGCAAACGCCCAGAGAAAAAGAGCGGCTTGTCCGCCAGGTGCGGCATGAACTGGTAATGCTGCCGAACTATGGGCTGTTCGACAACCTGGCTTTTGAGATTGCACCTAACGGTAAAGTCATCCTCTCCGGAAGCGTCACTCGGCCGACTTTGAAAAGCGAAGCCGAGAACGTGGTGAAAACGGTCGAGGGAGTGGAGACGATCGAGAACCGCATCGAGGTCCTGCCGCTTTCTCCGGACGACGACCGGGTACGGCTTGCGATGTTTCGTGCCGTGTATGGCCACGCCGGCTTGGACCGTTACGCTATGCAGGCGATTCCCTCGATACACATCATTGCCAAGAACGGTCATGTCGTGTTGGAGGGCGTGGTAAACAGCGAGAGCGACAAGAACCTCGCCGAGATGCAGGCTAAGGGAGTTCCGGGCGTCTTCTCCGTAAAGAACAACCTGCGCGTGGAGAAATGAAGGGAATCTCTTTCGCAATCGGCTTGGCGCTGAGCTATTGGATTTGGAGAAGCGCCAGGCCGACCCGGAAGTATCTTTTCCGGAGCTGTGCCATTGGCCGGGGCCAAGCAGCATGTAGTGGGTCAGAACATGAGTCTGGGGCATCCCGCTGGCCTGACATGGGTGCAACTGGTCAGGCGCATCTGGCACGAGATCGAGGATGATGATGTCTTTGGGCAGGCGGCGAAGCTCTCCTACTATTTTCTGCTCGCGGTCTTTCCGCTCCTGCTGTTCCTCACCACGCTGTTCGGCTACCTGACTCAAATCGGGGACCTGCGGGCAAACCTGCTCGATTACTTCCGCAGAGTGGTCCCAAGTTCTGCTTTCCAACTGGTAGTAACAACGTTGGACCAGATAAGCAGTGGCGCCGGCGGAGGGAAGTTGTCGATTGGTATTCTCGGAACGCTGTGGGCGGCCTCCAACGGTATGGCGGCGCTCTCGCATAGCTTAAATCAGGCTTACGAAGTCGAGGAAGGGCGCCCCTGGTGGAAATCGCGATTGATCGCCGCTGTCCTGACCCTCGCGTTCGCGATCTTCACCGCCGTCGCTTTGCTGCTGGTGCTGGCAGGCGGGAGGATGGGAGCGTTCCTGGCGGGACGGTTCGGCCTGGAGGGGATGTTCACGATAGCTTGGAACATCGGACACCGGCTTGTCGCCCTGCTTCTCGTTCTCATTGCGATTGACCTGTTGTATCGGTTCGCCCCTCTGAACACTCGGAAGTGGAAATGGATAACGCCGGGCGGTATCGTTGCCGTCTCCTTATGGGTGCTGGTTTCCCTTGGGTTTCGCGTCTACCTGCATTTCGTCACTTCTTACAACGCAACATACGGGTCGCTGGGCGCTGTGATCGTTCTCATGCTCTGGTTCTACCTTACGAGCGCGGCTGTTCTGATCGGCGCTGAGGTTAATTCCGAGTTGGAGAGTGCCGCGAAGAACTAGACCGGATATTCGGCACGAAGCCCCACATTGGCATCAAAGATGCACGGATCGAGAGGCAGAAGGAGCATTTCGATGCAAACAAGCAAGATCAAGAAAACCGATCCAGACAAAAAGTATCGACCTGTCCTGTCGGCGAGCACATTGGCTGGGGACAGTGTACGGAACTCGGCGGGCGAAGATCTTGGCAAGGTCGATGAACTCATGATCGACATTCCATCGGGCAGGGTGGCCTATGCGGTGCTGTCCTTTGGCGGGGTTCTGCGCATGGGGAACAAGCTGTTCGCGGTGCCGTGGAGTTCGCTCGCGGTGGATGAAGACGAGAAGTGCTTCATCCTGGATGTGGACCGGAAGACGCTGGAGAGCGCTCCTGGTTTTGACAAGGACGAATGGCCCGACATGGCCGATACCAACTGGGGAGCAAGCGTCTTCCGGCACTACGGAGCCACACCGTACTGGGAGTAACGGGAAACGAGCAATGACCTCCGGCAATGCGCCGCGCCGTCAGCGGAGAATCCAGGAACACATCACCCGGGCCGACAAAAAGCGTCCTAAGGAAGAAGTCAAGCAGCCCATGCAGGCGGGTGCGCGGCCTTATCCCGCCCCGCCTTTTCCCAAGCAGCATCAGAGCAAGCCGGGATCGGAGGCCGAACTGAGGCCGTTGCCGTTCTGCGATGCTCCTTTCTACATTGGCTCGAAGAAGCTGGAAAACAAGGTAGCGCTCATCACGGGAGGAGATTCCGGGATAGGCAGGGCCGTGGGGATACTTTTTGCAAGGGAAGGAGCTGACGTCGCCATCGCCTACCTCAGTGAACACGAAGACTCCAGGATAACCAAGGAAAAGATCGAAGCCGAAGGCAGAAAGTGCATTCTCATCGCCGGGGATATTACGATTCAGAAATTCTGCGAAAAGGCGGTAGCCCGGACGGTTAAGGAGCTTGGCCGGCTCGACGTCTTGGTGAACAACGCGGCGTTCCAGGTCCACACTTCCCGATTCGAAGATCTGACCGCGAAGCATTTCGACGAAACGCTGAAGACCAATCTGTACGGCTGTTTCTATATGGCACAAGCCGCCGTAAAGCAGATGAAGCCGGGCTCCGCCATCATCAACACCGGTTCCGTTACCGGCCTCCGGGGAAGCGAGGCGCTGCTGGATTATTCCATGACCAAGGGCGGCATCCATGCTTTCACAAGGTCACTTGCTAGGCACCTCGTCCCCCGCGGCATCCGGGTCAACGCCGTGGCGCCGGGCCCAGTCTGGACACCGCTCAATCCTTCCGATAAGAAAGCGAAGGATGTCAGCACATTCGGGGCAAACACGCCGATGAAGCGGCCCGCCCAGCCGGAGGAAATCGCACCGGCTTATGTCTTTCTGGCTTCGCCGCATTGTTCCAGCTACATCACCGGGGAAATTCTGCCGATCACCGGCGGCTACGGTGGCGGATGATATGGCGGTCGGAGAATACAGGCGCAGGCTGCATGATGGAGGACAACTTGCACGCTGAACAGTGCCTAAGGAGGGTACACAGATGTTGAACTGGGTTCTGCCCAAGCAACACGCGATCGCAATTCTGAAGAAAGACCATGACGAGGTCAAGGGTCTCTTCGAGGAGTTTGAGAAGGCTGAAACCGCCGCCGCCAAGGATAAGATCATCGGCCAAGCGGTGATGGCTCTGAAACTTCACGCGGCCCTGGAAGAGGAAATCTTCTATCCGACCGTACGTGCGCACGTGGGGAGCGAAGTCATGAACGAGGCGGATGAGGAGCACCACCTCGCAAAGGTCCTGATTGCCGAACTGGACCTTAGGGGCAAAGCAACCGGCCACCGCGATGCGAAGTTCGCCGTCCTGGCGGAAAGCGTCCGGCATCACATCCGGGAAGAGGAAAATGAAATGCTCCCGAAAGCTAAGGAGCTCGCCATTGACTTCGAGGCGCTGGGCCAGCGGATGCTGGACCGCAAGAAGCAATTGTTGAAGGATGGCATTCCGCCAGATGCGGAGCATGCCATGGTGGCGAAGACGAACGGCAAGACTGCTTCGCCCATTGTGGCGGCCAGACAACCTAAAGTCGCCAAGGCAAAACCGCCTGCGAAGGTCACGGCCGCCCGCAAAGGCAAGACAAGTTCTTCAGCCAGCCGATAAGGAGAAGGCCGTTCGCGCCAGCAAGCTCTTTAGATTTCGTCGGCGTGTAAACGAAAACCCTTTGGCCCGAGGGTTGCAGGGAATCAGGCTAGTCACCTGCTCAGTGGGGGCAGAGACAATCTTACTCAGGGGGAGAACAATGAGACGTCTAGCTTTGGCATCCAGTTTTGGGCTCCTGTTGTTGGGGTCCTTGAGCGCACAAGAAACACCGAGACTTGGCTACAGCCTCGGGGCCGGCTTCACCTCGCCCGTCGGAAACACCGGATCGCGTCTGGACACCGGGTGGAACCTCAGAGGCGGAATCGGTTACAACTTTTCACCGTATGCCGGAGTCATGCTTGATCTGGGCTATGACTCCTTTAAGATCAATCGAGCTACTCTGGATAACATCGGCGTCCCGAACGGCGGGTTGAAGATCTTCTCCGCGACCGTGAATCCGATCGTTCACCTGAACCCGCGCGGGCATGTGGACGTCTACGTCACGGGAGGCGGGGGCCTGTACCGTCGCTACCTGGAGTTCACGCAGCCAGCGGTGGCGATCACCGCGGCCTTTGATCCCTTCTTTGGGTTCTATCCAGTAGCGATCGGAGCCAACGAGGTGCTCGATTCCTATTCGGTAAACAAGCCCGGAGTCAACATCGGAATGGGCATCTCCGTGGGAACGAAATGGAACGGCAAGTTTTTCGCGGAGGCGCGCTATAACCGTATCTTCATGGGCGGCGGTCGCCACACGGACTACGTGCCCGTTACATTTGGCTTTCGCCGGTAGGGCGAGTATCTCCTACTCCGCCGCTGCGTAGTATCCATGGCGATAGTAGAGGTATAAGCGAAACTCTTCCTTGGGAGCAGTGGCACGCAAGCGGATCCGGCGATACTTTCCATCGCGAGTTTTGTTGGTGGAGTAGTATCCGAGAACGTACTGGCTGCGCAGTTCGCGGCCAATCTGGGTGGTGATCGCGGGCAGATCGTCAAGTGCACCCACGGGAAAGTGGTGACCTCCGGTCTGCTCCGCGAGCCTTTTCAGTAATGCGGGTCCGCCCCGTTCTTCAGCGGTGTTTTTGGTGGAATAGTCGGGATCGAAAATGCCCATGGCATACACCACTACATCCGACTCCAGCAGGGCGAGTTCCACCTCGCGGGCGGAGCGGCGGCTCCAATTATCCGCGCCGTCGGACAGAACCACCAGGACCTTTCGCGCGTTCCGGGCTTTTTTCATTTGCACTACTGCCATCTGCAGGGCATCGAGAAGCGGTGTTTGCCCATAGGGCTTGATATGCAGGATCGCATGGTAGACCTGGTCCGAGTCCTCGGTAAACGGCACTGACAGTTTTGGGCGTTCACCGAACTTGATCAGGAAGAATTCATCCTCGGGATTGGAGGTCTTGAAGAAGGCAGCCGCCGCCTCGCAGGACTTCTGCATCTTGCCTTTCATGCTGGCACTGGCGTCGAAGAGCACCCCCACGGAGACTGGAGCCTCGTCCTGCGCTACGCTGCTGATCGTCTGTTCGACATCATCCTCGAACAGTCGGAAATCTTCCTTTCTCAGGGTCGTCACCGGCGCCCCGGCCGCGTTTGTAACGTGAGCTGGTATCAGTACCAGGGAGGAATCGACCCGCAGCAAGGTTTCGGGTGCTCCCGAAGAACCACGCTGAAATGCGAGGCCGGGCACGCAAGCCGTGAACAGAACGCCAAGGCAGGCCAAAAACAAAAGCATCCGAGCCACCATTGGAATTGGTATATATTTTACCCTATTCCGCATCGCGGCAGCTGCGCGACCACAGTTGCCCGAAGAGGCGCTACGGCTGTCGGCACTCAGGTTCAGCGAAACTGCTTCTTGTAGAATAACTTGATGCCGACCATTCCGTTTTGGTCCCGCGCGGCAACCGCCGACCACCGCCGGTTAAACGCCCATTCTATGCGAATGATCTGAGTATTCGGATCGTCTAGAGCGGTCACGTAGGTGAAAGTGACGTGGTCGGTAACGTTCTGCTGAAGTGTTACTCGGGCCGAAGGCAAATCCGATCCGCTCGTAAACGTGGGATCGACCTTCAACTGGCTCACGCCGAAGACTCGCTGCAATTGGCCTGCCACTGGATCGGCCAGCGTCTTGCTCACCAGCGCCGACTCACCCATTTGCGCAAAACTCTGCGATGGTTCGGATGGCTGATTCGCGAGAAGAGTCGGGTCAGAGGTAGGCGTTTTGCCTGAAGCCAGCAATTGTACGATCTCCTGGAACTGAAGTGGCGGATCTGACGTATAACTCAGCTTCATGTTCTCGATCGGCCCAGTCACTCTCAGCACGACGTCCACGCCCTTGGCCTTTGTCTCGAGATTGATATCCAGAATCGGCTCGATGCGCGTCGGATTATAAAACGAAATCGTCCCCGAATTGACCTTGTAGGTTGAACCGAAGAAAACGAGGTCGCCTTCGGTGATAGACACACGCCCGAGCACGCCGGGCTGCGATGCCGTTCCGCGAATTCGCAGATCCACGTCGGCCTGTAGCTTGTCCGCCAGCGAAGTCCGGACGGCCGTTGCAGCGGATGTTCGCACTCGTATATCCAGCTTCATGTTCTCCAGCAGCGGCGAAGGCTCGCGTGGTGATTCCGTCGGCGGAGCCGCCCGCGACAGCATGGAGCCGAAGTCACTTTGCGGCGCATAGGTTACTCGATTGATCGTCACCGTGCCGGACACGGAGCTGGCCTCGCTCGTGCCTGTCAGATTGATATTCGCGTCGAGACCTACGCTCGCCCCTTCCCTCAGGCGCACGCGGACATTGGCCGCATTCGCACGCAACCCGTATCGCACGACGTCGCGGAACGCCACGAACCCTCCCAACGTGAGCTTCCCGCCGCCCGACTCGGCAGTCAGGTTTCGAAACGAAGCGCTATTGCCATTGAACTGCACCACACCATTCGCGCTCGAAATTCCGTTCGGGATATTCGCATGGTTTAAGGAAGCATCATGAAGCTCCAGTTGTCCGTTCACCAGCGGTGCGGCCGCTGCTGCCGCGCACTGTGGCTGCCAGCACCACACGCCCCGACGAAACCAGGTCCCGGTCGAAGTGCTGGAGCAGGTTCAGATTGCTGTTTGCCTTCAGCGTGATGTTCAGCGCCTTCCCGTCCAGCGAGGCCGTTCCGCTCGCCTGAATGGCTGTCTCTGGACCGGCCAGATTCAGACCTTCGATCCGAGCCTGCCCTTGTTCCAGAGCCACCGTGATGGGTCCCTGATTTTGAATTTCAACCGGCCCGCGCCCGGGGCCCTGCGACGCAATGCTCTTCCACTGCAGACGAGTGACCTTCAGGGAACCGCGCAAGTTGTCGATCTTCGTGGACGGTCCGCTCAGCGTGGCTTGACCATCGGCCACCGCCTCAAAACCAGGAGGCGCGCCGCCTGGCCCCAGCAGCGCCTGAGCACGCGTCCAGGTTACGTTGCTAAACGTCAGGTCCGCATTGACTGGATGATCTCCGCTAAGGTCCACAATGCCGCGCCCATGAATGGACGCCTCCGCCAGGTTCGAATCCAGGACGAGGTTCAGCCGTCCGCCGGTGGTGTTCGCGGTAAGCGTCAGATCTCCGAAGTTCTTGCCGCGGGCCGCGATGCCGGTCGCCGCCAGATTTGCGTCCAGCGCCTGGAACAGAACTCGGTTCTCGCCTTGCCGGACTGTCGCGGACCCGCTGGCCGCGACGGTTACCGTGCCGCCTAATCCCGGCCGCGCCTTCTGCAGGTTTTGAATGCGCGCCAGATCGATGCGGCTGCTGTTCAGGCGGAATTGAAGTTTCCCCTCTTGCAGATTGCCGGCCGAATGGTCGTACTTCGCGGTGAGGTCGATGCGCGCCGGCCCGGATACAATTTCGAGCTGCCGAATGTCGACGCTCTCCGCCAGATAGGTAACCCGCGCCCGCGCACGTTCGACGGGCTCATCATAGAGCACCGCGCTCGTGAGTTCCAGGTCGGCCTCGCCTTGCGGGTTCTTCGTCGAGCCCTTGAAGTGGACCGAGCCGGACAAATTTCCTTTTGCGGGAATATTGGAACGCTTCGCAAGCGCCAGCACGCGCGCAATCTGAAGATTATTGATTGAAGCGTCTGCCGTGGTGGGATAGTCGCGCACCAGCCTGGTGTTTCCGTTCGCGCTGATTCTCGATCCCGCGAAGTTGGACGTTACGCTTGTAGCGCACGGTCTGATCGTTCGTTCGCGCAGTCACGTTGAAATCGCCATAGTCCTGTCCCTTGAAACGCAGGCTGCGCGCCGAGGCGTCCGCGCTTACGCCGGTCAATAAGAACTCGACTTGTCGCGCAGCGCCGCTCTTCACTTCCGAGAGACTTCCGGTCACGTCGGCCTGTATTTGAATTTCCCCTGCCGAGTTCGGCAATTCCTTCTGCACAGTCCGGAACTGGGCCAGGTTCATCTGACTGCTTTGAACGCGCGCGTGCAGCCGCCCGCTTGTGAAGCTCTCGCGCGGGTGCTGGAAATCAGCCGTCAGATCCAGGCGGGCCGCTCCTGATGCAGCATGAGCGGCAGGGATGGTTATAAGCTGGTCGGCCATGTTCACGCGCGCCTGGATTACGTCGAACGGCTCACCCTGAATCGTTCCTTTGGCTAACAAGAGGTCGGACCGTGCCGAGCGGATTCCCAACGGTCCCGCTTACGTTCACATTCGCGCTCAGCGCGCCCGAGTAGTCCGCACCCGGCTGGCCAGCCAGGACCATAATGTCTGCAAGGTCGCCGTTGCGGATGGAAGCCGTCGCGGCAAGAGGCTGGCTTGGCGTTGCCTTCCAGTTCTGAAGCCCCACGCTCGCGGTGAACTGCGCTTGCATGGCGCCCCGGCTTAGGCTGCCATTCGAGACTGCGGCTCCCGCACTCGAAACACTGGCATCTAGCGTCAACGCATCAAAGCGGCGTCCATCCACGCTGAATCGATTCGCCGCCAGATTCGCCGTGACGCGCGGGCGGGTCAGGCTACCCGTCACCACACTGGTCAGCGTGGCTTGACCCCCGGCATCCAAAGCAACCTTGGGCTTGCTGCTCGACGGCATAGCCGCCAGTAGGTCGTTGAGGTCGCGCGTAGTCAATGCGACGTCCAGCCGCTTGCCGAGGGAACCGTTCAGAGTCACACGAGTGTGCGGCAACGCGATATAGGAATCGGTGATGCTGACGTTATCCGCAGCGCCGTTGTAATCCGCATTTAAACGGCCCGACACCGGGATGCCTTGTCTTCCCGGGGCGATGGAAATCTTCGCATACGCGGTGACGCTTCTCGTGCCCGGCTGTTTCAGATCGCCTCCGGCCGCGATAGATCCGGATGCGACGCCAGCATATGCGAGGTTCTTCTGACCCATCGCGCTCGCCGCCGTTCTCAGGTCAAAACCGCGGAGATTGGCATTCAGCTTATAGCGCGCGAACTCTTCAAGCGACGCGTTGCCGGCGGCCTCCCCACCGAAGGCCGCCAGCCGCAGGTCCCTCAACTCCAGGCGATGCGGGTCCAGGGATACCACGGAAACCAGATTGAGACCGCTGATTCGCCGAGCGCCGTTTTGGAATGACAGGTCTTTCGCCTGGAGGTTGCCCGTGACCTGATAGTTGTTATCTGCGTCCAGCTTTACCAACCCGCTCAGCACAACCGTGCCACCGGGCCGCGCCGCTACGTTCGCCAGCCGGCCCAGCTCGCCAACGGCCAGCCGGGCCTTGAAATCCAGCGCGCCGTTCCCATTAGGATCCTTCAGCTTCCCGGACGCCGTGATTTCCGAATGTCCGGCTGTCAGCCGCAGCCCGGTCACCTGGATCGTATTGTCAGCCACTGTGGCATTCGCATCGAGATCAACGGTGGAAAGTAAGTCGCGGCGATTGAGATCCAGCTGAAGATTCCCGGCATTCTTCAAGTCCGCGAGCGCGAGCCGTCCTTGAACATGAGCCGACGTCTTGGGGTTGCGCAGGTTTTCGATTGAAGCATTGATGAGAATCTCTGACGCGGGTGTCGAGATTTTGGCGTCGTGCAGTTCGATCCGATCGCGCTCGATCGCAACCGGCAGAGTGAGCGTGAACTTCACTGGCGTGTTCCGCCCGGAAATCACGTACAGCGGATCGAGCGCAACCTGTCCCTGGTAGCCTTGCTTCAACACGTTGTACCAGAGCTGCGCGCGCAGGTTTGCGCCGCGGAGGTTGAATGCCTGCCTCTGAGAATTGAAAGCGAGGACCCCGTTGGTCAGTTCAAAACGCCGCACGGCGAGATCCACCACGGTCTCGATCGCCGTCTTTTCCGGCGTGGCTGCTTTCTTTGGGGTCGGAACGTTGGTACGGCCATCGGGAAATACGACAATGTTTGCTTCCAGGCGGTCCACGCCCAAATAGGTCAAGTCCAACATGTGTTTCAGGCTGGTAAATAGCCGGAGACTCAGTTCTACACGTCCCGCCCGGACGAACGGCGCAAACCCCTCGGGCTCGGTACCGTGAATCACAAAATCAGTCACCGTGGCATGCAGCGCTCGCCATTCGAAACTGAACGAGGCGATCTCCACCTTGCCGCCGGTGCCCTCTTCCGTGGCGGTGATGATCTTCTGCTTCACATAATTCCGGAACCAGTCGGTTTGCACCACCGCGATCGTCCCCACCGCCAGAACCACAATGAAACCAGCGGTTACGATGGCGATATTCCGAAGGAGTTTGCGCTCGCCTGCTCATTGAAATGCTCCCTTCCGGTAATCGATGCGATTCCGCTTGCGCGCTCCCTCGAGCCAGTCAACGAACGCTTTGTTGATGCGTTCGCCCTCAAGCGAAGCGCGAATCTTCGCCTCCAGCGCCTCCCTGCCATTGCTTTGCGCGTACTCGCGTTTGAGATCGGCCTGATGTTGGTCGAAGTACGCGCGCACCTCTTCATCCGTCACCAGCACGCCCGGCCGGAATCGCTGGTCAATGAACCGCAGGACGGTGATCTGCCAGAACAATTGCTCTCGAAGCTGCCCTTCGTTCAAACCATAGCGAGAGAGCTCTTCCCGCAGCGGGCCGGCGGCGCCGCCGAAGCGGTCCTGCCGGAACTGGGTCACCAGGTTATCGGCATCGGACTCGGAGGGGCGCCGGTAGCCGCCCCTCGCAATCTCGTCGCGGATAATCGTCTGATCGATCAATCGCTCGGCTGACTGGCGCATCGCCTCAGCACTCAGGTCGAGGGGCTCGCGGTTCAGAAACTGGGTCAAGCGCAAATCGCGCTGAATGTCGCTCGTCTTGATCACGTGCTTGGCCACGATGACAGCCACTCGGTCGATCACCACGGCGCCTGTTAGCGCGCCCGCGAAAATGAACAGTAGTGTGGCTCGGCGTAACATCAGAAAGTCTGCCCTATGGAGAAGAAGAACTGAAAATGACTAACGTTTTGTTTCCCGGCCTGGCAGAAACCGGGCAACATAGTCTGATTCGGGTTGCACTGCAACAGCTCCGCCGGCGAGCCTTTGAAACCCAAAAACGAGGGCGGATTCACGCTGTAAGCAAGGTCTACGCGAATGGGACCAATCGGTGTGCGATAGCGAACGCCGAATCCAACAGCGTGGGCGGCATAGTCAAAGTCCTGCAGGTCGCGCTGGCGAAAGCGGAACGACATGTTGGACAGGGTGCTGAAGACGTTGCCCACGTCGTGGAAGAGGACGCCTTGAATGTTCTGGCCGATGAACGGGAACCGCAGCTCAACATTGTTGAATAGAAGGGCGTTGCCACCCAGCGGGAAACCCGTCGGTTGCGAAGGCTCACCGCCGGCGACCAGTGCTGCGCCGGTATCGCGCGGGCCGGCCTGATTGAACGGGAACGCTCGCAAGGAATCGGCCCCGCCTCCGAAGAAGCGTTCCGGAAGCGGCACCGATTCCCGTGCGGAAATCCCGGAAGGCGCCGCAAATGCAGCGATCACGCCGAACTGGGTTTGGCGGGCCAGAACCGTGTTTTTCGTCAATCGGTGATAGGTTGCATTGCGCAGCAAAATACGGCCGAAGCTCCGCTGCGAGCCAAAGAACCTGCCGGATACCCCGATGTCGGCGGAGTTGTACATCCCGGAATGAGGCTCAGCGGCGTCATCGCGCCGGTCCTGCAAATAATTGCCGGACAGCATCCCGATGCGCACGGGTTGGAGCAGCAGCGGAACCAGAAGCACGGGGATGACAACGCTGCCCACGCTGACTCGCCTGTAGGCGAAGCGGAACAGCCCGCTAGTCGATTTCGAAAATCTTTGAGAGAGCTGGACGGACGCCTCCTGACGCTTCGAGGCAAACGTGCTCACGTTCAACGAATTGTCGTAAGTGAGAGTGAGAGTCAGGCTCCGTCCCTCCCGGCTCCGGAATCGCGGATCCAGATAGCTCAGTGACCCACCCCTCTCCAGCGAGGAGTACGAGCCCTGCAGCGTCACCGTATGCCCGATCCCCAGGAAGTTAATGCGGTTGACGTTGAGCGAGACCGACGGACTGAACCCTGTACTCCCCGCGGGCGCTGAGACACTGGTCTTGCTGGGTGAGCCGAACCGCGCTATCTGCGCCCCCAGGCCGACACCGACGTTGTAGCGGTTGGCTTCCTCGAAATTGTAGAGGATGTATTTGTGGCGGGTGCCGCCTTCCGGATTCTGTATGGCCGTATCTATGCGCGCGAATATGCCCAGATCATAGAGGCGTTTCTGCGTCTCGGTCTGTTCCATCGGAGAGAGTGGATCGCCTGGTTGAAGCGTGATCCTCTTGCTCACCACGCTCTGCCGGGTTGTGCGCAATCCGGAAATGAGAACCTCGCGGACGTATTGCCGCTCCCCTTCGGTTATCGTGTAGGCCAGGTTGACGTGATTCGGGGTGCCGCTCGCCTCCCACGTCGCCTTGAACTTCGCATCGGGAAAGCCGCGGGAGTAATAGTAAGCGAGCACCTGATTGCGATCGGTAGCGAGACTCGCGTCCGCGAATGGCTGCCCTGCGCTAGATGCGAGCATTGAAACCAATTCGTCACGGTTTGCACTTGTAATTCCATCCAGCGTCAGGTTGTCGACTATCCACTGCGGGCCTTCTTCGACGTTTACCGTGACCGCGATGTCACCGGCTTTGCCCTGGTAATTGTGGTCGACCAAGAAGCTCACCTTCACGTCGCGGAAGCCATTTGAGCGGTATAGATTGACGATATTGTCTTCGTCCTTGCGCTGGAACGCTTCGCTATAACGGCCGCGCCGTAGAGGGAATGAACCGGGCTGTATGAACATCCGCTCTCGAATGTCGTCCGTGTCGAAGTACCTGTTTCCAACGATCGCAACGTGCGCCAGATTCTGGCGCGGTCCCTGCGCGATAACGTATTCCACGATCTGAGTGTCGTTCTGCAGCGGCTGTACGCGAAAATCGACTTGCACGCTGTAATAGCCTTTGCTTTGGAAATAGTCGCTCAAGTTGCGCCGGCCCTCCATCAGCAGGTCGTTGTCTATGGTGCCTTCCTCAAAGACCGGAACGTATCTCTTGAGCACGCGCTTCGAAACCTTGGCCTCCAAGGCCTTCACCTCCACCTTCGGACCGGCATTGATATTCAGTGTGGGACGCACTCGGCGCCGCTCGGCGTCGTAGTCCAGTTTTTGAACCTCCACCCGCGCCGCCAGGCGGTCCTCCTTCGCGTATTTCTGGAGCACGCCCTGCACCCCGTTGCGGGTGCGCGCATCGGTAACGCGCTTCCACCAGTGCACAATCGGGAGACGCCAGCCGGTAGCGTGAAGGATTGTGTTCTCCGGCAATTTGGTTTCGCCCTGAATCAGCGGTTTCTCGTATTTCGCCCGCTTGTTTCCGCGGATTCTAAACGTGAGGAAGACCTGCTGGGCTGTGCTGCCACGCTCCACAGTTGGCGTCACCTCGGCTTGGTATAGGCCGTTCGCATCCAGCAAGCGCTTCATGCCGTCCAACGCCTGCTTCAAGTCTTCATCGTGAAATGGGGCGCCGAGGGTGATCTGGCCGGCGCCCGCAACCTGTGGGCGATTCGGCGGGGGCGTTACTTTTCCTTCCAACGCCACGCCGCCTACAAACCAGGTATTTTGAGTGACGAAACGGATGATCACGCCATCCCCTGACGGCTCGGCTTCGACCACGATATCTTCGAAGCACCCGGTGGCGAACAAACCATCGATTGCATCAGCGACATCTTGCCCTCGGAGCGGCTCGCCCTTTCGAAGCGGCTGCACTCTGTCCAGATCCGCCGGATCCAGCGGCGACGCCGGCGAGAACTGTATGTCAACAATCCGCCTGCCTTCGAACTCGGAAACCTGCGCCGACGCGACAGAGGTAAGCAGCGTGAGCAAACACACAACTAGCAGCTCGCGATCCGCCGAGAGGCGTTTGTGCGCATCCGGGTTCTCCTCCGGCGGCCAACGATTCGCGACGCTCGGAAGTTCTCATTTCTATTTTGCCGCTACGGGTACCGGAGGTCATCAAAATCTCCTGTCGGACTTAATGAGAACTCCCTTGCGATGGCTAGCCCTCCTCATGAGCAGATGCGCGCCAACCGTTCACCGTGATCTAGCCCGACTGCTTGCTTTGTGCGCACGGCCTTCTGGGCGGCCCTGCGCCGGTTTGCGCTGCCCCGCCGCTGCGCGCTCCTGCGGGACTGGCGCGAAAGTGCTTCATGCGAGGCCGCCACCGTGCCCTCGCGTTTCAGGGCTTGAAGCGTGGCCCGAGACCGCGCAGGGTTCGGCTTGCGAGCCGCCGCCTTCGGCGCCTTCTTCCCGGGCGGGGGTGGCAGTTTCACCCCCGCCTTTCTCGCCTTGGATAATCCGATTGCGATCACCTGCTTGGCCGAGCGCGCCCCATGCTTGCCCTCGCGCACGTGCTCGATCTCTTCGCGCACGTATTCACTTGCCTGTGCCGACGGAGACCGGGCCAATTGCGCTCGTCTGGTAGTTTTCTTCTCCGGCATGGCTACATGCCGCCGAGCGGCGGCTTCGTTTCCCGGAATTCCCAGTACGGTGTGGCGCCGTAGTGCCGGAACACTCTTGCTCCCCAGGTGGTATCGGCCATGTCGGGCCAGTCGTCCTTGTCGAAACCAGGAGCGCTCTCCAGCGTCTTCCGGTCCACATCCAGGATGAAGCACTTCTCGTCCTCATCCACCGCGAGCGAACTCCACGGCACCGCGAACAGCTTGTTCCCCATGCGCAGAACACCGCCGAACGACAGCACCGCGTAGGCCACCCTGCCGGATGGAATGTCGATCATGATTTCATCGACCTTGCCAAGGTCTTCGCCCGCCGAGTTCCGTACGCTGTCCCCAGCCAATGTGCTCGCGGACAGGACAGGTCGGTACTTTTTGTCCGGATCAGTTTTCTTGATCTTGCTTGTTTGCATCGAAATGCTCCTTCTGTCTCTCCAGCCTTGCACCTTTGATGCCAATTGGAGCTTCGTGCGATCATTACGGTCGGTCGATTGCGGAGAGGTTACGTCCAGGTGGCGGGTCGCCGATCCGGGCGGCCGCACTCTCCATCTCGGAATTCACCTCAGCGCCGATCAGAACTGCCGCGCTCGTGAGGTAGAACCAGAGCATGAGAACGATCACAGCGCCCAGCGATCCGTAAGTTGCGTTGTAAGAATTGACGAAATGCAGGTAGACGCGGAACCCAAGGGATACCAGCACCCATAAGGCGACGGCAACGATACCGCCCGGCGTAATCCATTTCCACTTCCGATTTTTCAGATCCGGTGCGAACCGATACAACAGGTCCACCGCCATGAGCACGAGAACCAGGGCGACAAGCCAGTGTCCGATGTTCCAGGCTATCGCGAACACCCGCTCCAGACCGAACCGTCCCGCCAGGAACGCTCCTATCCTCCCGCCGGCCAACACCAGCAGTAAAGCGACGGCGGTGAAGATCGCGAACGCGAGGGTCAGCACCGCGGCGATCAATCGCGATTTCCACCATGGGCGCCCTTCCTTGACTTCATAGGCGGCGTTTAAGCTATGCGAGAGCGCCGCGATACCGTTGGAGGCCGCCCACAGCGTTCCGAGAATGCCAATCGACAGCTTCCCTCCGCCGGCGCCACTGCTTATCTGGTCCAACGTGGTTACCACCAGTTGGAAAGCCGAACTCGGGACCACTTTGCGGAAATAATCGAGCAGGGCTGCCCGGAGGTCCCCGATTTGAGTCAGGTAGCCGAATAGCGTGGTGAGGAACAGCAGGAGCGGAAACACCGCGAGCAGAAAGTAGTAGGAGAGCTTCGCAGCCTGCCCAAAAACATCATCGTCCTCGATCTCGTGCCAGACTCGCCGAGCCAGTTGCTTCCAAGTCAGGCCAGCGGGATGCCGCAGACTCATATTCCGACCCACTGCATGATGGGGATGGAAGGTCGCCAGCCCGGCACACCGCTTCCTCGACCCAACGCGGAGTCCAGGTTTCTCGGACTGGGCATGATCGGCACCGGATGCGCCGCTGAATGCCCATTCCTTGGCATGGCCTTTCTCCTTATCGGCTGGCGGAGGAACTTGTCTTGCGTTTACGGGCGGCCATGACCTTCGTAGGCGGCCTGGCCCTGGCGCCTTTGCGGCGTCTGGCCGCTACCCTGGGCGAATGCGTCTTGCCGTTCGACTTCGCCACCATGGCATGCTCCGCATCTGGTGGAATGCCATCCTTCAACAATTGCTTCCTGCGGTCCAGCATCCGCTGGCCCAGCGCCTCGAAATCAATGGCGAGCTTCTTGCCTTCGGGAGCATTTCATTTTCCTCTTCCAGGATGTGATGCCGGACGCTTTCCACCAGGACGGTGAATTTCGCATCGCGGTGATCGTTTGACTTGCCCGTAAGGTCCAGCTCGGCAATCAAGACCTTTGCGAGGTGGTGCTCCTCATCCGCCTCGTTCATGACTTCGCTCCCCACGTGCGCACGTACGGTCGGATAGAAGATTTCTTCTTCCAGTGCCGCGTGAATCTTCAGAGCCATCACCGCTTGGCCGATGATCGTATCCTTGGCGGCGGCGGTCTCAGCCGTTTCAAACTCCTCGAAGAGATCCTCGATCGCGTCATGGTCCTTCTTCCAGAATTGCGATGGCGTGTTGTTTGGGCAGAATCCAGTTGAACATCTGCATATCCTCCTTAGGCACGGGATCGTCGATCTCCCAGCCTTCTACGGTTTAGCGTGCAATTTGGCCTCCATCATGCAGCAGGCGGAGGCGAGTGGCGGCGTGCTTCTGGAAGAGGTAGGAGCGTCTTCCCTTGCCGGCTTTGATTCGGTCCGGCGGCGGTTCGGCGTTCTCTTGAAGTCGCGCTTGCGCCTTTATTCTCTGACCGCCATATCATCCACCGCCGTAGCCGCCGATGATCGGCAGAATTTCCCCGGTGAT
>CAWCAT010000005.1:0-693352 GCA_963793625.1 Bryobacteraceae bacterium | reverse complement strand
TGCTGCGACGCCGGCGATTGTTGTGCTGCAGTTCGAGCCGCTGCAGGAAAACCGCAATTCCCAACACGCTCCGTGTCGCGATGGTTTGCATGCCAGTTTGCCGCGCCAGATCTTCCCTGAATTTTTGACAATACGGCCTGCAGGCGCTGATATATGGCGCCGGCGATCGCATGGGCCGGGCGCGAATCGTAATAGATGCCGCTTGCCGAGAGTCTTGAAGGTCTGGGACCGATCGAAATCAAAGGTAACTCCCTCAGATCCTGATCGATGGCGCCAGGTGTTTCAGCGCGGCCTGGCTAGGGGCCTGCTCACTGGTGAAAGCAGGAATCGCTCGTTCTCGCGGAGAAAGTCCTTCAGTGACCCGGGATGTCTTTGTTGGGAATATCTTCAGGCTGTACAACTGTTCCGCAGTTTTGTTCTCGTCTGGAGCGACCTTCCCTGCAGATACTCTGTATCAATCGGGAAATCGATAGTGTTCTACGTTCCCGACCACAGCACAGCAAGGATAATTCGGCGCACAGTGCGGGAGAACGGTGAGGTTTACGGGTGGAAGATATACTGGCAACTACGGCGCGTACTCCAGAAAACCTATCGTATCATTGCAGTGTTTGACCGCCCGCATCGATCTTCACCTGAAAAGTCGTAATCTGACATTGATCCAAGGGATACCCGGAGAAACTGGCGGCGGGGTACCCCGTCGCCAAATAAAAAAGATTTACAGCGTCAGAGAGGCGGAGCCACGAACTCAGTTCAACCCGCGGATAAGTAATTTGACCCAACTGCTTTCGAAAACTCCGCGGAACCCCGTGACTTCAACGATTCGATCTCTTGCAGTGCGTGCGACTTCGCTTTCCAGAGCGCTGATTCTGTCCTCACGGCGCGGGGAGCTTCCGGCGCTTCCTCGATCGCGGGGCGCAAGCTCCACTTCACCCGAGAGCAGGTGCGCGTACCGCGGCTCTTTCGTGCCTGGCTGCCTGGGCAGCTTTGCAGCGGCCAGCGGAGGGGTCGAAATTGTCAGCGGTTGTCGATGACTGGATTCCACCTCTGCCAGATCGCTTGAAACGACCGCATGCGCTCTGCAGCGGCTGCGAAATCTCACCGAGTGTCTGCGGGCCCCGCAGCGTCAATGTACATAGCACTGCAGTTTCGCGCCTGCCGAGTTTCAACGATTCAGCAGCCGGTGCGCGTATTTGTTGACGCGGCTGCCGGATGGGCTACCCGTCTAGCGACAGGCGCCGCTCACGCAGCAGTTCCCCCAGGGCGGCGGAAACCGTCGTTGTTACCGCAGTTTACTACTGTATCGCGCATCACTCTTTGACGTTGCAGGCATTCACCAGCGCGTTCAGCGTCAGCGGGTAATACTCACGGCCTCGTGATCTCTTTTTCGATCAGCGACACCGAGCACCCGCACTTCCACGATATTCCAACAAGAAGTTCACTGACGCGCCTCATAGGTTTCGGCGTATTTGTTGCGCGAATTGGTAACGGTGAAACCGCCGTCGGGTTGTGATCCGAAACCTTGATCCACTCGGCCTCGCACTTTTTCGTCCGGTTGGCGATGAACGAATCTGCTGAGTTGTTGTCTTTGCCGCCTGTGATGGCGTAGTGCAGCTGCCAGAGGTCTTCCTAGGCCTGGTGACTTGCGGATGATCTTTGCTAGGCTGCGGGTGACCTCACTTTTGCGTCATTGTTCACAGTCGCCACGTGTGACTCCATGTGCGTACACAGCGCAGCAACCATCACAGACCCAGGCGGCAGGCTGACGTAAAGGTCGATGGTCCCAATCTTGTCTGTCTGGGTCACGCCATATTCTTTATTTCCTTGTTCCAGGTCAGGTCGCCCAGATCCAGAAAGCGAAACTTGTTCTAACGTGAGCACAAAGTGATCAGCGTGCGTTCTGAGAGTGTTTATTTTTCTGCGCTTCGGAGCCGCAAAGCGGGTTCTTGATCCGCCACCCCGATCGTGATCAGGTCGCCAGCCGAGCACAGGATTTTTTTGATATCAAGTCCCTTTACCGGCAGTTTGTCGCCCGCCTTCACTACGACGCGCGCTCGCCCTTTGCGACGGGTCTCTTCGTAGGCCTTGTAACGCTCACCAGCCTGGCTTGCCATCTTCCTGCAACAGCCGCCTTGTTAACTAAAAAGGTCACACAGCCAGGCCTGGCTGCAAACTGCGGCACGCTACCAACACCAATCGCAACAACCACAGTGGGTCACCAGCAGGGTAATCAATCTTTCCGACACCGGCCGCTTTCGCCGACCTGTACCGGGACGCGGTCCCGGTCGCGACCGTCAAACCCCGCCACCCGGCTGCTCCACCTCATAATTACCGCCCCAAGGCGTCACGATCAGCGTGGCCTGGCCACCTTCCACATCCACGAAATACATGTCGCAGGGTTGGCTGCCGAAAGCAGCGAGACCGAACACAACAAAACGAATAAGATTACAAACAGTTTCCGCACGCTCCGGGATCCTAACACTGCAACGGTGCTAACATGACTGGGAACCACAATCAGTGCATTTTTCGTACAGAAATAAAGATAGGTGGCCGATATGCCTTACTGCATAAATTGCGGCAAACTCAGGGTACAGGAAGTGGACGTCATTGTGCCGCATTGCGGTACCAAGGCAGAAAGACGTTTCGCTCCTTGCCTCAAAGCGACTTCATGCCGCGGCGCGGAACCACGTACTGTCCTCGCCGCGCCCCCATCTTCCCGTGATTGGTTGGATTCCCTGCATCATCGTGTTTTGGTGAGCCTCACGTTTTCGCGATGACCGTGAGGTGCCGTTCAACGCGTTCCAGGCAACTTCTATCTTTTCGCTGGTCTGGCTATCGTTGACTGGGTCGTCTCTCGACGCTCGGCTTCGTTAGGGCTACACCATACCGATTGCCAAGCGGGTGAAGTGGGCGTGCTATTCACCTGGATCTTCATGATCGTGAAGCTTGCACAGAATCAGTCCTTCCGAATTTGCCGAAACTGGGTGAGCTGGCGGAGCGTTCCGTCGCCGAAACAGAAATTCTGACTTATCGTGTCGTGGTATGTTTATTCATAGGACCTGAAATAAAAAATATCAGAACTATGAAGATGTCTCGGTAATTGTCGGATTTCGCGGGTACAGTGGCGCCGAACCGGAATTGATTCTTCGCCGGCACCCGGAATCTTAAAGGCGTTCCCGACCGGAGTATTGCCCAGACGCCGAGGACCAGGCTCGTCCTCGCGGCCATGCCGGCCCAGCACGTATCGCTGGGACGCCGCAAGCGGCCACGGAAAACAAGCTCGCTGCCGCAATCTCCGGCGACTCTGCCTCAAGTTTTGATGGACTTGATGCTAGGGCTGCTCGAAGCGGGTGAGAACAGTCCCATCGACCCCAGTGGCGCGTACCGCCTGCGGAACCGCTTGAGAATTACAAACACTGGTACAAAGCCGATCATCTGCAGGCGGAACCGTCTCTACGAAGCCGCCTACGCTCTGCCCGAGTTCAATCGCGCCCAAACCATTGGAGCGCTGCTTGTGTCGAATCTGGGTCGCTATCCCACTGCGGCCAAATCTCGCCCTGCGTCCGCTGATGCAGGCCGGTGTAATCGATCGCACAGCCGGAGTCATTTGCGATGCCAAATCCGGCGTCAGCGGAGCCGGCCGCAAACCGAAGTACTAAAACTAGCTTCCTGCGCAGGTATCCGAGAATTTCTCTGCGTATTCACTGCTCGACCACCGCCATGTGCCCGAAGCGCTCCAAAATTGAGGCCTGAGGCAGAACGAATCAGCTTCGTCTCACAATTGCTGCTCAGTTGACCGGGGGATTCTAGAGACAATTTACTTCCGTGCCACAGGCATCTCCAGTGGGGATGGAATCCTTATCCTAAGATCTACGAGCAGCATTACGCAGAGGAGTTTTTGTCGTGAGCAGAGCACCATCACGGCAAGCGCCGACGCTGCGCACACAAAAAAAAAAAAAATTGATCGAATTTCTGCCATATGTCGCGCGCGTGATTTTCATGGCAGGACCCACAGACGCAGCGTCGTGGTGAGCGCCATCTACAATCTGGTGAGGGGCGCTGCCGGTCAGGCGATCCAGAACATGAATCTGGCGTCGGGTTTCCCGGAAACCGAGGCGCTGCTGTGAAGCTTCTGCTAAAACTCGGCGAAACACTGCTCGATCAGCCGGAATCGCGGCGCCCACCACTGTGCGCGAGCTATCCCCGGGAAAGTGTCCCAGGGTGCCAATCGCGTTGTTGTCGTTCATGGCGGCGGTAGCAGACGACCCGCTTCTGGCCCAAACGTGGCATTGAGAGCTGTTTCGTGAACGGACTCCGCGTCAACCACTCCTGATGTTGTCGATGCACCGCTCAAAGTATTCGCAGGTAGCGCTAATCATGAGTTGGTCGCCGCCTTTGTAGGCGCGGGTGCGCGTCCCGATCGGATTGAGTGGGATCTCACTATGCGCTCTTGTGAAGCCGAGCGTTTGAGCCAAGAGCGGGGAGCTGTCGGCCGGCCTGCGCGCTTCCGCGTCCCGGAGATTCTGGAACTGCCTCACTTCCAACGGAGACCCCGCCTGTCGTGGACGGCGTCGCCGGCGACCGGCAGGGCAACGTTTATAACGTAAACGCGGATCAACGGGCCCTGGCCTGCGCTTCCGGTTTCCGCGCCGACAATCTGGCGTTCCTGACCGATGTCGAAGGCGTGCGCGGCGCCGACGACGGCTCTACCATTTCCATGCTCGACATTGCCGAGTGCCGGCGGGTCGAATTCCAGGACGGCATTGCGACCTGTGGGAATGCAGGCTGAGTCGAACGCGCGGCACCGCCGCCCTGGAGCATGGCGTGGGACAGGTTACCATCGCGCCCGGCTTCATGCCTGACGCGCCGGAAGCGTTGCTAGCGGGGGACCCCTGTCGCAGCCGCCCCGAGGGGAGAGTCTCCACGGGGTGGTCTCGTTACCTTGCAGTCGCCTAGTCAAAGTCCACCATTTTCCGTGTTCACCTCAGTCTGCCATTGATCGTGCGCAAAGCGCGCATGACCGATGTCGCGGTGATGCTCGAACTGATCAACGGCTACGCGGCGCAGGCAATCATGCTTCCACGTACTGAGTTTGAGATGTCGCAAAATATTCCCGCGACTTTGCTGCTGGTTACGGCAGGCAACCGGATCGGCGGGTTGCGCAGCGCTGCACTTTTATACCCCCACCTCGGCAGAGGTGCGTTCCCCGGCTGTCGATCCTGCCCGGGGAGGGACACGGGCTCGGCTGGATGCTCGTATCCGACCTGCAAAAGCGAAGCGCGCGGAGCACGGGATTACCACGCTCTTCGCATTCACTTATGTTCCCGATTTCTTCTGTAAGTATGGGTTACACAGAGGTCGAATCGAGGCGAGCTAAACTTCCCGTCAAAGCGTGGAAAGATTGCCTGCGTCGCCCGAAGTTCCAGTGTTGCCACGAAATTGCTATGCTTAGAACTTTATAAAGCCGCTAATCCGCTGTTTCTTCGCCTGTTTGCTCTCCCTCGAGAGCCTCCAAGGGCCAAATTGCGCGAAAAATAATCGCGGCCAATCGGATCAGAAATATTCTCGAATAAAACAGGTTTGAACGCGCTGTTCGATTCAGCGAGTTTTCGCTGCTCGATTTTCAGGAGACACCATGAAAGCACAGACCGTCGAAGTCAGTGAGTTCTAATACGGGAAGAATTCTTTGTCTTCACTATTTTCCGTCCCGGCGGACAAAAATTCCTGGCCAAAAGGCACATTATTAGTGAAGAAGATGTTCGCCTTTTAAGAGACCGAAGGCATGACACGGTTCGGGTAACCCAACCGGAAACTGCGAAATCGGCGAAGACGAAGCGGCTCACGTTGATCTCGCAGGAATTGGGTCGTGGTGTAATTAGATCCGGCTCGCTGCCGCAGGCCGCGCAAACCTGTTCGTGAATGAAAAATAGTATTTATGTTGTTGGTTGACGATGAACTGCCTAAACAGATTAACTGCGCTTCCAGTGTCGCGATCGCCACCGCGACGAATTTTAGCTATGCCAAAGCTGGCCAACGCATCGCCACGGTGAAAGAGCGTTCTTTTTCCGTCGCCAAGTCCCATCTTAGCTGTCATCTCGATCCTGCAAAGAACGCGGGCCGATCATGCAGGCCCCGTCCTGTACGCACTCCGCTGGCTGCGGTTCTGTACTCGGATCCAGTCAACGGCGAGACAGCCAGCACATCTTTGAGAACATCATGTGCCAACGCTTGGTCCGCTATGGCTGCCGCTCCCAACCACGCTCTGTCTGCTCTCGAGGAAGAGATGCAAGCGTCGTGCGCGTCGCCGCACCTGGCCCAACAGACCAAGCGACCCAGACCCAAGTTGCGTCGACAACCGCGCCTGCCGGTCCGGGAAGACGTTGTTGGCCGCGCGATGAATCGCATCCAGGTCGTATATCGAAGCAGTCCCCGGCCCCCGTTGAGCCAGGCAACCTGCTGTTACTCGGTTATAAGGACGACATTCCAATCGTGTCGGCTCCGGGTTGCTTCCGGTCGGCCAAACCGAATGTAGCTGGACCTGATTCCCGCCGCGACTCGCCCGCTATCACGTGACAGGCTGGGAGATTGCTTGTCTTGGACATGGCGCTCTGCTCGCCTGATCATAATGTCCGCTTTTTGTAAGCCTAGTGGGTGCCCTACCGAGCATCCGGCTTTCTTATTTCTAATTCAACATAGAAAACGTACTCCACATGCTTCGCTCTTCCTTGTTCTGTGTGTTCCGCCGCCGCGCCGTTCGGCAACCCGGAAAGTTGCCAAATGTTCCGCTTACGCATTCCGCTTCATCAAACGGGGTTTAGGGACAGCGTCTCCAGCCTGATGGATGCTACGTTGCCTACTTTCTGTTTCCTAGGAAGGCGACGGTGAAGTTGTCGTCCGTGAACTCCGCGACTGGAAAAGAACGGGCGCGAAACCGCCGGCGCGTTGCCGCAAGCACCTGGCAACAGCGAAACGAAAGCAGCATGACCGCCTTGGCCACCCACAAGAATCAAAAATGGGCGCGAGCCTCGTGCCGGTTGATTAGGATAAGAAACGGACCCCTGAGAGGGTGGCCGATTTCGGGTAATGGTGCGCATTGTGTCCCGAATTGAACTGGCCAGGTTGACGCGGGGAACCCCCGAATGGGTGTCGGCTTGTGGCATAATATTTTATGAGAGAGTTACCCGCTCTCGGTCCAGAAAGGCAAACCATGATCGCAGCAGCTATCGAACCATGTGCCGGAATCCACGGTTCTAACAAGTATTGGCCGTCTACATGATGATCCGGGCCATTGGCAGGGGAACCACGAATCGAGCGCCGGAGTGTTCGGGACAATTACAGCGCAATTGTTCTAACTGCGCCGCACTGTCTCATCTTCTCCCGGCGCTCAATTCGTGGTCTCCCCTTCCAACTGCTCCGAATCATCATGCAGACGGCGAATACATTTTCTTGCCCGACGTCAATTCCGGCACATCGTTCGATAGCTGCTGCGATCATGGTTTGCCTTTCTGGACCGAGAGCGGTTGACGTCTCTCATAAGATGTTCTTCCACGGCTCGACTGCTCCATTCGGGGGTTCCCCACGTCAACCTGGCCAGTTTCGTTTTGGGACACAATGCGCACCATTACCCAAACTGGGCCACCCTCTCGGGTCCGTTTCTGACCCGAATCAACCGGCACCAAGCTCGCGCCCATTTTCATCCTTGTGGGTGGCCAAGGCGGTCATGCTGCTTTCGTTTCGCTGTACAGGTGCTTGCGGCAACGCGCCGGCGGATTCACGCCGTTCTTTTCCAGTCGCGAGTTCGCGGACAACAACTTCACCGTCGCCTTCCTGCGGAAACAGAAAGTAGGCAACGTACTTTCCGTCAGGCGAGAGGCGCTGTCCCGTGATGGAGCGCCAGGCCGCGTAATCGTTATGCGTAAGCGGACGTTTCGCAACTTCCGCATTCAACAGCACAGCAGCAACACACAGAACAAGGAAGCGAAGCATGTGAATACATTCTATGTTGAATTAGAAATAAGAAAGCCGGATGCTGGTCAGGCACCCGGCTAGGCTTACAAAAAGCGGACATTATGATCAGGCGAGCAGACCGCCATGTCCAAGACAAGCAATCTCCCAGCCTGTCACGTGATAGCGGGCGAGCATCGGCGGCAGAATCAGGTCCACTACATTCGGTTTGGCCGACCGGAAGCAACCCGGAGCCGACACGATTGGAATGTCGTCCTTATAACCGAGTAACAGCAGGTTGCCTGGCTCAACGGGGGCCAGAAATCTTTCGATATGGCAACCGATGCGATTCATCGCGCGGCCAACAACGTCTTCCGGACCGGCAGGCGCGGTTGTTGACGCAACTAGTATCAGGGTCGGCTTGGCTTTGGCCAGGTGCAGCAACGCGCGCGACACTTCCATCTCTTCCTCGAGAGCAGAGAGCACGTAGTTGGAGCGGCAGCCATAGCGCTCCAATCGTTGGCACATGATGTTCTCAAAGAGCTGTCTGGCTCTGTCGCCGTTGACTGGATCCGAGTACAGAACCGCAGCCAGCGGAGTGCGTACAGGACGGGCCTGCATGATCGGCCCGCGTTCTTTCAGGATCGAGATGACAGCTTCCAACTGGGACTTGGCGACAGCAAAAGGAGCGCTCTTCACCGTGGCGATGCGTTGGCCAGCTTTCGCATAGCTAAAATTCGTCGCGGTGGCGATCACGACACTGGAAGCGCAGTTAATCTGCTTCAGCAGTTCATCGTTGACCAACAAGCATGAATCTTCATTCACGAACAGGTTTGCGCGGCCTCCGGCAGCGAGCCGGATCTCAATTGCGCCACAACCCAATTCCTGCGAGATCAACGTGACCGCTTCGTCTTCGCCGATTTCGCCGTCTTCCAGTTCAGTTACCCAAACCGTGTCCATGCCTTCGGTCTTTAAAAGGCGAACATCTTCTTCACTAATAATGTGCCCTTTGGCCAGGAGTTTCTTGCCGCCGGGACGGAAAATAGTGCAACAAAGAATTCTTCCCGTAGACTCACTGACTTCGACGGTCTGTGCTTTCATGGTGTCTCCTGAAAATCGAGCAGCGAAAACTCGCTGAATAAATTATACATTCGGACCTGCTTATTCAATTGTACTTTCTGATCCGATTAGCGATTATTTTTCGCGCAATTTGGCCCGGAGGAGTTCTAGAGAGAACAAACGGCGAAGAAACAGCGGTTTAGCGGCTTATAAAGTCCTAAGCATCGCGATTTCGTCGCAACACTGGAACTTGGGGCAACGCAGGCAATCTTTCCACGCTTTGAGCGGAAGTTCGCCTCGATCGACCTCTGTGTAACCCATCTTACGGAAGAAATCGGGAACATAAGTGAATGCGAAGAGCGTGGTAATCCCGTGCTCGCGCGCTTCGCTTTCCAGGTCGGATACGAGCATCCGGCCGAGCCCGTGTCCCTTCCAGGCAGGATCGACAGCCAGGGAACGCACCTCGGCCGAGGTGGGGGTATAAAAGTGCAGCGCTGCGCAACCCGCGATCCGGTTGCCTGCCGTAACCACAGCAAAGTCGCGGATGTTTTCCGACATCTCAAACTCAGTACGTGGAAGCATGATTGCCTGCGCCGCGTAGCCGTTGATCAGTTCAAGCATCGCCGCGACATCGGTCATGCGCGCTTTGCGCACGATTAATGGCAGACTGAGGTTGACCGGAAAATGGTCGACTTGTTTCGGCGACTGCAAGGTAACGAGACCACCCATGGAGTTACTGCCCCCTGACTACACGGGTACCGACGGGGTCCCCCGCTAGCAACGCTTCCAGCGCGTCAGGCATGAAGCCGGGCGCGATGGTAACCTGTCCCACGCCACCCTCCAGGGCGGCGATGCACGCATTCAACTTAGCCTGCATTCCACCGGTCGCAATGCCGTCCTCGATCAACCGCCGGCACTCGGCAATGTCGAGCATGGAAATGGTAGAGCCGTCGGCGCCGCGCACGCCTTCGACATCGGTCAGGAACACCAGATTATCGGCGCGGAAACCGGAAGCGCAGGCCACTGCCATTTGATCCGCGTTTACGTTATAAACGTTGCCCTGCCGGTCGCCGGCAACGCATGCCACGACGGGCAGATATCCGTTGGAAGTCAGCAGGTCCAGAATCTCCGGACGCGAACGCACAGGCCGGCCGACAGCTCCAGTTCTTCGCTCAAACGCTCGGCTTCCACAAGCGCATCGTCAATCCCGCTCAATCCGATCGGACGCGCGCCCGCACCTACAAAGGCGGCGACCAACTCGTGATTCACGCTACCTGCGAATACTTTAAGCAGTGCATCGACAACATCAGGAGTGGTGACGCGAAGTCCGTTCACAAAACGGCTCTCAATGCCACGTTCGGCCAGAAAGCGGGTCATCTGCTTGCCGCCGCCGTGGACAACAACGACGCGATTGGCACCCTGGGACACTTTCCCAATCTCCGCGCACAGTCGTGCGCGCGATTCCGGCTGATCGAGCAGTGTTCCGCCGAGTTTTAGCAGAAGCTTCACAGCAGCGCCTCGGTTTCCGGGAAGCCCAACACCAGATTCATGTTCTGGATCGCCTGGCCGGCAGCGCCCTTCACCAGATTGTCGATGGCGCTCACCACGACGCTGCGTCCTGTAGTTGCGTCGAAACGCACACCGATATCGCAGAAATTCGTGCGAGTCACCCCGCGCAGGTCCGGCATTTTGCCGTGATCGTATATGCGCACAAAGGGTTCGTTTGCGTAATGCTGCTCGTAGATCTTAATTAGGTCATTGCCACTGGAGATGCCTGTGGCACGGAAGTAAATTGTCTCTAGAATCCCCCGGTCGAGCGGCAGCAATTGTGCGACAAAGCTGAATTCGTTCTCGTTCAGGCCTGAATTTTGCAGCACTTCGGGCACATGGCGGTGGTCGAGCAGTGAATACGCCGAGAAATTCTCGGATACCTCGCAGAAGCTAGTTTTAAGACTCGGTTTGCGGCCGGCTCCGCTGACGCCGGATTTGGCATCGCAAATGACTCCGGCTGTGCGATCGATTACACCGGCCTGCATCAGCGGACGCAGGGCGAGATTCGCGGCAGTGGGATAGCAACCCGGATTCGACACGAGCCGCGCTCCAATGGTTTGGGCGCGATTGAACTCGGGCAGACCGTAAGCAGCTTCGTCAAGCAGTTCAGCCTGCAGATGATCGGCTTTGTACCAGTGCTTGTAATTCTCGACGGTCCGCAGGCGGTACGCGCCACTGAGGTCGATGACTTTCACGCCCGCTTCGAGCAGCCCTGGCGTCAAGTCCATCGAAACTTCCGGCGGAGTCGCCAGAAATACGGCAGCGAGCTTGTTTTCCGTGGCCGCTTGCGGCGTGCAGGCGATACGTGCTGGGCCGGCATGGCCGCGAGGACGAGCCTGGTCCTCGGCGTCTGCCCGATGCTCCATCAGGAACGCCTTCACTCCGGGGTGCCGGCGAAGAATCAATTCCAGTTCGGCGCCACTGTACCCGCGAAATCCGACAATACCAACGTGCTTCATAGTTCTGACTATTTATTCAGTCCTATGAATAAACATACCACAACACGATGATCAGAATTTCTGTTCGGCGACGGAACGCTCCGCCAGCTCACCCAGGATCGGCAACCGGAAGGACTGATTCTGTGCAAGCTTCACGATCATGAAGATCCAGGTGAATAGCACGCCCAGCTTCAGCAGCTTGGCAATCGGTATGGTGTAGCCCGGTATGAAGCCGAACATCGGAGAGACGACCCAGTCAACGATAAGCCAGACCACGAAAAGATAGAGTCCCTGGAACGCGTTGAAGCGCACCTCGCGGTCATCGCGAAAACGTGAGGCCGCCAACACGATGATGCAGGGAATCCAACCAATCACGGGAAGATAGCAGCACAGCGAGGCAGTACGTGGTTCCACGCCGCGCATGAAGTCGCTTTGAGGCGGAGGCGGAGGTGCACCGTCTTTCTGCCTGGTACCGCAATGGGCGCAATACACGTCCACTTCCTGTACCTGAGTTCCGCAATTTATGCAGTAAGGCATATCGGCCACCTATCTTCTTCTACGAAAAATGCACTGATTGTGTTCCAGTCATGTTAGCGCCGTTCCATGTTAGGATGCCAGACATGCGGAAACTGTTTGTAATCTTATTCGTTTTGTTGTGTTCGGTCTCGCTGCTTTCGGCAGCCAAGACCCTCGACATGTATTTCGTGGATGCGGAAGGTGGCCAGGCCACGCTGATCGTGACGCCTTCGGGGCAGTCCATGCTGGTGGACGCCGGGTGGCGGGGTTTTGACGGTCGCGATGCGGACCGCATCCGTGCGGCGGCGAAAGCGGCCGGTGTCAAGAAGATTGATTACCTGCTGGTGACCCACTATCATCTCGATCATGTGGGTGGCGTACCGCAGTTTGCAGCCAAGATGCCTGTCGTGACCTTCGTTGACAAGGGCGCTCTGCAGGAAGATGGCAAGCAGGCTGGTGAGCTTTACAAGGCCTACGAAGAGACCGTCGCCAAGGGCAAGCACATAGTCGTGAAGGCGGGCGACAAACTGCCGGTAAAGGGACTTGATATCAAATTCCTGTGCTCGGCTGGCGACCTGATCACGAATGGTGGCGATCCGAACCCGCTTTGCGGCTCCGAAGCGCAGAAAAAAGTGGACACCTCAGAAAACGCGCGCTCAGCTGGCTTTCTGCTCACGTTCAACAAGTTTCGCTTTCTGGATCTGGGCGACCTGACCTGGAACAAGGAAATTGATCTGGCATGCCCCAACAACAAGATTGGGACCATCGACCTTTACCTGACCACGCACCACGGCCTGGACGCCTCTAATCCTGCCACGCTGGTCCACGCGGTGAAACCACGCGTGGCCATCATGAACAACGGCGCAAGAAGGGCGGGTCACCCGCAGCCTGGCAGATCATCCGCAAGTCACCAGGCCTCGAAGACCTCTGGCAGCTGCACTACGCCATCGCGGGCGGCAAAGACAACAACTCACCGGATTCGTTCATCGCCAACCCGGACGAAAAGTGCGAGGCCAAGTGGATCAAGGTTTCGGTGCAGCCCAACGGCGATTTCACCGTTACCAATTCGCGCAACAAATACGCCAAAACCTATAAGGCGCGTCAGTGAACTTTATCCTGGATGTCGTGGAAGTGCGGGTGCTCGGGTCGCTGATCGAAAAAGAGATCACGACCCCGGAGTATTACCCGCTGACGCTGAACGCGCTGGTGAATGCCTGCAACCAGAAGAGTAATCGCGATCCAGTGGTCAACTACGATGACGACACCGTTTCCGCCGCCCTGGAACTGCTGCGTGAGCGGCGCCTGTCGCTGACTATTGTTCCATCCGGCAGCCGCGTCAACAAATACGCGCACCGGCTGTCTGAATCATTGAACCTGGGCCGGCGCGAAACCGCAGTGCTATGTACATTGATGCTGCGGGGCCCGCAGACACTCGGTGAGATTCACAGCCGCTCAGAGCGCATGCATCATTTCAGCGATCTGGCAGAGGTGGAATCCGTCATCGAGCGGCTGATGACGTTCGACCCTCCGCTCGCCGTAAAGCTGCCCAGGCAGCCAGGCACGAAAGAGCCGCGGTACGCGCACCTGCTCTCGGGTGAAGTGACTGCACCCGCGATCGAGGAAGCACCGGAAGCTCCGCGCCGTGAGGACAGAATCAGCGCTCTGGAAAGCGAAGTCGCACGCCTGCTGCAAGAGATCGAATCGTTGAAGTCGCGGTTCGCGGAGTTTCGAAAGCAGTTCGAGTAATTACTTATCCGCGGGGTTGACGTAGTTCGTCAGCTCCGCCTCTCTGACGCTGTAAATCTTTTTTATTTGGCGACAGATCTCCGCCGCCAGTTTCTCAGGGGTATCCCTGGGATCAATGTCGATTACGACTTTCAGGTGAAGATCAATGCGGGCCATCACTCCAATGATACGATAGGTTTTCTGGAGTACACGCCGTGGCCTGTCATCTCTGTTCCACCCGTAAACCTCGCCGTTACTGCCCCGCACTGCGCGCCGATATCTGTTCGCTGTGCTGCGGTCAGGAACGTGAGAACACTATCGATTGCCCGATTGATTGCGAGTATCTGCAGGAAGGTCGTTACCACGACAAACTGCCGGACGTACAGCCTGAAGATATTCCCAACAAGGACATCCGGGTCACTGAGGACTTTCTCCGCGAGAACGAGCGATTGCTGCTCTTCACCAGTGGCAGCCTGTTGCAGGCCGCGCTGGAAACACCTGGCGCCATCGATCAAGATCTGAGGGATTGCCTGGATTCGATGATCCAGACCTACAAGACTCTCGGCAGCGGCATCTATTACGATTCGCGCCCGACCAATACGATCGCCGCGGCCATCTATCAGCGGCTGCAGGCCGGTATTCAAAAATTCAGGGAAGATCTGGTGCAACAGACCGGCATGCAGACCATCCGCGACACGGACGTGCTGGGAATCGCAGTTTTCCTGCAGCGGCTCGAAGTGCAACACAATAATCGCCGGCGTCGCAGCAAGGCGTTCATCGATTTTCTACGGCACTATTTCGCCGATTTCCAGGCAGCCCGGGAGCAAGGCGAATTGCCTCCGCCTCCGGGCGGATCTTCGCTGCTCGTTCCCTAGCATAGCCCCCCCCTGTTCCACATACACAACGCCGTGAAAGCGTCCAAACTTGGCATGCGCCGGTGCCTTATCGCATCAATCTTTCTCGTTCAACTGCTTGCGCAGTGACCCGCCCGACCTCGCTCCCCAGCTACTTTTCTTGCGTCACACGGAGTGAACATTCGCGCGCAGGTTAGGATAGAGCCATGCTGACGATTCGTGCGGCGGTCCGATGACACTCTCCTCCATTTTCCCTTCCCCGCATTCGTCACGCGCGCGGTCACACGTCGGAGGATTCTTGAGCCGATCATCAGGGCCGGGGAGACATACGCATTGCCGCGATCTGGGACGAAACATCGCTCTGTGCGTACTGGTGCTCAGATCACCCACGACGTGTTCCGTAGGTCGACGAAGGCCGCGATTGTCGGACCTACTACCTCCGTGCCAATCAGAGCGGAGGAGGCAGCCATGTCGCCAACTGCGGCTATATTACCCGCGGTCACGTGCTTCCGGCCGGGGTTGCAGGGCCATTGTGCGCACACTCTCTTATGCACGCGACCGCTGTTGCCCTGGCACCCGGTAACGACATTGTTTACGTCGGCGGTTACACCTCCTCTAACGACTTGGCCGTGACCCGATCAGCGATTCAGACAGGTTTGAGGGGTCGTATCAATGGCTTTCTTTGGGGCATCCACGCCAGATCCGGCAAACTGCTATTTGGTACCTATTTGGGCGAGAATGCCGAGGTACACATTACCTGCCTCAAGACAGGATCTGACGGAACGCTCTACGTCGGCGGCAATACGAGCCGGGGATTGCCGAGCGATGCAGTTCATCGGGTTTGGCAAAGGCGGCGGCAGGGATGGTTTCATCATTCGAATCCACCCGAACGGCAAGCTACCACCGCTTGGCCTCAGGATCGGCGGGTCAGGGGACGATGTTCTGTCCAGCATTGATCTGGACTCCGGCGGTAATATCTACGCTGCCGGTGTCAACAAATTCGCCAGCCTTTCCTCTGCGCGGTACTCAGCAAAGCAGGGTCGGAAGACAATCGAGAGCGGGTTTATTGTAAAGATCGACGGCCGCCAATTTGCCCAGGGACACGACGGTGTGGTTTGGGCGAGACTGCTCGGTGGAAATGGGGACGACGCGCTGCTATCGTTATCGGCCGGGATGCCTGGATTCGTGTTTGTTTCAGGCAGAAGCGGTTCGACGGATTTCCCCACTACGAAAGGAGCTCTATTTCGTCGCTGAGCACCAACGAACGCGGCCGGTGCGGCATGGCAGACGCTTTGGTCCATTCGAGACTCGTTGGGGGACACTCCCCGATGCCATTCCTCCATCCCGCGCGCGGGTTTTCGTACGTCGATGCTTACGTGATCGTTGCACACACGGCGGACGACTTCCGGTTACGACAACAGCTTTTCAGCGAACCAAAGGCATGCATCGAATGCTCTAGCCGGGTTGAGTTCCCACTAGCGCACCAGTAACATTGTGGCGGTAGCCCAGGTGGAGAAGCTCTTCTTCCGGCACCGGAATGCACTTGGCGCCGCGATATGCCAAATTCAGCAGCGGCGGCGCAATGATCGTTGTCGTGACCGCCATAAAAACAACCACGCCATAAACCGGCTGGCTGATTACACCGATCGCCAGGCCTAGCTGCGCGACGACCATTCCGACTTCGCCGCGCGGAATCATCCCGACACCGATGCGAATCATCTCTGTCTTGCCCA
Organism: Bryobacteraceae bacterium; assembly: GCA_963793625.1. GTDB lineage: Bacteria > Acidobacteriota > Terriglobia > Bryobacterales > Bryobacteraceae. The sequence goes on along the minus strand of CAWCAT010000005.1, from coordinate 677,035 downwards.
GAGTGAAGGCTCCGAGTCCACAGCCAACAAATTTGGAGACCACCGCGACAAGCAACAGCAACACCGCCAACAGCACCGTTGACGAGCTACTGAACGCGCTCAGGCTGACATTCAGACCAATGCCCGCAAGGAAGAACGGTACGAGTAATTCCGCAGTGCCGTTCGCCAACTGCTTGACGCGCTCACCGACGCTTTCCCCAAGCGCCATGCCGGCGAGGAACGCGCCCACAATCGCGGCGACTCCCGCGTACACTGCGACTACTGAGAGCGCAAACAGCAACACCATCGCGAGCGCAAACTCCGCCTCGGCAACTCGCAGAGTTTTTTGCATCTTCGGCACCACGCGTCCCATTGTCGAGGTGCCCCACTTCGCAACTGCAACCACGAACAGGACTGCAAGCAGAACGGTGAATCCGATTTCCAGGATGTTGACCTTGCCGCGAGTGGCGCTGCTCACAAGTGCGAGCACAAGCAATCCCAGCACATCATCGATTACAGCGGCGGCGAGAATGATCTTGCTCGACGTCAAATGCAGCAGGCCTTTTGCACTAAGCACCTGCGCCGTGATGCCGACACTGGTCGCGACCACGGCCGCGCCCACAAAAATGGATTCGCTCTGCCCGTAGCCCCATGCCAGCATCAAGCCCCAGCCCATCAGGAATGGGATGATCACACCGATTGTCGCCACCAGCATTGCAGTGCTGCCGACGCGCAGTAACTCTGACGACTTCACTTCCAATCCGACTCGAAACAACAGAAACATTACGCCTAGATCAGAGAGCGTACCCAACAGATCACTCGGTTGTATCCAGGCGAGTACGCTGGGACCGATCAACACACCCGCGAGAATCTCGCCGACTATACCGGGCTGGTTCATGCGCTCGGAGATTTCAGCGAGCAGCTTCGCCGCGCCGAAGACGATCAGCATTGAGAGGGGAATACGAGCATCGCCCGAGAGCAGAAATGCGGTGAAGTCTAAATTTGGCATGCTGAGGTTGACCACGCCGTTGCGGCCAGGACGGCTTGGTAGGGTAGCGAAAGACGCTGAAAGGAGTGGAAGCCCTCAAACATCATTCGCCACCCACCAAACTTAAATATGTTATCCGTTTCTATGCAGATGATTCCACAACGCCATCGCACCGGTTCCGGCGAACACAGGCAAAACCGGCGCATTAAAGGCGAATAAAAAGATCCACGATACGAGTGCGGCGCAAGCAAATACAGGCCATTTGATCGTTTTCATCGCATCACCATCATAAGTGAGACCCCAATTAGCATGACCACAAGAATAATTGCCGGAGTTGTCAGCGGCTTAGTCCAGGCAGGTTTTTGTGTGCCTTCGCGCATCAGCCGCCGGATCTCCTGTAACTGATGCCGTGCCAGAACAAGCTCCGTTCCGTTGCCGGCCAGATCCAGAGCTTTCAACGTTTCCTGTTCTGCGAACGGCAAGGCGCGCAGGCGATAGTGCAACTCCGCATACTTCATCTGCGCCCAGAAATGCTGCGGATCCAACTGCACCGCTGCCTCCAAAACATCAATCGACTTATAGGCGTCGAAGTTCATGGCGTAGGCCATACCGAGACATGTCCGCAGATCCGGTGAGTCCGGATGTTGCGCACATGCTTTTTCCAGCATCGTGATGTAGTCGGCCAGTTGCTTCGGCGAAACCGTATGGGGATCACGCCAGGGCACGGCCGGAAGCCGGCGGATTTCGATTTCGCCCTGCGGCGGGGCGGACCTGGCCACGAGAGCCAGATCCTCTCCGCCTGAAAGGGCTGCTGGAGAAACGCCATGAAGAGACGATGACGACGTCATTGCTTATGCTCCCAGTCCCCGTGCTTTGAGTTCGAACTCGGGGTAACCCAACGCGCCCATTTCCGGAAGGTCGAGACCTTCCATCTCCGCCTTCGCGGAAACGCGCTGACCGACCAGCGCATCGATTGCGAGATTCAGTACGAAGCTGACAGTGAAGACAACGCCGAGTAGTGCCGACACTCCAATCAACTGCGCGACTAACTGGCCGGGATCGCCGTAGAACAGCCCGGTAACCGAACCATTTACACCGTTCCAGGACCCACCGTAGTTGCTCTTGCCGTCGGCGAATAAACCGACCGCAATCACACCGAACATGCCGTTCACGCCGTGAACTGAGATTGCACCCACCGGGTCGTCGATTTTTAGTTTGCGTTCGACAAACTCAACCGAAACGCATACCAGCACGCCGGCGATTGCGCCGATGATCACGGATGCAATCGGATTCACGAAGCCGCAAGGAGCGGTGATTGCGACCAGACCGGCCAACAAGCCGTTGCCCGACATCGAAGAGTCCGGCTTGCCGTAACGCATCCACATATACAGCATCGATGTCATGCCGCCAGCCATACCGGCAAGCATCGTGTTCACCGCCACTGAACCAATACGCAAGTTGCCGTTGCCAGAGGCGCCCAGCGTGGAACCGGGGTTAAACCCGAACCAGCCGAAGGCCAGAATGAGGCAGCCAAACAGCACCAGTACAACGTCGTGACCAGGCATCGCGTGCGGCCTTCCGTCGCGTGAGAATTTTCCAATACGCGGTCCGATCAGAATAGCCAATGCCAACGCGGTGAGCCCGCCAACCGAGTGCACCACCCCTGATCCGGCGAAATCCGCATAGCCATGACCCAGGCCGAAGTTGGTACCGAGAGTGGCAAGCCAGCCGCCGCCCCATGCCCAGTTGGCGAAAATCGGGTACGTGAACGCGCCCATAAAGAAGGAGGAAATAATAAACGCAATGAACTTCCAGCGTTCGGCCGCCGAACCTGTAACGATCGTAAGCGCCGTGTCCATAAAGACCATCTGGAACAGGAACACGACCATCACGCCCACGTCGTAGGTGCCGTTGTGCATCAGCATGAAGCCATTCTGACCGAAGAGCCCGAACGTCTTTCCGAAGATGGTTACGGCGTATTCGGCATTGAGGGGAGGAGTGCCGCCGATATTACCGAGTGCGCCCACGCCACCCATCTGAAGAGGAAATCCAATTAGCCAGAACGCCAGCATACCGACGCCATACACGGCGAAGTTCATCATCATCGTGTGGTTCGCGTTCTTGGCGCGGCACAAGCCCGTCTCGACGATCGCGAATCCGGCTTGCATGAACATGACCAGGAAGCCTGCGATCAACGTCCACATGATGTTGATGCCAATTTTGTTCTGGCCTACCTGGTTGACCAGATCGCTGATTGTGAGTCCCTTTTTCGCGTCGGCAACGCCAACGTCAGCCGCAGTGCCGGTTAATGAGCCATCGGGATCGCCGTTGGCGCGCACTTCCGGCTTCGGTACCTCGACCGATTTCAAGTCCACATCCGTGATTGCCACGGGTGCGGCTGTTGCTGGAGTAGCAGCAGCGGGAGGGGGTGCCGCGGCAGGCACGGCGGGCGCCTGGGCGAAGCTAAGTGTCGCCATCGCGCCCAGGATTATCAAACTACATAGTCGTCTCGTCATGTGCCGTCTCCTATTTCTTCCAGATCGCGTTCTTCAGGTAAGCCTGGTTAATTACGCCGAGAATTCCGACGAGGCTGACCGCGATGCCGACGAGAACCATCGTCATTCGCGCGCCTACGGTTGACGCCATGCCAAGACTAAGGAAGCTGACTACGAATCCCAAAACTGTGAGTATCAATCCGACTAGTACCATTTGGATTTTTCCTTTCCGTCGCGCCAATTCAGGAGGTGCGACTTAGCTTTCCAGGTGCTCCCAGGGTTTCGCTTTCAGCAGGATGCCTAAGGACACCCCCAGCATTACAATCCCGAGCAATATCAGGAGTAGGCTGCCTCCCAGGGCCAGTCCGACCGAAATAATCACAAACGAAATGAGGAAAACAGCGAGACCGAGTGCTTGCGTTGGGTTCGCTCCCATAATTACCTCCAACCTTCTTCGAGTTTTGAGTTATTGGCCGCGAGAGCCCGTGAGCCACAGGGACGGGGGAGGGCTGACCACACGGTCAGGTAAGACTCTTCACGGCACCTGTAATTTGCCCAGCGGCTGATGCTCAACAACGAATCAGCCGCGCTAGTGTTTGTTGCTTCTGATCTAACGCTTCGGCCCGAAGTAGGCTACGAGGCCGACCAGCATAGTGCTCTGGCTATCCGCATTGGCGAGTTGATTACCGCGATTGAAGAACTTCTGGTTGGACCAGTCGCGCCGGTATTCCAGGCGAGTGAAAAGACCTTCCTTCATTCTAAATTCGCCAGTGAGCGTGAATTCCTTCACTTTTTGCACCGTGCCGGTCGCGAAACCGTCGGCATCGTTAAACCACTCCACGCGGGGCGTCAGTGCGAACCAGGAGTTCGCCTGCAGCTTGGCGGCGGCGGCGACTCCGACCCAGCGTTGTTCACCGTTGAGAATGTTCTTATCCACACCGTAATCGAAGTTAAGGTAAGCATTGAACTTGGAGTTCGGTGTGAGTAATAGAGTCGTGTCGTAAAGATGACGGATGCCCTTATTCGTGTCGGTCTTTTCCGGACCAACCATGTAATTGTTGGACCAGGTGACCTTCGAGCTGTTGAACGTGCCCATGAAGCCGACAGTCTTACCGCTGTTGTTGTCCTCCACGTTGTTCCAACCATTCACGACGTGAACGCCACCGGTGAAGTGCTTTCCGACTGGCATACTGGTGCGGACTCCCATGTGATAGTAGGGAATCGCGAGCGCGAACAACAGCGACCGCGAGTAGTTCCAGTTGCCATTCGTTTCAATCACTTCGGCGCCGAGAGCGGTTACGAATTTGCCCACGTCCACCTGGAAACCCTTACCAGAGGCCGGTTTCAGGCTCACGTACGCCTGTTCGATGTTGCGCATCACGCCGAGGTCTTTCTCATTAAAGTGAACCGTATCGAAAGCTTTACCGAGTCCGAGATCCACGCGGAAACCAACCGGATCTGCGGTGTGCTCCATGGTCAACTTCGCCATATTAAGGCTGAACTGGTTAGCCCTCACATCAAAGTTCCGCAGCTGATTGACGCGATCGGCAGGGTGATTGAAGTTGACATCGTAGTAAACATCAACAAGACCACTGAAATCGATCGGGCCAACCGACCATGCAGGAGCTGCGGCCGGAGCCGGAGCGGGCGCGGGGGCCGGAGCAGTCTGCGCCATTCCCGAGATCGCGATGCCTAACGCCAGCATCGTTGTGCGGATACGCTTTCCGTATTTCATTTTTTGGTTTCTCCAGGTTGTTTTCAAAAATGGGGGAACGACGGAGTTCGCAAGACAAGTCTAGGGCCTGATGACCCACGGAAACCAATCAAAAATTTCAATCGCCGCGATAACGAAGGGGGCTATTGCCTGCAAGTGCATACAAACGCCAACTATAGAAAAATTGAATCGCTTCGATAGAAACCTTTCGCTTCCGGCCAGGGGCAATTGCGGTCATCATGTAAAAGACTTACCGCGTGATTCCCCTGAGGAAATTATGAAAACTCTCGTGTCTGTGTGGACATTCTTGATGTACGGAGTTGCTTTTGCAAACACTCCAGAGACAATTGAAGGCAAACTGGCCGCGTTGGATACGGCCGTTAAGTCGGCGCAATCCGCCGGAGACAACGCATGGATGCTGGTGAGTTCCGCGCTCGTGCTAATGATGACTGGACCCGGCCTGGCACTGTTCTACGGTGGGCTCGTAAGAAAAAAGAACGTACTCGGGACCATGATGCAGAGCTTCATCCTGATGGCCGTCGTTACAGTCCTGTGGGCCGTGGTGGGTTACAGCATGGCATTCGGTGAGGGCTCCGCGTTCGTGGGTGATATGCGTTACGCATTTTTGGAAGGAGTGGGCAGCGCACCAAACAGCGATTACGCGGGCACCATTCCTCAGCAGACCTTTATGGTGTACCAGTTGATGTTCGCGATCATCACTCCCGCCTTGATTTCGGGCGCATTCGCGGAACGCATGAAATTCAGCGCGATGCTGCTGTTTACAGTTCTCTGGGCATTGCTGGTTTACTTCCCAATGGCGCATATGGTTTGGGGCAAAGGGGGCTTACTGAATGCCTTCCTGGGCGGAAAGTTCCCCTGCCTGGATTTTGCAGGTGGAACTGTCGTTCATATCACCTCTGGCGTTTCAGCCCTGGTGTGCGCCTTATACATGGGCAAACGATTGGGTTACAAGGTGGAGCCGATGAAGCCCCACAGCCTGGTACTAAGCTTTATCGGCGCCTGCTTGTTGTGGGTGGGCTGGTTTGGCTTCAATGCCGGCAGTGCACTTGGCGCTTCCGGACTGGCAACAAGCGCATTTGTGGCGACACATTTCGGCGCCGCCGCCGCAGCACTGGGATGGGTCATCGCAGAGTGGTTCCGCGATGGCAAGCCGAGCGTACTGGGTGGGATTTCCGGAGCTGTCGCCGGACTGGTTGCAGTCACGCCCGCAGCCGGATTTGTGAAGCCGTTCCCGGCACTATTGATCGGTTTCGCTGCCGGAATTTCCTGCTACTTCATGGTCGTAATCGTGAAACAGAAACTCGGCTATGACGACAGCCTGGATGCGTTCGGCGTACACGGCGCGGGTGGTACGCTCGGCGCTCTTCTGACTGGCGTATTTGCCACAAATCAGGTGAACGATGCGCTTAAAGATTCCGCTGGAAAGCCGCTTGCACTGGGCTTGGTGGATGGCAATGGCGCTCAGATTTTGAACCAGGCGATTGGCGTGGGTATAGCCATTGTCCTGGGTATCATGGGAACGCTGATTATCCTGAAAATCTGCGACCTCGTTCTGGGTCTCCGGGTCGAATCCGATCACGAGGTACAGGGACTGGATCTCAGCATGCACGGCGAAGAAGGCTACAATCTCGAGGCGTAGTCCTTGGTTCAAATAATAGAGAGGATTTGCATCATGAAGAAGATCGAAGCGATCATCCAGCCCTTCAAGCTTGAGGAAGTAAAGGAAGCGCTGAAGGGTATTGGAATCGACGGAATGACCGTGATGGAAGTGCGCGGCCACGGCCGGCAGAAGGGCCACAAGGAAGTCTATCGCGGTCAGGAATACGAAGTTGACCTGCTTCCGAAGGTGAAGATCGAGATGGTGATTCCGGACGCTCGCCTGGATGAAGTTATCAAAACTCTGACCGCCGCGGCCCGGACCGGAAAAATCGGCGACGGAAAGCTGTTCGTTTTCGACGTTGCCGAGGCTGTTCGCATCCGCAACGACGAGCGCGGCGAAATCGCGCTTTAGCTGATAATTTCTTGTGGCCGCATCAGCGCGGCCTGCAGTGGAGGTCCGGGCCGCTGCCTAAAAGTCGCGGCCCGATGATTCATGTTGTCACTGAAAAATGAAGCCACCATGACGTGGAACCGCATTCGCGAGAACTTCTCGGCAACCGGAGAAGCCGCCCCTCTTTTATCAGACCGGACCCAAATGGTGGATTCCATCATTCTCGCTGGATTTGAGGAGACGCTCGCGCCTGTGTTTCCCGACGGACTTGTTTTGCTTGCGGTCGGAGGCTACGGCCGCAACGAGCTGTTTCCGTTCTCTGATATTGATCTGTTGATTCTCGCCAACAAGGGCGTCAACGGAAAGGCCGAGAAGGCTGCGATCTCCACATTTCTTCGCGACACGTGGGACGCGGGGCTGCGCCTGAGCCACTCCGTGCATAACGTGGCGGAGTGTTGCGAGTTGCATGAACAAAACGTAGAACTCAACGTTAGCCTGCTCGATCAGCGTTTTTTGTGCGGCGATCGCGCCGTTTATCGCAGCCTCGAAGGACGTCTTCCGAAACTCCTGCAGTCGCAAGGTCCGGAACTGGCGCGTCGTCTCTGCAAACTGGCGCGCGGCCGTTACGCCAAGTTTCAGGACACTATCTATCACATGGAGCCCAACATCAAGGAGACCCCCGGCGGGCTCCGCGATCTGCACATGATCTGGTGGCTCCAGCAGTTGGGCCAGGGCTACGCAGCGGACCGCGAATGCCGCACCACGCTTGCTCCCGCGCAGGCTTTTTTGCACTCGCTACGCTGCTTTCTTCATTACCGCGCGGGTCGCGACCAGAACCAGCTTAGCTTTGAACTGCAGGACGAAGCTACCCAGCAATCCTACGTAGCCACAAAAGATCCGGCGGTTTGGATGCGCGAGTATTTCCGGCATGCGCGTGAGATTCACCGCATGGCCCTGCGCGCAATTGAAGTTGCGGAAGGTCCGGGTAGTACCCTGCTCACTCAGTTCCGCGACTGGCGTTCCGGGCTTTCGAATTCCGAGTTCACGGTCGCTCGCGAGCGTGTTCTGCTGAGAGCGCCCCTCCAACTCGCAGCCGATCCGGAGATGGCGCTGCGCCTTTTCCGCTTCGTCGCACGGCACGGTTTCAAGCTGGCTCTCGACACAGAACGCCGCATTACAGAGGCGCTGCCCGGACTCACCGAGTACTTCGCGGTGAGCCATCCATTATGGTCGACCATCAGCGATCTCCTATCGCAACCGCACGCGGCCATGGCGCTGGAAGCTATGCACAGCACGGGCGCACTCTACGCGCTTTTCCCGGAGTGGCGCAGAATCGAATGTCTGGTAGTTCGCGACTTTTATCATCGCTACACCGTCGATGAGCATACGCTTGTCACGACTCAGGAATTGTCGTACCTGCGCACAACCAAAGATCTGGCGCGGCAGCGCTTCGCTGAGATCCTGAAGGAACTGGAACAGCCCGCCGTGCTGATTTTCGCGCTGCTGTTTCACGACATCGGCAAAGGCGGCGGCGAAGGCAAACACATCGAAGCGTCCAAACCGATCGTGGAGGGCGTACTGGAGCGGATCCAGACGCCGCAGGCTGTCCGCCAGGCAGTCTGGGAACTCATTGAACAACACGTCGCGCTTTCCGCGGTGATGAGCGGCCGCGACATGGATGACCCCGCGACGGCAGAGGAACTTGCCGAACGAGTGGGAACGGTCGAGCAGCTCAAAAATCTAACGCTGCTAACCTATGCGGATATCAGTGCCGTCAATCCGACAGCGATGAGCCCGTGGCGTCTGGAGCAACTCTGGCGCGCCTATCTGTGCACCCATCGGGAACTTACTCGCGAACTGGAGACCGCACGCATCGACACTCCGGCAGTGCGTTCTCCCGAAGCCGCGGCATTCGTCGAAGGTTTTCCAAAACGCTATCTGCGCATGCATAGTGAGCAGGAAATCGCGGCGCACGTCGAACTCGAAAAGCGCAGTCGCGAACTGGGTGCCGCAGTCGAAATTCACAAGCTCAATGGGTTCTTCTCCGTCGAGATTGTCACGAAAGACCGCCCCGGCTTGTTCGCATCCATCGCTGGCGCGCTGGCCAGCTTTGGCATGAACATCCTTAAAGCCGAGGCCTTCGCCAACAAGCGTGGGGAAGTGCTCGATTCGTTCGTTTTTTCCGATCCAGGCCGCAACCTGGAACTGAATCCTCCTGAGATCGATCGCCTGCGGATTACCCTGGAACGGGTGTTGTCGGGACGCGTTGACGTACGCGAGTTGCTGCGCAACCGTCCAAAACCCACGCCGCCCAGTAAGCATTCGCGACTGCGTCCGTCTGTAAGTTTCGACAACGGCGCCTCGGCATCGGCCACGCTGGTCGAAATAGTTACCGAGGACCGTCCTGGGCTACTCTACGATCTCACCGGCCAGATCTCCTCAGCGGGCTGCAATATCGAGGTCGTGCTGATCGACACCGAAGCCCACAAGGCGCTCGACGTCTTCTACATCACGCTCGACGGTAAGAAACTGGATGACGAGCAAATGCTTGCACTTAAGGACTCTCTGCTGGGCGTTTGCCATCTATAAATCCGCAAAACCTTTTTACACATCGTTTACATCCATACGCGTTCTTTCCCCCTACAATAGTTCAGGAAGAGGGACGGAACCACATGGAACGTCGCGGATTTCACTTGACGGTGATCTACGGAATCTGGGGATTGATTACTGGGGCACTGGCAATACCTGCGGGTATTTACCTGATGCTGCCTCCGAAAGCGCGCAAGAAATCAGACTGGGTGGAGGCCGGTGACATCGGGCAGTTAAAGCCCAAGGCTCCGGAGGAAATCGTCTTCCGCCGCACCCGTCATGACGGCTGGAAGATTACCAGCGAGAAGACATCTGCCTGGGTCATGAAGACCGAGGATGACAAGGTGATCGCCTTCGCACCGCAGTGCACCCACCTCGGCTGCGCGTACCACTGGGACGAGCAGAAGCAAAACTTTCTCTGCCCGTGTCACACTTCCACCTTCGGAACCGACGGGCAGGTGCTTACTGGACCAGCACCGCGTCCGCTGGATCGTTACGAGGTGAAGGTTGCCGGTACCAAGCTGCTGTTGGGTGAAATTCGCACCTCGGAAAAGGCCTGAGAATGACACGCCGCATCGTCAATTGGCTGGAACATCGCACCGGTGTTGAAACAGCCCTGAAGAGTTTTCTATATGAGGACATTCCGGCAAGCAGCGGCTGGCGCCAGGTATTCGGCAGCGTCGCTCTGTTCCTGTTCATGGTGCAGATTTTCACCGGAATTATGCTGGCCTTCAACTACGCGCCTACTCCTGGCGAGGCTTATAACAGCCTGAAGTACATCATTACCGAAGTGACCGGCGGCCGCCTGATTCGTGGTCTGCATCACTGGGGCGCGACTTTACTGATCGTGGTAGTAGTTCTGCATATGCTGCAGGTCTTCATCTGGGGCGCCTACAAGAAGCCGCGTGAGGCCACATGGATGGTCGGCGTCGTACTATTGCTGATCACGCTCGCTTTCGGCCTCACTGGATATCTGCTGCCCTGGGATAACCGGGCGTATTGGGGCACCGTCGTAACGACACAGATTGCGGCAAAGGCGCCGTTCGCCGGCCCGTATCTGTCACGCCTGCTCGGCGATAGTGGGGGCATCGGCGTCGTCACGTTCGCACGCTTTTTCGCAGCGCACGTACTGTTGCTGCCGCCAATCACGATGCTGCTGATCGCGGTCCACATCTATCTTGTCCGCAAACACGGCGTCACACCGAGCGTCGATGATATTGCTCCAAAGAAGAAGTTTTTCCCGGAGCAGGTTTTCAGGGACACTGTCGCAATCTTCGTCGCGTTCGTGATTCTCTTCGTGCTCGCGATTGCAGCGCGTGTGCCGCTCGGTCAATTGGCGGACCCGACCGACACCGCTTATATTCCGCGCCCGGACTGGTACTTCCTGTTCCTGTTTCAGACTTTGAAATTCTTCGAAGGACCGCTCGAAATAGTTGGCAGCATGGTCTTGCCCGGTCTCGCGACAGCCGCGCTATTCCTGGTCCCGTTTATCGACCGCGAAAAGGCCAAGCGGGTCAGACATCGGACGACTGCCATCGGCGTCGCCTGCCTTGGTGTCATCCTTTGGAGCGGCCTCACCGCAGCCGCCATCGCCACATCACCAAAGACCGTGACTGTAGATGTTTCGGAAATGACGGGCCCACAGGAGTGGCAGGAGCTTTCGCCTGAAGAACTGGCCGGCATCGGATATTTCCGTTCTGAAAATTGTGCGAGTTGCCATGCGACCGGCGAGGGCGGATCCAAAATCGGTCCGGACCTCACCCATACCGCTATCCGCAAATCAGCCGCCTGGATGATCGAGCATTTCAAAACACCTCAGCAGATGATGCCGGGCACTTCGATGCCGCCGATCCAACTGAGCAGTTCACAACTGAACGCACTTGCCGCCTTCCTTCTGAAGCTCAACCCGAAGAACGCGAAAGCGCTACAGTCGGCCCCGGCATTCGCAGTAGAGGGTGCTATGGTCTATCAGCAGCATCGCTGCGGCACATGTCATCAGGTGAATGGAATCGGCATCAAAATGGGTCCCGTGCTGAACGGAGTTGCCAAGCGCCGCACGCGAGACTGGCTGGAACAGCACTTCATCGAACCACAAAAACTGTCGCCTGGCACGGTAATGCCGCCCTACAAATTCAATAAACGCGAGATGGATCGCATCACGGCTTACCTGCTCTCGATCCCGGATTAGGAGTCTAGAAAATCACGGCGGAACAGAGGACGCCCGGCCAACGCGATCTTGAAACCGATGATCGCAATGATCGCGACGACAAACGCCGCAGCCAGGCCGTGCATCGCGTACCACGCTGCCAAATCTGCAGATAGTGGCGCTCGCACCAACAGATCCTGGACGAACCCGGCGGCGATCATTGTCACCATTCCGTAACGGGTCAGCACGATGAAGAACACGAGTTGCCCAACAGGGAGCACCAGCAGATTCGGGGTAAATTCGGGAGACCTCAAGAGCGCAACAGTCGTGAAAATCGAAACGAATGCGGCTGCTGCCAGCCATTCGCTGCGCAGGAGCGCTCGCAAGGCGGCCACAAGAAAAAACGCCAGCAGCGAAAGCGCGGCCGATTTGATGAGGCTGTCCACCACACCGCCCGCGAAGTCGGCTGGACTGGAGATGAAATCGAGACGCGGCATAGCCGGGACAAGGCCGTACTGCGCTCCAGCGTATTGACCCAGGCACCACAAAAAAGTCAGGCCGATTCCGAACACCATCCCGTAAAGCAGATCTCGGCCGACCAACGGATCGTTATAGTGACCGGCCATAATCCGGCTCCAGGAAACGAGTGTCTCTGGCCAGCGGCGGCGAACGGCCGGCTCCAACGCGAGATAAATCAGCCACACACATCCACTCATCAGCAAATACCAGCTCACCGCCAAAACGAGGCTCCTGAGTTCACCAAATGTAGGCACGTGACTGGCTGTCAGAAGCCACTCCAGCAATCCAAGCGAAAATACGAAACCGGCTAATTGGAACGCTCCGCGCCTGTCCCCGCGACCGAGACGAAGATTGCGTCGCGCGACTATGCAAGCGCCGACCAAGGCGGAGAGCAGCAGGATCAGAGTAATGATCTGGCTCGCACGTTCTGCCTTGCTGAATTCGAATTGGATCTGACGGTCAGGTCTGGTCCACGGGTAAATAACTTGAAAATAGACTGGCTTGCCACGCCAGGCGGCAGCCTCAACGCGCAGTAGGGTCTTCGGATCGCTCGGATCTGAACCGGTCCAAGCCGACCGTACGTCGCACACACTACCGGGCGTCCACTGCGGTTCGGCGCTCTGAAACCTGGCCTCTTCCAATCCCGCCGCTGCAAACAGAGTTGACCAGTTCATCGGGACCGGCTTCCCTGGCGGGTTCTCGAATTGTGGAGGAATCACGTTTAGCCAAAGCAGGTGGCCCTGGGGATCGAGGCCCACCTTCACCATGCCCGTCACTTCAAATCCGGGATCCGAGAGGGTCACAGTTCCGATAGATCTGGCGAAGAATGAGTCGGGTTCCAAATAGCGCGGACTCTCGCGATACCAGAATCTGACCGCAGCTGGTCTTCCGCTGGCCAGGCCAGCCCAGCGCTTCGGCGACTTCTCGCCGCTTTCCAGATGACGAAGATACTCTGTCGAATAACGGAAGCCCGACGCCGAATCGGTGGGACGCCCTGTATAACCGACGGCTTTCAGCAAATCGCGGGCTTCACTCGCAAGTACGATCGCTGGTTTCTCAAAAGGAACCCGGCCCAGCAAGCCAAGTTTGCCGCCGGCCACAACGGCCAGTACGGTTCCCAACAGCGCCGCGACAAGACACCCCAGCGCCACGCCGGGACGTAACCCCTCATGTTCTCCGGAAGCCGCGACCAGATCTGGAGACGGCGTCTCACCGGCAGCCAATGCGGCAGCCAGAGGATCTCCGCCGGGTAACGCGGCAGCGACCGACAGCGGGGTCGCTGGGCGATTCTTCGGGTCCACCTGCAGACAGCGCAGAATCACGCGTTCCACCGCCGGATCCATATCGCGAACTACTCTCGATAGACTTGCCGGCGACGATTGCGCCTGCATCTTGCGCAGTTCGTCTAGCGAAGTTGCATCGAACGCGCGCTTGCCCGCAAACATTTCATACAACACCAGCCCGAGCGAATAAACGTCGCTGCGCGAACTGACTTCCCTGCCCTCCAATTGCTCCGGGGCCATGTACTGCGGAGTCCCGCTGCGAATGTCCGGGCCGCGGATCTCACCCGCTAGCGCCGCCAACCCGAAATCGGTGATCAGCAATTCGCCGCGCGCGTCGATCATCACGTTTGAAGGTTTCAGATCGCGGTGCAGAACGCCTTTGTCGTGCGCCGCCGCCAGACCCGCACAGAGCTTGCGTGCCATCTCGACGGCTTTATCTTCCGGCAGCCGTCCTATGCGCCGCAGCAGTGATCCGAGATCTTCGCCGTCCACGTACTCCATCGAAAGAAACGGCTGCCCCTGCAACTCGCCAATGTCATAGACGCGGCAAACATTGGGATGGGACACCTGCCGTGCAATGCGCACTTCGTTCTGAAAACGCGCAAGCGCCTTCGGATCACGAGCCATCGCTTCGGGCAGGAACTTCAGCGCTACCTGCTGACCAAGCTTGAGATCGAGCGCGCGATACACTTCGCCCATGCCGCCGCGCCCCAGCAGGCTCATGATACGATAGCGCTCGCCCAAAACGGTGCCTGGAACAAATCGCCCTTCATCGACCGTACTGACCGGACTAGGTGATGAATCGGGCGTTGACACCGCAACGGTCTCCGCCATGGAAGGAGGCAGGGGCGGTGCCGGCGAAGACAAAGGAGTCGAACAGTTGCCGCAGAAGCGGTTCGAAGCAGGGTTATCCGTGGAACAGCTTGGGCAGCGCGGCATCAGATGACCTTCCTAGAAATGCAAACCGCCCCCGCAAATCAAAATTTCGCCGGTCACATAATCCGATAATGGCGAACAGAAAAAGAGCACCGCGTTGGCTGCTTCTTCCGGCGTGCCTAAACGCCCCAGCGGTATTGCCGCCTTGGCAGCGTCGAGAGCTTTGGCCTGCAGGCCAACTGGAATTGCACGACCTTTGATTTCGATATTCGCACTCGAGTCCGTCCAGGGTTGAATCAGACGGGTTTCGATCAGGGCGAACCCGACACAGTTGACCGTGACGCTGTAACGGCCCCACTCCTTGGCCATACTCTTCGTTAGCCCAAGCACGCCGGATTTGCCGGATGAATAGGCAACCTGCCCCGAATTTCCGTCGGTGCCGGAAATTGAAGTGATGTTAACAACCTTGCGAGTTACGCGTACGCCCTTAGCACTCTCCGCCTTCGCTGTTTCCCGGATCCATCCCGAGGCGGCGCGTAGAATCCGAAACGGCGCAGTGATGTGGATATCCAGCATCGCCTGGAATTGTTCGTCAGTAGTTTTCTGAATGACGCTATCCCAGGTATAGCCAGCGTTGTTCACGATGATGTCGAGCGAGCCATGCGTCGCAATAGTCGCATCGACAAGCTTCTGCGGAAAATCCGGAACGGTAAGATCACCCGCGAGGTAACTGCACCCGAACATCTCGGCGGTTTCTTTGACCACCCCCTCGTCCAGATCATTCACCATCACAGTTGCGCCGCATTCGCGCAGACGCTTCGCAATGGCGCGCCCAATGCCGCGGCCCGCGCCCGTCACTAGGGCAGTTTTGCCTTCCAGAGTGAATGCCATCAGATCTCCCTTTTATGCTTGCGCGCCAACGAGACGCGTAACTTCGGAGATTACCGCGAGCGCACGCTCGCAATCCTTGCGGCTGACATCGCAATGCGTCACCAGCCGGACCGCGCGTGCATTGATGCCGTTCATCAGAACGCCCGCTGACTTCAGGCGCGCACTGAATTCCTGCGCCGAAAGCCCAGTGCCCGAAACATCGAAAATTACGATGTTCGTCTGCACCTTCGACACGTCTATCTCAATGCCCGGGGTGTTCGCGAGACCCTCCGCCAGCCAGCGCGCGTTGTCGTGATCTTCACTCAGGCGTGCAGGCATTTCTTCGAGCGCAATCAAACCCGGTGCGGCCAATACGCCAACCTGACGCATGCCACCGCCCAGACGTTTGCGATACAGCCGCCCTTCGGCAATCGCGTCTTTTTTGCCGGCGAGCATGGAGCCCGCGGGAGCACCCAAGCCTTTCGACAGGCAAAACATCACGCGTATCCGCGCCCGCACAGATTTCGCTTACGGCCAGACCTGTCGCTGCGGCGGCGTTGAACACGCGTGCGCCGTCCATGTGTACCTTCAACCCAAGCGCGTGCGCGCCATCGCAAATCTCGCGAATCGTCTCCAGCGGATAGATTGTGCCGCCCGCCATATTGTGCGTATTCTCGATCTCGATGCATCCGGTGGGCGCCCAGTGTGGACCAAGCGGACGTATCTGCTCGCGAACCTCCGCCCAACTCAGAATTCCATCCGCAGTCGCAATCGGACGCGCTACGCAGCCGCCAAACCAGGCCATCATGGAAAGCTCGTAATTGAAGATGTGGCTGCGCGAGTCGCAGATCACTTCCTGTCCATGTCGCGTGTGCAGCTTCAACGCAATCGTATTGCCCATCGTGCCCGTCGGCACGAACAGCGCAGCTTCCTTGCCAAGGATCTCCGCCGCGCGCTCCTCCAGCCGGTTGATCGTGGGATCTTCGCCATACACGTCATCACCGACTACGGCATTCGCCATTGCCGCGCGCATCTTCGCGCCGGGGCGCGTCACAGTATCGCTTCGCAGATCAATCAGTTCGTTATCGCTCATATCAGGAATTCCTGAAAAACTTCGTTCGAAAGCAGTACGCCGCGCGCGGTGAGCCGCACGATGCCGGCGTCGACTTCCAGTAATCCTTCATCGACAAAACGCCGGATCGGCACATCGAATCGACTCCACTCTTCGACGCGCGGACGCACGCCCTGGCTCAACCGCAGTCCCACAAAGAAACGTTCTTCGGTTTCGTTTGCGGCAGTCTCTTCGATTCGGGCTGTACCGCTTGATTGCATCAGGCGTACATATTCGGCAGCTGCTTCGGCGTTCTGATAGCGCAGCTTGCCATCGAAACCATGCGCATCCGCACCAAAACCCGCATACGGCTCCAGCAGCCAGTATTTCAAGTTGTGGCGCGATTCGAAACCGGGTCTGGCGAAATTCGAGATTTCATAACGCTGGATTCCGAGCGCTGCCAGGCGCTCGACGGCGATTTCGTAAAGCTCGACAACCAGTTCGTCGGCAGGTACAGCACCTGCGCCGTAACGCGTGCCGTTATCCAGAATCTCCAACCCGAGCCGGCTGTCTTCGTCCACTTCCAGCATGTAAACCGAGACATGATCGGGCTGCAGCCGAGCAACCCAGTCCAGCGATTCCAGCCAACTCTCGCGCGTTTGAAACGGCATTCCTGCAATCAGGTCGATGTTAATCCGGTCGATACCCGCGCTGCGCAGAATGGCGACTTCGCTTTCCACGATCTCCGCGTTGTGCTTGCGACCGGTCCGCGCCAGTTCACGTTGGACGAAAGATTGCACACCCAGGCTCACACGGTTGATGCCGCACTCGCGCCACGCTGCCGCTTTTTCTGCCGTGATACCGCCCGGAGCCGCCTCGATGGTCGCTTCCGGCCACGGCGCACCAGGAATCAGCGCAAGCAGGCTTGTGAGATCGGAAATTGCCATGCGACTGGGCGTGCCGCCCCCCAAATAGACAGTTTCTGGAGTCCATTGCCAGGCGTGGCTTCGGATTTCGCGTTGAAGGGCGTCTAAATACGCAGGCTCAAGCTCAGCAGGCAGTACCCCGGAAGCAAAGTTGCAGAAGGTGCACTTCTGCCCGCAGAACGGGAACGAAATGTAAACTCCCGCCATGAAATCAGAGCGTAACTTCGTCGCCGAGTTGCTTGCTGATCTGTTCGGACACCAGTTCCGTCAGCGATTGCCCGCTTTCAGGGTGAATGAACGAATTCTGCGAAGCATCCCAGTCGAGCTTGAAACTGCGTGAATGCGCCGAAAGCCAGATCTGCTGCACCGGAGCATTCGGACTGACGACGAATCTGGCCGGTGGATCTTCAAACTCGATTTTTAAGGCTCCCCCGTCCATTTCCGGATCAAAATCGAAGTCATCGGCAGCCTTGGAAAGAGCGCGATACAACTCATCCATAGACTGGTTGACGTGCTGTTTGAATTCCTGTTCATCCATCATAGGGGGCGCTCGGAAATACCAATCCTCTCTCAAACTTAGCAAACTGGCGCATCTTTCGGAGGATGGCTGTCATCTGCTAACTTTAGACTGTTCATGCAAGCCAGTTGCGTCCGCCATACTGATCTACCCGGCACTTCGAAGATTTTTGCCGATGCCTTGTACCATTTCCCCAGGGTTGCGCCGTTCTATGCCTACCCCGTAAACGACTCGAAATCCTACGTGGCTGCGGCCGCCAAACTCGCTTATCCGGACAGCCGTCGTGCGGCCCTGGTAAGTGCCCTGCGCGAGTACAACGGCGATTCGCCCTCACTGCAATTGCTGGCACAACCCGGCACCGTTGCGGTGGTCACCGGTCAGCAGGTCGGCTTGTTTAGCGGACCGTGCTACACAGTTTACAAAGCACTCACAGCGGTTAAGCTGGCCAGGAAGCTCACTGAAAGTGGAACGCCCGCGGTTCCGGTGTTCTGGCTGGCGACGGAAGACCACGATTTGGAAGAAGTGCGCCACGCCTGGGTCTTCGACAGCGCGCAAGTTCCTGTCAAACTGTCGGCCTCGAGTGACGCTTCAGAGACTCCCGTCGGCAATATTCCCTTCGACAGCTATCCCGTTTCAGAATTGCGTGAGGCGTTAAACGGCCTCCCCTTTGCAGAAGAGATTTTGCAGCAGGTGGAAGCCGCATACACGCCAGGCGCCACACTTGGCGGAGCGTTTCTGGCATTGGTCAAGCAACTCTTTGCGGGCTTCGACTTGCTTTATGTCGATCCGCTGCAGCCCTCAATCCGCGCAATCGCTGCCCCGCTTTTGAAAGAAGCTGTCGAGCGTGCACCCGAACTCATAGATGGCGTACTCAAGCGCAACGAGGAACTGACCGCTGCCGGATATCACGCGCAAGTCCACATGGAGCGCGATTCGTCGTTGTTCTTTTTGCTTAACGGCGGACGCCGCACCGCGCTCAAGCGCAGCAACGAACATTACAACGCTAAGGATCTGCGCTTCTCGATTCCGGAACTAGCCGCACGCGCCGAAGAGATATCTCCGAATGCGCTACTGCGGCCTGTCGTACAGGATTATCTGCTGCCATCCGTCGCGCATGTCGGCGGACCCGCGGAAGTCGCCTACCTCGCGCAATCGCAGGTTCTGTATCAGGCGCTGAACGTGCATGCTCCTGTGGAAGTTTCACGCAGCGGTTTCACGCTGCTCGATTCGCGCGCGTCAAAGCTGATGCAGCGCTACCAACTGGAGCTCAAGGATTTCTTCCACGGCGAGAACGCGTTGAAAGATCGTCTGGCGAGCCGGCTGGTTCCAGCGACACTGGCGGCGAAATTCGAACAGACGCACGAACTCATCAGCGCACAGTTGGAAGGCTTGCAGAAAGACGTTTTGAAGTTCGACCCGACGCTTGCGGCCGCGCTGAAAAAGAGTCAGGCGAAGATGCTCTACCAGCTGACGAAATCACAGGGCAAACTGGAACGAGCAACTCTTCGGCGCGATGCCAAAGCCGCACAGGATGCGGCCTACCTCTACAATCTGGTCTATCCGCACCGCCATCTGCAGGAGCGCTTTTACAGCTTCCTGCCGCTAATCGCGCGCTACGGTCCGGACCTGATCCAGCAGGTTTACGAGAGCATCCGGCTGGATTGCCCCGACCACGTCGTGCTCTCGGTCTAGCCCTTAAGCGCCGCCAGTGCTTTGCCCGCCGTAATGCGTACTTTGCTATTTCCGCTCTTGAGCTTGGCCTCAATCAGCGGCGCTGCTTCCATAACTCCGCTCTTGCTGATGCCAATCATCGCCGCACACTGCAGGTGCTCTTCTTCCATCTTGAGCACCTCGGCATAAAGCTTTAGCGCTTCCTTCAGATCGCCGCGCTTGACCTGAGCGTCCGCGTACCGCAACGTGCCGTCCGCGAATTCGACACGTTGCCAGGCACTGAGTGATTCGCGTTTGGGCGGACGCACGTCGGCGCTCGGCTTCTTGCCGATGCGCACAACCGCTTTGAACCCCGCCATCGCGACATCCAGATCACTCGAAGTCATCGCAGCAGCACAACTCTCGGTCGCCTCTTCCGCACGACGATGCCCCAACGCAGCCAGCAGCCGTGGTTTGAAATCGTTCTTCGCGCTTGCCAATGCCTGGATTAGTGCGGCCGTCGAAACCTTGCCCGGGATTCGCTCCAGACAAAACGCAGCCTCTTCCTGCAGTTTGGAATCTGCCAGCAACTTGGCAACGGCGGGCACGACGCTGTCATTGCCCAGCAACGAGAGATGTCGCAACGCAATCGTGCGGACCCACTCTGGCTGACCATCCGGCAGTAAGCCGAGCAACCCGCGTATCACGGCGGCACGCCGCGCTCCTGCTGGATCAGCGCCGACTGAGTGGACCACTTTTTTCAACGCCTCATCAGCAGCCTTCGCCGTACCAGGCTTTGTGGAAACCAGCAATTTCCCCAGCGCCGGAATCACCTCCGGATCCATTTCACCCGCGCGCGACCACGCCTCATAACGCACGTCCGGATTTTGATTCTCAAGATCCGCCAGAAACTTCGTTGTCTTCTCAGATGCGGGACTCATCATCATTTCCTTTCGTGCTTACAGGTGCCACGGCCCGCGACCCGGACGGCTGAGCATGCGGTTCGCTTCGTCATCGTTCTTCACGCGCTCATTCACCGGATCCCATTCGAGCTTGCGCCCTAGCATGTAAGAGATGTTGCCCAGAATGCACAGGCTGGCAACTCGATGCCCGGCCTCGATGTGCATGATCGGCTTTTCGCGGCTCTGGATACAATCCTCGAAATTCTCGCCGTGGCCCGGACTGCGGAACACTTTTACGCCGCCCTCCGGCGCTGCGTAATTTTTCGCCTTGTCCTCAGTGTTCGTGTTCTGCCCGTCGCCGAGTGTAACGCTCAGCGCGCCCTTGTCGCCCCAGTATTTCGCACCATAGCGCGCATCCAATTCCGTGGAAGGCTCGCCCGGCTGAGCCCACACCAGCGTCCAATCCGGATTTTTGAACTGGTAGGTCACGGTCATCTTATCGGTGGTGTCGTACATGCCGTCATGATGCGGCTCGCCAGTTGTCTCCACGCTGACGGGTCCGGTGTAATCCGCATTCATGATCCACTGCGCGATGCTCATCACGTGCGCGCCACGATCGCGAATCTGGCCGCCGCCGAAATCCAGCATCCAGCGGAACGCCCCGTGCGTGCGTTTCTTGTTGTAAGGAATCCAGCGCGCCGGACCAATCCACTTATCGTAGTCGAGTTCGGGCGGCGCTTCGGAATCCGGAGTCCAGTCGCCCGCCGGTGCCGCATAATGCCAGCAGGTTACTTTGCTGACCTTGCCGAGCTGTCCGTTCCGCACGTAATTGCAGGCGTGGTACGCGGCCGGTTGCGAACGGCCCTGAGAACCCACCTGCACGACTCTGGCGTAACGCTCCGCCGCGGTAACCATCGCACGACCCTCTTCGATCGTGTTGCACGCGGGCTTCTCGACATACACGTCCTTGCCCGCCTGACACGCCATGATTGTCATCAGCGCGTGCCAGTGATCGGGCGACGCGATGAACACCGCGTCGATATCCTTCTGTTCCAAAAGCTGTCGAAAATCTTTGTAGAGCCGCGGCTTGCCGCCAACCCTGGTAGCGGCTTCATCCAGACGCTTGATGTCTATATCGCAAAGTGCGATGGACTGGCCGGGACGCAGCAATCGATCTCCGCTGCCGCCCAGGTTCGGTGTCGCCTTGTTGCCCGCGGCCGAAGCAGGGCGCAAGAATCCGCGGCCTCTGCCGCCTATCCCGATGTGCCCGAAGTTGATGCGATCGCTTGGCGCGGGTTGCGCAAACACGCTACCCGGAATTATGTCGAACGCCAGCGCACTCGCTGCAGTCCCTGCAAGAAAAGCTCGTCTGGAAGTCGTAGCGCCCATGGGGCAGATGATATCACTGCCGCCGGGTCAAGGCTTCGAGCTCCTCGACTGTGCGCGGCCAGTCTTCCCGCAACAGGCGTGATAGCGAGCGATCCGCCAGCAGCCGCCCGCCCGTCTGGCATGTCGGGCAGTAGTTTGTTTCATTCGCTGCATAGCGGATGCGTTGCACTTTGGTCCCGCATAGCGGACAGGGTTGCTCGAAGCGGCCGTGGACAGCCATGCCCTCGCGAAAGGCAGTGACTTTTTCGGGAAACTTATCTTCGCCAGAATGCGCAGCCGATCCGTCCAGAGACGCAGAGTCTCACGAGTGGCCTCATACAGCCGCTCGATTTCTGCTGCGTTCATGCGTTGCGTCAAAGTCACCGGTGAGAGTCGGGCAGCGTGCAGGATCTCATCGGAATACGCATTGCCGATTCCGCTGAAGAGGCGCGGATCTGTCAGCGCGCGTTTCAATGTGTGATTGCTCTCGGTGAGTCGCGCCTGAAACGCTGCGAGATCCGCTTCGAATACTTCCAGCCCTCCGGGGTCTAACGAACGCAGGCCTTCCTCGCCGGCCACAACGTGCAACGAAGCGCGCTTTTGCGAACCGGCCTCGGTAAACAGCAGTGTGCCGGCCGTGAAATCGAAAGCCGCGGCCGTCAATTTCTGCGTGATCGCGGCGCCCTTCTCACGCCAGTGCAGGCGGCCTGCAATCATCAGATGAATCACCAGCCAGATGTCGCCGTTGACACCAACGGCAATACGCTTGCCCACGCGCCGGATTTCGTGCACGCTGCGGCCCTCAGCACTTCGTAGTGCCGGACTCACCGTCCGCAACAGAAACGGACTCGCCAGGCGCACATGCTCCAGCGTCTGCCCGAGCACGCGATCGCGCAGCGCTTCGATGTAAACTTCGATATCAGGCAATTCAGGCAAAGGTTATTACCGTACTGGCTGCATGATGATTTCATCCATGCTGCAGGTATCGCGAACGCTTGAAGAGCAAGGCCGCGGCTTCAGATCCTTCGTCATGCAGATGCGGACCTCGCTCAGAAAGCGTCCCCCGCATGCGACCTTCACAGATTTTTCACTAAGACCGGAATTCGCCGCAACAAACTTCTGGCGGATCACATTCGGATTTATATATACCTGCTTGATTGGCGCTTTGAAGTCCGCCGGCACCTTCAAACTCGCGAAGGCCTTCTCGATCGTTTTGAAATACTCGGCCTGATTGAGTCCGCTGCAAACGCCGTGTTTTTGCCATTCATGCTGGATCAGCCGATCGCTTGGCATCAGTGGCAGCAAGCGCCTGGTGATCGCAGGGTCCATGCGCGAGCCTTCACCGCAGTTATCGGGATAGCCGCGTTCATACTGCGGCCAAAGCCCGTGCACCACGAATCCAAATCGCTTTCCATCCGCCGCACTGTTGCGTATCCCGAGCCCCGCTCGGTCCCGCGCAATGTTGCGGACTCCACGACAGACTCAGCACGTAGTAGTCAAAGACTCCGGGCTCACCACGCGGTCGGCTCTTACTCGACTGCGCAGCCAGAAGTCCACACAGTGTTATAGCGCAAAGCGCACTTACAGCAACCCGGTTATTTTGCATCTGACAGCCTCCGCTGTGATGCCACATTCTACCGCACGCCGCCCATTTCGACTATCCTAACTATTTCATGCGTTTTATCTGCCTAGCTCTGCTTTCCGCCGCGGCTCTGTTCGCAGCCGAACCACCGTCGCCGGGTTTCAAGATTCGTGGCGCCCTGCCCTGGCATATTTTCTCTGGCCCCACTGCATGGGACGAAAAAGATTACGAGCAATATCTCGACTGGATGAAGAAATCCGGCCTCAATCTGCTCTCTCTGCACTGTTATACGGGCGGCTTGCAACGTTACGTCAACTATGTCGAACCGATGATCCGGATCGAATATCGCGACGTCGTTCCAGAGGCGGCGTTCGATACTTCGATAACGGCGCGCTGGGGCTATCGTCCGCTCGCCGTCCGCGACTTTGCGTTCGGCACCGGCAAACTCTTCCAGCTTCCGGCCGGTGCGCGCGCCTTTGGATCGCAAGCCGCGCTGCTGGCGCGCAACAATGAAGAACGCTACCAGCGTGCCCAGGCCCTGATCGGTCACGTAATCACGATGGCCCACGCGCGAGGCATCCAAGTCGCCATGGGATTCGAGTTTGGTGTTTATCCGCCGGAATTGCTTTCTGTGATTCCGCAGGAATCCTACAGCCGCAGCCGCCAGGTTCCCGATCCCACGCACCCTGCGTCGCTCGAAATTCTACACGGAACAATTGAGAACGTGCTCAAGGCTTACCCGCGAATTGATTGGATCTGGCTCTGGCTGCAGGAACACTCATCCGTCGAGAGCAAGCCCGCCGACTCGCCAGGCTTTCAGTCGTTGACCAGGCGCGACGCTGCGCTGTTCGGCACTGGCGTCAATGAAAGCACCGTATTCAACGGAGTTTGGTCGCTCGCCTACATACGCGCCGCACATGCTTATCTCGCGCGGCGAGCCCCCAAAGTACGACTCGCAATCAGTGGTTGGGGCGGAGGCAATCAGATCGTGGGCATTCTCGGTGGACTCCACAAGGCGCTCCCGCGTGAGATCGTCTTCACCTGTCTGAATCCTTCACAAGGACAAGCCGCACAGCCTGCGGTCTTTGCCGAAATCGCGAAAACGAGAGAGGCGTGGATTATCCCCTGGCTTGAAGGCGACGCGAAATTATGGCATCCGCAGCCGCGTGTCTCTTATCTCCGAGACCAGATCCAACTCGCAAAGAAGCAGGGTGTTCAGGGCGTCGTCGCGATCCACTGGCGCACTGAGGACATACGCGCAAACATGAGCGCCTTCGCGCGCTTCGCACAGCATCCGGAACGCGCGCCATCACTGCAGGCCTTCTACACCGAAGACGCCACTGCACAATACGGAGTGTCCGCCGCAAAGGACCTCGCACCGCTGCTCGCGCGCATGGATAGCGAGCATTGGTTCGAAGCGCTGAAATCGCCTGAGTATTTCCCTTACGATCCCACTTGGGGCCGCATGAAGCCGGACCTGCGCACTCGCCTGAACGAGGCAATGGAACTGACCAATAAACTGGCGGGCACGGCCAAGCTGCAGCGCGAGCGTGCGAATCTGCAATGGCTGGCCGCGACCTTCCGTTTTACATTGCTGCTGGATGACGTTTCACGCGGCATCGAACCGGCTTACAAACTGAAAGAGCAGTGGCTGCGCCATGGCCGCGACGTGCCGAACCTCGCTGCCCAGATCGCACAATGCCGCACGGCGCTCAACGCGGTGCCAATCGAAGCGCTCTTCCAGACCTATGCCTCGCGCGTCCGCTCGCGCGGCGAACTGGGGGTGCTCAGTGCGCTCAACCAGCGCGTCTGGCTGCAGTATCAGGAGCTGCGCAATTTCCTAAACTCGAAATTACAGTACTATGCCGTTCCATAAGTTACTGCTTCGCTTCCAGCCGCCGGATCACTTCCAGCAACACATCCCCGACCACCTTGAAGCTGTTCGCACTCAGCTTATCCATGGTGTCCAGATCTGTGTGCCAGTAATTCGTAAACGTGCTGCCGTAATTGAAATCAATCAGGTCAACTGCGGCAACGCCCTTCTGCAGAAACGGAACGTGGTCGTCCTCGGTCGCGGATTCGCTGCTCAGAAAATGCCTGCCGTAGCCCAACTCTTTCGCAGTTTGCCAGATCAGTTGTCGTAGCCACTGCGTGGATAACACCTCGGTCAATATGCCGAGATCCTTGTCGCCGATCATATCGACATTGATTAGCGCCTTGATGCGACGCAGTGTCCCGTCAGCTTCCCATTTCGCAGCCAGATGCCGACTGCCATAAAGCGAGTCGCGATCGCTCCACTGCGCATAGGCCTCTTCGCCATCGAGCCACACCAGATAGACGTCATCGACCCGCGGCTTCTTTGCCAGCACGCGCGCCATCTCCAACAGAAAGCCCGTCGAAGAACCGCCGTCGTTGGCGCCGACGAAGTTCGTGCCCGGAATGATCTTCGTGTCGTAATGACCGGTGATCACGATCTTGCGTCCAGACTTGCCCGGAAATCTCGCAATGATATTGCGCATGCTTTTCGGACCTAGCGGGGTACTCGCGGTGAAGCTGTCATCGAGCACTTCACAACCGCGTTGTTTCAGCTCAGCCAATATTAGCTGCTGCAGTTTGCGATGCGGCTCTGAGGCGGGCGGCCTTGGACCAAACGCCACGGCTTTGCGCGTGTACTCCAGCGCGGATGCGCCATTAAAATCGGAAGCGAGCGCCAGTGTGGCGCAAAGGATCAGGAGCGCACTCGTGCGATGCATATATAACCCAGTGTAAAGTTACGCTCTTTGTCGAGCGAATCGAACCACGGCAACAGCAACGCCGGAGGCACCAGAAACAAAGCCGCAGGAAGGAAAAAAATGCCGGGGAAAAACTGCAGTCCGTTCAGCATGCGTCGTGAGAGCAATCGAAAGAATCCGCCCATTGGCCGCAGTTCCTCGATCTCAAATCCGGCCTTCTCCAGAAGATAACCGACGCCGTGCCGCGTGTACCGAAAGAAGTCGTGCGGCGATTGGTGTACTTCCCACTCATGCGGAACCACTAGCAAAATACGGCCACCCGGCTTCAGCACGCGCGCCAACTCCCCGATCACCACCGCAGGCTCACGAACATGCTCCAGCGTGACGATGTTGATGCAGGCGTCGAACGAATCCGCCGCAAAGGGCAGACACGCGAGATCCGCCACCGCGTCCAGACTGCCGTAATTCCACGCTGCATCGCCGATTCCGAGATCCACCGAACAGTAGCGCTGCTTCCTGAAGTAAGGCGCATGAACGCCTTCGCCCGCCCCGGCGTCGAGCACGCGCACACCCGCCGGCAATGCCGCCGCGAACGCTGTAACTGCGTCTTCAATCGACGACTCCACATATAACAAGTAGCGTGAGAGAAAACGCGGCAGCAGACGCTCGAGCGCGGAGTATCTCATCGCTTCTTGCGCGCCTCCACCATCACAGTGGACCCCGCGTAACAAGCCGCTTCGAGCAGCGCAAACGGAACACACGCAAGCACCAACCCGAAGTAGGCCAGGTTCTTGAGCAGTCTCACTTCAGCCGATTCTTTGATCCCGCGTATGCGCCGCGCCATCGGGTCGAGTGCAGGCACGAGACTGGTGGCCAACCCCGCCGGATTGTCGCGCAATGAAAAATGCTTCCAGCGCACGACTTCAAAACCACAGTTATCAAGCAGCACTTCGAGATCAGATGCGCGGAAGTTAATCAGGTGTCGCGGAACATCCGCACCGCTCCAGTTCTCGCCCAGCAGTAAACTTTGCCAACTGCTCGCATTGGGCACTTGCACAATCAAGCGCCCATCCGGCTTCAGTACTCGCATCGCCGCATCGAGATAGGCTGCCGGATCGTACAGATGCTCCACCACGTGATACATCGTAACGGCCGCGCAGGATTCTTCCGCAAGCGGAGCGTGCGCGAAATCTGCGCACACTACCGGCACGCCCTGAACCTTCCACGCCACAGCCGCGGCATCGACTGAGAAATCCAGACCAGCCACCGCATAACCGCGCTCTTTGAGCATGTGCAGGAACAGTCCGCCGCCGCAGCCGACATCCAGCACCGGACCCTTCTCGCTGGAACTTTCCAGCGCGCGCACGGCGAAGTTGACGTGGTCGCGCAGCACGAAGCGGCGGTATGCTTCTTCCGCACGAGTTGTGGCATCCTGCTGCGGAGCGAACCAGTAATTCTCTGGATAATAAGTCTGCAATTCCTCAGGAGTGGGCCAGGGATGCAGCCTGACCAGACGGCAACCCGCGCATTCCACCACTGAGAAAACTTTGTCGGTAGTGCGGTACAGCCGATCTGTTCCGCGAAACATCAACTCGGCATCGACACAACCACACGCCGGACACGGACCGAAAGCTTCAGCAGCCACGTGAGTTCCTCATCCGGCTGACTGCTCCGTTAGCGTGCGCAGCGGAATGCGATAGCGCTGCAGCAATTCTTTTACTTGACGCGATGTCAAGCGGCGCTTGATGTCGCGGCGTTTCCGCAGAATGCGCGGCAGCATACGGAGCGCCTCCAGATCGGCGCGCAACAGTGCGAGCGCAACCTGCACACGACTCGTACCAGCGGAGAATCGACCGATCTCGCCTTTTCCGCGCAGCGCGGCCCAAGCGCCGGCGCACAGTCGCAGCCCAAAATAGAACGGATTCAGCCAAAGCAGACTCCATGGAAACAGCTTCGCCGCAAGCAGTATGCGATTGCGTTCGATAAGCTCGACACGCCGCAGCGAGAACACCCCGAGCGTTGCCCCGCGATGATGACGCACCACCGCTCCGGGCATGTACTGGCATTTCCAACCCGCGATCCGCGCGCGCAGCCCAAGTTCGGCGTCGTCGGCGTACGCAAAGAAATCCTCATCAAATCCGCCAATCTCTTCCAACATCGCGCTGCGGTACATGGCCGCACAGCCATCCGGCCACAGCGCCTCTTCCTCGCGGTCGTACTGTCCGCGATCGAACTCCCCGGTCCCGCGTCCACGATTCTGCCCGTCCGGATAGATCAGGTGGCCCACCTTATCGATCTTTTCCGGACTCTCCCACACCAGCACCTTGCAGGCAGCCATCCCGACACTGGCATCTTGGAAAGCAGGCAGCATAGCCGCAAGCCAGTCCGGTTCCGCCTCCGCATCGTTGTTCAGCAGAGCTATAAACTCGGCCTCGGCAAGCTCGATACCCTGATTATTTGCCCCGCAAAACCCACGATTACAGCTGTTCTCAACGATGCGTAAACGAAAGCGCGTTGAGCAGGCAAACTCGGCTCGCAGCATCTGGACCGAGCCATCCTCAGACCCGTTGTCCACCACAATCACCTCGAAACCCACATCGCGCTGCGCCTCCAGCGAAAGTAGGCACTCACGCAGCAAATCGCGCCGGTTCCAATTCACCACGATTACCGCGACGCTCCCGCTTTCACGATCGGTACCACGCGTAGCTGAGGGATTATGAGCCACTAGGGTCTTTTATTATCTCGCAGTTGGCGTAATCGTGGCTCAACCATGGACCTGGAGTAGTATCATGGCGAGTAGGGGCGGTCCAACAAAGTAATTATGAAGTCCATAGGAGAAAAGCTGCGTAGTGAGCGCGAGAAACAGGGCTTGTCCGTTTCCCAGGTTGCAGGCCAGTTGCGCATCAGCACAAAGTATTTGGACGCGATTGAAACGGGAGACACCGATGCCATCCCAGGCGGGTTTTTCTACCGCTCTTTCGTCCGCCAGTACGCCAGCGTGCTAAACCTGAACGATCCAGCTTTTGAGAGCGAATTGAATGCGCTGACCCCTGCCACACCCACGAACTTCGTGCCGGATCAGCCACCTGGCCATTTCCCCATCGAGGTTCCACCGCTGGTCGCGATGAGCCGCAGTGGTGATTCACTGCGCAAGACGCCCCTGGCATTGATACTTCTCATCCTTGTCGTGATAGCCTGCTCGGGGCTCTATTCGCTCTGGTACCGCAACCGCAACGCTTCCCGCGAGGAAACCGCTCAGGCGCAACAATCGCCTCCTCCCGCCGCTCCAGCGGTTCAGCAAGAACAGCAGCAGGCTGCTACGCCGCCGCCAAGCGAGCAGCAGCAGCCTGCTCCAGAGCCTGCACCGGCCACAACTCCTGCCGTCGAGCAGCCAACTCAGACGACTCCCGCACCAGCGGTCGCCGCTGATGCTCCCGGCGCCAGATTCCAGGTGAGCGTGACTGCAACGGAAGACGCATGGATCAGCCTGTCCTCCGCTGGTAAGTCGCTTTATGTGGGCGTTCTGAAACCGGGTGAGTCGAAGGCCATCGAAGCGGCCGGCGCGGCGCGCCTGGTGGTGGGCAATGCGGGCGGGATCGACCTGAAAATTAATGGGAAATCCACCGGACCAGTTGGACCGCGCGGACAACCGCGCAATCTGACAATCACACCGGCAGGATTTCAAGTCGTAACAAAGACTCCGGAGGCCTAATTCGCTGGGCTGGAACTGCGCGTCATGGCACGGTTCCGGCGCTTCTCCAGCAGCAGCAGTTCGCGGCGACGGCGCAGCTTGATCTCCGAATCCACTTTGTGCCAGAACTTGCGAAAATAACCCACGGCCGATGTCATTGCGAAGAACACGACGCCCCACAGGAAAATGTCCGCATAAAATTTCCAGCCCGGCCAGTGCAGACTGAGAACCAGCAGGCTAATCGCCACCACCTGGAACATCATTTTGGTCTTGCCAAGGTCACTGGCTTTGATGGTGAACCCGGCGGCTGCCGCAATGCTGCGTAATCCGGAGACGGCAAACTCCCTGCCGACAATCAGGATCACCAGCCACGCATCCACCACCCTCACCTGAACCAGCGAAATCAGGGCGGCCGATATCAGCAACTTGTCGGCAATTGGATCAAGCAAGGTTCCGACCGTTGTGATCTGTCCCCAACGCCGCGCCAGATAGCCATCAAGCAGGTCCGTAGCTGCAGCAAACAAAAAGATGATTAGCGCAACCAGGGCATTATCGAGCAGAAATCCGCCGATAGAAAACGTGCGTTTTTCCATCAGTAGCGCGGCAACAAGCAGCGGCACGAAGAAAATGCGTAGCAGCGTCAGGAGGTTCGGTAGATTCATCGCACCTCCTCAACTATAAAACGCATTTTGAGTTCACACCAACTCTTATTCCCTGACAATATACGGCGCCAGCCTGGTTAGAACGGATTGTGGGACGTCGGCTTCCATTTCGCAATACTCGTCCCTGAAGGCTTGCGCAGTAACCCGGGCCTTCTCATGCAGTAGATGCATGGCGGAACCTTCCGCGACCGGAAAGCGAAAGCGTGCGTGCGAGATCGGATCAGCAGGCAGCGTTTCATCCACCAATGCGAGCAGCCGGTCAAAGCCTTCACCCGACCGGGCAGAGACAGCGACGGCCCGCGCCGGAAAATTTTCTGCCGCATCACCCAGAATCCGCCGGCTAACCGCCTCGGGATCCGTGCTGCCCTCCGGCAGCAGATCGACTTTGTTCAATACAAGCAACTGCGGCGTACTCCCCGCGCCAATTTCAGCCAGAACCTTGAGCACGTGCGCCGTCTGATGCGCAGCATGTGCTGAAGAGACGTCGACCACATGGATCAATAGCGCGGCTTCCTCGACTTCTTCGAGCGTCGCACGGAAGGCCCGCACTAGCGTAGTCGGCAGGCTTCGTATAAAACCCACGGTATCGGTGAAGAGTATAGGTCGGCGTGATGGCAGCACAACCGACCGCACAGTTGGATCAAGCGTTGCGAACATCAGGCGGTCCGCAAGCACGCCTGCGCCCGTCAGTCTGTTGAACAATGTCGATTTCCCTGCGTTCGTATAGCCCACCAGCGCGACCGCGGGCAACGGAACCGCCTGTCTCTGTTTCCTCTGAATTGAGCGTCCGGAGCGCACATTTTCCAGGTCTTCTTCAACCTTGCGCAGCCGTCGTGAAATCCGCCGTCGATCCGTTTCCAACTGCGTTTCACCAGGACCGCGCGTGCCGATACCGCCGCCCAGCCGGGACATTTCGACACCCCTGCCCGCCAGGCGCGGCAACAGGTAATTCAATTGCGCCAGTTCTACCTGCAAGCGGCCTTCATAAGTGCGGGCGCGCCGCGCGAAGATGTCGAGGATTAGCTGTGTGCGATCGACAACCTTGGTGTGCAGCGCACGTTCCAGATTGCGTTGTTGTGTGGGATTGAGATCCTGATCGAAGAGCACGACGTCGATGTCGAGCGCCTTCACTGTTGCAGCGAGTTCTTCAACCTTACCGGAACCAATGAAAGTGGCGGAATCGCCTGCGGCCCGCGACTGCATGACCCGCTCGAGAACCTCGGCACCTGCGCTTTCGGCTAGCGAGGCTAATTCTTCAAGCGACTCTTCCAGCGTGTAGTCAAGGCTCTCCGCGCCTCCCGAGGCTCTCCTGGCTGACCGGCCCGTGAGTTCGAGCCCCACGAGTATGGCCTTCTCCCGAGAATTTCCGGCGACCGAGTTGATCTAAACCTCCGGGTCGGGCAATGTGCCGGTAGCGACGCCGGTTCCCATTGTTCCAACTGCTTGCGTGGAGCCTGCGGCATTGTGCAACCCAGCCGCGTGCGTGGGCCTGGACACTACCACAGTGGAGATCGCGTGCTTGAAGATCAGTTGTTCCTGATTGTTCGATTCGAGTATGACAGAGTACTTGTCAAAACTCCTGATTCGGCCGGACAATTTCACGCCGCTCATCAGATAGATGGTCAGGAACGTCTTTTCTTTGCGCGCGTTATTTAGAAAAGCCTCTTGTATGTTCTGAGTCAGCTTTTCCATGCTAACTTCCTCCTGGCCGGCAGGGCCTCACGTTTAAATTTTTCAAAGACGATGTTCCGTCTGAATTGTACACCGACACCATTTTATCAAGCGGACTGCCTAATGTTTGGTTTTCTTTTGGAGCCCGCGGCAGAAGCTAATCGTCGTGATCGTGCGCAACCGCAGCACCTCCAGCCAATCCAACCAGTACCGTTTCCAGGTCCTGGCGGGATAAACGAACAGGCTTCTCGGCTTTGCGGTCACTGACGGCAACCGGTTCAATCAAAAAGCTTTCTACCCGCTCCAGCTCATCTTCCAGTTTGAAATCAGGGGGAGCGCTGAGCTTCGGAAACTCCACGATTCCGATCTCAGTGATAATGCATTCCAGCCCGTTTGAGATCTCAAACCGAATTTTTGACTGCCTCTTAACTGAGAGCTTGCGCAGATCGGAAAGTTTCATGGGTGTGACTCAATGTAGCACATGAGCCTAAATCTGCGGCATGGGATAGCGAAAATTACCGGACGAAATCTCGGCAAAAAAGGAGATCATCTCTTCGTGGATCGCTGTGTTGTTCGAAAGAACATTGGGACCGCGCAGTTCCCACCTCTGCCCATCCATTTTCGTGACCGTGCCCCCGGCTTCGGTTACCAGCAGGCTTCCGGCAGCCATGTCCCAGGGCTTCAAACCGATCTCCCAATATGCTTCCAACCGGCCACAAGCTACATAGGCCAGGTCCAGCGCAGCCGAACCCGCCCGCCGGACCCCATGGGTGGCCATCGCGAGCTGATGATAGAAGTGGATGTTTACGTTCTTATGCCGGTTATAGCTGGGAAAACCGGTCGCAACCAGGCTCGCGCTGAGCGTCTTTGCCTTCGAGACCTGAATCCGGCGGTTGTTCAGATGAGCTCCGGAACCACGCTCTGCCGCGAACATCTCGTCCCTGGTCGGGTCATAAACTACGCCGGCCACCATTTCATCACCCTGCTGCAATCCAATGCTGACGTTGAACACCGGGAATCCGTGCGCGAAGTTGGTTGTGCCGTCCAGCGGATCCACAAACCATCTGAAATCCGATGTGCCCGCCTTGCATGTACCCTCTTCGCCGACAATCCCATGACTCGGGAAGTGCGTCGAAAGCCGCTCGACAATCAGAATTTCTGAAGCGCGATCCGCCTCTGTCACCAGGTCCGATTCGCCTTTCAGCTCGAAACCGATTCGCCGTTCATAGAAGCGCGAAATCAAAGCTCCGGCTTCACGCGCAATCTCAACGGCGGTATCGAGGTAGGAAGACATATTTGAATGGAATCAGCGAGTAATTGAGCCATTGATAATGGCAATGGCTCAATTACCCGATCTCGTAAAGGTACTTGATGTCGTGCTTGAAGATAAAAAGATTCGGGCCGTCTTCGCGTGTCACGCGGATAAAGGAGACGTCGTAGTATTCGACCGTGCCCCTGACTATCTGGTTGTCGCTCATCTTCACTGCGATCGGAATTTGATCGTCAATCAGGCGCTTCAAATACTTCACTTCTTCAAACGTCTGCTCAGGCGGGCGAGGCTTGGAAGACTTCGGCGCGGAGGTCTTGGGCTTCGCTGCTTTCTTCTCGGGCACGGATACTCCAATGCTTAGGGTACGCGGATTCGGGCGGGCTTATTACTCTCACCCGTGGACTTCTCGGAATCCCCATAATATCCATTACGTGTGATCGCCCGCAAATCCGGACGGGCCAGTTTTAATTCCAACCGATGGAAGCGCTCTTTCGTAACAGGCACATTCTTCGGATAAAAGCCGATCAGATATTGGGTACGAAGGTCCGAAAGTATTTCCGAAAACGCGGAATCCAGTCCAGCTCCCAACGCCGGAACGAAGACACGACCTCCGGTTGATGCGGTCAAAGTCGTGAGCGCATTTTCTCCGCCGATGTTACGGCCCGCCTCGTTTGTGATCGGCATTACCAGAATCGCGTAAATGATTGCGTCGGCCCGTTGCGCCGCTTCCAGCGCTTGATGGTACGTCTTGCGACTCGTGGTATCGCCACCATCGGTGACGACCACGACAACGTGCCGCCCGTCTCGGTCCTCAAGACGTTGAGAAGCAAAATAGATTGCATCGTAGAGCGATGTTCCGGCTTCCGATCGCAGCGCCTTCAGATTGCGATCCAGCAGCGGAAACCGGCGCGTGAAGTCGTTCTGCAATGTGACTTCGTAGTTGAAGCTGTAAAGTGCAACCGCGTCGTTCGGATTCCCTTCCCCAAACAGCGCGTGCAAAAAGCGGTTCATCGAATCCAGTTCGTACTTGAGGTCTTTAGCAGTGGAACCGCTCGTATCCACCAGCAGCGATATCGAGAGTGGCTGTTCCGTGTGGCGCTCGAATATCGAGATATCCTGGCGCACGCCGTTGTCCGAAACGCTGAACTGATCTTTGCTGAGCGACCCGACCAGTTGCCCGTTGCGATCTTTGACCGTAACCAGCAACCGCACAAGTTTGACATCGACGCGGAATACGGGTGGAGTCTCCTGCGCGCCAAGGCACATTGCCCCGAGCAGTGCGAGACAAACGCCGCGCATCAGCGTCCCAGAACGGATTCGTCCCACTCGCCCTCGACCCATACCTCACCATCGGCGAAGTATTCCTTTTTCCAGATTGGCACCAGCCGCTTCAAACGATTGATCCCCTCCAACGCAGCTTCAAATGCCGGCTTGCGATGCGGCGCCGTAACGACGATCACCACGCTTGCCTCACCGATCTGCAGCCGCCCCAGTCTGTGGATCATGCCGATCCGGCCAATCGCATTGGACGAGGCGATCTCACGCCCAATCTGCGCCATCATTTGAATCGCCATCGCCTCGTAGCACTCATAGTCGAGGAATTTCGTCGCCCGGCCTTTCGTGTTATTGCGCACAACACCTTCAAAATCGACCACTGCGCCGTCCTCATCGCGCAGTAACCGGGCACTTAATGCGTGTGTATCGATAGGATCGCGCGTGAGGGCATAAAAATTGCCGCCTTCGTCCAGAATCTGGTGCGTGAAAGTACCCGAGCCACCGCTCACCGGCGGTAACAAAGCAACCTCATCGCCGTCCTCCAACGCTTCGCTACCGGGAGAAAACTGCTGATTGCGTGCAAGCACGACGCTCCGGCGCAGCTCCTTCAGCTTCGGAAACTGCCCTGCGAAATGATCGTAGACCGCTTCGAGGTTGCTCCCCTCAGCTAACTCGAGGCTCTCCTGAGAACGGCCCACGACATCTTTAACTAATCCGAAAAATAGAACGTTTACGCGCACAATGAGTCATAGTAACAGACTCATTCCGCGTATCTTCGGTTTCAGCTAACGCCTGCCTTAGAAGCCAAGTTCCTTCAGTATTGAATCGGCAGTATAGATTTTGCGCAGTGACTCCACGATGATCTGGCTGGCCACGTGTACTGAGCGCGCATCTTTTTCCGTATAAACGAAACGGTTCGGAAGCCCTTCCAGATTTCCGTCGAAGAGGATGCCGACAACCTCTCCCTTGGCGTTGACCGTCGGGCTACCCGAATTCCCGCCGTGCGTATCGTTCGTACTCACAAAATTGAACGGCGTTTTCGGATCGAGCTTGGATTTTGCCTTCAGCCACGATTGCGGTAGTGCAAACGGATCCTTACCGGTTGCGCGCGCATACAGCCCGTTGACTTGCGTCGTGTAGGGAACCCATTTGTTGGCCGCATTCTCATAGCCGCGCACGGGCCCATAGGAGAGCCGCAGCGTAAAGGTTGCATCCGGATACGCTGACGTGCCGAGCGCGGCGAACCGAATCTGCGCAATCTTAGACGCACTCGCGCGCTGCACCGATTCCACCTGATCCTCATACAGCTTGCGATATTTGCGCGCCGGTCCATCCAGCGTACGGATAAATCGGATCATGCCGTCGTTCGATGCCTTTACAGCTTCGACGCTTGCCGCGAGGCGTTTGCGCTCAGAAACGTCCCGCAGCTTCGACGTGCTGACATAGTCCTTTGCCGCATCCGCGGGCGACTTGCCGTTCAGCAGCGCCTTCACAGTCTCGTCGCTGCCACCAAGTGTCTTTTGCAGGTAAGCAAGGTAATCCGCAATGACCGCAATCTCCTGCGAATTCTCGATGGGAGCAGTCGTGTACATCCCTTGCTCCAGCGACGGCAGCGCCGTGTCGCGGAATTCGCGATAGCGCTTCTCATTCGGCTTGGTTTTCTCCTCGGCGTAGCGCACGACGTTACGCGCGATCTCCATCAACTCGGACCCGCGCGTCGCGCCGCGTTCCAGCAGCCAATACTGCTTGTAGTAGCCCTCAAACTGTTTGTAGGAAGTGGCCACGTCAGACCACACACTGCCGTACTGCTTCGACAATTTCGCGTCTTGCTTCACGGCCGCCTGCAACTTCTGTTCTTCGCGTTTTTTCTGGGCCATCAACTCCGGATCGCGCAGGCCGCGCAAAAATCCGGTATATGCCTTGAAACTGTTCTGCTGCGAATGCAAATTCGCCCGTGCGGCCCGCGCATTCTCCGAGTTGGTCGCGCTATAGGCCTGTAACGACGTGATCAGGGACTTCAGGCGATCCTGAATCATCGGGTAGGATGTATCGCGACTGAACTCCAGTTCCGAATATGTCGCAAGACGGCCGGTTGTTCCGGGATGCCCGGCTACAAACGTCAATTCCCCGTCCTGCACGCCCTGCTTACTCCAGCGCAGGTAATTCGTAACTTTCGCGGGCACGCCTTTTTCGTATGCGCGGAACATGGCGAAGTCCAGGCAGTAGCGCGGATATGTGAAGTTGTCCGGATCGCCACCGAACGACGCAATGTTCGATTCAGGCGCGAACACCAGCCGTACGTCGGTATATTTCTTGTACTGATACAAGTGGTATTGCCCACCTGCGTACAGCGTCACCACATCGCAGCGATTACCGGTCGCAGCCGCGCAACTCTTCTCAATCGACGACATCGCCGCATTGCGCAACTGGTTCGCTTCAGCAGGCGGGGTCGATTCCTTTACGGCTGCCTGCACCTTCGGGGTCACGTCCTCGATCTTCAGGAGTACATTAACCTCGAGATCCGGGCAGGCCTTTTCGTCCGCTTGCGTACGCGCGTGAAAACCATTGCCGTAGTAGTCATGTTCCTTTGAGCTGAGTTTTTGAATGCAATCCGCACCCACGTGGTGGTTGGTAAACAAAAGCCCCTGCCCGGAAATGAATGACCCGGAACCTCCGTTGTTGAAGCGCACTGAAGAAAGGCGCAAGTGGTCCAGGAATCCGCTGGTAAGCGCAAATTTGTGATTCTTCTGGATCTGATCGGTTGGCACCTGGTTGAACAACCAGATTCCTTCATCGGCGAGCAACGGCATGCTTGCGAGCAGGGTTATGCCCAGCAAAACGCACTTCTTCATAGATCGGTTTTTCCTCAATTTCATTGTCCCGCATCTGGACGGGTGATGGCTCGTTACATTGTGTTTACAAAATTTGCATTGTGTAAACAATTCAAAACAAAACAGTTATTACACATTTAGTACTATAGTGGAGTTCACTTTGCAAAGGTCCCTGTGCGATACTTGTTGGCAGAGATCGTTCAAGGCAATGACGCAGTTGGGCGAGGCGATAGCCCGCTATCACAAAATCCTGGAATCCGAGCCGTATAAAGACCTGGCCTGGATCGACGCGCTGCGAGAGCGCATGCAACAGAAGCGGCTCATCGCGGGTGGTCGGCCTGTGTGTCCAGTTCTGAGGCCGCATTTCATATCGCGGCGGCAGTACACCAATCTGTCTAAGGCTGCGGAGTGTCTGTTCAGCGCGATTGATCGCATCAAACAGATGGCACTGGCCAACCCCACGCTGATGACACGCATGGAGTTGTTGCCGGCCGAGAAGATGCTTGCGGCTGTGGATCCGGGTTACTCATCACTCGCTGTAACGTCCCTGCTCGATACGCACTTACATAACGGCTCGCTCCATTTCGTGGGCTACAATGCGGATGCTCCTAGCGGGGTGGCGTATGGCGAAGCTCTCAGTGAACTCTTCTACGAATGTCCGCCGGTCAAGGATTTCCGCAAGAAGTACGCGCTGACCAAGATGGGCGGCATCAAGTATTTGCTTAGCGCCATGCTGAAAGCCTGGAAGGAATTCGGCGGCAAGCAGAAACCGCGCATCGCGATCCTCGAGTTCAGGCAGCAGTTTCAGACTGCCGATTCGGGCGAGCTTGCGTTGCTGAAGGAATTCTTCCTGCGCGAAGGCTACCAGACGGAAGTCGTCGTGCCGGATCAGTTGGAATACCGCAATCGCGTACTGAGCAAGGGAGATTTCCGGATCGACCTGATCTACCGCCGCCTGCAGGTAGAAGAATTCCTGGTCCGCTTCGATTTGACGCACCCGCTCGTGCGCGCTTATCAGGATCGCGCGGTTTGCATGGTGAACAGCTTCCGATCCGAACTGGCTCAGAAGAAGGCGATCTTCGATCTGCTCACCGACGATACGATTACCGCCGGCTTCCCGCTCGCCGAACGCAAGGCGATTCGCGAGTTCATTCCCTGGACCCGCGTAGTCGCGAACCGTAAGGCGCGTGTCGGCACGGAAATCGTGGACCTGCCCGAATACATTCTGCAAAACCGCGAATCGCTGGTCTTGAAGCCCAACAACAGCACGGGAGAACACCACTCCTACAGCGGTTGGGAAACTGACGACGCCGGTTGGGAACGCGCACTGCGCACAGCCATGCGAACTCCGTATGTTGTGCAAGCAAAGGTGGCTCAGGTCACAGCACCCTTCCCCGTTGCCGGTTACACCGGACTCGAATTCCGCGAAATGAGCGTCGACGTACATCCGCACGCTTACCTCGGCAAGGTTCAGGGCTGCTCAAGCTGGCTACAGGCCGCATCGCCCGTAGGCTTCACCATGATCTCCGGCATCGCACCGACGTTCCTGCTGGAATCCAAGTAATTCAAAACTGGAAATATACGAACGGGATCGAGACGTCAGTAACCCCGATCAGTTCCAGGCTGAACAGCATCAGCACCATCGCCGCCGCATAGACCCAGGCAGGGGCTGCCAGCAGACGTTCGAACCAGCCCAGCCTTTCTTCCATTAGCGCCATCGCGAGCACAGCGAGCAGGCACCAGATCTGCCACCGGAAAAACAACAGCTTTCCGGGAGGCCCGCTGAATAATTGACCAATCACAGTGATGCTATCGCTCAGCGTCGCCGCCCGGAAGAAGATCCACCCGATCGACACCAGCACAAAGGTTCCGGCGGCCTGCAGCGGATAGATCCAAGGCGACCACTTTTTGTCAGTTCGTGCCGCACGCTCCACGCAAAGCAAGGAGCCGTGATACCCACCCCAGATCACGAAGTTCCAACTTGCGCCGTGCCACAAGCCGCCCAGCAGCATGGTCAGCATCAGGTTCCGATAGGTCCTGAGCTTGCCGCCGCGGTTGCCGCCCAGCGGAACATACAAATAATCTCGCAGCCACAACGATAGCGAGATGTGCCAACGGCGCCAGAAGTCTGTGATGCTGCTCGCAAGGTAAGGCCTTCGAAAATTGAGCGGGAAGTGGAAACCCAGCAATTGCGCCATGCCGATAGCCATATCGGTGTAACCCGAAAAATCGAAGTAGATTTGCAGGCCGAACGCCAGCACGCCGCTCCATGCAGTCAGTACGCCGGGGCCGGTTCCGATTTTGCTGAAGTAGGCATCGGCAATCAGCGCGCACTGATCCGCAAAGACCATCTTCTTGGTGAGGCCGAGCATCACCAGCAGCGCACCGCGCAGTTGCTCGTCACGCATGGGCGCCCGCCAGTTGTACAGATCGGCGAAGAACTCCCGAGCCCGGACGATTGGGCCTGCGACTAGTTGCGGGAAGAACGCGATGAACAATGCATAGTCGATCGGATTCGAGATTGCTTTCTGTTCGCCGCGATACACGTCCACGACATAGGAGATGCTCTGGAAAGTATGGAAGCTGATCCCGAGCGGCAGAACAATATCGAACCAGTACGAGTGTGCGGGCAGCCCAGCCAGCTGCACCAGATTGTCGGTCAGAAAATTGAAGTACTTGAAAAACCCGAGGAAGCCGAGATTGGCCGAAAGACTCAGTATCAGCAACAGTTTCTTCTTGCGGCCCGGCTCAACGCGCGTTATCCAGAGCGCAGCCGTGTAATCGATGACAGTCAACGCGAGCAGCAGCAAGATGAACTTCGGATTCCAGCTCATGTAGAAGAAGTAGCTGGCGACCAACAGGATCAGCTTGCGCCACGAACGCGGGGCCGTGTAGAACAGCACCAGCACGATCGCGAGGAACAAAAAGAACTGTGTGGTGTTGAACAGCATCAGCGCGCTCCCAGCATTCGGCCGACGTCTTTGGCGAGGATTTGCGAGAAGCGTTCACTGCCCGGACCATTCAGGTGAATTGGATCGCCGAAGAACTCGGGCAACTCCAGCTCATCGAAGAGGTGTTCGCTTGCCACTATCACGTTCGGATGCGCGGCCAGCTCAACGATGACGCTGCGCGGGTCTTCGGCATAGTCAGGACGAACGACAGGTCCGCGCGGCAACCGCATGAAGATCACACGAGTTCGCGAGCCTTGGTAATTCTGGACGATTCGTCCGAACCACTCGCGCCTGTAAGCCGCCAATTTTCCGGTAGGCGCAGCTTTGTCGCGCAGCAGCACGTCTTCCAGAACACGTCGTTCCGCATCCGTCGATGCTTCCGGGAAGTGGATGCGCCGCGTGTTCCAATCAACACTCAAGCCCTTGAGATCGCGCGTGCCCCATTCGAAATTGTAGAGCGCCTGCGCAGAATCCTGGCGATTGCTCCGGACTAGTTTCATGCGCCATTTGTGGTTTACCAGCAGATCCTGAAAATCGCGTCTGTAGGTCCAGCCTTTCAGCAGACTGCCGCGAAAGGCCTCCAGACGGCTCGACAAGTTTCCGAAGGAGCCGCTGAATT
The DNA here is from genome assembly GCA_963793625.1 of Bryobacteraceae bacterium. Classification (GTDB taxonomy): domain Bacteria; phylum Acidobacteriota; class Terriglobia; order Bryobacterales; family Bryobacteraceae. Next base: position 635,867 of record CAWCAT010000005.1, on the reverse strand, counting down.
CGAGCACATCGGAGAAGCGTAGCAATGGGGCGAGGTAATTGACGTCAACCAGCCGGTTCGTTACGTCCTCCCATTCCTCATCGTCGAACCTGTTGACTGGAATGATGACCGCCGCATAGCGCTCTTTGTTCGGATCGACTTCGCGCAGCATGTAATACCAGCAGCGTGGCGACGTCCCTGGCACCGAGATCGTGGCAAAGGTGTAGCCGGTCTCGGCACTCAACTGGTTCGAAATACGGGCGCGCAGCCCCATCCGCGAGTCGCCCACTGCGACCACCTGATTACCGTTGAGGACTTCGCGCTGTTGCTCGTTCCACACGGCGGTTTGTAGCCGGCCCGCTGTGGAACTGGGCTCCAGCACCGAAGAGTAAATGCTGGTGTGAAAGACAAGTGCCTCGACCGCGAAGAACAGAACGACTACAAGTGCCAGGCGAACGAGTAAAGCCTTCATGCAATGACTAGCGCGAGCTGCGGACCTTTACTTCAACCACGCGTCCGTCAAACATGTTGATGGTCCGGTCTGCGTAGTCGGCGTAGCGCGGATCGTGCGTCACCATGCAAATGGTGCAACCTCCGCTGTGAAGATCTCGCAGCAGATCCATCACGGCTTCGCCGTTCGCAGAATCGAGGTTGCCGGTCGGTTCATCCGCGAGCAAAATTGCGGGATCGCCGGCCAGCGCGCGCGCCACCGCGACACGCTGCTGCTGACCGCCCGAGAGCTGTGCCGGATAGTGCTTCATGCGATGCGACATGCTGACGCGATCCAGAGCCTGCTGTACGCGCAGCTTGCGCTCTTGCGGATTCATCGAGCGATAGGTCAGCGGCAGTTCAACATTCTCCGCAACAGTAAGATCGCCAATCAGATTGAAGGCCTGAAAAATAAAGCCGATCTCGCGATTCCGGATGCGAGCGCGTTCCGAAAGATTCAATCCGTGTACAGCCCGGCCGTTCAGAGTGTAGGTGCCGCTGGTGGGTGAATCGAGCAAACCAAGTATCGACAGCAGCGTGGATTTGCCGCAACCCGATGGACCCCCGATCGCCAGGTACTCGCCTTTCTGGATCTCCAGTTGAATGCCGGCGAGCGCGTGCGTTTCCAGTTCATCGGTTACAAAAACCTTCGCGACGTCCTTCAACGAAATCATGTCTTCTCCCACGCTCAATTCAAGTTGATCCGCGTCAGCGCGCCGTGCTGGGTCATGTCCGATACGATCACCTGATCGCCCAACTTCAGGCCATCGACCACTTCGATCACGTTCACCGATTTGCGACCGAGCCTAACCTGCACCTTGCTCGCGGACTTGGTTTGCGCATCGACTTTGAACAATGCCACGACACTGTTCGGCTGCCCGAAAACAGGGTGCCCGACAAAGAGCACATCGCGCAAACGTTCCAGTTCGATAGTGCCATCCACGCTTAGATCCGGACGCGCACCTGCGGGCAGCTTACCGTCAAGATGAATATCCACTGTCACGGTACCCGCGACGGCCGCCGGGTCGATACGAATCACGCGACCCTGAATCACTCCGTTATGCGTATCGATGGAAGCCGGTTGCCCAAGCGTGATGTCCTTGGCTTGCGTCTCCGGAATCTTGAGTTCCGCCTTCAGGCGCGATGGCTGCGCGACTTTGGCGAGGATGGTTCCGGCGGCCAAATGCTGGCCCACTTCGACAGGAACCTGCTGCAGGATCCCCGTGGCACCGGACCTTACCTTTAAAGCTTCCACCTGACTCTGGCGCAGCTTGTACAACGCACGCAACTTGTCCACCTGCACGGTTTGCGCCGCCAATTGCGCTCGGACCGATTCGTCGTTAATTGTCAGGCGCTGCTGTTCAATCGAATAACGATTGGACAGTTCCTCGGCTTTGGTGCGGCTGATCCTCGAATTGATCTCGGCGGACAGCCCGAGTTTCACCAGCGAATCCTGCTTCTCGGCTTCGATCTGTGCGAGCGAGTAGTCGGATTTCAGTTGCGCGGTGATGGCCTGCTGCTGCAGCTTGGCGCTTTGCAACTTCACTTTCAAATCCGTCATGCCGGCCTCGGTTGCCTTCAGTTGGTAGAGCACGTCGAGCGCGTCGTTTTCAAGCTGCGGATTAGTCAAAACCATAAGCAGCGTGGTCTTCTTGACCACGGCGCCGGCGCGCACCAGAATCTTGCTTACACGCCCTTCAGATGTCGAAGGCACCCACAGGATCTCTTCCGGAACAAGCGCACCGAGCCCATGCACTTCCCGCAGCATCTCGCCGCGTTTAACAGTATCGATCAATACCGTTGCGCGGTTGACGGTCAGCGCCGCCGGCTGCATCCGCGCGAGCCCCCAGGTGATCAGCGGAACAATCGCGACCAGGCTGGCGCCGATGATAATGCGGCGGATTGTCTTCCGGCGGCCCGCGTCTTTTCGTGGAATATCCATCGAATTAGTTTCCCTATGGAACTACATAGTCTATCGAAGCGTCATATGCTGTGGCTATGCCCGATACGAAGCAGTTTAGCGATGCGGCACGCGCGCAGCTCAGTTTTCTGGCTCCGCTCGAAAAACGAACCCTGCTATGGCTCGCGGCCAGAATGCCCGCCTGGGTCAATTCCGACCATCTCACTGTCCTCGGACTCGCAGCCCTGTTAGCGGCCGGCGCGTCTTACTGGGCAGCGCGTTACAACAAACTCTTCCTGCTGGTTGTAATCGCCTGTCTCGCGATTAACTGGTTCGGCGACAGCCTGGACGGCACACTGGCGCGCTTTCGCAACCGCCAGCGCCCGCGCTACGGCTTCTATGTCGATCACGTGAGCGATATGTTCGGCACGTTCTTCCTGCTGGGCGGTCTCGGCCTGTCCGGCTACATGAGCGGCACAATCGCAGTCGGCCTGATCATCGCGTACTTCATGCTTTCGATGGAAGTGTATCTGACCACTTACACGATCGGCACCTTCCATCTTTCGTTCTGGAAGTTCAGTCCGACCGAGTTGCGCGTGTTACTGATGATCGGCAACGTCGCGCTTTTCTTCGTGCCCGTTGTGCGGATCTTCGACGAACATTACCTGCTGTTCGATGTAGGCGGATTGTGCGGCATCATCGGGCTGGCGCTGATGCTGATTACCTCAGCCATCAAACACACACGCTATCTGTACAACGACGAGCGACTACCCTGATGTTTGGCCGCTGGCTCAAGTTCAACTTCGTAGGTGCGATCGGCATAGTTGTGCAACTGGCCGCGCTGTCGCTGTTCGTAAGCGTCCTGCACATTCATTACCTGATGGCGACTGCGCTCGCCGTGGAACTCGCGGTACTGCATAACTTCGTCTGGCACGAACGCTACACCTGGAAGGACCGTTCCGGCACAGGCATGCCCGCGCGTCTGCTGCGCTTCCATATCGGCAATGGCCTGATCTCGATCGCCGGCAATCTCGCACTCATGAAGCTGTTTGTCGGCGTACTTCACCAGAACTACATGCTGGCGAACTCCGTCACGATTGCAGTGTGTTCAATTGCGAACTTCGCAGCGGCCGAATGGTTCGTGTTTAAAGCGCCTCTGCCGCGTGATACGAACTGCGCACCAGTGGACCCGACTCCACATGTGTGAAGCCCATCTCCATGCCAGCGCGCTTGTACTCGGCGAACTCTTCCACCGTGACATAGCGGATGATCGGCAAATGCTTCGGTGACGGACGCAGATACTGCCCGAGCGTCAGAATGTCGACATTGTGCGCACGCAGGTCGCGCATGACGCCGAGCACCTCATCCTGATTCTCGCCGATGCCGAGCATCAATCCTGACTTAGTCGGAATGCTCGGCTGGGTCTGCTTCGCATACGCGAGCATATCGAGCGAGCGTTCATAGCGCGCCCCCAGACGAACCTGCCGATACAGCCGCGGCACCGTCTCCGTGTTGTGGTTCAACACATCGGGCGACGCTTCCATAACGATGTCCATGGCTTCGTGTTTGCCCTGGAAATCCGGTACGAGCACTTCCACCTTGCAGCCCGGCACACGCTCGCGAATCGCGAGAATGGTCTGCTTGAACAACTCCGCACCGCCGTCTTTGCGGTCATCGCGGTTTACGCTGGTGACCACGGCGTAGCTCAGGCCCATCGCTTCGACGGCCTCGGCGACACGGCGCGGCTCATCGAAATCGACTTCGAGCGGAGCGCCTTTCTGCACGGCGCAGAAACCGCAGCGGCGCGTACAGACGTTGCCCAGAATCATGAATGTCGCGGTGCGTCGATTCCAGCATTCCCCGACGTTCGGGCACGCGGCGCTTTCGCAAACCGTGTGCAGCTTCAGTCGGTCAATCAGCGACTTCAACTCGCGGTAGTTCTCGCCAACGGGCGCAGGCGCACGCAGCCACTTGGGACGTTCCACTTTCGGTTCGATTGAGACCAGCACTGTCTTTATTCTACCGTGAGGCGGTTTTCCAGGATCATGCTGCGCTGGAAGCCCTCAATTTTCAGGTAATGCGCCGCGGCCATTTCGAGCGCGCTGGCCGGAACCAGGCCGATGAATTCACTGCCCACAACACCTACGCCGAATTCCGCGGCGGCCTTGCTGACAGCCTCGAAGACGACATGGATCGGTGTCACTTCGAAATCCGTCAAGTTCATCGTGACCTGCGCCAGGTTGCGCGACTTCAACATCACGCCGAGCGCCTTCACGAACGGCAGGCCGCCCGACGAGAAGCGAATCTGGCGGGCGATGCGTTTCGCAACCTCGACATCCGCGGTATTCAGATTGATGTTGTAAGCAATCAGAAACTTGCGCGCGCCGACGACGGTGGCTCCGGCTGTGGGATGTAGCATCGCTTCGCCGAAATCGGGCCGACGCTCGGGATCGATCTGCACGGCGACACTCAAGCCTTCGAACTGGCCGCGTCGGATGTTCTCCAGGTCCAGATTGCGCGGGTGGCGCGCTGCCGCCTGATACAGATAGACGGGCACGCCGAACCTCTGCCAGATCTGCTCGCCAACGTGCTCGGCGATACGCGCGCACTCTTCGAGCGTGATGCCTTCTACGGGCACGAAGGGCACGACGTCGGCTGCTCCGATGCGGGGATGCACGCCGGTCTGCGCGGTGAGATCGATGAGTTCGGCTGCCTTGCCGACGGCGTGAATTGCGGCTTCGGCAACTGCATCGGGCGCGCCGGCCATCGTGATGACGGAACGGTTATGATCGGCATCCAGATGACGATCGAGAACCGTGACGCCGCGCACTGCAAGGATCGCCTGTGCGATGGCGTCAAGTTTGGCCGCATCACGGCCTTCCGAAAAGTTGGGAACGCATTCAATGATTTGCCTGGTCACTTTATTCATCGTAAAGCACCGATGGTCTTCGCCAGATGACTTTGCCATTTTTGATGGTGATTCGGACCGGATTGATCCCGAAAAGATAGGGAATTTCGCGATAATCAGGCATATCCATGATGAGAATGTCCGCCTGCTTGCCGTATTCGATCGAGCCTATGCGATGCGCCAGTTTGAGGGCATGGGCGCCGTTGATAGTGGCGGCGCTGACGGCCTCCGCCGGGCTCATGTGCATGAAACGGCAGGCCAGCGCGAGCATCATCGGCATGCTGAATGTGGGGCTCGTATCCGGGTTGTAGTTCGTGGCCAGCGCCACGGCCGCGCCGGCGTCAATGAGCGTGCGCGCGGGCGCGTAATCGTGCGCTCCGCTGTGAAATGTGGAGCCGGGCAACAACGTGGCCACGGCATTGGATGCGGCAAGCAGGCGCGCCTCCTCGTCCCCTGCCATCTCCAGATGATCGACGCTAATGGCATTGGATTCGACAGCAAACTTGACCATGCCTGTGCGCGAAAGACGATCCGCGTGTACTTTTAGGTCCATCCCAAAGGCGGCTGCCGTGGTTGCGTAGCGCCGCGCCTGCCCATCAGTGAGTCCGCCGAGTTCGCAATCGATATCGGCAAAGCGCGCCAGCTTCTTGGCTTTGAGTTTGGGGAAGAGCGTGGTGGCGAGCCAATCCATGTACTCTTCCGGCGTTACGGTTTCTTCCGGCGAGGTGTTGCGCGCGCTGAGGAAGGTGGGGATGACATCGATAGGGTCGCCATTCACCACCGCGAGCGCACGCAGGGTCTTGGCCTCTCCGCTGCTATCCAGACCGTAGCCGGACTTCGCTTCAAGCGTAGTCGTGCCGTGACGCGCGCAGCCTTCCAGAATGCGGCGCGCGCGGTGTTGAAGGCGCGGACCTGGCGTGGCTTTGACGTTACGACCGCTGGCACGCGGACCGCCGCCCGCTTCCGAAATCTGCTCCCGTGAAGCCCCGGCTATTTGCATCTCGAAATCAAGCAGACGCGGCGGCCCGTTGAGCAGATGCGTGTGGCTGTCCACGAAGCCGGGCATGACAACACAACCCGTGGCGTCAATGACTTCGGCTCCTCGCGCGGCGCCCAGATTGAGGATGCGTTGAGCGGTGCCGACTTCGGCAATCAAGCCATCGGTAATCAGTACACAGCCTTCCCGGATGATGCCGAGCTCGCGCATGGCCGAGCCGCGCCGGGGGCCACTCGGACCACGGAGCGTGAGCAACTGGCTCGCTCCGTGTATCAGAATCGATTTCGACATTCGGCTGGCGCTTTAACGGAAGATCACGAGATCGTCGATACCGATCTCGGTTCCCTTGGAGCCAGGGTAGGTCTCGCCGCGCACTGCGAGGCGGATGGTGTGCTTCGCGTTCTTCAGGCGAAACACATGATAGACGGACTCGCCGCCTTTGTTGTGGTTCTCGTCGGGATAGACATCGACAGTCTTGACGAGTTTGCCATCGAGATAGATGTCGGCCTTGCCGCCGGTGGTGAGGTAAGGACCGACGACGATGGCTCCGGTTCCCTGGAATTCGATAGATGCCTCGGCACCCTTGTCACTTGCGGTGCGGGTGGTCTTGCCCGCCTTCCAGTTACCCTTCCATTGCCAGCGCGGATCGGCGGCGGCGACGCGTTCGACGGGCGAACCGTAATCGTCCCAGACTTCCAGCTTGCAGGCTTGGGCGCCTGCGTGTTGACAACGACCTTGTCGCCGTTAACACTGCCGCCGGTTCTGCGCACGAGCGCGAGGGCCTGCTTTTCCGTGCTCTGACAAATGGTCTGAAAAGTGAAATCGGTGTAGTTGAACTTCTTGTCGGCGATGGCGGGGATGCCGCCCTTCCAGGCGTCCGGGATGGCCTTGTAGCCGAGCATGACGCCGAGGATGCCGGCGGCGCTGGCGGGGTTGCAGTCGGAATCCTGTCCGGCGCGCGTGGAGATTTCGATGGTCTTGCCCATGTCGCGTTCGCCGTAGAGCAGGCCCGAGCACGATGTAAGCGCCGTTGAGTTTGGCGTCGATGTTAAAGGGCTTGAACGCGCCTTCGGGGCAAGGTTCGCGCTTGTTCCACTTCTGTTCGATCTGCTTCCAGACCTGCTTCCAATCCGCGGGGTGCTGTTTGGACCAGGCGAGCACGTCGGCTGATCAGCAGAGCGTACGGGCTTTTGGCAGGGATGCACGGCGAGGCCGGCTTCGACGATCTTGCGCGGATCGGATTCGAAATAGGCGGCGGCGTACATGCCGGAGACGAACATGCCACCGTAGATGCCGTCGCCGTAATTCATGACGCGGCCGGCGCGAGTAACAGATGGTGTTGGCGGACTGGGGCAGGCCGGGGGCCATGAGGCCGATGAAATCGGCTTCGATCTGGAAGTCGATGTCGTTGGCGTGCACGTTGTATTCGGGCGTGCCGGATTTGGATGCGGGGACGCCGCGCTTGAGGGCCCGACGAGCGGCGAGGTTGGCGTGCCAGAGCCTGTACTTGGCTTCGCGGAACATGGCGCCGAAATCATCGGTGGTGGCGTCGAGGCCTTTGTCGTCGAGGACCTTGGCGAAGGTCATGTCGACATAGAGGTCGTCCTGATCGAGCGAGTTACTGACGCGCTCGGGAGTCCACTTGATGGTCGTCCTCGTTGATGCGTTCCTTGTAACGGAACTCGGTGGGCGCACCGTAGCTGACGCCGATCATCTGACCGGCCCAACCGCCCTGGATCTTGTCCCGCAGCACGGGCACGGAGATCTCTTTGCGGCCTGCGGACTGGGCCAGGCCAGCGCTGGTGATTAGTAATAAAAGTGCTACGAATTTCATAAGAATTCCTTTTGAGTGGGTTGCTGCAACGTTAGCACGGTGGGTGGCGTGGGGCAAGCGAGTTGTTGCAAACACAGGGGGAGTTGGGTTCGTTTTGCAATTTTTCGGTATGCGGATTCTCCCGTTGGCCGAGCGACGTGATGGGCAGTAATTGGCTGCATGGTTGTCGTGACCTGGGCGACGGTTGGGTTCGTTCCGTTGTTTTTGATGTGTGCCTGGCGAGTTAGTCGCTGGTTGCTACGGCACAGGGTGACCGGATGGTATCCGGCCTCTCCTGGTGTGGAGTTTAGCATCGGCGGTGGTGGGGTTTTAGGGGTGGGCGGCGGGTAAGTTGTTGTTGGGGTGGGTGAAATATATTTGGATCGAGTGGCAATGCTCCCATGCCGCCCCTCGGGAGCGGCACAACGAGGGATAAAAAGCCGATTCGTAGGTCCAGCACCCGCTGGTTTACAGACGAGGGGCAAACGTGGAAGTTGCTGATTCCGTGGGTCTAATAAATCGGCTTTTTCGAAGGAAGATGCCCCATGCCGCCCTACGGGAGCGGCACAACACAGGGATGAAAAAGCCGATCGTATCCAGCACCCGCTGGTTTACAGACGAGGGGCAAACGTAAGTTGCTGATTCCGTGGTTAATAAATCGGCTTTTTCGAAGAAAGGATGCCCATGCCGCCCTACGGGAGCGGCACAACGAGGGATGAAAAAGCCGATTCGTAGGTCCAGCACCCGCTGGTTTACAGAACTCAGGGGAAACGTGGAAGTTGCTGATTCCGTGGGTCGGAATAAATCGGCTTTTTCTAAGGATGCCCCATGCCGCCCCTGCGGGACGGCACAACGAGGGATGAAAACGGGCGCGAGCGGGTGCAATCTGGTAGTGCCGCTGGCGAACAGAGGCCGACTGCGCATTTGGCGTCTTTGAACCCGTTGTTGAATGTGGCCCGGGACGTTTCTGATGGAACAACGGATTGGAGCCTCCGCCGTCAGGCGGAGAGCCCGAGAAGGATAGTCAGTCTTTCTTTTTCAGCGTCCCTCGTCGGCGGCATAGGAGGCTCCATGCAAGTAGTTTACTCCCGCTGCTGCGGTTTGGATGTGCACAAAGATGAGATCACGGCTTGCGTGCTGGTGTTTGACAACAAGGGCCAGCGCCAGATCCGCAAGAAAGAATTTCGAACGTACTGGAAGGAGCTTCAGCAGCTGAAGCTCTGGCTGTACGCCAATAAAGTAGAGCACGTCGCGATGGAATCCACGGGCGTTTACTGGAAGCCGGTCTGGCATGTGCTCGAAGGCCACTTCCCGATGCTGTTGGCCAATCCCTACCACATGCACAATATCCCCGGCCGCAAGACCGATCAGAAGGACTCCGAGTGGATCGCCGATCTGCTGGCCCACGGACTGCTTCAAGCGAGCTTCGTGCCAGCGCGGCCCATCCAGGAACTGCGCGACCTGACGCGCTACCGGGTCAAACTGACCGGCGAGTTCAACCGCGTGCACAACCGCATTGCGAAGGTTCTGGAGGACGCCAACATCAAGCTCGGCTCTGTCGCCAGCGACATTCTCGGAGTGACCGGACGCCGGATCATCCGAGCCCTGATTGCGGGCGAGCAGCGACCGGAGTGGCTGGCCGACAAAGCCTCTCTTTGCTCCGCAACAAGCGCGAGGAATTGCGCCTGGTGCTGCGCGGCGATGTGAATGAGCACCATCGCTATCTACTTCATGAACTGATGGACGACCTCGAGCGGATTGAGGTTAAGATCAGCCGAATCGAAGCCGAGATCGTGAAGCGGCACAGCGCCGTATCAAAAGCAACTAGAGCGGCTGAACACAATTCCGGGAGTGGACTGGGTGACGGCCTGGACGCTGCTGGCCGAGTTGGGCGACGACATGAGCGTGTTTCCAGACGCCGCTCACGCTGCCAGTTGGGCGGGCCTAGCCCCCGGAAATTTCGAGAGCGCGGGCAAGCGCAAAAGCAACCGCACCCGCCATGGCAACGGCCCACTGCGGCGAGCGCTCTGCCAATCCGCCTGGGCCGTTTCCCACAAAAAGAACTGCTATCTGACGGCGCACTTCTGGCGGCGTGCTTCCCACTGTGGGGCGAAGAAAGCGATCGTGGCAACGGCACATGAGATCCTGATCATCGCCTTCCACATCCTGCGGGATGGCACCGAGTATCAGGAGCGCGGCGGCGATTACTTCGACCGACTAAACCCGGAGCGGACTCAGCGCAAACTTACTGCCAGACTCGAACGACTGGGTTGGCAGGTTGTTCTCAGGCCACGCGAGAGCCCGCCCGAAGCGGTACAGCCGACACGAAAAAGAGGGCGCCCATGCAAATGCGCTGAACGCGCAATTGATTGCAAACACAAGGGGAAATAATCAGAGGTTTTCGAAGGAGGATCACCCATGCCGCCCTACGGGAGCGGCACAACGAGGGATGATAAAGCCGATAGGCCTTCGTCCCGGAGAGTGGTTCCTTTGGGAGGGGCGGATTGTTCAAATGGCTGATTCCGCAGGTCTGAGTAAGGTGCCGGACAGGCGGGAAACGGCGTATTTCAGTTCGTGGAAGCCCTTCCGGAAGCTCGTTAGCCCCAGGTTTCTCCGGGTAACGATGCGATACGCTCCACCGACTAGAGAGAATAGAAACAACACGGAGCTATCAGGAAGAATTCAAGTGCTTTGTTAGTGGGCGGCGTTACTGCACCATAGAGCCAGAGCACCGTCCCAAAGATGAACTCCCTGGGCTAGTCCTACCATCGGACGGTGTAAATGGCGAGTGGAGAATGGTCCAGTAGGCGACGGGGGTTCTCAGATTCATGTTTATAATGAAGCCGCCAAACAACCAAAACGCCGAGACCGAGAAGCAGAGGAATCATTGTCCACAGCCGCAGATGCTTATCTTCAATTCCAGCCACGCTAAGCAGCAGCAGCGGGTAACCTATGAGGCCGTACAATCCGAAGAACGACTCTTAACCGACGTCCTGCTCGCCACATGGCCCATAACCCTAACAAGCCGAACAAACGCGCTCGCAATTGTGGTGCACAGGGGCAAAAAGTTATAAATTAGCACTGTGTTTAGGGTTTCTTTAAGCCAGTTTGCCAGCAGTTCTTCAGTTCAATTCGCTGAACTCTCGCGCTTTCCCCTCTTCAGTCCAGCGATTTTGACGTCATCTTTTCTTGCGTCTCCACAACCCGGACACGTTTTTAGGACATCTTTATCTTTAAGCGGCATTGAAATACTATCTCACACTGAACAATTCAAAGGGAGCATGTCTGTAGAAATCCAGTATCTGAGGTTTTGAGAGTCCGAGTACGCAAGAAATGGTTTTTATAGTTCGACCGCACGCCCGCATCTGCCGTGCAGCACAAACGACGCGCGAGCACATCAGAGACCTAGCATCGCTTCCGAGTGGGCAACGATCAGATCCTAACTCGCCCACAGGCACCAACCCCTGCGAGCGAGTGAATTTATGCGGCCTCAGAGTTGTGGCAACTGCTTCATCGTGAGCTTTAGCGGTGAGTGGCCGGAGGCGATCTCCCCGAACCCGACGTATCAAGGCGCGAATGGCGGCTTCCAGCCATTGGGTGTCCGCGGCACCGAAGGGAGTTAGATCTCCCGTGATTTTGCGGGCGGTTGAGACGTCTCCCCGATTCGTACTCAGATTGCCGAGCTTACCCAGCACGGCCTCGTCAACTACGAGCGCTTTACTCGCGGCCGTTCTGCCCCCATAGCGATTCTCAAGTAAGGTTAGACAAAAGTAGGCCATCGACGCAAGCGGCTCACGTCCGTTCTTTAAAGCCCTCAAAGCGAGTCCAGAGCGAGATGACATCAGGGTCTGCGCTGAAGTTTATTGGCACAGCAGGGTAAGCTTTCATTGTGACTTGGCCGGTTCCCGAAACCGATGCACCAAATGTGACCGTTCCCGTCCCCGTGACGGTCGAGCCTGGCGGCGGCGGATCTCGGTTCAACCTGGTGTGCCTGTTTGAATGCAAAGGTCATTTCCCGCTGTCCGAAGGTGAGGGCGGTATCGATCTCCCAAGTGTGTAGAAACGGTTCGACGGCTGTCGGGCTTGCTCTACTGTTGTGAAGTGCGTGCGCATTTCTGCTCGCAAAATGGTGTTGCTGAGATTTGCCTCGAACACTGGAGTCTGCCACTGCAAAGGTTGTGGATTATCAGAAAAAGCCAATTGGCTTTCATTTCGTATTGGAGCCATTCTACGTGTGGGTCTCTCATTGTGCGAACTCGGCAAAGCGAGTGCGTGGCGTCATTTCACCCGGCGGTGCACTTCGTCTCTCTCGTGCGACGCGCGCAGCGCTCAACACGCGGCGAACGATTTCGTTTAGCAATGTTTTGTCGACGCCCACTTCGGTCTCATGATATGCCGAGCGCGTTTCATTGTGCTTGCTGTCGAGCATCGCTATCGCGACCACTGATCGCGGCAAAAGCGCACGATTTTCATGCGCGAGAAGGGCGATGCCAGAACACCGTCCTGCACAAGCTTCAGGGTCGCCTGCGAGCAGGTCTCTCGCCTCAATGCCAATCCTGCTGCGATCTCGGCGTCGAGACGCCGGGCATCGACGATCATTGCGTCGCCATAGAAGATGGTTGAATCGTGCCGTATAAACGGATGATCGCCGGGCCGGAGGATGATCGTCTGATCCTTGCTGTTCCGTAAGGTGGTGACACTGACGATGGCGCAGAGATGGGTCTGGAGATCAGGCTCTGTTACGACGATCCATAGGTGCGGCGTGACTGGCCCACCAGGGGCGGGCATGAGGAATGTGTCGCCGCACTCCATCTATGCGGGCTGAAGCATCGCTTCCGCGCTGCGAGGACTCCAACTCGGCCTCCACAGCCGCAATCTCAATATCTGTCTTGTTCCCGGCCCGTAGGATATCGCTGTACTGGATTGGGATGGCGCTTCCGTTGGGGTCCTGCCATTCCGGAAGATCATGGGAAAGGCGAACCAGATCCCACCGGCTCATTTTTCCATGTCGTGCGAAGATTTCATCGATCAACGCTTCCTCGGCACGGGACAGCTCAGCGGCTTCCGGCTCCGCGATGAGAGCGACTTCCCAACCTTGGGGAGCAGAGATATAGTGACGCCAGATTGGATCGGCTCCAGGAGCCGATTCTTCCGGATCAGATCGTAAATCCTGCTGACGACGGGGCCATTGTCCATCGAAACGTATCTGTCTGTTGTAACTGGCCTGCCCCAGCGCATAGTGTTTCCCTGTCGAGGAAGTAGAGCAATTTGATGAGCTTGAGATAGCTCATGCGGTTGCCGCGGAGCTTCAGGAAGCGTGCCGCAGCCTCGGTAGCTCTTCTCTCGTTGAATCTCAACACCATGGGCTTCAGTCTTATTGTAAGGCATAGAGCAAGCCCTACGATAAGCACCCTGCTCCGTTCGGCACCGGGAGGTTAATCCAGGCAACTTTCACGATTCGACGAGTTTTCGCGAGAGGGTTCTCTACCAGTAGCAACTTCACAGAGCGATGCGCCGACCCATTCGGCGGCAAATTCGCAGACCGCACGGAGTCATCGGGCTCGAGTTCCGAGTAGTCCTCCAGGATCTGTTGTTCGGTCATGCCTGCGGCAAGCCAGCTCAGCACATCCCAGACGGTGATGCGCAGCCCGCGGATACGCCGAAGACGGCCGGACATAGGGAGCTTTCACTGGCTATCGAGTATTACCGGGAGAAGGACGGCCGCTGGCTTGCTGACATTCGAGCGTTACCTGGCGTGACCGGCATACGGCGGCGCACAAGAAAAGAAGCGACTGTGGCTGTGCAGACACTGGCCCTCAAACTCATCGTGGGGCGACTGGAGTGCGGAGAACACGGTCCCGATGATGCTCCAGCCGGTACTACAATGCCCGCGCAATCAGCCTAATAGACCTCTAACAGTACAAGGAACTTCATCCGGTTAGCTCTTCACCTTATACTTGAGAGGGTATTGTGAAAAGTTTATGGCTGTATTGATTGATGCGATTAACGTCAAGAAGCGGACTTTGTTTGAGCTGGACAACATTCCGTTCTCCTGCCTGGAGGCGGAGGTGAATACGCCTACGGCTCGGGGCGGGCAGACTCTGGTGCGGCTTAAGATTCGCAACCTTCTTACGAACGCCGTCTTTGAGAAGACGTTCAAGGCGGGTGACAAGTTTAAGGAGCCGGATCTCCAGTTGGTCCCGGCCTCCTATCTTTATAGCGACGGCGAGGGTTCTCACTTCCTGGACCAGGATAGCTATGAGACCCTCACCCTTCGCGATGAGGTGATCGGGAACGCGCTGGACTTTCTGATCGCGGGCACCATAGTCGAGTTGCTCAAGTACAACGGTAATCCCATCGGCTTGGAGCTGCCGACGTTCGTTGAGCTGAACGTTGCCTTCACAGAACCCGGTGTGCGGGGCGACTCGTCGAGCGGCAGCGTGACCAAGCCAGCCAAGCTGGAGACCGGTCTGGAAATCCGCGTTCCCCTCTTTATCAAAGAAGGTGAAAAGGTAAGAGTGTCAACGGAGAGCCGGGAGTTTGCGGGCCGCGCCTGATCACAATTTCACGGCCTGATGCTTCTTGACCCATTCCGGGTCAAAGTGAACCCCGAATCCCGGACCCGTAGGAACTTTGATCTTCCCCTTAACTACCTTTAAGGGGGATGTCTTGCATTCAAACTGTACGTGCGTTTTCAGCCCTTTGAATTCGTGATGGGCACCGGCGTTTGGAACGGCGGACACAAACTGAATGTTGTAAACATATCCCAGCCCGCCGCCGGACATGTGCGGGACGATGGTTTTCCCAACCGCAGCCGCCATGCGCGCAACCTTCATCGACCGAATCAAGCCCCCGAAGTAGTAGTTATCGGGCTGCACAATGTCGAGGCCATCGTTCGCGAGAAGCCAGCGAAATCCATAGAAACTGTTATCCTGTTCGCCGTTGGCGATCGGTATCGTGAGCGCGTCGGCGACTTGTTTGATCTCCTCGATGTGGTCAAACATCACGGGCTCTTCGAAGTATTTGTATTTATACTCTTCCAGCAGTCTGCCGACGCGGATGGCTTCCGGCACAGTGTAGAAGCTGTTCGAGTCGGCGTAAAGTGCCATTTTGTCGCCGAACGTCTTGCGCACGAGCGGAATCATCCGCTCGGTCCTTTGGGGAGGGCCGACGGCATACATATCCGTGGTCATGTACATGAGCCCGCCCACCTTGATCTTGAGCGCGTCTGCTTCCGGATACTCGGCGACGGCTTTTTTGATGAGTTCGATCGATTCTTCTACAGGCTTCTCGCGCCATTCCGTGGCCACGTACACGCCAACTTCGGGATTGTGAATTTCTCCGATCAGCTGGCCGACAGGCTTTTTAGCCATGCGGCCGAGCATGTCGAGAATTGCGAACTCGATGGTGGCCAGGGGCAGGCCTAGAGTGATTCCGTTATAGCGGAAGTTGAAGCCGAAGATGTACACCTTTTCCAGGATCAGGTCCAGCTCGCGTGCGTCCTTTCCAAGGAAGAAAGGCTGCAGGTTCTGGAGGAAGATCGGGAACAGCGTGCGCATGCCGCTGTGAGCGACTGATATGCCTTCGGCTCCGTCACGGGAACGTACCCTGCACAGGAAACCATTATTCAGTCGAAGCAATTCGAGCGATTCGATGATGACCGGTGCGGAAAAGAGCTGCTTCTTCAGCACGGGTTGTTTCAGTATCTCGCCGAGTTTTGCGTAGCGTGGATTCGGCGCCGCGGAAGCCGTACCGCTGGAAGAGGATAACAGCAGGGAGGCCAAGCCCCCACCAAGGGCGGTTGAGGTGAATTCACGACGACTGGCTTTCATGGGTTGATCCTTCATGTAGGCGACGTTACTGCTGATTGCCAGCCCATGTCAATGAGGAATGTTGTGACACAGCCCGCAATTCGGATGTAGAATTCTTATTACGCCATGACTACTCGACGTCAGATTCTTAAAAGTGCGGTCGCGCCGATGATCGTGCCCAGCCTTGTGCTCGGGCAGCGGGCCGGGGCCGTTGCGCCCAGCGACAAGATCGTTTTCGGCGGCATCGGCATCGGCTCTCGCGGTGCACATGACCTCAGCAAGATTCTCAAAATCAAAGAGGCGCAATTCGTCGCAATCTGCGATGTGCGCAATGAGCGGCGCGAACAGATCAAGTCGAACGGTCGACCAGAACTATGGTGACAGCGGCTGTAAGATGTACGACGATCAGTACGCCCTGCTGGCCCGGCCGGACATCGACGCCGTACTCATCGCCACCGGGGATCGCTGGCACACGCCGTTGTCGATTATTGCGGCGCAGCACGGGAAAGATGTTTATTGCGAGAAGCCTTGCTCCATGTCGATAGAGGAGAGTTGGGCGCTCGCTGCCGCGTTCCGCCGGTACAACCGCCTCTACCAGGCTGGCTGCCAGCGCCGCAACGGCGCCAATTTCCAGCTCTGCAAGGAACTGCTGAAGTCCGGCGCCCTCGGCAAGCTGCAGACGCTCTACGCTAACGTCGGGCCTTCGGTGAACTGGCCGCCGCTTCCCAGCCGCGACTGGCTCGCAGCCGAACCGCTGCCGGCCAAACAAGTGCTCGACTGGGATCGCTGGCTTGGCCCCGCACCCTGGCGTCCCTACCATTCCTCTTACGTCCGCGGCGGCTGGCGCAACCTCTACGATTTTCACGGAGGCGGCATTCTGGAGTGGGGCTCGCACACTGTGGATCTGTGCCACTGGGCCGCTGAGTATGATGACACGCAGCCCGTGTCGTATGAGCCCGTCGGCACCAACGTCGGCCCCTACCAGGTGAACTGCACCTATGCGAACGGGGTGAAGCTGGTTATGCGCGATAACGGCTGGGACGGAGCCCTGAAAACCGGCTCGTGCAGCTTCCGTATCGAAGGCGACAAGGGCTGGGTCGAGACCGGCGACGCTACCAAGATCGAGTGCTCGGACAATATCAGACCGCTGCTGCGGCCCACTGAGGCGGCCGGTATGGCGCTTGAGAATCACATGAGAGAGCTGGTTCGCTGCATCAAGACGCGTCAGGCGCCGGCCGCCAGCGCAGCCGCGGCGGCAAATTCACACGTTACCTGCCACGCAGCCTTCATTGCTTATCAACGCGGCAAGACTCTCACGTGGGATACAGCCAAGCGCGAGTTCACGAACGACGAAATTGCCAACAACATGCGGTCGCGCGCATTGCGCGAGCCGTGGCGGATCTGAGCGAAGGAGACGCACCATGCAGCAAACGAAAACACCTGTACCTACACCGCAAGCAGCCAAGCCGAAGCCGGCGGCGCCTCCTCCCGAGTTTCAGGAAGGCGATATCAAAACGATGGATGCGGCTGCTCTGATCCGCATTCTCAAAGATTCTAGTTCGCCTGAGTTCAAGAAGGCAAAAGCTTGCCAGCGTGTAGGCGAGCTTGGGGCCAAAGAGGCCGTGCCCGCGCTGTCGGCGCTGCTTGCAGATGAGCATTTGAGCGTATACGCACGTTACGGTCTGGAACCGATTCACGATCCTTCCGCCGATGACGCGCTACGTGCCGCTCTGCCCAAGCTTAAGGGCGTTCAATTGATCGGAGTTATCAACTCCATCGGCAAGCGCAGAGATGCGAAGGCGAGCCCGACGCTTACCAGGATGATGTATGGCGCCGATGCCGATGTCGCCCGTGCGTCCGCGGCGGCGTTGGGAAGCATTGGCGGAGTGGCGTCGGTCAGAGAACTGCAGGCTGCTCTAGCAAAAACGAAGGGCATGACGAGGATGGCCGTGGCCGATGCGTGCCTCGTCTGCGCGGAACGACTGCTGGCGGACGGCAAGCGCGATCAAGCTTTGACACTCTACACCGCGCTCAGCGCTCCCGACTTGCCTAAGCCGGTGCGTTTGGCGGCAATGCAGGGGATCATTCGCGAGGAAACGTCCACCAGCCGGCCGCGTTAGATCGGCTTCGGCTCACTGGTCACAAGTTCACGACCACCTGGGAAACCTTCGTTTCAGCAATGAAACGTCTTGCTGGGACGTGATCGCGCGAGAGTACTGTCGCGGGCTCAAACGCGGGCTTTTCGCGCCCGTTTTAAGTTGACTGACTGCGCCAGGGGTGGTTTAGGGGACCGTGAGGCGGACCGCATCCAACACCTTGTCCAGAAGGGTCGCGTCCGCTTCATCGATGTTGACATAGGACAGGGTCTCGGATGTATCGTTTACGAATCGCCAAAATTTTCCGGACGGCAGTTTCCCTTTGGCATCGACAAATACGCTACGCCCAATGGTGTAAGTTGTCTCGGTATACTCAATCGATTCGCGGACTTGCCTTGCCCTCGGCGGTCGTGGTGAAGGGCGGCACAGCTTTGCGTGCGTATTCCGGGCCAAGCCGATCACGATTCCGGGATGATGGTGATCGCTGTTCCGGGTTGATGCCGATCAGTAATTGGCCGGTTCCGGAATGGTGATCGTCATCCCCGGAATCGAATTCTAAAGCCATCTTCACGAAGCGCGCTGGATAGACCAGCGGCAAATCTGGTCTTCACTAAAAAGTGGAGGCGACAGGTTGCCGCAAGAAGGGCGATGGCGCCGATGACGGAAGCCAAGCGGCGCGACTTCCTGGAGATCTGCGACGCGCGCTATCAAGCGCACTCGACGCTACTAACAAGTCAACTGCCGGTGACGAGCTGGCATGCCCAGATTGGCGATCCGACGATCGCGGATTCGATCCTCGATCGTCTCGTGCACAATGCCCATCGTCTGGAACTGAAAGGGGAATCGATGCGCAAAAAGCGCGGCAAACGCCGCCACCTCGCCCCACACCCCACTCCTGGCTCAGAAGCAGAAAGATTGACTGATGCCGATCAGTAACGGATCATGAACAAACCAGCGTCGCTTCGCTCCGATGGTGATCGCCATGGTCCCGGAATCTGATCGGCATTGTTCCGGAATCGTGATCGGCTTCGCCGGAATACGCATTTGCGTCGAGAACTCTCGAGAAGGACCATGTCTCGACGGGACGGTAACCCACGCGGGGAACCATAACGGATTTTCGGAGTCCAATCTATTGAAAGGGCTTTTACATGCGGGGAATAGAAACCATTCTGACGTTGGCGCTGCTGGTGCCCGGAACGCTTGCGGCTTGCAGCGTCTTCAGCATAGTTAAAGACGGCAAGGTCCTGGTGGGTAATAACAACGACAACACCTTCAAGCTCAATATGCTGCTCCACGTGACCCCGAACCGGGACGGATATTTTGGCCGTGTATGCGTCAGCATGGAAACTGTACCCGGCTGGGTTCCCACGGGAATGAAATGCGTGAACGAGAAGGGGCTGGCGATAACCCACGCCAACGTTCCCCACATAGAAACACCCTATGACCCGGACAAGCCTGAATTCCAGCACAATTTCCTGGAGAAGATCGTGGCCGAATGCGCAACTGTGAAACAAGCCATCACGATGGTGCGTGCCCACTCGTTGCCGCAAAATCCGCACCAGGCTCACATACACCTGCTGCTGGCCGACCCCAGCGGCGACTCAGTAATTCTTGAGTGGGCTGATGGCGAGGTAAAGGTCGTCCGACGCGACGGACCCACGCAGATCATGACCAACTCCCTGATTTCCAAGCCGAGTTCTACCGAAAAACCGAACTCGCGCCTGAATCGCGGCAGGCGGATGCTGGCTGAATTGAAGGACGCTTCGGTGGCAAGCGCGGTCTCGGTGCTGAAAGAGATCAGCATTCACGCCCAGTATAAAGGGGACGAAGTTGGCAGCGTCGAGTCGGTGGTTTTCGATCTCGCGGATCGCAAGGTGCATCTCTACTACAAACGCGACTTTGACCATCCCCTGGTTCTGGATTTGGACCAGGAGATCGCCAATGGCCCACGCAGCGTTGAGTTAAAGAAGCTGTTTCCTAATCCGGTCCCCTTCGAGACCGGCGACCGGATTGACACGGGTCCTTACGTCCCCAAAACGTCGAGCGCGAAGTAGCTTAGATCCAACGGCCAGTTGGCGAATGCGCTCAACTGGCAGGTGAAATTTGTTTCTACTGCAAGTAGGGCTGAACGAAATTCAAGACATTCTGACGGTCCAATCGAAAAACGCCGCCCGTGCCCGCGCAGTTCCCATTGATACCGAAGGATGTCACGGCTGCAATAGTGTTCGTCTCACCAGCGCCCGAGCCGAGGAAATTGGGTCCGCCCGAATCGCCGAAGCACGTCCCGCCTGTGGAATGGTTATTCGACAGCAACATGGAGAAGTCCCCGGTGAAGCCTGGGACATTGATCTGGAGCAGGTTGGGGGTTGCCATATACCGGGTTTTGGTGTTGGCCGCAAGGAACATTGCCTGAGACGGAAAGCTCTCCTGAAGTCCGTAACCTACCGCTGTGAACGTGACGTCCTGCTTGCCACGCTGCGTCTTTAGCGCGTCGAGCTGATTCAGGTTGGGGAGCACGCCGTACTTGCCTTGCGGCAGAACGATCGGAGCGTTAAGTATGACGACACCGACATCGTGGAGAACAAAGGAGCCCGTTTCGTATAAGGGATGAGCGGCCCATGAAGCAGCTTCTACGGTGTTCGTACCGGAGAAGGGATAGTTATTGTCGCCGTTCTGAACATCTGATTCTGTAAACACTCTCATACCTGTGTAGGACGGGCCAGGGTGGTTGCTGGCGCAGTGTCCGGCGGTCAAGACTACAGTAGGTGACAATAGTGTTCCACTGCAGCGATATGCTGGAGATCCACCGACATCCATGATGATAAGGACAACAGCAGGGTGGCGATTCCCATCCAATTTTCCGTCGTTGATTGCAAAGGCTGAGGTGACAGTAGCCGCTGAAAGTGCGACAAACGCCAATACCTGCAAAATCGTGCTTCGCATACGTGTTTTCTCCCAGATGAAGGTCTGTGTTGCTTAGGCTGATCCGGAAACTGCCCAGATTAGCGGTGGATGAAGTATAGCATTCGTGTTACTAAGTCCAAAAAATGTTTTTGAGCGAGTGATTACGCGGGGCGATCAGATTGCGCGGCCTGCGCGCGCATTCTACGAATTAGCCAGAAGGTGAACACGAGGCCGAGCAGTAACGCGATCCAGGGGATAACGTGCATCCACCACCATAGAGAGCCTTCGGGCTCTACCAGTACGCGCGTGCCGTAGCGTTGTTTGTAAGTTTCGACGATCTCCTCGTCCGATTTCCCTTCGACCACCCAGCGGGCGATCTCAGCTTTCATCTGGAGAGAGACCTCGCTGCGGTGGCGCGAAATGGGCTCCGAGTAGCAGCAGGGGGCAAGGAACCTGTTCTCAAGCACCTCTATTCTCGCGGTTGATCGAGCCATGTTAGTGCCCGCAACTGCAGGAGCATCCTGGACCGGAACTCAGTGTGCCTGCTAAATAGGAACTGAGTACCAGTTCTGCCGGACCTCTCGCGGCAACAATCATCGGGGAAATGCCGGCTGTTTTCAACGCTTCCGCTGCGCGCCCACCCATGCCTCCGGAAAGCACAACATCGCAATCAGCCAGAACCGCGACCATCCCCGCGTGGGCATCCGGTTGGCCGGTGCTGCCGTGATTACAGGCGCCCTCGGCGTGGGAGTGGCATCCGCCATTAGTCCTTGTCTCACGGCTCGTAATCTGTCCATTCTCAATGTCAAATACGAGGAAGGCGGCGCTGCGGCCGAAGTGCTCCGACATGGAGACACCGTCATTTGTAGGTAACGCGATTTTCATAACTCTTTCTCCTTTTTATGGGCGCACTTTGGGAAGCGACAGAAAGCTTGCCCAGGCATGGGCGTACTCTGTACCGTCAGCGTCAGTCAGGGCGGCCTCGGTCTGAATCAACCGTTTTGCACGTCTCACGATCCAGCCCCGGATGCGGAGTTGCTGGCCAGTGCTCACGTGGCGCCGAAAGCGCACACGGAGTTCGCCGGTAAGCGCCTCGCCTTCCGTGGACGCAACGGCTTTGGACATCGCTTCATCCAGCACAGTGCTGATGATTCCGCCGTGGAGGATTCCGCGGAAGCCTTCCCAATCGGATGATGGAACCCAATCCGCAACTATGACGCCGTCATCTTCGATTTCGAAGAAAATCTGGAGCCCCCGCACGTTGTCCTGGCCGCACACAAAGCAGCCTGTCTGGCGCTCTGCTCGTAGCAATGCTTTGGCGAGATCGCTCATTTACGGTTCTTTTTCGCTGGCTTCAGGGACTGAACTTTTTCGACGAATCCGGCCATCGAGGTTGAGAGATTTCCAAGCACTTCGGCCCATTCTTCCAGGTGGCGCTCGCCGGATTGCGTCAACGAATAAACTCGCCGCGCCGGACCGCCGCCCTCCGTATCCCAATCAGAAACGACGTGGCCATTTTGTTCCAGGCGGCGGAGCGTGCGATATAGCGCGGCTTTCTCGATTTCCGCATCGGTAAGCGCATGCGCCTTGAGATCGTGCGCCAAGTCGTAGCCGT
The DNA here is from genome assembly GCA_963793625.1 of Bryobacteraceae bacterium. Taxonomy (GTDB): domain Bacteria; phylum Acidobacteriota; class Terriglobia; order Bryobacterales; family Bryobacteraceae. The sequence goes on along the minus strand of CAWCAT010000005.1, from coordinate 613,355 downwards.
AGGACCGGTCCTTCAATTTGAGCATCAGCAGAACGACTGGCTCAACGAAGCGATAGACGTTCCCCATCGCGCATGTGCAGGGGTGCGCCGGTCCGTGACGCTCGCAAAATCCTTGGGGCATTTACGCACTCAAGTTAGCACGGCTTGGCTGCTAAGTGCAAGTTACATCTATGGCCCAAAACGTAAGCTTATTTCTTTGCTCCAGACCGATATTTTGCGACGGCGTCGCGGACGTCCTGAATGCTTTTGCCCTTGTCGTGCATCCATTCGCGAAGCGGAGCGCGCGAGTTGACGCTGTCTGAAATCTGCAGCGTCTTCAGGATGTATTCTTTTGGGACGCCGGTCTGCATGACGATTTCGTTAAGGGTCATCATGCCGCGGATCTCCTGTTCCCCGGCCGGGTGCTGCGTCTTGGCTTGCTGCTGGCCGGTCAGGATCTCGCTCACGATCTCACGCAATTTGTCTGGCTCGAACTTGATGTTGTACTTACGCGCAATCTGGTTGAGCCGGGTGGAAGGAGCGACGTTCGCCGGCACCTTTGTCTTCGAGTAGAGCTGATCAAGCGGAATACCGTAGCCGCCGCTGATTTCAGCAAGAGTCATCCAACCGCGGATCTGATCCGGGTCGAGCTTTCCTTGCGCCGTGCTGAACGAAACCATGGGCGGCTTGGTGCGCCATTTTCCGGAAAGTTGGCTGACACCGATGACACTGAACAAGCCAACCACTAAGAGCACGGCATACATGGAGTGCGATACCTTCAGGCCCACACCCTTCAGCGTGAGCACGTTGGGTTTCGGGCAATGCGTAACGCAATCCAGACAGTGATTGCATTCCGCGTCCCGGATGGCGTTTGTGTTCAGGAATTCGATGTGTGCGAAGCACTTTTTCTGGCAAATGTTGCAGCCTTTGCAGCCATCGTCGGCGCGGACGATTTTCGTGAGGCCGAATTTGCCAACGATGCCGATCACAGCACCAAGCGGGCAGGCGTATTTACAGAAGAAGCGCTCGTACTTCAGCGATCCAAGGAGCACCAACCCAAGCGCTGCGTAGGCATAGGGCATTTCGTCGAAACCGCGCCCCAGGTGGAAGAAAGCAAGGAATGGGTCGTATGGGCGGAAGACAAGTGCTCCGAGATGCCAGCTAAAAGCGATGATGAGGCCGAGAACAAGATACTTCAAATAGCGCAAACGCTTTTCCCAAGGGCCCGTGGGATTGTACGTCTTCCGGAAGATCTTGCGACCGAGTAACCCCAGCCATTCCTGAATGCTTCCGAAAGGGCAGATCCATCCGCAGAATCCGCGGCTGAAGACCAGAGTGAGAAGAATGACCGCACCTAGCAGGATCATCGCGGAGGGTTCGATACGGCGTACGAAGCCGCCTGTGGTGATGAACTGATACAGGCTCTCGATGCCGCCAAATGGGCAGTAAGCTTCGACAGAAGGTGTGCCGTTGGGTCCGCCGCCGCGCACCTGGTGGTCATAGGCCACGTGCAGCAGAAAGAGAAAAAAGAAGAGCATCACGGCGTGGCGTATGGCACGCGAAGAGCGGTACCAAGGCTGCTTGGTGCGGCGGAGTTCAGGTGGAAGAGTGTCGATGTGGGTGAGGGTCATGGGTGCAAGCCTCTTTCTTCTCGGATGTGGCCGGCCCGTGACCATCAGCCACGGACCGGAATCTTATCAAAACTAGCGGCGGCCTCCGCGGCTTTGTGTGCCGCGCTGCCCTCCCTGGCTGCCTTTAGGGCCGGTTCCGTCGCATGTGCCCGAGCCAGTTCCGTTGGACTTTCCTGATTTGTAGCCTGATCCGTCCCTGGGACCGTTTCCCTGGTTACCTGTAGGAACAAATTGCGCTGATGCAGTAGCTAATGCAAATGCTGCTGCGAGAATTATTGAGAAGGTTCGTTTCATGTTGGGTCTCCTTACTGACTCCGCCTAAGTAGAAGGCAATCGTTAAACCAAATGCGCTGAAGACGTGGAATCAAGCACTTGGCTCACAAGTGCGTGGCGGACGCCGCAAATCATGCGCGGCATGTGGATCCATGCCGCGCAAGAGATGCACTTATCGGGAATCAATTTGTGCTGGGGCTATGCTGATGGGAGCAGTGAGGCTGGGCGGGACGCGGAAGTCCGGCAATTCGTGGGTGGGCTTTCTGAAATAAGGCCTCGGCATTGATCTGCAGCGGAGTAGCGTTTCGGATCCGGCAACTGAGTGTGGGGAACCGGGTCTGAAGGCTTCTTTGGGTGGTGCGCCGGGTGAAGGGTTCGGGATAAGGCCCATAGATGCGGTCCTTAGTGCCGATTGCGAACGAACCAGTGAACGAGGAAGACTTGCCAATTTCGGCGGATTCGGTCTGGTGACAGACTGTGCAGGTGACGCCCTCGCGGCCGAGTCCGGATACCTCGGTGATAGCGAGCTTACCATTCAAAGGCTCCTCGGATACTGATCCACTGGGGTATGGCAGCGCAGGCAAGTGTCTCGGTACGAGCGTTGTTTCAAACGCGACCTTAGCACGCCAATAGGGCCGATCCAGTCAGCCGGGTCCTGCCATGAACCGCCTGGCTTGGGAATTCGTGTGTGGCGCAGTGCGCAATCCTGGGCGGGCAGGAAGCGGGTGTGATTGCTCTGCGCTGGAAGATCCATGCTCAAAAGTAGAAGCGTAATGAAGTGTGTCATCCTCTCTCTCATTGTTCCCGTAGCATGATCCGGGCACGTCGCAAGCGAGTGCGGACGGCCCCCTCGGTTGTCCCGAGCAGACGGGCAGTCTCATGCGTGGAAAGCTGCTCCACAACACGTAATTGGAATGCTTGATGAAGGTTCGGCGGGAGGGCTTGGATGGATCGTGAAAGACGGTTAGCGGTTTCGCGCCAGATGAGATGATCAGCCGCACTTTTAGGCCGGCAGGCATAATCGGAATGAATAGCCTCGGAGAACTCGTCCAACTTCGGCGGGGCGAATCTGCTTACTCGCAGCCGCTCCCGGTGGCGATTCAGAGCAATCTTGCTCAACCAATTCAGAAGGAGTCTTGGATTCTTGAGCTGGGCAATACCTTGAAATGCAAGCACAAGAGTTTCCTGTGCGAGGTCCTCCGCATCATCCCCTTGCTGGGTGATGAACCGAGCCTTGCGGTAAACTGCAGCGTAGATCCGCTCGAACAGAAGTTCTGTGGCAACGCGGTCGCCGTCCATCGAGTGCCGAATGAGGCATCGGCGCCCGCGGCAACTGGTTGAGCCGGACTTAGTGAGGCAGGGAGACTCACAGAAGTTGTCCATTGCCAAGAGCGTATCGCAAATAGCAGTGCGGATGAGAGCCCCTTCGGAACTCTCATCCCGGAGTAACTGAGTAACGGGACTTAGTTGTGACGCGGAGTCCCGTCGTCATTGCGGAGTGTGAGCATATTGCCCTTGGCATCGGTGAGTTGAAGAGCAACTAACTCGTCGGCGTTGGTGCATTGAGCGTACTTCACTGTGAGAGCGGAACCGGGGTTCAGTTCGAAGTCGCTGGCGAGAAGCAGGCGTTCGGAGCCGATCTTGACTGTAAGCAGGGTGCCGTTGTCGAGCTTCAAAGTGAGGGTGGGCATCTGAATGCCGACACCTGAGTTAACGCGGTCGATAACTCCCGTGGCTGTCTTGACGGATGCCAGGTCGATGCAGTTATCTCCTGTGCGAAGACCTTGCGGGTTGCCGCCACGACCATCGCTGGGACCGGTCCAAAGAGGTGTGCCGAGTTCATTGCGAAGAACAACACCAGCGCCGGAAGTGGTTTTGGTGATCTTAATTGCATAAAGATAAGCGTCGCTGCTGTTATTGGAAGGGGCGGCCAGGACGCTGACGACATCTCCGACTGCCAGTTCGAAGTCGTTATCGAGCAGGAACCAGACAGGCGCGATCTTGACCTGCGTCTTATTAACGACGATAGATGGATACTGTGCGCCGTAGGCGAGTTGGACGCTCGAGATGGCCCCGTCGACTTTGGTCTGAAGGGTCATGTTAATTCCTGAGTTAGTGCGCGGCGCATTGTTAGGGCCGCCTTGTCCGTGCTGACCCTGCGCGAAGGCAGTGGCGGCCAGAAGCGCGGAAGCGAATATCAGTGAGTAAGATGTGTGTTTCATTTCTGGATCTCCTTGGGAGCGAATTAGTTTTCGATAACCTATGGTGCAGTTGGCTCACCAATAGCTAAGTGATTGAAAACTATGAGGCGCTGGGATTAACGCTCTGCAAGTTCTGCGCATCACCTTCAGCTTGGCCGCAGAGTCTGCATGCCGGGCATCCAGGTGCGCAAGAGCTGCGTGGCTGAAATGCACTTGCTGCGCAGTGGAGCGGCGATTTCGCTGTAACTGCTAGTAAACTGGGTTGTCTCCCGATGGCATCGAAACTGCAATGTACGGTGGAGAGGTGAGTTTTATGAAATGGATGAAGTCGTTTGTCATTATGATGGCGTTTTGCCTGGCTTCGGCGGCGCCTATGGCGTTGGGCCAGGGCCCTCGATGTAACGGAACTGGTCAAGGACAGGGCCGCGGGATGTGCCAAAGACAGGGAAACTCGCAACAGTGTAAGGGCCAATGCCAGAAGCAGTGTCCGAACTGCCCTAAGGCAAATCCGCAGCAGCAGGCTCCGGAGAAGAAGTAATCTGTTTGGAGATGAAGACTATGAGGAACTGGTTGCTGGCCATATTCCTGATCTCGTCGCCGGTTTGGGCCGGCGACGAGGCCAAAGCGCCAATCGCGGAGAACCCCGTCGTGGATGTACGCGGCACCATCGCCAAGGTGCAGATCGCAATGGGGCAAGGTATGCCGTTTCTCGAAGTCAGCACGGCACAAGGGCCAGTAAAACTGTATCTGGGCTCGATGAGATACCTGATTCAGGAGAACTTCACTCCGAAAGCCGGCGAGTCGCTAGAGGCGAAGGGCTACAAAGTAAACAAGGAAGACGTTGTAGCGATTCGGGTTGAGTTGCCCGGGACAAAGAAAGTTTTAAAGCTGCGCGACGAGAACGGTTGGCCCTTGTGGATGGGCGGAATGCGGCGTGGCGCGCACATGGGCACGGCGCCTAAATAGGTCATTCACGCAAGTCCTCGAGATCTGTCACCCACCACGCAATTTCTGCATCCTTAATCCAGACGTATGTCTCCGATTCCATCACGAGTAATGTGGCGCGTGCTGGCAGCACTACTGCTTGCATTGCCGCTTATTCTGCTCGTCAACGCGCTGCTGATGCTGCGTGAACTGGAGCAGGCGCGTGGGACTTTTCTTCGGAACAAGGCCGCAGAGATGGCGGCGCGGCTGGAGCAGATCCCAGTGGAGCAACTGCTGGAAGAAGAGCCGGCGCTCGTGGATGTGCGGACTTTTGGCGCACAGGACGTTGTGACAGAAGCGTCAATTCAACCGTTTTTCGAGGGACAGGAGTTGTTCCGGCTTGAGGAGCAAGGGGATAAACGATTCCGAGCCTGGGTGCCGTATCACAGAGCGACAGGGACACGGGTTGCCAGGCTGGATTTAAACCCCAAAGCGGCGGACTTTTTGACTGCGCGACCGAGACGAAACCTGTACCTATCGATTCCCGTGGCTTTGGCAATGGGTCTTTTGATGGGCTATGCCGTCTGGGCTAGGGAGAAGCAGGCCCGCCTGGCGAGGCTCGCCGAACTCGGTCAAATGTCGGCGGTGCTGGCACACGAGATACGCAATCCATTGGGAGCGCTGAAGGGATTCCTGCAACTTGCGCAGGAACGCGCGACCGGCGACACGCGGATGTGGGTAGATACCTCTCTGGAGCAAACCAGCCGGCTGGAGCGGCTGGTAAAAGACCTGCTGCTGTATGCGCGGGTACCACAGCCAAAGTGGCAGGAGGTCGGCTGGCGGGAGATGGTTGCACGGTTGCGGCCGCATGCTCCTGGTGTTGAGTTTGAGAGTACAGAGTTCAGCATGCGAACCGATCCGGACATGCTGGAGCAGGCGATGCTGAACCTGCTGCGTAATGCGATGGAGGCCGGCACTGACGTGAAGGTCGAAGCCGAGGCCGGGCGTGTTCGGGTGACCGATAACGGTCCGGGTCTTTCGGCGGATGTGCGCGAGAAGTTGTTTCAGCCATTTGTGACGACTAAGGCGCAAGGCACAGGTCTGGGTCTGGCAATTGTCCGAAACCTGGCCGATGCGCTCGGCGGAGAGATAGTGTTGAGCAATGTCCGGCCGTCGGGCACGTGTGCGGAGTTTCGATGGAACGCAAAATTATGAATCCCATTCTGGTCGTTGACGATGATCCCGGTTTTCGCAAACTGCTGGAAACGATTCTGTCCGGAGAGGGCTATCAGGTAGAGACGGCGGCGAAGGTTAGCGAGGCCTGCCGGATGTGCGGGATGCGGAGCTACGCGCTGGTTATCTCAGATCTGAAGCTGCCGGACGGTGACGGGTTGGACGTGCAGAAGTGGTTCGTGGAACATGCGCCGGACACGCCGTTCGTACTAATCACAGGGTTCGGGACGGTGGCGACGGCTGTCGAGGCGATGAAGCGTGGCGCGCTGGATTATCTGGAAAAACCGCTGCGAAGTCCGGACGAACTCAGAAGGCTGGTACGGCGTGCGCTGGCGCTCAGCAGCGAGAGCCATGAACCGCCGCAGGCCTCGCCGGAAATTCCGGCACCCACTCCTGGTATGTGCGGCCACATGGTGGCTCGTGATCAGCGGATGCTGCATATCCTGGGCTTGCTGCAGCGAGTGGCTCCAACGCCCGCAACAGTGTTGCTGCTCGGCGAGAGCGGGGTCGGCAAAGAGGTCATCGCGAGGTGCCTGCACGCGCATAGCCGGCGTGTAGGAAAGCCTTTTGTAGCGGTGAATTGTGCGGCGCTGGCACCCACGCTGATTGAAAGCGAGCTGTTCGGGCATGAGCGCGGTTCATTCACAGGCGCGGCGGACCGGCACAGTGGCGTGTTCGAGCGCGCTGATGGGGGCACGCTGTTCCTGGATGAGATAGGAGAACTCGATGCTGCGCTGCAATCGAAATTGCTGCGTGTTTTGCAGGAGCGAACATTCGAGCGCGTTGGTGGGGCTAAGGCGGTAGAGGTTGACGTGCGTGTCATCGCGGCGACCAATCAGGAACTTTCGCGGGCCGTGCAGGAGGGACGCTTTCGGGCCGATCTGTACTTCCGGTTGAGCACGTTTCCGATCGAGATCCCACCGCTGCGCGACAGGCCGGCTGACATCGATGCTCTGGCGGAACTATTCCTTGGCCGCGCTGCGCAACGTTTCGAAAAGCCCGAGCTGCGTTTGAGCGATGAAGCAAGGTACGTGCTGCGAGCGCATTCGTGGCCGGGCAATGTCCGGGAATTAGAAAACGCAATCGAGCGAGCTGCCATTCTGGCGGATGATGTCGTCTTGCCTGAACACCTTCCGTCCAGCGGGACGGGTGTTGCCGCAGCAGGCTCCGTCGCCAGCCCGTTGAACATGCGCGATCTGGAGCGGCGCGCAATTGAGCAGGCCTTGAAGCGCAACGAAGGCAATCGGACACACGCAGCGAAGGAGCTGGGGATCAGCCTGCGCACGCTTCAGTATCGGCTAAAAGACTACGGTCTCTCAGAGTTGTAGAGAGCCACTCAATCCTATTTCGGTCCAGCCTTTCCGCGGGGGCCTGCGGAGCGGACGTCGAATTCCTCAAAGCCCATACTTACGGCGGGCGAGTTCGGCCGAAGGCGGAAGTCCCGCTTCGCCGCGTCGACGAACATCGGGTCGGTGTAAAGCGAATGCGGGTCTTTGCCGCGTTTCTGCCAGTCCACGAAGGACGTTTTGCCGATGCGAACTTCCTCCGGCTTTTGTAGCGGATTGTAGAAGACGTTCCAGTCGGAGTCGGCTGTGCTTTTCTGGTCGACATACTTTGCTTTAGGGCTCACCCAGAGGCGGTACGTTTCGTCGGCCTTGTTCTGGCTCATGAGCACACCCTCGGTCCAGTAGACGATGTTGTTCTGGAAATAGACGCTCATGTGCGGCTCCACGCGGCCAAGCGTGATCTGGTCGATTTTCCCGAACGCGAAGATGTTGTTCCGTACAGTCACTTCCTTCGAGAAATGAATGTTGAACGGGCAGTACTTGGTGTCGTAGACGAGATTCTTCTCAGTCAGAATGTGCGTGGAGCCCTCGTCGTGGTAGATACCCCAGCCGCCGTACTGATTCGCGTCCACATCGTGGATATGGTTGTAGCGGAGCACGCTGCCGGGCGACACGCCCAGCGTGTAGATTCCGCCCATGTCCGAGAGCAGTCCCTGACCGATGTGGTGAATGTGGTTGTACTCGATGCGATTGTCGCGGCTCACGCTGCGCCAGTAACCCCAGCGCCACCCAAGCGAGATGCCCGTGTACCAGCCGTGATGGATGTCGTTGTGCTCCACCGTATTGGCGTCAGTGTTCATTAAGAGCACGCCGACGGCAGAAGGATAAACTTCACCCCAGTGATGCAGATGGTTGTCGACAATCTGGTTTCCTGACGTGGCACGGAGCGGGTGATCGCGTTCTGTTCCACCATTGACTCGGATACCGCCCGCGCCGAGATAGGACAACTCACTGCGTAGAATTTTGTTGTTGCGGGAACCGTCTTTGAGATCGATGGCCCAGGTGCCCAGATTGCGAAACGCGCAGTGTTCGAAAGTGGAATTCCGCAGGCCGGTGGCCTCGATGGCCGCGGGCACGGTCGCGGACCCTTGACGGTCGTTCGAATCTCCGGGCGGCAGTTGAAAGTTCGTGTACTCGAAGGAGAGCCCCTTGAAGTTGAGGAAGTCCACAAAGCGGCGCTTCTCGGGATCTCCTGCAAAACGAACCAGCGCAGGCGCTAGTGGTGCGATGACCTTTGCGGTGCGCATGTCCTCGCCGGGCATCGGAATGTAGGAAAGCACGCCGGTTTTGCGATCCAGGTACCACTCACCGGGCGCGTCGAGCGCCTCGAAGACGTTCTCCACAATGTAGCGCGCGCCCTTCTCGGTGAAGTCGTCTGTGAACACTTTGCCGGCCTTATGCTTGAAGGTCACGATGTTCGTAGTGCGATCGATGCTTTGGATTGGCAGATGGGAGTCGGTCCAGAAGTGATACACGATCACGTCCACATCATCGAGGTTGTGCCAGGTGGGGTTGATGTCGCCGGGTGCGAACTCAAAAGATTGGCAATCCTTGTGATAGTCAACGGTCTTGGGTGTGCCCTCCGGAAAGCCTTTTACGATCATGAAACCCTTGTTAGGCGTACGGGCACGACGGCGCAGATTGCCGTTTACGAAGATCTGGTTGAAATACCAGCGGCCCGCCTTGACTTCGTCCAGCGTGGTAGTCCAGACGCCATTCGCGCCTTTGCTCCAGCCGTTCACCGGAATTCCGCCGCTGAGAACAGGCCGTTCACTGCGATAGGCGCTGTAGGTGACTGGCGCCGCTGCCGTGCCTGAGTCCTCGGGAGTGAAGACGATTGGCTCGGTCATTCGATGCAATCCGCCCCGCAGAAAGACGGTCACTGGAGCGGCGGCTTTGCCCGGTTGCCGCAGGCGGCGGATTTCGTCGCGAGCACGCGTGATGGTGGCGAACGGTTGCTCGGCGGTGTGGCCGGAATTCTTGTCGTTTCCGGACGGCGCTACGAAAAGCGAAACTCCGGATTGCGCAAATACCGCTGATGCCGTGAGTACGAAGAAAAGCGAGGCGTTCGTACACCAACTACGTTGAGACACTTGTTTACTCCCTGGTTTTCTGATTGGGTATGCCTTGAGCGAGGCACTCACACGCATCCCGGAGGATGATGCGCGGCTTATGAAAATACGAGCATATCGCTATTCGGCACCAAACGTCTCGATGTCCTTGGCGACATGCGATGTCCGCCCCTGCTCCGCGAAATGTACTTTCTTTGATTTCGCTGACGGCGCTTCAAGATTGCGTGCCTGGGCCGCGGCTTGCAGCGCCTTCTTGAGCGCATCCTCGTAACCTTTGATCATGTTGTACAGGATGGTATCGAAGAAACGATCGACTACATGCTCCAGTTCCTCTTCGGCATAAAGTTCGACCGTGGTCCCGCCCATCCCCTGGTCTCTTACAAACTGGATCATCTGTGCTTTCACAATGATGTAGGCGAGGGCCACCTCAGACAACGGAATGCCTTCTTCGTAACGTTGAACCCCAAGCTGCTCGAAATGGCTGGCTACTTCCCGCTCCTTGGAGACCATGAGCCAGTGACCGAGGTGTTTGACGATGTCGCGAATCCTGGCGCGCAACTCGTGTTCGGGAAGACTCTCGACACGTTGAAGTCTGGTATCGTCGTGGATCTGCCGCAGAATGCGCGCAGCAATATCTTCGCTGTGGTCCTCAATGAGCTGTACCAACCTGGTAGAGATCATATTTCACCTTCTCTTATTCTTCCGGCTTGCGCCCGGGGGCGCAATTCCCCAATTTCTGTGAATACCTGCTTGCGATGCAGTGAAAAATAGACTGCAAGAAAGATCACCGAGACGAGACCGACCAGCGACATCAGAGCGAAGAGACGATCAATAATATGCACGGCAGCGAAGGCGTCAGCTGTGTCCTGGCAAACCAGAATCATCCATCCGAGATTCTGGAAATCCCGCTTTAAACCAGTGTCCGCGAAACCGATCACAGTGGAAGTTCGCACCGGGAACGCCAGCGATCACGTAGCCTGTGTCACGTCCGCGCAGCGTCCCCAAAGCATCCTGCACTGCCAGGAATTCGGGAGCCTTTAACTTCGTCGCCGAGTCTGCGTGCGGTGCAATGATTACGGTCCCGTCGTCTTTGACCAGCATGGTACGCCCAGTGGAGCCAAGAGCAGCCCGGTGACAATCGGGAACATGGTGCGTCACGTCCACCAGTGCATCTACCGTTCCGATGAACAGGTTGGAAGCCGGCTCGACCAGAGGGACACCCACCCCGATGTAATTCGCTTTCGTGGCCTCATCGTAAAGCATGTCGGTCAGGCTGATGGCGCCTCGTCCCTGAGCGTAAATGTTCTTCCAGTAATCCTCATCTGCCTGGTAATAATCCAGCGTCTTGTGGGATGCGGCCACCACGGCGCCTTTGGCGTCAGTCACGGTGACTCGAAGAATTCTTGGATCCAGTTCGTGATGGCGGCGCAAGAGGCGAGAAGCTTCGGAAGACTAGGATCTGTTTGACCATCGGATCCGAAGCTGGCGTATTCCAGGACTTATCGATCTTCTCGATTTTGGATTCGATCGTACTATCGGGCAGCCCTTCGTATGAGCGGTTACCGGCCATCACCGCGTCCACAATGGCCGGCTCGGCCGTGATCATCACTACTTCAACGACCCGGTCCTGAATGAACTGCGACGTTGAGCCAGCTGTACTTTCGGCGATCATTTTAAACTGGTTCCCAACACTCCTTTCCAACGATTTATGGCTTTGAGTGAGGCTATACAGACCGGCCAGGCAAACCGGGACCGCCGTAAGCAGCAGCCCGACGAGTAGTTTTTCGAGTGAAACCCGAATCTCGAATCTTTCTTTTAGGCATCAAGGAAGCTCCTTTGCCTCGGCCCTCCCTCTTTTTGACCTGCATCGCCGGTTGCCCTCGCGCCAGATTCCAACGCGTCCCGTGTTCCTGGACGCTCTGAGTTCCCTGCCGCGCCGCAGAGTGATCGCGAGGCAGGCTAATCAGAAACTGCTATTGCTTCTCGTACAACTCCGTCCAGGTATATTCACCGTCCGGAGATTTTAGACGCAACTGTTGCGCGAGTCTTTTACCGTCCCGCGACAAACTCCTTGTAGTGGTCTCCACCCACCGCCCGTCATGGGTCTTGAACGTGGCCATCAAAGTATTCGGGCCCGCCCATTGCATGGTGACCGTACCTTCCCCGTATTCTCTGCTGGCAGGATACTCTCTTGCCGTCAACAAACCCGCTGAACTCGAAGGGCCGTAGTTCGCCGTCGGCGTCAACCAAGTTTCCGGAGTAGCTGAATGCTGACTGCCTGTGATCGATAGTAACGATGACGCTGACTGGTTTTCGCAGGCCCCGCCATTTGGACTTTTCCTGGTTCAGTTTCCAGGTTCCGGAGAAATTCTTGGCCGGCTTGGTCTCGACTTTCGACACCAGGCACTTGAGCCAAAGCCGTTAACAATGTAGCGGCTAAAACCAGGGTGATTCGTTGAGGTAAGGAAGTCATGTCTCGCCTCCTCTGGAAGGGGCTAAACGCCGCACCTGTCACCCGGGCAGGTACAAGCCCTCTCCACCCCAAATATAGACGCAATTATCGCCATGTCAAGGGGCGCCTAATCGGCTGGAATGCTGGCTTTCATCTCACCTTCCGGATAAAAAAGGCTTTAGCAACGCGACCAGATCGTCTCTTGTCCGACGCGCGATCTCGACTGCAGCTATTTCCTCGCCGGGAAGCAATTCCGGGGCATCACTTGGATGACGCACTTCAGCTCCATAAGGCGTAAGCAGGTCCGCACCTTGCAGCTCGGCGGCAGCAACTGGATCCTTGGTTGCCATGATTCCCAGGAGTTTACTGATGTCGTGAGTGTTAGGGAATTCGAGCTGGCGGTATACGAGAAATGCTTTTATATATTTCTCTACTGCCTGCTGCGCGTGAAAAGCGATTACCCCGCGGAAGCGTCCGCTCTCATTAAGAAGATGGCCGGCAGCCTCGAGGTCGTCGTCGGCTTTGCCAAGCCACTGCAAGACAAGCTCCCGCTGGACTTCTTCAGGCGGCTTCATAGAGAACCCGTCCGTGCTTGTTCGCCGGGTAGGCTATTCCGCCGATGATGTTCCTGGTTTCTTCGAAGCGCTCTTTCGCGATCACGACTACATCGACGGGGTATCCAATGTCCCCCAACGCGCGGCGAATCTTAACGGTTTCCGACCTCGTGTTGATTGGGGCCGGGTCAACGATGAGCAAGGCGATAGCACTATCCTTCGTCATCTGGCCGGTTGCAGCGGAGCCAAACAGAATAATTTTGTCGGGCCGAACAGCGCTCAGTATCCGGCGGACGATTTCGGTCAGCAGCGGTTCCTCTACGCCCATTCAGTCTTATAATACGCCCGGTGCGACGAACGAGTAAGTACCGGAAAGTACCTCATAGACTGCTGATCCGCTATCCATGCGGACGAATTTAACTCCCTTTGCTTTCGCCGCGGGTTGGCCGGATTCGGATACTTTCTCTGCGCTCGCGGCGGGAACGTAAACTGTTGCGGTCGCGTTGGCAGGAACCGTTAGATCTAATTGGAATCGTTTGCCTTCGCGCTTCCAGCTACTGGCAATGAGGCCATACATCGATTTGTGCGAGGCCTTCACGAAAGTCAGATCGCCTGTCGGATAGGGCCTGATGATCACGTGCTTAAAGCCGGGCTTGTCCGAGTCCGGCCGGATGCCCGCGAGGTATTCGTAGAGCCACACGCCCAGATCGCCGATCTGCATGACGTGATTGCCGGAGTTCATCGCCGGATCCGCCGTGTTGCCGTTCCAGAGTTCCCAAATTGTCGTCGCACCCTGCTCGATCATGTAGCCCCAGCCGGGGTACGTTTTCTGTGTTGCGATAGTAAAGGCTACATCAGCGCGGCCGTTATCAGAAAGCGCGCGCATCAGCCACTGCGCGCCGACGAGACCGGTGCCTACGTGCCCTTTACTCTCCTGTTCGATTTTGCGGATCAAGCCGTCGAACACTGTCTTGCGATTCTGCTCGGGAGTCATGTGGAACGACAGCGGCAGAATGCTGGATGTCTGGGTGCCATTGCTGTAGAGCCCAGTCTCCGCATTGAAGTACTTTTTGTGAAACGCGGTTTGTACGCGCGCGGACAATGCATCGAACTCGGCGATGTCAGCCTGATTACCAGTGAGTTTCGCGTAGCGCGCCATTATCCGCAGCATCTGGTAGTAGTAAGCGGTACCGAGCAGCGTGCCGTCGGTCTTGCGCGCGGGATCCTGCGAGTGAATCAGCGTGGGAGATTCGGGCGGCACGCACCAGTCGCCGTAGGTGTCGCGCGGCATCAGGTCATCTTTCATGAACTTGCGCATGTACAGGATCCAGTTCTTCATGGCGGGGTAATCGCGCTGGATCACGCGCAGGTCGCCATACTGGTCGTAGAGCATGCCCGGCACGAGAATGAAGGTGCTGGGCCAGGTGATGTTGTCGCTGTAAATTTCCCAATACGCGGGCGCGACGTTGGGGATGCTGCCCGTGGGGCGCTGCGAATCGACCAGGTCCGTCATCCACTTGGAATAGAACGCCGCGACATCAAACATATAGGACTCGCTGCGACTCACTGTGGAACGATCGCCGAGCCAGCCCTGACGCTCATCGCGCTGCGGACAGTCGGTCGGAATGCTGCGATAGTTGCCTCGCACACCCCAGAAGATGTTGTGGTGAATCTGGTTGATGAGTTTGTTGGACGTGACGAAATCCGCGATCTGCGGCAGGGCGTCGTGCACCACTCGGCCCTCGATGGAAGCGAGCGTGGGCACGCCAGGGAAAGCCTGTAATTTCGACGAAACGAAATCCGTGATAGGTGAAGCGCGGCTCCCAGACTTCGGGGCCGCCGCCCTTGAGCGTGTAGACATCGGTCGCGCGCGCGGAGCGCAGATTGTCCAGATACAGACTGCCATCGGCTTTCAGGGTTTCGGTGTGGCGCAGCGTGATCGCGGTGCCTTTCGGACCGGCGACCTTGAGGCGGCACCAGCCGACCATGTTCTGGCCCATGTCGAAGATGTAAACGCCCGGGCGAATTTGCGTGACTTTGATTGGCTTGATGGTTTGCGTAACGCGCAGCGGTTCGGCCATCTCCGCGACGAGCGCACCCGACGGAGCGGCCACCTGCTGCGCTGCCGGCCATTGCGAATCGTTGAAGCCCGCGCGATCCAGCCGCTGAACTCCATGCGGGCGTCATGCTCTTCGCCATCGAATTCGTTGTTGGCGCGGATGGGGCCGTTGGTGGTCAGTTTCCAGGTTTCATCAGTCGACGACGCTCGACGTGGAACCGTCCTCGTATTCGAGGTTCAATTGCACGATGGCTTTGGGATAACCGAACGAACGCATACCGGTCGGCACCGTTGCACGCGGGGCCCAGTAGCGGCCGTTGCCGAGCAACAAGCCCATGGCATTGCGCCCGGCAGTGAGTTGTCGCGTGACATCGAACGTGACGTATAGCGTGCGCTTGTTGTACTCCGTCAGACCGGGCGAGAGCACGTGGTCGCTCACCTTTGCGCCGTTCAAGTAGAACTCGAAGAGGCCCAGGCCGGAGACGTAGGCAGTGGCGCGTTTGACCTTTTTTGCTGAGCTCGAATTCTTTGCGCACGACACGCCCCGGAAGCACACGCTCTTCCATGTATCCGACCTCGCCCCAGGGCTCCATGCCGAACGCACCAAGCTCTTTCGCCGCGACCCAGCTTCCGGTTTCACTCTCGGCTGCCTGCCACGTCTGGCCGGACGCGATCTGCAGCGGATCGCCAGCACGGAACTCGACTCGCAGCGTGGCGATCAAACCAGCAGAAGTGTTTGCCCGTGCATTGGTAGCCTTCACGGCCACGGCATTTGCTCCCGCATGCACTTGCTGCGTAATGTCGAAAACGTCGGGCATGTGAACCGTGCCCTTGCCAACCTTCGTCCCGTTGAGCGAAAGCTCATAGCTGTCGTCGGCGCCGATGATAAGCAGCGCTTTCGTTACTACGCGATTCAGCCGGGATGTAGAAACTCGTGCGGAAAAAGCGCGCGCCCGCCGGTGCTGACTTTGCGGGCTCGCCGGACGGAAACCAGATCCAGCGCGCCTTCTCCAAATGGCGGTACGGACTCGACGGACTTTTATAAAATGTCTTCTCGTCCTGGCCAATCCACTTACCCTTCCAGTCTTCGGCGTGCAAGAGTCCCATCGACCAGAGTGCCGAATCGCTCCACGCTGAGGCACTGCCGGACTGATCCCAGACCTGCACTTTCCAATAAACACGCATGCCGGACGCGAGCGGCTTGCCTGCGTATTCAACGTGAATTGATTTGTCGGACTGCAGCTTGCCGGTGTCCCAAAGATCACCCTTGCCCGCGCGTAGTAGCTCTTCCGTGCTGGACAGCAATCACGCGGTACGCGCTTTGGCTCAGGCCACGAGCTTTGGGATCGAGCGGGTTCAGCACCCAGCTCAGGCGCGGCTTGACGATATCGATGCCAAGCGGATTATTGCGGTACTCACAACGTAAGGTGGTGGGCCGCACGGAGGGCGCCTGCGCGGCGAATAAAGACGAGGCCACGAGCAGCGGCGAGAGTAGATGTCGAAAATGGCGCTTCATTCTGATATGTTTCCAATGTCGGGCTAAAAACAAAACCATGATACAGTCCATGCAGATCAGCAGGCGCACATTATTGGGCACTGTCGCGGCCGCTTCCATCAACAAGGCTCAATCGCGTCGCAAGCCGAACTTCCTGTTTCTGCTTGCCGATGACCACGCAGGTTATGTGATGGGCTGTGACGGGAACCCGCTGGCACAGACCCCGAACCTGGACCGGCTTGCGGCAGAGGGCACGCGCTTCTCACAGCATTACTGCAATTCTCCGGTCTGCACGCCGTCGCGGCAGTCGTTTCTCACGGGCCAGATGCCGCATATGGCGGGCGTGACGCGCTTGCCTACATCGCTCTCGCTCGACAAGCCAACGCTCGCAAAACAGTTTCGCGCGGCAGGCTATCAGACTGCAGTCTTCGGAAAGATGCACCTGAACCGGCCCGCCGCTCCGGGTCAATATGGCTTCGACGTGATGATGACGGAAGGCGAGATGCGCAAGGCGTGGAACAGATCGGTTCGCCCACAGCCGATTCCGCCTGAGATTCGCACAAAGCCAGTTTGGAAGCCCTTTGTTGATCCAGCGCGGATCTGGTTAAACGCGGAGAAACTGCCCTTTGCGCGGATTGAGGCTGAGATGCTGGGGACCTTCATTGCGAAGAGCGCGGTGGAGTATCTGGAGCAGAACGCGAGCAAGCCGTTCGCTCTATGGGTTAGCTTCATGGAGCCGCACTCGCCATTCGATTTTCCTGTGGAGGACCGCGATCGTATTGACTCGAAACGCTTCGGCGTACCGCGCGTGGGCGCGCAGGATGGAGCGCAGATTCCGCTGATCTTCCGCGATCTGAGCGGCGACGAAAAGCGCGGGATCAATGCGGCCTATTACACGTCGGTGAGTTTTCTTGATCGGAATCTCGGACGCGTGCTCGATGCATTACGACGCCTGAATCTGGAGCAGGACACGTTCGTTGTGTATATGGCGGATCACGGCTACAACCTCGGCCAGCATGGCCGGTTTGAGAAACACTGCGGCTACGATCCGGCGTTGCGTGTTCCACTGCTGATGCGTTATCCAGGCCGCATACGGAGCGGCATGGTCCGCGATCTTACAGAGCACGTGGATGTCTCAGCAACCATCATCGACATCATGAACCTGGAGCAGTTGCCAGTACAGCATGGCAACAGCCTAAGGCCCTATCTGGAAGCTCGCAAGCCCACGCACGCCCGCGATCACGTCTTCAGCGAGTATCTCGAAAACGAAGAAGCGTTTGTTCGCACCACTAAGTGGAAGTATGTCTTCTGCTCCGGTAAGCGCGAACGTAACGATGGTTATAAGACCGACAATCCAACTCCGGGACGATATCATCGATTGTTTGATCTGGAGACAGATCCGGGAGAGTTTACGGACGTTTCAGCTAAGAACCCGGCCGTGGTGGCGAAGATGGAAGTATTGATTTTGGAGCGTTTTCGTAAAACGCATCCGGATGTAGCGCAGGAACCGCAACGGTCGAGCCGCGAAGAGGCAATTGAATTCTACTTGCGCCCCCGTGACTAGTCAGTACTACTGAGTTACGACGCCAACGGTCTGATTCGCATGCGTCTCGTCGTCATCCGCTGGAGTAAGATCACTATTCGCAGGACCGTTGATCACCTTGCCGGTGGCCTGGAACCGCGAGCCGTGACAGGGACAGTCCCAGGTCTTTTCGGTGTTATTCCAATCGACGATGCAACCCAGGTGCGGGCAGACTGCGGAGAACTCGTATATATCTCCGGCTTCGTTCTTATAGACTGCGATCTTTTTCAGACCGCGGCGCATGACCGCTCCATGCCCTAGCGGGATCAGATCCGTGTTCTTCACATCGCCTGGCGTGAGCAGCTCGATGTATTGGCGTGCCACATTGAGGTTCTCGCGCGTGAACTCGCCTGCGGCCTTGAGCGTCTTGCGCGACGGATCGTAGAGCTGCGCCCAGTCATTGTGGCGGCCCTGAATCAGATCTGTTATCAGAATTCCGGCGATGGTTCCGTGCGTCATGCCGTGCCCGGAATCGCCGGTCGCTATATAGACGTTTTTATCACCGGGATTGCGTCCGATGAACGCCATGCTATCGACAGGTTCCATGACCTGCCCTGACCAGCCGTACTCCACCTCTCCGATTTCCGGAAATAGCTCGCGCGCCCAGTTCTCGAGTCGCGGAAGGGTTCGTCAGTGTCGTTGGCCTGCCCGGTCTTGTGATCCTCCCCGCCAATTATCAGCATGTCCTGAGTCTCGGATACGGGAGCGAGGCGCACGTAGTGGTAAGGATCGGCCGTGTCCCAATAGAGCGCCGTTGGGATGGAGCCCGCGCGAATGGGCGCGCCGATCACGTACGTTCGGTAGGGCGCCTGCTTGGTGTGCATCGCGACACGATCATTTACCGGAGTATTCGTCGCAACCACGATCGCGCTCGCAGAGACAGTAAGACCGCCATTCACGACAACGTGCGCCTCGTCACCGCCCTGGATTTTTTCGACGTGTGAGCGTGTGAAGATCCGGCCGCCATTCAGACGGATTTTCTGAGCTAGTCCGGCAAGGTACTTCACCGGATGGAATTGTGCCTGGCCGGGAAAGAGCAGACAAGTCCCTGAGTTGAATGATGGGATTGGTGCGCGCTCCAGCAGGCGAACTCCGCTGAGCCCTGCGCGATGGGCCGACTCCAGCTCCCATTGCAGTTGATCCGGGTCCCCATCCTTTTCCAGAAAGAGGTAGCCGTCGAGCCGGGAAAATTCACAGTCAATTTTCTGATCGGTGACGATGCGCTCGATCTCTGAAATCGCTCTCGTGTGACTCTCGGCCGCGAGTCGTGCACCGCGCTCGCCGTGCAGTCGCTCCAGTTCATAGTAGCGGTCATCGAGCGCGTTCGACAGATGCGCAGTGGTGCGTCCCGATTCCCCGCCCGCGATTGGGCCATCGTCCAACACAACGACCGACACGCCTTCGCACGACAGCAGATAGGCGGTGGTCAGGCCCGAAATTCCAGCGCCCACGATGCAAACTGCAGCAACGGCGTCTTCAGTCAGTGGCGCTTCGAGGGGGACATCGGCGGTGGCGGTCCAAAGGGAGTCGGTCCGCCCGGAGTCGCTTTTCATAGAGTTGTCCTTACAAGCTGAGAAGCAATCCAGCTTCCAAAAGCAATCTCAATCTGCAACTAGTTCCTAAGTCAGTTTACCGCCAAAAGTTGGTTGGTTTCGACCGCATGTTGCGAAACTACTACTAAGTCTTTCTGAGTTGCGGGCGCTATTATCGTAAGTAGGCGATACCGCTTCTGCGTACTATGCATGAAATTCTGTGAATCGACGCACTCTAATTCTTTCCTTGTTCGTTATAGGCTCAGCGACCTGTGCATCGGCGTGGGCCGATGCTGCCGTACAGAAGCCGTCGCGTTTCGCCGACAGGTTGAAACCCTCTAATGACTGGCAGTTCATTCCGCGAGTTCCCAAACCGCGTCCTTTGAACAACTCAGACGCGCTCGTTCGTGAGGTCCGGGAGCGATACGCAGATATCGGCGCCTCGGGACTCACGCTCGACGAGCTGCATGCAAAAGGTATCGGCACCAGCAGCGACCTGCGCATCAGCCATACCGATGAAATTCTCCCGGATGGACCCAATCAGGTCGTGCTGATGGGTGAGTTTCGCGACTTTGATGTGGTCCTGACATCTTCAAGGCGTTCAATCTACACGGAAATGCACATATTTGTGGAGCGCGTCCTCCGCGATGCCACTGCGGGCCAAACGATCACTGTTTTTAGCCGAGGCGGTTTGATCATTGCGAATGATGGTCAAGTTCCAACATCATTCCGTTATCGTTTGTGATCCAACCACGGCACCGATACGTGATGTTCCTCCAATACGCGTCTGACGGAGACCTTTACTCGTTACAGAAAACTATTGAGCTGCGGGATGGCAAAGCACTTCCCAACTCGTTCGCAGACGTTAACAGAGCCGAGAAGGGTGAATGGCCATATCTCAATTTGGATGAGGAGACTACACTCCAGCGAATCTCGACTACTCTCTCTGAAATAATTCGGAGCATCCTTAGTACTGCCGCAAGTCGGCACAATTTGAATCGACGAGCTCTAATTCTTTCCTTGTTCGTTGTAGGCTCAGCGACCTGTGCATCGGCAGCCGATGCTGCCGCACACAAGCCGTCACGCTTCGGCGACAGGTTGAAAACCTCCAATGACTGGCAGTTCTTACCGCGAGTTTCCAAACCGCGCCCTTCGAACAACTCAGAAGCGGCGCTCGTGCGTGAGGCCCGGGACCGATCCGCAGATACGTTTGGCGCGAGTATCCCGCTCGACGAACTGCGTGCCAAGGGCTTAGGCACCGGAGGCGGTATAAGTTCTGGCTACTACGATGAGATCCTCCCGGATGGACCCAATCAGGTCGTGCTTGTCGGTGAGTTTCGCGACTTCGATGTCGTCCTGACATCTTCAAGGCGCTCAATCTACACGGAAATGCACATACCTGTTGAACGCCTACTGTCTCATGCCGCTACGGTCCGTGCGGGAGAAACGATCAGTGTTTTAAAACGGGGCGGTTCGCTCATTGCTGATGATGGTCAAGTTCTGAATTTTAGGATCACTCCGTTGCCCTTTGTCATACGACCCCAGCACCGATACCTAATGTTCCTCCGATATATGCCCGAGGGAGACTTGTACTGGTTACAGAAAACTATTGAGCTGCGTGATGGTAGAGCGCTTCCGAACTCGCGAGCAGACGTTAACAGAGCTGAGAGGGGTGAATGGCCATACCTCAACATGGATGAGGAGACCACAGTGCAACGGATCTCGACCGCTCGATTTCGTCGATTAGCCCATCCATTGCGGGTTATGTGCGGTGCCGTCAAATCGCGGGGTTGTTTTGAACAATTCGTATTTTCCGGTGAGCGCCGCCGCTCTTGTTTTCGCCAGGAGGCTCGAGACCTGCACCTCGGTTAACGGCTTGAATGTTCGCGCAGCTGTGAAGGCCTGGTCGAGCCGCTCAGGCACTCGATCGGAGTCACCACGCCGCTCTTAAGGATGAGGCCGTCGCCCATTGGCTTCATTCCCAACACGGCTATTCCTTCCCTGGTCAACCGTGGCACAACCTGGGTGCCGAAGCTGCGGAGATCCTCCTCCTTGAACTTACGACTTCTCCTGCACGATCCTCACCCCCCACGCGCTTACTTACGTGCGCGCCTCTTTTAGTTCGACCTAGCAAGCAAGGACAGAGGCGCGCACGTAAGTAAGCGCGTGGGGGGAGGCGCGGTGATTTGTTTTCTTAGATCCTCGTTGCGAAGCGGTAGGCGCCGGATTCGATTGCGAGCACTGCCTTGTTTCCCTCCATGCGGAGAAAGCGGACGCCTTTGGACGTGGTCAGATTTTGCCCACCTTCGGTGATATCCGTAGCGGACGCGGCCGGGATCCACACGGTCGCACTCGTGTTGGCTGGAATCACGATTTCACATTCGAATTGTTTCCCATCGCGCCTCCAATTGCTTACGATCTGGCCGCGGATCGAATCGTAGCTGCTCTTGACCCAGCCAATCGGGGCGGTAGTCGGGTTGGAATCGGGAGAAGGGGGGCCGGGCCGGATCAGAATCTTCTGGAAACCCGAGCCGTCACTGTCGATGCCGCCGAGCGTTTTGAACATCCACTCGCTCACGGCACCGAACGCGTAGTGGCTGAACGAATTCATGCTCGGCTCGTGAATGCCCTTTTCTTTCGTGAAACTGTCCCAGCGCTCCCATATGGTGTTCGCGCCGTTCGCAACTTCATAGCCCCAGGAGGGAAACTCGCGACTCTGAAACAAACGTACCGCCAAATCGTGATGGCCGTTGGCGGACAGAACGGGAAGCAGCGGGTAAGTGCCGAGGAACCCGGTTGTCATGTGATAGCCGTTGTTCCGGATCATGAGCGCGAGCCTGTCGGCGGCCTTTTGCCTGCATCCAGTGGGGATCAGATTATACGACAAGGCGAGCGCGTAGGCTGTCTGCGTGTCCACGTTCAACTTGCAATCGGCAGTCAGATAATCCTTCTGGAACACTTCGCCAATCTGCGCGGCTAGCGCGGAGTAGCGCTCGGCGTCGGTTTGTCGATTCGTGGCCGCGGCCATCTCCGCCAGAAGTTGTGTCGAGTGTGCAAAATACGCCGCATCTATGTATTCCAGCGGCGTCTTGCCGACAATCGAGAGCCAATCCCCCCAGCTATTACCGATTTTAGTGCCGCGCAGATCAGGACTGACGCTCTGCCGGAATTTCAGGAAGCGGACCATCGAATCGTAGTGCCGATCTATCACGCGCGTGTCGCCGTAGGCTTTGTAAACTGCGTAAGGCACGATCACTCCCGCATCCATCCAGCCGGTGCCCCAGGAATACAGCTTCGATCCATGCTGCATGGGGTAGGGCGCGTAGTCCGGAAACGCGCCGTTCGGGCGCTGCGACTCTTCCAGATCGTCAAGCCACTTGGTGTAGAAAGCTGCGGTGTCGGCATTGTAGGTTGCTGCGCGGGCGTAGGTCTGTGCATCGCCGGTCCAGCCCAAACGCTCGTCGCGCTGCGGACAATCGGTAGGAACTTCGAGGAAGTTAGAACGCTGGGTCCAGACTATATTTCGGTGTAATTGGTTCGCCATCTGGTCGGAAGAGGAAAACGAACTTACCAAGGGAGTATCCGAGTGGACTACCACGCCAGTAACTGCATCCAGTTCGGGAGTACCGGGAAAGCCACTTACTTCGACATACTGGAAGCCGTGGTAAGTAAAGCGGGGGGTCCAAGTCTCGCCTTTTGGATCGCCGCGCAGAATGTAAGTGTCGGTGGCGCGCGCCTTTCGCAGGTTTTCCGTCATGAGCTTGCCGTTGAGATGCAGCATCTCCCCGAAACGCAGCACCACGCGGGTTCCTGCAGTGCCGCGGACCTTCAGCCGTACGACTCCCGAGAAGTTCTGACCCATATTAAAGATGTGTACGCCGGGCGCGGGCTGCGTCACAGCAATGGCGCGAATCTCTTCGATGGGGCGCACAGGTGGTGCGGCATAGGCCTGCATGCGCTTCGGACGAACAAACCCCAATTCGACCTCGCGCTCACCAGCGGCGTCAAAAAAAGGCGCTTTCAAACTGCCGTTATCCTGGGCACGAATAGCCTGTGACCACGTGCGATCATCACCAGATGCTTGCGCCCAGCCTCTCAATTCCAAACGGGCATCGTAAGTTTCGCCCATGAGAATGTCGGCTTCGAGCGAAGGTCCGGTGGTTACCTTCCAAGTGGGGTCGGTGGAAACGACCTGCCGTGTGCCATCCTCGAATTCCACTTCAAGCTGGCCGAGAAATGCAGGGGTCTTGCCGTACATAGCGCGACCGGATTTGTGGGGACCGTAGCCCACCAGCATTCCGTAACCGACATAGCCGCTGTACCATCCGTCGGCTACAGCTGCGCCAATGACGTTCGGGCCCTTTGCCATTTGCGCCGTAATATCGAAGGCTCGCCAATACACGCGCTGGTGATAATCCGACCAGCCCGGCGCGAACATCTCATCGGAGATTTTGGAGCCGTTCAGGTAAGCGTCGAAGACCCCCAGCGCCGACGCATACAGCACGGCTCGGCGGACGGGCTTCGTCACCTGAAACGGTTTGCGGTAGTAACGGGCGGGTGGAAGAAAGAGCTCCTTCTGGCTCTTGTGCAGCAGAGACTGATCTTTGTAGCTGATCCATTGCGCGGTCCAGTCGGTGTCCCGCAGCAGGCCCATCGACCATTGAGCCGGAGCGCTCCACGTCGATTCCTTCGAATCTGTATCCCACACCAGCACCTTCCAAAAGCACTGCTGGCGCGACGGGAGGGGAGCACCCGAAAAGACGATACCGACGCTCTCGGCGCTGTTTACACGCCCGCTGTCCCAAAGGTCACCGCGATTCTCGGCGAGCAACTTTGTAGTGCGAGCCACCAGGATGCGATAGGCAGTCTGGCGCTGGCCACGCTCCTGCGATTCGATAACCCAACTTAAGCGGGGTCGCACTTCATCAATGCCTACGGGGTTCACCAGATACTCGGTCCGCAGGCGGTATGCGCTGATCGAGGGCCGCTGGGCAGTCGCCGGCGCGATGGTACCGAGCAAGGTAGCCAGTATGAGAAGGGCTCGAAGTAAAATCATCCCCTCTATCATGTACCCGATTGGCTACACGATTGCTAGATTGAGAATCGTTATGCCAAACACTAAGAAACCCGATAGCAAAGCCCAGCGCTCCGGTGGCTCCCAGGGAGGCAGCTCGAAAGGCGCGGGCAAGAAGGCCGCAGGCCGAAAGAGCGGTGGAACCAAGAAGGGTTCGTAGGCCCTGATTTGTTGACGGTGCACGCACTCCTTCACGGGAAGCAAACCTGAGGGAGTGCGTCACCAGTGCAATTGCTGCACAGTGATTCCGACACAGCGGCAGATCTACATGCCGCTGCCCGCCTAAAGTCCTTCTGAATTTCCCCCGTAGTTGTGGCAGTCGTGTTGTCCGACAGACTGCATGAAACTCAAAAAGGTCCGTAACCAGGTTGTATTCTTCGGAGCCTCGAGCCGCATCGGCCGTGCTGCGGCACGCAAGTTTGCTGAGCGGGGAGCTAAAATCGTGATTTCCGCGCGGGACCAGTCCGAGCTTGACGCGCTTGCGCGGGAGCTTCGCAAGGCCGGCGCCGAGTGTACTGCGATTGCTGCCGAAGCATCGGACTTCGATCAGGTGAAAGCGGTCGCCGATCGCGCGGTAGAGAAGTTCGGCAGAATCGATACGTGGGTACATCTGGCCGGCGTGTACATGACCGCACCGTTCGAACATACAACCCGGAAGAGTTCCGCCGAGTGATTGACGTCAACCTCAATGGAGCGGCCTATGGAGCTATGGCTGCGCTGCCGCACCTGAAGCGCGAGGGCCGCGGCGCGTTGATCGTGATTTCGTCGATTGAGGCACGGGTCGCCTGCCATACTCCGCCCCGTATGCGGCATCCAAGCATGGTGTCGAACTGCGCAAAGCCCGGTCCGCGATCTGTTTGCGGACGGAGGAGCGAAACTTCTGGATCTTACGCACCGCGTCTCACCGGGGCTCGTGGACAAATTCCTGCTTGCCACAGCGTTTTCGGGACAACGTTCGTCCGAGCCCAAATCCGAGATGGCGCCGGACAACCTGGAGCGCCACACGGCCGGACAGGCCAGAACCGAGGGAGATTTCACCAGCCAGGAACGAAAGAGCTCATATACATGTACATGGTTGGCAACACGACCGGTAGCGCGCGCGGTGCTCAGCGCCGGCGCAATGGCCGCGACGGGGTACTTTGCAGCACGGGCGGCGCGGGTAGCGGTACACGCACTCCCTCACGGTCGCTGCCTCCGTCATGAGATTGTAAGTACATGAAGTTTTGGGCCATGCTGCTCCTGACCGGCGCCCTCGCTGCGCAGACGCCGTACTATCAATTCAACATTGATCAGGACGAGCTCAGTGGAGCGCCGGATCATAGCTGGCTCAATCATCCGCTGACGGCGGAAGACCGCCTATTTGTACGCGATGGCGGGTTTTGGTGTGTGGGCGCGGACCTCACGCCCAACACTGCAGACGACCAGCGGGTGCGCCTGTTCGGCGTCAACTTAGCGTTTGGAGCGAACTTCCCGACTGCGGCCGATGCACTCCGCATTGCCCGGCGCATGCGCAAGCTGGGGATCAATCTGGTGCGCCTCCATCACATGGACTCGCAGCCAGATCGCGACCCAAACAACGCGGGCAGCATTCTCACCACGGGACCTTATCCCACGCTGAACACGGTGTCTATCGGACGCCTGCGCGTTTTTCTGGACGCCTTGAAGGCTGAAGGTATTTACGTAAACCTCAACCTGCACGTCGGTTACGAGTTTCGCCCTTCGGTGGATGATGTGCCCGCGATGCCTGCAGGGGTTGCGTTCCCCACGCAGAGCAAGCCCCTGCACATGATCTGGCCACGCATGATCGAACTTCAGCAGGACTTTACGCGGCAGGTCATCGATTCGCTCCAACTGCGCGATGACCCCGTGCTCGGCGTCATCGAGATCAGTAATGAAACGTCCATCCTTCGCGAGTGGCAGACCTCCAACCTGGATCGTTATCTCACAGGCGAATACCGCACGCTGTTCGCAACGCCAATTCAATTCATTCGTAAGTCGGGAAATATCCGTCCACTGAGGCGCTGCGCCAGGCTTGGGGTGCGACCGAGCAACCCGGTCCCGAGTGCTGAAAGGCACGTGGACTCTGGAACTGCACGGTCCCGTCCAAAGCCACCTGTGCAGCAGGGCCCGGAAACCGTCGTGCGCGTGGAGCGCGGCGGAGATTGGGTCTATCTGAAACAGGTTGGCTTCTCCATAGAGACTTCGCGACCTTACCTGGCAGAGGTGGAATTGCGCGCCGACCTCCCGAACGGCCAATCGCGCACCATCAATTGGGACATTAAGCAGGATGTGAGTCCGTGGAACACGATGACCAGTCGTGTGATCAGTGTGACGAACCAGTGGCAGAAGTTTACGATGGCGGTTCGACCGACATTTGCGATGGATCGGGTGTCGGGCGTTTTGCGCTCGATGTCCAGAATGTGGAAGTACCGCTGTATGTCCGTAACGCAAGTCTGCATCAGGCCGTTCGCCGCGCTCTCGACGCGAATGAATCACTCGAGAGTGCAAACATTGCGCTGGTCGGTGAAAATGACCTGGTCAGTGATGCGCGGTTGAACGATTATCTGCGGTTCCTCGCGGATCGCGATCGCAACTATCTGGACCAGATGAGCGTCGCGATCAAAGAAAAAACCAATGCGCTGGTGCCGGTTACCGGAACGCAGATGGGCTACGGCGGGCTGATGAATCTCGACTCGCACGACGCACTCGATTATCAGGACAATCACTTCTACGTCGATCATTACAGCTTTCCGAACACGTCGTGGGATGGCCGCGACTGGCGCATGCGCGACCAGTCCTCGCTGGGCAGCGGCATGAGTTCGTTCCAGACGATGGCGATTACGCGTCAGGCCGGACGACCCTACACGGTCAGCGAATTCAATCAGCCGTGGCCCAACACGTACGCCGCGGAATCGGATCCGACACTCGCCGCATTCGCGGCCTTTCAGGATTGGGACGGCCTGATGCACTTCGCTTATTCGCACGGACGTAACTGGGATGACGGCGTGCCAAACGGATTCAACCTGAATGGCGACTGGACGAAGTTTCCCGGCTTCGGCCAATCCGCCTGGATTTTCCGCTGGGGCGGCATTCAGGCCGGCAGTGAGACAGTGGAGATTCCGGTCTCTGAGGCGCATCGCCTGCAGGCCACGCGCGAGAAGCGCAATGGCAGCGTGGGTTCGTTCCTCACATCCGTTCTCAGCTATGATCCAGCCTCGCCTTCGTGCATCCGGTCCGGATCGTGAAAGACGGCGCTCTGCCCGTGCCCGACGCGGCGAGACGTAAAGTCACTGGACCGTTTGTCAGTGACACGGGCGAGATGACTTACGATCGCGACCGTAAGCTGGTCCTGCTGCATGCTCCCAGAGTGGCAGGCGTATTCGGGTTCGCGGGCAAGAACAAAATTTCCGCCGGGGCCGTTGATCGTGGAGCTAGGCGCAAGCGCGCGAGGGTATGTGTCGCTGATGCTGACTGCGCTCGACCAGCAGCCGATCGCGCAATCGAAGCGGCTGCTGCTTTCGAATCCCGGTTACACGCTGCGCACGCAGCCGGGTTCGAATCCGGCGCGGCCGCAGGAAATGCGCAAATATCCGGGCACCACCGACTGGTTCACTCTGGAACCCGACAACAAGCAAGCCTTCGGGCGACTTGAATGGCGGCCAAAAGCCGGTCTGGATGGAACAGGTGGAAGCCTTCGTCACGCTACGAACCGATGCACAATCGCTCCGCGTGTATCCCCTGGCCGGCGACGGTTCGCGACGCGCCGCATTGACAGAGGAAGACCTGCAACGCGTAGAAGGCGGCTTCCGGCTGCATCTGCATGCGCCCTCGCCATGGTATGAGATTGAAGTTGATTAGTAACTGAGCGCTTTTACTGATATTTTTCAACGATCACGAAGGTGATGTCATCCGGCTGCGGCATGCCCTGAGTGAAATCCTCAATGGCTTTCAGGAAACCCCGCTCGATCGCCTGACTTCCAGAGGGGGCATCTCGCTCGATGATGCTTCGCAGCCTTTCCTCTCCGAACATTTCGCTCCGAGGGTTTTCCGCTTTCGTCAGGCCATCAGAGTACACGACCAAAATGTCGCCTTTATCGAGATGGAATTTGCGGTATGGATAGGAGGCGAAATCGAACATCCCCAGCATATAGGCGTCCGAGAGCCAACTCTTCGATCTTTCCCGTGGCGGAGCGGAACAGATAGGCTGGGAGTATGTCCGGCGCTGACGAATTGCCCCACGCCATCCGGGCTCAGCAGGAAGAGGAAGAGCGTGACGAACTGGGAAGGCAAGAGATTTCTCGCAAAGCAGATGGTTTACCCGCTTCAAGACCTCATTCGGTTGAGTCCTGGAGCGGAACTCCATGCTGAGAGCGCCCAGCACCATCGAACTAAACAGGGCCGCGGACATCCCCTTGCCGGAGACATCGGCCAGAACCCCCATCCATTCCCCCGAACTCAGTTGCAGAAAATCGTAGAAATTCCCTCCCACGTAGCCTGTAGGGTTGTTGAAAGCATGGATATGAAAATTCTCAAACGGGGCAGGAAACGGGGGAGCAGGCTTTTCTGAGTCTCCTGCGCTAAGGCTAATTCCTGCTCGCTCTGCTTTCGCTCCTCCAGGGTCTTGAGACGAACGACCTCGCGGCTTGCCTCCAGTTCCCGCACCGTCTCCTCCAGCACTTTGCTGTAGTTCCTCGTTTCGAGGTGCAACAGGCGCACTTCCAGAATGTTGTGAACGCGCGCCAGGAGTTCGGCCAATTCAAACGGTTTGCTGACGAAATCCTTGGCGCCGGCTTCGAGCGCGCGCAGCTTGTGGTCCGGCTGCGCGGTGATGACGAGGACCGGCAGGTAGCCGTCCGCTTCGATTTCCTTCAGGCCTTCCATCACCTGAAATCCGTCCATGCCTGGCATCTGGAGATCGAGCAGGATCAGGCCGTAACGGTTCTTGCGGTGAAGTACGCAGACCTCGTTCGGATCAGTCGTGGACTCGACGGAAGTATAGCCGGCAACGCGCAACATGCCCTCGAGCAGATGGACATTGGCTTCCTTATCGTCAACGATCAGGATTCTGGCGTTCAGAATGTCGGCTGAGGTGATCATGATTTCTCCTCCTTCCGACGGACGTTGCCGGAAGTCCAGTGCCAATTCGAGCGTATCCATGAGTTCCTTGAGTTTGATCGGTTTGGTCAGATACCGGAAGAATCCAGCCTGCAAGCCCTTCTCGACGTCGCGAGGCATTGCATTTGCACTGAGGGCAACCACGGGAATGTGTGCGGTTGCCGGGTCTTCGCGAAGAATTTTGAGGGCTTCGATACCGCTGATGCCGGGAAGATTGATGTCCATCAGGATTACGTCCGGCTGGTTGGCGCGCGCAAGCCGGATCCCCAGAAATCCGTCAGTGGCTGTTAGCAGACGGAAATCAGGACGGCGCGCGATCAGTTGCTCCACCAATTTCAGATTAGCCGGGTTGTCCTCGACATAGAGCAGGGTGCGCAGCGGCAGGCCTGCAGAGTTTCTGCACCGGGGCAATCTCCACCGGATGCGTCGTGTCCACTCCCAGTCGTGGGTCAGCAGTGGAGTTCAGTTCGAACCAGAACACGCTGCCGAATCCGACGGTGCTTTCCACGCCGATCACACCGCCCATCAGTTCGACCAGCCGCTTGCTCATCACAAGGCCGATACCTGTACCTTGCTCCTTGCCCGCCTCTTGTCCCAGTCGATTGAACGGCTGAAATAGCTGAAGCAGCTTGTCCGGAGGCAACCCCGCACCTGTGTCCCTAACGCTGATGCGAATGCGTTCCGGGCCGTTCCCCTCCAAGGCACAATCCACGACGACCGTTCCATTCGGCTGGTTATACTTAATCGCGTTGGAAAGAAGATTGATGAGAACCTGCTTCAGCCGGGTCCGATCAGCGTACACAAAATAGGGGATGGACGCTGGAAAGGTCATTGTGATGCCGCGTGCTTGCGCCTGCGGCTCGATCATGGCCTGACATTCCAGCATCGCTTCGGCCAGCGCCGTCGGTTCCAGTGACAGCGCCAGCTTGCCGGACTCGATCTGCGCGAGATCCAGGATTTCGTTGATGAGCTCCAGCAGATACCATCCCGCCTGGAGAATCTGGTCAATGCTGCCCGCCTGGGAGGGCGTGGGGGGTGGGGAATCGGAGTTGATGAGCTGGGCGAAACCAAGGATAGCGTTGAGCGGTGAGCGAAGCTCATGGCTCATGCTGGACAGGAATTCCGATTTAGCGAGGTTAGCCTTTTCCGCCGCAGCGCTGGCTCTCTCCAACTCGACATTATTCTTCTTTAGCGTGCTTTCAATTCGCTTGCGGTCCGTAACGTCTCGCGCCGCGGCGAATACGCCTTGAAGCCTCCGGTCGCGATCGTGAAACGTGGTCGCGTTCCAGGAGACCACGGTTTCCTTGCCATCTCGCGAGCGAGCAATTAGCTCATAATCGGTGACTTTGCTTTCGCTCAGAACCCGCTTGATGGCCGCATCGGCCCAGCTCCGGATCGGTGAAGTAGTTCTTAAACCGCGCCCCGATCAGCTCGTCGCGCGTGCACCCGGTGAGTGCCTCCATCTGCTTGTTGACGTCGGTGATGGTGCCTCGCGGATCGGTGGTCATCTGAGCATCGATGTTGGATTCGAAGAGCGAGCGGGTGTAAAACTGCTGATCGCGCAAACGCTGATCGAGCTGCCTCTGCTCGGCTTCTGCCTGCTTGCGGGCGGTGTTATCGGTGCCGATCAACAGATAGCCGATGATTCCGTCTTGCGAGTTGCGCAAGGCCGTTACCGACACGACCGCCGGAAAGCGGCTCCCATCCTTTCGGATGTACGTCAATTCGTAAATATCCTCGATGCCGCGCGAGGCCTTGAAGACCAGCGCCTCGAAGCCTGGTGTAATCGGCGTGCCCAGCTCAACGCTTAATGCGGTCGCGCGCGCAATCAATTCCTGCGGATCGGATATGTCAGCGGGGGTGATCTTATCCACTACCTCAGTTGCGGTGTAGCCTAGCATGCGCTCGGCGCCGACATTGAATAATTGGATGACGCCCCTCTCGTCGGTGGCGATGCTCGAGAAATTAGCGCTGTTGAAAATTGCGTTCTGTAGCGCCCCTGCCTTAAGCAGGGTGGCTTCCGCTTCGCTTCGGAGCTCGGTGACGGCATCAACGTGTTGTTTGGACATATTCCCAACCTCTGTCGAACTTACAAGCTCACAGGGGCCTAGGACGACCTCTTACAAGGGGCACGAGTCTGGCCAAATTCTCATGAAGCGATTCGCGTGCCAACGATTGGGGGATGTTGGTTCAGAGTGATCAAAAAGCCGCTTGACCCAGTAACCATATATGGTCACTTGACCACATACGGTCATATTCGTTGCTTGACTTGCTGCCGCAATGGATCATTGATTCGATTATCCAATGACCTGATAATGGTAGCTCCGATGAATCCGATGCGACTCATACTGCCGTTACTGGCAACATTAACCCTCTCCGCTCAAACGATCGTTGTATCGACTGACGGGCCCATCAAAACATTAGCTCAAGCGCGCGATGCTGCTCGGGCACAACACGTCAAGAACCGCACTGCTCCAGTCACAATTCGGATCAGCAACGGAACCTATTACCTGACCGAGACGCTCGTTCTAACGCCAGAGGATTCCAACACGATCTGGGAAGCTGCGCCCGGCGCGCGTCCTGTGATCAGCGGTGGCCGTGTAATCGGACCGTGGAAGAAAAGCGGCAGCACCTGGACGGCTGATGCCACAGGTCCGTACTTCCGCCAGTTGTTTATCAGCGGCCGTCGCGCCCAGCGCGCGCGCACGCCGAACTTTGGATACCTCCGGATGGAGGGCCCAAGTTCTCAGGACAAGCCGTTCAAGCTTAGATATCGCGGCAACGATATCAAGCAGGCCTGGGCCGAGCGCGGCGACGTGGAAGTTATCGGCTTCTTTGCCTGGGCCGATATTCGCATGACGATCACCGGTATCGATGAGGCTGCGCACGTTGCAACGCTCTCAACCAATCCGCGCCCCTCCAACAAAGAACCGGACGCGCGCTATTACGTCGAAAACACGCCTGACGCGCTCGACACCGCAGGTGAGTGGTATCTGGACAAGGACAAGCAGACCGTGTCCTATCGGCCAATGGCAGGCGAGAACATGCTCGAAGAGCAGGTAATTGCCCCCGCTATCCCGCAATTGATCCGCCTGGAAGGCAAGCCGGAGGCGGGGGAGACAGTCAAAAATGTGACATTCCGGGGCCTCAAGTTCGCCCATGCTGATTGGACGATGCCGCCGCAGGGTTACGCCGACACGCAGGCAGCCGTTCCCGCCGGAGCCGCTATTGAAGGTATCGGCGCACTGGACTGCAAGATCGAAAAATGTTCCATCGCGCACTCGGGCGGCTATGCCGTTTGGTTCGGCCGGGGCTCGAAACGCAATCATGTGCTCGCGTCGGAAATGTTCGATTTGGGAGGTGGGGGAGTCAAAATCGGCGAACCCAAGCAGACCCCGAACGAAGCCGAGCAGAATTACGAGAACGTCATTGCCGACAACCACATCCATGACGTCGGGCTGGTCTATGCACCGGCAGTCGGCATCTGGGTTATGCAAAGCGGACGCAATCAGATAATCCACAATCATGTTCATGACCTGTTCTACACAGCAATTTCCGTTGGCTGGACCTGGGGCTACGGACCGAATCAATCGAAGGGTAACCTGATCGCCTTCAATCACCTGCACAATATCGGCAAGGAGATCCTGAGCGATATGGGCGGCATCTACACGCTCGGGATGCAGCCGGGCACGATTATCAGGAACAACCTGATCCACGATATCTCCTCATTCACGTATGGTGGCTGGGGAATCTATCCGGATGAGGGCTCGACAGAAATGCTGATCGAGAACAACATTGTCTATAACTGCAAGAGCGCCGGATTCCATCAGCACTATGGGCGCGAAAATATTGTGCGAAATAACGTGTTTGCGTTCAATCGCGAGAATCAATTGATGCGCACGCGTGTCGAAACTCACGTCTCTTTTATCTTTGAACGCAATATCGTTTATTTCGGCCAGGGTCGTCTGCTTGGGAGTAACTGGACCGGCGATCAGTTCAAGATGAACGGCAACACGTATTTTGATACTCGTTCCGCAAACATCCGATTTGCCGGGAAGACCTTCGACGAGTGGAAGGCTGCTGGTCAGGATAAAGACTCGCCAGATTGCCGACCCGCAATTCGTAAACGCATCCAACTTCGATTTCCGCCTGAAACCCACCAGTCCTGCGCTGAAACGCGGCTTTCGCCAGATCGATATGACGAAGGTGGGCCCGCGCACTCCTGCAGGTCCTTAAGGGCCTGCGAAGGCTCGTATACGAGTAAAGCCCCGGTCTGGGAACCGGAGCTTTGCTCAGAGGGGCTGCGGGAGGGCTGGGTCCCTCCCGCGGGGATGCTTAAGTCAATGAAGACTTAGTATGTGCCTTTCTCTAATGCAGCTTTATTGCCAAAGGTAAAACGAGATTAAGTCCTTTAGATCTCATATTAAATACGCACATATACAGCACCCAGGGGTGGGTGATTTCTTGCAGTGCGGCAAATCGCGCACCCAGTTTGTACGGAATGAAGCCTTATTAATTTCATCGCTGCGCGGATTGCGTCGCCAGCGTTGCTAAGATCTAATTTGCTGCCTTCGACGTCCGACGAATTGTTGAGCCACGCTGGGTTCATTCCAGCCCGTAATCCGGCTTTTTCAGGCCGGGATGCCGAACTCGATTTGCTGCGCGCGGCTATTGTGGATAAGCCCGGCGTCGCCGTGATCCGCGGAAATCCGGGGAGCGGGAAAACGGCCCTGGCGTGCGAATTCGCGAACCGTTTCGCCAAGGAGTTCGATGGCGTAATATGGCTCTACTCGGGGGATCGTCCGCCGTTGGAACTGGCCGGCGAGATTGGTGTCCAGATGCGACACCGCATGGAGGGCGACACCGAAAACAACCTCTATGAATTGGCGACCATTTTCGAGTGGAAGCGCTATCTACTCGTGCTGGACCATGTTCTGCGCAAATCAAAACTGGTGACTGGCGGAAAGAGCTCCACGCTGATTACGACGCGCATGCCGCGCCTGATGCCCACCGCGCCCTGTGCCAAACTCGATGCTCCGAAGCGTCTTGAGAAATTCAGTGGCGAGATCGTCTCCGCAATGGCAGCATGCTCTCCTGCGGGCTTTCCGCTATCGCTGGCAGGAGAACTCGCCGGACAGGAAATCGACGGCATCCCGGCCCCTGCACAGGTCCTGAACATAGATTCCTTTCGCTGCGCGCTGCCCCAATTCGTAATCGACCAGGCTCTGATCCCTGATGAACTGCGCACGCGTCATGCAGAGGCCGCCAGCCGCCAACCGGTGACGGCAGAAATGATTCCGGATCTCTACCATGCTCTGCGCTGGACGCTCACTCGCCCGGAATTGTGGGACCTGGCGTGCGAACTGGCGAGGCATATCATCTCATTCACGCAGTTCGAGGGTCGCATCGCGGAGGCATTCGAGGTGATGGAGACCATCTCCGCCGAAGCCGAGATCAAGGAAGACTACCGCACACTGAATCGCTATGCCCGCGAGCGGGTCTGGATGCTGCAGGCATGGGGCCGCGATATGGAAGCCAAATCGCTCGAAAGACGCAGCCGCCGCTGGCAGGCCGTGCAACTTCCGCTGCCTTGGGATGAGGGCTGGACGTAGAAATTATTCGTAGCGCAAGGCTTCCGTGGGATCCAAGCCGCGAGGCTTTGATGGCGGGCATCAACCCGCTCAGTACGCCGACGACCGCGAGAATGGCTGCCGATATCGCGACGGTGCTGAGCGAAATCACGAGATGTATATCGCCCTGGCCGCTGGTCTGTTTGTACAACGGGCCGAGCATCGGAATCGTGCCCACAGCGGCGGCAATGCCGTACG
This sequence comes from Bryobacteraceae bacterium, assembly GCA_963793625.1. GTDB lineage: Bacteria > Acidobacteriota > Terriglobia > Bryobacterales > Bryobacteraceae. The sequence goes on along the minus strand of CAWCAT010000005.1, from coordinate 578,005 downwards.
CCACGATGATGCCGCAGATGCCGCCAGTCAGCGTGATCGCGAGCGCCTCTGCAATGAACTGCAGTCTGATGTGAACCTTGCGTGCACCCAGCGCCCGGCGCAGTCCTATTTCGCGTATGCGCTCGTCCACCGTCACGAGCATGATGTTCATTACGCCGACTCCACCGATCCCCAGCGTGAGCATACCGATGAATGTCAGCAGCACCTGGAGTCCGATCGTGAGGCCATCGATGACGGGACGAAACTGTTCGCGACCGAACATTCTTATAGCGCGTTGATCCGACGGCGAGAAGCGCTGTCGTTTGGCGATCGCGTGCAGCACCTGTTCCTTCGCTTGCGGTTCGAATTTGCCGTACACGGATTCCACCACCATGACCGCGCCATAGCGGTTGTCCCACAGATCTCCGGCCGTTGTGTAAGGAATGAATGCCGAATTATCGTCACTCGAAAAGTAGTTGCTCATCTGCATCTTGAAATCCATGACGCCGATGACAGTGAATCGCAACCCGCCGATGAGAACGGTCTCGCCGACAGCCTGGCGCCCGCTGAAAAGCTTCTCTTTGAGACGGTCGCCCAGGAACACGACGCGGCGGCGTTCGCGATAATCCTCCGCGCTGATCCAGCGGCCTTCCGCGGCCACCTCGTTGCGCATCTCGCCGTACTCCGGACAAACGCCGCGCACGTTCTCGTCGGCCATGCGCTCCCCGTAAAAAATCGCCTGGCCTTTTACGGTTTCGAGGCACGCGTGTTTGATGTACGAGCCTTCCTGCATCACGGCATCGACGTCCGCCTGCTCAAAGCGAATTGCCCGGCCCGCACGTTCGCCGCCGGCTTGTTCGCTGGTCTGCCCGGGCCAGCAGATTATCGCGCCTTTGCCAAAGGCGAGAAAACTGGTCAACAAAACACTTCGGAAGCCGCTGCCATACGCCAACAGTAGCGCCACCGAAACGATGCCCCAGGAGATCCCGAGCATGGTCAGGAAACTGCGCAGCGGACTGCGTCGCAAGGTGATCCAGGATTGTCTCAGGATTTCGAAAAACATCAGCTTCCAGCCTCATAACGCAGCGCTTCAATCGGATCGACGGCGGCAGCTCGACTGGCCGGATACAGTGCGGAGAGAATCGCGATGCCGCCCAGCAAACCGAAGGACAGCAGCGCGGAATCCCACGTCGGCAGCAAGCCCGCGAAGAATGCGGCATCGGCAACAGGTTGATCAGCGCGCACAGGCCGAAGGCCATGCCCAAGCCGATGCCGCCGCTCAGAAAGCACTATCAACATTGCCTCCAGGAAGAACTGCCGCAGAATGGAACTCGATGTTGCACCCAGTGATTTGCGAACTCCGATCTCGCGCGTACGCTCACGCACGGCTACCAGCATGACGTTCATCACGCCGATGCCTCCCAGAAAAAGCGTCACGATTCCGACGCCGCCCAGGAAGTACTTCATGCCATCGGTGAGCGTCTGAAAGTTTTTCGCATTTTCGACCGTGTCCCACACGCCCGCAGCCTCTTCGTCCATCGGGTCAAAACTGTGAATACGCCCGAGCGCGCGGCGAACCTGAGCCTTGCACTCCTCGTGGTACGTCATGTCCCTGGGCGTGACGATCAGGCGATCGATATTGAAACGTTCGCGGGGTGGCTTGGTCGGATAGTCCCGCATCATCGTGTTGACGGGAATGAAGAGCTTGGAGATGTCGCGACCGTCGTAGCTGGAATCCTGCTCTTTCTCAAGCATCACTCCGATGATCGTGAACGGATAGTCGCCGATCGAAATCTGCTGCCCGAGCGCCGGGCGCGTTCCGAACAGTTGTTTCTTCGCATCACTGCCGATGAACGCAACACGCCGCACCTGTGAATTGTCTTCGTCACTGTAAAAGCGGCCTTCCGCAACCGGAATCGTGCGGATATCGGCGAACGGAGGCAACGACCCCACCACGGTCAACAAAGCCGAATTGTGCGCGCTGCGTACCGGCAGCCCGCGGCCAAGTTCTGGCACGACAACGTCACAGGCCGTCGCTTCCGCTTTCACCATAAAGGCATCCTGAATGCGCCAACGCACCACGCGTCCGGCCCGCGTCCCACCGGCTTGCATGCTGGTGCGCCCCGCAAAGAACTAGCATGATGTCCTTGCCGAAGCCCTCCTGGACTTTCTTTTGCCCGACACGCAAGCCCTCGCCTGCGGCAACCATCAGCGTGATGGAGATGATGCCCCAGGCGATACCGAACATGGTAAGCAGCGGTGCGCAGCTTGTTCGCCCAGATCGTGCGAAATGTATCCCGGACCAGGTCGCGAAAGGTCATCTGCGTTCACCCGCCAAACAGCTACTGCAGCACCACTTTTTGACCCTGGTTGAGACCGGAGACAAGTTCGGTCTTCACGCCATTGGAGATTCCGAGTTGAACGGCCTTGCGACTCTTACCTTTTTCCTGAGTAACGTCTGGAACCTCGACAAACGTCTTACGATCTTTGTCATAGATCACCGCGGTTTCGGGAACCAGCAGAACACCCTTTTTCTCTTCGAGAATGACTTCGGCATTCGCACTCATGTTGGCTTTCAATTCCCCGCCCGGATTTCGTATCGAGACGCGGACCTCAAACGTAGTCACGTTGTCCTTCTCGATGCCGAGCGGCGAGATTTTCGTGACCTGGCCTTCAAACTTTTTGTCCTTGAAAGATTCCACCACGATCCGTGCGCGCTGGTTCATATAGACCTTGCCGATATCGGCCTGATCCACCTTGCCCAGCACATAGACATCACCGACATCGCCCAGCGTCATAATCAAGGTGGCTTGCGAACCAAGCACGAGAATCGAACTCACGGCGTCGCCGACTTCGACGTTGCGCGAGAGCACCAGACCCGTCCATCGGACTGACGATTGTGGAGTTCCGCAGATCCTCTTCCGCCCGTTCGAGCGCCGCACGCGTCTGCGCGACCTGCGCTTTGGCACGGCGCCATTTCCGCGCGTGTGACAGCTACATTACGAATCGCAGTCATCTGTCTGTTGAGGCCCATCTGATACGCTTTTTCGGCGTCTTCTAGAATGGCGCGCGCAATCAAGCCTTGATCGTGCAGTTTCTTCGCGCGTTCCATGGCGGACTTGAGGAAGGGAATGTCCGGACCTTCCGCTTCAGATTTGTTGCGCTCATGCGCAGCCTTTGTGGATTCTTCGGCAGCCTGCGCGGCAAGCATCATCGCGCTCGCCTCGCGCACACGCGCCTGCAATTCTTCCTTGTCGAGTTCAGCAAGAATCTGACCCGTCTTGACGAACTCCCCGTAATCCACCAGCAGTTTCTTAACGATGCCGCTGGCTTTGGATTTCACTTCGACTTTGGTACGGGGTTGAATCTTGCCCGTGGCGACCACGGAGCGGGCGATGTCGCCCTTTTCGATCGTCGATAGCTTGGCAGCATCGATTGTGTTGTTCGGTTTCAGAGCAGCTCGTACGCCGACGCCTGCACCAGCCAGAACCACTACGGCGACGATCAGCCAAATCCACCAGCGCTTCTTGCGACCGTTCTTACTCGCCATTATAATTTCCGTCCTTCACTTATCTAAATACGAGCGAGGACGCAAAAAGTTCGCAAGAACACCCCAAAAAAGGGCAGTGAGTTAGACGGTGACAGATTCGGAGCTGGCTTTCCGGGACAATCTGCCTGTTCGGGTCGATTCTCAGGAAGATCAGGCGCTGACCAGCAGCGACAGGCCCATGGGCATCAACGGCGTGTTGTAGTTGCCGAAGTACTTCACCATGTAGCCGAAAGCGACCGACGAGGCGAACGAGCCCAATTGGCCGGCCATATTCATGGATCCGGTAACGGCTCCGGCGTACTTACGCCCGACGTCCAGGCAAACGGACCAGGCGACGGGCAGAAAGCAATCCTGCGCGCCGTAGCCTAGAGCGAGAAAAATCACAGCGTAAATTCTGTTATCGGTCTGCGAGGTTGCCAAGCAGGAAACAACCGGAGATCGCCGAGTCCCGGTACATGCAACCAGACGGCGCCCCCAGACCAAACCGAACTTCTTGCTCAGCTTGTCGCTCAGGAATCCGCCGAACAGATTGCCCAACGCGCCGCAGATGAATGGCAGCGTAGAGTAGAAGCCCATCTCGGTCTCGGAGAAGCCACGGCCCTTCTGCAGGTAGGTGTGCAGCCATGAGAGATAGAAATAGCTGCCCCAACAGTAGGTGTGATACATCAGCATGATTTTCCAGAGATTGCTGTTGCGCAGCGCGATACCCCAGGGCAGCGACTCATGCGCGCCGCGCGGAGGATTGCCAATCTACGCGATTTCCTCCTTGGTAACCTTGCGGGTTATCGCCAGGATTGTCGCGAAACCAGAAATACCAGACCAGCGCCCAGATGATGCCCAGAATGCCGAAAACGAAAAACGAGGCGCGCCAGCCGTAGGCGATCTGGATCGGCACGACGATCAGGGGCGAAAGCATTCCACCTATGCGGCTGGCCATCCAGACCACACCGTGCGCCCGTCCGCGTTCGGTGGCCGGGAACCAGCGCGAGATCGTTCCAGAGCTGTTGGGGTAAGCGCCCGCCTCCCCGGCGCCGAATGCAAAACGTGTCGCGAGCAAAGCGTAGAAGTTCGACATCATGCCGGTCAACGAAGTGAATGCCGACCACCAGACGACGATGCGCGTAAGTACCTTGCGCGGGCCGATACGGTCGCCTAGCGCGCCTGTCGGGATCTCGAAGAGTGCGTAGCTGAGCGTGAACGCGCCTACCACCCACCCCCACATCTCTGGCGGGATGTTAAGGTCCTTTTGCATGCGCGGTCCTGCGACCGAGATGCAGACCCTGTCGAGGTAGGTGATGATCGACAGGAGGAACAACATACCGAGGACTCTGTGGCGATAGTGCATGTCCCCGGCATTATATCTATAACCCGATGCCGGGCGCTTTAGTCGGTCGGCGGCAATACCACTGGAGGATGAATGTTCAACCTTGTTCTCCACCGGCTTCACCGTCCGGAGATACGCGTAGATCGCTTTGAGATCCTCTTCAGGCATGTGCGAAAAATCGGTCCAGGGCATGAGCGTGAAGTTGGCCTGCGTAGTCGCGGGCGGAGTGCCTTGGGACAGCGAGCGGAAGTTGATGAATTTGGATACAAAGCGTTCTTCGCTCCATTTGCCGATCCCGGTTTCCGGGTCACTCGTTATATTGGCGCTGTTCACAAGGTACGGACCCACGCGAAACTCACGGCCCCCGCCGAGATACATTTCCATATTCAACTGGCCCTTTTCGGCCTGCGTGTGACACTCCGAGCACCCTGAAATCGTGAATACGTATTCACCGTATTTCACCGGATTACTGCGGTCGGGTTCCGGCACCCGTCCTTCGACCGGTTTCGGCGCACTCTTGATCAAATACTTCACAGGGAAATTTAGTTCGGTTTTCGCAATAGCTTTTTTTATCGGAGGCAAGCTGTTCATATACGCGACGATCGAGTAAACGTCTTCGTCGCTCATAGAACGGAAATGAGTGTACGGCATCAGCGGAAACAGCGCGCGTCCATCTTTTGAGACGCCCTCGCGAATCGCCCGGATCTTTTCGCCGTCAGTCCACGTGCCAATTCCTGTTTCCGGATCGGGAGTAATGTTTGCAGAACGCACTTTGCCGGGGAAGCCGAGTTCTTCTGGAAACTCGAAGCCTCCGCCTTCAGTGCCTGGAACTACAGGACCGGCAAACTTTGTGATGTCACGCTGTGAGTGACAGTCTTTGCAACTCGACATATCGAACAAGTGCTTGCCACGGGCCAATCGTGCGGGCGTGGCCTCAACTTTGAGATCGGCAGGCGGCGCCATATCTGGTTTTCGCAATACGAGATAGCCATAGCCGAATCCGATCACGACGATGAGCACACCGAGAACGGCAAAGAGTATTTTCTTGAACATGATTTCTCCCAGAAGAAGTTAAAGGGCTTCCCAATAGCCCATACCGCATTATTCTACAACACGGTCCCTAAGTAATTGCAAGGCGAATGTTAATGTGTTACCGACTTGAGCCGCTTTTTCTTAGCGGGGAAAGCTCTGACCAGAACTGCGGATTATTCAGGTTTTCCGGGTCAATCCGCCTTGCCAAGCCCAGATATTGCGCTGCACCATCCTTGTCCCCAAGAAGGAGCAAATTCAGCCCATATTGGGCGTTGGTGAGTGCATCGTCTGACCATTGCTCCAAGGCAGCCTTGTTGTATCTGAGGGCTTCTTGCGGGCGGTTCAGAGCCATCAGGATGCGAGCTAAGCTGAACAAGCACGTGTAATCTGTCGCATCGGATTTCAATCCTTGCTGCACGTATTTTTCGGCATCACTGAGTCGAACTTGCATGAAACGCAATCGTCCCCAGCATGGACCAGGCGGCAACAAATCGTGGGGAGTTTCGAACCGCCCGTTCCAGCAGGGGGATAGCGTAATTTAAGTACCCGGTGCGAGCGTATGCTTCCGCGGATAAATAATCGCGCATGGCGCTCTTTGAAACAAAAGCTGCGCGAGCGGTGTGTTGGCGTTTTAGCTCCCACTGTTCCTCCGCTGCTGAAGTGGTCACCCCGATGTTGATCCGGCCCGACGCATCTGCGCGCGTTGACCTGATTTCGATGATCTTCCTGGACTCGCCCTGCACTGATAGGGCTGACAAGGTGTAGAACCGTTGCCGAAAAAGGCGAGACGAGAGACTCGATCCTGATGCTTGCCACCGGCAGCAAGCGTGCTCCAGTCACCATGACCGTGCCTCGCACCTCGAATGTCTTGAGTTCAGCGATGCCGGGCGAAACAGCGAGACCAGCCAGGACGAAGAGCTGCAGAGATCGATCCATTATTTTTTCATTGCTGTTTTTTGCGCATGAGTGAAGGCGGAGTCCTGGAGCGCACCGGCGGCGCAAGGCGGCGCACTTCCTGCTGAGCGGCCATGAATTCACTAGACGTCGTGGCGGCGTGGTTGACGGGTGGTAACTTCTCAATGGCCGACGACATTTTAGCGAGGCGTTGGTCGAGGTCGGGCAACGGCGAAGGCAACGTCGATTCGGGCCCACCTGGCCGGACTTGAACTCGCTGGATATAGCGCACCAGCGCCGTCGGATCAAAACCGGCACGCGCCACGGCCTGAACCGCAAGAAAGTCCGCTTCCAGTTCAGCGGTCCGCTGCAATTCCATAAAGTTGAGAGGAATCATCAGCGGGTCCGAACAGCCTCCAACCCAACCACCCAGGAAAAACAGCGGAATGCTCGCGTCCTTTCTAATTACCCCTTGGGTGGCCTGCCGAGTCCCGTGCCGCTGGGCAATATGCTCCATTGCGTGTGCCAACATTCCGGCAAGCTCGGCTTCATCCTGCGCCGCAACAAGCAGAGCGGCTGGCACGAATACATACCCACCCGGCAGAGCGGCCGGTTCGTGAGTTGTCCGGCAGGGGTCGTCGGCAATCACGCTGAATGTGAACGGAAACTGCGCATCCGGTATTTGCGCCGCGATCCTCTGACCGAGACGGTCAACGTAATTTTGAACGCTCGGGCCGTCAATTGGGGTGTGTTCGTTTTCGAAAGTCCGCGGCTAATTGCTTGCCAATGGCAGCTTCCTGTTCGAGGCTGAGATTTATGCCCTTCTTCGCAGGCCTGGGCGGTTCCTGGGCTGTCAATGAGACACCGGCGAGCGTCAAGACAATAAACTGACTTACGCGCATTGGGCTTTACCTGTCGCGATCTTTGACGCGAACCATTAGTTCATGGTTACTTTCCACACAATAGGACGAAGCCGGTGAGCGGTGGCTGAGGGCTGGAAATTGCGGGCCGCCTCAACGCCCACGGGCTTCCATCGGTCTCCAACTCTCAAGGGAGAATTATAATTAAAGAGCGTGATTGTGTTCTTCGCAAAACGTTTGCAGGCGTACGATTTGATGCTGGACCGAGTAGCGCGCCAGCGTCTGAAAGAGGATGAGTATGAACAAAAAGAAGATCTTTGTTCTTCTCGGGGTGATCCTCCTCGTGCTAAGCGTTCCCAAGATCAGCCCGGGACAAGAAACGGCCACCCCGCAGGAGGTCGTGCAGAAGGTGCAACAGGCCGCGAATACGCTGTCGCAGTCGGGCGAGGCCAGTCTTGCACAATTTAACCAGAAAGACGGTCCATGGGTGTGGAAGGACACGTATGTCTTCGTTATTGACTGCGTCAAAGGGGTCACAGCGGCTCATCCCAAGATGCCGGATCTCGTAGGCGAGGATGCCAGGTCCTTACAAGGCACCAGAGGGAAGAAAATTTTCCCAGAGGTCTGCCAAGCAACAGAGAAATCTTCCGGAGTTTGGGTCGAGTACTGGTGGCCAAAACCGGGCGAAAAAGAGGGCTCGCGAAAGATCAGCTATGTCCTCAAAGCCGGAAACACGCCTTACGTGGTGGGCGCTGGGATATACGATGACAAAGTCGCCATTTCCGACTTGCAGAAGCTGACCAGCCGGGCAAAATAGCTTTCAGGACGAAGAAAGGCCGACTCCCCTCCTTGCAGAGTGAAGCCGGCCTTTGACAGAGTTGCTCGAGTTTAGAACTGGATACGAGCCTGGAATTGCAGGAAGCGGTTTGTGGCCGCTGTCTGCTGCGTTACTTTTCCGAAGTTCGTATTCATTGGGTCGGTGTTCGGATTATCGAACTGGTAGCGATTGAACACATTCATCATGTCGAAGCGCAGAATCATCTTTATGCGTTCCGCGCGCAAGGGAAATTCTTTCTGAATGTTCGCATTCGTTTGAAGGGTGCGGTCTCGCCGCAGACCTTCTATGCGCGTCGGGAGAACCCGGGTTTGATAACTGGCCGGTCCCCTCTGCGAGCAGCGCTCCCAACCCGTGTCTGTTCCGGGCGTCGCACTGCAGTCCGTACCCGTTGTATTGAACCACTGGTCGAGTGTCGGGTTGTCGGAAACGATCTTGCTTAGGTCGCCGTAGTAATAGCGGTTGCTGAAGTCAACCAACTGGCCCGGTTGGTATTCGAACGTGCCAGAGAGTTGCATGCCGCCAACAACTTTACTAATGAACCCGTCCTTCAGGAAGCGCTTCCGCTTACCGAACGGGAACTGATACAGTCCCGTCGCGGTCAGGCGATGCGGACGACTGGCAGTGCTATAGCGCCAGGCGGGCACGCGGTCGTAGGCGTTCGGGAACCAGTCGGCGATTCTGGCGTTGGTGCCGGTATAGGCGGCATTCGTGCTGAACCCTCTTGGAGAAACGCCGCGCGAAAGTAATTTCGACACCGTTGGTGCGCACACGTCCGAATGGAGCGGTGCTCTGGCTCAGTCCATTAGGCATGCTCGGCATTTGCTTAAGCAAGTGCTGACGGGCGATAGTGCTGTTGGTGAAGAAACGTCTTTCCATTCATGTCGGCATAGAGCGCCGGATTATCCGTGGCAAGTGTCGGAAAGTTTGTGATTCGGAATGGATTGGTCACGCCGCCATCCAGGTTAGATTGCACAGTGCTATTCCGGACGTTGCCTTGCCACCAGTACTGCGAGGGAAGCGGATTCAGATCAATAGTTACGCCAACATCCTGCGAATAGGAACCGGTATAGGTCGCACTCAGAACGTTCTGACTTCCGATTGATGATTGACGCCCAGTCTCCAGCGATGCTGATGGGCGCGCTTAGTTTCGTAATCGTTATATGTATAACTCGGCGTTCCCGGCCAATGTATCGATACCAAGCGCACCGCTTGTCGATGATATCAAAGCGGCTCCCGTCGGCACGCATGGGGAAGGGATCGGTGAGCGGCGAGATACCGTTCACCGGATTGCCGGTTCTCCAGGTCATTCCTGAATTGCTCTCGGTCGCGTACGTTGTTGTTCTGTTGAAGCCGGTCTGGTTGGGCGTGTTGTTCGTCACGTTGAGCGTGTCGTAGAATGTCCCCGCCCCACCGCGAATCACCGTTTTCGGAGAAACCTGATAGGCGAACGCAAATCGCGGCATGAACATGACCTGTCCCTGCCATGCATTCCGCGGAACGCCATTCACACCAGGGAACGTCACTCCGCCGCGAACTGTAATGGTTTGAGGGGTGAGGTTCGGATATGTCGTATTGGGGACGTAAACGCGCTCGGCGACGTCGGAGATGAACAACTTCGCAGTCGGATCGAAGTCGCCGATCACACGGTTGTAACGCTCTGTCGGTCCGCCCTCGTATTCGAGCCGGAAGCCAAGATTCAACGTCAGCTTACGGGTGACGCGGAAGGAATCCTGCAGGTAGCCGCCGTAATAGCCGGAATAAGTGGCATAGTTGGCGTTGCCTGCGCTGATCTGCGAGTCGTAATTCAGGCCCATCAGAAAGTCCGCATAGCTCAACCCGAGGGTGCCCGGAGTGTACCGCGAAGTGTCGCTGTCCCTTCTGGTGTAGCGGTTATCGAATCTGAAGTAGCCAGAGGTATTGCCGCCACCACCGCCGGTCCGCAGGCTGTGGCGCATGTCGGATCCGACTTTTGATCGTGTGTTTACCGCGGAAGTGTGAGATGTTGCCCTGCAGAGTGTATACCGGGAAACGGGTAAAACTCGGCACGCCATCGGGGCTGGGGTCCGTATAGTCGCTGATGCTCACGCGAGGCAGGATGTGCTGGTCGCCGGCCCACGCGTCCAGGTATGCCGGAAGGCCCACGTCGGTAGGCTTGTAGGTCATCGGCACGGGTTTGTTATTGCCGGACTTAAACGCATTGGCTGCGCCGGAGATCTGCAATACTGTGGTCGAATTGAGCGTCCAGGTCCAATCCACCGTGGCACCCATATTCTGCCGGTTGATACCGCCAGTGTTCATCCCGCGAATCGTGGAGTAAGTCCAATCCTGCCGGTCTTCATCGAAGTTGTTCCAGCTCCAGCGCGCAAACAGACGGTGGTTCTGCGACAGGTTGTAGTCGATCCGATTCTGGTAAGCGCGATAGTTCCACAGCCACGGCGTCGCCACTGCGAGGTAGTTGTTCCTGGGCTCCATTTTCGGATCTGTTGGGTCGTTATTCGGAACCGGATACAGATCCGAGTAGAATTTCGTGAATTTCGGCATGATCATCCGCGACTTCGGGATGATGTTCCCCGGCATTGCGTCACGAACGTAAAACGTTCCGTTTGTGCGGTCCGTGTCGCGCCTTACAGACAGCGGATCATAGAGCTGGTACTTGACCGAGTCGATCTTTAGGAAGTTTGAGAAGTCGCCGTCGCGATTGGCCATCGTCGGGACAGTCTTATTGAACTGATTCGCTTCTTCGGTCTTGGCGTCCTTGAAGCCGTTATAGCTGAAAAAGGTGAAAAGCTTGTTCTTGCCGTTGTAGATTTTCGGAATAATAACCGGACCGCCAATCGTCGCGGCCCAATTGTTGGAATGCCCCGAAGACTGCCGTTCGGTGTTGCGCAGTTGATTGGCGAGCGCAGTGTCACCGCTTGCCTCAGCCGCGGCAATGTTCTTGAAGTAAAGCTGGCGGGTGAAGTACGGCGTGCCATTGAAGCGCTGCTGCCAGTGCTGTTCCGTCATGCGTTCCGTGATATTGGTTCGTGCCGGCCTTCGTCATTGCAATGATGCTGGTGCCAGTCCCACGACCTTGTGAAACATCGAAGCCGCTGGTGTCGATGCGGAATTCCGAAATCGTATCCGAATAAGGCAGATACGCCGCCTGACGCGAACCACCGTTGTTCGGCACGCCGTCAATCGACCATTCGTTGCCGCCAACGCCACCGGCGTTGTTATATGCCGAACCGCCCGCGATCGAGTGCAGCCCCAGGTAGTTGTTCACACCGTCAGCCTGCATGCCCGCCGCGAATTTCGCCAGAAGCGTCGGATTATTACCGATAACCGGCAGATCCATCAACGACTGGTTGTCGATGAGCGATCCGGATTCCACTGAATTGGTATCCAGAACAGGCGACTCGGCTGTCACCTGCACGGTCTCCGTTACTAGCCCGAGCGCCATCTTGATATCGATTGCGATCTGCTGTCCTACCTGGAGCGTGACGCCCTGGCGGACTTCCTTCTTAAAGCCTGGCGCTTCCGCCGTTATCGTGTAATTGCCCGGAATCAGCAATGGCGCTTCGTAGTAGCCGGTCGCGTTCGTTGTTAGCGTGACAACGGCATTGGTGTCGATGTGGATCACCTGCACCTTGGCGCCGCCTATTGTAGCTGCGACCTGGTCGTAAACACGGCCGCTGATTGTGCTTCTGGTTTCCTGTGCGAACGCACTGGTCAGAGCAAGGAAAAGAACAAGAGCAAAAAACAGGGAATTCCCCGATTTTACTTTCAACATGGATACAACTCCTCGTTACGAGCTCAAAAAGACTGGAACTAGTGTATTTCCAAATTCAGCGAGCCGCAAGGTAACCAGACACAAAAATCCTAATTAATTTGTGCGGTAGAGCTTAATCTTTTGAGTGCCGGGATTCCCGGCAGGCATAACGAGGTGTGTGCCGCCTCCAATTTCATCTCCGTTCATACGCCGACCGGGCGTCCACACACCCTTTACGAATCGACCCTCATCTGCATACGCGATACGTGCAATCCGCGGCCCTGCAGTGACCGGCGCGAAAGCGATTGAGAATGCGGAACCGGCGAGAAGAAACTCATCCGGACCGGTCGCGATGATCAGCCCAAAACCTTTCGGCTCAGGTTTGGCTGCGGCGCGCATGAATCGGAAGTTGAGCGTCAACCGATAGTCGCCCAGCGTTAGAGTCTGTTTCGGCTCCTCTTCTTCAGTGAACGCTGTCATTTTGCCGAGGCCCTGGTATTGCGTGATGGTCGGGAGCAACTCCGAGATGAGTTTGTAACTGGCGGCGAGCGGGTGGGTAGGTTCCAGATCGTCGATTCCGAACGGCGAGTAGGCCATTGCATCGTGTGCGCCGAAAGCGTAGAACAGGTTGCCCGTGTGCTGCGGCTCCTGCCTGGCTTCCGGAATTAACAGCGGATTGCCGGACCGTGTGTAGCTTGCGCAAACGGCTTTGAAATCGAGCAGATAAATATCAGGCGCAAGGATATCGATACTGGGAGCCGCGGCGCGCCAGATGTCGTGCATTCTGGAAACGGGTCCACCGCTCGGATAGGCTCCGGGCAACTGCTTCGAATTCTGCACGAGCCACGCATTCGCGAAAAGCGGTAACGCGTATTCAGCCTTACCAGCAGCTGCTATTTTCTCGATGTAGCGCGCCAGATACCAGGCCATAAAAACTTCGTCGCCGGCAGGATTCTCACCGAACACTTCCGGCCATGTACCTGCCGTTTTAAAGCCTGTGGATCCCCAAACCTGCGTGAGTTCCGGGAGCAGAGCGCCCTTGTGTTTTTCCAGATAGTTCATCAACTCGCTCGGCACTGGCTTGTTCCAGGCGGCCTGGGCAAGCGGCGAACGATCTCGCGAATCACCAAGCAGCCCGACCTCGTTTTGCACTTGCACCATGATCACGGTCTGCTGCTTCGAATCGACCTGGCGAATGTGGCGGAGCAATGCGGCAAAGGCGCGTGCATCCGCGTCACGGGCGGCATCGGCCAGCGGTGAGAGCACATCGAAGTTACTACCGTCCTTCTTCTGCGCGCGCGGAAATCGCTTGAGATCGGTTTTGACCCAGAGTGGTGGATAAGTCGAAACGCCGTTCTTCCAACTGCCGAACCAGAGCAGTACGAGTCGCAGCTTGTGCTCACGCGCCTGCGCGATCAAGCCATCGACGAGCGCAAAATCGAATTTGCCTTCCTGTGGTTCAACGAGTTCCCAGGAGACTGTCGCCAGCACAGTATTCAGGTTCAGTGCGACCAGCCGTTTCCAGATCGGCCGCATGTACTCCAGACTCGACGCGCTGGAATTGTGGAGTTCCCCGCCGAGCATCACAAACGGCTTCCCTTCCACCAGAAGCTGCGTCGCCGTGCCTTGTTTTCTCAATTGAGGCTGCGCGAAAACCAGAGCGGTACAAAACAGCCAGAGTGCGAGTATTCGTCGAGTCATGTCCTACTGGTATATTGGTTTTCTCATGAAACCGCAAACTGGCAAACGCTCGCCTGCGACAGTGGGCAGACGAACTTTCCTCTCGACGGCAGCGGCCGGAATGGCGCTGGCGCCCGCCGCCGCACAGACACCGCGCGATTGGAGTGGCAAGGAACCGGTTCGTTATCCCGACCCCGATATCATCGTGCTCGACAAGCGTTTCACGAGCAAGATCGGCAATACCTCGATCAAGCGCCTGTACACGGGCACGCTGTGGGCAGAAGGTCCGGCATGGAACGGGGTCGGACGCTACCTGCTCTGGAGCGACATTCCAAATAATGTGCAAATGCGCTGGTTGGAAGAAGATGGGCATGTCAGCGTGTTCCGGAATCCGTCCGGCAACAGCAACGGCAACACCTTCGATTACGAAGGCCGGCAGATCTCGTGCCAACATCTGCACCGGCGCGTGGTTCGTTACGAACACAACGGCAGTGTTACGGTGATTGCAGACAAATTCCAGGGTAAGCCGCTGAATTCGCCGAACGACGCCGTGGTACACCCGGATGGCGCGATCTGGTTCACTGATCCGATGTACGGCATTAAGTGGAATTACGAAGGCGCGAAGTCGCCGCGCGAGCTTAAAGAGGTTGTGTACCGGGTGGATGGAAAAAGCGGCAAGATCGAGATGGTGACCGACGAGGTTACAATTCCCAACGGCTTGTGCTTCTCACCCGACTACAAGAAGCTCTACATCTCAGACACATCAGACGCCAAGGACATCAAGGTCTGCGATGTGGTCGACAGCAAGTCACTGCGCAACGTGAAAAGATTTGCCGGCATGGAAATCCCAGGTAAAGGCTCTGGATTAGCCGATGGCATTCGCGCGGACACTGATGGCAACATCTGGGCCGGCGCCGGTTGGTCTGGTCCGGGTTACGATGGGGTACACATTTTTGCGCCCACGGCGAGCGCATCGGAATGATCCTGCTGCCTGAAATCTGCGGGAATGTCTGCTTCGGCGGCACGAGGCGCAACCGGCTGTTTATGGCGAGCAGCCAGTCGCTGTACGCAGTCTATGTCGAGGCGCAGGGCGCGCATATAACATGACACGAAGAGATTTCCTCTTTCTGGCCGGTACAGCACTCCCGCTGTATGGCCGCGAAGATGCCAATCTTCTGCTGCTGTCGGCGGAAAATCGCAAACGCATTGTCGCTGAGCTTGCCAGGGATCAGGCTGCGTCCGCACGTTTACGAAAGCTTGTTGACGCAGCGCTGAAGGCTGGACCATGGAGCGTTACCAACCATCGTCCGAAGAATCCGGGCAAGGCCAAGCTGAACGACTACTACACTGAGGCGCCTTACTGGTGGCCTGATCCCAAGAACCCAGGCGGGCCGTACATTCGCAAGGACGGTGAACGCAATCCGGAGCGCACCAGTGAGAACAGGCGCGATCTGGGAGAGTTATGCGAGTGCCTGCTCACGCTCGGCATGGGCGCAGCATTTCTTTCCGACGCGCGCTGTTCGGAACACGCCGCCAAGGTTATCTCAGTGTGGTTCATCGATCCCAAGACGCGCATGAATCCGCATCTCGAATTCGGGCAGGCCGTTCTCGGCAGGAATGACGGACGCGGGGCTGGGATGATCGAGACGGTTTCTCTAATTGATGCCGCGCAAGGCATTGCACTTTTGGAGAGCACGGGCAAATTCAACAAGGAAGTCGCTGCCGGTGTGCGTAGCTGGTTTGCCGATTATCTGCGCTGGATGACGACCAGTTCGAAGGGCCTCGATGAGAAGAAGGCGGGCAATAATCACGCGACGTGGTGGACGGCGCAGGTCGCAGCTTTCGCGACTCTGCTCGGTGACCGGGATATGCAGGCGATGGCGTGGGAGCGCTATCGCACTCATTTGATACCGACGCAGGTCAGGCCGGACGGCAGTTGTCCCGCTGAAGAAGCACGCACCAGATCACTCAGCTATTCCGCGATGAATCTTGACGGCTACTCCATCCTGTGCCGACTGGCGCAACTGAATGGAACCGACTTGTGGCTCTGGAAGGCGCCTTCCGGCGCAAACATCGAGAAATCGTTCTACTATTTGAAACCGTATGTGCTGCAGCCGAAGTCATGGAGTAAGCAGCAGATCACTTCTTTCGATCAGGACCGCACGCGCACTACATTCCTTGGACTCGCTGGACTCGGGTTACACTCGCAGGAGCTGCTCTCGGCATACAGGCAACTTCCACGAACCGAACATGCGCGGACGATACTGGTTGACTTGATCGTGAAGACGGAATAGGCTTAGCTTTTCGGAGGATCTAACATGGCGTTTTGCTCAAGTTGCGGCGCTCAGATGAACGGCAGTTTCTGCGGTACCTGCGGGGCACAGGCTAGGAGCGCTGCCGCTCCGGCTCCACCCGTCCAGGGAACGACACCACCGCCTGCTTATGGGAAAAAGAAGACCAGCCCGATCGTTTGGATTCTGGGCGGAATGGTCGCTGTGTTCGTGTTGATGGCCGTCGTGCTAATCGGAGCCGGCTTCTTCGTGTCGAAGAAAATGGGCCTGGATTCTGGACTGGCTCAGAAGAACCCCATCCTGGCAGCCGCAAAGATCGCTGTTTCCTTGAACCCCGAACTCGAGATCGTAACGATTGACGAGAACAACAGTACTATAACGGTTCGGGAGAAGAAAACCGGCAAGACCATCACGATGAATGCGGACGAAGTTCAGCAGGGCAAGATCTCGTTTTCGGATGAATCGACTGGCGAGAAGATGTCGTTCGGCGGTACGGATGTAAAGTTGCCGAGTTGGGTGCCACAGTATCCCGGAGCCAAAGCTGAGGGTGGTCTGATGTCCGCCTCAGGCAAGGACGGCGAGGGCGGCATGGCGCACTTCAAAACGAGTGACTCGGCTTCCAAGGTTCTCGCCTTTTATCAGGATGCGCTGAAGGGTGCAGGATACAAGATCACGGGAAACATCGCCGGGGACGCCGGAGACTCCTCGGGCGGTATGGTAACTGCTGAAGAACCATCGACTAAGCGTACCGTGGCAGTAACCGTGGGTTCCGGCAGTGAAGGAACCGACGTCGCGATTACGTACGGCAGCAAGAAATAGCAAAAGACTAAGCCAGAATTTCGGTCACCGAGATGGCCTTTGCGCAATCGCAGGCCGCGGCCCCACGGTGGACATGTCGATTGACTTGAACCCGAGTTTCAAAGCCGGCGAATTCGGGCGGAGCTTGAAATTGTACGCTCCGGGGTCAACGAATAGCGGATCCGCTACGAGCGAGCCCTTGTCATTTCCTTTGGCCTGCCATTCCTTGAAGGTCATTCCGGAAAACCGGACATCTTCGCCGCGGGTGTCGAAATAAACGTTCCGGTTCATCTTTAACTGGTCGTCGAGCCAGCGCGTGCCCAGCAGCCGTCCCTGATCGAAGTAAACTATGTTGCGCTCGAATATAAACGGCGTGTGCTTTTCGAGCCGCGTCCGCATCAGTTGATATTCGCGGTTGAACGCAAAGACGTTATTACGGATGATGTTTTCGCGCCCATAGTGTTGATGGAATCCAGCGTTCTTGCACCGGTACACAATGTTGTTCTCGATCAGAATGCCGGTCGATCCTTCGTCGGTGTAGATCCCCCATCCGCCGTACGTAAACGCGTTGACGTCGTGGATCAGGTTGTTGCGGATGGTCGCTCCGGCCTGATCGCCAAGTGTGTAGATAGCACCCATGTCGCTCAGCACCCCAAAACCGATATTGTGCAGATGGTTGTAGTCGATACGGTTCCCCTTACATTGGTTCGCCGCGTATCCCCATGTCCATCCCACGGAAATCGCGCTGTAAAACAGGTCGTGGACATGGTTGTGAGCAATCGTATTGTTGCTGCTTTGTCCCACCCAGATGCCGACCGCTGTCGGAAATACCAGACCCATGTGGTGAAAATGGTTGTCCGTGATGATATTTCCCTGGGTGCGCTCGGCTTCGTTCTGTCGTCCCGCGGATTCCCCGATGAGAACGGCCCCTGCACCCAAGTCGAACATCTCGTTGCGGACGATCCGGTTCCGCTTTGACCCGCGCCCGAACCAGATTGGGTAATCGCCGTGATGTAGGAATTTGCAGTTTTCGAAGTTGGAGTCCTCGACGCCTATGGCGTCAACAACAGGTGTGGGCGGATATTTCTTAGGCCCGACCTCACGTTCCGTGGCGCCCTGGCGATTGGCCACACCCTCCGGTCCGATCTGCCAGTCCGTATGGCAGAACGTGAGACCACGAAACGTCACATTACGAATAAAGGCACCAGTTTCGGGGCGGCCTTCCATTCGGAGAAGTTGCCGTGCAACGGGAGCAAGCACCACAGCGCTGGCCATGTCGTCCGTCGAGGTAGGACGATAGAGGACGACACCTCTCTTGGAGTCGTGATACCACTCACCCTGCATGTCGAGGGTTCCCGGAGCGTTCTCGATGTAATAGCGCGCATCGGCCTCCCGATTGGACTTCCGGGGATCGGTTCCGAGCGTGGCGATGCGGGCATTCTGATCAACGGACACGATTGGCATTCGGTAGTCCGCCCACGCCAGGTAACCGATGACCTCGGCACCCGACCCGGCCCACTCGGACTTGATCTCATCCCCTCGGAAAGCGAGCTTGAAAGGTTTGTCCTGCGAACTCGGGCCTTGTGCGCGATAGAAGCCGTAGTTGGGCGTGCGGGCCCGAATCGCGCGAGCACCGTTGACGAACATCTGACGGAATTGCCAGTTGGCCGGCGCCTCTGCGCTCCAGTCCGGACCTTCGGTCTTCTTCCAGCCCTGGATGACCCTGGCGCCGCAAATCTCGGGACGCTCACCGGGATACGCAGCGTAGTTGATTGGCCGCTGCGGCGTTCCGGAATCTTCCGGAGTAAGCACAAACGGGTTCTCCAGCCGGTACGTTCCCTTGCGGACAAGTACGTTGATCGGACCCGTACCTTTCGCTTTTATCTTTCGCACGGCGTCTCGAGCCGCTTCCAACGAGGGCAGAGGCCCGTCGGTAGAGTTTGCGTTCGGAGCCGCGAGCCGGCCGGACCAGCCCGCCTGGCCGGAGGGCGAAACGTAAATCGTCTGGCACAAACACAGCGAACTGAGCAGTAGGGATAACGGCAGAAGACGTTTCATAGAACTATGTGCCCGGGTTCGTTTCAGCCTCCGGGCAAGCGACGATTATATCGAAGCTTGACGGAACGCAATCGTATGAGATAGCGTGATCCTCAATGCTCCTTCACTTATTCGTATTGGCGCTCACCGCAACAACCCTTCAGGCCGCCGACTACTACGTCTCTCCTTCAGGTGATGACCGACACCCCGGCAGTCAAGGCAAGCCGTTTGCGACTATCTCCCGCGCACGTGACGCAATCCGGGAGGCCAAGAAGAAAAGTCCCAACCGCGATTACACGGTGCTTTTGCGAGGCGGAACGTACAGGCTGAAGGATACCGTCACATTCGGGTTGCAGGACTCGGCTGCCGAAGGCCGGACCATCACTTACGCGGCTTATCCCGGCGAAAAGCCGGTTTTCACATCCACCGCTCCTGTGACCGGGTGGAAGAAAGAGGGCCGGCTGTGGGTCACCGACCTGCCCAAACCTGCAAAGCCAATTCGTACGCTGTATGACTCCCAGGGCCGACTGCAGCGCGCCCGCAGCGCACCGTTTACTCCCACCAAGGATTACCGCGCGGTGCCCGAACTTGATAAGTTTACGTTGCATTTCCCTCCCGGTGCGATCAAGAACTGGCCCAACCTGCAGGATGTGGAACTCGTTATTCGGCCGAACTTCGGTTGGGTTCTGAACATTCTGCCACTGGAATCCGTGGACGAGAGCGCATCGGTCGCCCGCACTCGAATTCCTGCGAGCTACCACATGGTCAAAATCCGCTGGGGCTTGCGGGACGTGAACACTAAGGGGACGGCCTGGATAGAAAACTCGCTGGACGCTCTCGACGAGCCAGGCGAGTGGGTGCAGGACACGGTGAATGCCAAGCTATATCTCTGGCCGCGCACTGACAAACCGGAGGCGATTGAAGCGCCGCAGCTAACTGAGCTTCTCAAGATCGAAGGCGAGATCGATTACAACGGTCCCCGCGACAAACCCGTTCGCGGGCTGGTGTTCCGCGGACTGTCGTTCACCGGCGCAGACCGCTGGCCATGGGAAAAGGACCGCATGGGTGCCACGCTGCAGCATGATTGGGATGTTTTTGACCGCCCGACCGCGATGTTGCGGCTTCGAGGCACGGAAAACATCGCGATCGAGAAGTGCCGGTTTTTTCAAAGCGGAGGCGGGGCCATCCGCATGGATCTGCATTCACGCAAAAACCGCGTTTCTGATTCCGTCATCGAACATATCGGAGGCACAGGCGTTCTAATCGCCGGCTACGGACCAGGGACCAAGGACGTCAGCGTCGGCAATGAAGTTGTGCGAAACGACATTCACCACGTAAGCGAAATCCTGTGGCATTCTCCGGCCATTTACCTCTGGCAAAGTGGCGAGAACCGGGTCGCCAACAACCTGATCCACGACTTGAATTACACCGCTATCATGATCACCGGCAGGATCAATTGGAACAAGGAGGGGCGCGGCGATGGCTGGCGCACGATCCGCTGGCATGAACTCGAAGCCTTGGGTTGACCCGAGTTGATTCCAGCCGAAGGCCGTCGCCCAACCTGGCAACAACGTGAGAAGTTTCTTCACGGAAGAAACAACCTCATCGAGCGCAACGAGATTCATGACGTGATGCAAAAGCTCTGGGACGGAAATGCGATTTACGTCTCAGGCACAGGGGGCGGCAATCGCGTTCGAGAGAACTTCATTCACGACTGCCTGTCGCCGAACATGTGCGAGGCGATTCGCTGCGACGACGATCAGAACGACACAACCATAGAGCGGAACATCGTTTTGCGAAGCGGCGGCATGGGTACCGGGATCGCAAGTAAGGGTACCAACCACGTGCTGAACAATTTCGTCATAGATGCGACGGGCTTCTTCCAGCCGAGGGGATTTATCACGCTGGAGGGCATACCCGTTGACGGCTCGCGAATCGAGCGCAACATTCTTCTCGCGTCAAAATCCGGATTGCGCCCGTTTTTGCTGAAGAACTTTCTCGATGGGCCTAATCCGCGCTTCGCGGAGACCATCACGAACTTCAATCTGTTCTGGCACACGACCGATCCGAAATGGGCCGAGGCGCATCTCACCTCCGCGAAGGCAGAAGGCATGGAGCGCGACAGCAAGATCGCTGACCCGCTGTTTGTCGATCCGGACAAGGGGGACTGCCGTTTCCGGCCCGGTTCGCCGGCCCCAGGCATGGGCATCGAACCGGTGGACTTACGGCAGGTGGGATTGAGGCGCTAACAAGGCGCGGGACTGCAAACAAGTCGAATGCGCCAGCGTTACCGCACGCTGAAAAGTGTGTTCTGCCCCCGCAGGTAGATGGCACCATCCATGATGGCGGGCGACGCAAGGAATACTTGATCGGCCAGCGTATTGGTGGCCAGCACCTCGAACTGTTCGCCCATCTTCAACACCACCACGTCGCCGTCCTCGGTGGACAGGTATAGCTTTCCGTTGGCTGCCACCGGGGACGCCTTAAAGCTGTAACTCTTCGGCAGGCGCGCCTGGGTGTAGAATGCCTTTCCCGTCTTGGCATCGAAGCAGGAAATGGTGCCGTTGTCAGTGAGCACATAGAGCTTGCCGTCGTGCAGAACGGGCGACGGCGTATAAGAATTGCCGCGCTGGTTCTGCCAGAGTATGGCGTCGGTTCCCGTCAGGTCTCCCTCACCTCCGAGCCGGATGGCCAGCAGGTTAGGCGATTGATAACCGCTCATCACGATGGCGACGCCATCCGCTACGACGGGCATCGGGATCACGTTTCGCCCCAGTCCCGTGGTCTGCCAGATCAGCTTGCCGTTCTCCAGGTCGTATCCGGCCACGAACTTGGTGGCCGCTACCAGCACCTGCTTCTTGCCGCCGACGGTGACCACCAGCGGGCTGGACCAGGAACTGCCGGCCGGCCTCGGTGTCCGCCAGAGTTCGCGGCCGGAGTTTTTGTCCAACGCCACCAGCATCGAGTCGCCTTCGTGATCGAACAACAGGATCAGTTTGTCGCCATCCAACGCGGGCGACGATCCTTCACCGAAGGCCATTGTCATCCTCAGCTTTATGCCGAAATCCTTCTCCCATACCGCCTTTCCGTCGTGCGTATAGCAATACACACCGCGCGACCCGAAGAAGGCGATCACGTGCTTGCTGTCCACGACAACTGAGTTGGAGGCAAAGCTCCCGTACTTCCCGTGGAAGCCCTCATGCGGCGTGGCCACGGTTGCCACTTTCTCCCACAGTTGCTTACCGTTTGCGCGGTCGAAGGCCAGCACCATCAATTTCTGTTCGGCCTGCGGTCCGCTGCCCCCACCCGGTCCTCTCCGCCGCCCCGCAGGAGCTGGATCCACGGGCGCCGCGACCGGTGCATTGCCTGTGGGCACTGCGGTGGTCAGGAAGATGCGATTCCCCCAGATCACCGGAGAGGAATGCCCTTTCCCCGGCACCTGCGTCTTCCATGCGATGTGATCCTTGTCGCTCCAGGTGAGCGGAGCGTCGCCTCGCGCAACCCCGTTGAATTCAGGCCCGCGCCAGCGCGGCCAGGCATCCTGAGCGTCGGCGGCGACAGCGCACCCGCCGGCCACAAACGAGAGAATCAGACCTGCAAGGACTTTTTGCATGATGATGCCTCACTGTAACTGTTAAAACAGGAGCTTCAAACCGAACTGGATGCGCCTCGGGCTCTGTGCCGATTGGATCTTCCCGAAAGTCGGCGAACCCAGGAAGATATCAGGCAGATCCAGATTTACGTGATTGAGAAGGTTGAATGCCTCGGCGCGGAACTGAAGCTGCGCGCCCTCCCATAGCGACGTACTCTTGATGACGGATACATTGACGTTCTGATAACCCGGGCCCGTCAAGATGTTTCGGCCCGGCATTTCCGAAATTGCCGTACTGGGGCACGCTGAATGCGGATGGTGTCGAACCAGCGCTCCACATTCCGCTCAGCAAGCACCGGATTGCGCATGACATTCGGCCGGTCATTGGCGCCAAACCCGAGGGTCGAACGACCGGTGTTGCTGTTGTCCAGATCGGAAAGAAGGGCTACCGTAAACGGCCGTCCACTCTGGAATGTCCAGACACCGAAGGTCTGCCATCCACCGCGCAGCCGCCCCTTGCCGAGCGGCAGATCGTACCCGTAGCCCAGGGAGAATCGGTGCCGCACATCGAAGCCCGACAGTCCGCGCTCCAGGTTGACGTGACGACTGTCCTGGGGGTAATTCGGATCCCCGGCGCTGCTGAAGAAGCCCGAGGCGTCGTCGATGGATTTCGACCATGTATATGCCGCGTTCGCCGTGAAACCGGCGCGCAGCGCCCGACGCCAGCTGGTCTGAAGACTCTGATAGATTCGAATTCGCCGCGCGACTCAATCACGTTGATGTCGTCGAACTGCGGCACCGGCCGCAGATTCGGCTGCTGCGTGCCCGGCAGCGGCTGATTGAGATCGCGTGCTCCAATCAGTTTCGTGCCTTTGGAACCCACGTACGCGAGTTCGACCACCTGGTTCCGCCCCACTTCCTGCTGGACTGCGAAACTCCACTGCTGAGTGTAGGCCGTACGCAGATCCCGCTGGAAGGCGGTCGCGGTGGAGGGCAGATTCAGCGGGTAGTTCTTCGGGAACGGGTCGGACAGGCTGAGCGGATACTGCGCGAAGGAGTAGTAAAGATTGAACACATAATAGGGCGCGTTGAAGTAGAGTCCTTCGCCGGTGGCCAACGCGGATTGGTCGTAGGCAGATACCATAGCCGGCGCGCAACATGGTTCCTTTCTGTCCGGGACGCCACGCGACGCCCAGCTCGCGGCGCGAAGTTGTTGCGATCCGCGGAGTAGCCGCCGCGCGGAATGCCGTTTGTGCCCACGCGGACCAGCGAGCGGGTGGAGGGGTCGTACACGTTGGCGCGGTCCGTGGTATCGACCGGCGGCGCGTTGTATTCGAAGCGCACCCCGGCGGAAATCGTGAGGTCCGGCCGAGCGCGCCACGTGTCCTGAAGGAACGCGTACTCGCTGTGCGTGCGCAGGTGCTGTGGATTATCCAGATGCGCCACACCGGTGACCGAGGGCAGCCCGATCAGCATTTCCGCCAGCGCGTTGCCGGTCATACCCATGAAACTCAGGTAGCCTTTGGACATCACGTCGCGGTACGCGTTCTGTTGGAGCCGGCGCAAATCCACCCCGGCTTTGAACAGGTGCCGTCCGCGCACCGCCGTGAGCGTATCGGTGATTTGATAGACCGTCGAAGCGCTGTGCTGGGGTTGTTGTACTCATCTCCGATGGGTGAGTAGCCCGTGATATTGATCAGGCTGAGGCCGGTGTCGCGCGGGTTGCTAGAGACCTGAGGCAGCCCGACTTCGCGGTTGAGATTGCGCCCCAGGTTCTCCTGGAAGGCGCCGGCCGAAATCCGGCTGAAGCCGAGGCGAAGCTCATTCAGCAGCCGGGCCGAGAAGATGTGCGTTTCGCTCACCGTGGCGTTCTGGGCGCGCCGCGGCACATTGTCGCCGAAACCGGGAATGGCGGCGAACGAAGGGCCGGTAAAAGGTTCATACAAGGCGCGGTCGGCAAAGCTGTAGCGCACCGCCAGATCGTCCGAAGGCGCCAGACGGTGATCCAAGCGGACATCGAAATGGTCGTCGCGATCGCGCTCGGCCGGGGAGGAAACGTAATTCTGATTGGGCACAGAGCGATTCGGCAGCGGGTACAGCGCGGCAATCGCCAGGCCCACCGAGTTGAGGTATGGCTTGGGAATCACGTTGCCCGGGAAAGGCATCTGCGTGAACGGATCGATGGCCAGCAGCAGCGCTCCGCGAGAAATCGCCGGTGCGCTCCAGTGCTGTGGGGACGTTGGTGATGCGCGTCATGCCTTCGCGCAGGCGGCGGCCTTCGTAATCTCCAAAGAAAAACGTGCGATTGCGCTTCGAGCGGCCCGCCCAACGAAGCTCCGAACTGGTTTCGCTGGTAGCCTGGTTTGTTCTGTCCGGCAGGAGCGAAGAAGTTGCGCGCGTCCAATGCGCGGTTGCGCAGGAACTCGTAAGCCGTGCCGTGGAACTGATTTCCTCCGCTCTTGAGCACCACGTTGAACTGCCCGCCGCCGTTGCGTCCGAAAGAAGCGTCGTAGCCGCTGGTCGCCACTTCGAACTCGCGCACCGCGTCCACTGGCGGCGTTACGGCGACGCCGTTCAGCTTGGGGTCGCCGTTGTAGACGCCGTCGAGCAGGAAGTTGTTGGCGTCATCCCTGCGCGCCGTTGATGTTGACCGCAAAATCGCCGCGGACCGACCCTGCCGAACCCGGAGCGGCCGGCGCGACGCCGGGCAGCAGCAGGCCGAGCTCGAAGGAATTGCGCCCGTCCAACGGCAGGCCGGTGATCTGGCGGTTGTCCACAACGCCGCCGCGAGCACCCGAGCCGGTGCGCAGCAGCATCGGCAACGGCTGTCACCTGCACCGTATCCCGGCGTTGGCCCTTGCTCAGGGCCATCTCGATGCGCACGTCCTGGTTGAGCGACAGCACGAACTGCCGCGCTTGGCCGGCATAGCCTTCCCGCTCGCCGTCAATCCGGTATTCTCCAGGCGCCAGGTTGGAGATGGTGAACTCACCTCGCCGGTCCGTGAGCGCATTGCGCAGGCGGTTGGTCTCATTGTGGACCAGTCCGACCGCCACGCCATCAAGCGCGTGCAGCCCGCCGTCGGTGACTTTGCCGCGGACCGACTGGCCGTTCGCCGCCAGCGGAATCAGCACGCCGACCAGCGCCGCCACCCGCATCCACAACCCTTGTCTTGCCATGCGCACAAGTATAAAGACAACCAGACCTTCATGTCGAGTTTGCTACAATTGGTGCGATTCTCGAAAAAGGCGTATGAAGATCCTTGCGTTCACCGCCGGCGCGGCCAAAATGTACTGCGGCAGTTGCCTGCGCGACAACGCGCTGGCCGCGGAACTGAAGAGACAGGGCCACGACGTCGTTCTGCTGCCGCTTTACACCCCCACGCGCACCGATGAACCCAACGTTAGCGAACCCCTGGTATTCATGAACGGGATCAGCGTCTGTCTGGACCAGCAAGCCGCCTTCTTCCGCAAGACCCACCGCCTGCTGGACCGGTCTGTGGGACGCGCGCGTGGATGCTGAAGCTGGCCTCCAGAACCTCCATCGAGGTGGACCCGCACCTGCTGGGCGGGATGACGGTTTCCATGCTGCGCGGCGAGGATGGCTTTCAGCTCAAAGAGATCCGCAAGCTGAGCGCGTGGCTGCGACGACGAAGCGCCGCCCGACATCGTCACCCTGCCCAATTCGCTGCTGATCGGGCTGGCTCGGCCGGTGCGCGAAGCGGTGAAACGGCCGGTGTGTTGCACCCTTCAGGGCGAGGAGCTGTTCCTTGCGCAATTGCAGGAGCCTTACCGCACGCAGTCGCTCGAGTTGATTCGCGCCAAGATCCATCACGTCGACGGGTTCGTGGCGGTCAGCCGCTATTCCGCCGGCTACTGGATGCGCGAGTTGGGCATTCCCGAAAGCAAGATGCACGTGGTCCCGCTGGGCATCAACCTGGAGGGGTACCATGCCGCGGATCGTGCGCCGCACCAGTCCTTTCGAGTTGGCTACCTGGCGCGCGTGGCACCGGAGAAGGGGCTTCACCTGTTGGCGGAGAGCTTACCTGCGCCTGCGCCGCGAGACCGAATTTCGACGGCGCGGCGCTGGAAGTGGCCGGCTATCTGGCCCCGGAGCATCGAGGCTATCTGCGCGGCGTCGAACGGCAGATGAAGGACGCAGGTTTCGGGCATGAGTTCCACTATCGTGGCGAACTCGACCGGGCGCACAAGATCGAGTTCCTGAGTAGTCTCGACGTGCTGTGCGTCCCCAGCACGTACGATGAGCCGAAGGGAATCTCCGTGCTGGAGGCTATGGCCAGCGGCGTGGCCGTCGTGCAACCGCGGCGCGGCGCATTCCCCGAAATCCTGGAAAAAACCGGAGGCGGAATCCTGGTGGAGCCCGACGACGCCGGCCAGCCTCGCCGACGGCTATCTACCGCCTTTGGAAGGCTCCCGAGCAAATCGCGGAGTTGGGGCGGCGCGGCGCGCAGGGTGTTCGGCAACACTACCACGTGTCGCAGATGGCCGAGCGGGCGCTTGACGCGTATCAGAAGGTCGTTGCGGCGGCAGCCCATGCTTGAAATCTTCAGGTCGCCAAGCAATATCCGTCGCCGCGCGGGCCGCTGACCGTGCTCTCGGGCGTATCGCTGACGCTGAAACGCGGCGACGCCGCGGCGATCATGGGGCCATCCGGTGCCGGTAAAAGCACTCTGCTTTACATTGCCGGAGGGCTGGAACCGCCCACCGCCGGGGTGGTAACGCTGGACGGCGCCAATCCCTACCAGCTTGCCGAAAAGGAGCTGGCGGCGTTCCGCAACCGGAAGATCGGCTTCATCTTCCAGGACCACTGCCTGCTGCCGCAGTGTTCGGTCTTGGAGAACGTGCTGATTCCCACGCTGGTGGAGCGGGGACCGGACGATATGCGAGCGCGCCCGGGAACTTCTCGATCAGGTCGGATTGGCGGACCGGCTGGATCATCGACCAGCCGAGCTATCCGGCGGCGAGAAGCAGCGCGTGGCGCTGGCTCGGGCGTTGATCCGGCGTCCGCATCTGCTACTCTGCGACGAGCCCACCGGCAACCTGGATGAGGCGTCCGCCGGTATGGTGGCGGACCTTCTGATGGAATTACACGCCCGCCAGCAGACCATCCTGATCGTGGTGACCCACAGCGCCGCCCTGGCCGCGCGATTTCCTCTGCGCTACGAGTTGCTGTCATGCGAACCTCCAGCCTTCTGGCGCGTAATCTCGCCTGGTATTGGCGCACCAACCTGGCGGTACTGCTGGGTGTTGCCACCGCGACCGGCGTGCTGGGCGGCGCGGCCCTGGTAGGCGACTCGGTGCGCGCCAGCTTGCGCAGTCCTGGTGCTGGAGCGGCTGGGCAATGCGGATTTCGTCGTAACCCGCAGGTGGCTTCTTCCGCGAACAACTGGCCGCCGAAATGCAGCCTGCAGCGCCGTTGATCGTCCTGGAAGGCCTTGTGGCGCACGAGCCCAGCGGCAAACGCGCCGCGGGAGTGCAGGTCTACGGAGTGGACGAGCGCTTCTGGAAGTTTCAAGGACTTCCCGGCAGCGCCCCGAGCGGTCGCGAGATTCAACTGACTGCGGCGCTGGCAGGGGAACTGGGCGCGGCGGCCAACGATACCATCCTCCTGCGCATCCCGAAGCCTTCGGCGATTCCTCTGGAGACGCTCTACGGGCACAAGGAAGATACGGGAAAGACGGCAAGGCTCAGTATGAGCGGCTTGGTGCAGCGTCCGTTTTCTCTGCGCGCGCAGCAGGGCGATGCGCGTGCGGTGTATGTATCGCTAGCGCATCTGCAGCGCGAAGTGAATCAGCCGAACAAGGTCAATACCATTGTCACGACACAATCGAAACTGCCCGCGTTGACGCTCGACGATCTGGGCATACGCCTGCGCCGCTCGAAGGACTGGCGGGAGTTATGTCGCTCGAAACGGATAGCGCGGTGATCTCCGACGCCCTGGCGGATGCGGCTGTGCGCACTGCTCAGAGCGCTCGGACTACGCACGGAGCCAGTGTTGAGCTACCTCGCCAACAGCATCCGTATCGGCGCGCGCCAGGTGCCGTATTCGGTCGTGACCGCACTGGATGCCGCACCCGCACCTGCCGCCGAGGATGGAATCGTCCTGAACCAGTGGGCTGCCGGAGATCTTGGTGCGAGCGCTGGGTGACGCCGTGGAGTTGGACTATTTCGTCTGGAAGACGAACGGCCAACTGCACACCGAAACGGCGAAATTCCATGTGGAGCGCATCGTGCCAGTGAACGCGGGAGACCGCGATCTCACGCCTGACTATCCGGGGCTGACTGACTCGCCCAGCCTGCGCGATTGGGATCCGCCGTTCCCGCTCGACCTCAGCCGTATCCGTCCGCGTGACGAGGAGTACTGGGATCGATACCGCACAACGCCGAAAGCCTTCGTGCGTCTGGCGCGCGGGCGTGCACTTTGGGGGACGCGGTTCGGAAACCTGACTTCGCTCCGTGTCCATCAGCCTTCCGCTGCTTATGGCGAGGCGCTACTGAAGGCGCTCGACCCTGCCCGCATGGGGATGACAGTCATCCCAGTGAAGGCGCAGAGCCTGGAAGCGGCGCAAGGAGCCACCGACTTCGGCGAGTACTTCGTCTACTTCAGTTTCTTCCTGATGGTATCGGCGCTGCTGCTGACCGGGCTGTTCTTCCGGTTGGGCATTGAACAGCGCAAACGCGAGATCGGCATTCTGCGGTCGCTGGGTTTTTCGGCATCCAGAATCCGCACGGTGTTTCTGCTCGAAGGAACGGCGCTCTCCCTGGCAGGCGCGACGCTGGGCATCGGCGTGGCGCTGGCCTACGGCGGTCTCATCCTGCTGGGGCTGCGCACCTGGTGGTTCGACGCTGTTGGCACGCGCCTGCTTTCGCTGCATGCATCCGCCCTGCCGCTGGCCGCAGGAGCAATCGCCGGGGTAATCGTGGGCCTGGGTTCCGTGGCTTGGACCTTGCGTGGACTTCAGCCAGCCCCTCCCCGAGACCTGCTGGCAGGTGCCGAGAAGACCGCAACTGGACGTTGGCGCTGGTTTACCGGAGCGATTGCGGCGCAGCCTGGCTGCGGCACTGGTGGGTGCCGGTGCGATTGGCCGGGTTGAGCCCACCGCCGGATTCTTCGGAGCCGGCGCGCTGTTACTGATTTCCGCGCTACTGCTGCAATCCGGTTGGCTGCACACGCGGCGCTTCGCCCCGATTCAGGGGACGTCCACGCTTGGGATGCGCAACGTAGCTTATCGGCCGGGGCGCAGCATTCTGTGCATCGCGCTGATTGCTTCGTCGACCTTCGTGATCGTCTCACTGGACGCCTTTCGTCGCGATGGCTCTTCAGCGGGAACGGGCGGATTCCCGTTGCTCGCGGATTCGGTGTTGCCGCTAATCCATGATCCAAATTCAGCGGCGGGCCGGAGCGCACTGAATCTGCCACCGCTCGATGGCGTGCAGTTGCTTCCCTTCCGCCTTCGCCCGGGCGACGACATCAGTTGCCTGAATCTCTATCAGCCGCGCCGGGTGCGCATTCTGGCACCTCCTCCGGCGTTTCTCCGCTCCGCGCGTTTCGACTTTCAGGGTGCGGAAGACCAGGCAAAGAATCCTTGGCTGCTGCTGGAATTGAAGGCCGCGCGTGGGGCGATTCCGGCAATCGCTGACGCCAACTCGATGACCTACGTGCTACACCGCAAACTCGGCGAGGAGTTCGAACTGGACGGGGTCCGGTTCCGCATCGTGGCGGCGCTCCAGGACAGCGTGTTTCAGAGCGAACTGATCGTCTCGGAGGAGAATTTCCTGCGCCTGTTTCCGGACACCGCAGGCTATCGCTTTTTCCTGGTGAATACGCCGCCGGGGAAAGAGGATGAAACGACGCGCGTGCTGGAGGACTCCCTGGCGGATTACGGCTTCGACATACAGTCCGCGCCGGCGCGACTGGCCGCTTTCCACCGGGTAGAGAATTCGTATCTGGAGACCTTCCGCGCGCTCGGAGCTTTGGGATTGCTGCTGGGCACGGTCGGCTTGGCGGCGGTCCTGCTGCGCAACGTGCTGGAGCGCCGCAGGGAACTGGCGTTGCTGCGCGCCGTGGGCTACCGCCCGCGACACCTGGCGATGATGGTGCTGGCAGAGAATCTGTTTCTGCTGGTGGTTGGGCTGGCCACCGGTGCCGTGTGCGCCGCTGTGGCTGTGGCGCCCGCCGCCACCATGCGCGGCGGTCACCTGCCCCTGATGTCGTTGGCCGTGCTGCTGGCCCTGGTGCTGGCAGTCGGAATGCTTGCTTCCTGCGCCGCCACGGCGGCGGCGTTACGTTCCGGGGTGCTGGATGCACTCCGATCGGAGTAAATTTGCCATGAAAATTCAAATCTGTTGCATGATGCTGCTGCCGCTTATGGGGTATGCGGAGAACTGGCCTCAGTGGCGCGGACCGTCGCTGAACGGCGTCAGCAGCGAGCGGAATCTGCCCGTGCGGTGGAGCGCAACCGAAAACGTGGCGTGGAAGCTGGCGATGCCCAGCAAGACGGGTGCGACGCCCATCATCTGGGGCGACAAAATCTTCCTCAACGTTTCCGAGGGCGGCGACCTTTTCCTGTGGTGCGTCGATAAGGTCAAAGGCGAGCCGCTCTGGAAGCGACCGATCGCGGGCGGCGACTACAAGATCAACAAGCAGAACATGTCCTCGCCCTCGCCGGTTACCAATGGCTCGGCGGTGTTCGCGATGACAGGCGTCGGGGTGTTGAAAGCCTTCGATTTCGTCGGCAACGAACTTTGGGTGCGCGATATCCAGAAGGACTACGGGAAGTTCGGCCTCAAATGGGGATATGCGGCGTCACCCCTGCTGTACGGCGATGGCCTATATGTGCAAGTGCTGCACGGGACGAACGCCAAGGACCCGTCTTATCTTCTGCGCATCGACACCAAGAGCGGCAAGACGGTGTGGAGGGTGGAACGGCACACGGACGCGATCCGCGAATCGCCGGATTCGTACACCACGCCAGCGCTGCTGAAGAACGGCGGTCAAGTGGAGATTGTCATCTCGGGCGGCGATTGCGTCACCGGACACGACCCGGCCACCGGCAAGGAATTGTGGCGCGGCAAGGGGCTGAACCCGGACAACAATCCGAACTACCGGACCATCGCCTCCACTGTGGTGTTCGGCGACCTGTTCTTCGTACCCAGTCGAGTGAGACCGCTGCTTGCGTTCCGCGCGGGAGGACGTGGCGACATCACCGAATCACACCGCTTGTGGAGTTTCAACAACGGTCCGGACGTGCCCACGCCAGTGTCGGACGGCAAGTACCTTTACGTGGTGAACGATCGCGGAATCATGTGGTGTCTGGATGCGCGAACTGGACAGGAAATCTGGGGTAGCCAACGGCTCAAGCCCGCAG
Organism: Bryobacteraceae bacterium; assembly: GCA_963793625.1. GTDB lineage: Bacteria > Acidobacteriota > Terriglobia > Bryobacterales > Bryobacteraceae. The sequence continues at coordinate 545,993 of CAWCAT010000005.1, read as the reverse complement.
TTTACAGTTCATCGCCGGTGCTGGCGGACGGCAAACTCTATGTCAGCAACGAGACCGGTCTGACTACGGTGGTCAGGGCCGGGCCGAAATTCGAAGTGCTGGCGGAGAACGATCTGGCGGGCTACACGCTGAGTTCGCCCGCCATCTCCGACAGCCGCATTTACCTGCGCACGGCGGAGTTCCTGTATGCAATCGGCGGGCGTTAAGATGTGAACAAGATGCGATTCTCTCAAAAGCCTATTGTCATAATGGCGGCATCACTTGTCCTCCCTCCTGCAGGCTTGGCGCTGCTCTGGTTGCGCAAGGGCACCGGAGTCTTCAGAAAGAGTCTGGGCTCTCTCGCCATCGTGATCGTTGGTGTTGCGCATCTGTTCCTGTTTTACGGCCTGCGCATGGAATTCAGCGGGGGCATCCGTCCGGTCTTCACATTCCAGGGTGGAGAGAGGCATTACCGGGAACTTGAGGCCCATCGAGTCGCATTGCAGGCCGCCGCGCCGTCAATCGTCGAACCTACGCCGAGGGTTCCCTCAGTCACTCCAAAAGCGACAGCCGAATCCAGCTATTGGGCTGACTTCCTTGGCCCGGGCAGGCTCGGCCATTACGACCAAAAACCAATCCTGACGAACTGGCCCGCCCGTGGGCTCCAGCAGGTCTGGAAGCAGCCCGTCGGCGGCGGCTATGCGTCCTTCACCGCCGCGAACGGCCTGGCTTTTACTATCGAGCAACGCCGCGGTAACGAGGTGGTCTCCGCCTACGACGTGCGCACCGGTCGCGAGCGCTGGACGCATTCCTGGAAGGCGCTTTTCGAAGAAACATTGGGCGGCAACGGACCGCGCGCAACACCCGTGTGGAACGATGGTCGCGTTTACGCGCTGGGCGCCCAGGGCGAACTGCGCTGCCTGACAGCCGCCACCGGCAAACTCGTATGGAACAAAAACATTCTGGCCGACAACGGCGCGGTCAACCTTCAATGGGGGATGTCGGCATCACCCCTGGTGGTGGACGGGAAAGTGATCGTGACGCCGGGCGGCGGGCATGGCAATTCAGTAGTAGCGTACGACAAGCTCTATGGCCAGCGCGTCTGGGGATCGCTGGATGACCAGGCGGCCTACGCTTCACCTATGTTGGCCACGGTCGGCGGTCGGCGCCAGTTGCTGGTGATGACAGCGAAACGCGCGGTGGGGCTCGCCGTGGAAGACGGCAAACTTCTATGGGAGTATCCGTGGGTCGCCCAGTATGGCATCAATGCCGCACAACCGATTGTGGTGGCGGCCAACCGGGTTTACCTTTCCTCCAGTTACGGGCGCGGCGCCGCCGTGCTGGAATTGACCGCTCAAGGCGACGGATTCCAGACGCGCGTCGTCTGGGCCAACAATCGCATGAAGAACAAGTTCAACAGCGCCGTCCTGCACGATGGCTACATATACGGACTGGATGATGGAATCCTGGCGTGCGTAGATGTGGAATCCGGCGAATTGAAATGGAAGGGCGGCCGTTACGGCTACGGACAATTACTACTGGCGTCTGGCCATCTCGTAGTGCTGACCGAAGACGGCGACGTGGTGCTGGTGCGGGCCGCGCCGCAGAAACACCAGGAAATCGACCGGTTCAGCGCATTGAAAGGCAAGACTTGGAATATCCCTGCCATCAGCGATGGCTTGTTGCTGGTACGCAATGAGGTTGAGATGGCCGCCTTCCGCATCGCGGCGGAATGATGGCGGCACGGGAGCCTACTTTCCGGTGCCACCTTCGCCGAAGCAGTAAAGCCGACCGTCGTGTGCGCCAATGACGACGCGGCCCTTGGCGATGGCTGGGGATGCCGACAGCGGTGAACCGGCTTCGAAGTCCCAGAGCTTCTTCCCGGTCGCCAGGTCGAGCACGTAGAAATGGCCGTCGTTGGAACCGATGTAGACGCGATCTCCGGCAATCGCAGGCGACGAATCCACGCGGGCACGCGTGGCAAAAGTCCAGATCGCCTTGCCCGTCTTCAGATTCAAGCAGTGGACTTTCTTGTCGCGGCCGCCGACCACAATGCGATCCGCTACGATTGCCGCCGACGAGTAGAAAGGGAACGCGCTGGGGTAGCGCCAGATGATGCGCTTGCGTCCCACATCTGCGCCGATCACCTCATTCGCGAGCGTGCCGTAGTAAGCCCAATCGCCAACGCGCGCGGGGGAAGCGCCCGTATAGCCGCCGGAAGGGAATTGCACTGTCTCGCGGCCGTCCGCGATGCGTATGCCGTGAAAGACTTCGTCGCAACCGGACACCCACGCGACGCCGGCGGAAACGGCTGGCGTTGCGTGCACGTAACTGGCAGTTTCGGCTTTCCACAGCAACTTGCCGGTGCTGCGCGAAAGCGCGTATAAGTTGCTGTCGTAGGATCCGATCAACACCCGGTCCCCTACAATCACCGGTGAGGACTTAATCTCCGCTTCGGTCTTGAAAGTCCAAAGTTTCTTTCCGGTGACCGCGTTCACGGCGTGCAGCACCCCTCCGAGGTCGCCAACGTAGACCACACCGTCGCCCACGGCGGGCGAGGATTCCCCGATGCTGTCAGTAGCGCGGTATTTCCAGCGCAGCTTGCCCGTCATCAAGTCGATGGCCAGCAGATCCTTGGATTGCGACCCGACGTAGACGGTGCCGCCCGCAATGGCGGCCGACGACTCGATGGATTCACCGGCCTCGTAGGTCCAGAGCAGTTTCAGAACGGTCGGGACTGGCCCCGCGGCGACTCCGGTGAGTTGTGGATTGCCGCGGAACTGAGGCCATTCATCAGCCGGGGCGGCAGCAGCGGCGAGCGCGGCGACCAGAAAGAGAGCGATCATGGCTTTGCTGCAATGGAGAAAAGTTGGTTTCGATTAGTCAGGAACAGGGTTCCGTTGGCGGGCACCACAGTGGAGTAGACGTTGCTCCCCATGTTGGTTTCGAAGATCACCTTTTTCTCTTTGGCCGCTTCCAGCACCACTATGTCTCCGTCCTCGTCTCCCAGGTAGACCTTGCCGCCAATCACCATGGGCGAGGCCCACACCTTCGACAACACGTCGTAAGTCCAGTATGGCTTGCCGGTGTTCACATCGAGGCAGTGCAGGAAGCCGGCTAGATCGGCTGCAAACAGCAGGCCCTTATCGATGGCTACGGTGGAGACGCTGCGCGACACCTTGTCGAAACCCCAAACTCGGCCGCTTGTAGTGATGTCGCCCCGCTTAGTGGCGTCGATGGCCCAGAGGTGTGCGGGCCCCGCACCACTCTCGGGGTCCTGTCCGTTGGTGATGTAAACTTTGTCCTGCCAGATCACGGGCGTTGCGATGATCTCATTGCGCGTCTTCGGCCATACGGAATCCTTGGGGTTGGTGTCGAACTCCCACAGTTTCTTGCCGGAGAGAGCCTCGTAGGAGCGCACCCAGCCGTCGCCCTCGCCAATGACCACTTGCGCTGTGCCACGCACGGTAGCAACCGCCGGTGACGACCACTGACCATCCAGGATCTTTGCGCCGACACTGTTTACCTGCCAGACGAGCTTGCCGGTTTTCTTGTCGATAGCAATCATGGAAGGTGCTTTGGGAGCGGGAACGCGCTCGCGATTCTCGTCCTGGCCGTTTGATGTACCGACGAACACGAGATCGCCGAAGGACACCGGAGACGAATTCGACTGATTGCGCGGGGATACGCCGAGTTCCTTGATCATGTCGAACTTCCAGATGACCTTGGCATTACCTTTGCCGTCACCGTGGGTGTCCAGACAGACGAGTTCGCAGCGGTTCGTCACGTAGTACAGGCGATCGGCTTCCACCAATGGCGAGGAGCAGGCGCCAATATCGGGCCAATCCTGAGCCGAGCCGGTCGCCAGTTTCTGGTTCGTGTGTTGCCACAGGAATTTGCCGTCGGACTCCCGGAAACACATCAGCACGCCGCGGTCGCCGTCTTCCTTGGGATTGCGCGCCGGATCGTTATTGGTGCCGACGTAAACCTGTCCGCCGGCCACCACGGGGTTGCCGTAAGTCTGCGACCCCAATTGCGCCACCCACTTCACGTTCTTACCCGTTTTGACGTCCCACGTGTCAGGTGCGCCGTTCATGGAAGAGACCATGTTGCGATCCGCAGTGCCGCCCCACATGGGCCAGTCGCGACCCGCGGGGTCACTGGCCAGCAACAGGCAGACGCAAGCGGTGCAACCGAGAAGAATCAGGCGTGTCATTGGTTTCAACGTTTGATGTCGTAGCTGTAAAGATTGTCCTGCTCACGCAGGTAAAGCCTGCCATTGGCCACCACGGGCGGCGTCCAGGTGGGGTAGGAGCCGCGCGGGATGGTAAAGCGCGATTTCTCGGTGTAGGCTGCCGGCGTGGGCTCGATCAGGCCTACGGTGCCGTCTTCACCCATACAATAGAGGCGCTGATCGGCATAGATGCAATTGCCCTTGCCGACGCTGCGGTCTTTCCACGCCACTTTGCCCGTCAGGAACTCCATCGCGGTGAGGATTCCGCTGGAGAAGCCGTACAGGTGATCGCCAACCAGCACCGAGGTGGTGTAGTGGTTGCGCATGTCCTTGTTGAAATAGACCTCGGACGCTTGTACCGCGCCACCTTGCGGCGTAAGTTTCAGCAGGGCGCAGCCGGTGCCGTAGTCGCTGGAAACGAAGACATGGTCCTTGCTGACTATGGGGGTAGCGATGTTGGCGACACGGTTAGAGACATTGGTATAGCGCCACAGTAACTCGCCGTCTTTCATATTCAGCCCGACTGCCGCTGCGCCGGTGAGGATAGCCAGGCCGCGGGTTGAGCCGGCATCGAACGGGATCGCCGAGGAGTAGCCCGCGCGATCGCTCTGCGACTTCCAGATGACTGCGCCGGTGGCCTTGTTCAGCGCTACGATGGACGCGCCAGGTCCGCCGGGGTGACGATCACGCGGTCTCCCTCGACCAGGGGCGATTCGCTAAATCCCCAGCGCGGCTACAGTGCCTTTGAAATCGGTAACGAAATTGGTTCCCCAAACGCGCTTGCCGGTGTCCGTTTCCAGGCACACGAGCGTGCCGTTGCCCGACAACTGCGTAGAGGCGTTTGCCGTCCACCGTGGGCGTGCCGCGAGGGCCGTTGCCCCTGTCATTGCTTAAAGCGCGGCCAGTAGGCGTCTTCCAGATCTGCTTGCCAGTGGCGACGTCGAAAGCCATGACATACTCCTGATCACCAATCTGCCCCTGCGTGTACAGGCGATTTCCTACTACGGCGAACGAGGAATATCCTTCGCCGAGACCTTGCACCTTCCAGACCAAGCGCGGACCGCCAGCGGGCCACTGCGCGAGCAGGCCGGTTTCAGCGGATTTCCCATCGCGATTTGGTCCCCGCCATTGAGACCAGTCGGCAGCCGGAGCAATAGTGCAAAGCGAGAGAGCTATCAGACAAACAGATCTCAACATACGCAAAGTGTATCGCGGCGCAGAGTATGACGCAATCAAGCCGATAGGTCCGCGATGCGGTGGGTGGGCTCCGGGCGCGCGGGTGGGAAGCACGCCAGTTCGAGGACTCTGGTGATCGGGCCGGACGCGGCCAGCGCAGTCTCCAGGGCACTACGGAGAGCTTCGGGCGCGCACTCGGCTCGAATGTTGACGATCAGCATACCGGCGGTCAGCAGTTCGTTCAAGGCGCAGTGCAAGTCGGGCTCACTGCCGGTAGCGACCAGATTCAGCACGGCCACTCCCGCCATATCGCTCTCGGGCGAGAGAGTCATTTTGAGGTGAGCGATCTCGATACCTTCGGCAGCCAGAGTGCAGCGGATGTGGCGTGCCAGGTCCATCAGGAACTGGTTGCCGTCGAACGGTGCGCGAGCGGAGACGCGCACGGTGCTGTTCAGCCATCCGAGCAGAGCCTCGCCTTCGGCGTAGAGATCGTAATCGACTTGCGGCGCTGCAAGGGTTCCGGCGGGCGCGGCCAGCTTAAGGAGCCAGTCGTTGAGTCCGGTGCCTTCGCGCGCGCTGACACGCAGGATTTCGGCGCTGGAATTCAGCTCTCGTAGCGCGCTTTCCAGGCGGGCGAGGCGCTCACCGTCCAGCAGGTCGCACTTGTTGATGACGATCAGGTCCGCCTCTTCCAGTTGCTTCCTGTACACATAGAGCACCTTGGGAGAAAACGGCCGGCCCGACTCCTGGCCCAGTATGCGCAGTGCACGCAGGGGGTCCACCAGCACGGAGAGCGGGCCTATACGATAGCGATCGCCGTACAGCCTGCGCAGCGGGTACTGGACGGTGGCTCGCAGGTCGGTGCAACTGCCCACGGGCTCGGCCAGGATAACGTCGGGAGCAGCGCGTTGTGCCAGGCGTTCCAAGGCTTCGGTGAGCGAATCGAAGCGGCAGCAGAAGCAACCGCCCGCGATCTCCTCCACGAGGAAGCCGTGCGCGGCAAGCACGGCTGGTGTCGGTAAGACCCTGGCTCTGGTCATTAGTGATCGCTCCCACGCGCCGGCCCTGTGCGGTCAGAAGGCGGGCCAGTTGCAACAGCGCTGTGGTTTTTCCGGCCCCCAGAAAGCCGCCGATCATCAGATATTCAACCATCACACGCACCGCCGCATTCAGCCTCGCGGCCGCGAATTACAGCATCCACGGCGTCATCCAGAAGCGTCATGTAGTGCTGAACATCAACCGCGCCCGGTGCAGGATTTCCGCGTACCCGATAGAGCCACCCGCGCTCGTAGGGGTCGGTGTCGATCAGCGTGATATCGCTCGCAATCTCGACGCCTGCTTCGACGAATTCTCCTTCCACCACGGAATAGATGGCATGCATCGCCTTGAGCCCCTCCACCCAACCGATTTCCTGGGCGGCGGCGATCATCGTGCCGGGCTGAACCGAGAATTCGAACTCCACGGGGTCGCCAAGAAGCCAGGTGGCCAGTTTGGTAAAGCCGACGCGCCAGATTCCGCCCGCCTCTTCCGCCAGCCAGAAGTGCGACGGTGTATAGCGCCGGTCAGCCGGAAGGTCAGTGCTGAATCGTGATCTACGGTACGGAATGTGTTCGCCCACGCTGTGCTATTATCCCCTACTTGAAAGCCGTCCCAATACTGGACCTCGCGCTGGATAATGCGCTTTTCCACGCGCTCGAATCCGGCGCGGGGGAAGAGTCGTTGCGCGTGTGGGAGTGCACAACGCCAGTGGTAGTGCTGGGATGCTCGGGAGTCGTCTCGCGGGATGTGGATGCGGACGCCTGCGCGGCGGATGGCGTACCGATTATGCGGCGCACTTCTGGAGGCGGTGCGGTAGTTCTCGCTCCCGGGTGCCTCAACTACTCACTGGTGTTGTCGCTCGAACGCAGGCCCCAACTGCGCGACGTTTGCGCCAGTTACCGGCAGATCCTGGGATGGCTGGTCCAGCGGCTGGATGTTCCGGGGCTGGAGATTCGCGGGTTGTCGGACCTCGCGATTGCAGGGCGCAAAGTCTCGGGCAACGCGCAGCGGCGGGGAACGCGGGCGCTGCTGCATCACGGCACACTGCTGTACGCATTCGACGCCCGAATGGCAGTGCGCTACCTCAAGGAACCGGCACGCCGTCCGGAATATCGCGCAGACCGCGATCACGCGAGATTTCTGGGCAACCTGCCGCTATCGACCCAGCAAATTCAGGAACGCCTTTGCGGTCAGGAAGAACTTCAGGTCTGAATATCGATCTATACTATTATGCAAAGGTGTAGTTCTTTTCTACACTGAGGAGAAGTTCTGAATGTACACCCGTAGAGCTTGGATGATCGGTGCAGGTGCCGCGGGGGTTGCCGCCCTGCTGCCCGCAGCACAGGGTTCGGACTGGACGCAGTTCCGCGGAGCGGACCGAAGTAACATCTCCAAAGAAACGGGCTTGTTGCGCAAGTGGCCGACCGGCGGACCCAAGGTCCTGTGGTCGGTCCCAGTGACACAAGGGTATGCCGCCGCAGCCATCCTGGGCGGGCGCGTTTATCACCACGACTACGATGAGAAGAAGACCGAGTGGTGCATCAACTGCCGTTCCCTGGCCGACGGCAAGCTGATCTGGCAGTTCCGCGAAGCCCGCGAGATCCGTCCCAACCACGCCATTACCCGCACCATCCCGGCGGTGGACAGTCGCTTCGTCTTCTCCCTGGACCCGAAGGCCGTGCTGCATTGCCTCGACATCAAGACCGGCAAGCAGATCTGGCGCAAGAGCCTGGTCACGGAATACAAAACCATGATTCCTTCCTGGTACAACGGACAGTGCCCGTTACAGGAAGCCGATCGCCTGATCATCGCCCCTGGCGGCGCAGCCATCATGGCCGCGCTCGACAAGGCCACAGGCAAGGAACTCTGGCGCACTCCGAATACAGGGCAGTACGCGATTTCGCACTCTTCGGTCATGCCTGCGATGCTGGGCGGAGTTAAGCAGTATCTCTACGGAACGCTCAAGGGTCCGCTAGGAGTCTCCGCGAAAGACGGCAAGCTACTGTGGGAATTTCCTCGCAAGTTCAATGTGGCGCTCGCGCCTTCGCCCATCGCGGTGGACGCGGATCGGGTCTTCCTTACGGGCAGCTACGACGCAGGCAGCGTGATGGTCCGCGTGCGGCGCACCGGCGAAGCATTCAAGGCGGAACCCGTCTTCGACATGAAGAACAACGAGTGGAACTCCGAGGTGCACACACCGATCGTCCACAAAGGCCACATGTTCGCCGTCGGCAAGAAGAAGCGCGGCCTGTTCACCTGCTTGAGCTTCGACGGCAAGGAAGTTTGGACCAGCGAGGGTAAAGCATCCTTCGGGCTGGGCAGCTTTCTGATGGCCGACGGAATGTTCTTCGTGCTGGAGGGCGACACGGGTAAACTGCGGCTGATCGAGGCGAGCACCACCGGATACAACGAATTGGCCAGCGCGCAGGTGTTGGCGGGACAAGAGGTCTGGGGCCCGATGGCATTGTCTGAAGGCAAGCTGGTGCTTCGGGACCTGACCAAGATGGTATGCCTGAACGTTCGCGGGTGAGGAGCAGACGTGATGGAGTACCGGCAGATTAAGGTCATCGGCGGCAAGGGCAACGCGCCCGGCCAGTTCGCGACATCGTTGCGATGCCTCGCGGTGGATGCACACGGGCAACTGTTTGCGGCAGGTGATAGCGAGATCAAGGTGTTCGATGCGGCCGGACGGCTGAAGCGACGGTGGTCCACTTCCCGTCCGGTGCTCTCGGTCGCAGTCGCCGGCGACGGCGCGGTATTCACCGGTCAACTGCGCCAGATCGAAATCTTTGACGGCTCCGGAAAGCTGCTCCACACCTGGCGCAATGAAACCCTGCTGGGGCGTGTGACGGCGATCGACTTCCTTAAGGACGGCGTGCTGGCCGGGGACGCGGCAGATCGCGCGATCCGGCACTTCGACAAAGCCGGCAAGTTCCTGAACAACATCGGCAAGGACAATCCGGTGAACGGTTTCCTGATCCCAAATGGCGTGGTGGATTTCGCGGTGGATACTCACGGTGTCATCCACGCGGCCAACCCGGGCAAGCACCGCGTGGAGCGCTACCTGCCGAGCGGCGAACTGCTCGGCCGTATCGGGCGTTTTCACGGCACCGATCCGGCGGGTTTTGGGGGCTGCTGCAATCCGACTAATGTGACCGTCCGCGACTGCATCTACGTCACGGAAAAAGCCGGCCCCCGCGCAAAGGTCTACGATTTCAGCGGGAATTTCCAGGGCGTCATCGCGTCGGACCAGTTTGACCCGAACTGCAAGAACATGAGCGTGGCCGTGGATGGTCGAGGCGTGGTTTACGTCGCCGACACAGTCAAGCTCAGCATCTTTGTTTTTCAACCGGTGGTTGTATGAGCGAACCAGTAACCAGACGGGATCTGTTACACCAGGTAGTCCGCGGGAGCGTGCTCGCCACGTTTGCCGGAGGCGCCATTTTCCTGGTTCAAAAGGCGAAGGGTCAGGTGGTTTGGCAGGTGGATGCGTCGCGCTGCATCAACAGCCGCTTGGGCGATACCGGCGTGGAGGCATGTAAGCTCTGCACCACGGAATGTGTAGTGGCGCTCTCGGCTGTCCGGGCGGTTAACGAGTACTCGAAATGCGGACGCTGCAATATCTGTCCTGCGTATTTCAACATCACCAGCGCGGTTGACGAGAAGGGCCTGCCCAGCGAGAAGCTCTGCCCGCGCGACGCGATTGCGCGCAAGCCAATCGGCAAGGCCGATCCCGAAGACCCGGCCAACAATTTCTACGAATACATTATCGATGACGAGAAGTGCGACGGGTGCGGCAAATGCGTTATGAAGTGCAAGGAACCGCTCGGGCTGGGATCTATTGTCCTGCGGGTCCGCTACAACAAATGCGTGGACTGTAACCGCTGCGCCATCGCTAGCGCATGCCCGAAAGACGCACTGGTTCAGGTTCCGGTGGAACAGGCTCTCAAGCCGCCGGAGATTGGGCACCGCACGGAATGAAGACGGCGTCTCAAGTAGCACGGGCTTGGCTCCTGATACTTTACCTCTGCTTCGCGTTCGCGCCCCGCCTCCCTGCACAATCGATTCCCTATTCGCGTCCAGTGGAAACCGCGCCGCAGGCGGAGACCATCGGGGGTGGTTACAAAACGCCTGATGTCCAGAAGCCGCGGCCGCGCGACTACTGGCTGCAAGTTTTGGATGTGCTCATTCTGGCGTCGGCGATGGGAATCTCGGTTTGGCTGGTGCTCATGCGGCGCAGCCGGAAATACGTGCTTGCTCTAACTATCGGGTCGTTGGCTTACTTCGGCTTCTATCGCGAAGGCTGCATATGCCCCATAGGATCGATCCAGAACGTGGCGGTGGCGCTTACCGATCCCACGTACTCTATCCCAATGGTGGTCACCGCAATCTTCTTCCTGCCCCTGATCGTCGCTTTATTTTTCGGGCGCGCCTTCTGCGGCGGCGTGTGCCCGCTCGGTGCGATACAGGAACTGGTGCTGCTGAAGCCGATCCGAGTGCCGTCACGGCTCGACTTCGCGCTCGGCCTGTTGAGGTATGTCTATCTCGGCCTGGCGATCTTCCTGGCGATCAAGCCCGCTCTCGGGCGCGACTTTGTGATCTGCCGGTTTGACCCATTCGTCGGATTCTTTCGCCTCAGCGGTGCGCCCCACATGCTGATGCTGGGCGGAGCCTTTCTGCTGCTCGGCATGTTCGTGGGACGGCCCTATTGCCGCTACCTGTGCCCGTATAGTCCGCTGCTGTCGTGGTGTACGCGGTTGGCCCGCCGTGGAGTCAGCATAACGCCCGATAAGGAACTTGACTGCGGACTGTGCAGCGAGGCTTGTCCATACGGTGCCATCGACCACATGCGCGCGGTCCGCAAAGACTGTCTGTACTGCGCCCGCTGCTACGCGTCCTGCCCCCGCGATGGCGACCTCGCGCATGCCAAAACGGAATTGGTGACGCTGCCATGAGGACGATTACCTGGATCTCCGGGTCCCTGATCGCCTTGTGCGTGGTGATTTTGCTGATTGACTACGGCATCGCATCCTACCGTGGTCCGAAGGATGACCAGCTTATCAAAGCTCTGCAGGAGCAAGTGAAGCAAGACGCCGCGTTGGCGCCCAAACTGGCCGGTGAACAAAAGCGCATCACGGCCGCGCGACGCGCACGCAAGTCGCGGGACAATGCCATTGCATGGGTGTTGATCTTCACAGCGGCGGTTTTTCTCACGGCTGCCAAGAAGGTGTTGGGCAAACCCGGACCGGTCGTACCGCAAGCAGCGAAGCCTGTTGCTGACGTGCGGGGTTCGGTTCGACCGTTGGCAGGCCCAAGCGCCAGCCCAGCCCCTGCGATCGATCTCAGTTTCGTAGACCAGTTAGTGGCCCGCGAGGGACGCGCGAAAGAATCCGCCATCATCCTGCTGCAGGCCATCCAAAGCCATTATCGCTACCTCCCCGATGAAGCCCTGCAGCGCCTCTGCGAGTTGACCGACATCACCCCCGCGGAGGTGGCCGGCACGTCGTCGTTCTATGGCCAGTTCCGGCGCTCTCCGGTGGGCAAGCACGTCGTGCGCGTTTGCCACGGGACGGCCTGTCACGTCGCCGGCGCGCGCCAGATCACTGAAGAGTTGCGCCGCCATCTCGCCATCCCCGAGGGCGCCGACACCGACCCACAGCGGCTGTTCACGGTTGACGAAGTGGCCTGTCTGGGCTGTTGCAGCCTGGCGCCGGTGCTGATGGTGGACGGCCAAACCTCCGGTGGACTGACGCCAGCCACCGCCTGTCGTGCCCTGGAGCCCTTTGTGCAGAAGGAGAGCGAGACGGCATGAAGCAGCCGGCGATCGAAATCCGGATCGGGCTGGGCTCCTGCGGACTCGCCAGCGGTGGCGAACCGGTGCGCACGGCCCTGCAGAAGGCGGCACAGCAGGCAGGCGCGAATGGCATTGTAAAAACGGTAGGCTGCAACGGCATGTGCCATTGCGAGCCGATGGTGGAAGTGGTGGAACCCGGCGGCCGGGTCACGCTCTACGGCAACGTGACAGCCGAGGCAGCTCAGCGCATTGTCCGCTCGCATATCAGTCCGGCCTGCGATTCCTGCAGGTCGTTCAAAGTGGGCCCGCTCCGATTCCAGCGAACATCGACTCGACCGGCAGACCGGATCGGCCGCCAGTTATCTTGGCAAGCAGAAACGGATCGTACTCGAGAACTGCGGCGAGATCGACCCGCTGAACATCGACGATTATCTGGCGCGTGCGGGCTATCAAGCGCTGGCGAAGTGCCGCGGAACTCGCGCCCGAGGAAGTCATCGCGGCCATCACGAATTCGGGCCTGCGCGGGCGCGGCGGCGCGGGCTTCCCCACGGGCACGCAAGTGGAGCTCGGCCGGGCGCAAGCCGGATCCGGTGAAGTACGTCATCTGCAACGGCGATGAAGGCGACCCCGGCGCGTTCATGGACCGCCTGGTGCTGGAGAGCGACCCGCACCGTGTGCTGGAAGGCCTGGCCATTGCAGCCTATGCGGTAGGCGCCAACGAGGGTTACCTGTACATTCGCGCGGAATATCCGCTGGCCGTCCGCCACATCCGTGCCGCCATCCTGCAGGCCACAGATCGCGGATTGCTCGGCGGGTTGCGGCTGGAGGTGCGCGAAGGGGCCGGCGCGTTCGTGTGCGGCGAGGAGACCGCGCTGATTCAGTCGCTCGAAGGCAAACGCGGCATGCCGCGACTGCGGCCGCCCTACCCCGTGGAGCGCGGATTTCGAGGCAAGCCCACCATCATCAACAACGTCGAGACGCTGGCCTGCGTGCCGTGGATCCTGCGCCACGGCGCCGAGGCGTTCGCCGCCTTCGGCACCAAAACCAGCCGCGGCACGAAAGTGTTTGCGCTGGCCGGCAAGATCAATCGCGGCGGCCTGATCGAAGTCCCGATGGGCATCACGATTCGCGAGGTGGTGGAGGAGATCGGCGGCGGCATCAAGCACGGACGCGAGTTCAAGGCCGTGCAACTCGGCGGACCGTCCGGCGGCTGCATCCCGGCGCGCCTGGCCGACACGCCCATCGATTACGATGCCCTGGCACAGACCGGCGCCATCATGGGCTCGGGCGGGCTGGTGGTGCTGGACGACCGCGATTGCATGGTGGATATCGCGCGCTTCTTCCTCCACTTCACGCAGGCGGAATCCTGCGGCAAATGCACCTTCTGCCGCATCGGCACCAAGCGGATGCTGGAGATTCTGGATCGGCTCTGCGCGGGCGAGGGCCGGCGCGACGACCTGGATAAGCTCGCGACGCTGGCCGATTACGTCAGCCGCGGAAGCCTGTGCGGACTCGGGCAGACCGCGCCCAACCCGGTGCTGACCACGCTGCGCTATTTCCGCGAAGAGTATGAGGCGCACCTTCAGGGGCGTTGCCCGGCGGGCCGCTGCCCTGCCCTGATCCGCTACCGCGTGAACAGCAACTGCATCGGATGCACGCTGTGCGCACAGGCCTGCCCGGTGGGCGCAATCGCGTATCGTCCCCATGAAAAGCACGAGGTGGACGAAAGCCTCTGCACGCGCTGCGACATGTGCCGACAGGCGTGCCAGGACGACGCCGTCGAGGTTGTCTCGCCATGATTACCCTGACAATCGACGGGCGGACTGTCACCGTGCCGCCGGGGACCAGCGTGCTCGACGCCGCCAAATGGCTCGGCATCCACATCCCCACGATGTGCCATGTGCCGGGTATCGAAGCCGCCGCGTCGTGCTTCATCTGCGCCGTGCAGATTGAGGGCCGGCGCACGCTTTCACCGTCCTGCGCCATGCCGGTGGCCGAAGGCATGGTGGTGGTCACAAACAGCGAGGATGTGCGCACCGCGCGCAAGATGGCGCTGGAGCTGCTGCTGACCGATCACGCCGGCGAGTGCGTGGCGCCCTGCGCGGCCCGCTGCCCAGCCGGTCTGGATATCCCCGGGTTCGTTAACGGAATCGCCACAGGGGACAATCTTCAGGCCATGCGGGTGATTGGCCAAGCACCTCGCCCTGCCCGGTTCGCTGGGACGAGTCTGCCCGCGACTCTGCGAACAGGGGTGCCGTCGCTGCGACCTGGACGAGGGTCTGGTTATCGGCGCGCTACATCGCTATGCGGCCGATGAGGACCGCGCCAGCCCAAAGCCGTACCTGCCGCCACGCGCGTCCAGCTACGGGAAAGTCGGTTGCCATCGTGGGCGCCGGTCCCGCGGGCCTGTCGGCGGCGTGGTATCTGCAACAGAAAGGGCACGCGTGCACGCTCTTCGACGCCCATCCGCTGCCGGGCGGCATGTTGCGGTACGGCATCCCCGCATATCGGCTGCCCAAGGACGCAATGGATGCGGAAATCGAGGGTATCCGCGCACTCGGCGCGCAGTTCCGAATGTGCTCGCGATGGGGTGAAGATTTCACACTAGCCGCACTCCGCCAGGAACACGATGCAGTATTCGTGGCCATCGGCGCACAGCACGCGCAGGGACTGCGCTGCCCGGGCGAGGAGAGCGCTCTGGCCGGTGTCGAATTTCTGGAGCAGGTTGCCAATGGCAATCCGCCGCCGCTGGGCAACGACGTCGTGGTGCTCGGCGGCGGCAACACCGCTGTGGATTGCGCCCGCTCCGCCGTCCGGTTGGGCGCGCGCAACGTGCGTATCCTCTACCGCCGCAGCCGTCAGGAGATGCCCTGCCTGATGGCGGAGGTGGAGGCCGCCGAAGCCGAAGGCGTCCATGTCGACCTGTTGGTAGCGCCGTTGCGCCTGGAGCGTGATGCCAGCCCCACGGATCTCGTACTCACCTGTCAGCGCATGACCTTGGGCGAGCCGGACGCTTCGGGGCGGCGCAGGCCGGTGCCGGTGGAGGGCTCCGATTTCGCGATCACTTGCTCCACCGTAATCGCCGCGATCGGACAATCCGTCGAGCGCGCCATTGCCGAGCGCGAAGGTCTGGACGTCACCGCATGGGGCATCGCTGCAGATACCGCAGACGCTCGCCACCAACCTGCCCGGCGTGTTCGCCGGCGGCGATGCGGTGCTGGGTGCGGATCTGGCTGTGCGCGCGGTGGCGGCCGGCAGAATCGCCGCGGCCTCCATTGACCAGTACCTGACCGGGCAGGCAGTGACCGGCGAACGGGCAATAACCGGAATTGCCATGCAACCGGTGGACGACGCGGAGCGGGCGGCGATCTTCCGCGCCATCGAAAGCGCCGCGCGCGTGCACACGCCTGAGATCTCGATGGAGCGGCGCCTCGCGAGTTTCGATGAAGTGGAACTGGGCCTGCCGTTTGTCGACGCCGCGCGTGAAGCCCGCCGTTGCCTCAGTTGCGGCTGCCGCAAGGCGGACTGCTGCCTGGTGCGTTCGCTGGCCACCGAGTACGAAGTGGACGTGTATCGTTTCGCCGGCCAGCGGCGCCGTTTCTCCCAGGATCTCTCGCATCCGGAGATCGTCTATGAACCGGGCAAGTGCATCAGTTGCGACGCCTGCGTGCGCATCGCCGCAGCAGCCGGTGAAGAACTTGGCCTGGCGATGATCGGCCGCGGTTTCGACGTCACCGTGGCCGTGCCGTTCGGCAGGCCCCTCTCGGAAGGCTTGCGCCACGCCGCGCAACGCTGCGCCGCAGCGTGCCCCACCGGAGCCCTGGCGCTACGCACCGCGCGCTCCTGCGACACCTGTTGCCTGTAAGGCACGACATCGCTCCCCCCGCTTGAACAATCACAGGAAAGGACCATAATTGTACCGGATGGACCGTTGCCGACCAAGGAGGCCACAATGTTTGAAAAATTGCTTGTGGCGACTGATTTTTCGGCCGCCTCCGATAAACTCATCGGGTGTCTGGGGGGTATGAAACGCCTCGGAACCAAGGAGGTGCTGCTCGTGCACGCACTCGGCATCCGGCACCTTCAATACATTCAGCCAATGCTGGAACCCGCGCTCGAACCGCGGCTGCGAAGTCAAATGGAGGCACTCGAGAAGTTGGGATTCAGCGTTTCTACCCTGATTCTGCCCGGCCTTGCAGCGCATGAAATCGTTCACGCGGCGAGCGACAAGGGAGTTGGGGCCATTGCCATGGCGACTCGCAAAACTACGCTCTTCCACGATGCATTGCTGGGTGGCACCGTTTCGCACGTCGTCCATGAATCCCAAGTCCCGGTGCTGGTACTGCAGACCCGGCACGAAGATGAAGATAAGGAATGGGCGGAGCGCTGTCGCGAAAAGTGCTCGACCATCGCGGCCCACATCCTGTACGCAACCGACTTTTCGGACACGGCGGAGCGGGCTTTCTGGCTGGTCCATGATCTGGCGTCAAGCGGAGCGGATATCATAACGCTACTCCATGTGCAGGATTCATCGCGGATTGGATTGGAAGGAGAGGCCCTCAAAGAGTACAACCGCATCGACCACGCGAGGTTGCAGCGACTAATAGACGAGTTGGATGGAAAAGGTGCGGCGTATATCGAATTGGTGATCCGATATGGCAACCCGGCAACTGAGATTCTGCGGGTTGCCGAGGAGCAAGGAGCCACGCTGCTCGTCATGGGAAGCCATGGCCGTGGGTTCGTTCCCGAAGTTTTCCTGGGTAGTGTTAGTCATCAGGTCGTGCGACACGCGCCTGTTCCAGTGCTACTGGTTCCGCCGGTGCCTGAGGGAGTGTCCACAGACGTAGTAATGAGCAAACATGTCGCGACGCCTTAACGCACGAACATTCTCAGTGGCTCGGCTGTGCCACTGGGAACCAGTGCCGCGTGCGGTTGCAGACGGAGCACACCGAGAGCATCACTGGCACCTCGATCAGAACACCCACCACTGTCGCCAGGGCAGCGCCCGAACCGGGGCCGAATAGGGCGATGGCAGTTGCGACAGCGAGTTCGAAGAAGTTGCTCGCTCCGATCAGAGCGCCGGGTGCCGCCACGCTGTACTCGACCCGGAACAGGCGCATTAATCCGTAGGTCAGCGAGGCGTTGAAATAGACCTGGATGAAAATCGGAACAGCGATCAGCAACACATGAAGGAATTTGGCCGTGATGTTGTCGGCCTGAAAGCCGAAGATCAAGACGAGCGTCACCAGCAGCGCTGTCATGCTGACTGGCGCGAAGCGCGGTAGCAGTTGCTGTTCGAAGCAGTCCTTTCCATGTCTGCCAATGAACCATCGCCGCAGAATGACGCCGGCTACCAGTGGAATGACAATGAAAATAGTCACGGAATACAGGAGCACGCGGAACGGCACGTCCAGTGAGGATGCGCCGCTCACCAGGAACCGGACTATTGGCGCAAACGCGACCAACATGATCAGATCGTTCACCGAGACCTGGACCAGTGTATAAGCTGGATCGCCGTCAGTCAGATAGCTCCAGACGAATACCATTGCGGTGCACGGGGCCGCGGCCAGGATGATGGAGCCGGCGATGTATTGGTCGGCCTCGGCAGGCGAGATCCATCGGGCGAATACGAATCGAAAAAACAGCCAGGCAAACAACGCCATGGAGAAAGGCTTCACAAGCCAGTTCACAAATAAGGTGACCAGCAGCCCCCGCGGTCGCTTGCCGACATTGTGTATGGCGGCGAAATCAACCTTCATCATCATAGGAATAATCATCAGCCAGATCAGCACCGCAATCGGAACGTTGATCTGGCTACTCTCGCCGAACTCCAGGCGGCGCAGGGCATCGATGAAGCCCGGCATCAGCTTGCCGATAAGCACGCCGACCAACATGCATGCAGCCACCCAGAGACTCAGGTAGCGCTCAAAATAGTTCAGTTGCTTCCTGGTCCGGGTTGGTTGGACTCTGGCAATCTGTTCCATACCCCACTCCGTCTTATTGCAATTTGTTTGGATCTGCCAGGCTGCGGAGACGTTCGAGACCAACAGGCACTTCAGGCGTCCAGGCGATCAGCGCCAGGCGCGGTGACAATTTGTCACGCACCTCGTCGATGAACGGAAGCTCGCGCATGCCGCGCTCAATCAGAATTGGATCGTGAAAACCATTGCCGGCGAAGCTCTGGTTTATTACCCAGGCGAACGGCGTGATGCCAGCTCGCGCGAGGTCGTCCTGCAACCTGGCCGCCTCATGTACGGGGGTCGCTTCGGGCAGGGTGACCAGGATTACTCGAGTAAACTCCGGGTCGCGCAGCCGAGGTAACAGTTTGCGCACGGATTCAGGCATATCGCTCATCGTGCGTAGCACGTCACGATGGTATGCCTCAGCCGCATCCAGCAACAGCAGGGTATGTCCCGTGGGAGCGGTGTCCAGCACGACGAACCCGTGTTCGCCACGAGCCACGGTCTGCGCGAACGCTCGAAACACCGCGACCTCCTCAGTACAAGGCGACCGTAGGTCCTCCTCCAGAAGAGCAAGGCCCTGCGCGTCCAATTGCGGAGCCGATTTGGCGATCACTTCGGAGGTGTACCTGCGTGTCTCCACCACGGGATCAATCCGGCTCGTGCTTAATCCCGGAACCGCGCCATCCACCGTGGCGGCTATGTGCGCGGCCGGATCGGTCGTACTCAGATGTACCGGGTGTCCGCGGTGCGCGAGTTCAACGGCGATCGCGGCTGCAACCGTCGTCTTTCCAACGCCGCCCTTTCCCATCGTCATGACCACGCCACGGCCCATCTTCTCGATCTCATCCACCAGGGTCGAGAGGGAAGCCGCAAGGCGAGTACGGCGCATTTCGGCCACCTTTGGGAGAGTCTCCGCTTGGGCCTCACCGTCAAACACGCGACTCAAGTTGTGGACGCCCATCGGGGCAAACGGCAGAAGCGGCACTTCAATCCGGGGCAGTGCAGTCAGACCAGCCGGCGCGCCCGCAAGCGCTTCTTTGCCCCGCTGTTCGAGCGCCTGTGCTGCCAGATCGTTCTTATCGCTGGCAACGAACACGGCGTTGAGCGCGAGCAACTGATTGGTAAGCCCCAGTTCGGCCAGTTCTAAGCGGGTCCTATCAGCTTCGGCCAGCGCCAACAGTTCTGGACGACTCACCAGAACAAGCGTCGTTATCGAGGTGTCAGCGAGGATACGAAGGCTTGACTCGTACATCGCCTGTTGTGTCTGTAGACCTGATAACGGCCCGAGACACGACGTGCCGGTCGTGTTGTTCGCGATGAATCCGGTCCAGGCGGCTGGCAATTTCAGCAGACGCAGCGTGTGACCAGTCGGCGCCGTGTCGAAAATGATGTGGTCGAACTGGTTGGTCGCCTCCGGATCCCCGAGCAGTTTAGTGAACTCGTCGAAGGCGGCAATTTCGACCGTGCATGCGCCGGAGAGTTGCTCCTCCATGCTGTTGATAGCGCTATCGGGTAACACGCCGCGAAAGGGCCCGACCACTCGCTCCCGATATGACTTTGCCGCAGCTTCGGGATCGATGTTCAATGCGAAAAGACCAGGCACGCCGGGTATCCCGGTTGGCTGTGAGCGCAACGCTGCGCCCAGTACCTCGTCCAGATTAGATGCAGGATCAGTACTGACCAGCAGGACGGATTTTCCTTGCCGAGCGAGTGCTATAGCCGTGGCACAGGATAGCGAAGTCTTTCCGACGCCGCCCTTTCCTGTAAAGAACAGCACGCGGGTCGCTTGGCTTAGGAAACCAGCCGCTCTGACCATTAGCAGCACCCCTTGGGACCTGTCTGCAGAATGGGCAGACCAACGGGCGCGGGCTGATTCTCCAGTCCCGTCAATCGTGCCAATTCTGTGCGTGTCGGGTAACGTCCCTTACTGGCAATCTGCCCGTTGACCAGGATCAGCGGCAGACAGTCGTTGCCATCGGCTGTAAGCGCAGCCTTCACTTTTTCATTTGCGGCGAATGCTTGCGGCTGCTGCGCCAGATTGTAGCGTTCGACTACGATGCCCTCGCCGGCCAGCCAGTGGAAGTCGGAACTGAATCGAACGAGTAACGGATCGACCTCAGGTCCACAGACTCCAGTGGAACAGCACATCGGCGGATCGAAAACTTGCAGTTTTGTCATTGTGTTTGCTTCGTCTTTCTGAATACTCAGGGCCGGCCTAATGGCGCGAATGAAAGCGCTGCAAAACTTGCCATCCACAGCGGCGATCTTTTCAGCATCGAGTCCAGCGGCGCCCAGGAACTCACGCGCGTCTTCGGCGCGGTACACACGCGTCGGCTCTACGTCGATGGCTTCGAATCCGGCAGAGGCCAGCTTGGCGCGGTACTCGCTCTCTTCAAGGGCGCCCGCGATGCAGCCGACCCAAAGCTCAATACTGCGACGGATCTCTGCGGGAACGCAACCGCGCACCACAACATCGGAGACGGCCAGTCGGCCGCCGGGCTTGAGCACTCGGTAGGCCTCGCGCAGTACGCAGTCTTTGTCAGCCGCGAGATTGATGACGCAGTTGGAGATGATCACATCCACCGTGTTGTCCGGCAGCGGGATATTCTCAAGCTCGCCTTTGAGGAATTCGACGTTCTCCACCCCGGCCTTCTTCTGGTTCTCACGCGCCAGGGCGAGCATCTCGTCGGTCATGTCCAGACCGTAAGCCTTCCCGGTTGGCCCAACTCTCCTGGCTGACAAGAGCACATCGATGCCGCCTCCGGAGCCGAGGTCCAAAACTATCTCACCGGCCTGCAATTGTGCGAGAGCCGTTGGGTTTCCGCAGCCTAGCGACGCCAGCAGCGCCTCTTCGGGAATGCCGGAGATCTGGGCGGCATCGTACAGATCGACGGTGATCGGATCCCTCTCGCAGCAGCTTCCTGAAGGACCGCAGCACGAGGCGGTGCCGCGTGCAGCCTGGGACGCAGCCTCGCCGTATTTTGCTCTGACAATCTCTTTTAAACGCTTTTCGTCCATTTTTGTCTCGAGTGCAGCACTCTGCGCATAGCTTGAGTTTCTGCAAGTGATGAGAGAGCCTGGATCCTGCGATGCCAAGCGTGACCTGGACCTCACTCAGCACCAGGCCGCCGGGATGTGCGGACAGGAGAAGATGCATGGCGCGAAGCCGAGGTTCCGTTCCCATAGCCGCCAGCATTCCGGCGTAGCGGGAGACGTTTATTTCGTCCGTCTGCCCCATACTTCGATCATAGTAGAAATATCGAAATCTGTCCAGCAATTTTTCAGCTCTGGATCTCTCAAAATGACCCGGCAATCGTCGCCGAATCTCTAAAGGAGTGTGCTCGCATCCATGTTGGATCCGCACAGCATTTGGATCAGAGGGTGGCAGTTTCCTCGTTTGGGTTATCTGACTCTGGTGCGAAGTGCCCTAAAAAAAGCAACTGTGAATTAGCCTCAGCCAGTTGTGGCCGACAGATGATCAATGCTGAGCCTATTTAGGCTTTTCTTCGAAGTGGTCTCGGTAGATACTCTCATCAAAGATTCGGGCATCTTCTACATCAGCGAGTGCGAGAGTAATGGTGAATATGGACAAGATCATTTGATTCTGAAGCTTCAAAACCTGATTCGCTTGTGACTGGAAGCTGATGGCTGTCAAGTTGGCTGTCTCTGCTATTCCAAGACACCCAGAGGGATCGCTATGATGTTGATTTTGATGGTGAGCGCGGAAGGAATCGAACCTTCAACCTACTGATTAAGAGTCAGTTGCTCTGCCAGTTGAGCTACGCGCCCTGACTTCGGGGTCCGCTGAGCGCGAGAGCGCTAACGGTGGCGGCACTGAACCACCAGAGCCATTGTAGCACTTCCGCAGTCCGTCTCAAATCTTCGGCCAAAATTCTCTGGGAAATACAGGACCAAGCGGTGTTTAACTAGAGTAGAACACCTTTATGCGTATTCTCCTCTTGTTTCTATGCAGTTTCAGCCTGTTCGCTCAGGTTTCCGGCCGTATTTCGGGGTCCGTTACAGATTCCAGCGGGGCCGTCGTGCCCGGGGCCGAGGTTACCCTCGCCATGCCAGGCAGCGCCAAGCCGATTATGTCCGCGCAGACCACCGCCGAAGGCTTGTTCAACTTCAGCGGCGTTGCCCCGGGATCTTACGACCTGGCTGTCACATCGGGCGGCTTCACGAGCTACAATCTGCGTGGGCTTAAGGTCGACCCCGCACGTGAGACGACCCTGCCGGCGATTGCGCTGACGCTGGCGTCAATCTCGCAATCTGTCGAAATCTCGGCCAGCGCGCAGTCGCTGCAAACCGCAAACGCAGAGATTTCGACCACCGTTACGAATCAGCAGGTACGCCGGTTGCCGATCCTGGATCGAAACCCGCTCGATCTGATCCGCACGCAGGCTGGCGTAAGCAGCAATGGCCGTTCCGACACTGTCATCAACGGACAGCGCACCTCCTATAGCAACATGACGATCGACGGCATCAACATCCAGGACAATTTCATTCGCGACAATGCCCTGGATTACGCCCCCAACATGCCGCTGATCGACCAAATTTCAGAATTTACCGTGGCCACGTCGAACGCCAATTCCACGATGGGCGGCGGTTCGTCGCAAGTGGTTTTCGTCACTCCTTCCGGCACCAACGAACTGCACGGCGCGGGCTACTGGTACAACCGCAACAACATCGTTTCCGCAAACGACTGGTTCAATAATCGCGACGGGGTGGAACGCCCGTTTCTGAATCAAAACCAGATCGGCGGCAGGCTGGCCGGCCCCATCAAGAAAGACAAGTTACTGTTCTATACGAATTACGAAGCGTACCGGCAGCGACAGCAGGAGCCGCAGAATCGGACGATTCTGACCGCTGACGCGCGCCAAGGGATCTTCACCTATCGAAACACCGCCGGCGTTGTGCAAAAAGTAAACGTACTGAGTGCAATGAAGGTGGCCGGCCGATCCGGTGATGCAAGGCATACTAGCGCTCGTTCCGGGACCGCAGTTCATCAACAATTTGACACCGGCGACAGCATGCCGGACCTCGCGCTGAACACCGCCGGATATCGCTTCAATCAACGCTCCAACCGCACACGTGACAATCTGGTGGGAAAGCTGGACTATAATCTTTCGTCCAAGCACATCATAACCGGCACATACATGTGGAATCGCGACAACTCGGATCGCACTGACATGAGCAACGATTTTTCCGCGGCTCCCAAGACCACGAATCCTAACCACAGCAACCTGGCTTCGATCGGCTGGCGGTGGAGCCCCGCTTCGCACTGGACCAACGAACTGCGCGGCGGCTTCAACCTTGCGCCCGGAGATTTTCTCACCAGCGAGAAATTTGGCAATTACATCGTCGATGGAACCATGTACAGCAATCCTGTAAACACGTTCCGCGCGCAGGGCCGCAACACGAATACCTACAACCTGTCCGATAACGCAGGCTGGACGCGTGGGCGCCACAACATTCAGTTCGGATTCCAGACGCAGCGCATTCGGGTCCGCGAATTTAATGACGATGGCATTACGCCGACCTACACGCTGGGTATCGGGACCGGCAACGACGGCCTGCTGAATAACCAATTGCCGGGCGCGCGCCGAGCCGATGTGGACAGCTGCCAATGAATTGCTCGCGACGCTTGCCGGTTATGTGACCAGCTATTCGCAACTTTTCAACATCAAGGACCGGAAGACCGGCTTTGTCCCCAACCAGTCGTTCATTCGGAATTATTCGTTCGACGACTACTCACTTTATGCGCAGGACACCTGGCGTGTCCGTCCGCGTGTGACGCTCACGCTCGGTGTGCGTTACACGCTGTATAGCGCTGCCGATGAGCGCGATTCACTGCTGCTGTTGCCAGTGGTTACCAACAACAATGCGCAGGCCACTCTGCTTTCGAACGCAACGCTCGATTTCGCTGGCGCTGCAGCCGGAAGACCGCTCTACAATCGCGACAAGAACAACTTTGCTCCCAACCTGGGATTGGCCTGGGATGTATTTGGAAACGGCAAGACTGCGTTACGGGGCGGCTACAGCGTCAGCTTCGTGAATGATCAGGGCCTGCTTGCGCCGATCACGATCGCGGGCTTTAATGCCGGGATCGTCAGCACAGCCTTTGATTCCGGGTTTACCGGACGCATCAGTTCTACGCCCCCCAAGATCATTACGCCCACGTTCAAAGTGCCGCGCACAACCGAGGACAACTACTACGAGGACTCCGGCAACGCGCTCGGCCTAACGGACCCGAACCTGCGCACGCCTTATGTTCAGCAGTGGAATATCGGTATTCAGCAGGAATTCAAGGGTACGATTTTCGAAGCGCGCTACGTCGGAAACCATGCCACCAAGGGCTATCGAGCATTCGACTACAACCAGGTCATGATCCGTGAGAACGGATTCCTGGATGATTTCAAACGTGCACAGAACAATGGCTTCCTGGCTCAGACCGCCACAGGCACCTTCAACCCGGCCTATGACGCGAAGATCCCAGGCAGCCAGCAGTTGACCGTGTTTCCGAAACTCTACAGGAGTGGACAGCTCAACAACTCCACAAACCGCAGCTTGATCCAGAGCGGCTCGGTAGGCGAACTCGCGGCTTCGTATCAGATGGACGGCAACAACGGTCCTGTGAACTTCTTCCGCAATCCGTACACGCTCGGTGCGGACTATCTAACCAATTACAGCAATTCAACCTACAATTCCCTGCAGCTGGAAGTGCGGCGGCGCCTTTCGGCGGATTTCGATTTCCAGGCAAATTACACGTTTTCAAAAGTGCTGAGCGATTCGGCTGGCACCAGCCAATCGCGGCTTGAGCATTTCCTCGATCTGGAAAATGCGAAGCTGGAACGCTCCCGTGCCGATTTCGACCTCACGCACGCCATTAAGGCTTCGTCAGTCTATGAACTTCCCGTGCTGAAACGCAATCGCTGGCTGGGCGGATGGTCTGTCAGCGGCATCATGATCTGGCAATCCGGCACACCCTTTTCTGTCCTGTCGCAGCGCGGCACACTGAACCGCAGCAGCGGGAGCCGCTCGGAAAACAACACCGCGAACACGGTGTTGACGAAACCACAGACGGATGTGATTTTCCAGTTCCGTCAGACCGGCGATGGCCCAATGTTTGTGCCGGCTTCCGTGATCGGACCAGACGGCCGCGCAGTCTCTGGTGATGGCGAAGCAGCTTTCGCAGGACAGCGCTTCTTCAATCCGGGACCGGGCGAAGTCGGCAGCCTGCAACGCCGCATGTTCTCCGGACCATGGGCGTTCAACATCGATTTTGGCATCCTCAAAACGACCAAACTCACGGAGCGGCAGTCCATAGAATTCCGCATGGAATCGACGAACGCGTTGAACCATCCGCAGTTCATGGTGGGCGATCAAAACATCAACAGCACTGAGTTCGGCAGGATCTCGGAAACATTCTCGACCGCACGGCGGATTCAGTTTGGTCTGTATTACCGGTTTTAGTGCCGGGCTAATACGCCCGTAGGATCGAGCTGCACTTTCAGCGGCTGCTGCGGAATATTCACGGTGAATGGCACCGGTTCATCGCTGGTCTGTACCCAGTGAGTGATGGACTTGCCCTTCCCTAACTGAATGTCCACGGCAGCCAGCGCGCTGAAGTCGTCGGGAACGTCTGACTGCTGGACTGTCCCGGTCAACTTAAGCGCCGGAGCCTTGCCTTTGACGCTGTAATTCAGCTTCAGCGTTGGGATGCCGGTGCTGTAGATCCACTGTTCGAAGAAGCTTTCCAGATTACGATCGGGCGCGCCTTTGGGCATGAACTCCACGGCTAGCCGGCGGAAGCTATCCGTGTTCACTTTCTTGAAGCGGTAGCGTTTGCAGAGTTCGGCGAGCATGTTGAAAAAACGCTCATCACCCATGCGGCGGCGCAGCATGTGCATGATCCACGCGCCTTTGTCATAGGTGATGGTTGCCCACGCGTGCGGCGTTTGAGAGGAGTGCAGCCGCAAGCTCCAGATAATGGGCCCTGCGGATTCAACCGTGCGGCCCTCGGAGTCTTTGCTCAACAGGCGATTCCTGAAGCCTTGCAGGACTGACTCCATAACCTTCGATCCCTTTTTCTTCTCGACGTAGAGCAACGCCGAGTAATTCGCGAGCGCCTCCATCAGCCAGTCATCCTGATAGTCCTCGGTTGCCACAACATTGCCCCACCATTGATGCGCCGTTTCGTGCGCCTGCAGAATTTCCGAAAAGAACAAGTCGTCTTTGTCATCTTTCTTCTGCGAACTTCCCGGACGTTGCGCGGGTTCCAGATAGGAGATGGTCGAAAGATAGATCAGTCCTGGAAAACCCTGGCCGAACGAACCCGGAATGGGTGAGACCGTCAGCTTCTTGAACGCCGGGGGGCCGAAGCGCCCAGCCATAAAATCCAGTGCGCCGGCTACTTCCGAAGCAAGTTGCGCAAGCCGATTGGGTCCATCCGGCACAGACGCTTCGGTCGGAAACGTGACAGTCTGCGGAAGGTTACGTTGCGATCTACCGACGGGTGGCGGAGGTGGCAAGATGATTATTTGGCTCCCCTTCTGAAGGTTCCTCTCCAGCTTGCGATTTCCGTAAACCTCGACCGAGTAGCCCCCTTGCGTCGCGCGCGCATGGTTGTATTCGCCCAGGTTGAAGCCCGCAAATCGGACTGGCGCGACTGTTTTGTGAAGCGAAGTGCGCCAATCTCCGTCAGTGTGCTCCTCGACTACGTCGCCCGTGGCTACCAGATTCAATGTCTTGGGGTAACGGAACGTCATCTCGTACATCGCAAACTGAATGTCCCGTCTGGGATACCACGTCGAGCGCGAGCCAACGAAATACACGCCGTCGCCTGCGGAGGTTACAATCTCGCCTTCGTGTGCGATCTCAAGCAAGTACTTCCGCCCGGCTTCCAGCGGCTGTGCGGGAACAACAAGGAATGTCACGTTGTCCGAACCCCGCATCAGGTTAGAGCGCAACGACTCACGCTGAAACACCTCGACCGGCTGCCCGTCGATCTTGGCTTCCGACACGTTCATGCGCCGCGAGATCTCCAGCGGAATGGCGCCCTCTATTCGGGCCGTAGGCACGATACTTAATGTTGTAGTCGCGCTCAACCGCAAATCTGCATCAAAAACAGTGTTGATCTTGACCGACTCCGTGGTCCACAGTTCCTGTTGCGGCTTGTGATCGCCCCGTCGTGCAGACCGTGATTCAAAACTGGCCCAGATATCAAAAAACTGGCGACCGTCACGATACGCGACCTGACCTACCATAATCTGCTCGCGTGAACGGGGATCATAGACGAAATCGAAATTGCCGAGCTGTTTACCAGAGAGCGCAGCGTAAAAAAAGTTTTCCGAAACCGGGCGCGGAGAAATCAGGTTCTGCACGAGGCGAACTTGAAAACTCAACAGAAAATTCTGCAGCACGGGATTCCACTTCCCGGAAAGCAGTGCACCCATCTCGGCATCCTTCATCGGAAGATCAGGAATCTGCTGCTGGCGCTCACGAATTCGCTCACGCAGTTCCGCAGCGGTATCGTCGCTAAAGATCAGTAGCGCAGAGCGGAAATGCTCGTTTAGATTGGGCGATTTGGTAAATGCAGCCAGCGCCACACGGTCGCCTCGGTGCGGAGGCAGCAGCAGGATCTCTCCGTCACCACCCTCGTTTTCAGCACTGAACACGGCCGCCACGTGCCGCCCTTCAATCGGCTTGGCAAAGATCAGATAGCCGTCCGTGAAGTAGATTTTCGCGTCCTCACGACTAAAGAAAAGATCGCGCACGCGATAGCACTCGCCAGGATCGAGCGCCGTTATGCGCAAGGCCGCAGCCGCTTGCGCCGCACGCCCGTCCGCACCGAAGATAACGGCAGGAATCAGGAGCAGGAAAGGAAGGAGAAGGCGCTTCACGTTCTACAGTCTACGTCCGAAGTGGTACCATTTGCGCGGCTCGGGCGGCGGCATTGACGGAACAGGAAATCCGTTCAACACCGCACTGGGATTACGAACTAACAGGTGCGCAGCCAGAGTTCCACCGAACTTCTTGTGCAGATAATTTCGCGCCAGATCCAGGCGCGGCGGACGATCCTCACAATCGTGAGCATCGCTCGCAATGATGTGCACCAGCCCGCGTGACAGCAGTTCATCGCTGAATTTCCTGGCTTCCACCCCGAACCTGCCGAGCAAGGATTGTGCGGTAACCTGCAGCAATAATCCATCCTTCACCCACATCGCCAGATCTTCAATGCGCCGGTGCAACAGGTAATTCCGTTCGGGGTGAGTGAGAATCGGCGTAATTCCGGCAGCCTGCAGGCGCGCAATCATTTCAGTTGACTCTTTGAAAATAATCAGATCAGAAAATTCAATCAGCAGATAGCGCTTGCCGTTTATGGTGAAGCGGGTAGGATGTTGAACCGCCAGGGAAATGTGGTCCGGGTAGAAGTGGAAGTCACAGCCGTAATGAATGCTCAGGATCGGCCCAACGATTCGGGACAGTTGGATAACGCGCTCCTGGACCAGTTGGGGGTGAAACTCGTACTCAAGGTTCGCGTGCGGCGTAGCGACGATATCGGTGGTTCCAGACTCGGCCGCCAGCCGGACCATTGCGACACTCTCATCCACACTCCGGGATCCATCGTCGAAGCCCCAGAGAATATGGCTGTGAATATCGATCAAGAGGTTAAAAAGGATCGCGCCCAACGCTCTAAACCGTTGGGCGCGCAGTTAGATAAACATCTCGTCGTCCTGCGTCACCTGGGCAACAGTCGGACGGCCACCGCGCAGAAGCTGGCTCAGGCCAGCCCTAAAGCCGGCAACCAGCCCACTGACTTCGCGGATTGGCCGCACGAACCCGCTCTGCAGAATGGCGATGGTTTCCTGAAAGCGGACCATGGCGTCATCGAGCACCAGTTCGGCCCGCTCCATCTGCACCTTAGTTCGCATACTGGCGTCGCTGAGAACGTTATCAATCGTCATTAACTGCTTCCGGCTCATCTCCAGAACTTCATTGGCCTTGAGCGCCACTTCGGAGATCTGCTTTCGACTCTCCTCGATGGTTATCATCGCCTTGTCGATCAGGGGATTCAGCCTGCCTGTCAATTCCTTGGCCTGCACCTGCAAGGCCTTGATCGACACAGCCATTTTGAAAATGAAGACGAACTGAAGCACGAGGGCAATAGCCGAGATGCTCACGGCGGCCGTCATGACGTACAACAGAAGATTAGAGTTCATGCTCTGCCAGTCGGATTACTTTCGTAATCAGCCTTTGATTTCGCCCTCGAGACGTACGCCGGTTGGGTTGATAACAGCTTCGCGATAAGCAGTTTTGCCCGCCTCGACGGCAGCTGCGAGTTGGTCTTTCTGTTTGGCCACCGCAGTCTTGCCCTTATCCAGAATGTCAGCCGCTGAATCGCGTAGATCTTCGCTGCGGCGCTTCAGATAATCTTTGCCCTCATCCGCTTTCGCACGGATCAATTCACGAGTTTCCTCGCCGGATTTCGGTGCATACAAAAAGCCGATTGCCACACCAATCCCCAAGCCGAGAAAGAAATAGGGAATTTTGTTGTCGTCCTCCATGAAACAGCTCCTTTCGTAGCGTTTAGCGAGAAGTGAGGGGCATTACCGCGCCTCCGTCGCTGACTAGTATCAGAATAACAGCATCTGCGGAATATGGGGACAAATCCTGCAGTCTCACTTTGTGCGCAGCGCCGCGGCATCCCGTCCGAATAACGCGAGCGCCGCAGCCGCGTTGCTGCGCAGGAAATCCGCCAGCTCAGGTGAAGTTTTGCGCAGACTTTCAATCTGACGCAGAACTTCCTGTGAATTCCCGGATGCAATGTGACCAGCCCAGCCGCTCTTGCCTGCTTTCAGATAAGAACGCAACGCTCGGTCGAAAATGCGCTCAAGTACCCGGGCAGCCTGCTCCCCATGCAGGCCAGCAAGTCGAAAACTGGATACCGCGGAGTGGGCCAGCGGAGTAACCAGTTCCCCGGCGAAGGTCACCCCGGCAAGAAACGTGGTTTTTTCAGAACTCTTCAGTTCCAGGACGCGCGCGCGACCTCGCGACAGCAGGCCCCTGGCAGCGAGTACGGCCGACCGGTCGCCTTCCGCCACAAAACAATCGCCATCAAAGCCCGGGATTTCATTCAACGATCCAACGCTGGCCCCAAGCGCTGCCAGCTTTGAGAGCGCGCCACTGTCAAGCACGGAATCGCACAGCAGGAGCAGCTTGCCCGTCCAATCGAATTCGGCCAGAGCCATATCCTCAATCAAGTCAGGCAAGGCGGAGTCCGGCACGCAAATCAGAATCACTGCACTCCTTTTGAAATCTCCGTACGTTCTCACAGGATGCCCTGCGCGAAGGCTGTTCACGATCCTGCTGGCCTGGCGGAATGCCGTGCTTCTGACCGGACCAAGATGTCCTGGGAGGAAGCGGGCGATGGGCGAACGAGCAACCGGACCCGCGCCGACAAGTCCGACGGCGAGGGCGCGCCTCATACCGGTTGGGGAACTCGCAGAGCCTTTACGCGATCACGTAACTGTGCGGCCTTCTCGAATTCAAAACGGCGTGCGGCTTCCCGCATCTGCTCCTCAAGCGAGGCAATGAAATCGCGGCGCTGTTCGGGAGCCATATCGAATACGCCCTCGTCTTCCTTCGGGTCGATCGGCACAGTGACGTAGTCAGCCTCGGCGATAGCCACAAGACTCATATCGATCGGCTTGATGATACTTTGAGGCGTAATCCCATTTGCTTCGTTATACTCGCGCTGCGTTTTGCGCCGCCGCTCGGTCTCATCAATCGCACGGCGCATGCTGTCGGTCATGACATCCCCGAACAGGATTGCCTTCCCGTTCAAATGCCTCGCAGCGCGCCCAATCGTCTGGATTAAAGATCCAGTGGAGCGCAGGAAGCCTTCCTTGTCGGCGTCTAAAATCGCGACCAGCGAGACCTCGGGCAAGTCCAGGCCCTCGCGCAGCAGGTTCACGCCGATCAGTGCGTCGTATTCGCCGCGCCGCAGGTCGCGCAGAATCTTGATGCGGTCCAGCGTGCTCACCTCGGAATGCAGGTATTGGCAGCGTACCCCGACCTCTGAGTAATACTCGGCCAGATCCTCAGCCATGCGCTTGGTCAGCGTCGTCACCAGTACGCGTTCATTCTTTTCTGAGCGAACGCGAATCTCATGGAGCAGGTTGTCCACCTGGCCCTTGATGGGGCGTACTTCGATTTCCGGATCGATCAATCCAGTCGGGCGAATGATCTGTTCAACCACCACCCCTTCGGACTTTTTCAGTTCGTAAGGACCCGGAGTCGCCGAGACGTAAACCAATTGATTGACACGATTTTCGAATTCCTCAAACGTGAGCGGACGATTGTCCAGCGCACTTGGTAGGCGGAATCCGTGCGCAACAAGCGTCTCTTTGCGCGAACGGTCGCCATGCGACATGCCCTGCAACTGCGGAATCGTCTGGTGGCTTTCATCCAGAAACATTAATGCATCAGCCGGCAGGTAATCGAGCAAGGTGGAGGAGCCTCGCCCGGCAGCCGACCGGAAAAGTGTCGCGAGTAATTTTCAATACCGTGACAGAATCCAATCTCGCTAATCATTTCGAGATCGAACATTGTCCGTTGATACACGCGCTGCGCTTCGACGAGTTTGCCCTGCTTTTCGAGTTCCTTCTGCCACCACTGCAATTCATGATGAATGCCGGCGATGGCGTGTTCACGGGTTTCCGGAGTCATCACGTAATGCGACTTCGGAAAGATCTTAACGCGTTTAAATGTCTGGTTGATTTGTCCCAGCAATGGATCGATTTGGGACAGGCTTTCGATCTCATCGCCCCATAGCTCGATGCGGTACGCGCTGTCATCGTAAGTGGTGAAGACTTCGATAACATCTCCGCGCACTCGAAATGTACCGCGCCGGAAGTCCGTGTCGTTGCGTTCATACAAGCTTTCAACCAGGCGCTGCACGATCTCTTCACGCTTGATCTTCTGGCCCTTTTCGAGCGTCAGCAACATGCCGTAGTACGATTCGGGCGAACCAATGCCGTAGATGCAACTTACGCTCGCTACGATTATGCAATCGCGCCGTTCGAACAGCGAACGCGTGGCCGAGAGACGCAATTTATCAAGTTCGTCGTTGACGGTCGATTCCTTATCGATATAGACGTCGCTCGAAGGGATGTACGCTTCGGGCTGATAGTAGTCGTAGTAACTGACGAAGTATTCGACGGCGTTCGACGGAAAAAAGGACTTGAATTCGTGAAACAGTTGCGCCGCGAGCGTCTTATTATGCGCAAGGACCAGTGCAGGGCGGCCCATCCGCTCGATCACCTTGGCCATCGTAAACGTTTTTCCGGAGCCTGTTACTCCCAGCAGGACCTGATGAGAATCATTACCTTCGATACCGCGCACCAATTCTTCAATAGCCGACGCCTGGTCCCCGCGCGGGCGGTAGTCGACTACAAGATTGAAACCCATACTTCTATGTTACCCGCTGCACTCCACGCAGCACATAGCGCAGACGTTCTCGCTCGGCATTCACCTCGCAACCGAACAGCGCGACCACCGCAAGCAGGTACATCCAAACCAGCAAGGCGATCACGGCGCCAATCGAACCGTACAGCATATTGTAATTGGCAATATTGCGAACGTACCAGGCGAACACGAGAGTGATCAACAGCCAGACTGTAGTCGCAGCCAGCGCACCCGGCCAGACGCCGGCGTGCCGCTCCCCGCGGTTAGGTCCAAACCGGTAGAGCATGGCTGTTACCAGCGTGATCGCGCCAAAAGCAATCAAATAGCTCACGATCCGGGAGATAATGCCGACCCAGCCGGCCAATTGCTCTCCACCGCTGATCAAACCCACACGCATCAAGACCCACTGCTCCGCTCGGCCACCCAACAGGATCAACGAAGATGCGCCGAGCACCGGAACGGCGGCGCTAAATACGAGCATGATCGCGACTGCCCGTTCCTTGAGAAAGGAGCGGCCCTGCGGAATGCGATAAGCAGCGCGAAAGCCCTCCATCAGGCTTGTCATTGCACCGGACGCTGCCCAAATCGACAGCAAGGTGGCAAATACCAGAAGGGCTGTGGGGCGCTGACCGCGAGCGGCGAACGAATACATGACGATCTCTTCGGAACCTGGCGGAACGATTTCAAACAGGAATCTCGAAATCACTTGAGAAACAGCTTCGGCGTTCGCTAAAACGAGTATGGTCGTAACAGTAGTAAGGATTGGAATAAAGGAAAGCAGCGCGGAGTAGGCGACGCCCTTGGCTATGCCGAAACAGCCGTCTTCGTATGCGGCGACAAAGGCGCGGCGTAATAGCCAAAATGAAATCATTACTGACTTAGATTATTCTCGCACTAGCCGAGTTGTCTCTGCCGGGTCTTCCAGAGTAGTGCGAAACATCCCAGCCATGTCAGCAGGCTAAGTAATGCCATAAATTTCTGCTCGCGGGTGCCACCGTATTGCAGCAGAATGTCCGAGTTCGCCTTGGCCCTGGGTTGCAGCAGAATGAACCCCAACTTGCTCGCGCCGACCGTCAACGGACGACCATCCTGGGTTGCGGACCAGCCTTCGTCGAAGTTAACCGCGACGGAGACCAGCATATCTTCAGGAATCGATCCGGCCACGCGCAGGCGTGTGGGACCTTGCCAGGAGG
Organism: Bryobacteraceae bacterium; assembly: GCA_963793625.1. Classification (GTDB taxonomy): domain Bacteria; phylum Acidobacteriota; class Terriglobia; order Bryobacterales; family Bryobacteraceae. The sequence goes on along the minus strand of CAWCAT010000005.1, from coordinate 512,144 downwards.
AACTCAGCTTCGGCCGAGACGGGTCATTGAAAGCGCCGGCATAACGGTCAAGAACTTGAACGACAGGATCGGGCGGCAGTTCAGCACCACGCACTAATACTGCCAGCGACTGGAATGGCACGCGATACACTTTGTCGTCGTGGTCGTTGTAAACCTCTTCCAGGTAGCCATCGAATTTTGTCGGCTTGGTAAAGTCGCGGTAGTGTTCTTCGGATTTGGGACCGTGCACGACCACATACTCCACTCCGAGCGTGCGCAACAGGTTGACGGCATCCTGTGACTCGCGGTCCGGGCGAGAGGCAAGACCAGTGCGGATCTGATACGCAAAATCTATGGGCACGCGATTGCGCAGTCCGGTTTCGAATCCGCCTCCGACCTGGGGAGTTTCAAACCATGAGTTCATGCGAAAGCGCAATCCGCCTGAGGCATACACTCGGCCAGGCGTGTTGCGTCCAGCCAGCCAACTTGCCACCGCGTGTTCCCGCGTGTATTCCTTGGCGATTGGCTGCCATCGTTGTGGCTCATTCGTCAGATAGTGGAACGCCTGGCGCACACCGGTCGAGTAAAGTAGTACGACCACGCGCCAGCGCAGGGTACAGCAGATAACCTTTGCCGCTGCGCACAATCAGCCGCAAACACTCGAATGCGGCGAGCAGCAGAAACATCTCAAATTCCATCGCATAGCGCCGCGACTCCGGAATCGTATCTTTCCCGTACCAGTAGAATCCGAGCACAATGAAGGCGAAGCCGAAAAGGCTGAGTAGCAGAAATCCAAGGTAAGGCTCACGGCGAAACAAGCGGCACAGCAACCACAGAACGACAACCCCGATAGCAAAGCCCGCAATCAAATAGACCTGTTGCATTCGCAGTTGATAGTTGAAAGCGTCCTTCGGCCAATTGAAGACTATGGTTTTGATGAAGGTCGGCGTGAGCCAGAAACACGCCATCCCATAGGCAATCGAGGGAGGCCACCAACACGGGCACCACCCGGAAACCGGTCTGCTTGCGATGCCATGCGGCCAGAAAGATGCAGTACCAGAACGCACCAGGCGAGCGCTAATGCACCCACCCAATTTGTCAGTGCCGTTGCCGCAAGAAGAATTGCGGCGAGGAAGATATGCGCGAAACGTCCCTTTGTAGCAGCGCGCCAAACGCCAGGATGGTAAGCGGAAGCAACGTGAGCGTCGCGTTATGCGGACCCTCGCCGTACTTTGCCAGAACCTGAATGCGCCACGGCAATTGCACTAAGTCCTCGATCGTGATCGATCTGTGCGATCAGTCCATAAACGGGAAAAAAAGCGTGTAAGTGATCGCGACGGCAAACGCCCAGTCGCGGCTCTTAGTGAAGTACAGCGCCAGAAAAAATAGCGTCACCGGGCCGAGCATTGTCAGAGATACTGTGACCAGCCGGTAAACATGCTCCAGATCGGCATAAATGGGAAAACGGCGTGCGCCGCGCCAACCATGTAGTGCAGCAGCGGCAGATATGTAAACTGTGTGGGCAGCCCGCAGTACTGCGTTGGATTCCAGCCCCACGGATTGGGATGCGCGGCGAAAAATCGCGCCATCGAGGCATAGCCGCCCTCAATGGAATCGCGGAACGGCAGTTCGCCCGGGGACAGCAGCGGCAGGTTCAGTGCAAGATTAATCGCGAAAATTACATCAACGCCAAAATGGCGCTCTTGCGCCAATTCGACTGCTCCATCTTTAAGCCTCTCGTTTACGCATTACGAACAGAAGATAGAAGACGGCGCAAAGTGTCAAGAATGTAACAGCCCGTCCCAATTGATTTTCGAGTGGTGTTTCGAACACGATGCGCAGGTTGTGTTGCCCCGGAGGCGTTTCGATCAGCATGAATCCCATCATGTCTCTGCGAATAGGCAAGGCGCTTGCGAACCCGAATAGGCGCGCCAGGCGGGATCATAGCTTTCGAGGACCGTAACCGACTGACCCTGCGCCACGTTCGCCTTGACGCGAATCACGTCCGGACCTTCGCGGCTGTACACGGCTGGCGCGTCCGGGCCCTTTTCGATCAAATCCACGTACGAGCGCAATCGTTCGGTCGTGTCGCCGTCCCTGATACCGCGCAAGCTCGAAATTCCGGCTGTGTTGACGACACGCGCGATACCCGGATAACGGCGCGGAATCTGATAAATCCGGTCACCCTGCGCCGCTGTCCCAAACCACTGGCAAACCGTCGAATTTCTGCGGTGCGGCGTAATCGTGATAGACCTCTTTGGAGTTCTTGTCGTGCACGATCGTTATGTCGGCGCCGGTAGCCTGCAGCCATAGAACCGTGAGTTCGCGGTTGTCGTCGGCGGCAATCTGATATTGCGCATCCACCAGAATGTGGTTCAACAGCCCCTGATCCGAACCGCCGCCGACCTCGGCTCCGGTAAACCAGGCGTTGTACCAGAAGCGCACGGAGCCGGTGGTAAACGCGCGCGCCATGCGGCCTGTTCTGGTGAATCCACTCCGTGATCGGTACTCGATCCGGCCCTTGTAGCCGCCGTCCCACGGATAAATTTTCCAGGCGTTCCTGAAAAACGGCACAGCCAGCGCAACGGCACCGCAGCACGCGATCACGATCGGCACACGATGTGTTGGTGCGCCGCAAAGTTCAACGGCCAGCAACAGAAAGAACAGATCGAACTCCGGCATCAGACGCAGCGGCACGCCAAAAGCAAGGAACTTGAAATAATGATTTCCCGAGCACATGCAGGCTGAACAGACTGAAGTCCGCCAGCCAGAAAGACCAGCCACGCGAGTTCCTTGCGCTTCTTTGCCCGTCCCAGGACGCCACGCCGAAGACGAGCAGAAACACAATTTGCACCGCGACGCTCCACCAGTTTCCTGGATCGGCTACCATCTTCAGATTTTCGACGGTGACGCGAAGATACGATGGCGTGAGCCAGAACGCGCTGAGTCCGTAGGCGATACCCACGATCCCGAGCGCGCGCAGCACGATCGCGCGGTCCTGATGTGTTACCCAGATCGCCCAGAACAGCATCGTGAAGACATCGCCAGAGCAGTCGCACCATAGAAGTTATTCGCCACCACCAGCGCGCAGAAAATGCCGGCAGCCGCCATCGCAGCAGGACGTGATGACTTCAGCGCTATCCAGGAGAACGCCAAGCGCGAATGCCAGAATCGAAAGCGCGCTGATATGCGGACCCTCACCGTAGCGCACCAGCACCGAGAGCCGCTGCGGCACCCACATGCTGACCGACGCCTCATGCCGACATAATCGATGAACAGGAAAATGGGTGATAGTGTCGCCACTGCGAAAGCGGACGCCCAGGCCGCCCGTCGCGACTCGCTGCCCAGCCGCACCATCAGGTACACTCCCGCGATTCCCAGGCAGAAGAATAGTCCTGTGTAGATGTGATAAGCCCGCGCGGGAATCACCGGCAAAATCGTCGCCATCACGGCTGTTCCATAGCGCAGCGCCGGCGGATAAATGTAATCCCAACGCGTCCCGCAATACCAGTTCGGCTGCCAGCCGGGATTGGGGAAGTTCTCCTTCAACATGCGTGCATCGGAGATGAATGTACTCTCGATGGACCCCCAGTTGTTCATGTACTTCAGCTTGAATAGCGGATAAATCAGGATTGCGGCAAGTACGAAAATTGCCAGCGTGTCAATCAGTATGGTCGAACGCGGAGCTGGAAGAATCACGTAGCACTTTCATGTCCGGATGTTTCAGGATAACCGTTTCAAGGCAGCAAGATCACCTTGCCGAACTGCTCCTTATTTTCGAGCCGCTCATGCGCTGCGCGGATTTCGGAAAGTGGATATACGCGATCGATCACCGGATGCAGTTGTTTCCGAAATACGAATTTCAGGACTTTGTGCAGATCCGAGAGCGTTCCCATGAATGATCCGAGCAATGCTTGCCGCCTGGAAAACAGGAAGCGCAAATCGGTTCTGACGTCGTAGCCCGTGGTCGCGCCGCACGTGACCAGTCGTCCGCCGGCCGCCAGCGACTGCACACTTTTCTGCCAGGTCGCGGCGCCGACGTGCTCAAAGACCACATCGACACCACGCTTTTCCGTGTACCTGCGAACCTCCGCCGAAATGTCTTGCCTGTAGTGATTGAGCACGAAGTCCGCGCCGAGTTCGCGCGCCTTCGCCATTTTCGTTTCGTCCCCCGCAGTTGTGATCACGCGGCAATGGAACAGCTTCGCGATCTGAATCGCGGCCGACCCGACGCCGCTCGACGCGGCAAGCACAAGCACGTCTTCGCCCGCCTCAAGCCGCGCGCGTTCGAAAAGCATATGCCAGGCAGTCAGGAAAACCAGCGGCACCGCAGCGGCTTCTTCGAAGCTCAAATCATCCGGGATCGGAATTGCGGACCATTCCTGCGCAGGCATCAACTGGCGATTGCCGCCATGCACACGCGTACCGCGGACGCTGAAATTCCGGCACTGGTTGTCTTTACCTGCGAGGCACGCTTCACACTGACGACAGCTCAACCCCGGCGCGAGCAGAACGCGCTGCCCAGGTCTTAATGCGTTCACAAAGTTCTCCGACCGCAACGACTTCCCCCGCGGCATCGCTGCCCAGAATGTGGGGCATCGGAATCTGTTGGCCCGGTATGCCGCCGCGCGTCCATAGGTCCAGATGATTCAGCGAACCGGCGCGTACGCGCAGCAGAATTTCATTGGCCTTGATCGAGGGTTCGGCGACCTCTTCATAGACGAGCACCTCCGGCCCGCCATGTTGATGTATCCGGACAGCTTTCATGAGCGCTTATTATACGCGCTCGGGAGCTTCCGACCGGCATCGAAACCGCGCAAGCATCGCAGCCAGTTCCGGCAAGGCCGGCTGCAGATCCAGCAGCGCGGATCGCGACGGGTATGAATGATCCGTCTTCAGCCAGACCAGTGGCTCTCCGCGAAGCTTCGCGCCGGCAAATTTCTGCAGCGCCAGCATGACCGCGAGAGTGTTGATTCCATTTGCCAGAATCGCTCGAACGGGAACGCCCAGCGCGAAACGCCAACCATAAAATCGGGCTACGCTCCCGCAGCGAATACCCATAAACAGCGCCTGCAGGAAAAGCAGAAAAGGCGCAAGCGTCCGCAGCACAGGCCAACCGGCGGAGTCGGGGATCGAAGCCATGCCCCAGGTCTCGCCGGTCAATCGGGCCCAGAGCAAAGCTCAGCAAACCATAGAAGAATATACCGTTTGTCAGGGTACTTACCGGATTTCCAAGCAGTCCTTTTCGATCGCGCCACCACCAGTATTTCTCGCGCCAACCACCGGTCCAGCCGTGCCGTTCCCAGCCCTGCAGGGCAATCCCCGTCACCCATCGTGTGCGCTGTTTTACTGCCGCCCGGAACGTGCTCGGAAAATACTCTCGCGTGGCCATCGGGGCGGCACCCTGGAAAGTCACTGGAATAAACAACTGACGGCAGCCGAGACGATGTAACCGAAACCCGTTCTCATAATCCTCAGTAAGGCAGGCCGGCTCGAAAATACGATTTGCCGAAGATTCAGCCAGACTTTGGAGCGCCTCGCGCGTGTAGCCCGTACCCACGCCATTTGACGGAACGAACCCACCGAGTAACTGACGTGCGGGAATATCCTTCGTCTGATATTCGCCGAATTCGTCGCAATAGATTCCGCTGATCAGGTCGGAGAAAGGCGTCGGTAAGGGCAGCACCGGAACCTGAATCATGCCGTAGCGATCGGCGTAATAGTTGACCCATTGCAGCGATTCGGGATGGATCACATCTTCGGCGTCATGTGTCATCACGATATCGAAGCGTTCTCCGTACAATTCCTCGTGCAGTAGCATCTGCTGGTAAATCCAGTTGAGGCAATCCGCCTTCGATGTCGGACCATCGTGCGGGCAGATCGCCATGTGGACGTTCGCAAAGCGCGATTCCAGCGCACGTACCGCGTTCAGCGTCTTTTCGTCATTCGGATAGGCGCCGATAAAAAACTCGTAACGATCGTAATTCAAGGTCTCGATGTTTGTGTTCGACCATGCGCCTGATGACGGCGTCCTCATGCCACAGCGGCACGAATATTGCGACGGGCTTTTGGGCGCAGTTTTGCAGGTCGATCGGGTGTGGGTGCAATGCGACGCGGTTCAACCGGCGGCCATATAAGAGAAACGTGATGGCAATGACCAGGTCGTCCAATCCGCTGACGAGCACCCACAGGGAGAGCGGAACCAGTAACGAGGCAACACCACGTCCAGCCAGTGCGTGCACGTCAAGAGGAGTTGCGCCACATTGATGTAGTGCGCGGGAATCGAAATAATCGCAGGAAGAATCGAGGTGGATTCAGGGCGAGGCTGGCTCGCCCTGAGCTGCAAAATCAGGACTACTACTACTTCTTGGTGCTGCTTTTGGCGCGCCTTCGAGGGTCTTCTTCTCTTTGTAGAACTTGCCCGCGTCATTCAGATCTTTCGATCCAGCCTTTACGTGGCAGGTGTCACAAGAGTCTTTTCTTTTTTGCTGTACTCAGGTTTTGCCTGCGTTGTGTGGAGCTCATGATGAGCCCCGCGACGAGCACCATTGCTGGCGCGACGAATTTCAGAGTCTTCATTGAATTCAAACCTTCCATTTATAGAAATAAAACAACAACGGGTTTTTCCCAGTGTTCGTAATCCCGTGCATGCATCCAGCCGCACAGTACATCATAGATCAGAGCCACTTTCTAACTTTACCTTTTACTATGATCTCACCAGTTCCACTATTTACGATCATTAATTCCTCTTCAGAATGATCGTACAGTATGCGAATAAACAGACAGAGCCACCAGTTGTCAACGCTGCAACGTACGTCGGCGATTGCAACGTCTATCGGGAGACGATAGACTCTAAGGCGAGAGCGGTGCGTCCGCTCCTTATTTTTAGATTTGCGAGGCAGGACAATGGCCAAGAACGAAGGTATTACCCGGCGCGAGGCAGTAAAGATAGCAGGCGTAGCCACCGCGGCAGTCGCAGTGGTCGCCAAAGCGCAAGGCGCTCCATTCATACAGACCGTAAAGGCTGCCAACAATCAGATGCAATACGGCGTGATTGGGACCGGCGGCCGCGGTTCTTACCTGCTGAAGCATCTGACCAAGATCGACAACGGGCGCTGCGTGGCGGTATGCGACGTCAATCAAACGGCGCTCGATAAGGCGGGTCAGATCACCGGCACGAACCCCGCCAAATTCAAGGACTATCGCGAACTGCTCTCGCAGAAAAATGTTGATGCGGTCATCGTCGCTGTGCCGCTCTACCTGCACTTCCCTGTCACCAAGGATGCGCTTCAAGCCGGCAAGCACGTGCTCTGCGAGAAGAGCCTGGTGTTCAAGCCCGAAGAGGTTCACGCCCTGCGCGCGCTCGTGCGCCGAGCACCCCAAGCAGGTCATGCAGGTTGGCTTGCAGCGCCGCTACAGCGTGTTCTATCAGACCGTGCGGCAGATGATCGACAAGGGCATGCTCGGGCAACGTTACCCACGTGCACGCGCAGTGGCATCGCAATCCGGGCTGGGTCATGAAGCAGCCTGCCGGGCAAAACAGAACCCGGCGAACTGGCGTCTGTTCCGCGAATTTTCCGGTGGCTTGACGGCCGAGTTGGCCTCGCACCAGATCGACGTCGCGGATTGGATGTTCGGCGAAACGCCGCAGTCGGTGCTGGGCGTCGGCGGGCTCGATACGTGGAAAGACGGGCGCGATGTTTACGACAACATCCAGCTGATCTACCAGTATTCGAGAGGGCCGCAAGCTGGTCTACAGCTCGATTACGACGAACGCCCACTCGCCATTCCTCGGCGGCGCGCGGCCGGAATTCGGTGAGTGCATCATGGGTACCGAAGCCAGCGTCGAAATCACGGTAGGCGACGGCGAAGCGACCATGCCGACAGCATTGTGGTATCGCGAGGCAAAGAAGCCGACCTTCAGCGACGGCAAGGAAAAGAAGGAAACCGCCAAGACCGCCGGTTCGACATTCGCGCTGGGCGCGGCGGCGAAGGGCCTGCCGTTGCTGGTTGACAAAGATCAGATCACAGGCAAGGAATCATTCCTGGACAAGGAATTGAAATTCGCCCGCCGCTGGCTGTATTCCAAAGGCGTGATGGTTTCCGACGAAGAACGCAATCCGGTGGAGACTGAACTCGAAAGCTTCTTCAACGATTGCCGCACGCTCGGCAAGCCGAAGGCGAACCTGGAAATCGGCCTCGCGGATTCGATTGCGGTCATGCTCTCGAATAAGGCGATGGACGAAGATCGCCGCGTGTACTTCAACGAGATCGACAAAATGGGCAAGGGTCCGGAAAAGCCGGCAGCCAAGCCCGCCAGGAAAACCTAAATATTGAATCATTGAGCGATTGAGTCATTGGGTCATTGTGTAGTTACAATGGCTCAATGGCCCGATGGCCAGATGGCTCAATTTATGCGCTCTTCCTTCCAGCTCGAATCCCCCTCGCTCCGCGCCACCGTCCTCGCTGAAGGCGGTCACATTGCGGAATTGCTGCACAAAGACACTGGTGTGAATCCGTTGTGGACTCCGCCCTGGCCGTCAATCGAACCCTCAACTTACGATCCGGCTAAGCACCCCGGGTATGGCCTGAATGCCGAAAGTAAACTTCTCGCCGGCATCATGGGTCACAACCTGTGCATGGATCTTTTCGGCGGGCCGTCAGAGGACGAGGCGGCGGCCGGTATTTCGGTTCACGGCGAAGCTTCGGTGGCGAAGTACGATATCACAGTCTCGAATGGAACTCTGACTCGCGAGCGCAGTGTTCCCCGAATCTCAATTGCGTTTTGAGCGCAGCATTACGTTTGTGCAGCCGCACGTCATTCGCATTCGCGAAACAGTAGAGAACCTTGCCGCTCTGGATCGGCCGATCGCATGGACGCAGCATGTCACGCTCGGAGACCCGTTTGTGGAACCGGGGGTGACTGAATTTCGCACGTCCGCCACGCGCTCCAAAGTCATGGAATCCGACTTCACGGACGGCAAGGGCTACATGAAAATCGGTGCGGAATTCGATTGGCCGCATGTCCCGCACAAGAATGGCGGAACCGTCGACATGCGCCGCTTTATCGATTTGCCTGTCTCCGGTGCATATTCAGCACACCTGATGGACACTGCACGAAGCTATGCCTTCTTTCTCGCGTGGTCGCCGAAATCCAAAGTGCTGATCGGCTATGTGTGGAAGCGCGCGGATTTCCCGTGGCTTGGAATCTGGGAAGAGAATCGCTCGCGCGAATCCGCGCCATGGAATGGCAAGACCATTACGCGCGGTATGGAGTTCGGTGTCTCCCCAATGCCGGAAACGCGTCGTCAGATGATTGAGCGTAACAGCCTGTTCGGAGTCCCGACGTATCGCTGGATTCCAGCGCGCAAGACGGTTACGGTGGAATATCGCGCATTCGTGACCACCGCGGATTCTATCCCGGAATGTCCCGAGCTTTAGAACCCGGACAACAGTTCGAAATCGACGTTGCCGCCGGACAGAATCACGCCTACACGCCGCAATCCCGCCGGAAGTTTGTGCGCCAGCAGCGCTGCTGCGCCCACGGCTCCACTCGGTTCGACAAGGATCTTCATCCGTAGCAACAGAAACTTCACGGCTGCGCGAATTTCGTCATCGGTCACAAGCACGACGTCGTCCACCAGTCGCTGAACCACAGGAAACGTAAGCACTCCCGGCTTTGGCGTTCGCAAACCATCGGCGATTGTTTTTGGCGCCGGAATCTCGATTCGCTCGCCTTTCAGGCGAGACAGAAACATGTCGTTACCATCCGCAGGTTCGACGCCGAACACGCGAATGGAGGGCTGCAGCGATTTCGCGGCGATGGCGCAACCAGAGATCAGGCCGCCTCCACCGATCGGAGCGATGAGCGCATCCAGATCCGAAATTTCTTCCAGCAGTTCTAACGCGGCAGTACCCTGCCCGGCCATAATCCAGTGATGATCAAATGGCGGCACAACTGTGGCGCCACTGTCGCCCGCAATTTTTCGCGCTATCGCTTCACGGTCCTCGCGCAAACGGTCATAGACCACGACCTGTGCGCCAAAAGCGCGCGTGGCCTCCACTTTGGATCGCGGCGCATCGTCGGGCATAACGATAGTTGCGTGCGTGCCCAATTCCTTCGCGGCAATCGCGACAGCCTGCGCGTGATTGCCCGATGAGAATGCAACTACTCCACGCGGCAATTCGTCCTTCGGAATCGAAAGTAGAAAGTTAGCTGCGCCCCTGATTTTGAACGCGCCACCACGCTGAAAGTTTTCGCACTTGAACACCGTCCCAATGCCGGCGACCGAATCGAAGCTGCGCGAACTCATCACGGGCGTGCGGCGAGCAATTGGGCGGATGCGCTCGGACGCTGCGCGGATCGCCGCAAGATCGGGCTCAGGCATTTCAATAGCCTCCGGATTTGTCGACCACATTGCGCAAAGGCTGGCCTGCTTCGAAGCGCATGAAATTATCGACAAACAATTCCATCGCATCCTCGAGCCATGTCGCTGTGTGGTCAGCGCAGTGCGGGGAGAGCAGCACGTTCTCCATGCGGTAGAACGGATGCTGCGCTGGTAGCGGCTCATTATCGAAAACATCGAGTGCCGCCCCGCGAATCCAATTTTCTTCAAGCGCCCGGATCAGCGCCGTTTCCACGATCACCGGACCACGGCCTACGTTGATAATCACAGCACCAGGCTTCATCGCGCGAAGTTCCGGCTCACCGATGAACCCGCGCGTCGCTGCCGTGAGCGGCGTCGACACTACGACGTAATCCGATTCCGCGAGCAACGCCAGACGCTCTTCGGGCAAGAAGATTTTGTCGATGCAAGGGTCGTCTGCGCTGATCTCTGGACGTCTTCGCAGCGCAACGATGCGCATGCCGAACGCATGAGCGCGCTCGGCTGCTGCTCGTCCGATTTCGCCATAGCCAATGATGCCCATGGTCTTGCCGTGGATCTCTTCGTTGTCGAACTGCTCCCAAACGCCCGCCGTCTGATTGCGCACTAAACGGCGCAAATCCTTCGCGAAAAACAACACTGAGGCCATGACGAATTCGCCGAGCGAGCGTGCGAACACACCGCGCCCGTTTGTGAACGGGATGGGACTCCGCTGCAGCTCCGGAGACATCAAACCCTCGACGCCTGCGGAAAACGAATGGATCCAGCGCACGCGTTTTGTGAGTGGCAGGACTTGTTGGAACAACTCGCCGGTATTCATCCCTGCGAAAATTACATCCGCATCCTCCAGATGATTGGAGAAAGCTTCGAGGCAATTGCCCACAACGATGTCGGTGGTCTCCGGCAGATTTGCCAGCACTCTCAAATAGCGCGCGGTGGGGTTATTGAGTACAAGGACTTTCATGGAGGACAATACACTAGCATACAACTGCTGTGGCATCGCCCTTGCTTCCCTCTGCTGCACTGCGGGACACTGGGCTTGTGCCGGAATTTTGTTCCTGCGGTGCAAAGCTACCGCCCGATGCGCGTTTCTGTCATAAGTGCGCAAAGCCAGTGTACGACGAGCCGGTTGAAGAAACCGTGCCGGAAGAGCATGTGGTAACGATTGCTCCGCCGGTGCTGGCCCCGCCCAAACCCGAAATCAATTTCCACAATTCGGCTGCCGTGCGCGTGTGCTTTCTGGCCGCAGGCATCGCGTCGTTGTTGATCACGGTCCCGCTGCCCCCGTTTCTTTCCATGGGCTGGTTACTGCTATGGTTGCTCGCCTCAGGTTTCATTGCAGTGTGGCTCTACCGTCGCCGCACCGGCGAGGAAATCACGGTGCGCGGCGGGATGCGGATGGGCTGGATTACGGGCGTCTTCTGCTTCGTGATCGCGACGCTGTTCTTCACGATCAGCGTACTGACGATTTCCAGCAAGGGCGGACTGGCATCCTTCTACCGCGAACAATTCAGCGCGCGCGGCCCTCTCGATGCCAACGTCGAGCAGTTCCTCCAAATTCTGCAAAACCCCTCCGGTCTCGCGACAGTGATCCTGCTCTCGCTATTTTTCGTTTTTATATTCTTTACGCTGCTGCCAACCATAGGTGGCGCGCTAGGGGCGAAGGTCCTGGAGAAGGACTAACGACATGCCCGTTGTGATCTCGTTGCTCCGCGGCGTGAACGTCGGAGGTCACAACAAGATCAAGATGGAAGCGCTGCGAGCGCTCTACGCATCTTTGGGATTGCGAGATCCACAGACCTACATACAGAGTGGCAACGTCATTTTCAGAACCGAGGATCGGGATCTCGTTGCGCTAGCCGAACGGATTAAGGCTGCGATCGAGCGGAGCTTCGACATTCGTCCCGAGGTCATGCTGCGCACTGCTTCCGAACTAAAAAACGTGATCGTCCGGAATCCGTTCGCGAAGAAACCCGACGTCGATCCAAGCAAACTCGTTGTCATGTTTCTGTCGAGCGTTCCAAACGCGGAGGCCTGCGAGTCTGTTCTTAAGCTTAACGTAGAGCCCGAGGAAATGCGGATTGACGGGCGCGAACTCTACGTATATTTCCCCAACGGCCAAGGACGAACAAAATTTCCAGCGGCAGCTATTCAAAAGGTTTTGAAGACGCCGTGCACAGGCCGGAATTGGAACACCGTCATTAAGTTGCTTGAAATGGCCGAGCGGCCGGAGGCCTCACCCGTGCCGCTCGATATCACCACACGCGCTTCTTCACCGGGCCGTGGCCATACACCTTCACTATCGCAACGCCCGCGAAAATAACCAGCATAGCGATGGATTCGAGCCGGCCGAATGGTTCCCTATAGAACAGCCAGCCCAGCGCCACTGCCACGACCGGATTGATATACGTGTAGATCGATACGACTGCGACCGGTAATTTGTCCATCGCATAGACATAGGCGCTGTAGCCCACGATCGATCCAAAAGTTATCAGATAAATCACGGCCAATACGCCGCGCGTGCTCCAGTGAATTGGATGTTCGGGAATCAGCATCGCCGGAATCATGAACGTCAGGCCCGCGGCCAGTTGCTGCACCGCTCCGTTCACAACAGGATGCGCTTTGGATGGTTGCCGGCGTTGCAGAATGGACCCTAGCGCCCAACACACGCAGCCGCCTTGCAGCACCATGAAGCCTTTGACGACGTTGCTGCCAAGGCCTTGGCTTAGCGCTCCCGGTGCGACAAGCAAGCCCGCTCCGATCGAGCCAACCAGCATTCCGCCTACAGCCGGAAGATGCAGTTTCTCTCCACCCATCGCGGATTCGATCCCTACCAGCCAAAACGGAGACGTTGTAATAAACAGCGCCGCCATTCCGCTCCCTATCCAGGTCTCCGAATAGGTCAGGCATGCATTGCCGATGCCCAGAATGATGATTCCATTCAGAGCCGTTAGCACCAGTTCCCTGCCGCGCGGCAGGTGAACGCCCATCCTCCACGCCACGATGAGCATGATCGCGCCGGAACAGAGGAATCTGGTAGCCACCAGGATCAGCGGTGGGAAGCTCTCCAGTGCCATGCGAATCGCAAGATAAGTAGTGCCCCAGAAAAAACAGACTGCGGCTAAAGCTGCATATGCCCGGAAATTAGAATTGCTATTCAATCTTCAAGGTTAACGTAGAATGGGATTTGATCATCACCCTGACAATTAATCCTGCGGTGGACCGCACGGTTTTGGCCGATCGCCTGGTGTTCGAGGATCGCGGCTACATCCTCTCAAGAAAAGAGAGCTCGGGTGGACGAGGCATTAATGCATCGGCCGTCATCCACTCCTTTGGCGGCCAGACTCTCGCGATTGCTCCTTGCGGCGGCCCCATGGGAGAACGCTTCAAGGAGCTGCTGATTAACTGCTGCGGTTATCCCGTCGCTCTGGTCCCGATCCGCGCGAATATTCGCGCCAACCTGACTATTACGGATAAACAGGGACTAACGGTCAAACTGAATGAATTAGGGCCGGAACTGGAGCTCGACGAAGTGGATCAGGTGGAGAAAGCAGTGCTTGAGCACTTGCGGCGAGCCAGTTGGCTCATGCTGTGCGGCAGCCTGCCTCCAGGTGTACCGACCACGTTCTATAGCAAGCTGATCGCGGAAGCCCGAAGTCGAGGCGTAAAGACGCTGCTCGACACCGATGGTGAAGCGTTACAGGAAGGCATCGAGGCCGGCCCCACTGTGGTGTCCCCGAATCAAGCCGAGGCAGAGCGTTTGCTTAACCAGGCGCTATTAACGCGCGCGCATTTTCTGGCGGCAGCGGAGCGCATCCAGGCGATGGGAGCTGAATCCGTTCTGCTTTCGTTGGGCAGCCGTGGAGCGGTCGGCGCAACTGGTAGCGAGCTGTTCGAAATCATGCCGCCCTCGATTGATGCCGTAAGTCCGATTGGAGCAGGCGATGCTCTCGCTGCGGCATTCACCTGGGCAGCCGAGAAAGGTAGCGATTTTGCAGACGCAGCCCGCTGGGGTGTCGCCACTGGGACCGCATCTGCACAGCAGCCAGGTACATCGTTCGCATCGCTTCGCGACGCACAGGCGATCTACGATCAGGTGCGCGTGCGCTCGGCCAAATAATTTACGGTTGCAGGATCACTCGGCGGCCTTCAATGCGATATTTACCAGATAGGATGATGCGAATCGCCTCACTGTAAATCCGGTGCTCTTCCTTCAGAATGCGTGCCGAAAGCGTATCCGCGGTATCATCGCCTTCCACCGGCACGGCGCTCTGCAAAATGATCGGACCGGCGTCCAGATACTCATCCACGAAATGCACCGTGCAGCCGCTTATCTTGACGCCGTAATCAAGCGCCTGGTGCTGCGCATCCAATCCCGGGAACGAGGGCAAAAGCGAAGGATGAATATTGAGGACCCGCAGCGGAAATGCGCGAATAAAGCTGGCACTTAACAAGCGCATGAAGCCGGCCAGGCAAATCAGCTCAACATTTGCCTTCTGCAATTCGTCAATCAGCATGCGGTCATAGATCTCGCGATCCAAACCCTTTGAGGGAATACAGACGGCTGTTGATTCCTCGAGCACGCGCAGTTTCCAGCCCGCGCGCCTCTGGGCGGTTCGAAATCACAACCGCGATCTCGGCATCAATTCTACCAGCAGCAACACTGTCTGCAATCGCTTCGAAATTGGAGCCTCGACCGGAAAGCAAAATCCCGAGCCGACGCTTCATTTGTAAGTCACTTTCACTTTGGCGCCGCGCTTCAGCTTCACCACCGATCCGATCTGGTAGTAGGGCTCTCTCAGCCTCTTGAGAATTTGTTCTGTCCGCGCCAGGTTCCGCTTGTTGATCACGAAGATCATACCGATGCCGAGGTTGAACGTGCGCCGGTAATCGTCGAGCGGAATATTGCCGATTCTGCGCAGTACTTCAAACACAGGCAGCACGGGCCACGAGTTCGTGTCGATCTCCACGCCGAACCCATCCGGCAGAACTCGCGGAGTATTATCCGTGATTCCGCCGCCGGTGATATGCGCCGCGCCGGCAAGGAATCCGGCCGTGTGCAGCGCAGTGATCGGCTTGGCGTAACTCTTGTGGACTTTCAGGAGTTCATCGGCGAGCGTGCAGTTGAGTTCTGGAACGAAAGTCTTCGGGCTATAGCCGGCCGTATCAAACAGCAGGCGCCGGGCCAGCGAGTAACCGTTGGTGTGGAGTCCGTTTGAAGGCAGCCCGAGCAATACGTCGCCCTCTTTGATGCGAGCAGGGCTGATCAGTTTTTTCTTTTCGACCGCACCGACGATGAAGCCTGCAAGATCATATTCACCCGGCGCGTAGAGCCCGGGCATCTCCGCTGTCTCACCGCCGATCAGTGCGCAGCCATTGGCCTTGCAGCCGCGCGCAACGCCGGAAATGACCTCACCGGCCACGTCGGCATCCAGCTTGCCGACCGCAAAATAATCCAGGAAGAATAGCGGGCGCGCGCCCTGCACCATGATGTCGTTGACACAGTGGTTTACGAGGTCTTCGCCGATCGTATTGTGACGGCCCGTAAGAAACGCGACCTTGATCTTGGTGCCGACGCCGTCGGCGGAACTGACCAGCACAGGCTGCTTCCAGCCATTGAGTTGAAAGCCCGCGCCGAACGAACCAATGTCAGTGAGAACGCCCTTGGTGAAAGTGTCTCGCGCGTACTTCTTGACTTGCGAAACGGCGCGATCGGCTTCGTCGATATTTACGCCGGCGTCTTTGTATCGAATAACTTTTTTGATTGCCATGATGGGAACTTCGGATGAATAACCATCATATAGCGATCCGAGCCGGTCCCACACGACAAACAAAAAGGCCACCCCGTGGAAGGGTGGCCTTTTTGCATTACTAACTGCTGAACTACTGTTTAGTAGTCCATCCCGCCGCCGCCGTGCTCGGGGCCGGACGGGGCTGACTTCTTCTCAGGGATCTCGCAGATCATCGCTTCGGTGGTCAGCATCAGGGCGCTGATCGAAGAGGCGTTCTGCAGAGCCGTGCGGGTCACCTTGGTCGGGTCGATGACACCGGCCGCGACCAGGTCCATGTACTCGGACGAGGCAGCGTTGAAGCCGAAGTTGAACGTTGTCATTCGCGCGGATCTTCTCGGCGACGATTGCGCCTTCGTATCCGGCGTTGCCAACGATCTGACGGAGCGGCTCTTCACAAGCGCGCTTCACCATGTTGACACCGATCTGCTCGTCACCGGGCAGCTTCAGGTCAACCAGGGCCTTCTGGGCACGGAGCAGAGCGACGCCGCCGCCGGGGACGATGCCTTCTTCCACTGCAGCGCGGGTAGCGTGCAGGGCATCTTCGACGCGGGCCTTCTTTTCCTTCATCTCGGTCTCGGTAGCCGCACCGACCTTGATCACCGCAACGCCGCCGGCGAGCTTCGCCAGACGTTCCTGCAGCTTCTCACGATCGTAGTCAGAAGTGGTCTCTTCGATCTGATTGCGGAGCTGCTTGATGCGGCCCTCGATCGCCTTCTGCTCACCAGCGCCATCGATGATGGTGGTGTTGTCTTTGTCCACTGTGATGCGCTTGGCGCGGCCGAGATCTTCCAGACGGACGCCTTCGAGCTTCACACCGATGTCTTCCATGATCGGCTTGCCGCCGGTCAGGATACCGATGTCTTCGAGCATGGACTTGCGGCGATCGCCGAAGCCCGGAGCCTTAACGGCGCAAGTGTTCAGCGTGCCACGGAGCTTGTTGACCACGAGAGTCGCGAGCGCTTCGCCTTCGACTTCTTCAGCAATGATCAGAAGCGGCTTGCCAGAGCGAGCGATCTGCTCGAGTACCGGCAGCAGGTCCTTCATGTTGCTGATCTTCTTTTCGTGGATCAGGATGTAAGGCTCTTCGAGAACGGCTTCCATGCGGTCCGGATCGGTCACGAAGTAGGGGGACAGATAGCCGCGGTCGAACTGCATACCTTCGACGGTCATCAGTTCGGTGGCCATCGTCTTCGATTCTTCAACCGTGATGACGCCGTCCTTGCCGACTTTCTTCATCGCGTCCGCAATGATTTCGCCGATCTGGGTGTCGCCGTTCGCGGAAATCGTACCGACCTGGGCAATCATGTCGCCCGAAACCGGCTTGCTGAAGCTCTGGATCTCAGTGACGACCGCTTCCACGGCCTTCTCGATACCACGCTTCATCGCCATCGGGTTTGCACCGGCGGCAACTGCCTTCACGCCTTCGCGGAACAGGCACTGAGCCAGGATCGTCGCGGTCGTGGTGCCGTCGCCGGCCACGTCGGACGTCTTGGAGGCCACTTCGCGCACCATCTGGGCGCCCATGTTCTCCAGGGGATCCTTCAGCTCAATTTCTTTCGCAACGGTCACACCGTCTTTGGTGATCGTCGGACCGCCGAATTTCTTCTCGAGGACGACGTTACGGCCCTTCGGGCCGAGGGTGACTTTCACTGCGTCCGCAAGCTGATTCACACCGCGCAGGATCGCCTGCCGGGAATTCTCGCTATAAACAATCTGTTTGGCTGCCATGTAGTGTTCTCCTTACTTCTTTGCGGACTGGGCGGCGTTCTCGATGATGCCGAGAACTTCGTCTTCACGCATGATCAACAACTCTTCCCCGTCCAGCTTGATTTCGCTGCCCGAGTATTTACCGAAGAGGATGCGGTCGCCCTTCTGAACATCCAGTGCGACAACTTTGCCACTTTCAAGGCGTTTGCCCTGGCCCACGGCGATCACTTCGCCTTCCTGGGGCTTCTCTTTTGCGCTGTCGGGGATGATGATGCCACCTTTAACGGTCTCGGTGTCCTCAATCCGCCGAATCACGATACGATCATAGAGCGGTCGAATATTCATAAGCTGTACCTCCAAAAAAATTTAGGCTTAGGAACTAGCAAGCCTGCTATCAATTATTAGCACACTCGGGCGAAGAGTGACAAAAATCGTACACAAATTGTTGTAAATAAGATACTTATTTTTCTTGACCACTCACCGCAACAACAACGCCGATCAACGCAGGACGGACAACTTGCTATTCTGAAAGGGTATGCGGCGAGCCCGCTGGCTGATCCTTTTCGTCATTTTCGCCCTGATTGCCTCAATCGGTTATCTTTTCAATTCCCAGCGCATGCTGCGGAAGGGGGAAGCCCCCGCCGCGCCGCCACAGCTCTCGTCACATCTAAATGCTTCCGCCGAGAGCTGGAATTACACACAGATGGGCCCGGATGGCCCAATCGTGTCGATCAGCGCCAAAAACTTCGAGCAAGTCAAGGATCCGGCAGTTTTCAATCTGCAGGGTGTCGAACTGAAGATTTTCCGGAAAGACGCCAAAGAATTCGACCTGGTGCGCAGTTCCAAAGTTCTGTTCGACCGTGACGCCGGCACGCTGTTTTCGGAAGGCGATGTCGAGATCACGATGGGCGTCCCTGCGGACGCGCAACCGCAGGGCAGGCTTCTCACCATTCGCTCCTCTGCAGTTCGCTTCGATAGCAGGACGGGGAAGGCTGAAACCGACAAGCCGGCCACCTTCTCATTCGACCTCGGTGAAGGTCAGGCCATCGGTGCGTCGTATGATCCAAGAACTCGCGAGCTGTTACTGCGTAGCGCTGTGAATCTTTTGTGGCGTGGGAAAAACCCCAAGGCGAAACCGATGAGGCTGGAAGCCGGCGAGCTGACCTATAAGGAACATGAGTCGCTCGTGATTCTAACGCCGTGGGCCAAACTGACGCGCGGCGGACTGACAATGGAATCCGCCGCGTCCCTGGTTCGGCTGGAGGAAGGCTACATACGAAATGTAGAGGCGCTGCAGGCGCGTGGAACTGATCGCGAAAAGAACCGCCAGCTCGACTATGCTGCCAGCGAACTCCGTATGGATTTTGATGAAGACGGCGTAGTCACAAAAATCAGCGGAAACCGCGATGCCAAACTTGCGTCCGCTACTGCCGCTGCCCGCACCACCGTTACCAGCGATCGGCTCGATCTGACCTTCTCGACAGACTCCGGCGAGAGCACATTGCAGAAAGCGTACGCAGCCGGGCACGGCGTCGCCGAATCGAAGCCGCTCCCACGCCCGAACGTGCTGATGGCTGAGACGCGCATTCTGCGGAGCGAGGCGATTGAGCTGACCATGAGACCCGATGGGCGTGAAATTGACAAGCTCGAAACACACGCTCAGGGCCGAATCGAGTTTCTGCCGAACCGTGCCGGCCAGCGCCGCCGTGAATTGGATGCTGAGCGCATGTCGATTCAATATGGCGAGCAGAACCAGATCAGTTCCTATCGAGCTTCCAACACCGCGACAAAGACCTACCGCGAGCAGAAGAAAAAGGGTGATCCCGCTTTCGCACGGACCTGGAGCCAAATCCTCCTGGCTACCTTTGAGCCCAAAACCGGACAGCTTGCGAAAGTCGAACAATCGCAGGATTTCCGCTACGAGGAAGGCGAGCGCAAGGCACGCGCGGATCAGGCGGTGCTCGAACAGGCCTCCGAACAGATCACGCTCAACGGAAACGCGCGCGTTTGGGACCCGACCGGGTCCACCGCGGGCAACCGCATTCTGCTTGATCAGAAAACAAGCGACTTTGTGGCCGAGGGTAACGTCACCTCGACGCGCCTGCCAGAGAAGAAAGCCGCTAAAAACCCATCGATGCTCGCGCGCGACGAAGCCATGCAGGCAAAGGCCGCTAAGATGTACTCCAGCGACGGACAGTCCGTGATTCACTATGAGGGCAACGCGGTCCTGTGGCAGGGCGCTAATCGGCTACAGGCCGATACAGTAACGATTGATCGCGAGAATGAGGTTTTGACTGCCAAGGGCAAGGTCTTCAGCCAGTTTGCCGATCAGCCTAAACAGCCCAAAGGCAAACCTGCGCCGAAGCAGAAGCCTGCTCCTGTCTTTACTACAGTGCGTTCCGCGGAACTGATCTACACCGGTGAAGATAAGCTGGCCCACTATAAAGGGGGCGCCACGCTATTGCGCCCGGCCATGGATGTCAAAGCGCATGAGATCAAAGCCTGGCTTAAAGAAGACGCAGACGGCGGCTCATCACTGGATCGGGCACTTGCGATCGGGAAAGCCGACATCCTGCAGCGCGCGCCGGATCGCACGCGACACGGCACAGGCGAACGCGCCGAGTATATCGTTGGCGAGGAAAAGGTCACGCTGGAAGGCGGTGACCCGCAAATGGTCGACAGCCTGCGCGGATACACGAAGGGGCGGAAATTGACCTGGTTCGCGAACGATGATAGGCTGCTGGTTGACGGCGTCGAACGCCAACCGGTGAAAAGCGTAATTCGCCGTAACAAGTAGCGCATGCCCACTCTGCAGACCTGCGACATCTCAAAAACATACAATCGACGTAAAGTCGTTGACGACGTCACGGTTTCGGTCAACACCGGCGAAGTAGTTGGACTACTCGGTCCGAACGGTGCTGGAAAGACCACGTCTTTTTACATGATCGTCGGACTTGTCACTCCAGATTCCGGTAAAGTTCTGCTGGACGACAAAGACATTACGACGCTACCCATGTATCAGCGCGCGCGTCACGGAATCAGCTATCTGCCGCAGGAGCCTTCGGTTTTCCGCAAGCTCTCGGTTGAAAATAACTTGATGGCGATTCTGGAAACCCTGCCGCTGAGCGCACGCGAACGACGCGAACGCATGCTGCGCCTCATCGAACAACTCGGTCTGGAAAAAGTTGCCAAGAGCAAAGGCTACATGTTGTCTGGCGGCGAACGGCGGCGCGTCGAAATCGCGCGCTCGCTGGTGATTGAGCCCAGCTTCTTGTTACTCGATGAACCGTTCTCCGGTATCGATCCGATTCAAGTGCTCGAACTGCAGCGCATTATCTTTGACCTGAAACGCGCCGGTATCGGAATTCTGGTGACAGATCACAACGTGCGCGAAACCCTCGCTGTCACGGACCGCGCCTACATCATTAACAACGGAAAAATTTTCCGTGCGGGCAGCCCCGAAGCGCTCGGCCGCGATCCTGAAGTGAAACGCGTCTATCTCGGCGAAAGCTTCACGCTTGGCCACGTCGGCTAATTCGGTTTAGAAGAACCTGGGGGGCTGTCCTGTGCAAGCCAGAACACTGCGCCACAAATCTCCATCCGCGCTCATCCTTCGTTTGCCCGCCGTCACAGTAGGAAGCGGCACGTGTACATGCAATCCGTACCAGTAGCCGATCAGGATATCTGTCTTGCCTGCCATCGCGGCATGAGCTGCGCTGCGCGCCATCTGATCACACAACAATGCATCGAGTGTGTTGGCAGGCACGCTGCGAATATAGTAACTCGGGTCGAAGTAGCGCACGTTCGCAGTGCATTTGCGTTCCGCGAAGAACGCATTAATTCTCAGTTTTAAAAAGTACCCGATATCCTGCTGAAGCAAATTTCCTGAAGCATCTCGCGCCGTTTCTTCGCCCGGGACCAGTTCCTGCCCTGCGCCTTCCGCCACTACAATCACAGCGTGTCCGCGCGCCAGCATACGCCGGTAAAGAGCTTCAAGAAACCCGTTCTCCCCGTCCAGCGCGAACTGAACTTCAGGAATCAGCGTGAAGTTCACTTCCTGGCTGGCGAGCGTTGCTCCGGCGGCGATGAAGCCTGCCTCACGCCCCATCAGCTTCACAATCGAGATGCCGTTTGGTGCGCCCTTCGATTCGACGTGGGCAGAGTCGATAACATCTTTGGCTCGCTCGATGGCCGACTGATAGCCGAAAGATTGCCAGACGAAATTAATGTCGTTATCGATGGTCTTCGGAATCCCTACGACCGAAATCTTCGAGCCACGGCGTAGCGCCTCCTGCGCAATATTGTGCGCCCCGCGCTGCGTGCCGTCTCCACCGATGCAGAACAGAATTTGAATGTTCTCGCGTTCCAGGTAATCGACCACAATTTCAGGCGCGATTGGTCCCCGCGAACTCCCCAGAACCGTACCGCCATGCTGGTGAATTTTCTCAACAAACTCAGGCGTGAGCAGCATCGGCGGAGTCGGAGTGTCCGGACGAAAACCGCTGTAGCCGTGGCGGATGCCTATCAATTCTTTTATGCCGTACTGGTGATGCAACTGCTGAAACAGCGACCGAATCACGTTGTTCATGCCTGGGCACAAGCCCCCGCACGTGACCACGGCGGCACGCGTCTCCGATGGCTTAAAGTAGATTTCGGCACGGGGTCCAGCCTGTTCCAGCAGGACATCCTCTGGCGCCGGGTTCTCGAGGTCAATCTCGAATGGCAGGCGCACACGCGCAGACGGCTTCACGAAGCAGCCAACACCATTCCCCCGTTCCTTGGAAAGCAGCAAAGGCGAGGTCACCGAATTCGGTCCTAGCGTGGGTACCACAAACTGTTCCTGTGTAAGCATTAGCCTTCATTTTACCTGCCCGGCGGGAGCTTGCCATTTCGCGAAACCTGACCCCGGCGTCATCTCTCTATAACGGTGTAGGAGGTCTGTCGCAAATGAAAAATGAAAACAGATTTCGTTTACGAAATAGTGCGACCCTCGCGGTGTCGGCGGTAATCGGGTTGATGATCTGTTCCCCCGCCACATCACTTGCGCAGGGCGGTTTCGAAGGTGCCGGGCGATACGAGATCAGCAACCTGCAATCACAGAAGGTGATCGACATGGATCGGAACGACCGCCGCACCATCATCCAATTTGAACCACGCCAGACCGCCAATCAGTTTTGGGAAATCCGCGAAGCCAGGAATGGAACCTGGTACATCCGCAATGCCATGAACGGCTTTGCGCTGGAAGAAGCTTCCGACCGGAACGCCACACCAGTAATTGCCAACCGATTTACTGGCGGACCCAGCCAACAATGGCGTATCGACCGTGCCAGCGACGGCAACGCCTTGATTCTTTCGTCTTCCGGCAAGGCTCTGGACATCCCGGACGGGAGCAACAGGAACAGCGTCAAAATCCAGGTTTTTGATCGTAATGGAGACGAGAATCAACGCTTCGTTTTTCGGCGTGTGACCGGCACACGTAGCACCGGCAGCGATTGGATGACCAGTGAATTGGGCGAGGACGATGCCTGGGCTTCCTCTCAGAATCGGCCCAGCGGGGCAACAGATCGGCGTCGAGGTGTGGACCGGCGCGGCACCCCCAGTTCCACGGATACCTGGGATCGGGGTGGCTGGGGAACCAGCACGCAAAGCTCGTCTCAAGGTTCCGGCACCTACGGTCGCAACACCGCGCCAGATGAAAGTGGGCGTTACTGGGACGACCGCGATCAGATGTGGAAGATGTCCGGCGACGGCGTCTGTTTCTATCGCGAACCCGGCTACCGTGGCGACGCGTACTGCGTCCGCCAGGGCGAAGAGCGCAACCAGCTCTCGTGGAGCAACGCGTTCTCCTCAGTCAAATTCTTCGGAGTGATGCGCGGCGTGCAACTGTTCAGCGATTCCGATTTCGCTGGACAGAGCTTCCGCATTACGCGCGATGAACCGGACATGACCAGAACTCGCGGGTGGACTAACGACATGAACCGTGTGGCTTCGATCCGGGCTTTCTAATCTCCGCTCTTGATCCAGGCCACATTGAATTTTGCATGTTTGATCGATTGGCGCGGGGCCGTTTTGGGGACGTCGTTCACGACGTAGCTGTACGTTGCATGAATGAGTCCGTCGCTCGTCTGAATGACCGAGGGATAGCTAAACGACCCCGCGCCGGTTTCTCGCTTATCCAGTTCGAGATGACGTTTCCACTGCCACGTTTTGCCTTCATCTGCTGAAAGCCAGACAGCCAGCGAGTGCCTGCCCTTCTCCGTATCATTGTTCAGCATGAGCCAGTTCCCGTCTTTAAGCGCGATCACTTCCAGACTGGAACCAGGATTTGGAATGTCGCTGTCGACAACTTGTGACCACGTGATGCCATCATCTTTCGATTCGCTCACGAGCGCCCGCTTGGGTGGCGGACCGTTATCGCGCATATAGGCCACGAGAGTGCCGTTGGCGCGTCGGACGATGCTAGGCTGCACGCCGCCCTCGCTGACTAGTGGCTCGCTTGTGGTCCAACTCATGCCGCGATCATCGCTGATGGCGATCAATGAAAAATTGTAGCCATCCGAATACAGCGGTACCAGAATTCGCCCGGATGGCAATTCAATCGGGTGTACGCGTGGCATCCAACCCATTCGTGAAAAGTACTTATCCCCAGCGACATCAAATGCATGTTTGGCTTCATCACGATCACGTCCGGCCGGCCGCTTCTCCAGATACTTTTCCAGCCCTTCCTTCACTCGCGCTTCGAAATTGCGCGGCACGAACAGCGCAACTTCGCTGACATCCCAACGTGGGGGATCAGATTTCCAGCCCTCGTTAGAAATGCGGTACTTCAGCAACGCCGTCTCCCAACGGTTCGCAACGATCGCGGACCACATCAGCCACAGCCGCTTTTGCGAATCGAAGAACACGATTGGATTGGTGTCTGGGAATCCCGGCGTATCCGCCAGCGTGTACCGGGGGACCCATGATTTGCTGCCCTTCGCCAAACGCGACGCCTGCACTTTCACGTCATCGGCCGTACGCTCGCCGGAGCCGTTATACCAGCAGACAAACAATTCTCCATTGGCCAACTCCACGATGGAAGAGGAATGATTGTGCAAAGTATCGAGAGGAAAGATCAATTCGGATTCATGCACAGCCTGGCCGCTCGCAATGCACAAGCTGGCAAAAAACAACGTGAACTGCAGAAGTGTTTGTTTCATTTAGTGAGTAACCGAACGTGTACCGCCGACCAGTTTACCTAGACTCTTGTTCCGCAGCCGCACCGTTACTTTGTGCTTTTGCGGCGTTTCTCCCGGTGCGCCCGGATTGTATCCCACGACATACTGGGTCATGATCTGGCCTGCCATGGTCCGCAGGATCGATCGCATGATAAAGCTACTCGCCATGGGCGGATCAAAGCTCCTGCCACCTGTCAATTCACCAAGCTCGGCGAAAGACTGGATCTCCAATTCCCTCTCCATTGCTCGTGAGTGACGCGGCTGATTGTTCCGGTTGTTCTCATTTTCTGCCTGCAACTGCTTAGTGATTTTCTCGTGTCCCAGGACCATCGGATAGAGCGAAATCCCGTAGGCATTTGCGATTTGCACGGCGTTCTTTGGAGGGGTGTTCGTAGTAGCAAAACCATCCGACATGATCAGCATCAGGCGAGTCACATCCGTCGCCGAACCAGTGGACGCCAGTCGCGCGGTTTCCATGATCGATTCGTAAATTTTGGATCCGCCCAGCTTGGTTTTGTACACCTGCTCAAACGCCTGCTTGAGTTTGGCCAAATCATTCGTGAGCGCGCAGATGCGCGTGACCCGGCTGGCGAAGGCATAAACCGAAATCTTTACATCGCCGCCCAGACCATCCAACAGCGTCTCCTTCATGATGAACGCATCGAGCATGCCCTCATTCATAACGCTGCCGCTGACGTCCAAAAGCAGTATCAGTTCAATCGGGATAGTCCGGCGGCCGTTCGGGCCATTCGGACCCTCGAACACAACCAGCTTTTGCACGACGCCGTCTTCGAGCACTTCGATGTCGGACGCACGCAGATTTTGCACGTATTGTTTTTTACTGATGACGTGAAAGCGAACCAGCGCCAGCCCCGTGTCGGATCGAAAGATCACCTCGGGCGGCTCGGGGACTGGCTGCTTCTGCGCGGATCCTATTCGAACTCCGCCAAATGCGCAGGCCAGCGCCACACGAGTGAATGCCCGACGGTCAGCCTTGATCGAACGCATTGGTGAGAGTATAGCGCGATCAAACTGGTGCGACCTGCACTAGTTGCTTGCCAATATTCTCGCCCTGCAACATTCCGATAAACGCTCGCGGCGTATTCTCAAACCCCTGTACTATGTGTTCTTTGTACTTCAGTTTGCCAGTCACCAGCCACTCCGCAAGTCGTGTGCGACCCTCCTCAGCGCGAGCCGCGAATTGGGATACGAGGAAGCCTTGCGCCTTGGCCTGCCTCGCCAGAAGATAAGGCAGCAAGCGCGGACCCGGTTCTGGCTTCTCCAGGTTGTACTGCGAAATCTGCCCGCATACCGAGATCCTTGCATGAGAATTGATCAGCGTAAAAACAGCATCGGTTATCGCGCCGCCCACGTTATCAAAATAAACATCGATGCCGTTGGGGCAGAGTTCGGCAAGCTTGGCCCGGTAGTCCGAAACGGTCTTGTAGTTGAATGCGGCGTCGAAACCCAACTCATTTACGATGAAATTGATTTTCTCATCGGAGCCCGCGATCCCGACTACCCGGCAGCCGCGAATGCCTGCAATCTGGCCAACAGTCGAGCCCACTGCACCGGCCGCCCCAGACACAACAACGGTTTCACCCGGCTTCGGATCGCAGATTTCCAACAGGCCAAAGTATGCGGTGAGTCCGGGCATTCCAAGCACGCCGAGCGCCGTGGAAACCGGTGCAAGTTTCACGTCGATATGGCGCAACCCGCTCCCGTCCGAAACGGAATACTCCTGCCATGGGAGCATGCCTTCCACATAATCGCCAACAATAAATCCAGGGTGCCTGGATTCGACCACTTTTCCAACCACGCCGCCAGACATCACCTCGCCGATCCCGATCGGGCGGATGTAGGCATCGCGCAATCGCCCGCGCATGTAGGGATCCACTGAGATATAAATGCTCTTGATCAGAACCTGACCGTCATCCGGAGTCGGCGTGGGAATCTCCACGATCTGAAAGTCTGATTCCTTAGGCATGCCGACAGGCCGGGCGGTAAGCACGATCTTCCTGTTGATCGGTGACATGCATTCCTCCGCTAAGCCCAGCCTAGCAATTTCTAAAATGCATTCAGCGCGGCAGATTGCGGATCAACGCCGTCAGTCCGTTCCAAAGGATCTGCACGCCGATGCACAACAGTATGAATGAGGAGAGCCGCTGCAGCACACTCATCGCGTTCTCGCCCATCCTCTTTGCCAGCGGTTCCGCAAAGCGGTTACAAAGGAACACGAGGATCGCCACGATCACTGATGTCAGCACTGTAGCAGCGATAACGAGCGCGTTGTCGAACCCGCCCCAGCCCAGATTTGCTCCCAGTGTTACGGCAACCGAAATCGTTCCAGGGCCTATAGTCAGTGGCAACGTGAGCGGATAGAAGGCCTGCTGCAAGGGATTTTGCGGCATTACACCAGCCTGACCTTCTGATCTTGCCGGCGAGTCCTTCTGGTTCAGCATCGCCCATCCTGCCGACAGCACAACCATGCCGCCGCCCACTTGAACCACTGGAATCGAAATGCCGAAAAAGTGAAGCACGTGCGTGCCGATTAATGCGGAGCCGAGCAGCAGGAAAAAGCCATTCAGCGCAATCTTTCGCGCCAGCACGTTACGTACTGAAGATGGATAACCGGGCGTAAGGCTCAGAAACATCACCGCGCCGCCAATCGGATTGACGATCGGCAGCAACGCGCCCAGACCCAACAGAATCGCATTGAGCATCGCGGAGAGATGGATTGGGAGTTCAGGCATCGACCTGAACCGATTATAACGTCCGCATCTCCGGTTACGATGATAAGAGCCATGCTGCTCCGAATCTTCCTTACCGCACTCATTTTGAGTCAGGCTGTACCTGGCGCTGATTTCTACGTAGCCGTTAACGGCAGTGACAAAAACCTCGGCACGCTCGCGAGTCCGTTCGCCACCCTCGAACGCGCTCGCGACGCTGTGCGTCAGAGCGCAAAAGCCGGCGGTACAACAGTATGGTTGCGCGGTGGTGTCTACTATCGCGGCACGACCTTCGAACTCGGGATGCAAGACTCGGGACTTCCCAACGCGCCGGTTGCCTATCGCGCATACAGGAACGAACCGGTCCGCATCGTCGCGGGAGTACTGGCCAAGGCCTCCGCGGCTTCCATCGTGACCGAGCCCGCTGTGCTCCAGCGGCTCGATCCTACGGCGCGTGGGAAAGTTTTGCAGCTCGACCTCAGTGCGCTCGGAGTTCGCCACACGGGCCCGTTTGCGGACCGCTTTTCTGACGGGGGCGGGATTTTTCAGCTCTACTTTGATGGCAAGCGCCTGCCAATCGCGCGCTGGCCGGATCGCGGCTACGTTGCGATGGCGCGTGTGACCGATAACGGTGATTGGGTGGACGGTCCCAATCGACGCGGCGGCACGTTCGCTTTCTCAGGCGATCGCCCGGCGCGCTGGCTCAAGGCCGTTGAAGAAGGTCTGTGGCTGGATGGCTTCTGGCGCGTTCCGTGGACCACGGAAAAAGTGCGCATTAAATCCATTGATCTCGACAAGAAATTGATCACGCATGCCGTTCCCGTACAGGGCGGCATCGGCTCCAAGTACAAGCGCACTGGCGACGGCAAGGAGCCGTGGTACGCGCTGAATCTGCTCGAAGAACTCGACCGTCCGGGCGAATGGGTCGTCAACTTCAAGACCAAAACGCTGTACTTATGGCCGCCGGCAGCACTCCGCGACGGCAGCATTCTGATCTCTGATCTGGATACCGCGCTCTTTGCTTTCAAGGGCACAACACACGTCCAGCTGCAGGGCCTGACCTTCGAAGGCGGACTCGGGAATGGCGTCGAAATAACTGGCGGCGAATTCAATCTGGTTGCCGGCTGCACGTTCAACAACCTGGGCCAGACCGGTGTCGTAATCAATGGCGGACACGACAACGGCGTCACCTCCAGTAATTTCCACGGGCTGGGGCACGGCGGCATTTACATCTCAGGCGGCGAACGGCGCACTCTGACGCACGCCAGAAACTTCGCGACCAACAACCATATTCATCACATCGGGGAAGTGCGGCGAACCTACGCGCCCGCTATTCAGTTAGCATTCGCCCGCGGCACTTCCGTCGGCAATATCGTCGCACACAATCTGATGCACGACCTGCCGCACGCAGCCGTGCTCTACAGCGGCAACGACAACCTGCTGGAGTTCAATGAGGTACACAACGTCGCGCTCGATTCCGGGGACGTCGGCGCTTTCTACACCGTGAACGATTGGACCAGCCGCGGCAACATGCTGCGCTATAACTTCGTCCATCACAGCACCGCTGCGAATGCCTTCTACATGGATGACGGCGATGCGGGCGACACGATCTTCGGCAATGTGATTTACTCCACCGCCTACGGTCCCTTCATCGGTGGTGGTCACGATAACACGGTCAAGAACAATATCGTTATCGCCAGTCAACGCGGCCTGCACGTTGACGCGCGCGGTGTCGCACGCCACTATGACCTGACGGACCGCCACAAACTCGGGCTCTTGAATTCAGTCGACTACAAAAACGAACCGTGGAGCACGCGCTATCCGCAGTTGGTCCACCTCCTGGAATCGCCGAACCTGGCCCTGCCGGTCGGAAACACGCTCGAACAAAACGTATTGGTCGATTGCCCTGAGCCGCTGCACCTCTCCGATAAGGAACAGCTTCGCTTCAGCAAAATTGAAAACAATCTGATCTTGAAAATGGAGGAGGCAGGCTTTGTGAATGCAGCGGCGCTGGACTTCAGAGTGAAACCCGGCGCCGCTCTTTATCAGCGGCTACCAGGTTTCCAGCCGATTCCGTTTGAGAAGATCGGGTTGCAGTTGGATGCGTACCGGCTGCGGCTGCCGAGTGCTGCCGAGACCGGGCGCAATTCGGATAGACGCCTGGATGCGGCCTTTGATTCCGATGTGGATCGCAAGGCTTCCGACAAGAAGTAGCGCTTAGCTGCTTGCCGGCTGGCGCCAGTCGAGCGAAACTTCTTTTACAAAGTCAACGAAACTGCGCGGCGCGTGGCCAAGCAATCCTGTAAGGTCAGCAATTTCCTGATCGCTGGCCCGCAGACCGTTCTTCAGGAAATGCTCGTACATGATCGCCGCATCCAGCACCATCCAGGCCGGCATCATCTTGCCCGCCTGCTCTTTAAAGGCCGCGAGGTCATCGCCCGTGTAGCGTACTTCGCGGTCGAGATATCGGCTGTAAATTTGCGCGGTCTGCTCACCCGTTAACGGATCGGGTCCAACGATGGAGTAAGTGCGGCCATTGTGGCCCGGCTCCGTAAGGCTGATCGCAACTGCTTCGGCAATGTCCTGCGCGTCCACCCGGCTCACTCCGACATCGTTGTTCAAAGGTTGTGGATAAACGCCCCACTCCATGATCGCATCGCGAAACCACAAGTCGTTCTGATAGAAGTTGTTCGGCCGGACGAGGGTGTAAGGGATCCCGGAGTTCTTTACCGCCCACTCGACCGGCAGCTTGCTTGCGAAGTGTGGGATGTGCGAGCAACTCTCCAACTTGTGAACGCTCAGGTAGACGATGTATTCCAATCCCGCACGCTTGGCAGCCTCCACGGCATTGAGTCCCTGATGGGTTTCATCCATCGCCAGTGCGGTCGCGAGGAACACCGCATCGGCGCCCGCGAACGCAGCATCCAGCGTTTCCGGCTTCTGCAAATCGCCCACAACGCCTTCCACGCCGGCCGCCAAAGTAGGGAACTTGTCCGCTGAACGCGTCATGACGCGCACTTCCGAGCCCCGCTTCAGAAGTTCGCCGACAACCCTGGATCCAACCGTCCCAGTTCCGCCCACGACCAGTGTTTTCATGACATTTTGGATGTAACTCCCTACTCGCGGGATGCGGGCCTTGGCGAAAACAATCGTAGAATCGGCTTTCAGTGTGGTTAGTCCGTCTCTAACGACATATGAAAGCGATTCCCATTTTCGCCACTGTATTCCTCGCACTTGCAGCCGCGGACGCGCAAAGTGGAGCCTCGATTGTGCAGTTGGACGTCGAGAAGCCTCGGCCATCCCGAGTGGCTCCGGGCCAAGTCCTGCACCTCCGATTGAACGGAATCAAGACCTCCTTCAGCGTGACACCGCAGCTCGCAACGACAATCCCCCTTCCGACCGACTTTAGTGGTCTATCTGTGTCGCTACAGCAGTCTGGTGGGGCGGAGCCGATGCTAATCCCACTCCTGTATGGTTCTGTGTCGTCCTCCTGCTTCAACGGTTCTGGCGTCGTCTTGACAACAACGAACGTCGTCCCATGTGCTGGCGAGAACCTCACCTATGATCTTCTTGTCCAAATCCCGTTTGAACTCAAGCCGAACGCTCCCGACCGCGAGCCCTGCGTTCAACCGCCCTGTACGCTTAATCTGAACGACGCCGTTCTGACGGTCGTGGAGACGACTGGTCGCGGCATGAGCATGCGCGTTTATCCGGTCATTGATCAAATCCATCTACTGAACTCCTGCAGTGACAGAATCACCACGGAACTCTTCGGCGGCACAAGCGACTACGCGACCTATCCCTGCTTTCCGGCAATCACTCACATTGACGGGTCCTGGGTTTCTGCTACGAGCCCGGCGAGGCCTGGGGAGGTCGTGACAGCCTACGCATTCGGTTTAGGCACACCGGACTCGCCTATCAAGACGCGTATCCGCTACGCCGTTGAGTGGACTGCCCGTCGGCCGGCCGTTCACGCTTTCCTTCACAGGTCTGCAGCCGCAGTATTCCAGTCGTCCTGAATACGTTGGTTTGGTCGGCGGGAATGCCGGGCTCTACCAGATCAATTTTCGCGTACCGCCGGTTGCCGCCGATCTGCCTGGCTGCAGTGCGCAACGTCCGTCAAATCTGACCATGATGATCCAGGGCACGGCGTCATCGGATCAGGCGTCCTTCTGCGTACTGCCGTAAAACATCAAGCTATGCGACAGTTTCAGGGAAGCGGTGTTCGGGTTTTGGCGGGGATGGCCGGAATGCGCCTTCGTGCTGAACCTTCACGGTGCCTGCAATTTCAGCCAGCGCGTTACGGACTATCGCCGATAACAGTTCCGGATCGCCGATGGCACGCAGGTTGATGACGAGTTCGTGACTGTTCTCGGCTGAAGCCATGAGGTCGCCCTCCGGCACAGGCTCGTCACCGTTGGCGCAAATTCCCGCCTTCACATAGCTGCCGCCGGCCTGATCGAAAACTTTCAGGTGGGCGATCGATACACCGGCCTCACTCAGGCGCCGATCGAGTTCGTCCAGCAGCGGGCCTGCAATCATAGCCGGGCTGGCCGCTTGATTCAGTTCGATCTGTGCGTGTATGTTGAGCCAGCCGAGTGCAGCTTCCGCTTCGGCATAGCGACTGTAATCGACATCCAAAAGCCGCGCACCTACAATCCGTGAGGAGTTCATCACCTCCGCCGCCCATTCCCGGACGCCTTGCCCGGTCATTGCGCTCAACCAGAAATCCACGGGTACCGGGAGTTCCGGCGTGATGGCGTAACGATCCAGTTTGGTGACGCAAATGATATCCGCCTCCGCAAGCTGGTTTTTGAAAAGATAGGCGACGTCCGGATCGATGCGGTTCTCGTTTACGCGCGCCGCAAGCTCCGGATCTATAAGAACCGTAAAAGGCGCCAGCCGATACTCGTCGCGATGGTAAGCCTTGAGGGGCTGCATGATCGTCGCGGAGATATCGACGCAACTGCCGACCGGCTCCGCGAAGATGACATCCGGCTGAAAATCCGCGAGTTGGTCGGCCGCTTCGAGCAAGTCAGAGAACCGGCAGCAAAAGCAGCCGCCCGCGACTTCGCGCGTGTAAACGTCTTGCGCCTCAGACAGCTTGGTATCTACAAGTCCACTGTCCTGGTCATTGGTAATCACGGCCACGCGCAAGCCCTGTTCGCGCAAGAGAGCGGCGGCATGCAGGATCAGAGTGGTTTTCCCCGATCCCAAAAAACCGCCGACCAGCGCGAGCGTAGGAATATTCTGTTTAGACATTACGGCAGGAAGAACTTTTCTATGATGCGGCCTAGAATCTGGAATCCGCGTTCGTTTGCATGAACGCGATCGCGTTGGAACCAGCCGTAATCTTTGCCGCTGTCCTGTACATAGCGCCACCACGGTCCGGTCATATCCAGAAACCCGCACTTCTCTTCATCCGCAAGCCGCTTCAACCTGGCACGATAATCCGTGCCGTCCGGCTTGATATCAAACGTCCATTCTTTGATGTGGCGGTCGGGCGTCGCACCAAAAGCAGGCGTCATCAGAAATATTTCCGGCGACTGCTTGGCACGAACCTGCTTGATGACCTCGCGAATCGACTCAGTGTCATCGCGCTGGCTGATGCCGCCGATAATCAACAAGTCGGGCTTATGCCTGAGCACATAATTCTCGACCTGGTTGTCGTTCTTGTACCACCAGCAGCCGGTGGAACCGCGTGTAGAAGTGATCTTTTCGATCTTGATCTTCGGGTAGAGCCGCTGCAAGAGAAGTTCGTACTTCGACGATGATGTGTCGCCGATGATGCTGTCTCCGAGCATCACGATTTTCAGCGTGCCCCCGTCACGAAGTCGCTGCATGGTGCCGTCGAGATTCTTCCAGCGGTCCGCCGGCGGCGTGTATTTCAGCGGATCCATTGCGCCATAAACGGCATCGAGCCGCGCCAGCAGGTCTGGACGTGCCAGCGGATCGTCGGCCTCGCCGTCGACCAGCAACCAGCCAATCCGCGCAGACCTACCAGTGCTGCCCTCGGGAATTTTGCTAGCAATACGCAAGCGCAATTCGTGCGACTGCTTTGGATCCAGACCGGTCGCAAGCGGGCGGGCATGCGCTCGAACGAGATCGTGACTGGCACTGTCGAAATTCGGGCGTACTTTCCAGGCACTGCCATCAATAGAGAATTCCAGGTCACCCGTGTCCGGACCGATCGCATCAAAGTAGCCCACCTGTGATCCCTTGAATTTCAGCGACAGGGTCGCGCCGGGTTGATCACCAATCAGCACATGCCGGAAACGGTCCGTTGGGCTTCGCTGGCCGGGCTTCCAACCGGCATCGAGCTTAGCCCATTCGTACGGCACACACTGGGCATTGTCCATTGGCGCGGGTGTAAGCGCCTTTGGCAACTCATGTTTCACCACCGCGCTTGGCGAAGCCTTGCTCTTCGCAATGTAGGGCTTCAGCGCCTCCACATACAGAGCATGCCCCCGGTCCTTACTGAAATCCTCCCAGGTCAATTCCCCTGCAAGGATTTTCTCCGCCGCGAACTGGCCCAAATTCACGCTCGGAATGCTGTAGTGTTTCGCAATTTTCTCATGCCATTGCACGCGGTCTGGCAATTGGCCCTTTTTGTAGGTTTCAAGCTGGTTCTTCGCGAGGGTATATAGGAACACTATGTCGGTCGTCGAGTCGCGGGCGATGATCTGTCGTACGATGCCTTCCATGGATGAGAGAACCTGTGCCTCCGGAGCATCACCGTCCTCAAGCGCGAACTCAACCAGCACCAGCGCCGCACCACCGTATAGCGCGTCATTCCTGGTGCGGAACGCGCCGAGCCACGAACCGGTCCCGCCGATCGCCGAGTTGTTTTCGGCAAGCGTCGCACCAGGAAACTCCTGCTTCAGAGTTTTCATCAGCAGCGAGCGGTAACAAAGCTCCGGCTTACTCGCACCCGCACCTTCGGTGATCGACCCACCAAAGAAAGTAATTTTGGTGTACGCCTGAGTTTTTTGACTCTCGACGAATTTGCGGAAAGCGTTCGGACTACCACCGCGTTCGCGGATATAATCCGCTGCCGGCGCAAGCTGCACCAGCGCACAAGCTGAAAGTAGAACAATGGCGAGTTTCATATTTTCACAGTTGGAAGGAATCGAAAGTGTTGCCGGAATCTGACATAAACTTATTTATTTTACCCGACACAACAATGAAACTATTCTAGGCGCCGTACCCGGGCAAGGACGTCCGGGCATGGCGATGGGTCAGAGACGGTGCCGGCTTTAGCGGACTCGTACCAACAAGCCCGGTTGCGCGTTCGCTTCGCCGGCTTGCAGCGAGAGTGTGACCAGTTCCGTGCCTCCCAGCATCACTTCCACCGGGAGCGTCACTTGGACTGCCAGGCGGCCCGGCTTTTCAGCGATGGCGGAAATTGAAATGATATCCGCCGGGTACCCGTTCAGGCGAACCCTGAGCGGAAGC
This sequence comes from Bryobacteraceae bacterium, assembly GCA_963793625.1. Lineage (GTDB taxonomy): Bacteria > Acidobacteriota > Terriglobia > Bryobacterales > Bryobacteraceae. The sequence goes on along the minus strand of CAWCAT010000005.1, from coordinate 476,880 downwards.
TTCGGCTGGCCAAGTTCCAGTTCACCAGCACCGGTCACCTGCAGCGTGATTGTTCCGGCTTCGGATGGCAGCGCCTCGACCAAGCCACGTCCGAGGAAATCCTTCACGAAAACAGCTGGCCTGGCGACTGCGACAGGTAGCGTAGCCGTTTCGCTTTTGACACCGGGATCATCGACTGACAGATCGATGGTGCCCTTGCCTGCAACCGTCTCTGGAATCTTCAGTTCAATGTAGCTACTTGTTGCCGCGAGTAAGGGAACCGCGCTGCCGTCGATGGAAACCTGCGCGAGTTTGCTGAAATCGCGTCCGTATACCCGGACCAGTTGGCCGGGAGCCACCGGACCCGCATCGTGACTGGCTGCGTTGAGTACTGCGCTGATCCGCTTCTCAGCCCGAGCGGCTGGCGTTTTTACGGCAGAGCTAGCCCGGGTCGCAGCCTGCTGCGGCGGGTAGAGATAGCCTTCCACTCCAAGCGATCTGCCCCAACCCATGCCCACCAGCGCACTGGTCTCTTGCTCCAGGGCGTAGTGGTAAATCGGATAAGGCGAAGGGCCGGCCGTGAATTGTAGCCGCGACAGCGGAACAGTACTCGGAGCCCGGCCACTTAGCACGAATGAGTCGATGCTCTCGCCCAGATTCACCCCGCGCTGGCGAACGGCAGCTTTGTATTCCTCGCGGTCACGCGTCCAGTAATGGAAGATCGGCGCGCCGTTGCTCGGGAAATACAGAATGCGGTAATACGCCTGAGTTGGAATGCCGTTTACTGTCGTGGGTTGGTCGAATGCCATACCAGGAGAAGTCTCTGGGATCAGACCACGTCCTGCCAACACGTCATTCTCATTCTGGCTGGCGGTGAAGAAATGCGCGTAGTTGACTGGATTATAGAGACGGAAGCGCGGAATTGTGGCAGGTGCAGGTGCTTCGGGAATCCACATGCCGAGGCAGGACTGCGGCTCGCCCGCATCCGCGGTATCTTTTGCCCACTGGCAGATTACCTTGCGTGGCTCCCTGCCGCCCGCGGAACCGAAGCCCGGCTTGAAGGTCAACGCCACGTTCGCGGTCAGCACATTACCGGATCCGCTGAAGTTCGACTTGGCAGCATTCACTGAACACGCGCTATTTTCCAGTGGCACCGGGGAACCCAGTTCCACCGGAGGAAGGAAATTGATACCCGCATCATCGATCAAGGCTATTTGTCCGGTGTGTGGCCGCATTTCAACCGTGCAGGTACCAACAGTGCCGCCATATGACTCATGGAAAAAGAAGCTGGCTTTAGCTATGTCTGTCCAGTCATTTGCATTGGTGAACGTTCCTGTAAAAGCGCCGCGCAACCACTTCGAAGCCAACAAAATATGTCCACCCCGTCAGGATTTCTGTTGAAAGGTTGCGGATCTTCCGATTTAGGAGTATATACAGCTTTTCTCTTAAACTCAACTTAACACTCGGAACGCGCTCCCTCACGGTCGCGCCTCTGTCCAAGCGAAGTTCCACGGCACACAGAAGGCAAGGAATGGACGATCAGGGTCTAGTGTGGTGCCGGAGGAGGGACTTGAACCCTCACGAGGAGTGATCCTCGGCAGATTTTGAGTCTGCTGCGTATGCCATTTCGCCACTCCGGCCAAGAGAGGCTTACCCTTCGATTCTAGCAGTCGCTAGCTGAGCTGCGCTACCACTTCTTTGCCGCGCTCCAGCATCAGCCCGACTTCGCTAGAACAACCCAGGAAGCGCATGCCGCGCTCGCGCCAGAATTTCGCGAGCTGCGCGTTGCGCGTCTGAGTACCCGGAGCGACCCCGTGCGCGATGCAGCTGTCGCGAATCTGTTCCATCGCTTCTACCATCTTGGGGTGCTGAAAGTCGCCCGGCACCCCCAGTGAGATCGATAGATCCACCGGCCCGACCATGACGGCATCGATACCTGGCACTGAGAGCAGCTCATCGCGCATCTCCACTGCTTTTTTGGTTTCGATCTGCAGCACCACCATGATGTTCTCGTTCATGTGATCCGAGATCTGCGATATGCTGACCGGCTCGAAATCAACATGCAGCGGCGTCAGGCCAAAGCCGCGCACTCCAATAGGCGGGAACTTAGTCCAGCTCACCGCACGCGCCAGCAACTCCACACACTCGACTCGTGGAAAAATCACGCCCTGGCCACCGTTGTCGAGGGCGCGGGAGACCAGCGGATATTGCAGATCCGCAACACGCACGATCGGACAAAGTCCGCTGTCGTTGGCCGCACGACAGACATCCTGCACCATGCCGATATCGAAGCCGCCGTGTTCGGTATCGATGAAAGCCCAGTCGAATCCGGCCGACGCCAGGATCCTTGCAATGTCGGGACTGCGCAGCATCCCGAACGAGGTACCGAGCTGCACCTTGCCGTCCTTGAGTGCGCGCTTTACAGAGTTGCTGATCATGCGGTGTTGTCCGCCTTTCAGAGGACATTATATGCACTTCAGAAATTGCAAGCCTAATCGAGACGCTTATGGAAGCGCAGTGCGCTGATCGTCAGAATAGTGACTCCGAAGATCAGCAGGGCCAGCATCTGCGGCCACAACACAGAGAAACCAGCGCCCTTCAAAAAGATCCCACGCACAATTTCCATGAAATAACGACTGGGGTTTAGATAGCTAATGTATTGCACCACTACCGGCATATTCTGAATCGGAAACGTGAAACCGCTCAACATGAATGCAGGCTGGAAGAAGAAGAATGATGACATCATGGCCTGCTGCTGCGTGTGCGAAACCGTCGAGAGAAATAAACCAACCCCCAACGATGTCATCAGGAACAACATCGTACTCAACAGCAGCAGCAATGGCTGTCCACGAAACGGCACATCAAAAACGAGCAGCGCCGCGAACGTCACCATGGTCATATTGATCAGCCCCACTAAGGCAAACGGAAGCGTCTTGCCGAGCATCAGCTCAATGGGCCGGATCGGCGTCACCATCAACTGCTCCATTGTTCCGATCTCTTTTTCGCGCACGATCGCCATTGCCGTGAGCATAAGCGTAACCAGCAGGATGATGTTGACCACAACGCCAGGCACGAAGTACGTTCGGCTGCGCAATTCCGGGTTGAACCATACTCGACTGGCGACGTTTAGCGTAGGTATGGCGGCACGCAGGGGAACGCCAGCGAGCGCCGTTCGACCAGTCAACTTCTTCTGCATCTGTGCTCGCAGGATTTCCGACGAATACGCGCCGATGATTTTGGTGGCGTAATTGGCAATGATGGCTGCAGTGTTGGAATTTGTGCCGTCCAGCAAGACCTGAACATTGGTGCTGCGCCCTCTCTCAATATCGCCCGCAAAACCCGGCAGCACGCGTACCACGATCTGCGCCTTGCCACGATCGAGGACGTCCTGCATTTCCATTTCGTTGGTCGGTGTCGCAACGATTTTGAAGTAGCCCGAGCTAGTAAAGGAATCGCGCAGTTCACGACTGCGTGCAGTTTGATCCTGATCCATCCAGGCCAGTCGCGAATTTTCGACGTCGAGGTTGACCGCGAAGCCAAAGATAATCAGTTGCAGCAACGGCGGAAATATCAGCGTCGCGCGCATACGTGGATCGCGCAGCGCCTGGCGCAGTTCCTTCTGGACAATCACGAAAATTCTTTCCCACATACGTTTAGGCCAGCTTCTGCCGCATCTTGCGGATTGCGATCAGGAACAGAAAGCACGAATACACGATCAGCAGCAATATCTCAAACCAGAGAATCTCCACACCGATGCCTTTGAGGAAAATCCCCTTGAGAATCGAGACAAAATAACGCGCCGGCACAACATAAGTCACAGCCTGGATCACTGTAGGCATGTTCTCAATGGAGAAGATAAATCCCGACAGCAGGAAAGCCGGCAGAAATGACGTGATCACTCCAACCTGGTACGCCAGCAACTGCGATCGTGTTGCTGCGGACAAAAAAATTCCCCAGCACAATGCCCCGAAAAGAAATATGCAACTCGTAAAGAACAACAGCGGCAGGCTCCCGCGCAAAGGAACCTGGAACACGAAGATGCCGACGACCAATGCAATCAGCATGTCGGCCAATCCGAGCGCGAAGAACGCGCTGAGCTTGCCAAGCAGCAACTCGGAAGGCCGCACAGGCGTCGAAAGCAACTGTTCCATGGTGCCGCTCTCCCACTCGCGCGCGATCGTCAATGAAGTCAGCAGCGCCGAAATGATCATCAGAATCACGGCGATCAATCCGGGAACAATAAAGTTTTTGGACTTGAGATCTTCGTTGTACCAGACGCGAATGCGTGGTTCCACCGGCACGGCCATCGGCGGAGCGCCCTTCCGATTCTGTGCCGTCGTGCGCAATTCCAGTGCGTACAACTGAAGCAGCCCTTCCGCGTAACCGAGCGCAATTGATGCGGTGTTGGAATCGCTGCCGTCCAGCAGCAACTGTACGTCGGCCTGCTTTCCGGCTTCGAGTTGCTGTGCGAAATCATGCGGGACCACAATACCCAGCATTATGCGGCTGCGGTCGATCGCATGATCGATTCGGCGGTCATCATCCACTTGACCCAGGACCTGAAAATAGCGTGAGGCGCGGAAGCGTTCGATCAGATCGCGGCTCTGTGGTGTGTTGTCCTGATCCAGGACATAAGTCGGGATGCGGTCCACATCAAGGGTCAACGCATAGCCAAACAGCAGCAACAGGAATAGCGGAATCGCAAGCGCGGCAATCAGACTGCGCGGGTCTCGCAGGATATGTAGAAACTCTTTGCGGGCGATGGCCTTGTAGCGGCGGAAACTCATGCCTCCCTCCGCTCTTCTTTTTCGATGGCGGTAAGAAACACATCCTCCATCGTTTTTACCTGCATTCCTGATTTCAGTTCCGCTGGAGTCCCCAGCGCAATCACTTTGCCTCGATACATCAGCGCGAGCCGATGACAGTATTCGGCCTCCTCCATGTAATGCGTGCTGACAAAAATCGTATTTCCGCTCTCGGCTAATTGATAAATCAGATCCCAGAAAGTTCGGCGCGCGATCGGGTCAACGCCGGAAGTTGGTTCATCCAGAAACAGAATTGGAGGCTCGTGTAGAATCGCGCAGCCCAATGCGAGACGCTGCTTCCAGCCGCCCGCCAGCAGGCGCGTCATAGTGTCGCGCTTCTCTTCCAGGCCGGCCATCTTCAGGACATAGTCTTCCCGCGCCGCTCTACGCGCGCGCGGAACGCCATACACGCCCGCGAAGAATTCCAGATTCTCCTCAACGGTCAGATCGTCGTAAAGCGAAAACTTCTGCGACATGTAGCCGATGTTTTGCTTCACGTTTTCTGCTTGCTTCGCCACATCGAAGCCGCCAACCAGAGCGCTTCCAGACGTAGGCGCAAGTAACCCGCACAGGATACGGATCGTCGTCGATTTGCCCGCACCATTGGGCCCGAGGAAACCGAAGATCTCGCCCTGGCGCACCTCCAACGACACATGATCGACTGCGTGAAAATCGCCGAAGCGTTTCACCAGGTCCCGAGTCTCCACCGCAATCGCCGTATTCATGACTTCTCCTGCTTGCGGATCAACGCGATAAACACATCTTCCAGCGTGGGCTCGATCGGCTCGAAGGTGCACTCCTGCCCTATGGCGCTCTTCAATTTCTCGACAGAGTTCGCATCTGTCGAGAAGAACAGGTGCAGCACAGCGCCGGCCGGCTCGACACTCAATACGCCGGGCTGCGTCTGCAGAATCGCCCGCGCGGCCCGCTGGTCTTTACAACGCAGTTCAAAGCACGCCTCCGGCAGGGATTTTTTCAGTGCGGCCGGAGCATCGCAATGTATCAATTGGCCGTGGTTCATCAGCCCCACTCGATCGCAGCGCTCGGCCTCATCCAGGTAAGCTGTGGTCACAAAAACGGTCATGCCCTCTTTAACGAGTTGATAGAGGATCGTCCAGAAGTCACGCCGTGAAACCGGATCGACTCCGTTAGTCGGTTCGTCCAGAATCAAAATCTGCGGGTGATGCAGCAGCGTACAACTCAGCGCCAGCTTCTGCTTCATGCCGCCCGACAGCTTGGCTGCGGGACGATCACGGAACTCCTCCATGCGCGTCATGCCAAGCAACCTGGCCATCAGCGTGTCACGATCCTGGCCGGTTACGCCGAAGAGATCCGCGTAAAAGAACAGGTTCTCTTCGACCGTCAGATCGCCGTATAAACCGAAGCGCTGCGCCATGTAGCCGATGCGATCGCGAACCGCACTGACGTTCTTCGTGACGTCGAATCCCGCCACGCTTAGCGAGCCTTCTGTGGGATCCATCAGGCCGCACATCATGCGTAGCGTGGTCGTCTTACCCGCGCCGTCCGGACCTACCAATCCGAACACTTCACCGCGCGCGACCTCAATATTCAGGCGGTCTACCGCGGTCATCGCGCCGAAGCGTCGCGTCAGATTTTCAGTGCGGATCATGGCATCGGACATGGTGATGTGCTCCTACTGATTCAGCACGATCTCCGCGTCGACAGGCATGTTCGACTTCAACTCATGATTCGGATTGTCGAGTTCTATCTTGATCCGGTACACCAGCTTCACGCGTTCTTCGGGCGTCTGAATCTGCTTGGGTGTAAATTCGGCTTCGGAGTTGATGAAGCTGATTTTTCCCCAGTACTCTTTGCCCGGATAGGAGTCGGTCGTTACCTTCGCCTTGGCGCCAAGCTTGACGCGGCCCAGATCCTGCTCGCGAATGTAACCGCGCAACCAGGGATGATCCAGGTCGCCGATGCTAACCACTGTCGTTCCCGCCGCGAGTATCTCGCCGACATCCGCGGACTTGCTTAGCACAATACCGCTCACCGGCGCATACGCAACCGTGTCGCCCAATTGAAAGTCCGTCATCTTCACCTGCGCGCCGGCCCGTGCGATCTCTGCCTTGCGCGTTTCGATTTCCTCCTGGCGCCGCTTGAGATCGAGTAACTGCGCCTCATTCAATCGAATGGCAGCCTTGGCGCGCGCTACCTGCGCGCGCGCCGCTTCAATATCTTCCTTGCGCGGACCTTCCACCACCAGCGCGAGGTTCTCTTCGGCGCGCTTCACGCCCGCCGCGCTGCTATCGAAACGAGCGCGGAACTGATCGAATTGCGCGCGCGAAATGTCGTCGTTCTTGAACAACACCTGAGCGCGTTCCCAATCCGCTTTGGCCTGTTCATACAGGCTGCGCGCATCCGCCACTGTAGCGCGTGACGATTGAATTTCCTGGGGGCGCGAACCTGCCAGCAACTTGTCTAGCTGCGTTTGCGCCTGGTGCAGTTCGGCCTTCCGCAGGTCGCTGTCGCTGCTGATGGATTCGCGCTGATATGCGATCGCTGTCCGTAATTGCGTCAATTGCGATTCGGCCGAAGTGAGCCCAGCCGCATCGCGATTGCGTTGACTCTCCAGAATGTCGCGATCGATGCGTGCCAGCAACTGACCGCTCTTCACCGTTGTCGCCTTCGTTGACGGTCCGCTCCACGAGCCTGCCCGCGACCTTAAACGCAATGTCCACCTGCGTCAGCTCGATGTTCCCCGAGAGCCGGATACGGTTCGGATCTTCACGCCTCGAATTGCGCAGCCAGACCAACCCCGCGATGACCAGAGCCAGCACAACTACGATCGGGATAATTCGTTTTGCTTTCATGTGAGTTCCCTAGAAATTATTCACGAGCGATTGGATGGTTCCAGTCGCGGAATTCAGATCGATGCGCGCCAGGTTATGACTGAACAGCGCGGTAATGCTATTCTCACGCGCACGCGCCAGGCGTGTCTGTGCGTCTGTCACCTCAACGCTCGTTCCGACCCCAGCCTTATAGCGCCGCTCGGCCTGCGCCAGTTCGTTCTCCGCGAGTTGCTGGCCTTCCTCAGCGGTCTTTACCTGCTGCTCGGCAGAACGCAGACTATCCAGCGCCAGGCGAACTTCCAGCTCAAGTTGCTGCCGGAGATCGTTGCTCCGAATACCTTCCTGCCGTAACAAAGATGCGCTTTCAGCGCGCCTGGCATCACGACGCCCGCCATCGAAGATCGGTACACGCATCGTAACGCCGATGGTGCGTGTGGGACGATTTTCCGTGAGGCTGGTTCCAATATTGCCGTAGTCGCCAAATGCCGACACTGACGGCAGGCGCTCCGATTTAACAGCGCTGTAACTCAGGCGTGCATTGTCTTCACGCTTGCGTTGCGATTTTAAATCAGCTCGCTTGGCCAATGCGACTTCTAGTGCCTTTTGCGGATCCGTCACTTCCACCGGAGCGTGCTTCAGGGTATCGGTCAGCTGAATTTTTGTTTGCAGATCGAGACCCATGGCACGCATCAATTGCAGACGGGCGCGATCCAATTCGTTCTCTGCCACAAGCTGCCTCTGCCTCTCGTTGGCCAACTGAACCTGCGCGCGCGTGATTTCAATCCCCGTGCCCGTACCCGCTTCTTTCTGCGAAGCGGCCAGCCGCCTTAAGCGATCCGCCAGTTCGACATTCGCCGCAGCCGTCTCGGCCACCACTTGCGCACGCAGCGTCGCCAGATACGCTCGGGCGACCTGATCCGAAACCTGATTGCGCGTGCTCTCATCTTCCGCCCGCGCTACTTCGATACCGCTGCGCGCCGCCTGATAACGCCGAATCGCGCTGAAATCGAACACGCTCTGCGTCGCCGTCGCGCGCGCATCGTAATAGCTAAAAGGACCAACGAAGTTCGGAAGCGAAAAACCGGGTATCGGGCTCGAGAGACGAAGGCCCAAAGCGGCAAGATTACGCGTCTGATCCTGCGCGCTCATGAAGCCCTCGACGTTCGGCAACAACGCCCCCAATGCCTGCTTGCGGCGCGCTTCCGCTTGCTGAATCAGTTCCTGCGCAAACTGCACACGCGTGCTGCCCTGCGGCGTCAGCGCGAGATCGACGGCCTGCTTCAAACTCAACGGCAACACCGGACCCTGCGCCGCCAGCGGCCAACACAGCAACGTACTCATCAGGATTTTCTTGATCATTCGATCACCCATTCAGCGGAGCGCGGAGCCCCGCACAGACAAATTGAACCAGGCGGCGGGTCACACCTTCCGAATCGCGTAGGTCGCAGGCACCTCCGGAAATCAACCCGAGCAGTTGGCTGGCTGCCATCGTGTGCGCCAGTGCTCCAATTGAGAAGTGCAGGCGCCACGACAATTCCACTGGCGGTAACTCCGTGAGCGTACGGCGCAGTGCGATCGTAAAACGGCGCGCCACTTCCCCCATCTGCTCCATGAAAATCTCTCGAACGATTCCGGTCTCGGTATACATCCTGCCTATCAGGGGTTGAAAGCGAATTTTTTCGTCCCGGTTCAGTTCGAGCACCGGCGCGTAAAGCGCTTCCATCAGTGCCTCCAACGGGAGAGGCCCAGTCTCCCCGGCTGCCGTTTCCAATTCATCAGCCGTCGCAGACGCTCACGATTGATGGCTCGACGCGCCGCGCGAATATTGCACGAATCAATTCGTCCTTCGAGCGGAAGTGATAGTTTACCGAAGCTAGATTGACTCCGGCGGCAGAGGTAATCTGACGCAACGAGGTCCCTTCGAATCCGTGTTCCGCGAAAAGACTTTCCGCTGAATCCAGGATTCGAGTCTTGGTATCTGACTCGACGTTGTCATTCATACGTTCGTTTCAATTATACGTTTAAAAAGGGTGCTGTCAAGAATAAAAAACGGGGGTAGCGCGCGACGTTGAAAGACGCCGCGCGCCAGGAGAGGAAACTACTTGGTGGGCATGATATCGAAAGTGGTTGTGCCGGGAACGCGCACTTTGGCGTAGGCTGCATCCCATTCCTTCTTTGCAGGATGTCGCGGCGTACGTTTTCAGGGCTGCTTCATCGGCCATCTCCATACACACGCCATACTGGCGGTAAATGCGCTGGATATCGCCGGTGGCCTTGTTCACTTCCTTGGTGAATTTCTTGCGGGTTTCCGCATCAGGGGCGAACTGATACATGGGATTACGCAGCTTTCCGTACCAGACCTTTGTCAGGCCTGGAATCTTACCGGGCAGTCCGTCCGTGGCCTGGTAGAAGGCTTTCCAGTCGGCATCAGTCGCGCCTTCGATCGCGGTGAACGCGAAGCAGTGCATCAGCTTGTTTTCAGCGGCAGACGACATGCCGGCAAACGCCAGCAGCGAGAGTGTACACACAGCAAAACGGTTCAATTTTCGCATGATTTTCTCCAGATACAGTTCTCCCGTGTGGGGATGGATAGAAGTGTAGCAGATGAAAGAGCGCGCGCCTAGCCGACTTTTGCCATCACGGCTTCAGCCATGGCGTGGCGTAGCTTTTCGATGCCATCGCCCGTCACGGAGGAAATCTTGAAGAACGGCAGCTTCTTCCTGCGCGCAAGCTTCTTGACGGCTTCGATGCGGTCTGGATCCTGCGCGACGTCGATCTTCGTCGCCACGATGATCATCGGCTTCTTGAGCAAATCTTCGCTGAAGCTGGCCAGTTCGTTCATGATGATCTCGAAGTCATGGACCGGATCGCGGCCGGTGCTATCGGACACATCGACCAGGTGCGCCAGCAGACGAGTGCGTTCAACGTGCCGCAGGAATTGGATACCCAACCCGTGGCCCTCGGACGCTCCTTCGATCAGTCCCGGAATGTCTGCGACCACGTAGCTGCGATCATCCGGCAGGCGGACGACGCCGAGGCTCGGTTCCAGCGTGGTGAACGGGTAATCAGCAATCTTGGGACGTGCTGCCGAGATTCGCGAGATGAAGGTGGATTTCCCAGCGTTTGGGAAACCGACCAGCCCGACATCTGCCAACAGTTTCAGTTCGAGGCGCAGCTTCTTTTCTTCGCCCGGTTTTCCCGGTTCATGCCGCGTCGGAGCCTGGTGCGTGGACGTTGCGAAATGCTGATTTCCGCGCCCGCCACGACCACCCTTTGCGACCATGACACGCTCGTCGGCAATCGCGAAATCGTGGATCAGTTCGCCAGTATCGTAATCGTAAACCGCTGTACCGACTGGCACTTTCAGTTCGATCGATTCACCTTCGCGACCGCTGCAATTGCTGCCTTCCCCGTGCCTGCCGCGTTGTGCCTTGTGCTCGGGATTGAAGCGGAAATGCAGGAGAGTGTTGTAGTTCTCACTGGCGACCATCCAGACATCGCCACCGCGGCCACCATCGCCGCCGGAGGGGCCGCCACGCGGAACGAACTTCTCGCGCCGAAACGCCATACAGCCATTCCCGCCGTCGCCTGCCTTGATCGATATTCTGACTTCGTCAATAAACACTAATCACCCGCGAATAAACGCAAAGAACCGCCGGTCTGAAGAACCGGCGGCCCGGAAAATCAATACTGGTCAACGGCGGGCGGTCTTATGCCTGCGGCTTTACGTTGACGAACTTACCCATACGGCCACGATCGCGAAACTCGACGATGCCCGTAATCTTGGCAAACAACGTGTCGTCCTTGCCCAGACCGACGTTTTCACCTGGCTTCACGCGAGTGCCACGCTGGCGAACGATGATGGAACCACCGGGGCAAAGCTGGCCGCTGAAGAGCTTGATGCCAAGTCGCTGCGCATTCGAATCGCGCCCGTTTTTAGAACTGCCTAAACCTTTTTTATGTGCCATTAAGAACTCTCCTTCAGACCAGAATTTCGCTGATCTTCACCTTGGTGAAGTCCTGGCGATGACCGATCGTGCGCTTGTACTGTTTTTTGCGCTTGAACTTGAAAACAATGATCTTGTCACCACGGCCTTCGCCTTCAATCGTTGCTTTTACTGTGGCTGCGGCGGCTTCCTTGCCCGTCAGAAGTTGGTTGGCATCGGTGTACACCGCGAGGACGCGGCCAAATTCCACCTCAGAGCCGGCATCGCCAGCCAGCGTTTCCACTTCCAGGGTGTCGCCCGGCGCAACGCGATACTGTTTTCCACCGGTTTCAATCACTGCGTACATAGAAATCCTCGTTCTTTTGTTTCCGGGAGGCTACTTATAGGAGGCAAACCCACACGCGGGCATAGCCGTAAGCCACGATTCTCTATCTTACACCAGCGCGAGCCCCTTCCGCTACTGCGGTTTCAGCGGAACCTCTGTGGTGCGCTGCTGATAGAGCCGCTGCAACTCACTTCCGAGCTCAGAAATGCCACCAGGACGCAGATCGCGGATGTCCAGAATCAGGCTAACTCGCTCAGCAGCGCTCAACTGCGCCCAGCCGGACTCGAGCAGTCCTCGAAGCAACTCTGGCGAGAGATCACTCAGGTAGTAGCCGTTTCCGCCGGCGTTCGACTGGACCCACGCCGGGCAACCTTTTGCGCCTTCCAGCGGAAACACAAGCCGCGCTCCTTCCATCACAACGCACTTCTGACCATTCGTGCCGCCGGCCCAGCGCACACACACTGGAACTGACCAACGCGTTTCAGCAGGCTCGGAATAGCGCCGTTGCTCCAGGGTCAGTTTCGGTTTGTCTGTCGCACAATCCAAGCTGGCGCGCAGCACCGGCGCCCCACCAATATCGAAGAAGCTGCGGAACACTGCCGTCACGTCGCGCCCGCTTGCCTCCTTCAACTCCGCCAGAAAATCCGCCGCAGTAGCCGTGCCATAGCGATGCTTCCCAAGATAGCTGCGAATGGCACGCTGGAAAACATCGCGACCGAGCCAGTGCTCGATCATGGACAACAGCGCTCCCGCTTTGTCGTATACGATCGGACCGTATACGTCTTTCATCTCGGTTCGCGAGTGCATCGACTTGCGGACGGAGCGCGCGGAAGCCAATTTGTCCGCAGCCATAATCTTGTAGCGTCTGAGCGTCCTCTCGATTCCGCTCGCATCCGTCAGTCGCCAGGTCAGCCATGTCGCCAAGCCTTCGCTTAACCAGACATCGTCCCACGACGCCATTGTGACCAGGTTTCCAAACCACTGATGCGCGATTTCATGCATCATCAGGTTGCGTGTGTACCGCCGCCGCTCTGCTGTGTCGAAGCCCGCGGGGATTAGAAACTGTTCCTGCTTGTACGTAATCAGGCCCGGATTTTCAACACCGCCGTAAGCGCTTGTGAGCAGCGCCAGGTGATCGAGCTTGTCGAACGGATACGCGATCCCCGTGTACCGCTCCAATTCCGCTACAACACCGGCGGTCATCTGCACTGCCGGCCTCGCGTTCGCACTGTAGCCTCGAGGAACCACGACACGCGCCGGCACGCGCCGTTCGCCAACCAAGCCGGCATGTACGAGTTCAAACGGCCCGGCCGCGAAGGCAACCAGATAGGAAGGCAGCGGCTGCGTTTCTGCGAACACGACCCGCTTCATGCCATCTGCTTCATCCTTCTGCGAAACGGCTTTGCTATTCGACAACGCCGAGTGCTCCCGTTTCACATGCAGCGTGACCTGCCACGGAGTTTTGAACCGCGGTTCATCAAAACAGGGGAAAGCGCGCCTTGCTTCGATTGCAGTGAAGGTCGTGTAGGCGTACCAGTCTGAACCCTCGCGACTGCGGAAGGCACCAACGTTGAGGTCATCACGCAGACGCGCGCGGAAAGGGATTCGCAACGTGATTTCGCCCGGCCCGAGCGGTGCCTGGAATTTGAATCCGAGCGCTTCCTCGGCGGTTTTTACCGCGCTGACGGCGACACGCGTTCCCGCGAAATCCACTGTCGCGTGTTCTACCTGCAGATCAAGTCCGTTCAGCCACACAATAGAAACTGCCTCAGGCAGGGCAATTCGAATCGTAGCTGTGCCGGAGAACGACGGCTGTTCAGGAATGACGGTCAGATCCAGGGCGTAGTGCAGCGGGCGTGGACCAACCGGCAAACTAAAACCGGGAGCATAGACTTCTGCGCACCAAGCCGTGGCAGCAAGCAGGAATACAAAAAACTGCTTCATACAACAACTAGCTTTCTTCGAGAGCTGTAAATCCAACAATAGCGATGCCAGCCGCATTGGCTTGTTCTAGCATCAGTTCCCGATCGAGCAGCAGCGTTCGCCCTGCATCCACAGCGAGTACCGTCGTGCCCGTTTCCACCATTACCGGAATGGTAGCAAGCCCCACTACGGGCACGTCGAACAGCATGTGCTTGCGCCCGCGCGACACTTTCACCAGGCTTAGCCTGCGACCGTTCGCGAGCCCTGCGGCGCGCCGCAACATCGCGTCAGTACCTTCCATCGCTTCAAGCGCCACGCACGCGCGTTCGCAAATCGCGACGCTTTGGCCGACGTCGAAGCCCGCCAAGGCATTCGCCACGCGGCGTCCGTATGCAACTTCGGATTCTTCGTCTTTCGTGGGCTTGCGTTTCGTTAGTACGCCTTCACCAGCAAGCAATGGCTTCAGCAGTAACGTCGAATCTACGAGGCGGATGCCTTCGTCAGCCAGCACCTTCATGACGCCGCCGATCAACGCATCCGTATTTTTTTCGCGCAGCGAAGCCAGCAGTTTCAGGAGCCGCCAATCCGGACGTATCGACGAAAAGATCTTTGCGTGCTTGACCTGCCCCGCCATGATCACATCCTGAATACCTTCACGTTTCAGAATGTCGATCAGTTTGCTGAGTTCACCGAGCGAAATCCAGTGGCACCTTGCTGCGAGCGGTTCGATTTCAGCCGAGGCCTCTTCGCGAATGCCGATCACTACCACTTCGTGCCCGAGTTTGCGCGCCGTTTCGAGCGCCAGAACCGGAAAGCGTCCGTTGCCGGCAATCAGTCCGTACTTCACTTAATAAACCCGCGCTCCGCCGTTTTGATGAATTCCAGCAACTCCGTGACCTCGTCGCAAGGTGTCACTTCCGCCTGAATGCGCTCGATCGCCTGCGTTGTGTTGAGTCCTGCGTTAGTCAACAGCCGGAATGCTTTCTGGAGAGCCTCGACCGAATCCGTTTCGAAGCCACGCCGCTTAAGCCCCACCTTGTTGGCGCCGAAAACCTTGGAATCGCGCGGCGTCACAGTCTGCGAATACGGCAGCACGTCGCGCGTCAGCACGCTATAACCACCCACTATGCAATGCCTGCCGATCCTGCAGAACTGATGCACTCCGGAGAATGCCTCGATGATCGCGAAATCGCCGATCGTCACATGCCCGGCCAGCGTGACGGCATTGCCGAGGATGCAGTGATTGCCCAGGTTCGCGTCGTGCGCGATATGCGTGTAGGCCATCAGCAGATTGTCATCCCCAATGCGCGTCACCAGGCCGCCGCCGGCAGTGCCGCGATGTATGGTGACGAACTCGCGAATCCTGTTGCGATTGCCGATGCGCGTTTCGGCGCGTTCACCCTTATACTTCAGATCCTGCGACGCGACGCCCACGGTCGAGTACGGGAAGAACACATTGTCCTCCCCTATCCAGGTGGGGCCTTCTATGTAGAGGTTCGCCATCAGGCGCGTGCGTGCGCCAATCTCCACATCAGCACCAATCACGCAAAAGGGACCGATCTCCGCGTCGGGAGAAATCCGCGCGGATGCGTCAATGATCGCGCTAGGATGGATCGCCATGCTGGGCCTATTCGGAGGCGTCTGCTGCTGCGACCGTAGCCGGAATCTCAACAGGTGCGCTGTCGGCGAGTTTGCACATTACTATGGCTTCCGCCACCAACACGCCGTTGACCGTCACCTTGCCGCTGAACTTCGCGACCGAGGCCTTCCAGCGCACGACATGCATTTCAATGCGCAATTGATCTCCGGGCACGACCGGACGCCGAAACTTCGCCTCATCTACCGAGGCCAGGAAGACGACTTTGGTGTGGCGATCAGGAATCGATCTCAACACCAGAACGCCGGCACACTGTGCCATGGCTTCGATAATCAGTACACCCGGCATCACCGGAAACTCCGGGAAGTGCCCGCTGAAGAATGGCTCATTAGCGGTCACGTTTTTGATACCGATGATGTGGTCGGCCTCAAACTCTATGATTCGATCGACCAGGAGCATCGGAAAACGATGAGGCAGGATGTCCCGGATTGCTTGTATATCCAAGGTGGGCATGCAGAACCGCTATTATAACAGGCGATGGACAGCATGCTTTCGTACCTAACCAGCAAACAGCCCGAAATGATCGATTTGATCGCCCGGCTCGTGAAATGCGAGTCGCCCAGTGATGACGCCAGCGCTGTAAACCGCTGCGTGGATCTGGTGGCCAGCGAGGTCTCCGGCTTCGCAAAAGTGAAGACCTATCCGGGCGGAAAATTCGGAAGGCACCTGCGCGTCGAGTTCAACCTACCGGGCAAGAAGAAGACCGGCCAGATCCTCGCGCTAGGCCATCTCGATACCGTCTGGCCCGTCGGTACATTGAATACGATGCCGTATCGCGAGGACCAAGGCAAGCTCTGGGGACCGGGGGTTTTCGACATGAAGGCCGGCGTGGCGTTCTGCATTTTTGCAGCGCGTGCCCTGCGCGAACTGGACCTGCCAGTTGCCCGCAAGCTGGTGATGCAACTAAACGCTGACGAAGAGGTTGGCAGCGATTCCTCACGTCCGATCACCGAAGCAGAGGCGCAGAAAAGTCTCGCTGTACTCGTGCTGGAACCAGCCAACGGACCAGACGGCAAGCTTAAGACAGGCCGTAAAGGCGTCGGCGATTTCGTATTGAAAGTGCATGGAAAGCCATCCCACGCCGGACTCGATTTCGAAGCTGGTGCGAGCGCGATTCTCGAACTCGCACGGCAAATTGACAAGATCGCCGGCTTTACGGATCTCAAGCGCGGCATCACGGTGAGCCCCGGTCTGATTTCCGGCGGAACGCGCACGAATGTTGTCGCAGCCGAGGCCAGTTGCGAGTTCGATTTCCGTGTGCTGCGCGCCAAAGACGGGCCAGTGGTCGAGAAGAAATTCCGCGCGCTACGACCGTTCGACAAGCGTTGCACACTGGAACTTACTGGCGGACTCAATCGCCCTCCACTCGAACGCACGGCAGGTGTCGTCGCGCTCTTCCGCAAAGCACAGGCAATCTCAAAGGCTATGGGAATCCCACTGGACGAATCCACCGTGGGTGGTGGTTCTGATGGAAACTTTACCGCCGGTCTCGGCATCCCCACGCTCGATGGCTTGGGCCCTGTTGGCGAGGGTGCGCATGCCGCGCATGAAAGCATTGTGGTCAACCGTATGGCCGACCGCACGGCTTTGATTACCGAACTGGTTCGGACTCTTTAGGACGGCTGTTGCGCGATCTCAGGTACTCGATCGCGATCGGGACCACCGAAACCAGCACAATGGCTATGACAACCTTTTCGAAATGGCGGCGTACGATCGGGACGCCGCCCAGGTAATAGCCGGCTGTCGTCATTGCCACCACCCAGCCAATGCCGCCAAAGATATTGAATGACAGGAACTTGAGGTAGGTCATCTCCGCGACGCCCGCCACGAACGGCGCAAAAGTTCGCACGATCGGAATGAAACGCGCGTAGATGATGGTCTTGCCGCCGTACTTTTCGTAAAATTCGTGGGTCCGCTGCAGATGCTCGCGATTGAAAAAACGCGAACTCGGGCGATTAAA
The DNA here is from genome assembly GCA_963793625.1 of Bryobacteraceae bacterium. Lineage (GTDB taxonomy): Bacteria > Acidobacteriota > Terriglobia > Bryobacterales > Bryobacteraceae. The sequence goes on along the minus strand of CAWCAT010000005.1, from coordinate 459,471 downwards.
GATGTGCGGACCAGCACGCCGTCCCAATGCGTAGCCCACGCCGTCGCCGATGATCGCGGCTGCTATCAGCAGTCCGTTGATTACCCAAATGTTCAATCCGCCCGCGCCCGCGACGACACCGACAGTGAACAGTAGCGAATCGCCAGGCAGAAAGAAGCCAATCAGCAGGCCTGTCTCTGAGAAGACGATCATGAACAGAAACAGGTAGCCATACCAGCCGCTCATGGTGGACGAGAGAAACTGGATCAGCTTCTCCGGATCCGTCAGCGTGTGCAGTAAGTCCAGGACGACTCGAATCATGTGATGTTTCGAATCCGCCTAGCTGCGCGAATAACCGGCGACAATGCGCTTGATTACGTCCTCATGAATTTTGACTTTGCCTTCCTTCATGAGTTCGGAGAGCACACCGTCCCTAAACAGCTCATCCCTTTCGCGAGCTTTGCGGGATTTGATCGCCAGAACCATACTGTCGCGCTCGGTAGCGAGCTTAGCCAGGTCGGCGTCCACTCGGCCAATCACCTTTACAAAATGTGTCTGGTCGCCAAGTACAACCGGGCTCAGCAGAGTTCCGACCGGCTTCACGAACGCTTCCTGCAGATAGCTTGCAGGGCCGATACCTTCCGCCGCGCCGTCGCGCCCGAATTCAGCTGTGGTCTTCACTTCCAGTCCCAAGGACTTCGCCACTGCCTTCAGATCGCCACCCGAGTTCTTCACCTTCTCCGCAACTTCCACAGACTTCTGCTTTGCCAGCGCGGAAGCTTTCTCACCGATCACGCTCTGCTTCACGCGCGCTTCCACTTCGTTCAACTCAGCAGGCCGCAGTGGGACGATGTTCTTCAGCACAGCAATAGCGAGCCGCGTAGGACCGGCCTGAACCACCGGGCTCACTTCGCCCTTTTGCATCGAAGAAAGCGCGTTGGTTAATTCCGGAGCCACACCCAATTCAGGAATCGGATCGCTCATGGCAACGTTTTCCACCGAGACCGCGCTCAGCCCGTGCTTCTTGGCGATCGCATCAGCCTGCAAAGGAGACTTCACCAGGGCGGCGCGGATCTCATCCGCTGTCGATCTGGATCTTGTCATTCACGATGCGCTTCTTGCCTTCTTCGGCCAATTCCTTTTTGACTTCATCAAATGGCTTTACGCGCGCATCCTGTTTTTCGAGCACCTGGACAATGTGGAACCCGTACTCAGTCTTGATGACATCGCTCGTCTCTTTGGGTTTCAACGCAAAAGCAGCCTTCTCGAAGTTCGGCACCGTCTGCCCACGAACCACCCAATCGAGGTCCCCGCCCTTGGTGGCGGACCCGGGGTCATCCGAATTCTTTTTGGCAAGCTCTGCGAAATCGGCGCCGGATTTGATCTGCTTCAACAGATCCTTCGCCTTCGCTTCAATTTTCGGAAGATCTTCCTTCGGGCGATCGGTAGTCTTCAGCAGGATGTGGCGCGCGTGCACACGCTCTGGAGTGCGGTAGCGGTCCTGATTCGACTGGTACAACTTCCGTAAGTCGTCGTCGCCGAGGTTCACGCCGGCCGCGATGCGCTCCTGGTCAACTACGATCAGGTCGTAGCTGCGCTTCTCGGGAATCGAGTAGTTGGCCCGATGCTGCTGGAAGTAATTCTTCACTTCCTCCGGCGTCGCAGTGGCCTGCGACAGGAACTTTTGCGGTGTGAGCGAGATGTATTCGACTTTGACCTTCTCGTTCTTCTTGCGGTACTCGCGTTCCACTTCCTCCGGCGTGACGATCATGCCTTCGAGCGCCAGATTCTGAATCTTGGTGAGCAGCAACTGCTTCCGGAAGTTCGCTTCAAACTCTTCGATGCGTCAGGTTCTGCTGCGCCAGAAACTGGGAGTAGATTTCCTTGCCGACGAACTTGCCGTCCTGGAAAAGCTGGGGCAGCGCCGACTGGATCGCCTGCGCGAGTTCTGTCTCCGTCACGTCGAAACCGAGCCGTTTTGCCTGATAGGCCAATGCGCGATCCGCCACCATTCCATTGATGTACTGCGGAGCGAGCACGCTCATCATGTTTGCCGGCATTTGCTGGCTGCGGGATACGTTTTGAAGGCCCACCTGGACCTCACGCACCGTCAGCTTCTCTTTGCCGATCTCGGCAACCGTTTGGTCGTCTGAGCCGCCCCCACCCATGCCTGAGCCGGGGATGAGGTAGGTAATCATGGACAGGGCAACCAGCCCCAATAAGCCGGTAAGCAGCCAACGAACAGCCTTGTCTCGGCTACGGAACAGATCAAACATACGAGAAACTCTCCTGATTAATCAGCAACTTGTACCACTGTAGCGGCGGCGGCGCGGGCGAACTGCGACGACTCCAGTACAACGGAGCCGGGCAACAATCTCTCGATATCACCCGGAATAGGTCAATTCTCAGTATAGCCGTCCAGCAGGCTTCGAGTGAAGCTTACGCCCGGATTTCAATTCTGCGTACCCGCCAGATCCATACGGCACTCGGCGTGAACGGCTTTCACTGCCTTTTCCAGCCCATCCCGCCGCACGACCACACATATAGTCAACTCGCTCGAACCCTGCGCGATCGCGATTATATTTACGTCTTCCCGCGAAATGGCAGTGAATACGCGTCCGGCCAACCCGGCGTGTCCGCGCATCCCTTCGCCCACGATGGCGAGCAGGCCAACATTCGCGTCCACTTCGATGGGCTTCAAATAACCGTGCGCCAACTCAAGCGAGAATGCTTCCTCCAGGTGGAACATCGCGCCGCTGAGCTCATCCTTGCGGATCAAAAAACAGAAATTCTGCCGGTAGCTGGAGCTGGAAAACGTCAAGACTTCGGCATTCGCTCGCGCCAGTGCATCGAGGGCACGCGCCATCACCCGGACTCCGGTAAGCTCTGCGCTGGCCGCCTCCATTGAAATCAGCACCACATTTGCCATCGACGTAACGGCGCGCGCCCCGCCGGGCTCACTCAGGGATTCGACGATCTTAGTACCAGGCACTGCGAGGTTGAAGCTGTTCTTGCTCCAAACTGGAATCTTTTTCTCCACCAGCGGTGCAAGCGTGCGCGGATGAAGAACCTTCGCGCCGTTGTACGCCAACTCCGCGGCTTCGCTGTAGGTTACTTCGTCCAGCACGCGCGCGTTCGGCACAAGCCGCGGATCGGCGGTCATGATCCCATCGACATCGGTCCAGATCCACAACTCGGAGGCGTCGAGCGCCGCCGCAAGAATTGATGCGGAGAAGTCGGACCCACCGCGGCCCAGCGTGGTCGGACGCCCATCCTGCGTCGCCCCATTAAATCCCGTAATCACCGGCAGTACGCGATCCTCAAACAGCGGCATCAGACGCTGCTGAGCCTTGATACGCGTGGGCTCCATCAGCGGCGTGGCATTTCCGAATACCGCATCCGTTACGATTACCTCGGCAGCCGTTCACGGCAGTCGCCCGTACGCCCTCGGATTCGAGGAACGCTGCAATCAACAGCGCTGCCAGCCGTTCTCCAATTGCGACCGCCTCGTCCACCGAGCGCGGCGGACGCTCGCCCAGCATCAGAATGCCGCCCGCGATGCGCTGAAACTCCGCGATCAGATTGCGAATGCCCGCCAGGGCCGTTTCCACGTGCCCATCGGGCAGCAATTCGCGACAGGTTTCGGTGTGGCGTTTCTGCAGCTTGGCAAGATTCTCATGCAACCCTGCCTGGTCGCCCAACTCCGCTTTCCGCATGGAATCGAGCAGCAGGTCTGTAACTTTCGACATCGCTGAGACCACGATTGCGACCGGACGGCCGGCATGCTGCGCCGCTGAAATCCGCGCGGCGACTTGAATGCGCTCGGCTGAACCCATGCTGGTTCCACCGAACTTCATCAGGAGAATATCGTTCAACGTTTCAATTCCTTTCCGTTGCTGGTACGGTCGCGAATAATTTTCAGGATCTGCTCCTCGACCTCATCAAGGCTGAGCCCGGTCGAATCCAGATAAATCGCGTCGGGTGCCTGCACCAGCGGAGAATCCGCGCGGCCGCGATCGCGCTGATCGCGTTCAGCAATCTCGCTCGCAACCTGCTTGGCCTTTACGGGCTCACCTTTTTCACAACGCTCCAGCACGCGGCGCCTGGTCCGGATGTTTGGGTCGGCATCCAGGAATATTTTCACCTCGGCGTCTGGGAAGACAATGGTGCCGATGTCGCGTCCCTCCATCACCACCGAAGACTCCGCCGCCATCTCGCGTTGCTTCTCAACCAGTGCGCGCCGGACAGCCGAAACCGCTGAAACCTTTGAAGCTGCATCGGAAATCTGTGGGCTGCGGATTTCGTCGGAGATATCTTCGCCGTTCAAGTGAACGCGCGTCCCGTTCGCCTCCAGCCGGATGTTGGCAGCGAGCGCCAGTTGCTCCAGGCGGTGCATATCGCTCAAATCCGTATTCGTGCGAATCGCCCACAAACCGATGGCCCGATACATTGCGCCGGTGTCGATATATGTGAAGCCGAGTTTTTCTGCCAAACGTTTGGCGATACTGCTCTTCCCTGCCCCGGCGGGGCCGTCAATCGCGACAATAATTCGCTTGGTCATGATATTTCAGCGGCTCAGCACAGCGGGCTCACAGCGAATGCGAATTCGGCCACAGGTTCGCCGCCGATCAGATGCTCCTGAATGATTCTTTCGAGCACCTCGGGTGTCGCCGAGTGGTACCACACCCCGTCCGGGTAAATCACCGCGATCGGCCCGTTCCGGCAAACCCGCAGACAGTTCGCCTTCGTCCGGTAGGTGCAGTACTCGCCCTGTGTCAGGCCCAATTCAGCAAGCCGCTTCTTTAAAAAGTCCCAGGAGGCATTCGTGATCTCGGCCGGGGCGCATTTCGGCACGGTCTGATCAGCACAAAGGAAGATATGCCGGCGGATTTTGCCGATCTGCAGGTCGGCCGCCTTCTGCTGCAGCTTTTCCGAATCTTCGCTACTGAGCGGCATCCCAGCCATCCCGTTCTACAATGTGACTAAAGCGATGAATCCCCACGAGTTCGATGCGCTCGTAGAACTGGCCTTGAAGAAAATTCCTGCTCGCTTCCGCAGGCGTCTCGAGAACGTCGCTTTTGTTGTCGAGCCGGAACCGCCACGACCCGGTATTCTTGGTCTTTATCAAGGGGTTCCGCTGCCTTACCGCAGCGTAGGCCACAGCTTCCGAATGCCCGACAAGATTACGATATATCAGGGGCCGCATGAGCGCATGGCCCACAGCCTGCAACATCTCAAAACACTCCTGGAAGAAACAGTATGGCACGAGGTAGCCCACTATTTCGGCATGGATGAGGGACGTGTGCGGCGCGCCGAGCGTAAAAGAGCCCGGCGCTCGCAACTCTAAATCTGTCAATCCAAGCTCAGCTACTGTTTGGCAGCAGGTGGAGCAGGCGGCACCGGAGGAGCGCCAGGACCTTCAGCACCAGCGGGCGGACCCGCAGGTCCAAAGTAAGCATCGTCCAGCTTGATGACGACATTCTTCTTCAGTGCATCCACCGCAGTCTTGGCCTGTTCCGGCTTGATCTGCTGTTCCAGCTCCGGACGCACTTCTTCTAATTTCTTTGTAGTGTGCTCTTCCACCTTGATCAGGTGATAGCCGAAAGGCGTTTTGACTGGCTCGCTCAACTGTCCGACGGGCAGTGAAAACACCGCGTCGTCGAAAGGGCCAACCATCTGACCGCGGGAAAACGCCCCACCCAGTTCGCCGCCGTTGGCGCCCGAACCGGTATCGTCGGATTGCACCTTGGCAAACTCAGCGAAGTCCGCACCCGCCAGAATTTGCTTGCGAATCTCCTGGGTCTTGGCCAGCGCTTCCTCTTCGGTCAGATCTTTCTGATCAGGCTTCAGCGGCACACGTGAACCTTTGAAGCGGATCAGGATATGACGCGCCTTTACCTGCTCATACTGGTTCTTGTTTTTTTCGAAAGCCGCACGCACGGCAGCGTCGTCTACCTTCACGGAAGAAACCAGATCCTGGTAAAGCGCGCCGGCAAGGGTCTTATCGATCTGGATCGCGATCTGCTGTTTCATCGCAGGCGTCTGATCGATCTTTCGTTTGCGGGCTTCCTGCGCCATCATCTTCAACTCAGCAATCTGTTCTGCCAATTGACGCTTGGCCGGGCCACGCGCCTGTGCGCGAACCTGCTCTGGAAGTCCGTTGATGAAATCTTCAAACTGGGTGCGCGTGAGCCTTTCGGTGCCCACGGTTAAAACGATAGGGTCGCCTGCAGCGGCGGCCGGGTTGGCAGCCGTTGCGGGTTTGCCGCCGTTGCGGGTTTTGCAGCCGTAGCGGGCTGTGCGGGTTTTGCTGCGGGTGCGGCGGACTTTGCCGGCTGCGCGGCGGCGGTGGCGGGCTTGGCAGCGGGTTTAGGGGCCGGGGACTGCGCGAAAGCAGTCGCCAACGGCAAAACGTACAGGAGTTTACGAAGCATCAAATTGGTGTTTCCTTCAGAATCTTTCTGGCAGGGCGCGTTCAGGCCGCGACTAGCCTATAGTTACAGGATAGCGCGCATTAAGTCCGCCCGGTCTTGGTGGTGTTTGTTGACCTAAGTACGTGCTTACGCCACACTTCTGCGAATAGCCGAAACGCCTCAGGACTGCGTTTCCCAGCAAACATCCGTATTACCTCAACCCCGCCCCATAGAAAGTACAGGTAAGTCACCCAGGCATGGATGTGCGTTGCAAGAAAGCCCAAAATTCCCGGTCCTGGTGTAATCGGAGAAAGCACGAACTGTATGAACCAAAGTCCGAACAGCGCGCCCGCTTCCCACCAAAGCAGTTCCATATTGACAAGGAAGATCATGCCGATCAGCGATTGCCCCAGCGTCATCAGGATTTCAAGTTCCTGTTGCTCGTCAAAAGGAATGCTCGACATAGTACCGCGGCTGATTGAATATACGATCGGCAACATAGCAGCCAGCAGCGTCCACTGGTTGATGTTACTCGACACCATATTCATTAGTGCCATCGAGGCCTTGTCTATCGTGCGCGCCCAATAGAAGGCGGATACCTTCTCCGGAAACTCGGACACAAACGGAGCCACCCATTGCACAAACACAAAGCTAGGAACACCGATCAGTGCCGATACGGCCAACAGACTTGCCAGGAACGGTTCAGCCGTGAAGTAGATCAGCGCGCCCCCGGCTACAAACAAACCGATGATGATCGCGCCGCGCAGCCCCGCACGAGTTTTGACGATCGTTCGTGGGATCAATTCCATGTCATCGATGCTTTCGGCTTCCTCCGGTGGCATTCTGCTGAGCACAGCCAGATAGGCAACGTAGATGAGGATCAGAACGAACGCATCGAAAACATTCAGCGAGGCCTTCCACCAAACAAAGACGAAGTACAACAGCGGGACCATCAGTCCGATTACCTCGACACAGTGCGCATCCTCCAGCTTGATGCGATTCATCGCTCTTTTGTTCTTCCGCTTGTAGAAGAAAGCCGCCGTCGCGTAAATCATTGGCCAGCCCAGGCCGGTCAGCAGACGGAGCGCCCCCGTTAGATTCGCGAGCAGCAACGGCACTTGTTGTTTCCAGGCCAGCACTGCTTCCACCGCAAACTCCGGCAGCGTTTGCAGCCACGCCAGAATGGCGAGTGCGAAGCCCTGTGCGATAAAGTACTGCGCGGACTCGGCAGCCCATGCAATAAGCATCGCTGCGAGCAAAATGGCTGGCGCGGCCCAAAGCGCGGTTGACGGACTAGTTGGCATAATCTCGAGCGATGCCAGAAACAGCAGCGCGAAGATTGGAGGCGTCAGCGTCGCGACCTTCAGTCGCTTGCCACTGGGGATATTATTCAAAGTCGACTTCATCCTGTGTTTTCGAAATTATGGAGTGTTTCTGGAAGGCGGGACACTTGTCGGGGAAGTCCTGGCGGTAATGTCCGCCACGGCTTTCTTCCCGCGCCAAGGCGCAGCGTGCAATCAAATTTGCAACGACATGCATATTCCGCACTTCGTGGCGCAAACGGTCGGCTTCCATCGAGTCTGCACGGCCCACAGCATTGAGCTGCTTGCAAGCCTTACGCAATCCCGTGCCAGAGCGGATGATGCCGCATTCCCGCCAGGTCAGTTCGCGTAACGTCTGCTCTGATATTGAGGGAAACAGCGTTTCTTCAGGCTGGCAGCCATCACCGAAACGCGCGCTGCCGGCATCCAGCATCGCCAATCCGGCGCGGCGCCCGAATACTACACCTTCCAGCAGAGAGTTGCTTGCCAGACGATTCGCGCCGTGTACGCCAGTGCAGGCCACTTCCCCGGCCGCAAACAGTCGCGGCAGGTTGGTGCGGCCAATCAGATCTGTGCGGACTCCGCCCATCGCGTAGTGGGCCGCTGGATGCACCGGAGCCGGTTGTTTCTCCAGATCGATGTTGTACCGCCTGCAGGTCTCAAAAATTCTGGGGAACCGTCGCGCCACAAAACCTGAAGGCAGATGACGAAGATCGAGCAGAATGTGCTCGGCCCCGGTGAGCCGCATTTCAGCTACCATCGCACGCGACACAACATCGCGCGGGGCCAGTTCTTTCAAGGGGTGGTAGCGTTCCATGAATCGCTCGCCTTGAGCATTGAGCAGATAAGCGCCTTCTCCGCGCAATGCCTCAGACAGCAGAAACCGCGGCGCGCCTTCCACATGCAGCGCCGTCGGGTGAAATTGAACAAACTCGATGTCGCTGATCACGGCGCCAGCGCGCCAGGCCGTCGCGACACCATCGCCGCTCGCGACATCCGGATTTGTGGTGTTGCTGTAAACGCGTCCGATGCCCCCAGTCGCGAGCAGCACCGCCCCGGCATGGATGTGAATGGCCGCGCGTTTCGATCGATCACAAGCCACCGCACCCACGACCTCGCCGTTATCTACCAGCAGATCTGTGATTGCGGCAAAACTGTGGAACTCAACATTCTCGAACGCGGCTGCCTTGTGATATAGCGTGCGCGAGATTTCAGAGCCTGTCGAATCGCCATGCGCGTGCAGTACGCGATTTCGGCAGTGTGCGCCTTCACGCGCAAATAACAGCTTGCCATCCTCGCGATCGAATTCCGCACCCCAGCCGATGAGTTGCTCGATCGCACCCGGCCCTTCCTGCACCAGAGTCTTTACAGCCTGCACATCGCAGAGTCCGTCGCCTGCAACTAGCGTGTCCTGTTCATGCAGCGCCACGTCATCGTCTTCGGCAAGCGCAGCTGCGATGCCGCCCTGGGCGTACTCGGAGGAGGATTCGCGTAGGCTATCTTTCGCGACAACCAGTACGCGGCCCGCCGGCGCCAATTCAATGGCTGCCCGCAGTCCCGCGACACCAGCTCCCACGACCAGGAAGTCATATCGTATGTGTTCAGAGGTCGGCGTAACCTTCTCATGGTACAAAATTTGTATGCCGTCCTTCTTCGTGGAAACGCCCCATCACCGATATTTTGCCAAAGTAGAACGTGGAATCCTGGCGAAAACGCCTTATTACATCCCGGATTCGGCCGGCAAAGTTTTTATTGTGACAACCAAAGATGTGTGGGAATTGCACGGTCCCGTGCTGCAGCGCGCCATGCTGGGTCGCGAACATCACGTACTTTTCTTCGCGGGAGGCGAGGAACGCAAGCGGCTCTCTTCTGTCGAAGAACTTGCGGACCAGATGGTAGCGCTCGGCGCGGATCGCACCAGCATCGTGGTGGCATTCGGTGGTGGGATCGTCAATGATCTCGGTGGTTTTCTCGCGTCGCTGTACATGCGTGGTATTCCTGTGCTGCAAGTGCCCACGACTCTGCTGGCGCAGGTTGACGCCTCCATTGGCGGCAAAACTGGCGTGAATCTGGTATCCGGCAAGAATCTTGCCGGTGCTTTTCATCAGCCACTTGGCGTGTTGATCGATCCGGACGTGCTGCGCACCTTGCCCGAACGCGAATATCGCGCGGGTCTTCACGAAGTCATCAAATGTGGCGTCATTCGCAGCGAGAAGCTCTTCAATCTGCTGGCGAATCGCCACGAGGATGTGCTGGCCAGAAAACCGGAAGTGGTCGAAGAACTGATCAGCGAGAGTGTGCGCATCAAGGCCGAGGTCGTTTCCGCCGACGAAAAAGAGGGCAATGTTCGCCGCATTCTGAATTTCGGCCACACCTACGGCCATGCGCTCGAAGCCGAAACTGCCTACAAACAATTTCTTCATGGAGAAGCGGTTGCTTTCGGCATGGTCGCCGCCGTACACCTGGCATTGCTGGTGAACTGCATCCACCCCGAGGTGGCCTACAACATCGTCTGCACTGTCAAGAAGTACGGCCCGATTCCGTCGCTCGCAGGCATCACACCGGAGTCGCTCGTGGCCCGCTTGCGCAGCGACAAGAAAACCATCAAGGGCAGAGTTCATTTCGTGCTGCCTGAAAAAATCGGCAAGACGCGGATCAGCTCCGACATTGATGATGAGTCTGTTTTCTCGGCGGTGAAAGCAGCGCTTGCATGGGCTTGAATGAAGGCCAGGGCTCAACGCCGCCAGGCGCGGAAAGCGAAGAGCAGGCTGCGCGCTGGGTTCGTGGAATGTTCTCGCAGGTGGCCGGACGCTATGACCTGCTGAACCACCTGCTTTCATTTCAGGTCGACCGTTACTGGCGCTGGCGTACCGTGCGGCGTTTGCGCCACATTCTCACCCGCCGCGACGCCCGTGTAATGGACATGTGCTGCGGCACCGGCGACTTGCTATTGGCAATTCAGGCCGCGCATCCAGGCATTGCACTTGGCAGCGATTTTTGCCATCCGATGCTCACCGCAGCCGCGGACAAAATCGCAAAGAGAAAATTTCCTTCAGTGCTGTTTGAAGCTGACGCGCTGAGCCTGCCGCTCGCAGATAATTCGCTGGACCTGGTCACCGCCGCGTTCGGCTTCCGAAATCTGGCGAACTACCAGCGCGGACTCGAGGAACTCGGGCGTGTACTTCGACCGGGCGGGGTAGCAGCAATTCTGGAATTCTCGCAACCAACCAACCCCGCCTTCGCCGCATTCTACGGTTTCTATTCGCGCAAAATACTACCCCTCATCGGGGGCACGATCTCCGGCTCGCGCGACGCCTATCAATACCTACCTGAATCCGTCCGCAAATTTCCCGACGCCGAAGGCCTCGCACAAAAAATGTCCGAGGCCGGCTTTTCAAAAGTGGAATTTGAACGGATGACCGGCGGTGTCGTGGCCCTGCACCTGGGGACGAAATAAGCTGGCTTACCGTGGTGTAAGCGGGGGCGCCGTGCTGCCGCCTAGCCCCGCGTAGGTGTCCTTTATGCCAACGACCTTATTGCCGTTGAATGTGACAAACGAAATTTTTCCGGGCGGCCTGCCGTATACCCAATCTTCCAGATCGACGCCGTCCTTGGTCTCGCGAATCTTGCTTATGGGCTTGCCCAGCGCCATAATCACCTGCTCACGATCCATTCCTTCAATCGCACGCTTGTCGCGTATGGCGGCTTTGATCGGCTCAGGCAGGCTGTCGATGTAGTTCTCAGTGGAACTGCGCCGTTCAAAATCCATTACAGGCGCGAGCATTTTTTTAATTTCCGCCGACGTCGGCATTGGCGCGGTGCCAAGCAACAGCACGACTGCTGTTCCGCCTGGGGCGTTACTATCGCCTCTGCCAATAGGTGACGTATTGTTCCCAACACCAACTTCCATGCGTTCGTACCACTTGCGCCCGCCGTTAAATCCGCCATTGATCTCGAAAATCAGCTTCTCGTTTTCGATTTCGACCTTTGTGACCTGCACGAGATCCCCGACGCGCGCCGCCGGACCGTTTTCTTTGCCCTGCTCGGTCCAGTATTTCTGATCCCACGCACCGTCAGTTTGGACGGCCAGGGGTTTCTTGGAGCGCGGCAGGGGAACCTTCATGGTGGCGTACTCGGCCGTCATCCCACGCATGATTTCAATGCGTTGTTCAGGAGTTACTTTCGCGGCCGGGCAGATAGGAGTGCACAGCAGCGCTACCAGGAAAACAGGAAGGGCGCTTCGAATCATGCTTCCTCCTCTTCGATATGACGCAGCAGCCAGGCTCTTTGGTGGCGTATCGGGGCTTTCCACAGAAACCAGAACAGCGGGATCAACACAATTGTCGTCAGAATTCCCGCTTCCGGTCCGTATTCGCCGCCGCTCCAAAGTGGACCTGCTCGCCAGCGCATCACATACCCCGTCGACCCCATTGTAAATCCGCTGAGGTTCACGCCGAACAGCGGCAGCGTCCAGTTCCAGCCGAAGTGTATGCCGATCGGCAGCCATAGATCGCCGCTACGCAGGAAGGCAATCCCGAAAACCACGCCCCAGAGCACGGTGTTGAGAATGCCCCACAGAGTAGAATTGGCATTATTCGCGTGCGCCATGCCGAATACAACACTGATCGGGAGAATCGTGGCGTAAGGCCCGAGTTCCCCGACCAGAACCTGAAAGCCGTAGCCCCTAAACAGCATCTCTTCCCCGATCGCGCCGAACAGCAGCACAATTGAGACGAACAGCAACGTACCCCAATCCAGGGGCTTATTGGGAGTGCTCTCAAAGTATGCAAAGCGAGCGAGTACCGGCGGAACAAGCACCAGCAGGGCGGTCCCGATTCCCGCAGCCGCACCAATCGCGAGGTTGTAGCGCGAAGCTTTGTTCCAGCCCAGCCCGATGTCCTTCAGCTCGCCGCGTTCCCAAATGCGCATCGCGATGGCATTAGCGATCGCGGCTGCGGCGAAGGTACTCATCGCAGCCGCGATGAAGTATCCACCGATCGGGATCAGCAGCGGAGCGAAGATCATCAGCCCGACGAGTTCGAGGAAAGCAAATACGCCCACGCGCAGGACTAAGCCGAGCTTCGAGCTTTTCGGCGCGTCGTCCATAAACTAATCCTGGCTTATGACCTTCACTTGCACACCGCGGGGCGCCACCTTTACGTCCAGAACTTCCGCGCCTTCGGCCGCAATGATGGATTGCACTTTCCTCTTCGCACCACGATCCACAAGGAAAAAGACGCAGCCACCGCCACCCGCGCCGCAAGCTTTCGCGCCCATTGCGCCGGCCTTGCTGGTCACTTCAATCAGCTTGTCGATCAGCGGCGTCGTGATTCCGGGGACGTTCGTTTTGCGGTGCGACCATTCCGCGCGCAGCAGGCGTCCAGTGTCTTTCCAATCGCCCTTTTCCACGGCCTTGCGCATTCCGTTCGCGATCAACGCGATCTTGTCGAAGTTGCGGTGCACGGCCTTGTAGCCGTCGATGTGCGCCTTCATCACTTCCCAATTATTAATGCCTGAATTGCGCGACTCGCCGGTGTAGGCCAGCACGATACGTTCATTGAAGTCCGCCAGATCTACGGGAATCTCTTTGCGCACGATGCCCGCGGGTCCGGTCTCAATCGCGCTCACTCCGCCGTACATAGCCGGATAATAATCCTGGCAGCCGGTCGGCACGCGGATGATCTGAGCTTCGATGTTCTGGCAGATTTCGCGGATTTTTTCGATGCTGTAGCCCGCGCCCGTGAGCTTGTTGAGTGCGCTCGCGGTCGTGATCATCAGCGACGACGAACCCGCGATGCCCGCCCCCGCAGGCGCTTCCGAATGCGTCTCCAGTTCGAGCCCGACCTGCGGACGGAAGAAGCGTAACAGGAATGCGGCCAGCGGCAGTTTGTATTTCTTCGTCGTCAGCAGCGCATCGAGCGAAGGAAAGCTCTCATCGCTTTTCATGTCGCGCGAACGCAGTACAATCCTCTTGTCACTGCGCGTAGTAAGGTCGCACGAGGTGTAACGATCCACCGCGAAATTCACCGTGACAGGATCTGCGTGGTAGAGGTACAACGGCCAGATGTCGAGGGTACCGCCAGCCATATCGACACGGCACGCTGACTTCGAAGTGATCTTCATAGGTAATCCCGAATATACCGCAGTCGCCAGTAGTTATAGAATGATCGTCGAATGGACTTATCTCCTATGAAAATCAACAAAATCGTTCTACCCTTCGTAGCACTAACGGCAGCCGTCTTCGCCGTTGGCTATCAGGCGGCTCCCAAGCAGACACCTTCAACCGATCCCGTTGTGGCCGGTTTTCAGAAAACAACCGAGTCTTCCGCGGCCGATGCTGTCGATCAGATCGTCGGCCAACGTGGTTTCATGTCGCATGAGATGCGTCCCCGCGTCGCGGGCAAAATCGTAGGCCGGGCCGTGACGGCGATCCTGCGCGCCACCTCACCAGATAAAGCTACTCCGGCGCTTAGCGCGAAACACTCGGTTGAGATGATCGACAATTCCAAGCCCGGCGAGGTCGGCGTCATCGTGGTCGAAAATGGCCTCGATGTGGCTGGCATCGGCGGCCTGATGAGCAGAACGGCAAAGGCCCGCGGCATGGCAGGTGTGATCGTTGACGGTGGCGCACGCGACATTGCAGAGGTGCGGGCTCTCGGACTCCCGCTTTATTCCAGCAGCGTGATTCCTTCGAGCAGCGTCGGACGCTGGGCGAGCGTTGGCAACAACCTGCCGGTGAAGTGCGCCGGGGTTACCGTGCGCCCGGGCGATATCATTATCGCGGGCGAGGACGGCGTGACCGTGGTGCCCAGGGAAAAAGAGGCGGAAGTGCTCAAGCGCGCACTCGAAATCGACGCACGCGAGCTCAAAATGATCCCGATGATCCGTCAGTATAAATCGCTCACCAAAGTCATTCAGGTTTTCAATCGGATCTGAAAGGTAGTAGTACTTCGGCATAGGCCTCAGGCCTAAGGTTTGGGGCGGAGTAGTAAGGCAAAATTCATGTGCCTCTATCCGCTAATCCTTTTGTTTTTTCATGACGATAGAAGTCCTGTATGCATAATCGGAGGCTTGAACCTCGAATGCTTTGCGCGGATCTCGTCGATGTTGAATGGCAGGATACCGGCGGCAGAGATCGGAAGACCGTTGCCAATCTGGAAGACATTTCTCTCGAAGGAGCATGCTTACAGTTGGACGATCCCATCCCATTGCACGCCACTGTGCGAATTAGCCATGGCCGCGGCGAACTACAGGGCCGCATCCGCTATTGCGTGTATCGCGATATCGGGTATTTTCTGGGAGTGCAGTTCGACCCGGAATCGCGCTGGTCACGTAAAGACTTCCGGCCTCAACACCTGTTTGATCCCAGGAGATTGTCCGACCCCGCGGAAGTGAGCGCAGAGCCGGGCGCTGCCCCGACCGCCTGATTCTCACCGGGCCGCCGCGTTGGCGGCCCTTCCACTTCAATAAGTTGTATCTTCGTAAGAGCACCGCACGGAGATCAACATGCTGCGCAGACAGTTTCTCGCTACAACAACCGCTTCGTTAGCTCTCTGGGGCCAGCCCAAATTAGCGCCAATCGAAAGAATCGACCGCGTACTCCAGGGCAACGAAGTTGACCGTCCCCCCTTCAGCTTCTGGCACCACTTCGGCCTGCACACGCCCGAAGCTCACGCCAAAGCCACGCTGAACTTCCAGCGGACCTACCGGACAGACCTCGTCAAAGTCATGAGTGACTTCCCCTATCCGAGCCCAATGGGCCAGTGGTACGAACTCATGCCCGTGGCGAATCCATTCCCGCAGCAGATCCGCGCGCTCGAATTAGTTCGCGACGGACTCGGCGGAAAAAAGTACTTCGTCGAAACACTCTTCAACGCCTGGACCGTCGCGGAAAGACTCTCTTCGAGAGACGAAGTGCTGCGCTTGCTGAAAGAAAATCCGACTGCCCTGATGGCTGCCCTCGACGCTATAACCACTTCGGAAATCAATCACGCGAAACTCGCGCTCGCCAAAGGCGCGGCAGGCATATTCCTCTCCGTCGCCAACGCAAACGCAAAAAGCATCTCGCGTGAAGATTATCTGAAATTCAGCGCGCCTTTCGACCGTAAGCTTCTGCAGGCTGTGTCAACAGCGAAGTTGAACATCCTGCACCTGCACGTTGACAGCGGCTATCTCGACATCTTTCGCGACTTTCCCGCTGCCATCATAAACTATTCCATGCACGTGACTGGCATTCCGCTCGCCACTGCACGCAATGAGTTTTCCTCGGTCCTGATGGGCGGCGTCGACGAGGTGAATTACCGCAAGCTGACAGAGGCTGAGATCAAGTCTCAGTGGACTGCCGCGCAGGCTGCCGCAGGTAAGAAATTTCTGCTCGCACCGGGCTGTTCAGTCCCGAACGAGAGCACACACAAAGAGTTGTCACGCTTTACGCGCGTGGTCGGCGCTTAGGCCCGTCGCCAGCAGATGACGGCCGTCCTCCCGATACTCTACGGTGCGCTGCTCACGCTCTGTTCCAGCGTGGGACTCGGGTTGACGCTCTTCCGACTATTCTCCATCCGGCTCCGCAAAACGGAACACCAGGTCTTCGCTTTTCTCGCAGGATCCGCCTCGTTAAGCCTGCTATTGTTTCTGCTCGGCACGTTGCACCTGTTCCGGCGTGGCGTGCTGCAGGTCCTCGCGTTGGCGCTGGTCGCCGCTGGAGTCTGGGCATGGCGCGGAGCCAAGCCGCTCGAAGCACTTCCGAAACTTTCGCGTGTGTGGCTGCTGCTTTTCAGCGTCGCGTTTGGCCGTTTACGGCATTCACTATTTCTTCAACGCACTCGCTCCGGAAGTGAGCCCGGACGGTTCCGGCTACCATCTCGAAATCGTCTCCGAGTACTTGCGCCAGAAGGGCCTCGTCGCCATCCCAACGAACATGTACGCGAACATGCCGGGCGGGCTCGAAATGCTTTTTCTGCTGGCGTTCAGCGTGGGCCGGCACTCCGCGGCAGCGCTGGTTCATTTCGGGTTCCTGCTGACGCTCCCGTTGCTGCTGCTGTGTTTCGGACGGCGCTTCGGACATCCGCGCGCCGGAGTATTCGCTGCCCTGCTCGCCTTCGCCACGCCCGTAATCGGCATCGATGGAATCAGCGCATACAATGACGTCGCACTAGCCACGACGGCCTTTGCTGTTTTCTATTTGCTGCAGCTTTGGGATGAGAGCAGGGAGCGCGCACTCCTGCCGCTCATTGGACTGCTCGCGGGCTTCTGCTTCGCCCTCAAATATACCGGCGGATTCATGACGATCTACGCCGTTTGCTTCGTGGCCTGGCGAATGTTCCGCACCAAGCAAGCCTGGTGGCGCGGCGCGGCGATCGTGGCAGGTGTCGGCGCAATGCTGATCGCCCCGTGGCTGATCAAAAACTGGATTTTCGCAGGCAATCCACTCTCGCCGTTTTACAACTCGATCTTCCCCAACCCTTACGTCACGATCACATTTGAGCGCGAATACCGCGACGTGCTCAGCCGGTTTAACGACGGCGAGAGCCGTTGGAGGGGTTTGCTCGATGCTGCGCTTTCCGGACGGCTCTCCGAAGGCCTGTTGGGCCCGAGTTTCCTGCTTGCACCGCTCGCTCTCCTCTCGTTGCGTTACCAAATCGGACGCCGCGCGCTGCTCGCCGCCGCAATTTTCCTGCCCGGCTATTTAGGCAATTACGGCGGACGTTTTCTGATTCCCAGCGTCCCGTTTCTGGGCATGGCGCTCGCATTCGCACTCGAAGGCTCGCGCGGCATGTTGCCGACCGTCCTGCTTTTTCACCTGATCACCTGCTGGTATCAGGTAGTTCCGATCTACGCCGACCCAACCGCCTGGAGACTCCGCCAGACCCCGCATCGCGCCGCGCTGCGACTGGTCTCCGAAGAAAGTTACTTTGTGCGCAAGCTGCCGGACTGGACATCGGCCAGCATGCTGGAAAGCACTCTTCCACCCGACGCCATTGCACTCTCGGCGGAACCAATTCCGCAGGCTTACACCAGCCGACGCGTGATCGTCGGATTTCAATCGGCCCTCGGCCGCACGCTGCAGGAGATTCTGCAGACGCCGATCGAATCGTTGCAGCAGCAACCCCGCCGCGAGTTTCGATTCCGTTTCCCCGCGCAACGCTTGCGCGCTATCCGCGTGCGCCAGACTGCGCCTCGCGACCTCGCAGAATGGAGCATCAGCGAATTCCGCGTGTGGCTTCGCGCTCGTGAGTTGCCGCGCACTGCGGCCTGGCGACCCACGGCAAGTTCGAATCCATGGGAAGCGAACCTTGCCCTCGATGACAGCTACGTGACGCGCTGGAACAGTCGCGAGCCGCTGTATCCTGAGATGACATTCGAAGTGGATTTCGGCACGCTCGAAGAAGTTGACATGACAACTTTGGAGGCGACCGACGGGCAGCCAATCAAACTAAAGCTGGAAGGGCTCGACGCGAATGGCGTCTGGAAGCCGTTTGCGGCAGAACCCGAACTGGCCGTCTCGCGCGCGCCGTCAGGATTTGCGCAGAGCCGCTATTCAGGCGCTGAAAGCCCGCGGAATTCACTACATCCTGATCAAGGACGCTGGAACCATTAGCCAAGGAATATACGCAGCACACTGAAGCGTGGGGCATCACGGAAATTGCGGAGAGAAATGGCACGCGCCTCTATCGTCTCGACTAGGCTCGCACAGCTTGCTCTTGCTCGCCGTGTTGGCGTTCAACGTGTGGAAAGCCAGGAGTGTGCCCGTCACCACTGACGAAGCGATGAGCTACAACGACTTCATCGCGGACTCGCTGGAGAAATTCTTCGGCAGCTACGATGCCAATCACCACGTGCTGCACAATTATCTATGCCGCTTCACCGTACGCTGGTTCGGCACGTCCGAGTTCTCTTTGCGCGTGCCCAGCCTGCTCTTCGGCGCGCTCTATCTGTTCATCGCGTACAAGCTTTCTCGCCGTCTCTTCGGAACCGGACTGCTGTTCCTGGCCTCGGTCGCACTGCTCGCGACCAACCCATTCGTGCTCGACTACCTCTCACTCGCGCGCGGTTACAGCCTGGCGCTGGCGTTTTGGATGCTCGCGCTGTACTGGATGTTCACGAGGCCCACGGCGCTCTACCGAATCGCCATCGCACTCGCGCTATCGGTTAGCGCTAATCTTGCGTTCGTGTTTCCATCGCTGGCGTTGGTCGCCGTGTTCTCCGCAATCGCGCTCAGCGAGGGACGCAAGCCGATGGAGTTGATCGAGCAATTATTCGTGCCGCTGGTTGTCATCGCATTTCTGATTCTGGTTTTGCCGCTGTCGAAAGCCAAGCCAGATAATTTCTACTACGGCAGCCAGTCCCTGCGCCAAACCTTGGAGTGGTTCCTGGCCAGTTCATTCCTTTGGACAGCGGTCCTTACGCGACCGGCTGTGCGCTTTTCTGCTCTTAAAGAAATCGATCAATTCTTGGTGCTGGCCGGCGGCACGGCGCTACTCACGCTGACAGGGCTCATGGCCGCGCATCACATCGCAGGTGTTCCCTATCCTCTGGGACGGACCGGCATTTACTGGGTACCGCTGGTGACACTACTCGCCATGGCACTAGTGAAGCGTTGGCCACTACTGCACATCCCTGCGCTCGTGCTGGCGCTGCTGTGCGTCGTGCAATACGTCTATCAATGGAACCCGCGCCACTACCGCGAATGGTCAAGCGATGCAGCGCTCGTGCGCATAGCCAACAGCATCCGCCAAGCCCAACCGCACCACGCGCATATACGAATCCGAGCCGCTTCCACCCTATATCAAGGACTCAATTTCTACCGCAGAAAAAATCGCTGGCGCGACTGGGACGAAGTGGAACCAGACGCGGAGAAAGGTGTAGCCGATTTCCGCGTGCTGCTGCCAACCGACACAAATCTGCTGCAGTCACTTCAGTTGAAAGTGATCTACCGCGACGAACCAACCGGACTCCTGGTCGCGCGCTAGCGGAACACAAGCAGTGTTTATCTGCGTGCATCGGCGGCTAATCGAGTCTCAGTACTTCGCCAACCAGCGAGCCTTCACCAGCACGTCCTCCACATTAGGAAGAAACGCTTCCTCGAGTGGCGGACTGAACGGCACCGGAGTATCAGGCGCGGCAATGCGCAGCACCGGACCATCCAGATACTCAAAAGCCTTCTCTGTGATGCGCGCCGCGAGTTCGCCGCCGATACCGCCGGTCAGCGAGGCTTCATGCAGCAGAATCACCTTCGATGTCTTCTTGACGCTCTCGAGGACCGTCGCTTCATCGATCGGAAGCAGCGTGCGCAGATCGATAACCTCTACCGAGACACCTTCTGCCGCCAGTTTCTCAGCCGCTTCATCGGCCACGTAAACCATCGCACCATAAGTCACGATGGTCATGTCCTTGCCTTCTCGGAAGACGCGCGCTTTGCCGATCGGCACGGTGTAGTCGCCCTCTGGCAAGTCCTCTTTGATACGGCGATACAGCGCCTTGTGCTCGAAGAAAATTACCGGATCGTTATCGCGGATCGCCGCCTTGATCAGGCCTTTCGCATCGTAGGCCGTAGCCGGTGCAATCACCTTGAGCCCAGGCGTGTGCACGAACCATGCTTCCGGATTCTGGGAATGATACGGGCCGCCGTGTATACCACCGCCCGATGGCGCGCGCACAACAATCGGCACCGCCGCGCCCCAGCGGTAACGGCACTTGGCCGCGAAGTTCACAATCTGATCGAAACCGCAGGAAATGAAATCCGAGAACTGCATTTCGGCCACGGGCCGCAAGCCCATCAATCCCGCGCCGATCGCCGCACCGACGATCGCGGATTCCGAGATTGGGGTATCGACCACCCGCTGCTCGCCAAAGTGGTCGAGCATTCCCTTGGTCACCTTGAAGGCGCCGCCGTAAACTCCGATGTCCTCGCCCATGACGAAAACGTCGGGGTCGCGCTCCATCTCTTCCCAGATGCCTTCGCGAATCGCCTCGAGATAAGTGGTGGCCATGTTAGTTCCCTGCCCGCTCATAGACGTCTTCGCAAAGTTCCGCGGGATCGGGAAATGGACTATTCTCCGCCCACTCGATCGCCTCATCGACTTCCTTGCGGATGCGGGCGTGTGTGGCGTCGATGTCCTCCTGGGTTCCCCAGCCATCGTTCAGAATTCGCTTTTCAATCAGCTTAATCGGATCCTTTGCCGCCCAATCGTTGAAGAGATGTTTGGGCACATAGTCCGCGGGATCGTGTGCCGAGTGTCCGGTCATGCGAAACGTTTTGCACTCGATCAGCGAGGGTCCGTCCCCGGCACGGGCGCGCGCGATGGCTCGGTGCGTGGCGGCATTCACCGCGAATACATCGTTGCCATCCACGATTTCACCGGGCATGTTGTAAGCCGCTGCCCGATCAGCCACATTCGCGCAAGCGATTTCCTTGCTGTTCGGTGTGGAGTAAGCGTAACCGTTGTTATTGCAGATATAGACCACCGGAGCTTTCAGCACAGAGGCCATATTGAGGCCTTCGTGCCAGTCGCCGCGACTGGTCGCTCCGTCGCCGAAAAAGCACAGCGAAACGTTCTTCGTACCGCGATAGCGCAGGGCCATCGCCGCACCGCAAGCCACAGGGACCGAAGCAGCCATCGCACTGATAATCGCGACGATCCGCAGCTTCATGTCGCCCATATGCATGTTGCCGTCCCTGCCGCGGGTTAACCCGCCGACACGGCCCATGTACTGTGCAAATACGCGCCTTGGTTCGATGCCGCGAAT
Source organism: Bryobacteraceae bacterium (assembly GCA_963793625.1). GTDB lineage: Bacteria > Acidobacteriota > Terriglobia > Bryobacterales > Bryobacteraceae. The sequence continues at coordinate 438,011 of CAWCAT010000005.1, read as the reverse complement.
GAAATATAGCGCCAGATCGCGATGACAGGGAAACAGCACGTCGTCCGGCTGGGCAGCGAGGCCGGCGCCAACACAAATCGCCTCCTGGCCGCGGCCGGCGTACACCCCCCCGACCACCTTCCCCTGGCGGTATAGTTTCCGTTCGACGCGGTCTTCGACTTCCCGCATCATCGCCATGAAATAGAGAGATTTCTGCGCGAGGCCCGCCTCCGAGTCGGAGGGATCGCCCGCATTATTTACAGCAACAGGAGTAGGTTTAACGGCGGCCATACCAAAGCCAAAGTATACGCTATTCGTACGCATTAATAAATCAGACACTACTTAGAGGTTCGCTACCGATCAGTCAAACAGGTCTGAGTGCGTTCCGGTGCGTGCAAGATAGATATCATCACCGTCAGTCTGGTAAATCAGCAGCCAGTCCGGCTCAATGGTCGGAGACGGAAATCCCATCGCGGCCAGGGTCTTGCTGGCTTGGGCCTTGATCCTCCCTTCAATCCTGACATGTACCATTGATGTCTGCATGTCGTCTCCTCCTTGAGATACGCGCCCGAGACAAGCATAACGGCGGCCTCGCCAGATATGCAGAAGTTGTAGCCCCATTAAACGAACTTGTACTCGCCCGGCACCGGCAGCGGCGGCATGTCCATCTTCATGTCGTAATCAAACGCCTTCGGCTGCAGATCCTGCTTCGAGTTCATGATCATGTCCCACGTGATTTCCAGCCCGGAATAGGCCGATTCGCGCGCCATGATGCACGTCATCGTGCTCTCTGCCACAGCAAACCCGTCGTTGATATACGGCATCTCGCCGCGAATACTCTTCACCAGGTTGATGTGCTCCTGGACATAGGGATTCTCACCCTTCGTGCCAAGGTCCATGCCATTCGTCTTGCCCTTTGTGCAGACGATCTCGTCCCACACGCGGCGATACAAGCCAGGCGGATATTGACGGCAGGCGCTCGATAGCCGCACACCGTTCGGATACACGAAATCCGAGTTCATGTGGTCGTAGATATTGCCGTAAAGCTCCGTGCGCGGACGCCAGATCGCGCCGCCCGACGCAACCACTTTCACGGGATGCGTGCCCATGAACCAGTTCATCGTGTCGATATTGTGATAGTGCTGCTCCACAATCTGATCGCCGCAGATCCACAGGAACGAGTACCAGTTGCGATGTTGCCAGGTCATGTCGCCCCACTTTGGGTCGCGCGCTTTGGCGTGCATCACAGGTCCGCTCAGATAGCTGGCATACAGCGCAGTAATGTCGCCGATGGCGCCGTTGCGCACCTTGTCAATCGTCTCCAGGTATTCCTTCTGTGAGCGGCGTTGCGCCCCCGAAACCACGGTGAGCTTTTTCTGCTTGGCTTTCTCGCACGCCGCCAGAAAACGCCGCACACCCACCGGATCGGTGGCTATTGGCTTCTCCGTAAATACATGCTTACCCGCATTCACCGCAGCCTCGAAATGCTCCGGCCGGTAACCCGGTGGCGTGGTCAACATCACGATATCAACATCGGACTTGATCAGCTTTTTGAACGCGTCGAATCCTGTGAAGCGATGATCCGGAGCGACTTTCACCTTGTCCTGCACCGGTGTCTGCTTCAGTTTTCCAACCGAGGCTTCGAGCTTGTCTTCGAACACGTCCGCCATCGCGACAAGTTCGACGTTTTCGCTCCCCTGCAGAAACTGCTGGGCAGCCTGCGTGCCGCGCCCGCCACAACCGACGAGTCCGGCCTTCAGCTTCTCCTTACCGGCGCCGCGCACCAGTTCGGGGCGAATGATCGTGAAGGCGGTTGCTCCGCCTGATAGAACGGATCTTCGAGTGATCTCAGACATGGCAGAACTCCTTGTACTACCGCGACTGCAAGCGCCGGCCTGCAGTCGCGGCTCCAAACAATTGCCTAGCTGAACTTGTATTCGCCGGGCACTGGCAGTGCCGGCACGTCCAGCTTCATGTCGTAATCGAACGCCTTCGGCTGCAGGTCCAGCTTCGAATTCATGATCATGTCCCAGGTAACTTCCAGACCCGTGTACGCCGATTCGCGCGCCATAATGCAGGTCATTGTGCTTTCCGCGACAGCCATGCCGTGATTGATGTACGGGCCGTCGCCGCGGATGCTGGCGAGCATCGCGATGTGTTCGCGGACATACGGATTTTGCATCTGGTCAGCTAAACGCCGTGCGGACATCCTGCTTCGTGCCGCTGCCCATGTCATGCGCGTTGCTGCGACCCTTCGTGCCCACAATCAACTCGCTCACATTTCCGTAGGGTTTGTAGTCCGGCTTGTTCGGGAACTGTCGTGTGTGGCTCGACATGTGCGCGCCGTTCGGATACACGAAATCCGAAACGATATGGTCGTAGATGTTGCCGTAGATTTCCGTACGCGGACGCCAGATCGCGCCGCCCGAAGCAACCACCTTCGTCGGGTGCGTGCCCATGACCCAGTTGCAGACGTCGATGTTGTGAAGATGCTGTTCGACAATCTGATCGCCGCAGATCCACACGAACGAGTACCAGGCGCGATGCTGCCAGGTCATGTCACCCCACTTCGGGTCGCGCGCCTTCTGCTGAATTACCGGCGTGCCGATCCAGTTCGCGTAAAGTGCGCTGACGTCACCGATCGCGCCGTCCTGAATCTTCTTGACCGTCTCCTGATAATCCTTCGCAAAACGGCGCTGCGCACCCGAAACCACAGTGAGCTTGAGTTCTTCCGATTTCTTCACGGCCGCCATAATGCGACGCACGCCCACCGGATCGGTACCGAATGGCTTTTCGCAGAAGACGTGCTTCTTGGCGTTCACCGCGGCTTCGAAATGCTCCGGACGATAGCCGGGAGGCGTCGCCAGCATGATGATATCGACATCGGATGCGATCACCTTCTTGTAGGCGTCGAATCCGATAAAGCGCTTGTCCGGATCAACTTTTACGCGGTCGCCGATTTTCTTGGCTTTGTTGTTTCGGAGCGAACCTTCCAGGCGATCTTCGAAGATGTCTCCCATGGCAACCAACTCAACGTTCGGATCGCCGGTCAACATGTTTTCGACGGCTTGCGTGCCACGCCCGCCGCAGCCGATCAATCCGGCTTTCAATTTTTCTTTGCCGGCGCCACGCACCAACTCCGGCTTGATGATCATGAAGGACGTCGCCGCAGATCCTGCAGCAAAGGCCCGACGAGAGACTTTCGAGTTGTTTTCCATAAATTAGTACCAATAGACCCAAACATTGTATAAGAAAGTCATGCGCAGTACCATGCTTCGCGCTGCCCTTCTCGCACTTCTGATTGCCGGCATAGTTCCGGCGCAGACCTATTCACCAGGCCCACAGGTGAGTACGTTCTTCTCTTCTGTTGATGATTCGGACCAACCCTACGGGCTCTATATACCCAGGAATTACGATCCCAAAAAGGCTTATCCGTTGGTGATCAGCCTGCATGGCGCGTTCTCGAATCATCGGCTCAACCTGCGCCGTGTCTTCGGTATGGGCAACCTGACAGGCGAATCGGACCTGGAGGCCACGCGCTACTTCCCCACCTTGAGAACTGTGGATTTCATCGTCGCGTCACCCCTGGCGCGCGGCACCATGGGTTACCAGGGCGTCCCTGAAAAAGATGTCTACGCCGTTCTCGAAGACGTGAAGAAACGCTTTCACATCGACGAGGACCGCGTCTATCTCACAGGTTTGTCGATGGGCGGCGGCGGCACGCTTTGGCTCGGCCTGACGCGCCCGGATATATGGGCCGCCATTGCGCCTATCTGCCCTTCCGTGCCGCGCGGTCTTGAAGAACTCGCGCCCAATGCCTTGAACCTTCCCGTGCATCTGTTTCACGGCGACGCCGACCCCAGTGTGCCGGTTGAAGTCTCGCGCCGTTGGCACAAAACTCTGCTCGAACTTGGAGCGCAATCCGAGTACAGCGAATACCCGAAAGTTCGCCACAACTCCTGGGATCTGGCCTACAAAAACGGGGCCATCTTCGATTGGTTCGCCAAATTCAAACGGAACCGCTTTCCGGAGCGCGTGCGCTTCATCACCGAGCGACTCGAATACAACAGCGCCTACTGGGTCCGCCTCGATGGCTTTACAGCAGGCACGCCCGCGTCCATTCAGACGCGCTTCACTGGAAAAAACCAGATCACCGTGCAGACAAACAACCTCGACGGATTCACCTTGACGCTCGCTGGACACCCGGGTTTTACCAGCGGCCAACCACTCACTGTCACCCTTGACGGCGCCGCCCTGAGAATTCGGAACGCCACGCCCGTTGTGTCGTTTGTGCGATCAGGAAAAACCTGGCAGCAGGGCCTCTACAAACCCACGCCTGACGAGAAGCGTCCCGACCTGGAAGGTCCGATTGCGAACGCGTTTGTCTCACGACACGTCTATGTTTACGGCGGGAAAGATCAGCCTGTAAAGGAAGAACTGGCGCGCCGCCGCGAAGTCGCCGTCCAGGCTTCCAGCTGGTCCAGCCCCGCGCTTCCGCTGCTGCTGCACTTTCGCGTGCTGGCCGACAAGGATTTAAAACCGCAAGACATCGCCAACTCAAATCTCGTACTTTTCGGGACCAAGGAAACCAACGCCGCCATCGCGAAGCTCGCGAACCGGTTACCGATGGAACTGAATGCCGGCGCCGCGGATTTCGGCCTCGTTTTCGTCTATCCGATAGATGGACGCTATGTCGTCGTCAATTCGGGACTTCCCTGGTGGACCGGCGGCGAATATACCAGTCGCATGGATTTGCGCTACGTCTCGATCAAACCGCGCCTGCTTCAAAGCTTCGGCGATTTCATTTTGTTTAAGGGCTCGCTCGAGAATGTGGTGCTTGAAGGCCGCTTTGACCGACACTGGAAGTTAACTCCGGAAGCAATTGCCAAATTGAAACAGTCCGGAGCAGTGCTGGTGAAACAGGAGATTACGAAAGAATGAGTCCCGAAGAATTCCGGAAGTCAGGGCATGAGGTCATCGATTGGATTGCAGACTACCTTGCGGATACGCGCAGCTACCCGGTGCTGCCTGACATGGTCCCCGGCGCACTGGTGGCGAAATTGCCGCAAAGCGGTCCCGAGACCGGCGAGCCTTTCGACGACATCCTGGCCGATTTCCGAAATCTGATCGTGCCCGCAGTCACGCACTGGAACCATCCGGATTTCTTCGCTTATTTCGCCAACTCGGCATCGCCTCCGGGAATTCTTGGGGAGTTGCTCACGGCTGCGCTCAACGCGAACGGGATGGTCTGGAAGTCCTGTCCCGCCGCGACAGAACTGGAACAAGTCACCCTCGGCTGGCTGCGCCAGTGGATGGGATTACCCGACAACTGGTTCGGCGTCATTCACGACACCGCTTCCATCAACGTGATGCATGCCATCGCCGCAGCGCGTGAACTTGCCCAACCCGAAGCGCGTACCGCTGGCGCTACCGGCAATCTGACCATCTACACCTCCGAACATGCCCATTCGTCCGTCGAGAAGAGTTCGATCGCACTCGGCATCGGACAGCAAAACGTACGCAAGGTTCCCGTCGATGCCGAATTCCGCATGCGCCCTGATGCCTTCCGCGAAATGATCGAAGCCGATATCGCAGCGGGCAAAAAGCCATTCTGCGTGGTTGCATCCACTGGAACCACTTCGACCTCTTCCATCGATCCGGTGGCCGCCATAGGAGAGATTGCACGGCACTACGGCCTCTGGCTACACGTCGATGCAGCCTACGGCGGGCCCGCCGCGATTCTGCCCGAACACCGTCACCTTTTCGAGGGAGTCGAGCACGCCGATTCGCTCGTAGTGAACCCGCACAAGTGGCTCTTGACGCCCTCCGATTGCAGTGTGCTCTTTACTGCCCGGCCGGATATTCTATGCCGCGCGTTCTCCCTCGTCCCCGAATACCTGCGCACCGCGCATGACAGCAACGTCGTGAATCTGATGGATTACGGCGTGCCGCTCGGCCGCCGCTTCCGCGGGCTCAAGCTTTGGTTCGTCATGCGTCACTACGGGCGTGAAGGTGTGATTGCAATACTGCGCAACCACATCGCCTATGCTCAGGAACTGGCGCGGGCCGTTTGTGCCGATCCCCGTTTCGAAGTCTGCGCGCCCGTGCCGTTCTCGCTTGTGTGCTTCCGCCTGAAAAGCGGCGATGAAGACAATCAGAAATTACTGGAATCAGTCAACAAGAGCGGCAAAGCATTCCTCTCGCACACCGTGTTGAACGGAAAGTTCGTCTTGCGTTTCGCAATTGGCAACATCGGGACGACTCGTGAAGATGTGATGGGTACGTGGGATCTGATCCGGCAAACCGCCGATTAACGCGCGGCCAGGCTGTTGACCGGATGCTTGTGTCCGTTCAGTCGCTGAACTTCGGCCTCGAGCCGGTCGACCAGCCTGGCAAGGTCCGCAGTCGCGAGCAGTTCCGTCGCGGCCTCAATCTCGCTAGCGCATTCCGCTATGGAAACTGCAGCGATGCGTTCGGCAGCCTTGCGCATCTCGCGCGCCCCGCGCACCAGACCATCGGTTTCATTTTGACGAGCCGCGGTGTGCAATCGCTGCAGCCGTTCTGGCGCCAATTGCAGGAAGAGGTCAAGCATGCCCTTCATGAGATGAGGACTGTTGTCCATTAATTGTGCCGCTAGCTCTTCGTTGATCGGTCCCGGGCGCTCGTCCAGCAGGTCCGGCGTCACATTGGCTTGCGGCTTCGCCATGATCTGCATTTCGATTGTGTTGATCAGGTGACCAGGATTCACGGGCTTCGAAATGTAGCCATTCATGCCGGCCTGCAGGCAGAGTTCCCGGTCGCCCTGCATGGCATGTGCCGTCATCGCAAGAATCGGCAGGTTCTTCCATTTCTGTTCGAGGCGGATTAGCCGCGTTGCTTCCAGCCCATCCAGAATAGGCATTTGCACATCCATCAGCACCAACGCGACATCTCGCTCTGACAGCGCCTCCAGAGCCTCACCGCCGTGTGATGCCACGTACACCTGATAGCCCTTCTTCTTGAGAATTGCGCAAACCACCTTCTGGTTCACCAGGTTGTCCTCGACAACCAGAATCAGCGGACTGTTGACCAAGGCGGATGACAAAGGCTCCAAGCCTGATCCGGTTCTGGCTGTGGGTGCTGCCGGTAGGGTTGCGGTCGAAATCCGATCGCACTCCAGTGTGACAAAGAAAGTGCTCCCAACACCCACTTCGCTTTCGACACGGATAGTTCCCTTGTGCATCTCGACGAGTTTCCGCGTAATAGTCAAGCCTAGCCCAGTACCGCCGTATCTGCGACTGACACTTCCGTCGGCCTGGGTGAACTTGTCAAAGATCACCGGCAGTTTTTCCGGAGGAATACCAGAACCCGTGTCACTGATGATCAGTTCCAGATTGAATCGCCCCCCTGCAGGTTCAACAACTCCCCTTACCTTGAGCTTTACGCGTCCTTTATCCGTGAACTTCACTGCGTTCCCAAGCAGATTCGCCATGATCTGGCGCAAACGCAGCGGATCCCCGACAATCTGCCTTGGCAGCGTCGCATCGAATTCCTCCACCAGCGCAATGCCCTTCTGCCGCGCTTTGGGCTGGTGTGCTTTTACGCAGTCAGCCACAAGATTTCGCAGATCGAAAGGTATACGCTCCAGTGCCATGCGGCCCGCTTCAATCTTGGAAACATCCAGGATGTCATTCAACAGCGCCAGCAGCGAATGAGCGCAGCGTTGCGCTGTCTCCAGTTGCTCGCGTTGCTCCGAAGTAAGTCGACTGTCCAGGACGATGTCCACCATACCCAGGACGCCACTCATCGGCGTACGAAGTTCATGGGAGATATTTGCGAGAAACTCGCTCTTGGCCTGACTCGCCGCCGTCGACCGCTCCACCGCTTCCTCCAGCGCCTCCGTGCGCTGCTTGATTTTTACCTCGAGCAGGTCTTGATACTGGTGTACTTCCGCCCGCGATTCAGCAAGCTGCGTGATCATCCTGTTGAAGTTACGGCCTAGAAACTCGATTTCGTCGTCAGTCTGGCTCACCTGCAGCGGTTCCAACTTACCCTCACCAACTGAGACGATACCTTCCTGAAGCAGTGTTAGTGGCTTTACCAGTATTTTGAGCGTGAACCTCGAGATCGCTCCCGCTACCAGGAATACGACAAAGCACAACAACACACCCTTCGTAACATCAAAGCTGGCTTTGGAGAAATCGTAGGCCAGGATAGTGACGACAACCCACAACACCAGCAACCCTGTGAAAACAGAGAACTTATGGGCCAGCGAACGCAGCGGGAGCTTCTGACCGTTCCCGATTGTCCACCGATGAGGGTACTGGCACATATACATACTCGCCATTTTCCCGAGGATCGCCTATCCGCGATACACCTTAGGCGGTCCTCATTTTCCTAAGTAGGCCCCTATACTCCCACTCGTCTCCGCCTGCACCCACCTGCTACACTGATCGCAGTGAGCGTCCCTCTCGCCACATCTCTTTGCGGAATTCCGCTCAAGAACCCGGTGATCGCAGCTTCCGGAACCTTCGCCTATGGCGTTGAGTTCGAAACCCTCGTCGATCTGAACGAACTGGGCGGCTTTGTAGTCAAAGGCCTATCCCGTGAACCCATGCCGGGCAACCCTCCGCCGCGCGTTTTTGAGGCCGAAGCCGGAATGATCAACTCCATCGGCCTGCAGAACATCGGCGTGCGCGCCTTCATACAAGACAAGCTGCCGTTTTTGCAGAAGCTGAAAACCGCGGTGTTCGCGAATGTTTTCGGATACGCGCCAGAAGATTACTCCGAAGTAATCCGCGCCCTCGAAGATGTCGAAGGGCTCTCCGGGTACGAACTCAACGTTTCGTGCCCGAATACCAAGCACGGTGGAATCTTCTTTTCAAATGATCCCGTGTTACTCGGGGGTTTGGTCGGCGAACTCCGGAAACTCGCGCGCCGGCCGATAATCGTGAAGCTCTCGCCGAATGTGGCGCGCATTGAACCGCTCGCAGTGGCGGCGGAAGAGGCCGGTGCGACGCGATCTCATTGGTCAACACCTTTATCGCTCTTGCCATTGACGCTCGCACCCGAAAGCCCCGGATTGGGGCCGGATTCGGTGGATTAAGCGGTCCAGCTATCAAACCGATTGCTTTGCGAATGGTTTATCAGGCATCCAAAGCGGTCAAAATCCCGGTGATCGGATTAGGCGGAATCGCGACCGGCGAGGATGCGGCCGAGTTTCTGATTGCCGGTGCTTCCGCCGTGCAAGTGGGGACCGCGAGTTTCTGGGACCCCTGCTCCACGCTCCGCATCGCCAAAGAATTGGAACAGTTCGTCAAGCAGCAGAATCTTGCCAGCGTACGCGACCTGATTGGTACTCTGGAATTTCCGGGAGACAAACCGAAATGAAAACCGTAGTCGCGACTGAACAGGCACCGAAGGCGATCGGGCCCTACTCGCAAGCCATCATCTGTAATGGATTTGTTTTCCTGAGCGGGCAGGTACCGTTCGATCCGGCAACCGGTCAAATCGTGGATGGCGACATCGGCCTACAGACTGAACGCGTGCTGAATAACCTGAAAGCCGTTCTCGATGCCGCGGGTTCTTCGCTGGACCAGGTCGTGAAGACCACCGTGTTCCTGAAGGACATGGGCGATTTCGCAAAGATGAACGAGACTATACGCTACGTTCTTTACGCAAAATCAGCCCGCTCGCTCGACAGTGGAAGCGGCGCGCCTGCCCCGCGACGTCAAAGTGGAAATCGATGTTATTGCTGCCGTAAAGTAGAGCCCGCACTACTGGTGTTCGCTGTGCGGCGGCTGAGGCGGATTCAGTTTGACCTCGACGGTCTTTTCTTCTTCGTTGACTTCAATCGTCTGGCCGTACGTCTGGTAGCCCTTTGCGATCACCTGGATCAGGATTTTGCCCTGCGGAATCGGCGGGTTTCTTCGCGACACCTTCCTGGTTCGTGCGCAGTTCCCAATTGGTTTTGATCTTCTTGCCTAAGCTTGATGATGGAGCGGCCTTCGACGAAACGCACCACAACGCTGGCGCGCTCGACGGGCTTGCCGGCAGCCGACTTCACCTCAATGCGCAGCGTGGTCATGGGCGCGGCCCAGACCGGAACCGCCAGCGCGGCAAGAGCCAGAAGAAGAACAATCCGTCTCGACATGAATTGATTATCTCAAATCGAACAGCTTCGATTACGTGCTATCCACGAATAGACTCGATTACCGATTGGTTGAAACAGCGGCGAAAAGAAAATACCCCAAATCAAGGCCAGCCAAGGGCTGATCAGAACGCTTCCCAAAAACAGAAGATAGACCGCAGGAATCCGCAACATCACACGCTTCACAGCGGAAAACCCGCCCCAGCGCTTATCTCCCTTGATGAAATACATCCGATCCTGCGGAAGATTCACGCCTTCAAATGATTTCCAGGTGAGAAGACCGAACCAGTCCAGCCGTGTGCAGACCCGCATGGCCAGCGTGCAGATTCCGCAGTCCGCATCGTAGATTACGGTAGACATCTCAGTAGACTTAGATTGTTTCAGGCGATGTCAGGAAGAAGAAATCTTTCTGGTTTACCCAGCACTGCGGTGGCAGCTTCGGCCGCAAGATAGCCGCTACGCACCGCGCCTTCCATGGTGGCCGGCCAGCCCGAACGCGTCCAGTCACCCGCCAGAAACAGATTCGGAATCGCCGTATTCGCTTTGGGCCGCAAGGCTTCCAGGCCCGGGACGGCCGAGAACGTCGCACGTATTTCCTTGACCACGTGAGCCTTTTCCAGCTTCGCCCCGGCGACGGCCGGGAAAAATTCCGCGAGTTCCCGAAGCACCAGCGCAATCACATCGGCGCGCGGCATGTCGGTCAGACTACGCGAAGCGCTTACGACAACCTGCAGTTGGCGGCCGGCATGTTTGTTGAACATCCATTGCACCGTGCGGTCCAGCAGTGTGGCATGCGGCAGGTCTGTCACGACCCGGTCGAACCAGAGATGTATCCCGGTAATCGGGCAGTGTCCGAAATGCGCCAGATCAAGCTTCAGTTCCGGCACCAGTGTTGCCATGCGTTCAAACGGGACGGCGCTAACATAACAATCCGCCTGCCGCACTTCACCGCCGACGAGCACGCCGCGCACCTCGCCGCCTTCGACGACAACCCGTTCCACAGGTTCCCGCAGACGCAGGCTGACATTCGGTAACCGCTGCCACGCTTCTGAGTTGTAGAGTTCACCAAGCGTCACGGCTGGAATGCCCATCTCATAAGAATCCGAGCGCGCCAGAAATCCGAGCCAGAAAACCTGAAACCCATGCAGCGCGGCCATGCGGTCCAGATCTTCATTGATCGCGCTGACCAGCACCGGAGCCCAGAAGCGATCGATGGCGCGCTGTGTTTGACCTTTCTCGCGCAGCCACTCCAGCATGGTGATACGGTCCAGATCCTGCCGGCGTCCATGCTCGGAACGCAGCGCCAGAATGCCGCGCGCGACGGCGAGTTTGTCGCGCAATTCCAGAAAAGAGAGCTTCTGAAAACTCCCGGCGAAATGCAGCGGAGCGGGCAGCACACCAGCCCGAAACGTCGACATCCGTCCGCCCGGTTCCAGATAAAAGAACTCGCGAAAAAACTGGATTTTATCCGAGACGCCCATGCGCCTGTAGAAATCCAGTAAATTCACGCAACAGCGCAACAGTACATGCTGGCAATTGTCTATGATTTCAGAATCGCCTTCGGCTGAAGGATGAGGATAGGAAGTAGCGCGCCCGCCAAGGAACCCTCTGGATTCAAAAAGCTGAACCTGCAACCCGGCAGAGCCCAACGCGGAAGCCGAAGCCATGCCCGCAAGGCCACCACCAATCACGATGCAAGAGGGCATTCTAGAGCAGTTGATCGGCGTGCATCCGGGCTCGGCGCCCGCCGCCACCGCCGCCATTGATCAGAATCATAGCCAACCCGAAACAAATCGAGTAAAACAGCACGTCCAGCGCGGCTTGTGTGATTTCTGGCATGAACTTCTCTGCCTTCAGTATCGTTTGTTCGGCACGAACCGGCAAGTACCCATTCGTTAGCCCAGTACTAGTGCCCGTAGATCCTGACAACGTTTTCGATCAGACGCAAGCCGCAATCTTCTCCCAGACTGAGCATCGATTCGGGGTGGAACTGTACCGCTTCGATCGGCAATTCCCTATGCCGCAAACCCATGATCACACCATCTTCGGTCTCTGCGGTCACTTCCAGGCAAGCCGGAAAACTTTCTTTGCGCGCAAACAAGGAATGATAGCGGCCCACTTTGAACTGCTCGGGCAATCCTTCAAAGATGCCCTTATTACAGTGCTTGATCGTCGATGGTTTACCGTGCATCGGGTAACCCAGCACGCCGAGTTCACCACCAAACGCCTCCACGATTCCTTGCAAGCCAAGACATACACCGAACACCGGAATGCCCAGCCCAGCGGCGTGCAGCACGACATCAGGAACACCGAAATCCTTCGGTCGCCCCGGACCCGGCGACATCAAAATCAGCGTCGGCTTGATCTTCTCGATCAGCTCCAGCGGAAAGCCCGAGCGATAAGTAATCACTTCGGCACCGGTCTGCCGTGAGTAATTCGCAAGCGTGTGTATGAAGCAATCGTCGTTATCGACCAGCAGCAGTCGGACGCCTTTGCCTATCTGCGCCATGCCGTAGGCAGTCTCGACTTTTGCTACTGCGGGCGGATTCAGCGCGCGGAAAAAGCCTGTCGCTTTCATCTGCGTCTCGCGCTCTTCTTCGACTGGTATCGAATCGTAGAGCAATGTCGCTCCAGCCGAGTAGGAAGCAATCCCGTCGCGCAGGTGCACGGTGCGAATCAGAATCCCGGTATTGATGTCGCCATTCAGCGTCACCATGCCGACCGCGCCACCATACCATCCGCGTGCAGTCTTCTCGTAGTCCTCAATTGCCTGAGCAGCAGCCTTCTTGGGCGCCCCGATTATCGTGACCGCCCACATGTGCGTCAGAAACGCATCGAGCGAATCGTAGCCCGGCTGCAGCGTCCCTTCGACATGGTCCACTGTATGGAACACGCCCGCATACGATTCGAGCAGCCGCCTGCCGATCACTTTCACAGACCCCGGCACGCACACGCGCGACTTGTCGTTGCGGTCCACGTCCGTACACATTGTCAGTTCGGATTCCTGCTTGGCCGAACTGAACAGTTCGCGGATGCTATCGGCATCCGACATCACATCGCCCGTGCGTTTCGCGGTTCCGGCGATCGGGCAGGTTTCCACGCGATTGCCCTCAACGCGCACGAACATCTCCGGCGAAGCCCCGATCAGTTGTTCATCGCCCAATTGCAGGAAGAACTCGTAGGGACTCGGGCTCAGCTTTTGTATGCGTTCGAACAGTTCCGACGGACGCCCCGCAAACGGAGCGCGGAACGTCTGCCGCAGCACGACTTCGTAATAATTACCCTGCCGCATGCCCTCGCGCACGGCCTCAACCTTGTCCATGTACTCCTGTGGAGTGTGGTCGGACGTGATCTCGGCAGGCGTATGTACCGTAGGTTTCGCAATCGGCGGACTCGTTCGCTCCAAGCCATCCGTGGACATGCCGGCGCCAGTGAAATCGTACTCGTAACGCTCGATCTGCTCGCGCTTGCGATCCATGAAGTAGATGTTGTCGCACAGGAACAGGTGCAGGTCTTTGACGTCGTGGCGCGGCAGCTTGAACTCGATCGGATCGAACTGGAACAGCAAGTCGTAGCCAAACGCGCCCACCAGACTGAGACGGCCGTCCTTGGGGTGGTTAAACTCCTCAATCAAAAGCCGCAAAATTGAAAACGCGGAGGGCTGTTTGCTGCGCTCTTCTTCGGAAAACAGCTCGGGGAGCGGCTTCAGCAACCCACTCAGAACGCCTTGCTCCGTGAATCCGAGAGATTCCCAATGCGGGTGGTTTTCCAACACCGGGTGCAACATCTTAAGCAGCATTTCGCCGCGCTGATTGAGCGGACGAAACTCCAGCGAACGACCCCGGCCGATGATCTCAAGCGGCGGATGGACACTAACGATATCCCAGCGCGAATACCGCCCCGGGTACTCGTAACCCGATGAAAGATAGAAGCCGCGATAAGTATCCAGGTCCCGCAAATGGTGCCGCAGACCTTTCCGGAAAGGAACCTTCGTAACCGTCCTAGTAACGCCGATGCCGTTTCGTGTGGTGTATCTGAGTTGCCGCATGAAAGCCCTGGAGAAGTGCAGGAATGAGCCTCTAGAATAACACGCCGACTCAGGGTGCCCGCTTCAGCAACTCTCGTTCTCGCCGATAGAATTGTCGGGAAGCGCTCTGATCATCACTTGCGCTCCCGCTACTGGCTTGCCATCAGCCCCCAAGACTATGCCGTGCGCAATCGCGCTAGTTGGCTCTGGGGGTAATCTGAAGTCAAATCGCTGCTGCGTGGCTTCGTCGCCGACCTCGATAACCTGTGCCTCAGATTCCGTGCGACCATTTGGCCAGTAGATCGTGGGATAGGGCACCCGCGCTGTCGGGAACCGATACAGGTTCATCACGATCTTATACTGCCCCGGCGCAACTTCAGGGAACGAGTATTCACCTTCGTCATTGGTTGTCGCGCTCTGACCGAGCAGGGACCTGGGCTGCTCCCCCTCACGGTTTTCCATTCGGCGTAAATATAAACCGACCCCCGATGGGGCTGGCTTACCACTCGCCCCAACAAGACGCCCCTCAACAGTACCTAACCACTTCTTGCGCAGGAACATATTGACGACAACACATCCGCGCGCCTGACGTCTGAAGGTTTTCGAAAGAATTTCGCCCTTCACTGTCTGTTGTGGCGGTATAGGTCCGCTCCGCACCGTGGATTTCGACAAGTGAACCTGAGACAGGTTTGTCCTTGCCATAATAATCATCCGTACGGACGACCACCTTACCATACACCTTCGAGGTAGGAGGTGCCGCACCAAGACCGTCGAGATACTTGAGATCCTCCTCGGCATATTTCACGTGTCTGCTACGTGTGCAGCCGCGCGACGACACGTCGCCATTCCGTGGCGGCCAGTGTACATCAGAGCATACCCCGGTTAGACTCCAACCAATGAGCGCTTGTTTCACTGCAGCCTATTTGCTTTTTCAATCGCTGTGAATTCGAAAGCGGCAAGAAGAACCCGAGCACAGCCTGGCGCAAGGACCGTCTCACAGAAGGCGCTGTGGCATACTCGTGCCAGAAGAGGAGCCCGCCGATGAATGCAGACGACTTTCGACGGCTTGCCTTGAGCCTGGAGGGTGCGGAAGAGAGTTCGCATATGGGCTCGCCCGATTTCCGCGTGGGCGGCAGGATATTCGCCACGCTCGCCTCGCAAAGTAAGGGCTACGGAAACCTGATGCTCACCCCGGAGCAGCAGGCGGCGTTTGTCGAGGAACTGCCTGAAGTCTTTATACCAATCGCGGGTGGGTGGGGAAGGATGGGAGCGACTCATATTCGCCTCGCCGCCGCAACTGAGGATGTGTTGGCCGGCGCGCTGAAAACAGCGTGGAAACTTCGGCTCGAGAAGAATGCCAAATCGAGCAACAAGACACGCAAGAAACTTTGAAAAGAATAGGCCCGGCGTCCACCATATTCCAATCAACGCCTCGTTCTCGCCGACCGTACGACATTCGAAAACGCTTGCCCTTTCCAGAACATTTGCAGCCCATAACAGTGGATGTACTGCCTATCGAGATTCTCCGCTGCCGAGATGCTGGCCTGTATTACCTGACCGGGAGGTAACATCTTCTGGATGCGTTTGAATTCACTTTCAACGTGCCAGTTTCGCAACGGAGTACTAAGTGAGTAAGTGGAGCCCGGCATCATTGGAACTATATAAGGTACCAGGCGCCCAGGCGCAATCCCGCTTCCACCGGTGTAGAGTAGTCGCCGGCGGGTCCCATCCGCTGCGATGAGGTGAAGGTAGACAAAATCGGCGTTGCCAAAACCGAGAGTTGCACCTAATGGCAGGAGCATTTCCCGTTCTCCTACGTTCATAAACGTAACAATAATCTGCTCATCCTCTAAAGAGAGGGACAACCGTAAACCACGGACGGAGGGCCCCCAATCTGACGCGAAGACGACGCGAACTGCGAGAAATACGAGAACGAAGATACGCACCTGTGTTGAGACACCGATCGGGCCACGCCGGTTCCTAAAAGAGAACGAGTTTCACGGAAAACCAACTACAGCCTCCGACAGCAGTAGCCCTCCCGTCCAACGGGTCTACCCGTGTTTTCAACACCGCGATACTCCATTCGGTCTAATACAATGGTTCCCGTGCGCCGATTAAGAGATTGAGGTGTTGTGTCCGGTTTGACAATTCGAGGCGTCGGACTGCTTGGGTTCCTGCTTCTCGCTGGAACCGCGGAATGCCAGCGCCATCAATTCAAAAGCTACGGAAGAGAACAGGGTCTCGGCAATCTCGCGATCACTGGGTTGGTCCAGGATCGCACGGGATTCCTGTGGGTAGGGACCAACGAAGGACTGTACCGCTACGACGGCCGGCGCTTTCGGCCATACGGCCCGGAACAGGGCTTCGATTCGGAACTCGTCCGGGGCATGCATGAGACGCCACAAGGCGTCCTCTGGGTGGCGGCGCGGCGGGGGCTCTTCCGGTTTGACGGCAACCGCTTTCAGAAGCATGGATCTGGGTCATCAAGTCGAAGTGCTCGGACGCAATTCGATCGCGTCAGACCCCTCCGGGAACACAGTATATGTCGCCACCAATCAGGGGCTCTTAGTCGGGCGGGACGGGCGATTCGAATTGCTGGCTATGCCGGACGGGACCCGCCCCCCAATGGTCTCCTCGGTTTACAGCGACAAAAACGGCGCGGTCTGGTTCAGTTGCGCCAGTAAGATCTGGAGACTCCGCAAAGGTAAGCTCGATGATTTCGGCGTGGCGGAAGGTGTGCCGGCCGATCGCTGGGACGATTTCGAGACTGATGCTGACGGGTATCTTTGGGTTCGCAGTTCCTCTCGCCTGATTCGCAGCGAGTCGAATGAGTGCTTCCGGCTGAAGCACGCCAAGCTGCCGCAATCCGGCTATAGCGGTTCCCTTTATCTGAGCCGGACCGGAGTGCTGCTTGCGCCCACCGATCTGGGGCTGGTTCGGTTTGATAACGATCACTGGGATTTGGTCAGCAGCGTCCAAGGGCTGCCATCAGACGCCGTTTCATCAGTGATGGAAGATAACGAAGGCTCAATCTGGGTTGCGCTTTGGGGTTACGGACTTGCCCGCTGGCTAGGGTTCGATGTCTGGACGGGTTGGACGAAAGCGGATGGGCTGAGCAACGACATCATTTCCGCGATCACGCGCGACAGCGCAGGCACACTTTGGGTAGGCACGGACTACGGCCTCAACCGGCTTACTCCGAAAAGGCAGTTCCCGGCAGTGCTGAAACGGGAACAGGGCTTGGGCGGCGACAAGGTCCGGGCGCTGCAGGCTGCTGACTACGGCGTCCTTTGGGTTGGTTCAAGCCCGGGTGGGGTCTCCAGCCTCGACTTGAAGACACAGCGCGTTCGGCGGCACTATACGGCTCAGGATGGGCTTACGGACGACCGTGTAAACGGAATGCTGCTCGATGGAACCGGGAGGCTGTGGGTCAGCACGGTGGGTGGACTCTTCCGCGCGACTGCGGCCAGTGTGGAGACTCGTTTCGAGCGGACTACTCCGCCCGACAGCCTGCCGGATGAGGCCTTCTTCAGGTTACTGGCGGATCCCGACGGGGGCGTTTGGGTGGGTGGAAGCCGGGGACTGCTGTGCTGGAACTCCGGGATGTGGAAGCGCTTCCTGGTCAGCGACGGGCTGTCTGAAGATGCCGTCACACAACTCGCACGCACTGCAGACGGAAGCATCTGGGTCGCTTATCGCCGGTCACTGGGCATCTCGAGGCTGAACTTCAGCGACGGTCGCCTCACTATACAGGCCTTCAGAAAACAGGATGGGCTGCGCTCGGATCACATTCTGCTCTTGGGTGTCGATCCTCAAAACCGGCTTTGGATCGGAAGTGACAACGGCGTCGATGTCTTTGAGGATGGCGGTCTTACGCACCACAGCCAGCGGGATGGCCTGATCTGGGATGACTGCAACACAAACGCGTTCTTCGCGGAAGCCGACGGCACGGTGTGGATCGGCACTAGCCGTGGTTTAGCGCGCTACAGTTCCGCCAAGGGCAGAGCCTCGATTCCGCCACCACGGATCGGCATCACGCAGGCGAGCTTTGGCGGTCATCCGGCCACGCTGGCGGCTCCTCTAAAGATTCCGTACAGCAACTCGGCTTTCAGCATTGAACTGGCCGCACTGTCGTTCGCCAGCGAAGGCGATGCGCTGTTTCGGTATCGGCTGCATGGCTACGATGACCAGTGGACTGAAACTGACCTACCCGAAGTCCGTTACACCAGACTGCCGCCCGGCGAGTACAGGTTTGAGGCATCGGTTCGCAATTCGCGCGGGGTCTGGAGTGACGCGCCGGCTCTTGTGGCTTTCCAGATCGAAGCGCCCTGGTACATGACATGGTGGTTCCGCGTTATGGCGCTGGGCGGCCTTATCGGCCTGGTGTTCTGGATTTGGCTGTGGAAGACAAATCAGTTCGCGATGGCGCAGCACCGGCTGGAGATTGCCGTAGCTGAGCGGACATCAACAGTAGAGGCCCAGAAACACGAGATCCAATTGCTGCTCGAGAAGGCCGAGCAGGCGAACCGGTTGAAGAGCGAGTTCCTCGCCAATATGAGCCATGAGATCCGGACGCCCATGAATGGGGTGCTGGGTATGCTCGGGCTGGCTCTGGACACGGAGCTAAGCGCTGAGCAGCGCGAGTATTTAACGACATCGCGTCTGTCCGCGCAGGCATTGCTAGGTTTGTTGAACGAGATCCTGGACCTTTCGCGCATAGAGGCCAACCGCATGGATCTGGAGATAGTGCCGTTCGAACTGCGGGAGACGGTGCGGGCGGTCATACGTACGCTGAGTGCGAGCGCGGCGGAGAAGAATCTGTCGCTCGCCTTCTCGGTTTCCGGCGACGTGCCGGGGTGTCTGCTGGGCGACCCGTACCGCGTGCGGCAGGTGCTAATAAACCTGATAGGGAATGCGATCAAGTTCACCGAGACCGGCGGCGTGGACGTGCGAGTAGATCTTGAGGAGCGGGCATGCGACACCGCAGCAGTGCGGTTCTCGATCCACGACACGGGTATCGGCATTCCGGCCGAGCAGCAGGCCGCGATTTTCCAACCGTTCCGGCAAGGGGACGGGTCCACTACCCGGCGCTTCGGCGGATCGGGCCTGGGGCTGGCGATTTCCCAACGGCTGGTTGGCATGATGGGCGGCAGCATTCAAGTAGAGAGCAGCGCTGGAAACGGCAGCACGTTTCGTTTTCAGATGCACTTCCAGGTTGGCACGCAAGCCATGGAGGTGACGAAAGTCGAAGCTGCGCCGATCGCGGGCTGCTCAGGTGCGCGCATCCTCGTAGCCGAAGACAACGAGATCAACCGGCGAGTCGTGGAGCGGATGCTGACGCGGCGCGGTTACCAGATCACGTCTGTCACCGACGGCTGCGCGGCGCTCGAGGCGGTGCGCGCGGGCGAGTTCGATCTGGTTCTGATGGACGTCCAAATGCCCCAGATGGATGGCCTGGAGGCGGCACAGGCGATCCGGCTGCTGGAACAGACGACTGGCGGCCGGCTGCCGATCATCGCGATGACGGCCAATGCCATGAAAGGTGATCGAGAGAAGTGCCTGGAAGCGGGCATGGATGACTACCTGGCGAAACCCGTGCAGCCCTCAGCCCTTTTTGCTGCAGTGCAGCAATGGTCCGCCGAGCTTGACTGAACCCGCAACAACGATTATTCTTCCGAGATATGCAACGTCGATCATTTCTTCACACTGGAGCGGCCCTTGCGGCTGCCGGAACAGTGGGCGCTGCGCAGACGCCCAAGAAAGCCGTGACGTCCTCGGTCATGCTGTGGACCCTCAAAGGAACGTTTGAGGAGCGCATGGCGGCGGCCGCGCAAGCGGGCCTGCAATCCGTGGAACTCGTCGGCGAACATACAAAGTGGACGGATGCGGATATTGACCGCGTCAAAAAGCTGGCCCGCTCGCTCAAGCTCGGCATCGACACGATCAGTTCGACCCCGAACTGGGGCGCGCTGCCGATTTCGATGGTTGATCCGGCTCAGCGCGAGAACTTGCTGAAGGAGGTTCAGAAGAACCTCGTATTCGCGCAGAAGCTCGAAATACCGATGGCGCTGCTGATGAGTGGCAACGATATTAAGGGGCGGACCCACGAAGAACAGTACGCCAGCATGCTGGAAGGGGCCAAGCGCTGCGGCGACCTGGCTGCGAAGGCTGGCATCACGCTTATAGTGGAGCCGCTCAACGCCAAGGTCAACCACAAGGGTTACTTCCTGACGACCTGCGTTGAAGGCCTAAAGCTGATCAAGGAGGTCGACAACCCGCACGTGCGCCTGCTGTTCGATATCTATCACGAACAGGTACAGATCGGCGACGTAATCCGCACTTTGACAGCCGCGGCGCCTTACACGAAGGTGTTTCATGTCGCAGACAACCCGGGGCGCAACGATCCGGGCACGGGCGAGATGAACTACGCCAACATTTACAAGGCCATCAAGCAGGCCAATTACGACGCCTACGTTACGATGGAGTACGTCCCGCTGGGCGACCAGGTGACCAGCCTGAAGAAGGCAGTCAGCGACATGCGCGCGGTAATCGGCTAGGGTTTAGCCTTCGGCCTTGCCGGCTACGATCACCGAGACGGGGGTGTCGCCGATCTTGGTGTTTAGAATCCAATCGTGCTCGCCTTCCTTGGTCAATTTGCCATCGCCGTTGCCGCCTTTCCAGGTGCTGAGGCAGATCGGGTGCGGGGTACCGGAAGCTTTACGGCTGAGATCCATGAGCGGATCGAACGCGGGTGAACTCTTGGGATCCTTGTCGTCGGCGATGCGAGAGAGTATGAGAAAATCGCGCTGCGGGGCGACGCCCTGGTGGTCGCCGTTGGCCGGATAAACGCTGTAACGGAGCGTGTAGACACCGGGCTTAATGGGAAGGCCGCGCCGGTCGGCATACGGACCGGTCACGCGGGCAACTCCGAGCAGTGCACCGTGGGCGATGGCGAGCGTCGCGTTCGCTTCGGCGGTCCCGGCGGGCGGCATGGCTGCGAGCAACCAAAATTCGGCGGTGGACCCGCCCGGGCCTGCAATCTTGGCGCCGTCCTTTTGCAGGAGCGACGCTAGCGCCGATGCTTCAGCTGGCGGCGCGCCAGCCGGCGCCACCGTGTACTGAGAAAAAGCGGCGGCGGCGAACATGAACAGGGATACAAGTACCTTTGACATCGTAAGATTGCTCCTAACTCCATCATAATAGCTACAATCAGATTTGCGGAAGGCTATTGGGGCTGGTGTCTTGCACAGTCTTCAAAACTGCTGAGCGGTTCCTAGAATCGCTGGTCGGTTCGATTCCGACAGCCTTCCGCCAGCATCCAGTCAACATTTGTACTACACCAGCTTGTACGGACCCAATAAACAACGGGCTTCAGTTGAGTTGCGGTTCCAGGAACTGCACGGCCTAATCAACCTGCTGGACCGCAGGATCGATGAGCTTTCGGGGCAACTACGAGAGACCGATTAGTCCCTGGACTAATTAACTCGCTGTACCGGTGGAATGCGAATCAGGTCGGTGCGGGCGTGTTCGTTTTCCGAGACGCGCGAGAGGCAATAGATGGAGCCGTCTTTACCTACTGCGATCGAGTTGACGTAAGTGGGGCGGTGGCCGTTCTCGAGCGTGATGGGGCCGTGGTCGGCATAGCGTTTCGTGGGGATGTGCCACGTGATGAGGTGTAAATTCTCGCGGCCTTTGGATTCGCCCTTTGCGGTGGAGTCCTTGCCCTTAACACGCTTGCCGGCTTCGAAGACGGGACCTCCGGTCAGGTAATAAATGGTCTGGTTGTCGGAGCCGAGAGTGAAGCCGAGATAGCCGTAGCTGAACTGATCGAACATCCCGCTGATTTTGGACGGTTCGGAGGTGATGCGATCGAGCACTTCGACGTTCTGTTCGCCAGGGCTGAAGCGGAAGAGATAGCCGGAGTTGCCGTGCACGCCGTAGAGCGATTTCGCGGGCGCGTACCAGAAAGTCTGGCGCCAGTTGTAGCCCATGTGTCCGGCGCTGGAAGGATCGTAGAGACCGAAGTAGTCCTTCTTAAGATTGTCGCCGTTGATGACTTCGATCTTCTCTGTGCTGTAGACGTAGCGATGGATCAAGCCGTCGGAAGTAGAGAAGAAGACCGAGCCGTCTTCGGGATTAACTGTCATGGAGCGGCAAATAGTGCGGAACGTGGAGCCCTTGCCGTCCTCGCCCATTTCGGAAACCGCGCCCAGATCCTTGACTTCCTTCGTCTTGAGGTCGTAGCGGATGAAGTGGCCCTTGGGCCAGCTCAGACCATACAAGCGCTGGCGTTGCGGGTCCATGGTGAAGGTGATGATACCTTCCTTATTGGGCTCGACGGCGAAGCTTTCGAACTTGCCTGTCGCCATGTCATAGGAGAGAAAGTGGCCGCCGGGGTAGGGCTTCATGCCTTTAGGCGGGATACCCATTTTCTCCATGCCGTCGATAATCGAGTAATAACCAATGTGGGTCGCGAAATAGAGCTTGCCGTTGGACTCAGTGAATTGAACGTGACTCTTGCCCTGGGAGATGGCGTTCAATCCCTTCTCACCTGAGGCTTCGGTAAGATCGCCCAGATGTTTGACCGCACCACTGACCGGATCGTAAGAGTACATCTGGGCGGCCAAGTCTGCTTTTTCGGAAGCGAGCACGTAGTAAATCTTGCCATCGCTCGCGCAAGAGACCCCGTTGTAAGTGTCGTGCGCATCTGCGAATCCAGAATTGATAGTCGTGGCCTTGAGTGGACCTGACGGAGGTGCCGCGGCGCGATTAGCTGGCGCGCAACCGATCAGTGCTAACAGGCCGGGCAGTACGGCGAGGCAAAGGTGTTTTCGCATGGTCTAAGCTTTTACCATTTGGCCTGCGTGGGCCTTGATCTTGCGTATGGCTTCAGCGATCTGATCCATATCCGAGCGAGGCCCTATCAGCATGTTTTGCGTGAACCAGACGGCCTGCGAACAGAGCTTGTCATTTTGGGGGCAGCGATTTTGCTCCTCCCACTGCTTGAGGCGTTGCGCGGAGAAGAGCTTCTGAAAGCCGCGCGTCTTGATTGCGTTCTTGAGGAACGGCTGTGTGTTGAGCGGACTGTATCCTTTTGAGGCCGGAATGCCTTCGGCGGCGAGCGCTTTGAGAAACGTATCGCGCGCCAAGCCGGCGAAGGACTGAGCGTCGTAGCGAAACATGTAGAGGTGGTAGGCGTTGTTCGTGCAGCCGGCGTATTCCTTGGCAGGTGAGATGCCCGGAATCTCCTTGAGCATGGAGGTGAGATACTTGCCGTTTTCCGAGCGGGTTTTCGCCTGCTCCTGAAGGCGGCGTCATCTGCGCGAGTAGAATAGCTGCCTGGAATTCCGTCAGGCGGAGGTTAGCTCCGGAACTGGCGTAGTTGAAATTTGAGCCGATGAACTTTAAACCGCTACCGTTGTTGTGGAACGCGTACGCACGTTCACGGGTGTCTTCGTCGTTGAAGAGGATTGCGCCGCCTTCACCGGAGTTTAGATTCTTTGATGCCTGGAAACTGAAGCAGCCACTGTCACCCCACGTGCCAACTTTCCGACCCTTCCACTCGCCCAGATGGGCCTGGCAGGCGTCTTCAATCAGCGGAATTTTGCGGCGGCGTGCGATTTCGAGCAGTACGTCGAGATTGGCCGCGTTGCCGCCCAGGTGTACCGGCATGATGGCACGCGTTTGCTGGTTAATGGAGGCTTCCACCTTGCGATGATCGATCTGGAAAGTCTCGATGTCGCTGTCGACGAAAACCGGCAAAGCGTACTGGCGCAGTACGACGTTGGCAGTCGCGATGAAAGTGTAGGGCGGTATGATGACTTCGTCGCCGGGCTCGACGCCGAGCACGTTGAGCGAAACCACGAGCGCTGCGGTTCCGTTGGCTGTGGCGAGACATTGCTTCGCGCCGGTGAGTTCAGAATAAGCGGCTTCGAACTTTTTGACGATCTGTCCGCTACCGCGGTACCAATGACCACTGCGCAGCACGTCTAGGAGCGCGCGTTCTTCGCGATTGTCAAACTTCGGCCAGGAGTGGAAGGGCGTGTTGCGGGCTTTCCTTCCTCCAAGCATCGCGGGCTTGTCCGTGCCGGCGCCCTGGAGCGCGCCAACGGCAACCGGAGCCGCGGCCAGCAGGCTGCGACGCGTAATCGAAGAATTCATAAGAACTCCTTCTTGGACTTGCAATGAGCATAGCGCGCGCAGGGCTCCTGCTCAACGAGTATTCTCGTAGGGTTCGGGGATGGGAGCCGATGGAGCTATCGAAACCAAACAAAAAGGCCGCCCGGTCGATCACGGGCGGCCTTTGAAGGCTGACAGTGGACTTTGAATATTTGTTCGAAGCTGATTCGCCGTCCCTCGGTCTAAACCTATTCCATCCGAGTTTTAACTGCCAGTGTTCACCCTCGCTTTGCCATAACTTGTACTTTCAGTCAAGTTTTTTAAGGCCGGCAGAGAGGCATGTAAGGAGCGCTTGAGATTCTCATCCGTACAGGTTTCTAACTATCTTTTTCAGGGCAATCTGAACCCGCAACGCCTCGGCAGTGCGCCACTGACGGCGTCAAACCCGAGTGGGAACAATCGCTTTGTTACCGACACTGTCTTCGGCCAAGTTCGAACGGTCTACGACGTGACGGGCTCCGCCAGCCCCAGGACCGCCCAGGGCGGACTCACGTACCAGGCCAAAGACAAGGTACCTCGCGACAGCTATTCCATGGAATTCATTTTTGCCATGAGTAGCCGCAAGCACCGGCTGGCGCCGCATTTACGGCTGCGTCAACCTCACTCGCGGGGAAGGCCTGTATCTCGACCCATCCGGGTTCCTCGCCTACTACTCAGGCATCAGCAGCACAGCCAACGATAAGCTCACGCCCGGGACCTACTACCACGTCATCATGGTGAAGAAGCCCGGCGAAGTGCTCCTCTATCTAAACGGCGTCTTGGTCGCCTCCCGCACGGACGGTACTACTACGCTGGGCGTGATGGACGCTTCGGTCCAATCCCGAGCAACTGGTCCAGTTGTTTCTCGATGACGACGTCTTCGAATGGGCTCCCGCCCGTATCGCTCTGTTTCGCGTCTATGCCGGACCTCTCTCCGCGACAGAAGTGAAAGATATATACGCGGCGCCCTTCACCTCCACCATCGGCTTACCCAAGCCTGGTTTCCAGAGCTCGGGCATTGTCAACAGCGCTTCCTACTCTCCCGCAACGCGATCACGCCCGGTGGCTTCTTCACCATCTTCGGAACGGATCTGGGCGATGATTTCGGCGACTGGGGTCAGTCTTTTGTGAACAACTTCGCTCCGCGCCGCTTGAACAACGTCCGCGTTCTTGTGAACGATCAGGAAGCCTTCGTCGCCTTCACCAGCTCGGCCCAAATCAACGCCATCGCGCCGGACAACCTCCCCGATGGTCCGGTAACCGTCCTGGTCGAATACAGTAACTTGCGAAGTACCACCGTTTCCACGCAGTCGCGGCGGATTAACCCCGCTGTATTCCGCTTTACCCCGCAGAACAGCCGTTATTTGGCCTCCACCGCCAATGATGGCAGTGCCTACATCGGACCGGCCAATCTCTTTGACAGCAACGGCGTCGCTGAATGGCCTGGCCCTCCGACCGGCCCGTCCTGGCGAATACGTTGTCCTCTATGGCACCGGTCTGGGACCCACCGCTCCCGCAGTCCCCGCAGGGCAAATTCCGCCCGCGCGCAGTGGAGGTTACCCTCTGACCAGCTCTTCGGAAATCCGGCTCACCCTCAATGGTCAGACCACCACGGTGGTTCCCGCTTACTCCGGACTTTCCGGCTTCCCAGGTCTCCATCAGTTGGTGTTCCTGGTTCCGAATATCGGCAACGGCGACTATGAAACCGTCCTGGTGGTAAACGGCCTAAGCTCGCCCTCAGGAACCTATTTGCCCATAGGCAGGTAAACCGAGCGCGATAACGTTTGATGGAAGTGAGACAGTGTATGTCCACTGCAAAAGCTGCAACAACGCGCATTGTGTCGATCGATGCCGCATATGAAGCCGTCCTGGATCCATCTAAATTCGTGTCAAGTTACGGTAGCCCGCCCGGTTCAGGGCTCTTGGTTTGAGGGAACGACAATGACACCCGTATTCCGATTAGCTTCCAGCAGCGCGCGGCGCTCGGCCAGGAGCTTTTCGAGAGCGTCGTACTCGCGGTAGCGCCAGGCATTGGACAGCGTCATCAGTCTAAAGCGCATCTCGTTATCCGCGTATTGGCGCGCGGCTTCCAGCTTTTCGATTAGTGGGCGCTGCGCAGTGCCTTCGGTGAGTGTTTGAGCACGCGCGAGGATTTGTTTTGCCTTAGCGAAGCTGGCGACCAAGGCGCGTTGCCTAGGCAGCTCAAGATCGGTGCCGGGAATCGCGATTGCATGCGGCACAGTTTGCTCGACGAGAGCGAGGTACTGGGCGACAGGTTCGGCTGCTTTGCCATAGCGCGCGCGGGTGTAGTCCTGCAGCTCTGCTGCTATGTCCATCGAAGGATTCCAGATGGCTCGCGCGGCGATGTAATGGTTGAGCTCAAAGGTTGCCCATGCGCCGGGTTCGCTATAGGTGGCGAATCCTCCGATGCCGAGACCTGCGAACAGGCGTGCTTCCTGCACGATCATGTGGGGGATCAGGACAGGCAGCGAGCGCCAAGCGTACTTGGTGATGTAACTGTAGATGGTTACCTGGTCCGGTGCGACGTGGCCCTTAAGCCATTCGCGAAGGGCCTGGAAATAGATCGCGTTCTGTTGCGACGATTGGTCGTCGATGGCGGTTTCGAAGCTGCGATTTATGGGGCAGAAGTCCATCAGCAGATCCGGCTGCGGCCGGGTGTGCGACGGCTCCAGGTAACTGGCATAGGCGATGAACTGCACGCGAACTTTCGGAAGCTGCTTATGCAGTGCGTCGGCCAGTTGGGTAAGCAAGCGCATGTGTCGTTCGGAGGGAGTGCCGAGGGCGACGTCCTCAGGCGCCTCTGACCAGCGTGCGCCATCGGGCGGCCAGGCGTCGAAGATATCAATTTCGGGATGACGGGTCAGGTATTCGACAACGTTGGCGATAAAGGTCCGGACCGCTTCCGGGTTTGCCGTCGAGAACACAGCGTTTTTCGCGCGTATGCGCCTGCCGCCGAACATGGCGAACCATTCCGGGTGGCTTTCGAAATACTTATCGGGGGACAGGAAGTTCGGGTAGCCGTGTCCGCCCACCTCGACAAGCATGTCGCGCAGCTTCAGTTCCGGGATCAACGCATCGCGCCAGTTATCCCAGCGGACGCGCCCGCGTGAACCGTAATCGATGGGACAGTTCAGCACGTTGAGGCGCGCCTTGGCCATCCAGTCCACCAATTGCCTGAGATTGGCGGGTGTGTGGCTGAGCCCTTCCTCAATGTACTTCTTGCGCCATTGCATGGCGGGCTTCTCAATAACGTCGAGCGCATCCACGCTGGCGGATTTGTTGCGGGGAACGTACTCGCCACCTGCGGTGCCGTAGAAGTCGAAGGCTGGCGCGAACCAGCGCGCTCCCAATGTTTCCAGGAACGCGTAGACCGCGTAGAGCGTGCCGCGATCCCGAATGCCGGCCAGCAGCACCCGGCCGCCCGCGCGCCGCATGAGGAAGCCGTCAACGCCGAACGAGTTCCGGCGTGAAACGCACGCCAGCTTCTTCAGCGAATTTCCGGCCTACAAAGATTCCGCGCTCCGCAGAGTCGCTGACCGCGGACGGCGCTCCGGTGATCGTCTCGAGATAGCGCGCGAGTTCCTGCGCCGCAAAGCGTTCGGCGGGTGTAGCTGTTTTGGAAATCACGACAGGCAGTCCGGCGAGCTCCAGCGGAGCGGCGAACATCATGGAGGCCGACATGGCCCACAGGACAAGGAGGATGCGCATTGGTTTTTTAACGAGCTTCCAGCGCCGCTTCGACAAGGGCGTCGATGTTGGCCTTTGGCATTCCCGGACTGACGCCTCCGCCTAGTGACAGGATGAGACCTTGGCCTTCGCAGGCGGCGATGATTTCGCGCGCGGAGGCTCTGACCTGCTCGGGCGTTCCGCGGACGCCGATGTCGAGAGGCGGGACGTTGCCCATCATGCAGATACGGCCGTTCGTCTTCTCGCGGGCTTCAGTGATGGGAATTTTGTGGCTCCAGTTCAGGACGTCGAAGCCGGTGTCGGGCAGGTCGGCGAGGAATGGCCGAACGTTCGCATCGTTGTGGTAGACCTTGACCCAATCGGGTGGAAACGCATCGCAGATCTGCTTGAGATAGGGATGCGCGAATTCGCGGTAACTGCGCGCCGAAAGGAAGCCGGCGATATCGTCGAGCACGAGGATACCTTCGACCGAATCGCCGATGACTTCCGCTTGTGCCTTCAGCCACGCGATCACGGTTTGGGTCGTGAAGGCGAAGAGCTTGTGCACCGCCTCTGGGTTCTCGGAAAGATCCAGCATCAAAGGAGTGACGCCGCGCAGGAACGACGCGAGACAGAGCGGACCGCGGGCTGCTACGACCGGCAGTGTATAGCCGGCATCGAAGATGCGCTGCTTATGCATCTCATAGCGGCGAAGAGCGAACGGCATCAGGCCGTCGGCGTGGGCATTCACGGGTAGCATGGAATCGATGTCTTCCAAACGGAGCAGTGTGGGCGATTGATCAGGAGTCCGGTCCGGCCAAAAGTGGATGCGGTTGCCGAGAGCGGATGGCTCGATCGCCATTCCGTATTCCACCCACCAGGAAGGAAACAGGATCAAGTCGGGGAACTCGCGTGCGATTTTCAGGTTGGACTGGAACCAGAGCTCCGGATCGAGAAAATAATCCAGATGACTAATACCGAGATAGCCTGGAATCCAAGGGCTGTCGACGATTGCGGCAACAGGTATCCCCGCGCCCGTGCGGCATTTGGCCGCCTTCTTGAATGAGTCCCATTGTTCGGGTCGCATGATTTCTCCTAACGTTTTAATTCTTTGGCGGCAGCCAGCAGGTTGGCTGCGAACATTCGGGCAGCGGGATCAACGCCGATACTTTCCAGCTAGATCGAGATCGCAGATCCACAGCCGGCCTTTGCCGAGCGGGATTTCGAAGAGCACGGTCTGATACTGATCTGGAACGCGCTCCGCAGCAATATACGAATGTGCGGGTATGAACCGGATCAACTCGCGCGCGGTTCCTTCTTTGACCAGTCGGTGAGCGCCGCTTGCCACGAAGACGCGCCAGTCGGCTTTTCGGCCCCACCACTTCAGGTCCATGGATTGCAGGCCGGTGGCGAGGCGGGTCCCTTTCGAGGGGGACGAGTCGGCGTATTCTCCGGTCAGGTCGCGATAGGCCTGAACGTCTTTCGGAAAGAGTTCCACAATCCGCTTGCCGGGCTTGAGCACCACAATCGTTTCGCCAGACTCTATGCGCTTGCGAAGTTCTCCTCCGGGTGCGAGGCCACTCAAATCCGCTCCGGGTTGAATGAAAGCGGAAAGATCCGGAGCCGGCTGTTCGGGAAATATTTCAACAGGCTCAATCGTCTTGCCGAGTTCCTTGCCGTTGAGCATCAGTCGAATCGCGAGCGGTTCTGTGCGGCGCTGCGCTGCTTTGGGAAATCGCAAACGCAACGGAACGCGCGCGGTTGCATAATACGGGAGCTTGGCGATACGTGCGTTCGTCGTTACGCCACCGATGGAAGCAGTTACGGTGAGGCCTTCATAGTCCCGAAACTGCTCATCGTCATTGGTGACAAACACAGACGTATCGAGCTCCTCGCCTGCAAAGAAACGCCGTCTGCTGGTTTCCAGCGCGAGCCCGAGCGGAGCAAAAGCCTGTTGGAGAGCTTCGATGACCGGGTACGGTTTCACGGTCAGCGGATCGTAGCTGTGACGGAACCAGCACTCGGCGGAGAACAGCAGGAAGCCCGCCGTGTTGTCGCCGCGCTGGAAGCGCAGTTGTTCGGCCCAGCGCTTGGTTACGGCGCGATTGTGTTCCAGAAATGTTGCGGGATTCTTTCCGGGGAGAGCCTCGTCGCCGACCCAGGCCTGAGGAGTGACCAGGTCGCGAGTGTAACGCAGCACAGGCAATCCGGTGTCGAGATCAGGATAACCGCTCGACATTTCCTGCCCGATCAGTGGGCGCGTCTTGCGATTGCGCTTCATTTCGGTTGCGAACGAGGAGTCGCTCACGAAAGGTGATTCGGTGTACCAACCGCGATAGCGGTGCAGGTCGTCGATGTCGCCGTCGTCAATGCCCGCAGGCTTTAGCGTGCTGTCGTAGAATTCAGGATCGCGCGTGTACTCGCTCGAAGCCACTATGGGGCGATATGGATCGAGAGCACGCGTTTGCCGCACGACGTCGGAAAGCATCTTCCACTTCTCGATGTTCTTGGAATCGCGCAACAACATTTCGTTGCCGATGGTCCAGATGAGAACACTCGGATGATTGCGAATGCGGCGGACCACGTCGGCGTTCTCCATCAGCCAGTGTTCGTGGATGGCCTTGGGTGGAGCTCCGATCAAGCCTGCCAGCGCCCAAGGGCGAATGCCTTCAATGCTGACGCCCAAGCCGATCTCGTCAGCCGCGTCCAGCCAGGCCTCGTTCCAGGGTGTCGCGTGGGTTCGGGTCACGCGCAGATTGTTGTCGTGGAGCAGGCCAATCAGCCGCTTGGCTAGTTGTTTATCCCAGGGGTTTTTGCCGTACGGTAACTGGTTTCCGCCGCGCAGCCAGTAACGGTGCCCATTCAGGTAGAACTGATTCCCACGAATCTCAAACGTACGGAACCCGACGTTCTTTTCCCAGCGGTCCAGTAACTCACCGCGTTCGGATTCCAGACGCACTTCGAGTTTGTAGAGATTCGCCTCTGCGGGCGTCCACAATTTTGGTCGCACGTCACGCAGCGAGAGTGATGCCGTGCCGGGTTGCGACTCCAAACGGATGGGAACAGGACCGGCACTGGCGAAACGCTGTCCAGTTTTCAGATCCGTCCAATTCGCACGGAGGACAGCCTTTGTGGCATTATCCAGCCCACGCGCTTCCACGCGAATTTCCGCACCCGTCAGCGTGGGTATAAACCACGCGTCGTCGATCTTCCCGGCCCCGCGCACAACGAGCCGCACGGGTTGCCAGATGCCGTGGAGGTCATAATCGCGGTCCGGCCGATTAGGCGACAACGGACCGAACATTCCCTTGCTCAGCGTCATCACCTTCGCAGCAGTCAGGTTCACCGTAACTGCTTCGCTCATCGGATGAGAAGTGCCGGTTAGCTTTTCCATCGACACATAGACCGAGAGTTCGTTGCGACCGGGCTTCATGTGCGGTGTGAGGTCGTATGCGAAGCGGCTGAACATGCCTGTGTGTTCGCCCAGCAGTTGCTTGTTCAGGTATGTGCGCGACTTCATTGCCACGCCATCGAATTCGATGAAGGCGCGCGTGCCGGGCTTGAGTGCCGGTGCCTGGAAAACCAGGCGGTACCAGCCATCCTCTGCACGCTCCGTATCAAACCCCAGCTTCTTCAGGCGTGCGTTTTCCCAAGCCTTGAAGTCCTCCGAATCATCCAGCCACCACTGGATCCGGCTCAACATCTGCGGCACCGGAACGTTCACGTAGTTATCCTGGAAGCTGGGTCGATACTCCCATGTCCCGGATAGATCGATTACGCGGCCAGGCTCCAGCGAGCCGAAATTAATCTCCGCAAAGGCAAGCGGCGAGAGGAGTAATGCAAGCAGCCACTTCATAGTCAGAATGGAATTTTAGGATTGAGTTGCGCTGCCGGATCCGCCCAGCGGTCGTTCGGAATGATCGGGGTCCAACCCGGACGCGCCGGATCCTGGTCATAGGCGTATCCCCCGAGCCGCTGATAGAGTTCGTTATACTCGCGGAGTTTTTCGCGATCCAGTTTCACGCCGAGACCCGGCGCAGTCGGCACCTGAATCGCTCCGTTTTCGTACTTCAGCAAACCACCTTGAATGATGTCATCCGTCAGGTGGTGATAATGCGCGTCCGCGGCAAACGAGAGGTTGGGGATCACGGCGCCCAGATGAAGCATGCTGGCGAGTTGAATTCCAAGTTCGCCGGAAGAGTGAACTGCAACGCCTATCTGAAATGTTTCGCAAACAGCCGCCGCTTTTACGCAGGCTCGAATGCCTCCCCAGAATGTCGTGTCCAGCAGGATAACGTCAACCGCGGTATTCAGCGCATTCGCTGCGAGCTGCTCGAAGTTGACCACCACGGTATTGGTCGCAAGAGGCACGCGCACCATCTCGCGCGTTCGGCGCATTCCATTCAGGCCGAAAACGGGATCTTCCAGGTAGTCGTTCCGTAAACCTTCAATCCCCTGGCCGAAGCGGATGGCTTGTTCAGTGGACCAGACTGCGTTCGGATCAAACCTGACTTTGTCCTCGGGAAATTCATTGGCCACCGCACGATAAATCTCGAGTTCGTAATCCGGATGGAAAACACCAGCCTTCACTTTGTGCGTAGTGAACCCGTATTTTTCTTTTAACGCGCGCGCGTTCGCAAGCACCTGTTCCACCGTGCGGACCTCGCCCTCTCCTGTTTCGGGATTGGGATAGCGGAAGAAGAGGTACGACGCAAAGGGGACGCGGTCGCGCAAGCGCCCACCGAGGATGTCGCAGACCGGCACACCCCACGACTGACCGAGAATATCGAGACAGGCGAATTCAAGTGCAGCGAGTACCTGCGTACGGTTGTTGTAAAGTGACGCGGTCGGATTCGCGATCAGGAAGCGCATTTCTTCCAGACGCGCCGGGTCATGCCCGACCAGATAGGCCTTCATAGCCCGGAACATTGCTTCAGCGGATTCCCCGCCGCCACCCATCTCGCCGAGGCCTATCAACCCGTTGTCGGTTTCCACTTCGACGATGGTTCGCACGAAGCGTCCCCAGTGGCAACCATTGGCGTGACGCAGTGGCGCTTCGAGCGGCACAGTGACGGTGGTAGCGCGTATATCGACGATTTTCATATAAACTAGTTCGAAGCCACAACAATATCAGCACTTGGCGCAAGCGTCAAACCCCATTTTTATCGTATAAGACTAAAAACTCCTATTGACAGCACAGGCGTGTTCGGATATATAATTCGACCGTCGAACAAAATGCGAACGGTTGATCTACAGCGGGTTCAGGCGGCAACAAGCGAAACCGCGCGTGCAATCAATCGCCGCATTGTTCTTAATCTGATCCGCAGCCGTCAGCCGATCTCCCGCGCCGACCTCGCTCGTCTCTCCGGACTTCAACGCAGCACCGTGTCGCTGATTATTGAACAGCTTCTGGCAGATGGACTGGTCACAGAAGGGCTCGCTGGCAGACTTCCACGCGGGCGCAGGCCCACCTACCTGCGGCTCAACGAACAGCGCGCGATTCTGGGCGTCGACATCCGCCCTGGGAACACGACGATTGCGATTAGCGATGTGAATGGCCGCTTCTCGTCCCAGGAGATTTTTCCCACCGCGAACAATCAGTCGGACGCTCTGAATGAGATCGCAAGCCGACTTCGCAAACTGATGAAGGCGAACGCAGGACAGACATTCGAGGGCGTCGGGGTAAGCCTGCCCGGCCGAATTGATCCTACGACTCAGAGGCTTGTATTCGCACCCAACCTGAAGTGGATCGATTGCGACCTTAAGAAGCCGATTGCACGCGCGACCGGTCTGGACGTCGCACTGGAAAACGCCGCGAATGCCTGTGCGCTGGCCGAAGTTTGGTTCGGCCGGGAGGGAGGCGCCGGCGACCTGATCGTAGTCACCGTTTCGGAGGGCATTGGAACCGGCATCTTCATGAATGGCCAATTGCTGCGCGGCCCTGGCGGAATGGCTGGAGAATTCGGTCACACAGTCATGGACCCTTCCGGACCCGTCTGTTCGTGCGGTAACCGGGGCTGCTGGGAAGTGTTCGCATCGAATTCCGCCACGATTCGAAATTATCTTGAAATCCGCAAAGAGAAATGCGGCCTTTCCTTCCAGGACATCCTGACATTCGCTGCAAATGGAGATGCGCGCGCTATTCGATGCCTGGAAAAGCAGGCCGAATATCTTGGACGCGGCGCCAGCATTCTGACGAATGCTCTCGCGCCGTCCTGTATTGTTTTTGTGGGCGAGCTGACATACGCCTGGCCTCGCTTTGGCCCAATTATTGAACGTGAGATTTCTGCGCGCTGTCTTGCTCCGCAAGCGGTTCGCGTCTCAGCAACTGATGATGGTTCTGCCGCCCGTTTACGCGGCACGATAGCTCTTGTCCTGGAAAAGCATTTCGGGATGCCAACGTACTACTGAAAGTGAGTGATGGAATGAAAATCCCCGCCTTAATTATGTTTGCGATATCCGTAGCGGTACCGCTCGCAGCCCAAACCGTAACCGGTTCTCTGGTCGGCCATATCTCCGACACTAGCGATGCTGCAATGCCGGGCGTCAGAGTGGTAGCCAGTGAAGTGAACCGCGGCACCTCTCGCGAGGCAATCACCAATGAGGCCGGCAATTACACGATCAGCAGTATGGAGCCGGGCGTGTACACGGTAAAAATAGAACGATCCGGGTTCAAGACCACCGTCCAGCAAAACGTGCAGGTAGGTATCAATACCACGGTGCGTGCGGACGCCAAGCTGGAAGTGGGCGCCGTGACTGAATCCGTCCAGGTCGTCGCCAATGCTGTGGAATTGAAGACGGACCGCGGCGATCTCAGCCAGCAAGTGGATCGCGTACAGTTTGAGAATCTGCCGCTATCGGCAGACCGCAATTACCAGGCTGCTCTCGAGATGGTTCCCGGATCGACCGAGCCGGCTGCCGTCGGCTCAGCCTTTGGGAATCCCAGCGGATCTCTGGCAAACTTCGTCAATGGTCAGAACAACCGCGGCAACAGCTTTCAACTGGATGGCACGATCAACAATGAGACGAACGTAATATCGCAGTCGGCCATCGTTCCACCACCGGAAGCGATCCAGGTGATGGACGTTTCCACTAATGCCTACGACGCCGAGAGCGGCCGCGCCACTGGAGCAGTAGTCAATGTCCAGATCAAATCAGGCACGAACGAGGTACACGGCAGTGTGTGGGGCTACAACGTAAACAGCGCACTCAAATCGCGCAATGCCTTATCCGTGGTGGATAAGCCAGCGACCAAATTGACTCAGTTCGGTTTCGCCGTGGGTGGTCCGATCATCAAGAATCGCACTTTCATTTTTGGCGATTTCCAGGGAGGTCGCGACCGTCGCGGCCAGAACGTTTTGCTATCCGTCCCCAGCAGTCCTTTCCGGCTCGGTGATTTCTCGGCGGCTCGCTATCCCGTTTACGATCCGCTCACCGGAACCGCAGCAGGTGCTAATCGTGATCGCTTCCCGAGCAACATCATGCCGTCCAGTCGTATCAGTCCGATCGCGAAAGCGATTGTGGACCGGATGCCAAGCCCGAACCTTTCCGGTTTGACGAACAATTATGAGACTTCCGGAAATCTCAGCCAGGATCGCAATGGAAGCGACGTCAAGGTGAATCATAAGTTCACCGACATGACCGAGGGCTTCGTGCGCTACAGCTACTTTTCCGCAAACACCGATGACAGGGCTGTCTTCGGCGATCTCGGCGGCCCCACGTCGGGCGGCGGCGGAACTTCGGCGATTGGCCCATCGCGCATTCAAAGCGTATCGGTCAACCTCACGCACGTATTCGGCCCTAACACTGTCGCAGAGTTCCGCGGCGGTCTGGTGCGCGTGTTGATTCAGGGACAGACCGGCGGCGATCCGGATATCGCTTCCAAGCTCGGCATTCCCGGCGGAAATCGAGGCGACTATTTTTCACCAGGCATGCCGCGCATGTCCGTAAGTGGCTACACTGCGCTTGGCTTCGCAGCGACCATTCCGTTTAAGATCGCGGAGACCAGTTCGAACTTTGTGAACAATTGGACCAGACAGCACGGCAACCATGCAATCCGATGGGGCTTCGATTTCCGTAACCTGATCCTCAACAAAGCCCAGATGAATTCGGACCCACGCGGGTTGTACACGTTCAACGCCGGAATCACCGGCACGACCGGCTCCTCCACCGACAGCTCCAACGCGATGGCGTCTTTCATGCTGGGCTTGCCGGCGCAACTCGACCGCACCTACAACTATCAACTCAGCGGCTGGCGACTGAAGCAGTATTTCATGTTCGTTCAGGACCGTTGGATTGTAACTCCGAAACTAACCATCAGCTACGGCCTGCGTTACGAAGTCATGCCGTTCTCGACCATCCCGAATCCAGGTGATCAGAGCCGCTATGACACTGGCGACAATACTCTTCTTATTGCCGGGTATGGACAAGTGAACACCCGCCTGAACATCGGCACGGACTACTTGAACCTTGGCCCGCGTTTCGGCGTTGCGTATCGCGTAGGTTCCAAGACCGTGCTCCGTACCGGTTACGGCATCAGCTATACACCGCAATCAATCAACTCGCTGGCGAGCAACAGTTACCCTGCCCAAATCTCGGTTCAGGTCCGCGGCACCAACACCTCAACCCCGGCCGGCAATCTTAACACGCCGATTCCGGTACTGGCCCCGGTGGATGTGTCGAGCGGTATCATCACACCTCCGGGCAACACCGTCCTGACTGGATTCAATCCGAACGGACGGCGCGGCTACGTGCAATCTTTCAACTTCACGGTTGAACAGGACATTGCGAAGTTCCTTGTCAGCGCATCGTATGTTGGCACTCTCGGCCGCCGGCTCTCCGGCACCGTGAACATGAATGCGGCCGGACCTGGAGCGACCACCAACGACCGTCCTCTGGCAAAGCGATTCGGGCGCACCGCCGACACAACCTGGAACGACTACATGCTGAGCACCGCATACCACGCCCTGCAGACCCGGGTCGTGCGGCGCGTCGGAAAGATGGGCAGCATGACGCTGTCCTACACCTGGAGCAAGTCGCTCGATTACACGGACGCATTCACGGTCAGCAATCCCCTGAACATCGATTTGAACCGCGGCCTGTCCACGTTTGATCGCGCGCATAATCTCGTGATCAGCCATGTCGTTGCGCTACCTTTCGGACGCGACGGTCTGCTGTTCAAGACTGGCCCGATGTCGGCGATTCTCGGCGGCTTTCGCCTGAGCGGAGTGTTCTCCGCGCGCACGGGAACTCCGGTTAACATCACAGGCACGCGACTCGCGGCCAATGCCACGCAGGGCGTCACTAATCGGCCAAGCAGTACTGGTCCGGTGAAGTACCTGGGCGGAGCAGGACGTGGTGAACTCTGGTTCGATACCTCCACCTTTGTGGAACCGATCGCGGGCACTCTCGGAACGGTTGGCCGCAACACAGTTCGCGGACCCGGCTATTTGAATGACAATCTGACCTTGTCGCGTACTTTCCGCTTTACGGAACGCTATCGCTTGAACCTTATGCTTTCGGCGTTCAACCTGGACCAACACCACTCACTTCAACGATCCGTCCGGAAGTTTCACCGGTTCGTTTGGTCAGATCACGTCCTCGTTCGGCGAACGCCAGGTTCGGATCGGAGTTCGCATCGAGTTCTGATAATGCTCACGCGCAGGGAACACATTCTGGCAACGCTCGCGGCATTGGGCGGCTTCGATCTCGAAGCCGCCGATACGCCGTTGAGTTCGATGTTCGCAGAGGTCGTACGTGGTTTCCTACGTAACGCGCAAGCCACATCGCCGAGCTATGCTGTTTGCGACTTGCCCGGCGGAACGAAGCTGAAAAGCTGCCTCGCAAAATCCGGCAAGACATATATCGGCATTGCACGAATGCTGCCCGCACTGGCCTCGTGTTACGCCGGCGGATTCGCGATCAACGGCGTTGACCTGAACGCAATTCTGCTCGCGACGTTTCGAAACGCGTTCGATCCCAGGCATCCCGATTACTGGGAAGAGCCTCCGCCGGAAAAGGCCAATCAGCGACAAGTGGAAGCGTCGCTCGTGGCGTGGTCGCTTTGGAGATTGGGCGACCGCTTTCTGGAACAATTGACAGCGGGTGAACGGACCAACATCCAACGCTGGCTGGCCAGTTGTACGCGCCTCGCTGAGCGGAAACATAATCACGCATGGTTCTCCGCAATCAATCAGGCTGCGCGGCTCACCTTGCAGCGCCGCTGGCCGGAGTTCTCCGGCGATGAAGAATGGATGCTCGCGGATCTGAAAGCGCTCGACGGAATGGCCTCTCCGGGCGACGGCTGGTATCAGGATTCGCTGACGCTGCCGATCTACGACTACTACAACTTCTGGACCTTCGCCAGCCACTTCCTCGAATGGAACCAAATCGCGGGTGCGCGTTATCCGCAGGTGGCGCAACAGTTCAAGCAAAGGCTGCGGCTGTTCCTGGACAAGGCGCCTTATTTCTTCGGCGCGAATGGCAGTCACGCGCTGTACGGTCGATCGCTGATCTATCGATGGGCGGTGCTGACGCCGCTGGTGCAGGCTTACGAACAGAACCTCTGGCCGCACTCGGCGGGGCTGCTGCGCCGCATCATTCGCGGAAGTCTTGAGTTTCACCAAGGCATCGGCAGCTACGATGCGAAACTGGGAAAGCTGCGCGAGACATACTCCGAACACGGCACCCCTGAGGTCAGAGAATTCTATATCGACAACGGGCATCCGTATTGGTGCATGCAGGCCTATTCATTTCTCGCATTGCCCAAAACGGACCGCTTCTGGACTGAGCCCGAAACGCCGTTGCCTGTGGAGCGCGCTGATTTCAGGGTCCGGTTTGAAGGGCCGCGTATGCTGTTGCTTGGATCTAAGGACTCGGGCCAGGTGCGCTGGATTCAATCGCAGGGCACGTACCACCACATTCGTTATCGCGACAAGTACATCAAGTTCTCCTACTCTTCACATTTCCCGTTCAACATCATTGGCAAAGAAGACCGCTGCCCGTGGGATCAGACGCTGGTGTTCCGGGATCCGAAGACAGCGGCAGTTGCCGCGAGAACTGAAATCAAGCAAGGCAAACTCACCGACGACGGCGTGCAGATCGAATGGGTTTCGCGCTTCAAGGAACAGGCGATTACGGTCCGCAGCACGATCCATGTCGTCGGGGAATTCGAATACCGCAAGCACGAAGTCAGCGGTGTCGAAGGACTGGAACTGCTGGAAGGTTCCTCGCCCATGGGACTTGATTCCGGTGAACAGTTTCGCCTTTCCGAAAAGAGTGGCGCCCGAATCCTGCGGAGCGAGCGCAGCGGACGATGCGTCGCAAGTTGGAAGATCAGCGGCTTTGAGTCCGTGGCGCAAAATACCAGCTTCGAAGAAAGCCGAGGCGAGCACGTCAACGTCATCCACGCCCGCATGGTGGTGAACACGTTGCGCCGCAACCCCGCTGCAAACGGCCGCGTTATCCTGCAAAGCCTGCATTACGCGAGTCCGCGGCCACTTAGCGACAAGGCACTGATCGAGCAAGCCGCAAAAATTATAAAGCGCTTTTCATGAGAATTCATTTTGGACTGTTAGCCCTTTTCGCGACGGCGGTAGTTTCCGCACCGGCCGCGACCTCCACCGTGGAAGTGGTAAATCATCATCCATTCTCTGTGCGGCAGCCTTTTTCGGTCGCCGGATCAACAGTAGTGGCAGAGGTCGGGGCTCGCTCAAGCGTGATTGTTTCGACGGATGCGAAACCGCGCGCGGCATTGCTCTCCGCAGTTCCGCAGGGCGCTGGACTGGAACTCACGTGGCAAGGCGCGCGGTTGGGCACGCATGACGTGGGACTTGCTCGTCACAACAGCAGAACGTAAAGCCATCGACTACGCGGGCGGGTTCACGGCATTCCCGCTGCAATTTAAAAAGGCGGCAGACACGCCACTCTATGTCGACTGGCAGGCGAAGGCGCAAAAAGAGGGCCTTTCGATAGCAATCACCGCGCGCGTCTTCCGCGATGGCTTTTTCGATACCGAAATCTCACTGCAGAATATTTCATCTGAGCGCTCCCGTGGAGTTTACGTCGCGGCCATCGCCCGTTGGGACCATCCCCCGGCTGGCAATACACTGCTGTGCTACGACAACCGCATGGAGGACTTTCGATGCAAAGGGCCGCACTCGCTTCAGTGTTGGGGAGGGCCGTCATTGGTCCCTCCAGCACGGAATCGACTGGCTGGCTTTGAGCTTCGGCGGCAACTCCGCTACGGTTCTGAACAGCTATTCCGAGAGCCCAACCGTGCTCGACGATGTTCACAGCGTGAAGAACAAATCGCCGCGCTTCACCGGAGCCAACATCCCGCAGTTCAAGAACGAGGCGCAGGTCTCCGGCAACTCTCTGTACCTTGTCACCGAGTTCGCTCGCAGCAATACGCCGTACCGCGATCGGTTTGTCGATAACATAATGCCGGCACGCGGGCAGGCACTCACGAATCGGCAACGCATCATGTTTGGCGCCGCGATGCCGACCCGCGAAGCAGCTGGCCAGGCATTCGTCGCGTATAACAGCTATAGCTCCCAGACCAGTAGCGGATCGAGCGCACGGATCGAACTCGGAGTCCCCGATGTAATTTTTGGAACCAGTTATTTTCCGTATTCCACGTTGGGTGAGAATTTTGGCGAGCTGAAAATGCCGGGTCAGCAGACCGACGCTTTCTGGCCGCTTTCCGCCGACACCGTCACGCACTGGAAGGATTTCGCCGACGACATCCGGCGCGACCTGCGGATTGCGAAGGCGATGGGGTTCACGGTGATTCGGCTGCATTATGTCAACCTGATTGCGAAGCTGCCGGAGCCAGTCCAATTCGAATATCTGGATTTCCTGTTCGCGGAATTGCGACATCTAAAACTGCGCGCTATGTTCGGCACCGCGTTCACAGTTTGGACGCCTGAACAGATCGCCACGCGCGTAGCACGTTACAAGGACGTGATCGACAGGCTTGAGCTCGAGAACGAAATTCTCATCTGGGGAATTCCGCTGGATCGCCCACAGTACTGGGGCCGCATTTACAGCGAGGTGAAAAAGATTGCGCCCAATGTGCAGGTTCACTACACGTCGCACCTGAATACCGGCATCTTCAACCGGCTCGAATTGTTACGTGTTAAGTCCGACGTGATCAGCGCCCATTCGTACATCGATAGCCTGGATGCGATCCCTAGCGGTCGTGGGTTCGCGCTCGCAGTCGGCAGCTATGCCGGTGACGAAAAATAAGCCAGCGCTTTACACGGAATGGAACTGGCGCGGGCTGACCCGTATGACTCCTGAGGCGCGCGCTGCAGTCTATCCACCGATTATTGAGAACCTGCTGGCAACGCGTTCGATTCGCGAGTTCTACCAGTTCCAGATGCAACAGACGATGTGCGTGA
Organism: Bryobacteraceae bacterium; assembly: GCA_963793625.1. Taxonomy (GTDB): domain Bacteria; phylum Acidobacteriota; class Terriglobia; order Bryobacterales; family Bryobacteraceae. The sequence goes on along the minus strand of CAWCAT010000005.1, from coordinate 396,628 downwards.
ATCCGCACACGCGCAAAGGCATTCGGCAATATGAGCCGCTTTGGCTGAGCCGTCGGCCGAAGCCGGAGGGCCTGTTGCTGATGGATCTCATCGATCGCTATTCCAGCGACTCGAGCCCCAATCGGGTGATTGCTGCGAATCGCGTCGTTGTCGAAGTTAAGGGCAACTCAGCCGCAGGAGTGTTCAAGCTGGAATCTAAAACGCCGCTGAAGCTAACTCTGTCGATGGAGGGTCCTGGCGGGGTCAAACTGAAGGCGCCCGCCACGGTCAAGCTCGCAGCCGGGAAGCCTGCGGATGTGCCATTCCAGGCCGAGTTCGAGAGCGCGGCGCTGCCTGGGTTCTATCATGTTTTCCTCCGGATGCAAACCGAAGGTGGAGTTGTGCGCTACGCCTGGGCAGAGATCCGTAAAACAGGCCAGCCTGCGGGCGCAACGTTCCCGCTCGATCGGCCGCTGGCAGTCGTTTATGGCGAGGGTGCACCCAACATCGAACTCGAGGCGGGGTATCTGCTCGCAGCCACGATCGAGAGCGCGTCAGGCCGTCCTGTGAAATTATTTAGTGCGCAAGATCTGCCTGAGGACGTCCGCGCCTCAACCACGCTGATTCTGGTTGGCTCTACGAAGACCAATAAGCTCGTTGCCGCCGCGCGGCAGAACTGGCTGGTACTGAAGGACTACGATGCCAGCGTGGAGTTCGCGCTTTCTTACTGGAAGAACGCGAAGGACTCGGCCACCCGAAGAACGGGATTGGTGAAAAAGAACCTTCCCGCCGGCGCGGATGTGGCTAATCTGCCTTAAGTACCCGCTCTGAGCGCTACGCGAAAAGACTTGACAGCCGATTTGTCGCACATTACACTACCATCTAGTTATGCAACCAAATGGTTATGCACAAACGACACTCCCTGATCGCCTTGACGCCACGTTCGCAGCGCTCGCGGATCCCACGCGGCGGGCCATCCTGGCAAGGCTCGCATCGGGGGAGGCGTCGGTGACCGAACTGGCAGAGCCCTTCGCAATGACTCAGCCCGCGATCTCAAAGCATCTTAAGGTGCTGGAGCACGCTGGCCTGATTTCTCGCGACCGCGACGCGCAGCGGCGGCCGAGCCGGCTTGAGGCTAAGCCGCTACTGGAAGCCCGCGACTGGCTAGAGAACTATCGCCAGTTCTGGGATGCTTCCTTCCTGCGCCTGGATGGTTTGCTCGGCGAGTTGAATGTTAAGACGAAGCAAAAGAAGCGATCCGCTAACAGGAAACGATAAAGGAGACCCTATGTTCTATCCCGACAGTTTCAAGGTATCCACCCCCACCGACCGCGAAGTCCAGGTGACGCGCGATTTCAACGCGCCGCGGCAGTTGGTTTTTGATGCTTTCACAAAACCGGAATTGGTCCGGCGCTGGCTCCTTGGCCCGCCGGGGTGGACGATGCCATTGTGCGAAATTGACCTTAAGGTTGGCGGCGCATACCGGTATCTCTGGCGGCATGAGCACAATGGAAGAGAAATGGGAATGAGTGGAATATTCCGCGAGATCGTGTCGCCCGAGCGGCTCGTCGCCACCGAGAAATTCGACGAATCCTGGTACCCGGGCGAAGCTTTGGACACGACGGAGTTCGTCGAGGAAGGCGACATCACCAAAATCACGATCACTGTGCTTTACGAGTCGAAGGAAGCACGCGATACTGCGAGCAGGTCCGGTATGGAGTCCGGTATGGCAGCAGGGTACAACCGGCTCGAAGTACTGTTGTCGTCGATGCTGGCGGAGCGAGCGAAATGACTGCCCAAGGCAGCAGGCCAGATTTTCTCCGTGGGTTCGCGCGAAGCATGGGTGCCGTGCTCGCAGGCTTTCTCACGGTCGTCATTCTTTCGCTCGGCACGGATCAGGTTTTGCACGTGCTCAATATCTATCCGCCTTGGGGCCAGCCAATGCGACAGCCGGCTTTGAATCTTCTGGCCCTTAGCTACCGGATCATTTACACCATCCTCGGTAACTACCTCACCGCGAGGCTTGCGCGGCATTCACCGATGCGTCACGTCTGGATACTAGGGTTTATCGGACTCTTCCTTGGCACTATGGGTGCGATCGCCACGGTGCCGATGAACCTGGGTCCCGCCTGGTACCCGATCGCGATCGCGCTGACCGCCCTGCCTTGTTCCTGGATAGGCGGCACTCTGTACCAGCGAACAGCAGTTCAAACGTTAGGCGAACACGCACAGTGAAACCCAAGAGCGCGCCGGCCCGAAAAGCAACGAAGCAATCACTCGCGGAGGATGTCCAGTCCGCGCTCAGGTGGCTGAAGGACCACAGCACCAAGACCACACTGGACGGCATGGCGCGTTATGGCATCCCTTCGGACCACGCACTCGGCGTCGCGATGAGAGATATTAAGGCACTCGGCAAGCAGCTCGGGCACAACCAGGAACTTGCCGCAGCGCTCTGGGAGACCGGTGTATACGAGGCGCGCATGCTGGCGTCCTTCGTTGGCGATCCGGCGCGAGTCACACCCGCGCAGATGGACCGCTGGTGCGTGGAATTCGACAACTGGGCCTTTTGCGACGCGATGTGTTTCAATCTGTTCGACCGGACGCCGCACGCCTGGGACAAGATCACGCACTGGAGCAGCAGCAATGAGGAGTTCGTCAAGCGTACGGCATTTGCGCTCCTTTGGAGTCTCAGCGTGCATGACAAGCGCGCAGGCGACGAGGCGTTTGTCCAGGGCCTCACTCTCATTGAGCACGCGGCCTGCGACGAACGGAACTTCGTCAAGAAGGCCGTAAACATGGCCCTGCGCGCCATTGGGAAGAGAAATCGCGCTCTCCATACCGCTGCAGTGGCGGTTGCCCGCCGCCTGGCGGATTCGCCCAACGCCACGGCACGTTGGGTTGGGAAGGATGCCTTAAGAGAACTCACGAGTCCCGCGATGATCCAGCGGCTTGGACATCGCGCGTAACGGCCGCACGGGGTCTCTGGGGCGTTGCCGGACCTAGCGCTGGGTGCGGCTAAGCGCGGATCGTTGAGATTTTGCCGGATAAAGACGGCGGATTCCGCTAATGTCGTCGGCTTCCAGTTTTTGCCACTTTTTATAGTAGGGGTACATCACTGCCGTGGGGTTGTCGCTATGCATAAGGCCAAGGGCATGCCCGATTTCGTGTAGCAAGACTGAGAAGAGGTCTCCCGCCGCAGCGCTGGAATCCTTTACATGAACGTCGCCAGCGAGAGGTTCCTGGGTGCGTGGATTGGGGTAGAAGGCGTGCGCTAGTGCAGCGCCGAATGGAAAGCCGTCGCCATGATCGTCCGGCAGGAATGAGATGGTCAGGGTGCGCGGGCGCTGGTCGTCCGTGGTCAGAATGAAATCGAGCTGGACGTAGCGAGACCACTCCTGGAGCGCGCGCTGAATGGCAGCCTTGGCGGCAGTCATATCGACGAGCGGACTCGGCGTTCCATACTGCACGCCGATGACGACAGGTTCGACATTCAGAGCGGACCAACCGGCCCCTTCTGGCGCGAGAAATAGGCCGGGTGAACCGGGGGGCTCGGGTGGTCCGGGACAGGCTACGGTGTGCTCGCCGTTCAGCAGCGTGTCAGACGCCGGGAAAATATGGGAGACCTCATAGAAACGCTCGAGCCGCTTGATGCCGGCCTGCGGACCGACCACGAGCACTCGATGGGCGCCGAGATCGGGATGATGGCGGACATCAAGGCCTTCCGCACGCATTGTAGCTTCAGCTGCGGAGGTTGTTACGGCGGGGAGCAACTCCACCACAGCCGCCCATCTGGGATTGTCACCCATGCTGTCGAATACGGGGCTCAGTTTGCCTGCGAACGCGACGCAAATGCTGAGCAATGCAGCGGCAAGGCATTTATATGACATGTATGCTGTGCATTTCGGCGTGAATGGGCGAAATTTGAGTAGGTGTGATGCACTAGGTTTTAGTAGGCTCAAAGGCGAATCTGCCTACCAGTGCCTTAAGAGAAATCGGTGTGTCAACAAAACATTTTAAGATAATACGGTATTGTTGCTTTATGTATGTCAATTGTAGGATACTGTCTATGCAACCTCCCCGCACGGTGGTTTGATCACCACAATGAGCGAACAATTGCCTTGGTACGGGCTTCAGGTGCGACCCAGATTTGAGAAGGCAGTCTCATATGTATTACGGGGTAAGGGCTATGAAGAATTTCTTCCCTTATATCGCACAAACAATCGCTGGTCAGATCGTACAAAGACGGTCGAATTGCCTTTATTTCCGGGGTATTTGTTTTGCCGGCTGGATGTAAATCGGCGACTGCCCGTGTTAACGACACCGGGGGTTACCTCAATTATTGGCTGCGGAAAGAAGCCTGTGCCAGTCGATCCGGATCAGGTTGAAGCTGTTTTTCGGCTGGCAAAGTCAGGCGTTCCGGTGCTGCCTTGGCCGTATTTGCGGGAAGGCCAGCGGGTGCGGATCAATCGGGGTGCGATGAAGGACGTTGAAGGCCTGTTGATCAGCATCAAAAAACAGTACCGCTTAGTACTGTCGGTAACACTGCTACAACGTTCAGTGAGTGTCGAAATAGATCGTGACGCAATCACACCAATGGCACCGGTGACCGGGACGCAACGGGTAGTGTGACAAGATGGTGGGGTAAGCTGAACCGGCCCCATGTCTGCAATTCCTCACTCCGAAGTTCTACTCATCAATATCACAGGACGTGACAAGCCTGGCGTTACTCATTCCCTGACCCAAATCCTGGCCGCGGCGGACGCGCGAATACTGGATATCGGACAGGCTGTCATACATGACGCGCTAACGCTGGGCATCCTGGTGGAGCTGACTGCGGAGATGAAGTCCTCTGCCCTGCTCACGGATTTGCTGCTGGAGGCGCACAGGCTGGATATGGATATCCGCTTCTCAGCTATCACAGCCAAGGAGTACGAAACCTGGGTAAGCACGCAGAGCAAGCGGCGCTTTCTGGTTACGCTGCTGGGGCCTGCAATTACGGCGCAGCAACTGGCGCAGGTGAGCCGGATCCTGGCGGAAAACGGGCTGAATATTGAGAGAATCGATAGGCTCTCCGGGCGAACTCCGCTGGTGGACGATGGTCCAGGGCGGGTATGCGTGGAACTGGCGGTCTCAGGACGTCCGAATGATGAAGATGAGGTTCGCGGCGAACTGCTGCGGCTGACAGGCGAATTTGAGGTCGATATCGCGTTCCAGCACGATAACGTGTATCGGCGGAACCGGCGGCTGGTAGCGTTTGACATGGACTCGACGCTGATCCAGGCCGAGGTGATCGATGAGCTTGCCAAGCTGGCCGGGGTCGGGGAGAAGGTTGCGGCGATTACCGAGGCGGCGATGCGCGGGGAACTGGATTTTCAGGCGAGTTTCCGCCGACGGGTGGCGCTGCTGAAGGGCCTCCCTGAAAGCGCTTTGGAGCAGTTGGTTGCTGGAATTCCGCTGATGGACGGTGCGGAGCGGTTGATCGGCACGCTGAAGCGGTTGGGGTACAAAACCGCCATCCTGTCGGGTGGGTTTACCTTCTTTGGGCGCGTATTGCAGCAGCGGCTCGGGATCGACTACCTGCATGCGAACGAATTGGAAATCTGCGACGGTTTCGTGACCGGCGAAGTGACCACGCAGATTGTCGATGGTGCGCGCAAGGCGTCGTTTTTACGGCAGATCGCGGAGCAGGAGAACCTGAGCATGGAACAGGTGATCGCGGTCGGCGATGGGGCCAACGACCTTCCGATGCTGCGGTTGGCTGGCTTGGGAATTGCGTTTCGAGCGAAGCCGCTGGTACGTCAAAGCGCACGCCAGGCGATTTCGACCTTGGGTCTGGACGGGATTCTCTATCTGCTGGGCGTGCGCGATCGCGAGATCGTTCTTTAGACTACACCGGATCCTTCCAACAGATCATGCACTCGATGTGATATCGTGCTCGGAACTCCGCTGTGCGTGGCGTGCTATGGAATTCTTGAAATCCGGGTATTTGTGTATCAGAAGTCTTCGTTCAGTCCTCTTTTGCCCCAGGGGTTCTTGTCGGATAGCTGCCCCGTTACTCGGGATGATCTCCGCCGGAGTTCTTGCCCAGCCGAGCCAGCCGTTCATGGCTGCTGAAAACAATGCCGATCAGATTGCGGCGTTTCTTGTCAAAAGCGACAGATGGCGTTCGCTGGGGAAGCTCGACGAGGCGGCGAGATGCGCTGAAGACGCGCTGGCGAGACTAAGCACCCATACCGACGACAAGCTTTCCAGTATCGCGCTCAGCAAACTCGCGGTCGTGAGAATGGAGCAGGGCAAGCTTCCGGAGGCGGAGAGCCTTCATCGCGAAGCCCTTGCCATCGTTGTTAAGCGTTCCGGAATTCAAAGCGCTGAGTATGCCGTTGAGGCGGGTAATCTGGTCTCAGTTCTGACGGCCCAAGCCAAGTACATCCAAGCGGAGCGACTGATTCTCGCAGCTATCGAAGCTGGCCGCGCCACACTCGGCACAAAGAGCAGGAAGTATGCCGATCTGCTTGGAGCACGCGCGGAACTTCTATTCAAGAAAGGTCTCAATCGAAAAGCGATCAACTTAATTGAAGAAGAACTGAACATACGAATGAATTTGCAGCCTCTCGATAAAGCGCGACTAGGTCAGACGTATCAAAACCTCGCCGTCGTTTGTGGCCAGACGGGCAAGTTCGCCCAAGCCCTCGAAGCGATTCAGAGGGCCGAAGAGATATGGATCAGTTCTTTACCGGAAGAGAGTCTCTCGAGGCTCTATTTGGCGAACACCGTTCTTACGCTTTACGACAAGACGCGGCAGTACGAAAAGGCGAACACTCTGATTCCAGCAATCCTGGCGCGCGCCGAGAAGCACTTTGACATCGACCACCCGGAATTAGGCGTGATTCTCAACAACATAGGCACAATATACGGACATCAGAACCGGCACGCGGAAGCGGCAGTGTTCTTCAAACGTGCCTACCAGGTTGACATGCGTGCGCTTGGGCAGTTCCATCCGAACACGGCGCATGCGCTCCTGAACTACGGAACGACGCTCAGGAAACTGGGAGAAGACGAGGCGGGGCGGGTCCTCGAAGTTCAGGCTAGAGCGGTTCTCGATCTTGTGCATTGACTCGTGAGAAAAGCCGGCTAGTTCACATCCGCCACCGCAATTGCAATTTTCTGGTGCAGGCGTGGACCGATGTTCGTGAAAAGGTACAGCTTGCCTCCTTCTTCCATCAGGCACGCACTCATCTGCGCCACGTTCTCTGCCCCAGCGGCTTCGTGAGGGTAGAAAATCCCGAGGTGCCTGGTATGTTCGAATGAAGAGTTGACTTCGCTAATGTGAAGATCAGCAATCTTCTCATTCCCTGTCACGTGTGCGTGATAGAAGAGATACTCTTTGCCTCGCCACGGGAAGTACCATGCCTGGGCCACCTGTGATGTGCCGGGGGGCGGATCGAGGACTGCGGCAGGTCGCGGATCCCATTTTCGACCGTCGTTCGAAGTCGCCATGTAGATCCTGCGTGTACCTTTGTTATTGCCCATCAACAGCATGATGTAGCGATTGTTACTGCCAGGCAGAGTGCGGCGGAAGATGCGTGCGTATGACGCTTCGCTGACCGAGTCGAACATCTTGGTAGTGACGGCCACGCCTTCATAGGAGAACTGGATTCCATCCGAACTGGAAGCAATCCGAGTGACGCCGTTCTCTCCGTGATAATAGAGGAAGATTTTACGCTCCTCCGGGATCCAGATCGCGTGCGGACCAGAGACGTGAGAGACGTTATAGTGCGGTGCCCATGCTCTACCGATCAGCGGGTTAGCCTTGTACTCTTTCCACGGACCCTCCAGTCGGTCGGCATACGCCAGGCAAATTCCACCTGGAGCATCGTGCGGAGCGTAGTACATGTAGTAGCGACCGAGCGGCTTTTGGAAGTGCTCGCCGGCTCGAATGACGCTGGGGACAATCACGTCATCGACCGGATTGTAGCGGAGGTCTTTATAATCCAGAACCACCGAGTGATGGCGAAAAACGGGAAGCCGAGCGTTGTCGGCGGGCTGAGCGTAACCAAGAGAGGCCACACCTAATAGCGAGATTATGAAAAGACGCATTTTGGCTACGGCGTGACCCGGGAAGCAATTACCTTCCACTCCTTCGCCGCATTCTCCACCACCGTCACCTGCAATAGAATCTCGAATTGCCGAACGCCGCGCGGTTCCACGCCGCCCAGCAATTGTTTTACCTTTCGGCAAGCGGCGGGATCGGTCGCGAATTCCACCGCCGCCTCGGTGCCTGACATGGTAGTGCCCGCCAGGATCAGCACGTGGCCCGATTGGCTGAGATTCGGCACGAACGCGACTTGTGCATAAGCTGTCCCCGCCCCGTTCGGCGCCGGATCGCTGACGTACGCCCCCTTCTCTCCGCCGCGCGGTGAGTTATTCCGGATGAAGGAAATGCCGTTCTCCATCTGCACGCCAAAAGCAAAATTCAATCGCGGCGAAAACAGATCTACCCACGGATTGGATCGCGGGCTGCCCAGCAGCACGAAATTACCTTGCCTGAAATCGCGTGTCTGCATAGCTCGGGCGTGACGAACCTCAAGTTTCCTCCACGCCTGCGGATGCGCCTGCAGCAGCTTGCCGTAGGCTGTCAGGTCCGCCAGGCTCGTATAGCGGGGAGTCAGGAGAAGCCCTAAAGCCGTCGGCCCAACGTTGCCGGAACTCGCCAGGGCGGTTCGATACCAGGGTCCGGAATACTGGTCCAAGGTGATGTTCGAATCCGTCAGAACCTCTGCCATGACCAACCCGGAGTCCGCGACCACCAGGTAGTTCTGCTCGGCCGGCCGGATCACGAGGGTGCTCAGCGTGGCGAAGTTTACCCCCAATGCGGGCACCGCCTGCTCCATGGCGCGTTTCTCCGTCCAGAGCCGCCCGACCGCGACCGCCAGCACGCATACAAGGACAGCTAGCGCCCAAATCGCCATCCTTCCACGGCGGTCCTTGGGGACGCTGCCCTCCGACTGGGCCGGCACAATGGGGCACGCCTGAGCCCTGGGCAAAAACAGGGGGACGTATCCGCCCTTTGGCACGTCGATCAGGATCGGTTCACTCGATCCCTGGTTTGCGAAGTATTCGGTCAGTTTCTGGCGGAGCAGCCGCGCCTGAACGCGCACTGTATTGTCGTCGCCCGGATTGTAGTCCTGGCTTTTTCCAAAGACCTGAGCGCCAACCTCCTGCTCCGTGATCTCCTCTTCCCGACCGGCAATAGCCAACTCGCAGATATGCCGAAGAAAGGCTTGCAGCCGTGCGGATTTAGCGAAGTAGGGGCTGGATAACACGCGCTCAACGAGTTCCCAACGAGGATCTTTCTCTAACTCGGGAGTCATTAAGTGCTTCAAACCACAGCCATTATACAGTATCAATACTGTAAAAACACCTTGTCTGGACGCGCAGGTGCAGATCACACTCGTGATGGCGAAATCGCTTCAGGAGAAAGTCATGGCACGACGTCGTATTATCCGCTTTGCTGTTATTTGTCTGGCATTGTTCCTCACAACCTGCTGCTTTGGGCAGATCCGGTCCGGCACGTTGGTCGGCAGGGTGACTGACAGTTCCGGGGCCGCAGTGCCCCAGGCAACCATTACTGTAAAGGAAGTCCAGACCAACCAGACATACTCGATTACAACTAATGGCGCCGGTGAATATACCCAGCCCTATCTTCCGGCTGGCGAGTATCAAATTACCGCCGCTAAAACCGGCTTCAACACGGTGGCACAAAAAGGGCTCACCCTCTCCACGGCGCAGACACTTCGCGCCGATATCACCCTCAAGGTCGGTCAATTAACAACGGAGGTGACCGTGGTCAGCGCCGCTGCCGCGGAACTGCAGACCGAATCGAGTCGAGTTACCAACGCCGTAAGCGCCGAGACCATCGCAGCTCTCCCTAATATTAATAACAACGCCTTGAACTACGCCTCGATGCAGCAGGGGGTGGTGGCCCGCGCCGCGATGAACGACACGCAAACCATCAACAGTTTTGGCGTCGGCACCGAAGGGCGACGTACATTCGCCGATTTCCAGATCAACGGCGGCACCGCCTTCACGAACGACGTCCAGATGGACGGTGTCTCGGTGATGGCGTCGGCGTGGAACGAAGTTTCCATCCTGCCAATCACGGATGGTATACAAGAGGTCCGCACCACCGTCAACAACATGTCCGCCGAGTACGGCCGCTCGCAGGGTACTGTGATCATCTCCACCAAGAGCGGGACGAATCAGTTTCACGGCTCCGCGGGGTACCGCATCCGCAACGAGGCACTGAACGCCAATAGCTTCGCCAACAACGCGAACCAGCCCTACACAGCGAGAGCCCCGTTTAAGAACAACGCCTTCTCCGGCACGTTCGGCGGCCCCGTTGTCCTCCCAAAGCTGTATAACGGGAAGGATAAGACCTTCTTCTTCGTGAGTTATGAGGGATTCCGCTTCAAGACCGGCGTGGACTACTTCCGCACTGTACCCACCGCACTCGAACGCATCGGCGATTTTAGCCAGACGAAGGCCCAGGTGGGCAGCGCCTTTTTGCCGGTTTCCATCTACGACCCGTTCAACGTCACCACCGTTGGCTCGAATACGTACCAGCGAATGCCGTTCCCCGGCGCGGTGATCCCCTCCAATCGTATGAACTCCGTATTCAAGACTGCGGTTAGCGAGTATCCGCTGCCGAACCGGACTCCGGACGATCCCACAGGCCTCAACAATTTCTATAACCGCATGCAGCGGAAACTCGTACGCGACGCCGTCAATATGCGCTTTGACCACCGTCAGGGGCAACACTCGCTGTACGGAACGTTCGGCAACAACCTCGGCAGCATCGATTCGCCCAACGGTTGGGGTGAAGGGACCCGCTACTTCACCGCCGCGGGAATGGGCCCGGTCAACGGCGACCGCAACTACTACGCGTCCATCGGCGACACCTGGATTCTGCGCCCCACGCTGATCGCCGACGTGCGCCTGGGCGTCACCCGCGTGGCCGCGGACAATCGCGCTAAGACCTACGACGATGTGGACTACACCAAGTGGGGCATGTCACCCTCCTGGTATGGCGCCATTGGACTGGCGGGAGATCTCCCCGAGGTGGCGAACACGAATGGCGGCTTCAGCAAGATCTCCGCGCTTAACCAGACCGGTTATCTGGGCAAAGTGGAACGCCAGACCAACTGGAATCTGGTGGGCTCGATTACTAAGGTTTCAGGGCGCTGGACGCATCGCTGGGGCGGTGAGTTCCGTAATTACCTGGGAAACTACATGGATGCCCGCGGCTCGTTTAATCTAGCCAGCAACCAGAGTTACACGACCGGCAACACACTCGGACCACTGGCCAATACTATCGACTCCGTTACGGCCGAGAAGTCCGGCAGCGGGCTGGCCTCCATGCTGCTCGGTGCAGGCCATGTGGCTGCAGGCGAAAACGCCGTCCGACTGGCGCTCTCCGCCAAGTACCTGGCTTTTTATCAGCAGAGCGACTGGCGCGTCAGCGACCGCCTGACCGTAAATCTCGGTCTGCGCTACGACGTCCAACGCGCGCCCACTGAACGGTATAACCGCATGAGCATTTTCAGTTACCAGGGTCAAACCCAAGGTACGCCGGGTCGTCTGGTATTTCCGGGCGCTGCGGGCGTTTCGCGAAATCTCTGGCCGACTCAATGGCACGACTTCGGGCCGCGTGTTGGTATGGCCTTCCGTGCCTCCGAGTCGCTCGTAGTGCGCACCGGCTTCGGCGTGAATTACCTGCCCTCGAACACCGGTTACTTCGGCGGTCCGTACTATTACGGAAATCAGAACTTCGCCCCGATTGTAGCTCCCCAAACTGCATTGCAGTACGGGAATTCGCCGGCAGGTGCACTGCTGGCACCCTATAACCAGGTTGTGACCCTGATTCCGACCGTCGGAGCGAACCCCAATGCGCCACAATATTACGGCGCAGGCGGCAATGAGCCGCGTTTCGACTACGACAGCATGAAGAACGGCAAAGCCCTTCAATGGAACCTTTTTGTTGAGAAGCGGGTCCAGGGCGGCCTCGTCAGCGTCGGGTACGTCGGAACCCACTCGTACCGGTTGCAAGTTGGGCGGCTGACTGTAAACGACGCCCAAATGCTGCCGGCTGCCCTGCGCTCGACTTGGCGGACAGCATACATCGCCAGCAACGGGACCAATCCCGGCAGCCTGCTTTCACCCAATCCTTACCAGCCCGATCCTAACAAGCTGATTCCCTACAATGGCTCACTCGGCACGGCGACCATGACGAATGCGGCGCTAGCGTCGCCCAACCCATTCTTCACCTCGAATCAGGTCGGCGAGCCGGTCGGCTTTAGCCACTACAACGCACTGATGCTGCAATTCACACGGAACATGGCACGTGGCCTCTATTTCAACGTCCATTACACGTGGTCGAAAGCCATGGACATGGTGGGAAGCGAGGTGCAGAACAACAATTACACTGAAAATGGCGGCTTGCTTCTCTCCGGTCTCGATCGGACGAACTACAGAAACACTTATTCGCTTTCGACCAACGACGTTCCTCATCGCCTGGTGGGCGTTTTGTCGTGGGCCCCGCCCATTGGTAAAGGTAAAAAGCTGGATGCGAACAACCGGTTCCTTAATCTGCTGATCGGCGACTGGAATCTCGGCGGTGTGATCACGGCGCAGAGCGGTCAGCCTCAGCAGGGTTTCACTGGCGCATCGGGTGCACTTAACGGCTTGGCGGACCGCGTTCCGGGCGTGCCCATCGAAGTTCCCCAGGAATTGCAGAAATGGTATACGGGCGCATCCTCGGCGGAGCGCACTGTCAGCCTGCCCAGCGGGCGTCAACTTGTGGTGTGCCGCTACTGTTTCCTGAAGTACTCCAGCGATGCGTTTTCCGGCCGTACCGTGCAGTACTCGAACGGGACAGTAGGCAGCGACATCTATTGGTACGGCACGTCGGCTTTACGATATGGTGACTTCCGTACCCCTGGCCGATTCAATATAAACCTGAGTCTTCAAAAGGAAGTTCGCATCCGCGAGCGCGTCTCGGCTCAGTTCTCCGCCGAAGCCACCAACTTCCTGAACAACGCCCAATTCCGGCCAGCCGTTACCGCTGGAACGGGTGCCACTTTCACCAACGTTAGCGCGGCGCAGAAGGCGCAGGGCATCCAGCCCGGCATGGTCCAGAACGACGCCTTCGGCACTTACGGGATGTCCACCTTCGATCCGCGGCAGATCGAGCTGCGGTTGCGCATTCGCTTCTGATAGGAAATGAGAGTAGGCCGGCTTCCCTCCGCAAAGAGGGAGGCCGGCCTTTTCTTTTGAATCACGACAGCGACGCCGTTTCTGAGACATCCGCCGGAAGCGGAGTTCGCGGCTGCCCGCCGAATGTGCGCCGCTTGCCTCGATAGTCGTTCCACATCACCAGTAGAGCGCTTGCCACGAAAATCGACGAGTACGTTCCGACAACGATGCCGATCAGGAGAGCGAATGCGATTCCATTGAGAACGTCGCCTCCAAGGAAATATAGGGCAAGACAAGCCAGCAACGTCGGGCCCGCCGTGAGCAGTGTTCGACTCAACGTCTGATTGATTGCGCGATTCACGAGATCGATGAAACTGCCGTGACGTTCCTTGCTGTCCTGCTGATTTTCGCGTACGCGGTCGAACACGACAATTTTGTCGTTCATCGAATAACCGATCAGAGTTAACAACGCCGCGATCACATTCAGGTTGATTTCTCGATTCGTGAGCGAGAACAATCCTATCGTGATTACAACGTCGTGAAGCGTCGCAATCACGGCAGCAACGCCCGCGACCAACCGGAACCGGAAGGCGATGTAGAGCAGCATGCCGCCTAATGCTCCGGCCGTGGCGAGCAGCGCTTGCTTGCGAAGCTGGGCACCGGCGCGTGGCCCCACCATCTCGACGGAGCGAATGTTGAATGACCCGATGCCGCATTCCGCCTCGATCGCGCGCAACACGTTCTGGTCAACACCTTGCACGTTCCGCAGTTCAGCTAAATTCTCGATGAGCCCGTGGTTATCGCGATCGCGGTAACGCAGCACGCGCGCGGCGAGGTCCTGGTACCACTGGTCTTCCATTTGCCCGCCGGTCGTCAGCGCGGCATTTCGCAAGCGGTCGGCCAGCGCCGAGGACGTAGCATTGTTCAAATCGAGTTTGCTGCCGATATTGGCGTACTTCTCCCGAAGCGTCTGCTCGACGGATTGCCTGGCGCGTTCCAGAGTCTGTTCGTCCGCAAGTTCCGTTCCAACGATAAACTCACCCGTCCCCTTCGTCTCTTGAACGGAGATCTCACCGGGGATTTTGGCTGCTAGCGCCGAACGAAGCTCATCAATCGGGGGCGGCTGCGAAAACCTTACGTAGATGAGCGTTCCGCCACGAAAATCCAGTCCGTACCTCGGTCCGCCCTTCCAGGCGAGACTGGCCAGACTGATCACGATCATCACGATCGATAGCCCGAGCGCCAGACGCCGTTTGCTTAGAAAATCGATCCTGGTAGGTTTGAAGAGATCGCCGTCCGAATGGCGAGGCCAAATGCTTAAGCGTGCCACTCTGGGGTTGCGCCAAAACTTCAGATCGAAGAGAGATCGAGAGACGAACACGGCTGTGAAGAGGTTGGCGACCAACCCGATAACGAGTGTGACGGCGAACCCGCGGACGGGTCCGGTTCCGAATATGAATAGAAACGCGCTGGCTACAACGGTGGTGACGTGGGTATCGACGATGGTGACAAAAGCGCGCCCGAAACCCGCCGACACAGCGCTTGAGACCGCCTTACCCGCGCGCAGTTCTTCTTTTATTCTTTCGAAGATAAGCACATTGGAGTCGACAGCCATACCGATGGATAACACCAGGCCCGCAATTCCGGGCAGGGTCCAGGTTGCGTCAATGTAGCTCAGGGCAGCAATGGTGATGATGGTGTTGAGCAGTAGGGCAAGAACGGCATTCAAACCCGCGCCGCGGTAATACAACACCATGGAGGCGATGACGAGCGCCAACCCCAACAAGCCCGCTGTCAAGCCGCGACGAATCGAATCCGCACCGAGCGAAGGTCCCACGATCCGCTCCTCAATGACCTTTACACCCGCCGGCAGCGACCCCGCGCGCAGGTTGAGCGCGAGATCGGCCGCCTCCTCGTGATTGGCGGCACCCATAATCCGGCCTTGATCGGAGATTTTGCTCTCGATTTGCGGCGCGCTGAGCACTACATTGTCCAGCACGATCGCCAGTTGATTATTGATGTTTGCTTCCGTAAAGCGTTCGAATCTGCGCGCGGCGTCCTGCGTCAGAACGAAACTTGTCTCCCAGCCGACGCCGCCTTCGCTCTGCTGTGGTCGAGAGTCACGCAGGTCTCGCCCGGTCACGACGGGCGAGCGGGCCAGCAGCCACCAGTTTCCAGTGCCTCCCGAACGTGGAGAGCCGCGCACAATTTTGCTGTTCAAGGGTAGTACGCCGCCGTGCGCCGCACGCGCTGCTTCTTCGGACGAGTATGGACCTCCTTTTACCTCGCACAGTTCGAGCATCGCCGTCGTTTGCAGGATTCCCTTAACGCGCGCCGGGTCGTCAACGCCGGGCAACTGCACGAGGATCTCGGCCTCGCCATCGGATCCACCACGCCTTTGAACGCTCGCTTCAGCCACTCCCAGACCGTTCACCTTTCTCTCAAGCGTGTCAATCGTTCTGACCAGCGTCTCCTGCCGCAGCGTCAGGGCAGCCTCTCGCCGCAGAGTGAGCTTGTAGTCGGTGGCATTCACGGGCGCCAGGATCCATGTGCTTCCCACCGCATCGTTTACGATCCGGGTCAAATCACCGGAGCTGTTCGAGGGAACTCCCCTGATATCGACCTGAATCGTTTCGGCGGTCTCGATCGTTTGCGGATCGTTGCGCTCCATGGAGCCGTACGCCACATTCTGTTTTTCAAGAACCGGCTTGAGGCGTTCGATCACCTGATCAGCATCAGCCTTGAAGGCGTCCTGAACCTGGACTTGCAGGACCATATGGCTACCGCCCTTCAGGTCCAGACCGAGCCGAACCCTTTGCGTCAGGTTCGCCATCAATTCTTGTTTCGATTTAGGCACACCAGTGATGCCGAGCAAACAGCCCAGCACCACCGCGTTGATCCCAATCCACTTCCATCGTAAATTCTTAGGCATTTTTGCTCCTTGATTCCGAAACCCCTGTTCCGGAATCGGCTGACGCTCCGACTTCATGATCGAAGTCAATTGGAACTGTCTCCAGCTGTTTCAGTTTCGAGTTGACGGCACTCAAGGTTGACACCGCAGACAGCGTTCGACTGTCCGGAATCGCCGACTCAGGGTCCGCGTTGCTGGGGTTATCTTTGACTAACTCTGAAAAGGTGGAGGCTTTGCGGGATAAAACTGGGATAGATCTATTTGTGGGGCGAGAAGTGCGGATTCGCGAACGGAATAGAGACTGCAGAGTCGCGCGGGTGCGCTAAGCGCAACGAGAACTGCGGGACTCAGCCGAACTGTAGAAGTGGTCTTGACCCGGCATGCGTCAAAATTTTCAATGATTAAGCCTGGGGCCGAAGCAGTATTCGAAGATCGAGGGAGAAAGCCCGACCGGCTGTGCTGCCCATCAGCGCTAGCCCAATCGTGCGATGCCTGCGCATGCGCGAACGCCAATCCAACGAAGAGCGCAAGAAAGCCCACTCGCCAGATGCTTTTGGTCACGGACTCCACGTTTCAGGATAACAAACCCGGCGGACCGAAACGCGCAATCAGGGCAAGGCACAGGTGATATACTTTCACCGACTGTTACATGGGCACCTCAATCCCACCGAAAACACCCGAGCCCGCCGGTCCTGAAAAACGTTGGTTGCCTGAGACAGACTCCGATCGTGAAGCCGTCAGAAAGCAGCTTGAGCGTCTGCTCGCCGATCCGGGGTTTGCCGCGAGCAAGCGCTACCCGCGGCTGTTGCAGTACATCGTGGAAGAGACTCTTGCCGGGCGCGCGGAACAACTCAAAGAGCGCACTTTAGGGACGGAGGTCCTCGGCCGCGATCCTGACTACGATACCAATCGGGATCCGGTGGTCCGCACCTCAGCCGCACAGATTCGGCAGCGATTGGCGCAGTATTATCAGGAACCCCAGCACGAAACCGAAATCCGCATCGAACTTGTTCCGGGTTCGTACGTACCGCAGTTCCGCTATCCAGGCGCGCCAGTTCCCACTCCTTTTCCGACAGCGACAAAACGCACTCGCGCGGCGTTGTGGCTCGGCTTGGCTGCCGCAGGTGTCCTCGCTTTGATCGCCGTGGCGCTATGGGCCAGGACGGACCCTGTCGAGAAGTTCTGGGGACCAGTCTGGAACAAGACAAATCCGGTGGTAATCTGCGTCCCGGGCAAGTTTCCCACTGAACCCTTGAGCATCCTCGAGTCGCTGCGCATGAACTCGATTGCATGGCCGGACGCGACCACCCTCTACGCGCTTGTCGGCTTTATTCAGGCACGCGGCCAAGCGTATCACGTGCGGCGGGCGGGCGATTCCGCGCTCTCCGATCTGCGGACCGGGCCTACGATCCTGGTGGGCGGCCTCAACAATCCGTGGCTCATGCGCCTTACCAGCCGCTACCGTTTCTCTTATCGCAACGACACATCCGCCGGCCGGGCGTGGATTCATGACGCAGAGCACCCGGAGCAACAGGACCGCAAGGTCGAGTGGACCGGGCCGTACGCGAGTTTCGATGAGGACTATGGCATTGTCTCGCGCGTGTGGGACCCGACCACCGAACAGATTGTGGTGACGGCTTCAGGCATTGCTTCTTACGGGACGATTGCAGCGGGCGAGTTTCTGACCAACCCCAAGTATCTGGCTATGATTGCCGAGCAGGCGCCCGCAGGTTGGGAACGCAAAAGCCTGCAGGTAGTCTTCTCAACCAAGGTGTTCAACGGCAATGCGGGTCCACCGCGCATCCTCGCTATTCACGTGTGGTAACGCCGGACAGCCGGATGTCACGGGACGAAGCGCCCACGTAAACCGGACGCACTTTCGAAGCCGGCACCCAGGCGTGCCGCTCAATAGACCAATACGATAGCGCACGTTCGTCGGCCCGCAGCGTAATCATCCGGCTGGCACCCGCTGCCAACTCCACGCGTTCGAAAGCGGCAAGCGACTGCGGCGGCATAGGCACGGGCGAGCCCTCGGGCGATCCGAGGTAGAGCTGTACGACTTCGCTACCGTGCGCGCGACCAGTATTGCGCAGTGTGAAGGTGGCTTCCAGGCCGGCAGCAGTCGGCTTCAGTGCAAGACCCGAGTATTCAAATTTCGTGTAAGACAACCCATAGCCAAACGGGAATAACGGCTGCAAACGCTCCTGGTCATACCAGCGATAGCCGACTGCCAAGCCCTCCGAATAGGTGACCACCGGCGCGTCTGGGTTGGTGCCGCTCATGCCGGGAGGCGCCGGCGGCGCGTTGCGTTCCGGATGACCTGGAGCTTGCGCGGGCGTGTCTTCCAATCGCTTCGGGAAGGTCATCGGCAGTTTCCCGCCCGGATTCACACGCCCCAGCAAAAGATCCGCTGTCGCCCAGCCGCCTTCCTGCCCCGGAAACCACATCTCGAGGATCGCGCCTGCCCGTTCCTTCCAGGGCATCAGCACCGGCCCTCCGGTGTTCAAAACAACGATAGTCTTGGGTGCAACTGCGGCTACTCTGGCAATCAGTTCGTCCTGGCCTTCAGGCAGTTCGAGGGAACCCGTGCCGGACCATGCAAACACGACCGCAGTGCGCGCGGTACGGGCAGCGGCAACTGCAGCGTCGATGCCAGCGCGGCGGGCTTGTGGCGTGATCCAGTTGAAGCGAATGCTCAGCGGACCTTCGCCGGTCGAGTTGGCTGTAAGTTGTATTTTGTGTTCACCGGCGCTGAGATGCAGCGTGACGCCGCGGCCATTGTCGCGACCATCGGTGGTGGGCAGCAGGCTCGACCACTTCTTCGCCACCATACCAGTGCCGCCAAAGCCTGGACCGCCCGTCCTCGCTGCCCGGCGCCCATCGATCATAATAGAGCCGCCGCCTTCGGATCCCTTACCGAGAGCCGGCTGCACCATGAAGGTGTAGTCGCCTTCCTCCGGCACAGTTAAGGGTGCCATTCCAGGAAAAGTCGGCGCTGGCCTCGAGCGCTGTGGCGCCACGAAAGTCGAGCGTCGTGTCCACTTGCGTAGCTTTGGTATCCGCAGCTTCCCTGCGCCGGAGCAGCCCCGGACGGCCTTCGTGAGACAGCGCAGAGCCGGGAATAGGAACGCCGGTCAGGTCCACGCCCGGAGCGTATGCGATCCGGCTGTTCGGGGCACCTGCTGCGCAAAGCCGCGAGGGGCGCGATCAGGCGCGACTCGAAGCCATAGCCCCGCTCGCCTAGGAATCCGGCCGCGAGTTGACTCGGCTGTGGGACCGATCAACACCAGCGAAGCGAGGTCCGCAGCAGTGAGTGGCAGAGCATTGCCTTGATTGTGCAGCAGCACCGCCCCTGCAGCGGCGATCCCGCGAATAACTTTCGCATCGGCTTCGACATCGATCGCTCGCGGCCCCGCCGGCTTGCGGTCGAGAAGTCCGAAATGAACCATCTGCTCCAGGATGCGGCTCACTGCGAGGTCTACCGCGGCGGAAGGAATCCTACCGCTTTCGACTGCTGTTTTCAGCGCGCTCGTGAAGTAAGGACCGCCGCGCCGCCCGCCGATTTCGCGGCCCGGCATTTCGAGATCGAGCCCCTTTGTGATTGCGACCGGGACTGTGAACCGCGCCCCAATCCGAGGTGATGAAACCCTTGAAGCCAAGCTGCCCGCGCAAGATGCCGTTCTGGAGTGCATCATTTTCGCAGGCCCAATCGCCGTTGATCTTGTTGTAGGCGCACATCGCGGACGCAACGCCAGCCTGCACCGCGGCTTCAAACGCCGGCAGGTACATTTCGTGCAGAGTCCGCTCATCGATCGACGACACTTTGCGCGCCGTTGTAGCCGGCCACGTGCTTCACCTGGGCC
The DNA here is from genome assembly GCA_963793625.1 of Bryobacteraceae bacterium. GTDB lineage: Bacteria > Acidobacteriota > Terriglobia > Bryobacterales > Bryobacteraceae. The sequence goes on along the minus strand of CAWCAT010000005.1, from coordinate 376,624 downwards.
ATCACGCCCTGGCTCTGGATGCCACGAATCTGGGCGGCGCCGATGCGCGCACTTAAGAGCGGATCTTCGCTGAATGCAGTGTGGATTACGGCGAAAAGTCGGGTCGCGGATGATGTTGACGTACGGCGCGAGGACGACGTTCTGTTCCAGCGCCACCGCGTTACGCCCCATCACGACACCGTACAGGCGCGCAGCTTCGGCATCGAAAGTGGCGGCGAGGCCGATGGGCGCAGGCAAGCCGCTCGCCTCGCGATTGGCGCTGATCCCGGGCGGGCCATCGGCAAAGCGCAAAGGAGGAATACCAAGGCGGGGCGATCCCGGCCAATAGCCCGCCTGCCCGAGTTCCCTGGGGTCGCGCGTTCCGTGGACCAGAGACAGCTTCTCTTCAAGCGTCATCCGACGCAGAAGGTCCTGCACACGGGCACTCGGAGGCTGCGCCGCAGCTTGCAACAGCGCAACCGCGAGGACCAGTATGAACAAACGCATCGTGCGATTCAGATTACCACTCCGAGTCGCTGCCACCACGATCCAGGTGGAAGTTCGCGGAGCCGGTGGAACCGTTGGATACGACTTCGAACTTCGCGGCCAGTGCAGCGATCTTGGTCAGCGTGATCTTACAACCCGGAGCTGCCGCACCCTTACCCATGGTCATCGGCACACGGCCGAGATCGAGCTTCGCATCGTACGTGGCGGCCTTGGCGCCGGTAGCCTTGTTCACCGCAAGCTGCCACTGCGGACCCTCGGTAAGCACATACAGCGTGTAACTGCCTTTTGGAACACGGACGCCCTTAAACGCAATATCAGCAGTGGGCTGTAAGCTGGCCACTATGCGCTTATTCGCGGCGGGCGGCGTGTATTTCACCGTGATGACCTTACCGTCAATTGTGGTGGAAGTCTGTTCTTCCGCCAGGCCGGCCGACACTCCGCCAACCAGTGCGACCGCTCAAAAGGATTGCATTTATCTTCATCGATTTGTCTCCAGTCGAGTTACTTGTTTATGCGGGACGCCCTTGGTGTGGCAGTCGGCGCACTTGACCCAGTGAACGTTATGTTTGCTCGTTGCGCGAGTTGAAAGTCGTGTCCATCTTTTCAACGTCCAGCCCGCAATTCGACATCTTCGGATGGCAGGATGCGCAGGATGCCCGCGTCTTCTGCCCGTGCTGGGCATGGCAGGCTAGACAACTGATGCCCTCGTGGACACCGATACCGGTCCGGTCGTCGCCGCTGCCCACCTGCATGTCCGCTATCGGCGCGTGGCATTGATAGCATAAAGCCTGCCGCTGATCCGTGACTCATCTTAACCGGTCCGCGCGCCCTCCACGCATCGCCGGCAGCGGCAATTCCGCCATCGGAACGTGGCGCTTGCGTTCGGCGGTCGAAGAAGGCGAGCGATGGGCGCGCGACCTCCTGCGCGGGCCCCCACCCGGCCATCTACCGCGCCTTCTGCAGCGTCGGTCCTTCTCGATGAATCGCATGACAGGTCAGGCACGGCATGGACGCCGCTTCAGCCAGTTCCGGACGCGCCATAGCGCCAGGGACCGCTGCGATCGACCGGGCTCACCAGATCGCGGACCCCGCCTTCGAAGTACATCCCGTGGCAGCGCAGGCAATCGTCCATCAGCATGTGTTTGGTGTTGTGCTTCTTGTCGAGAAAGATCCGGCGTAGGTGGCGCTGTGCGGACCCGACTGCCAGGCCGCGTACTCCTGACGGTGGCAACTCCGGCACTGCTCGCTCATCGCCGTAACGTGCTCGATTGCCGAACGCGATCTGCTCGGGCAAATCGCCCGCGGACGTGCGCGACCGCGCGCAACATGTTGGTCCGATGAAAGGCAGGGTCCAGCGTGAGTGCGCCGCCGTGGCACTTCTCGCAGCCGACTGCCGCGGTGGCTGGACTGAGTGCCACTGGTCGAAGCGCGGCTGCATCTCATGGCAACTGGTGCAGCGCGCTCCCTTGCCCGATTCGAAATAGAGACTTGCACCCGGTATCATCAGCGCCATTGCCGCGATCGAGACTCCGGCTGCCGCAATCAGGATACTTCACGACGCGCACCTTCGATCCCTTCCACGCGCTCAGCAGATTCGCCGAGGCGCGGTAGGCGTTCGCCAGAATCGTGAGCGCCGGGTTGAAACCGCCGTTGGTTACGTGCACGCTGGCGTCGATCACATAAACGTTATCCACATCGTGGATCTGGCAGTCGCGATTCACCACTGAGGTCTTGGGATCGTTGCCCATGCGGCAGGTCCCGGCCTGATGCTGTCCGCCGCTGAGAGACTTGCCCGGCGCGCGCTTCCAGGTCTGAGTCGCACCAGCCGCCTTCAGCCAGTCCTCCGCCTTTGCCCGCGATGAATCGCGCCATCTCGATCGTGTGCGGATGGCGTGTGCCGGAGAGCCGCGCCACCGGAATACCCCATTTATCCTTGACCTTCGGGTCCACCTGGACGCGCGCATCAGCAAGTGGCATTTCCTGTACCGGACCCATCACCACGATAGTCCGCCTGAAGGCGTTACGCACGAACTCCTTGTGCTCCTTGCCCCAGCCCGATATCCAGGGCGGTACCAGTCCCATGAACTGATACGGCAGGCGAATGAACTCATTGGCAAGCATGCCGCCGCCAACCAGGCCCGGGATTGCCGTGGTTATAATCGGAGACCGCAATCGACGCCCCGGGACCCAGGTCGTCGTAGGTCTCCTGCGTCAAATAAACCGATTGCGGCCGCGTAGGAGTGCGACTGCAGGTTGCGGCCCACCCAGTCCGTTTCGATTCCCGAGGCCGTCAGGAAACAGCCTTGGCGCGTGTTCAAGCAGCAGACGCGCAGACTCCACGGCGCCGCCACAGACGATGACCAGATCGGCAGGCTGCTCCTGCAACCGATCGTTCGAGTCGAAGTATGCGACCCCTTTGGCGTGGCCGCGGTCGTCGAGCAGAACCTCTTTGGTCATGCACTCGGTGCGCAGTTCGCAATGTCCCGTGGCAAGGGCGGTGGGAATCACAGTATTGTGTGTGCCCGTGCGCGCATTCACTTCACAGGCGAAGCCCACGCACCAGCGGCAGCGCATGCATGACCGCCGGCCGTTGTAAGGCACGGTGTTGCGCAGCATCGGAATGTCGAACGGATGCAGGCCCAGCCGTTTGGCCGCTGGATGCAGAAGCTGATACTCACGATTGGGCGCTAGCGGCGGCATGGGCAAAGGCTTCCGCCGCGCCGATTTGAACGGGTCGTTGGAAACGTCGCCCGACACACCCATTTCCCACTCGGCTTTCTCGTAATAAGGCTCCAGATCCGCGTACTCGATTGGCCAATCGTCCAGCGTGCTGCCTTCCACCGCGCCGTAGGTGGTAGCGCATCCGGAAATCTTTTTCGTGGAAGCGCCACGCCATCGCCCCGTAACTGAACGTTCCACCACCAACGCAGGCCGCGTTGTTGCTGTAGCCGCCATCGGATGGGAACACGACGGCTTCCCGCCCTTTGTCATCCACCGTCACCCGAGGATCGCGCTCCTCATCGGGTCCGAACTTTGCGCCGAGCACCTGGGTCCGCTGGTTGAACAGGTCGTCCTTGCGGCAATCATTGGCCGAATACCACTTTCCGCGTTCGAGCAGGACCACGCTCAGCCCTGCGGTTGCGAGTTCCTTGGCGACGACACCGCCGCCTGCCCCTGAACCTACGATTACTGCGTTGACACGTCCTAGGGCCATGGTTATCCCGCCTGGGAATCCTCGTATTGCTGGCGCCCGCGCACCGGGGGATATGGCAGTCCGACCATCTTCCAACTCACCATATTGCGATTGCCGCCGTGCCGTGGATCACCATAGAAACCTTGGCGCGTGTGCGCAAGGATCAATTGAAAGAAAGGTCCGGCGTGCTCTTCCACTGCGTTCAACACTTCGATCTGCTGTTCGCTGGTGAGCTCGACGAACCGTTTACTGAAGGCCTTGAGGCTGGCTGCATCGACGCCCGCAAGTCCTTCGCTGTACGCCTTGCGATGCTTCTTGAAGCGTTTGCTTAACTGCAGGTCGATGTAATAAACCACCCCGGCCTCTTTCGCACCGGGTTCGTCACCCGCCGGAATGAGTTGTTCCGTGATCGCTTCCACCATGCGAGCCTCCTCATCGCTGAAGAAGCGCCATGTGCCGCTGGATTTGTTTCCACGGCAGGAGATTACCACTCCCGCTGCCGCGGACAACCCCACGCCTAACAATGTGCGACGGCGCAACTCGACTGGCTTCGTTCCCATCTGGTTTCCTTGCGACCTCGCGTCAGGCTTTGCGAAGCAGGCGCTGAACACGCTCGGCGTTCTCGCGCATTTCATCCTTGGCGCGCGGGAACAGCCCGATGAACACACCATCAGTCGGCTTGATGCTTTCGTACGCAGTGCGGAAGGCCTGTTCCGCGTTGGAGACACGCCCCGCACCCATGATCTTGAAAGCGAAGCACGGCTTCTTGGTGGCGCGCATAACTTTGTACATGCGTGCAGGGTCGCTCTGCAGGTACAATTCGCCCGGCGATTCGATCAACTCGCCATTCAACATCGCCTTCTGTTCTTCCCGGGTGCGGGTGCGGTTGTAAACGCAGCCTGCATAGAAATCGACATCCCAGCCCTGTTCTTCGACCATTGAAATCACTTCGGGCTTGTGGCTGCCGACCCCGACCATAGTGCCCAGGTCGCGTACTTTCTTGCACCAATCCTTGACCTCATCAAGGCTGCCTTGCTGGTACAATTTGTCGGTTAGTTCACCATGGCAGTAGACCGCGAGGGGCTTGAGGGCTTTTATCATTGGCACCGGATCGGCCATTCCCTGACAAATCAAGTGCATTTTGCCGCCCTGCTTCTGGAACTGCTCCAGGTCCTCTTGTGAGCGCTTTACTGGTACATAGTTGTACGCGTTGATTCCGTAGCGGTTGCACTGGTGTAGCACGTCGCACACCCGTTCCGGGGTGAAGTAGTCTTTCATCACGACGCTGAGCGACTGATTGAAGTGGGCGAAACCGTAAAACGTATTGACACCACAAACCAGTCGGCCGATCTCAACCTTGCCGAACTTCATCTTCGGCACCTGGATTTCCGATGCTGGAAATGGTTTGGAGGCCGGGGGTTGGCTCGCTGCCTGACCAGGGGCTTGGCCCGCCAATACAGGTCCAGCTAATCCGGCGGTTGCCGCCGAGTACAGAAAATTGCGTCGTGTGTCAGACATCAAAAGCTCCTCTTTAATCGCCACGTACGGGTCTCTTTGTCTGTTAAGAGCGTAACTTGTAAGGGCGTAGCAGTGCAACGTATTTACGGTAGCGGCCGGACGGGAAGGGGGCTCAATCGAGGCAAGTCCCTATTTTCTCTGACGTTAGCGTGCGCGCCCAGGCGTCTTGCTACTGCGTGTAACGTCACGTAGCAACGTGAAAACCCCAGCAACGGCTGTTATCGGCCGTTGCTGGGGCACGCTCACATCAGAATACGAAGCGTAGTGCGAACTGCACCTGCCTTGCAGGGAACGTCGAACGGACCTGGCCGAAGCCGGCGGCAGACCTGTTCAGGTTGGCGTTGCGGAAGTTCGTGTGATTGGTGGCGTTGAACATCTCTGAGCGGAACTGCACGCGCATCCCCTCACGCCACGGCAACACAAAGCTCTTGCCGATGCCGAGATCAAGTTGGAACAGCCCGTAGCCGGTGGCGACGTTGCGTCCCGCGTTGCCGAACGGCTGTGACGGATCGGTGGGAACGACGATCGTCGCGGGTTGAGGTAATTGTCGATCGAACGCTGCCCCTCCGGTGTCAGCGGCGGCACCGACCAGGTTCGGGCGATAGCTAATGCCGCCACGAAAATCATTCAGGGTTACCGACACCTGCTGGGCGGCGGTCGGATTGTAACTCAGGTTCAGCGGGGGTCCGCTCCACAAGTTATTGATGGCGGATACCTGCCACCCTCCGACCAGGTAGTCCACCAGCAGAGGCGCGCTCGATCCATACTTGCGGCCCCGCCCCACGGGGAGATCGTAGATCACACTGGTCGTGTTATTGAATTTCTGGTTGAAGTCCGACACCGCTTTTTCCGCCCGCATATCGTAAAAATTCTGCGGACTGGGACGGCCGCCGGAGCCCTGTGCTTCCAGTGATTGGCCGGAGTTATCGATCGCCTTGCCCCAGACGAAGGAGTTTAAAATGTACAAGCCCCTGTCGCCGCGATGTTCGAAGCGGACCTGCAGGGAGTTGTAGTTGGCGAAAGCGTGCGGCCAAGTCACGGTGATCGGCCCAAACGCCTGGTAGGGGCGGCGTGAGAGCAGCGGACTGCTTGCCAGCGTCTCACCGGGATTCAGAGGTCGCGCTTGATTATAGTCCGCAATCGTGATGAGGTTCGTGCTCTTGTTACCCACGTAGGCAACATCAAGGACCGTGTTCTTAAGAACCTCCCGCTGGATGGAAAATACCCAGTTCTGCACGTAGCCGTCACGAGTGTCAGGCGGAAGGTAGGCGAGGTTAGCGACGCGCGGATTCAGCTTGTCGGGTGCGGTGAGGTTGGCAGGGTAGCCGTTCTGCGTGGGGATGAAATTGGGAGTTCCGAACACGTCCGCTTGATTGACCAGCGCTGAAACTACTTGCGGGCCATTGATCGAGAGTAGATCCGCGCTGCCTACCCGGTTGAAATGGAGATAGCTGATACCGTAGCCGCCGCGCACCACTGTCTTTTGATTGAAGCTGTAGGCGATACCGATGCGCGGCGCCCAGTCATTGCGGTCCGGGTTAACCAGAGCGCGGTCGTAGATGCTCCCGTCCTTGGCCTGGATGATTGTGCCTTTGGCAGGGTCCAGGTTCGTGAGCTGGTTGTTGGCTTCCCAATAGGGTGTGCCGTACTCGTAGCGTACGCCGAGGTTCAGCGTCAGCTTCGGGCTTAGTTTGAAGTCGTCCTGGAGAAACGCAAAATACAGACGCTTGCGCATCTGCGCTATGAACAGGCTGGCCAACTGGTAATCGCTCCGGGCACCGAAAAGGAAGTCGGCGACTCCGTAAGTGGCGCTGGCCGCGGCAATCTGTGCGCTGGTGCATACATTCCCAGAGGTGGGTACGCACGAGAATCCACCGTTGTACAGGTCCTGCCCGTAGAGGGGATTCACGTCCTGCACTTCAGTGTGAACCACCTGCACCTCGAAACCGGCCTTCAGGGAATGGCGTCCGCGAATGATGGAGTGGACAACCTTCGGATCCCACACCGTCGGATACTGCCACTGCGGATTGGTTGATTGCCGCCCGAGAGCGGTAAATCCGGTGATCGACTGCGTATTAAGGCCGCCGGCAATCCTTGGATCAGTGGGCAATCCAGAAATGCCGTAGGCCGCCTGAATGTCGGCACCACCGAGGCCCACGGGATACTTGCCTGCAAGGGTGCGCGAAATTCCCAGCCGTGCTTCGAACAACTGCGTCGGAGAAATGCTGAAGGTGTAGGCGCCCGCAAGTTGCTGGTTCAGCGCGCGGATGTAACCATTCCCACCGCCGCCGGAGGGTCCGGGAATATCGGGCGCCTGCAGGTAATTACTCTTACGCTGGCTAAGTCGCACGAAGGTTGACATCCGGCTGTTGATCTGGCCGTCGAGCTTGAGATCGTACTTGTCGTTGTAGTTGCGATCGCGGCGCAGGTTGTTCAGGTTACTGGCGCGACCCGGACCTGTCGGCGCCGGAAGCTCGCTAAATACCTTGGCGGCGAACGGAGTGATTTTTGACGCGGGAATGGTGGTGTTGGCGGGAAACACTTCGCCCGTCAGGGGATTACGCACCGGAACCGAAAAGATGCCTTGGCGATCCGCCAGAGACGGGATGGACGTAAACACCGGGGCCTTCTGAATCTCGCGGAAGCCTTCGTAGTTGGCAAAAAAGAAAAAACGGTTCCTGACGATCGGTCCGCCAACCGTTGCGCCGAACTGGTTGCGCTGCAGTGAAGGCTTCCCGGTAGCTGGCTTGAAGAAGCCGACCGCGTTTAGCTCGGTATTGCGCAAGAACTCCCACGCGCTGCCGTGAAGCTGGTTCGTTCCGCTTCGGTAGGCGGCATTGATTACCGCACCCGAACTGCGTCCGTATTCCGCGCTGGGTAGAACGGTCACGACTTTGAACTCCTGCAGGGCGTCGGGAGTGGCCTGCACTACCTGGTTCGAGAAGCCCTGATTTGACGTGCCGTATGCGTTATTGTCGATACCGTCCATCAAAAAGTTGTTGAAGTTGGAGCGCTGGCCGTTAACATTGAAAGCCCCCTCGCGTGGAGGATTTGCGAAGGCGTAATCGGACCGGCGCACGCCCGTCGAGAGTAGCGCCAGGTCGGAATAGTTGCGCCCGTTCAGCGGTAGTTCCACAATCGCCCGCTGTCCGATGACTTGGCCGCGTTCGGAGGAATCAGTTTCCACGACCGCCACGCCCGCGGTCACCTCAATCGACTCGCTGACCTTACCGACGGCAAGTTCGAGGTCCACGCGTTGACGCGCGTTGACGCTAACCTGGACGTTGTCGGCGAAGGCGGTGGAGAACCCCGGCTTTTCGACAGTGACCCGGTAGCGCCCGATCTTTACATTCCTGAACAGATACCCGCCATATTCGTCCGTATTGGCCTCGGCGGCGATCCCTGTGTCGAGGTTACTCAAGGTCACCTTGGCCCCAGTGATGACACTATTTTGAGCGTCGTGTACGGTGCCCAGCACGACAGCCGTTTCAAACTGCGCGTCAGCACACGCAGCCAGGAATAAAGCAGCAAACAGCCCGCGAAGCATAGTCATGTTTGATCTCCCAGTTTCTGAAGCTTCAAACGTAGTGATTACTATTACTTTGCGCCGTTAAAGCGGGAAGTTCAAGACTAAATATGGCGGGCGATGTGCTCTATTCCAGCACCACGACTTCGTAATCCCGGAGCTCCGGCAGCACAACTTTTGTGTACTCCCCGGCGGCAGCTATTTTGAGCGGTGACGCGGTGCGCAGGGTGTGGGCTTTGGTGAATTTACCCTCGACCTGGATCTCGATTCCGCGCATGGGCAGCGGCTCGAAGTAGGCGGTCTGGCTGTGCCCGCTCAAGTTGATCAGGTGCAACAGAGTACGCCCGCCCTGCTTCATCAAGGACATCTCCACCAGGGGGTGTGCGTTCGTGCGGATCTGGCGACCGCCGGGCAACAGGTTGTCGATTGAGTCTTTCAACAGGCTCCCGAGCGAGTCCAGACTGTGACGGTAATAGAGCGCGGCTGCATCCCACGGAATCCAGGTGACGCGGCCTTTGCCCTGTTGCTCCTCGAAGTAGCCGGAGCGCTGGGTGTCGCGCAAGTCGATGTGGATCTTTTCGGGAGGTCCATACATGGACGGCGGCACGAAAGTGAGCGCGGCGGAGGCACCGGCCCCGGAGGGTTCCGTCCATGCGCCGTGCAGCATCAGCAGATCGGCATCCTTGAGCGAGGGAAACTTCTGCTTGTCGCGCACGCGCATATACGTTTGAAGGTTTTCTGTGCGCTGGAAGCCGCGCCCGGTGTAGAACTCCGGCGTCTCCGGACTCGCCACCAGCAGACGCCCACCCGCAGCTACAAACCGCTCCAGTTCTTTGGGAGCCCAATCAGTGGCGATGACCAGATCAAACTTACGCGTCGCCATCCAATCCAGATTTTCGGAAACGGCGAACGGGATGTGCTGCTCAGATAGCAGGCGGAAGAGGCCCCGATAAGCATCTGTGGAGTAACTACGCCCTGTGCGCTGTGGACCGCGCAACAGCAGTACTTTGGCAGCGCTCTGCTGCTTCGCATAATACTGCTCATTGCTCGCCAACCACTCGAAGATCGGGCGCGCGGCGATCAGTGCCTGCCGGTCGTTCTGTTCCATGGTGCCGTTGATCGCAAATGCGAGCGCACCCCCGTGGGCCACGTTCTGCCAAAGCCGCAGCCGGATCTCACCTTGCGGCACGGTGGCGAAACGCCAGGGAAAGTCCACGAACTGCATGCACAAGTTGACGCTCATCTTACCGGGCTGCGAGTTGCGCGCGCGGTTTACGTTGTCGCTCGAAGTGTAGGGCCAGAGCGGCAGCGCACGCTTGATCGCAGTGTTCGACTCCGACATGATGCCGTCGGTCGATTCCTGAATGTAGTTGAAGTACCCGGCATTGGGGCGCTTCGCGTGGATAATTTTGCCGATCTCGGCAGCAACTTCACGAGAGGCGCGGAAAAGGAATTGCCGGTACTGCTCGTCGGGCTGTTTCGGAAGCTCCTTGTTGTAATACTGCCGGTAAAGCCGCTTGCAGCTCTCGCAGTGGCAATGGCCGACGAAGCGCCCGGAGTAATCGCTGGACTGGTTGCCAAACATGTTGAAGAACAAGCCGTCCACGTCGTAACGATCGAGTGCCTCGCTCAGAACGCGCAACGCGTAGTCGCGATAATAGCCGCCGTTAATACATGTGGAGTAGAGCTGGTTGTAGATTACAGGCGCACCATCGGCCTGTCTGAAGAACCACTCCGGATGGGCATCAAAGACGTACTTTGGCGTTTTCGAAAAGTCGAACCGTCCGACCACACGGATTTTGCGCGCGTGGGACTCGCGAAGCATTTCACCGAAAGTGTCGCGACCCGCCGGCAGATGCGGACTGCGTTGGTGGAACTCAAGATCGGTGGGATAATGAGCGACAATTCCGCCCATTCCGAACAGCACTACATTCGCCTTGAAATCCTCCAGCTGCTGGGCCAGTTTGCGTGCGTCGAGTGATGTATCAACTTCACGCAGGTTGGTCTGGACCCAGCGGATAGGCTCGCGCATCCACCAGCCCTCCTGGGCCTGGGCAAGGGTGGCCGTGGAGAGCAGAATTAGAATCCACTTCATGAGCACCTCCGTTTAATCGATAGTTGCTTCGAGTATTTCGAGCCTGCGCTTAGGCGTCTCACCGTCAACCTCTTCCTTTTCGAAAGCATCGAGAACTTCGATTCCACCGACAATGCGGGCGAAGGCTGAGTATTGCCCGTCGAGATGAGGAGAGGGACCGAGCAGCAGGAAGAAAGAAGTGCTGGCGGAATCGGGATCAGCCGCGCGCGCCATGGACACGACGCCGCGAGTATGCTGGACGTCTTTGCGAAATTCGGCTTTGATGGTCGAGTGCACCCAACGATCCGCCGGGTGAGTGGGACCACTGGAGCGCGTGTGGCCCATGCCGCCCTGCACGACGAATCCCTTCGCGATGCGGTGAAAAGGCGTGCCGTTGAACCAACCCGTTGACGCTAGCATCAGAAAATTACGCACGTGATTAGGAGCCCAGTCCGGCTCCATTTGAAGCTTCATGCTGCCCAGTGTGGTCTTCAGGGTAATGGCCTTGCGCAGTTCATCCAGGCTCGACGTCAGAAAAGGCTCGACCTTCTTCTTCTCAATCGTGATTTTGAGAATACGGATCGGCTTGACGGTTACACCGTTCGCGTCCACGGGAGTTTGTGAGATGCGCTCGACCAGATCCATACCTTCGTTGATGCGCCCGAAGGCGGAGAACTGCCCATTGAGAGAGGGTTGGGGCGAGACGCAGATAAAGAACTGGCTGCCGTCGCTGTTGGGTTTGTTCGGAATGCGGACGGTGGAGACCACGCCTCGTTCGTGCTTCATGTCACTTACTTCACTGGCAAGCAGGTTGAGTCCGCCGGTGCCCCAGAGAGTTCTAGGAGTCTTCGGATTCTTGAGCAACGGGTCGCCGCCCTGTACGATGCCGTTGGTGATGACACGGTGGAAGGCGCTGCCGTCGTAATAACCCTGGCGCGCGAGTTTGAGGAAGTGCTCGACGTGTTTGGGCGCTTTGTCCGGCGCGAACTCCATGCGGATCACGCCAAGTTCGGTGGTTATAACTGCTTCCACTTCGCCGGCCGGGAGCGGGGCGGGCGTCTGCGGCCAGGCGCTGGAGGCGTAGAGCAGTAGTGCGAACAAATATTGAAAGGAGCGCATTGTGTTGTCGAGTATTTTACTTCACTCTCACCAACAACCCCGGTTGGGCGTGCGCTTCACCGACTTGTAGTGAGACTGTCGCTATCTCTGTGTCCACTTCCGCCGGAAGCCTTACGTTGACCGCCAGGCGGCCTGGCTGATTGGTGATTGCGGAAATGGAAATGATCTCCGCGGGATAGCCGTTCAGTCGAACCGTGAGCGGCAGCTTCGGCTGGCCGAGATCGAGTTCGCCAGCGCCTGTGACCTGCAGCGTTACTGTGCCGACCTCCGCTGGCAGCGTCTCGATCAATCCGCGCCCCAGGAAGTCTTTCACGAACACAGCGGGCCTGGCCGCCGCGACAGGCAGCGTAACCGCTTCGGTCCTGACACCGAGGTCATCGACGTACAGCTCGATGGACTCTTTGCCCGCGACCGCATCGGGGATCGCCAGTTCGATGTAGAGATTTGTCACCGCAGTCAGCGGAACCGCGCTGCCGTCAATGAAAGCCTGGGCGAGTTTGCTGAAGTCGCGTCCATGAACCCGTACGAGTTCGCCGGGTGCGACAGGACCCGCATCGTGGCTGGCCGCACTGAGGACTGCGCTGATGCGCTTCTCCGCACGTGCGGCTGGAGCCTTCACGGCAGCAGGCGTCTGGGGCGGATAAAGATAGCCGTCCACACCGAGTGACCTGCCCCAGCCCATACCCAACAGCACGCTGGTCTCATATTCCAGCGCATAGTGGTAAATCGGATAAGGCGATGGGCCGGCAGTGAACAGCAATCGCGTCAGCGGAAACGTATTCGGAGCCCAGCCTGATAACACGAACGAATCGATGGACTCGCCCAGATTCAATCCGCGCAGTCGAACCGCAGCCTTGTATTCCTCGCGGTCGCGCGTCCAGTAATGGAAAATCGGCTTGCTGCTATCGGTCGGGAAGTACAGGATGCGGTAGTACGCCGTGGGTCCCAGTCGTGGGTTGATCGAACACCATACCGGGCGAAGGTTCCGGATGAAGACCGCGCCCCACCAGCACATCGTTCTCGTGCTGGCTGGCGGTGAAAAAGTGCGCGAAGTTGACGGGATTGTAGAGCCGGAAGCGCGGAATTTTGGTAGGCGCAGGTGCTTCGGGAATCCACAATCCGAAGCAGGACTGCGGCTCGCCCGCGCCCGCACTGTCCTTGGCCCACTGGCAGACCGCCTTGCGCGGCTCCCTGCCGCCCGCTGTCCCAAATGCCGGCTTAAAGGTCAGCGCCACGTTCGCGGTCAGCACGTTTCCGGTGCCACTGAAACTGGAGTTGAGTGCATCCACAGAACACGCGCTGTTTTGGAGCGGCGTCGCGGAACCGAGCGCCACGGGGGTAAGGTAATTCACACCCGCATCGTCCAGCAAAGTGATCTGTCCTGTCTGGGGCCGCACTTCGACCGTGCAGGTGCCGGAAGTACCGGCGTAAGACTCATGGAAAAAGAATGTCGCCTTAGCGATATCAGTCCAGCCATTGGCGTCGTTAAACGTTCCGGTGAAGGTCTGCGTGACGCCCGCGCCCTGGAAAGGCGAGAGTTCCACGGCGTACGGAGGAACATTGCCGCCGGTCCCGCTCGAGAAATTCGCCGTTACCGAAAGTGGCGCCGTCATGGCCACGCTTTGCGGGCTGGATCCAGCCAGACCGCCCGAGAAGAACGCGAACGAGAAGCCGCTGTTGGGAGTCGCCGTCAGTTGCACGCTCGTGCCGGAGTTGTAATAGCCGTCGATTGAAACTGGGTTGGCCACGATGGAACCGCCATTGTAGGGACTCACACTGGCGGTCAACAGGAATTGGGCCGTGAAATTGGCTGTGAAGGTTGTGGCGTCTGCGGGTGTAGTAATCGTGTGCGACTGCGCTCCGCCGTCGCTCCAATTGGCAAACATGTACCGGGTTCCGTAGCCAGTCTGCGTGTGGCACGGAAACGCTATGCGACGATCCGGCGACCCAGTGGAACGTCTGTGGCAGTCATGATCGTGCCGTCAACAATCAGGTTCTGTCCGGCCGGGAATGTGCTCAAAGTGATTGGGACCGTCGGCGTCAAATCCGTTGAGACAACGTTCGGCAAAATCGCTGGCGCCGGCCCAGACGGAACCGCCGCCGAGCAGGCTCACCTGGTTCGTGACCTGCGAGGGTGCATTCGCGGCAACATTCACCAGAACGGTGATCGGCGCATAGGATGCGCCGGGGAGCAGCGCATCACTGCGGCTGCACGTGTTGCCGCCAGACGGGCAGTTCCAGCCGATGCCGGACATGGATTGCAGCGTCAGCCCAGCCGGTACGATTTCGCTCACGTCACCGTTCCGTTTGTGGCTCCGGCGGAAGCGCTGTTGCTCACAGACAGTGAGTAACTCGCACCCGTCTGCCCCAGCGTAAGATTGCCAGTGTGCGTCTTGTTCACGCTCAGCAAGGCACGTCCCGCAGCCGGCGTCAAAAAACGAACAGCGTTATTGGGGGTGTCCGCGACATAGAGATTCCCCGAAGCTATCAGCCACGACGCCACGGGGGTACCAAGCTCGCGCTTGCTGGCAGGCCCGCCATCCCCTGAGGTGCTCAGGATGCCATTCCTGGCCACCGTTTTGATGATTGCCGGCGGACACCTTGCGAATGCAGTAGTTACCAGGATCAGCAATAAGGAGATCACCGAGTCCGTCCACGGCTACACTGGAAGAATTGCTCAGTTGCGCGCTTGTGGCCGGGCCCGTAGTCGCCGGAATAGCCGGGATACCCGGAGCCTGCCGCCGTCGCGATGAGGCCTGTCGCAGCCGACACTTTGCGGACCTGTGGTAAACCGAGATGTAGATGTTTCCTGAGACATCTACTGCCACGCTCGTCGGAGATTCGACTTGGGCGCTACCCGCCGGCCCGCCATCTCCGGAAAAGCCCCTGCTTCCATTTCCGGCCACTGTCGTGATGATGCCGGTCGCAGCCGACACCTTGCGGATGCGGTTGTTGTAGGTATCCGCGATGTAGAGATTGCCAGAACCGTCCACCGCAATCCCAGAGGGGGAGTTGAGCATTGCCCTGGTCGCCAGAGCCCCCGTCGCCCGAGTAGCCAACTGTTCCATTCCCGGCAACCGTCGTGATGATACCCGATGCGGCAGCTATCTTGCGAATGCGGTGACTCCCCATGTCCGCAATATAAAGATCTCCAGCGCCATCGAAGGCAATACCAGAAGGATAGTTGAGTTGGGCGCTGGTGCTTGGGAGTCCGTCGCCAGAATATCCTCCAGCGCCATTTCCGGCAATCGTCGAAATCATGCCGGTTACCGCCATCACCCTTCGTATCGTATTGCTGGAGGAATCTGCGATATACAAATTTCCTCCACCGTCCAGCGCCACGGACCGAGGCTGGTTGAGTTGAGCGTTGGTCGCTGGACCGCCGTCACCCAAATAGCCCCTCGTGCCATTCCCGGCCACCGTCGTGATGATGCCATCCGACAATTTTCGGAGGCCGTTGCTCCTATCCGCGATGTAGATGTCCCCCGTTCCATCCAGCGCAAGACCCTCTGGACCGCCGAGTTGCGCGATTATGGCAGCTCCGCCGTCGCCCAAAGCGCCCCACTCTCCGTTCCCGGCAACCGTGGTAATTGTGCCAGCCGTCACTTTGCGGACCCGGCAGGTGCCGCGATCCGCTATCAAGAGATTGCCAGAAGCATCGGCCACCACTGCCCTCGGATTGTATAGCTGGGCTGCGGTCGCCGGGCCGCCATCGCCCGAATAGCCCAAGGAACCATTACCTGCAAGCGTCGTGATTATTCCTGTCGTGGCCGTTATCTTTCGGATTCGATTGTTACCTGTATCCGCGATGAGCAAGTTGCCTGAGCTGTCCAGAGCCACGCCAAACGGCGACGAAAGGCGGGCGTTCGTCGCCTGCATACCATCGGCTATGTAACCGCTGCGGCCATCCCCCGCCACCGTCGTTATGATGCCGGTTTCAGCCGAAACTTTGCGGATGGCGTGGGTGTATGTATCCGCGATGTAGAGGTTGCCGGAGCCATCTAGGGCGATCCCGGAAGGACTTCCGAGGGACTCGAAGATGGCAGGTAATCCGTCCTGCAAAATGCCATAGAAGAGTCCATTACCGGCCACGGTCGTGATGATGCCAGTCGCCGTCGTTACCTTGCGAACGCGCCTATTTCCGGAATCCGCGATGTAGAGGTCTCCGAAGCTATCCAGCGCTAATCCAGCGGGCCCATTGAGTTGGGCATTCGTCGCAGGGCCCCCGTCGCCTGAGTACCCGCGAAATGCCGAACTGCCTGCAACCCGGGTAAGCAGGCCCATGTTATCTCTTTTGTACACACAGTGGTTTGAAGTAAGATACACGGCGCCGCTGGCGTCGGCGGCTACCGCTGACACGGAGAGGAGCGAGGCATTCACCGCTGGAAGCGGCGTTAGCGGCAATCCGCCCCCAGCCACAGTTCCAATGATGTATTCCGTCGATTGGCAGTGGGCCGGCGCCAATGCGACCAGAACTGCGCCACAAATCGCAAGAATAGTCCGTCTAAATCCGTTAGATTTCATCGTATTAAGATCTGAATATACACTGTTTGCATATTTGACTAATGTCTGGGTTTCATCGATCAGCGAATGCTGCCGGCTTTGTTAAGAATTGTTCAGCACTGCGGGTTTCTGTTGACAGGGACCCCCGCGCTCAGTAGCAATTGTATGTGCACTCCAGCCACCGCGTTATATTCGCCATACTTTTATGCCTCTATGATCTGTCCAGCTCTTCTGGGTGCGGCCCAGCATAGCGGGTCAGTACGAGCAGCGGATCAGTTCATACCTGGCGCAACTGTTACGGCCCGCCAGGGTGGTAACAAACACGTCACCTACACCAACGAGAACGGGCGCTATTTGCTTGAACTCACGCCGGGAGAATGGGACATCCAGGTAGAAATACTGGGATTCATTCCGCTTCGCGAGACCTTCTCGGGTGACCGGCACACCTATAAAGATTGGGCGTTGGAGATGCCGCGCGCTGGCGAATCGATAAAACCGGAGAGTGTGACGCCCCGCAGCACCGAGCAAACCGGCCGCAGCGCCCAGCAAATCGAGCGGAGCCGCCGGCAGCGCCTAAGCCAACCGCGCCACCTGCAACAACAGGTAACCGTGCTGCGCGTAACCGCACGGCACGACCCACGCCCGCTTTCCAGAACGCCACGGCCAAGGCAACCGAGGAAGGCCAGCAGGCGCTCGCTGAAGCACCCTCGGCCGACATGGCGGCTCCGGCGGGCGGCGAATCGGAAGACGCTTTCCTGGTTAATGGAAGTACCAGTGGCGGATTAGGGGCGTCGAGCGATGAAGAGGCCAGGCGGCAACGCATGATGAGCGGCGGGCGTGGTCCCGGAGGTCCGGGCGGCGAATTCGGCGATTCATCCAATCCCGCAGCGATGGGCCTGCCACCCGGTATGGGCGGCATGGGTGTGGATAGCCTCGGATTGGGCGGCTTGGGAACCAGCGCGATTAACGGGGGGTTTGGAGGCGGACAGGGTGGAGACCCACTCAGTGGAGGCGTGGGACGCGGCGGGCCTGGTGGCGGCCCTCCAGGCGGCGGTGGTGTCATGCGCGGTGGTGGTGGTCCGGGCGGCGCTGGCGGCGCACGAGGCGGTGGTGGCGGCGCTGGTGGAAGAGGACAGGCCAGCAGCCGCCGTGGCCCCGGAGGCGTGGATTTCGCCAGTTTCGGAAACCGGCGCAGCAGGTCTCCGTACAATGGAAACCTGTTCCTGGGGCTCAACAACTCCGCGCTGAATGCCGCGCCATTTTCGCTCACCGGACAGGCTGCCCAGAAGCCGTCCTATGCGCAGAGCAGATTCGGACTGAGCTTTGGCGGACCCTTGAGCATCCCCAAATTGTTCGCCTGGCCGAGAGCCAGTTTCTCCGTCAACTATGGGGGTTCGATCAGCCGCAACCCTTACAGCCAGATTTCATCACTGCCGACCGCGGCCGAGCGCTCCGGCGATTTCTCCCTGGCGCATAAGACGCCCATTCACGATTTTCGATCCGCTCAGCCAATTGCCGTTTGCGGGTAATATCATTCCGACGGCGCGTATCAGCCCGATTTCCACCGGTCTGTTGAAATACATTCCGCTGCCCACCTATTCCACGATCGTGCAGAACTACCAGCTCGTACGGTCCACGCCAAACAATAGCAACAGCATCGGCGTTAGATTCAACATGCCGCTGTCGAGGAAGGACCGGCTCTCGATTAACTTCCAGACCCAGGGCCGCGACTCGGAGTCCCAACAGCTTTTCGGATTTCGGGACACCTCTACCGGTTCCGGAATGAGCGCTTCGCTCGGCTGGAGTCACAGTTTTGCCCCACGCTTCAACAACAACGCCAATTTGAATTTCAGCCGGAACCGTAACGAATCGATCCCTTACTTTGCCAATAAGGAGAATGTCGCCGCCACGCTTGGTATCACCGGCACTTCGCAGGATCCACTCAACTACGGTCCGCCAAACCTGTCTTTCACGAACTTCGGAACACTCTCGGATGGGTCAGCCTCAGTCAGCCGCAACCAGACGACGAGCTTCAACGACAACATCACGTACGTTCTGAAGCGCCGGCACAACCTGACTTTTGGCTTCAGTTATCGAAGGATGCAGCAGAACAGCCTGACCTCTCAGAACGCGCGCGGCGCATTCAGCTTTAGTGGCCTGGTGACGAGTGCAATCGACGCAAACGGGCGTCCCCTCGCCCGCACAGGCTTCGACTTCGCCGACTTTCTGCTTGGCTTTCCGCAATCCAGTTCACTGCGCTATGGCAGCGACAACAACTATTTTCGAGGCTGGTCGACGACGGCCTTCGCCCAGGACGACTGGCGCATCAGCCGCAAGCTCTCGTTCAATTTCGGACTGCGCTATGAATACTTCGCGCCGTACACGGAGCTACGCGGTCACCTGGCCAACCTCGACTTGAACCAGACGTTCACAGCCGCGAGCGTCGTTGTCGCCGGCCAGCCCGGGCCTTATTCAGGCGAGTTGCCGACAAGTCTGGTCCGCTCGGACAACCCGAATTTTTCACCTCGTTTCGGCTTTGCCCTGCGGCCATTTTCCAAACGCAACACGATGTTCCGTGGCGGCTATAGCATTTTCTACAGCGGCTCCGCCTATGGCCAACTGGCGAGCCAGATGGCATCGCAAGCGCCTTTCGCGATCACACAATCACTCAGCACCAGCGTTGCGATTCCGCTAACTCTGGCAAACGGCTTCCCGATTGTGCCCAAACAGACGATTACGAACACCTGGGCCATTGATCCGAATTACAAACTGGCCTATGCGCAATCATGGGTCTTCGCGGTACAGAACTCGTTCAAGCACGGCATCCTCGTGGAACTCGAATACGTCGGCACGAAGGGTACGAATCTCGGTCTTGTATATCAGCCCAACCGGGCTTCCCCGGGAGCTTCGCTGACCGATGTCCAGAACCAACTGCCGATTGCCAACGCGACCGGATTCAACTACCAGTCTTCAAACGCAAACTCAAGCTACAACTCCGGTCAGGTGCGCGTTACGCGCCGCTTCATGCGCGGCATATCTGGGATGGCGCTGTACACTTACGCGAAGTCGATTGACAACGCTTCGAGTTTCAGTGGACCAGGAGGAACGATCGTCCAGTTCAACGACAACCTGCACCTCGAACGAGGGCTCTCCACTTTCGATCAGCGGCATCGGATCCAAGGCGGCTTCATGTTGTCGTCACCTGTGGGAATCCACGGCATGTTTCCGCAATGGTGGCTGGAAAACCAAAGCGCTGACAGGCTGGATGTTGACCGGGTCGTTCTCCGGCACTTCAGGAACTCCGCTGACCGCGCGAGTAGCAGGCAACCTCTCCAATACCGGCGGCGGAGCAGCTTTCGGCACAGGCCGCGCGCAAGCAACAGGTCTCGGTATTCACGACGGCGATTACCCCTACTTCAACCTGCTCGCATTTACTACGCCGCTGTCTGGCCAATACGGAAATGCCGGACGCACGACGATTCCGGGCCCGCTGCACAGTTCGCTAAATGCTGGCATCAACCGCGCTTTTCGTTTCGGCGACACGCGTCGCACACTGCAATTCCGGCTCTCCGCAAATAACGCTCTCAACCGGGTAACCGTCACTGGTTTCGGCACGACAGTCAATTCCTCAACGTATGGCCTGCCTACGGCGGCGGCGGCTATGCGTACCGTGAGTCTGATGCTGAGGTTTAGTTTCTAATGCTGCGCAATTTCGCAATCATCACTCTTCTGACACTTACGGCCGCTGGCCAGCGGCAGCCGCAGCAAGCAGAACAGCCAACCGTTGAAACCGGGCAAATGGCCAAATTCACCGCGTTGACCAACCTCGTCATTGTGGATGTGACGGTGCGGGACAAGTCCGGCAAACTGATCGAGGATCTGAAAGATCAGGACTTTATTGTGCTCGAGGACGGCAAACCTCAGAAGGTCTCCGTATTCGAGTTCCAGAAACTCTCCAGTGATCCGGAGCCCTTGCCGCCATTGGTCCTGAGCGATCAGTTCAAGTTACCGGAAGCTGCCAAGAAAACAATCAGCGTTGAGAAGGCCGGCGAGGTGCAATACCATGACAAGCGCCTGCTGGTGTTCTACTTTGACTTCTCATCGATGGGAATACCAGAGCAGCTGCGCGCGCAGGAAGCGGCGCTCGAATACCTCGAGAAGCGCATCACCAAAGACGACATGGTCTCGATCCTGCTCTATACCAGCATGATTAATGTGCTTAGCGACTTCAGCAACGACCGCGCCGCGCTGAATCATATCGTCAAATCCTTGCCGATCGGAGAAATGAGCGAACTGGCGGAAATGGGTGATACAGGAGACGAAACTGGCGAGGATACCGGCGCCGCGTTTGTTGCCGATGAGAGCGAATTCAACGCCTTCAATAGTGATCAAAAACTCGCAGCCATCGAAAAGGCTGCGCGAATGCTCGGTGCCCTGCCCGAAAAGAAAGCGATGATTTATTTCTCAGCCGGAGTCAGCCGAACCGGAATCGACAATCAGGCGCAGCTCGAGGCTTCGATCAATGCCGCGGTCAAAGCGAACCTGGCGATTTATCCGGTGGACACGCGCGGACTGATGGCGGACCCTCCCGGAGGCGGAGCAGGCAAAGGCGCATCACGCGGAGCCGGTATCTTCAACGGCTCGAATTACAACCAACAGCGCGCCAGCCATAACAGTTCCCAGGAAACACTCACGACGCTGGCCGCCGAAACGGGCGGCAAAGCGTACATGGACAGCAACGACATCACTGCTGGCATCACGCAGGCCCAGCAGGACATTCGCAGCTATTACGTGCTGGGCTACTACAGTACCAACACGGCGGAAGATGGCAAGTACCGCAAGATTTCGGTGAAGCTGAACAGCAAGCTTTCCGCCAAACTGGAACATCGCCAGGGCTATTACACCTCCAAGATCTGGGCCAAGATGAATGGCCAGGATAAAGAGCAGCAGATCAAAGAAGCAATGTCCGCCGGCGCGCCGCTCACAGATCTTCCGATCGCGCTGCAGGTCAATTACTTCCGCGTCTCCAGAACCAATTACTTCGTTCCGGTCTCTGTCAAAATACCGGGGTCGGTCGTGGCCCTGGCCGCGAAAGGCGGGGCCAGCATGACCCAGCTCGATTTCGCCGGTCAGTTACAGGATGAGCAGAAGGCTGTGGCGGGCAACGTTCGCGACAACATCAAGATCAAACTCGATCAGGAAAGCGCTGCCAAGATTGCACGCAAGAGCTTTCAGTACGATGCCGGATTCGTTTTGAAGCCCGGTAAATATCACATGAAATTCCTGGTGCGTGAAAACATCAGCGGCAGAATGGGGACGTTTGAAACGCGCTTCATTGTGCCAGATCTCAGCGCCGATACGTCGGGGTTAAAACTGAGCACAGTTGTCTGGAGCAGCCAGCGCGAGCATATTAAAGCCGCGGTCGGGGCTGCCGAGCACGCAGCCAGAAGAGATCTCACTGCCAATCCACTGATCAACGGCCTAGAAAAAATGGTGCCGAACATCACGCGCGTCTTCCGCCGCAGCCAGAACCTGTTCGTGATGTTCGACGTCTATGACGCCCGTCCGGACCCGGCCGACAAACAGGCGCGCAAGGTCAGAGTCAGTATGAGCTGGTTCAACGCCAAAGGCGCCAAGGCGTTTGAAGTGGGTCCGCTGGACGTAACGCAGTTGGCGAACACGCGGCCAGAGGCGGTCCCCGTGCAACTCCAGGTTCCATTGAAGGACCTGGCAGCGGGTCGCTATACCTGCCAGATCAACGTTGTGGATGAGGTCGGACGCAAGTTCGCGTTTCCGCGTACAAACCTGGTGTTGCAATAGGTTCGTCGTGACAGAGGCACGCGCGTAAGCAAGTGCGCTTAAGGCCGTGCGCCGAGACCTAATTCATCGAGCAGCGCCGTTGTCTTATAAACTTTGCGGAGTGCTTCCGCGATGCCCTGCACCGCGACATGCACCGCGCGCGCCTGCTCATCGTTGTACAAAAAGCTGCCTGGAAGACTCTCGAGATTTCCATCGAAGAGAACGCCCACCAACTCGCCCGCCGCATTGACTGTGGGGCTTCCGTGATCGCCGCCACCGACATCGCAAGTACTCACGAAATCGAGTGGCGCAACGACGTCGAGACATTCTTCGCATCCACCCAGCGCTGAGAGACTGCGTAGGGTCCCTCGTTCTGCCTGCGATAGTACAGGCCGCTGAAGGTTGCTGCGTAGGGAGCTTTGACGCCGGCCCGGTCCGTGTAGCCCTTCACAACTCCGAACTGGACGCGCGGTGTGTGGGTGCCATCGGGATAATCGGCAGCGCCGAATAACTGAAAGCGGTACTGCGCGATCTGCTCCGCAGCCGAAGCTTCCAGCGCCCCGATGAGTTCTTCGCGCTTCGTCCGAAGCTTTTGCGCCGGACCATTCAATCGCAACGCCAGCCGAATGAAGCCATCGTCCGACTTGGCCAACGCGCCCGGATCCGCAGCCAGACGACGCCGCTCAGCGGGGTCTTTCAACTTGCTCGATTTGACCAACGCCTCGGCTGCCTGCTGCGCAGTCTTGCCGGTGACAATGCCCTTCAGCGGCGCTTCTTTCTCACCAAGATTCCGCAACTCCTCGATGTACTGCGTCATCAGCACGATTTCTAGCACTTCGTTGATGGGCGTATCCGCATCCTGCGCCAGTGCCTGTCCTGATGCCAACCGGCGCGCGACACGGAACAGGTTGGAACCGAGTGCAGGCGAGCCATCCAGCAGTTGATATGGCTTCTCATAAGCCGACCAACTCTTGTATGCCGCAGCCACTTCGTCCCAGACCTTGCCTGCCTCCGTGCCCAATTTAGGATCAGCCTCCACGGCATGGCGGATCTTCTGGTCGAAGAGCGTTTTGCGGCCCACCAACCGGTCATCACGCAGTCCGATCAGTTTTCCGGCCACTGATTTATAGTTTTCCAGCAGACCAGTCAACGTCTGCTCAGCCGCGCGCTGATTTTCCTCGCTCTGCGACGCATATGCGCTGACTTGTTGAATGCGCGGCGCGAGTTTTTGCAGTGTGAAGAGCAACGACCTGTCGCGATAAAAAGCCAGCTGCGCGGCAGTTGTCGCACGCGCAGTCGCGCCCGGGTTACCCGCTGCGAAAACTGCGCTGCCCTCCTTTACGCCCTCAGAGCTCCACTTCAAGTATTCAGCGGTAGCAGCCGGTTTTCCATTCTCGTAGGCTCGCAGAAACGCAATGTCCAGACCATAGCGGAGATACGTGATGCTGTCGCGTTCGCGTCCAAAAAATGCGAGCGCCTGTTCGGGCACAAACACCAGCCGAACATCGTTGTACCGCTTATAACGGTACAGGTCATAGCGCCCTCCGGAGAAAAGCTTGACCACACTGCAAACGTCGCCGGTTTTCGCGCTGCAGTCTTTCTCAATCAGAGCGATCGTTGCGTTACGCTCAGAGATCTTCTGGGCGGCCGTCGTGCCGTCCTTGGCGGCTGACTTCACCTGGCTGGTCACATCATCGATGTTCAACAACACAGCGGCATCGAGTCCGGGGCAACGAAGCTCGCCGGACTGCGTATCGGCGTAGAACCCGTCCTTCAAACTGGTCTGGTTGAGGCACCCCGTCACAAGATGCTGATTGGTGAGCAGCAGTCCATTCGGTGACACGAATGAACCCGAGCCACCACCGATTCGAACGGAGGATAAGCGCAGATGTTTCAGAAATTCGTCGGTGATCTCGACTTTATGTTTCTGATTGACCGCGTCTTTCGGAAACTGATTCAGCAACCACATTCCCTCGTCGCCGGCTGCAGGCAAGGCAAGGAGAGATAACAGAAGGACAGACAGGACTCTCATCAAGGCT
This sequence comes from Bryobacteraceae bacterium, assembly GCA_963793625.1. GTDB lineage: Bacteria > Acidobacteriota > Terriglobia > Bryobacterales > Bryobacteraceae. Next base: position 352,367 of record CAWCAT010000005.1, on the reverse strand, counting down.
CCAGGTCCATGATAGTCGCAATGATGGATCTTCAGGTACTTAATGCGGTACGTTGACGTCGGCTTCGCTTGCAGGCGCGCCCAGCACTTGAATTTCCGCCAGACCAGTGCCTGTTCCATTGGCAGCCGTCACGCGGAACTGCACCCAGGTGATTACCCTCGGGTTGAACTCGACGTGCAGCGGTGCACCATAAATCGGCAGTGCGCCGACATTTACGCTTTTGCCATCACTGAACGTAAGCGTGCCGCCGCGGATGTTGTCAGTCCCATTGGGTCGATCGTGCAGCACCACTTCGGAGACGCGTACAGGCGCGCTCCAGCTTAACTTGATCCACGCTCCTTCACGTTCCGCCTGGGTGACCCATCCGGTGGCGGAGTCTTTCGGGCTGCCGTCGATCAATCCATCAACTGCTTTGCTGCCGGTCTGCCCCGTGGACGTTTCCTCAGAGGAGACCAGCACCGTTGCCGACTCCGTCAGATTCGTCTTCGTTTGCGAAGGCAGCATTGCGCCGGGCGTGGAAATTCTGCGCAGCGCCGATCCTGTACGCTCCAGCAGTTCCAGGCTCTCCAGATGCCAGCCTTCGCTGGAGCGATGAAACAGCGCGGTGGCCGCATGGCCGCCGGAGATCTGGTCAAAGGCAAAAGCATCGCCCTGGGTTTCCAGAATGGTGTTCAACTCAGATCGAAAGTCCTGAAAGACAGCAGTTGGTTTAAAGCCCAGATTTACGCTCGCGCTGGCCGAGTTGTCATCGACGAGTCGAATCACGTTGATGTCGTCAGCAACCAGAAAACCGATCGTGACCTTGATACCGATCGAGCCTTCGTGAATCAGATCCTTGCCTTTGGGACCAACGACACACTCGGTGAAATCGGCGTCGCAGCGCAGGACGCCGTTCTTAGCCAATTTCTGATAGGCTCGCCGGGCTTTTGGATTCTGCCCCGCGGCTACCCCCAACCCGGCGGGGATGCGAATCCACGGCGATTCCACGGTCATATCGTGCGTCAGCTTCCGAGCGGTCTTGCGATCCAATTGGGCCGAAGCGCGGCATCCTGCGGTGAGCAGTACTCCGGCAATTAATGCGACTGCGCTCAAACGGACTTGCGGAAGATTGGGAATCATTTTTTCGACCTCAGCTCACGCGGTACTTCTTCACGACTTCCGGATCCGGGTCAATCCCGAGGCCCGCTTTTCTGGGCACGTTGATATAACCGTCCTTCACCGGAAAGAGCGGCAGAGCAAGATTGTACTGGCTCTCCACAGCCGGATATGTTTCCATGATCATCGCGTTCGGCAGTGAAGCGAGCAGGTGCACGGCCATGTGTGGATTGCCATGCGGCGAGACCGGAATATGATGCGCCGATGCGAGATTCGCAATCTTGCGGCCTTCCGAAATGCCGCCCGCCAGCACCGTGTCGCATTGCAGCACGTCCACGGCACTTGCCGTGATCAGATCGCGCGCGCCCCAGCGCGTGAACTCGTTTTCGCCTGCGGCGATCGGTATGTCCAGCTTGCGTTTCACTTCGGCACAGCCTGCGAAATCGTCTGCTTCGACGGGCTCCTCAAACCAGAACGGATTATACTTTTCGACCATGCGACCGAACCGGATCGCCTCGGGTGCAGTCCAGCGATTGTTGGCGTCGATCATTAAATCAATATTGGGACCGACGGCATCGCGCACCGCGCGCACGCGCTCTGTATCGACCTGCATGGATTCTCCGCCGACCTTCATCTTTACCGCGCGGAAGCCTTCGGAGACGTAGCCCTCCATCTCCTTGACGAGTTCCTTGATTCCCTTCCCTTCTTCGTAATAGCCACCCGCCGCGTACACGCGAATCTTTTCCGAAAAGACACCGAGCACCTCGCAAACAGGGCGGTTGAGCGCCTTGCCGATGATGTCCCAAACGGCGATATCGATGGAGCCCATTGCGGAGATGTACGGGCCCTTCGCGACCGGCTTGCGATTGAAGCGGTACATGCGGTCCCAGATCGCCTCGACGTGAAATGGATTCATGCCGACGATTTTTGGCAGCAGCTGTGAGGTGATGATTTCCTGGCTGCCGGCCGGAATGCTGCGTCCGATAATGCCCGCGTCGGTGTGCAATTCCAGTTGCGTCATTCCTGGCGCGCCGCCGCCGCTGGCAATGGTTCCGTTGCGCTTGCGCGGCGTCTTGCCCGGATAGCGCAGGCGCAGGAATTTCACTTCTGTGATTTTGAGCGAAGGCGGATCTGCAGGTAAGGCAAGCGCGGCTGAAGTACCGCTAAGAGTCCAGAGGAAATCTCGCCGGTTCATTCAGGAAGTATACACTCACCCCAGCTTCTGCTTCACGCTGGCGAGTTTGTCTTCCATGCTCTGTGCGCGATCGTTGCGCGTACCGATGCGAATCTCCGTATGCACGCGCGGCACGCCCATTTCGTGCAGCACTTCGTGGCAGCGCTTCAGGGCGTCCATAACGGCGTCCCATTCGCCTTCGACATTGGTTCCATTCGCGTGCAATTCGGTCTTAAGCCCGGCGCTCGTCAGTACGCGTTCACACGCCGCGATTTGTAAGGACAGAGACACGCCCACTCCGATTGGAATAATACAGACGTCCGCGATGGCTTTCATGAGAGCAGTGTAGCGGAGTTACTTGCCGGCCATTACCTGGGATCAGCGTAGGTACAAAATATCCGCCGAGGAACTCTCCCCAGCCGGCCTGTCTCAGTGAAGAGCTGTTGCCGCCCCAGAATCACGACGAGAAACCCCAACGCGTAGCCCAACTTCACGATAAGCGGGCGCCAGACCACGTCGGGCAGATGAGCGCGCAGAAGCCCTTCGGCGATTAAGGAAAAGCCCATCGAGAGACCCGCGGCAAGTCCGGAGAATGCCAGCGCGGAAGACGGACGCGCCAGTTCCTTGTCCCCCTCCCGCCGGATCGCTTCGTCAACGACGTGCGGACGCAGTGCACTTAAAGCCCCAGCGTCCTTTTCCTCATCCTGCGTGAGGTCAGGAGTGAACGCCGCATCGGTTCGCTCCCTGGGTTCCGCCATAGGTCACCAGCGGAACACGGCAGCCATGCGGGCACCCTTAGGCATTTGCTCCCGCGAGCAAACAAAGACCTCTCCGGCGTGCGTCAACGTCTCGAGCGCGGCTGCATTGATCAGCGCCTCATCCTTCGATACTTCATCGAACTTGCGGGGGTGCTGTGTGGTTTGGGCTATCAGCAGGTAGAGGACACGCCCCTCCGGCGCAGCTTGCGAAATCTCTTTGTGGCTGGTCGAAGCGCGCGCAGGCGCATTCTGTTCATACTGCTCCAGCGCGTGTTCGAGGGGCTTTCGACGATGCTTTTCGATAATCTCAAGTGCGCGTTTGTGTAACTCTCCACCTTTAAGCCCATCGGGCGCACCGAGTACGGGATCTCCGACCAGGCCTTTGTAAGTGTTGGCCTTTCGATAAATGGGAATCTCGTATTCGACACCGGCCAGCACAAGCGGAAAATCAGTGTCCTTCAGCACCTCGACCACGGCCTGATTCACCGCACGATAGAAATTGGCCAGGTGGCTGTCGAGGTTGTCACGGTCTGTGGTGGACGTAAACACGGCGCCTTGTGTCGTGGCAGGTCCGCCCGCAGAACTTAGGAACTCCTCGAAATTTTGGGGATTGCTTGCCCCCAATTCGACTTGCTCGGACTCCGCGTCATCGCAGCGCAGCAGCCGTATGTTCTTCTGGCTTAGGGCAAGGATATAGAATTTGCGGTGTTGCTCAAACTCGGGCAGGATTGGCCGTATATAAAAATGATCGCCAACAGTGAAATGCTCCGGAAGCTCATGATTCACCAGAAAGTGCCGCATGAATTCCGCTGAGCGCAACACGACCAGAGTGTTGCCTGCAAATTCCGGTGACGCCACGACGTTTACAAGATCGTACAGAGGACTCAACAGTTTGAGAGCTTCTTGTTCTACTATTCCTCTTTCTGGCAGTGCTTTTTCGAATTCGGACAGCGAACGTTTGAAGCGCACGACGGGTGGTGCGGGATCTTCCGTTCTGCGGTGAATCGGAAAGTAAATCGATACGCACGAACCGGAGTTAGCTGCCAGCGCCTTAAGACCTTCGGAAGCCAACTCGCTCTGAACGGTCATGTTTGGGGCCATTTACTTCACCATCCTAGGTGGGTCGCCGGCTCCAGAAAACGAACCGACGCGGCGCCGGCGGTCCTGTTCGGATTGTCCTTGGGTTTGTCCCGCGGCGTTTTTGCCACGGGTATTCAGGTTGACGTTTTTCTGGGTCTTTGCTGCAAACTTGGTGGGAATTTTCTTCTTGGGCACGGAACTTCTCCCGCTAGTTAGATGCGGGTGGGGTGCTGCTTGTTGCTGGGAATCAGTGGTTAGCAGGAGCTTGTAAATCCAACACATCGCACATTCCAGGATTCCGGAAAACCCGGGGCGTTCCTCTCAGGGCCACCTTCCCAACCGGCGGCCATCATGGCCACTGCCCACAAAAGCCCGCCGTTTGCCGGCAGGTACACCGGTATCCCGGGCGTTTGCAGCAGGTGCCCGTTGGAGCGATACTCATTTCGGGCGTGGCTGTACAGCAGCCAATCAACCGCCTCCGAAGGCCTTCCCAGACGAGCCGCCGTCATGGCAAGCATGGGGAAATCACAGCCCCACATCTGCGCCCAACTCTTCAGGCCCTTTGTCAGGTCGAGGTACGTCCGCCCCATCGTCTTCTTGTCGACGCCCGTGCCGGGCATGCACCCATACACTTCGAGCAGCGCGGCCCTGCCACGCGCATCCGGATGCGACTCGGTATCCACATAGATTCCATGCCGCTGCGGGAGTGGCGATAGCTTGGCCCGCACTTCATCCCAGCGAGCCTCGCGTTTCAGGCCCAGCCGTTCGCGCCATTTCTGCGCGAGGTCCAGGCCCAGCATCCAGTAAGAAAGCTCGACTGTGGGATTCTGAGCCTCTGGCGGAGTCGCCTCCGCTCCCGAAATGATCGGAGGCCCCAGCACGAACGCGCCTTTGTCCGCATCCCATGCCGGGAAATCAGCCATGAATTTGGCAGATTCGAACACCATCTCCCGGTATTTTTCGAGGGTTTCGCGCGAGGGCTTGCAGCGATAGAGCAACTCCGCAAGATAGATCATGTGCCCCTGCTGCGTCGTCCGAAACGGCCCAACCAGCGATGGCGATTCCCACGATCCCCGGGCGTCAATCATCTTGTTCCAGCGCGCGCCCGCATAGCCCTGCGCCCGTGCTCTTTCGCGGGCCGCCCGCAACCCTGTCGTCCGCAGCCACTCTACGTGGCGCGCCAGCATTTGTTCCCTGCCCCAAAGCGCGAAGTGGACGCCGTGCCATGCCGTCATTTCAAGGTGGAATTTCCCGTTCCAACTGTTGTGCGTCAGGCCTGATTCCTGCGGCGGATTCAGCCCCGCACACTGAATCGCGGTCTGGTATTCCGAGAGTACGACCCTGCGTTCCAATTCCTTCCAACGCGGGTCCCGGCTCCGTGAGAGATCGATCACGGCACCACTTTGCCAGAACTTCGGCCAATGCCCCCGGCTCGCCCGAAACACATCCTGCGCCTGAGGCGCTTCGATGGGCCGATTCGGCGCAAAATATGTAACCATTTCGAGCGCTCTGGCACCCGACTCTGGTTCGAGCACCAATCTGTGCGCGGCTGTCTGGTTCAACTTCGCGTGTCCTGACCACGACAGCGCCACTGCGTAACGGTCCTCGTCCAGCGTGCGCAGGACCAGTGCCCACCCGACACCCTGCTCCAGAACTGATGTTATGTGCGCAGACGGGTTCGTCCAGTCCGCCCCAGTCTTCGCTCCAGTGCCGTACGGGAAAGACCAGAAGAGTCGCAGCCTTTTCTGTAGGATCAACTTGCTCTCGATTCGCACCGAAATGGCATCGAGATCCGGATGACAGGCAGTTACGACAGACACCGACTCTCCATCCGCTTCAAACCTGCTAGTCAAGGTGCCAGTCCAAAGATCGAGTTGCTGCCTGATGTTGCGTAGTTCGCCGATGTCGATTCTGCTGCCTCCGGCCCTCAGCAGCTCCATGCCGATCTGCCCGAGGTGCAGTCGGTGTGGATTGGTCCTAAGCCAAGCCCAGGCACGTTTTCCGCGCTCGTCCGCGGGCATTCTCCCCGGATACTTCACCTTTCGGCCATTATTCTCAAACTCCGACAGGACATCCTCGAGCTGGCAGCGTTCCGGGTTCGGCCATGTATGCCAGCCCCAGTCCGACATGGTGCCCAAAGGCATTCCGCCCGTATAAAGATCGAAGTAACTCTGCAGTCCGGTCACGTCTGCCGTAAATGCAAACTTTCCATTCCCCACACTCAAGGGCGTCAGTGGATTCGGATTAGTGTTCACGCAATTGTGACGTGCCACCATCGCGCGCCTATCGATTGACGATTCTCCGGCACTTAATGCCGCCGCATGCGATGCAAGCCATTGGCGTCGTGTGAGGTTCATCGTACTTCATCCTATATGGAAGTTTTGTCCGATGTGGGCCAACTGCTACGATAGACGCAAGAACTGGGAGCCTATCCATGACTGAACTCAAATCACGTCGTGACTTTCTGAGGAATGCTGCTGTCATACCGGCGGCTGGTGTCGCCTTGGCGCAGCAGCAGGGCAATGTCGAATGGCGTAACAAGCAGGCAGGGATGGCCTATCGGCGCCTGGGCCGCACCGGAATGATGATCTCCGAAGTGATTAGCGGTGGCGATCCCATCCGCTCAGGAAACTATCAACATCTGAACCTCGCGGTCGAAATGGGCCTCAACTATTTCGACATGGCGCCTGCGTATGGCAACGGCGATTGCGAAACCGCGTACGGCAAATTGCTCGCCGGTTCCGCGAAGCGCGACAAAGTCTTCCTGACCACGAAAATCAGTGGATACGGCGGTCTGCGCAACAGGCTCTACAAGGCAATCTTTGAGGGACTGCCCGCTGAAAAGCAGGCCGCGATCATGAAGCGTGTGGGTGAAATGCGCCGCTCGGGTTTTGCGGAAAAGCCGGGCTATTTCATCGAATACTATCCCGGCCAGCGCAACCAGTTCGCGCCCACTTATCTGAGTAACGCGATGATGCCGGATTACGCAAACCGCGTCGAAGGTAGTCAGGAATTCCGCAAGATGATCACCGATTCGCTCGAAGCCAGTCTCAAGCGCCTCGGTACCGATCACTTCGATATCGTCATGTGCCCGCACGGGGCCTGCGTCGCTGAGGAGTTAGAGAATCCACACATTGTCGAAACATTTCAGGCGCTGAAGAAGCAGGGTAAAGTGCGCTTTCTCGGCGTCTCGTCGCACAATGACCCCGGCGCAATTTTGCGCAAAGCCACCAGCCTGGGGCACTATGACATGGTGATGCCGGCGTACAACGTCATCAACGGAGGTTATTTGGAACAGCCGCTGATGGAAGCCGGCGCGAAGCAGGTTGGTATTGTCGCCATGAAGGCCGCGCACGCAGTAGCCACGCATCACAAAGCGCTTCAACCAATTCCGCAATGGCGTATCGACAAAGTGAATCGAATAGTGCCCGGAGACATGAAGGCGCCAATGAAGGCATACATCTGGGCGCTGCAAAATCCTAATATCGCCGCCGTTAATTCGAATCTCTGGGACGAAACGTTTGTGCGCGAGAATCTTTCAGTCGCAGGCAAGAAAGTGGAATTGCAACCGGCGTAATCCTACCAGGAATGGACGGCGAGCACCTTGGGCGGACCGGCCGTCTTGTTCACCACCCGCGTCTCGAGCACGATCTGGAGATTCCTGTTTGGCCAATCTGGCGGTAACTGCACCAGCGCATCGTGCCAGTAAGCAGCATTAGTGACGAACTCGCCCGCCGCCCCCGTGCCGAAGTGCTTTAACCCCCCGGCCGCGATCAGCAGTTCGCGGGTATCAGGGCGGCGGGCGACCCATCCGCTGCAGCAGCGAGCAGATGCTGATTATAGAGTGCATGTTGCCAGTCGAAACCTGGCTCTCAATGAACTGCAGCTCCCGTTTTTCCAAACGCACGTTTATGGGTGCATCTTCCGCTTTGCCCAATTCATGAAGAATTCTGGGCGGCAACAATTGAAATTGACCGGCTGAGGTCCACAGTATTGCTGGTTTGGTACTACTTGCGAGTGGCTGCCAAAACAAGTCCACGGCCGTCCGCTCCGGGGTTGCTAAACGAACCCCTACCGCGGCAACTGCTGCTATAAGAACGAGAGCCATCACGATCCACATGCGTCGGCTGCCGCGTCTCGTTGAGGGTTCAACAGCAATCGGCACAATCTTGGGGGGTGGGATTAGTTCCCGAACCGTGATCTGCGGGACGTTGCGCGTAATACTGAACCAGTCGCTTGCGGACCTCGTTTGCCCGCACGCGGACAATCGAGTCTTCGGCCGTCTCGTAGTCGGCCTTGCGTCCGAATAGCGCTAAACCGATTGGGCGTTCCCTGAGCAGTTCCGTTCGCCCGTCCACGGCCTGCTCCACTATATAGGTCAGGAACTCGCAACAGCGTGGGCTGCGACGGAACTGAGTACTCAGCAACACTTGGTCGAGGTGCATCCGCACCGACAGGCGTTCCTCTTCGCTAAAAGTGACGACTGCTCGCGGCTCCCACCTGCCAAGCAACTGTTCGTCCGACACATCCAGACGTTATCACAGGTTAAGACTTCCTGCAAATCTTAGATTCTACAGACCTTTCCAAATCACCAAACTTAACCTTGTAATACTTGGCGGAAGCGCCCAAGATGTACGAGCAAGATCCGCTTCGTGCGAATCTCCTCCCATTTTGAAAGTTGAGATATGACACCTCGATCCGTGCTGATCGCCCTCCTTGTTGTTCTTGCCGTGTCTTTGCCGGCGCAGGAAACCCGCGGCTCAATTGCCGGCCGCATTACCGACCCTGCGGCGATGCCCGTCGCCGATTGCCCCGTCACTGTTAGTAACGTCGATAATGGGGCTGTTTTTCACGCCACCAGTAACGCTTCCGGCTACTACGAAGTAAGCCTGCTGGTTCCTGGTAGTTACGAAGTTACCGCTAAGGCGACCGGCTTCAAACAGGTGCTCCGTAAGGGCATCACCGTCCAGGTGGCCAGCCGCGTGGATGTCGCGATCGTATTGGAACTCGGCTCTGTCAGCGAAACCGTCTCGATTACGGCCGATGCCCCGCTGCTCGATACCGACAGTGGATCGTCGGGCCGCGTCATTGACAGCCATGTACTGAACGATGTGCCTGTACTCAACAATATGTCGCTGCTGCTTGCGGATTTCACTCCCGGCGTGCAGACTGCGGGAGTCAACAGCTGGGTTTCCTATCACTCTGGTGGCGGCGGGCTGGTCTACAGTGTTAACGGCGGTGTAGGCGGCAATGACTATTCCCTCGACGGCGTCCCGAACAACAGCGGGCGCGGAGCGGCCTTCCCGGCAAGAATAAGCTGTTCTTCTTCTTTGCGTATAACGGCTTCACCGACTCCCGTGCCGAAGAGCCCAGCACCTTCAATCGCACCGTCCCGGACGCGCTCGTGAAAAAAGGCGACTTCTCCCAGCTACTGCAGGCAGGCACAAAGTATCAGATTTATGATCCCCTGACCATCGCGGCCAACCCGGCTCGCCCCGGCCAGTTGGTCCGCCAGCCCTTCGCCGGCAACGTCCTCCCAGCCTCCCGGATCATCAATCCGATCTACAAACTGTACGGTGGCTTCTATCCGGATCCGAACAACATCCTTCCAGCCACCCAGGACCCGACCAACAACTACCTGGCCAGCCAGATGAAGTGGGATCTCAAGTACCACGGCATCACCAACCGCATGGACTTCAACGCGAGTGGGAAGCACCGTTTTTACGGCCGCTGGAACTGGTTTTCCTATAATGAGACCCGCAGCGACTGGACCTACGAAACCACGCCGGGCCCGAATGTGAACGCGCAGGTACGCGGCGATCTCGGCGCTTCCCTCGATTGGACGTATGCCGCGACACCCTCCACGATCTTTGATTTTGCTATTGGCTCGTCCGATCGCAGTGGTATCTCCGACCCCAAGCTGGTCCAGGAGTACTCCCCGTCGCAGGCTGGTTTTCCAAAATACATGGGTGATCGCGCCGGCGGCCTTCATAGCCTTCCGATCATGACCATCTCAGGGTACAACGGCATGAGCCAGAACTTCCCTTCCCGGGATAAGAACCGGCTGCTCACCGGAAACGGCAAGATGTTCCACATGCACGGCAATCACTCGATTTCAGCGGGTGCAGAGTTCCGGGCCCACTACAGGTCTAATTTTGGTGGCGGGCCTACCTCAGGCACCTTTAACTTTGACAATTTCTATACCCGCAAGGATGGCGATGGCCAGACCACTTCGGCCTCACTGGGCTTGAGCTGGGCGGCCTTCATGATGGGCCTGCCTACTAACGCATCGATGGGTGTGGTCAACAGCTTCACCACCTACAATCCGTATGGCGGCTGGTTTATCCAGGACAAATGGCGCATCAGTCCGCGCCTCTCGGTCACACTGGGCTTCCGAATGGAAGATGAAATTGGCCCCACAGAGCGCTTCAATCGTTCCCTGGTGGCCTTTGACCCGAAGTTGAGCCTGCCCATTACGGCCGGTGCGCAAGCGAACTACGCAGCCGCCCCGCTGGCTGAAATGCCGGCCAGTGCGTTTTCTCCGGTAGGTGGCTCCTATTACGCCGGGGACGCCGGGCACACCCGCAAGATCTGGCAGAACGAACTCATGATCATGCCGCGCTTCGCGTTTGCTTACTCTCTGCGTCGCGACATCGTTGTCCGCGGCGGCTATGGCATGTTCTACGATTCCAACAACGCCCACAACTTCGCGCCTGATCTCAGCGGCTACAACCGTACCACCACGACCACATTCTCGACCGACTTCGGACAGAACTGGGCCAGCGGCAACCCCGCCGCGGGCATCTCTCCGCTCACCGACCCGTTCCCGATTCGCGCCGATGGCACGCGTTGGGATGATCCCACTTCAAACCTGCTGGGCTCCATGACCAAGGCGGGCTCCAGTGGCGGCGTCGTCAGCATACGGAAGCAGTTCAAGAACAATGACATGGTTAACCTGTCCTACTCGGGTTCGTACTCCGATCGCATCCCGATCAGTACGCCCCAACAGCCACTCGATTCGCAGTATTGGTGGCACGAGATGTCGCGCAGCAATGCCACGGCCACCAGCATGAATCTCGCGGTGACCAATCCTTTCTACATTGGCAACTTCGCCAGCCTGAAGACGTCGGAGCCGCTGGTCTATCAGTCAATGAGCGGCAATAGCTTCTTCACGAGCAGAACCATAGCCAAGAATCGCCTGCTGCGCGCTTATCCGCAGATGAACAACATGAACAGGAACACGTCCATCGGTGAGGCAAAGAGCAATTCGTTTATCGCCAGCTACGTCCACCGTTTCAGCCATGGCCTTATGGTGCAGACCAGTTACACAGCCATGTACGCCAAAACTCGCGATTACTTCATGAACGAGTACGACGCCGAGCCTTCCTGGCGCTCCACTAACAGCACCCGTCCGCAGCGCTTCACGCTAATCGGTGTTTACGACCTTCCGTTCGGCCGCAAGCGCGCGTTCCTCAAGGAAGGCATCGCCGGGAAGCTCATCGGGAACTGGAAGATCAGCACCACGTACGCCGTTCAGCCCGGGCCACTGCTCTCCTTTGGCAACATTTTCTATTACGGCAAGCTGAACGAAATCGTTAACAGCAGCCCGACACTCCAGCAGTGGTTCAACACCGGGAATTTCGAACGTAACACGACTCTGGTTCCGAATAGCTTCCAGGCCCGCCTCTTCCCCACATTCGTTGATGGGGTGCGGGCGGACATGACCAACCAGCTTAACTCGAACATTCAGCGTGAATTCCGGTTCAAGGAGCGCTTCAATATGCAGGCCCGTGTCGATGTGATTAACGTCTTCAACCGCTCGCAGATGGATGTTCCCAACACCGATCCACTCAACACAAACTTCGGCAAGGTAACGGCCCAGACCAACGCGCAGAACCGCTTCCTGCAAGTGCAGGTGCGCTTCCGCTTTTAAAACTCGGCTCGTAGGACAGGCCGGCCTCCCTCCGCAATTGGGAAAGCCGGCCTTTTCTATTTGCCGGGAGAGAAAAGGGCGAAGAAGGGTTCGACCACAAAATGGCTCACGTCAAACCTGCCGCGTAGCAGATCGTGACCAGCTCCGGCAATCTCAATTAATTCTCTGCGCGCCGGAATTAGTGATGTCGCCAGACGCATTTCTTCGATAGTCCCGAATGGATCGCGGGATCCATGAACGAATAGGGATGCCTGCTGGAGAGATGCAAAGTGGGCCGTGCGGGGCGAATCCGGTCTACCGGGTGGATGCAGCGGATAGGACAACAACAGCAATCCGTCGGCTATTCCAGATTCGTCGCTGACGAGCATACTCGCTTGACGCCCTCCGTAGGATTGTCCACCCACAAATACTCGCCCAGGTACGCGCGTTCGCAATTCAGAGATTGCCTCCCTGAGTCCGGCCCGGTCCGCAGCCGCCGTGGATGGAGTCGGTGGGCCCTTCGGACGTTTCTGGCGAAACGCCAGATCGCAACGCAGCACAGCGACGCCCCGTTCGGCAAAAGCATTCGCCACGGCGACGAGCAGCGGCATCTCGCAATTACCGCCCGCGCCATGAGTGAGGACCAGTCCGTCACCCATAGGCTGGGCCGGGCCGTGAAAGAACCCACGCACGTTTCCAGTGTGAATTTTCTCAACGTTTTTCATTAATCCTCTGATTCTTTTACGTTAGCAAACGTTAAACTAACGGGCCGCACACCGTGCCGATACTTGTCCAACCACTCATCTTAGCTAAAGATTAACTCCGCGAGAGTTTTACCTAAGTTTTAAGAATTCATACCAGGGTTGTTTGTGTGCGCATGCTTTAGTCCTGCTGTTGGTAGGGCTATCCGTGGACAGTCATGCTCAGGTCCCGATCTTTGCGTCCTGGCATTCCGCACAACAAGGAGAGAAGTCTTGACACTCAGACCTACAGGTTGTCTCTTGCTCCTCGCATTCCTCCCCGCGATAATTTTCGCGCAGAGCGATCGAGGTATGATTACCGGCACGGTAGCCGATCCTGGCGGGGCGATGATTCCCGGCGCGCGCGTCACAGCCACCCATTTAAGCACCAACTCCCATTACAAAGGAACCACGACGGAGGCGGGCGAATACTCGCTGCTGTCCTTACCTGTCGGCGTCTACCGGCTCACCGCCGAGAACGAGGGTTTCAAGTCCTCCATTCAAACCGGCGTGCAGGTGGAACTGGGTGCCACGACGCGAGTGGACGTAAAGCTGGAGGTCGGCACGGTCCAGCAGTCCATCGAAGTTTCCGCCCAGAGCACTATGCTGGCGCTCGGAAACCCCAGGGTCCAGAACACAATGGATGACGCAATGATTGAAGGGTTGCCCACAGTGGTGATGGGCGCTATGCGCAGCCCGTTCAGTCTGGCGTCCCTGACCGCCGGGGTTAACGGCGGCGAGGGCAGCGCCACGGACATTTACGGGCAGGATCTCCGGATCGGTGGTGGTCAGCAGGCTGGCTGGGGCGTCACGCTTGACGGTGCCTCGGCGAACACCAACAGGGGGGGATCAACACTATGGGCGGCGGTGAACACGCCGTCGCTGGATGCCATCACTCAGTTCGCGGTTGAAACCAATGGATTCAAGGCCGAGAACGGCCGCGCCGGCGGCGGCTCGATCAGCTTCGTTTCCAAGTCCGGCACAAACCAATATCACGGCACCGCGTTCGACTACGTCCGCAACAACGCCTTTGACGCGCGCGGATTTTTCAACAAGGTCGTGCCAATTTACAGGCAGAACGACTTCGGCGCCACAATCGGCGGCCCAATACGCATTCCAAAGATCTACAACGGGAAAGACAAAGCCTTCTTCTTCTTCTCCTACGAGGCATTCCGAAACCGCGTGGGTGCCGCCACAAGCCTCATCGCCTTACCTCCCCCGGAGTTCTACAAGGGCGACCTGCGAAATGCGGTGGCCAATACGCGGAATCCGGACGGCAGCTATATTCAACAGGTCGTATATGATCCGGCCACCACGGTTTATGACCCGGTCGGCCTGAGTTACGTCCGCCAGCCGTTTCCCAACAACACGATCCCGCAGACGCGTTTTGACCCGCTCTCCGCGAAAATCCTGAGCATCGCCGAGAACACGTTGACGGGGTGGCGCACCGATGTGGTGCCAGGGACGTATCAGTACTGGCAGCAAAACTATTATCAATCCGGCACCTCGATCAGCCCGAACAACAAATACAGCATAAAGCTGGACTACCAACTGACTCAGGGGAACCGGCTTTCGGGCTACGTGGGCTACTCCAACAAGCAGTCGGTGCCTGGGCCCAGCGGATTTGTAGGCATTCCGGGAATCCTAAACTCGACCAACAGGACAGCGAACGACTCGACGGTCTACCGTGTAAGCCTGGACTCAACCATCACGCCGCGGCTACAAAACCGCGCCTTCGTAGGCCTTAACTTCTTCCACGACACCAACTATCCTTCCGGGTATGGCAAGCAGGGGGACATCTGCATCCCCAACGTGGGAGAGTGCAACACCCTGCCGATTATCAACACAGGCAACTTTGGCCAATGGGCAGGTGTTGGGTTCAACGGTTCGAATAACCCCGGTTATTCGTTCAATGACGATCTCACGTGGACCCGCGGCAAGCATATCTTCAAAGGCGGATACACGCACGAGTTCACTCCCTACACTGGCGGCGGACAGCAGAACATAGCCGGGAACGTTACCTTCGGCGCAGGCCATACCGCCTTGCCGAATACGGGCTTTACCGGGTTGGCCTTCGCCTCCTTCCTGCTGGGACATGCCAGCGGCGCGAGCACAATGACTGACCGCTGGGTTGACATGCGCTGGCGGTATCATGCCATGTTCTTTCAGGACGACTGGCGTGTGACCCCGCGGCTCACGCTTAACTTGGGCTTGCGCTACGAATTCAACCTCCCGCCGCTAATCGGCGGCGACAAGTGCTCGGATTTCTCCCCGACGACTCCCAATCCGGGAGCCAACGGAAGACTAGGGGCGCTAATCTTCTGTGGGGAGGGTCCGGGCCGCACCGGCAGTCACACACTCGCTCCCGGCTGGTATAAAGGCTTCGGTCCGCGGTTTGGCTTCTCCTGGAATCCCCAGAACAAGATCGTTATCCGTGGCAGCGGGGGTGTCAGTTATGCGCCGATCAAGACCGCGAACGGCACCGCTCACTATGCGGGCTTCGTGGCGACCCCGAGTTTTCCCGATCAGAGCGGCGGCATCTCGCCTGCCATAGTCCTCAGTAAGGGAATGCCCGACTGGATAAGGCCGCCCTTCATCGATCCCACCTTCTCCAACAACCAAGGGGTGGAGTGGTACAACGGAAAGGACGCCGACCGTCTGCCCCAGATGTGGAGCGGCAACCTGAACATCCAGCGCGAGATCAAGGGCGCACTGTTAGTGGAAGCCGGCTACTCCGGCATGATAGGCACGCACCTGGTCTCCAGCATGCTCGCCTACAATCAGGCAAATATCAACACGCTGCCGGCGGGCGTGTCCGTCTTCACGCAAGCAGGCAGAAACCTTCTGAACACTGCGTTCAGCAACACCAATCAGGCGATTCAGAAGGCTGGCTTGAGCATGCCGTATGCGAATTTCCCGCCCGGGTCCTCCCTGGCACAATCCTTGCGACCCTTCCCGCAGTATACCGGCATCACCACGGGTCCCAGCGGTGGAGACCACAGCGGTCACTCCTCCTACCACTCGATGATTGCGAAGGTCACCCGCAGGTACGCGTCCAGCCTTTCGCTCGATGCCTCGTATGTTCTGTCCAAGATGTTCACCGACGCCGAAACCGCCTGGGGGAACGGAGCCGCCGTCGATGGATCATTACAACCGGCGGTTGGATAAGGCCGTGTCCGCCAGCGACCGCACCCATCAGGTCAAGATCAACTATGTCTATGAGTTGCCCGTCGGAACAGGCAAGCACTGGCTGAACAAGGGCATCTTGTCGCAAACAATCGGCGGATGGCGTGTGGGGCCGTGACCCAGAGTACTCCAGTGGCGTGCCGACTGGGTTCAACGGGGCAGTTTGGTTTCCCCGATCACTGGAAACCGGCCGACCATTACCAGCTATGAGGGCTGGCGTGCGACATCTCAACGGGGACAAGTTCGATCCCAACATGGACCGCTACTTCCAGGGCAATACGCCCGCCAATTGGCCACACTGGCGGGTTAACCGGCGACACTCCCGTGATTACGCAGCAGGGTTGGTTCCCCGTACAACCGAGGGACCGTCTAGGCAACATGACCGAGACAATCCCAAGATGCGAAATTTCCCGCGCTACAACGAGAACATTTCGCTCGCCAAGACCTTCACGTTCACTGAGAAGCGTCTATCATTCGACCTGCGGTTCGAGGCGTTCAATATTTTCAACCGAACTCAGTTCGGCACTCCCAACACCAACCTGGGCGATTCCAACTTTGGGCTGGTGACCACGCAGGCCAACGCGCCTCGCACGATGCAATTCGCGGCGAAGTTCCGCTGGTAGAAAAAGACCAACACCACCGGGGGGCGGGCAGCAGTTTTTCTGCTGGCCCGCCCGCTGCACAGGACGGCTTCTCAAACGGTTCAGTAACCGGGTAATCCTGTGCGGCGTCTTACGTCGCGAATGCCCACCGATGAACCCAACCAAGCGAATCATGCGGAATGCAGCCATTCTCGTCGGTGTATTCCTGATCGGGCTGCTCCCACCGCTTTTCCGTAACATTCAACTCAAGAATCAGCTTGCCGCCGCGCAAGCACGAATCGATCTGGCAGAAACCAGGGAACTCGCCGCTCTTAGCTATCTGGAAGTATCAAAAAACAATTTTGGAGTCGCTGCGCAACACGCATCCCAGTTGTTTGGTCGCCTTGGCACACTCTCGACCTCGGCAGAGGAACCGGTCCGTGCCGCAGCCACCAGAGCCGTGCAGAAGCGCGACGCACTGATGGGAATGCTTGCGACTGCGGATCCTGGCGCGCGTAACGAGTTGCAGGAGATGTTAGGGCAGCTCCTGTTTACGGATAATGAATCGGCCGCTCGATCTCGTACACGATAGAACAGAAACAAATCCTGCTTCATCCGCCTCCCTCAGCGATGAAGGCATTCTCGGCGGGGGGCTCAGTCCAGTCTGCGTGGTTCTTTGCCTTGTGTACGGGTGCAGTTCAGGGCGTGTTTCGAACGCCAGGGCAGACATTCGGGATGCTGGTGGCAACGCTATTGGTTCCGCCCTGTTCGAACCGCATGGTGAGGACGTCAAGGTAATAGTCCAGGTTAGCTGGCTAACTTCTGGTGCGCACGGCATTCACGTGCATGGGGCCGCTCGTTGCGATCCGGGAACCACGCTCCGCGGGCGCGGACAACATTCGCTGTTCCACGAGCACGGAACCAGTATCGTAATTCACAAAGACCCTGACGATCTCAGGACCAGTCCTCCGGCAACTCGGGCGAGAGAGTCGCCTGCGGTGTGATCGTTGCTGCGAAACCGTTGATCACACGAGCCGGACGAAATAGCTTACCCCAAACGCATCACAATTCCTTATAATCGCGTTGATTTCGGTTAGCAAACGTTAGGTTAACACCCCGCGCACAGTGCCGATACTTGTTCACTCCATCATATTAGGTAAAATTAACAGCGAAAGGGAGATTGCTTTAATGAGGTCTAGGAATTCGTACCACGTGCGTATGTACACTTGTGCTCTTATCCTGCTGCTGGTCGGACTGTCAGTCGCCAGCCACGCCCAGGTCATCACAGGAACTATTCTCGGCACCGTAACTGATAGCAGCGGTGCGGCTATCAATGGCGCCAAAGTCACTATTACCAACACCGGCACTAACGTGAAGTGGGAAACCACTTCGGTGGAGTCCGGGAACTTCGAACGTCCCAGCCTTCCGCCCGGAATCTATGTGGTTTCCATTGAGGCCCCAGGATTCAAGGCGCTTAAGAGATCAAACGTGAACCTGGCGGTCGACTCCAAATACCGCGTCAATGCGGTCTTGGAAGTTGGCAACGTGTCAGAATCGGTCACGGTTGTCGCGAATGCCCAAGTCCTGCAGACCGACCAGTCGGACATGAGCACAAACATGAGCCGGGAGTTAATGGAGGCGATTCCTAACGTCGGCCGCAGTGCAATGAGCTTTGTCCTGGCTGCCTCGGGAGTAGTTCCGACCGGCGCAATGGAAGATCCAAACAACTCGACAGCGAACGGCGACGACGGCAGAATGAACTTCTCCCGATTCACCGTGAACGGAAGCCGACCGGCTTCGAGCGAGATCCAGCTGGATGGCGCTCCCAACACCAGCACTTCATTTAATGAAATTGCGGTGCTGCCGAACCCCGATGCGATCGGTTCCTTCAAGATCACAACCAACGGTTATTCGGCGGAATTCGGCCGCGCAGGCGGCGGCGTCGTTCAATTTTCGACCAAGTCCGGCGAGAACAAGATGCATGGCTCGCTCTACAATTTCGTACGCAACGCGGCCTTTAACGCGAACACGTTCGGGAACAATATGTTCGGCCGCGACGCGAATGACAAGCCGATTCGCCCGAAAGGCGTCTTTAACACGCACCAGTTCGGGGGCACTTTCTCTGGACCCGTCCGACTGCCCAAGCTATACAACGGAACCAACAAGACCTTCTTTTTCGTGTCTTACGAGGGTACCCGCAAGGCGCAGGATGCCAGCGGTTACTTCACCGTCCCGACCGCCTTGGAGCGCACGGGCGACTTCAGCGAGAGCTATACAGCAGTCACAATCAACGGCCAGATTACGCGAATTCCACGTAACATCTACTTGCCGCTGCCCGCAACCAGCACAACTAATACTGTCGGTACCGGCCAGCTACAGGTTGTGAATCAGCAGGCGATGTCCGGTAATACCCTGAACAAGATTCCTAGCCAGTATCTGAACAAGACGGCGCTAAACATCCTTAGCTACTATCCGCTACCAAACATTACGCCGGTAAACGCGGACGGAACCCAGAACTATTTCGCATCCGTCGCGAGCCATTCGCGCACCGACCAACTCATTACCAAGATGGACCACAATTTCAGCGAGAAGCAGAAAACTTTCTTCCGCTGGACAACGGACTGGTCGCTCTTTAACCCGCGCAACTGGCTCGGACCGAACAATCCTGCCAACAATCAGGCGCCCATGACCCAGTTCAACCCGACGGCTACCCTCGGTCACACATGGACCATTTCCGGACGGAGCCTGGTCGAACTACGCGCGAACGTAACTCGCATCAACCTGCTGAGCACCCCAGGACAGGTGGATCTCGCAGCTATGGGCTTCTCACCTGCGATCGTGGCAACTTCGCCCACCAGTGCTTTCCCAACCATCAACCCTGGAACCTACACTGGGCTCGGAACGGGAGGATTTGTATACCGCAACAATCACAGTACAAACTACTCGTTCAACGGCAACTACACGAAACTGCTGAACAAGTGGACCATTAAAGTCGGCGGCGAATATCGTCCCCTCTTTTCAAATCTGCTTCAGCCGCAGGTCGCATCGATCGGATTTAGCGCCCTGACGTACTCAAGAAGCTGCTCGGGCACAGGTTGCCCCACAGATTGCGTCGAACCGCAGCGAGGGTTGGTCACCCGCCGATTTCCTGATGGGCGGCGCCTCCGGAAGCTTGGATACGGCCGGCGGCCGCTATACGGACGGTGCCCCTGCAATGGCACTGAAGTGGGCCTACTGGGCCTTTTACAGCCAAATCGATTGGAAAGCTACACGCAATCTCACCGTCAACATCGGAGTGCGCTGGGACGCCCAGGTACCGCTCACGGATCGCTTTGATCGCCTGAGCCAATTCGACCTGTTTGCGAAGAACGCCACCGGGACCTATGGCGTTACCAATTCTCCGGCCACAACGGAGTCCCGCGCGGCCAAACGGATCCATATAACAAGGGGTTTGCGCCTCGCATCGGCCTGGCATACCGTTTGAACAACAAGACCGTGATTCGCTCGGCCTACGGCATCAGCTACGACATGATCTCCGGTCTCGGCACTGGCGCGCAGGGCTTCGGGACGGACGGCTTGTCGTCACCCGGATACGTAAATATCTTCCCAGCCAATGGAACACAATTAATCAACAAGCCGTTCAACGACGCCTACAACGGAGGCGGTCTGGTTTCCAGCCTGAACCCGCAGGATCCACAGTACCTGGGACGCTCAGTGACAGCGATCCTCCGCGAGCAGAGTCGAGTCCCACCTGCAGCAGTGGAATCTGACGGTCGAACGCGAGGTCAAACCGGGCTCAACATCTCGGTGGCCTACGTCGGAACTGCTGGAAGATTCATCACGATTCAGCAGCACCCCCTGAACAATACCCAGGGCATTCCCTGGGCAACACTCGAAAACGCACGGCAGGTTTACATGCAGACCGGCGCGAATCCGATGAGCCAGACGAAGCCGAATCCGTACTTTGGAATGATTTCAGGCAACGCCACACTAAGCGCTCCGAACATTACCGTGCAAAACCTGAGCCTGCCATTTCCCGCGTATGGTTCGGTTACGGTCTTCCATCAGCGCATGGGGATGTCCAGCTACAATTCACTGCAAAGCACGATCCGCAAATCCTTCGGACACGGTGTCGAGGTCATTGGATCGTACACCTTCTCGAAGAACCTCGATCTTGGTGAGTCGTACGCGGCGGCAGGTTCCAGCGGAAGCAGGTACTACCTTGCGGACAACATGAAGCTGGACCGCTCCATTTCCGGCATCAGCCAACCGCAGCGTGCCACAGTAAC
The DNA here is from genome assembly GCA_963793625.1 of Bryobacteraceae bacterium. Classification (GTDB taxonomy): domain Bacteria; phylum Acidobacteriota; class Terriglobia; order Bryobacterales; family Bryobacteraceae. The sequence goes on along the minus strand of CAWCAT010000005.1, from coordinate 331,552 downwards.
CTGGGTAGCGGAAATGCCCTTCGGAAGAGGCAAGGGACTTCTGAAAAACACACCGGTGATTACTCAACTCGTGAGCGGGTGGAAACTGGCCGGGGTTAATACCTTCGCCAGCGGTCTCCCGATTGCCGTAAGCGGCGGCGGCAGCCTGGGGCGTCCCGACATCGTGGGTGACCCGGTTCTGCCGAAGGAGTATCGCTGTATTGGTGACGGCGTAAAGGCATGCCCACTCCCGGACGGAACCAGCGTTGTTGTTCCGATTCGCCGCATGCTCTGGTTCAATCCGCATGCCTACTCCGGCCGTACGATCAACGTGCCTACCAGCGTGGGCGCTACGACCATGAACCTGATTAACGACCCCTACTGGATCGGGAACGCTCCGCGTTTGTACGACGGTCTGCGGCGTCTCTGGCAGAACAACTGGAATATGACCATCTCACGCACTTTCATCGTCCGCGAAGGCATGAAAGCAGAATTGCGTTGTGAAGCACTGAACGCATTCAATCGCGTGGAGTGGGGTTCCTTTGACGGCGGGTTCGGCAGCCCATACCTGGGTCGGGGAACAGCCAACGGCGCTACCACTGTTGGCCAGTCAACCAGCGTCAACTTTGGGACCATCGATATGACTGCGAATCCGGCCAGAACGCCGAGGTACCTGCAAGTCTCTCTGCGCCTTAGTTTCTAAAAAGGCGCTTGATTCAAGAGGCCAGCTCCATATGGGGCTGGCCTCTTTTTTGGTTTATTTCAGACTGCGCGTTGCGGCCGCTTTATGCTTTTGCTCCGTCCCATCCGCCAGCCAGCTGGCAGCCCGCCGAAGGTCCGGCGTTTCATATCCTTCCGTGAATTGCTCAAGCACTTTTGAAAGCCTCGCCCGACCAGAATCCCCTCGCCCGATTTCAGCCCGCCAAGCCGCCAGACTCAAAGCACCGCGGAGTTCCAGGGCAAGCGCTGATTGCGACGCCGCTACCTCGAGTGCCGACCGAAACCATCCTTCGACAACGTCAGCTGTCTGGCGGCATTGTGTGGCAGCGATGCCGCGCAACCGGCACAATTCCGCCTGATAGAAAAAGCTGGGCGTCGCCGAGGTGCAAGCTAACGCGTGGTCCAGGGTTGCGGCAGCCTCCGCCGGTCGTCCTGCAATCAGGTGAGCCTCGGCCAAAAGCGCAAGGTAATAAGGACGATCGAGTTCTGCACCAACAGCCGCACAGCCGTTCATGCCCTCCTGAAGTACGCGCATTCCCTCGTCACACTCACCCATACGTGCCAGGGCCCAGCCCCGCAGTACTTTACCTACCGCGCACCGATATGGATAGCCCTGTTGATTGGCAAGCGTAATCGCCTGGTTCGTCCATTCGATGGTGGCATCCTCCTCCTGCCGCAACTGATGCAGAATCGCCAGTTGGGTCTGCGCATTGGCCAGACTGTATAACCGCGAGGGATCCTGCGCTAGCGCGATGGCGCGTCTGCCCTCGGCGAGAGCGCGGTCGGGATAGCCGAGAAACCATAGTGACAGCGCCGCCCAGGTGTGGCAGTCAATCCCAGGGTCTTCTCCAAGCACGGCGCTGACTGCTGAGTGGTTTTCGGGAGAATAGGCCCGGGCACCTTTTTCACCGTGTTCGAGCGCATCCCTGAAAGCACCTTGATGGAACCGGGAGCAGGCCAGCAGATCGCGTGCTTCCAGAAGAAATCCGCCGCAACTCTCCTGCTCAGGCAGGTGGCGCTCCATCAATTGCTGTGCTTTAGGGTACTGGCCGCGGACCTCCAGCATGACAGCTAGTCCGAAAACCACGGGGAAATGCACGTTCGATCCATCGAGCTGAGAAGAGAGCTCATAGGCGCGGCGAAACGCACGTTCGGCTTCCGGATCGGCGAATCCTTTGGTGATCACCAGTGCGGGTGCCAGCAGCGCCAGCACATCGCGCTCGCGGCGCGCGCGTTCCTCCAGGTCGGGAAGCCGCCGTATCATTGCCAATGCCTCAGTCAAATGGACGATAGCCTCGCGGTGAGCGCTGCGGGTCAGCGACTGCTCAGCGGCGCTTTGCAGGTAGTACAGTGCAAGCGGAGCATCGCGCGCCTCGCGAAAGTGCATCGCGAGTTGGGCCGCTATCTCGGCCTCATGTCCTTTGTGACCTTGCTCAAGACGGACCCCGATCTGCTCGTGAAGACGCACTCTTCTGCCCGCCGGTATGCGCTCATAGACCACGTCTCGATGGAGGCTGTGGAGGAACACATAGCTTTCACACAAGGTGCCATCGGGCCACTCCTGCGCGCCGGCGGCTGCGAAAAATCTGCCGTCCGTTGCCAACAGTGCACAACGCGCCTCAACATCTAGAGTCGCCCGATCCAGAGCCGGGGCGATCGCGGCTGGGCAGAATGCAGACCCTGCTACGCTTGCCGCCTCGATAATCTCCTGATCCGCGCCGGCGAGTTCCAGCACCTGCTGTTCGATCATGTGACGGAGATCATCTGGAACAGCGCAGGCCAGATGTTCGAGATCATCCGGCACGCTCCATCCTGAGTTCGTCTTCCGCACTGATCCGTTCGCCAGCCATGAGTTGACGACGGTCGTTACAAACAGCGGATTTCCCTGGGTTCGGGCGTGAACTCGTTGGGCGACTGTGGCCGGCATGGCGTCGCCGAACCTCTGCTGAAGGTAGTTCGCTACGCCATCCGCACTCAGAAAATCGAGGGCCACCTCCTCACAGCACGCCCGGAGCTTCAACTGGTGAGCGGTAGCGTGTAGCGGATGAGATCGGGCTTTGGCATCAGAAGGCCGGTACGTCCCCAGAATCAGAAGCCGCGCGGGTTCAGTTCTTTGCGCGATTCGAGCTAACAGGTCGACGGTGGAGTAGTCGGCCCAGTGGAGGTCCTCGAAAATGAGCACCAGAGTCTTTTGGGCGGTGAGTAATTCGATCGCATCCGTCATCTCGCGCAACATACGCTCGGTGGTGAAACCCAAGCCTGTCTGCTGCGTTGAAGCGGCGTGCTCTCTACCTGCAATAGATGGGAGTTGCACCAACCAGGACGGAGCACACCGTGCCAGTACATCGCGGCAAACTCCGCCGTCGTGGCGAGCCAGTCGGCCTAGAGCTTCCAACACCGGCATATAGGCTTCACCTTCGCCATGACGGTCTTGGCAGTCGCCGATTGCAACATGCGTCTGGCCGCTGATCTCGCTGACGAACGCGCGCACTAATGTAGTCTTGCCGATGCCTGGCTCGCCGGTGATGAACAGCACTCGTCTTGTTCCGGAGTTCGCGATCTGTAAAGCGTTTCGAAGCTTTGACAGATCTTCGTCGCGTTCGACGAGGCCTGGCGTGGGTGAGCTGTCTGACGCGGCAACTGCGGACACCTCGACAGGCGCGATAAAGCGGTAGCCTTGCCGAGGTATAGTCTCGATGAATTTTGACCCGGAACGCACTTGACCCAGGGCCTTGCGGATCGTGGAGACATTGTGGTCGAGATTGTTCTCCTCCACGACGCTGTCCGGCCACACGGCCTTCATCAGGTCGTCTTTACTCACCAGATGATTGTGGTTCTCGACCAGCACGCGAAGAGTGTCAAATATCTTGCCCCGCAGAGGAACGTTCTCGTCTCCCCGCAGAAGCCGCCGCTCCCCAATGTCGAGTCGGAAGGGACCGAAGCGATAGATGAGTTCGGGCATCCCAGCTGCTCGGGCAGTACTACCCTCTTCCTTTTCCACAAATTAACATCGGCCACGGGTCAATTCAACTCATTAACCGTACGATGCAGTCAAGTAAGGCCCGTTGCGGAGGGTCTGGTAAACGACGCAATATCGCTCCGTCAGTTCCAGCAACTTCTGCCGCTCCTCCGGGGAAGCATCGCTATCGAGCGAGATGCGAAGGCGGATCTCGCGGAAACCCACCGGCGCGTCTTTAGCCACCCCGAGAGTTCCCCGGAAATCGAGATCGCCTTCAGCCGTGAGGTGTCCGCCCCGAAGTTCGATTCCTAGCGAAGTTGCCACCGCGGACAGAGTCACCCCGGCGCACGCTACCAGGGCCTGTAAGAGCATGTCGCCTGAGCAGGCCTGTTGGCCGGTGCCCCCGGTTGCCGGATGCAGTCCCGCTTCGACCAGGGCGCGGCCGGTCTCGACGCGGCAGGCGAGACCCTCACCAAGTCGTCCTTCAGCTGTGAGTGTGATCAGCGCCGCTTCTGGATCTTCACGATATCGCTGCTTCAGCGGCGCTTGGGAAGCGCGCAGTTCTTCACGATTCATGACCCTATTTTCGCGCCGCCCGCATTGCCGTTCAGGAAAACTTCAGAAAATCGCCAGCACTCTTAAAGGACCGGGACAGGCCGCCACCGGCTTAATGGATCTGTAAGCGCGGCATTTCACGGCCGGCGCAGGAGGACAAACAAAATGGACCAATGGCGACCCGATCAGACATTCTATCCTTCACCCAAAATGGCGATGCAGGGGAAACCGGAGAAGTTGGCCTATGTGACCATGCTCAATTCGGATCCGAGCAAGCCCGATGCTCTCGGAGTGGTCGATGCCGATCTCGCTTCAAGCAGCTACGGGCAGTTAATCAACCGGCTCGACATGCCGAAGGCCGGCGACGAACTACATCATTTCGGTTGGAATGCGTGCAGTTCCTGCTTGTGCCCTCACGCGCCACACCCTCACATGGAGCGTCGCTACCTGATTGTTCCGGGCCTGCGTTCTTCGCGGATTCACATCATCGATACTAAACCGGATCCCCGCAATCCCCGGATCACAAAGGTAATCGAACCAGAGGAAGTCATCAAAGCCACCGGATACAGTCGCCCGCATACCTCCCACTGCGGGCCTGAAGGAGTTTACATGAACGCGCTCGGGAATCCGGATGGCGACGGCCCGGGTGGAATCTTCCTCATGGACCCCGAGAACTTCAAAATCGAAGGTCGCTGGGAGGCAGACCGTGGCCCTCAGAACCTGAGCTACGATTTCTGGTGGCACCTGGGACACGACACTCTGCTCACAAGCGAGTGGGGCACTCCGAAGATGGTAGAGGATGGTGTCAATCCTGAGCTGCTTCTAGCCGGAAAATATGGCCACGCGGTTCACGTTTGGGATTTGCGCAAGCGCCGCCACCAGCAGGTGCTGGAGCTTGGTCCGGAGCAGCAGATGGTGCTCGAAATCAGGCCTGCACACAATCCCACGGAGACCTATGGATTCGTCGGAGTAGTTACGAGTCTGAAGGATCTTTCCTCTTCCGTATGGCTGTGGCACCGCGAAGGTACCAACGGAAATGGACAGTGGAAGATCCGCAAAGTGATCGAAATTCCAGCCGAGCCAGCTGATCCGGACCGGTTGCCGCCGCTGCTGAAAGGCTTCGGCGCGGTGGCCCCGCTGGTTACCGACATCGATCTTTCGGTGGATGATCGATTCTTGTATGTCTCCTGCTGGGGCTCGGGCGAGTTCCGCCAATATGACGTTAGCGACCCGTTCCACCCGGTTCTGACGGCGACGCTTCAACTCGGTGGAATGGTGCGTCGGGCGGAGCACCCGGCACACCCTGGAAACCCATTGAAAGGCGGGCCGCAGATGGTTGAGGTCAGTCGCGATGGTAAGCGTGTGTATCTGACCAACTCGCTCTACCGCAGCTGGGATGAGCAGTTCTATCCCGAAGGTATAAGCGGCTGGATGGCTAAAATCGATGTGCCGGAACAAGGCGGGATGCGTTTGGATTCGAAGTTCTTCCTGCAACTCAGCGACATGCGTCCACACCAGGTCCGGCTGGAGGGAGGCGACGCTTCCTCCGATTCCTACTGTTACTCGTGAGGCGAGCCATGACGGATCAAGCGACGTCGTGGCTGGCACTCATAGGATTGGGTGCATTTCACGGAATCAATCCCGGGATGGGATGGCTGTTTGCAGTCGCTCTCGGCATGCAGGAGAAGCGGCGCGCCGCAGTGTACCAGGCCCTCTTGCCGCTAGCCTTCGGCCATGCACTGGCAGTGATTGTAGCGGTTGCTTTGGCGGTGGCACTAGGCACAGTTCTGCCGCTCGGAATCCTTAAATGGGTACTGGCCGCTTTTCTCTTGCTGCTCGGGGCTTCCAGGATCCTGCGGCACCGTCATCCGCGCTGGTCGGGTATGAAAGTTGGAATGGGAGGGTTGACCTTATGGTCGTTTCTCATGGCCTCAGCCCATGGCGCGGGACTTATGGTCGTGCCGCTATTCCTCGGCATGACCATGACCGCCGGTCAGCAACATTGCGCAACGGCAGCCAGTGCACCGGTGGCTTTTCTGGCGACAGGGGCGCACGCCGCGGGCTACCTTCTGGTCACTGCGATAGTAGCCGCGCTGGTGTTCGAAAAATTCGGTGTGGCGCTATTGCGCCGGGCATGGTTTAACCTCGACCGGATCTGGGCGCTTGCGTTGGTTGCGACGGGCGCCCTGACGCTTGCGCTCTAACGACAGAATCCCACCAAGGAGTTCCGATGCTTGAAATGATCAGGACTGTCATGGAGAGGAACATCCGTGCGCTTCAGCTGCGCCCATCGCATGGGTGCGGAACCGCCGTAACGAAGGTCCGTTTGCGCGAGGGGTTGGCGTGCGAGATCGAAGAGGGAAAGTGGCGGCTGATAGCGGATATGTCCGGGAAGTCCGGCGGGGCAGATAGTGGTCCCAATCCAGGCATTCTCGGCCGGGCGTCTCTCGGCAGTTGTCTCGCGATCGGTTATGCGATGTGGGCCGCCCGTCGCGGCGTAACGATCCGATCGTTGGAGGTCGAGGTACAAGCCGATTATGACACCCGCGCTGAGTACGGCCTCGACGCCGTTAGACCGGGCTACCGTCAGGTGCGCTGCATCGTCACGGCCGCCAGTGACGCGCCCGCCGAGGAGTTGCGGCGCGTACTGGAGGAAGCGAACCAGGCCAGTTCCTATCTTCACGTTTGGCAGGATCCGCAAGACGTGCGGATGGACATCCGGATTGTGCAGGAGGAGTAGCGGTGGAGGCAAAGCTACAGTACAGAATTCAGCGCTATGGCTGGGATCGGGCTGCCGCGGATTACGAGGGATGCTGGAGCCGGCAGATCGAGCCCGCACAGAGGCGGATGCTCGCGCTGGCAGCGCTTCAACCTGGCGAGCGCGTGCTGGACGCCGCATGCGGGACGGGGTTAACATCGTTTCCCGCAGCGGCGTCGGTGGCGCCTTCAGGGTCAGTCATCGGAACAGACATTTCCGATGGGATGGTCAAACGGGCGCGCTCGGAGGCAGTGCGGCGGGGAGTTGCGAACGTAACCTTTCAGCGTGCCGGCCTGGAGGATCTGGACTTCGTCGAGGGCAGTTTTGACGTGGCACTGTGCTCGCTGGGCCTGATGTATGTCCCCGATCCAGTCGCCGCACTGCGTTCGCTGTTGTGCGTGCTTAAGCCTGGCGGAAGGGTCGCGGTGGCTGTCTGGGGACAGCGTAACCGTTGCGGCTGGGCTGGCATTTTTCCGGTAATCGATGCGCGCGTGGAGTCGGATGTCTGTCCCTTGTTCTTTCAGTTGGGCACGGGAGACTCCCTGCGTTTCGCGCTGGAAGAAGCAGGTTTTTCAAATGTCGAAGCAGAGCGTCTTTCATCGCCGGTCGAGTACGACACGGCGGACGATGCGATCGGAGCAGCGTTCATCGGTGGCCCGGTCGCCATGGCCTACTCGCGCTTCGATGAGCGGACGCGTTTTGAGGCTCACGCAGAATACCTGGATTCCATCGAAGCCTATCGTGTTGGCGACGGCTACTCCCTGCCCGGAGAGTTTGTCGTGGCGTCCGGACGGAGACCTTTATGCAGGAATTGAAACGCTTCGAAACCACGTTGACCGAGAACCCCGCAGTTCCGAAGGGGCTCACGGAAATGCTCGGATTCAGCCTGGTCCAGGCGCTCCTGGGCCGTCGCTCCCGGCGCTTCTTTATGGGTGCGGAGATTCCTGACGGCGTCTTCGCCTACAAGTCGCGGCATGCACCCATGCCACTTTCCGAACTGGAGAAAATGATCGTCGTCACGGCCTGTGGCGGCAACACGGGTTGGCACGACATGATCCAGCGTGCGCAGCTCTATGCGCCCCACCTTTCGAACTATGCGGCGGCCGCGGGTGGCCGCACATTCCCTTCGGCTGCGGGCTTTCACACGAGCAAAACCTTCTTTACCGATGATGACGGAGTGTACGTGCTCGATGTGCGCGACACGCCGGCAATTCACGACTCAAACGGCAACTCCGGCATCGAAGAGCTTATCAGCGGCCTGCGCAGGCACGTTCGCAAAATCCGAACTGGACGGCTCGGATTGCCTCCGCAGACGCCCTATGTGGAAGCGCACAATACCTGGGTTGTAAATCAGCCCGGCACGTTACTCGTGCTCCCGGTTGGAGATCTGGCACAGCACGTCCTGCTCACACTCTGTTACATGCTGCAGAACGGCCTGGTAGTCACGGACGATATCCATCGCAGACCGATTCCCGGTATCGAGAAATTCCGACGCCTCGTGGACCCGAGCAACACCTGGACCCTCACGTTTCTGGAGCAGACGGCGTTGGCCGAAATGACGGTTGAGCTTTCCACGAGTTGTTACGCAGGTGCCCTCGCACTGCAGGCCATGGGCTTGGGAGGCTGGATGTTCGACGGCATCGACCCGTACGCCGCATTAGGCGCGAGCGGTGCACCGGAGGTCCCCGGTCTTGGATTTCGTTACGATACTGACGAGCGCTGGCCCTACCCGAATCCCACTGGTTTGGAGGGCGTCATGGAAGGATTCTGCCTTCCTCACTACCCCAACATGCGCGCTGCGGTGGACGCCGTCTGCGAGCGAAAGTTCGGCCCTGGCGGTCCGTTTCATCCGGGTACCCCGGGACCATGGAAGGACTCAGCCAGTGTGCGCTCCGCCGCTCAGGTGCACAGCGAAGAATTCCGGGAATGCGTCGCACTGCAGGCTCAGTACATCTACGATACGTTCGGGAAGTTTCCCGGCACGGTCCCTTCCATATTCCTGATCACGTATCTGCAGGCGCACCATCTCGACCTCGAGTTTTACGATCGGTTTTACAAACCGGGAGCGTACCTCAAGACTCACGCCGAGCACATGGTTTGCTGGCATCCGGAACAGCCGGCCTGAAAGGAAGCTATATGGAAAAACCCAGAGCCATGGTGGAGGAGATCGAAAAGCAGATGGCGCTGCCCGCCGGAAGCGGCGATCGTTTTTCCGGGTACGCCATCCTCGGGCTACCGTTCCAATCTGGTCACATTTTGGCGCTACGCAGATTCAGTGCGTCGTCACTGGGACCCGGTTACACGTCCGTCTGGCATCGCGACCCCGACGGCCGATGGACGTTCCACCAGGACGTTCAACCGGAACAGTCCTGCCCGCGCTATTTCGGCAAGGCGATCAGCAAAAACGCGGTCGAGCCCATCACCCTGGAGTGGAGCAGCCCGGACGAGTTCACGGTAACGCTCGACGGCCAGCAACGTCTCGATTGGCAGGTGACGCTCGCCTCCACGCCCGCAACCAACTGCATGAACGCTGTTGGGTCGCTCCCACACCGAACGGAAACGCTTTCACCGCGAATCCGCGATGGATCTGGTCCGTCGCCTCGAGCCGTGCGAAGCTCGCGAGCCTCGACCTTGGCCCTCCCGGTCCCTTGCCCGAGCAAGCCCACCTGGGAGATTTCTGGATTCCACAGCACGGAATTTTTGCCATCGCCAACGCAGTATTCGAAGCTCGCGCCCACCCGGAGTTGCAAGCTTCCTAACTCGTCATGAAAGTGGCCTCAAAATTAGTCCTCGTTGCGGCTTCAGTGTTGCTATATTCAGAAGCGCCGCGAGGGCGCGCAGAGAATGGATCATCGGATTCCGCTCAAAAGACTCGAGGCCCTTCGTGTCCTCGGGCTTCCCGACGGATCTCCTGTAAGTGAAATCCGGCAAGCTTATCTCGACTTGGTTAAGGTCTGGCATCCTGACCGCTTTTCTGGCCCGCGATTGAAACAGCGGGCTTAACCTAAATCTGTAAGAACATCTGGTTTCAGGAAGCGTCGAATGGGCACACTCGCGCGATTGCGCTGGGTCCCCGGACCGGGGGTTCTGCTCTGCATTACTCTCTCAGTTACGCCGATCATAATCGCCTGGTATATCTACAGCGTCCTTCATGCACCTGTTGTCGCACTCAGTTCGATGTTCCCGTCCGGCATACCTCGCCCAAGCCTGGCTGTTGATTCGTCGCCGATCTCACCTCGGCAGTAGAGAACCTTCAGACGTGGGCCTTGATGCGTTTGCCCGAAGTTCGGAAGTCGGGAACCGCTGCGGTTACGGCGCGCACTGCAACTGAAGAAGATCGTTCTCATTAGCCGACCGACGCACCGGAAGGGAACAATTGATTCGACCGCCGACCGGCAGTTTGATTCAACCGCAACCTCCGTATGGTCAGGGGCAACTCGAGATAGTAAACCTCTCCGCGCTGGATGCCGCTGTTAAGGTCAGGGTGAAGCACGGGACTGGGAATCCCGTCCGATTCCTGTATCTTAGAGCGGGAGATAGCCTTGTGCTGGGAGATCTCGCACCTGGAGATCTCGCACCTGGGCAGTATTTTGTCACCATGCAGTTAGGGAAGGGGTGGCTTGCAAGGGGAGTTAGTTTCGCGGCCGACCGCCATCGGGCAGAACCGGTGGGTCCGCTGAATTACATGCAGATTCAAAGCGCGAAGCTGACTTGGGCCGACGAATATCGCGTCGAGATTAGGGAGGAATAATTCGAGGCACGAAGCCAGTGCAGCGTCAAAGCCTCACTGGCCCGAAGATAAGAAGGCGCTCAGGCTCGGCGCCGCAGCAGCGCGAGGGCCGTTAATCCTAAGCCCATCATCGCGTAGGTACCCGGTTCAGGAATGGCGGCCTCTCCCTCGTTGAGTGTCAGATTGTCGAGGACAAATCCGCCCTGCCCGGCAATTCCGTCGAAAACGATTTGATCAACGGTGCCCAGAGCGCCGCCGGAAAGAGTGGTGTAGCCCTGGCCGAGACTCTCGAGTGTAATCACCCCAGTGCTTCCGCCAAGCAGGTAACCCGTGATCGTCAATCCGACAGCCGGAGAATTTCCCAAGGCGGCCGCAACGTCTATGCTTGTCAGGATGAAGTTTGTTCCACCCTGGTTCACGAAGATCCTCGTGTCGCGGTCATTCAAGAGCACCCCGGTACCGTTATTCGGCAAGCTGAAGCCCGTTGACGTAATCTCGTGGAAGTGCTGCTCGTCCCCAGCCAAATTTCCGATCGTGAAACCCAGGCGATCGATTGGGGAACCGTAAATCTGATTTTCAAAGCCTTCAAAAGTAATGGTGGCGGCCGAAACGGAAGCCGCCGGCACAAGGCATGCAAGCGCGACAAAAAACGCAAATCTCATTAAATTGAATCTCCTCCGACCCAGAATAGGATCCTAACTACAGATCGGCATCATTGATGCTTGTGAAGGAGTATACACGAAATATTAATTAAATAATACTGATTTTTGCAGCTGAAATCGGACGGGAAGAGGAAAGCAGCAATTTTCGCTGAAGAGCCGCAACCGATTCGATTTTCGGTTGCGGGGGCGCTCTTGGTTCAACTTAGTAATAGTCGGGCTTAGTCCGACACGCAAATCACTTTTCCTGTATCGGTAGTAGAACGATGCTGTCCCGCCGGGCATGGCGCGGCCTTGCCTTGGTCGCCGGTCTGGCCCTTTTGTCCCGTGTCGCCGGTTTGTCCGGTGCGCCCTTGATCGCCCGTCTGTCCTGTCTGGCCGATTTGTCCGCTCTGCCCTTGATCGCCCGTCTGCCCAGTCTGCCCAGTCTGGCCGGTTTGTCCGCTCTGTCCTTGCTGACCCGTCTGCCCGGTCTGGCCCGGTGCTCCAGGCGGTCCCTGGGCTGCAGGTGGTTGTGGGGCTACGTTGCAGCCGCCAAGAAGTAACATGAACGAGGCTAGAGCTATACCTACCGCTATCTTCATCTGATTCTCCTCCGAGATGCTGCTGATCGCAGAATGGCGATGTCGCAGACTGATGCTACAAAGCGAGGATAGCGTCGATGTGGCAGTGGACGCTGTTCAGTTTTGAACAGTGCTATCTCTTGATCAAAAATGTGGGGAGATCCCAATCCCAAGCTGATAAAACTGTCTTGGGAGAATAATTTGATTAGGAGTGGTAGGCGCGGCAGGACTCGAACCTGCGACCCTCAGCTTAGAAGGCTGATGCTCTATCCAACTGAGCTACGCGCCCGCGTACTTCTTTGATTGTACTGGACAGCGCTGCCTCCCTCCAACAAAAATGCTCCGCCGGCCGCAGACGGGTGTACAATCATCGCAGCCAGAATTCGGGAGTTCACTGGCCATGTCTAGCTTTAGGAGTTTGCGATGAGATTATCTTGCAAGAGATTAGCTGTCGCCAGCTTGTTTTTGCTGACGACAGGACTGCTCTATGGACAAGCAGTCAATGGCAGCTTAGTAGGGACCGTGACCGACGCCTCGGGCGCCGCAGTCCCCAATGCCAAAGTAACACTCACAGCCACCCAAACCGGAATCAGCCGCGGTATATTGTCGAATGAAAGCGGCAACTACGCGTTCCCGAGTCTCGAGCCGGGCAAGTATAAGGTTTCGGTGGAACAAACCGGTTTCCGCACGAGCGTAAAAGACGGGATCGATGTACTCGTCAACACCACCGTGCGCGCAGACCTCAGTCTTCAGCCGGGCGCGGTGAACGAATCCATCACCGTTACCGCGGAAACCGCGATTCTGCAGACCGATCGTTCGGACACCGGACGGAAGATCGAGCAGGCGCAGCTGGCCAACCTGCCGCTGGGCTATGGACGCAACTTTCAATCGGTCCTGAACCTGGTGCCCGGCACCTCGCGTTCCTTTCAGCCGCATTCTGAGTTCTTCAATTCACAGGGCTCGCTCACTACTCAGGTCAATGGAGTGAGCCGCCTCGGCAACAACGTACAATTCGAAGGTATCGACAACAACCACCGCACCGGGTTGCTCAGCGTGCTTATTCCGCCAATCGAAGCGCTTCAGACCGTCGATGTCAGCACCAGCAACTATGAGGCGGAGCTCGGACGAGCGGGCGGCGCAGTCACCAATATTGTCCTCAAATCCGGCACAAACGAAGTGCACGGCGGGTTGTACTGGTTTCACAGCGACAGCGCTTTGGGCGCGCGTGAAACCTTCCAGCCGACGAAGCCCGTAACGACGGTCAACTCTTACGGCTTCAATCTCGGCGGACCCATCCGCAAGAACCGCACGTTTATCTTCGGAGATTATCTGGGACTCAAAGACCGCCGTGGTGATGGTTATATCGTTACTGTTCCCGGAGCCGCCTTCCGCGCGGGCGATTTCAGCAGCTACACTTCTCGCGCTGTTATCTATGACCCAGGGACAGGTAACCTCGACACCGGCGTCGGCCGCCAGGCGTTTGCGAATAACCAGATCCCCGCTTCGCGCATCAGTCCGATCGCGAAACGAGTTTTGGACTTTGTCCCGCAACCGAATCTCGGCTCGGGGTTGACCAACAACTTTGCCAGCGCGACAACGCGCAAGAAGGATTCGGACTCCTTCGACGTTAAGTTCGATCACGCGCAAACCGACGACGACCGCTTCAGCGTGCGCTACAGTTTCCAACGGCCCGTCGTGACAGACCCCGGGCGCTTTGGAATTGCCGGTGGTGGCGGCAAGGGTTTCGCAGCAACTGGCGTGAACCGGACGCAAAGCACTGCCGTGAACTACACGCACCTGTTTTCGCCAACACTGATCATGGAATTGCGCGTCGGCCTCAGCCGCTACAGTAATCGTGCCGAAAACCTCGACATAGGCACGAATGCAGCGGAGACGCTCGGTATCAAGGGCGTTAATCTGGATCGTTGGACGAGCGGCTTGACCTCTATGAACATTAGCGGCTATCCCAATCCGCTGGTGGGGTACGCCAACTCCGTACCGTGGAATCGCGCGGAAACGAATTTCGATTACGTCGGCAACTTCACGAAAATTCGAGGCAACCACACGTTTAAATTTGGCGCCAATCTTCGTCGCGGTCGTGAAGAACTGCTGCAGACCCAGGATGCGGGCGGACCGCGCGGCGAATTTCAATTCCGCAACAACCAGACTTCCACTCCGGGATCGGCTGTTCTAGACCAGGTGAACTCGCTTGCCAGCCTGCTACTCGATGTCCCGCAACTGTTCCAGCGCGATTTGGCAGTGCAGTTCCCGACCAATCGCATTTGGACCTTCTTTAGTTACTTTCAGGACAAGTGGCAAGTTAGTCAGAAGCTGACAATTGACCTCGGACTCCGGCATGATTTCTATCCACCCGGAACCCCGCGGCTGAAAGGTGGCTGGTCAAATTACGATTTCCTCACCAACACCTTCGAGGTGGCAGGCTATGGCAATATCCCCATGAACCTGGGACGTAAAACCTATTACACGGATTTTGCTCCTCGGGTGGGTTTCGCATACCGCATCAACTCCAAAACTGTCGTCCGCAGCGGCTTTGGTATGAGTTGGATCCCGTTCCCTGATAATAAGCTGGCATGGGATAACTACCCGGTCAAGCAGAGTAACTCGTATAACTCATTGACTTCCTACGGACAGGCAATGAGCGCCCCAGGTGTATACGGGTCCATGGCTACCGGCTTTCCAGCACCAAATATCGTTGTGATTCCAGACAGCGGACTGATTCCCGCCAACACGCCGGGCTTGCTCACGCAGACCATCAGCAGCGCAATCCCACTGGACTATCGCGAGGGCTACATCGAGGCTTGGAACCTCGCATTTCAGCGGCAATTGCCCAAGCACTTCACATTCGAAGCGGCCTACGTCGGCAACCACACCGTGCGCGCACCCATCGCCTACAACGTCAACGCGAGCACGGTATTCAATGGCGGCGCTGCAGGACGGCCACTATTTGCAGCCTTCGGTAAGAACGCCGATGTCAATCTGCGCTACGCAGGCTACAGTAACAACTACAACAGCATGCAGCTGAAAGTAGATAGGCGCTTTAGCGGCGGCTTCATGCTAACTACTGCGTACACCTGGGGTAAAGCCTTGGGCTACGCGCCCGAATCGGGCGGCCTGTGGAACTACATCCAGCAGCGACGCAGTTACTCGCGACTGGATTTCGACCGCACGCACACCTTCGTTCAGAGTTACATCTGGCAGTTGCCTTTCGGCAAGGGACGTCGTTGGGCACAGAGTGGCGTCGGCGGAATGATCCTTGGCGACTGGCAGTTCAACGGTGTCCTCACACTGATGTCCGGCCGGCCCCTGACCTTCGGCACCACGGTTGCGGCCAACACACCGGGCAGCACGTTGACACCGGATCAGGTCGGCGAATTCAAGGTACTGCACGGGATTGCAGGCCCAGGGGGATCGGACCTTTGGTTCGATACCTCACAGTTCAAACAGCCGCTCGACGCCGACGGCAGAACCCCGCACTGGGGCAATCTGGGACGCAACAATGTCTCGGGTCCGGGCCTCTTCAACATCGATCTCTCGCTCTTCCGCAAGTTCCGGATTACGGAGCGGTTCAGGGGTGAAGTGCGTGCCGAGAGTACAAACTTCACCAATACACCGGCTTTCGGTAACCCCAATACAACTGTGGGAAGCGCGGATTTCGGCAAGATAACCGGTACGCTCGCCGGACTCATTGCAAATCAGGGAGTCGGCGGAACCGGATCACGCGCGCTGCAGTTGGGACTCCGCATTACGTTCTGATCGAGAAGCGCTCAGCCCGGTGCTAAAGCCGGGCTGAGCGCAGCACCTAAGAGATAATCTTCTTCCGCACCGCGTACAACACCAGATCCACCGAGCTGTGCAGGTCGAGCTTCTGCATGATGTGCGTCCGATGGGTCTCCACGGTATACGGGCTCAGGTTCGAGCACGGTGGCGATTTCCTTGGCCGACTTGCCCTCCGCCAGAAGCTGGAAGACTTCCTTCTCCCGATCGGTCAGCAGATCATAGGAATCCTTCAACCCGCGCTGCTTGAGTTGCTGGACGAAGTCCTCCAGCAGAGTCTTGGCGACGGTGGGGCTGAAGAACGACTTGCCCTGGGCGACCGCCTGCACCGCACGCAGCAAATCGACATCGGCGCTTTCCTTGAGAAGGTAGCCCTTCGCTCCGGCGGTGAGGGCGCGCACGAGATACTCTTCGTCGGAATGGACGCTCAAGATGATGACGCCGGTCTTCGGATTGCGCTTCACGATCTGCGCCGTTGCCTCGATCCCGTTCAGATTCGGCATGCCGATATCCATCATCACGACATCGGGATCGAGCTTCTCCGGCAAGTCTCACGGCCTCGCGGCCGTCGGCGGCCTCGCCAACCACTTCAATTCCCTCGTGCTGTTCGAGTTGCAGACGGAGGCCCTTGCGCATCACGCCGTGGTCATCCGCGATCAGAACACGAATCATCCTGCGGGCACTCCTCGGCCAACCGGCACTTCCACTTCCACCATAGTCCCTTTCTCCGGCTGGGAGATGATCGTGACTGGTCCCCTCGAGTTCGCGCACCCGCTCCTGGATGCCAATCAGCCCAAGGCCGCGAGTCAGTCGCGCCGCCTGGATCGAAGCCGACGCCATCGTCCTGAATGGACAGGCTCACCCAATCGTGCCGTCCGTAGGCCGAGATCCGGATATTTTTCGCTTGGGCGTGCCGGGCGCAATTGGTGAGGGTTTCCTGGACGATCCGATAGATGCAGGTTCGGTGAGTCTCCGGCAAGTCCCTCGAGGTCGCCATCGATTTGAACGGTCACGGGCACGCCGCTTCGGCGCGAAAACTCCCGTCCCTGCCAGCGGAGCGCCGGCCCCAGTCCGAGTTCATCCAGCATGGTCGGCCGCAGTCCCATCGCCAGATCGCGAACTCCGCGCAAGTGTCTCGGCATTCAAGCTTGCGGGCTTCGCCCAAGCGCTCACGAAGTTTATCGGGCGAGGATGATGTGCGCCTCCAGGTTGCCGAGTTCCATCGTCATGGCGGAAAGCATCTGGCCGACGGCGTCGTGTAGCTCCCGCGACAGCGCTTTGCGCTCTTCCTCCTGGGTCCGCACCAAATTGCGGGAGAGCCGGCGCAGTTCCTCTTCAGCCTGTTCCGCGCGGCTACGCTCCTGCTCGCGTGCGGCGTTCGAGCGAGACCACACGGACGACGCTGATGAAGGCGACGAGCAGCCCGATCGCAAGGGTAAAGAAGACTGTCCTGCGGAGGAACTCCTGGAACAACTTGCTGGCGCTCCTGAATACGTCCGCTGCTCTTTCCGCAGATTCGCGACGTTGATCTCGCTGATTTCGCGCGCCAACGCCACGACCGCCTTTTGGCGCGGAAGCACCTCCCGGCGCAGGAAAGTCCTGCTGAGCACAGCCTTTTCCTGCGGGCGACCAACTCAGGATTGGATCCATCGAGGTCCAGTATTCCTGGAGCTCTGTCCGCAGTTCGCGCAGCCTCGCCGACTCCGGCTCACCCAAGCCGTCGGCGCGAGCAGCTCAAGTCGCTGGCGAATCGAAGTCTGCCGCTCGACAGTTGCTCCCGGTAAGCAGGCGCCATGATGTGAGTCGGATCCAGGAGGTAATCCCGAATCAGGATTCCACTCCGATACAGATCGGCCGGAATCTCCCGCAAGACGGCGTCGGTCTGCAAATACGCACCATGAGCGGTGACAGTCTGGTCGTGCAGGGTTTGCGCCCTGCGCATCGCGTCGAAGCCGAGAAACCCGATCAACAGCATCAACGTGCCGAAACCCAGCGAAAGAATGAACCAACTTCGGGACCTCATACGCACCTGCCTCCCTACAGCCATTCTGGCGGGAAATGGCGTCCTGGACTATCGATTAGGCCGATAGTCATGGGTGTAATCTGAGGATAACGCCAGATGTATCTCATTTTCACTGATCTTGACGGGACTTTGCTGGACCATGAGACATACTCGTGGGAAGCGGCACAGCCCGCCATCGAGCGTCTGAGGCAACACAAGCATTCCCTGGGTGGTGGTCACGAGCAAAACACGCGCTGAAGTCGAATTCCTGCGCACCCAGCTTGGCAACAATCACCCCTACATTGTCGAGAATGGCGGCGCTGCGTATATCCCGCGCGGCTATTTTCCCGGTTCTATTTCGACCGGCGAGTTGCGGGATGGGCATCACGTACTGGAGTGGGGTACCCCGTACCAGGAACTTGTTGCCAGCCTTGAACAGGCTTCGAAAGCCAGCCGTTGCCGCGTCCGCGGTTTTCATGAGATGCCGCCGGACGAAATAGCTGGTCTTTGCGGATTCCCGCTGGAAGAGGCTGTTCTCGCAAAGCAGCGCGAGTACGATGAGCCGTTCGTGGTGCTCGATCCATATCGATTCGACGCGCTCGTCGCGGCCATCGAAGAGCAGGGCCGAAAGTGGACTCGAGGTGGCCGCTTCTGGCACATTCTGGGGTCAAACGACAAAGCCCTGGCTGTCAAAGCGGTCGCTGAAGTTTTCGTGCAGGTATGCGGTCCCGTCGTCACGATCGGCCTCGGTGACGGACTGAATGATGCTTCATTTCTCAACGCTGTTGCGGCTCCGATTCTGATTCGCTCCGCGCAGTCCTCGGAATTGCAGACCCGGGTGCCTCGCGGTCTCCTGACGGATCGGCCAGGGCCGGCGGGCTGGAATGACGCCCTCCTGGCCATGATCCCCGGCTGAAAGCGGGACCGTGCGGTATCTCGCTCACAGGTGGCTCCAAAGAGATCTTTCGCTGGGGTCGCGTGGTTCTCTCCCTCTCCTCCAGGAAACGCTGCACGCTGCCGCTTCCCAGGCCGATAGCCAGGCTGGCCGCCAGCACTGCGCCGCCCACGAAGATAATGAACGCGGCCAGAAAAACGCTTCTGGCGAAGTTGAGCTGGTCGGCTGCGACAACGACGGCGACGAACATGATCAGTATCCGTACGACCGCCGCCAGCCGGCGCGGTGACGGGAAGTTCTCGTTAACCGCCCACACCAACATGCTGCGGCCGAGATACTGGCCGAGCCAGGCGCCTGCCAGCAGGATTAGCCCCGCCACCACGAGCTTGGGCAGCAGGAACACGAAACTCTGGATGATCTGCGTGGTGAGATCGGTGCCGAACACGTTCACTCCGAGCAATACACCCGCTCAGCAGAATGCACCAGTAAACCGTCTCGGCCACCAGTCGTGTGGCCCGCAGACGTCCCGAACTGTCCACCATGAAGGCAATGCCGCTCTGGCGCAGGAACCTGTCGATGGTCAGCCCTTTGAAGATCCTGTAGATCAGCCAGCGCGCCAGCACAGCGGTCAGATACGCTCCCAGAACCAGTGTGAGGGCGGCCAGCAGCGAAGGCAGATATGTTGTGACGTGGTACTGAAGGCGCTCCAGCGCACCCTCCAAAACCCTTCTCAATGTCTCGATCATTTCTCATACCTCCAGGTTCTCTTAGTCAGTTCGTGCTGGACCGGCTTGTCCAGCGGCATTTGGGAGCGGCGGACGCGACCCGAATCTTCGTTCCACTCCGCGATCAGGTGCGGCTTCAGATGTTCAAAGGTCAAGCAGAGTTGCTCGATCTTCTCCTCCACTTCGGCTGCCACCAACGTCTCGGTTTCGCGAACAAAAGACGCCACCCGCGCCAGGTATAGAGGCGTCAGGGATCGCAGGATCACGCCTCTCGACAATGGGATGTCCGATTGTACGCGCAGGCGAAATCGAAAACCACGCGCGCCCAAAGTTCATCGTCCAGGTGGAACGATTCCGTGTCTTCCCGGAGACTCGCAGCCCAGCTCTGCGCACAGCCGCGAATGTATCTCTGTCTGAGTGCCAGTTCCCAGATTTCGCCCAGTTCCTGACAGCCACGCCGAAAGGCCTCGACCATTCGCTCGACGTTCACATGGACCGGGTCGAGCCCAACGTCAAACCGAAACCCAAACAACTCGGCCGGCGTGCTGCCCGTCCGGCTCTGCCAAACGGGCTCGTACTCCTGCATCAGCATGAAGACGCTGCCGACCACCTGCTGCAGCATCGCGGTCAAGTCTGAGCTCGGGATCCTTCGCATCGTGCAGCTTGGCGCCCAGAAAGCTCTGGCAGACTCGATATCCTTCGGCGATCGCGATGGTCGTCATCCAGATGTCGATCCCGTAGCGGGCGACGTCGGTTTCCCAATCGTCGCGTTCCAGGTATCGCGAAATCAGTCGTGCGGATACGCCGAACTCGCCGCCGATCGGCTGCCGGACCCTCACGCCGTACAGCATTCTCGTCAGCGGATAGACGATGCTGTTGGTAATCGTTCCGTCGTACTTGTGGCGCTGGTAGTACGGAGCGACGAAATCGTGACCGGCAAACAGAATCGGCCGGATCAGCAGATCGATCCACTCCGGCGTAATCGACCGCAGGTCGGAATCGACCACCGCGCATGCCTTGGCGTCGAGTCTGCTTGCGCCATCTGAAAAATCAGGCGAAACGCGCTTCCCTTCCCCGGCACGCCGTGATACGGGAAGGACAGTCTGTGCGCGGCCAGAAGCGGAGTGGAGAACAGCATCAAGTGGCTGTCCTCCACCCGCGCGGAGAGTACTGCTTCGCTGCGTGTTGTCTGTCGACCCTCCGTCAGAATTGATGACCACGCCAGTGAGTTGGGGGAAGTACTTCGCCAACCCCGCGTAAGCGGCCCGCACGACGTGACCGATGGTCCGGCCATTGTTGTAACTCGGAATGCCGATCACGATGTCGGCTCGCCGAATGTACTCTGCCGCACGGCGGGCGTCTTCCGGCAATGCTGGTCCTTCCATGAAATCTCCTTACGCGGCTCGCCCGATCGCCAGTCGGGAGTCCTTCTCCACGGCATCCTGCAAGAGATCGAAGAACTCCGGGATTGCCGCCAGGACCCGGTTCCAGTTGGGGATCAGCGGGAGACCGCGAGGATCCTCGACGAACTCGGCGGCCGCCGACCGCAGGCTCTTCGCGAACACCGCCACGGCCATCTCCTCGGCATGGCGGTCAAACTTGAGACCGTTCAGCATGGCATCGGCGTAGTAGCGGGCGATGGTGTCCTGCGCCATGCGCACGTAGCGCACCTCCAGACTGCGGAAGTGGTCCGCGGAAAACACCAGGCCTTCGGATGCCAGCGTGCTGAAAAGCGATTTGGCGATGTCGCCGGACATGCGCGCAAGCCCCTTTGTAGCATCGTCCGCGGATAGAGTCTGATGCTTGTGCTCGTAGTTATCGGTCAGATCCACCTGGCACGTGCGAGCCACCGCGCAATTGCGGAACACCTCGGCGAGCACCCCAACCTCCAGGCCCCAGTCCGCCGGGATCCGGTTCACGCGGGCAAGATTGATATCCATGGCGAACTCGCCGGCCAGCGCATAACGGAAACTGTCCAGATAGCTGCAGAAATGGAGTCCCGGGCGCCATCCCATCCAGCGCCCGGATCAGCGGCGTCATGAATAGCCGGGTCACGCGCCCGTGCATCCGATCTGTGACGCGCGCGTAATAGCCTTTACAGAAATCGAACGGAAGGTGCGGGTGTGCAATTCGCGTAGCAGAGTCGCGCCAACAACTGCCGGTCATAGTTGACGATGTCGCAGTCATGCAGCGCGATCATGCCGCAGTCGCGCATCGCCAGAAGGTATCCGTATGCCAACCAGCAGGATCGGCCTTTGCCGTCGGCACCGGCCGATAAGCCGCGTTCCTCGAGCATCCGAAAGAGCGCCTGCATTCTGTCGCTATCCACCCAAATGACAGTAACGGGTGTATAAAAGTCCTGAAAGAAACTCCGCGCCCGGTCGAACTGCTCGCGTGTGGCTTTGCCCAGAACGACTACGATTCGTTGCAGATAGCGCACTTTGCGGAGTTCGGGCACGATCCGCTGCATCGCCAGTGTTTCGAACTCCGAGTAGAGTGCCGGCAGCACCAACCCAATTGGCTTGTTTCGGGAGAATTTTTCCAGATCTCCCTCGATCCGATCGATGCTGTTCGGGGTCAACCGGTGCAGCGTAGTGACCACTCCGGTTTGATGAAAATCGGCCATCCGTTTCGCCTCCACACTCAGCGTAGGGGAACGAAGCAGTCCGAGGAATACAGTCCAGACTGTATTGGGTGCGGGAAACGAGGGTATTAGGAATGGTGATTGGGCGATCGGGCGATTAATCGAATCCGCACGGCATGGATACTTGCCGCCGTGCAGTCGAACGAGACATACTGCATTCCAGTATGGCAACATCTGAAACTACTACTTACACGGAACAGCGACGCAAGATGCATCAGGGGCGCGTCGGGGTATTTGGTATAGGCCTGGCCGCCTATTGGCCGCAGTTCCCCGGACTCCGCGAACGGCTCGAAGGCTATCAGCTCGAAGTGGAAGCGCGGATCAGGTCGTTTGGCGTGGAGGTCGTGTCGGCGGGACTGGTCGATAGCGCTCCGCAAGCGGCAGCAGCCGGGCGGCAGTTTGCGTCGTCACAACTGGATCTCATCGTTTGCTACGTGGGCACGTACGCCACCTCTTCGCTGGTCTTGCCGGTTGTGCAGCAATTGAAAGTGCCGGTTCTGGTGCTGAATCTGCAGCCTGTGGATGCACTCGATTACGAGCACACCGACACCGGTGAGTGGCTTGCAAACTGTTGCGTATGCTGCGTTCCGGAGATCTCGAACGCTTTCGCGCGCGCTCGTGTTCCATTCCGGGTTGTGTCTGGAACATTGCGAGACGATCCAAACGCCTGGGGCCAGATTGCGGAGTGGTGCAAGGCGGCGACAGTCGCCAGCGCGCTACGTTCCAGCCGCATTGGAGTTCTGGGCCACACGTATCCCGGCATGCTCGATATGTATTCAGATCCAACGATGGTGAGCGCGGAGACTGGAGCGCACATCGAACTACTCGAGATGTGCGACCTGGAGCGCTGTGTACGTGAAGTGAGCGACGCCGAAGAGGCTGAGAAGCTCCGTGTGGCCCAGGAGCTTTTCAGCTTGGAGGACGTCCCCATGGAAGACCTGAATTGGGCTGCGCGCGTCTCAGCAGGTCTGGACCACCTGGTCCAGAAATTCGATCTGGACGGTCTGACCTATTACTACCGTGGCCTCGATGGGAATCTGTACGAGCGGCTTGGCGCAGGGCTGATCCTGGGCAATTCCCTGCTTACCGCGCGAGGGATTCCGGCGAGCGGAGAGGGCGACCTGAAGACCTGCGTCGCCATGATGATCCTGGACCGCTTCGGCGCCGGAGGATCCTTCACGGAATTCTACGCGATGGATTTCCGTGAAGGCCTGGTGATGATGGGGCACGACGGCCCGGGCCACCTGGCGATTACGGACAGCAAGCCCGTGCTGCGCGGTCTAGGCATGTATCACGGGAAACGCGGGCGCGGTGTAAGTGTGGAGTTCAGCGTGAAGACCGGACCAATCACCCTGCTGGCGTTGACACAAACAGCCGACGGCCGGTTGAAGATAATCACGGCGGAGGGGCTGTCCGACCCCGGACCGATTTTCAGGATTGGCAATACGAATTCGCGCTTGCGTTTTCCACTCGGACCCGCGGAATTCGTAAACAAGTGGTGCCAGGAAGGCCCGACCCATCACTGCGCTTTGGGAACGGGACACATGAGCGGAGCTATTGCGAAAGCCGGCGAACTGATAGGTATCCCTGTCGTGAGAATCTGCTAGTTACTTGTGTTACTCGCGAGTTAAGTAAGTTTAGCCCATGAGTACCTCTTGACTAGTAATTACTAAGGGCTACGATAGTAAAAGATAGGACCAGAGGAAACGGGGACGCCGCCAGGAGAAGAGATTCTTCTCAGATGGAGGAATTATGAATTCGTTTACGCTGGCGATCATCCGCGTGAATGATGCCCCTGCTTCCCGCAATTCCATTGCGCTGGAGCGCGCCTCCGGATTTGTAGACAAGCAGGTTTTTAAAGCTGGCGGTAGCTCCTGCCTGGTTACACGCTGGAGCGATGCCGCGTCGTTCGAGCGTTGGCTGAATCAAAGCGGTTCCATTGAAGTATTGTTGGTTTTGAGGGACCTGGTCGATCCAAGGCCAGCACTTACCGCAGATTACCCCAAGTTTTTTGACGAGTACCTGAAACGATCTTCCGTTCTTCATTTCATCGCAGCGGAGCTAAATGGCAACATCAGAGCGATGACGCCGAATGTCGCGGAAAAGATGAAAGTCGCCAACGATGCACTGCTCGGCAAACCTCTGTGGGATTGCCTCGTAAGTACAGACGCGCGCCTTTTGCGTGAAGTCCTAAGCAGGAAGGAACGCACCGATCCATTGGAATTGATGCTCAACTTCATCGACAGGAAAAACTCGCCTTATACGTTGAAGTGCCTGATTTCGATTACTGCCAACGGCTTCATTCTGATTGGTGAGGAGTATGTGCATGCCGAGCAACGACTGCAACAAGACCTTCTGAGTTTAAACGCCGAACTGGCCACCGCAGTCAGAGATCACTTTTATCAAAACAAGCTGCTCGGACATGCAATTGAACAACTGGAATCAGCACTGGGCCACGTCAACAAAGTATTTGCCGGCCTAAAGGGCGTTCTGGAGCCTCTACCGGTGTGTATGGTGTGCGGCAAACTGCGGGTAGCAGAGGACTGGGTGGAGATTCCGATTCCGACCGGGTTTCCTCATCTGCTTACCCACGGCTACTGCCCGCACTGTCTGGAGGTAGCCCAGGAGCGTCTGCGGGAAGAACAGAGCAATAAAACGAGGAGTAGTGATTGATGTTGTTGAAGGACAGGGTGAATCTTGCCAGAAAACTGCGCGACCGCAGGTTCAGTGTTGCCGAGCGGTTCGCTTTGCGCTTCCCTCACCAAGCCAAAATCGAATCAGACAATATTGCGCTGCACCTGGCTTTTCTGGCCGGGGCGATCGAGACCGGGAAGCCCTCGGTCTTTGAAGATTATGTGCAATGGGTCGCCCGAACTATGGTTCCTCGCGGGGTTGCTCCGGACGTTATCGACGAACTTCTCGAGCGCATTCCACTCGTCCTCGACGTGGAATTCGTGGACCCCGAAAGACAGATTCTATCCGAGTTTATTGAAGCGGGTCGGCACGCGTTCCTGGATCCAGCCTTCGGTTTGCCCAGGGAGCAGCATGATGAAGTCGAAAAGAATGGAATTGTGGCCCGATTTACAGACGCAATTCTGTCCGGTGAACGCAAAGTAATAATCGAGCCCGCCTTGAAACGAGTGGGTGAACTGTGGGAGGCAAACAGAATTTCTGTTGCCGAAGAGCACATGGCGACCGCAGTAGTGCAAACCATACTTCCGGAGTTCTTTCGCCTGATTCCAAATGCCGAAATTGAACGCGGTCACATCATTATCACCGGAGTTCATGGCGAACTGCACGCTATAGGTGCTCACATGGTTGCCGACATGTTGCAGGCGGACGGCTGGACGGTACGTCTGCTTGGCACCAACACCCCACCCGCAGGCGTTTTGCGATTGATCGAACGCCAGCAAGCGAGTGTGCTCGGCATGTCCGCCGCCACATTGCTGAGCGTTCCGTCGGTAACGGAAGTGATCGAGGACGTACACCGGGAATTCGGCCGTGCAGTTCCGGATTTGTGGCGCGAGATTGGCGCTGACGGCTTCGCGCCAGACCTCATATCAGCAGTTCAGACAATGCGTGAGCCGCGCTGGATGCGCCGCTCGCACGCTTGATGATCAACTGTCTGCTAATGACTTAACTCAACGCCTTTGGTCGAAATGAAGTACTTAACCAGCATGTTGGACTTCTCCCATTCCGGGATGCTGCGCGGTGCTTTCAAATATTTGAAAAACTGGCTGGTTACCTGCCCGAAATGTGCCTCGTGCCCTACACGGTAGCGCTGCGGAATTACTATCTGAGCTTCCCCGGCATGCTCGTCCAGTGTGATGCCCGGATAGGCCTGCTGCAGCAGTTCCACTTTCTTTCGCAACGCCGCGAACACAACTGCCCCGTCCGCAGCGGTGGGTGTGACGTACAGCTCAGGTACATACTTCTGTACCTTACCCTGACGAATTTCGATTCGCGCTTTACTGCCCCTGAAGCTGGCCTCATACACATCGCCCGTGCCCTCGGGCGCCTCCCAGTTCCAGAGGATATCGAGTTCTACGTGGACGCCCTGCACCGTGTAATGAACGAAATTGTTTGAGTAATAATCGAGTTGGCCATCCTTAACCCAGGCCGCCAGCGCTGCTGGAAAGTCGGGTTCTCCGGTTACCTGCTGAAAACGCGCCTTGTTGACGACTGTGGGCCAGCGTCGCGCAGCCAGCATCTTTACATCTGTGCGGTAATCCAGTTGCTTCGTTGGGAAAGCGGTCCACTGCACAAGATCCACGACGTGAGTTCCGACGTCAGCCAGCGCTTCGCCATATTCGTTGATATCGAAAAACCACGCCGGACGCTTAATCGGAATACCAGCAACCAACTTCATCAGATGATGAATGCTTCTGGCCTTCACTGCCGGTTCCGTGGCCGAGCCTTTCGACAGTTCACCGAAAACCTCTGGCGTGTTCACGATTTCGCGCTGCAGTATCGAGGTGATTTCGTAACGCTCGGTCATGATGTCGTACGCGGTCAACCCCTTCTGTTCCGCGGTGTCGAGCGCCGTAGCCAACTTCGGGAGGTCAGCCGAAGATATGATCCACGGCTTGTCGGCGAACACGTTGAGGCCGGCTCCAAGCGACTGAAGAATGCGATCGATCTTGCCCCGGTTGCGTCCTGTTATCACAACGACATTGCCCGGGCGATCCCGAAGCATCTGTTCAAAGAACCTCGGGCCGGTGTGAACGTCAAGTTCCCACGCTGTTGGGTTCTCCTTGCGAGAGTTGAAGAGCGAGATCCGGTTCAGGTAGTCCAGCAGCTCCGGAGATAACGGCGCGTAAACGGACACCTGCGGGGAAACCTGCGGATACATGTCTTTCTGAATCAGTGCAGCGTGAAAATGGCCTGGGTTGACTATGATGAGCATGGTTTTTCCGATCGGCTCGGCCGCGAGCGCAGTGGTGACCATAGACGCCACCAGGAACATCGAAACCAGCGCCGCCGAGCCAGAATTCCGCATGGTTACTGCATGTTCTCCCGATTAAGCTTCAACTCAGGCGCCAAGGGCTGAACAGTTGGCTTGCCCCGGAGATATCCGAGTGATTCCAGAAACAGATCCGCCTGGTTCAGCACTACTTCATGCCACCCCTTTACGCCATTATTCGCGATGCGCGGGTCGTTAAAAAAGCCGTGATCGAGTCCAGGGGCAAGATACAATTCGGCGCGGTTCCCCATGCCTACGAATTGCTTCACCATTTCACGACTGCTTAACAACCACTTGTCCTTCGACCCGAAGAACAGAATCATTGGTGCGCCGCCTTTGGTCAGCTTCCAACCGCCTACGAGTTGCTCTGTGGCAAGCGTCAGTTCCGGTCTCGGCCCGTCGGGCAGGACTACCGCCGGGTTGAACAGCACCAACGCATTGGGCTTTGACGAAACCGCGCGGCTCTCATCTTCCGATTCGAATTTATCACTATACGCGGTGATCAGCGCGCACGTGCCGCCCGCAGATCCACCCGAGCCGACGATTCGATCGGGATCAATGCCCAATGCTTTCGCATTCATCCGGACCCAGCGGACCGCGCTCTTCGAGTCTTCAAAGCTCTTATCCGGCCCAGTCTTGTGCCGCGATCTGATGCGGTATTCCGGCGTAAACGCCACCATGCCGCGACTTGCGAAGTATTCCGCCTTGCCTTGAAACTGAACGGGAGAGCCGGCGCTGAATCCACCGCCGAACCACATCAGGATGGCAGTCCGCTTCTGCCCTGCTGCCCAGTCCTCCGGCAGGTACACATTAATCTTCAATTCGCCCTGCGGCGTTTTCTTGAAGACATGGGTCCGCGTAAGGCGTGTGGACTCCAGCGGTGGGCCAATCGGCTGCAGTTGTGCGAAAAGCGGCATCGCGAGCAGGCACGAATTCAGGAGGATTTTCATGTTTGTCTCTCCTAGTGAACTTAACACGGCTCCCAGAAAACCTTGCACGCTTCGTGTAAATCTTGCGGATCGAGGTCTGAAACGCTTACATCATTCACGTTTCTCCCGGAATCATGGCAATCATTCCAAAGCACTTACAATTCGGCACTTGCCGTGCTGGAGACTTTATAGCTCCGGGAGGTTGCGATGATCGATTCGCTCGCGAATATACTGTTCAGGTGCGCGCATCGGCGACTATCCCGCCCGATCTCTCCAACTGCAAGACCCGGACAGCCGCACGAAGAATCCTACGTCGTCTGCCTGGATTGCGGCAAGCAGTTCAGTTACGATGCAAAGGAAATGCGGATCGGCAAGGCACTCAAAAATCCAGTGAAAGTCTGACCAACGGGCGACCCTGGCGAGAATCGCCCGTCAACCTACTCGGGCCGCGCGGTTGCGGGGCGCAACGAGGAATAGACTGCGACCGCCGCCACCACCAGATTGGCTATGACGACCGGCGGCGCGTGAATCACGACGCCGTAGCCGATCCAGAGCAGCGCAGCGAGTGCCTGGACCCGACGCAGCACCTCCGGACGCTTGAAGAAGTACGATGCCGCGAAAATCGCGGTAGCAACCCAGCCAATCCAATCAAGCATGGGCCACACTCCCGGCCGCAGTTTCACGAATAGTTATTGAGTCGGTGCGAGCTTTGCTCCACTCATGTAATACGAACCCGTTTGTTTCGAAGAGGAATCGGATTCTGGCTGAATCCCAGCCCGCGACGTCCTCGAGCACCGGAACGAGCGGGCTCAGCGCATCATCGCTCAGAATAGTTCTTTGAGCGATCTGTGTGATGTATTTTGCCTCTGAGACGGCAATCGTCAAACCTTCCTGCCGGTTGACGTGCAACATGACGTGAATGTCAGAAGTACCGTCGCCGACATAGACAACGTGGCTCGGGCTCACGCCAAGGGTGGAGCGCAGATCTTCCAGCACAGCGACTTTTCCGTACCCGGCCGGGACTCGGAGTATGGATTGAATTTCACCAGACTCGGAATTCCACTGAAAACGCGTCCCGTGTATATTCTCGACGGGCAGAATGCCTTCCAGCGCCGATTGAATAACCTCTTCCGGAGCTGCCGAGATCACGTGAAACGAAAAGCGGAAACCATCCAGGTTGTCGAGCAGTTGCGAGAGCATACGGATGTTCCGTTTCAGTCGAATCTGCTTACCGACTTCGACGAGATGCTCTTTCCGAACGCGGCGATACTCAGGGTCGTGCAGCAAAAGATACGCGAGTTCCGCGCCCTGCTGCACCAGGTGGATTCTTGAAAGACCGTGGACCTTTTCCACGAATCCGGACGCACCTAACAGCTCACTGAGCACAAGCCCGGAATCGTTGAAACTCAGCGTTTGATCGAAATCACTAGCCAACAGATAATGCTTGGTATGTGTTGTTTTGTCCTGCATTTTCACAATCTCCTTTTGCGTGGTTCGGAACTTGCAAATCTCGCCTTGGAGACACGTGCTAATTAAAGAAAACAGGGGTGTGTGGCTGCGAGGCCAAAGACGGGGAATTCGTTACTGTTATTATACCAGCTCTGGGTTTCGGTCATGAGTCTTTGATACGATATGAAGGCCCCTGATTCGCTAATGACAAATTCCGAGTCTGACAACTCAGGACAGGAACTGCACTTCCTGCAGCACTCGGTTGAAAATGCGTCTGACGCCATGTTCTGGGTTGACGCTGACGCACGCTACTTGTACGTCAACAAGGCAACCTGCGCATCCGTTGGCTACTCACGAGAGGAAATGCTCGGAATGTCGGTAGCCGTAATCGCTCCCTCATTCTCAATTGAGACTTGGCCGCTGTTCTTCAAGGATGTCCAGCAGCGCGGATCGCTGACTTTTGAATCCGTACATCGCTCCAAAAACGGCCAGGAATTCCCGGTGGAAGTGAATCTGAATTACGTTCACTACAGCGGGCAGGATTATCTTTTCGGGTCGGCGCGCGATATCTCGGAGCGCAAGCGTTCAGACAATCTCATTCTGCAAATGGCGCGAGGCGCGTCGGCGGCAAAGGGGCCTGAATACCTTCAATCACTCGTGCTGCGTCTGGCAGGGGTCCTGAATGCCGACTACGCTTTCGTATCTGAAATCTCCGCTGAAAACCCGGGCATTGCGCGGACGCTTTGCGTGTTTGCCGCAGGTAAAAAGGTTGACGATTTCAGCTACGAATTGGCCGGCACGCCCTGTGTTGAAGTCTTGAGCAGGAAATCCTGCATTTATCCCAGTGGTGTTCAACAGCAATTTCCTCACGGTGTAATGCTGGGCAAATTGAATGTGGAAGGCTACGGCGGGGCGCCCCTGCTGAATTCCAGAGGACACCTGCTCGGCGTGCTGGCAGTACTCTACCGTAGTTCCATGCCAGAGGCATTGATGGTGCAATCGACGTTGGAGATCTTTGCCGCCAGCGTTGCAGCAGAACTCGATAACAGGAACGCGGCGAAGCAATTGAGTGAGAGCGAAAGCCGTTACAGAACACTTTTCGAGTCGGCGGGCGATGGTATTTTCCTTATGAGCGGTACGGTCCTCATTGACTGCAACCGGAAGGCACTGGAGTTGTTTCAGTGCGAAAGGGACGAGATCATTGGGCGGACGCCTTCCGACTTTTCGATGCCCATGCAGCCCGATGGCAGTAATTCAAGGGAGAAAACTCTGGAGATGATTGCCCTCGCGGCCCAAGGGCAGACCCCGACATTCGAATG
The DNA here is from genome assembly GCA_963793625.1 of Bryobacteraceae bacterium. Taxonomy (GTDB): domain Bacteria; phylum Acidobacteriota; class Terriglobia; order Bryobacterales; family Bryobacteraceae. Next base: position 300,908 of record CAWCAT010000005.1, on the reverse strand, counting down.
GCAGAGTTGCCGATTGGATGGCTCGCAGTTTCCAACGGAGGTAACCCTGAGCAGTTTGCGGCTTTCCGGCGAAACCCGCTATCTCGCCATTGTGAAGGACATTACCGAACGAAAACTTGCAGAGAATGCCCTGCGCGGGTCTGAGCATCGCCTGCGAGAATTGCTGGAGACCGTGCAATTGGTCGCGGTTATCCTGGATGCGCATGGCAACATCACGTTTTGTAATGCTTTTCTTCTGCGGATAACAGGTTGGAGTGCCAACGAGGTGCTCGGAAAGAGCTGGTTCGAAATATTCCTCCCGCCAGAGCATCGGGATCCGGTTCGCGAAACGTTTGTCTATTCTCTTTCTTCCGGCAAATTACCGGCACACCATGAGAATCCCATCATGACGCGCGATGGTATTCGCAGGCTGGTTGAATGGGACAACACGCTGCTGCGGGATCTGAATGGGAATGTGACCGGCACCGCCAGCCTTGGTCGCGATGTCACGGACCTCAGGGCGCTTGAGGAACTCTATCGCCAGTCTCAGAAGCTGGAAAGCATCGGGAGGCTTGCGGGCGGCGTGGCTCACGACTTCAACAACCTGCTCACGGTCATTAACGGATATAGCGACATTCTGCTGCACAAGTTCGCTGAGACTGATTCCGCGCACGTCAGCTTACTGGAGATCAAGAAGGCCGGCGAACGAGCCGCCGCTCTGACCCGCCAATTGCTCGCGTTCAGCAGGCGGCAGGTATTGGAACTCAGTGTTCTCGATTTGAACGTCGTCATCAGCGAGGCCCTACGATTGCTTCGACGGCTGATCGGTGAAGATGTGGAATTGCACGCCAAACTGGAGCCATCGCTGGGCCGGGTTCGGGCTGATGCGAGCCAGATTCACCAGGTGCTACTGAATCTTGCAGTGAACGCCCGCGATGCAATGCCCGCCGGCGGCAAACTAGTTATCGAACTTTCTAACGTTAGCGTGGATGAGACTTCGGCCTCCGCGCACTCCGGTATCGTTCACGGGAAATACGTGCTGCTTGTGGTCAGCGATACGGGCTCGGGGATGACTGAGGACACCAAAGCACACCTTTTTGAACCGTTTTTTACAACGAAAGAGCAGGGTAAGGGCACTGGGCTCGGGCTATCGACGGTCTATGGAATCATCCGGCAAAGCGAAGGTTACATTTCGGTTGTGAGCGAATTGGGTGTCGGTTCGAGCTTTCGGATTTACCTGCCAAGGGTAGATGATCGCCTGGCGAATGATGCTGCTAAAGCTGACCTGTCTGACCAGCGCAGAGGTACCGAGACGATTTTGATTGTGGAAGATCATGACGATGTGCGCCGTCTGCTCAGTTCTGTCCTGAAGAACTCTGGTTACGTCGTACTTGACGCAGCTAACGGTGCTGAAGCGCTGTTAATTACGGAAAGACATTCGGGAGCTATTGATTTGGTTATCACGGATATCGTGATGCCTGGGATGACCGGCAGGGATTTGGCTGCCCGTCTCAGGATACTCCGGCCCCAAACCAAAGTTCTATTCATGTCAGGCTACGCTGATTCTGAAATAGTGGACCAACGCGCGACGGAGCCGAGCGGCGCTTACATTCAGAAGCCATTTCCTCCAAACGTACTCGCCGCCAGGGTTCGTCAGATGCTGGACGGAAAAGTTGGCTAGCCTTTACGGCTGAGCGTGCGTACGTCCTCGAACAATCAGCCTATAAATGAACAACAGAAGCATGGCGCCGATTACCGACATAATGAAGCCTGCCGCTTCTCCTTGCCGGTAAAGGCCCATGGCCCTGCCTATCCAGTTGGCCAAAAGGCTGCCTGCCACACCGAGTAGCATCGTGATGATAAACCCGCCAGGATCCCTGCCCGGCATGAGCAATTTAGCAACTGCTCCGATTACCAATCCAATGATCAGGCTCCAAAGTAAACTGAACATGAGCGTCGCTCCTCCGTGATTTTAAAATGGGGCATTTTGCCTCCAGGTGCAAGTACATTTTTAGCTCGCGACCCCTTGCTTGCCGACCTGCCGCTCATTGCGCCAAACTACAGGAATGAGCCTATCGCGATTGATTCTGGGGATGACATATTGCTGCGCTTTGTTCGCGCAGACAACACAGCCGGAACCCGAAAAGAGTTTGAACAAGGCAGCAAACTCAACCAAGAAATCTGTTAAGAAAGCGGCGAACGCGACAGCGGACACCACCAAAGATGCTGCGAAAGCTACGGAGAAGGGCACAAAAAAAGCAGCTGAGGCAACCGCCGAGACCACCAAGGATGCGGCCAAGGCCACGAAGAAGGGCACCAAGAAAGCCGTGAAGAAGACGGGCGAGGGCCTAGAAAAGGCCGGCCAGACGACCAAGAAAACGGTTCAGTAAAAGAAGAGCGCAAGCGCCCTTGGGTGGCCTGCGCTCGTTCTGCTTGCGGGAACTTCGGTGTTACATTTCGCTGAGTGCCGCTACCAAAGCGCCTTTGGCGCTGGTTACGAGCGGGTCTGCGGCAAGCCTGACTTCAGATAGTTGAATCGGGAAGTCGCTCTCTTTGAGGATCTTCTCAAAGCGGTCACGGAAGCCCTTCGGCAGGGCAGTTCCGCCGCTGAGCACGAGCGGTATCGGGCGGCCCAGTTTCGGAAGTTTATGCGTGTTGCTGAAGGCGTGCTTCAAGCTCGCCACCAGCGAGTTGATCATGTCGTCGTAATACACGCCAAGCACCTGCTGCACCTTGTCTGAGAAGTGGCCGTTCAGATAAAAGGACTCTTCCTTCATCATGCGAATCCGATTGGAAAGTTCTCCAGTGACGGACGCTGCGCTGGAATCGATATAGTCGCCCGCTTTGGCCATGCTGAAGCTCACTACCGGGACGGACAAGTACGAGAGGCAAACGTTGCACAGCCCGCCCCCGCAACTGATCCCGATGCCGGTATAGTTCGAGTCCTCGAGCTCTCCATAGACCACAGCCAGCCCCTCGTTGATGCTCCTGACTTCGTAACCCAGATCCTCCAGAACCTGGCGCAGCGAAGCCTCGTGGTACGTGAGGTTTTCTTCCGCACCCAACGTGGCCGCCGGCACTGTGAAGCAGATCTTCTGGCCCGGTTGTGCCTTGCCTGTCAATGCGGTAACAATCTGTTGAATCAGCTTCAGGCTGTCCGGCTCACTGGCGTTCAGCACTCCCTTGGTCATGGGGCGTCGGATGTCGGTGCCAAGCAGATCCGCAAAGCGTTCTGATTCGTTGCCGTGTATTACGATCTGCGATGCATCGACAGTGAACGGGACGGCTTCCTTCTTGAGCGAGCCTTCCGTCATCTTTGAGTACGGAATATTAACGAAGGCATTGAGCTGGCTTTCGTATTTATAACCTTCGTCCTGATTGCGGGCTGACACGACTCGACTTGTGCCGATATCAAGACCAATCGCGGCGGGCTGACTGTTTTTACTCACTGCTTTTCTCCTCGGGTGCGCTTCCTGTTCTGAGCGCTGCTAAATTTTTCCGATACCTTTGTTGCAGGATTTTCCGGTATTCCGGCACGGACATTTTCGCCGTGGCCGATGCCTGTCGAAGTTCCTGCTCCGCTTGCACCACACCCTTCCACAGGCGCGCGCCGGTGGACATCACAAAAACCGGGTCATAGCTGAATCCAAACGCAAACAAACTCGCTAGCGGCAGGGCGTAGTTGTCGCCCAGACCCATCTCTTCGAACGGGAAATTTCCCGCCCAATCCGTGTGATAGCCGATCCGCATGTTTTCCGGATTTACCGAAACCTGGGCATGCGTGACGCAGTTCGCGGCTGCGATCTGATACCTGGAGCGCAACCACTGTGTCAGAATCCTTCCGGAGTAGATCTGCGCCGGAGTGACAGTAAACTTTTCACTACCCGCAACACTCTGCGCCTCAAACGAGATTCCGATGAAGCTGGCATTCACGTTCAGATAAATCCAGTCCGAATCGGCCCAGGCCGAGCTTCCGGCATGATATGCGGTGGTGCTCTCATCGACAACCCGAAAAACCCTGCCGAAGCGGTCAATCACAAAATTGTAGGCGCGCTTGTTGCGCACGAATTCCAGCAACGAAGTACCGAGCCGTTTCAGCGTTTTGTTCTGATCGGACTCGAAGGGCGCCAATTCACTTTCTGTCGTGTGGAAGACAATTCCCACTGGTTCCGCGGTCGAGATCTTCAGCCCTTGCTCCGGTTTCCTGCGATCCAGGCGTCCGGAAGAGCGTGGGTCGCCCGTGGTTTTGAAACGGTTCTCGATTCGCAGGCCGTTACTGTAAACGTCATAATCCTTGTTCTGCTCCACCAGCCAGACCTTCGGCACTGCAGCGGCGGTGCCGGCGTGGACTGCCGGTAGGGGCGCCGGTGGCATTTGGCCATCCGCTGTAGCCACTGGAAAATAGCGAGTTGAGACCAGTCCAGTAATCACTAAAGCACCCAACAACATAGACATCCGGCGAAGATTGCGATGCGGAGACACCGGGCGCAGTTTTACTGACCGCCGCAGATAACCCAACCGCTCGATGGGGTCATCAATCTGCCGCGCGCGCCACTCGATCACGGGTGCCAGCAAAGGACTGCGTAACTGGTTACCGAGGCTGATCTGTTCGTTGTGCGTTCCGAGCATCGACAGGCTCTTTTTGTCGCCTGACCAATACATCGGCGGATGCGGCGAAAACCTTATAGCGGGAACTGAGGTAGTAGGTAGTTTTTCTTAGTACTATTCGGGGGAGAAGTGAGGAAGGTTATCTGGTCGCCGACACAATCCGACAACCAGATAACCAAAAAAACAAATAACCGCTAATCGTCCTTAGGTGCAGGTGCAGGCGCAGGTGCCTGTGCCGGTGCGCGCCGCGGAGTTGGCTGTCCTTGCATTTGACCCTGGCCACCCTGTCCTGGCATGCCCCGCATTCCAGGACCCTGCTGCATTCCAGGCATCGGCCCTGGCATGGTTTTCCGCGGACCCTGCATGTGGCCCGGCATCGGCTGATGCGGACGGCGCTTTTCGAGTTCGCGCCACTGTTGCGCGGTCAACACAGAGCGCAGCTTAACCGACATCTGCGAAAACGCACGCGTCAGTTCGCTTCGGGTTGCTACCAGACGCTCGACGGCATCGTTGGCTTTCTTCGTGTCAAACTGATCGTCATTGAACAGGTCGGCGACATCGCCTTCGGCCTTTTCGACTCCGGCGCGCACATCAATCAAGCGCGAACGGTATTCACGCACGGTTGCCTGGACCTGTTTCTGTTGGGCATCAGTCAACTTGATGTCGCGGGCAACTGGGGTATCCCACCACGGGAAGAAATCCCGGGGACCCTGCGCCCACGCGCTCAAGCTCAAGAGAAACATCAGAATTACGCTAATTCGCATTGCTTATTGCTCCTGGAAAAGATTCCGTATGGGTGCGGCTGCACGAGGTTCCGCGCTGTCAACCATCGATGAGATTTCATTGAAAAACTGCGCGTCGGACTTCGCGGACATGGCGGAAACCGCCGGATCCGTTTTGGGCTGCGGCGCGGAGACAAACAGACCCAGGACGACAACTGCCACGGCTGCAAGGGCTGGCGAAAGGCGAACGCCAAGTCCAAAGCCCCGGGATTCCACCCGATCGTAAATCCGGGTACGTTGCTCGCTGAGCAATTCGACCGGAACAGTTACACCTCTGGCGATCCACCGCCGCTGCTCGACGGCATTCCGCCAGCGCTCGTGGCAGTCCGTGCAATTCCGCAGGTGGGCGTCTTCGGGACGTAGCCCGTAGAGCGCCTCCAGAATTTCATCGTCAGTCCAGTGCGTCGGGTTCATGTCTTGCTTTCTGAGCCAGCATGGCTCTTCAATTCGTAAAGGTCCTTCAGTTCCACCCGGAGTTTTGCTACCGCGCGCGCCATGTGCGCTTTCACGGTTCCAACCTCCAGGCCCAGTATTTCGCCGATCTCTTCCAAACTCCGGTCCTCGTAGTGCCTCAGCGTAAAGACTGCCTTCTGCCTGATTGACAGTTCTTTTTATCGCGCATTCGATTCTGACGGCAATCTGCGCCGCCAGGACCTGTCTCTCGGCATCTGGATCCGTGGCGCGAGCCATTGACAACACCGTCGATTCCGCTTCAGGCTTGGGGCGCTTGCGCCAAAACTGCCAGCGCTGCGAACGGAGCCGGTCCAGACAGGTATTCACTGCAATGCGGGTCAGCCACTTCGAGACGTCTTCCAGCGGCGCGGCATTTTCCTTCTGCAACGCACGATACGCTTTCAAGAAAGAGTCCTGCGTGGCGGAGTCGGCCTCGTCGCGATCCTGCAGCAGACGGTAGCACAGCAAATAAAGACGACGTTGATCGGTGGCCATCCAACGGCCAAGGGTCTCAATATGGGCGGGGTCCTGCTTCGAACCCGTGCCGATAGCCAAGCGGCTTGCCATGACGCCCATCATAAGTGCAAGGACGGTGAATGTTGCAATCTGGATTACACTCGCGCGAAATTCTGTTACACTTCGGGCGAAATGATCTACATCACGCTGATTGCAATAGGGCTGCTTGCTGGCGTTCTGGCTGGGATGTTCGGCCTGGGTGGCGGTCTGGTGATAGTTCCGGCACTACTTTTCATCGTAAAAATGAAAGAGCTGGACGCGCTGGGAACCAGTCTGGCCGCCCTGATTCCTCCGGTTGGACTGCTCGGCGCGTTTGAATACTACCGCAACGGGCACATGAACCTGAAATTCGCGGCTTTACTCGCGCTAGGGCTATTTTTCGGCGCCTGGATCGGCGCGAAAATCGTGATGCCGATGTCACCGGGGCTAATTAGACGGCTTTACGCAGGTTTCCTGCTGATCATTTCCGTGCGCATGATCATCTACGGAAAGTGATTAGAATCACGCGCTGCGCAGCAACTTAGTGGTGTCCACGGCTGACTCCGCGAGAGTCTTGGGACTGAATACGGAGCAAGCCTTTGCCAGTTTCAGCAAATCTCCGCCTTCTTCCACGACCAGTTCATGCTCCACCCAGTTAGAGAGCGGAATCGTCCGGAAATACAGTCTTTCCTGCAGCACCATGGACTTCTTGTTCATGAACAGCGACTTGCTTTCGCGCATGTAATGACGCTCTTCCACGCGGAAATCCGCCAGGAAGGAGTCAACGCTGTGCGCTTGGCGGCCTCTTCGGCTGCTTTGACCTTCTGCTCCATAAGTTCTTCGCGCGAGTTCATGCGCCGCGCGGACTTCAGCGGTCGATTCGCGTTCCCGCGCCAAAGCAACTTCCATTCGCGCCTGCATGATGTAGAACGAAAGCAGCGCGGACCCAGCCGCTATAAACACCGGAAGAAAGATCCACAAAAAGGCAACCATAAGCCGTCCTTGGTTTAATAATCGGACGGCACTCCTGGAATCCTTAGGGTCCAGTCAAAGATTTAAGGGCCGGGTAGAGGACTTCTCCTAGATCGAATACTGCGAGCCGTCAATTTTCTGGCCACTGATGATCGCGGTCAGGCGTGACATTTGGAAGCCAGGTTGTTGAAAAATAAGGATCTTACCTAATAGATAAAAGATTGCTCCGAGGCGCGCAGCCAGGCTTGCGGCAAAGCCCGCGTGCTTGGAAGCGTAAGAGATCGCTGCAAGCGCTTGATCAGCCGAGAGTTGGGCGATCGCATCAGACGGAAGCTCGATGTCTTCCGGTCGGTAAATCACCTTAACACCAGGCATTAAAAGCACTTTCTTTCCGGCGTGACGGATCTGATAGAAAATCTCGAGATCGCCACCGAACTCTCCGTAGCGCTCGTCGAGGTAATTCATCCCTTTAACAAATTGCCTGCGCACCAGGAAAGCGATTCTTGCCGGCCAATCGATCGAAATGCTTTCCGCGGAAAGGTCGGTCGGCACCGTCCCCGCCGGTGTCGCCTCGTTTTCCATTCCTGGATGAGTTCGGCGGCCGTGGGCAGTGGACGCACGCGGGTCAGCGCACGACCCTCAGGGTCCACCAAAAGCGGACAGACGGCTACGGCATCAGGGTCGCTCTCGAGCCGCGCTGTGAGCGCCGCAACCGCACCGGGCTCCACCTCTGTGTGCGCGTCCAGCACCAGCAGGTAATCACCTGCGGCAGTGCGCGTTCCCACGTTGACGGCCTTCGTGAAACCGAAATTGCGCGGCAGGCGCAGGAATGTCGTGTCAGGGTACTCGCTGTCGAGTTGCCCGCTGCCATCCTGCGATCCCTTGTCAACAACAAGGATTTCGACAGCCTTACGGTCAGTCGTTCGCAGCAACGAATCCAGGCAGCGTCGAAGCGCGGCAATTGAATTGTGAGAGATGATCAGCACGGACGTGCGAGGTCCGGTCGGAGTGGGTTGAATTTCCTCCATGGAATCCAAATGATAGCGCACGCAGAAGATGATAAGCTGACTTTTCCCTATGCGATGCCTCCCGCTCCTCCTGTTTGCAGTCAGCCTGAACGCTCAGGAGTACCGTGCGTTCTGGGCTGATGCCTTTCACAAAGGCTATAAGACTCCCATTGAAGTCGATCAGATGGTGGCTGATGTCGTCGCCGCAAAAAGCAACGCAATCTTCATTGAAGTGCGGCATCGCGGCGGATCTTATTTTCTGCAATCGCTGGAACCGCCCGTCGAGGACAACGAATACTCGAAGGGTTTCGATGCGCTGCAATACCTGATCGAGAAGGCGCACGCACGGGGCATCGAGGTGCACGCCTGGTTTCCCGTAACGCCGTTTTGGCCGTTCACACAAGCACCTGTGGATCCGCGGCATGCATGGTTCACCCACGGTCCCAACGCCAAAGGCGACGACATGTGGATGACCATGACCGCCTCCGGCAAAAAGTCAACCTCGATAGATCCCGGAAATGCTGGAGCCATGCGCTATCTGGCCGACGTGGTCACAGATCCGCTTAAGCATTACGATATCGACGGCATTCATCTGGATTACATACGCTACCCGGAAGACGACAACTACGGTTGGAACCCGGCCGCGATTGCGCGCTTTCAACGTTTGATGAACCGAACCGGCAATCCTGTCGCGATGGATCCCCGGTGGTCGGATTTCAGACGCCGGCAGGTGACGCAGTTGACCCGTCAGATCTATCTGCGCGCCATTGCCCTGAAGCCCAAAACCAAAGTCAGCGCGGCCCTGGTTACGTGGGGCAATGGGCCTCTATCGGACGCCGCCTTTCTGCAAACCGATGCTTATGGCCGCGTTTTTCAGGATTGGCGCAGCTGGATGGAAGAGGGCATTCTCGACCTCGCGATTCCGATGAATTACTTTCGCGATAGCTCGAATGCCAGTTTCCTGGACCGCTGGATGGAGTTCGAGAAAAACCACCAGTTTCGTCGCGGCTTGCTCGTTGGTCTTGCGCCTTACCTCAATTCAATTCCCGATTCCGTTGCCCAGTTGAAGCGCGTGCGTGCTGCGTCGGCCGCAGGTAACAAAGCACTCGGTGTGAACTTCTATAGCTATGCCAGTACGAATGTGCTCAACAGTGCTGGTGCGCCGATCACTCCGAACACCGAGTTTTACAAAGCCGTTGCGGATGTGTTCGGTGCGACGGCCACAGTACCAGATCTGCCCTGGAAGACGAAGCCCGACCGCGGGCATATCTACGGCTGGGTGACAGTGGACGACGGCGCTGTGTGGCTCAAGGATGGTGCGACCGTGCGCGTCGAATCCGATACCGGCAAGCCGTTCACAGCCACAACGGTCACCGACGGCACGGGGTTTTTCGGTTCGGTCAACCTGCAGCCGGATCGCTATCGCCTAGTCGTCGAACGTGGCGGAGTCGAAATTTTTCGCGCTGCAGCCAAGGACGTCAAAGCAGGCGAGACGACGCGCTTCGATTTGATTTTGACCGCCAGTCACTTCGCGGACGCCACGCCCATGATCGCTTCGTTTGACGGCAAGACTGCGGCTCCTGGTGATGTGATCACGCTGTTCGGTTCGGGCTTCACCGCCACTTCCGCCTGGTCTCGTGCAGTGCCTTTGGCTGTGGAACTCAGCGAGACGCAAGTGCTCGTCAATGGCACGGCGGCACCGCTGTTCCGCGTCGAAGCAGATCAGATCACGCTTCAGATTCCGTATCAAGCCGCGCCGTCGTTCACTATAATGGTGCGCCGCGACGGCGTGGAATCCGCGCTGTTCCGTATCGACGCGCAGACCGCCGCGCCAGTGATCAAAGCTGCGGTGCGCTCGTTTGGAACCTGCGTGGAAATTTATGCGACCGGACTCGGCGCAGTGCGACCAGCGATTTCAGCGGGAAACGGCGCAGATCCGGTGAGTCTGCCGGTCGTGGTCGCGACGACAACGGTGCTGCTTTCCACGCCTCAAGGTGAAGTGCACGCACGCCCATTCTATGCGGGATTGACGCCGTATCAGCCCGGCCTTTACCAAGTGAACTTTTGTGGACCGGAACTCGCTGGAGCCACCGCAGTCAGGCTGGACGTAGGCGGAATTGTCTCGGAGGCGAATTCATTTTAATGACCTTGACCCGCCTCAGAAGCTTGCTGCGTTCGCACCCGTCGCTGCCCGCGATTCTGTTTCTGTTCACGTTTTACTGGCGTGGACTCGAAACGTGGTTTTATCAGGACGATTTCGGCTGGCTGCATCTGCTACCGGTCCACAGCTTTTCCGAATTGCTCTCCGCATTGTTTCTGCCGAAGGCCCACGGCAACATGCGCCCGTGGAGCGAAAATGGCTTCTTCATGTTGCTCTCAGGGCTGTTCGGCGTCGAAGCGCTGCCGTTTCGGATTATCGTCTTCGTAACGGTAGTTATCGTGCTGATCCTGATTGCCGGTGTGGTTAAGCGTATTACAGGCTCTGTGCGCGCGGTGATCTGGACACAGTTTCTCTGGCTCGCGAACAGTTGCGTCGCGGTCGCATTTTGCTGGACCTCCATTTACAACCAGACGCAATATCTGTTCTTCATACTGCTGGCCTTCTGGCTGTTGCTGAAGTACATCGAGAGTGGGGATCGCCGCTATCTTACTGCGCAGTGGGTAGTCTTTCTCCTGGGCTTCGGTTCGCTGGAAGTGAATGTCGTCTACCCCGCCCTTGCCGCGTGGTACACGCTCCTATTCGCGCGTAAGTATTTCCGGAAGAACCCTCCCGATGTTCGCCGCCTCCGGACTTTACATGCTGCTGCATTTTGCGCTGGCTCCCGCTGAGAAGGCTGGACCGTACGCATTGCATTTTGGCCCTGGCATGGTCGGCACGCTGTGGACTTATCTGCGCATGGCGCTCGGTCCGGAACGGTTCGCGCATTTCTATGGGATTCCCGAATGGGCTGTGATCACTGCAACCGCCGCGCTCGTGATTGCGGTACTGGCGGGCATCTTCGCGACCGGTCGCATCGGTCTCTTCGCCGCCGGTTGGTTCGTGATTCTGATCGCGCCGCTGCTGCCGCTGCGCGATCACGTGATGGATTACTATCTCACTGGTCCTGTGATCGGACTTGCATTGATAGGCGGAGCAGCGCTCGCAACGCGTCGTCGTGCGATTGCCGCGGGGATGTCCGTAGCGTATCTCCTGATCGCATTGCCTGCCGCGTGGTCAGTAACAACCTGGCATCTGGAGCGCAGCCTGCGAGTGAAGAACCTTGTACTCAGCGTGGTCGAAATTCACCGCCGCCAGCCGGAGAAAGCCATATTGTTGACCGGCGTCGATACTGACTTATTCTTCGCCGGTATCGCGGATCTGCCCTTCGAGCTATACGGAATCAAGGACGTCTACCTCGCTCCGGGCGCAGATCAACCGATTAACGATGGTGGCCGCCTGGCACATAAATATGTGTTGCCCACTGAACAAACTCGAATCGCTCTCGCGAACGGACGCGCTGCTGTCTATGATGCCAGCGGCCCAGTTCTGAGAAACGTCAGTAGCCGCTATTCCAGATAAAAGGTTCTGTTATACCTTAATGGCAGATCCGTCTGTCGTGGACTCTGCCACGAGGAGGGATCTTGCGATCTAACTCATCACTCGCTCTCCCTCTTTCCGCTCTCATGGCCATTCCAGGCCAACTGCTTGCACAACAAGCGGCCGCAGCGGCCCAGCCTATCGATCTAAGATCGTAGTGCTCGAAGGAGAAGGAGCAAAGAACTACACCAGATCAAGAGCCGGCGTGAATTCCGTGGTGGAAGTTCGCTGCTGGAGCAGAGGTCATCTTCCAGCTTCCCGCAGCCGGTCCCGGCGGAAATTTCAATGGCTGGATGTGCACGCAAACCGCACGTACAAACGAGAAGGGTCAGGCGGGCACAAACGGTTTCAGTGCGAACGATGAAGAAGGCCGCTTCAACGTCAAGGTCAATGCCGTCCAGGGAACTAAAACAGGGTCGGCCGTGATTTCACAGGCCAACGTCAGAGGCAGTGAGTACGAAGCCTCCAGCGCAAAACCGACGTGTGGAAATGGGCATTGGGCGTTGGCGCAACCGTAGGCGTAATCGGCGCAGTTGCCGCAACACGAGGGCAATGGCACGACAACAGCAGCCGCCGCAACATCGGTTCCGGTGACGATTTCTCCGGATGCGATCAGCGTAGGGGGACCTCGCTAACCAAAAGGAAAGGGCTTATAGACTATGTCAAAACTAAATCTATTGTGCGTCGCTCCTGTTGGTTCTTGCGGCGTTTCCGCTTGCGGCCGAGTTGGCTGTGGATGAGAGCGGCACCAACGTAATAGCAGGGGTCGAAGGCGATGGCGTGTATCTGTTGTCCACGCCGCTGCGGCAACTGTCGCGCATGGAACGGCCTGTTTCCATCGCACTAGCGGGCAAGGATCTGTTTGTTGCGAACAGGGCCGCCGCTGAAGTGCTCGTATTGCGGAACTACGCCGATGGCGGTGACGCGACTATCTTTGCCAACGAATCGATGGGTCTCGCGGATCCAGTCGGGGTGGCATTATCGGCAGATTATAAATCTCTGCTCGTCGCCAGCGGAACAGGCAAGAGCCTCTCTGCATTTGATCTGACGGCAGCCGCTGGGCCGCGCCGCATGGAACTCGATTTCGAACCGTCTCGTCTGGCGCAGTTCACGGACAAGGCACTGTTCGTGCTGAATTCCCTCGGGAAGAATCCGCTTCAGATTCTGGACGCGGGTCTTTCCATCAATGTCTATTTTGTGCCCACGGGCGCGAGGGAGGAATAGGAATAACCCAGTGTCACGCATGCGCTTCTCATTTCTACTGATTCCTTTAGTCGCATTGACACTGGCCAGCGCCGCCTCGGCCCAGGTCGCTCCGTTCACACTTCGCGTACAGCAGGGCGCAACGGTGTCATCGCTCGCGGATGGCGCCACCATCACGATGGCCGCCGACGCAATCGGAATCGCAAGCACGGCTGCCATTTCCATCAGCTACACGGGAACCGCGACAACTCCTGTGACCAGCTTCACTGCAGCCGGCAACGAGCAACAGGGTCAGTGGGCGAATCGTTTTCAACTACGTGGAATCGGGTAAGCCCGGCAGCTTCACGCTGAACCTTATTGGCACCGCTCCGGAATTCGCTTTCAGCTACATCCCGCAAGGTGGCAACGTCACACTGATTGGACAGGGCGGAAAAATCATTTACCCCGTAACGAGTATCGATAGCACTTCGAGCTCGGTTTTCGTGCTGACCAATCGCGGTAAGCAGCATCAGCGTGGCAAGCACCGGCGCCAGCAGCATCTGGACGCTCAGCGAATTGCCCGCGGTTCCGATGTCCATCGCTCCGAATAAGACCATCACATTCACTGTCGCGTTTGCGCCCAATGCCACGGGCGCTGCGACTGCACTGCTGAAGATCGATACGCAGTCGTTCACGCTATCGGGCAGCGGCAATCCACCGCCTGCACTGCCTGATTACAGGTTTGACGGCGCGAGCGGTCCACAGGAAGCCTTGCAGCAACCGGGTGTGGGCCTGCTGCTCTCTTCCGCATATCCGATTCCACTTACTGGAACGCTGACCATGACGTTCAACTCCGATGTCGCTGTGACGGACCCCGCGGTTCAGTTCGCTACCGGCGGCAAGGCAGTGAACTTCACGATTCCGGCGAACTCCACGCGCCCAATTTTCTCGAACAGCGCGCAGCAGATCAAATTACAGACCGGATCGGTAGCAGGCGCCATCGCGTTGACACCGTCCTTTGTGACGGACGGCGGGATAAACCTCACGCCGTCCAATCCGGTGGGTCTGAACCTGACAGTGGCGCAATCCGCGCCGAAGCTGCTCAGCGTTCGGGTTTCCGCAAAAACCACGACCGGCTTTACGCTGCTCGTGACTGGTTACGCAACCGGCCGCTATGTCACGCAGATTGATTTGCAGTTTGCGGTGACAGCGGACGAGACAGCCTGTTCACCGTGACGCTACCGTTCACGCTCGCAGGCAGTGTCAACAAGGTGAGCACCCTGGCCGACACGGTTCAATCCGTGACTGTCTCGCTTGCGAACCGGACAGGCACTTCGCCGTCGATGAAGATTGATCTGAAGTAAGTAAACAGAGGCGCGCGCGTGAGCAAGCGCGTTTATGGGCGCGCCTCTGTCTTTACGTGCTTGTCGAACCAGCTGATCATTTCCCACAACGTGTGCTCCACGGATTCCCGCGCGGTGTAGCCGTGCGATTCGTTCGGCAGAGTCACGTAGCGCACCGTGCCCCCATTGCCGCGGATTGCCTGATATAACCGGTCTGACTGAATCGGAAATGTGCCCGGGTTGTTATCGGCCTCGCCGTGGATCAGAAGAATCGGTTCGTTGATCTTGTTCGCGTTCATGAACGGCGACATCTTCAGGTAAATCTCCGGCGCTTCCCACAAGGTGCGCCGCTCGCTCTGGAATCCAAATGGAGTCAGTGTGCGATTGTACGCTCCACTACGGGCGATTCCCGCCCGGAACAGATCACTGTGCGCCAATAGATTGGCGGTCATGAACGCACCGTAGCTGTGCCCGCCCACACCGACGCGGTTGCGATCGGTCACACCCATTTCGACGGCCTTGTCAATTGCGGCTTTCGCATCCATCACGATCTGTTCGATGTACGTGTCGTTGGCTTTTTCCGGAGTTCCGACTACCGGCATGGCCGCGTTGTCGAGAATCGCGTAGCCGGAGAGCAACAGGAACAAGTGCGAGATGCCGGCAATGCTGGTGAAGCGCTGCGTCGAGCCGATTACCTGCCCCGCTGTATCCGCATCGTTGAACTCGCGCGGATAGGCCCAGACCACCGTGGGCAAGGCAGTGCCGGGCTTGTAGTCGGGCGGCAGATAGAGCGTGAACGATAACGGCACTCCATCGGCGCGTTTGTAGGTGACAAGCTGCTTCTTGATGGCGCGCAATTGCGGTGCGGGATCTTTGAAGTTAGTGATTCTGGTGACGCCCGCAGCCGAATGGAGAAAGTAATTCGGCGGCTCTGACGGGCTCTGCCGCTGCGTAATGAACTTACTCCCATCTTCGGCGACCAATGCGGTGAAGTCTTCAAAGCTGTTTGCGTCGCTGCGGAAAAGCTCTTCCGTTTTCCCGGTCTTCAAGTTGAAGCGGCGTAAGAACGGCTTGTCGCCGGAAGGTGTGGCCCCGTCGCCTTGCAGGAAAATATCACCGCCAATCTGGCGCATCGCTCGCTGCCCGGAGGCCAGCGTGCGCAGCACCGGAAGGCCGGGATCATTGTAGCGGTCCTGTAGATTACGGCTCCACAGCGTGCGCGGCGTTTCGCTTGCACTGTTCAGGTTCAGCAGCGTCGATGTGCTCCAGCGTTTGTCGCGATCATAGTCGCGCACGATGACGACGCCGTTTTCTTCGCTCCATTGAATTCCGGAAAAGCGATGCACTGTCTTATGGATCTCGACGGGTTTCTCGCTAAAGGGCGCTTTCAGCATCATCAAGCGATCACGGTGGGCCGCCGCTTTATTCGGATTCCCGCCATCAAGCGCTTCCGCCCAAAACAGCGTTGCCGATTCTGTCGGGCACCAGTTGTAGCCCCGTGGACCAACAGCCACGCCGCCGATGGGTACGCGTTCTTCCAGGGGCTCCTTGGGAAGTGTGTGTACAGTGCGGCCGGTCATGTCCCAGACCTCGACACTCTTTGGAAAAGCAAACAACGTGTGGACGTACGAATAGGGGCGTTGAATGCGCGAGACCAACAGGTACTTGCCGTCGGGTGACGGCTCATTCAAAACAAAAATCCCGGGCTTTCCGACAGGCGTGATCTTTCCGCTGCCGATATCGACCACCGCATTCTGCGCCGTAACGTAGTAATCGAAAAGCGCTTCATCGTACGGACCCGTCAGCATATCCTGATAGGTGCGCACCGGGCCGGACTTGCCTTTACTCTCCTGCACATTCGGGCCAGCCGGAGCGCCCGCCGCAACAAGTACTGCGGCACGCCCAACAGGAACCATGCGAATCAACAGCGTGCGATTGTCGGGCATCCACTGAATCGATTGGCCGTAGGTGCGATTGAGCGTGACGCCTGAAATCTGCTTCGCTTTGCCGCTGGCCGTCTCCGCAATCCAAAGCTCGATACCGTTTTTCACGGTGTTGGAAAACGCAAAGTATTTTCCATCCGCACTCCACAATGCGGCACTGAGCTGCGCGCCGGGCGGCAAAGCAATCCTGGTTTCCATGCCATCGCTCAAACGCTTCAGCGTAAAGCCGGTACTAGCAAGAGGCGAGTGCGGCCCGTTGGTTTGCGGATTGATGCGCAGACCGGCCAGCCGTAGCATCGGCTGCGACAGAACCGCAATGGACGGGTAGCGTTCCCACTGCGCCAGCAAGACGTGTGTGCGATCGGGACTGACGGAAAGATGCGGCGTGGGCGGCGCGTTGAGAACATCTAGAATCGCTTGTGGCGGCTTCTGATAGGCCAGTTCAGCATCGAGGGCGGTTCCGGCGAGCACGATCAGACTGCAGAGAATGGGCAGGGAGCGCATGTCATCCGTCATTCTATAGGACGCGCGCGTCGTGTAATGTAAGGAGAGCATTAACTCATGAAGTGGTTCTCCTCAATATTCCTGCTCGCCTGGGCGCTGTGTGGTGCGGCCGATGCGCCAAATCCTGCCTACGCTCCTGTTGTTGACAACCCCGCCCTGCCGCGCGCGCTGCTCATTGGAGATTCCATTTCCATCGGCTACACGGTTCCGGTTCGCACGCTTTTGAAAGACGTTGCGAACGTCCATCGTCCTGCTGCTAATTGCGGGTCAAGCAGTAGAGCTGTCCGGGAATTGGATAAATGGCTCGGCGGCGGTCCCTGGGATGTGGTGCATTTCAACTTCGGACTGCACGATGCTTTCGTCGAAAATGGCAAGCATCCGGTGCCGATCGAAGAGTACGAGCAGAATCTGCGACAGCTGATTGAACGTATGCGCAAGACCGGAGCACGGCTGGTCTGGGCAACAACTACGCCAATTCCGAACGATGTTCTTTTGCGGCCTCGCGATCGCCAACCGGTCCACGACTTTTACGAGAAGGACATTCTTGAGTACAATCGTGTGGCGCAGCGCGTTATGGAGCAGAACGGCGTCGCGATTAACGATTTGCACGATCTGGTTCGGCCTCGTCTGCTGGAACTTCAGCGTAAGGACGACATTCATTTCACACAGAAGGGAAGCGAGGAACTGGCGGCTGCTGTTGCCAGAAGCGTTCGTCTAGCACTCGCTGCACGATGAAAATCTTATGAAAGCAATCACGCTCTTGATATTTCCGCTGCTGCTATGCGGCCAGGCACGCGAAGCGGACGTAGTAATCTATGGCGCTACATCATCCGGCATTGCTGCCGCGGTGCAGGTGAAGCGCATGGGAAAGACGGTTCTGGTGCTCGACCCGGGCACGCATGTCGGCGGCCTGACAACTGGCGGACTCGGCTGGACCGACATCGGAAACAAGCAGGTGGTCGGCGGCATAGCACGCGAATACTATCGCAACATCAAAACTAAATACAAAGACCCGAAGGCCTGGCCGTGGGAGACACGCTGATCAATATTTTCAAACGCGAAAGAGCTCCAGCGCCGCGAATGAAGACGCCATGTGGACCTTCGAACCGAAGGTGGCGATGCAGGTCTACCGCGACTGGATCTCGCAGTACAAAATTCCGATTGTGATGAAGTCCCGGCTTGATTTGCGGCCAGGCAAGGGCGTGGTCAAGAAGGGCGAGCGCATCATCGCAATCGTCACCGAAGAGGGCGTGCGCTACACAGGCAAGATGTTCATCGACGCTACGTATGAGGGCGACCTGATGGCCAAGGCCGGCGTGAAGTACACGTTTGGCCGTGAAGCGAACGCGACCTATCGGTGAAACGTACAACGGCGTGCAGGCGAACCGGCGCACGCACCAGTTTCCAGAAGGGGCCAATGTTTCGCCTTACGTCAAAGCCGGCGATCCGGCGAGCGGTCTGCTGCCGGGCATCGATCCCAAAGGCCCGGGTGATTCAAGGGGTCGGGTGACAAACGCATTCAGACCTACTGTTTCCGCATGTGCATGACAACCGCGGTCGAGAACCAGGTTCCGATTACGAAGCCGGTGGGTTATAACGAACGCGATCACGAACTGTTGCTGCGCTACGCCGAATCCGGCAAGTATCATCCGCCGGCTTCCAAGTGGGATCCACTGCCAAACCAAAAGACCGATACCAATAACCACGGCGCGGTTTCCACCGACTACATCGGCATGAATTACGACTACCCGGAAGGCGACTACGCCACCCGCGAGCGCATCATCAAGCAGCATGAGCTCTATACGCGCGGCTATCTGTGGACCCTGCAGAATAACCCGCGTGTGCCCGAAGCCATTCGAGCCTACTACCGCAAGTGGGGGCTGCCCAAAGACGAGTTCGTGGAGAACGGAAACTTCCCCACGCAGCTTTACATTCGTGAGGCGCGCCGCATGATCAGTGACGTGGTTATGACCGAACACTACGTGACGGGGCGCGAGGTTGCCAAAGATTCCGTCGGCATGGGCGCCTACGGTATGGATTCGCACAACGTGCAGCGCTACATCACACCTGAAGGCTACGTGAAGAATGAAGGCGACCTGCAGGTGGGCGGTTTCAAGCCTTACCCGATCAGTTACCGTTCGATTGTTCCGCGCAAAGGCGAAGCGTCGAATCTCTTCGTCCCGGTTTGTCTTTCGGCCACACACATTGCCTTTGGCTCTATCCGCATGGAACCGGTCTTCATGGTGCTGGGACATTCGGCGGCAACCGCTGCGGTGATGGCGATCGACGACAAGGTCGATGTGCAGTCTGTCGATTACGCAAAGCTGCGCAAAGAAACTGCTGAGTGACGGCCAGGTTTTGGAAGCGCCGCCTTCGGTCGCGCGCACGCAACCATAGCCTGGGCAAGCTGGAAGGCATTGTGATCGATGATGAGCAGGCCGTGAAGAGCGGCGGCTGGAATCCGAGCCGCGCTAATTCCGGGTTTCTCGGTTCGAGCTATTTGCATGACCAGAATGCACGCGACGGCAAGGCCACCGCGACGTTCCGCGTCGATGTGCCCGCAGCGGGCGCCTACAACGTGCGTGTGCTTTATCCAACAAATGAGAATCGTGCTACCAATGCTCCGGTCACGATTGCATGTGATGGCGCGACGATTGAGGCCAAAATCAATGAGCGTCGAGAGCCCGTCTGGCTGGGTCCGTGCAAGGCAGCAAAGTCCTTTACCGTTACGGTCAGCAACAAGGGCACTGACGGTTTCGTGGTTGCTCGATGGAGTGCAAGCCGTACTCGCGCCGCGAAGTAGCGAGTGGAATATACAGTACAGAATTGGGTAGCTTGGTTGTATGCCTGATTTTGCAACCGGATCCGCTGAGTGCGAAGCGACCGCTCGTGAAGTGATGGAGATCGAAGCGGAAGCGATCGCACTGGCCGCGCGCCGGGTGGACGAAGAGTTCACGCGGGCCGTGCAGTTGATCGTCAAGCATAAGGGCAAACTGGTTGTGACCGGGGTTGGCAAGTCTGGCCTCGTAGGCCGCAAGATCGTTTCCACACTACGCAGCACCGGGACGCCGGCCGTGTTTCTGCATCCGGTAGAAGCGGCGCACGGTGACCTCGGAATCTATGCGCCGGAAGATCCGACGATTTTCATTTCCAAGAGCGGTAGTACGGCGGAGTTGAGCCGTCTGATTCCGATCCTTCGCGAATTTCGCTCCCCGCTGATTGGAATTCTGGGAAATCCATCTTCGGCATTGGCGGCTGAAATGGACATCGTGCTCGACGCGTCGGTTCGCGTGGAGGCGGATCCAAACGACCTGGCGCCCACTGCAAGCAGCGCGGTTGCCATGGCGATTGGTGACGGGCTCGCAATTGCTGTCATGCGTGTGCGCAATTTCGGGCCGGAAGAATTTGCGGTGTTTCATCCAGGCGGACAACTCGGCAGAAATCTCAAGTTCAATGTTTGCGATGCCATGCACACGGGCGATGCTGTCGCTTGGGCGAAAACTTCCGACAGCGCCAAATCTGTAATTATCGCGATGTCGCAACGCCCACTGGGCGCGGCGTGCGTGCTCTCATCGGATGGCCGCCTCGAGGGCATTATTACCGATGGCGACCTGCGTCGCGCGCTGGAACATCATGACGATATTCGCGGTCTCAGTGCCGCCGATATCATGACGCCCAATCCGATCGTGACCCGCGCCGACGCCAGTCTGCGCGAAGCACTACGACTGATGGAAGATCGCACTTCGCAGATTTCCGTTTTGCCAGTAATTGATCACGAAGGCGGGCGCTGTATCGGCGTGATCCGTTTGCACGACATCTATCAGGCAGGCGCCCGCCGCGAATCATCTGATTCATGCCAGACAGTTGCGCTATGGGTCTGAATAGTGATAAACCCTCTAGAGAATGTACGCGCTTACTTTCCTCGCCGCCCCGTCGCGCCTGTTGTCCCTCAGCGGTGTTGACGTGTTGATCATCGCGATATATTTCGCCGCCGTGATTGGAATCGGGTTCTATCTGAAAGGCCCGAACGACCACCGGCAACGACTTTTTCCTTGCAGGCCGCGAGATGACGGCCTGGATTGCCGGCCTCAGTTTTGTGGCTGCCAACCTGGGCTCGCTCGAATTGATGGGCTGGGCCGCTGCCGCGTATCAATATGGAATTCTCGCAGCGCATTGGTATTGGATCGGCGCAATCCCCGCGATGCTTTTTCTGGGCGTCGTGATGATGCCGTTCTATTACATATCGAAAACGCACTCGGTCCCGGGCTATCTGCAATTGCGTTTCGGCGAACCGTCGCGCGCACTTTCGGCCATCAGCTTTCGGCGCTCATGACGCTGCTGATGAGCGGCATCAATATGTACTCGATGGCGCTCGTTATGAAAGTCGTGCTCGGCTGGGACATTCACTTCAGTATTTGGGTCGCATCGCTCACCGTCGCCGCTTACGTTTTCCTAGGCGGTCTGCTTTCAGCAATTTTCAATGAAGTCTTGCAGTTCGTCCTGATCTGGATGGGCGCGCTGCTGATTCCGCTGCTCGGCTTGTATGAAACCGGCGGTTGGGACGGCATGGTAGCGCGCATCGCTAAGAATTTCCCGGGCCAGGATTACACTCATCTGTGGAGCGGTCTCGGTTCGTTCACCGGCAATCCCATGGGCATCCACTGGACGGGCATCGTGCTCGGACTAGGTTGGGTAATCTCGTTCGGCTACTGGACAACGGACTTCCTCGTCGTGCAGCGCGTCCTCGCGGCGAAAGATTTGCGCGCGGCCAAGATGGCTCCGATCATCGGCGCATCCTTCAAGATGATGGTGCCGTTGATCGTAATTCTTCCCGGCCTGCTTGGACTGGCGCTGCTGCCGATGCCGCTGGTGGGTGAGGGCCAGGCGATCGCCACCGGAGGACACAGCTATAACGAAGTGCTGCCGCTGATGCTGGCGCGATATTGCGGTCCCGGTCTGCTGGGCCTCGGCATTACGGCTTTGATTGCGGGATTCATGTCCGGTATGGCCGGCAACGTCAGCGCATTCACGACGGTCTGGACCTACGACATTTACCGCGCCTTCATCAAGAAGAACGGCACCGACGCGCACTACCTGACTATGGGCCGCTGGTCCACCGTAGTCGGTGTGCTGGTGAGCATCGGCACGGCCTACCTGGTGATGCAGTTCCTCAGCATCATGGACTATGTGCAGGCGCTGTTCAGTTTCTTCATTGCGCCGCTGTTTGGCACGGTTGTGCTGGGCATGCTCTGGAAACGCGCCACTTCCGCCGGCGGATTCTGGGGACTTCTCGCCGGAACGGTTTCTTCCATTGCGATGTGGGCCTGGGTCAAACTGGACCCCAGCGCGCTCAGCATTATCGCTTTGTCGCCAAATGCGAAAGACATGGCAGAGAACATGTACCGCGCACTATGGTCCTGGATCGTGTGTGTGGTTGTAACTATTGTGGTCAGCTACATGACCAAGCCGAAGACCGACACTGCAACTCACCGGACTAGTTTACGGCTGCACGGAGATTCCCTCTGAAGCGCATCTTCCCATGTGGCAGCGGCCGATGTTCTGGGTAGTGATTGTGTCCATCGTATTTTTTATTCTTCAGTTTATTTTCTGGTAGTCGAAAGAACGGAGTTTCATAAATGAAACAAAAAATGACATTGGGTTTAGTCGTAGGCAACCGGGGTTTTTTCCCCGGCCACCTTGCCAAGAGTGGCAGGGAAGAGATGATCGCGGTCCTGAATGCCGCCGGCGTGGCAGTGGTGGCGATTGGCGCGGAAGAGACCAAACATGGCGCAGTGGAAACTCGCGCCGAAGCACGCAAGCTGGCTGATCTGTTTCGCCAGAACCGCGACCAGATCGACGGCCTGATCGTTACTCTGCCGAATTTCGGCGATGAGCGCGGCATTGCGGAAACGCTACGTATGGCCGGACTGAATGTACCGGTGCTGATTCAGGCGACGCCGGATACCGCCGGCAAGATGACGATTGCGGACCGCCGCGACAGCTTTTGCGGCAAGATGTCGGTCTGCAACAATCTGCAGCAGTACGGCATTCCTTACTCGCTCACTACGCTGCACACCGAAGCGCCGGATTCGGCGACTTTCGCCAAGGACCTGGATTGGTTCCTGGCCGTCTGCCGCGTCGTCAAAGGCCTGCGCAACTTGCGCATCGGCGCAATCGGCGCGCGCCCGTCCGCATTCAATACCGTCCGCTACAGCGAGAAATTACTGGAAGGCAGCGGCATCACCGTCGAGCCGCTCGATCTCTCTGAGGTCTTCGGCCGCATCGAAAAGATGAAAGACGACGACTGAGGCCGCCACGGCAAAGCTCGCCGCAATTCAGGCCTATGTGCCCACCGAAGGCGTGCCCGCAGCAGCACTGCTGAAGATGGCCAAGCTGGGCGCAGTCATCGATCAGCTGGATGACTGACAACGATCTCACGGTCAACGCGATCCAGTGCTGGACTTCGATGGAAGAGTACTTCGGCGTCGTGCCCTGCACCGTCATGAGCATGATGAGCAATGGCCTGCACTCGAGCGCCTGTGAAGTCGATGTTCCCGGCGTTGTCGGCATGCATGCTCTGCGCCTCGCGTCTGAAACTCCCAGTGCGCTGCTCGATTGGAACAACAACTACGGCGACGATCCCAACAAGGCCGTCTGTTTCCACTGCAGCAACCTGCCCAAGCACTTCTTCAACGACGTGAAGATGGATTACCAGGAGATCATCGCGGGCACGGTCGGAAAGCTGAATACGTTCGGCACCTGCGTGGGCCGGGTGAAGGCGAGCCCGATGAGCTACGCGCGTTTCTCCACCAACGACAGCAGCGGAAAGATTCGCGGCTATGTCGGTGACGCGGCATTCACGGACGATCCGCTCAGCACCTTTGGCGGCGCAGGCGTAGTTGAAATTCCGCGCATGCAGGACTTGCTGCGGTATATCTGCGAGAATGGCTTCGAGCATCACGTCGCTGCCAATCTTTCGACCACTGCCGCACCGGTCTACGAGGCTGCGACGAAGTATCTCGGCTGGGAAATGTACTGGCATAAATAAGACGCACTCTCTTACGCGCGCGCCTCTGTTTCGTTAACAGAGGCGCGCGCGTAAGCAAGCGCGTTCAGGAGCTTTGCATGGCAATAGTAGCGGGAGTAGATTTTGGGACGCTGAGCGTCCGTGTTTCGATTGTGGACAGCGTGCTCGGGCGGCTTGGCTCGGGTTCCGCGGAGTATCCCCTGCACCGCAGGAAAGAGGATCCCGATCACGCGACGCAGAGTCACGACGATCACATGAGTGCGCTCGTCGACGCCACGCATAAGGCGCTGCTGGCTGCCGGTGTCGATGGCAACAGCGTCGAAGCGATTGCGCTCGATACCACTGGATCGAGCGTGATTCCAGTTGGCGAGGGCTTGAAGCCGCTCGATGATTACTATCTCTGGTGCGATCATCGCGCCTGGGAAGAAGCGGCACTCATCACCGCGACTGCGCATCGCTTGAAGCTGGAAGCAATCGAG
The DNA here is from genome assembly GCA_963793625.1 of Bryobacteraceae bacterium. Taxonomy (GTDB): domain Bacteria; phylum Acidobacteriota; class Terriglobia; order Bryobacterales; family Bryobacteraceae. The sequence goes on along the minus strand of CAWCAT010000005.1, from coordinate 276,557 downwards.
TGGTGCGGCGGGACCTACTCTTCGGAGTGGGGCTTTTCGAAACTGCTGCATTGGCTACGCCACAATCCCGACAAGCGTGATCAGATGGTAACCGCGCTGGAACACTGCGACATGGTTGCGGCGGTACTCTGCGGCGTTACCGACCCCAGGCAGATTTCGCGCAGCATCTGCGCCATGGGTCATAAGTGGATGTGGAACGCTTCGCCTGGGCGGCCTGCCTGCCGAAGAATTCCTTGTGGCCGTCGATCCGCTGTTCAAGGGCGTACGCGCGAAACTTGACGGGCGCTATGCGACATCCGACCAGATCGCCGGCGAACTCTCAGCTGAATGGAGCGCGAAGACTGGGCTTGCGCGCCGGTATTCCTGTCCCCGTCGGAGCATTCGACGCGCATTGGGATGCACTCGGCGCAGGCGTGCGCAAAGGCGATGTGGTCAACGTCATCGGCACCTCGACCTGCATCATGGCGATCGGCGAAAACGTCAAGCTGATCCCCGGCGTGTGCGGCGTTGTGCAGGGTTCTGTGCATCCGAAGATGACCGGCATTGAAGCGGGTCTTTCGGCCACCGGCGATATCTTTGAAGTGATCGCAAAACGCGCGGGTTCCTCGGCGGCAGCGCTTTCGCAAGGCCTGGATGCTTACAGGGCTGGGCAGACCGGCATGCTGCGGCTCACGTGGGACAACGGTGATCGTACGGTGTTGGTGAATCCGGAATTAGGCGGCGTTACGCTCGGCTGGAAGTTGACGCACACCGCGCAGGACGAACTCTTTGCGGCCATTGAAGGCACCGCTTTCCACACGCGTGTGATTCTGGAACGCATGGAAGAATTCGGTGTGCCAATCAGTCGGGTCGTTAACGGCGGCGGCATTCCGCAGAAGAACGAGGTGCTTAATCGGGTGTATGCCAACGTGCTGAACAAACCCGTGCTGGTTCCGCAGAGTGAAGTCACCAGTCTCGGTTCCGCGATCATTGCGTTCATGGCCGCCGGGACGTTTCAGACTATTGAAGAAGCGCAGGACGCGCTCTGTCCGAAGTTCCGCACTGTGGAGCCGGAGCCTGCTGCAGCGCAGGTTTACGAAGAGCTTTATCAGTTGTACAAGAAACTCTATTTCGGATTCGGACAAGCCTCTGCGCAGCCTGTTTCCGCGGGCGATGTACTGCCTGCATTGCGGCGCATTGCGTCACAGGCTCGGGGGAATTAATTGATGTTGGAGAAGTTGCGCGAGGAAGTGCTCGAGGCGAATCTGGAACTTGTGCGCCGCGGGCTCGTGTTTTACACGTGGGGCAACGCAAGCGGCATAGATCGTGAGCAGGGTCTGGTCGTGATCAAGCCGAGCGGCGTCCCTTACGATGGAATGAAGCCCTCAGATCTGGTGATCGTCGATCTCGAAGGGCGTCCGGTTGAGGGCAGCTTGCGCCCCTCCAGTGACCTGCCGACGCATTTGGTGCTCTATCGCGCGTTTTCAAAAATCGGTGGCGTGGTGCATACACATTCGCGTTGCGCTACCGTCTGGGCGCAGGCCTGTGCTGAAATTCCGTGTTTCGGCACAACGCACGCGGATTACTTCTACGGCTCTGTCCCCGTGACCGCACCAATGAACGACGCCGATATCCAATCCGAGTACGAGGCCAATACTGGCCAGGCAATACTAAAGCGTTTCGAGGGTATCGACCCGTTGCAGATGCCGGCAGTGCTGGTAGCCGGTCATGCACCTTTCTGCTGGGGCACCTCGGTTTCCAAGGCAGCGCACAACGCAGTCGTGCTGGAAGAGGTCGCGAACATGGCGTTGCAGACCGTTGTCGTCAATCCCGCGGCGCAACCGATCTCGCAAGCCATGCTCGACAAACACTTCCTGCGCAAACACGGCAGCGGGGCGTATTACGGTCAGAAATAGACGCTTCCAGTTCACTGATTCGCGGCGCGATAAAGGACCGTCGCCACTACGGCAGCCGAGTCTCTCAAATCCTGCTCATAGACATAGTCGAGCACGTCCATGTTCGAGTGATAGGTGCGGCTGTTCCACGCTGGGTCCTGCAGAAACACTTGATAGGAGCCCAAGAAGGATTGCCAACCAGTCGGTCTGCCATCTTCAGCCACTCTTTCCGTCCCTGAATCTGCAACCCTCGGACGCGCCGGCTCCGCCGTCCATCGTGAAACTAAGATAATGCCGCTCCTTGGTCGGCTGCCTTGCGGTGTTCACATAGGCCCGTGAAGCCGATCAAGCGCACGCCGAAGCGCTCGTAGGAGCAGCCGGGTTCCGACCACTTTTCCGATGTCGCATCGACCAACCTGGCGTTCTCGATTCCCAAACCCCTCCGGCATCGGTCAACTGGAACGCGTATTCATATGCCAACGAGTGTTCTTGTGCTTCGCGGCGAATGGCCTCAATACCGGTCTGCCCATCAGAAAGAGCTTGTCCCAGCAACATGGACGCGCACGGAATCAGGAGGAGGACCGGTCGCATGCGTGAAGCGTATTGCATGATGAGTTACCGAACCGGAATCGTGTCTCCGTGCCATGGAAATGCATAGCTCGGTTTGTTGGCAAAGCGCTTCACTCCCAGGCTGAGTTTAACTTTGGTTCCTGGCAGCATTCGCACGTGCAGAAATTTCCGATTCACCGCGACCGATGTATCCACCAGCTTGCGGTTCGGACGATAACCTGGACGGCCATCAGTTGCGGGCGTCTCTTCCAGGCGCGTGTACTTCACCGTCGTGAACTGGTGTTCTCCGAACGTGCCGGCCTGCACGATGACATCGCGAATATCGGTCGGGCTCAGGTTTACCAATTCCAGTTCCGTGCGTTCAGCCTCGACCTTCGTCACCAGCGCGGCGACGTCCTGCGGAATTCCGGGACGCTGCCGCGCGGGATCGAAGTAACGCACGGAAGCGTGCAGCACGCCGCCGTTGTACTGGATTTGTGGAGCGCCCAACATCAACTGCACAAGCGCCTCGGTCGTGACTGGATTTACGTTCTGCCAATGATGTTCGCTGACTTTCGTCAGGTCGACTTTGTCGGCGTCGAATTGCTCCCATCGCGCGGGGTCCGTATCCAGCAGCAGGATGTTGTTTCTGATGCGCTCCATGCGCGCAGTAACCTGTCCGTGCGCAGAGTTCAGGATTTTCTCCGGGTAATCGGGATTGTCACCCGCCAGATAACGCAGCCACGGTGCATCATGGCCGTGGTCCATCTTGGTGTGCGAATCATACACCGTGCGCCAATCAGCCGTCTCTCCTTTGCGTACCTTTTCAATACGCTGCCAGTCGAGCGGATCCATCGACATGTACCAGAGTGAAGCCAGGTAAGAGCGGTCCATTGGCTGATACTTGAACCACCCTTCCGCGTTCTTCTGCGTGGGATAAGTCGTACGGCCGCTATCAGTTTTGCCAAGTGCGAGCAGGTAGTCGATATTCGAGCGCGGCAATTCCAGATAGCTCGCCTCGCCCTTCGACACCAGCATCGCGTTCGCGGCAGATAGGTGAAACGCCTGGCCGACGCTATGGTAGCCATGCGGCCAGCGCCATCCATACAGCCCGCCCCACCACTTTCCGTTTTGGTTCTCACCGACTTTTCCCGACAGCCCGACGTTATCCGGCGTCACGCCGCCGTTAGCCTTCGTGCGCTTCAGCCACGCGCCGGTGTACTCCTTGATCCAATCGGAGTACTTCTGTTCGCCGGTGAACAGGTATGCATTTAACACCAGGCTGGTCACCCCGAGATTCACCGGAACGTCGCCCGGATAGATCCGCTTCATCACCTCGACACCCATGCGGCGCGCGTTTGCTGGATCCTTCAGATCGTCCGGCTTCGTAATGCCGGGCACATCTTCAAGCGGCAATCCATAACCTGCCATCTCGTGCGTCCATAAGTACGGCGGCGGCTCGGTCAGCGACTTGACGTAAGGCTCAGGCGGATGCGATCCGTACCACGGCGGCAGAATGCACGGACAGTCCTTATCCTTGTAATTCAGCACCGGCCCGAGGCTACCGTTCTCGCCTCCACGAATGATCTTCAACTTTGGATCGTAGTTTTGCGCGCGAGGATCTTCGTTCAGATAAAGTCCGGCAAAGCGCTTCGCGCGAACGAATGTCTCGTGATCGGTGGGGTCTGCCAGCGGTAGGAAATAGAAATAGATGATGCCCTCGCCGATGTGAAACCAGTCGCCGTACTTCGGAAAATCGCGATGATAGATCGGGAATTCTTCTGTAAGCTGTCGTACGGTTGAGTTCCAGGCGCGAAACGAAAGTTCTCGTAACTTCTCATCACCACCCAGAGCATAGAGCAGCGGAAAATTATAGAAGCTCTCCGGCAGATCATCGAGCGATGCAAGGCCTGAGGTTTTCCAGATCAGCGTTCCACCGCTGCGCGTGTAGCGCGCGTGGTACTGGAGCGCGGATTTGCTCATTACATCGAGCAGTCGGCGTTCGAGCGTGGCCCAGCTTGGAGGATTAACCTGTGTGTTTGCTTCCACGGTCACCAGACCGGGGATTTGAGCATGCGCCGAAGACTGCACGGCTGCGACGCTGCACATTAGCAATACCAAAAGCATAAAGTTCCGCATGATGCATATAGGTATACCGCAAACAAAAGCGATAAGCTGTCTGTTGCTGGAGGATGAATGAACCGGAGAGATCTCATTTCCTGGAGTCGCACCGCACTTGCCGCGGGCTACGTGAACTCAGCGCTCGCGGCGCCTGCGCAGTCGCAACCCAAACCAGGTCTGCGCGTTTTCGACGTGCGCGAATATGGCGCAACAGGCGACGGCCAGACGCTGGATTCTCCGGCGATCAACAAAGCGATTGACGCGTGTCATGCGGGAGGTGGCGGCACTGCGTACGTGCCTCCCGGAGTGTATCTATCCGGCTGCGTAATTCTGAAGAGCAATGTTACGCTGTACCTGGAAGCGGGCGCGACACTGCTCGGCAGCAAGAACATCAGCGACTACGCGCCACAGAGCGGGCCGCCGCTGAGAGGCGATGCCAATCAGAAGCACATGGTCTTCGCGCGCGACGCTGAGAACGTCGGACTTGCGGGTCCCGGCAAGATCGACGGACAGGGTCCGGCTTTCTGGATTCCGAGCGGCCGTGTCGTTCCCGGGCCTCAGGATAGCTGGAGGGATGTTGCCACGTATGACTGGAAGCCGCTAGATCGTGCATCTCCGCTGATCGAATTCTCCGGTTGCAAGAATGTGCGCATCGAGGACGTGCGTATAGAAAACGCGTCGGGCTGGACGCTACGTCCGATTAATTGCGATCACGTCGTAATTCGCGGGATCACGATCAAGAACCCCGTCATTGGACCGAACACCGATGGGATAGATCCCACCGGTTGTCAGAACGTTTTCATTTCGGATTGCTACATCGATACGGGCGACGATGCTATTTGCCTGAAGAGCGAAAATCCTTACGGCGGTCCAGTGCGCGTTTCGAAAAACATCACGATCACGAATTGCGTCCTGACGTGTTGCTGCAACGGTCTCAAGTTCGGAACCGCTACGCGTGGTGGCTTCGAAAATATTACGTTCACCAACTCCGTTATCTTCAACGAAGACGTTGATGCGCGGGCGCGGGTAATTGCGGGCATCGCAATCGAGATGGTGGATGGCGGCTGGGTGGATGGTGTTGTGATCTCAAACATTCGCATGCAACGCGTCCGGACGCCGATCTTCATCCGCCGTGGTAACCGCAGGCCCAAGCCGGATGGCACGCCCGGATACTTGCGCGGTGTGATGATCGAAAACGTCCACGCAACTGGTTCAATTTTGACCAACTCGATCACCGGAGTGCCGGGGTTCGATGTCGAGGACGTTACGCTTTCAAACATTCGCATCGATAGCGAAGAGGCTGGAAAAGAAGCCTGGGTGCAACGCGAAATTCCTGAAGTGGAGAAGGCGTACCCCGAAGCTCGTATGTTCGGGCGACTTCCTTCGTATGGCTTTTATTGCCGCCACGTCAATGGGCTGCGCATAAGTAACATTGAATTCGGCGCTGCGTCCGCAGAGGCACGACCCGCGATCGTCTGCGATGACGTCAAGAGCTTCGATCTCGACGGATTGCGTGCGGCCAAGATCGACAGCAACCAGGCCACAATCAAGTTGATTCAGACCAAAGAAGCGTGGCTGCGCGGTTGCGCTGCGCCGGTTGGATCGAAGGCATTTCTTGAGACACAGGGTGAGCGCACGCAGCGGATCGTCGTGACCGGCTGCAATCTCAGCGGCGCTGAGGCTGCGCTTGTGACTGGGCCGGACGTGCCGAAAGGCGCGGTGTCGTTGGTCGCGAACTTAGGGCCGGAAACGCGCGGTTAAACGATTTCCTGCTTCTGCCGGTCCCAGCGTACCAGACGCTTTTCCCTGTAGGCCTGCGCCGACATGATGAACGTGACGGCTTCGATGAAGGCCTCGTCTTCATTGCATTTTGGCTTGCGGCGCTCGCGGACGTGAATATTGCACCGCCTTTTCGATGTGCGGCTTATAAACATCGCAGATTGCGACGATCTTCGCGCCCGTGCATTTCCTGACGTCTCTTACCAGGTCTCCGCCGCGCGTGCCTGTGCCAATGTGTCCGATGCCAATCTCGCCATTCAGTGCGGATGCTCGTAACAAAGCCGGTGCTCCGAGAATTGCTGAAAGAAATGACTTTCGTGTTATGGATGTGTCCCCGTTCATGACTGCCTCACTTTGATTGTGTAAGCGCGCGCCGGATTGTCGCCTGTCATCTCGCGAATCCGTGCGTCCGTGAAGCCGTTCTTGCGGAGCATCGGTACGAAATCAGTGAACAGCGCTGAGTACGCCTTCATGGGACGCTTGCCGCCAGCCCGGAAGCTGTTACCGTCATGCGATAACAAAACCTGTTTCAAGCGTCCCCAGTTCTGCATCAGCCGAATGCACTCCATGTGCCGATCCAGCGTATCTGCACCGAGTCCGTCGAGGCTGATCCAGGCCCCTTGCGCTGCCGCAGTCTTGAGGGCGTCGGAATCTCTACAACTATGCGCGTGTACCCAGATCCAGGCCTCTGGGGAAACGTCTTCGGCTTTCAGAATTGCAAGTTGTTCCATCGCGCCGATCGCGTTATCTCCGGTGTGGACCGCAATCGTCAACCCGCTTTGCTTGTGGGTACGCGCCCCGGCACTCACCAGCTTTCGATCGATTTCTGATAACGGTCCGGCATCAACGCCGAGTTTGATAAACCCAGGCTTGATTCCCGTGCTTCCGATTCCGTCCCGAAATTCTTTCAACCAGCGAGCGGCAAGTTGATCCGCCGATTCCGCGAAAGCGTGTTTGGGAACGTAGCGATCACTGGCTGCGGCATAATAGCCGGTGTTCGTGAGAACGTGAATTCCGGTTTTCGTCGATATATTGCGGAGCAATTCCGGTTCGCGGCCGAAGTATGCCGTGGTGGCATCTGCGATAGTCGCGCAACCGAGCTTCTTCACTGACCCCGCATATGGCAGTACCGCTGCGAGCAGCGCGTTCTTGTCGTACACTGCCGGCTCTGCCGGTTCCTCTCCGAAGTTCGAGAAGAGATGCTCGTGAGGAAGCATCAAGCCAAGTGCGGCAGGTGTAACAGGCCCGCGCACTGTCATCACAGAAGCCATCTGCGGCATAGCAGCCCCAACGGCCGAGAGCAGAAAAGTGCGACGCTGCATGCCTACCAGCCTAACCGATAGTTAACAGATTAACTAGACCGTGATAGGTTGGTAACGGAGTCAGAGTATCAGTGCCCACGATTGTAGATGTCGCCCGCGAGGCGAAGGTGTCCACGGCGGCGGTTTCGCTCGTCCTCAACGATCCGCATACAAACCGGGTTGGTCAGGACAAAAAGAAAGAAATCCTGCGCGTGGCCAAGCGCCTGGGATATGCACCCAATGGCTTGGCGAAGGCCCTTATCCAGGGCAGTACGCGCATTCTGGGTCTGGTTGTTCCGCTGCGCGATCCGATCTTTTTCAACTACTTCATCGCAGAAGTTCTGTCCGGAATTCAGAGTTGCCTGATGGAGCGCAACTATCATCTGATGATTTTCTCGCATAGCGCCAAAAGCGGGAAAATCACGCGGAGCCAGATTCTTCGGAGCAAGTTCGTCGACGGACTCATCTTCATCAATACGCGAATGTGCACGGACGCTGATATGGATGCGACCATCCAGGAAGTTAGCACCGCGGAAATCCCGTTCGTCATGGTGAACGCCTATTACGGCCACTCCGCGATTAACTACGTAGGCGTTGATGACCGGCAGATTGGTTATGCCGCGGGCGCGTACCTCCTCGACAAGGGCCACCGCCGGATCGCGCTTTTGGACGGAGCCCGCCGTTCGCCAATGCGCGTTCCCCTCGCGGAAGGCTTTCAGAAGGCCCTGCGAGATCGTGATGTCCGTTGGGACCCGGCGCTCTCCGCGTTTGGCGAATTCGACAGCGACACGACGCGCAAGGCCGCGCTGGCCTGGTTCCGCCTCAAAGAACGCCCAACCGCAATCTTTTGTTCCGATGCCCAGATGGCGCCAAACCTATACGAATTCCTGCGTGATGCAAATCTGCGAATCCCGCAGGATGTTGCGATTCTCGGGCGCGGTGATTTCATCTCAAACCGCTATCTCACTCCGCGGCTAACCACACTTCGACTGCCCACTTTTGAGATGGGCGGGCGTGCCGCGGAACTTCTCGTAAACTCACTCGGCGGGCAAAATCGTGTTCCTCAGCGCATTCTGCTGCCTAGTGAGCTCATCGAACGCGAATCTGTTTGACAAAATCCAGAAAAGCATGTTAAACCATTAACTAGTCTCTGGCGCCCCAGTCTTGCGCTGGCGATGTTTTTGCGCAAGGTAGCGCCGATGATTTCGACTGCCAGCCATGACGCCGCACGACAGCAGGTTCGCCTGCCCTTGCGCTGGATCCTCGCTGGACTGCTCGTACTGGCTTCTGTCCTGAACTACATTGATCGCCAGGCGCTCTCGATCCTCGCACCAACTATCCAAAAAGAACTGGGCATCAGCGACTCCGGTTACGCAACAGTGGTGCAGTGCTTTCTGTTTTTCTACACGATCATGTACCTGCTGTCGGGGCGGCTCGTGGACAGGCTCGGCACTCGATTAGCCGAGTCGTTGTTCATTCTCTGGTGGTCGGTCGCAAACCTGCTGACGGGCTTCGTCTCCGGTGTTGTCTCGCTCGGCTTCGTGCGCAGTCTGCTCGGAATCGGCGAGCCGGGCAATTTCACGGCAGCAGCGAAGGCCGTCTCCGAATGGTTCCCCGCGCGCGAGAAAGGCATCGCGGTCGGGATGTACAGCATGGGCGGAACCCTGGGGGCCGCCATAGCCGCCCCACTGGTCGCGTTTATCACGCTGCGCTACGGTTGGCGTTCCGCGTTCATTTTCACCGGACTGCTCGGTATCGCCTTAACTGTGCTTTGGGCCTGGCTCTATCGCAAACCATCCGAGCACCCACTGCTCTCTGCATCCGAGCGCGAGTTCCTGCAACGCGAGGGTGTTCTGGCCGCAAAAGAATCGCAGCCCCGCGCCGCCGGCTGGAAACGAGTCTTCTCATCGCGGCCCATGTGGGTGGTGCTGCTGAGCCGCATGATCACGGATCCGCTCTGGTTCTTCTACCTGTTCTGGTTTCCGAAGTACCTGCAGGACGTGCGCGGCTTCACGCTTGCGGATGTGGGAAAAACCCTGTGGATTGTGTTCGTGTCGGCGGACATTGGGTGCCTGCTGGGCGGCTGGCTTAGCGGTTACTGGATTCGTCACGGAGTCACGCCAGTTGCCGCGCGTCTGCGTGTCATGGGAGGCGCGGCAGTACTGCTCGCCTTCAGTTGCGCGATGCCGTTGCTGCCCGGCCTGGCGTATCCGCTGCTCGCCGCCAGCCTGTTTGCACTTGCGCATATGGCATGGATGACGAATTCCACCACGCTGCCAATTGACCTGTTCGCAACCTCCGAAATTGGCTCGATTCAAGGTGCAGTCGGCGCGGGCAGTTCGCTCGGCGGATTCCTGTCCGCGGGCATTATCGGTTGGGTAATCACGCACTACTCCTACAGTCCCTTGTTCGTCGCGATGAGCTTCCTGCATCCAGCGGCGTTCTGGTTCCTGTTCCGGAACCTGCCTCGAACGAGAGAGAAAGAATGATGAAACAGCAACACGAATCGTACGACGTGGTCGTCTGCGGCGGAGGCCTTGCGGGATTCTGCGCAGCCGTCGCTGCCGCCCGCCACGGCGTCCGCACATGTCTTATCCAGGACCGACCGGTCTTCGGCGGCAACAGTTCCTCAGAGGTCCGGGTTACACCGCACGGCGCGGCTGCGTTCCACGCCTATGCGCGTGAAACCGGCATTATTTCTGAACTGCTGATTGAAGAGCGTTCGCGGAATCACGAAACAATCTTTGAGAACGGGTGGACCAACAGCGTCTGGGATCTGACCTTGTATGAAATGGCGATGGCGACGCCTAACCTGTCGTTCCATGTGAACACGGCAATCAGCAGCGTTACCAAAAGCGACGCTCGCAATCTGAAATCAGTGACGTGCCGTGTCGCGAATGCTGAAGTCGATCTCACAATCGAAGGCCGCATTTTCATCGACTGCACCGGCGACGGGGTCGTCGCGGCGGAAGCCGGTTGCGAGTGGCGCATGGGCACCGAGGGCCGCGACGAATTCAACGAACCGCACGCTCCCGAAGTCGCCAGCGGCGACGTGATGGGCAACTCCATCCATTTCAAGACGCGCGACTGTGGCCGTCCTGTGCCGTTCCGCGCGCCCGATTGGGCCGTGAAGTATGAGGATGCGAGTTTCTTCTACGATCAGGGCCGCCATCCCAAAGATATGCGCGGCGGTTTTTGGTGGTTGGAAATCGGTGTGCCGTGGAATACAATTCACGAAGCCGAAGACATCCGGCACGAACTGACCCGGCACGCTCTCGGCGTGTGGGACTGGATCAAGAATCGCGATCCGAAGACCAAAGAGAAGGCTGCGAATTACGCGCTTGATTGGATCGGCCAGGTGCCCGGCAAGCGCGAGAGCCGCCGGATCATGGGTCGCTATCTAATGACCGAGCACGATCCACAGAACCGCACCGTCTTTGATGATGAAGTCGCATTCGGCGGTTGGTTCGTTGACGCGCATACACCCGGCGGCTTGCTCGCCGGAAGCAGTGAACCTGCCAGCGCTGAAGGCTACACGGAGACCAGCAGTTACGCGGTCAAGAGCTATTGCGGTCCGTACGGGATTCCACTTCGCATGCTGATCGCGAAAGATCTGGACAACCTGATGATGGCCGGGCGCAACGCGAGCGCGACGCACGCCGCACTTGCGACTGTGCGAGTGATGGCTACTACAGCGCTCATGGGGCAGGCGGCCGGCACTGCTGCCGCGGTGGCAATTGCTGAAGATCTCGCGATTGCGGATGTACCGGCGCGCGCGATTCGCAGCGTTCAACAGAAGTTGCTGCGTGATGGCTGTTTTCTGCCGAATTACCGAAACGCCGATGCGCTCGATCTCGCTCACAGTGCCACGTGCGCGGCCAGCAGTGAAGCGCTGATGCGCGGCACGTGTCCTCAGAGCAAGGGTTTTCATGAAGGTCTGAGCATCTGGCAGGATCAGGCACGTCCGGTCTCGGAATATCTTACCCAGCGCAGGGGACAGTGGATTGCGATCGGCTCGGATTCGTTGCGCGAAATCTCCGTCTGCATCTCGAATGACAGTCCTGAAACGCAGACTATCGAAGCGTGCCTGGTCGCGGTCGATCACATTTGGGACTACCGTTCCGATCAGGAGCCGCTCGCAGCGACAACGCTGACAGTGCCACCGGGAAGCCAGCACTGGATTCCGTGGGAACTCAACATGACCGGATTGACGCCGGGCCGCTGGGTTCGGCTGGATCTGCTTGCGAACGCAAGTGTCGCCTGGCAAATTGCCGGAGCCATCGAACCGGGTCACGTTTCCGCTTTTGAATTCGCTCCCGGCAGAATGCGCCGTTACGGACAGGGCCTCACCATGAGCTTTCGTGTGAACCCTGCGCAGGCCTGTTACGGACCTGCCAACGTGCTGAGCGGGGAATCCCGTCCACATCACTTTACAAATCTGTGGCGATCGAATCCGGAGCAAGCGTTCCCGCAATATCTTGAACTCGATTGGACGGAGCCGAAGCAGATCAGCCAGATCGAACTGACTTTCCCCGGACACCTGATTCGCGAGTATCACGCGTATGCACCCTTCTATCGCGATCCGCAGTGCGCTCGCGATTACACGATTTCCGCGTGGATTGACGGGCTATGGCACGAAGTCGTTCGCACTGCGGACAACTACCAGCGCCAGCGCAAACACAGCTTTGCTTCCCTTCGCACCAAAAAACTCCGCGTCACGATCGACGCCACTAACGGCGACCTTTCGGCCGCCATCTACGAGGTTCGCTGTTATGCATAGACTCATTTTGCTGTCTTGTTTTGCCGCTGCACTCGTTTCCGCGCAGACGAACGAGGGCCGCTATAAGCTCCGGCTTGACTCGCCGAAGCAAACTATCTGGGGATTGGGCTTCGAGATTCAGAGCGACAGCATCGGCTCCGAGAACCTTGGCTTGCCGGACAAAGTCGTCGCTGTCCCGCATGACCTTGTTCTGTCGGAACGCCAGCGCTTCTACAAAGACATGCTGAAGGGCTTTCGCTACTGCCGACTCGCGATGGGCCTGTATTTGCGTGGTCTCGACGCCGAAAAGAAGCACGTCATCGAACGCTATCCCGGCCAGATGAAAGATCTGAAGGCGATGGCGGACGCCTCTGGCATTGAAGGATTCGCGCCGGAATACTGGTCGCCTACGCCCTACTGGAAAAGCACCGACAACTATCAAAAAGGCACGCTCAAGCGCTTTGATCCTGAGTTCCTGAATGAGTTCGGCAATGCACTTGTGGCTGATGTGAAATATCTGCAGAAGCACGGACTCAAGGTAGTGCAGTGGGGGTTGCAGAACGAACCGCCGACTGCTCATGGGAAGTACTCAACATGCAGCTACGACGGACCCCAATATTACAAGACCATGAAAGTCGTTGCGCCGAAAATTCGCCAGGCGTTTCCGAAGGTGCTGATCCACGCCGACAGTTGGGGCGGCCAAGCCACCGAGGGTTCAAAATTGATTCGCAAGGATCCAGAGCTTCTCAAAACCATCGACGCCTGGACCTGGCACCGTATCGGCCATGATTCCAACGAACTGATTCAGAATCGGGACATGTTTAACAGTGGCGCTGAAGGCAAGCTGGTGTTCAACAACGAGTTCGAGTACCTCACCGGAGTCGCCACTGACAAGCGCTTCATCAATACTGCACAGTCGGTGATGAACTGGTTCGTTTTTGAAAACTCGCCCACATGGTATTGGCTGCACGCGCTCAAGCCCACGTACAACCTGGAAGCGTCCGGCTACGCGCTCGGGTTCTGGCGTCCGGAAGACGATAATGATTTCTCGAAATTCGACACGATTAAGAAGGGCCACTGGGAATACAACAAAAAAAACTGGCACTCGCTGGCAGGTTTCCTGAAATACATGCCGTGGGATTCGGTTCGCTATCAAGTTGACGAGGATGAAACGCGGCTGGATAATCGAATTCTCGCCTGGAAATCGCCGCAAGGAAAACTCGGCTTCGCGCTGACAAATCGCTCCGGCAAGCCGTTCCGCTTCCGCATTGATCTGGGCCAGGAAAAGACGTTCCAGGGTTACCGCTACACGCCCGCTGACGCAAATCTCGCACTGGGTAAGTCAAAATCGCGTCAGCTGAGTCCGGAGCTTCCGGATCTCGCAATTGAGTTTTGGATCGAGCAGTAAATTTAACAAGTGATTGCGCCCGGGTACGCTTCACATCCGACGCGTGCGGTATCGTAGTACCACGTCCGTCAAGAGGGGTTACTGAAAATATGTCCAGGTTAGGTCTCGCAACATTACTCACCGCACTTTGCGCGGTGTCGATGTCCGGCCAGCAGGGTCGCGGCACAATTTCCGGAGTCGTCACCGATTCCACTGGGGCAGCTGTACCTTCTGTTGCCATCAGCATCGTCAACACAGCCACCAATGCCTCATTCCCGACGGTTGCGAATGAGGTGGGTAACTACACCGCTCCGGCACTACCGGTTGGTTCCTACACGCTCAGTGCGGAAAAGCAGGGCTTCAAGAAGGCTGTCCGCAGCGGCGTTACGCTGCAGGTCGATCAACACTCCCAAATTGATTTTCGACTCGAAGTTGGTGCAACAGCCGAATCCATCGAGGTTGTCGGGGAAGCCGCACTTGTCGATTCCGCCAGCGCCACAATCGGCAAGGTGGTTGAGAACCGCCGAATCAATGATCTGCCCTTGAACGGGCGCAATGTGCTGGCACTCGTACTGCTCACGCCCGGCGTGAAGTCGCAGGGTGGGCCCACAAACTCCGGGTTCGCAGACCGCGGCATTCAGCTTTCCTCTGTCAGTATTAACGGCGGGCCAAGCTCTTTTAACAGCCTGGTGCTGGATGGCGGCAACAACAACAATGCTTTCGCCGCCGACCTGAACGTCAACCCCACTGTGGATGCCGTGCAGGAGTTCAAGGTGCAGTCGAACGTCATGTCGGCCGAGTTCGGTTTTACCGCCGGCGGCGTGGTCAACATGGTAACCAAATCCGGGACCAACACTGTTCACGGTACCGCGTACGAGTTTTTCCGCAACGACGTCCTCGATGCGCGCCGCGCCTTCACGGTAAGCAAAGAGCCGTTCCGCTATAACCAGTACGGTGGATCGGTTGGCGGACCCGTTTACGTCCCCAAGGTCTACAACGGCAAGAACCGCTCATTTTTCTTCTTCAATTTCGAGCAGTGGAAGTATAGCCACAACCAGTCGAACATCCTCACCGTTCCAACTGACCTGCAGCGAGCCGGAAACTTCTCACAGCTCCGTGACGTGAACGGCAATCTGGTTACGATCTACGATCCGAACACAACGCGGGCAAATCCCAACGGCTCCGGTTTCGTGCGCGACATTTTCCCCGGGAACGTAATTCCGCAGGCGCGCTTCGACTCCGTCTCGCTCAACATGCTGCAATTCTACCCCGCCGCAAATCGCGCTCCGTCAAATGCCTTTACGCAATCCAACAACTGGATCGGGCAGGTGAGCGAAGTACGCAACATGAGTCAGGTCACGGCTAAGGGCGATCATCGTTTCAGCGACAAGAACAACTTCCAGCTGCGCTATAGCTTCTACAAACACTTCAACGACAACGGGTACTTCTCGGCTTACCCGGATCCGAATATGCGCAACCGTCTGGACCGCTACACGAATCACAATGCTGTGATGACCGACACTCACACATTCGCGCCCACAGTGTTGAACGAGTTCCGGAGCAGCATCGCGCGTCAGTATTTTCCGTTCCAGGCGTACAGCTACGGCCAAGGCTGGGTAACCAAGCTCGGTCTGCCCTCAAGCATTCCGGACAACACGCTGCCCCGCGTTAGCATCAGCGGACTTCCGGATCCCGGAGCTTTCACGGTGGGTCTGAGAGGCAATCACACCTGGCAGTTCTTCGACATGCTGACCGTGATACGCAGCGGACACACGTTGAAGGCCGGCATCGACCACCGCATTCAGCGCGCGAACAACTACCAGCGCGAGGTGCCTTCGGGATCGTTCAGCTTCGGTGGAGGTCTCACGAACAATCCGCAGAGTCCCGCAGGTACCGGCAATGGCTTCGCTCAGTTCCTGCTGGGTTCTGTTAGCTCCGCGTCTCTGACAGCCTACGGCGGAGAGTCCGAGCACGCTTTCTCCACCAGTCTGTTCGTCCAAGATGACTGGAAGATCAGCCGGCGCCTGAATATCAACCTGGGACTTCGCTGGGACTACCAGCAATGGCCTCGCGAACGGCACAACGGCCTCTCCAACTTCAATCCGTTTGCGAAGAATCCGCTAAACGGCCTGCTCGGACGCATTGAATATGCCGGCGTCAACTACGGACGCTCGCAGCTTGAGCCTGTGTACACGAACCTTTCACCGCGCATCGGCTTCGCTTATGATCTCAGCGGAAACGGTCGCAGCGTGTTACGCGGCGGCTACTCCATCTTCTATCCGACGACTATGCATAGCTCATTTTTCGGCAATACCGCCGGTTTTGCCAACACAGCGACTGCTTACAACCCGCCGTCCGGCAACAGCAATCTACCGGCGTTCCAGTTCAAAAACGGCCTTCCGACTCCCTATATCCAACCACTCGGCGCCAAGCTCGGACCCAGCGCATTTCTTGGTCAGGGCGTGAATTGGGACCAGCCCACCGACAACGTGACACCAATGTCGCAGCAGTGGAACATCGGAATCCAGAAGCAACTGCCTGGCGACTGGCTGATCGATGCCGCCTACTCCGCGAACAGGGGAACACACCTGATGGCCGGCGGTTACGCCTTCAATCAGCTTGACCCGAAGTATCAATCGCTCGGCCTGGCCCTGCAGGATCAGGTGCCAAACCCGTATGCGGGCGTCGTCACCGGCTCTCTGGGAGGCGCCACAATCAGCCGCTCGCAATCGCTGCTGCCTTATCCGTATTACACCGGCATCACCGTCCGCAACCCTCACCTGGGGTCGTCCATCTATCACGCTTTCCTGCTGAGCATTGAGAAGCGATTGGCAAAGGGTCTCGCGATTCTGGGCTCCTACACCAACGCCAAGATGATCAGCGATAGCGTCGTCTCTGGAATCAACTTCGGACCGGTAGAACAGGTGGGCACGATCGGCTATCAGAATTCGTATAATCGCGCTGCTGAGCGAGCGGTCGACCCGACCGATGTTTCACAGCGTCTCTCATTCAGCGGCGTTTACGAATTGCCCTTCGGTCAAGGCAAGCGCTTTGCCGCCGGCAACCGCGCAGCTAACAAAGTGATCGGAGGTTGGCAACTCAACCTCATCGGTACCATTCAGGGCGGCAACCCGGTTATCATCCGGGGCGCCAGCAACTTCCTTGCAGACCGTCCGAACTCAACCGGCAAGAGTGCCAAGCTTGATAATCGCAGTGCGGAACGCTGGTTCGACACCACTCAGTTCGTCAATCCGCCGAACTTCACGTATGGCAACGTCGGCCGCGTGCTTTCTGACGTCCGCCAACCCGGCGTGCTCAACTTCGACCTATCTGTAGTGAAAGATACCGTCCTCCGCGAGCGACTCAAGCTGCAGTTCCGCTTTGAGGCGTTTAACTTCATCAACCACACCAATCTCGGTCTGGTGAATGGCAGTTTTTCCCCGGGTACCGACGGGTTAAACCGAAGCGCAACCTTTGGAACAATCACCACAGCCCGCGACCCCCGCATTCTGCAATTGGGGTTGAAGCTGATTTTTTAATGTAACTTAACCACGCGTGGGATGGCAGTAGCTTGCTATCCCACGCGAGTAGGATCTTTATGACACGCCGAGATTGGCTCAGAACAGCGGCAGGAAGTTTGGCGCCAGTTATCGGCAGTGGACAAGCCCGTCGCCCCAACCTGCTCTTCCTTCTCACCGACGACCAACGCTATGACGCGCTTGGGTGTCTGGGAAACTCGCGCATTCGCACGCCGAATCTCGACCGTCTCGGCACGCGCGCGGTGCGCTTCACTAATTCGTTCGTCTCCACTTCCGTTTGCAGCGCCAGCCGGGCGGCCTGCCTCACCGGGTTGTACGGCTCTGTCAATGGAGTGACGGGCCTCGGCGGCGGATTGCGGCCCGGTCAGACCACCATCGCGCCGGCGTTACGCCAGGCGGGTTACAACACGAGCTTCATTGGCAAGTGGCATCTCGACCCGCCCGCCACGCCAAGTGCAGCCGGCTTCGAACACGACATTCACTTTATCTCCAATGGCTCGCACACTGACCGCGGAGTAATTGAGAACGGCAAACAAACGGTCGCACGCGGTTTCATCGAAGACTACCTCTCGGCCAAGGCCGTGGATTTCATTGAAGCGGCAGCCGCCAAAGACCAACCCTTCTTCTTAAACCTGTGCACGCAATTGCCCCACATGGACAATCACGATCGTTGGGTGCCGAGGCCGGGGACTGCGGCAGCTTACGAGCAGGTGCGGATTCCCATGCCGCGCAATTGGCGCGACTCGCTCGACGGAAAGCCGGCTTACCTGAAGACGGGAAGGCATAGCGAGCGCGGCCGCGAGTTCGGCTACGATCGTGAAGTTGGGCTGGCCAATCACATCCGCCAGTACTACGCCTGCATTACGGATCTCGACCGCTCGCTGGGACGCGTGTTCGACACCTTGGATCGTCTCCGGCTATGGGATAACACTGTCGTCGTATTAATGGGCGACAACGGCTGGTTCCTTGGCGAACACGGGTTCAGCAGCAAAGTACTTCCCTACGAGGAATCAATACGGGTACCATTCTTACTCGCCGCTCCCGGGCTTGCTCCGCGTGTGGACACCCGGCAGATACTCAACGTGGACATCGCTCCGACGCTCCTGGACTACGCCGGCATCGCACCGTCCGCGCCAATGCATGGGCGCTCCCTACGGCCTCAAGAAAATCCGCATGCAGCGTGGAGAACGGCAGTGCTGTATGAAGCGCTCGATCCCACGCTCGGTTCATGGCCGCTGGTGGCGGTGCGCGACGACCGCTGGAAGTATATTCAAACCTTTGATCTCAAGGAACAGAAACGGCTCGTCTTCGAAGAGCTGTACGATCTAAAGTCCGACCCCGCCGAACTTAAAAACCTGGCACAATCCAGCGTGGCCGAACGTGACCGCATGCGGGCACTGCTGGGGCGTCTGCGACGAGAGTACTGGAACTAAACCCTACGCTTGACACGCACGAGCGTGCGGTATAACGTTCGAGAAAAGGGGAACTGAATATGTCCAGGTCAGGTCTCGCTACACTTCTCGCTGTACTCTCTGTCGTAATCGCGTACGGGCAGCAGGGCCGCGGAACGATTTCCGGAGTCGTCACCGATTCCAGCGGTGCCGCTGTACCGTCCGTCACCATCAGCATCGTAAACACAGCCACCAACGCCTCGTTTCCAACGGTGGCGAATGACTTAGGCAATTACACCGCCCCGGCCCTGCCGGTCGGTTCGTACACGCTCACTGCTGAAAAACAGGGCTTCAAGAAAGCAGTCCGCAGCGGTGTGACGCTGCAAGTCGATCAGCACGCCGAGGTAGACTTCCGGCTGGAAGTCGGTGCGACGGCTGAATCCATTGAAGTCATTGGTGAAGCTCCGCTCGTGGATGCCGCGAACGCCACGGTCGGGAAGGTGGTCGAAAACCGCCGCATCAACGATCTTCCGTTGAACGGACGCAATGTGCTCGCGCTCGTCCTGCTCACACCGGGTGTGAAATCGCAGGGCGGCCCTACGAACTCGGGTTTTGCTGACCGCGGGATTCAGCTGTCTGCCGTCAGCATTAACGGCGGTCCAAGCGCGCTTAACAGCCTTGTCGTCGATGGCGGCAACAATAATAACGCGTATCTTGCAGACCTGAACGTGAACCCAACTGTCGATGCGATTCAGGAATTCAAGGTGCAATCCAGCGTGATGTCGGCCGAGTTCGGCTTCACGGCGGGCGGTGTCATCAACATGGTGACGAAGTCCGGTACCAACAGTCCGCACGGAACGCTTTACGAATTCTTCCGCAACGACGCCCTCGATGCCCGGCGAGCTTTCACCGTATCTAAGGAGCCGTTCCGGTATAACCAGTTTGGCGGTTCATTCGGAGCGCCCATCTACATTCCGAAAATCTACAATGGCAAGGACCGCACATTCTTCTTCTTCAATTACGAGGAGTGGCGCTTCTCGCATTCCCAGTCCAATATCCTGTCGGTTCCGACTGAGCTTCAGCGTAGAGGGGATTTCTCTCAATTGCGCGATGCCAACGGCAACCTGATTCCCATTTATGATCCGAACACCACGGTTGCGAATCCGAACGGTTCGGGATTTATTCGGCAACAGTTCTCAGGTAACAGCATTCCGACCAACCGCCTGGATCCGGTGTCGCTGAACATGCTGCAGTTCTACCCCTTGCCGAACCGCACGCCGTCCAACGCATTCACCCAAAGCAACAACTGGATCGGGCAGGTTAGCGAAGTGCGCAACATGCGCCAGTGGAGCACGAAGGGCGACCATCGCTTCGGCGACAAGAACGGGCTCTCATTGCGTTACAGCTACTACAAGCACTTCAACGACAACGGCTACTTTTCGGCCTACCCGGATCCGAACATGCGTAACCGTCTGGACAATTACGTCAATCACAATGCCGTGATCACGGACACACATACTTTCACACCGACCGTACTGAATGAATTCCGCTCGAGCATCGCGCGTCAGTATTTTCCATTCCAGGCTTACAGTTATGGCCAAGACTGGCCGCAGAAGCTGGGTTTACCTGCGAGCGTGCCAAACTACACATTGCCACGCGTCAGCATCGGCGGCGTGCCTGACCCGGGCGCTTTTTCTGTTGGGTTGCGCGGCAATCAGACGTGGCAGTTTTTCGATATGGTCAGCGTGATTCGCGGAGCACATTCGCTCAAATTCGGAGTCGATCACCGCCTGCAGCGCGCCAACAATTACCAGCGCGAGGTGCCTTCCGGTTCGTTTAGTTTCCCGGGCAGCTTGACCGGTAATCCGCAGAGTCAGAGCGGCACCGGCAGCGGCTTCGCTCAGTTCCTGCTGGGGTCGGTTTCGAGCGCGACGTTTACGGCATACGGCGGCGAATCCGAACACGCCTACTCCACCAGCCTGTTTGCGCAGGACGACTGGAAGATCACACGCCGATTGAACATCAACCTCGGCCTTCGTTGGGATTATCAGCAGTGGCCGGTGGAGCGCCACAACGGCCTTTCGAACTTCAATCCATCTGCAACAAATCCCGAAACCGGATTGTTGGGACGCATTGAGTATGCCGGGAAGGATTACGGCCGCTCCGTGTGGGATCCGGTGTACACCAGTTTCTCGCCGCGCATCGGTTTCGCCTACGACATCACCGGAGTCGGGAGGACCGTAGTTCGGGGTGGCTACGCGATCTTCTACCCGACTACGTTCTACCGCGACTTCTTCGGCAACACAGCTGGGTTCGCGAATACGGCCACCGCCTATAACCCGCCGGGTGGCAACACCAACCTGCCTGCGTTTCAGTTCAGAAACGGTTTGCCTTCGCCATTCATCCAACCACTCGGCCCCGCCCTTGGCCCGAGCGCGTTTCTGGGCCAGGGTGTCAGTTGGGACCAGCCCTCAGACAACAAGGTTCCCAGATCGCAGCAATGGAGCTTTTCGCTACAGAAGCAACTACCCGGCCAGATCGTGATCGATGCCGCCTACTCGGCAAACAAAGCGGACCATCTGATCGCCGGCGCGTACAACTTCAATCAGCTCGACCCCCAATATCTGTCCCTCGGGCTCGCGCTGCAGGATCAGGTTCCCAATCCTTATGCCGGCAAGGTTACCGGGTCACTTGGGGGTGCGACGATCAGTCGCCAGCAGTCATTACTGCCGTTTCCGTACTACACCAGCATCAATGTCAGGAATCCGCATCTCGGCTCTTCGACCTATCACGCTTTCCTGTTGAGTGTGGAGAAACGCCTGTCAAAGGGCATAGCGATTCTCGGCTCGTACACCAATGGAAAACTGATCAGCAATAGCGTCGTCACCCCGATCAACTTCGGACCTGTCGAGCAGGTCGGCACAGTTGGCTACCAGAACGGAAAATTCGATCGCAGGGCCGAACGTTCGCTTGATCCAACCGATGTCTCGCAAAGACTGGTAATCAGCGGCGTATTCGAGTTGCCGTTCGGCCAAGGAAAGCATTGGAGTGCCCAGAGCGGAGCCGTTAATAAGCTGATCGGCGGCTGGCAGCTCAATACCATCGCTACGATTCAGACTGGTATCCCGGTACAAATCAGGGGCGCCAGCAACTTCCTTGCTGACCGTCCAAACTCCACTGGCAGGAGCGCCAAGCTAGACACCCGTACGGCGGAACGATGGTTCGACACGACGCAATTCGTGAATCCGCCAAACTTCACGTACGGCAACGTAGGCCGCGTTCTGCCGGATGTCCGCAATCCGGGCACGGTCAACTTCGACCTCTCGGTAATCAAAGACACCGCGATTGTTGAACGTCTCAGAATGCAGTTCCGCTTCGAGATGTTTAACTTCCCAAATCACACGAATCTGGGACTCGTGAATGCCAGCTTTACGCCGGGCACTGATGGCCTGAACCGTAGCGCTACGTTTGCGACCATCAACTCCGCGCGTGACCCGCGCATTCTGCAATTGGGATTGAAGCTGATTTTCTAACCGCTACAACGCCCCGCGCGAAGAACGGCTCGGCCTGACCGCCGGGCCGTTTCTTTTTAAGAGAGAATGGAACAGCAATTATGAAACGTCTGTTCGTTCTCCTCCCCCTCGTCTTGAATGTGGCTGCCATGGCGCAGTCGCAGCGCTGGTCCGAAAAGACCGCCGAAACCTGGTATGCAAAGCAGCCCTGGCTTATAGGCGGCAACTACATCCCGGCCACGGCCATTAACGAACTGGAGATGTGGCAAGCCGAAACCTTCGATCCGAAACGCATCGACATGGAACTGGGTTGGGCGGAGAGCATCGGCATGAACACGATGCGCGTCTTCCTGCACGACCTGCTATGGAAGCAGGATCCGGCCGGTTTCAAGAGACGTATCGATACATTTCTCACCATTGCCGCCCGGCACAAGATCAAGCCGATGTTCGTCCTGTTCGATTCCTGCTGGGATCCCAATCCGCAACTCGGAAAGCAGCGAGCGCCAAAGCCCGGTGTTCACAATTCCGGCTGGCTACAGAGCCCTGGAGCGAATGCATTGAAGGATCCCACGCAGCACGAACGCCTCGAAGCGTACGTCAAGGGAGTCGTCGGCGCGTTCGCGAAAGATCAGCGAATTCTTGCATGGGATTTGTGGAACGAACCCGACAACAAGAACGATTCCAGCTACGGGAAGCTCGAGCCTGCAAACAAGGTGGAACTCGTTCTGGCGCTACTGCCCAAAACTTTTGCGTGGGCGCGCGCAGCTGCGCCTACACAGCCGCTCACGAGCGGCGTCTGGCACGGCGACTGGTCAAAGAATGAGAAGCTCTCGCCGATCGAAAGGATACAGCTCGATCAGTCCGATGTGATTTCGTTCCACAGCTACGACGCACCGGCGAGATTCGAACAGCGTATCGTTTCCCTCCAGCGCTACAATCGCCCGATTTTGTGTACGGAGTACATGGCGCGCGGAAACAAGAGTACATTTGAGGGCAGCCTTCCGATTGCCAAGAAGTACAAAGTGGCGGCTTACAACTGGGGCTTAGTGGAAGGGAAAACGCAGACCAATCTGCCTTGGGATTCGTGGAAGGCACCCTACGTCAATCGCGAACCGGAGATCTGGTTTCACGAAGTTTTCCGCACGAACGGGAAGCCCTACCGGCAGGAAGAAGTGGATTTCATTCGCGACATCATCGGAGTCAAACCGTTGAAGAAGGTTGCGTAGTACTCACCCTAGCGCGCGACGGAATCTCGCGATGATTTCGTCGGCTGAGACGCGAGCCCAGGTTTCATTAACCTGCATCGCGAACCATTCGCCCACTGGTGCTCCGGCGCTTATGCCTGACGCATCGAGTCGGCCTCGGAACACGGGAGCATTCACGCTGTTCACGCGCATTCGGAAGATGTTCGTCCCATTCGGGATGCGTTCCAGTTCGAAGTTCGCGTCCTTAGAAAGTGCCGCGATCACGCGCTCAGAGGCGTCTACGGCTCTCTGGAAACGCTGCTCGAATCCATCCAGGTAGTGCAGCGCGACTGCCGCGAACGGCCAAACTTGCGGCAATCCACCGCCGAACATCCGGCGTGTGTGATAGAGGTCATCCAGTAGCGCCTTCGGTCCGGCCAGTACCGCGCCGCTCGCCGCATTGAAATACTTGTAGAGCGAAATATAGATTGTGTCGAACAGAGCCGCGTATTCCTTGAGCGACCTGCCCGTGTACGCGCTCTCGAGAAAAAGACGCGCACCGTCGAGATGCAGGCCGGCCTTGTGCTCGCGAGCCCATGCCGCAATGCGCTTCATCTCCGCAAAGTCGAAGCGTTCGCCTTGACGCCGCCGCACTGGAGTCTCGATCTGGATCGCTCCAATCGGCGTTGTTACACGCCCGCTCGCCGCTTCATGTGCAGCGCGCTCCACATCATTCAGCGCGAACGTGGCGCGTCCGGCTGCCAGCGGAATCAGGGTCAGGCCGCTCAGGGTCTGCGCGCAATCGCCACAATCCCTGTAAAGGTGGCTTTCGGCCTGCACCAGCACGCGCCGCCGATTGCCTGCCAGTAAACGCACCGCGAGTTGATTCGCCAGTGTCCCGGTCGGAAGCCAGACAGCCGACTCTTTCCCCAGCAACTCAGCCATGCGCGTTTCCAGCTTCTCCACGATTCCGCCGCGCGAATAGTTGTCCGCAGTCACTCCGCCCGCACTCGTCAATTGCACGAGCAGTTGCGAATATTCAAGTGGAGTAAGTGGAATGCCGTCGCCGTACGCATACACTCGCTGCCCTTCCGCGGCGGCCGCCAGAGGTAAAGCTCCCAGTGGAGCGGCGAGAAAGTTTCTTCGTCGCATAATGCAATCGATGATAGCAGTGCGCGTTAAAGTAAAGGAACGTACAAGCTTCCGCAAGCACTGTTACTGCTGCTGTGTTCCGTTGTTTGCCTGACTGCGCAGGATGTGACCGATCCGAGCGGACCAGTTGTGAATCGGGGCATGAGCACGCGGGTAAGTAGTGCTGGCGTCGAGGTGAGCGGCTATCGCTTTGTGATTCGCAAAGACGAACCGAAAGCGTTGCGGGGCTCGTGGATCTGGACTAATGCGGACGCGGCTACCGGATACTTCCGAAAGACGGTTACGCTTGCGTCAGCGCCTGGTGAAGTAATTGCTCGTGTGAGCGCGGATACCGTTCTACCGGCTTTACGTCAACGGTCAGCTGGTATCGCCCAAGCAGTGGCTCTATGATGTCCGCGATCTGACCACTTACTCCACAAGGGCGAGAATGTAATCGCTGCCGAGGTATTCACGAAGGGACATCCGAACTATTCACTTGGAAAGCCCGGATTTCTGTTCGAAACTGAAGTACGTCTTCCGGGTAAGTCTAACTTGGTTATTGTCAGTGGACCGGACTGGAAGGCAAGCCCCGCGCAGGCCTATTCGATGGCGCAATGGAAAGCGCCCGCCGCTGACGCCAAGCCGGTCACGCATGTACGTTTCGATGCTGCGCTTGAACCGCTCGGGTGGCGCACGAAAGGTTTTGATGATTCCAAGTGGACCGCCGCATGACCAGCCTGGTGCTGCGCGATGGCATCACCTATTACGAATATCCGGTAATGGACAGTTTCTCAGTCTTGAATATTGATGTGAGTAACGCGAGCGGGCCGGTCGAGTTCGAAGATATCCGCGCCAGCTTTGTCTCGTACCCGGTTTCGTATCGGGGTTCGTTCGAAACGAGCGATGCCGCGCTCAACAAAATCTGGAAGGCCTCGCGCTGGGCAACTCAGATCTGCATGCAGACGCACCATCTGGATTCACCGCATCATCAGGAACCGATCAGCGATCCGGGCGATTACTTGATCGAAGCGATCGAGAACTATTACACGTTTGGCGAACCCTGGCTGGCCCGGCAGGACCGATGTTGCCCTGGTCGCGGAGCTTGCACCCACGGTACATGGCCTGCTCGACACATTCACATCGTGGCGTGGGAAGAACGGACTGATCTCAAAAGCGCCGAACTACATGTTCATGGACTGGGTCACGATCGCGGGAATCGGGTGCCATCATCCTCCGGCGGTGATGGGCCAGGCTTACATGACAGCGTTCTATCAGCGTGGGTTGGCGGATGGAAAACGTGTGGCTGCGATTACTCGCGATCCCGATCGCGCGAGACGTTATGAGCAGTTGCGCGGCGAAATCGCCACGACGTTCCAGCGCGAATTGTGGAATCCGGAAAAAGGTCTGTATCGTGACGGCAAGCCGTTCGAAACAACGGTCGCACCCAGCAGGTGGCTCCCCGCGGACACCAACAGCGAGACATTTAGCGCACAGGCCAATGCACTCGAGGTGCTGTATGACCTGGCGCCGAAAGATTCGCAAAAAGGGATCATCGAGCGCATCATGGCCATGTCGCCGCTGAATGTGCAGCCCTATTTCATGCACTTCGTTTTCGACGCAATCCACCACGTTTAGCTTTTCGAAAAGTACGAAACCGGCTTGGCGCGGTCCCAGGAGCGTTGCCATACTGCCACTACCCTCTGGACTGGACTGGGCTCGCGGAACAGTGCCGACCCCGCTCGGGAATGTCGACGTCTCCTGGAAAAAGAGCGCTGCCGATTTCTCGATGCAACTCACGATTCCAACGGGAAGCAGCGGCGAAGTCTATCTTCCGCTGAGCGGATTCAGCACCCCACGAATCACCATGAACGGGAAGCCTGCCAAAATCGTGGACGCTGGAAAGATAGTTGTTCCTGCCGGCGTCCACGAGTTTCTAGTGCGGTAAATCTCAAACCTTCAAATCCCTGAGGTACGGGACGCTGGCCTTCATGAGGTCGAGGTTCATCTCCACGAAGTAGTTCTTGACCCCGCCGGTCTTAGCGGCGCTGAAGAGCTTCTTCCAGTCGACGACACCCGCGCCTATCGGTACCGCCGCTTTTTGGGTGGCGGACCAGTCGGCAAGGTGCAGCGAGATGAAGCGGCCGGGGTATTTCGCGAAATATGTTGCAGCTTCGTAGCCGGCGCTGATCACGGCAACCTGGAACTGTAGCTTCACCAATTTAGGGTCGAACTCGCCGACGATTTTGTCGTAAATCAGTACGCCATCAATCTCTCGGAACTCCCCGTGGTGATTGTGGAAGCCAAGTTGGATACCCTCCTTCTGTGTAGCTTCTCCGATCCGGTTAAGCTCGCCCGCAGTGCGTTGCCAGTCTGCCATCGGTGCCTCTGCGCGCACGCCGAGACTGGCGACAATCATCTGCTTCAATCCGAGTTCTTTCGCAAACGCGATTCTCTCATTCAGGTTCTCCCTCAACTCGCGCATGTTGTAGTGGCTGCTTTCACAGCCAAGCCCAGCATTACGCAACGTGCTGCGTAACTGCGCAGCCGTCAGCTTCATAAGGGACCCGAAACCGGATTTCTCGTAGCCGGGGGGAGAACAAAGCTCGACCGTGCGATAACCCATGGCCGCAAGCTGACGAAGCGTGCCCTCGAAATCCTCCCCGATCATTTTTGCGACAGGGTAGAGCTGGCATCCGATAGGCATGCCGAGCGGATTGGCCTGGAGCGCCGCGCCGAGACCGAGCGCACTGGCGCCCACGAACTGTCTTCTGGAAACTGTTTGCATTTAGATCTCCCAACCCTTGCGGTATTCGCGCGACAGGTATTTGTTCGCATCCGGGACGTTAGTAATGCGCGTGTTCTCCGCGTCGAAGAGCAGCCTGCGCCCGGTGCGCAGCGCGACGGCGTAAAGATTGACGGCGTCTGAAAGCGGGCCGGCGTTCAGGAAACTGCCGGGCGATTGCTGTCCACCACGACAAGCGGCAACCCACTGTTTGAGTCCTGGGGAAAGCTCGTTGGGCTGACGGCGCGCAGGGGGCGCGGACTGCGTGTAACCCTTCATTCGCTTCTCGGGAATCAGGCGCGGACTGTCCACGTGGAAGCCAGCCAGAATCTTTCCCTTTTCGCCGACGAACATCATGCCTTCAGCAGGAAATTCCTTCTGATCCTCATCGAGTTCTGGCGGGATCGGCGGCTTCATTCCGCCTTCATACCAGGTCAGATCGACTGCGGCCCTGGATCCGCGCGCGGGGAAGCGGAAGCGAACCGAAGAGGCCGCAGGGAATGCGAAATCGTTCTTCACCTTTGTCGAGACGTTGTCCTTGAAGGTGCAGGTGTGGCTGAACAGCGGCTCGATGCTGGTCGGCGCGCCGAGTTCGAGCGCATTGAACACAGTCCAGAGACTGTAATGGCCCATATCGGCCAGAGCGCCGCCCCCGAAATCGTACCAGCCGCGAAATACCATGTGCGTGTAGTTGGGGTGATACGGACGGACGGCTTCAGGACCGAGCCAAAGATCCCAATCGAAACCCTGCGGCACGGGAGGAGCATCGTTGGGAACCGCGGTATATTGCGGCCAGACGGGCCGGTTGGTCCAGTTGTGGACCTCTCGCAAGGTACCGATTGCGCCGTCATTGATCCAGCTAAGCACCGGACCCATTGAGCCATTTGAGCCCCACGGCATAAAGTGCGTCGCCACGCCGGTTTTGCGCGCAGTATCGATCACGAGCCGTGCTTCCTTGAGTCGATTGGCGATGGGCTTGTGCATGATCACGTGCTTGCCCTGCTTCATCGCGGCGATACTGATGACGCCGTGAAGATGATCCGGCGTCATGATGCTGACGGCATTCAGATCCTTTTGCTTATCAAGCAACTCGCGGTAATCCGCGTAGGCCGTGCAGCCTGTGTTGCCGTACGTAGTGTCGACGATGTCTTTGGCGACGTCGCGCCCACCCGGAATTACCGAATCACTGCCGGCTCTCCAGCCTGGCTTCCCGAGCGCTTTTCGAATCTGGTTCAGCAAACCCGTTGCCGACCAGTCGCGATAGCCAGTGGACTCTTTGTTGGGGTCACAGACGGATACAACCTGAACCTCCGGCGCAGCGAGCCACGGCAACATTTCACGAATTCCTTGTGTACCGACACCGATGCACGCGAGGGTGATCTTGTCGCTTGGAGCCACGAATCCGGACCCTCCAAGAACGTGCCGGGGAACAATAGTGAATGCTGTGGTAGTCGCCGCGCCGGTTAGAAACTGGCGGCGATTGTGATGCTCTGTCATCTGCATACCTCGGTCGGATGATACTGAAAGCCGACTGCGGACGCAACGGTTCTCGAATGTTGCGCTCTCTAAGTCTGTGATAAACTCCTGCCCGGGAGTCAATAATGTATCGTTATCTTCTTCTTTTCGTACTGCTGACCGCCGCATTCGGGCAGAATGTGTCGTCCTCGCTTTCCGGAACCGTCCAGGACAGCGTACATGCAGTCATCCCCGGCGCGGTGGTAACCGCCACGGATGAGCAGACCGGTTTCGTACGAAACGTGAAGGCGAACGAGACTGGATTCTTCTCCTTCCCGGATCTCACGGCCGGCACGTTCTCACTCACGGTAACGTCGCAGGGGTTCAAGAAATACGAACAGAAAAACATTGTTCTCAGCTCGGGAGAGCAACGCTCGCTTGGCACTATCGGCCTCTCCGTTGGTGACGTTGCAGAGAGCGTCACCGTGACAGCGGAGGCCGCGCCCGTTCAGCTGGGCTCATCGGAAAAGGCGGGCGTGCTCTCGGGTCAGGAGATCGAAAGTATGGCGCTGCGTGGCCGTGACTTCTTCGACGCTGTGGGCTTGCTGGCCGGTGTTGTGGACCAATCGGATAGCCGCGAGGCCCCGAGCCCGGCCTCGATCCAGAACATCTACATCCTGGGTGGGCGCAGCAGTTCGAAAAACATGACGGTGGACGGAGTGAGCAACCTGGACACGGGCGCCAACGGAACGGTTCACTTCATGCCGTCGATGGATTCGGTGGGCGAGGTCAAGGTGCTGATGTCGAATTATGCGGCGGAACACGGGCGCAATTCGGGAGGCACAATCAGCGTGATCACGCGCGGCGGTGGCAAGCAATTCCACGGCTCCGCAGGTTGGTATTATCGCCACGAAAGTCTTTCAGCCAACGATTTTTTCAACAACCGCAACGGCCTACAACGACCGCTGTATCGCTACAACATCTTGAGCTACACCGTCGGCGGACCGATCTACATCCCGCGCGTCTTCAATAAGGACCGATCGAAGCTTTTCTTCTTCTGGAGCCAGGAAATGCAGCGTCAGACGGTCAGCTACGGCACGCGCCAGGTGCGCGTCCCCACTGAACTTGAGCGCTCCGGGAACTTTTCCCAGAGCTACGACATCAATGCCAGGATTATCACGGTTTACAATCCGTATGTTGGCGCTACTAACAGGGCGACTCCTTACCCCGGCAACATCGTTCCGGCATCGCAACTTAATTCGGTGGGCCAGAATATTCTCAAGATCTTCCCGCTTCCTAACTTCGTGGACCCGCTGCCTTCACGCATTTACCAATGGAACTATATCTCCCAGATGAGCGCGCCTTATCCGCGGCATTCAGAGACGGCGCGAGTGGATTATTCGCCGAAAGCCAATCTCCAGATGTACGTTCGTGTGAGCAATAACACCGACGAATCGAAACCGTACTACGGCGCGGCCCCCACAGGCAGTATCAATTTCCCGTTGGGCCGATTCATTTTTGCGCAGCCGGGACGTGGAGCAGTCCTGCACACGACCACCACTATCTCACCCACCACCTTCAACGAGTTTATATTCGGGGTGAGCGAGAATCTGCGCTGGTACTATCCCGAGATTAAGGAGCAATTCACGCGCAAGGGCACGGGCATCGACATTCCTCAGTGGTATCCGGCAAACGAACCGGACGGCTACATACCTAACATGACGTTCTCCGGGGTAACCAACTATGCCAACCCTTCGATGGCCAATACGATTCCTTACTACAACGCCAACACGATCTTCAGCTTTGTAGATAACGTCAGTAAGGTGGCGGGCAAGCATATGTTGAAGGCCGGAGTGTACATTGAGCGAACGCGTAAAGTAGAGCGCAACACTCCAATCGCACCGCGTGGAAATCTTGTGTTCGATCGTAATTCTCTCAATCCGCTGGATACGAACCACCCGTGGGCCAACGCCCTGCTTGGCGTCTATTACAGTTATGCAGAGCCCACTTCGAAACCAGAAGGTCAGTTCCGGTTTACGAATCTCGAATGGTATGTGCAGGACGCGTGGCGCGCTCGTCCGCGCTTGTTAATAGATTACGGCTTGCGCTTCTATCACCAGGGGCCGCATTACGACGCCCGCAAATTGATCGCTGCATTCGATCCGGCCCGCTACGACAGGGCGAAGGCTCCGGTGCTACTTCGGCCCGGTCTTGATGCCAACCGCGTGAAGGTAGCCGTCGACCCGCTTACTGGAACAACTTATAACCAGGCGCTGATCGGCACATATGTACCAGGCGTGGGTAATCCGGCGATCGGGATGCGTATTCCTGGCGAGGACGGGAGAAATAGTCTTTACACCCAGCCGTGGCTTGCAGTGGCACCGCGCATTGGATTTTCCTGGGATCCGTTCGGCAGGGGCCGTACGGCCATCCGCGGAGGCGCAGGTATCTTCTATGATCGAATTCCGCAAAACGCCACGATTCGATCGCTGCCAAACCCGCCTATCATGTACTCGCCCACCGTCTATTTCGGCACGCTCAAAGACTTGCAGACAACCTCCAAGCAGAGCATTCTTGCGCCCGGCGGTACGATGGTTTCACTATTCGGCGAGACTCCCACATCCGCCACGTACAACTACAGCTTCGGTGTGCAGCAACAGATCGGCCGGATGATGATTCTTGACGTGTCCTACGCAGGATCGGTGTCGCGCCATCTTCTCTGGGAACGTAACATCAACCCGGTACCAGTAGGCGCCAGATTCCTCGATCAGCATCCGGAGAACCGCGACCCAACAACGACGAGTACTGTGCTGCAACCTAACTTCTTGCGAGTTTATCCTGGCTACGCTGACATCAATCTTGTGGAGTTCGGAGCGACATCGAATTACAACGGGATGCTGGTAAGTCTTAGCCGCCGGATGAGCCGCGGGATCATGGGTGGTATCTCGTACAGCTACTCGAAGGCGCTTGGCACTGCAAGCACGAATACGACGACAGTGAGCCCATTTTTCGATCCCCGTTCACGCAATTACGGGCCGTTATCGTACGACTTGCGACACGTCCTTTCCGCGCGCTTCTCATGGCGTCTGGGCAGCCCTTCAAAGCGTTTTGGCGTGCGATACCTTGGCACAGTCAGCGATGGTTGGGAACTGGCTGGAATCGGACGCATGTCAACGGGCGCTCCCTTCACACCGGGGTTTTCCACGGTGGACGGAGCAGACATTACCGGCACACCTTCGGAAAACGCGCGCATGGTGGTACTCGATCCCAATGCCGAACCCGTGAAACGCTTTGGCCGGCCACCACGCGGCAGCTTCGGAAACCTCGGCGTCTATACACTGCGCTATCCGGGCGTGAACAACTGGGATCTCTCGGTCTATAAGCAAGTGAAACTGTTCGAGCGGATCACTGCCCAGTTGCGCCTGGAGTCTTATAACACGCTGAACCACACGCAGTTTTCAGGCCTTTCGACAACGGCCAGGTTTGATGCGGCAGGCACGCAGATCGACCCGTTGTTCCTGGAACCGACCGCCGCACGCAGCCCGCGCCGCGTGCAACTGGCGGTTCGGTTGAATTGGTAACCAGATGCGGGCGTGATTGAACTCCCCGCGCTAGACTGGTCTGCATGACTTATTACGGATCGAAAGAGCTTGCAGCCAGTTTTCGTACGGTTCGCAAGAATACGATTATCGCCGCTGGGGAAATTGCAGAGGAGCATTACGGATTTCAGGTCGCGCCGGGCACGCGCACAGTGGCACAACTGCTAACGCATGTCGCTGTGCTCCCGCGATTGCCGGAGCAGATTCATTTCGTTGAAAAGCGCACCACATTTGAGGGGTTTGATTACTTCGGCGCCATGGGTATTTTGATTGCCGAAGAGCATGCCATACGTTCCAAGGCAGAGATCATTGAGCTGCTGGACGTGGGAGGCGAGCGCTTCGCGCAACTGCTCGATAGCGTCACAGAAGAGTTTCTGGCTGAGCACGTGATCTATCCGCAAGGCATGATGCCGGCCAGCAAGTCACGATTCGAAATGCTGCTGTCAGTCAAAGAGCACGAGATGCATCATCGTGCTCAGTTGATGGTGATTCAACGGCTGCTGGGTGTCGTGCCGCACCTCACGCGTGATATGCAGGCCCGCGTCGAAGCGATGAAGGCCGCCAAGGCGTAAGCGTCTTAAATCAAGCCACTCTGGCGGGCTAATGCCAGTGCTTCAATGGCTGCACCGCGCGAACCCGCGGTGTCGCCATTGGGCATTACATGGATTGGGATCTCCAACTGCTCCGCGCGCTGCGTCGGCATTCCCTTTCGAATTTCATCGAGGAACCAGCGCTGGAATTCTTCACCGGTTTCGAGCGCGCCGC
Source organism: Bryobacteraceae bacterium (assembly GCA_963793625.1). Lineage (GTDB taxonomy): Bacteria > Acidobacteriota > Terriglobia > Bryobacterales > Bryobacteraceae. The sequence continues at coordinate 243,429 of CAWCAT010000005.1, read as the reverse complement.
CCCCGACAATGAGCGCGTCGGGATCGAAGGTGTTGATCATCACATCGAAGAAGACACCAAGAGCGTGGGCCTGCACCCGGAACACATCAAGACATAGCGGATCACCTTTTTCGGCGAGTCCGCGTACGAGCTTTGCGGCTCTGTTGATGTCGTCAACCTTGCATAAATCGTGTCCTGGATAACGCGGCAGGAAGTACGGCAAAAGTGTCTTGGCGATTGCGGTGAGCGAGCAGAGCGATTCGAGGTCTCCGGTGCGGCCGCAGTTGCATTCGGGCTTCATACCGTCGATGCCGGCGATGCTCTGATAGGGGAGCAGCACGTGGCCTAACTCTCCGCCGAAACCTTTCCTGCCCTTCACGACATGGCCGTCCGTAATGACACCGCCGCCGAGACCGGTGCCAATGATTGCCGAGATTGAGGTAGCGGTATTGTTGGCGCCGAAGAGGGTAAAGTGGCCCCAGAGCGCTCCCGCATTGCCGTCATTCAGGTACGTGACAGGCTTCCCGATCCTGTGCGCAAGCTGTTCGCGGATATCGAATCCGGCCCAATCCTGATGCACGAAATTGGTGGAGCCTTCCGCGCTGAGCACACCCGATGCGCTCGCTGGACCGGGTGTATCCAGACCAACGACTTCGACGTCGGCGAGTGTCAGGCCGACCTTATCAACGGCAATCTGCAGGCCATCCGCGATCTGCTTCAGGCAGACTTCAGGCCCCTGCCTGGACAGCGCGGGATGCTCACACAGCCCGTCAATCAAAAACTCCGCCTGGCTATTCACTAATGTGTAATTGATGGCGGTTCCGCCAAGATCCACTCCGGCAACTACTCGCAAAACGCTTACCTCGTTGTCGTGACATTCAAACTTCCCAGAATAGCAGGATGTACATGGAGGTGAATGCACCCCATTTGGTTTAGACCGGCGTCAGGGCAATCGCTCACCATCCCATTATCTGGACTAGACTTTCCGAGTACCGATACTGCAACATACATCAGACCAACAGCTTTACTCTGTCCAACTTATAGACAACGGAGTTTCTCCAAGAAGTCACACCGACCTCTTTCGGATAACAAACAAGTGCAAATTAACCAACTTTCGCCTTTACACAGTGCCAATAAAGTACTAACCTCAAGTAATATCCACCCCGCTTTTCTGGAGTCAACATGAGTCAAATTGTCGTACTGCTCGGAGGCCGTGACGCAACTTCGCTCCGCAATCTGGAGCGCTTTTTTCGAGCCCGCAGTTATCGAGTGGAGTGCCTGAACAGCGGGTCCCAGGTTTTACAGAGGCTGGCTCTCCGTCCCGCTCCCCGACTGCTTGTTCTTGACCTTCTGCCGCCCGACCTGACGGAACTCGATATCCTGGAACACGTGGCAACGCAGGGCCAGCGCATACCAACGCTAGTCCTTTCTGACGTCGCGGCGGCCAGGACAGTTGTGCGGGCCATGAAACTTGGCGCCGCGGACTATCTGATTAAGCCCGTCGAAGATGCGGATCTGGAGCAGGCGGTCAGAAATGCTATCAATTCGGACGCCCGCAACCCGTCTTCTCCAAGGAAAAGTGAGCTTATAGAAGAATCTTCTGTCTACGAAAATTCGGCAAATGGAAAAATGCTCCGCATCATGGAAATTGCGAAGCGCATCGCAAATACGGATGTTCCGGTTTTGATTTCTGGTGAGTCCGGCGTTGGCAAAGAAGTTCTGGCCCGTTTTGTCCACTCGCAGATGAAACACTGCGATCGACCATTCATAAAGGTAAATTGCGCTGCTTTGCCTGCAAACCTGCTCGAAACTGAGCTTTTTGGCCACGAGCGCGGCGCATTCACTGGAGCAAATGGGAAAAAGCATGGCCAATTCGAATTAGCAGAGGGCGGATCGCTCCTGCTGGACGAGATTGGAGAGATGCCGCCGAGCCTTCAGGCCAAACTTCTGCACGTGCTTCAGGACTATGAGTTCTTGCGAGTGGGCGGAACCGTGCCTGTGCGAGTCAGTACGCGAACTCTTGCAACTACGAACAAACCTTTGGAGGCATCTGTGGCATTAGGAGAGTTTCGGCAGGATCTCTACTATCGCCTGAATGTCGTCAGAATCGAAATCCCCCCGCTCCGAGAACGATTGGAGGATGTCCCTTCGCTGTGCAGACACTTTATAAAAAAGCATTGCACCTTGTACTGTCAGGACGGGGACTTCGATATTCCCGACAGGTTAATGAAATTCTTTGTTAGTTACAGCTGGCCCGGAAACATTCGGCAGCTGGAAAATGTTATCAAGCGGCTGTTAATCCTTGGTGATGACAACTCGATAATAGCGGAACTTAGGCGGCAGGAAACCATGATTACCCGGTCTGAGCCCGGGGGATTAGCGGTTCGCCTACCGTATGAGCATGAAGAAGAGAGTGTGGGGAAAAGTGCAGGCGAGCGTTCGTTGAAGAGCATCGGGGCAGCCGCTGCGGAAGAGGCCGAAAAATCTCTTGTTTTCAGGCGGCTTACAGAAAATCGCTGGAATCGAAAGCAAGTCGCTAGAGAATTGGGTATCTCTTACAAGACTCTTCTGAATAAGCTTCGCCGTTGGGAGATGACTCCTAATTCGCAGATAAGACGAGCTGGAATGTAACGCGGCTACTCGAAACTGCGGAAAGGGACGCGTGCTTCGAGAATCGCGCAGGCACGCTGGTCCGCTTCGACCGGAGGCGTTTGGACGTGGAGAACGCCTCCTACAGCTTCCAGGCGCTCCTGAAGAATACAAAGCACTCGCTTGTGTCGCACCGGTACCGGAGAGACGGTGTACCCCGTGCCGTCGTTTTCGATTGTAAGTACCACGTCAGAAGCGGAAGTGCTGGAAAAGACCACCTTTATGTTTCCCGTTCTAGTGTGCCCAGAGTGGTTAAGCACGCCTTGCAATGTCCGATAGAGTGCCACTTGGACGTCCATCGAAATATCCGCGGGCAGATCTTTCGCCTTTATCGTTACATTGACTCCCGTTTTTGCCGAGAATTCGCGGCAGAGTATCTTTGCTGCCGGGAACAGACCTATTTCCTGCAGTGTGGCAGACCCAAGGTCCAACATCATCCTGCGTGTCAATCTGAGTGTCTCAACCACCCCATCCTGTGCTTTTTTCAGATCCTGGATGGAATCTGATACTCGCCCTTCCACAAGAGCCTGCTCAGTTTCCCGGAGGTGGAGTTTCAAAGAAATCAGCTCGGAGTTAATCTGGCCATGCAGGTTCTCTGAAATTCGGAGGCGTTCCCGTTCATAAGTTCGACTTAGGAAAGCTGCGGCATGCTGCGAGTTTCGTTTTCGCTCTTGCAGTTCTGCTACCAGTGCACGTTGCTCCTCGACGCATTCTTTCCAGTAGCCTTCAGAGAGAATGCGGACACTCTGCGAGTAGATCCTGAGAGCAGTGACAGCCGGACGGGCCTGTTTCCGGAGCTTTGGAGCCAGGTAGTTCAAGTAGAGGTCAAGCAGGGCCTCGAGTGCTTCCACGACCCTATAGAACTCCGTCTTGCGCCGGGCTAGTTTCGCACCGAAGTTGTGGAGTTCTTGCCGGCACAGTTCGACATCGCCTTCGAGGAAGCGTTGCGCCAGTCCATCAATGTCCAGTTCGGCCCACGGCGCCATGTCCTTCTGCGCAAGACTCACTCGGCGCAAGAGTTGACGCATGTCGGCCATAAGTTTGCTGGGGTTGGCCGGGGTCTCATTAAGAGTATTCGTGCCTCCGGCCTTCTCCGCTGGCGGTAAGTCTTGTTTTAAGGAAGCGTTATTCATAGCCTGACCTCACAACCATTGCTGTGTTTTCCACAGGCTGCATCACCACACACTAATCCGCAGATGGCACTTGCCATCGCGTTCGGAATAATGCAAGCTCGTTCGACGACAAGGCCTTGAGCAGGAATACCATCGTGCCGTAAGACACTGCGGCAGCGAGCACAACAACCCATAGCTCCGACCGACTTACGAGCATCGTGGCCAGAACTCCCATCACAAGAGCTGCTAAGGACAGACGCCAGGCAAGACGAAATAATCCAAGCCGAGTTCCATCACGTCGAACAAAGAACCCGAGCAGAAGATTATGCTCCAACATGATAAGCGTGGCACCGAGGGCCGCACCGAATGAAGCCCACCAGCTAATCAGGACGTATCCCATAGCAATCCGCACCACTATAGTGATCGCCTGGGCCCGTACCAGTAAATGCTGCTGGTTGCGCGCTACCAAGAGGCGCCAGAGCACCTCGTGAAGAAATCCCAGTGGAATGTACCAGGTCATGATTCGCAGGGCTGTCACCGCTCCCTCAAAGCCGGGTCCAAAGATCAATTCAACGATCGGACGGGCAGCGACAAAGATGCCGACCGTCAGTGGTAATCCGATGGCAAGCAGGTATTTGAATGATCTGCTAAGTAGCAACCCGGACGCCCGCTGATCGCGGGCGTGCTCAGAACGCGAGAGTAGAGGAAACACGTTCCTCATGTAGGTTTCTGGTATGACCTGCCATATATCGACGATCCGGACCGCTGCACTATACAGGCCGATCTGGGCATCGCTTTTTAGGAATGACAGGATCATGACCTCGGGACGCGAGGACACGGCTGCAAGCAAGGACGAACCCGCCAGCATCCTGAGTTCCTTCACCATTCGGAGCGCGAAGCGATGGTCGAAGCTCCACCGAAGACGGGTAAGGTAGCGATTTAACAAGAACAACTGGCAAAGCGTGATCACATATTGCACGGCAGCATATACAAGAACCAGACTTACTATCCCGTAACCGTGGCTCAGCAAGTAATACGTAGCGCCCACAATTATCGCTGCGGCTACCAAAGTTGAGTAAGTCACGAATTCCACCCGTTCGTGTGCGACAAACACTGCTTCTTGAAGTGTTTTCAGTGTTGCCGGAATCATTGCGCAGATCACGACGTACACGCAAGCGGTTAAGTCGGCCGAATACCCAAGATGCGGCACGAGCAGCCATGAAACGGACATGATTACACACGAGAGGAGGATCGTCATGAAACTGAGATGAACGAGGTAAGGTCCGGTTCGGTTACGGTCTTTGGCGATCTCACGAACTAGAAACGTGGCCGATCCCATGTCTGCCGCCAGGGAGATCAACCCGAAGAAGACCATTGTAGCGGAGTAAATTCCGAGGCCGGCTGCACCCAGGTACCGTGCGATAAAAAAGCTTAAAAACACCATACTGGCTTTTTCCAGTATTCGCGCTACTGCGAGCGCGACAGTGTTCTTCAAAAGCTGGTTTCGCTCCTGGGGCATTACAGAATCCCCCGCAGCGCGAGTATTTCCTCGGCGATAAATTCGATGGCTTCAGTTGTGAAGTCCTGGTGACAGGGTAGTTCCACAATCGACTTTCTGAGTTCGTCGGCCTCCGGAAACTCTCCGACCGGTATGGAAGCCGGCTGTTCGGACCACATATTTACACCTTCAACTCCGCGGTTCATAAGCCGCGCGAGAACTTCCAGCTTATTGTGAGTTCTAAGCGGATAGGAAAGTGGGCAGACGCCGGGCGGAAGCTCGGTGAAGACCGGGGGAGAGACCTTCCGCAAGCGGTCAAGTAAGTACAAATAGTTTTGGCGACGGCGCTCGATGATTGCCGGATAGTTCTGGGCGGCCAGTACCCACTCGCAGAGCGGACTCATCGCGAGATTTGCGTGAGCAGGATCGAAGTGCTCGCTGCCCACTTGCACAACGCCCAGCGTGTCAGACTTCGATTTGGCTAACCGGCGGGCTTTCTTCAACATTCTCTGCCAGGGGCTATCGGCGTCGAAGTTAAGATTGCGCCAGATTGACGTAGCCGTGTATGCCAGCGTGGACGATAGCGAGGGAGACTGGGCCCTCGCTGGGAGTCCAGCTTCAGGCTTCCGCAGCAAGAGAGCTCCGCCGTGCGGAATGGGCATGGACTTGTAAATGCAAAAGATCGCGGCGTCGCCAAACGATCCCAGTGGTTTGTCTTGCAATTGCGAGAGAAGTGAAAGTGCACAGTCTTCGATCAGAAGCAGACCGCGTTCCTCACATAGAGCTGAGATTTCCTCGACTGGCCCAGGAAAGCCCAGGTAATGGATCAGGTACACCACACGGGTCTGTGGAGTGATTTGCGCGCGTATATCCTCGACATACACCCGCATGCCAGCACGAACAGGATAGACTCTCGGCTTTACGCCGGCAGCTAGCAGGGTTTCGAGCTCGACTCCGTGGAAATACGACGGGAACAAAACCTCCTGGCCGGAAAGCCTCCATAACCGCATCAATGCATAAATAGCATTGCGTGCCAGGTAGTAATAGCGAAGCGAAGGGTCATTGAATGGGAATGGAGCGTCTCGCCTCCAAGTGTGCGGAAGTACCATGGCAAGATGCATCGCCGGAGTGGCGGGGGCGAACATACGTAAGTGCTTTGTGGCAGTCATGTTCGGTTCAGTGTCGTGCATTCCACTTTTGGCGAATACGAGCGATGCTGGGCTGACGCGCAACCTTTCGGAGTTCCGTCATCAACTTAAATTTTGCTGAGTAGAGAGTCCGGCCCAAAAGTCCTTGTTGGAAGATATAGCAGGACGCGTGAATGCGCACTTTCGGAGTCCATTCGGTCTTCCATTCCATCGAGGGGCCAAGGAAGTCGAATTCCTGCAAACCACGCTGCAGACAGTCACGCAGAATGGCGTCCACAATGAGGTGACCCGGACCGTACTCCGCAAAGCTCTCATCGTAGGCAACCTTAGGAGAGTAATACCGGTTGTTGTAAGTCAATCCGAAGTGGCCCGCCACGGCCTTATCTCCGAACTCCAGCAGGTAGAGCGAAAAGTAACCGCGTTGCTCAGCAATCCTCGCAATTTCGTCGTAAAACCGAAGAGTATCCGCCTCGGAGGCTATCGCCGTGCCGCGCTCACCCTTCCAACCACTGCGTTCTATTTGCAGGAAGCGCTCAAGCGCAATCGGATCGGCTTTTTCTGTTCGGCTCAGGCGTACGTTCCACTTGGCTTGCGCCTTACGAAGTCTGCGGCGCAGGTTCTGCCTGAAATGAGCGCTTCGAGGAATCAAGGAAGCGTCGGTGACTCCAGAGAGCGAGATGTAAGGGCTCTTGATGGATTCCCACATCCCGGTTAAGTAACCATCCTGTCGGGCAGCTTCGAGCAGCGACTCCGCGGCGCCCCCCTGAGGTACGTCAGGCAGCTCAACCAGATCCCAGTCCTTCCTTTCGCGAAGTGATTCCCATATGCGTTTGCCCGCCTCATCACCCTGCACTCCCGGTCCGCTCACCATGTCAAATCGATAGGAGTGCACGTTGGCAGGACCGCGTAGCTTCCTTGCAGGAAAGCCGCAAAAGCTGGTTTTCTGTTCTACAAGCGGAAGTAGAGCCTGAAGCCGGTCATCAACATGCGCTGTTATCAATTCGAGCTTGCATCCCGGCTCGAATACCTGGAGGTACGCTCTGATCCAGTCAGGGTGCTTAAATGGTTCGTCTTCCGGACTTTCCGCAGACAAGGCCAGCCACTCCGGTGCAAGTTGTTCGAGGAGTTCAATCCCACCGCGCTGTGTCCGAACGCTCAGCTTTCCCTGCACGGATTCGTTGGTAGGCATCAAGCACCCCTTCGAAAGCTAAAACGTATCCCCCTGATGACGGGTCCACCATTCACCCTCGAGCCTGGTCAGGAACGCATCCCCACTTAGCAGAGCGCGAATTATTTCCGGATCTTGCGAGTACGCGGCGGTGTACATTCCGCGTAAGAAGAAGAAACACTGGTTTTCTGAAAACACTTTGACAGCTTGAGGGTCAATCCCGCCCGTTACCGCCACACAATTGCGAGCCTTGCGTGCGATAGCATGCTGTTGAATACAAGGCCCTCTTTGTTCCTTCGAGCGGCGAATTGCAGCACCTGTGCAACGTTACCAGGCGCCCCGTAGTACATATACCAGCCCAGTACAGTGCCTGAAGCGTCTTCGACTGCAATTTTATGCAGCGTGCCGTATTGTTCCTTCTTCGCAGCCATGTCGAAGAGCCAACTCAGTCCTTCCGCTGGTGTAGTTGGGCAGCAAAGTTCTGCGGCCAACCACATCGGGAAATGCGTTGAGCATTTTTTCCACATCAAGATCACATTCGCGAATCGTCTGATCGGTGCTCGGCAATGGCGAGAAGAATTTGGATGCAACCAAGTCCACCGCTGTGCACAGTGGGCGGAGAAGCAAGTTCAAACCAGAGACGGTGTGTGCTTTTGAGATCCGCGAGAGCGCGTACCCGCAGGGTTTTAGGATCCGCACCCAGCGCATGCTATAGAGCGTGAGTACGTTAGCACCCATCTTCGTCCACAGTGTTCGCGATATTTCGTTCACGGAATCGGAAATGGTCAGGACGGTGTTGGAAGCCGTAAGTGTGCGGAGTAGGTGCACTGCGGCGAACGGATCTTTCAAATCGGGATCGACCATATAGCTGGTGGGAATAGAAGCGATAAATCTGCGCTCACCGATTTTCATCGGAACCGGGAGTGCCCCGATGAAACCCCTGATCCGTCCGCTCTTATCACAATAAACAAACGATGGGTGCTGCGGACTCGCCCAGGGGTTGTTGAAATATAGTTCAACAAAGTATGAGCTGAGCGATTCCGGCGCAGGAGAAGACTTGTGCCGGAAGACTCGCATGAACAGATCGGCCACAGGTTGAACGTCATCTCTGGTGAATGTCCGGACTCCACCTGCCAGAACTGGAGGAGTCGTCTTGTTGACCATGCCGGGAGTCATGGGTGCCCTCCAAGAACTGCACCGCGTTCAACTTTCGTTAGGTTCATAAGTCCGTTCACAGCCGACCGGATACTGGTCCGATGAAACCACGGAGTCAATGAAAAATGAGTCAGGCAGTATCTGAGTTGAATATCAGTTGCATGGAAAGCACCACGATAAACCTCTGATTGCGAACAATACATCCAAACATCCATGTCCGTGAGGTGCTTCGGCACAGAAGACAGGATTTCAGAGAGGACCCGACCGGTTGGAAACCCCGGTGAAATCCAGGTTTCGTAAATGACGAAAGCGGGAGCATCCAGCGGCAGCACGCAATCAGGTCCGAGTTCCGGGATGCGGATCTCATTACGCACTCCTGACCAGAAGATTGCAATGTGATTACCTTGTGGGCGCGCCAACAACAGCCTGTCTCCTTGTCTCAATCGTCCACGGTATTGCTCAAGTCGCGCTTCGTTCAGATACTCAGGGTGCTCCAACGCTAAACGAGCGATGTCGCGCAAACTAGCAGCTACAAGCTCAGGGCCGGGGGCTTCGCCAGCGCGTCTTGCCGAACTGCAAAAGAAGAATACTTCATCGCGAGCCCACAGGGCTTTTTGAAAGTTTTCTAGCAAACCAGAAACATAACTTGCAAACAGGTTCGGACGGCGGAGGAAATAGAGAAACTTCCGCGCGGTGTTTCTTGCTCGCAGATGCTTCCGCACGCTGTCTTGGAGACGGGTTGCGATCCGTCTCCCGAGAGTACTTAACGACGCCGGATGACGATCGACGTACAGAACGCAATTCTGCTTCGTGTGATTGGCGTAGCGTTGCTTGTACCCTTCGTCACCGATCGAAAAATCGAATTCGCTTACCTCTGCCGTCGTGGCGTGCTGCAGGAGGAACTTGAGCAGGACATCTCCTGGCGAGCAGTCCCAGAAAGCTACATCGAAAGCGAGCTTGTAATACGTGATTCTTCTGTTCCACTGAAAGCCGAAATGGTACGCGATAGGCTTGCCGCCAACTTCGAGAACGGAGAATCGCAGCTGTCTCCGAGGGTCCAATCTTTGGACCAAGGCCTCATAGAAGCGACGCTGATTGTCCGATCTAAACTGGCTCTCTGTACCCTTCAGAGCGAAACGTGTGACGTGCTGATCAAAAAACTCAGTCAGGTGCTGTTGGGCTTCTGACTGGCTTTCAATATGCCGGAACACAACGCTGCCAAACCTTTCGAGCTTCTTCTGATCTTTTTTCCTGACCCTGACTAAGTCTCCAAGCTCCCGCTGCTGCTTATCAAACATCAACGTCGGCGAGGGGTATCGGAAGGCAAGCTGAAGGTGCCGTCGAATGCGCGGCGGCAATTCCTGCCAGTGGCGCGCAATTTTTGATTCCGCCGGCAAATTGTCCAGAACGCACGCTTTCCAATTGCCGGATTGACTCAACAGTTCACTCAGGGCTGCCTCAAGCACTTCCTCAGCGTCATCCTCTTGGCACAGAATGTCGTTATAGTCGGAGTCTGGAGCACCCAGGAATTGTAAGGTCCTGCCGCTACACACGAGCGGCAAAATGCCAATGGGTTTGTTGCCCTGATGCACTACAGGCGTGAACAGGGACATTGAGCCGCCGTAAGCGGTCCAGAACGCGCTAGCCCAACTCCAGCACTGGAAGAATTCCGTTCGAGGATCAGACTCGGCCCACATCTGCCACATTGGCGCGAACTCTTCCAATCGCTCGAATTGTGTCACGATTTCGCAATGCATCCCTGGCGAACTCATGTCAGGCCCCCGTGACTTAAGAACTTTCCCGCCACGCCGCGCCACCGCTTCACGTCGGCACGGAAGCCGCTGATCCTGGAATAGAACCCGGGCAGTGAAACGGCCGCGGGAAGATATACGCGATCCATCAGCAGCGGGTTGTCCTGCGACGACGCCAGCGAACCCTGAACCGTGAACGCCGTGGAGTATCCCGCGGAACAGATTGCCTCGATCACCTTCGGGGAAAGGTCAAGTGTCCCTCCGTTCGGATAGGAAAAACACCAGCATTCTCTTCCAATTTCCTGTTCGATAGTGCGCTTGCTCTGCGTCAGTTCGAACGTAAGACGTTCCGCGCAGACCTGTGTGAGTATCGGATGGTCCACGGTGTGCGAGCCGATCTCAAATCCACGTCTGCTTAACGTACGCACCTCGTCCCAGGAGAGGAAGGCGAATGCATCCTCCGCTTGCGGCGGGAGTTTATACTCACGCAACCGCATCAGGTACTCTCTCACTTGTTCGTCGGGAAACCGCTTGCACAACTCCCGAACAGCACTGGCAAGCTTTCTGCGTTTTCTGAGCTCGCCCGGAAGGTGTGTTTCGAGCCGGCCATCAGGAAGTGGCAGCACTCTCTTAGGCCAGTTCAGAATACGAAGGTAAACTTCGTCTGGCCAGATTACTTTGCTGGCCCCGATATAACCGGTGCTGATGAAGATAATCGCCGGAATTCCGAAACGCTCCAGTACGGGAGCGGCGTGAGTCAGGTTATTGCGGTAACCGTCGTCGAAGGTGATTAAGACCGGGTTGCGGGACCATCGGTAGCTTTCTGTGCGCCATTTTTTCAGGTCCGAGGGACTCATCGCGTGATAAAAGCGCGCCAGTAAACTCATCTGAAGCGTAAATGCGCTCAGACCCATGGCATTACCATACAACCCTGGATCGCGTAAGCACTCATCCGGAACGACTCCGTGGTAGCAGAGGACGGTCAGTTTGCGTTTAGCGCAGACTCGAGTGGTTCGATCTGCATCCACGGAATTCACTCGCGGTTCAGCATTGAGCATCGTTAAACCTCACGATTCTCAAATCGGCACCTCCAGTCTTCACGATTACCGAGGGGGCCTCAGCGAGATAGCCGCATCATCTATGTAGATAGTGGCGGGCACTGGACTGAGACCATCGGAATAGTTATCTACACTCCATTGGCAGTCGCCATCGACGTAGCGAGTTTGGACGTTCGCCAGGTTAAACAACATGGCGCCGTCCTGCCAAAACGTAACATGTCCAGTCGAATCTCCTGCGCATGTATACATCGCCTCGACTTTAAACCACCGTCCTACGGGCACGTCCGTGACAGCCTGGTCGAACTTCGCCTGTTTCTGCCAGTTGACAAGCGTAAAGCTCATCGCTCCCGGGGTGGGATTGCCCACATTCAGCACGAAAAATGGGTCAACAACACCGTTGGGGCGTTTCGACTTCCATTGAAAAACGTTCCAGTATCTCGTGACCCGATAGTGCTGCGGAAAGTAGTACCAAACGCTGTAGTAGAGCTTGGTGTGGTTTTGTGGTTCACGCCAGCGAAACATACGTACGGCGCTCTCGGGAGGTAGAGCATTAATCGTCATAGCGAGCGACCATCGACCGCTGTGCGCGTAGCTTTCCGAGACTTCTGAATACGCTGCACCCGAGGTAAATTCTCCGCCGCCATAAGCACCCGAGGCTCTAGTGGACGGAGCATACCATTGGGCAGTACTTCCCGATTCAAAATCCGCGGACCAGAGCACGGGCCCCGTTGCCTTATCTCCAACCCGGCTCCGGGCCGAGTCTGAAGCACTCGCTGCCTGCCGGAACGAATCCATGTCGAATTGCTCGCGTGTGAACCAAAGTGCGATTAGAGCAACACATAATCCGAGTGTTTGCACCATCCGCGTTGTAGTTTCCATACGCTTCTTACTCACTAATTCCCTTGTTACACCTTTTCTTCGAGTTCCTGCCGCGCTGCTCGAGCTAATGCATGCGCTGGTTCAGGTAAAACAGAACGGTAAACTGACAGAAGTTTGGGCACGGAGTGCGACCACGCCAACTCCGTCTCGACGCGGCGGCGGCCAAAGGCTCCCATGACGCGCCGGCGTGCCGGATCGTCCATGAGTTCTGCGAGCCCGCGTGCAAATTCGAATTCGTCGTTGGCATTCACAAATAGCCCGGCTTCCTGCGCCGTAAAGCGGTTTTCTTTCAGATCAAAACCCACGACGGGCTTACCCATCGCCATGTAGTCTCCGATTTTGATCATTGTGGATCGGTCGTTGAAGGGGTTGGACGGATCCGGATCCACACATATATCCGCACTGGCGAGGTAGCGCAACTTGTCGGCTTCCGATATCCAACCAGTGAAATGCACGTGCTCCTCAAGTCCAAACTCCCGGACCGAAGCCTTCAACTCTGAGACCATCTCTCCTTTGCCGACCAGATAACAAATAAAGTCAGTTCTGCCCAAGGTGTGGAACAAATGCCGCAGAGCTCGAACGAGGCAATCCAGACCGTCATGGCATCCCATGATTCCGACGTAAGCAATTACGGTTTTGCCGCTTGGCCGCAGTGCCGGATCGGGCTCAACCACGCGGAATTGTTCCAGGTCTGGACCGTTGCGCACAACTGTAATCCGATCCCAAGAAATACCGCTGCGCTCCATCTCCATCTGTTTGTAGGATTCATTGGTTGCGATCACGTGATCAGCAAGGCGGCACGAGAATTGTTCCAGCAGCACCAGTGCTCTATAGACGAGCCGGTTTCCCGTTCCTCCAAAGTTGGCGTAGTAGAGCTCTGGCGAAAGGTCGTGATGGTCGAAGATGAAGCGCTTTCCGAATAGCTTGTGGAATGCTCCGACAAACACCAGCGTGTCCGAGGGATTAGCCGCATGAATTACGTCGAAGCCTTCCCGCATCCACACAACAAGTGAGAGGATCAAAATTGCCAGCGTGGAGTAGCCATACTCCCATATGTACCCCAGGAAGCCACGGGCTTCGAAAGCTTCCGGGTAGCGGTAAACGTGAATGCCATTGATCACTTCCCGCCAAGGCTGTCCTTTAGCGGCCTGGCTGATAACAGAGACCCCGTATCCCGCACTCAGCAGCGCTTCCGCTTCGTGCCGCACCCGGGAATCCTGTGGGTAAGGATTGTTTTCCACCACCATCAATGCGCGTTTTTCTTCTTTGTGTTTCATGTCACTCCGTTGCGCGTTATTTGTCTTGCAGGGCAGATACGTTCCCTGAGGTCGCATACGAGCTTCGCGGATGATCCAAAAAGGCACGATGCCACAGTTCCACACTCAGCAGACCCCATATGAGGAATTGATGGTCCGCTGTGCCGGCATCGTGCTCATCGAGCAATTTCTCGACGAACGCAGGATTGTACAAACCGCGGCGTTTGATCACAGCCGGCGAAAGGAGGTCGCGCACGAAAGAACGGGCCTCCCTACGGAACCAGACAGAAAAAGGAATCGGAAATCCTTGCTTCTTCCGGTTGACGATTTCAGTCGGGAGCCAGCGACGCGCTACCTTTTTCAGCAGGTACTTCCGGGTGAGTCCCTTTAATTTCAAATGCGGCGGAAGAGAGGCCGCGAACTCAACCAGTTTATGGTCGAGCAGCGGTACCCGCCCTTCGAGTGAGACGGCCATACTTGTCTTGTCGCCGCGCGCCAGCAGGTCGTCGGGCAACCAGAGTTTTGTGTTGACATAGAGCATCCTGTTCAGGGGATCCACAGCATCCGTATCAGCAAGTTGTTCGGCGAAGATGCCTTCCGAATAAATGTCCGGCAGTTCACGCTTGTAGGTTTCCGAAAGGAGTTCCTGCTTCATGTCCCGATTGAAGAGCGGGAACCAGTTAGTGAAGCGCGTGAGTTCATCCGGTTGGCAAAGTGCAAACAGCGCCACCTTGGGACGGCGCAGGCCTGGAAGCCGCCCGGCTGTTTTCAAGGCAAGCAATCTCGCCTGTTTTGGAAGGAAACGGAACCAGGACGATATTCGCTCGCCGGCGTAACGTGCGTATCCGGCAAACAATTCGTCGCCCCCCTCGCCAGTGAGCACCATCTTCACCTGGCGTGCAGCCAACTCCGAAACCATGTAGTTCGCTACGCAGGCGTTGTCCGCAATCGGCTGATCCAGGTGCCAGACGACCTTCTCGGCAAGGTCCATAAAGTCGTTAGGGGTTATCAGGATCTCGTTATGATCGGTCTCATACCGTTTTGCCACAAGCCGGGCAAACGGGAGCTCACTGAACTGCTCGCCGTCGCCGTCGAAGCCAACCGAAAACGTTTTGACGGGCCGATCCATAAGCTGGCTCATCAGAGCCACAATCGTGCTGGAGTCAACCCCGCCACTCAGAAATGCTCCGAACGGCACATCGCTCATCAGATGGATCTTGACTGACTCCCGCAGCAAAGCCTCGAGCTGTTCCGCACACTCTTCTTCACGCATTCGATTACTTTGACTGCCTGCATAGGACAAGCGCCAGTAACGTTTGATTTTTACCGAGCGCCGGTCACAAGTCATCGTGTGACCCGGTGGAAGTGCCCGGATGCCCGCGAACATGGTTTGAGGAGCGGGTACGTATTTCAGCGAAAGATAGTGGCTCAGCGCCTGCCTGTCGAGTTGGGCCTCAATTCTCGGGTGCTGCAGGATAGCTTTTATCTCAGAACCGAAGATCAGCGAGCCTCCAGCATCAGCATAGTAGAGCGGTTTTATTCCCAGACGGTCGCGTCCCAGGAATAAACGCTGCCGCGCAACATCCCAAAGGGCAAAGGTAAACATGCCGCGCAATTCGCTGACGCATTCCTCGCCCAAGTCCTCGTAGAGATGTACGATCACTTCCGTGTCGCTGCTGGTGGCGAAAATGTGGCCTTTAGCGCGCAACCTATCGCGCAATTCCTGGTAGTTGTAAATCTCGCCATTGAAAACAACGACGACGCTACCGTCTTCGTTTGAAATAGGTTGTTTCCCGCCGGCAAGATCAATAATACTCAGCCGGCGCATGCCCATCATCAGGTGTCCATTGAGGTAAACACCTTCGTCGTCCGGACCACGGTGACGTATAATCCCGAGCATGTCCGAAAGAATCTCAGGACGAACTGGATTCTGGTTTTGGTAATCGTACACTCCGCAGATTCCACACATAGCTTGGGTCAGCCTCCTCCCTGCGTCACGACGTCAAACTGCTTCGCTCGCTTACCCAACGTCTCCTCATAAATTCCGATCAATTGCCGCGCGACGATGGGCCCGGCCAGGTGTTGAACGTGCTCTCGCCCGTTGGTCCGCTCTGGAGAGCGCATGACCTCCGCGAGCTTGCGTGCGAATTCAGTCGCGTCCGGAGGGCAGATATGACATTTCCGGGTAGTGCCGATAATCTCCCTCACATCGCCAACATCAGTGGCAACGATAGGCAGGTTGCACGCCATGGCCTGCTTCACAACGTTGGGCGAACCCTCCTGGTAGGAGGGGAAAACGAGGGCATCACAGGCACTCATGTAAAGGGCGAGCCGGGGTTGCGTTTCTTTGTAAAGCGTAATCAATTCAACCGACGGATCCTGCGCTCTTAAGAGTTCAACGGCTTCCTTCGCTAAAGGGAATCGTTTCACTGCAATGTCAGGATTGGCTGCGAACAGGATGTATTTTCTATCGCTGCTCAGGCCAAGCATCTGCCGCGCCCGCTGCTTGTCTGTGGGATGGAAGACCTTGAGATCAACCTCGTGAGGGACAATGTGCGTGTTCGCATGACGAAACTGGCGCGCCATCTGCTCGCTCTGAACGACCACGGCATCCACCATGCCAGCCAGAACTCGTCCGCACGCGGCAACTACCAGGCTGAACTTGGTTTTTTTGCCGTGCTTGTTGACTGTGCCCAGGGCGTCGTCACCGTGAAAGGTCACAACGACGGGAACTTTCCATTGAGTTCTTGCGACCATGCCGACATAGCCGTAATGCGCATGTACCAGATCGATCGACGGGTCGGCGAGGCGCTTGCGCAACTGAACCATACCCCTTGGGTAGATCAGCTTACGAATACGTCCCTCTAAGACCAGGACTTCTACATCAAGGCCGGCCTCCTGCAGTTGGAGCACCTGAGCCTTAACGAAAGAACCGAATGCCGGATTTTCCGCCGTCGGCCACAGCGCTGTCACGATAAGCACTTTCATTTATGTTTTCCTCGCGACATTCTTACCAGCAGATTCCTTCATAGCGGCCTTCCGCATTGTCGTTAGTCTTTGCAATGCCGACGAGATCAATAAGGACCTGATCCTTATGCATCATTTTGGAGACCCGGCGCGAATCCGGATTGCCGTTTGCAACAACCACGATGTCTGCACCCTCAACAACTTCCTCCATCGACGACCGCATTAGTGAGGCTATGTGTGGAAGTTGGCGCTCCAGGTAGAGCTTGTTTGCACCTACCAATTCATCTACTTTCACGGCAGAGTCGTAAACCTGCACTCGGTAGCCCCTACCGACAAGAGTTTCCACTAGCGGTACGATCGGACTTTCGCGCACGTCATCGGTGCCGGATTTGAAACTCAGGCCCAGAACCCCAACCTTCTTGCGCCCCTGGCTTTCAACCAGTTCGACGCCTCGCTGAATCTGTTTTTGATTGCTTTCCAGAACGGCGCGAAGAATGGGACAATCCATGTCGAGTTCCTTGGCCCGGTAAACCAGTGCTCGAAGGTCCTTTGGAAGGCATGATCCTCCGAAGCCAAAACCTGGCTTCAGGTAAAGCGGAGAAATATTCAGACGCCGGTCCTGGCAGAAGATCTCCATCAGTTCCTGACCGTCAATCCCGAGCGCCTTTGAGAGGTTCCCAATCTCATTCGCGAATGCGACTTTCAGTGCGTGGAAGCAGTTGCACACATACTTCAGCATCTCGGCCATGGGAATCGAGGTACGGACGATTGGCGCATCTATCGCTGCGTACATCTGCACTAATGCGTCGCCGCTGCGCTCATCGAGTTCACCGATTACTATGTGGCTTGGATTGTAGTAATCGTTGATTGCATCACTCTCGCGGAGGAACTCGGGATTCATACATACGCCAAAATCCACACCGGCCCGCAGCCCGAGTACTTCTCGAGGTTTCTATCAGTCGGTTTGAAACAGTACCTGGCAGCACGGTGCTGCGCATCACGACCACGTGGTAGCTTCGCGGGTCGCGAGTGCCCGGCCGATTTCTTCACAGACCTTCTGGGCGTAGCGCATGTCGAGACTGCCGTTTCCGTTGCTCGGTGTAGCAACGCAGATCAAGCTGACATCGCTCTCTCGAACCGCGTTCTCCCCATTCGTACACGCCTGCAAGCGACCAGATTCGATTCCTTTTCGAACAAGGTCGTCAAGCCCGGGCTCCAGGATAGGAGATCGCCCGGAATTTATCGTATGCCACCTTGTCCGGATTTACGTCCACGCCGATCACGGTGTGTCCGTCTTTTGCTAGGCAAGCCGCGCAAACGGAGCCAACATAACCGAGTCCGAAAACACTAACTTTCAATGTGTCCTCTTTCGTGTTTTTCCTGAACGCCAGGGCCAGGTGTTTGTGGGCTGCTATAGCAGCCGGGAAGCTATTCCAGTGCGCTGTCTTGCGACTTCGGTCGCCTGATGCAGTGCGTGCTGGTAAACGAGCAACGTTTTTTCTGCCACAACGTCAGGAGCACAATCGCTCTCTAACACCCGTTTGCCATTTGCTCCAAACTGATGACGAAGTTCGCGATTTCTCAAAAGACAGACAATGGCATCGGCAAGTGCATTTTCGTCACGTGGCGGCACAAGATACCCGGTCCGACCATGCTTGACCATGTCCGGAAGCCCGCCGACGTTCGTCGCAACCACTGGTTTCCCGAACCGGTATGCGAGCGGGATCACGCCACTCGAAGAAGCTTCAATGTAAGGCAATGCCACCACGCTGGATTGCCGGAATAACTCAGTTCGCCGCTCGTCGGATATGTAGTCGTTGTAAACCACAAAGCGATCAGGGTGTATCATCTTGCTCCGATAGCGAGCAAAGTCTTCACCTGCGCCGGCGATCACAATCTTCACCCCCGGCACTCGCGCACTGATTAGCGGTTCCGCTCGAATGAGGTACTCAAGGCCCTTGTACTCCCAGATTCTTCCGAAGAACAACACCTGATCCTCGTTTTCTCGTACGTGCTTCCGGGCTTGGTCATCTCCCAGAAGCACATGGGGGACCACGTGAACTTTGCTTTCGGGGACCCCTAACCGCTCAACAAGTTCCTGCTTCAACTGGGGAGCGTGAACAATGAGTGCCGCTGCCTGGCGCGAGCCAATGTCCACAATCCAGGATGGCGTCTTCAGCGATGCTTTGTCGCCGACGTGGCAATAGGGATCATGTATGGTCAAAACCAGTGGATAGCGCCGCAGAAGCGGCAGCGCACAGTTGAACCACAAGTGACCGGCTTGCAGGTGAATCACATCCGGATTGAAGTTCTTGATCTGCCTGTGCATCGCTGCAATCGTCCGGATTTGACGCAGAGGATCCCGTAACCTCGGCCTCTGGAATGCCCGCACATCCGCCGCACCATTCATCAGCTGTTGGTGGGGCGCCGCTTCGCGTTCCGGCAGCAATAGCAGAACATCTGCCTCTTGTGCCAGCGCATTCGCTATTCGCAGGCAGTATTCTCCAAAATCGAAGGAAATGAATGCAACCCTCATTTTTTTAGTCCTCTAATTCGATCGCGACAGTAGTTGCTGTCTGTTGTGAGTCAATTGATCCGACGCGGCGATGAGAGCGGCTAGAAGTACCATCATCTGGGTAGTAGGATGGCCGCGTAAGAACTCAACAAGCAGGTGGACCATATGACCAGCAAGGGCCGCGGCACACCCCAGTGCCAATGGCCCGTAGAACGGGTCTCTGCGCTTCCAGCATTGGTATCCCTTGCGGATTGTCGCTATAAGGAACCAAACGAACGCGATCAGTCCGGCAATGCCCGTTTCCGCCCAAATCAGCAGATATTTATTGTGAACAGCGTAGACAAACTCGCCCGCGAACCCGCGACTCACGTACGGCTCCATGGCCAAAGGAAAATTATTGACGCCGACTCCCATGAGGGGGTGGTCAGCAATCATCAATCCGGCCATCCTCATCAGCGGCACCCGAGAATCCGCTGATCCGGCGTCGTCAGCAAAGAGACGCTCAGTGATGGGGCCAGATAAGACGATAACTACCAGAACCACGGGCGCGGCAGCTATGATCAGGGTTCTTAGAGAGATCTGTTTGCGGTATATGCCAGCCAGGGTTAAGATCGCAAGACTTAATAAACAGGAGATCCACGCGCCCCGAGAGAAGGTGAAGGCCAATGCCGGAACTCCTATGCCTAAACTCAGCAGCGCCAAATTCCTGTACTTGCGTCCCACCGTTGCAAGCAACACACTAAACGCGACCGCCAGCCCAACCGCCATGTAGTCCGCTGCATCGTTGGGTGATCCAACTGAGCCGCCAACCCGATCAAAATCGTACAATTCTTTGTTACTGTCAACACGCAGCCTGAATCCGGGCATGCTAACGTCACCGATCACGCCGACGCCGAGCGCGGTCATCAGTAACCCTTGGAGAAGCAAACCAGCCAGCAAAAAGCGAAGGATGAAAAGCAGATCTTCACGTGAGTTCACCGAATTCGCGATGTACACGTAGAAAAGAAATGCCTCCAGCAGGGCGAAAACATCGAACAAAGCCAGTGCAATATCCTGCGCTACCAAAATCGAGAAAACCGTAATCAACAGGTATGCCGCCAGCGGAATACTCACTCTGGTTCGGATTTGGGTTCGGGTTCTTGGAGCACCTGAAGCTATCCTTCGGAGCAGCCCCGATGAATACAGCCCAGCAAGCGCGATGGTCATGATCGAAATGTTCAACCCGCCGAGGGAGCCCAGATTCCCGACTTCCTCCCGGTACCAGAAGTGCACCGCAATTTGAAGAGGGATGTTTAGAAGCGCCATTGCCAGGAAAACCCGGCGCATCGTCCCGCTCGCAAGAATGGCGAGCGGCGCAAACAATGCTCCAGTTACCGCGGAGGCCGTGGAGTTGCACACCTGGCCAACTGAGCCGGTAACGCCGGACATCCACGAGCGACCGCCAACGGGTTGTTCCAGAGAAGCCATCTTTCTGCCTACCTTGCACCCCGCGCTGAAAGAACCGCTGGTATGGTCCGCAGCATAATGGACAGGTCGCGAAGAAGCGAGGGATAACGGACATAGTCGATATCCATCCGCATCATGCTTTCGAATGGTACCCGGCCCCTGCCATCGATCTGCCACTGACCGGTAATTCCGCCCAGGCAGGCGTGTCTCTCGTAATACACGGCCGGGTGTTGGGCCACCTCATAAAGAGGAAGAGGCCGCGGGCCCACGAGACTCATGTCACCCAGCATTACGTTCACGAGCTGAGGAAGTTCATCCAGGCTGGTCTTGCGCAGAATACGTCCCAACCTGCTGATTCTCGGATCATCACACAGTTTGAAACTGGCTTTGTCCCCATTGTTCGCAGACAGTTTTCCCCGGCAGAATTGGGCGATGAACTCCTGGTGCGCTGACGAACTGGCATTCGAATACATGGAACGGAATTTGAAAAAACTAAACGTGCGGATTTCCCAAACCGTCTTGCCCCCAATTTTCCTGCGCCGGGCGCCCACCCGCTCCTGTCTGTAAATGATCGGGCCCGGAGAATCCAGCCTGATCAGGGCGGCGATCAGCAAGAGCACGGGCAACAAACAGACAATCGCCAGTGTTGCCAAAACCAAATCCATGATCCTTTTGCGCCAGAAAAGCCAGGCGTGGCCTGTGCTTCCGCCTGGCAGAGTGACCGCACACAGGTGCCGTCGAGCTTCAGCATCGCTGTAGAATTCTTTGGAAACAGTATGCTTATGCTTGTGTTCAAGCAGTTCTTGAGCAGGTGCTTCAGCACTCTTCTCGATGGTGGTTTCGTGCCTGGTACTGCTCCCATTTGGCGCAGTAAAGGTAAGTGCAATAATCCGGTCCATAGGCTTGTGTCCTTTCGGAGATTTTTCGTCAGCAGTATTGAACTGCAATCGCTCGGGCGTAACAATCGCGCCTGATACGGGACTTAGTCTTAGGAAGGCATTAACGCCTATTTGTATTACTACTCTCGGACGTGAACTCTAACTTGCTTTTTGGATCCTGCCGCTGTGGTCGCTGAGAACTGCTCCGAAGATCCTGATGCCGGCTGCGTCAAATTTCTGTTTCAAGCGGTGGGCCGCTTCCCTGCGGGCCGTCTCGGTGCTCAGAATGAGAACAACACCGTCTACGAGCTGTCCTAATACGAGGGCATCCCGGCACGAGCTGATGGACGGCGAGTCGATCAGAACGAAGTCGAACCGCGTGCGTAGCGCATCGATGGTGTCGCGCAGTCGTTGGCTTTGAAAAATCGACTCACAATCGCGAACCGCCGATCCGGAACTCATTAGCCAGAGATCTCCACCACGAATTCGAGTGGCCAACCCTTCTGCCTGCTTATCAGGGTCGATCACGAGATCAGTAAATCCTTGATGATTCGAAACCCCGAACCGCTGATGCAATGAAGGAGTTCGCATATTTCCATCCACCACACAGACGGAAGCGGAAACGTTAGCTGCCAGTTGGGCGCTGGTATGTGCGCATACCCAACTTGACGCACTCCCCGGTTCCAAGCCAGTGAACAATAACGTTCGCGGCGCCGGGGAAGCGGGATACAAATATAGGCCTTCTACGAGGCGCTGCACCTCAGCTCTCGCTTTGCCGTTGAGCGCCAGAGCCGGAAGCGCGTTAACCCTGGGACTGCCTCCAGAAGCGCCGCTGTTCCATCGACCGCGCGCACTATCCAACCTATGGAACAATTCAAAATTCCGGCTCATAGAGGCTCCTCCCAGTTTCCGTGTCTTGACATTTCTTTCTCCGAAGCTGGGAGAATTGCGAGCACTGGAACGTTCAAGTAGAAGGCAACTTGATCCGATGTTCGGAATCGAGTGTCCAGATACTCAGATGCAAGACCGGTCATCACACTCATTACAATCGCGACCAGAAGCCCCCCAAGCAGGTACATGGTCGGCGACGTTTTGGGTAGAACCGGATCGCTCGGTCTCTGGGTGATCGCAAAGTTCAGGATTTTATTCCTTTCCAGAGCGTCTGAAATTCGAGCGTCCTCACGTTTTCGCGAATAGAGTTGGTAATTCTCTTCCAGGGATTTAGCCGCCCTCACCAAGCTTTGCTGCTTGATACTACTGTCGTTCAGCCTGCGGGCTTTCTCCTCGTTCTCCGTGATGGATCTCCTGATAGTTGCCGCCTTTGCCTCGAGTGAGTTCGCTTCGGCTCGCGCTCTCGTCAGTTCTCCACGTATCCATTCGTATGTTGGATCCCGATCGGTTGTTTCATCTCGAAGGGGCTTGCTTTCAGCGGCGGCGATCGAAGCGCGAGCTTGAGCAATCTGCTGATCCACTTCCACCACTTCCCGATAGGTGGGCTGGAACTTTTCCAACAAATTCGTCCGTTTAAGTTCCAAGGTGAGCAGCGTGGATTTCAGCTGCGACATTAAGTGGGGATTGTCGGACGTCCTAAGCGCAGTCGTCGTTCGCGCTGGAGTACTGGCTAATTGACCCTCCAACGTCTGAATGCGCCTCAGCGCCTCATTTGAGGCGGCCTGCGTCTGCTGCAAGGCGGCTCTAAGGTCTCCGATGGACCTCACTGTGATATCCAGTTCCATCTGACCTGACACTGCGCCCCCGGTTCGCGGGAACTCGGCGAGCCGACTCTCAGCAGCCGCGAGTTCCGCTCGATACTTATCCGCTTGCTCTGAGAGAAATTCATATCGTCCTGGGGGGCGCATAACCTCAATGTGTTTCTCTGTATAGAACTCAGCCACCTTTGTCAGTACAAGGGCAGGAAGATGACGATCAGCGGATGCGTAACTAACCGTGATGATGTTGCTTTTCCGCGGCCTAACGATTTCAAGTTTATTCTTCAACTTCTTGATAGCTGCGGCCATGATCACATCTTCCCTGCCGGCGGCTTCTTTGTCGGTGAGTCGAAGCCACAAGGGTGCCTGCGTACGTTTCTGTAATCCGGTGGCAAGCACCACCTTTCGCAGCACGTCGTCGTTTCTCATTAACTCGGCTTCCGCGCCCAGTTCTTCTTCGCTGAACTCCTGCGGTGGACCAACATGAGCTGGAGTGGGCGCCATGAGCGGATCTACTCCATCCCGCTTTATGACGATCTTCATTTCAGCCTCGTACGATCTCATGAAGAGCGCTGCGGCCGCAGCCCCCATCAAGACCAACAAGAACACGACAGCCATGCGGCCACGCCAACGGTTCCCGATAGCGACAAAATCCGCCACGCGCGGAGTCGGCGCAACGACTGCTGCGGGTTGGTTTTCGTAAGGGATGAGGTTCTGGTTTTCCATTAGACTCACTTTCAGAAACTGTTTGCGCCAAAATAGGCGCCCAGACTGGTCGTTGGAAGATAGGGCCTGACTTTTGAGATTGTATTCTGCGGCACGAAGAGCATGTCGCCCGGACGCAGATGGACATCCTCCTGAAACTGGCCGCCGTTGAGTATCGCCTTAAGATCAAGCTTCTTCGCTTCGACCCAGTCCTCCGAAACCCGCCGGAAAAGCAATACCTGCGAATGCTTGGCGCGCTCCGTAAATCCACCCGCGATTCCTATCGCCTCACTCACGGTCGTGTCCGCCCGGAGTTCGAACTTGCCAGGACGTCCCACCTGTCCGTTGACAACGAAGTGCGGCTTCTCAAATTCTTTTAAGACGACTGTCACCGTGGGATCACGCAGGATCTTTGCGTAAGCCGTCTTAATCGCGCTTGTCAGTTCCGGTATCGTCTTGCTCCGCACATGGACGTCCCCAACTTCGCGCAATGTGACAAAGCCGTCAGGTTGGACCGCAACGGTCTGATTGAATTCTGTGCTGGGCGTGAACAAAATCTCGATCACATCACCTGGCTGAACCTGGTACCTGGGAGTCCGGTTGGCAAACTGTGTTTTGCCTGGTGTTACCGCGGTAGGGCCCTCCTTTTCGGGTCCCACTTCGGCTCGATTCACCCGTGGCGTTTCTGGCGCTTGCTGGCCAGGTAATGAAACCGGGCAGCAAGCAAGTCCCAGGATGATGAACGGTAGTGTTCTCGTCTTCATATCTGTACCTTTGGCAAATCTTTATCGTTGGGCGGGACTGCACGATCAACTGGCGTTTTGCCGGCGCGGTTGGAGCCATTAGAACCTAACAAACGTGACATTCTTTCGCAGAAACGAGTCCACGCCGGGGGATCATTGAACATCTCGGCACCTTGCGGTTCCAAATCGTCGTTAAGTTGCTCGGTATCTCTGGTAATGACCAAATCGGGACGTTCTTCAGTTCCCGTTCGCCCGCGAGAGCCTGACGGCGACAGCGGCCGCAGGGCTGCGGCCCGCGCGGGGTCAGCGATGGCATATTCGACAATGTCTTTGTCGATGCGGTTCTCTCGCAACACGGATCCGAGTGACAGGGCGTCAAAGCATGTGCGATTGATAAGTCTCGGGATTCCCCCACTGTGGCTGGCGATTACCGCCAGCGCTGCATCACTGAAAAGCGGTATGCCACAGCCCGCAACACGCAAGCGGTGATTGATGTAGTGGGCCGTCTCATCAGCAGAAAGCGGTCTCAGCCAATTCACGACCGGTATACGTTGCCGCAGTTGGCTCATTTCCTCCTGAGCCAATCGTTCCATGAGCTGCGGTTGTCCGGACAGGACCAGGTGCAGCAATTTGTACCGGGGAGTTTCAAAGTTCGATAAAAGCCGCAGACTTTCCAGAACCTCCGGTTGCAGGTTTTGGGCTTCGTCAATAATTACAATTACGCGCCGGCCGGTGCGGGCGGTCTTGACCAGGAAATCATGGAACCGCTCGTGCAAGGTCACGGAATCCTTTTCGGCACTCCCGTCGGGTTCGAATTCTCTTAACAAGTACCTCAGCAACCCGGTCGAATCACACTGTGTTTCGAAAACGAAGGCGGTCTGCGCAGTATTGCGGAAGTGCTCCAAAACCCGGAAAAGCAGGGTCGTTTTCCCCATCCCTGGTTGCGCGATCAGCACACCGAACCCAAGATCACTCTCGATGCCGCCTACGAGCGAATGGAAAGCTTCGACATGAGTCCTGTTGGGATAAATAAAACGGGGATTTGGCGTAACGCCGAACGGTTGTTCGGACAGTTTGTAGAAGTCAAGAAACATCGTTTGGGCCACCTCTGGACGAAGGTACCGCTGGACGAGGCTATCGCCGTCTCACTCCCATGAGCAAATTCGTTCGATGGACACAGCTACGGTTTCCGAACTCTGTCAGCTTTTCTTACTTCGTGATAAGGTCGTATGAACTCCGAGTGTTGATCTTCTAGATGCACGGTGGGGGCCAATAAGACGTTCTGTGGAACGCTAAACGCCGATTGATTTGTTTCTTACAGATCTGAGCAGCACCTTCATTCAGGACGATAACCGTGTTCCCGACAGGTGGAACTTCAGTTCCTATTTGTGGGTACCGATGCCCTCATTTGTGCCCATCGGGAAAATGCGTGGGTGGCGGGTATTAGGGATGTCTTTCGGAACGGTATCCGAAGGCCCGTTTTGTGCTGCTTTAAGCGGCCAGCGGCACGGTGTAAGTTCTTGAAAAATCGTGAATATTTGCCTAAACAAAAGCCGCCTTTAGTGCTCTCTGGACGCGACTGCATCCTGCTCGTCGAATCAGGAGTTTTCCCGATTGAAGCGCGTGTCCTTAGGGCTCAAACTCGGTAGTGGAAAGTAGAGAGAGAGGCTTTAGGACAGAAGAGGACGATTCCGACCACATTTGAATCTTGGCGAACGGTATCCGCGTAAACCCCACGCTTAACTCCTGATAACCAAGTGTATTTCTCCCCGTTCGGATGTGTGCTCCCGCTTCAGAAGCCCAATTCCAAATTTTGGACAAGGATTTTTTTGTCTATGCTTAAAGTTCACAGTTTTGTATGTTTATTTTCAATGGCTACCTTGGGTCTCGGCAATGTTGCCAGTGCCCAGAGCTATTCAGTGCTCTGGTCGGCTGACGTTGAGACCGGAAACAAATCACAGTGGTACGCTCCGTCAACCGGTCCGACCGGGAGTTACGGTGGCGGAGAATACAACAGCGGGACAGGTTCTTCCAATGCCTCGCAAGCTTACGCGCACGGCGGCAAATATAGCCTGGAGATGTCGATCAGTACGCCTCCAGAGAGTGGGACGCGAATGTTCCGCTGGAAAGAACCGCGGGACAACGCCAAAAACTACTACAGCGCTTGGTTTTACATCCCGCAGCGTACTACGGTAAAAAATTACTGGAATGTGTTCCAGTTTAAATCGAGCCGTTCCGGCGCGAATGATCCTTTCTTTATATTGAACGTGGGCAACCGCTCCGATGGCACGATGAACTTCTACCTTTATAACTGGCAGAAGCGCCAAAGCTACACACAGACGGTCAAAAACATACCCGTTGGAAAGTGGTTCAAGGTTGAAGCCATGTACCAGTGCGCGGGAAACGGGACCGGACGAGTCACGTTCTGGCAGGACGGCACGCAGCTATTTGATGTGGCCAATGTGCAGACGCGTTACAGCGACGGCGATTGCCAATGGAGTCTGAACAACTACTCGGATGGCCTCAGCCCGGCAGCGTCTAAGATTTACATTGACGACGTGATGATCACGAATGGCTTCACTGGTGGAGGCGGCGGGACTACTCCCCCTGCACCATCGACGCTGACGATTACGAACACCACGCTGCCCGGTGCAACCAGCGGATCATCTTACGCAACCGCTTTAGCTGCTTCCGGTGGAACGACGCCTTACACGTGGAGCGTCACTGGCGGGCAATTGCCGCCGGGATTGACACTGAGCAGCCAGGGCGCTCTTTCTGGAAAACCGACCACGGCAGGGACCTTCAGCTTCACGGCACAGGTGAGGGATTCGGCGACTTCGCCACAGACCGCTAGCGCCACCTACTCCCTGAGAGTTGCAGAAGCTCCGCCGTCGCCTCTGTCGATTACGACCACCAGTCTGCCTGGTGCAACGGTGATGGCGTTCTATTCCGCGAACCTGACTGCATCCGGAGGTCTTCAGCCTCACGTGTGGTCCGTGCAATCGGGGCAACTTCCTCCCGGCCTGACACTGAGCACGCAAGGTGCAATCACCGGAACGCCGTCCAGCACAGGGTCGTTCAGCCTGGGTGTACAAGCCAGGGACTCGGCTGGCACTCCGCAGACGGCCACCGCAAATCTCACTATTCAGGTCGCCAATCCCGTAACGAGCAGTTCAGCGATCTGGTCCGGCGACGTCGAAACCGGCGACAAATCGCAATGGGGATCGGGAAGCGGCGGTGGAGAATTCAACAGCGGTACAGGTTACACCAATGTCTCCCAAGCCCACGCACATTCCGGTAAGTACAGTCTTGAGTTGAACATCACGACTCCTCCTGAGAGCGGGACGCGTATGTTCCGCTGGAAGGAGTCCCAGACCCATGCCAAGCTCTTCTACAGCGCCTGGCTCTACTTCCCGCAACGCCATTCGGTTACAGTAAACTGGAATGTCCTCCAGTTTAAATCGAAGCGTTCCAACGGAGCGAATGATCCCTTCTACGTTCTGGATGTGGGCAATAACGCAGACGGCTCAATGCGCTTCCACCTGTATGATTGGCAGCGGAAGGTAAAGTACACACAAACGGCTAAGACCATACCGGTTGGACAGTGGTTCAAGGTCGAGGCCATGTACAAGTGCGCCCCTGATGGTACCGGAGAAATCACGATCTGGCAGGATGGCGTTCAGTTGCACACCCTGTCCAACGTTCAGACGCGCTATAGCGACGGCGACTGCCAATGGAGTATTAACAACTACTCTGGCGGCCTCAGCCCCGCATCGTCGAAGATTTACCTGGACGACGCGATGATTTCGACTGAGCGTGATACCGGCGGCGGCACGCCTCCTCCGCCTACACCTGGACCTTCGCCTCTGGTGATCACGAGCACGAGCCTGTCAGGCGGGACGAGTGGAACAGCTTACTCAGCTGCTTTGACCGCGTCCGGCGGAACGCAGCCTTACACGTGGAGCGTCATCGCGGGGCAACTACCTCCGGGGTTGACACTAAGCAATCAGGGCGCGATCTCTGGAACTCCCAGCAGTTCCGGTTCTTTCAACTTCAGTGCTCAAGTGAGGGACTCGGCTGGTACGCCGCAGACGGCAACATTCCTGTACACGATCAACGTCGCTGCGCCCCAACCAACGAACGAAAACGTGCTCTGGTTCGGGGACGTCGAAACCGGTGACAAATCGCAATGGTCGCCCGGCGGAACTGGCGGCGGAGAATTCAACAGCGGTACAGGTTACACCAATGTCTCCCAAGCCTACGCACATGGCGGCAGGTATAGTCTTGAAATGAATATCACTACGCCTCCCACGAGCGGTACGCGTATGTTCCGCTGGAAGGAATCCCAGGCACATCAAAAGCTATACTACACTGCCTGGCTCTACTTCCCGCAGCGTCATACTGTTAACGGATTCTGGAATGTCGTCCAGTTTAAGTCGAAGCGCACCAACGGCGCGAACGATCCGTTCTTCGTGCTGGATGTGGGCAACCGCGGAGATGGCACGATGTTCTTCCACCTTTTCAATTGGCAAACGCGCGTGGACTTCCCCCAATCGCTTAAAAACATACCGGTTGGACAGTGGTTCAAAATCGAAGCAATGTACAAGTGCGCGCCAGACGGAACCGGACAAATTACGGTCTGGCAGGACGGCACGCAGTTGTACGATCTGCCTAATATTCAGACTCGCTACAGCGACGGTGACTGCCAGTGGAGTGTGAACAACTATGGAGACGGCCTCAGCCCGGCCAGTTCCAAAATCTACCTAGACGACGCAAAGATCGTCCTCAAGTAGTACTCTGAAACCAAAAGCCCGCCCGAATCAACTCGATTCGGGCGGGCTCTTTTTTTTTGGCGGGCAGTGAAACCAGCTACCCTGTGATTAATCTGTTGGTAAGCGCATACCGTACGAGTGCCGTACGGCCGCGAATATCCAGCTTCCGCATGATGTTGCAGCGGTGTGAATCAACTGTTTTGACGCTGAGAAAAAGGCGAGCGGCGATTTCCTTCATTGCGTGGCCTTCGGCCAGCCATTTTAGGATTTCAACTTCTCGCGCACTCAGCGGTTTGGGCGGCGGCTCGGGATTAACTGTCGTAACCCGCGGGCCAATGTAGCGTTCTCCATTGTTCACGGTGCGAACCGCTTGCGGGAGTTGCAGTGCGGGCGTGTCTTTTAGCAGCACACCTGAAGCCCCGGCCTCAAGGCACCGGGTTAGAAGGTCATCATCATCCTGCATGCCCAAGAATATGATTCTTGTACGCAAGCAGGTTGTCTTTATGATTCGCGCAGCATCGAGTCCTGTTAGTCCCGGCATGGAAGTCGGCATAACTACGACGTCAGCCATCGAGTCTTGAGCCAACTCCACGCACTCTTTGCCATCGCGAGCTTCCCCAACTATCCTTATATCGGATTCTTTCTGCAGGACACTTTTCACTCCTTCCAGGAAGAGTTCATTTGCATCGCAGATTAGAACCGTGATTGTTTCGTTTGTTGGTGAGAATGAAAGAGAGCCAGATTGCGGATTGCGTTCAATTTTTTCACTAACGCAATCGTATTGCGAACTCTGAAACTCTAAAACGGGGATTTGGGCGAATACTCTCTCAGTCCGGACGGATTCCTCAAACACAATTTCAATCCTATCTGTTCTGTTTTTCAACCTAGCATCGTCGATACAGCTCGTGAACTCACACCTATTGCGGTGCGGGTTACTTAAGACGCGCACGGGCATCAGGGCAAGTTAAATGCCAAAGCGTGGAGCTACACCAAATCGCGAATCACTGGCCGAAAAGTAATAACCCTGAAGCAACAGCAAACCCCCACCCTGTAATTCTTTCCACCTAAGGTAGAAGTTGCACACAGCTAACAAGATTTTGTTTCACTTACTAAATAGCCCCTGCGTCGTGGATCTTCTCTCATAGGGTCAAGTTCCACACCAGCTGCGCGCTCTCACCTTGCTGGTTGCGCCTCGGTTGAAAATCTCTCTTGCAGCTCAAAAGAATACTGGTATGATGAGTACACCAGAGTCATGAGTGATCTTGGACCGAAGGAAATCAGGCCCGCTAGCGGCATCGACGAAGCGCCCGTTGCGCGCCGCAAGCTTTCCGGTGAGGTGCTGGACAGACTTCTCCGGTTGATTGAATCTGGAGCGGTTTCCCCGGGCGGCCAACTGCCCTCTGAGCGCGAATTGATGGCCGTTTACAGAGTGGGGCGTCCAGCCATTCGGGAAGCGCTACAGTCCTTGCAGCAAATGGGGATGATTAGCATCAGCCACGGTGAACGCGCGCGCATCATCTCTGTGACGCCCGACACTGTTTTCGAACAGCTCAACCGCACTGCCCGCCATCTGCTGTCAACCTCCCCCGAGACCCTCGAGCACTTGAAACAAGCGCGCCTCATGTTCGAGCAGGCAATGGTTCGGCTCGCCGTCGCGAACGCGACCGATGCCGATATTACTCGGTTACGTGCGGTCTTCGCACGGATGGCTGCCACAACGCGTGGCGCAGAGGAATTCATCCAGGGAGACATGGCCTTTCATGAGACCATCGCGTCCATCTCGGGCAATCCGCTATTCGCAGCCACAAGCAAAGCGATGCTGGACTGGCTCACGCACTTCTCCGTTCACTCGGTACATCAACCAGGCGCAGAGGACTTGACGATGTCCGAACACCACGTCATCCTCGAGCGAATCGCCGCGCGCGATGAAGCCGGCGCCGTCAAGGCAATGTTCGATCACCTGACTCGCGCCAATGAACTCTATAGAACTCTCGGTGGGCCGGGCAGCCGGCGGAGAGCAGGGTAACTACAATAACGTCTGCCCGGACCCATTTTGTTGGAGGTAGGAAATGCTAAGTCGCCGGTCCCTCTTGGGGTCGCTTGCCCTCTCGCCCGCAGCCGCTGTGCTCGCTGGTTGCGCAAACTCGAAACGCGGCGCGGCCGTGATTGGGGTCGCTTTCGAGACACTGCAAACCGAGTACTGGGTTGCCAGCCGTAACGGCATCGAAGCCGAACTCCGCAAGCACAATCTGGAGATGCTGGAGGCAATTGCCGACGGCGACGCCAACCGCCAGTTGGAACAGGTCCGCAACTTCGTGTCGCGTAAAGTCGACGGAATTATTCTTGTCCCAAAGGATGCACAGACGCCCATTCCGATGATTCGCGAGGCGAATGCGGCAGGGATTCCCATCGTCCTCTTCAATCGTCCTCCGGCGCCAAACGACGGCAAGTCCGTGGCTGTGGTGGCAGATAATCTCGCCATCACCCGCGATACCGTCGCATGGTTGGCCGCGCAGGCGAGCAAAGCGGGCGGGAAGCACAAAGCCGCCATCCTCATGGGTGACCTCAGCGATATCAACGCCATCCACCGCCGCGATGGCTTTGAAGCTGCCGTCAAACCCCACGCTGCTATCGAGGTTGTGGCTCGCATCCCTACTGACTGGAACCAGGAGAAGGCGCTGGCAGGTCTCACCAACGCACTCCAGGCAAACCCCGGAATCGACTTCATCTTCACGTCATCGGACCTTTTGCTGCCATCCATCGCCTCTGCGCTTAAGAACATTGGGAAATGGAAGAAAGCAGGCGAAACGGGCCACGTGCTGCTGGCCTCCTTTGATGGCGATGCGACTGCTTATCGCCTGCTCACCGAAGGCTACCTGGATGCCGATGGAGTTCAGGACGTGCACTACGATACAGCCGCAACGGTTCAGGCGGTGATGGATCTAAAGGCGGGCAAGACCGTGCCGCCGGTGATTCTGGATCCGGGCTTCGTGATCCACCGCGACAACCTGAAAGAAATGGCGCCGCGGATGTGGGGCGCCACCGTCGGCAAGTCATGACCTGGCGGCGGCTGGTTTTCTCTGAGTACATCGTGCTTGTGCTCAGTGTGGCCTGGTTCCTGGTGATGATTCCGCTGGTTCCCGGGCTGGCATCTTCTGCCAACATCGCCAACATATTTTCGAGTGCCCTGCCCTTGCTCGCGGTGGCGACCGGCCAAACCGTTGTGCTGATCACCGGCGGCATCGATCTTTCGGCAACTGCGGCCATTGCGCTAGCCTCCACGTGCGGAGGTTTACTAATGAGCGCGGATCACGGCTGGCTTGGCGGCTCACCGTGGGCCACACCCACCGCAGTGATACTGATGCTGGTGATTGGCTTGACGATCGGACTGGCCAATGGAATCGGAGTGGCATTGTTGCGAATGCCGCCCTTCATCGTCACCCTCACGGCGATGATCTTTTTCTCTGGTTTCGCAGTTTGGCTGACCCGGTCCATGAACGTTACGCATTTGCCGGCCTCGTTCCTCGTGCTCGGAAACCACATCTGGGTCGCCCTGCTGCTGTGCGGTGGCATCGCCGTGGCCACCCACGTCCTGCTTGTCCACACCGTGTTTGGGCGCTGGCTATACGCGGTCGGTAGCAATCAGCGAACGTCTCGGGTGTCGGGCGTTCCGGTAGTGTCCGTGATCGCGGTGGCCTACGGCCTCTCCGGCCTGTGTGCCGCAATCGGCTCCATGGTCTACACCGCGCGCCTCGAGACCGGATCGCCGGTAATGGGCCAGCGCATTCTGCTAGACGTGATCGGCGCGGTGGTGATCGGTGGGACCAGCCTGTTCGGCGGTCGAGGCCGTGTGCTCTGGACGGTCTTCGGCGTGCTCTTCATGGCGCTGATCGACAACACCTTCAATTTGCTCGGCCTTTCGAATTTCTCCGTCCTCATGGCCAAAGGTGCCGTCATTTTATTCGCGGCGCTGCTCGATGCCGCCAGGAGCCGCTATGCCGGAGCCTGAAGAGGCCGTGCTCGACTGCCGCGAACTCGAGAAGTCCTTCTCCGGCGTGCCGGTGCTTCGCAAAGTGAGCCTCCAGGCGTATCGGGGGAAAATCCTCGGCGTGGCGGGCGAAAACGGCGCGGGTAAGTCCACCCTTATGAACATAGTAGGTGGCGTGGTCGCCGCAGACGCCGGAAGCATGTCGATCGCGGGACAGCCTTACGCTCCGGCGACGCCGCTCGAGGCATCCGCGCGCGGCATCGCGTTTGTGCACCAGGAACTGAACCTGTTCACAAATCTCTCAATTGCGGACAATCTGTTTCTCTCCGGTTTCCCGGTTCGCCGCCGCTTCGGAATTCCGGTGATCGACAGGGTCGACATCCGGACTCGTTCGAAAGCGATGCTGGCCGAGGCGGGGCTCGATTTGGATCCCGACACCCTGGTCGAGCGGCTTTCACAAGGCGAGCGGCAACTCGTGGAGATCGCACGCGCCCTGGGCTCCGACGCCCGCGTCCTCATCCTCGATGAGCCGACAACTTCGCTTGCGCGCGCAGACGTGGAGCGCCTCTTCGAGATCATCGCCAAGATGGCAGCGCGGGGAATTGCCGTCATCTACATTTCACACGCGCTCGACGATATGCTACGCATTTGCGATGCCCTGGTTGTGCTCCGCGACGGTTGCGTAGCTGCCTCCGGCCCGCGGTCGAGCTTCGACAAAGAGAGCTTGATTTCGGCCATGGTCGGGCGTCCTATCGGGCAACTCTACCCGCCCAAACCAGAACGTCCTGTCGGCGCAGCTGTGCTGGAAGTGGCCGGCCTGAGCCAGCCCGGAGTCGTGCACGACATCAACATAACGATTCGCCGAGGGGAAATCGCAGGCATTTCAGGATTGATGGGATCCGGAAGGTCCGAACTGGCCCGCATCCTGCTTGGCCTCGATCCTTGCAGTTCCGGTGAAATCCGCTTGAACGGGGAGCGCATCAACGGGCTGAATGTGCGGTCGCGCATCCAACACGGTATGGCGTTGGTGACGGAGAGCCGCCGTGACGATGGGCTGTTTGTCGATCAGGCGGCCGATCCCAACCTGCGCATAGTTGCCAACCCGCAGGGCCCTCTCGCCGCCTTCGCCGCCTCGCTCCGCATCCGCGCCACCAGCCTGACGCACCAACCCGTGCGGCAGTTGAGCGGCGGCAACCAGCAGAAGGTCGCGCTTGGTAAGTGGCTGATTCGACCGCCTTCGCTGCTGATTCTGGATGAACCCACGCGCGGTATAGATGTGGGGGCTCGCAGCGAGATCTATCGTATGATTCACGATCTCGCCGTTCAGGGCGTGGCAGTGCTGGTCATTTCCTCGGAAATCGAAGAACTGATCGGTATTTGCGATCGAATCCTCGTGATGCGCAAGGGAGAAATCCAGACGCAGTTCGAAACCGCCAGATTCGATAGGGAAGACATCTTGAGGGCCGCGATATGACTGGGCACTCCGCACGGCTTCTGTCTGTCCTGCGGTTCGCGCCGCTTGCAGTGCTGGTGTTGCTGGTCGCGATCTTCGGCTCGCTCTCCCCGCGCTTCCTCGCTCCGCAGAACTTACTTAACATTGTCGTGCAGTCGTCGTCGCTCGCAATCATTGCCGCTGGCATGACGTTCGTACTTCTTACCGCAGGGATCGACCTATCGGTCGGTTCGGTCATGTTTCTGGCTGCAGCGGTGACGGGAAAGCTCGTTCTGGCGGGCGTTCCGCTTGCAGTCGCCCTTCCCGCAGCTCTGGCTGTCGGCGCGCTATGCGGCTCGCTTAACGCGCTCCTGATCGTGCGTCTAAAACTGCTCCCGTTCATCGTCACACTGGCGATCCTCTACGCGGGGCGCGGCCTGGGCCTGCTGCTCACGGAAACCCGCGCGATGAACCTGCCCGATTCGATCCTGCGCATCGGATCGGGAACTCTACTTGGAATTCCTCTCCCGGTATGCATCCTGATCACGGTGCTTGCGGCCGCGCAGTTCACGCTGTCGCACACGCCGTTCGGACGTCAGGTGTACGCGTGCGGCAACAATCTCGAGGCCGCGCGTCGCGCCGGAGTAAACACTGGGGTGATCCTCGCGTCCGTGTACGTGATCTCGGCATGCGGCGCCGCGCTCGGGGCGCTGGTCTCGTTAGCCCAGCTCGGTGCCGTGTCCCCCACCTTCGGAAACCAGCGCGAGTTTGCGGCAATCGCGGCCGCGGTGCTGGGCGGCGCAAGCCTGTTCGGCGGGCGTGGAACCGTCTTCCCGGGGGCGATTCTTGGAGCGGTTCTCATCCAGACAGTGGAAAGCGGATTGGTGATCGCCAATGCCGACCCGTATATCTATCCGCTCGTCCTGGCAGCGGTGATCTTCGTCGCAGTGCTTCTCGACGTCACCCGCCACAGCTTCATGAAGCGCCTGGAGCATCGAAAAATACGGCCACTGGAGGTTTCGGCATAATGGAAAAGCTGCGGTGCGCCATGATCGGCGCGGGATTCTGGGCACGCTATCAACTGGCCGGTTGGCGGGAGGCCAGTGTCGAATGCGTCGCCATCTGCAATCGGACACGCTCCAAAGCCGAGGCACTGGCCCGCGAGTTCAACATTCCGGCGGTTTACGAAGACGCCGAATCCATGCTCAGCCAGAGCCGCGATGAGTTCGACTTTGTGGACGTCGTCACGGATGTCGACACACATCGTCGTTATGTCGAACTGGCCGCGACTCACCGCCTCCCGGTGGTGTGCCAGAAGCCCATCGCGCCCACGCTTGCGGATGCCGAGGCCATGGTAGCTGCCTGCCGGAGCGCCTGTGTACCCCTGCTCATCAACGAAAACTGGCGCTGGCAGGAGCCGATCCGGCAGGTGAAAGCCGCTCTCTGCGAAGGAATGATCGGAAAGCCATTTCGCGCGCGCATCGACATGATCTCCGGCTTTCCCGTTTTCGTCAACCAGCCCTTCCTCAAAACGCTCGAGCAGTTCATCCTCACGGACCTGGGCAGCCACATTCTGGATGTCGGCCGCTTCCTATTCGGCGAAGCCGAAACTCTCGTTTGCCACACCCTCCGCGTACACACGGATATCAGCGGCGAGGACGTCGCGACCGTGATGCTGCGCATGCGCGCAGGAGTCACCGTGCTGGTCGAATTGGCCTACGCCGAAAACTACCTGGAAAGGGACCGGTTCCCGGAGACTTCCGTGTTCATTGAGGGGGATCGAGGTTCGATCGAACTCGCACCCGACTACTGGGTGCGGGTCACCACGGCTTCCGGTACTCAATCCCGCCGCTGCCCTCCGCCCCGGTACCCTTGGGCCGACCCCGCGTACGATATCGTTCACGCAAGCATTGTGGGCTGCCAGCGGAACCTCGCGGATGCCCTGCGCGGAGTGGCTTCGGCAGAAACCGATTCGGCGGACAATCTGCGCACAGCACGGCTCGTTTTCGCTGCCTACGATTCGGCGCGCACCGGGGAGGTCATCAAGCTCTAACTATGCGAACTCTTAACGCAGGCCCACTTTCAATGGTCTTCCATAACGGGGACCTTCGTAAAATTCGTTACCGCGGTCGCGAAGTGCTGCAGCGTGTCTATGTCGCCGTCCGCGACCGCGACTGGGGCACGGTGGCGAATGCCATCTCAGACCTTGAGATCCAGGAACACGGCGATTCTTTCGAAATCCGCTATACCGCGGAAAATCGCGACCAGGACGTTCATTTTCGATGGAAAGCCGTCATTTCCGGCAGTTCGAGTGGCGAAATCGCGTGGAGCATGGACGGAATTGCGCTCTCCTCATTTCAGAAAAACCGCATCGGATTCTGCGTGCTTCACCCGGCATCGGAATGCGCGAGCCGTGGGTGTTCAGTCGAAACCACACAAGGCGGCATAGTACACGGCGAATTTCCGAGATTCGTCTCGCCGCACCAACCCTTCCGAGATATTCGCGCCATCACGCACGAGATCGAGCCCGGTGTGTCGGCCGAGGTTCGGTTTTCAGGCGACGTCTTTGAGATGGAAGACCAGCGAAATTGGACCGACGCGTCATTCAAGACCTACTCGACGCCGCTTGAGCTGCCGTTTCCGGCGCTCATCGAGCGCGGAACTGAGGTAAAACAAACGGTTCGGCTCACCCTCAAAAGTGCTTCCGGTAGTATAGTCGAGCCGGCATCTCCGTTGCGGATAGAACTGTTGACTGCGACTGTTCCACTGCCACCGATCGGTCTTGCGGGTGCCGGAGCGATCGAGTTTGACCAGGATTACATTCGCGAGCTGGGGAGACTCCAACTAGGCCATCTTCGTGTTGACCTGCGGCTGGGGAACGTTGAGGAGACACTGAAAAAGGCCGCGCGCAACGCGCGGGCCTTGGGCGTCGGGCTTGAATGCGCTGTTCCCGCGGAACTGGCGGAAATCGCTGCCGCTTGCGCGCGCATTCGACCTCCCGTGTTGCGCTGGCTTCTTTGCGGAAACAGCGTCGATGCCGCAC
This sequence comes from Bryobacteraceae bacterium, assembly GCA_963793625.1. Taxonomy (GTDB): domain Bacteria; phylum Acidobacteriota; class Terriglobia; order Bryobacterales; family Bryobacteraceae. The sequence continues at coordinate 205,578 of CAWCAT010000005.1, read as the reverse complement.
GCCAAATCCTCGGCCCGGTTTCGCCAGATGCCCAATTTGCTCTCGGTTCTGACGCGAACTTCACCGAGTTGAATCGCAATCGACCCGACCCCGATTCCTGCGATGCTCTCTGGTTCGCGCTCAACCCGCAGGTGCATGCTTTCGATGACCTCTCGCTCACAGAGAACCTGGCCGGCCAGTCTTCCGTGGTTGAGTCAGCGCACCAGTTTGCGGGTGGCAAGCCTGTGTTTGTTAGTCCGGTGACACTCAAGCCGCGGGGGCACGACCCTCGCCAACGTAATTGGTTCGGCGCAGCCTGGACGCTCGGCAGTGTGAAGCATCTTGCAGAGAGCGGCGCAGCCGGAATCAGCTACTTCGAGGCTGTCGGAGTAATGGGGACTCCGGCTTTCGAGTTACTAGCAAGCGTCGGAGAGTTTGCCGGCGGAGAGGTCATACTCTCGCAGTCGTCAGACCCATTAGCAGTCGAGGCGCTCGTGCTGCGAAAAGGCGCCAGGGCCCTCATGCTGCTGGCCAACTTCACTGATTCGGCACAACAGGTTCACCTGCCCGACCGCATCGTAGAGGTGCAGCCGGCCGGCATCACCGCCTTGGAGCCCTCATGAAACTTGGAATCGGCACGTACACCTACATGTGGTCAATCGGTTTTCCGGGCGCCGAACCGCCAGTGCCGATGACGGCCATGGAGCTTCTCTGCAAGGCTCGCGAGCTGGATATCGACGTGGTGCAATACGGGCCGAATCTGCCGCTTGCTGAACTTGCCGAGAGCGACCTGGGAATTCTGCTCGATCGCGCCCACGAGTGGGGGATCGAACTTGAAGTCGGGATGCGCGGTTTCGATTTGAATGACGTCCGGCGCCAAATCGCACTTTGCCGCCGCGCGGGTGCGACGCTGCTTCGCACGGTCTCCGCTTACGACCTGAGAGACCCGATTCCAACCGAAGCCGAACTGCGCACGATGCTGGCGTGTCTGATACCCGACCTGGCCGAGGCCGGCGTCTGCCTCGCCATCGAGAATGCGACCATCCCCGCCGCCCTCCTGGCGAAAGTCATTGGCGACCTGGCCAGCCCCTGGCTCGGCATCACGCTCGATACGGTGAACTCCCTCGCTATTCCCGAAGGCACCGAACAGGTCGCCCGCACCTTGGCGCCGCACGTACGCTGCCTACACGTGAAGGACTTTGTGGTGGAGCGGGTCTGGCACCTGATGGGTTTCACCGTCGAAGGACGCCCCGCCGGACAGGGACAACTCAATGTCCCATGGCTGCTCGATCTTCTCGATCAAGAGAGTGTCTCAGCAAACGCCATCCTGGAACTCTGGGTTCCGCGGCGCTCGACCCTCGAAGAAGCGATCGCGCTCGAGCAGTCCTGGGCGCTCGAAAGCATTGAATACCTGCGTAAATTCATACCGCCGCAAACGCGGCATCAAGGAGATCCTCATGTCCGATAGAACAGTTGTCATCGTTGGAGCCGGCGGTAAAATGGGCGCGCGCGCCGCCGAGAAGATAGGAAGGCAATCGGGATTCGGGGTGCTGCTCTGCGAGAGTAATCCCGAAAAGGCGCGCGCACTGCAGGAGGGCGGCTTCCAGGTCACTCCTCTGGACGACGCGCTGCAACAAGCCGATTTCGTCGTGCTGGCTGTGCCGGACGCCGTAATCGGACGCATTGCGACGGACGCCGTGCCGCGCATGAAGACCGGTTCGACTCTCATCATGCTGGATGCTGCCGCAGCGTATATCGGCGAACTTCCTCATCGGGAAGGCGTCACCCAGATGATTGCGCACCCGTGTCATCCGCCCTTCTTCACCGAGCAGGCTACTCCTGAGGCGCGCCGCGACTACTTCGGCGGCATCGCGACGCAGGACATTCTGGTCGCCCTCATCGAGGGATCGCGGGAACACTTCTCCTGCGGCACGGAACTGTGTAAGGCGATTTTCGCTCCGGTAGCAAAGGCGCACGAGGTTACTGCCGAACAGTTCGCGTTCCTTGAACCCGCGATGTCCGAGATGCTGGTGGCCACAGCTGCACGACTGATGCGTCTTTCACTGGATGAAGCGATCGCCCGCGGCGTTCCGCGTGAAGCTGCGGAATCGTTTATGGCCGGACACGCTCAGATTGCCATGGCGATCTGCTTCGGCGCGGAACCGTCGCCCTTCTCAGATGCGGCACAGAACGCGATTGACTGGGGTATGCGCGAAATCGTGAGTCCGGATTGGAAGAAGGCTTACGATGCCGACGTGCTGAGCTCGGCAATCCGCTTTATGCTTCATAACGAAATGGTTTGAGAGTTAGGGGCAGGCGTGGAGCCTGCCCCTGTGGTAACTACCCCTTAACGGTGTGGAACTCCCAACCCTTGCGGAAAGTGGGTTTGAGGAGCTTGTTGGCTTCGTTGTTGTTGGTGATGCGCATCTTGGCTGGGTCGTACTCGAGCTTGCCTTCGTGACGCAGCGCGACAACACCGAGAAGCATCCACTCAACGAACGGCGCGGCGACATCGAAGTTCGAGCACGCCGGATCGCCACCCTTGCAGGCGCGGATAAAGTCGCGCATGTGGCCGGGCGAGCGGGTAAGCAGCGGCGGCGGCATCTTGTAGTCCTTCATCTTCTCGACCGGAAGCAGTCGAGTGACGTCACCGTACGTGCCAGTGGTAAGCATGCCCTTGTCACCGACGAAAAGACTGCCGTCAGGAGTGGGGAAGCGAAGATTGGTGCCGGCAGCCTTCAGTGCGTCGAAGTCCTCGGAATTGAAGACGCGTCCGGGCGAACGAAACTCGTGGCTGGCAGGGCGTCCTGCGCCTGGTCCTCCGCCTTGGCCGCGGCGAGTGCCTTGACCGCCTGCTGCACCGGCTCCGCCCGTGCCGCTGGGGCGCGCGACTGAAGGCGGATCACCGAGCCATTCGCCTTCGGGAACGCCTTTGATCTTGGGATTCTCTTTGAGCCCGTCGTACCAAAAAACCTTCAGTGCCGGCATGTCGCCGTAGGGGGCGAAATCGAAGCGGATCGTCGAAGCCTTCGGGAACATGAAGGGGCTAACGCCCTCTTTCTTGATGCACTCGACGCTGACGACTTTGCGCTTGGAGAGGTGGAGCGCCATGTTGGGCGCACCGAGGATATGGCAGGCCATGTCGCCGAGAGCGCCGCAGCCAAAATCATAAAAACCGCGCCAGTTGAAGGGCTGGTAGAAGTACCCGCCCCAGCGGTCCGGTGTGGTCTTGCCGCCGGCCGTGAAGCGGCGTTTGTCGGCGATGCCGAGCCAAAGGTCCCAATCGAGCGTGGACGGAATCGGATCTTCCTTGGGGATTTCGGTAAGGCCCTGGGGCCAGAGAGGACGATCGCTCCAGGCGTGGACTTCGGTGACATTCCCGATATCGCCGTTCCAGATCATCTCGGCGCACTGACGGGTGCCTTCATTCGAATAGCCCTGGTTGCCCATCTGCGTGGCGACCTTATACTTTGCGGCGGCCAGACGGAGCTGACGAGCTTCCCAGATCGTACGAACAAGGGGCTTTTGCACGTAGACGTGCTTGTTGCGCTCCATGCACCACATGGCTGCTGTGGCATGCGTGTGGTCTGGCGTGGCGACGATCACTGCATCGATGTTCTTCGCTTCCTTATCAAGCATCTTGCGGAAGTCACGAAATGTGGGAGCCTTCGGGAAGGCCTTGTAACTCTCGGCGGCGCGAGCGTCGTCCACATCGCAGAGGGCAACGATATTTTCAGTGGGTGAAGCGGCGCGGATGTTCCCAGCGCCCTGACCTCCGGAGCCGATCGCAGCGAAGTTCAGTTTTTCGTTCGGGGATTTATACCCTGCGCCTTTCAGTGATGCAGTGCTGCCAAATCCTGCGGATGGGACTACACCGGCTAACAGGCTGCCATAGAAAAAGTAACGTCTGGTAAATGCCACTCAATTCTCCTTAAAAGTACGTCAAACAGGTTAAAATGATCGAGCGGGCCGGTCCAGCGTACTCCTGTGCGGACTATCTCAGGCGGCTCGTAATCGTGAAGATATCACGAAAGTGGCCTGGCCAGTCGCCCTAAGTTAGCCCTACCTCGCTGCCAGCCATTCGCTAACTGCTTCGAGCGTTGACGCAGGCAGTCGGTTGAAGTTGATAGGCGTCCTGATCTCGACGTGTTTGCCTGCGCTCTCGACAGCGCGCCGCACATCCACCACCGGGGCGTAGCGGTCGAGCGTTGGAGCGACTACCAGCACCGCGCGAGGCGCGGCCGCAGCGAGAATATCTTCATAGTCCACAGGCAGCCGGCGCTCCTCCCCAATGAAGAACCCAAAACGCGGAACCAGACCGTGCAGGTGCGAGTATTGCCCGATCCCTTCCAGGCCCTTGCCTGCCGATGTCCGCAGCGGAGTGAAACCGGCAACCGACACTACAGCTTTCACCCGCGGCTCAAGCGCGGCGGTCCACAGCGCGACCTTTCCGCCGAGTGCATAGCCGGCCAGATAAATGCGGGAGGCGTCGATCTCCTGCAGTTCCGCCGCCGCATCCACGGCCGCGCGCGTATCGGCTACCATCTTGCCCAGCAGTGACCAGTGCGGATATCGCTTATAGAACTCGGCCGCATGTTCCACTCGCGTTCCGAATCCAATCTGGTCGAACGCGAGCACCGCGAAACCGCGCTTGAGGAATGGCGCAAACTGCGCGCGGGCGTAGCGCGAATAACCCGTCGAGTAGGTGAACGGATGCAGCCAGATCACCAGCGGCATTTTGCCTTGAGCCTTTTCGGGATAGTAGAGGTCGCCTTGCAGGTCGTCGCCGAACGCCAGCGTGGCGTGCGCCGCGCCTGGAATTTCCACGGGGCGTTTGAACAGCACGGAAAGCCATCCATCGCTCGTCCTGCCGCGACCCTTCACCTGGTCCGCGCGCGGGATACCGCAGTCCCGCAGGTTCCTCGCCCAACGCCCAGCGAATCCGCTCCGCCCTGGGCGCCGATGCCGCCGGCGCGTTGAGTCGCTCCCGGGTGAGTTCCTTCCAGCCGTCGAACGTGTAGCCGCTCATCCAGCGCTCGAACCCCGCCGCCGGCCTGCGGCCAAACACGCCATCCAGGAAGTCCACGAAATTTTCGATGTCCCCGGCCGTAGTTGCATGCTCGCCCGCGCGCAGGTACAAGCCCACGTTGCCGGGCTGCTGTAGGAACGAGTAAACACGCTTCACCGACCGGTATCCCTGCTCGAAGCCGAACGAGTTGCCTTGCGTCTCAGAGAACGCCGAGTACATGAGCAGGCCGCGCGGCGCCACGAGGGCCATCAGCATATTCTGGTCGACGGGCAGTTTGTCCTCGCGCCCTGCAAAGAACCGCAGGCGCGGGTGGAACCAGTGCGGGAAAGAGCCGGTGATTTGCTCGATCGTTTCATTCGCGAACATGTCCGTGGTGTACCGCCACGGGTCGCACTCGCCCGTGTTGCCGCTGGACGGGATCACCGCGCCGATTCGCTCATCGAACGCGGCTGCGAGCAACGCCTGCTTGCCGTTCCGGGAATGTCCGGTAATCGCGATCTTCTTCTTGTCCACTTCCGGAAGCGAATAAAGGTAATCCACGGCGCGCATCCCGGCCCAGGCCCAGCGCGCGACGCAGGAGAAGTCGTACTTCGGGTAGATATCGATGTATGCGTCCGAATCATCCGGGCTGCCGTAAATCGGATCCGCAGCGAAATAAATAAGACCTATGTACCCTCGGCGCACCGCGGTCGCCACCCAAGGGCGCGTGCGTGGATGATTGGTCATCAAAACGGGAAACGGTCCTTTGCCGGGCGGGATCATCACCTGCACTCTCAAGGTGGCCTTATGTTCGGGCCCGAATTCCAGGCGCACGTCCCGGACCGTCACGTCGCCTTCGCGATGTGTGCCGGTCACCACGGCACGCAGGTTGTCGGGAGCCGGCGGCATGCGGCCCACTATCCATTGCTCAAATTGCGCGCGGATCAGTTTGCGCCTTTGTGCCCATTGCTCCGGACTGCTGACGCCTTCGAGCGGGTCGGGCAGGTTCGGGACGGAGGGCATCGCCTCGAAGTCGGGCGGCAGTTCCCCGGTGCGTTTCACCCAGTCTTCCCAGGACTTGTCCAGCGCGTTGATGCGACCGGTAATCTTGGTGCTGCTACGAGGTAAAACCTTCAGCAGGATATCCAGCGATTCTCGCCGGCGCGCCATGGCGGCATCCGGTCCCTGTGCGGCGAGCAGGAAGGGGCAGAAGAGCAGCAGCATCGTTCGGAATTGCATAAATGCAGAGTATAGCGCCTTGGCCGCTCTGGCGCTGCCATTCTCCAGGACTCGGGCTAGAACTGGAAGCGTCCCACGATGATGTGGTGAAACCGTGCTGTGCCTGCGTCGGAAAAACTGCCCCGCGTCCCGGAAAAAGTCCCGAAATTTGCGGGGCTCGTAATGTTGTAGGCCGCGTTGGGGGCGGCGAACTGGGGCTCCTTGGTGACGTTGTTGCAGTCCCAGCGAATCTCGAATTTCAGGCGCTCCCGGACGATGAACTGCTTCGAGAGCGATAGCTGCTGCCAGCGCATCCCGGGGGCTTCGAACGTGTTGCGCCCTAACGTTCCCAGTGTGAACGCGGAGGGATAGCGGAAGGCGTCGAAGTTGAAATAGCGATTCTGGGCACTGAATGGGTAACGATTCGGTCCGATCTCCCAGTTCGACACCTGGCCCTGTTCGTTCGGAACCACCATATTGGGCCGGTTACCGCCGAGGTAACGGTACGGACTGCCTCCGTACGTGACGGTCACGGGCGGTCCACTCTGAAGCGTCTGCGTCCAGGCCAGATCCCAGCCTCCGAACATGTAGTTGCGCCAGCCACCGGAATTCATGAAGCGGCGACCCTTGCCCCAGGGCAACTCATAGGTAAGCACGCTTACAAAACGGTGCTGGATGTCATAGTCAGCCCGGCCTTTATCCAGGCTGCGATTGTAGTAGTTGACGCCCACGCCGCCGTTGATGGTCTTCGAATAAGTGTAAAAAGCGTTCATCATGAAACCAGCCGACGTGCGCTTTTCTACCCGCAATGTGCCGCCGTGGTAAGTATTGTGCCCGAAGTTACTCTGGAAATTGATGCTGCCAAATTGCGTGAACGGGCGGTAATTCTGGGTGGCCCGGGAAATCTGGTCGAGCACAACCAGATCCTTGGATATGTCGAAGGGAATCTGGTTGATATTCGCGGCATTAATCAGCTTCACGCCGGCGGAACCCGAGTACTTGAACTCCACCATCAAATCGCGCGGCAACTGATACTGGAAGCCCGATGACCAATTCATGATATACGGAGTCTTCAGGTTGCCATCCAGAAACGAGACGTTGCGGCCGCTGTAGTTCGTCCCGACGAAGGGGACGGAACCATCGGCATTCTGAGGCGGGTACACGATCGCTCCAGGGCCTTTGGAAAGCAGGAACTGGTAGCGCGGGTCGCCGGGCGGGCCCTGAATTACCGCAGTCGTCGCGTACTCTTCGAAATTCCCGTTCCCGAAGACGTCGGAACTCGAAATGCCGAAGTTGGCCCGGTAGACCAGCTTGGGTTTGAGGTTCCAGGCCAGGCCGAGACGCGGCTGGAAGTTTATCCAATTTCGAGCGGAGAGTAAGCCTTGCGGATGAGTCACTGCGCCCTTCCTCCCAGTGAGCCCATCTGTGACCGTGGGGTCAAAGCGGGTCTGCTGGCCGAACTTGGTCGAGAAGGGTGACTGATACGACCAGCGGACGCCCATCTCGATCGTGAGGTCGCGACGGGCTTTCCAGGAATCCTGGATGTACAAGGCGTGCTGCCACCAGCGTGGCAGGAACGTGGCATTCGTGCGGGTGAAAGTGGCGCTGGTTACGGTGCCCAACAGGAAAGAGGCGAAGGTGTTGCCGGTGTTGGGTGTGAAAGGCAGACTGGTGCCGCCCATCGAATAATTTCCGGACGGCATGGTGGCATCGAACTGGTTGTAGCGGGTGCGGACCATCTCATAACCCGTCTTGACGATGTGACCGCTGAAGGATTTTGTGAAGTTCTCCGCGACCGTGAAGTCTTCGCCGACCTGCTGCGACATACCGCCCGGGTTCAGGGCGTACAGGTTGAAGTTGGGGAATGTATCGTCAGCGACGTTGGGTATTCCCAGCTTCCCCGCCCAATTCTGGTGGATGCTTTCCGGCTTGTTGGTGAGATGACGCCGATTGTATCCGGCACGGAATTCGTTGACCGCACTCGAGCTGAGCGTGAACGTGTCGGAGATCACAACATTGCGGTTATCGGCCGGCTGAATGTAAGGATTCCCCCACAGTTGGAAGCGCGCTTCCGGGTTGATTTGGCGCACCGGGCGATCCTCGCTGCGGTGGCGCACTTGAGAGTAGCGGCCGAACATCTTATGGGTCGCGCTGAACTGGTGGTCGGTTTTGATGTCGAAGCGCTGGAAGTCATAGGCACCGGGAGCTGAGAAAGAGAGGTTCTGCTGCGGACCGCTGGGCGTCACGATGCCCGTTGCGTTGGGCTCCCGCCACGGCTTCAAGGCCAGGACGTTTTTGGCTACTGGGTCGAACATGGAGAGAGGGACGCGGTTGCCCGGGAACGGGTCCGAAATCCAGGTTCCCTGCGCGTTCTGGCGTGTGGTGAAGGGGTTGTAGATCGGATAGGTACCGGGGCCAAAATCGAAATTGCCTTCCAGCATCTGCGCGCTCGGCACATCTCCGATGAAGCCCTCGAGCAGCTTTTCGAGATGCTGCTGGTAGCCGACGAAGAAGAAAGTCTTATTGCGTTTGATTGGACCCGAAGCGGTAGGACCCCAATCGTGTTGCGAGAATGGACCGTCGCGGACCAGCGGCTCAAAATAGTGCCGGTGCATGAGGACGCCATTGGTGTAACGGTCTTCGAGGGAGCCGTGAAACTGGTTTACGCCACTGCGGAAACTGACGGTCATCAATCCGCCGGCGGCGTGACCGAACTCAGCGGGCAAGCCGCTGCTCCAAACCTTGAACTCCTGGATGGAATCGAGGCTGGCGATCATCATGTCACGGTATTGGCCGAAGTTGCCGTAGGGTGGAGCTTTGCCGTTAACGCCATCCATCTGGTAGCCGATTGCATCCTCGTTTTGGCCGTTGATGTGGGTGCTGGCGTTGATCGTGCTCACGTCGGGCATATACAGGATCACGCGGTGTACGTACTTCTGCATGACGGGAAGCTTGATGACGGTGTTGCCCTCAATGATCTGTCCGGTTGCGGCGGTTTCGGTCTCTATCAGCGGGGGAGCGCCTGTGATTGTGACGGATTCAGTTACGTTCCCGACCTCGAGTTGTACATCGATGCGGGGCGTCTCTGCCGTACGAAGTGTTATGCCGTCGCGGACATGCTTCTTAAAGCCCGACGCTTCAACCGTGAGTCTGTAATCCCCAGGAAGCAGGTAGGAGATGTAGTAACTGCCATCCTGCGAAGTTATTCCTTCATAGACGAATGACGTCCCGATGTTAGTCGCGGTCAGCTTGACGCCGGCTATGGCTGCGCCCGTGGAATCCAGAACGGTGCCGCGCAAGGCCGCACCGCCAGTAGATTGGGCGGACACGCTGAGGACGGCGCAGAGTAAGACGAGCATGAGCCGCATGAAATGCACGGCTGTAAAGGGTGAGCACCCGGTCGCCTCCGTCGAGGCGGTCTTGGCGCATTTGATCATTGAGAACATTGGCATCCTCCCCAAAAATCGTTAGCTCAAACGTTATGCTCAACGACTGAGGATGTCAATAGAAAATCAGATCCGGAATTCGGCTGACGCCGTGCTCACACCTTTTCGGGCACGACGAACGGCTTGCGGTAGTCACGGGAGACCAGTTTGTTGGCCTCGGTGCTGAGGTCGCCCGTGAAGCGCTCGCGCGTTGGGTCCATCGTCAGCAGCGGGCCGGCGGTCATTTTGTTGACGTTGACGTTGTTGGCACTCAGGTGATCCTTGAAGCGATCGAATGGGCCCAGGAGTTCCTTCTTGCCGGTGATTCTCTCCTTGATCTCCCCGGCCGAAAGGGTCTTGCCGATGCGGTAGGAGATGTTGGACATGTGGATGAGAGAAACAGTCAGGTGACCGTCGAGGATATCGGCTGCCAGATCGCTGGCGCGCCGGCTACGCATTGCCTCGATGAAGTTCACGTTGAGGTTCGGCGTGGTTGGCTCGAACTGGCGGATGAGCTTGCCGTCTTTGTCGAAGGCCTTGTTCTGGGCGATATAGCCGCCTTCGCAGTGGATCACCGTTCCCTGACGGATGCCGCAGTAGGTGTCCATGCTGGTGTTCTGAGATTTATCCCAGGCGGTGTTCAGGAACGACTTGTCCTTCGGCAGCCCGCGCATCTCAAAGATGATCGGCGCCGGCTGGTAATCGTAGAACATCAACTGGCTGTTGGGGGTCTGGCCGTCGTCGACATAGCCGAAGCGTCCGCCCATGGTGACGACGTGGCGCGGCAGCGTCTGCTCGCCAATGGCCATGCGGCAGCCGTCCAGAATGTGGGGTCCCCAGTTGCCGAGTTCACCGTCGCCGTAAGGCCACTGCCAGTGCCAATCGTAGTGCAGGTTCTCGCGCATTAGCGGCAGGATCGGTGCGGGACCGGACCAGAGGTCGTAGTCGATGGTGTCGGGAATACGCTGCGGGCCGGGGACCTTGCCGATGCTGGTGCGCGCGCCGAAGTTGACGCCGTGGATGTAGCGGATCTTGCCCAGGTTGCCTTTGCGCGCCCACGCGGCGGCTTCCTGGAAACCGTTTGGCGAACGCGCATTACTGGGGCATTGCACGATGCGCTTGTACTTGCGCGCGGCCTCGACCATCTTGCGGCCTTCGAACAGGTTGTGCGAAGCGGGCTTCTGAACGAACACGTCCTTGCCGGCCTGGCAGGCCCAGATGGTGACGAGTGCGTGCCAATGGTTGGGCGTGGTGACGCTGACGGCGTCGATATCCTTGTTCTCGAGCAGCTTGCGAACATCGGTGTAGGCTTCGACCTTCTCACCGCGGTCGCGCCACTTTTTCACTTCGGGGTCGAGGTTGGCACGATCGACATCGCAGAACGCAGCTACACGCACACCGGGGATTTTTGCGAAGTCGCGTGCGTCACCCTTGCCCTTACCTCCAATCTTGACAGTGGAGCCAACACCGACCACACCAAGGCGGATGGTATCGTTTGCGCCGAGCACGCGGGAGAAGGGCGCCAGAGCGCCCGTACCGAGAAATGTCCTGCGGGAAAGATTGCTCATGTGCAGTGCTCCTTTTCAGGCACGCTTCAGCGATGTTTCAATCAGTTTGTCCCAGAGACGGCGCTGCTCTTTGAGTCCGGCCATGCGCGTCCGGCTGGCGGCGCGTTGAGTTCAGGAAGCCACCATCCCTTCCAGCCTGCGTCCATCAGCAGGTCGCACTGAAGCTGGTAAGGGAAATCCTTGGCGGTGAGGTCGTGCATATGGAGCGTGTCGCCAAGCCGGTTCTTGACCAGGTTGAAATTCTGCTCGAACGCGCCGTTCGACGGCGTCCTTGGCATCCGAGTTTAGCTTGATACCAACGTTCTTCTGGTTCACCTGATCCATGATGAGCTTGAGCGTCTTCAAGCGGCCGGCTGAGCCGTGGTTCTCGAGCCGGAGCAACTGTCCAGAGCGAGAGACGGACTTGGCCAATTCGTTCACGCCTTTGGCGATCTGCGCGATGGTCTGCTCCTGCGGCACATTCTTCTGAAAGTCGTTCGGGAAAACGCGGATGCCGGTGCCACCGATATCGTGACTGAGTTCGGCGAAGCGTTTGGCCTTTTCGAGGGAGGCCTTCAGTTTCTCCGGATCGGCGAAGTCGAAGCGCTCGCCTGTAGCGAGACCCAGCACTTTGACGGGGCTGCCGGCGAAGCGCTTTTTCACTTCGCGGCGTTTGGCTGCGTCGAGGTCCAATTCAACGCCGTGCGCCGACTTCATCTCGACGCGCATCTCGATGCCGTAGGCTTTCAGCTCGGTGCAATTGGCAATCAGCGTCGGGATGTCCCACTCGCGGCCCCAGATGTAAGTGGTGAAGCCGAAGTGCATTTTGTTGGCGCGCTTCGCCGCAGCGAGTGAAGCGGCACCGGATAACGCGAGTCCGGCCGTCGTGGCCAGGATCGCGCGGCGCGAATACTTCGGTGAATCGAATGTCATGTTCGTGTCCAATATATATCAAGCGATATGTCGGGCATAGCTAAAAACTTCAGGCAGAGCTCTTCACTGAGTTGTCCACCATCTTTTCCCAGATCTCACGCTGCTCGGCCAGAGCCTGCGTGCGGTCCGGAACTTTTTCACTAACCTCAAGGAAAGCCCAACCGTCCCAGCCAATTTTCACCAGCCAATCGATGACTTCCTGATACGGGTAGTTGGGCAGCTTTAAATTGTGAACATGCATTGTGGGAGAGAGGACGTGACGGATCAGGCCGAACTGTCCTTCGAGCCCGCCCTCGCCCACTGTGTTGCGTTTCTCGGAGTTGAGGCGCACTCGAACGCTCTTGGCTGTCACGCGGTCGAAGACTGACCGGATGTAGGGCAGTTCGCCAATGCCGCCGTGAGCCTCAAGTGCGATCTCCTGGCCCATGTCCGACGCGTAGGCGCCCACCTGGTTGAGCGCGGCCGCAAGCTGGTCGAACGTCTTTTCCCGTGGAACATTCGGCAGCCATTTATCAGGCAGGACGCGGACGCAGCGGGAGCCGACGTCGTGACTCAGTTTCACATATCCCTTGGTGGCCTCGATTGCCGCTTTTTCTTTCTCGGGATCAGGCAAGGGCAGGTGCTCGCTGGTTGCAAGTGATACCAGTGTGACGGGGCTGTCCGCGAAACGCTTTTTCACCTCCGCCCGACCGGGAGCCGAGAGCTCAAGTTCCACGCCATGCGGATAGCGCGCTTCCTTGCCGTTGGCGTACTTGATGAGTGTTTTCAGTTCGACGCCGGGCACCTTTGCTTTAGTCAGATTGGCGAGAATCGTTGCGATGTCCCAGTCCTGTCCCCATTCGTAAGTGGCGAGTCCGAAGCGAAGGTTGGCTCGAGCAGCTGCCGGGGCTACCGGCTGCAACACGGCGGCGGTGGCGGCAAGGAACGAGCGTCTGGATATTGGCATATTAGCCTTTGAAAGCTGGGCTCCGTTTCGTGTCCCAGACTCCAAGGCAGTATATATGAAAGCGTCCGGGATCGCTTACGCGCGAAGGCCCGCAGCCACACCGTTGAGGTACGCCAGCGACTTGCCTAGTTGGAGAACCGGGTTGTCCTTGGCCGGATTGAGGCCGTACTCCAGATTGATGTTGCCGGCGAAGCGCAGTTTCCGCAACAGTTTCATGATCGCGGCCACCGGCATCTTACCTTCCCCGACATCACACGTAGTGCGAGCATTCGTGAGCACATGCATTTCCCACATGTGTATCTCGAAAAGGCGGTCCGCAGTGGCGGCAATCGCCTCCACCACATCGATGCCGCACTTGGCGGTATGGCCCACATCCACGCACAGGCCGCAGCGTCGGTCCATTCCTTTCACTACTTCGTAGGCGGATTGCGGCGAAGGAAAATCCTTGTTCTCCGGCCCGTGGTTGTGGAGCGCCACGCGAATGTCATATTCCTGAACCAGCTTCTCCACCTTCGGCATGATTTCACGCGTGGAGGCCACAATCATCACAGGCAGGCGCGCGGCCTTGGCGTAATCGAAATAAAGCCGCAATTCGCCGATGTCGTTTTTCTCCAGCGGGATGGTGCCGCCGCCGGTGATGGTCAGGCCTGCCGCTTCTAATTCGCTGCGCGCCGCCTCCAATTCCTGCACGGTGCTGGTGTACGGCAGGTGATTCTCTTTCAAATTGACGTTGCGCGACGGAAGCTGCCGGATGATTCCGATAGCCTCGGAGCGCTTCCAGCGGTTCAGCGAAAAGCTGGCGAGCCCGATCCGCAAATCCGGCGCGGGCTGTTCGGGTTCAGCCCTGGCAAGAGTTGCAGCGCCAGACGCCGCGCCTGCCGCGAGAAAGTTACGCCGGTCCAGCATGGCTCAGACCACCTCCGGTACTACGAACGGTGGACGGTAGGTGCGCCGGAACATCCGCGTAGCCTCCTGGTCACCCGTGCAGGTGAAGGTCTTGGGATCGAAGCGGAGCGTCCTGCCGACGCGGTAGGAGATGTTGCCCAGATGCATCAGCGTTGACGAGATCGCGCCTTCTTCGATCTCGGCATTCAAATCCTGTTGCCGGCGGCTGCGCACCGCCGCGATGAAGTTGGCGAAGTTGCTGCCGCCCTCATGGCGCGCAGGCCCTGGCTGCTGCTCCTTGCCCAGAAACGTGTAGTACTTGTCATAGCGGTCAATCGCCATGTAGCCCTTTGATCCATAGAACAAATTGCCGACGTTACGTCACGCCCAGGCCCCAGCGGCAAATATCGAGCTCATGAATCCCCTGGTTGCCGAAGTTGCCGTTGCCGTAGTCCCAGAACCAGTGCCAGGTGTAATGGAAGCGGTTTTTCGAAAACGGACGTTTCGGCGCCGGACCCAGCCACAGATCGTAATGAACGCCCGCAGGTACAGGGGATTCCGGAGTGCGCCCGATGGTATCGCGAATTCCGAAGCACAACCCGCGCGCCATATAGACGTCACCCAGAAGACCGTCGCGCAAGTGCCGCATGCCTTCGCGCAAGGCCACTGTGGAGCGGCTGTTAGTACCGTGCTGGACAATCCGCTGATACTTCCGCGCCGCCGCGACAATCTGCCTTGATTCAAAAATATTGTGTGTGCAAGGCTTTTCGACGTACACGTCTTTGCCTGCCTGGCAGGCCCAAATAGTCTGCAGTGCGTGGTGGTGATTCGGAGTAGCCAGCGATACCGCGTCAATCGACTTGTCTTCCAGCAGCTTGCGAAAATCCGTGAACACCGCCGGCTTGCGCCCCTTGGCGTTCAACTGCTTCAGGCGCATGTCGAGAACGCTCTCATCCACGTCGCAGAGCGCAGCGATCTCGACATCCGGCATTGGCTGCAAAGACGGCACAAGGTAGTTACCTTCCGCGCTGCTTTGCGTGGTGGTGCGGACTTCAGTATCGATGTTGGTAATGACGATCGAGGCCCCGGCGACAGCAGCTCCTGATGCATCGGTGACTATTCCCAGCAGTGTGGCACGATACTCCTGGGCGGAAACAAGGGTGGCAAGGGACAACAGCAGGGTACACAAAAGATGAACGCGATGGCGGAAAAGCGACATGGCCCGGAACCTCTCTTGGATGGTTAGTAGCATCGCTCCCGGTAATTGTTGACAAACTTCTCAAAAAAACTCTGTCATCCAAAACACATTCCCGGGTACTTTCTAGCGTGCTGCGATCGCTGGCAGATGAAAGGGTGACACGATGACGCGATTGACCAGGAGATCGATGATGCAGTTGACCGCCGGGACCGGTGCCTTTGGTGCTTCCACGGATTTCGGGCTTACCAGATCGGGCACAATCAAGCCGCAAGCTTCCGCATCCATTGTCTCTTCGCCGCTGTCCATCGGTTTCGAGACTTTGGACAGGAAGATGTTCCAGCCGGAGAAAACCTATCCGCATCTTGCGAAACTTGGCGTCAAGTGCGCGCGGTGCCAGACAGGGTGGGCGCGGACTGAGACCACTAAAGGCAGCTTCGACTTCACCTGGCTCGACCAGGTGGTGGACTCTCTGCGGGCCGTGGGAGTTCAGCCCTGGTTCAGCCTCAGCTATGGCAACCGTCTTTATACACCTGGGGCGGAAACCGAGTACGCGGTGGGCTGGCCAGCCATATTTTCGGACGAAGCGCGCCAGGCGTGGGTGCGGTATACGCAGCGGATCGCGGAGCACTTCGCTACGAGGGTGAAGCACTGGGAAATCTGGAACGAGCCCAACCACCGTGGCTTTTGGCGTCCAGGCCAACCCAATGCCGCCGCCTATGTGAACCTTGTGAAGCTCACCGCACCCGAAATCCGGAAGCGGGTTCCGGGGGCGGTTGTGACAGGCGGCGCATTTACGCCGGGCGGTAAGATCAAGTTATATCTGGATTATCTAGAAGAGTGCCTGGAACTGGGGCTGGCGAGGCATGTGGACAAGATCAGTTACCACACGTACGAGGTCTTGCCGGAGGCCAACTACGAGAATGAAATTCGTGCGCTGCGTGCTGTGATCCAGCGTCACGCTCCGGGGATCGGCATCTGGCAGGGCGAGAGTGGTTGCCCTTCGGAAAACAAGGGAACCGGTGCCCTCTCGCAGTTCGATTGGAGTGAGACTCGGCAAGCCAGGTGGCTGCTGCGCCGGGTGATGAGCGATCTGAGACTCGAAGTCGAACTGACTTCTTACTTCCACACTGTGGACATGGTGAATTACTTCACATCGGGCGGCATACAGGCCACAAACTTCAAAGGTGTACTGAGTGCCCGCGATTATTCGCCCAAGCCGTCCTATTTCGCGCTGCAAAATGTGTGCTCGCTGTTCGACTCGCAGACCCGAAAAACGGATTTCGTGCTGCAGTTCACGCCCGCCTCCGCCCAGGATCCGCTGGCCGTGGAAGCGTTACAATGCGCATCGTTCGTGCGGCGGGAGGCGCCGATCTACGTGTATTGGAATCCTCGCAGCCTGCAGGTGGACAACGAACCGGGGCGCGTATCCCTGGCGTTGCGGCACGGTGCGGCCGCCCGCATGAATAATCCGGTTCTGGCGGACTTGCTGACTGGCCGGGTGTACGGAATCCAACCCTCGAAAGTGTCAGGCAAGTTCATGATTTTTGAATCTATGCCATTGACCGACTACCCACTGGTGATCACAGATCAGGCCATAGTGAGCTAAGTCAGACTGGACGCACTCTCGTGACTCGATATGCCCACGCCCAACCCGTGCATGCTGAGGTTTTTGGCACCGAGAAAGCGCTCAGAAGGAGCACGTTTTGGAGTTAGTCCCGGACCAGGTGCGAAGGTTCAGAGCGTTTCACTCGCCACAGACCGACCAGAGCGCCATGTCTTGAGAAATGAAAGATTCCAACGGCTGGGCTCAGGCGCGGCCACGTCGGCCAGCATTCGTGCAAACTCAATATAGGCCTTACCAAGTTGAGTATGCGCGGGCACGCAGTTGCCCGCGACAGTCGCGGCGCGCACCTTCTGGTAGTCATTGGGAAACACGAATTCGACCGAATGCTGCAGAAACTTCTCAATACTCTCCCGCCCTATCTCGAGCTTGTGCCAACGGTTCAGAATGATGCTTATGCGCTCGGGCGCAATCCCCCATTCGATTAGCTCCGCACAGCGCCGCCGCGCAAGTTTGAGCGAAGGCAGCTCTGGAGTGCAGACAGTGAACACACGTTTGGCGCGGCGCACTGTCTCGATCGATGCCGGGTTGATCAGTTCAGGCAGATCGACCAGAATCGAATCGTATCTCGGCTGCAGCAGTTCGAGCAGCCGGAAATACTGGTTCCAAAGCGGTGGCTGCGGCGGCTGTTTCCCAAGATGGCTGGCGAGCAGCCAATCGACATCGTGCTCCCTGACGATGCAATCGTTCAGACGGAAGCGGTCCTGATCGCCGGCGGCGACCAGCGCGTCCTGCGTCGAGTATTCCGGGGTACAGTTCAGCAGCAATGCAAGCACACCCGAACGTAAATCTCCATCCACAACCAGAACCTTGCGTTTCAGCGTTGCTGCCATCATACCAGCAGTGTTCATCACGGCTGTGCTGCAACCGCTACCTGCCTTTCCAGGCAGGAATGCGAAGAGATTCTCGATTACGTTCCCGCGGATCTTGCAAACAGCGCGCTCGATCATTGCGGCGAATGCGACAGGCTCCGGGACATAAGGAAAGAGCTCTGTGAAAACGCCGGCTTCGCGTGGACGCGGGTGCACCCCAAAGCCGATCAGGATAGTCTTCGGATGGCAGGCACCTATCTCAGCGGCGCAGGCAAGCGCTTCGTCACTATTGGTCAGATCCAGAAATATGATGTCGGGGCCAACCCGGTTCATCACTTGCCTGAATTCATAGGGAAATAGAAAGCGATCAAAAACCCGGGAAACCATGATCTGGGACGACTCGAAGCAAGCCCCTTGAATTACCTCGCGGCGAATCGGATCGGTACTGATAATGACAGCGCTGAACATAGTTTCTTTACTAATGTATATATTCGGTCCCGGATGTCTGTAACTTTACGCGGAAGTGTTTTATAAATTACATTTCGTTTTGTTTGCCATCAATGCGCACAGGTGCGCAGGAAGCAACGGGACACTTCGACTACCGTGCGTCTTGATGCGCTCGAGCAACGATCTATCCGCCCACGGAGCGAACGCACTTTGCTACTTTGCGCCGGTCACCAACTTTTTTGACCTGTGCCGGAGGCGGCGAGGTACACCCATCCGGCGGGGCGCCGGTACTGATTCGAAATTCCGGGTTGGGAATCGGGTTCCGCGACCGTCGAAACTGCCCGAGCGCCCAGCAACACAAATGCGGCTATACCGGGGCGGGTTGATTAGCGGGCGCGAAGCAATAGCGCCCAGTCCTGTTCGCTTACGGGGGGCGCGAACTCGTGCGTGCCACGATTCGGCACGGGTTGGGGCAGCGCGAGTCGTTCGCCGGTGCGAGGGTTGAACCACTCGGCCTTCACTGGCTTTGCAAAGGCGCTCATGTTTACTACGAGAGTGCCCGGGGCCGGGAGATAGCCGACACCGAACGAACGGTCGTCAGCCAGGGCGAGCACCGGCCGCTCTTCGGCCGACTTGCCTTCAGTCCGAAGCTCCTGGGAGGCAGGCTCCAAACGCCACCATTCTATGGCCGGAGAAGAAATCGCGCAGCCTCGACATGTGGCCCACGCTCTGCCATGCGGCGACTTTCCGCCAGTTGTCCCAGGCATCGGGGTTTTGATTGAAGCCCCACATTCCACCTGCCGAGCCGGGCACCTTACGTGCAGTTTCTCCGGACCCGTAGGTGTACCCGAGCGCCCCGGAGAGCCACGAGATCCAGCCGATTTTTCGCGCATCCTGCCCGCGCCACGCCGGACCCTCGTCGTTGCCGCGACCGTCGTACATCGCTTCAATATTGATGACCGGTTTGACGGGCTTGAGCGCGCGCAGACGGATGGGCCACTCACAAGCGGCCGTGTAGGCAGCCTCGAGCTTTCCTTCGTGATGCCCGCTTTGCAGCCCTGAGAAGCTCAAGTACTCCTTCGGAACGTAAAGGTCATTTTGCAGGTTTTGGGTATTGGGGTGTTGCGTAATCAGGTGCAGCGAAGTGTTCGCTCGCAGGTTTTCGGCAACGCGGTCGAACAGGGGCTGATAGGCTTGATCGAAGTTCGGCGAGAAGATCACGTGATCACCGAAGAATCGGGCAGCGACGTGACGCGCATAGTCCGGTGTCGCGACGCGCTCCAGATCCGTCTTCAACGGCGGACGGGCAAACCCCACGATGAGAACGGCGATGCCCCGTTCATTTGCTTCGCGCACACGGGCGTCGATGGTATCCCAATACGCGGGGTCGGGTGCACCGGCAGCGTCGAACGGTTTCGGTACCGGAACGGAGGCGGACAGGAGTTTGGGCCACGTTCCGAGTGCGCTGACCTGAATCACGGAGAACCGGTCGCGCGCCCGAATTGTCGAGGTACTCCCGCCATTCGGCGTCGCTGGCTCTCTGCACACCGAACCACACGGTATCGCCCATCCAGAGGAAGGGTGTTCCGTCGGCATGCTCCAGATAGCGCCCGTTCTCGGAGACACGCAGGAACCCGTGGCGGTAAAGGGGATTCGACCCGCTGTAGGCCGCGACACCCACGCTGCCGCGGATGGGCTTCTGGCCTTCGGACATGGCTACCCACGTCCATTGTCCGGCCTGAGGAAACGCCATTCGTACCCGGAAAGTATCACCGCTGGAACGGAATGCGGGCGCTTTGACGCGCTGCCCGCCTGGCCCGCTGAAGGTGACGTCCATAGCAGACGCTGAGGGCGCGGCTTTCACAAGCAACTCCCAGCGCTGCCAGGTGACGGCCTTGTCGGCCGCAGACGCGGATAGCGAGCACATCATGAGCAAAAGATAACGGTACATAGGAAGCATTATTTCTCAGGCCCGGCGAGGAGAATCGGGTATGTCTCGGGATGGCGCTCTTTTATGTAAACAGTCCGGCCTTCCCCGTTGCCGGATGCAAGCGAGAGATAGCGCACGCGCCACTCCCGGTTGAGATCAACCTGCCGCACCGCAAAGTCGAACGAGCCGGACACCTCGGCGAGCAACTCACCCGCTGGATTGATGATTCGGCTGGGGCTGGTGCCACCGGTCGTCGAAGCCATGAAATAGACGCCGTTGTCCAACGCGCGGGCCCGCGAGACCGGGTCCCAGTGGCCGGGCACTTCGTCGCCTGCGATCGGCAACAATATGATCTCTGCGCCTTTTAAGCGCAGGATGCGGGTCGATTCCACGAACCAATTATCCCAGCAAGTCAAAATGCCGATCTTTCCGAAGTCGGTTTGAAAAACTGGAAACTCGGTGCCGGGCGTGATGCCCTTCTCGGCTTCCGACAACGTCACATGCACTTTGCGGTACCTGCCCGCGATCCGGCCTTCGCGGTCGATGAGCACCGCAGTGTTGTGGAACCGGCCCTGATCGTTTTCGTGCAGGGTAATAACCATGTATGAATGATTACGCCGAGCCCATTCTGAGAGGATGTTCGTGGTGGGCCCGGGAATCGGCTCGGCGGTTTCGAGCAGAGGCCTTTTCACTCCTCGGGAGGCGAGGTTTTCTGTAAACAAGTACGAGGTCGGGATGCGCTGCGCCCACCCGTTCGGCCATTTCGGCAATAAGCCGGCGATTCGATTCCAGTGTGGCGCCGGGCGGCGGTGTGATTCTGGTGGTGGCCAGGCGCACCACTCGGGGAGCGGGCACCGGTGCGCGATCCAGCCTGATTCCCGAAAAGGTGACCGCGCCGCCGGCGGTCCAGCGCAGAACGAGTTCCACGCTTACCGCCTTGGCGCCCTCCGGGGCCTGCACCGTGCGATAAAGCTTTTTCCATTCGCCGGCGCGCTCCAAGCCATCGACGTAATCGCGTTGGATTTCGCCCGTGCCTTGCGGGGAACTCCACCAACTGAGCATGACGGCGACGCTCGTGTTTTCATCGGCGATGCCTTGCGCCTGGTAGCGGCCCTCAAAACGATAGTAGGCGCCGGGGGTCGCGGCAACTGTGGTCTTCCACCTTCCGTACTGTTCGAAGCGGCTCGCTTGCAGCGTGAAAAGTTCCGGTTCCCGCCGGCCTGCTGGAGCCAGTTCAGGCCGGGGAGACCATTGGCTCCACTCCGCGTTCCGCAGGAGATTTCCATCTGGAGGGGGCATTAAGCCGAGCAGAAAGACGATGAAATTGACGAGCATGTTGGCCTAGAAGGGCTATTTAGTTGCCCTGAGATGAAGTACCCAATCGTTGGAATCTGGCATTGTGAACGGCCTCGGCGCAGCTCCCGAGACCTTTCCCAGCCGCGTCTCGCGGCCAGTCCCTGGATCGTAAAGAGAAGCCTCGTAGTTGCCTGCAGCGAGGTCAAGGGAGAACGAACCGCCGGTGGCAGCGTACGCCACATATTCGCGGCCGGGCTCCGCCAGCAGATAAGTGCGAGTTGCTGACTTGAGCAATTCATTGTGGCCGGTCATTTTCCAGTATTCTATCTTTCTGGCAGCGAAGAATTCGACCAGTCTTTTGACATCGCCGTATTCTCCACCGTTATTGGAGCCGGTATCGGTGCCGTACCAGTCGCCGGTCACTTCAGGCTCACCCATGCCGCCCGTCGGAGTTCGACGGAAGTCGCCGATGCTGCCGTAGCCTCCGGCAGTGACGATCGCCCAGATGACCTGACGGCTCCGGATTCGCGTCATTGCCCCATACTTTCCGTGAATGTACCCGTACTCGTCGTTCACAACGGGCACAACTGCTCCGCTGCGGCGGCCGGCTTCGAGGTTGTAGCGAATGCCCCAGTTGCCCCACTCGTCCGGGAGCGTATGTTCTTTGGGGCCGCCTGTATATTGAATGGCAACATGGGTGGGCCATTTCTCTCTATAAAACTGAAACTCGAAGCTCATGTTATGGATAGAGAGCGGGCGTAGCGCTGCGCCTCGGGCCATCCAGGGATCGCCATTGCGGACCAACTCGCCCATCCGGCTTAAATCGTCCCCTTCCTGGGGGTTCGGATAGACGTAGGCTCCTGCTTTTTTACGTGACGATTTCTCCCACTCGTTGGACATGCACCAGATCACGTTTGGATAGGCAGCGTAGCGCGACACGACATAGCGTACATAGCGGTCGTTCTGGGTATCGGTTCCGAACATGCGGTTCTTATCGTAGGGCTGTGTGACAATCAGGTCCGCGACCACGCCTTTCGAGCCCATGTACTGCACCAGACGATCCAGCGTCCGCCAGTACGCAATATTCAGCGAGTCCCGGTCGATCTTGCTGGAGGATACGTTATAGGGCTGAACATCGGGGTAGTCGTTGCGTTCGTCGTGGACTGGATAGTCATCGCAGGGGTAAACATTAAGCCGGATCTTGTTCATCCGGTACTCGAGCGACTTGTCGATTGCCTCGACCACGGTACGCCATTTCGCAGGGTCGTCTCCTGCCCACATCGCTTTCTTTATGATGTCGTAATAGGTTTGGCCCATCATGAAGTAGCGCGTGCCATCGTCCCAGACAAAACTACTTCGATACTTCGGGTCGATTCGGAGGAAGCCGCGGGTGGTTCCCGCTTCGGGTTTGCCAGCCTCGATGACGCCGCTCTTGCCATTCAACCCCGGGTCGGGAGAACGGGTCCGGTACGACCAGCGTCCTTCTGCCGTCGGGGTGAACCGGATTTTGAAGGTTTTGCCGCCATCCCAGAAGCCGCTTACGGTCTGGCTGGCGCCACCGGGCCCGGTGAACGTACCCGCGAGTTCCGGCCCCGACGCGTACGGATTGGCATAGCTTCCGGTTGCACTGAAGCTGATCTCATGGGTGGACCATTTTGGCACGCTGACCGGCAAATCGGCAGCGCGCGCGGGTACGCCGAATGCGAGCAGAAGCAACGCGGGCGCAAGAGCCCGTATCCCGCTCATCCCACTACCTTGCGAGTCTGGGCGTTCCACTGCAAACGGCGCCCCTTCCGCAAGGATTCCATCGCCATGCAAAGCACGATATTAGTATTCTGCCCGTCCTCGACTGGAGCGTTCGGCTCGCGCCGGGATTTGATGCACTCCAGGAAATTCCGAATGTGCGCGGGTGCGGCGAGTCCGAAGCTACGCGGCTGTTTCTTCTCGATCGACGGCTTCATATCGATGGCATTCGACTCCGGATACAGAGCGTAGGACTCGCGGCCGAGGTCGAAGCGCGCCTTGTCGCCGTGGAACTGTTTCAGTTGATCGTTGGTTGTGTTGTACTGCATCGCGCTGTAGCCGAGCGTGAAGGTGGCGAGGTAGTTCTCCGGGTATTCGACGCAGATGTTCGCGGTCAGGGGCACGTCGACTCCAGGCAATTCCGGACTGATGCCCGTACAGGTGACGGCCAGCGGGTGGCGGCTGTTCATCAGCCACTGCACTGCATCCAAAACATGTGCGGCCTGCCCGATCAAGAGGCCGCCGGAGTAGTCCCAATACCAGTACCAATTAAAGAAACGCTTGGCATCTTCGCTCCGCCGTGGAGCGCTTCCGAGCCATTGGTTCCAATCCAAATCGCCCGGCGCCAAGCGGGACTCGCGCAGTTTCGTGTGCCCGTTGAGCCACCAGGACGTGACCAGATGGATCTTACCGAGCGGATTCGAATCCAGAAGCTTCTTTGATTCGAGATACAACTCCGCGCTGCGCCGCTGCATGCCACATTGCACAATTCGTTTCGTCCGGCGGACGGCGTTGATGACATCGAAGCCTTCGTCGATGGTGTGCGCCATCGGCTTTTCGACATACACATCCTTGCCGGCTTCGACAGCGTCGATTGTCATCTTCGCATGCCAGTGATCCGGTGTCGCCACGATTACGGCGTCGATCGACTTGTCGTCGAGTAACTTACGGTAATCGCGATACTCCTTTGAGCCACTGGATGCGAGTTTGAGCCCAGCCGCCAGATTCGGACGATATACGTCGCAAACAGCGGCAACCTCGGCCCCCATTTCCTTGAACTGCTCAATGAGGTACCGGCCGCGACCGCCCGCTCCGATGATTCCGGTGCGGATACGGTCGCTGGCCGCCAATGCCGATCCAATGGCGGCTGTGGTGAGGAATTCTCGACGATACATGGTTAATCCCCTCAAAATACTAGCTTCAATGACATCTGCCAAATTCGAGGCACATCCTGCGAAGTGATCGTGCCAAAGGTGCTGCTGGTTGGTGTGGTAACCGGAGTAGACAGGTTGGGATGGTTCCATGCGTTCAGGCACTCGGCCCGGAACTGCATCCGAATCTGCTCCTTTACCTCGAAACTCTTGAACGCCGAAAAATCCCAGCGTGCCTGACCATCCCCGCGAATTCCTCCAAAGCGGATTGGGGATACCCGGATGTTGCTGCTTAACTGCTGTGCGCTGTTGCGATTGAAGCCCGCGTCCGTGTTAAACCACCGGTCAACGCTTCGCTTGTCCTTCGGTAGCACGATCGAATCGGGGTTCCCGTTGAACAGAGTCCATATATCTCCGAAAGCCAGCGGAGGACCGCTCTGGCGCTGCATCATGGTGTTAAGCTGCCAGCCCCCGATGAAGAACTGAGCGACGGAGGGAATCGATGCACCAAAGCGCTTTCCCCGGCCCACTGGCAGTTCCCAGATTCCGGTGACGACCAGCCGGTGGGTGCGGTCCATATCGGAAAGGGAACGGTACGGTGCCGTGTCAGAGGGATTGAGGAATTCAGTCGCTTGCATGGTCTTCGAATACGTGTACGCCAACTGGAACGTGTACCCCTGGGAAAACCGCCTTTCCGCTCGCAGTTGCAGTGCGTGATACCAGGAGTAGCCGACCGGCTCGATCGCCGTGATACTACCAAACTGCGGGAACGGCTTCAGAAGGCTCGAGCGCGAGGTATTCTTCCCGTAAATGGGATTCGTTCCGTAGAACGGGTTTGGCAGAGCTGCACTGAGGTAGTCGATCGTCTTGGCGTCCCGAACCCCGGACCGGCTCAGGTATTGTTCGGGAGTCGCGTTCAGCTCACGGGATATATTGATCCGCGTACCCCGGTTGCCCACATACGTGGCTTCAATCAGAAGCTGGCCGGGCAGGACTCGCTGCACACCGGCCGACCATCGCTGCCCATAGGGGTGCTTACGGTATGTCGGGAAAAAGCTGATCGACTGGCCAAGGTTGGTGGACAAACCTCCCGACGCGCCAAGGGGTGCGATCAGTCCGTTCGGGAATGGGTTCGCGGTGGTGGCGATGAAGGTGAGCCCACTGTCGAGAGAGGGTTGAATGGGCGTTGTCTGGCTGAAACCGGTCTGTATGGAGGCGGTATTGTTCACACCGACACTGGAGTAAAAGGTGCCATAGCCTGCGCGCGCGACCGTTTTGGGGTTGATTTGCCAAGCCAGCCCGATGCGTGGCATGAAGTTCTTCTTCTCCGCATCCCAATATGCCCTCGGAGTTCCGCCCGCATTGGCGAAGGTGAGTCCGCCGCGAACACGGAACTGGTCGGCGGGCAGTTCGGGGATAGGCGATGCGGCGTAGTTGGCGCGAGTTGCTGCTTCAATCGGGCTCGACTGACCAAATGCGAAGTGCGCGACCGAACGGTTGAAGCGCTCCGTCACCGGTGATTCGTACTCGTAACGGAGTCCGAGGTTGAGCGTCAGCTTCGAGGTGAGTTTCCAATCGTCCTGGAAATACAGGCCGATATACTTGTCCTGTTCCGCCGCGCTAGATACCCGGTCCATGGAGCCACCCGGAACGCCCAGCAGGAAAGCTGCAAACTCGCCGCCGATTGTTGGCGCGGGCGAACTATCGAGCGGTCCGCGCGTGTAGGTGGTGGCAAAGGTGAGGGTAGGAGAGATCTCGGTCGGATTCTGGTTCCGGTTTTGACGATAGGCTCGGAAGTCCACTCCGTACCGCGAGCTGTGGTTGCCCTGGGTTTTGGTGAAGTTGCCGGAAAGCGAATGCGTCAGGGCTGATCCGACGCCATCTCCTGTTGCCCAGTTTCCCAGACTCGCGAATGTCCCCACCTCGACGCGGGGCAGGGTGGCAACGTTCTTATCGATCATGCCGACGAACTGCGGAGAGAAGCCGAGGGATGCCAGATCTGTACCCACACTCAAGCGCCGCTCGGTCCACTTCTGATAAGTCAGGCCATAGCGGATATTCAGCAGAAGACTGGGGCTGAAGACATAGACATCGTCAAGGGCGATACCCTGGTTTTTGCGCGACTGATCGTACCCTCTGGCCACATTTCCGAACATGCGACCTTCCATCGAATTCCAGTCGTCCTGGTTCAGCCGGACATAAGCTCTGTGGTTCGGACTGAAGGCGTGATCGACACGGCCCATATGCACCCAGCTTCGCGTCTTGGTCGGCTCGGAGTAGTTCCAGTTATTGAGACCTTCGCGATTGCCTGGCTGATTCGGCAATGGCCAGTAGTTCACGAGTTTCTGTGAAACGGGATCCAGCCGGCTCGTGGGGATAATGTTGCCCGGAATCGGCTGCCTGCTGAAACGGCCGCCTTCGGCTGCGGCTGTGGTACGAGGATCGTACAACTGGTAGTTCGGTCCGAGACCGAGCAGGGCGGAAAAGTCGCCGCGCCGCTCAGCCGCTGTCGGTACCGACGTGATCCAGGTTTGAGGGATGCCGTGGCGCATCTCTTCCCAGGCATAGAACCAGAAGGTCTTGTTTTTGCCATTGTAAAGGCGGGGAAGATATACTGGAGCCCCGGCGGAGAGACCGTAACGGTTGTTCTGGTAAACCGGCACCTTCTGCCCGGAACTATTCTGAAAAATTTTGGGTGCATCAAAGATGCGATTGCGCACTACCCAGTGCGCTTCACCATGCAACTCGTTGGTCCCGCTCTTTGTGCTTACCGTAATCAGCGATCCGCCGGTGTGCCCGATGCTGGCGTCGAAAGGTGCCGTCTGCACTTTGAACTCGGAGATAGCCGTTTGCGGGGGAATGAACGCCACGCGCGAGGAACTGCTGTTTCCCTGTGTGTCCGCGATCGTATTGGGAACGCCGTCGATCGCAAACTCGTTGTTGTACACGCCCGCACCATCGGTTGAGAAACTCGAATTCACGTTGGTGGAGGCGCGGTCCGATTGCCGCATGTCGGTACTGTTGATCGCGCCCGGCGCCGTCAAGACCAGAGTGATAGGACTGCCGCCGAAACTCGGCAAATCAACGATACGCCTCTGGTTGACGACCTGTCCGAGAGACGACTCCGCAGTGCTCAGCAGTGGCGTGTCGGCGGTTACCTCGACTGACTCCGTGGCGCTTCCCAACTGCATCTGGATGTTGAGTTCGACTGCATCGCCGATTCGCACCTCGATTCCGTCACGAACGGATTTTTTGAAGCCCTTGACCTCCACCTGGACGGAGTAGGTCCCGCTGATCAGATAGGGCAGTCTGAAATTCCCCGCGTCATTTGTGACTGCCTCTGCCGCAACACCCGTTTCGGTGTTCTTCGCGCGGATTTCAGCGCGCGAAATCAGGGCTCCAGTTGGATCTGTCACGCGTCCGAGGATCGTACCCCGGGTATCCTGCCCGGAAGCGCAGTGGCTGAATATGATCACGCCAAAAGCTGTTAAAGCTCTAAGAAAACTCCGTCTCATGTTGGTACCGAATTCCTTCCTCAAATGGCGCCTGCGGTTCCCCCCGCCGACGCCCATGGCTTGGATGCGACATTGTACTCAATGCTAGAAGGTCAGCCGCAGGCCGAGCTGGATATTTCGGGCCGGAGAAGCGGCGGTGGTCAATCCATAACTCAGGTTCGTGATATCGGTTGACACCGGCTTTCGGAAGTTGACGTGGTTGAGCGCGTTGAACGCCTCGCCGCGGAGCTCGAGTTTCATCCGCTCGGCAACCCGGAAAGTACGGAACATCGACATATTCATGTTCCAATAACCGGGTTCACGGCTGGTATTGCGCCCCAAGTTGCCGATTCCCAGATTGCCAGATTGGACAAACGGGAAATCCGCGCTGGTGCGAGGCAACAGCCACCTGCGTCCGACACCGCTGAACTCCGGCTCTTGCCGGCCGCTCAGGTTCGACGGGTTCAGGACATTGGGCCGCTGCGCGGAGAGGATCAGGTTCTGCTTATTCTGCGTAATGGTGAAGGGCAGGCCATCCGCCGTATTCAGCGCGCCGTTGAACTGGAAGCCGCCAAGGATGGCAGAGGCGATGCGATTCGATCCACCCAGCATCTTGCTGCGGCCGAACGGCAGTTCCCAAACCCAGCCGACGGTTGCCGCGCGCGGGCGATCGAGACTGGCCCGGGCGTGCTCGATTTCGGGCTTTTCCCAAGGGATCTGGTGCGAATCGTTGTAGTTGGACGAAGAGTCGGTATTCTTTGAAAACGTGAAATTGCCGTTCAGGCTGAATCCGCGCTTAAACCGGCGCATCACCTTAATCTGCAGTGAATTGTAGTCGCCATAAGCGTTGTACAGAATTGAATTGAAAGCGGAATACTGCGGGAAGGGCCGCGCGTCCTGCAACTTCACCCCACGCAGATTGACTGCCTCCGCCTGGGCCATTCCGGGTTCGTTCGCGGCTACGACGCGGGACTGGCTGGTGTTTCGGCTGCCCACATACGCCACGTCGATCGCCGTGTTCCAGGGCAGCGCCCGTTGCACAGCGATGTTCCACTGTTGGGTGCGGGGCAACTGCGCGGACGGAGCGTAGGTGTTCGAGGCCACAGTCAGCAAACTCTTGGCAGCAGCGGCTTTCTTGAGTTCTTCGAAGGGATCGGTAAGGCGGCTCAGCCCCTCGGTTGGCACGCCATCGGAGAATCGGAATGCCTGCGCTACTCCGACGCCCTCGTCTATCCAGGTTCGCGAGCCCGTCCAGCCCGGGATAGGCTACCATCTCGCCGTTGTCGATCCAGAAGTTGGCGTGGAACATTGCGTACCCGGCCCGGACTACCGTCTTGTCGTTAAGGGAGTACGCCGCCCCGAGCCTCGGGCCGAAATTCACCCAGTCGTTCTCCAGGTTCAGGTTGCGGCTCGCGTTACGTCCGGCGACCAGGAGTTCTCCGGTCTTGATGTCCACGCGCGAGTAAACGTTGTTCTTTACGACCTGGCGCGTCTCGAACTCGTAGCGCAGTCCGAGGTTCAGGTTGAGACGGCGGGAAACCTTCCAGGTGTCGTTGAAGAATATCCCCAGGTTCTATTGGTTCTGGTCACTGGTATCTGCGTCACCGGGACCTCGGCGGTCTTCACCGCGCCGAGCAACAGATCCGCCCAGGTGTTGAGCGGATTGTTCCGGCCTTTGGCGCCCAACCCGGTGATCTCGCCGTTGAAGCGGTAGATGCCCGCGACCTGTCCGGCGCTGATGTAGTTAAACTGGTTCTGGAAAAGCTGCCCGCCGAGCCGGATGGTGTGGCGTCCGGACTGGTAAGTAAGGGTCTCGTTGATGCCGGCCGGTTGGCTGACCCACTCCTCAAAGCGGCTGTAGCCGAAGTTTCCGAAACCGCCGGTGGTCTCAATCGACGGCATGCCGAGCGCTGGCGCGCGTTTCATGCCGAGATCGCGGACCGCGTCGAAATCGTCGAACCACGGGTGTTGCATGCGTCTGTCGCGCGCCGCATGTGCCATTAGTTCATTGGACAGGTTGGCGGAAAACAGGCGGGTGTAGGTGAGAGTCAACCGCGGCAGGTTTCGCGGAGTTGCGCCCCGAATAAGGTTCAGCGCGTTCGGGAAGTCCTGTCCCTCGTCGCGCCTTTCGTTGATGACCGCCAGGGTGCCGAAGATACGGTCTTTGTCGGTCGGATTGTAGTCCACCCGGCCGATTCCGTAGTTGCGGGCCCAGTCGACCTTGCCGACGTAAGCGTAGTTCTCCGAAGAGATATTGTAGGAAGGGTTAAAAGTGCCAGTGGAGTTGGGTTGCGGCAGCAGCGCCATCAACTTCAGGGCCGCGGGATCCATGCGCGATTGCGGAATTATGTTGCCAGCGAAGGGCGCCTTGGAGAGCGGGTCGTTGATGGTGGCCGGATGGGTCGAGAAGTCGCCCTTGCGCATATCGTCGGGCGCAACCGTGCGGCGCTTGGAAGACGGCGCGTGGTCCCTTTGGCCCTCGTAACTGCCGAAGAAGAACAGCTTGTTCTTTAGGACAGGCACCGGTCCGCCGAAAGTAGCGCCAAACTGGTGCGCGCGCCGCGTGGCAATGCTGTTCCCGAGCATGTTGTCCTGCCATGTGCCCGCGTTTAGCGAAGAGTTGCGGTGGTACTCGAACAGGCTGCCGTGATACTGGTTGGTCCCGTTCTTTACATTGAACAGCACAACGCCTCCCGCAGTGCGGCCGAACTCGGCCGAGTAGGTGTTGGTGAGAACTTTGGCCTCCGAAAACGCTTCGATGGATCCTACGGCTTCGCCTTGTCCAGAGATATGCAGCGACGAAGCGCCGTCGATCACGAAGGAGTTACCCCGGCCGCGGCTGCCGTTAATGCTGAGTTGGTCGTTGTAGGCCAGCCCGCTGGGATCCCCGCCGCCCGCCGATATGCCCGTGGTGAACTGGATGAGCGCGTAAGGGTCGCGGCCGTTCACCGGAAGGTTTTGGATATCCACCGAGGTCAGGGTCTGGCTCACTTCGGCGTTCTCCCGCTGAAGCGCTTCGCCCTGGGCGGTGACCTCCACGCTTTGACTGATATTGCCGACTTCAAGCGCGGCATCCAGGCGCATCTGCTGTCCCACGCGCAGGATCAGGTCTTTGAATTCCTTCCTGTTAAAACCCGCGCATTGAAAGTCTACCTTATAAGGGCCCGCGATCAGCGAGGGCGCAATGTACGTGCCCGTAGCGTTGGCGTGGGTACGCGTGACGACGCCGGTGGCGGTGTTGGTCGCCAGGACTTCGCAGCCCGGGACGGCCGCCCCAGTCGGATCGGCCGCGATCCCCGTGATGGTCCCCATGGACTGTGCCAGCATTGCGACGGCGACAAATGCCGTCATAAGGGGAAGAGCGAAAATGCGAGGAAACTTCATGGTCCTACCTTTCAGGTTGCTGCCCAGACCAGGAATTAGAACTCGGACGTTCTCTGGTTGGCACGACAGAATGCTATCATACAGCTTTGAGCCCTGTCAAGAGACGAGAAAGGCGGGACAGGGATTTAGTCGCGGTGCTTGCCGGCGATTGTTGTGCGCGCTGTGCCGATCTTGTAAATTAACGGGACTTCGGGGCGGCCGTAAGCGCGCCAGTGATCAGGCGCATCCGCCAAAGCTTCTTCCATGGCCCGGCGGGCGCCGGCCACGTCCCCGGCGCGGACACAATTCAGAATGAGCGTGTGCTCGCGAATGGTGTCCTGCTGGGCTTGAGGGTTGTTCTCGTATTCCGACTCGATCTGCGCCATCATTACCGCATTGATTGTTTCGGAAAGGATGAGAAACAGCGGATTTCCCCCGGCCGCGGCCAGACGGGCGTGAAAAGCCACATCGAGTTCGGCATATTCGCGCGGCGTCAACCCAGGCTTGGAGACGGCGGCAATCAGGTCTTGCATCGCGACGATGTCCGCCGGGCGGGCGCGCTCAGCCGCGCGTCCAGCCAGGTGCACTTCGACGAGCACCCTCGCCTCGACAATGTCTTCGATCGTGACCATTCTGTGCCGTAGCAGCAGTTCTATGGGGTCGCGAACTATAGCGCCGCTTAACTCGCGAACATAAATGCCGGAACCGGTTCTGACATCAACCAACCCTTTAGCTGACAAAAGGCGGACGGCTTCCCGAACGACTGTCCGGCTCACGCCGAGCATCTTCGCCATCTCGCTCTCGGAGGGCAGCCGATCCCCAGCCGCGAGCCTGCCGGACACAATGATTTCTTCGAGTTGCAGCTCCGCCCGTTCGGTCAGGGTCTGTTCACGTGTCACGCTTTCAAGCATCGCTTCCCAATTATACTGCAATGTATCCTGTCACACAACCAGCTTGACTCCTGTATGATAGGTTTGGCCGAAAGGAGAAAAGCTATGGCCAGTACGTCCGTTTTCGTCGTGTCCCCGGACTTTCCAGTAGTCGAGGGCTACACCATGTTGGGAGGAGAATACCGGGAGTCCGCTGCGCACGCGAGGCGATTGGGCTACGACGGGGTCGAGATCATCATGGGTGATCCAGGCGAATTCGACGCACATGCGTTCCAGTCCCTACTGGCCGAGGAAGGGCTCGGGATTTCCGCCATCAATTGCGGCGGCATCGAATACATGTTCAAATCCTCGCTGGTGAATGCCGATCCGCGCAAAGTGGAATTCGCGGTTTCCTACCTTAAGAGCAGCATCCGTCATTGCCGGCAACTGGGGTGCCTTCAGCAAGTGGGAGTGGCGAGAGGTTTCGCCGTCCCGGGACGCTCGATGCGCTGGTTCAAAGACTGCCTCGTCGAGAGCCTTAAGGAGGTTGCCGAATATGCCCGGCAGCTGCAGGTGAATGTCGTTTTCGAATATACGAATCGATTCGAGATCAATACAATTAATACGGGCGCTGAGGCGGTCGAGATCGTCAATAGGGTCGCCAGTCCAAACCTTGGCATCCTGATCGATACGTATCACTCCTGGCTCGAAGATCCCGACGTGTACCAGAACATTCGAGACTTGAGAGACCACGTGATGCACTTCCATCTGCACGACAGTAACGGCGGCGCGGCCGTGATCGGTGGTGGGGAAAACAACTTCGACCGAATCATGGAGGTTTGCGCCGAGATCGGGTATAGGGGTTGGTTCTCGGACGGCCTGCGGACCCTGAGCTACCCTGACACTGAGGTACGCCTGTCCACAGACTCACTGTCGAGTCTGTATGGCAGGTACGGCCTCGCTCACCAGGACCGCGCAGCCGGCGTTCTTCCGTTCGCGAGCAGATAGTCGCAGTAGCGGTCTGCATACTCCTTGATTCCGGCGCGGACGTCTGTGTAACAGATCCGGTAGCCGAGTTGCTCGCTGACCGGCTGCACGTCGTGAACGCCGCGAAACTTCAAGTCGTAGCGCTCAATCATGGGAGACATTGCCTCGCCTATCTCGATGCATGCCGAGGGCACCATCTCGCGGACAATTTCCGCTATGTCACCGGCCGTGACCAGTGGCGTCATCCCGCTCGCCGCAAAGAACACCCGGTGGCGGAGGTTTGCGGACGGAACGTTCAGCGCCGCGACCGCGATGCCGGCGATGTCATGGACGTGGGTGTAGTCGCGCGGCAGATGGCGTCCATAGGGCAACCAGACCGCCTCCCCGCCTAAAGCCCCCTCCAGCATCTCGTTCATGAAAATCGTGTTGGTGGTCCCGAACCCGTATGCGGCCGAGGGCCGTAACTGGACGATGTCGAGATTGAACAGATCCGCGTAGGCCCAGCAGAAGGCCTCTCCGGCCACTTTGCCTGCGCCGTAAATCCCACAAGGTCCCTCGGATGCCCGCAGCGTCGGATGGTCGCAATCGATGGGCTCGTACATCCGGGTTGGCAGCACTCCGATCGAACTGAAATTGACCATCCGCTCGACGCCCCCGAGCAAGCGCATCGCTTCCAGTACGTTGACCGTACCACCCACCATTTGCTCGTACACCTGCATCGGGTAGCTCTCGAGGCTGTCCATGTCGATCGACGCGGCCAGGTGCGCAATTTTGTTGGGCCGGTATTTCTGAATGGCGGCGATGAGCTGGGTCAGATTAGCGACGTCGCCTTTTTCGAAGAACATATTCGCTTCGATGTCGCGTGCCAGCCAAGCCAGGAGCCCTTTACGTGGGTATAAATCGAAGTTGATAACCGTGTCTCCGCGCTCAATCAGCGCTCGGCACAAGTACGTTCCAATAAAGCCCGATCCGCCGGTTACCAGAACCCTGTCTCCGGTCATAGCGAGTCGTTCTCGCTTTGTCCGGAGCAGGATATGCAGGGTGTTATCATATCTCCAAAGCTTAAGCCGCTCCTGCGGTGGCGGCAAGCATATGGGCAAGAAAACCAGAATCAACTACCCAGTCGTGGTTGTTCTGAGCTGTATTCTCTTCGAAGCGGGACTGGTCGCCAACGCGACAGGAGCAGTGATTCCGGACGCGATTCGGGACCTGCGCCTGAGCTACTCGACGGCGGCACTGCTGCCTTTCATGTATTTCATCGCCTACGGGCTCGTCTCGATTCCCGTCGGAATCCTGTGCGAACGCGTAACTCCGAAAGCAGTGATCCTCGCGTCATTCGTCGTAGGGTTTGCCGGAGCCCTTTCGTTCGCGCTTTTTCCCTCATATCCATTGGTTCTGCTGGCGCTGTTTGCCATGGGGTGCTGGCTTGCAGCCGGGCAGGTTCCCCTGTTCCCGATGATGCGGGTGGCCTGCGGAGGCGAGAATCTGGCGTTTTTCACCGCCCTGGCCACCCTGATGTACGGCATGGGCTCGATCCTCAGCCCGCATATCTACGCCTCTCTGGTCCGGACCCTGCAGTCTCCCGCCGAAAACGGTTGGGCGGCCGGAATCTTTTCCGGTCTGGTCTCGCACACGTACCCTTGGGTGTCCGTATATTGGATCTTCGCCGCGACCGCGCTCCTTACGGTCCTCGTGCTTGCGGCTGTGCCGCTGCCCCGGCTGGCACCGGCGCAGGGCGAACGCACCGGTGCCCTGGCCGTATACCTCCGGCTGATTAGAAACAGGACAGTGGTCTTTTACGCGCTGGCAGTGGTGTGCTACTGCGCCTGCGAACAGGGTTGCTCCAATTGGATGTCCGAGTTTATGAAAGTACGCCATGGGCTTGATCCCCAAACCGCCGGAGCCAGTGTCCTTTCCTGGTACTGGCTTTTGCTTACAGCAGGATGTCTGGGAGGCATGCTGCTGGTGAAGATCTTCGATACTCGACGGATCCTGGTGATCTCTGCGTCTCTCGCGGCAGCATCGCTGACCGGCGCAATCTTCGGGGGACGGGAGGCAGCGATCATCTGCTTCCCCTTGGTAGGCCTATTCGAATCGGTCTTGTGGCCGATTCTGGTGGAACTGGCGCTCAATTCAGTCGGCGAGCACCACGGAGCGCTGATGGGCATCCTCATGTCGAGCGTCGTGGGTGGCGCTTTCGGTCCCTTCGTAGTTGGCAGGCTGGCGGACATCGTGGGCCTACAAGTGGGGCTGACGGTTTTGTATGCACCGTTCCTCTTCATTTGTTACGTCGGCATTTCTGCGCGGCCACTGATCCGCAACGCAACCCTATTCGACAAACAGGTGGCTTAACTAAATGGCGATTGACGAGAAGAAATTCGCATTGCTTGGCGCCGGATACTGGGCGCAATTCCAGATCGCTGCCTGGCAGGAAATACCGGGTGTGCGATGTATGGCAATCTACAATCGCACCCGGTCCAAGGCTTCCGCGCTGGCGGAGCGTTTCGGCATTCCTTCGGTTTACGACGATGCGGCGGCGTTGCTCGACAATGAAAAGCTCGATTTTGTCGATATCGTCACCGGCAACACGACACACCTGCAGTTTGTCCGCATGTGCGCAGAGCGCCGCATTCCTTTGATCTGTCAGAAGCCCATGGCTCCGACACTAGCCGAATGCAAGGAGATGGTCGAGATCTGCCGCGCGGCCGGGGTGCCCTTTCTGATCCACGAAAACTGGCGTTGGCAGGCCCCCATAAGGGCGCTCAAGCTGGCACTGGAGTCGGGCGTGATCGGGCAGCCGGTGCGCGCCAACATAAATGTACTCACCAGCGCGGACGACTTCCAGAATCAGCCGTTTCTCAAGGAACTCGAACGTATGCTGCTGGCCGACATGGGGGTTCACGTGCTCGACGTAAGCCGCTTTCTCTTCGGAGAGGCGGAGACCGTGTACTGCCAGACCACGAGGGTGCAGCCCGACATCAAGGGTGAAGACATGGCGACGGTGGTGATGCGAATGCAAAATGCGCTCACGGTCGTAATCCAACTCGCCTTTGCCCGCATACCTCTCGAGCGAGATCTCTATATCCAGACGCTGATTTTCATCGAGGGACAGCGCGGCTCCATTGAACTGGCACCTGATTACTGGATCCGCATTACAACGGCTGATGGAACGCAATCGCGCCAGTACCCGCCGCCGCGATATTCATGGGGTGAGCCGACAGCCGAGGTTTGCACGTCGAGTATTGTCGATTGTCATCGCGACCTGCTGGGTGCGTTGCACGGCAAGTACACAGCCGAGACCACGGCGGACGACAACTTGAAGACTATGAGCTTGATGGAGGCGTGTTATCGGTCGGCCAAGAGTGGCTCCGTCGTTAGGCCCTGAACCCATGCGCCCTGGCAAAATGCCAGAAAGAAAAAAGGCTGTAGTCATTGAGACTCCAGCCTTAAAACTTGGTGCGGAGAGGGGGACTTGTACTTCGAGGGCCCCTTGAAAACACGCAAGTTATTGATTCTACATCTGGCCAAAACTGCCAAAAATGCACAAAGCGCGGGCCTTTGGCACATTTCTGGCACACACTGTTGGAAACCAAAGGACGCTCTTTCACCGCGAAGGACTAAGGGCGCGTTGCAGGAAGCAGCGCGCCCTAGAAAACGCTTTCAAAGTCCCCGCTGCAAACGGAGTGCCTGATCGGCGCTCAGGAGAACACGTTTTGAGCCTGCGCTCGACGTGTGTTCACACCATGCAAAACGAAACCAGAACCCCACTCAGGGATGCGGACTGCGCCAATCTCGCGCGGCGTTGGATTGATCCTGAACTCGCCGCCGCAGCGCAGATCCGGCGCGTCGATTCCGAGACCGGCCGTTCGCTTGTCGGCCGACGGGATCACGCTGCGTACGAAGGGTTGGCGATCCCTTACTTCCTACCCGGTGAGTCCCGCGTTCGCGAATTGCGATTGCGCCGCGATCACCCCGACATCGAGTACCGAGACGGCAAAAAGAAAGAGTGTGGGAAGTATTTGTCGCCGCCTCGCCGAGGGAACATGATCTACTTTCCTCCGGGCACTTCGCTCGAGTTGCTGAAGGCAGTCGAGACCACGGTGGTCGTGACTGAAGGCGAGTTCAAAACGCTCGCGCTCTCGCGGCTCGCCAAGCACGACTCGATCACTCAACGCTTCCTGCCGCTGGGATTGCCGGGCGTTTGGAACTGGCGCGGGACGGTCGGTAAGACCACGGACCCGAACGGTGGCCGGTGCGATGTCAAAGGTGTCATCCCCGACCTCGACCTCGTCGCCTGGGAAGGCCGCCGCGTGATCATCGCGTTTGACGCCGACGCCGACCAGAACGAGCACGTCAAAAAGGCCAGGAACGCACTGGCGCGCGAGTTGCGAATGCGCGGTGCCGAAGTCGCGTTCGTCACCTGGGATCTGGCCAAGGGGAAAGGCATCGACGATCTACTGGCCAATGTCGGACCCGAGGAGGTGCTGGCGTTGCTGGAGGCTGCCGACTTCGAGCAGACAGCACAGGATGACGAGATCAGCGTTGCTCAAATTGCTGAAGCAATCGCTCAAAAGTACGGATTTGCGAAAGACCCCGGCGGGCAACTGTACGTTTTTCGCGATGGGAACTATCAGCCTGACGGCGTTTCGATGGTTCGCCAACAAGTAAAGCAGCTTCTCAAGCGCATGCGGCTGTCTTCCAAATGGAGCAGCTACAAGGCCGATCAGGTGGTTCATTATATCGAGGTTGATGCGCCCCAACTCTGGGACAAGCCGAAGAAGGATGTGATTCATGTGCTGAACGGTCTGCTGGACGTCAACACGCGGACGCTTTCGCCCCACTCACCAGACTTCCTGTCGCCCGTGCAGTTGCCCGTAGCCTTCGACCCGAACGCGCGCTGTCCCAACTGGGACAAGTTCATCAACGAGACATTCCCAGACGATTCGGAGGCCCTCGCGTGGGAAATCCCGGCCTGGCTGATGACTCCGGATACTTCTATTCAGAGGGCGATCCTGCTGATGGGTGACGGCGCGAACGGAAAATCCACCTACCTGCGTGCCGTACTGACGTTCATTGGCCGGCAAAATGTGGCGGCGCTTAGCCTTCAGCGACTTGAAAACGATCGCTTTTCGGTCGCACGCCTTGTCGGCAAACTGGCGAACATCTGCTCCGATTTGCCGAGCGAAGACCTCTTCAGCACCTCGACCTTCAAAGCGATCACTGGCGGAGACGCTCTGCTTGCCGAACGGAAATTCGGAGAGTCCTTTGAGTTCGAAACATTCGCCCGCCTGATCTTCTCCGCCAACCACTCACCCAAGAGCCGGGACGCCTCACCAGTTCTTCCGCCGCTGGTTGGTGATTCCCTTCGAACAGACGTTTCATTCGGGTGACCCGGCGACACTGACTGGCGACCAGTTGGACGCGATGTTGACAGAGCCCACCGAACTGAGCGGTTTGTTGAACAAGGCTCTCGGCGCTCTGGCTTCCATTCGCAGCCACGGCTTCAGCGAAAGTGAATCTACGCGGAGGGCCATGGCGGATTTCCGGCAAACGACTGATCCGCTCGCCGTCTGGCTTGACCGCAAAACCGCGCTCGAACCGGGTGCGCACATCCCTGCTGAACGGATTTGGCAGGACTACAACCAGGACTGCCTTGCGAACGGACGTCCTCCGGTTACCAAGACTGCCTTTGGTCGTGCGATCGCCGTGTTGAGACCTACTGTTGGAAAACATCAGCGGATGATGAACGGCAACCGGTCGTGGTGTTACGTCGGAATTGGTTTCAAGAGTGTGCTCAAACCGACAAGAAAAGCAATTCTCAGCACAGGCGGACGAACTCAGCAGAGCGTATCTGATCAAGATTCGAGCAGGACGGCGCCCATGGTCTGATTTATCCATCGCCCGGCACCGAACTGATGATGGCAAAGCAACGCAAAGACCGACCCGACCGTCGCGGCTACAAGGCCGCGTGCAAGCTGTTTGAGAATCGCAAAGTCGAAGACGAGGTGGAACCTCCGCCAAAGGAGATTTTTAGATATGGTGAACGATCCCGGCTACAAGCCTACCGATCTCGATCAGGCGGTCAACAAGTGCATTCGCGCCGGAGTCGGTTACTGCGTCGAAGAGAACGCGGCGACCGGCGAGAAGCTGTTGTTTTTTGGAGGAGTGAAGGTGCCGACGCGCTTTTCTAATACCGGTAAAGTGCTACGTGAACGCGGGGTACCGCTGCGACCAGTTTAGGATAGAGACGAGGTTCAACTCCGTAAGCCTCTCTTGATGCACAATCGGCGTGGTTTGCAGGTGCGTTCCGGCCAATACGACCGTCCGCACGTCTTGTCTCTTCGCTACAATAACCGGCTGCTGGAACGGGCAGCAAGTCCTGCGCGGACCGGGAGTGAACAACTCGGACATGGTCGTAATGATCACCGAACCAGATACCGTCGAGCGCGAGCCCTTTGTGATCTACTCGGCAGCTGCCTGCGTGCCAAACATCGTTGGGCCTGCGGTGAGGATGACATTCGCCCGCGTTCCCACCGCGCGGAATAGAACTGCTTGCTCGGCGTGCGAGTGTTGCAGACCCTGAAGTCGAGCCTCACCTGCAAGCCGAACGGCCTGGCGAATAGGCGACGAAAAGCGAGAATTGCTCGAGCTTCAATCAAATTCGGAGCTCCGGGGGCGCCGCGAAATGCTTTGACGATTTGAGTGGTTGCTGATAGGTGAACAGGTGACTCGTGGTGCACGAGGTTCACACGGTTCTGTCCAATCTGTTTAGCTTCAGGAATCTTTACAAGAAGTTTCTTTCGTACGTGAATACATGTTGGAGTCAACCGCGTGAACCACGTGCACTCCGTGCAACTGCTCCTCCAGTATCCGGCGTGGTAAGTGACTGAAATCGAGGCGGCGGGCGGCAGATTGGCCGTCGGGCCGACGCCAGCTTGCCGGATTGCGGCCATAGGGAGCCGAACAGACTCTGGAAACCCCGGCGGCCGTTTCGATGGCGACAAAAGGCGACAAAAG
The DNA here is from genome assembly GCA_963793625.1 of Bryobacteraceae bacterium. Lineage (GTDB taxonomy): Bacteria > Acidobacteriota > Terriglobia > Bryobacterales > Bryobacteraceae. The sequence continues at coordinate 165,709 of CAWCAT010000005.1, read as the reverse complement.
GCGACAGAAAAACCGCTCTGAAATAATTCCCGTCGCCACCTCCCCCGGCATGACGGCGGCGTATCGGGCGGTGAAGAATTGCTCCCTCTTTGATCATTCCGATTAAAATATTCCTGAGAAGGCCCAACAACCTCGGAAAGTCCGATCGTAGGAACACACCTGAGAGCGTCGAACAGCCTCCGGAAAACCGGCTGGCCGAATTGCGGGCCCAAATTGGCCCAGATAGGCCCCAGAAAACACGGGCCACAGAAATTGTTCTCTTGGGCGGGTGTCTCGAACGGCTGCATGAGCATCTGCGGCTGACACGTCCGATCGGGCGCGGCGCGGCGCTGGCGAAAAAAATCCTCGACCTGGTCGGGGCCGGGCACGGCATGGCGGCCTGCATGCTCAGGGAACTTTGGTGATCACCAGTTCGTCAATGCCGGGCTGAATTGCGATTTCAAGCTGTCCCGCGCGGGCCTCCTGAGCTGGTCCACCGTTGATTGAATAGCGTCCGGACTCCAAGCGGTCGCCCATAATGGCACCGACGCGGAGTTTGCCCCCTAAACTTTGACGGTCGAAGACTCGCCAAACGCGGCCCTGCTGGTCGAAGTGGAACGTATTGTGCCCCGGCCCCTGCGCGAGCGGCTCCTGTTCGACTTTACCGATTCGCAAGCGGACGGGTTCCAAGCCGACAGCCTGCAATGCCGAGGCGAAGTACGGCAACCAGCGGAGATTGAGAGAGATAACCAGGGCCTTCTCACCGCTGGTGATCGCACCGGAACCGATCGCCCGAACGTATGAGCGAATCGCATCGCCCGGCTGGGCGCGCTGCAACTCCGCACGAGCCTTCTCGTAATCACCCGCCTTGAGGTGCGTCTGGGCGCGCTCCCACGAAGTGTGGGTTTGGAAGAACGAGTAGATGAAATCCTCGTAATTCTTGAAATACTCCAGCCGGTCGCGACCTTCCGGCGGGAGCGCCGCGCGGTCGATTCGGGACAGGATCTCGGAACGCATCCGGCTCTTCTTCATGTGCGCGGCGGGATCGACAAGCGGCACGTCCATGAACCTGTCAGTGGTTTCCCGGCCGAACATGGGACCTTCCGTGACCCAGGAGAACAGGTAGTCGCGGCCGGGTTGACGGGCGGCTTCGCCGAAAGTGCGGACGGCCATTGCCTCGCAGGTGTCTTCAAGCGGAAGGTCCCGGGTGGCGGACCATGTCTGCGCGATCGTGCTCTTGAAGTAGAGGTCGAGCGGGCGCGTGGTCCAGTGGATGATGCCGAACCCGCTGCTACGGCTGTTCTGCAGCATGGTGGAGAAATTGACGTAAGGCGTGTATGGCCGACCAATATAAGTGCGGTCGTCGTGATGTGCCCACACGATGGGGACCAGCTTGCGGCCGCTGCGGACCGCGCGCAGCGCGCGCTGTCCGGCAGCGGTGTCTATTATGGTCAACCAATCAAGCGGCAGCAGCGTGGCCTCGTGCGGCAGGTAGAGATCGGCGCTCTTTAGAAAGTCAAGCCGCCATGACCCGGCGGCGAGTTCGATAGATCCGTGACCTGATTCTTTCAGCGCCCGGCCAAAGGCGCGCACCAGCTTTCCGATAGCGAACATGGGCGCATCGGCGGAGTCGCCCTTGAATTCCAGTTTCCAGGCAGCGGGGAACTCTTCGAGCCGGATGGCGGTCCACGGTGTATTGTTGTTGCGGAACCATACAGCCAGCCGCGTGATCTGCGGGTACGCTGCCAGCAGCTGATCGGTTTGTGCCTTGTAGAAAGCATAGCCCTCGGGCGTGTCGGGGTTGGCGAGCTGGTATTTGCCGGAAGTGATGCGGGCGGATGCAGGCAGGGTCGCGATCATCTCCTGCGGATTGGCGGATTCGGTGTCCACGTCGAGCGCAAAGGTGATGCCCATTCCCCTCTGGGTGGCATGCGAGAAGGCGCGCTGCATGAGTTCCCGGGCGGCGTCAGCCCTGCGGCTCTCCTCGACTTTCGCGATGCTGGCACCGAACACCGGCTCACTGAAAAGTTCGCCTCCAATCAACCGCCGGACGTCGTTGACGTGTTGGGTTCCCCAGTCGCGACCGGCGCGGGTTGTGGCGAGGTAACCCACGGGCTTGGTCATTCCGCCGAAGCGGAACGTGAACATGGGGTTGTTGCCGTACGCATGCACCATCAGATCGTTGAAGCGCATGCGTACGGAATTATCGATATAGCGCTGCCAGTCCTCAAATTCCCAAGTCGAGGCGCTGCTGAGAAAATTGTGCCAGTTGAAGACAATGCGATCGCCGAAGAGGGGCGAGTCGTTCAACTCCCAGTCATCGAAGCGGACCCGCCCCTGGCGCACGGGCGGCATCGTCTCGTAAGAAAGGTAGAATCCACAGCCGAGCTTCTCGAGTAGCGTATATACGGCGAAAAGCGCGCCGCGCGGACCGCCGGAAGCGATCACCGCTTTACCTCCCGCCGATTTGACGGAGAAGCTTTCCGGATCACCGGCGCGGCGGACGAAAGCGATGGATGGTCCGGAAGAGGGTTGGCGATCCGTGATTGCGAACTTCTCCGCGGGATAGATCCGCGACAGGTAGGCGGTGAGTTCGGCGGCCGCAAGTTTCTCCACGGGATGGGCAGTTGGTGGAATTACCACAGCTACCTGCGCCGAGCACAGCGCCGCGGCGAAAAGAGTGCAGGAGAAGAGTCGGACAAGGATACGCATGATTCGAGCCTCGGGTCTTAGCGGACGCAGCATTTTGCACTGCGTCACAGTAATTCTAGTAGAAGACCCGAATCTTCGGAATTGAATGTTTTTGAATGATTGATTCCATGAATTCCAAGGCACTTCGGGCTTGTCGGTGGTAACGTCACACTTGCTGCCTGCACACCCGCACCGAGAGGCCCTGATGAGACGCACTGCAATCGAGCATCGCCGCCACGGAGCGGAGGAGTGATTACATCCCCCGTTGCCCAAGAAGCCACCGCCGGCCGCTACCGGTGGACTATCTGCGCACTGCTGTTCTGCGCCACCTCGATCAACTACATGGACCGCCAGATCCTCGGCATCCTCGCCGGAACGCTGGAGCAGGAGGTCGGCTGGACGGAAGCCGAGTACGGGCTCATCGTCACGGCGTTTCAGGCCGCTTACGCCATAGGGTTACTGGTTTTCGGCAGAATCCTGGACCGCAGCGGCACGCGCTCCGGCTACATACTGGCTATCGGAATTTGGAGTATCGCGGCGGCGGCTCATGGGGCAGCGAGTTCGGCGCTGGGGTTCGGGCTGGCGCGCATCGCACTCGGCTTCGGGGAAGCGGGAAACTTTCCTGCCGCCGTGAAGGTGGTATCGGAGTGGTTCGACCGGCGTGAGCGCGCGTTTGCCATCGGGCTGTTCAACTCTGGCTCCAACCTCGGTGCCATTATCACGCCATTGGCGGTGCCCTGGATCACGATGCGCTACGGCTGGCGATGGGCCTTTATCCTGACAGGCGCGGTGGGGTTACTGTGGATCGTCGCATGGATTCTGATCTATCGTCCACGTCCCCTGGAAACGAAGGATGAATGCGCGGTTGCCGTCCCTTGGCGCAGCCTGCTCGGACTACGCGAGACCTGGGCCTTCCTGCTGGCGCGCTTCCTGACCGACCCGGTGTGGTGGTTTTACCTTTTTTGGGTGCCGAAATTTCTGTACTCGAAGCACAGCTTGACGCTGACGGAGTTGGGTGCGCCGCTAATCGTGATTTACTCGGCGGCGGGCGCAGGGAGCATCTTTGGCGGATGGCTCTCGTCGGCTCTGCTACGGCGAGGTTGGAGTACGAATGCGGCGCGAAAGAGTGCGATTCTGGTGTGCGCCCTAATGGTAACTCCGATGATCTTCGGGGCAAGCGTATCGAATACCTGGGTGGCTGTCCTGATCCTAAGTCTGGCCACCGCCGGGCACCAGGGCTGGGCGGCGAACATGTTCGCGTGCCTTTCCGATCTATATCCGAAGAATGCCGTCAGCACGGTAGTGGGAATTATCGGGTTCAGCGGATCTCTCGGCGGCATGTTGGTAGCCACCGCTACAGGTTTTATCCTGCAGGCCACCGGCAGCTACATGCCCGTGTTTGTATGGGCGGGACTTGCCTACCTGTTCATCCTCGGGTTGATTCACGTGATGATCCCCAGAATTCGACCGGTGTCGCTACCATCCACCTCGGAGCAAACGTTATGATTTTTACAAGCAGTGGGTCAAAACGTGTCCGTGCCGCCATTGACCACCGGCAGCCCGACGTCATCCCGATCGATTTCGGAGGCACCTTCGTTAGTGGAATCCACGTGAGTTGGATCCAGTACGGGTAATCGACCCCGGCCAGATGTTGGGGGAGATCGATGACGATCTCAAACAGGCAATCGGCATCAGCGTCGAAGGCGTGGTTCGCCGCATGACGCGATTCGGCTTCCCAATGGCGGACTGGAAGCCGTGGCGGATGTACGACGGTCTCGAGGTAATGGTCCCCGGTCGGGTTCAAAGTTACAGTGGATGAAAACGGGGACACTCTGATGTACCCGCATTCCGACCTCGCGGCGCCGCCGAGCGCGCGGATGCCGAAGGACGGCTACTTCTTTGACAGCATCGTCCGCCAGGAACCGATCGACGAGGACCGACTGGTCCCTCCGACAACCTGGAAGAGTACGACGCCATCTCGGAGCTGGACCTGGACTATTTCGAACTGCAGACACGGCGGGCTGCAGCCACCGGGCGCGCCGTTGTCGCGAGTTTTGGCGGTACCGCGCTGGGCGACATCGCGCTCATACCAGGAGTGGCCCTGAAGCACCCCTAGGGCATTCGCGACATCACCGAGTGGTATGTCTCGACCCGGAGCCGTCGCGACTACATCCATCGGGTCTTCGAGGGGCAGTGCGACATCGCCATTGCCAACCTGGAGCGGATTGCTGCGCGCCTCGGCGATCTTGTGGACGTGGTGAACCTGTGTGGAACGGACTTCGGCACCCAGAATTCATCCTTTTGCTCCGTGGCAACGTTCCGCGAGCTCTGGCTGCCGTATTACCAAAGGATCAACGACTGGATCCACGCCAATACCAGCTGGCGGACGTTCAAGCACTCGTGCGGCGCAGTATCCAAGTTCATCCCGGGATTCCTGGAGGCGGGATTCGACATCCTCAATCCAGTGCAGTGCTCGGCCATGGGGAAGGACCCCGGACATACGGAGAGCGGCTGGTCTTCTGGGGAGGGAGCGTGAACACGCAATCCACCTTGCCCTTCGGGACTCCGGAGCAGGTGAGGGAGGAAGTGCTGCGGGCGCTGCGACGTCTTTCGCGCCCGGCGGCGGATTCGTCTTCAGCACGGTGCACAACATCCAGGCGTGCGCGCCAGTGGATAACATCGTGGCGATGATCGAGGCCGTGCGCGACTTCAACGGCCTAAGCGCCTGACCCGGCGCGGGTCAGCGCTTCAATTTGTAAACCTCGCTCGCGGCCAGGAGAAACGTTCCAGTCACGTATTCGTGCGTGCTCTCGCGCGCTGCGGGGTTTGGCCGGGAGTCCACCTGCTGCCCCCACAGGACCTTTCCTTCCGCATTCATGGACCGCATGAGGCCGTTGAACGCTTTGACGACCGGCCCCTCATATTCCTTTCGGTCGAGAATTCCGCGGTTGATACCCCATGCCAGTCCGTAGCAGAAGAACCCGGTGCCGCTGGTCTCGGGGTCGGGCAGGGACTGCGGGTCGTCGAGGCTGGCTCGCCACAAGCCGTCGCTGTGTTGACGCTTGATCAACTCGGAGGCCATACGGCGGTAGATCTCGACGTAGCGGGCGCGCCGCGGGTCGCTGGCTGGAAGATAGTCGAGGATCCGCGCAATGCCTGCGAATACCCAACCGTTACCGCGCGACCAGAAGATCTTTTTTCCGTTCGGAGAGAGCTGCCCTTTAAACCGCTCGTCGCGGTAGTAGAGGCCGGATTGCTCGTCCCAAAGCTGCGCCGTCACGTCGTCGAAAAAGGTCTGCATGATGTCGAGATATCCGGGCTTGCCGGTAGCGCGCGAGAGCATGGCGAGAGCCGAAGCGCCGTAGAGCGAGTCCACGTAGACGCGGCTGCCTTCCAGGTACCAGCGCTGCCGCCCGCCCGCAGGCGAGCGCGGGTCGGGTGTGTCGAGCCAGCGAATGGCGGGCTCAATCATCGCAGGGTCCTTTTTGTGCAGGAGATACAACTCCGTCCATGTCTGGACGCAGAAGAACCGGTTGCCGCCATATGGCTCGGTGCCAACCTGCCACTTGTGCTGCTGGCCCCACGCCAGTGCCTGGTTTCGGAAGGACTTGTCCCGGGTGGCCTTCCAGGCCGCAACCACTCCGGTGTACCATGTGCCGCGCTCCCAGTTGCGATCGTCCGGCTTCATCACCGGGTGCGCCGTCTGCCAGTCATTGACGCGGTGCATGACAGTACGGATCTCTTTGCGGGAGGGAAGGCGGTCTGGCGCAGCCGCGCCGGCGCACGTGGCGGTGAGCATGACAAGTACCAGCCCTGCAGCTGCTCGACTCTGGTGGATCTTTGACGGGTTCACGCCTTGAGTGTATGCTGTCTCGCTCGTGAATGGAAAACCAGCATCTCTTAAATTCTCAAAGACGACATTGAAGAGAATCCGGTTCTAGTTAGTCTGTGTTTCGCTATAACCAGAACAGAACCTTATGAAGCTCGGACTCGGTTTGTACCGCCACATGCTCACTTCGGAGAACTTCCGCTTCGCCAGGCAGGCCGGCGCGACGCACATCGTTGCCCACTGGGTGGACTATTTCCACGACGGTCCGCAGTTGCCGGCCACGGACGGGCAGAAGTGCTGGGGCGTGACCGGCAATCACGACCGCCTCTGGACGTATGAGGAACTCGCGGAGTTGAAGGCCGCAGTGAACGCGGAGGGCCTCGAACTTGCCGCGATCGAGAACTTCGACCCATCGCACTGGTATGACGTGCTGCTCGACGGACCGCGCAAGGCGGAACAGATCGAAAATCTCAAGACCATCATTCGCCGCGTGGGAAAGGCCGGCATTCCCGTGATCGGCTACAACTTCAGCATTGCCGGCGTGTGGGGCCACGTCACCGGCCCGTTCGCACGCGGCGGCGCGGAGTCGGTCGGGTTCTTTGGTCCGGAAGGTCCTGCGGAAACCCCGATCCCGAACGGACAGGTCTGGAACATGATCTACGAAGCCGAAGCCACGCCGGGCACGGTCGGGGCGGTGTCCGCCGAAGAACTGTGGCAGCGGTTGGAATATTTCCTGAAAGCGGTGGTGCCGGTCGCCGAAGAGGCCGGGGTGCGGCTGGCTGCGCATCCGGACGATCCGCCGATGCCAACACTGCGCGGCACGGCGCGTCTGGTCTATCAGCCGCACCTGTACCAGCGGCTTCTGGATATTGTGCCGAGCCGGTCGAACGCGCTCGAATTCTGCCAGGGAACGATTAGTGAGATGCAGGGTGGAGACGTGTATGAGGCGATCGACACCTATAGCCGGCAGGGCTCAATCGCCTACGTGCATCTGCGTAACGTCCGCGGCAAGGTTCCGCGCTACACCGAGGTGTTCCTCGACGAGGGCGACGTCGACATCGTACGCGCGTTGAGATCTACCGGAAGAACGGATTCGACGGAGTCATCATCGCCGACCACACGCCGCACATGAATTGTGCATCCTCGTGGCACGCGGGTATGGCGTTCGCAATGGGATACATCAAGGGAATTCTAAACACCATGGAGGCAGAATAATGAGCACACCTGCGGCAAGCCTGGCTCTCATCGACCGGCTGGCGGCGATTCCGTACACCGGAGCTGTCAGCGACATCCTGGACGAACTCGGGCACACTCGCCAGACGCTGCCTTCTTCGATTCAGTCGCTGGTTCCGGGCCAGACGGTGACTGGACGCGCGCTCACCATTATCGGAGAACCGAGCGGCATTGAAGACCCGGAACTCATCTTCCCGCCGGTTCTTAAGATGCTCGGAGACATTCAAAACGGCGACGTGCTGGTGTACCAGGCGAACGATGAAGGCGCCTCCCACCTCGGGGAACTCTCGAGCGAGACCGCCAAGTTTCGCGGCGCGAGGGGCGCGGTTATCGACGGCGGCGCGCGCGACACCGAATACATGGTCCGGCTGGGATTCCCGGTGTTCTCCCGCTTCCGGACGCCCCGCGATATTCGCGGCCGCTGGCGGCTACTCGACTATAACGTCCCGATCAACATCGGCGGAGTGGCAATCCGCCCGGGGGACCTGATCCTGGGCGACCGCGACGGTGTGCTGGTCATCCCTCACGAGATCGCGGAAGAAGTAATCGTGCGCGCAGAGGAAGTGGTGCATACGGAAAACGACGTGCGCAAAGCCATCCTGCAGGGTGTGCATCCCTTAACAGCCTATCGACAATTCGGGAGGTTTTGACGATGTTAAATCAGGAGTGCGTGGAAACGCTGCTCCGACCTCTCCCTGCCATCGGGTCGCGGGAGGCATCGGGGATGAGCACGCTGGAACTACGGGAGCATTTTCTCGCGACCGATCTGTTCGAAGATGGCAATCTGCGGCTCTATTACGCCGAGCAGGATCGCATGATCATTGGCGGTATTCGCGCGCAAAGACCGGTCAGCCTGCCCCGGTTGCAGCAACTCGGCACGCGGTTTTTTCTGGAACGGCGGGAACTGGGCGTCATCAACATTGGCGCACCCGGCGTCATTCGTGCCGACAACCAGGAGTTTCAGCTGGACCGTCTGGATGGCCTGTACATCGGGATGGGATGTGAAGAAGTTGAGTTCGCGCCAAGTGGCGACGGGGTACCAGAGTTTTACCTGCTCAGTTGCCCGGCGCATCGTGCCTACCCGGCGACACTGGTCCGGGCCGTCGAAAGCATATGCACGAATCTCGGCGACGCCGCCCACTCCTCGTGCCGGACTATACGCAAGTACATTTGTCCCGAAACAGTCCCAAGTTGCCAGTTGACCATGGGCATTACTTCACTGGCATCGAACAGCGTCTGGAATACGTGGCCGGCCCATACGCACGGAAGGCGCTGTGAAGTATACCTCTACTTCGATGCGGGCGACGGCATGGTGGTCCATCTGATGGGCCGCCCCGGTGAGACCCGGCATATCATCGTGCGCGACCGGCAGGCGGTCTACTCGCCGGCGTGGTCCATTCATAGCGGTGCCGGTACCAATAATTACAGCTTCATCTGGGGCATGGCGGGCGAGAACCAGGACTTCTCGGATCTCGATCTGGTCGCGCCAGGGGATTTGGCTTGAAAATGGGTACTCGACGTCGCAGCATCGAAAGCAGTTTGCCGGATGCGTTTCTGCTCAAGGGCCAAACGGCAGTGATTACTGGTGGCGCAACAGGTATCGGATACGGCGTCGCGCGCTGTTTTGTCCGGGCCAGCGCTCGTGTATTGCTCGTTGGCCGGCGTGAGGAGGAATTGCAGCGTGCCGTGCGTGATCTCGGTCCTCTGGCAGCCTGCGAGGTGGGTGACATCGCGCATCTGGACGAGCTGCCCGCGCTGGTCGATCGCATTAACCGGCGCGTTGGTCCGGTACAGATCCTGGTGAACAACGCCGGCGTGCACCTGAAAAAACCAGCCCTCGAAACTACCGAAGCTGAGATGGCTGCGGTTCTGCAAACGCACCTGATCGGTGCTTTCGGCCTGACAAAACTCCTGGCGCGCGACATGCTCGAGTCCGGGTTCGGCTCCATCGTCTTCATCTCATCGATGGCTGCAATCCTCGGATTGCCTCAGGTAACGGCTTACGCGGCGGCGAAATCGGCGTGCGTGGGCATGATGCGGTCACTCGCCGCTGAGTTTTCTCCGCGCGGCGTACGGGTGAATGCGATCGCGCCGGGCTGGATCGAGACGGAGATGATGCGGCAAGCGATAGACGGCGACGAAGCGCGGAAACAAAAGGTCCTCTCCCGCACGCTTCTACGCCGGTTCGGGGTTCCCGAGGAGATCGGCTGGGCGGCAGTGTACCTGTGTTCGTGCGCGGGTAGTTTCACGACGGGGATCGTGCTTCCGGTGGATGGCGGCGCGAGCATAGGGTTTTAATGCCCGCGCCGCTCGGTACTCAAAACGTCAGCCTGGTCCCCAGTTGGATGTTGCGCCCGGGATCCGCACTGCTAATACGGCCATAGGCGATGTCGGACACGTTCACAGTCGGATTCCCGAAGTTTGTGATGTTGAACGTGTTGAAGAAGTCGGCCTGGATTCGGAGCGTAAAGCGGTCCGACAGGCGGAAGGCCTTGCGCGCCGAGATATCGATGATCTGCTTGCCCGGACCGGTCACCACGCCGAATCCCGAATTACCGTAGCGCTCGTTCGGCGCGGCGGCGAAGGCCGAGCGATTCAGCCAAGCCTGCACAGTGCGCTCGTCTCCGGGCAATTGTACGTCGCCGCCGACATAGTCCGCACGTCGCCCGCCGATCGAAGTGTTACCGCTGACTGTCAGGTGCGCTCCGGTCTGCAGCCGCATGATGGCGCGCAGTTCGTAGTTAGCCAGCGCCGTCCGCAGGACACCATTCCACTTCTTCAGCTTGGGCGTTTCCAGAGCTGAAGTCAGCACGAATGCGTGGCGGCGATCATAGGACAGTGGCCCGTAATTGTAGTGGCGGTTCTGATAGCCTTCCGGGTTTTCGGAGTTGCTGCTGGCATCCCCCAGCACTTTCGACCACGTGTAAGACACCGTTCCGGACATGTACCCCTTCCGCCGCGAACCGAATACCTGGAGCGAGTGATAGTTGGACGTGGAATCGGACATGAACTGGTTGATGTTCGAGTAGCCCTTGTAGGGACGCAGGGCGTTTGTGGACCAGCGTTGCGCCGTCGGGAGCGCTGCATTGTCCCGCAGTGCCTCGAAGGGTGCTTGATTGATGTCCGGCCGCCGCAGCATGTGTCTGCCAAGGTTTCCGACATACGATACTTCGACGAAAGCGTCCCAAGGAAGCTGCCGCTGGATGCCGACGCTGAATTGTTCCGAATAGGGAGTATCCAGTTTCGGGTCTATCGTGGTCAGCGCCGCGAAAGGACTGAGCGCGGAGGCCGCGCCGCCGGCTGGATTGGAAATATTGCCGTTCTCCAGCGTGGCGTTGCTCAGGTAGGGAGGGGTGTTCATCTCGTTCAGTATGATATTCCCTTCCGGCCGATCGTAGAAAATGCCGAACCCGCCGCGGAGCGCTGTCTTCGTGTTGACCGCGAATGCCAGACTCACGCGCGGAGCGAAACGGTGCTGCCCATTGTAGAGACCGCGCGGCGCGCCCGTGGGGACCAACGGGATGTCGGGGGAGTTGGCGTTCGGCAGCCGTGGGAGTTCATTGACGGGGATGCCGTTCCCGGCCAGAATCAGTCCGTTGTAGCGGTTACCGCTCCCGGGCACGATGGTTCCGTTCAACAGCAGCGTGAGTGCCTTGGCAGGGTCGTACAGTCGTGGGTCGAAATTTACCATGTTGTCCGCCTGGGTGTAAATCGGCTGCTCGTACTGATAGCGCACGCCGAATTCCAGGCTGAGGCGTCGCGAAGCGCGATAACTGTCTTGAATGTAGGCTTCGTACTGAGAGAAGCGGAAAAAGCCGATCGGGTCGCCGCTTGCCTCGGAGTAGGTGCGGAAGTTGCCAAGCAGCATGTCCGCAACTGAATTTCCGGTGGTTTTCGTGTTCCCGCTGGTATTGAAGTCCACCGCGCCGAGGTAAGCGGGGCGACCATTAACGTCGAAGCGGTCGCGAAAGGTGGTGAACCCTGTCTTGACGATGTGCTTGCCGGTGATCCAGGACAGGTTCGGGCTGAACTGAATGTCGGTCGTCGGCGACTGTTGCGCTCCGACAGGCCCCAGGAAACCGCTGTAGCCGCTAACCGTCACGTTGGGGATACCGCCGAGATAGATGCCGCCCGGCCACAGCTCTGGAAACGAAAACCCGTAGGAGCTCCGCTTCCACGCATCCCCGAACGGTACGATCCGTTGCGCGTTCCAGTTCACATTGGCGCGCGACTCGAGGATAAGGTTGGGCTTTATCAGCCACGTCCAGCCGACCGCTATCGTTCGGCCGGGACGCACGCGGTCGGTGGGAATAGTCGGAAGTGCGCTGTTGATGAACGTACCGAACGGATCGAAGACCCGGTACGTGTCGGCGATGAACCGGCCCCAGAACGAATGCCGCTCGTTGCGGCTATAATCGATGCGCACGATATCTTCGCGGAAGTTGAAAGGGTTCCCCATTTGATAGGTCGCATTGTTGGCGACCGGTTGATCCACAGACGCTGTTGCGGCGCTTCGCATGGCTCGGTATACGTTGCCGAGAGCCTTGCCGTCGGGGGTGACCATCGATGCCGGGATCACATTGCCCGGGATAGGATCTGCGGTTCCGGGATAGCGCAGTGTCGCGACTCCTGAGAAGTCGCCGTCCAGTTGCCGCGTGGCGGGAAGCGATCGCTGCACCGGTTGAGTGTCCCGCCGGATCTTCTTCCACTCCTGCCCGCCAAAGAAGAACAGGCGATTTTTGATCACCGGCCCGCCAAAACTCCAGCCGAAGTCGTTGTAGCGCAGTTTGGGGCGCGAGGGCGAGAAGAAGTTGCGCGCATCAAGGGCGTCGTTTCGGAGGAACTCGAAGGCGCTGCCGTGGAACAGGTTGGTGCCTCCCTTCGTAACTACATTGACCGCCGCGCCCGAGTTGCGGCCGTATTCGGCGGAGAAGTTCGATGTCTGTATCTTCACCTCGCGGATGAAGTCCACCCCGACATTGCTGATTAGGCTTGCGTTGCTGCCTGACATCAGGTTGTAGGCGCCGTCTACCATCTGATTAATCGCATTCCCGCGGTTGCCATTCAGATTCTGCGTGGTCGCGCTGATGCTGGTAGTGAGGTTCATCTGGTCGGCGTCGGTGACAACGCTGCCCGGGATGAGTTGGGTCAACTGCATGAAGTTGCGACCGTTGAGCGGCAGATTTTGCACCTGGTCGGAATCGACCACGCGCGACAGTTCGCCCGAAACAACATTAACCACCTCGACCGCGGTCTCCACCACTTGAATGCTTTGCGTATTGTCGCCGATTTCCAGGCGAAGGTCGGCACTGACCCTGCCATCGGTCACGAGTTCGATACCCGACCGTTCGCTCCTCTTGAAGCCACTGGCTGTGACGCTGATTCTGTAGCGCCCTACCGCGAGATTCGTGAAAACGTACGCGCCGGACGTGTCCGTGGTTGTGGCTCGGGTGACCTTGGTCTCCTCATTGATGGCGGAAAGCTCGGCCGACGGCACGGCCCCGCCTGACTGGTCGGTCACCGTCCCGGAAATACGTCCGAAGACGTTCTGGGCCCGGGCAACCGGTAGGAAAAGAGCGACGGCTAGTGCTATCGCGAACGCAAACTTGGCGGACTTCATCTGACCTCCACACGCTATCTCTATTGCTGATTCTATGCGCTGAGGTGCGAATTGAGAAATGAAAATTACCAAAGCATACATTTTGCTCGGGCGAACGCTACTGCCGGGAGATGTAACGGAAAAGATTGCGAGCGATCTGATAGTTGTCGCGCGTTTGAATGTACTCGTTGTAAATCCACGGGTCTCCTAACGCGAGCACGCGCCCTTTCCCGTGGGTCACCAGCGCCATGAGGGGCGAGCCGTTGTCCGCCAGCAGAATTTCGGCACTCTTCGACGTGACCTTGAGCGGCGCCACTTGGACCGCGTAGAAAGTGAGCCCACCCGCAAAGACGGGATGCGTCCCGGATCCGGGAATCGAGAGTTTAACGCTGCCGCGAGCATCTTTGTGAACGCTTTCGACGAACTCGACGCCGAACAGTCGCGCCAGTTCATTTAAATGTTTAAACTCCGCATTGCCAGGGTCGTTGCCGAACAACACCAGAATGCCCCCGCGCCGGACCCAGCGTTCCAGGGCCCGCGACTCCGCAGCCGAGATGTATTGCGGGTGTTCGGCTTCCGCCGGGATATCCGGGTCGGCGATGATCAGCATGTCGGTTCCGGCCAGTGTCTTCGGCGTGATGGCCTCCCTGAGCGTTTCGGTTCGGAAGCCCAGTTCCCGCAAAATTCCGCCAAGCTGCGAGTAGCCGCCCGGATAAGTTCCTTCCCAGCGATAGTGCGGCTCTTTCTCGTTATTATGGAACCCGTCTACCGCCGCAACTCTCTGGCCGGGGCATAGAGAAGACGTGGCAAGCACCAGGACGAGACGGAGAAATACTTTATGGTTCAGGCAGCGCATTTGAGGTCAGGATACCCGAAATGCCACGTGATGAGGGTTGAATTCTCTCAACGATAGGATTGAAAGTCCCGGCTTGCCGCTCCGGGTCGGATACGTAGCGCGCGAGCGGCCACCACTCGCGCCACTGACGCGCCGTGGCCATGAACGCGCTGAGCGCCCGAGGCTGATAACCGGCGCCGCGCCAGAGCATGCCGTAATTGTGATGATGCGCGTCGCGGAGATTACAGCTTCGAAGGTTACCGCGCCGGACGTCGTCGGCGACGCTCCAGACCGGAAGGACCGAGATGCCGAGACCCAGCCGTACTAATTCCTTGATAGAGTCGGGCTCGTCGTTCTCCATGAGGATCCGCGGTTCTATCTCGAGGTCACGAAAGAGCTGCTGCAGCGCTGCGTCGATCAGAACCGTCCGGCGGTAGAGAATGAACGGCTGGTCCTTCAGATCCTCGATCGGGACGGCCTTCGTTTTTGCTTTAGACGGAGGCAGGACGAAGACGAGTTTGTAGCTCCAGAGCGGTTCTTCCACCAGCGCCGCATCACCTACCGGGAGGCTCATCAACACGACATCGAGGAAGCCTTTTTTCAGGTCGTTCAGCAGCGATTGATCATCCGACGTAACAAGGCGGACTTCGATATTCGGATGGTTCGCCAGGAAAGACTTCAGTAAAGGAGGTGCAATTCGTTGGCTGGAATGCGGTCCGCAGCCGATGCGGACGAGGCCTCTCTTCAGACCGGTGGCACCCTTCACGGCATCCAGCGTGGCTTCGTGTGCGTCCAGAAGTTTCTTCCCGTATTCGGCAACCAGGTCGCCCGTCTCCGTGAGTTGGAGGCGCTTCCCAAAACGCTCGTACAACTTCTGCCCCAATTCATCTTCCAACTGTCGAATCTGGCAGAATATGGCCGAAGGTGAAAGATGGAGTTTCTCGCCAACCTTGGCCAGACTCTCCATCTCGCGCAGGGCGACAATCGCTTTAATCTGGGAGATTTCCATGACAGACTATTGTCCACTCTGGCGATCCGGATTGCACGCCTCTGTTTCGGGCCTTTGTTAGACCTCGAGACACCTCGCACGATTAGTGAGTTTCGCCTCCCCTACCCAGTGGGGCGCTCGTCAGTGTCACGATCTCACCCGGCCGGATCTCCAGTGCCTTGGGAACCGTCGCCATTACCGCGTTCGCCTGATAGGGGCTCGCAACCTCCATCGTCGTAAACGCCACGCCTGGCCAGTCGATCAGCACGCGTTGCGGCGAGGTCGAGCGGTTGATCAGAACCGCGGTGTTTTCCCCACCCTTGCCTGCGTACGCGGTCAACAGCAGGTCCGGATTGTCGCTGGCCGCAGACACCCGCACCATGCCCTCGCGCAACCGTCGGCTAAATGCCCCGAACACCCGCAGCGTGTACCCGGCCGGAGCCGGCATGTAGCCGTTCGCCCGGTCCGGAACGAACAGCGACCGGGTCGGCCCGAAGCTGGACTGCTCAATATCCAGCAGCGTCCAACAGTAGATCAGCGCCTGCGCGTCCATCAACGCCATGTTCTTGTGATAGAGCTGCGCCTGCGCGAATGCCACGCGATAGCTGCGCGACTGGTAGGCGCTGTGGTTCACGGTCAGCTCCGTGGAGAGGAACGGCTTGTCCCCCATCAGTTCCTTCCACTCACGTGCTGTCGCATCGTATCCGTCCGGATCCTCAAAAAAGTTCTGGAAATCGTACACGTGCGTGGCGGCGTAATCGATCATTTTCCACGCCCCCGGCGAGCGCTGGATAGCCAGCCCGGTTGCGATGCCTCCTTTTAAATTGCTGTTGTCGGGCATGTGGATCTTCACCTGCCGGAAGCCCGCCTTGTCGAGTCCTTCCCGCAGTGCCACGATCATCTGATGCCAAAGGTCACCCGGCTGTACGATTTCGTTCTGGATGCCGACGACGTCTGGCGGCTGCCCTGTTTTCTCCCGAGAGACCTTGCAATAGCCCACCATCGCACGGACGTACTCTGCGATAATCGGCGCTCTGGGGTAGGTCTTGCCGTCTTCGGCCTTGTACTCCCGGCGCGCCCAAGGCGGCAGGTCCCAAAATTCGAACAGTACGTGCCCGCCCATTTTGCGGATCTGGCTGATATAGGCGAAATCGGTGATTTCGCCGTTCGGGAAGTTGTCGCCATAGTAGTGCGGCGTCGCGTCTTCTAACCGGTCGAAGTTGCTCAGGTCGGGCCGCAGCCGGTTCCCGTTCGGATACTCGCGGTGGATCAGCAAGTTGTACTCGGCCAGCAAATGCCACCATCGACGTTTGCCTTCCGCGCTTAACAACGCGTAGGCCGGCGCGCTCAGGATACCGCCAAATCCGTAAATGCTTTGGTGCTTCTTCCCTGCGTCCACCGTCACCCGCGTCTCAATCGCCTCGGGCTCCACCATCCTGCCAATAACAGCGCCCGTGGTAGCCCCCTCGGCCGGTGCCCACGCCAACTGGTGGCGCCTCGCCTCTAGCAGGCACGTCTGGCGGACCACCTGCTTTCCATTGAGCGACACCACTAGTCCCAGCTTGTGGTCCAGCACCACCGTTACGGTCCGGAGCGCGCCGGAATACGCCACCTCCGTCTCCTCCCACTCCTTCGCGGCGTACCGCGCCTTCAGCGGCCGCGTGGCGCTTAAGCCGTACGAATCGTAGTAGCGCTGCGCTACGCGCAGGCGGTCCGGCGCGATCCGCAGGGTGATCCCACCCTCGTCCCCGGTGAAGATCCATTCGAGCGTGGATCCTTCCGGCAGGCTGCCGTCTAACGCCAGCGTGCGCGAGAACAGTGCCGGCAGGTCCGCTGGAAAGAACTGGCGCGGGATCACGAATTTCCCACCCCCACCCCAGATACGCACCCGCGCCTCCGCCGAGAATTCGAACCGGGCTCCGCGGCTTTTGAGTGCCGCCGCGTCCGCCTGCGGCAACTCGACCACAGTCTGCGCAGCCATGGTCATCACAGCGGCGATCGAAATCGCACAAGCCTTTGTCATTTAGTTTTTCCTCCATCCCGGGCAGCACAGCGATTTCATTTTCGAGCCGAAGGCCTCGGTGTAGATTACGAGGACCTCTTCGATTGATTCCTAGCTCTCGCCATTGTTTCGCCTCTAGAACTGCAGTCATGGTATTACACCTTCTTCAGCTCCGTGTGCGGATAAGCGAACTCATCTTCTCACTCACCGAGCACGATTGCCCCACAAGAACCCTGATTGACGCAATTTAGTCTGCCGTAGTGGCCGCCAAATAGTCTTGCCCACCTTCGCAACGAAAGGGCTGACGGGAAGTGGCCGGAAGAGGCTCTCCAAAGTGGCCAATTCCAGGGCGGACGGCATCCGGCTCAGCCGAGATTATGTCCGGCGCGTCATGAAGTATTAAACCCATCCAGGCGTCCTACTGCGCCCTGCCTCGCCGGAAATTCTTGCGCAGATAGACCCTGGCTGAAGAGCTCGCGATCGATAAGGCAGCCAACCCGCCCAGTCCCTCCGTGACCGGCTTGAGCACCGCACCGTGGATGGTATGGCCGACTTGCCGGCCCAAGTCCTAAGGTTTTGTGAACACCGTGTGGGACAGGCCCGACGAACACCTTCCTGCCTCACACCCAGCGACGGCAACCGGCGCCGGAATGTGCGAGCCTAGAAACAAGTCCCGGCTCAACCCGGCGCCGCCGGACGAGAGAACTTATGAATCACACGTGGATCCTAGCATTCTTCGGCCTGGCCTTCGCCGGAAGCGCGGTGGCAGCCCAATTCGGTGAGGATGTCGCATTCCTCAAGAAACATACGCAGGTGGTGTTGCTGACGGACGCAGACGGCCGGGGGCAGGTGGCCGTAATCCCGGCCTGGCAGGCGCGCGTCATGACCAGCACCGATGGCGGCGAACAGGGCGCCAGCTATGGATGGATGAACCGCGATCTGATCGCCACCGGCAAGGTTCTGAAGCACTTTACGCCGTACGGCGGAGAAGACCGCATCTGGCTCGGTCCGGAGGGCGGCCAGTTTTCCGTGTTCTTCGCCAAGGGATCGTCGTTCGACCTCGATCACTGGCAGACTCCGCCGGCGCTCGACAGCGAGCCATTCGCCATCGCCAGCCAGAGCCGCGACCGCGTCAGATTCCAGCGCCGGTTCCAGATGATCAACTACTCCGGCACGCGGCTCGACGTGGAACTGGAGCGCGAGGTCCGGATGATACCGGCCGCCGGCAGTTGGAAAACACTCGGAGTGGCGCCCGCGGCGGGTGTGAGCATCGTGAGTTACGAATCGGTCAACCGGTTGACGAATGCCGGTGCGGCGCCGTGGACGCCACGGACGGGGCTGCTGTCGATCTGGATACTGGGCATGTACAACGCCGCGCCCGAAACCACCATCGTAATTCCGATACGCGCGGGAGCGGAGGAAAAACTCGGGCCGCGGGTTAACGCCGATTACTTCGGCAAGGTGCCGGCCGAGCGTCTGGTCGCCGATGAGAAGGCCGTCTTCTTCCGCGGCGACGGAAAGTACCGCAGCAAAATCGGCATCAACCCCAAGCGCGCCATGCCCATCCTGGGCAGCTACGACGCCAGAGCCGGCGTGCTCACCCTGGTCCAGTACACGCTTCCCAAAAACGCGGCGCGCTATGTCAACTCGCAGTGGAAGCTGCAGGAAGACCCGTTCAGCGGCGACGTGGTCAACAGCTACAGCGATGACGGCAAGATGGGCGCGTTTTACGAGATGGAGTCGTCCTCGCCGGCGGCCCAGCTGGCGCCCGGAAAGACCATCGAGCACGTACACCGCACCATCCACCTACGCGGCGACAAGTCTTCGCTCGACGGAATTGCCCGCGCGACGCTGGGTGTGGGGCTGGACCGGATCGCCACGGCGTTGCCGCGCTGAACGCCACGCGACTGTCCCAATCGAATAACCCAGTCTGCTGTCAGCGCAGCGGTAACTTCTCCGTTAATCCGCCAGACTGAGGGTCCACTCGGCACCTAGACACCATCGAAGGCGACAGGTGGAAGGTTCGGCATCGTCGGCTGCCGGAGCGTTGACACACAGCGGGCGCCAGCTACCATGACCGCTTTGATGGAAATGCTCAGATGTATTTCAGGCTGCGCGCCGCTCGTATCGATGATGGAGACCGCCGACTTCAGGGATGGCGACGACGTTTCCGGAGTCGGACGGCTGCACCGGACACGCTTCCGGTGCGTCCTTATGCAGGGCGAGATGCGTTCTGGACCGATGGTAGTAGCTCAAATATATGGAAAGCGTTCGCCGCAGGGATGTTTCGTTGAAGACGATCACATGGTCCAGGCACTCGCGCCGGATGGTGCCAATGACGCGCTCCACGTAAGCTCGTTGCCAGGGTGAGCGCGGAGCCGCGAGTACCTCCTTCATGCCCATCGCTTTCACTTGCTTTCGGAAGTCGTCGCTGAAGATGCGATCACGGTCACGCAGAAGTGCTAGGGGACGCACCCCAAGTCATGCGGTTCAACGACTTCGCGGCGGTTGGCGTGACTGTGGCTGATGGTGGATTCGTCTAGGAAAGCATCACGGCCGATGAATCGGTTTCCTTCCCGGTGGCCTCGACCGGCAAGGGGCGCGGGGCGAATTATTTACTGTTCTTCGTAGGACGCGACCTGCCGGCAATTTACGCCGGCGAAACCTGTTTGGACACGCGAAGGCGTCAACTTCGTTGAACATGAAATCGAATGCGGAGGGCCGGAAGGGGAAAGGCGGGACGATCTGACCCGAAAAATCCGACCGATGATATTGGAGTAAAGAATGCATCCATTGCGAGTACTCCATTGGTACTCGCAGACCGGCGGTCATTTAAGCAGTTCGCTGCCGTATCCGCGCGGTCCTAAATTTAGGTTCCCATTAAGAATTCACCTGCAAACCGCGTAATCAGCGGGGAGCCGGAGGTGTATCTCGGCGGAGCTGTTGAAGCATGCTCCGATGAGGGCAAATCGCAATGTTGCCGATCCAAGTTGAATCGTGGTCGGCCATCCCAGCCACCGGGGCTGTAAATACCGGACGAGGGCAGGAAAGGCGCATTGATGCAGTTTAAAGGCCCTAAACTTGAGAGCAGTCCCACCGGTCAGGTCGAGCAGGCTTTCGAGCCTCATTTTACCCCTCAAGACTTGGGGCAGCTTTGGGCACTCGACGAAACCACGATCCGGCGGATCTTTCAAGACGAACCGGGCGTCCTGAAAATCGGCAAGAGCGCACGCCGTGACGGAAAGCGCGATTACTTAAAATATCAGCATGTTAGCACCATGGAGAAGGCACACACCCAAATGCCCACACAATCATAAGGGTCGTGCTTACATAAAATGCGCCTGCCCTATCTGGGCCGACGGAACGCTCAACGGCGTCCGCTTTCGGGAATCGCTGAAACTGCGAGACTGGCAGCGGGCCATCAAGAAACTCGCCGCACTCGAGTCGCCTGATGCACCACAATGGAAGCCCATACAGGATGCCATTGATGGTTTCTTGCGGCATCATGCGCACCTGGAAGCGTCAACGCTCCGCAAGTACAAGAACGTGCTCAATCACCTTGCGGACTTTGCCGAAACGGAAGGGATCGTGGACTTATCAGAGCTTTCGATAGACCGCCTGGACAAATACCGGTCCACGCGTGAGTTGTCAAAGACCACATCCACAAAGGAACTGCAGACACTCCGGCAGTTTCTAGGGTTCTGTGTGGATAGGAGATGGCTTGCTGAAAACGCCGCCAAACGGATCAAGGCGCCAGCGAACCCCAACTCGCGGCCGGTGGAGCCGTACAAGCCGGAAGAAGTTGTGAAGATCATTTCCGCGAGCAGGATGCAGCAGACGTGTTGGGAAATAGTGCTGCCGTGATTCGAAAGCATTACGCAAAATGGAATCGTCAGCGTCAGGACCGCATTAAGAGCCTGATGCAAGCCGTGCATTCTGGCACGTTTTTGGCACAGACAGAAAAAAGGGCTGTAGTTAATTGAAACTACAGCCCCAAAACTGGTGCGGAGAGGGGGACTTGAACCCCCACGAGATTGCTCCCGCTAGCACCTCAAGCTAGTGCGTCTGCCAATTCCGCCACCTCCGCTTGGTGGTACAAACTCGTTACTTCTTCTTGGGCTGCTCCTGGGGCTTGGCCGGTGCGATATCCAGGGGCAACGTCTTGCTGGCGCCCGTCTTGGGGTCGGTCAGCGTGACTTGCGGTTGACCCGGTTTGGCCTCGCCTGGAGCCACTCTGATTGTGCCCGGAGTCTCAACTGGTGCACCCGGAACTGCCGGTTCCGGTGCCGGTGTCGGAACCGCAGTCGTTGGAGCCGGCGCTTGCTGTGCAGGCTGGGATGGCTTCGCGGGAGCAAGCTGTTCTAAAACCGTGCTTCCACCACCGCCTCCGCCGCGACTGGCCATTATAGCCAGGCTCAACGAAGTCAGCATAAACACCCCTGCAGCCACCGTAGTCGCTTTGGACAACACCGTCGCGGCGCCGCGCGCCCCGAAAGCGGTCTGCGACCCCATGCCACCGAAGGCACCCGCGAGGTCAGCCGCCTTCCCGCTTTGCAGCAGGACCACGACTACCAGGAAGAAACATACAATCACGTGAATGATCGTCAGCAGTATAACCATGTCTTTACTCTTTCAACTTACCGACGAGACCCGATGGCTACGTGGCGTTGCTTTGCTTTTATAGTATAGGTGAGGGAACCGCCCGCGGTCAACGCACCCACGTTTCCAGGAACTTCCGGGTTGCCAAATGCATCCATATTAGCGTACACTAATATGAGTATTTAGGTCGGTCGAACTGTATCTAACTGAGGATTGTCTTGAAACTTCTCGGAACAGCATCGCTACTTCTTGCTGCTCTGCTCGCGGTACCCACGATGGTCGCTGAGCCGGCGGAAAGTCCGCAGTCCATTGAGATTCTCAACAAATACCTGACCGCATCCGAACATCAGCGGGCCCACGTAATGGGCATGTTGATGGAGACGGAGATCGACGCGAAGATTCCCAAGTTGAAAAAGGAAGGCAAGCTTCACGCCCTCCGCCAGATTTCCAGGATTGGCAGCATCACCTATAACGCACTCCGCTTTACGGGCGACACGGTGATCAAGAAGGAAGTTATTGCGCGTTTTCTGACGGCTGAAACAGAAGCCGTGAATAGCCCGAAGTCGCTGGCGATCAACACGCAAAACTATAAGTTCAAATACAAAGGGCTCGCCAACCGCAATGATCGCGCCGTGCATGTCTTCGAGTTGAAGCCATACAAAAAGGCCGTTGGCCTGTTCAAGGGCGAAATCTGGGTGGACCCTGAAACCTACTATGCCGTGCGTGAATCCGGAACGTTTGTCAAAAATCCTTCCGTTTTCCTGAAGAAAGTTCAGTTTGTGCGGGTTTACACAATGCAGGATGGCGTCGCAGTATTAAGCCATGTCAACACCGTGATTGATACCCGTATTGTGGGCAAGGCTGAGATGAGCGTGAACTACTCCGGGTACCGCCCTGCCGAAGAAGATCAGGCATCGCTTTTCAACACTAGCGAAAATCAGTAGTTTGACGCCGCCCCCTTCAATGAGTCAAACGTGCCGTTCGGGACCTGGAATGTAGGGCTCCCTTGTAAGCAGGTTGAGTTTCCGGCAGGAGTCACCTAAGCTCAGAAGTGGTTGCCATGCGTACGTTATTTCTAAATCCCCCATCCTTTGAAGGCTTTGACGGCGGGGCTAGTTCCCGTTGGCCAGCATCCCGCGAGATCGAGTCCTACTGGTATCCGGTGTGGCTCTGTTATCCCGCAGGTATGCTCCCGGACAGCAAGGTTGTGGATGCACCGCCGCATGGAATTTCCATCGAACAAACCGTAGAGATGGCGAAGGACTTCGAACTGCTGGTGCTGTTCACCTCCACACCGGGCTTCGGAGTTGATGTCAAGATCGCCGAAATGATGAAGGACAGCAACCCAAATCTGAAGGTTGCTTTTGTCGGACCGCCCGTAACTGTCGAACCCGAAAAGTGTCTGCGTGCCTCGAATGCCATCGATTTTGTGGTTCGGCGCGAGTTTGATCATCAGATCGTCAACTACGCCAAGGGCACCCCACTCGAAGATCTGCCCGGGGTCAGCTACATCAAAAACGGCACCTACATCGAAAATCCCGAAGGCGGTGTAATCGAGAATCTCGACGAGTTGCCGTGGGTTACAAAGACGTACAAGCGCGATCTCGATTTCAAGCGCTACAACGTTCCGTTTCTGCTCAACCCGTTCATCTCGCTTTACACCTCGCGCGGCTGTCCGGCAATGTGCACGTTCTGCCTGTGGCCGCAGACACACTCAGGCCACCGCTGGCGGCTACGTTCCGCCGACGACATCGCGAACGAAGTAAAGTGGGCGCTCCAGAATTTTGAAGGCTTGAAGGAAATCTTTTTCGATGACGATACCTTCAACTATCAGAAGGCGCGCACCATCGAACTCTGCAAGAAGCTGGCGCCGCTGAACTTCACGTGGAGTTGTACCTCCCGCGTGACCACCGATTACGACACGCTGAAGGCCATGAAAGAAGCCGGCTGCCGCCTGCTGATCGTCGGCTATGAGTCGGGCGACCCGCAAATCCTTAAAAACATCAAGAAGGGCGCGACGATCGATATGGCGCGCCGCTTCACCGCGAATACCAAAAAGCTGGGACTGCTGGTACACGGTGATTTCATTGTGGGACTGCCCGGCGAAACGAACGACAGTCTACGCCGCAGTATCGAATTCGCGAAAGAACTCGACGTCGAAACGATTCAGGTCTCCATCGCGCACCCTTATCCCGGCACCGAGTTCTACGACTACGCGAAAAAGAATGACCTGATCACGCTCAGTTCCATGACCGACGAGGTGGGGCATCAGCTTCCAACGGTAATTTATCCGGGACTCGACCGCGCGGAATTGATGGATTGGGTGGAACGATTCTACGCGGAGTACTTCTTCCGTCCGCGCATCATCTGGCGTATTGTCCGCAAAGCTATTTTCAACAACGAAGAGCGCCGCCGGCTGTACAAAGAAGCGCGCGAGTACATGGCGCTGCGTTCGAAGCGCAAAAAATACATCAAGGACAACAAGCAACCGGTGAGCGCGGCCGCCGGCGACTAGTCCTCCAATGAGCGAGCAATCCGCGGCACTTCGCACCAAGACTCTGGTATTGAGCCTGGTGGTTATCCTGAGTAACGTGCTCGGGAATTTCTCCATGAGTTGGGGAATGAAGCAAGCACCCGCACTGTCATCTTCACCGCTTTCTTACCTGCAGGTGATGTTCAACCCGTGGGTGGCAATCGGCATCACGTTACTGATTCTGTGGCTGCTCTCGCGAATGGCCTTGCTGAGTTGGGCGGATCTGAGCTTCGTGCTTCCCATCACGTCCATCGGCTACGTACTCGCGGCCGTCATGGGGCAAGTTTTCCTAAATGAACACGTTTCCTGGCAACGCTGGTCCGGAACGCTTTTGATTATGGCGGGCACCGCGCTCGTCAGCGCGACCTCGCCAAGGACCACGTCATGAATCCCTGGCTGCTGGTTGCGGTGATTGTTGGCGCAACCACCATTGGAGATCTGCTGCAGAGCCGTGAGATGAAGCGGCACGGCGAAATCCACGACTTCCGCCCGAGCGGAATCGGACGCGTGCTCGCGGCCCTGGCCCAACGCCGATTCCTGATTCTGGCGATCTTCTTCATGGCGATCTCGTTCTTTGCCTTCATGACCCTGCTATCGGTCTCCGACCTCAGCTTTGCCGTGCCTGCAACGGCAGCCAGCTATGTCGTGGAAACCATCCTGGCCAAATACCTGCTGAAAGAACAGGTCAGCGCGCGCCGTTGGGCCGGCACGTTTCTGGTGGCCGGAGGAGTGGCGCTGCTGGCACTGTGATCTACTTCGTCATCCTCGCCTGCGGCATTACGCTGATCTATCAATTGATCGCCTTCGCCGCCTGCCTCAGGCACCTGCTGCACAAAGAGAAACCGAGCAATTGGACTCCCGGCATTTCCATACTGAAGCCCGTACGCGGCCTTGACCCCGGGTTCTATGAAGCGATCCGCTCGCACGCAACCCAGGATTTTCCAGAGTTCGAGATCATCTTCGGAGTGGCCGAATGGAACGATCCGGCAGTGCCGCAAATCGAGCGCCTGCAGGCCGAATTTCCGGAGCTTGCTATTAAGCTGATCGTCTCTGCGCAGCGCACTCCGAACGCAAAAGCGGGCGTCATGATCGATCTCGCGGCGGCTGCGAAGCACCCCATCCTGCTGATGAACGACAGCGATATCGACGTACCGCGAGGGTATCTACGCACAGTAGTTGCTCCGCTGGAGGACCCAGGGAACGCTTTGGTCACCTGCTTGTATCGCGGCGTCGCGGAATCCATTCCAGGCAAGTGGGAATCCCTCGGCATCGCTGTCGATTTCGCACCCAGCGTGCTGGTTGCGCCACTTGTCGGCATACGTGAGTTCGGCCTGGGTTCCACACTCGTGTTCCGGGCCGCAGATCTCGAAAAAATCGGCGGATTCCAGGCCGTTTCCGACTACCTGGCCGACGACTACCAATTGGCCAAGCGCCTGACTGGCCTCGGTTCGCGCGCGGTGATGTCCACAGCTGTGGTCGAAACAACCCTCGGCGACAACTCCTGGACCGGTGTCTGGAAGCATCAGGTACGCTGGGCTCGAACAATTCGCGTGTCGCGCGGCGATGGCTACATCGGACTGCCGGTGACACATTCCGGATTATGGGCGCTGGTTGCCGCCAGTGTGGGTTTGTGGCAACTTGCACTTATTGTGGTTGCCGTGCGCGTCGCTGCAGGACTCGCGGGCGGCCACTTCGTGCTGCGTAGCGCTTTCGCCTTGCGCTGCTTCTTCCTGATTCCTTTGTGGGACCTGTGGGCCTTTGCCGTTTGGCTGGCAGGCCTTACAGGCAGCACCGTTGAATGGCGCGGTGGCCTGCTCAAGCTGGATCGCGACGGCCGCATCCATCCACTAAATTAACTTTCATTAATCTTGTCAGTATTTGAATTCATGGTCAGGTCCATTCAGTATTCCGATTGGACAGCAAGCCCGACCTATGAGCAAATAGAGTCATAACTTCCTTGTCGGAAGCGAGCACGAAATCGGCTGGAATCCGGTGAACGCGCTCTGATTCAAGCAGTACCTTCCCCCGTCGGAATTTCGTCTCCCAATACCGCTGTTTCTCAGAGGGGCCATCTTGCGTCACGACCATCAATCTACGGAGCATTCGTCCATGCAGCGGGCACGCGTTCTGCTGGTGGGTGCGGGACCGGGCGATCCGGATCTGCTCACGGTTAAGGCGCTGCGTGCATTGCAATCCGCTGATGTCGTGCTCTACGACAGGCTCGTGAGTGCCGAAATCGTAGCCCTGGCGAATCCTCAGGCGGAATTCATCTACACAGGAAAAGACGAGCATCAACAGGAAGCCGTACAAAAGGAAATTCACCGTTTGTTCCTGTTGCATGCGCGCTTTGGAAAAAACGTAGTCCGGCTAAAGGGTGGGGATCCTTTCCTGTTCGGACGCGGCGCGGAAGAACTGCAGTTTCTGCGATCACACGACATCGACGTCGAAGTGATCCCCGGCATTACTTCCGCGCTGGGTGTGCCGGCCCTGGCTGGCATTCCAGTTACCTTCCGCAACCTTTCGACCTCCGTTACGGTTGCAACCGGCAGAAGCTGCGCGTCAAAGCAGACCGACTGGTCGCGCTTTGCACGAGTGGAGACGCTGGTGCTGCTGATGGCGGTAGCGAATCGTGCAGGCATTGCGACTGCCTTGATTGCGGCTGGACGTGCCGCCTCGGAACCAGCGGCGTTCATCGAACGCGGTACGACGCCTGATGAGCGCGTGATCGAATGCACTCTCGGCGACGTTGCTGCGGGAACTGTCCAGGTTTCCGCTCCGGCTGTTTTCGTCATCGGCGAAGTGGTTCGTCTGCGGACTGCCCTGCCCGGCTGTTTGCAGCCTGCAACAGAAATTGCGAGCAGAGGCTGAAATGGCACTGGCACTGCTCTCCAGTTCGCTCGTACAAATCTCGCAGGGCGCTGCGAATGCGCTGATGCCGGCGAACAAGCCTTCCGTGGGCGAGCAGTACCGTTTTCACTTCGATATGACGAAGTGCATCGGCTGCAAGTGCTGCGAGGTCGCTTGTAACGAGCAGAACGGAAACGGTCCGGACCTGCGCTGGCGGCGCGTCGGCGAAATCGAAGCCGGCGAGTATCCCTTCACGCAGCGCTTCCATCTTTCGATGGGCTGCAATCACTGCCTCGATGCCGCATGCCTGAAGGGCTGCCCGGTGAACGCCTATAACAAAGACTCGGTCAGCGGTCTGGTGCTGCACAGCGCGGACGCTTGCATCGGCTGCCAGTACTGCACGTGGAATTGTCCCTACGGCGTACCGCAATACAACGAAGAACGCGGTGTCGTGGGCAAGTGCGATATGTGCGTCGGGCGGCTTGACGATGGCCGCGCGCCGGCCTGCGTGAATGCATGTCCGGAGGGCGCTATCCAGATTGAACTTGTGAACATGGCCGAATGGCGGCAGGACTATGCTCTGCTCGCGAACGCGCCCGGCATGCCGTCCGCTGACATGACCATTTCCACAACGCGCATCACGCTACCCGAGTTGCGCCACGACGATTTCGAAAAAGCCGACTACTATCGCGCGCGTCCGGAGCATCCGCACTGGCCGCTGGTCTTCATGCTCGTTCTGTCTCAGCTTTCGGTAGGCGCACTGTTGGCCACCTGGACGCTTGGGTTGTCACCGTTCAGCGCGATTCTTGGAACGTTGATCGGACACATCTCGCTCGGCGTCGCGACGCTGCACCTGGGGCGTCCGATGTACGCGTATCGCGCACTCAAAATGTGGAAGCGGTCCTGGTTGAGCCGTGAGGTTTTGAGCTTCTCGTTGTTCGCGGGTGCAGCCTCGGCGTACGCAGGTCTGGCATTTCTCGAACATCCGCTGGCAGCGCCGGCCGGAGCGGCAACGGCGCTCACCGGACTCGCCGGAATTGCCTGCAGCGCGTTCATCTATCTTGTCCCGGCGCGGCCAGCCTGGGACACATGGCGTACTGTCGCCGATTTCTATCTGACGGCACTGCTGCTGGGGCCGCTCTGCGCGCTCTCGATTCCGGGTGTTTCCTCCCCATATTCCGCGTACTGGATTGTGCTCGCCGGGGCCGCGCAGCTCACGCTTCAAGTTCTGAAATATGTCTGGCTGCGGCGCTCGCAGGAATTCGAACTGCGGCAGAGCGCGAGACTTATAAACTCAGAGTTCTCTGCCTTGTTCATGGCGCGTCTCGCATTACTCGTGGCTGGCGCGGCACTCGCTCTGGTCGGCGCAGTGCCGCTCGGGCTGCTGTGTTGTGTTGCTGGTGAAATCGCGGGACGCTATCTGTTCTTCGTCAGCGTGGTGCCGCGCAATATGGCCGCGTCGTTCTTCTCCATCGCGAAGGAGGCGGCGTGAATCTCAAACGGCTGATTGGGCTCGACACACTGAAAGAGAAGTACAGCTATGGCACCGATCCGGAGTTCGGATACACGGCCGCGGCCAAGATTCCAGATCGGTGGGTGAAGACCACCTGCGGCTATTGCTCAGTCGGTTGCGGGATGTTGATCGGCGTCAAGGGCAAGGAAGCTGTCGCGGTGCGCGGCGATGAAACGCATCCCGTAAACCTGGGCAAACTTTGCCCGAAGGGCCTGACCGAACACTATACGCTCTCCGCCAAAAGCCGCGCGCGCTACCCGCTCAGAAAGATCGATGGCGTACAGCGGCGCGTCTCGTGGGAAGACGCGACCAGCCAAATGGCTGTTCGTTTTAGCGACGTGCAGCGGCGCCACGGCAACGATGCGCTCGGCATCATCAGCACTGGACAGCTGGTGACCGAAGAGTTTTACGCGCTTGGAAAACTTGCGCAGCTTGGTTTCAAGACGCGTAACTATGACGGCAACACGACGCTTTGCATGTCGAGCGCGGTGTCCGGTTACAAACGCACTTTTGGGAGCGACGGCCCGCCCGGCGTATACGCCGACATGGAAGAGGCCGACCTGCTGGTGCTGGTCGGCGCCAACATTGCCGATAACCATCCGATTCTGTGCGCACGCGTCGAACAGAACAGCAAAGCGCCGCTAATCGTCGATTGATCCGCGCGTAACCAAGACCGCCATGATGGCGGACATACATCTGCCGATCCGGCCGCGCAGCGACATCGCCCTGCTGAACGGGATTTTACACATCCTGATTGCCGAAGGCATGATCGACCAGGAGTACATCGATCAGCACACATCCGGGTTCGCTGAGTTGAAAGAGTGCGCCAGCGGATATACGCCCCAGCGTGTTGCCGAGATCACTGGCCTGTCAGTCGAACAGATCGAAACCGTGGCGCGCTTGTTTGGCCGCGCGCGCGCTCCGTTCATCGCGTGGACCATGGGGGTCAATCACAGCACGCAAGGCGCGGAGACCGTCAATGCGATCTGCAATCTATCGCTGGTGCGCGGCAAGGTGGGTATGGCGGGCGGTTCGCCGTTTTCCATTACGGGCCAGTGCAATGCGATGGGCACGCGCGAAGCTGGCTTTCAATCTTCCATGCCGGGCTATCGCAAATTCGAAGACGCCGCGCAACGCAATGAACTCGCCACGCTGTGGAACGTGCCCGTGGAAGACTTGCCGACTGCGCGCGGACTGGCCTATCCCGACATCATCGAAGCGATTCTCAAAAGGAAAATTCGCGCGTTGTGGATCATTGCCACAAACCCGCTGGTGTCATTTCCGAACCAGGATGTGTTGCGGCAGGCGCTCGGCGAACTCGATTTTCTGGTCGTGCAGGATGGCTTTCATCCCACGCCCACAACTGAACTCGCGGATCTGGTGCTGCCTGCCGCGATCTGGGGCGAAAAGGAAGGCACCTACACGAATTCCGAGCGTCGCGTCAGCAAGGCGAACAAGGCCGTCGATGCACCCGGCGAGGCAGTCTCAGATTTCGAGATCTTCATGCGAGTGGCCGATAAGCTCGGCGCGCGCGAGCGACTCTTCCCCGGCTGGAATACGCCTGAAGATGCTTTCAATGAATGGGCGCGCGTTTCGGCGGGCCGCCTGTGCGACTACTCCGGAATGAGCTACGCGATGCTCGAAGCCGAGGGCAGCCAGCAATGGCCTTTCCCCGTGGGAAGCGAGCCGTCCATCCCGCGCAGGCTCTATGCCGATGGAAAGTTCGAGACGGCGGATGGCCGCGCAAGGTTGCACTGCGTCGAATGGGAACCATTCCCCGAGCAGCCCGACAAACGCTTCCCGTTCGTGCTGAACACTGGCCGCACCGTCGAGCACTGGCACACGCGCACCAAGACCGGAGAAGTAGCGCTCCTCGAATCGATGAGCCCTCGGGCATGGCTCGAAATGAATCCGAAAGACGCGAAGCGACTGGATTTAGAGCCGCATGATCGCGTCGATATCAGCTCCCGGCGTGGCCGCGTACGCAACGTCGAACTACGCATCACCGGCATAGTCGGGCCGGGGCAGGTGTTCCTGCCTTTCCATTTCGCGGAATTCAACTCCAACAATCTGACACAAAGTGCATTCGACCCGATATCGCGCGAGCCCAATTACAAGCAGTGCGCGGTACAGGTCACAAGGACGGGACAGCGATGAGCAACAACGGAAACGGCAACGGAAATGGCAACGGCAGAAAACGAGTCCAGCGCCTGGTTGTGGTCGGCAACGGCATGGCTGGAGTCGCGTGCGTGGAGCAGATCCTGCGCCACTCCTCCTGCAAATTCGAGATCACCATTTTCGGTGATGAAACCCATGTCAACTATAACCGGATTCTGCTTTCGTCTGTCCTGGCGGGCGAGAAGAGATTCGATGAGATCGCGATCAATCCGCTGAACTGGTACATCGAGAACGGCATCACGCTGCGACTCGGCATCCGTATCACCGGCATCGACATGAAGCGCAAGTCCGTGCTCGGTGACGATGGCAGCGTGACCCGCTTCGACAAGCTGCTGCTCGCAACGGGCAGTTCTCCTTTCCTGCCTCCGATGGCCGGCCTCAACCTGAAACGTGTCTGCGCATTCCGCAATATGGACGACACGCGGAGGCTGATGGATTGGTCCGCGCCGGGCCGCAAAGCGGTCGTGATCGGCGGTGGATTGCTCGGCCTCGAAGCGGCGCGCGGCCTGCAACTGCAGGGTTGCGACGTTACGGTGGTTCATCTTTCAGACTGGCTCATGGAACGTCAACTCGACGCGATCGGCGGCCAGTATCTCAAGGCGCAGATGGAGAAACTCGGCGTCACGGTTCTGGTGGGCAAGCGCACGAAGGCGATCCTGGGTGAGACCCGCGCGGAGGCCGTGCAGTTTGACGATGAATCATCGATTCCCGCGGACCTCGTTGTGATCGCCGCCGGCATCCGTCCCAACGTGGAGCTGGGCCGTATGGCCGGGCTTGAGGTCAATCGCGGAATTATCGTGAATGACGCGATGCAGACGTCGCATCCGGATGTCTTCGCCGTCGGTGAATGCGTCGAACATCGCGGCGTCGTCTTCGGACTGGTTGCGCCCTTGTTTGCGCAAGGCAAAGTGCTCGCCGACCGCCTGGCCGGCGATGAAGAGGCAATCTTCGAAGGCAGTGTCACGGCGGCCAAACTCAAGATCATGGGCGTGGATGTGTTCTCGGCAGGCGACATCGGCGACACCGACCCAGGCGCGGAAGCGATTCGTTATGAAGACCCCACGCTTGGCATTTATAAGAAGCTTGTACTGCGCGATGGCAAGCTCGCGGGAGTCGTACTCGTGGGTGATGCTTCGGACAGTTCGCGCTATGTCGAATGGCTGCGCACTGGAGCCGACCTTACCAACAAACGCCGCTCGCTGCTCTTTCCGGAACCGATGGCCGACGCCGGAGAAGGTGTTGCCATGCTCTCGGACGCGGATGTGATCTGCGGCTGCATGGGCGTCACCAAGGGCTCGATTATCGAGGCCGTTCACGAACGAGGCATCTCGACACTCTCGCAGTTGAAAGAGGCAACGCGCGCATCCAGCGGTTGCGGCAGTTGCGCAGGACAGTGCCAGAATCTGCTGCGCGCAGTCGCGCCGGCCTTCGAGGAGGATGTTCGCGAGGTCATTTGTTTGTGCCTGCCCTATTCGGAAGAGCAACTCCGCGAGATTGTCCGCTCGCAGCGCGTTCGCTCCGTACAGGAAGTTCTCGATATCTACGGCAACGGGCACGGTTGCGAGGTCTGCCGTCCGGCGCTGAGCTACATGGTCGACATGGTCTGGTGCGGTGATCACGACGAAGATCGCGCCACCCGATTTATCAACGATCGCGTACACGCCAACATCCAGAGCGACGGAACGTTCTCTGTCATTCCGCGTATGCGCGGCGGCTTAACCTCGCCTGATGAATTGCGCCGTATCGCCGATGTCGCGGACAAGTACGAAGTCCCGATGGTCAAGATCACGGGCAGCCAGCGTATCGACTTGCTCGGAGTCAAGAAGTCTGACCTGCCCCGTATATGGGAAGACCTCGGCATGCCCTCCGGCCAGGCTTATACCAAGGGTGTACGCATGGTGAAGACCTGCGTGGGGACCGAATTCTGCCGCTTCGGAACACAGGACGCGATCAGCACGGGCATCGAACTCGAACGTCGTCTGGAACAGCTCTTCACTCCGCACAAGGTAAAAATGGCCGTGGTCGGCTGCCCGAGAAATTGCGCCGAAGCCACAGTAAAAGACATCGGCCTAATTGGACAGGAAGGCAGTTGGCAGGTGGTGGTCGGCGGCGCAGCCGGCAAGAGCGTGCGCAAAGCCGACGTGCTGATCACCGTGGAGACTACGGACCAGGCGTTGGAATCCGCTGAGTTGTTCTTCCAGTATTACCGCGAGAACGCGCCCTACCTGGAACGCAGTTACGATTTTGTCGAACGGATCGGGATGGAGAAGATCCGGCGCGAAACTGTTTACGCACCCGATACCGTGCGGCAGGGTTTGCTGGAGCGCTTGCGCAAATCGAAAGCGTTAGCCACCGATCCGTGGCTGGAGCGCAATGATCCACGTACGCCGCATCAGTTCGTGCAAATCGAACCGCTTGAGAGCAGCGTGCTAGCTTACGCCCGAAGCTCGGATTCGTAGAAAGGGAAAGATTATGAGCTGGACCAAGGTTACTTATACAGACAGCATTCCGTTGCGCGAGGGGCGCTGCGTGGAATTTGGCAGAAAGGAAATCGCTATCTTTCGGCTGCCGGACAAGTTCCTCGCCGTTGATAACCGCTGCCCGCATAATCAGGGTCCGCTGTGCGACGGCATGGTCACGGGTCAGAGCGTGGTGTGTCCGCTGCATGGCTGGAAGGTATGCCTGGATTCCGGTCGCGTCACTCGACCCGACGTTCCTGTGGGGGTAAGAACGTATCCCGTGCGCGTGGTGGATGGGATTATCGAAATTCAGCTATCCAGCGCAAAGGAAAAGGATTCCGAGCAAGAAGAAGCAGCATAAAAGGCTATGCCTCGCCACCAGGAGGTCCGTAGAAAACAACCCACACGGCGAGGTCCTCGCTAAAGTCCTCGAAGCGATGCTCGGTTCCGGCAGCCACAAACAGAAGGTCGCCTGGCTCGAATCGGTCCCGCTCGCCGTCGTGGAATAGGACGCCTCGGCCGCGGATGATGACATAGACCTCGTCCTGTGCGTGCGGCTTCTGTTGGTCCGCATGCGCACCAGGGACGGACAGTTTTACGTGAAGGGTGCCGCGCTGCAAGAGGCTGACGGAGTGCTCGCCCGCAGGGCCCGGGATACCCGTTAAAGCCTCGGCAAGACGGACCACACGGCTACGCACCGGATTGCTCATGATTCGCTCCTCGTGCTCGCTAAGTTGTTTTACACTCTAAACCTGACTTTACAAAAACTTTACGTGAACTGGCGGGTCTTTCGACCAACCCTTGGGTTTACATAACTGAACCTGAGGAGGTTTTGATATGAATTTGGTTACACGAAAGCTTGCGATCGGCACGGTTGTCGCTCTAGCCTTGGGCGTTTCGGCCTTTGCCCAGGGTCCTGGCGGCGGCCGCGGCGGCGACCCGAAGCAGATGGTCGAGCGCCAGATCAACGGCATGAAAGAGCGCCTGAATCTCACCGCTGATCAGGAAACAAAGCTTCGCCCGATTCTGGAAGCCAGCATGACCAAGCAGATGGCTCTTCGCGAAAAGTACAAACCGGAACCCGGTCAGCCGCCATCGAAAGAGATGATGGACGATATGGCCAAGGTGCGCAAAGAGACTCTTGAAAAGATTGGTACGGTTCTCGACGCTGATCAGATGAAAAAGTACGAAGCCATGATGGCCGAACGCCGCGGTGGACCTGGCGGTGAACGCAAGGGCGGCGAGGGCAGGAAAAAGCAGCAGTAACAGTTAAAACGCAGTAGCTGATTGTTCGCGCCCCAGCTCGGGATCCGTTCCCAAACCGGGGCGCTCGCGTTTAGAGGCACAGTCCCAGTCCGTTCGTGTATAATTAGTGTGAGGTCGGACACCAGCAGTGGGCGAAAGCCCACTTTTTTGTTGTTCTTTCACTTCCCGGAACATGACGGACGAGTTGGTAGTAAGAATTACGGAGATCGCCGAACGTGTGGCTACGCCCGAAGGCCTCGAGGTAGTCGAGGTTGAGATCAAGGGCGCAGGCAAGGCACGTCTTGTCCGTATTTATATTGACAAGCCGGAGGGAGCCAGCCTATCGAATTGCGAGCATGTCTCGCATCAGGTTGGAACCATACTGGACGCGGAAGACGTCATTCCAGGAGATAGCTACACGCTGGAAGTCAGCACGCCGGGCGTAGAGCGGAAACTGATCAAACCGCGTGATTTTGAGCGGTTTTTGGGAAAGAAAATCAAGGTAGTTCTAAAGGAGCCGGTCGAAGGCAAGGCTCTCTGGGATGGTACCCTGATAGGCTTTTCCAATGACGAAGTGACCCTGGAGCCAGCTCCGGGCCAGGCCGTCCGGTTCCATCTGCAACAACTGAAGAAGGCCAATCTCAAGTTCGAGTGGTAATTTTTCCCGGACAATTTGGAAACGAGGTAAGAGTGGGCACGATCTATCAGTCAATCGAAATTCTGAGCAAGGAAAAGGGCATCGATCCGCAGGTTGTCCTGGACGCCGTCAAGGACGCCATGCTTACGGCCGCCCGGAAACACTTCCGCACGAACGAAGACCTTGTTGCCGACTTCGATAACAAGCTCGGCATCCAAATTTTCGCAGTCAAGCGCGTAGTGGATGTTGTTGAGGATAAAGACCGTGATCTCACCCTGGCGGAAGCGCAACGGGTGGATCCAGCGGCCGCGATCGGTTCAGAAATACGCATTGCCAAGAACATGGATGCGTTGGGACGCATCTCCGCTCAAACCGCCAAACAGGTCATCCTGCAGAAGGTGCGGGAGGCCGAACGCGAAACCATTCACTCCGAATTTTCGGGTCGCGTTGGTGAACTGGTGAATTGCGTTGTGAAACGCGCCGAAGGTCAGGATCTGGCAGTGGACATCGGAAAAACCGAGGCCCGCCTGCCCAAAAAAGAACAGTCCAAGCTGGAAAGCTTCAGCGTGGGCGAGCGGATTCGCTGCATCATCAAGAGCGTCGAGAAGTCCGGAAAGAATGCGGGCGTGATCGTGTCGCGGGCGGATGCGGAATTCGTGAAACGCCTGTTCGAGCAGGAAGTCCCCGAAATCTACGACAACACGGTCGTGATCAAGGCCTGTGCGCGGGAAGCCGGCGAACGTACCAAGATCGCAGTGCTGAGCCGTGACCGGGATGTGGATAGCGTGGGCGCCTGCGTCGGCATGAAGGGCATGCGCGTTCAATCCATCATTCGCGAACTGCGCGGCGAGAAGATCGACATCATCGAATTCGCAGACGATGCAGTTACATTTGCAACTCATGCGCTTGAGCCCTGCGAAGATCAGCCGTGTCGCAATTGTCAGCAACGAAGACAAGCACATGGAAGTGATCGTTGATGACACGCAGCTTTCGCTAGCCATCGGCAAAAAGGGCCAGAACGTACGTCTGGCTGCAAAATTGCTCGGATGGAAAATCGATATCAAGAGCGAAGAAGAGAAGCGCCAGGAAGTCGAATCGATCATGGCAAACCAGCTGATCCAGGGCGCGCCGGTCTCGATTTTGATGGAACACGGGCTGGATGAAAATGTCGTGGAACTCCTGGTACAAGCCGGGATCGGCACGGTGGAGAAACTCGGCGCAATGACTCCGGAGCAACTCGAAGAGATTCGGGAAGTCACGCCGGAGATGGTCGAACAGATCCAGATTGCAGTCAACAATTATTACGGGCAGTTCGAGCCGCAAGAGTACGACGAGGCGGTAGAACAAACAGAAACGGCCGAAGAAATTCCGGTCGAAACTGGGGAAGCGGCTAGTGAGGCGGAATTGCAAGAAGACGCCACCGATCCGCAAGACGCTGAATCTGATACGATAAAGAACTCGGACGCCACTGTTGTGTCTGAGCGCCTACCCAGCAACGGATAGTCCTGCAAGAGGGGAAAACCAATGCGGTCGTAACAGGTTCGGGGCGAGGTTAGAGCAGTACTGCAACATATGAAGAAAATTCGTATCAACGAGCTGGCACGCGAGCTCGAGGTCAAGCCGAACAGGATTCTCGAGCTGTTGCCCGAACTCGGCGTTGAAGAGAAAAAGACGCACTCCAGCTCGATTGACGAGGATGTCGCTGAGAAACTGAAGCACAAGCTTCTCACCGACGGCCCATCTTATCCCGAGCTCGAAGAAATGCCGGTAAGCGAAGGCACCGAGGAACGTGGCCTGTTTGACCCCGTTCCCCCCGCCGAAGCTCGCCCGGTGGAAGTGGCGCGCGCACCTGTAGTAGCGCCGCCCGCACCCGCGGAGAAGGTCGTCGTGGAACAGCCAGCCCCGCCGGCTCCGACACCCGCACCCGCCGAAGAAGCTCACGTAGCGCCGCCGCGCATGCAGCCTATCAGGCCGCCGCTTTCGCATGGGAGTCCGCTCCATCCGCCTGTTCTGCAGCCCGGTGCTGCTCGACCTGCGGCTCCGGCTGCCCCCGCGGCACCACGGCCTCCAGCGCCGCCACCGGCCAGGCCTGTTCAATCGGCCCCTGCCATGCCGCCCGCCGGTGTAATTGCACCTGGTCCGCGAGCAGGAACCATTCATGCCAAGCCGCTGCCGACTACGCCGCGTCCCGGACAGATTCTGACCGGACCGCGCCAGCCGTTCCCGAA
This sequence comes from Bryobacteraceae bacterium, assembly GCA_963793625.1. Classification (GTDB taxonomy): domain Bacteria; phylum Acidobacteriota; class Terriglobia; order Bryobacterales; family Bryobacteraceae. The sequence goes on along the minus strand of CAWCAT010000005.1, from coordinate 128,314 downwards.
TGCTCCGGCCGAACCGGCCAGTGCAGTGCCAGGAACACCGCGTCCGCCGCAAGTACAGCGCCCGGCACAGATTCCGCGGCCTCCAGTGACACGGCCGCACCCGCAATCGCAACAACCAGGCCAGAGCAGCGCGCCGCAAGCTCCGCGGCCCCCGCAGGCCCCGCCGCAGCCAGGACAGCGCACTTTGGCTGGACAGCCTGTCGCCCGGCCTGTAGTTCCGCCGCGTCCGGATCTGGTCGCCCGTCTGCAGCAGACTCAGCAGGCCAAGGCCATGCCCGGACAACCGCAGGTACGCCCTGCGTCACCGGGACGCCCGCAATCGACTCCAATTCCCGGACAGCCCATTTATCGTGGGCCGATGCGTCCGGGCCAGCAAACGTTTGGACGTCCGCCCGGACCTGGTGGTCCGCCGCGTCCTGGGATGCGTGGACGCCCGATGCATCCAACATCCACCGGCGTCCGCCTGGAACCCGAAGTTATTCTGACCGACGCGCAACGCCGCGATATGGGCAAGCGCGGCCGTCCTCTGGCGCATGTGCGCGAAGAGCAGGAAGGCCGTTTGCGGATGCCCAGCAGGCGGCATCAGCAGGAAGGTCCACCGCCTGTCGATCGCGAAATTACGATTTCCGAAGGCATCACGGTCAAGGAACTTTCCGAAAAGCTTGGCGTCAAGGCCAATCTCGTTATCAAGAAGCTGGTGGAGCGCAAGATCTTCGCGACCATCAACCAATCGCTCGACGGCAAGCTGGCGGAAGAAGTATCGCGTGAATTCGGCGCTTCCACCAACAAGGTGAGCTACGAAGAAGAAGCGACCTCAGAGCTGGCGCAGACCGAAGAGACGAAGGACCTGGTCAAACGTCCTCCCGTGGTTACAATCATGGGCCACGTCGATCACGGTAAGACCTCACTGCTCGATGTAATCCGCTCCACCAGCGTGGCATCACGCGAAGCCGGCGGGATTACACAGCATATCGGCGCATATCAGGTTGAAAAGAACGGCCAGCAGATCGTGTTCATCGATACGCCGGGTCACGAAGCGTTCACACGCATGCGTGCCCGTGGCGCCAAGGTGACCGACATCGTGGTTCTGGTGGTTGCGGCGGACGACGGTGTGATGCCGCAGACACTGGAAGCCATCGATCACGCCCGCGCCGCTGAAGTACCGATCATTGTGGCTGTCAACAAAATAGACAAACCGAACGCGCAGCCTGACCGTATCAAACAGCAACTCTCAGACCGCGGATTGCTGCCGGAAGACTGGGGTGGCACCACCATCATGGTCCCTGTTTCAGCCAGAACCCAGGAAGGGATCGAGACACTGCTCGAGATGATCCTGCTGGTTGCCGAAATGGAAGATCTGAAATCCAATCCGGCGCGTCCTGCAGTTGGTACAGTGCTCGAAGAGAAACTCGATCGCGGTCGTGGACCTGTCGCAACCGTGCTGGTGCAGAGCGGTACGCTCAATGTGGGCGATTACTTCATCTGCGGCGCGGTATTCGGCAAGGTTCGAGCAATGTTCGATGATCGCGGAGCTCCAATCCGGTCGGCTGGTCCTTCGACCCCAGCGGAAGTTCTGGGTCTTGAATCGCTGCCGGATGTGGGCGACACATTCCAGGTGGTTACCGATACCACCAAGGCGAAACAGATTGTTATCTATCGCGAGTCCAAGGCTCGTGATCAGGCAATGGCCAAGGGCGCTCGTCTCTCGCTCGACCAGTTGCATCAGCAACTGCGCGAAGGCGAAACCAAGGAATTGCCGATCATTCTCAAGACCGATGTGGGCGGCACCGCCGAAGTTATCTCGGACACCCTGCAGAAGCTTTCCAACGACAAGATCAAGGTCCGCGTGCTGCATAGCGGAGTCGGCGCCATCAACGAAACGGACGTGCTGCTGGCTTCGGCCTCCAACGCCATCGTGATCGGCTTCAACGTACGTCCGGAACGGAATGCGTTGAATCTCTCGGAGAAGGAGAAGGTGGACATTCGCCTTCACACCATCATCTACGAGCTGACAGACGAGGTTAAACGCGCGATGACCGGCATGCTTGAGCCGGTTTTCAAGGAAACATACAAGGGCCGCGCCGAAGTCCGCGAGGTGTACCACATCTCCAAGATCGGAACGGTGGCAGGCTGCCTGGTACAGGACGGCTCGATGGTGCGCGATGCGCAAGTCCGGTTGCTGCGTGACAACGTGGTGGTCCATACAGGCCGCCTCGACTCACTCAAGCGCTTCAAGGATGATGCCCGCGAAGTAAAGACTGGCTTTGAATGCGGCCTCACGATTACTGGCTACAACGACATCAAGCCGGGCGACATTATTGAAGCCTTTGCGATGGAGAAGGTAGCAGTCGAACTTTCGGCTTAACAAAATCTGCCACCGGTGAGCACAGATAGACGCTGATAATTCTTTTATCTGTGTTCATCGGTGAGCACCGGTGGCTTTTTCATGCCCGCAATTGGCGTCCTCACTCTCGAACTCCTCATCGAGCATTCCCATTCCCTTAAAGAAAAGCGTCACGTAGTCCGCGGTCTCAAAGACCGATTGCGTGTAAAATTCAACGTTTCGGTCGCTGAAATCGATCATCAGGACTCCTGGCAACACGCAGTTATCGCAATTGTCACGGTTTCCGGAGATCGCGGTCGCGCCGAAGCTGTTCTGCAAATGGTTGAAACTGAAGCATTTACAATTCTTACTGGAGATCTGGTTGGCACATCGGTCGAATGGCTGGAATAATAGGGTAAGAGCCCTATGGATCCCCGCCGCCTACAACGATTGTCCGAGGCGATGCGCGAGGAGATCAACGAGATTATTGGGTACGAATTGTCAGATCCGCGAATGCTTGCGGTGACAGTAACCGACGTCCACGTTTCTCCCGATTCGCGCAAAGCCCGAGTTATGGTCCAGATTGCCGCTGAACCTGCCGAGCAGGCCGAAACCCTTGAAGCCGTCCGCAAAGCGGGTGGCTTCATTCGCCACCAACTGGCTGACAGGATTGATATTTTCCGGGTTCCCGAGATCCGTTTTGAGCTGGATGCGATGGTTGACACCAAGAAACTCGCCCATTTGCTCAAACGCATGCGCAAGGGAAGACCGCGAGAGGATCAAAAAAACCCTGTAGAATGAGTCGGTTTGTGATAGTTTTGTTGTTGGCGTCGACGGCTCTGTATGCCGGAGATCTGCTCCGTTTAGAGGACAGTCAGGACGCCATGGGCACGGGATTCTCCCTGGTGCTGTATGGCACGGACGCCAATCGGATGCGTTCCGCCTCGGAGCAGGCCTTCGAGGAAGTCCACCGCCTGGAGCAGTTGCTCTCCAACTACCGTCCGGAGAGCGAATGGAGCGAAGTGAACCGGTTCGCGGCCGACCGGCCAGTCAGGGTTTCTGAAGAGCTGTACCGATTGGTGGACGCGTGCCTGGATTACAGCCGCAGAAGCGGTGGCACGTTCGACATTACAGTCGGGCCATTGATGAAGCTCTGGGGATTTTATAAAAAGACAGGGCGTTTGCCGCACCGCGCCGAAGTTCGCGGCGTTTTAGGGAGAATCGGGTATCAAAAAGTACTGCTCGACCCGAAAACGCTGTCGATCCGGTTCAGTCAAAAAGGGGTGGAACTAGACCCTGGCGGCATCGGCAAAGGATATGCGGTGGACCGCATGGTGGAAGTACTGAAGGCGAATGGAATCAAGATCGCTCTGATCACAGCGGGTGGCAGCAGTATTTACGCAATGGGCGCACCGCCCAACGAACAGGGATGGCGGTTGAAAATCCGCAATCCGAAGAAGCATGGGGATACGGTTCAGGAGGTTGTACTGAAAGATCAATCGATGTCCACGTCCGGAAATGACGAAAAGTTTTTCCGTGCCGAGGGGCGCATCTACAGTCACATCATGGATCCACGTACCGGTTTCCCCGCACAGGGAACGCTATCAGTATCGGTGATTTCCGCCAGGACGATCGACAGTGAAGCCTGGACCAAGCCGTATTTTATTCAGGGTCGTCAGTGGACGGCCAAAAACAAACCCAAAGACTTTCGCGTGTACTTTTGCGAAGACAGATCGGAACTTGCATGCGCGTGGCTCCCATGAACAGCCGCTTTTTGGACGCCTGCCGGCGCAGGCCAACGGACGTTCGTCCCGTCTGGTTTATGCGTCAGGCTGGCCGTTATATGAAGCAGTACCGCGATATCCGTGCGCACCACGGAATTCTGGACATCTGTAAACGTCCTGACCTCGCGGCAACCGTAACCCTCCAACCAGTAGAAGCACTGGATGTGGACGCTGCGATCATTTTCGCTGACCTGCTGCTGCCCGTCGAACCGATGGGGCTGAAGCTTAAGTTCCTGGCCGGAGAAGGCCCCCACATCGACAATCCCGTGCGCACCTCTTCCGACGTGGACTCGCTCTCCATCTCCAACACCGACGACCTCGGTTATGTCGGAGAAGCGATTCAGAACGTCGTCAAGGCGCTTGCCGGCCGGGTGCCGGTGATTGGCTTTGTCGGCGCGCCGTTCACGATCGCCAGCTACATGATCGAAGGCGGACCGTCGCGGAATTTCCTTAAAACCAAGCAACTGATGTATAAGGACGAGACGCTCTGGCGCCGCTTGATGGGCAAGATCGTCAACGTTCTGGGGCCGTTCGCGCTGATGCAGGTTTCGCAGGGCGCGCGCGCCATTCAGGTGTTTGATAGTTGGGTGGGAGCACTCGGACCAGACGACTACGTGCGTTTCGTGCAGCAGTATTCACGCGCGCTGATTGAGCGCATCCGCTCGGCCGGCGTTCCCGTGATCCACTTCGGCACCGGCGCTTCGGGCTTCTTCAAGGAACTCCACGCAGCGGGCGGCGACGTCATGGGCGTGGACTGGCGCATCAACATCGATCAGGCCTGGATGGATATCAGCTATCGCTCCGCCGTGCAGGGGAATCTCGACCCCGCGGCGCTCTTCGCTCCTCTTCCTGAGCTGAAGCTTCGTGTTCATGAACTTCTCAAGCGCACAGGCGCACGCCCCGGGCACATCTTCAACCTTGGCCACGGAATTCTGCCGGAAACTCCGGTAGAAAACGTGAAAGCCGTGGTTCAGATGGTTCGGGAATTCCGCCCATGAAGCAGGCGGTACTGCTTCTGGCGCATGGGGCGCCGGAGCGCGTTGAAGATGTTGCAGAGTATCTCCTGTTAGTACGGGGCGGCAGACCTATGCCGCCTCACGTTGTCCACGAAATCGAGCAGCGCTACGCCGAAATAGGCGGCAGTTCTCCGCTTCACAAACTCACTCGCGCGCAGGCCGAGGCGCTGCAGATCAAACTGCCGGATGTGAGCATCTATTACGCAATGCGCAATTGGCAGCCCTTCATCCTGGATGTCATGAATCGCATGCAGGAAGACGGTGTGGAACGCATAGTCGCAGTCTGTTTGGCACCGCAATATTCGCAGTATGAGCGTCGGTTTTTATTTCCGGCGCGTGCAGGAGGCCAAACAGGCGCTCGGCATGAGTGCTGAAATTGTCTGGACCAAGTCCTTCCACGATCATCCCGCACTGATTCGCGCTTTCACCGAACGTCTGCAAGCCGTGGATCACAGCGGCAAGGTCCTGTTCACCGCGCATAGCCTGCCTGAGAAGATCCTCGAAAACAACGATCCTTACGACACCGAAGCGAAAACCACCGCGCGACTGGTGGCGGAATCGGCCGGAGTCACGGATTGGGAATTCGCTTATCAGAGCCAAGTGCGACGGATGACAGATGGCTCGGGCCCACGGTGGAATCCTGTCTCGATCGATATGCCGAAGCAGGCGTGAAGCAGCTGGTACTGCATCCGATCGGCTTTGTGTGCGACCACGTCGAAGTGCTTTACGATGTCGATGTGCTTTTCAAAAAGTACGCCCGCGAACGCGGGATCGAACTGGTTCCTCCCGGCTCCCTCAACGACTCAGCGGCATTCATTGAAGCGCTGGCCGACGTCAGTTCGCAGAGGCTGATATGAGCAATTCCGTGGTCATCATCGGCGGCGGAATCTCCGGACTCTCGGCCGCATATTATCTCGCCAAAGCAGGCGTTGCCTCCACACTGATCGAAAGGCGTCCTCGCCTTGGCGGCGTGATTCAAACCGAGCGCATCAATGGCTGTGTTCTCGAAGCAGGCCCCGATAGTTTTCTCGCAGCCAAGCCGTGGGCCATGGACCTGATTCGCGAACTCGGACTGGCGGACGACGTCATCGGCTCCAACGATCATCTGCGCGTGACCTATGTCGTAAAGAACGGCGAACTGGTTCCCCTGCCGGATGGCCTGATGATGATGGTGCCGACCCGCATAATGCCGCTGGTGGGCAGCTCCCTTCTGAGCTGGCCAACCAAGATCCGCATGGGACTCGAACTATTTCGAGGAGCGCGCGGGCCGCAAGCCGACCGCTCTGTATCCGACTTCATCGAAGACCACTACGGCCGCGAAGCGGTCGACTATCTCGCAGAGCCGCTGCTCGCTGGCGTCTATGGCGGCGATCCGAGCCAGCTCAGTGTCGGCAGCGTTCTCACGCGCTTTGTCGAACTCGAAAGCAAATACGGCAGTCTCACCAAAGGCGTGCTGGCTGCGCGCAAAGCTGCCATTGGTAAAGCAGATCCAGGGCCGCTCTTCCGCACTTTGAAAAACGGACTCGGCCATTTGGTGACTACGATGACTGCCGCGATCGGTGATCGCATGCGCGTGATTCGCGGCTCTGTCGAAACCATCGAACAGGGCTACCGCGTGCGCGTCAATGGCGAGTGGATCGAGGCCGCACACGTCGTGCTCGCATCTCAGGCCTACGAGGCAGGTGCGCTCATCGCGGATCTGGATCCCGATCTCAACCGAACAGCTTTCGGCCGTGCCCTACAGCTCTTCGCTCGTGTTGGCGCTTGGTTACGACAAAGCGCGAATTGAATCACCCGCTCAACGGATTCGGTTTTCTGGTTCCCAAGAAGGAACGCCGCAGGCTGGTCGCCTGCACTTGGGTCGGAACAAAATTCTCTCATCGCGTGCCTGACGATCAGGCCGTGCTGCGCTGCTTCCTGGGCGGCGTTGACGGACGCGTTTTGGACGAGAGCGATGAAAGGCTGATCGAGGCTGTTCGCGAAGAACTGCGCGGCTTCATGGGCATCACGGCCACGCCATCGTTCCACCAGATCACACGCTGGCCGCGCTCCATGGCGCAGTACACAGTGGGGCATCAGAAGCGCGTCGAAACCATCCACGGCTTGATCGCGCAGCACCCTGGGTTGTATCTCGCAGGCAACGCCTATCACGGCATCGGAATTCCCGATTGCATCCGCATGGGCAAGCAGGCCGCGGAACAAATCGCACCCTGTTTATGAAACTTTTCCTGATATATAATTCCCGCAGTTAGCTTTGGCTTTGGGTGATTAAAGCTAACTAAGGGGTCATATATGATCAGGAAGTCTCTGTTCTATTTACTCCCGCTTATCGCCACGGGGGTCCTCTTTTCACAATCAACCACGCAGCAAATCTCCGGCTCCGTCAAGGATGCATCCGGGGCAATCGTAACCACCGCAAAGGTCTCAGCACGACACATCGGCACAGACCAGGTGCGTACGACACAGGTCAACGAAAGCGGCGTGTACGTAATCTCGAGCATTCCAATCGGCGAGTACGAAATCACAGCCGAAGCCGCGGGATTCAAGAAGGCACTGCAGAAAAACGTAATGGTGGCCGTGAATGCAAAGCCGGCTATCGATCTTAGCCTCGAAGTGGGCGCAGTTACGGATTCGGTTACCGTCACCGCGGACGCGGCGCAGATTGAAACCAGTTCGGGCGAAGTCGGCCGACTGATCTCCGGACAGCAAGCGACGCAATTGCAGTTGAACGGGCGCAACTTCACTCAGTTACTTTCACTGATTCCCGGCGTCGCCACTACAAACCGTTCCGCGATGGACCTGTTTGGCGGTTACGGCTCCAACATGAGCGCGCAATCGGCGAATGGCTCGCGCACCGATACGTTCTCCTGGAATATCGACGGCGTGGACAACAAGGACAACGGTGGCGGCGGCAACAACTTCGTCAACGTCAACCCTGATGCCATCGCCGAATTCAAAGTTCTGACGACTAACTACAGCGCTGAATATGGGCAGAACGCCGGCTCCATCATCAACCTTGCGATAAAGAGCGGAACCAAGGATTTCCACGGCGCCGCCTACGAATACGTCCGCAACGACGCGTTCGATGCGCGCGCATTCAACGCGATCACGAAGCAGAAACTGCGCTTTAACAACTGGGGTTGGAACCTGGGCGGTCCCGTTTTCATCCCGGGCAAATTCAACAGCAGACCAGAATAAACTGTTCCTGTTCGGCGGCATGGAATTCAAGCGCTATGGACAGGGCGCCATCAACACCTGGACCGTCCCGACGCTGGCGCTGCGCAATGGCGATTTCTCTGCCGTGCGCTCCGCAAGCTGGCCGAAGGATCCGCTCACCGGACAGCCCTTCCCAGACGGAATCATTCCGACGAGCCGCATCAGCAAAAACAGCCAGCGGCTGATCCAGAACTATCCTGTGCCGAACTTCACCGGCTCAGGCGGCAACCTGGTCTTTCCGACCACCGCCCCCAACAACGTCAACCAGTACCTCATCAAGGGCGACTACATCATCAACAGCAGAGATCAGATTTCGGTTCACTACCTGCACGACTACTACACCAACCTGAACAACCTGACGTCGCTGGTCACCTACACTCGCAAAATTCCAGGCACCAGCACGAAGGCGCAGTGGACCTTCATCGCGAGTCCGACCACGGTCAATACGTTCCAGTTTTCGTTCAGCGGCAACGTGATTCTGCAGGGTGACTTCCTGCCGAACCCGCTGTTTATCACCGACTACACGCGCAAAGGCCAGGGCATCAATTACCCGATGATTTACGGAACGCAACGACACAATCCCGAGTTTGAATATCGCCGGGCTACAACGGCCTGGGCGCGTCCAACGTGAACTGGAACAACTTCAACCGCCTGTTCAACTGGAAAGACGACTTCTCGAAGCTCATCGGAAATCACAACCTGAAAGCCGGCATCCTGATCATGCGCAGCCGCAAGAATCAGGACAACTGGCCCGCGGTCAACGGCACCGTCAGCTACGCTACCGGCCACTCCAACTCTACCGGCAACGCCATGGGCGACGCGCTGCTCGGCAACTTCACCCACGTACACCGAAGCCGACACCAATCGCGAGGGCTGGTATCGCTTCACCCAGGTCGAACCCTACATCCAGGACGACTGGAAGGTGAACAACCGCCTCACGCTCAACCTGGGTTTCCGCTATCAGTACATGCAGCCGCAATACGCCGCGCTGCAGAACGGCGTGCTCTGGCTGCCGCAGTATTTCGATCCGCAGAAAGCGCCTGCGATCAACCGCTCGAACGGCGCGATTCTGCCCGGCAACTACGATCCGTACAACGGCCTCGCACTCGGCGGCACGGAATTCCCGGAAGCCGCCAACGAGCCGCATCCCACAGACGAGCGATCCGGCGGTGAAGGCGCTGTTCCGCGGCCTGCCGAAAGAAGGCGCAAACACGTACTGGGCTACCTGGGGACCGCGCCTTGGCTTCGCTCTCGATCTGACCGGCATGCAGAAGACCGTGCTGCGCGGCGGCGTACGGCATGTTCTACGAACGCATCGAAGGCAACTTCATTTTCAGCGCGATCAACAACCCTCCGTTCATCTCGCAGTCCGACATTTACGACGGCAACCTGGAGAATCCCCGGGGCGGCACGACGCAAACGTCTTCCCGGCGGCATTCTCCAACTCGCACTTGCTCGACATGAAAGTGCCGCGCGTCATGAACTGGAGCTTTGGCATCCAGCACAAGCTCGATTCGGTCACGACGCTGGATGTCGCCTACGTCGGTTCCAGCGCAGCCAACCTGTCCCGCACGTCTGAACCTGAACCAGCTTCCGGCTGGCACCATGCAGAAGAATCCCGGCGTCAACACGAACGCGCTGCGGCCGTATCCCGGCTGGGCCAACATTCAACATGTACATCACCGGATCCAACTCGATTTACAACTCGATGCAGGTCCAGGTCAAACGCCAGATGAGGGGCGGCGGCATTGTTCAATGTGGCCTACACATGGTCGAGGGCAATCACCGATGCCAGCGCCTACAACGAACAGCCGATGGACAGCTACAACGCCAGGCTCGATCGCGGACTGGCCACCTTCAACCGCTCGCACGTCTTCGTGCCAGCTACATCTATCCGCTTCCGTTCTGGAGAACGGGCAGTGAATGGTACAAGTCTGCCTTCGGCAGCTGGCAGATTTCGGGCGTGACCACGTTGCAGACCGGACTTCCGCAGAACCTCAGCATCAGTCCGGATCAGGCCGGCATCGGCCAGACCGGCACAGCGGCCGAACGTTGTGGGCGACTGGAAAGCAGGGCGGCGGTACAGCGACTGCAGTGGTTCAACACTGCAGCGTTTGCGCTTCCTGCGCCGGCACGTTCGGCAACCTGGGCCGCAATGTCGTGATCGGTCCCGGAACGAATAACTGGGACGCTTCGCTGCAAAAGAACTTCAGCATCAAAGAGCGCGTCAGGATGCAGTTCCGCGCAGAGTTCTACGATGCGCCCAACCATATGTCCTGGTGGGGCGTCGGCACCACGTTCGGCAGCTCCAACTTCGGTCAGATCACCAGCGCTACCGATCCGCGAACGTTGCAGCTCGGGTTGCGACTTCAATTTTAATTCCCTCCGATTGTTGGGCGGCGAGCTAACAACTCGCCGCCGCTTGTTTTCACCTGTATACTTGTCGAGTATGCGACTCAATAGCAGATTGTTCACTCTACTCTTTGTTGCCGGTAGCGCTGTTTATGCCGGAACCGAAGAAAACCGTCTAACCGAATCCGCGAGTGTCTTCGCTGAAGTCATGAAAACTCCTGACAATGCCATACCTCAGGGGCTGATCGACAAGGCTGAGTGCATAGTGATTGTTCCGGGCTCGAAAAAGGCCGGATTTATTCTGGGTGCACGTTATGGTCGCGGATTTGCAAATTGCCGGAAGGCCGGGGGCGTTGGCTGGACAGCGCCGGCCGCTATCCGTGTGGAAGGCGGTAGTGTTGGATTTCAAATCGGTGTGGCTGAAACGGACGTAATCATGCTCATTATGAACGAGCGCGGAATGAAGAGATTGCTATCCAGCAAGTTTACGGTGGGCGGCGACGCCACGGCAGCAGCCGGTCCAGTCGGCCGCAATGCAACAGCTGAGACGGATGCGACAATGCGCGCGGAAATCCTGACCTGGTCGCGTTCGCGCGGCCTGTTCGCAGGAGTCTCGTTGCAGGGCGCAACCTTGCGCGAAGACACCAGCGTGAATCGCGTGCTCTACAACAAAGAACTTCCGAACAGCGACATTCTTATGAAAGGCATCGCCCCGCCGGCGTCAGCCAGTGAGTTGATGAGCCTGCTTAACAAATACTCAGGGCGTAAATAGTCAGGAGCGAGACCATTCATCGGGTGCCAGGGTGGGGACTTCAATCCAACCCTGCCTTGGCACCGAATCGACCGGCAAGCCCGCCTGCCAAACTGACGATTGGATCCGCACAAGCTGACCCTGCTTCGCATGCAGCGCTGTCAGGGGCGCGCGAATCTCAAGCAGCTTACGCCAACCAAGTTCGACACCTGCTGGTACTTCAGCCTTTTCCAAACCTTCGCCCGTTAGCCTTACCGAAAATTCCGTTCTGGCGACGATGGAATCAAATTGCAGTCGCACTTCGATCGGTAATACGGCGTCTTTTTCGAAGTCCAGCCGCACGTACACATTCTCGCCATCGCTTCCGTAATAGAGCTTGCGCGCGAGCACGCGCTGCCCATGCATCGATCCGGAGCGCGTATCCACGCGATACAAACCGGCGCCCATCCATTCGAAATAGGACGTCTCTTCGCCATCGATCAGCGGGCGGATGGCTCCAGTCGGCACTTCATGGTGGGCTGCGATGGCCACTTTCAGAATCGGTTGTGACAGTTCAGCCGGTGGCTGTAGGCCAAGCGCACGATACACATTGGAAAGATGCTCACGGTAAAGTTGATCGAACTCCGGACGATTAGTGGATTCGTGCTCGGGTCCGTACCACCAACACCAGTCACTGCCTTCAGCAATCAGCAGCTCTTCATAGGCCAACTTTTTGGCGGCTTCGCTGAGATGCTTGCCGTCATCGCCGGAAACGATCTTGTCGTAGGTCTGGCGGGCGCGCAGCAGATATTCCCAGGCGCGATTGTCTTCTTCCGCACCGATCCACACGTCGAAATTCGCTTGAATCCAGGAGCCTGGAAAGATGTGCCCGATCTGGTGCGGCACAACCAACTGCAGAGCCTCACTCACCGTGAGCGCCTGCATTGTCCGATCTCCCTGAATCCTGCGGTATAGCTCCCGCAGAAATGGCCTGCCGTTACGAGCGAAGTATTCCCAGGCATTTTCGCCGTCCAGAATGATCGGCACGACCGCGTCTTCACCGGATGCTAAAATCGGCGCGCAGTTCTCGCGAATTCTTTCGAGGAAATGCTCCACCGCGGGCTGCGCCTCCATTCGCGAATAGACGAACCCGATCAGGTCGCTGAGGAAGTGATCGCGGAAGAGCCCGTGCAGCTTGTGCTTGCCCTTGTGCCACAGATATGTGCGGTATGTGATGCGCGCGTCGGCGTCCTTATTCAGCGTGCGTGCGAGAACGCCGTTGTCCGTTGCGAACCATGTAAAGCCGGCTTCCGCCGCAATCGTTAGCGCGTCGTCTGAGACTGAACCCTCGGATGGCCAGAGTCCCTCGGGCTGCTTACCAAAGTGCTGCTTGCAGTAATGGCGCGCGCGCTTCAGCTGTTCGGCTGCATCCTGCGGATAGCGGAAAGGCTGTGGCAGGGGCACATGCGGATGCGCGAACGACGCGATATCTGAATCGCACAGTAGCGGCAAAATCGGGTGATAAAACGGTGTGGTCGAAATCTCAATCTGACCCTTTTTTGCGAATTTGCGGTAAGCCGGAAGGATCTTTCCGATCAGTTCGGCCTGCTTCCGGCCAAGCAGGATTTTATCTGCCTCGCTGTAGTCCCTGCCCTTCTGCACCAGTGCGGCCACTTCCGCGTCGCCTTCGATGTATTCCTCATCGAACCATGCGAGCTGCGATAAGAGCTGCAGGTCTCGAAGTGCCGCGGTTCCGAAAGCCAGAAGTGTGCGCTTTGGGTTGCGGTCGGCAGCGAGCCAGGCGTTGAACAGTTCTCCGTAACGCGGATAGCGGTAAATCAGGCGGGCGGGATTCGCCTGAAAAAAATGTTCGAGGATGAACGACTGCTCGTCCGGCGTCAGTTCGGACGCGGGCTTCAATGCCAGATCGAGAAACGGATCGCGCGCGGTTTCCGCCGCGTAATCCTCGATCTGCAGCATCAGCGAAGGCACCAGATTGAACGTCTGGTGTATGTCTGGAAAATCTTCCAGGACGTGCACCATGCCGTAGTAGTCTTTGAGCGCGTGCATCCTGGTCCAGGGCAGATGATACTGCCCTGAGATCAGGTCCTTGTACAGCGGCTGGTGCATGTGCCAAACGAAGCAAAGAAAAATGTTCGGCATGGCGTTAAACCGCCTTTGTTCTATCTTGCGAACATGCTTCGAACCGGAGCGGGCGGCTCTGTTTTGCGTAGCGCCCGCCAGAGAATTTCGTTCAACTCATCGTCATCGATGCGGTCCGCTTCGCTGAAGTCGAGACGCGCAGAACGCGCAGCTGTGGGTGAGGCAGCCGGATTGCGCTCATTGATTGAAATCTTCGCAGGTACCGCTTTGTAGGGAGTCAGATCCGGCTTCGACGAAAATGCGCTAGCCATGGGACGAGCACCCGCATCGAAATGCGTCATCGGTCGCATACCAAGAATCATCTCCATCGTACGCAATACCGAGGTCGTGTTGTACATCGTGCTGTCGATGATCCCGCGGCGGATGTAAGGCGAAATGACGAAAGCAGGCGAGCGATGCGAATCGACATGATCTGCACCGTTCTGCGCGTCATCTTCCAGAACGAATATCGCGGTCTTGGCCCAGAAGCGACTCTTGGAGATACCTTCCACGATCATGCCAAGCGCCTGATCGTTGTCCGCCATCGCGGCCAAAGGCGTGTATTTGCCGGCTGACGTTCCCGACGTATGGTCATTGCCCAGACGGAGCAGGATCAGCCGCGGCAGCTTGCCGCTCTTCTCGAACTCCGCAAGTTCTCTGAGGAAGACTCCAGCGCGATCCGTGTCTTTATAGTTCAGATCAAAGCCGCGGTAGAAACGGTTGGTGTGTGGCGTTAACACAGGGTCGCGGACGCTGCCCACCTGCACGCCATCTTCGCCGGCCTTGGGTTTGTTGTTCACCTGATAGCCGTAATTGCGTATCGTAAGTCCGGCGGCGATCGCGTTTGTCCAGATATAGCCGGCGGGCGGCGTGGCCGCTGCTTCCGTGCCCTCGTAGTCGTAATGTTTGCGCCGGCCACCGTAACTGTTTGGCCACATCTTTTGCACGTAGTCTGACGCGATCGCCGCTGTCAACCAGTTGTGACCGTCGGCGCTCACATCGGAATTCACGTAGAAGTTGTCGAACAGCACAAACTCGTTCGCAAGCTTGCGGTGGTTCGGCGTGCTTTCCGCTTTGAACACCACCAGCGAAGGATCGCCGTTGCCGCGTCCGAGATCGCCGAGCACTTGATCATACGTGCGATTTTCTTTGATGATGTAGATCACATGTTCGATCGGCGAGCCCATGCCGGGCGCCTGCGGAATCGGACTGCCCTCCGGAATCCCCAATTCGACTTCGAGCTTGGAATCCCGATACGGAGAATTCGTCAGCACGGTGCGCGAATACTCGTCGAGTTGCTCCGGCGTAAATGGATCGATCACAGACGCGGTGCCGGTTTGAATTCGGCCGACATGCTGTACTTCCGGCGTGCCCACGTGCGCGACTTGCGGGCGGCCCATTGGCGAGGGGCCATGCGGATTCGCAAGAGAACGCACGCCACGACCATTCAGAACAATCAGACGGCCGTCATCCATGGATCGCGTCGCCACAGGGTACCAACCTGTCGGAACGAACCCAAGCACTTTGGTGCGCAGCCCGGAGATATCGGCCACGGCCAGGGCATTCGCATCCGAGCAAACCACGAACAGACGCGTTTCATCTTTGCTGACAGCGGCTGCGCTCGGCGTCATTCCCAACGGTTGCATTGGCGTCATCGCGACGTTGATTGTCTCGCTAAGACGCATTGTCTTACTCTCGCTCATTGCCAGAACAAAAACCTTGTTGGTGTTCGCCGCGGGAACGAACAGCCGGTATTTCCAGTCGGCCTGTTTCCCTTCGTCACCTTCCGGCTTGCGCGAACTCCAGACGATGTCGGTGGGGTGCGGACCCAGCCGCACAGTCGCCAGCACCTCGCCAGTGTCTGCTTTGTGATGATACAGCGAACCATCCGCCCAACTCGTGGCCAGGAAGGTTTTGCCATCCGGGTGGAACGAGAGGCGATACGGCCGGCGCCCTGTCTTGTAGCGCTCGATCACCATGCCAGATTGCGGATTGATTACCGCAATTGTGTCCCGGTAGAGCATTGCCGCGAAGAGCAGGCGGCCATCCGGCGAGAGCGTCACGTCGCCGACGAAGTCTTCCCACGTCGGAGGCTTGTCAGTCGCTATCAACGGGAAAGTGCGTCCCGGAGTGAGCTTGCCGGTTTCTGAAAATTCGAACTCGAACACGCTGCCACGCGCGCCGCCACCCACATAAACGCGCTTTCCGTCCGGAGTAAACGTCAGTCCAAGCCAACCGTCACTGACGGGGACGCGACTGGTCTCCTGCATCGTGGCTGCATCCAGCACGCTCACCGATGGCGGCTTGTACCCGCCATTCAGAACCAGCAGAAATTTCCCGTCCTTCGACAAGGCGGACGACATTGGAAGCGTATCGAGCGGCACCTGCCTGCCGGCAGGTTTGATCTTCCATCCGCTATTCAGCAGGAACCCGCCATCGGGTAACGGTCCCACTTGCTCACGGGGCGCCGGCTGTGAAGTCAGAATGGCAGCCATTACGAGGAGTGCTAGTACGGCAAGATATTTCATTCGTAGAACCTTTGGGCAATCGGGAAGCGGCGGCCAACACCGAACGCTTTCGTAGTCACTTTCAATCCGGGGGCAGCCTGCGCGCGCTTATATTCATTGCGATCCACTTTATTGATAATCTCGCGCACTAACTCGAGCGGCTGCTGCAACTCATCCGCGATCTCCTGCGGTGAATTGTAGTTCTCTACATACGCTCGGAGAATCTGATCGAGCACTGCGTACTCCGGCAGGCTGTCCGTGTCCTTCTGATCAGGACGCAGCTCAGCCGAAGGAGGCTTCGTGAAAACGCTTTCCGGAATCGCGTTGTTGTGACGACGATTGGCGATACGCGACAACTCATACACCATGGTTTTCGGCACATCGCTGATTACGGCGAGTCCGCCGCACATGTCGCCGTAGAGCGTGCAATAGCCGACCGCGAGTTCGCTCTTGTTGCCGGTTGTGAGCACGAGCGCACCCCACTTGTTCGAGAACGCCATCAAGGTCACACCGCGCAAACGCGCCTGCAGATTTTCCTCGGTGACGTCGCGCGGCGCCCCGTTGAAGACTGGATCGAGCGTGCGCAGGAACTCGTGATACACGTTGCCAATCGAGACCACCTCGAAGCGTATGCCGAAATTTTTCGCCATATCGCGAGCATCGGTGACGCTGTGCTCGGAGGAGTATGGACCCGGCATTCCGACGCCCACTACGTTTTCCGCGCCCACGGCATCAACCGCAATCGCGGCGGTCAGCGACGAATCGATCCCGCCGCTAAGCCCGATCAGCACGCGCCGGAATCCGCACTTGGTAATGTAATCGCGCGTCCCAAGCACGAGCGCTTCATAGACTGCCTCGGTCTCATCCGGAAAGTTGTCGTGCCGATCGCCCTCGCCGGTATCGGTATCGACGAGAATCAAATCCTCGGAAAACGAAGCGGCGGAAGCGATGATCTGGGCCTGTGCATTCATGGCGAAACTGCTGCCATCGAACACGAGCTGATCATTGCCGCCCACCTGATTTACATAAATGACAGGGATTCCATAGCGCTTAGCTGTCGCTGCGAAGACCTCGCGGCGCAGTCCCCGTTTTTCCATATGGAAGGGAGAAGCGTTGATGCTGATAAGAATCTTTGCGCCGCTCTGGACGAGTTCTTCGACGGGGTCGCGCTGATACAGCCTGCGTTCCCAGAACTGTTTGTCGTTCCAGGCGTCCTCGCAAATCGTCAGCGCAACGGGCGTGCTGCCCAGGTCAAGCGGCAACTGCCGGTCGGCTGGAAGGAAGTAGCGTGCCTCATCGAAGACGTCGTAGGTAGGCAGCAGCATCTTGGTCTGGTTGAAGACGACTTGCCCGCGGTCCAGAACAGCCGCACGATTCAGGACACGTTTGCCGGCTGGTGAATCCGACGGACCCACATAGCCGCAGATCACCCGGGTTTTCAGGTCCGCCGTTTCGCGTGCCAGACGCTGCAGTTCGCACTGGGTGCGTTCGAGAAAGCTGGGTTTTTCCACCAGGTCCCGAGGCGGGTATCCGGTGATGGAAAGTTCAGGGAAAACAATCAGTTCGGCGTCGCGTTCAGACGCCTGGCGAGCCATCCGGATCATGCGGTCCACATTTCCGGAGAGGTCGCCGACGGTAGAGTTGATCTGCCCGAGTGCGATTCGCATGGGAAAACACTATTGTATCCGCACTGGCCAATTCAGAATGTGAATAATTTTATGAAGACTACTTGACACGTACGCACTCATGTTTTACTATGTGAGTGTAGTCAGAATATAACGGAGGAGAACAAGAAGCTATGAGTACCAAATACTTTCCCGCAACATTGCCCGCAGAATTGCGCTTTTTCGAGGACACGTTGAACCGGATGTTTAGTGAACCGGCAACAGCGCGTCCCTGGACCCCGCCCGTGGACATCCTGGAAAAGGAGAATGAGCTGGTCATTAAGGCCGATTTGCCCGATCTCGAATTGAAGGACATTGCGATCGAGATCGAGAACGGCACTTTGACGATCAAGGGCGAGCGCAAATTCCAACCGGCCGCCGGCGGTGATGGAAAGGAAGGTTATCATCGCATCGAGCGCAGCTACGGTTCTTTTAGCCGTTACTTCAGCCTGCCCGATACCGTGGATACCGAAAAAGTGAAGGCAGAGTACCGCAATGGCGTCCTGATCGTTACGCTGGCAAAGAAAGAGGCTGCCAAGCCGAGGACGATCCGGATCGAAGCCAGCAACAATTAATTCAGACACTTGCGAAAAGACACTGATGCTTGGGGGCCGATGAAACCGTCGGCCCTTTTTTTTCGTATGTGACAATAAGGACAGGTATCAAATGAATACGATCAAAACCGTTCTGCTGCTTGGATTGCTGAGTGCACTGCTGCTGGTCGGAGGCGAAGCCATCGGGGGTCGTCAAGGTTTGTACATGGGCCTTGGTTTGGCGTTCCTGATGAATTTTGCAGGCTATTTTTTCTCAGAGAAAATTGCGCTCACGATGTATTCGGCACAGCGCGTATCTGAGACGGAACACCCCGAGATTTACCGGCGCGTCGGACCAATGGTTCAGAACCTGACGCAGCGCATGGGCTTGCCGATGCCGAAGTTGTGGGTGATTCCTGAGGACTCGCCTAACGCTTTTGCTACGGGACGTAATCCGCAACACTCTTCTGTGGCTTTTACCGCCGGACTGTTGCAGCTGATGGACGATCGTGAACTGGAAGGCGTAATTGCGCACGAGCTCGGGCACGTGATGCATCGCGATATTTTGATCAGTTCGGTTGCTGCGATGATCGCGGCCGCCATCACGATGCTCGCCCGCATGGCATTCTTCTTCGGAGGGAGCCGCAGTGACGAGGACAACCGGGGCAGCGCAATGGGCGGACTGTTTATGATGATCGTCGCTCCGATCGCGGCCATGCTGATACAGATGGCGATCTCACGCACTCGCGAATACTCGGCCGACGGCGCAGCGGCTAAGTACACGGGTACGCCACATGGCCTGGTCTCCGCACTGCGAAAGTTGGAGTCTTATTCCAAACGCATTCCGATGGACGCTTCGCCGGCCACGGCGCACATGTTCATCATCAAGCCGTTTAGCATGGGCGCACTAGGCCGCATGTTCTCCACGCATCCTTCGACTGAAGAGCGAATCGCCCGCCTCGAAGCCCTGCGCGGCTAATCTTTCCCATAGGCCTGGCACACCAAATTCACGGTTGCCAGGCCACCATCCTCAACTCGTTTGATTTCCAGGCTAAGCCGAGGCTTAACCATCGCTCCACAACGCCTGTAAGTTACTCAAAACGAGACAACATCCTGCCTTTACTTGCGAATCACGCTCGAAGCGTTGACTAACGTCAAGCAATCGAGCAAACTTCTTGCTTACCAGTCTCTGACTGGTCGGCCACAATGATTCAACCACGTCGTCAGCGGTTCCCTTGGTACCCTGGCCGCGGCACTCCGCGTTCAGGGAGCGAATGATCGAATCCGTATCGCTCTGATCGGGTGCGGCGGCGCCGGCCGCAATAACCTGATCTCCTGCCTGAAAGCGAGCGGGACGGAGTGCATAGCGGTCTGCGACGTGGATGACGCGCAGAGTGCGATCGCGGCACAGCGCGTGGCGGACGAAACAACGACCCCCAGGCCGCGCATGGTCACCAGGGATTTTCGCCGTGTGCTCGAACTGCGCGATCTCGACGCTGTTCTGATCGCGACGCCCGACCACTGGCACGCGCTGCAGATGGTGATGGCCTGCCAGGCTGGCAAGGACGTGTTCGTCCAGAAGCCCCTCGCGACCAGCATTGGAGAAGGACGGCTGATGGTGACCGCCGCCCGCAAGTACAACCGCGTGGTGCAGGTGGGGACGCAACAACGAAGCGGTCCACATTACCGGGAAGCGGTCGAATATGTGCGCAGCGGGAAACTGGGAAAGATCCGACTGGTCCGGACTTGGGCGTTCCTCGACACCATGGGCGAAGTAGCCCCCGTCGCAGACTCGGTGCCGTCGGCGAACGTTGATTACGACCTGTGGCTGGGACCTGCACGGCTGCGCCCGTTCAACAAGAACCGGTTCCACTTCGCATTTCGCTGGTATTGGGACTACTCCGGCGGGCTGGTGACCGACTGGGGCACGCACATGATCGACATCGCGATGTGGGCCCTGGGACTGCAGGCACCGATTTCCGTCACTTCGTCCGGCGGCAAGTATGCATTTCCCGACGACGCGAAGGAAACACCGGACACGCAGCAGGTGCTGTTCGAATTTCCCGGTCTGTGCCTCACCTGGGAGCACGCTATGGGCATCGGTCGAGGTCCGGAGTCGCGAGCGCATGGCGTTGCATTCTATGGGCACAACGGGACGCTGGTTGTGGATCGCCAGGGCTGGGAAGTGCTGGAGGAATCGGCACCTGTGAGCGGCAAGGGACGCCAGAAAAGGATGGACGGCTTGCCCCGGCGGAAAGGCGTCGTAAATCCGGATGACCATCTGAAGAATTTCATCGATTGCATGCGCACACGCGGGACACCGAATTCAGATATCGATAGCGCCCACTCTACGGCGCTGGCATGCCACGCGGGAAATATAGCTTTTCGCACCGGGCGGAAGCTGCTGTTGAATTCGCAGGAAAATCTGTTCGCCGGGGATGCGGAAGCTCAGAAACTGGAGTCGCGCACGTACAGGGCGCCGTGGAAACTGGTGCTTTGAGAACTTGATCGCAAAAAGGAATCCTAATGTTACGCACTATTATCTTTGTCTGCTTGCTGGTTTTCGTGAATGTCGGATTTGTCTTTGCTCAGTCGGGGTTCGGTTCGGTCACAGGGACCATCACGGATCCAACGGGTTGTGCCTGACGTGTCGTTGAAGCTGACAAATGTTGAGACTGGCGTACGTACCGAGACCGCGACCAGCAGCGGTGGGCTGTACAACGCCACGCCGCTGATACCTGGCCGCTACCGCATCTCCGTTCAGAAGACTGACTTCGAAACGAGCGTGATCGACGAAGTCACCGTCTCGGCGAGCCAGACTGTCTCGATCAATGTCTCGTTGAAGGTCGGACAGGCGTCAACCACAGTAACTGTTGTCGAACAGTCGCCGCTGCTCACGCCCGCGACACAGGCGGCAACTACGACCGTGGAGCAGGCGCTTGCAGAGGATCTGCCGTACTCCGAGCGGAGTGTACTGAGTGCTGCCCTGCTTGTAGCCGGTGTGAAAGGAAATCCGACCAGTGCCGGACAGGTCTCGAGCGAGAACCCGGGAACCGGCGGAGGTTTTATCGTCCCCGGCGCAACGCTAAGCGTCGGAGGAGCGTGGCCAGGCAGAACATCGATTCTGGTGGATGGTTCCGATGTCACCCAGGCAAGCTTTCCTCGTGCTGGTGTCAGTGTCTCGGCGGCGCCGTGCAGGAAGTATCTGTGATTACTGGCGGTCTGCCTGCACAGTATGGGCGCACTGCGGGAGGCATTATCGTTCAGGCGACCCGGCCCGGCGTGAACCGCATGCGCGGCGTTGCAAGCTGGCGGCACTCGGATCCAGCCATCCAGGCAACTCCGCTCGGAATCACTCGCATTCGTCCTCAATTGCACCAGAACTTCTTCGGTATCGCGGGCGGCGGACCAGTATATCTGCCGAAGCTTTATAACGGCGAATCGCACGTTCTTTTACGCCAGTTTCGAGCCGGGTCGCCTGTCAAACGTAAGCACCGGAGAAGCAGTGGTACCGACACCTGCGGAATTGGCGGGAAATTTCAAGGACTCTATCTCGCTGATCAACACGACGATCCTTCGCAGTCAAGGCGCTGATGCAGCGCTAGCCGCTCCACGTACAGGCAGCCTTCATTACCAGTTTCCGGTGAATGCAGCCGGTTTTCCGACCGGTGCCCGATACGCCGCAACGAGTCAGTATGTGCCTATTGCGAACAACAGCGTTGCGGCCCAGCTTTCGCAAAACGAGTTCGCGAAATTCGTGATGTCGCAATTCCCGACGCCGCAGAATCCGGGGCCGTATTTCTCGTTCTATCAACCGGACGGCCTCTGGGCAAACACCGGGAACAATGTGTCCTATCTACGCGGAGTGACGAACGTGGACAACCGATATTCGGTCCGCATCGACCACACGATCACCGACTCAGATCGCATCTTTGGACGCTACACGAGCATTCCGCTGGAATCGGATCGCTTTCAGGGCTGCGCAACCGGCAACTGCGCAGCGAGCCACCATCCGCCCTGTCTCAAGACTGGGCCGCCAAATACGGCTTGACGCCTGCGACCAGCGGCGCAGGGTTTCCGACCCTAAGCCTCGGATACACGTTGAGTGCGGGCGTAAGCAATAATCTGGTGCAGCAAGTGGATGCCAACTATCAGATTGGAGACGACCTGACGTGGACTCGCGGAAAGCACATTTTCAAGTTTGGGGTCAACTTCCGCCACCTGCAGTCGAACCAGTACAACTGGTGGAATTGTTCCGAACACGGCAGTAAGTTACATCACCAATCCCGTGGGTCCGCTGACCTCCGCATTATCGGCGCTGCTGGGTTCAGACGGTCCGTACTTTACAGTCCAGGGGCTCACCGTACCCTTCGTCAACCAGAGTTCAGCGGCGCCTTACTCGCAGCAGTGGCTGTTTGCGACGCAATTCCAGATCGCGAAGAACACCATGGTGCAGCTTTCTTACAACGGGTTGAAAGGGACGCACGTAATCAGTGTTTTTGCGCCGCAGCAGAATCTGCCAAGCCTCGACACTTTGAAGGATCTGATCACACGGTCGGTGAATCTTACTGCGGCGACCCCGAACACGTACGGCATTGTGCTACGCGGAAGCTTGCTTTCAGCAACAAACCTGCAGAAGGCCGCACCTTATCAGAATTTTTTCAACCAGGCCCTGGCTGAGAGCTATAACCGCGCTGGCAACTCGTCCTATCACGGCATGTATGCCAGTGTGACCCACCGTTACGCGTTTGGACTATCTCTTGTTGGAAGCTTCACCTGGTCGAAATCAATCGACAACGTTGGCGGCGACAACAATACGCAGAACTTCACCGCAAGCTGGGCGACGGTACAGAATCCGTACGACCTGCGCGGAGAACGTGCTGTATCGTCATTTGACGTTCCTGCGAAACTGACCACTGGCTACAGCTATCAGTTGCCAGTTGGCCGTGGCAAACTTCTCGGTATTCAGAATCGCGTGCTGGATACGATCATCGGTGGCTGGACAACAGCAGGCATCTTCAATATGCAGTCCGGCTTCCCCTTCCAACCTTTGCTGGGAAGCACCGGTTATTGGTTCTCCACTGCTGGTGGCAACGTATTTCCCGCATCGATCGGCAACTATGAGCGCCCAGATATAGTGCCAGGACAACCGTGCATAACCTCCGACTGGCGTGAGGACCCGCTGAACAAGTCATACATCAACCCAGCTGTCTTTTCCATGCCAGGATCTCTTAACAACCCAAAATTTGGGAATGCACCCAGAACTATGCCGGGGTGCCGCACTCCCCGCATGCTGGCCCTGGACGCGAGTATCTCAAAGCGATTCCGGTTTACGCGTTCTGAGAAGACTTATCTGGAACTGCGCGCAAATGCCAGCAACGCGCTGAACCATCCCATTTATTATTTGAGTTCGGCGACCAGCACACATTATGTGTACAACGCGTTCAACTCCGCCTCGTTGACCAATCCGTCGGTACCGGCATTCACGTCGAATCCCGGTTTCGGCTTGTCCACGCCTGCGGGGGTGCGGAACATGCAGCTAAGCTTGAAGCTGTACTGGTAATCGTTGATGACACGCACAGTCCTGTTCCTTATGATTGCCCTGGGTCTATGGGCGGCGGATGTTCCCTCGAATCGAGGCTTGCCCGTTCCGCCCCCCAAAGGCGCCAGGGTCCTTTGGGATGGTACCAACCTCGATCAGTGGATCGAGTATCACAACTATCTCGATAAATTCCAACCTGCGAGCGCCCACTTCCTTCATTTCCGAACGGCGGAAGCCATAATGCAGGTCTCCACAGCCGAAAGGCCCTCTGACTCTCAGTGCTATCTAGCGACGAAAGAGGAGTTTGGAAACATACGCCGGTTGCACGTGGAGTTTCTGGTGCCCGCTCCAGCCGGTGAGATACCGCAGCTTCGCGGTAATAGCGGTGTCTATTTACAAGGACGCTACGAGCTGCAGATTCTGGAGAGTTTTGGACTGCCAATTAGCGATACGGATAACGGAGCACTCTATAAACTGCACAAGCCACGGGTTAATGCGTCGTTGCCGCCGAACCAATGGCAGAGTTTCGACATCGAGTTCCGCGCCGGTAAGATAGACGGAGCGCAGGTTGTGCGGCGTCCGCGAATTACAGTACGGCATAACGGTGTGGTCATTCACCGCAATGTGGAACTAAACGCTCCAGCGACGCAGCGATTCACCACCGGTAACTACACAACGAAGGGCCCAGTGATTCTCCAGAACCACTGGTGTCCTGTTCAGTTCCGAAACATATGGGTGCTTCCGTAGCCCTCACCAAACGTGGATGGCTATGATCTCCGCGGGTCCTGGCGTCATGCCGACCACCTTGGTTCGGATGAGCACCTGAACGTTCTTACTGGCCCAGCCGGCGGGCGCGGTCTCGAGAAATTTGTGGAAGCGTTCCGGGTCAGTAATCAATTCACCGGCGGCTTGTGTTCCGAAAGTTGTCACCCCACCGAGTGCGACGATCGGTTGACCAGATTCTGGATGCAGAAACCGCGAGATAAGCCCGTAATCTTCGGAAGGCCTGGAGTTCAGCTGCAGATCTTTCGGACGCCATAACTGGCCAGGCTTATCACGGTCCACGATAACGCCGCCGGAATTGTGTTCGTACCGGAATCGAAGATCCTTCATCGCCCTGAGCGACCAATCGTTGTAGTTCAAGCCGATCAGGATGACAGGCGAGTTTCGCAGCTCGGCGAAGTTGGAGTCGGAACCGGGACGAATGACTACATGTTTTTTGTGCCGTCCAAAATAGTTCGCAATATCCCCTGCCGCCGTCGTGCCGCCAATTCCGAGGAACATGCCTTCATAGGCAAAGACGTCGAGTTCAGGAGAGAGCAACCGCTCGGGCGGCAACGATTCGCCCTTTTGGTGCGCCAGGAAACGGCGCCTAAGGTCGCCTCTAATGCCATAAAAGGTAGGCGTTCCGAGGCAGAGGACGGGTGGCTGGCTGTGATCGAGAATCGGTTTCCAGAAGGCCGCAATTTTGTCAGCCGGATTGAAAATGTCGACGCTCAGCCAGACCACAATAATCCCGAGCGTTGCCAGCAAGGCAGCGAGCAGGTAGTAAAGAGTTCGCGGCCGGGCTGGCGGGCGAGGCGGCTCCTCTGCTAAGACAGTCGGCGGTAATGCGGGCTCTTCGAAACAATGAATTTCGGGAATGTACGACCCTGCCGGCAGGTCGATGACTACTCTCTCGGGCTCTGTACGCTTTGCGTAAAAATGTGCCAGACGCCGTCGAACCTCAGACGCTCGCACGCGCACGATCGAATCCGAAGTGGTGTCGTAATCCGGTTCTTTGCCGAAGATTTCTGCGCCGATCGCCCGTTCCTTGAGATATTCGGTCTGCCCAGCGATGGCATGCTCAATTACGAAGGCGAGAAACTCCTGGCAGCGTTTGCTCGGGCGGAATTCCTCGCTCTCAATGATGGCCTGGAGGTGCTGTTTCACCAATACCGCATCGGCCGGTGTTAAAGGAGGGCGCGGGGCGCCGGTTCTCGGAGTGTGGGCGAGGTCTGCCAAGTAATTCTTGCAGTATGATATCACCGGGCCAAACTGCACGCGCTCCTCAAATCAGGTCGTAGGGTTTGCGGTAATGGCGGGTCAGCATCGATCGAGCCTCGTCAACCGGACCGCGGAAGTCTTCCTTTTCGGAATCCCAGTGGAGTTTCTTTCCGGTTCGATAGGCGATGTTGCCGATATGCCCGACCAGGGTTGCGCGGTGCCCGATCTCCACGTCCGCATTCGGCCGTTTGCGACTGCGAACGCAGTCAAAAAAGTTCGTGACGTGCAATTGCGTAACATCGTCAGCCGTGCCCCGCGTGGGTCCGGTGATCCTGGACGGGATTTTCGCGTCAGAGAATACTTCGTAGCCCACGCGATCGGCAACAACAGTCGCGTGCGATCCGTAGAAGATCATACCGGTAGGATGGTCGTTGTCACCCTTCGTCTGGTGATACTTCATACCCTGAGTCCGCGCGCCGATCCCATAGGAGTTCACCCTGTTTTCATCCCAGGTCATCAAAAACCCAGGGTACTCATACACGATTTGCAGCACATCCGGAACATTACCGTCGTCTTTCACGAAGAAGCGACTGCCGTTCGCGGTCACGGAAAGGGGCCTTTCCGCACCCATGATTTCGTGCACGGTATCGATGTAGTGAATCGCCATGTCGGTGACGGACCCGCCGGAAAACTCGTAATACTGCAGCCAGTACTTCAGCCGGTTCTGACTAAAACGCAGCAGCGGAGCAGGACCGCAGAAAAAGTCCCAATTCATGCCCTTGGGCGGTTGCTCATCAGGAGTATGCCCGATTCCTTCCGGGAAGCGGTTCCGGTAATGGAACAGACGAACCGAAAGAATTTTGCCAAACTCCCCGTTTCGAACCCGTTCGGCCAGTTCCCGGAAATGTGGCGCTGAGCGGTGCTGCGTCCCGACCTGAACCACCCGGTCATGCCGCCGGGCGGCCTCAACCATCTTGCGCCCCTCGACCACGTTGTGGCTCATCGGCTTTTCGACGTAGACATCTTTACCGGCTTCACAGGCGAGCACAGCCTGAGTGGCGTGCCAATGCTCGGGTGACGCCACCATTACGGCATCGATGTCCTTGCTATCGAGCACCCGCCGGAAGTCCTCGCAGGCAGGAATGCCGCCTCCGAATTGCTCGACAGCACGCTGGGCGTTTTCCTCGAACACATCGCAAACCGCTGCGATGCGGATTCCTGGCAGCTTCCCCGCAAAATCCGAAATGTAGCGAGCCCGCGCCCCGCAACCAATCAGCCCAACCCTGATTGTGTCGTTAGCACCTAAGACCCGGTCCCTCGAAGCTGCAGTCAGCGCGGTCCCAATAAAAGCTCGGCGGTTCATTCTCATCGCCAGATCAGTCTGAAGGAACGCTAACCGGCGTACAAGCAAAAGCACGGCAATTTCACAGTTTTTGGGAGGTTAGAAATTGAGTATCCGGTGGGATTCGTAGCTGAACGAAATCGGCACCGAGGTTTCGGTCGAGCTCTTTATGAGCACCTGATAAGAAGCCGGGAAGCCAGACTGGCCCTCGCCCGCAAAGCGTTGCTTCAACTGTTTCAGGTGTTCAGGCGAAGAGAAGTACTCCATAGCAGCGTGCGTCCCCGCGGAGTTCACACCCGAAAACACTACGGCGCGGTGCGGGGCATCTTTGTTTTCTGATTGCGTCAAAACGGTGATTAAACCATAAGCCTCGCCGACGCGGTTCTTGGGTGAAAGCTTCGGAACATAGGTCCGCGACGTGCGCTTATCCGTAATGCCGTCATGTTTGCTGGCTGCGTCAAAGGCGATCGAATAGGCACCGTTCGCCAGAAGCGTTGCAATGGCGGGACTGTATTCCGGATTACCGAATAACAGCACGTTGGTACCACGGAGTCCGGGCAGACGAACGGTCCGCTCTGGCACGACCTGATAGCTGACGCCCAGGCGTGAAAGTGTCTGAGCCCCAAGAACTGCGGCGAACGCGTCACCGAGCAGGCAGGAGTTGCCCGTCGCGTAGCTGAAAAGGCGATTCCCGGGCTCCATCGGCTGTAATCCGCGATACCAGGTGTACGCTTGCTCCGGAAGCGGAAGCGATACCTCGTCAGTCGGCTCATCGCCTGGCTTGTATTGACGAACCAGAAAATGAGGCGGATGTCCGATGAAGATCATGACACGCGAACCCGGACTGGCGAGAGGCCCCCAGGCTTCCGCAACAATGCTGTCCAGCCGCTCGACACCGGGTGAACGTAGAAGGAGAAAGGTAACCAAGACGAGCAGCGCCGCTGTTCCAAATCCTGCAGCGAAAACCCAGGTATATCCGATTCGCCTGGCAGTAGAAGCTGTAATTACAGGCTCCGGTACAGGTTCCGGTTTGTCGTGACCGCTGACAAACACCGGCACATACGACCCTTTATGGAGCTCGATCCTCAGATTGGCGTCTGGCAGTTCCTTCTCGTACAGTTCCATCAGCTTCTGCCGCAGAACATAGGCAGTACTGCGCACAATGGAATCGTCGCCGGTTGAGTAGTTGGGTGGGCGGCCCAAAGCTTCGACGCCGATTGTGTGTTCGTTGATCTCTGCCGATCTTCCGGCTATCTTGAGCTCGCAGATGTGTCGCAGGAAGTGCTTCAGCTTGTCTGAACGAGCGAATGTCTCGCTGGCGAGCACCGCTTCCAGCGCTCGACGCTCGTCCTCTTCTGAAGTGATCGGCGCGACTTTCACTGCCTGCAAGTGTACTACAGCGAAGAATGTTTCAAGATTGGTTTAACGTCATTTCTAACAGTTAAAAACCGCCATTTACTTGATCTAATCTTCCACTCGGCACTAAACTCGCATCTGGCTACAAACCAGGGGGTCCAACAAGATGCAGGTTCCACGTAGAAGCGGTGTTGTCCGGGTAACAAACATGATTCGATGGTTTCTCGCCGTCGCGGTGCTGTCTGTGCTTGCAAATGCTTTGGTTTTCGCGCAGAACTCGAATGCGACGATCGTTGGCACGGTTCTCGACGCGACCGGAGCAAATATTCCTGAAGCCAAAATAACGGTGCGTAACGTTCAGACGAACGATTCGCGCGGCTTAGTTTGCGATGCCACTGGCGAGTTCACGATCGTGAACCTTCAACCCGGCATTTATGAAATCGCAGTCGAGAAGCAGGGATTCCAACGCCTGGTCGAAACCGGATTGCAGTTGTTGGTAGGCCAGACCGCGCGGCTGAATCTTAAGCTGAAGGTCGGCAGCGTGAGTGAGGTCGTGGAAGTGCAAGGCCAGGCTCCGCTGTTGAACACAGAGAACTCGGCGAAGGGGGACGTGATCTCCACGGAAGAAATCAACAACATGCCCCTGAACGGACGCAATTTCGGCGACCTTGCTTTCCTGGTCCCCGGCGTTCTGCCGCAAGTTCAGGGATCCGATGAAGGCTCGGGCTATTCCATCAATGGCGCACGCACGGACAATACAAACTTCGTCGTGGACGGGTTCAATAACCAGAAACAGCGGGACGGG
The DNA here is from genome assembly GCA_963793625.1 of Bryobacteraceae bacterium. Taxonomy (GTDB): domain Bacteria; phylum Acidobacteriota; class Terriglobia; order Bryobacterales; family Bryobacteraceae. The sequence continues at coordinate 99,016 of CAWCAT010000005.1, read as the reverse complement.
CAGCAGCAGGTCAGTCCGCCGCTGGATTCCATGCAGGAATTCAAGGTTCAGACGACCGGCTATTCGGCCGAATACGGCAGGCTGGCGGGCGGTGTGATCAGCATGGCGCTCAAGACCGGCGGCAACCAACTCCATGGCACGCTCTCGGAGTACATCCGGAATGATGCTTTCGATGCCCGCAACTTCTTCGCCCTCAGCAAGCCGAAGCTGCGCCGAAACCAGTTCGGTGCCAGCCTGAATGGTCCGGTGGTGATCCCGAAACTTTATAACGGTCGCAACCGCACATTCTTCCTGGTCTCATGGGAGAGCGTTCGCACCAGAAGCGGCTCGATCGCCTACGCCGTCATACCGACTCAGATTCAGCAGCAGGGCGACTTCTCGCAGACGGTGGACTCCAAGGGCAAGCTGGTCAATCTTATTGATCCGTTGGCCGGCAATGCCCAGTTCCCCGGGAACAAGATCCCCGCCAGCAGGCTGGACCCGATCGCATTGAAAGTTGCGAAGTATTATCCGGCGCCGAACTTCAGCGGACTCGGAACTAACAATTACTATGCTTACGGTCCGTCGAGCAGTTCTCCGGACAACTTCCTCTTCAAGGTGGACCACAGGATCACGGATAAGGACACCGTTTCCTTCCGCCTGATCCCGGCGCGCACCAGCAGCATGAATCCGTTTGATGGCTCGAAGGTGCCCGGCTTCGGCGGCTACTCGCTGAACAACACCTATCTTTACGGCCTGACGTATACGCGCAGTTTCACGCCCGTACTGTTGAATGAAGCGCGTCTTGGCTTCACGCGATCCAAACCCAGGTTGACCGGCCTCTATGATGGACAGAACATATCCGAGCAACTGGGATTGCCCCTGGCTTCGACCGACAGCAGGTCTCTAGGATTTCCACGCTTTGAACCGTCTGATATCGAAGGTATCGGAGACGGGAAGAATGTCCCCACGCAGGCCTATTCAAATGTATGGCAGTTCGCCGATACCGTGACCTGGGCGAAATCCAGACACCTGCTCAAGGCTGGCTTCGACGTGATCCGTTCCCAGTTCTTCGAGCCCTATAATCTGCGCGTTCGCGGCAGCTATGCATTCAAAGGGAAATGGACAAACGTGGGATATGCGGATCAGCTTCTGGGCTATGTCGACACGACCCAGCGGCAGTTGGGGGGAGCGGCCACTAACTACCTGTTTTCCACCACGATGGGTGCGTTCGTCCAGGAGGACTGGAAAGCCCGCTCGAACCTTACTATCAACTTCGGTCTACGCTATGAACTGATGACGCCACCCTACGAGAAGTACGGCCGGCTGGGCAATTTCGTCCCCTCCGTTGGAAAGCAAATTATCGGCAGTGACGTGATGGTTCCGAATATCGCTGAACTCCTGGCGAAGGCCGGACTTTCAGGTTCGGTGGGTCTCGCCAAGGACTATGGTCTTTCTGAGTCTCTGGCTCAGACCAATCACAAGAACTTCGCCCCTCGCGTCGGAATTGCATGGCGTCCGTTCGGCGGCACGAACACCGTTATTCGCACAGGTTACGGCATCTACTACGGCAATTCGGCCACAAAGAGCGTGCGCAGTGATCTGGGCAATATCTATCCCTTTGTCTATCCCCAGAACTTCGTGCGGAATTCCAAAAATGCACTCGCCCTGACGCTGCAGAACCCGTTCCCGACCGATCTCGCCGGGATCGTGGGTTCCACCAACACAGCCGGATACCAGACGGACGCTCCGTCTCAATACCTCCAAAGCTGGAATTTCACAGTGGAACGGCAGATTGGAAACTCCGCGATCGAGTTGGGATACATCGGATCAAAAGGCACCCATTTGGGACGCCGGTATGACCTGAACCAGCCGCTACGTAAACCGGAATACAAGCTGACGAATGGCAGTTTCCCGAAACCGTTTCCGGCCTGGAGCACCATCCAGTATTACGGGTTCGGCTCGAACTCGAATTACCACTCGGCGTCAGTCACGGTGCGCCGCCGCTTCGCACGCGACTTCTTCTTCCGCGTGAACTACGTGTTCTCCAAGGCTTTGGATGAAGCGTCACAACTCGCCGGCTATTCCAATAACGGCTACGGCGGCGCACAGGACTCACGCAATATTCGCCTGGAGCATGGCCGCGCCGACTTCGACCGCCGTCAGGCTTTCACCTTGGGCCTCATGTATGAGACCAAGTTCCGGAATGTACTGCTGAAAAGCTGGCAGATCGCAGCGACTGGAATCATGTACAGCGGTGTCGGTATGACACCTTATACCAATAGCGCAAGTCTGGATCTGGGCGAAGCCGCCCGTCCAGACCGGACTGCTTTGGGTACGCTCGCCAACCCGACTCCGCAGATGTGGTTCGATATCAATGCATTCCCCATCGTGCCGGCGGGAGCCTATCGGAACGGCACCTCGGGGCGGAACATCATCGACGGACCGGGGAACATCACTCAAAATATCTCGCTGATGAAGAAGTTCTACGTTCGCGAGCGGGCATACATACAGTTCCGCTGGGAGGCGTTCAACTTCATCAATCACGCGAATTTCCGATTGCCTGAACTGGGCATCGGACGAGTCAATGTCGGCACAATCACAGCAGCGGAAGCGGCGAGATCGATGCAATTCGCACTACGCTTCGCGTTCTAGTTTTTGCATTCCTGAGCGGCGGTAGATAATATATGCTATCGCCGCATTTTCTAAAGCCTTCTGAACAATGAAAATTACTAACTTGGCATTTATTCGTTTTGCGACTTTGAGCGTTTTCTGCGCAGGCCTGGCAATCGCCTCCGCGGCTTCTTCAGAAAAAATTCCGGCCTTCCCGGGCGCCGAGGGGTTCGGAAAGTATGCGACTGGAGGCCGGGGGGGCGACGTATATCACGTCACTAACTTGGCAGACTCCGGCCCGGGGTCGTTTCGCGAAGGTGCGGAGATGGCGACCGGTCCGCGCACGATCGTGTTTGATGTCAGCGGCACCATCATGCTGAAGAAGGTACTGAGGATAAAAGGCAAATCCAAATTGACGATTGCCGGCCAGACTGCGCCCGGCAAGGGCATCACTGTTCGAGACTGGCCCATTTACATCGAAGAAAGCCGGGACATTGTCATGCGCTACCTGCGTGTGCGTCTGGGCGACGAGAATAAGCCCATAGGCGGCCAGGACGTCATGACGGTAAACCGTTGCGACAACCTGATTCTGGACCATCTTTCGCTAAGTTGGGGAATCGACGGCAACTCGGATTACCGCGGCAACTCCAATATGACCTTGCAATGGCTCATCTATAGCGAGGCGTTGAACGAATCGATTCATGAAAAAGGCGCGCACGCCATGTGCACATCAATACGCGACTGCGCCGGCAACACCTCTGTGCACCACAATATCTATGCCACGTCGCGGCATCGTCATCCCACGCTGGGCGCCGGAGTCGAAAAGGGCAAACAGGAGACGATGCTGGATTTCCGTAATTGCGTCAATTACAACTGGTCAGGACCGACTAACATCGGCGGGCTCAAGATTAATATCGTAGGGAACTACTATCGACCCGGCCCCATGACCGACGGAGCCTCCCTACCAATGCAGATGAAGGACGGCACCCTGGTAAACGCTCGCGGGTTCATGAGCGGCAACATCTTCGATGACATGCCAAAGCACCTGACTGCTGACAATTACGGCGCAGTGCTGTACACGAATAGTGGCAGCTATGCCTCGACAACGCGAAAGGCCTGGGAGGTCAAAAGCGAATTCCCACTAGGCGAGTATGGATATCCGACGCAAACCGCGGAGCAGGCTTTTGAGTCTTGTCTGCGCCTTTCCGGTGCATCTCTTGTCCGCGATTCCGTGGATGAGAGATTCATTGGCACCATCCGCAACCGTAAGGGACGGCTGTTGAATTCACAGAAGGAAGTAGGCGGATGGGATACCTATCCAGAGCAACGCCGCGCTGCCAACTGGGACACTGACGGCGACGGCATGCCGGATGCGTGGGAGTCGAGCCATGGGCTTAATCCACGCGATCCCGCAGACCGGAATCAGCGCGGGAAAAGCGGTTATACGCGGCTTGAGGAATACCTGAACAGCTTGGTTCCCGCCCCACCGTACGCAGTCAAATGAGTTGACCTGGTGGAGGACGCGCCCGATGGCGCGCCCTCCACGATTCGATACTACTGACTGATCTTCAACACCCAGGCCGATTGCTGCAACAACTCTTCAGGCATGTCCGGAAGCTGGATCGAGACCCCGCCATTTGCGGCCTTGAACTTCAATGGAGCGGTGGATCCGAGCAGAGTCACCGACTTCACGCCGGCTACATCTTTGACGTGGAAGCTGTGGCCCGGCCAGCGCGGCAGAATCGCGTAGACGTCCTTACCCTTTGCGGTGAAAAACGCTTCGATGCCTGCCTTGCCCGGCTGGGGCTTTGCGACCAGCTTGGTCACATCGTAGGCCGTCTCGTATTCCTTGTTGTACTCGACCTTGGGCACCTCGCCCGGGCTCCATTGCCGCGTGGTCTTCCACGGCTTCGTGCCATAGATCGCGTCGCCGTTGACCTTTAGCCAGTCGCCGATCTGAATCAGGCGCTCTTCCATCACCACCGGGATGGTGCCGTCGGCATCGGGTCCGATGTCGAGCAGCAGATTGCCGCCGCGGCTGACCAGATCCACCAGCATGATCACCAGTTCGCGGCCCGTGTGATAGTGCTTCAGGGTCTCAGCGCGGTTGTAGCCGTAGCTGAAACCCATGCCGCGGCTCTCTTCCCACGGATGATCCATGCCGCTCATGCCGGGCGTGTATTCAGTGGTCCAATAGCCGCCGTGCTTGTGGCGCGAATCCTTGCCCCAACGATCGTTGATCACGACATCGTCCTTCACTGGCGATTCGTTGAACAGCCAGGCGAGCAGTTCGGGGCTGTGCCAATCGGCGGACGGCAGGTCCCACTCGCCGTCGCTGAAGATGATCGACGGCTTGTAGCGCGTGACCAGATCCTTGAACTGCGGGAACATGTGCTCTTTGATGTAGCGCGGCTTGTCCGTAAGCCAGAGCGGGTTGTACCACTCGTAGAGCGAATAGTAGAAACCCATCTTGAGGCCCTTGCGGCGGACCGCGTCGGTCAGGTCGCCGAGCACGTCGCGCTTCGGTCCGATTTCGACGGCGTTCCACGGCCGGCCCCAGGTGGCGGAGGCCTCTTTGCTGGGCCACAAGGCAAATCCCTCGTGGTGTTTCGAGGTCAAGGCAACATACTTTGCGCCGGAGCGTGCGAAGACGTCGGCCCAGTGGTCCGGATCGAACAACTCGGCGCGGAACTGCGGCGCGAAGTTCTGATACGGGTAGTCCGCGCCGTACTGCTTCTGGTGGTAGGCCCAGGTGCCGGTCTGAATCGCATTCGCCTTGGGATCATTTTTGCCGCGCGTCATCGCGTTCCAATACCACTCGGCGTAGGCGAGCTTTCCCGGGATCACCGGAGCGTAGGCCGGCACCGAATAGACGTCCCCAGTGGATGAAGATGCCGAACTTGGCGTCGGTGAACCAGGCCGGTGTGGGCCGCTTGTCGATGGAGTCCCAAGTAGGCTGGTAGGTTTGGGCGAAAAGGCCCGGAAGGGCAAGAAGAAGTAGCAGTATCGATTTCATATACATTTTCAGTACATTCTATGCTTTCGAGAGGCTGCAGGGCTAGCGCCTAGCCACCAGCCCAGGAATCCGGCGACAGGAAAGAGTGCTGCGAGTGCAAATGCTCCGCTGTAGTTTTTAAGGTCGAACAGGTGCCCGAAGATCGGCATCACAATCGCCACAACGGCCGACCACGAGCCCGCGCCGAGGCCCGCGATCAACCCGGCGTTATTCGCGGAGAACGTGTGTGTTGCATAGGCGATCGATAGAATCACGAAGCCCGCGGCGACAAACATTGCTAGAAATAGTTGAATGAGCAGCAGCGGATAGGACAGGCTGAATGTTGCCGCAGCAAGTGGCAGACTCAACAGCATCAGCGTGAAGAACAACACTCGCAGCGTGCCGAAGCCGAGCCGTTCATCGCGCGCAAGCCTGTCCGCAATCGTGCCCCAGAAGAAATAGCCTGCTTCCCATCCGAGCGGCGGAATCCAGAGCACGGCTCCGATCTGTGCCTGGGATTTGCCCAGCGCCTGACTCAGGAATATTGCCGCACCGTACAGCACGAAAGCCAGCGGTAGCGCGCCCAGTGCGTAGGCCGCCATAAAAGCCCACACGCGCGAATCCCGAAACTGTATGTGCGCGCGCTGCACCTCTGGCTCGCGGCTTTGTTGAATTTCCGGATTGCGGCTGACGACGGCCCATAACAGCAGCCACGCGATACCGATCAGCCCGGTGAACAGAAAGGCTGCACGCCAACCCCACCACAGCGCAATCGGTGTGACGATAATCGGCGTGATGATTGCCCCGAGCGAGCCGCCACTGTAGGCAACCGCAATCCCGCGCGAGCGTTTCGAAGGCGGCAGCGTTTGCACGACTGTGCGCAGGCCTCCCGGAAACGTCGCCCCCTCGCCAAAACCTAACGCCGCGCGTGCCACGGCGAAACTCAAGAACCCGCCTGCAAATGCGTGCGCCGCGCTCGCGAGTGTCCAGAACGACACCGACGCAGCCATGCCCCGCCGCAATCCATAACGATCCAGCACACGGCCCCAGACCGGATTCCCCAACATGTACATCACAGAGAACGCGGAAATGACAAAGCCATACTGTTCTGCGGTGAGGTGCGTCTCGCGCAAGATCGTCGGGGCCAGAAGGGCGAGCGTGTTGCGATCGATATAGCTGATCAGCGACACGAACAACATTGATAGGGTCGGAATCCAGCGGCGCATTGCGTTTAGGGAGTTCCCATATCGTAGCAGGATCGGCGGAGGAGGAAATCCGGGCGTGGACCTCAGGAGCTAATGCGGAGCCTGTGATCAGACGATCTCTTGGTTGAATGGCCACGCTCTCCGAACTAAACGCGTCTCCGACTACCATCGCCGTCCCGGCCGCACTTTCCGGAGTCCGATTTCAGTGGCTGGCAGCACTCACTATCTTCTGCGGGTCCTTTCTTCTCTTTCAAATACAGCCGATCGTAGCGAAACAGGTACTTCCGTGGTTCGGGGGTTCCGCAGCCGTCTGGACCACCTGCCTGCTGTTCTTCCAGGCGACCCTGTTCCTCGGGTATGTCTACGCTCACCTGGTGCTCTCGCGGCTCTCCGGACGCTGGCAACTGATTGTCTCCGCTGGCCTCTTGCTCGCCAGCCTTGCCGCCCTGCCCGCAATTCCTTCCGCCGGATGGAAACCAACCGGACAGGAGGACCCGATCCTGCGGATCCTTGGGCTGCTTGCCGTTACCATCGGAGCCCCCTATTTCCTGCTCTCGGCTACGAGCCCGCTTGTTCAGGGCTTGCTCGCGCGCAGGCCTGGAGCCGCGCTGCCGTACCGGTTCTACGCTCTTTCGAATCTCGCCTCACTCAGTGCCCTGCTGGCCTATCCCGTCGTGATCGAGCCGCTGCTGCCCGCGCGTATCCAAAGCTAGATTTGGTCGATCGCCTATGTCGCTTTCGTGCTGTTATCCATAGCATGCGCGTGGCAGGGAACGCGGCCCACGATAGCCATTCCGCATACCGAGCGCTCCGCCGCCACGCCGTTCCGAGGTCGCATGTTGTGGCTTGTCTTGGCGGCCATGCCATCAGTGCTGTCGCTGGCCGTCACGAATCATTTGTGCCAAAACGTCGCCGCCATACCGTTTTTGTGGATCCTGCCACTAGGCGTTTACCTGCTCAGCCTGATTCTTTGTTTCGACGGCGATGGCTGGTATCGGCGCCCTCTCGTTCTTCCAGCTTTGGGTATCGCCCTGGTCGGCTCGGCCTGGGTACTGCTCTACGAAACGCCGGAATGGTCGGTTCGGTTTGTTATTCCCGTCTTTACGCTGTTGCTTTTTATTGCTTGTATGTTCTTCCACGGAGAACTCGCTCGCCGCAAACCGGAGGCCGGCGGGCTTACCGGCTACTATTTGATGATGTCGCTTGGCGGAGCCCTCGGCGCACTCCTGGTTGCCCTTGGCGCACCCTACCTGCTCTCCGGGAACTATGAAATGCACCTGGCACTGGGAGCCTGCGCTTTCTTTACGCTGCTGCTCCATTACCGCGATCATTGGGTTACTGATATTGCCTGGACGGTTGTGGCCGTCGCGACCCTGGTGTTCGCATGGACTGGAATGCGCTCCATGCAGGCGAGCGCAATGGTGAGTTCACGTGATTTCTACGGAGCTCTTCGCGTCGTCGAGGACGCGGAGGTCCGCACGATGGTGCATGGGACCGTGTCGCACGGGACGGAGTTCCGCGACCCAACTCGCCGCGCTGCAACTACCTATTACGCACCTGGCTCGGGCGTCGAAATGGCGATCAATGGATTCCGGCGCAATAACCAGAAGGTTGGGGTTGTCGGACTTGGCGTCGGTACCCTTGCCGTTTACGGCCGCAAGGGCGACACGTATCGTTTTTACGAACTCAACCCCGCGGTCGCGCAAATGGCCCAGCAAAATTTCCATTACCTGTCGAGCACGGCGGCGGTAACTAGTGTTCATCTCGGCGATGGCCGTCTGACGCTGGAGCGGGAGCCTTCGAACGGCTTTGACATTCTAGTGATAGACGCCTTCTCCGGCGATTCCATTCCGATGCATCTTCTGTCGCGCGAAGCTATGCGTGTCTATTTCCGGCACCTTGCGCCAGACGGCATCCTGGCGCTCCACGTCTCAAACAGCGCCCTCAACCTTATCCCGGTCGCGGCGCGACTCGCGGTAGACACAGGCCGCACGCCTCTGCATGTTCACGCGCTACCGGATCCGCGAATCGCACGTTCGGAATCGGACTGGGTGCTCGTGGCAGCTGAAGAAGTTTTCACTGCCAAACCCGCGCTGCTTGCGGCTGGGTCGATCCCGAAAGTGGCGACCTCGTTCCCCGTCTGGACAGACGATTATTCGAACCTGTTCCGGGTGCTCAAGTAGCAGTTCCGCGCACGGCCCATACACGGGCGGGCAGTGAGAAGGGCGCGTCTTCTGTGGTTACGGACAATCTTCGTTTCACCTCGAGGCGCAACACTTTCAGACGATCGGTATCGATGCTCCGAACGTACGCGCCGGCTGGACCTTGCCCCAGGAGGAATGCATCCCAGTAGTCCGAAAACGAGTCGAATTGCATTATGATGTCTAGCGGTTGCTCGTGGACGTCTTCCAGGCCGCCCTGCTTCCATAGCTGTGCCAGTTCCCCACTGCGGCACAGCGGCATGTGCTTCTCGTCAAGCTTTTCAGCCTTTGGATCCGCACTCACGGCGGCATCCCAGAATGCTCGGAGCATCCGCATGTTCTCGCCGTAGTCCCAAACGGCCGCCGAGATCCGCCCTCCAGCTTTAGTAACACGGCGCACCTCCGCTAGCGCCTTTCTGCTATTTGGAATGAAATTGAACACGAGTAAGGAAAGACTGGTCTGAAAGGTCGCGTCAGGAAATTGCAGCGCTTGAGCGTCACCGATCTGAAAACTTACTCGATCAGGAAATGAATTTCGGCTTTTGGCGTATTCCACGTACTCTTTGGACGGATCGATCCCCAGCACATGGGACCGGACCTTCCTTTTGGCAATCGAAAAGGCCAGAGAGCCAGTACCTGAGCCAACATCCAGCACCCGTCCCGACTCGGGAACACCGGTGAAATCCACGAGTAGAGGCGCTACCAGGCTACTCCACCGGCCCATGAACCGCTCATAAGCTTCGGCATTGCCAAACATATTAGCTTTCTTCTGCTGACCGCGAAGAGCCGGGGCCAGAAAAACCGCAAGCGCTCCCCTGCGCGATACCATTCCTTGAGTTTAAAATAATTCTCGCGTCTCCTAATTTTTTAGTTGACACGCTCAACATTTGGATTTATGCTCCTAATAGATTAGGAGAAACATGGCACGCAAAAAGGCGACCGATCAATTGACACCCCTCGAGATGGAGATCATGAAGGTTCTCTGGGAGTCCGGTCCGGCCACCGTGCAGTCTGTTTCGGAGCGACTTGCGGCGGATGATCGCAAGCTGGCTTACACGACCGTGCAGACCATGTTGAACCTGCTCCACAAAAAGAATAAGGTCAATCGCATTCAGGTCGATGGCGACCGCGCGCTGCGTTATGTAGCGTCGGTCACACAGCACAGCGCGGTGCGTCAGGCAATCGGCGATTTGCTGAATCGTGTTTTTGGCGGCTCGGCCGAAAGTATGGTGCTTTCAATGGTCGAGTCTGATCTGCTGACTCCGGAAAAGCTGGCTGAGCTGAACAAGGCGGTTGCGGAGTCTAAACATCCTGGGAGGAAGGGCCACGATCATGGAACCGGCAAGTGATCTGGTGCTGACATTTCTGGCCAACGCCGCTTGGCAAGTGACGCTGGTGTGCGCGGTCGCGCTGCTCTGCGTACGCGTGCTGCGCCGGGCGAGCATGGCGCAACGGCACGCCCTGTGGAGCGCTGCCCTGCTGATCTCTGTGATGTTGCCGGTGTTGAGCGTGATTCGCTCCGCCAGCATCGAGACCGTGCCGCTGAGACCGGAAACAGATAAGCAGACGGCGACCCTCGCCGCCGAGCCGACTGCTCGAACTTTTCCGCTGAGTCCGGTGCCAGGCGCCGCGGTACTCATTCTATATGGTGTTTTGATGGCGTGGGGCAGTACCAGGATCGTGTTGGCATGGGTGGGCGCATGGCGTATCCGGCGTAGCGCGCAGCCACGTCCGCTGACAGAGGCGATGCAGTACGCCGAGGAGCATTGCCGCGCCGCAATCGGACTTATACCAGTGACGATGTTGTGTGGTTCTGAATTGAGCGGACCGCTTACGTTGGGCGAGCGCGAGCCGATTATCGTACTTCCGGAGTCGCTGTTCAACGAGACATCGCCGGAACTGTTGCGATCCGTGATCGGGCATGAGATGGCGCACATACAGCGCCGCGATTATTTGCAGAAGATCATTCTGGAACTGCTGTTCGTACCGGTATCGTTTCACCCCGCCGCATGGTATCTGAAGCGCCGGGTGGATCAGACTCGTGAACTGGCTTGCGACGAATACGTGACGCGGGAGATGGTGGATCCGCCGGCGTATGCGAAATCCCTGCTGGATGTGGCGCAGGCAATTGCGATGTTCCGCAAACCGGAGCATTCCCTGGGCGTGCTGGACGGCGACATTCTGGAAACGCGCATCCGGACCTTGCTGAAACCCTCGGCGCGCTTCGGTTTGCTGACCGGCAAAGCGATGCTGCTGCTGGGCACGATCGTCCTCGTGGTTGCGAGCGTAACGGCGGCGAACCATGCGGTCGGCATCGCGACATCCGCTGGCCTGCAGGGCACAGTTTTAGACATGAGCGGCGCCGTCGTACCGAAGGCCACGGTGACCTTAACTGAGAATCAGACGGGTTTGAAACATGCCCGCCAGACATCAGAAAGCGGGAGCTTTTCGTTCGAATCGCTTCCGGTGGGACAGTACACATTCATGGTGCAGAGGTTTGGATTTTCCAGATTTCGCCAGAACAGAATGGAACTGGGCCGTACGCTCCGGATTAATCCGGTGCTCACGGTCGGGATGGTGAGGGAAACTATTACGGTTGCCACAACCGTAACAGCGCAGTAGTATTTAACTTCAATAAACGAGGAGATTATTATGAAATCGACAATGACAGGATTCGTGTGCCTGCTCGCCAGCTTTGGTCTGACGCCGCTGCTAGCGGAGACAATCAACGGTACGGTGTATGACATGTCGGGAGCGGTAATCCCGAATGTGGCCATCACCTTGACCAATGCAGAAACGAAGATTAGCCGGACTTTGGCCAGCGGTGAGGATGGATCATTCTCTGCCGTCGGGATCGCGCCGGGTGCTTATCATTTAACATTCGAAGCCAAAGGATTCCAGGCTGCGCGCGAGTACGCGAGCTTGAAGGCGGGCGAGACAGCTAAGGTCGCGCCGATCCTTCAGGTGGGCCGCATTCGTGAGACTATGACCGTCACGGCCAAGGGAACGCCTGCGTACTCCGGCCCGGTGAAAGTTCGCGTGGGCGGTAATGTAGAAGCACCAAAACTGCTGCGCGGAGTGCGCGCGCCATATCCGGAATCGGTGAAAGCCAGGGGAATCACTGGCAGGGTGATTGTGCAGAGCGTTCTACTCAAGGACGGCACGCTGGGCAATCTGTCGGTGATCCAATCGCCCGACCCGGAATTGAGCGCTTCGACTTTAGAAGCGGTGAGCAAGGCTCGCTACATGCCTGCAAAGCTGAACGGGCAACCGGTCGAGGTGGTGACCTTGATCGAGGTCAATTTCAACCTTGCGCAGTAGTACGCGCTCCCTTATGGTGGCGCCTCTGTTTGCGTTTCTGACAGAGGCGCGCGCGTCAGCAAGTGCGTTTCTAGTACAGGCGCACGCCGCGCGGCCCTGGCGGTCTTTGTAAGTGGACCGTATCAATGAAGCTCACCTTATGGCTCGCACGCGTCATCACTATGGTGTGCGTGCGAGCGCCCTCCTTGAAGAAACGCACCCCGTGCAACAGCGTTCCATCGGTGACACCGCAAGCTGCGAAGACGATGCGATTCCCCGGAGCGAGATCCTTGGCGGAATAAATCCTGTGTGGATCACTGATTCCCATTTGCGCCATGCGCTCCTCAGTATCCGGTTTCGTCTTTACAAGGCGCGCAACCATCTCGCCATGCAGGCAGCGCAAGGCTGCGGCAGTAATCACACCTTCAGGCGCACCGCCGATCCCCATCACCGCATGGACCCCCGCGCCGCGCACCGCTACTGAAATTCCTGCCGACAAATCACCGTCTCCGATCAGCCGTATGCGCGCCCCGGCGGCGCGAATCTCTTCGATCAGCTTTGCGTGCCGAGGACGGTCGAGCACAATGATGACAAGATCCCTGATCTCGCGGTCCAGACTGTGCGCGATTGATTGCAGATTTTCCGCAACGGGAGCATCCAAGTCGAGCACGCCACGGCAGGCGGGCCCGGCAATGATCTTTTCCATGTAGCAATCCGGCGCGTGCAGCAATCCGCCGTGTTCAGAGGCGGCTAGAACGGCAATCGCGTTGGACGTTCCGGTGGCGCACAGGTTCGTACCCTCCAGCGGATCCACCGCGATGTCCACCTCGGGATAAGGCTTGCCGTCGATGGGCGGTGCACCAACTTTTTCGCCGATATAGAGCATCGGCGCTTCATCGCGTTCGCCTTCGCCAATCACGATGGTTCCTGCGATCGGGATTTCCTCGAAAGCCGAGCGCATCGCCTCGACGGCGACTTGATCGGACCTTTCGCGTTCTCCCTGACCCATGGTCCGCGCGGCGGCGATTGCTGCTCGCTCAACGACACGGACAAATGACGATGCCAGTTCCAACTCCGTTTCGGAGTCTGCCATGGTGTCCCTCCTCCGAAGGAAGCACCGGGCCGGCGGCAACGCTAGAGCGGAGGCCGCCGTCGATGCCAATCGGTCATTTTCTGATACTGCATGCCTACAGCAAGGGCGAAGTTCTCCGAAAACGGTCGCCCCACAATTTGAAACGCAACCGGCAGTCCATTAGCGAATCCGCATGGGAGCGAAAGCGCCGGAAGACCGCACAGATTTCCAAACGCGCTCAGATCGCGAAGCCCGCGACTTGCCGGCGCGGGGTTCGGGGAAAAAGTATTTGATATCGGCTCCGACAGTTTAGTGGGCAATCCAAAACGCGAAGGTGAGATCAGCAGATCCAGATCCGCGAAAATGTTGTGCATCTCAGCCTGTATCTGCCGGCGCAGACGCATTGCTTTCAGATAGTCCGTCGCACGAATTTCGAGTTTGGATTTGAGGCCGGCAATCTGCGCCTTGTCGGCAAGTTCGTTGACCTGGCCACTAGCAATGAATGGCTCAAAGATGGAAGCTGCTTCGGCGCCGATGACAGTATTGATTGTCAGGCTATAGGGCAGGGCCGGAAGCTTCACCTCTTTCAACTGCGCGCCGGTTTCGCGGATTGCGCCGAGAGCAGTGCGAAACGCGTCGCGTGTTGCAGGCTCAACCCACTCCTCGAAATCAACTGGTGCATAGCCGATGTGCATCTCAGATGGCTTACGGCTATACTGCGTCGCGAAATAGAAGCCCTTGCCGGCAGACCCAGGATCCTTGGAATCGCCACCCGAGATCGCTTGCAGGACAACGCCGCAATCCTCAGCGGAGCGGCACATAGGGCCGACTTTGTCGAGCGTCCAGGCGAGCGCCATGGCCCCATAACGGCTCACTAGTCCATAGGTAGGGCGCAGCGCAGAGACGCCGCAGAATGCGCTGGGCGTGAGGATCGAACCCCAGGTTTCGGAGCCAAGCGCGAAGGGCACCAGGCCTGCGGCTACTGCACTGCCAGACCCGCTGGACGAACCGCCCGACCAGCGCGAACGATCCCACGGATTGATTCCTGGGCCCTGTAACGAAGCCGCCGCGAAATCGTAACCGCCACCGCCTGCAAGTTGCACCATCGACAGTTTTCCTGTGAGCACTGCGCCGCATTTTTCCAGCTTGTTAACGACAGTCGCATCATAGTCAAAGACCTGCGCGGCGTACGGTTTCGCGCCCCACGTAGTGATCTGTCCGGCAACGCTGAAGAGATCTTTTGCGGCGTACGGAATGCCATGCAGCGGACTACGATGCCGCCCGCGCTTTAAATCGTCATCCACGCTGCGGGCTTTGCGAATGGCAGGCTCGCGCAAGGACAACGCGAGTGCGTTATAGCGAGGGCCGTTGCGCTCCAGGCGATCACAGAATGCGCGGGTCAGTTCCAGGCACGAAAATTCCTTCGCGAGCAGTCGGGCGCTGATCTCACTGATTGACCCGAAGAATACGTCATCGCTGATTTGGGCCATGGTCAGACCTTAAACTGTATCGCCGGTTCGGTGGACATGGGAACAGCAATCGAACTCAACTTCCTGCTATTCGCGCGGACTTCTTCGATCGCGCGGCGCAGGTCATCGGCAGGCTGCGCTTTCACAGGTTCCTGCTGTTGGGCAAGCAACGGAGAAGCCGCAACAAGCAGCGCTCCGAGGTCTCGCCGCGTAACCTTGTTGTTCATTCCCCGATTATAAGGCTGAGCAACACAGGCCGGCGTTACAGATTAATGTCCGAGTGCTTCGAGCGCTGCCTTTTCCATGACGGAACGCGGTGCGGACTCTCCGGTCCAGATCTCGAACTGGTGCACCGCTTGCTCGATAAACATGCTGAGTCCGGAGACAACCTGCTTGCCTTCCTCCTGCGCGCGCTTGATCAGCACGGTTTCGAGCGGATTGTAAACCATGTCGAAAATCAGGTCTGCCGGAAGCTTGCCTTTGAAGTAGCAGTCATTGCCGTTCGGAAACATACCAATCGGGGTCGCGTGGACGAGTGCATCGAAGTGCCGCGCTTCCGCCTGTTCCAGCAGGAGAGCCTCTCCACCGCAGCTCTTTGCCAGAGCGCGTACACGGTCGGGATTGCGGCCCACGATCGACACCTGTGCTCCGGCGTCTGCCAGCGTGAAGGCTGCCCCGCGCGCGGCTCCGCCGTTGCCCACAATCAGCACGGATGATTTTGCAATTCGCAGGTGTTTGGCCAGCGGCACACGCACGCCCTCGGCATCAGTGTTCGTCCCGCGCCACTTTCCAGCCTTTTTCCAAACTGTATTGACTGCACCGATGCGGCGGGCCAACGGATCGACGATGTCCAGATAGCGTAGAATTTTCTGCTTGTGCGGGATGGTGACACTGAAGCCCGCTATGGGCAACTTGTCGGCGAGCATCAGGAAATCTTTCAATTGCCCCGGGTGTACCAAAAAGGGCAGATATACCGAATCGAGGCGGCGCGCCTGAAACGCGCGATTGTGTACGGCCGGCGAAATCGAGTGACGCACCGGATCGGCGATCACGCCGTAAATCTTCGCTGCCTTTGTGAGCTTCTCAATGCGGTAAAGATTCCGCAGCTTACGGGAACAGATCTGGCCGGAGGCTGTGCCTTCCGCGGTAGTGGGCGCAGCGTAGGTATAGATACCGCCGAATGGCGTGCAGAGTACACGAGTGGGGAAACCGATTTCGCCCATTGCGAGCAGCACCATCGGAGTTCGCAGATGCGACTTCGCCAGCCCTAAAACGCGCAGGTTATCAGAGGGTTTACGCGCCGTCGTGACAATTTTGTATCCATCGGCCGGAATCTTGGACATGCGCCGCAGAACGGCCTCCATCGGCGGTGTGCCGGTGAAGTTGTGATAGGAGATCAGCAGGTACGTGCGGCCACGCAGCACTTCAAGACGGGATTCCGAGGTTTCCGCGCTTTCGATCTCTATGTCAACCGCGCGCGCACCGGCATCCACTGCGGCATCCAGAATCCGGATCTGTTCCTCGATGCTGCCGTTGAACTTTCCTTCGTTCTGGTGTCTGCGGCAGGTTGCCAGGATGGCGCACTCCGGATGCTCCGCCACGAAGTCGCGTATAGCCTGGACGCCGTCTTCGGGATGTGGCAGGTAATCGAGCCGGAATTCAAGAAAACGCTCGCCGGCTTCAACTTCCGTACGCGCGTGCTCCAGGAGCTTTTCCGTGTCGGGGAAGCCCAGTGCTACACAAATTTTCGGTAATGCGCTCCGAGATTGCATGGGGATCGAAGTTTCTTAGATTAACACAACGCGAAGCTAACTTAGCTAACAAGTCGCCGCTCAGGTTGGTATGGATTCCGCTGCCTTCCGCTCCGCCAAACGCTTTTTCCAGTCTTCCAGAATTGTAACGGTGGCAGTTGCGCCAATGCGCTCACATCCGATTTCATAGACTTCGATGGCCTTGTCCAGAGTGCGCACGCCGCCCGCTGCTTTGACCTTTACCTTCGTGCCGCAGAGGCGCACCATAAGGCGCAGGTCGTCCATAGTTGCGCCCGTCGGAGCGAATCCGGTGGAGGTTTTTGCGAAATCGACACCCGCACGTTTGCAGATCTTACAGGCAATCGTCTTCAGATCATCAGTAAGATAAGCATTTTCGAATATTACTTTGAGTAAGGCATTGGATTGGTGACAGAGGTTAGCAATCTGGAGTAACTCGGATTCCACATACTGGAACTGCCGGGATACTAACTTACCAATGTTCAATACCATATCGATTTCCTGGGCACCGCGGCGCAACAAGTCCTGGGCTTGATAAATCTTCGCGGCAGTCGTTTCCGAACCGTGCGGAAAACCCACTACGCTGCCCACCGCGACACCGCTGCCCTGCATCCAGCGCACCACAAGGTCGATGTCGGAAGGGCGAACCGAGACAGCCGCAACGCCGTATTCGCGCGCAATTCGGCAACCCTCTTCCACCTGTTCGTCGGAAAGCTCCGGACGAACCAGAGAGTGGTCGATCAGTTTGGCGAGGTCTTCGTAACTGTTGAGTGGCGTTCTGTCCTGATCCATAATGTCCCCCATTGCCGCAGCTCCGTGCGGACGTCTTTGGCACCGGCCCACCAATCTTCGTGATGGAAGTTTCCGAAATTGCCCACGCCTTTTTCCATTTCGTCCAGGTCGCCTAGAGCGATGTTCAGCCCCATGGCGCGATCGCCCATTTTGGTGGAGTAAAACCGGCCCGGCTCCACTTCCAGGCACGGATTAAAATTCACCGCCCATTCGATAATGTACCCCTTGCCGCCCGGCTTCACCACTGCAGCGGCTTCCTGGGCGCCGCTCAGGATCCAGCGTTGATACGTTTCCCACGCGCGCGGAACGGACCGCGGCTCGCCTTCCAGCAACCCGCCTTTGCCAATGCCGCCTTTTCTCGATTTAGTAAGATTGCAGACCATTTGCCAGGATGCGCCATCGCCTGCGGCGCCTTCCTTGCCTTGCCACTTATTAGATGCGTTGATCAATAGTTCCATCTCGTCGCCGAACCACGGAAAGCCTTTCGGAGTGAGTTCATGCGCGCTCGGATTTCTGTCCGGAAGCCAGCGTGGAGTGTCGATACCGTAGAGCACGTCATCAGTCACATCAAAAGCAAAATAGAGCCGTCGCCCATCGTGCTTGACATACCCGCGCACCGCCAAATCGCGCGAATCCTTCACTGGTGAGAATTGCGATATCCAGCCGGAGACGCCTGAAAACGATGTAGCATCAGCCCATTCGCCAGGCGAGAGAACACCATCGAGCACGGGAGTTTTTCCGGGGAACGCTTCGAGATTACGGGGGAATTCGCCGGCACTGGCGAGGGAAGCGGAGAGGAGTAGAAGGATGCAGAGCCGCATATTCAGCGGCGCTTGGTGGTCTTGGTTGGGGCCGCTGTCGTGTACGGCAGCCCCAGTTCTTTCAGTCTGGCTTTCGCCTTTGTGGCCTGCTCACTGGCAGGAGAGCTCTTGATCAGGGCGCGAAATTCCGCAGCGGCCTTGGTGGGCTGCTTCATCTTCATGAGCGCCATGCCCTTCATGTAGCGCGCGTCCATTGTTTTTTGGGTCTCAGGAAAGCGATCGACCACGGTGTCAAAAGACTGCAGTGCGGCTTCAAAATCGCCCTTGTTATACTGCACTTCACCAATCTGATATTGGGCGTTCGGCGCCAGATCTGTGTTGCTGTAATAGCGCAGGAAATCGGTGTACTGCTGCAACGCCAGATCGAGATTGCCGGACAGTTGATCACGGCGCGCGTTCTCATACAGCGTCGCCGCGCTCATGCCCTGCGGAGGAGCATTCGATGCGCCCGGACCACCCGCAGGCGGCGGTGCGGCCGGCGGATTACTCATCACCTTCATCTGGTTTCCGAGGTCGACCACCTGGGCCTGCACCTTGTTCAGGCGCGAGCTCATGTCGTTGATAGTCTCCTTGAGTCCCTGGAATTCCGTGGTCATCTGATCGAGCTTGGAATTCAATGTCGCGACGGGAGCAGCGACGGTTTTTTCCTGCTCGCGCAGACGATCCCGAATACCGCTTTCGAGCACAGCGACATTAGTGTTGGCCTTTGTCGCGGCGTCGAGAGTCTGCGTGGAAAGCACTTTCAGTTCAGCAAGTTTTTCGTTGAGCGAATTCGTCAGCGCGCGAATCGCATCCTGCAGCATCGCGACGTCCCGCTGCACTTCGATCACTTCCTTTTTCTGACCGAATGCGGCGGGTACGGCAAGGCAAACAATCAGAGCAAGGTTTAAAAGCTTCATAACTTCTCCCAAAATTCGAACCCGAGGGGAGGAACGCCATCGAGACGTCCCTCCCGTTCGGATGTGTTAACTACTGGCCGGCGCCAAAATGCGCGCGGCGGTTCTTCTGGTAGCAGCCTTCATTGGCTTCAGTGCACTGAGGCCGTTCCTTACCATAGCTTACCGATCTCAGCCTGTCGGCCGGAACGCCAAGCTGCGTAAGGAAATCCCGGGCAGCATTCGCTCTGCGATCACCAAGACCAAGGTTGTATTCGGCCGAACCGCGCTCATCGCAATGACCTTCCACGAGAACGGCGGCGCCGGGATAAGCCTGGAGAATGGACTTGATCGCATCAGCGTTGCGCGTCAACGTCGCTCGCGAATCCTCGCGAACTTCGCTCTTGTCGTAATCGAAGTAAACGTCCTGAACTTCGGTCGCCAGGCGCTCGCTCAGCGTCTTGGTCTGGGTGACTGGAGGCGGCGGGGGCGGTGGGGGCGCCGACACCGTTACCGTTACTGAGGAACGCGCCGTGCCACCAGGGCCCGTCGCAACCATGTCATAAGTAGTCGTGCTGCTTGGGTACACCTGACGGTTGTCTAAAGCAACGACCGCGCCGATACCTGGCGTAATTCTGATTTCGTTTGCGCCCTGCACAGACCAGCGCAAAGTTGATGCCTGTCCACGCTCGATTGTCGTCGGCTCCGCCGTGAAGGTCGCGATGACGGGCTTTTCAACGGGCGGCGGTGGCGGCGCCGGCGTCTCCACTTTCGGTGGGGGCGGCGGGGGGGCAACAGCTACTTTCTTCTTGCAACCTGCCGCGAACAGAAACAATGAACTCGCCAGTACAAAGGCACTTAGTTTTCGTTTACTCATTCTAAAACCAAACCTCCTGAGGTCTCAAAACGCCCATGAGAACCGCGGCCGCGGAAGCGCCGGCGTGTAGCTGGTCCCGTTTAACCATGTCGCGATTCGACTCTTTTCACTTTACCGCTTACTATTGCTTGCTCCACACGGGCTTTTCATTTCGCCCCTGGGTGGTCAACTGCACTGCTTTCGTGCCGTCAGCCAACATCGTCCAAATCTGGCTGGATCCGCCACGAGTTGACGTAAAGACAATGTGCCGCCCGTCGGGAGCCCAACTCGGGTTTTCATTGCGACCCGAGCCGTGTGTTAACTGGACGATCTGTCGTGACGCGACATCCATGATGAAGATGTTGTAATTGCCCGGATCAAAGCCCTTGGTCCAGGCGAAGGCGATGTGCTGCCCGTCCGGATGCCAGGACGGATTAACGGCCTCGCCATTCCCATCTGTCAGTCGTGTCACATCAGCGCCGTCCATATTCATTTTATATATTTGTGGCAGTCCAGAGCGACCAGAAACAAAAACTATATCAGATGGATTCTTTGGATTGATCTTCGGCTCCACTTCAATCGACCGGCTGGTCGAGATCCGCCGCAGGCTGCTGCCGTCTAAATTGGCTGAATAAATCTGCGCAATTCCGGTTGCTGACGACGCATACACGAGCCGTGTTCCGTCCGGCGCGAAGTCCGCCGTGGCGTTGAGCGAAGCAGGCTGATTGAGAAAATTCAGGCGATTTTTCGTTGTCAGCGAATGGATCATGATTTGCGGCGTGCCTTTTGCAAAACTGGTAAACGCGACTTTTGATCCGTCCGGAGAAACGGCGGGCATCGTCGAAATGCTCTTGTAAAAAGTCAGCTGGGTTTGATTCGCGCCATCGGAATCCATCGACCAGATTTCTTTCGTGCCTTTGCCGCTGCGATCCGAAGCAAAATAAATTTTTGTTCCGAACAGACTTTTTGCACCGAACTGGCTCAAAATGTCGGCTGCGAATTCGTGCGCCACTTTGCGCGCGCCTTCTTCGGTGAGCGGGCCGAAGTACGGCTTGCCCAACGCCTGCGCGCCCGCGATGTCGGCCACCGTCACGTTGAACAGGTAACCGAACACTACGAGCTGTCCATCCTGGACAGCAGAATAACCGAAAGCCAGGTAATTGGCGCTGACCGGAGGCTGCGACCAATCCGTTAACCACGGACCCTGCTTCACGGGAGGCCGCCCGCCAACACTCGCGAGCGGCGCTTTGAAATCCTTCGGTTGCTGCGGCGATTGCAACGGATACATGCTTTTCGGCGCCATCTTGAACAGGCCCGCGTCTTGCAGATCGTTCCACAGGGTTTCGTTAAAAGTGCCCATGAAACGTTGTGCGTCGCCCGAACCGCGGAAATCAGAAACCGCGATCACTGCACGCTCGCCGCCTACCAGTTTGATGACCATGTCGCTTTGCTGTGCGAAGCACGCAAGTATCGCGGCCATTCCCAGAACGATCAGCAATTTTGTCTTTTTCATCTTTTTAATTGGAACCAGAATTCAATACTGGCGGAGTTCCGCTCATAGCCCGGAGGTAGAGGCTGGAACGGAGCAGCCTCAGTCACAGCCCTTTGCGCCGACGTATCCAGCTCGTAATTTCCGCTGCGCTGCAAGAAGCGCAAATTGCGCACCGAGCCATCGCGCATCACGTCGAACATCACGATCACCGGAGGAGCCGTCGTCAGGCGTGGATCCACCTCATTGATGCGCCACTTGGAACCGACCTTGTCGCGCAGCATCTGCTCGTACCAGCCGAAGCGCGTTCCCATGGAGCCGCCCTGGCCGATGCCGACGCCGCCGCCCGTAGCACTGCCGTAGAGCGGCGAAGACGTCGCCTGGCCGCCCGTCGCATAAACCTGATTGGGACGATCCGAATTCTTCGGCCGATAGCGCTGCGAGCTCGCCGCAATATCCGATTGACGTTTCCTCTCCCGCTTGCCTTTGAGGCTGACGGCATCCGGATCGTCCTGCGGAACGCGTTCCTTGGGCTTGGCCTCGGCTGGAGGCAGCGGTACGCGCGACTCCGTATCGTTCGCCACGGGATTGGTGATCCCGCCCATCGATGGAAGATTGATCTGGCTGACCGGGGTGATCGACGTGACGCCGCCACCCGGGTTTGGCGGAACCGAACGGCTCGCGGCCGCGATTCTGCATCCACATATATCCGGACAGGCTGCCAAACAGCAAAACGTGAAACAGAACGGACCCCACCAGCGGTTTTCCCAATGGCTCGCGGTGTTCCAGGATGTCCGTGTGCGCCGTCATTTATTTCTGACGCTTTCCGCCGGAGTCCTCCGGTTGCGTCACAACCTTGACTTCGAGACCGGGCTGTCCGTTGCGCTTCAATCCGAGCTCACTGATGACCTGCGCCACCGGCTCCCACGGGGTCTGCTTGTCGGCTTTGACGTAGACGCCCTTCGTACCCGGAAATTTCGCGCGGACTTCATCGGGCAGCGAATTGATATTTGCCGCCTTCTCGTTCAGGTAGATTTCGCCGTCACGAGTGATCGACACGACCGGCATTTCCTGCGCCGTTTCGCGCGTCTGCTTGACCTTGGGCACCTGCACGTCGAGCCCGAACTCCATTGCGCCCGCCGTCAGCATGAAGATGATCAGCAGCACGAGCACGACGTCCACGAGCGGGACGACGTTCATCTCCGACATCGCGCCGCGTCCGCCGAAACGCCGCCTGCCGCGTCCGACCGGATCCGCCGTTACCAACTGAAAACGCCATGGCTTAACCTCCGGCGCTCCGCTCCGCTGAATTGAGGAACTCCAGCGTGAAGTCCTCCATGCGCGTGCCGATCTCTTTTATGACGTGCCCGAAATGGTTGTAGAAGATGGAGGCGGGAATCGCGGCAGCCAGGCCGATCGCGGTCGCCACCAGCGCGTGCGCGATACCGGGCGCAACCACACGCAGGCTGACGCTGCCGGACACGCCGAGCGCCTGGAAGGCGTCGATGATGCCCATGACCGTGCCGAACAGCCCGATGAACGGCGATACCGATGCGACCGTCGCCAGCCAGCTCATGTTCTTTTCCAGCTTGGCGATCTCTTCGCTGACGCCAATCTGCAAATTGCGCTCCAGCGCCAGCGGGTTCACCAGGCGATCCACGCCCTTTGACCTGGCGCTCGAATTCCTCATACCCGTAGTCGAACACCGCGACCATGGGCGATTTGGGAAACTGCTCGCTCGCCAGCGCGACAGCTTCGAGTCCATTCGCCTTTCGGAATGCGCGCAGAAAGCGCAGATTGGCAGTGCGCGCCTGCCGAAAGGAATTCCACTTCGAAAAAATGATTGCCCAGGAGAGAACAGACGTGATCAGCAAAATGACCAGCACAGCCATCGGGATGGGCGCACTGCTTGAGATCAATTCCCAGATGCTCACCTGAAGAAACGCGATACCGGAAGGTAGGTTCAAATCCGCACTCCTAATCCCTAATGATAGCCCCTCAGCCCCTCTGTGCCCAAAAACATTCTGGTACCGCGCTGTTTTTTCTGTCGGGCTTCCATGCCTCAAAATGAAGACGCGCCACGTTTACAAAAGGACGAAGCGCAGGCCCGTTATAATAGGCACGAATGCTCGTTGAACTAGTTGTGGAGAATTACGCGGTGGTGGAACGGCTGCGTGTACGCTTCCACACAGGGCTCAACCTGCTAACCGGAGAAACCGGAAGCGGCAAGTCGATCGTTGTTGACGCTCTCGGATTGCTCTTCGGTGGACGCGCTTCGGCCGAAATGATTCGCACAGGATCTGAACGCGCGCGCATCTCCGGAATTTTCGAAACGGCCAGCCACCCCGGCGTGCGTACGCTGCTGGAATCGGCCGGAATCGCGTTGGAAGATGGCGAATTGTTGCTGGAACGCGAGATTCTTCCGAACGGAAAATCCCGCGCGTTTGCTGCAAGCCGTCCGGTCACCGTTGCGATGATGCGCGAGATCGCTCCGTTTCTGGGCGACATCCATGGGCAGCACGATCAGCAAATGCTGTTTTCCAGCGAATCCCAGCTCGAAATGCTGGATGCATTCGCGAACTGCACGGATTTACTGGACGAAACAGCGCGCCATTTACGCACAGTGGCGCGCCTGCGCCCGCGAATTGGAAGATTAGATCGCGCCGAAAAAGAAAAACTGCGCCTCGCCGATCTTTGGAATTTTCAGAAACGGGAAATTGAAAATGCCGCGCTAAAGCCTGCCGAAGATGTTTCGCTCGAACAGGAGCGGTTGGTTCTGCAGAATGTTTCGAAGCTGCAGGACCATGCTAACGCGGCCTACGCGGCACTCTACGATTCGCCCGAAGCCGCCGTCGCGCAATTGCGCCTGGCGCTGCGCCGCCTGGAAGAGCTTTGCCCGAATCGACGCCAGCCTGCAGGAAACAGTGGATTCGCTGAAGCCGGCCGCCATTGCGGTCGAAGAGGCTTCGCACACGCTACGCGATTATCTGTCGAAGTTGGAGGCGGATCCGGAACGGCTGGAACAGGTGGAATCGCGCCTTGCCGGCATCGAAAAGCTGAAGCGCAAATACGGCTCCGACATCGATGAGATTCTGCGATTTTTCGAAGAAGTGCGCGCGCAGATCAATGCGGTCGAGACCGCCGGTGAACGACGCGAGCAGTTGAAGAAAGATCAGGAACAAGCTGGCCGGCGTGTATCAATCCGCAGCTGCAAAACTCACGGCACGGCGCAGGAATCCGCGCACAAACTGGAAAAGCGCGTCGAGACGGAACTGAAATCACTCGCGATGGAACGCACGGTTTTCCGCATTCGTTTCAGCCCGGCGGAGTGGTCGGAACGCGGTGCGGACGCGATTGCGTTTCTGGTATCGCCGAACATCGGAGAAGAGCCGAAGCCGCTGGATAAAGTGGCATCTGGCGGTGAAGTCTCGCGCATCGCGCTGGCGTTGAAGACCTGCATTGGCGGCGCTCCGGGCCAATCGCTCGCAGCTCCGCGTACTCTGGTTTTCGATGAAGTCGATGCGGGCATCGGCGGGCGCGCCGGTGAAGCTGTTGGCCGGCGCCTCAAGCAACTCTCGCTGGAAAGTCAGGTGCTCTGCGTGACGCACCTGCCGCAAATCGCAGGCTTTGCGGATCATCATTACGCAGTGGAAAAGCGCGAGTTGAACGGGCGAACGGTCGCCGTGATGGAAGAGTTGAAGGGGGAAGCGCGGACGCGGGAGATTGGCCGCATGCTCTCCGGTGAGCAACTTACGCCGGAGGCCTTGAAGCATGCGGAACAGTTGATCAAACACAGTTCCTAGGCTGAACTGCGCGGGCGTTTACTTCTGCTTCACGAGTTCCATGTCGAGCGTGATCGACACTTCGTCGCCGACCATCACGCCGCCCGCTTCCAGAGCTTTATTCCAGACCAGACCGAAATCGGTGCGATTGATTTTCGTAGTGGCTGTGGCGCCTACGCGCTGATTGCCCCACGGGTCTTTTACCTCCGCCGTTGGCCCATCAACGTTCAGTACGACCGGGCGCGTTACGCCGCGAATGTTTAGGTCGCCAGCGATCTTGATCGCTCCGCCTTCGCGATAAAACTTCTTGCTGGTGAACTGGAGCGACGGATATTTTGCGACATCAAAAAAATCCGCGACTCTTGAGGTGTTCGTCGCGTTTCGGTTCGCGAGTATTGATGCTGCCGGCCTCGATCACGGCCTTCACGCTGCTCGCGGCCAGGTTGTTGGGATCCCAGTTTGCGCTGCCCGTAACTTTGGCGAATTCGCCCTTCACATTCGAGACCATCAAGTGCCGCACGGAGAACTGCGCAGAAGAGTGGGACCCGTCAATCTTGTACTCTGCCGCGGACATTGCCGCGGGAACAAGACAAATCATAGCCAGCCATGAATTTTTTCATTGTTTTTCCTTTTTCGTGTTGTCGTCCCGGATGCGATCCAGGAGGGCGATGAGTGTGTTTAGCTCACTCTCGCTAAGCATCTTGAGATTGTCGCGGTTGGCGTGCCGGACAGGTTCGTCGAGCGTGTCGAGCAGTTCCAGGCCGGATGCGCTGATCCAGCACAGCACCTGCCTTCGGTCCTTTGGACAACGCTCGCGCCGAACGAGAGCTTTCGCTTCCAGCTTGTCCATGAGCCGCGTGATTGCGGGAAATTCCTCGATCATGCGTGCCGCAACTTCGAGCGTGGGCAATCCGTCCTGCCCCGCCCCGCGCAGGATTCGGAGCACGTTGTACTGCTCCAGGCTGATGCCGAAAGGCTCGATCGCGCGGGCCGCCTTGCGCCGCAAGCGATCCGCGGTACGGAACAGGCCCAGCGTGGCTTCCTGAGCGTGCGAGTCAAACGGCTTGGTTTGCTTAAGTTCCTGCTGCAGTTTGCTGGGAGTGTTTGTTGGCCACGTAATTAGATTACATGGAAATGATTTACATGTCAACCATTAAATCGAAGGCAAGCTACGCTACAATGACAAAGAGACCAATTCCCCAGCACGGTGAGGTGCGAGAGCGGTTGAATCGGGCGGTCTCGAAAACCGTTGAACCTTTACGGGTTCCGTGGGTTCGAATCCCACCCTCACCGCCACTCATCACAACTACACGGTTCACATCTCCCTGAGGCACCAGCTGGCCAGAACTGAGCCACCCTTCCAACAGACATTACATTCTGGTACTGTGATAGCAAAATGAAGGAAACCTGCGGTTCCTTCTGGTAAGGCGCAGGCATGATATCCGATCGAGTGGCAGAACTCCGCAAATTCTACGCTCCGGAATTCGTGTTCGGCGCGGGCGCCTACGACCTGGCCGGACAGTACTCACGAAAACTAGGCGCGAGCAAGGTCCTGGTGGTGACCGATCCGGGTGTGATTGCAGCCGGATGGCCTGCTCGAGTCATGGCTGGTTTTGAAGAGGCCGGGCTGCAGTGCTGTCTGATATTCCAACGTCACCCCCAATCCTCATGATCATGAGGTGATGGCCGGCGCCGAGGTTTACCAGACCGAGGCCTGCGATGCCCTTGTCGCCGTTGGCGGCGGCAGTCCGATCGACTGCGCTAAAGGCATCGGAGTGGTGGTTTCCAACGGCTGCCCGATCCTCCATTATGAGGGCATTGATCGCGTGGAGTCTCCGATGCCGCCGATGCTGTGCGTGCCCACGACCGCCGGCACTTCGGCCGATATTTCGCAGTTCGCAATCATTGTCAACACCCAGGACAGGCGCAAAGCGGCGCTTATCAGCAAAGCGCTCGTTCCGGACGTCTCGCTGTGGACCCACGCCCGCTGACAACCATGGACGCGTACCTGGGCGCGAGCACCGGCCTGGACGCTCTGACGCATGCGATTGAGGCGTTCGTCTCCACGGGCAATTCACCCATCACGGACTTGCATGCGTTGGAGGCGATTCGCCTGGTTAGCAAGCACTTGCTGGCCTCCCTGCGCGAACCCGGCAACCTGGAAGAGCGCGGCAAGATGATGCTCGGCAGCTTGCACGCCGGCCTGGTTTCTCGAACGCGGGTCTGGGGATATTACACGCTATGTCGCACAGCCTCGGCGGCCTGTTGGATTTCCCCCACGGCGAATGCAACGCGATTTTGCTGGACACTGTGATCGAGTTCAATTTTCAGGAGGTGCCTGAGCGCTTCGGCCGGATCGCCGAGGCGATGGGAGTTGAACGTCAGCCAGCGCAGTGAAACCGAGGTAAAGGCCGCATTGCTGTCGGCGGTGCGGTGCTTGCGAGACTCGGCCGGAATGCACGAAAAGCTGGCCGAGCGCGGCGTCCAGACGAGCGATATACCTGAACTCGCACGCCGTGCCATGCTCGATGTCTGCATTGCGACTAATCCGAGGATTCCTTCGCTGCACGAATTGGAGGTCCTGTATGAACGGGCGCTCTGAGATCGACTGGGTGGCTCTACGTCGCCAGGTACTGGGTTTAGGCGAGGATTCGCTGCACAAGAGTCATTACGCCAGTCTGCGGCAGCGTATGGCGCAGTTGGAGCGTTTCCGCCGGCTGCTAGACAGCAGCACCGACCTCCTTTTCATCATTGAGGTTCCGTCCGGGCACATCCTCGACGCCAATCGTTCGGCCTGCGAACGCTTGGGAGTACCGTTGACGGAAGTGAGTTCCCGCTCGTTAGAGCAACTGTTTCCGCCGCAAGCCTGGTTCGAGTTGGCCCGGGCCTGGCGGTCTGCCGGAGAGCCGTCCGTTTCCGGTCCGGTGGTTCTGTCACAGTTGCGGACGGCGGACGGCGGTTTTCTGCCCGTCGAGATCGCAATAACCCCCGTGGAGTCCGGCGGCGCACGTTACACGGTTCTCGCGGCACGAGACATCAGCGAACGTCAACGCGCCGAACAGGCGCTGCATGCGGCCTTGGAGCACCTGAAATTTCACGTCGAGAATTCGCCGCTCGCCGTGGTCGAGTGGGACCCCGATTTCCATGTTGTTGGTTGGAATGATGAAGCCGCCCATATCTTCGGCTGGTCCCGGGAGGAGGTGCTGGGCAAGCACCCCGAGGGTTTCCGCTTCATCTACGAAGACGATTTGGAACAGGTCCGGCATGTTGTGGCGTGCATGCTGGACGGCAGTTGCAGCCGGAATGTGAATTTTAACCGCAATTACCGCAAAGACGGCTCGGTCATTTATTGCGAATGGTACACGTCGGCGGTCCGCAGCCCGGCAGGCAAATTGGCGTCCGTGCTCTCCCTGGCTCTGGACGTTACCGCACGCATGCGGGACCAAGAGGCACGGCAGAAGAGTGAGGATCTGCTGGCCGAAGGTGAACGCGTTGCGCAATGGGGTAGCTGGGAGTGGGACGTCATTCACGACGGGCTCTACCTCTCAGCCGGACTCAAGAGATTGATCGGATACCAGCGGGATGAGCCGGGGCTTAACTTTCGGATCTTCGAACAGCGAGTGATCCATCCTGACGACGTCGTCGAGTTCCGGAGCCACATAGAGCAATGCTTGCGCGATGGCGAGCCTTGGGATCTCGAGTTCCGAATCACCCGGCAGGACACGGGAGAGGTGCGTTTCTGGCGCGGCTTGGGAGAGGGGATTAAGGACAAGACCGGCCGCGTCGTCCGTATCATCGGCACGGTTCAGGATATCACCGAGCAGAAGCGGGCCGAAGAGGAGAAGAATCGGCTCTTTGAACAACTGCTTCAATCCCAGAAAATGGAGGCGCTCGGGCAGTTCGCCGGCGGGCTCGCCCACGATTTCAACAACCTGTTGACAGTCATCAACGGCTACACCTTCCTTACGCTGAAGGACCTGATGCCGGAGCACCCGATGCGGGCGAACCTGGAGGCCGTTTTACGACGCAGGAAAGCACGCCGCCGACTTGACGAGCCAGTTTCTGGCTTTCAGCCGGCGTCAGATCCTGCAGCCCAGGATAGTTGACCTGAACAAAGTCGTAAAAGGTATTCAGACCATGCTGCGCCGACTCATCGGGGAACAGATCGAACTGAGCGCGCAGCTCGAACCGGCCCTCAGCAAAGTAGAAGCCGATCCCGTGCAACTTGAGCAGGTGATCATGAATCTGGCGAGCAATGCCCGGGATGCCATGCCTCACGGCGGCAAGCTGGTGATCGAGACGTCGAATCTGCTTGTGGGCGAGGAGCAAAGCGAATCCAGCTCCGAGGCCCCCGGAAGGTACGCTTTGCTGACGTTCCGCGACACCGGGATCGGCATGTCCGAGGAGGTCAAGTCCCACATTTTCGAGCCGTTTTTCACCACCAAGGAACGGGGCAAGGGTACGGGTCTCGGCCTTTCGACAGCGTACGGGACCGTCAAACAGAGCGGGGGGTATATCGTCGCGGACAGCAAACCCGGCCAGGGCACAGACTTTCAAAATCTACCTGCCCGCGATTGTCAACGCCGTAGTGGCGGCAGAGGGCCAGCAACTGGAACGGTCGTTTCTAACCGGGACCGAGGTGGTACTGGTGGTAGAGGACCAAATGGACGTCCGCAAGCTGGTTTGCGAAAGCCTCCGCGCGTATGGATATCGCGTCCTGGAGGCCCGCGATGGCGCCGAGGCCCTCGCTGTCTGTGCGCGGCAGAACGGGCTGATTCACGTGCTTGTGACCGATGTGGTGATGCCGGGCATGACTGCCAGCGAGTTGGTCGAGCGGATACAGCGCGATCGCCCTGAGGTAAAAGTCCTGTACATGTCAGGGTACATGGACGACGCGGTCCTTGGAAAGTTCGATCCGGGGACCTCGTTTATCCAGAAACCCTTTACCCCAGAGGTGTTGGCCGCCAGGATCCGGGAGCTGTTGGCGGCCCCACTGAAGGGTGCGTAGAACACACCAGCACGATTTTGAATCAACCCAGCCGGCTTCACCCACCCCCGCAAACCCGCTACACTCTCGGTAACAGGAGGCAAAATGTCCCTTCGTCCCGTCAAACGCCTCGTCAAAGCCAAGCCGACGATCGAAGGCGCTGGCGTCCATTTGCGCCGGGCTTTTGGTTTCGGCAATACTTCCGATTTCGACCCGTTTCTCCTACTCGATGATTTCCGCAATGATGTTCCTGAGGATTACCTTTCAGGTTTCCCGTGGCATCCGCACCGCGGCATCGAGACAATTACCTACGTGCTCGCCGGGACTGTGGAACACGGCGACAGTATGGGAAATCACGGCGCCATTGCGGCCGGTGACGTCCAATGGATGACGGCGGGGAGCGGCATCATCCACCAGGAAATGCCCAAGGGCGACCCGGCGGGCAGGATGCATGGCTTTCAGTTGTGGGCGAATCTTCCGTCAGCGCTCAAAATGACCAACCCTCATTACCAGGAGGTGAAGGCGGCCGAAATCCCTCAAGTCACGGATGACGACGGCACGCATGTCCGAATCGTCTGCGGAAGCTTCTGGGGCAAAAGCGGCCCCGTGGATGGCATCGCGGCAGATCCTATGTACCTCGATGTGTCCGTGCCGCCCGGGCCGTAGCAAGACACTTCCGATCGAGACAACTCGCCACGCCTTCGCTTACGTTTTCGCCGGGGGCGGAAAGTTCTGCAACGCCTCAGGCCCGCTCGCCGTGCCTACGGAGCCAGTCGGATGGGCCGACACGAAGCCTCCTACGGAAGCGGACAACCGCTCGTTGGTGCTTTTCGATAATGGCGACGACCTGACGGTACATGCAGGAGAGGATGGGATCCGGTTCCTGCTCGTGTCGGGAAAACCAATCGAGGAGCCGGTGGCCTGGTACGGTCCGATCGTGATGAACACGCAGGAGCAACTCCGGCAGGCGTTCGAGGAGTTGCAGGAAGGAACGTTCCTCAAGACGCGGAAGGGGGCGCCCTAACGTGGACTCAGCCAGGTTCGTGATCATTGGAGGGGGAATGGTTGCGGGCTACGCAGCCAAACAGTTGGTGGAATCGGGTCTCGCGCCGGGAGACCTGGCAATTCTATCCAGCGAAGACTCGGTACCTTATGAGCGGCCGCCTTTGTCGAAGAGCTTTCTGGCCGGGAAGGATAGCGAAGAGAGCATCCGAATCAATCCGCAGGATTTCTACGATCAGCACGGAATCGAAGTGAAGTTCGGAACCGAAATCGCGGTCGTGGATCCGGAGCGGAAACGGCTCACGCTTTCTTCCGGCACTCAATTTGGGTTCAACAAACTGATTATCGCGACAGGCGCGCGCGTCCGAACCTTGGATGTTCCGGGAGCGCAACTGGCAAACGTCCGGTATTTACGGTCGTTGGATGACTCGAAAGCCATCCGGCAGTCCTCGGAGAAGGTGAAGCGCGCGGTAGTCGTCGGGAGCGGATTTATCGGCATGGAAGTTGCCTCGGTGCTCGCGCAAAAGGGCATCGAGATCACGATGGTTCTGCGCGATGACCGCATCTGGAAGAGCTTTTTCTCACCTCAAATGTCTCGTTTTTTCGAGAACTACTATACGGCGCGCGGTGTGCGATTCGTCAAAATAGCCGCACTGAAAGAACTTCGCGGCAACGGAACTGTTGAGTTCGGCAGTGCTCACCGACGGCCAGGCAATCGAGTGCGAATTGGTGGTTGCCGGTATCGGAGTGCGACCTGTCACGGAGTTTCTCGTCGGCAGTGGAATTGAAGTGCAGGACGGCGTCGTGGTGAACGAGTATCTGGAGACCAACCGGCCTGACATTCTGGCCGCCGGCGATGTCGCAAACTACCAGGACGTGCTGTTCGGGAAGCGCAGGCGAGTGGAACACTGGGACAACGCCGTTTCGCAAGGTCAGTATTGTGCCAGAGCGCTGATGGGCGAGCGGACTCCGTTCAAACACGTGCCGTATTTCTTTTCTGACGTGTTTGATCTTTCTTACGAGTTCTGGGGCGACCCTACCGGCGCGGAGGAAGTCATCCATCGCGGAGACCTTTCCACAGACAGCTTCAGCGTATGGTGGTTGAGGCAGAAGCGCGTTGTCGCTGCATTCACGATGGCTCGTCCAGACGAAGAACGCGAAGTGGCACCGACGTGGATTGAATCCAGGCAGGAGGTTTCTGCGGCAGGCTTGCAGGATAGCTCCCTGTCGATTTCAGCAGCGGTAGCATGAACGGTTTCTATGAATGATGACGGCAAACTAAGACAAGTCACAATGGCCGATGCAGCCAAGTTGCTACAGGCTGAGGAGCACGAAACCCTTGTGCGGATGTTGCTCGAATGGGCGAAGGACGACGCCCGCTTGCATGAGAAAGTCCTGCTTTACACCGCATGCCGCAGTGATCCGGAGACGGCAGTCGCGGCTGCAGGGCGGGCCTTTGAAGACGCAGTGGCCGTGCATGGATTTGTACATTATCGTGAGGCGTGGGGCTGGGCACAAGACGTGAATGATGCCGTCAGCAGTTTCGAGCAACTGCTTAATGCCGGACAAGCCCCTGCCGCCATCGAACTGTGCGAATCAGCCCTCCAGACACTTGTTCGTGCCGTGGAATCCGTCAACGATTCCGACGGCCACTTGGGTACGCTGCGGGATCGATTGCAGGACATCCATTTCCGGGCATGCAAGGATGCGACGCCCGACCCGATAGCATTGGCGAAACGGCTATTCCAATGGGAACTCGGCGGGGGACTCGACGCATTCCGTGGAGCGGTAATCCGGTATTCGGAGATCCTCGGGGCCCAGGGCATGAAGGCATACCGGCAACTCGCTGAAGAAAAATGGAACACTGTGCCCACTCGGGACGCGAAGAGTCCCGAATCCGGCTGGAGCGAGCATTTCGAGATCACGCACATAATGGAGTCGCTTGCTGAAGCTTCAGGCGACGTCGATGAACTCGTCGGAGTAATGAGCCGTGATCTTTCGCACCCCTACACTTATTTGAGGATCGCCGAGGTCTGTCGGAAGGCCGACCGGCACGAAGAGGCGTTACTGTGGGCTGAGAAGGGACTGAAGGCTTTTCCTGAGCGGACCGACCGGCGGCTGCGAGAGTTCGCGTCAGAGGAATATCATCGCCGCGGGCGGCACAACGATGCGATGGATCTGATGTGGGCCGAGTTTTCCGAACGGCCTTATCTGGGGACCTACCAAGAGCTGGAGCGCCATGCGGAAAAGGCGGGGAGTTGGCGGGAGTGGCGCACCCGCGCGCTGCACGAGTTCCGCATTCGCAGCACGAAGGACCATTCGGCGCTGGTTGAGGTTTTCTTGTACGAAGGCGATGTCGATACCGCGTGGCGCGAAGCGCAGGAAGGCGGCTGTTCGGATAATCTTTGGCTCCGACTTGCTGCCAACCGTGAGAAGGACCATCCCGCGGACGCCGCACCTATATACATGATGCAGGCCGAAGCCGCCATTGCCGGTGCACGCAACTCGCGCTACGACGACTCCGTCAGCTTGCTCGTGAAGGCCGCGGCCGTGATGAAGCGCATGGACCGCCGTGACGAATTCGAACGAGAATTGCAAGCGCTACGGCAGAAGTACAAGATCAAGCGCAACTTCGTCAAGCTGCTCGGCCAGAAACACCAATCGCTGTATCTCTGATGTTTCTTGCTGGCATTGCCTTCAGCGAGATCTACGGCGACGCGTTTCCGGCAAGCTCGGCAAAGCAAAGGAGGAGTACTTCCCATGATGAAGAAGATCCTGATCGCAGTTGGAGTCATTCTCGCAGGCCTGG
This sequence comes from Bryobacteraceae bacterium, assembly GCA_963793625.1. Classification (GTDB taxonomy): domain Bacteria; phylum Acidobacteriota; class Terriglobia; order Bryobacterales; family Bryobacteraceae. The sequence goes on along the minus strand of CAWCAT010000005.1, from coordinate 65,000 downwards.
CGATCGTTATCGCCCTGCAACCATCCGCTTATCGCATCAACCGCTCGACTGTAATCGCCGCGCCGCAAGCCTCGGTTTTTGCCTTCGTGAATGATTTCCACAACTGGGACTCGTGGTCTCCCTGGGCGAAGCTCGATCCCGCGATGAAGAAGGCCTTTGAAGGATCGCCCGCCGGAGTTGGAGCGGTTTACACGTGGGCGGGTAATAACGACGTCGGTGAGGGTCGCATGACACTCGTCGAGAGCCACCCTGCGGAACGGATCGGAATCAAGCTCGAATTCCTCAAACCCTTTTACTCCACCAGCATGACTCAATTCACGTTCAAGCCCACCGAAGGCGGGACGGCCGTGAACTGGGAAATGAGCGGTCACAACGGTTTCGTCGAAAAGGCGTTTTGCTTATTCGTGAGTATGGACAAGATGATCGGCGGAGATTTCGAAAAGGGCCTTGCACAATTAAAGGTCATCATCGGAAAGCTTCAATAATCACTCCTCTCCATTAAGGTATACTTTCAAGCATTGCGCCTTATGCTCGGCGCGGTCTCGAAATCGTTTCCCTTTGGAAAAACATCATGAATGTAGATCTGCGCAGAACAGCAATGACATTTCGCGTTGCTGCGTCTTGCAGCGCTGACTTTACTCGCAACCGCACTCTGTTTTGCTCAATCGAGCGCTGGCGGCGGTACTTTACAAGGCACTGTCAAAGATTCGAGCGGTGCCGCAATTCCTAACGCAAAATTGGCAGTCACACACGTCGAAACCGGACGCGTCAACAACACGGCCACAAACAACGACGGCTATTTCTCAACGCCCTCGCTCAGCATCGGCAAATACAAGATCAGAATTGAAGCCGCCGGCATGAAGAGTTGGGAGGGCGAATTGGGCTTGGAGACTGGACGCATCACGGAAATTAGCCCGGTGATGACCCTCGGGCAGGTTACCGAAACCATTGAAGTCTCGGCCAGCGTGATGCCCCTGGTCACAACGACAGATCCCACGGATGGCAGCACGCTCGATAGCATGCGCATCAAGGAAATTCCGGTCAATGGACGCGACCTTAACATGCTGTTGCAGGACGTGACCCCAGGCGTGGAAGCTGTAGAAGACGTAAACGGCGGCATGCGCATCGGCGGCCTGATGGTGTATTCCACCGACTACGTACAGGACGGCGCATCTTCCAACAACCGCGAATTCGGTGGTTCCATGAATTTGCAGGGTTTGGAATCCATTGGCGAAGTGCGCGTGGAAACCAGCACTTCTTCCGCGAAATATACGCGCCCCACTTCCGTCGTGGTGACCACCAAAGGCGGCACGAATACCTGCGCGGCTCGGTCTATGAGACGGTTCGCAACAACGGGTTTGGCGTCGCGCGGGCGCGCCAGGATGTGAACCTGAACGGCACACCCTACAAGGTGCCCAAACTGATCCGCAACGAGTTTGGTGGATCCATTGGCGGACCGATCTTCCTGCCCTCCTTCGGACTGAATGGCAAGAAGTTCTACGACGGCAGGGGCCGCACATTTTTCTTCTTTTCGCGCGAAGGTCAGGAATTGCGACAAGGCGTTACACGCGACTTCACGGTGCCGACTGCAGCGATGCGCGGGGGTGATTTCAGCGGTTTGATCGACAGCGCCGGCCGCAAGCTCACGCTCTATGATCCGCTGACGACCACTACGATCACGGCGGCCAACGGGCGCGTCGTTTCCTCGCGGCTTCCTTTCAACAACAACATTATTCCCATCCAGCGTCAGAGTGCACTATCCAAATACATCTACGGAATCACTCCGCTGCCGACCGATATCACCAACCCGCTGGTCACGACGAACCTGAGACTCGCGGTCCCGCTGAACAGCTATCCGAACACCAGCAACAACCCGACCACCGTTCGCTCGACCACAAGCTTTCGGAGAAAGACAACTTCTTTGCGAAATCTAACTGGAGCAATCGCACGGCGAACTACATGGGCACGGGCCAGGGAGCCGGCGCTCCCACGCATGGTTACGAAGCGAACGTAAGCTACCTGCCGATGGACGCGCATTTCCGGGCGGAATCAATTGGAATCACATTTTTTCGACCAGCTTCTTCGTCGAGACCCTGCTCAACCGCACCTGGCAGAAGACCGCAAACGATCAATGGTTCTGAGCAGAAGAACTGGGCCCAGGAACTTGGCCTGCCCAACCCCCTGAACGAGATTGGTTGGCCCGCCATCAGGAACGTCGGCTTCATGCAGTACATCGGAAGGCGACAACCGGCGCGCTTTGTACAGTGTGGTGACCAACATCGAGCAAAACTACACGGTCATCAAACGAACGCATAACATTCAATTCGGCTTCCGCTATCACCAGGAAAAGCAGAACCTGTTTCCGGACCAGGGCGACATCTCCGGCACTGCGTACTTCAACAGCCTGGCTACTGCGGTGGAAAGTTCCACAAGCGGTTCGACGGCGAATCCGGCCACCCTGGCGCAAACCGGTCATGACTCCGCCAACTTCTTTCTGGGCTATGCCGCAAGACTCGACGTGGGCCTCAAACGCAAATCGCTGCGCGTGGCGGAACGGAACATGGGACTTTACCTGCAGGACAACTGGAAGGTCAACAGCCGTCTGACGATTACGCCGGGCATCCGGTGGGATATCAACCCGGCCATGACCGAACAGGATAACCTGCTGAACGCCTTTGACGTGAAGAGCCACTCGATCATGCTGCCTGAACCGCTCGATTACTACTACAAGCTTGGCGTCACTTCGCCGCAGGTTGTGTCTGTCTATAACAAGGTGGGCGTGACGTTTTCGAGCGCCGCAGGATCTGGGCAGGTCCAAGCAGATTTTCCCGTCGAACTATTTCGATATCGGTCCGCGTCTCGGCTTTGCATACCGCATGTTCGAAGGGAGCAAACAGTTGGTGTTGCGCGGCGGTTACGGCGTCTATATTTCACCGCTGCCGATGCGCACACTGCTGGCGCAGTTCTCACTGATGCCGCCGTTCCGCGCAACCTACAGCTACAACCCGAACGTCGCAGCGCAGAGCCCGGACGGCATCGTGAATTATCTGCTACGCACCACGCCGACCGTCGTCGCGGGCGTCAACAGCGCGAACGTGATCGACCTGAACAATCCGAATGCGATTGGCCGCGGTGTCGCCGTGATCGGCATGGGTGAACAGCAACCGAGTCTGAAGATTCACGAATGGAATCTCGCGCTCGAGAAGCAGCTCAATCCGAGCACTGTCGTGCGCGTACGCTACTCCGGGAAGAAGGGCGTCAACACCGATCAGTCGCTGAATATCAACCCCAGCCAGACGGATTTCATCTGGTACACCACGCAACTGAAGTCGACCCCAACCGGCGATTTCTCCAGTGTGGCGCGCCGGCCGTACGATCAGAACGCGTACACCGACGTTCGAATTTTTCAGCGCAACGGGTATCTCAATTCGTCCATGATGGCCTTCGAAATGGAGCGCCGTTTTACGCAGGGGCTCGCGTTCCAGGCGTTCTACACGGTCACGAACTCATTCCGTCTGGCGGGCAACTCCACGCGTGACGACGTAGGCACCGTTCCCTCGGTGTTCCTGCCCGGCACTGTGCCGACCGATCCGGACGAACTCAACCGCTTCCTCTATTACGACCGTGATATCGCGGTCCCGAAACATCGCCTGCGCTGGAACTGGAACTACGAACTGCCGTTCGGCAAGGGAAAGACGTTCGGGCGCAATGCTCCGAACTGGCTGAATGCGGCGATCGGCGGCTGGAAGTTCTCCGGCAGCGGCACCGTGCTGAGCACCTATTATGCGATGCCGACCACGCAGTGGGGCGAGATGGGCAAGTTCGAAGTTTACGGCAAGAAGTACAAGATTACGGACTGCCGCAGCACACCGGCGACGGCCACAACCGCCGCGGACGAACGCTGCCTGCCCGGTTATCTGTATTACAACGGCTACATCTCTGAGCGCTACATCAACAGCTACACCGCCGGCGGTATCCGCAACGGCGTGTTCGGCTTGCCGGACGATTACAAAGCCGCGCAGAAGCCGGTGACTCCATGGCCCAAGGGCGGCAAAACGACAGATCCGGGTAGCGCGGATTTCGACACCAATATCGTCTACATCCCGCTCACCAGCGGCGCCATTCAGCGGGTTGCGAAAGATACCTCGCTGCACCCCTGGCGCAATCAGTACATGCTTGGACCGTTCAACTGGAGCACCGACGCGTCCCTGATGAAGTTCTTCAATATCACGGAGCGCTTCCGGTTGCGTGTGAATGCGGATCTGTTCAACGCGTTCAACACTCAGGGACTGGTCGTGCCCGGCACGGACGGTGTCGCCAGTCTCGCGACGTCGTACGGCGGGAACGGCATTCGTCCGAGACAGTTGCAGTTGACTATGCGCCTGGAGTGGTAAGAGCGCGCTAGAGAATTGGTTAGATCACCGGCCCTTCGCCAATCGGCGGAGGGCCTTTTTTGATGCGAAACCTTTTCGAAGTGTTTCGGAAACTCTTTCGCGACGTGCCGCCGAGCACACTGAATGCATGAAACTCACATTTGCATTCACATTTTCGATCCTGTTTGCAGCGACATCGCTCTGCGGGCAGGTGGTTCGGATAGGGACCTTTGACAGGCAATCCGTTGTCGTCGCCTGGTATAACTCGAGCCAATGGAATGGAATGATCAAGGCCAAGAAGGCGGAAAGGGATCGGGCGAGCCGCTCCGGTGATGCGAAAAAGGCCAAGGAACTCGAAGGTTGGGGCCAAGATAGCCAGGAGTTGGCCCACAAACAACTGACGGGAGAGGCCGGAATCGCCAACATAACGGAGGCCCTAAAGCCGGTTTTAGCCGAAATCGCCCGGATTCAAGGATTGTCGGTGATAACTGCGGACGCCGCATGGGCCGAGCAGAAAGTCCAAACAGTTGACGTGACCGATGCAATCGTCGATGGACTAAAACTTGACGAGCGCAAGCGTGAAATGGTTCGCAGCTTGCGAGAAAAGCGCCGGACTCCGTAGCGCGTGTACTATGATGCCAGATGGACACTCCCGAGATGCCGCGCAGGCCGATTTACGAATTCGCGCCCTTCCGGTACGACGCCAATCAACGGGTGCTTTACCGCGGCGCCGACCTCGTTGCCCTCGGGCCGAAGACCATCGATACTCTACATGCCCTGCTCGAACGGCACGGAGAAGTGGTGACCAAAGCTGTGCTGATGGAGCAGATTTGGCCGGACACGACGGTTGAGGATATTGGACTTGCACGCAATATTTCCCTCTTGAGAAAAGCCCTGGGCGACGACGATGATGAACCACGCTACATCGCAACAGTGGCTCGCAGAGGGTACCGTTTCCTTGCTCCGGTTTCGGTGATCCTGCCGGATGCGGAAGGCGCTCAACAACCGGCGGTCGATCCTGTACAGCTTACGCCTGCTCCACGTCTCAGGCATTTTTCCTGGCGCTGGATAGCGGCCGCGGTGGCATTCGCCACGTTACTGGCTGTGGTCTATTGGCAATTCTATGTGCCTTCCCGATTTGTTCTGGTGAACGACGGCGCATACCTTGCCACTATCCCGTTTGATAGTTTGACGCCCCAGCCAGGCGACCTGTTCTCCAGGGGGCTGGACGAAGCCCTTGTCAGTGAACTCACCAAGTACGATGTAGTCCAAGTGCTATCTCCGGCAACCGTCCGGCGATATCGAGGACGCAAGATCCCGTCGCCCTTGATGGCTCGGATCATAGGCCTGGACGTTCTGATTGAGGGTACTCTCCAACAGACCGGAGAACAGTTGCGCGTCACCGCCCGGATGGCTGACGTCCACACCGGCAGGCTGATCTGGGCTGCTGCTTACGACCGGCCGTTATCGGACCAGCAGGAAGCTCAGCGTGGAATTGCACGTGATATCGCTGCCGCCGCCGCACCTCACCTCGCCGTCCATCGTCGCCCGAAACGGTGACGCCGCAGGCGTAACTTGCGAACGGCCGGTTTGTATCGGTCTTGCGCGAGATTCGAATTCTATTTCACTTTTTTGTGTAAAATCTGCTCCGAATTCTTTGCGCGGCGGCCGAAAAAGGTGTATACCTATGTAGTCCAGTTTACTTTCAGGGGTGAGAGTTCGGACACGGGAGACAAAGTGAGAAACAGTGCTCGTTCCACAATCCAACTACTTTTAGCTCTAATTATCGGCGCGGCAATCTGTCTGGCTCAGTCCAGTTCAGGCGGTGGCGCGATGCAGGGCACAATTAAAGACGCATCAGGCGCAGTTATTCCGGGCGCAAAACTGGCGATCACGCACATCGACACCGGGCGCGTGAACAATACCGTTACCAACAATGATGGGTTCTTTTCCATACCGACGCTCAGCATCGGTAAGTATAAGGTCCGCATCGAAGCCGCCGGAATGAAGGCATGGGAAGGCGAGTTGCTGCTTGAGACGGGCAGAATAACTGAGTTGAATGCGGTTCTGACGCTGGGCCAGGTATCTGAAACCGTGGAGGTCTCGGCAAGTGTGATGCCACTCGTGACAACGACGGATGCTACCGATGGCAGTACGCTCGATAGCCAGCGCATTAAGGAAATTCCAGTCAATGGGCGTGACCTGAACATGCTGCTGCAGGATGTAACTCCGGGAGTCGAAGCAAACGAAGATGTGAATGGCGGCGTGCGCGTCAGCGGCTTGATGGTCTACTCGACCGACTACATACAGGACGGCGCTTCTTCCAACAATCGCGAGTTTGGTGGTTCGATGAATTTGCAGGGCCTGGAATCAGTGGGCGAGGTTCGTGTCGAAACGAGTACATCCTCCGCCAAATACAATCGGCCCACTTCCGTCATCCTGACGACTAAGGGCGGCACCAACCAGTTGCGCGGGTCGGTTTACGAAACGATTCGAAATAACGGGTTCGGCGTCGCGCGTGCACGGCAGGACATCAACCTCAACGGCACACCGTACAAGGTACCCAAACTGATTCGCAACGAGTTTGGCGGCTCAATGGGCGGACCCGTTTTCCTGCCCTCCTTTGGCCTGAACGGAAAGAAGTTCTACGATGGGCGCGGCCGTACGTTCTTCTTTTTCTCACGAGAAATGCAGGAACTCCGCCAGGGCGTTACGCGCGACTACACCGTGCCGACACCCGCGATGCGCACGGGCGACTTTAGCGGGTTGTTCGACAGCGCGGGCCGCAAGATCACGCTCTACGATCCCCTGACTACTACAAAGATTACGGCTTCAAATGGGCGTGCCGTTTCTTCGCGCCTGCCCTTTAATAACAACGTCATCCCCAGCCAGCGCCAGAGTCCGCTGTCCAAGTTTGTTTACGGCATCACGCCGCTACCGACTGACATCACTAATCCGCTGGTCACGACGAATCTAAGGATCGCTGTACCGCTCAACAGCTACCCCAATACCAGCAACAATCCCACCACGGCGCGCATCGATCACCGCTTCACGGAAAAGGACAACGTATTCATCAAAGTGAACGGCAGCAATCGCACCGCGAACTTTCTGGGCACCGGAAGCGGCACTGGCGCACCGACACTTGGGGGCGAAGCAAACGTGACCTACCTTCCGATGGATGCTATATCGGCGGGGCTCAGTTGGAATCACATGTTTTCGACGAGATTCTTCGTGGAAACGCTCGCGAACCGGACATGGCAGAGTACGAAGACGGTGAATGGCTTCGACCAAAAGAACTGGTCAGAGGAACTCGGACTACCCAATCCGCTGAACGAAATCGGCTGGCCGAACATCACCAGTGTCGGCTTCATGACTTACACCGAGGGTGATAACCGGCGCTCTTTGCGCAGCCAGGTTACCAACGTGGAACAGAACTATACGCTCATCAAAAACACGCACAATATACAGTTCGGCTGGCGCTATCACCGCGAGAAACAGGCACTGCTGCCGGACCAGGGTGCGATTTCGGGCTATGCGGCATTCAACAGTCTCGCGACCGCGCTTGAGAGTTCCACTTCTGGCTCAACAACCGCCCCGGCTGCGGTGGCACAAACCGGATATGACGCAGCCAATTTCTTCCTGGGCTACGCCGCAACTTACAACGTCGGTCTGAAGCGCGGGATCATGCGCATCGATGAGAAGAACGCAGGATTTTATCTGCAGGATAACTACAAAGTGACCTCGCGCCTTACGATTACTCCGGGCGTGCGTTGGGATCTCAATCCGGCGTTGGTCGAAGAGAATGGGCTTATGAATGAGTTCGACGTGAAGACTCATTCGATCATGCTTTCGGAACCGCTGGAGCATTACTATAAGCTCGGCGCCACGAATCCGAAAGTAGTCGGCATCTACAATAGCGTCGGCGTGACGTTTTCGAGCGCCGAGGAACTCGGCAAGTCCAAAAACATCTTCCCGTCAAACTACTTCGATATCGGCCCGCGCGTTGGTTTTGCTTACAAGGCGATGGAAGGCCGCAGAGCGTTTGTAATCCGCGGCGGCTATGGGCTCTACATCTCGGCCCTGCCGATGCGCACGTTGTTGGCGCAATTTTCCAGCATGCCTCCATTTCGCGCGACCTACAGCTATAACCCGAACAGCGCCGCCCAAAGCCCGGACGGCAACTCGAATTACTTGCTGCGCAGTGCCCCCACCGTCGTCGCCGGTGTGAATAGCGCGAATATGATTGACCTGAACAACCCCAACGCGATCGGTCGCGGCGTCGGTGTTCTCGGCATGTCTCCGGAGCAACCCAGCACCAAGATCCACGAATGGAACCTGGCGCTCGAAAAGCAGCTTAATCAGAGCACCGTTATTCGAATTCGTTACACCGGAAAACACGGCGTGAACACGGACCAACTCTACAATATCAACCCGAGCCAGACCGATTTCAACTGGTACTCCACACAACTAAGGGCGACCCCGACCGGGACGTTCTCCTCAGTAGCCAGACGTCCTTATGACCAGAACGCCTATACCGACGTCCGTATTTTGCAGCGCACGGGATATATCAACTCCTCCACCTTTTCCGTAGAAGGCGAGCGTCGCTTCACAAAGGGGCTCAGTTTCCAGGCCTTCTACACAATGACCAACTCGTTCCGCCTGGCCGGCAACTCGTTCCGCGATGACGTGGGCAGCGTTCCGGCCGCGTATCTGCCCGGCGCGGTTCCGACTGAATTCAATGAGCTGAACCGGTTTCTGTATTACGATCGCGACACCGGCGTTCCCAAGCATCGCGTGCGCTGGAACTGGAATTATGAGCTGCCGTTCGGGAAGGGCAGACAATTCGCACGGAATGCATCGGGATTCCTGAACACGATCGTGGGCGGTTGGAAATTTTCCGGTAGCGGCACTATGTTAAGCACCTACTATGCGATGCCGACCACGCAATGGGGTGAACTCGGAAAGTTTGAAGTGTACGGCACCAAGTACAAGATCACGGATTGCCGTAGCACGCCGGCCACAGCCACCGCGATTCAGGATGAGCGCTGCTTGCCCGGTTATCTGTATTACAACGGCTACATCTCTGAGCGCTACATCAACAGCTACAATGCTGCTGGACTGCGCAATGGTGTGTATGGCCTACCTGAAGATTACAAACCCGCGCAGAAGCCAATCATCACCGTGGCCGAAAGGCGGCAAGCCCACGGATCCGGGCAATGCGGACTTCGACACCAATATCGTCTATATCCAACTTACGAACGGCAACAACGCCATCCAGCGTGTCGCCAAGGATACCGGACTGCATCCCTGGCGTAATCAATACATGTTGGGACCTTTCAACTGGAGCACCGACGCTTCGCTGATGAAGTTTTTCACCATCACTGAGAAAATCCGCCTGCGCGTCAATGCGGATCTGTTCAACGCATTCAATCGTCAGGGCCTGAATACCCCCGGCACCGACGGCATCGCCAGCCTGGCCAATTCATACGGCGGCAATGGGATCCGTCCGCGGCAATTGCAGTTGACCGCGCGCATCGAGTGGTAAGCACCACGTGTAGTTCCGGTATCGGCCAGCGTATACTGACTGAGGAGGTCTTTCGATGCGGAACTCTGAAATGACACGACGTGCGTTCGCAGGCGTGCTGACGGCGGCAGGACTAACGGCGGCCGAGGGTGACTGGGTGAATCTGTTCAATGGACGCAACCTGGATGGTTGGCGTCCGAGTGAGAACAAGGACACCTGGAAGGTCGTGGATGGAATTCTGGCGAACGACGGCGCTCGATCGCACCTCTTCTACACCGGCGACGTACGCGGCGCTAACTTCCGCAATTTCGAACTGGAAGCCGAGGTGATGACGCGGCCGCTTGCAAATTCCGGCATCTATTTCCACACGGCGTATCAGGAGAAGGGATTCCCGCAGAAGGGCTTCGAAGTACAGGTCGCCAACACGGCTCAGGGTGAAGGCACTTACCGCGAACACAAGAAAACTGGTTCGCTCTACGGCATCCGCAACGTATATAAGCAACTCGTGCCTGACAACGAGTGGTACAAGATGAACGTCGTAGTGCGCGGCAAGAACGTACAGGTGCGAGTTAACGGCGTGCTGGTGGTCGATTTCAACGAACCCAATCCGCCCGTTATGGCTGACGGTAGTACGCGCGGCCGCATCATCGACCAGGGCACATTCGCGCTGCAGGGCCACGATCCCGGTTCAAAAGTTCGCTTTCGCAGTATTCGCGTTCGGCCGTTGCCCGACAACGTAACAGCACCGGCGAGCGCTGATGTGGCGGTGGACGACACCTATCGCAAAATCCTCACGCTAGCCTCGCGCAACTATCCGATGGTGGACTATCACGTCCACCTCAAGGCCGGGCTCACGCTGGAGCAGGCACTCGCCAAATCTCGCCGCGACGGTATTTTCTACGGCATTGCGGTGAACTGCGGCAAGGGCTTCCCCGTACAGGACGATGCCACGGCTCTTGCATTTGTCGACAGCATGAAAGGCCAACCCTGCTTTGTGGCCATGCAAGCCGAAGGGCGTGAATGGACTCAAATGTTCTCGCGCAAGGCGGCTGGGATGTTCGATTACATCTTCACCGACTCTATGACGTGGACGGACAATCGCGGCAAACGCATGCGAACGTGGCTTCCAAACGAAGTGGGCACGATTGCCGACCCGCAGGAATTCATGGATACCCTGGTCGACCGTGCCGTTGGGATTCTGGAGAATGAGCCGGTTGATATTTATGTGAACCCGACGTTCCTGCCTGACGTGATTGCCAAGGATTACGACCGACTGTGGACCGAGAGCCGCATGAAGAAGGTGGTCAGCGCCCTGAAGCGCAATGGCGTCGCAATCGAAATCAACAGCCGCTACAAAATCCCGAGCATCGCGTTCATCAAGATGGCGAAAGAGGCCGGCTGCAAGTTTACCTTCGGCACCAACAACACAGGTCCGCAGGATTTGCTGCGCTGCGAGTACGGTTTGCAGGTTGTCGATGAGTGCAAACTCGGGTGGCCGGACTTCTTCGTGCCCGGCGCACCCGGATCGAAGGCAGTCGATCGCAAAGGCGGCGCGCTGAAGGGCTGATGTAAACTTGAGCGATGCTTCGCTCATTGTTGGTCGCGATCTCGTTGTTCACCGCAGGACTCCTGCTTTCGCAGACCGCGAAAACGCCGGTCCTTGAATACTGGAGCGAGCCGAGCGGTGATTATGAGTCGCGGCGTCGCGCTTTCATCGAGTACTCGGCTAACTCCGCAAGGCCGGGGCTGTATCTGCAATCGTCGCGCATCGCACTTGGCCGAACCGTAGACGAAGCACCGGTGCGCGCGGCCATCAAGTTCATCAACGGACGCAACGACACGTCGGACTTTCAGGTGCTCGAACTTATCCGCATCTATAAGACGGCCAAGCCGCAGCAGATTTCGGAAACGCTGCTCGCAGAAATTCGAAAGACTCTGCTCGACTTTAAATACTGGCCAGATGAGCCTGGCGACAATGACCTGATGTGTACCTGGTCAGAGAATCATCAAATCCTGTTTCACAGCAGCGAGTATCTTGCGGGCGAGATGTTCGCGAATGAGACATTCACGAACAACGGCAAAACCGGCGCCTGGCACATGGAACGGGCACGCACAAGAGTTTTGCGCTGGATCAACACGAAGGCGAAGGCCGGGTTTTCTGAGTGGGACTCGAACAGCTACTACCCAGAAGACATGGCCGCGCTCTTCAACCTGGCCGACTTCGCTCGTGACAGCGAAATTGCATCACGCGCCGCAATGCTGCTCGACCTGATGTTTTTCGATATTGCCGTGGATTCATTTCGCGGCACTTATGGCACCTCGCACGGCAGAAGCTATTCGGGTTCTGTTGTGAATGGACGCGGGGAGGGCACGACGGGCGTGCAACGGATTGCCTGGGGAATGGGCAGCATGGGAAGCCCCAACAACGTGGCTACCGTCTTCCTCGCGACCAGCCCGAAGTACCGCGTCGCGAAGACGATTCAACTTCTTGCTCAGGATAAGCCTGTGGAGTTCACGAATCGCGAACGTCAGGGCCTCACTATCGAGTCGGCTCGGCGCCTAGTACTACTGTGTTATAAACAAACACTTTGATGTAGAATTGTTTTGTGGGGACACGCCTTTCAGCGCCAGGCCCACAGCAGAAGCGTTTCGCGGCGTATATGGAGGGCCTGGCGAATGCCGCGGGACACAGCGACCGGGAAGTTCCGTTGAAGAACTACTGCACGGGATTGTTGTTACCGGGCGATCGCAAAAGCGTTGAACCGATGGCGGCACGCTTGGCGCCCAATCGCGTCCGGCGAATGCATCAGTCTTTACATCATTTGGTCGCCGATGCGCCATGGAAGGATGAAGCGATTCTGGAGCAGGTTCGGAGTCAGGTGTTGCCTGCCATGCAGAAGAACGGCCCCGTCGTGGGGTGGATTGTCGATGACACTGGGTTTCCGAAGAAGGGGAATCACTCCGTAGGAGTGGCTCGGCAGTATTGCGGACAAGTGGGGAAACAGGATAACTGTCGCGTGGCGGTGAGTTTGTCGGTGAGCACCTGGAGTTCGAGTCTGCCGATTGGATGGCGCTTATATCTGCCGGAAATATGGTCCAGCGATGCCGGGCGGCGGAGCAAAGTCGGCGTTCCCGAAGAAGTGGAATTCAGAACCAAGCCGCAGATCGCCTTGGAGCAGATCCGGCAAGCTGTGAAGCAGCAGGTTCCGACCGGGGTGGTTTTGGCCGACGCGGGCTATGGGGTGGACACACGGTTCCGCGCTGGTATTGACGAATTGGGATTGTCATATGTTGTCGGCATTCAGTCTTCGGTAACCATCTGGGCGCCTGGCCGACAACCCTTGCCCGCCAAATCCCGGCAGACAATGGGGCGTCCGCCGAAACTACTGCAACGCACCGCCGAGCATCAACCCGTTTCAGTGAAGCAGTTGGCGTTAGGGTTGCCGTTCGGGACCTTCAAAAGTATCGGCTGGCGCGAAGGGACCCAGCGGACCTTGCGCTCACGCTTTGCTGCCGTCCGGATTCGCGTCGCCCATCGGGATTACGAAAGAGCCGAACCGCACCCCGAGCAATGGCTGCTCATTGAATGGCCGAAGGGCGAATCGGAGCCGACCAAATACTGGCTGTCGACGCTTCCGCCGACAACGAAGCTGAAGGACTTGGTAAAGATCGCCAAACACCGCTGGATCATCGAGCGTGACTATGAGGAACTAAAGCAGGAATTGGGCCTTGGTCATTATGAAGGTCGAAGCTGGCGCGGATTTCATCACCATGCCACATTGTGCATCGCAGCTTATGGGTTCCTGGTAGCCGAGCGGAACCGTTTTTCCCCCTCAGCCCGTGCCGGAAATGTTGGACTATCAGCACCCGCCCCAATACCGGACTTCCACCCGCGTGGCTCGCCGCGTTCGCCCCGAACGTCATAATCCGCGCTCGATCGCAACACTGAGAGCGATAATTGCTCGGCACTTGCTCGGGCAACTGTCTCACTGTCCCTTTTGTGGGTCGCGCCCGGCGTGATCCTCGGCGTCAATATCCGCGTCGAGAACACAGGATGCCGGGCGTGAATGGTTCGGCGCCGTCCGCCAGTTACCCTCCAGTAACTTCACCTTACTGAGTTTCTCTAAAACGACGCAGCGCCAGTTTGCCGCTGAACCCGTCGGCTGGAGGCCGCGCTCACTTTCTCCGCCGTATTGATAGCACAGCACACGAAGTCGCCCAGCTCTATTCCGGACCAGTCGGTGCGGACAAAACAGTCGCCGGCGCTCATGATAGGTCGCTTCAATCGGTCGCCGGCCCGCCACCGCAGTCCAGATCAGCCGGTAAATGTCATCAACTGTCTGGATCTTCGCTTCAACAACACTCATCTCCCTTCACGATAACCCCTCGTGCCACTATCCTCAACACCTGCAATCATTTATAACACAGTAGTACTAGGTGCTAATCCTTTTGAACAAGCGCTCGATTTCGAGCGGGTCTGCCAACATTGGATCTCCGGCGCGCCCACGGACCGCGCGACCAGTCATGTTCAAAAGTCCCTCGGAGAACAGCCAAATGTGATGACTGGTAACTCGTCCGTGGTGGCACAGTGGTTGCAGTTCCGTTCTCACAATGCCTTGAATATCGGTAAGGCGAGCCGTGATTTCCCAGTACCCCCCGATCCGCTTGGTCAAGTCTCGGACAGATTTCTCGACCTTGCCCCGACGAACGCAATTCTCGATAACGATTGTGAGCAGTGGTGGTGCAAAGCGAATCCCGAGACCATTCAGCCAGAAGTGGTCCTGAATAGCCTCCAGTGCGGTGTTAAAGGTGCTATAGTCGCTGACCTCTTCACTCCGCAATGGCGAGAGCGAGACAGGCGAATACCGCACTTTGGTAGGTAATGATTGGGAGTTCGGCGATTCCTGGTAGGACTCAGTTGCGAACCAGATCGGCAGCCGAGCCAGCGAGCGGGGGACGCGCCCGTACGGGGGCCCCTTATAACGGTCCAGCGTCTTCACAAGGCTGCTAGTGTTGTCGAAATAAAACTTGATGTTTTGGGACATGATATTTCTCCAATAAAAGGGGAGTCTCTACTGAGGCTCCCCTTTTACGCTGCCTCTAAGCTAGAGGCTTGCGCCCTCCCTTCTTTCGTCGAGCCCATGGCCGCTGCTGGGGGGTCGAGCCTGAAAGCCACTGAAGCGGTGGTTGGCACTGGTATTGTTAGTGGGCACTTTGTGCCTCCTGTGTGCCGACGCTCTGACTGGGCGACGTTCCGAGATATCGATTGAATGCAGCTACAATCTGACGCTCAAATTCCGCGTGTGCCTCCGGAGTCGTGAACTCCAGAATCGAAGCATATGCCTTACGCCCATCTCGTGTTTGATAAGTGCGCGACGGCAGCGACACACGACGAGGACTCTCCGTCGTTGTCGTGATCCAGATACTGTCGATTTGAAGTCCTCCAGGGAAGATGACTGTCAAAAATGCGCCGGTACCCGTACTGTAGTGCCGGACCACAGTGACAGTAGGCGGCACCATGCCACTCTGGGCAGGGGAAGTGTAATGGAGACTCATTTAGTTGATCCCGCTTTCTCCACGCTCGGCGTGGGGTTGAGTATTTTTTGAAGAGCCGCCGCAGGCACAACAATGCGACGACCAAATTTGACTGAGGGAATCTCCTTGCGCCGGATGGCGTCGTATGTGGCGTTACGACTGAGGCCAAGGAGCGATGCTGTCTGTGCCACTGTATGGACGATCTTCATGCTTCGTGTTAAACGTAGAGCTAACAAAAACCAATTGAGCGAACTGTTACGATTAATTGGAGTCCTAGCGATCGGCGTTTGAGAAATCGGATGAAAAAATATTAAAGGACACAGTTCAATTCGAGTGGCATGTATCAGAGGGTGGCTATGAAGTCCGTGATGCGACGCCGATGGATGGCGAGCCCCTCGAAGCCGCAGTATTCCGCAGGAATCCCCGAGACTCGGAGAAGCGCTATTCGCCAGATGCCGTCAATACTGCTTTGTTCCGGAGATTTGCTGACCTCAACTCAGGCTCCGATCACATTAAGGAGTTCGCTTCAATATGGGGAATGCTTGGACATGTAGAGGCGGAGTTTGAGGACGAAGAGGCAACCGTGGGCGCAATCATTCGCGGTGAGTCCCTCGAGATCTGGTTCTCTAACATTCGCGAACTTCGGGCCGCCATCTTCGTTTGGGAAACCGCAATAGGGAGAAGTGGAAACAGCGCAGATGCGCTTGTTAAGCGAGATAGCGCCTCCATTATGATAAATTGCTCCGTTCCTGAGATCCGGGAACTGACGGATTTGCATGGTGATCGGATTGCAACTCCCGATTCTCCATCGCTCTGGAGCAAAATCGGCGGACGTGGCGGATCAAAGCGAGCCCTTCTGGCTTACCTGCTGAGCGTGGTTAATGAAAAGCTGAGGGTTTTGAAAGTGGAAACCGTTCTCGCTCCTACTTCTGATTACGAGAACTTAGTTGTCACCGCCAGACCACGGGACCTGCTTGGTGCGCTTTGGCTTCAGTTTTCAGACGCAATTGAGAGGAAGACGACTTTCTTCCAATGCAATTATTGCAGGGAGTGGATAGATCGAAAACGAGGAGTCCGCTCGGAGAACAAATTCTGCAATTCGCGATGTAGGGCGAAATACGGCAAGTCCGAGAAATCCAATGAGGAAAAGGAATTAACGAAGGCCGCCTGGCGATTGAGAGCAGCCGGATCACCGTACCATGAAATCGCCGACAGAATGGGCTTATCTGAAAACAAGGTGAGGCACCTCTTGGGAGATAGCCGAAGGCAACAGCGAGCCATTCAATCGAGAGGTCAAGAATGAAGGGGCACGTTCGAAAGCGTGGCAAGCAGTCATGGGCTGTGGTCATCGAACTCGAAAGAGCCGAAGGTGGGAAGCGCCGACAAAAGTGGCACACCGTCAATGGGACGAAGAAGCAGGCGGAGAAATAACTCTCTGAGCTTTTACATTCCTTGGACACTGGATTTTATATCGAGCCCTCGAAACTCACGATGACCGAGTTCCTCACCAAGTGGCTCGAAGCTGCCAAAACGAAGGTTTCAGCTAAGACATTCGAGCGCTATGAAGAAATCGTGCGTCGTCACCTCAATCCTGCCTTTGGTAACCTGCTCATGCCGAAGCTAACACCGATTCAAATTCAGACGTACTATGCAAGGTCGCTAGCATCGGGTCGCCTCGATGGATCTGGGGGATTATCGGCACAGACGGTTCTTCATCACCACCGCATTCTGCGCGAAGCCCTACATCAGGCCGTCAAATGGCAACTGCTCGCTCGCAATCCGGCAGACGCGGTTGATCCACCCAGGCCGGAGCGAAAGGAGATGAAGGCGCTCAACGAGAGCGAAACTGCCTGGCTCCTTGAAGCTGCTCAGGGCACACGTTTATACATGCCCATCTTGCTCGCGGTGATTACACGAATGCGTAGAGGAGAAATTCTTGCGTTCCGCTGGCGTGATGTCGATCTGGAGAAGAGCGTTCTTTCAGTAACGCCGTCCTTGGAGGAGACCAATGAAGGGCTGCGGTTCAAAGAGCCGAAGACTGCAAGAGGAAGGCGCATGATCGCACTCCCACCCTTGGCGGTTGAGGCGCTTTGTGCCCACCGCACCCAGCAGGAACGACAGAAAGCGCTTCTCGGACCGGCCTACAAGAACAACGATCTGGTCTTGAGCACGACCGATCGCGACATCTGGAAACCGGAGTCATTCACCGCACTGTACTTCAAATTCACTAAGCGGATTGGAGTGAAACTGCGGTTTCACGACCTCAGGCATACTCACGCCTCTCAATTGCTTCGCGCTGGTATCAGTCCCAAGATTGTTTCCGAGCGGTTGGGGCACAGCGCGGTCGGAATCACGCTCGACACCTACTCTCATGTGCTTCCGGGCATGCAAGAGGATGCTGCGCAGAAAATCGATACCGCACTCCGAAAAGCAATTGAGGCTCGGCGAATTCCTCACGCATAAAATCAAAAGTGATTCGGCCGGATGTCGTCTGGTACCTTCTCATCCCATCGTGAACCATGGATGCCGTTTGCAGAATGTTTGCAGGTACCGTCGCGATAGCTCGTGGAGCTTATTTCAAAAGATGGCCTAAGCTATTGATTAGATGGCGGTGAGGGTGGGATTCGAACCCACGGAACCCGTAAAGGTTCAACGGTTTTCGAGTGCGTGGCCAGTCGTCCCAACCCGACCCGTTGAATACCCAAGTGATTGATACTGTTTGGATGGCCTTCGGGGTTGATACCGTCTTGTCCCATCGAAAACCGGCCAGAAGTGAGGAGTCCGTTTGCAGAATGTTTGCAACTCTCGGGTCAGTGCCTCGTAAGGGCAGAGGCGTTGCCGCTGACGAGCAACGCTGAAAGCGAATCGCCCTTCGTCAGCAGCTTGCCGAGGCGATCCCGAGTCTCGATCGCCTTCAGATTGTAGGTGCCGAGGAGCCGCCACTGACGGTCCCTCGCCTCCCGCACGCCATCCCGTTGATAGACAATAGTGCCGATCAGCCTGCCTTGCCGGTCTCGGATCTCATCGCGCTTCTGGCCTTAGGCTGATGCGCTGGTCAGCAGGATGCCAGCAACGAAGCTGCCGACGACTGCTCTTCTAGTCATGACTGCGATTCTCTCCTTCTTCTGGACGGGTTCACCCCCAAAGTGGGTTTCGTCCGACGTTGAGCCGGCTCAAGCCATGCTCAGAAGGGCTCAAGAAGCGTCGTCGGGTCGCTGGTGGGCCACCGGTCGCGGCAACCTGTGAAGGGTTGACAATAATATCTGCGTTGGTTCATCCACGCCCTTCCGACAACTCGGACACACACGATGAATAACGTCAATAGTCCAACTCAGACCGCAAGCCAGCCAACCCGTCCAACTGCGATCACCGCTGCCGCCGGAGAGTTCTACGTCGCTCATCAGCTCTCGGCCGTGGTCTCGTTGTGGCCATTCCACGAGCAAACGTGCATAGTCTCGACTTGCTGGTGAGCGATCCATCAGGTGCTCGTTCATGAGCAGATGAATGATGGGTTTGACCGGAAGAGATTCATGATGTGGATTACTGCGGGCGAGCAGAAGGACTACTTGGAGAGGTGGGATTTGGTTGATAGCGCGCTAACCGGATTCTAGTACTACTGTGTTATAAATGATTGCAGGTGTTGAGGATAATGGCACGAGGGGTTATCGTGAAGGGAGATGAGTGTTGTTGAAGCGAAGATCCAGACAGTTGATGACATTTACCGGCTGATCTGGACTGCGGTGGCGGGCCGGCGACCGATTGAAGCGACCTATCATGAGCGCCGGCGACTGTTTTGTCCGCACCGACTGGGCCGGAATAGAGCTGGGCGACTTCGTGTGCTGTGCTATCAATACGGCGGAGAAAGTGAGCGCGGCCTCCAGCCGACGGGTTCAGCGGCAAACTGGCGCTGCGTCGTTTTAGAGAAACTCAGTAAGGTGAAGTTACTGGAGGGTAACTGGCGGACGGCGCCGAACCATTCACGCCCGGCATCCTGTGTTCTCGACGCGGATATTGACGCCGAGGATCACGCCGGGCGCGACCCACAAAAGGGACAGTGAGACAGTTGCCCGAGCAAGTGCCGAGCAATTATCGCTCTCAGTGTTGCGATCGAGCGCGGATTATGACGTTCGGGGCGAACGCGGCGAGCCACGCGGGTGGAAGTCCGGTATTGGGGCGGGTGCTGATAGTCCAACATTTCCGGCACGGGCTGAGGGGGAAAAACGGTTCCGCTCGGCTACCAGGAACCCATAAGCTGCGATGCACAATGTGGCATGGTGATGAAATCCGCGCCAGCTTCGACCTTCATAATGACCAAGGCCCAATTCCTGCTTTAGTTCCTCATAGTCACGCTCGATGATCCAGCGGTGTTTGGCGATCTTTACCAAGTCCTTCAGCTTCGTTGTCGGCGGAAGCGTCAACAGCCAGTATTTGGTCGGCTCCGATTCGCCCTTCGGCCATTCAATGAGCAGCCATTGCTCGGGGTGCGGTTCGGCTCTTTCGTAATCCCGATGGGCGACGCGAATCCGGACGGCAGCAAAGCGTGAGCGCAAGGTCCGCTGGGTCCCTTCGCGCCAGCCGATACTTTTGAAGGTCCCGAACGGCAACCCTAACGCCAACTGCTTCACTGAAACGGGTTGATGCTCGGCGGTGCGTTGCAGTAGTTTCGGCGGACGCCCCATTGTCTGCCGGGATTTGGCGGGCAAGGGTTGTCGGCCAGGCGCCCAGATGGTTACCGAAGACTGAATGCCGACAACATATGACAATCCCAATTCGTCAATACCAGCGCGGAACCGTGTGTCCACCCCATAGCCCGCGTCGGCCAAAACCACCCCGGTCGGAACCTGCTGCTTCACAGCTTGCCGGATCTGCTCCAAGGCGATCTGCGGCTTGGTTCTGAATTCCACTTCTTCGGGAACGCCGACTTTGCTCCGCCGCCCGGCATCGCTGGACCATATTTCCGGCAGATATAAGCGCCATCCAATCGGCAGACTCGAACTCCAGGTGCTCACCGACAAACTCACCGCCACGCGACAGTTATCCTGTTTCCCCACTTGTCCGCAATACTGCCGAGCCACTCCTACGGAGTGATTCCCCTTCTTCGGAAACCCAGTGTCATCGACAATCCACCCCACGACGGGGCCGTTCTTCTGCATGGCAGGCAACACCTGACTCCGAACCTGCTCCAGAATCGCTTCATCCTTCCATGGCGCATCGGCGACCAAATGATGTAAAGACTGATGCATTCGCCGGACGCGATTGGGCGCCAAGCGTGCCGCCATCGGTTCAACGCTTTTACGATCGCCCGGTAACAACAATCCCGTGCAGTAGTTCTTCAACGGAACTTCCCGGTCGCTGTGTCCCGCGGCATTCGCCAGGCCCTCCATATACGCCGCGAAACGCTTCTGCTGTGGGCCTGGCGCTGAAAGGCGTGTCCCCACAAAACAATTCTACATCAAAGTGTTTGTTTATAACACAGTAGTACTAGGGCTGCGCTTCGAGGATCCCGACGAACATTGGCTGATGTTCGATTCCGGCCGCCTGAACAGTCGCGCTTTGACAGAGCAAAGCCTCAAGCTGATCAGGCGCTTCAACCTGCACCGCTTCGACGTTGTGATTCGTCCCTATATGGAAGCCGTACTCGGGACCTACAAGGAACTCGAACAGATGGGCGTTGTCGCTGAAGAACTCGATCGCACCACATTGCAGCAGGTTGACAAGATAACTTACCGCACACCGGATTATCAGCTGTCCGCCGCGCAGGATTACCGCAAGGGCAAAACCGGTTATCAGCAGCACA
The DNA here is from genome assembly GCA_963793625.1 of Bryobacteraceae bacterium. Lineage (GTDB taxonomy): Bacteria > Acidobacteriota > Terriglobia > Bryobacterales > Bryobacteraceae. Next base: position 43,771 of record CAWCAT010000005.1, on the reverse strand, counting down.
TCTGGCAGGCTACACTGGGCCCCGATAATATCGTATTCACGCTCAACCCGAGCGTATCGAGCAAATACTGGGTGGGCCGTTATCCCAAGGCCGTGCAGCACAAAAATTTGCTGATTGCGATGTACAACATTCCGTCGAAAGCGCCGCCCGGTCCGAAAACCATTATTCCGCCCGATGCGAGTGGCAACGCAATGCCATCGCCTGCACCTTCCGAAGAGTTGCCTGTCGGCTTCACAGTCGCGGTGTTTCGACGCGCTGCGTACGACGAGGTCGTCGAAAAGAATGGCTGGGTGTTCGGCCGTAAGGGCGATGGCTTCGTCGCACTACGTTCTCAAGCGCCGGTGCGGTGGTCGAAAGATGGCGTGCTGGGCGGCGAAGGCTTAATCGCGGACGGCCGCAAGAATGTCTGGATCTGCCAAATGGGCCGTGTTGCAGTGGATGGCCCGTTCCAGGCGTGGGTGGAGAAGCTCGCCGCCGCCAGAGTGACTGTTGATGAACTCGCAGTGCACTATGATGCGCCTGGCATCGGAGCGGCAGACGTGTCCTGGGACGCATCATTTACAATCGACGGCAAGCCGGTCGTCACAAGCGGCTACGACAGGTTCGATAATTCATATTGCCGCGCTCAGTGGGGCGTCGGTCGCTACACAATCCGCTATAAGGGGAACTCGCTGCTGCTCGACTTCATTGCCGGCCGGCGCAGCGAAACCTCGACGCGCTAAAAACAACACGGAAACAATAAGGGGACAGACGGAACGTTCCCCCAATGGCGAATGAGGGAACGTTCCGTCTGTCCCCTTATTGCGGCCACCTTATCGCGTTAAGTATTCACGCCCGATGACAGGAAGCCGCCGTCCACCACAATGCTCTGCCCGGTTATGAAACTCGCGGCATCGGAGGCCAGGAACGCGGCGGCGCCGATCAGTTCCTCTGGATTTCCAAAGCGGCGCATCGGAGTACGCAAGAGCAGTTCGCGACCGCGCGCGGTGTCATCTAGCAGCTTGGCATTCAACTCCGTTCGGAATACGCCAGGAACTAGCGCATTTACGTTGATGCCGTGGCGCGCCCATTCTCCGCCTAGTGAGCGGGTTAACGCAAGCACGCCGGACTTCGAAACGCCGTACGCAGCCACTTCATGCAATGCGACGAAGGAAGTAAGCGACGCGACGTTAATGATGCGTCCACGCGATTTGGCTTTCAGCGTAGCGTGAAACGACTGACAAGCACGCAGGGTGCCGGTCAGATTCGCATCCATGATATCGCTCCACTCTTTTTCAGTAACCTGCTCGGTCGGCTTACGGCTGATCTTGCCTGCGGCATTGATCAGGATATCTACACAGCCAAAATGTGCGAGCACAGCATCACGTAGAGCATCCACGCGCTCACGACTGGAAACGTTGACCGGGTGCTCGACGGTATCGCGCCCGAGCGCACGAACTTCCGCGCAGACGGAGGCGACCAGCTCACCACGCCGCCCCGTGGGAACGACATGTGCACCGCACTCCGCGAGCCCTAATGCAAGAACACGCCCTAAGCCTGAAGTACCACCAACAACTACAGCAACGCGGTCACTAAGATCGATAATATTTCGCTTCATTTGTTCCGGTTCCGGCGCTATTTCTTAACAGGGCCCTTGGAAACAAATTTTAGCAGAAACGCTGCTCAACTCTTCGGTTCCAGCGTCGGAGAGCCACGCTCAAGATAGTTTGCGAGGCGCTTGAACTGCTGGCCAAACACGTTGTTTACCGGGGCCACCAGGCTCTGAGTTCCTCCCGGAAAGTATCCACCAACCCGATAAATCATTGTTAGTGTGGTGCTCGTTTTGCCTTTCGCAATATCAAAGCTGAGGCTGCCCGCAACTCCGAGGGACTGAAGCGGTCCAACCCCTCCAGCCATGCGAAGGGTCTGTCCCGGAATTACGTTAACGACCCGCATGTGCTCGACGCCACCGCCATTCGACAGGCGTTCGCAGAAGCAGCCGCCTGGCTTCGCTTCTATCGAAAGATTGCTTGCATCGCCCGAGTAGGTGTGGTCTGAAGCCCACCACTTAGCGATGTCAATAATCTTACTGAATGCCTGCTCAGGGGGTGCCGTGATTGTAACTGCGTACTTAAGGGTGAAACCGGCGTCGGTGCGATCTGCAACTTCAGCCAACGCAAAACCGGCGCACGCGGTAAGCGCCAAGATCAAAACAGTGGGCCGCAGCCAGAAGTGGGTTCTCATTGAATGCCTCTCATGCGTTCAATAATAACCCGTTCTGGTACGGCCCTTTGGAGTAAGTTAGACGCCAACTAGTGTCTTGGATTCTTCAGACCGAGCGCTCGATTTGCCGCTCTTGCGGAACCGGGTTGTGAATACGAAGGCGACCAGTACCGCGGCGCCCAATGCGAAGATCGTGTCCCCGGGAGCACGCATCCAACGCAGCTTCTGCATCAGTGGCGTACCCAGAAACTCCGTGCTGCGCGCGTACCAGTAACCGTGATCAACAGAGGCCCAGGTCTGCATCAAACCGACCGGCAGAAGGCTCAGGACACACATCGCCATCAGGCCGATGTTCATGCCCCAGAATGCAGTCTTCAACCAGTTCTCTTTCCACACGCTATCCGGATTCATAGCGCGCAGGCAGACCAGCATCAAACCGATGCCGAGCATTCCGTACACTCCGAACAGCGCCGCGTGGCCATGCAGCGGAGTCGTATTCAACCCCTGCATGAAGTACAGCGCGATCGGCGGATTGATCATGAAGCCGAACAATCCCGCGCCCACCATGTTCCAGAACGCGACGGCCACGAAGAAGTTTACCGGCCAGCGGTAGCGTTGACCCCAAACGGTAAGCCTGCCGCGCCGCAGATCATCCAGCGCAGAGAAACCGACCATCGTCAGCGGCACTACTTCGAGCGCACTGAACACGGAACCCCACGCCAGCGCCACGGTCGGCGTGCCTGAGAAGTAGAGGTGATGGCACGTGCCGATGATGCCGCCCGCCAGAAATATCGTCGCCGAAAGCAGCGCCGCCTTGGCCGCCAGCCCGGGCTTGATCAGCCCAAGGCGCGTGAAGAAGAACGCGATTACAGTGGTAGCGAACACTTCGAAGAAGCCTTCCACCCAAAGATGGACTACCCACCAGCGCCAGTACTCGACGATGGAAAGATGGGTGTGTTGTCCCCACGTCAAACCCGCGCCATAGAAAAGACCGATCGCGGCCGACGACATGAGGAACAGCCACAGCAATTGCCGCTGATCTCCCGCAGTCTTCAGCGCGGGACGGACCGAGCGCACCACCAGGAATAACCAGATAAGCAATCCGCCGAAAAGCAGAACTTGCCAGAAGCGGCCAAGGTCGACGTATTCATAACCCTGATGGCCAAACAAGAACGAGTTCGAGTCAGAAAGCTTGTTCATCACGCTCAGCCACTCGCCAGTCATGGAACCACCGACTACGACAAGCAACGCGCCGAACAGCACGTTCACACCGAAGCGCTGTCCTTTCGGTTCATGGCCGCTCACGAGGGGTCCGATGAACAATCCGGCGGCGAGCCAGGCCGTCGCGATCCAGAAAATTCCAAGCTGCACGTGCCAGGTTCGCGAGACGGTGTACGGCAGATAATCCGACAGCTTGATTCCGTAGAATCCGTCGCCTTCCACGCCATAGTGCGCTGTCACGACGCCCACCAGCATCTGCATCAGCATTAACAGCGAGACCACCCAGAAATATTTGAAGGTCGCGCGCTGTGAAGGCGTCGCGGTCCAGTTAGCAAGCGGATCCGTGGCCGGGAGTTTTCGTAGGCGCTTCTTCGCGCTTCTCCGAGGCATACCACCAGACCATTGCGCAAATGCCGGCGAGCAACATGATGATGCTCACGCCGGTCCACATCACGTTCTCGCCTGTCGGGATGTTACCGATCAGCGGCTCGTGCGGCCAGTTGTTGGTGTAAGTGATGACGTCATTCGGACGTTTGGTCGAAGCGGACCATGAAGTCCAGAACATAAAGGATGCGAACTGGCGCATGCGTTCCGGACTTCTTACGCTGCCCGCCGGAATCGCGTAATTTGCGTTGCCATTAATGAAGACGCCGGCGAAATGCTCGAGGCATGCTTCGAAGGCACGCGCCCGCACCGGATCTATGCGAATCGTATTGGTCGCGGTGTCGTAGGTATTTGTTCGAAAGAGCTCCGTCAGGCGCCCACGCAGTTTCGCCTTGTCTTCCGGCCCTAGCTGCTCGTAAGCTTTGCCGTTTTCTTTGCCGGCCCACTCGTTAAGCACGAACATCGCTTCACGGTGCAGCCAATCCGCAGTCCAGTCGGGAGCGACATAACTGCCATGTCCCCAGATGGAACCGACCTGCATACCGCCCAAAGATTGCCAAACATTTTGGCCGCGGCCGATATCGCCGCTGGGGATTACGACGGTTCCGGTAGTGGTCACAACGTGATCCGGAATCGGTGGCATTTCCTGATAGATCCGTGTGCCGATCCATCCTAGAATGCCGAAAGATAAACAAAATACAACCGCAAAACTGATCCACAGTTTCTTCATTAGTGCAATCCTTTTATTGTTCTGAACTCGTGCCCTGCGGCTCAGAATAGCAATCGGATGCTGAAGCTACAGTGACTTAGGTCACACACCACCAAACTGTTTGCGATATAAATCCTGGTACGGGCTGGATTTCGGCGGCACGGCGTCTTCGTTTTCCATGCACGGCAGGACTTCCGCCCACCACTTGTCGTAGGCCGCATCGAGTTTCTGGACCACGTCCGGAAACTGCGCCGCGACATTAGTTTTCTCGCCCGGATCGTTCTTCAAATCGAAAAGTTCCCAGCGCTTGTCCGGACCCATGCTCACCATGCTAAAGCGGCTGTTGCGCACGCGGCACTTGGCGTATTTGGATTCCGCGGCTTTACCGCGCTCCCAGCGCCCCACGTGAGTGAAGAGATTGCGATCCGGCCACGCGACCGCAGGATTTCGCAACGCAGGAACCAGACTGCGTCCATCGAGCGAAATGCCGCTCGGGATTTTCGCACCGGCGAGTTCCGCAAGCGTCGGAAAAATATCGATATGAGCAGCGAGTTGGCTCGCGTCAGACGGCTTCAGTGTGCCGGCCCAGCGGAACAAGGCGATCGCCCTGGTGCCGCCTCGATACGGTGTGCCTTTCTGCCCGCGCATGCCGTCGTTGAATACCTTGACGCCGCCAGTACCACCGTTGTCGCTCATAAAGATCACGAGCGTATCGCGCTCCAGGTCCCATTTCTTCAGGCTCGCGAGCAGCTTACCGACGTTTTCATCGATATTCGTAACCATGCCGAAATACTTCGCCGTGCGTTCATCCAGATCCTTGTACATCTGCTGATATTTGTCTGGGACCTGTAGGGGAAGATGCGGCGCATTGGTGGTGATGTAGGCAAAAAACGGTGTCGTTGATTTCCGCTTTGCATCGATCCACTTCAATCCTTGATCGAAAAACACGTCGGTACAATAGCCGTCGGTTTTTTCGAAAACGCCGTTGTGCAAAATCGCTGGACTAAAATACGTGTTCCCGGGTGCATCAGAGCACGTTCCGGGGTAGGCCTGACCGATGCCGCCGCAGCCGTGTATGAAGACTTCATCGAAACCGCGATTATTCGGTTGATACGGAGCGGCATCACCCAGATGCCACTTGCCAAAGATACCGGTCGTATACCCGGCCGATTTCAACACCTCGGCGATTGTCGTTGATTTCAGGCTCATGCGTTCACGCTCGAGGATCGTATGCGTGACACCGGACTTGAACTCGTGCCGGCCGGTCATCAGGCAAGTGCGCGTTGGCGAACAGGTCGGGCTATTGTGGAACTCCGTGAAGCGCACGCCTTCTCGATGCAGTCGATCCAGGTTGGGCGTCTTGATTACGGAATTTCCATGCGCCCCCAAATCGCCGTAGCCCTGATCATCAGTGAGAATAAAAATCACGTTTGGCCGTCGGGTAGCGGCGGCGGAAGCAAGCATCGGCGCTGCGGCGAGCGTACCGAGCAGTTCGCGTCTCGTGAGCGTTTTCATATAGCCATCCATAACGGTATCACCAAGGAGATCAGCAGCAGGCTTCCAAGCAGTGCCCAACTCCATCTATTAGCAAAGTTAAAGGTGTAGCCGATGCCGTCACGCTTTTCCACGAAAAGCGCGGCGTCCTGCGGATTGTAATAGATCACGCCGCCTTTCCAGCACTCGTTCGGCGTAGGCTCAAGAGGATCGCCCGGTTCATTGAATTTTCCGACGACCACAAATAGCAGACCGATCGAGAAAGCCATGGAGGCAAGGAGGATGATCCAGATCGGGAAACCCAGCAACGGTCGGACGGCCACTGCGGCGAACACGCCTGCGATGAAATTTGCAGTTGCAATCATAGCGCCCAGCATGACGGGGCGCGTGCGCGATCGCCGCGACCCGAACCATCCAGCCAGCCCCATCACCAGGATCCACACACTTACAGGCGCAGCGATAAACAACGGCCCATAGACTCCCCGAATATTGCGCACCGACCAGCCGTTCGGACGGCCATCAGCACCCCAGTGGATCGGGAATCGCGCCGGAATGCTGTCCCAGTTTAAATACAGAAACACCGCTGCAAGCGGCAGTATCAGCAACGGGCCTACGCCGAGCCACGCCCACGAAGGCAGCTGTTCCGGGGCCGTTGTCAGGTCCACATCGCGCTGTCCTGAAATGGCCACGGCAAATGGACGTAAGGCCTTGTGCTGGCGATAGAACGCAATTCCCACTCCCAGCAGAGTCAACAATTCGAGCCACAGGGGCGCGAGGTTCAATGCGCGCACCGGCATGATCAGATACGCGAGTACGCCCAGCAACACTATAGCTACGACAATTCTGCGGAATTCGAGGATGCTCTTGCGACCCTCTGGCGTGGAACGGAATCCATCTGCTACAGGCACCGCAAAAAGCAGGTTACGGCGCGACAGGTTCGGCAGCGCGAACAGAAGTCCTCCGGTCAAAAGATGGGTCAGACAGAGTAGGAGTTGGGTCATCGGTTTAAGTCTTCCGCCACGCGCCGCAATTCGACCGCGATTCGCGCTGGCTTCAGTCCCTCGGAACGCATCTGCGCGACTAACGCATGCAGGCGTCCCTGAAAAGTCTCAAGAAGTTCCCGCGTTGCCGGAGCGGGTTTCGAGCGCACAAGGACAGTCGCACCGCGCCCGTGCTGCAGATCAAGCCAGCCCTCGGACGCAAGCTGGCGATAGGCTTCACTGACGGTGTTGAAGTGAACGCCTGCTTCGATGGCGAGGCGGCGCACGGAGGGAAGCACTGAGCCGGCGGCAAGAGTACCGTTCACCAGCAGCACGCGCAAGTTATCGGTGATCTGGCGGACAGCCGGAATTCCGGAGTTTAGATCGATGCGAATGCGTGCAGGCTCGGCCATTCACTGTACACTGTATGCCAACAGTGTACAGTTGTCAATCGCATGACCAAACATGATAGCCCCATGCGGGCATATCCAGGTAAAGGCCGCGTGCTTGCAGATCGTTGCCGTCACGCTCGTATCGCCCAGGACCCATTAGATCGCGCAGACACCAGGTCCGACCGGGCAGGTCAACGAACGGCAGACGCACATAACATTGACCTTGATTGGGTGCATAATTCACGGTCACCAGCAAACGCCGTCCATCGCTGCCGAGCCACGCGAATGCGATAAATCCATCCGCCGTTGGATTACCATCCCAGGCCGGGACACATTCGAGCAGCTGCCATAAGCCATCCTCAAAAATGGTGAGTTGTAGGCACGACAGCAGGCGCGCGTAGAATTTCTGAATTTCCTTATCCGGGACTTCGATCGGAGCACGGCATAGATGCGTTGGAACACGCTTCTGCCGGCCTTCGAATTGTCCGTCATGAAAGAAGTGCAGTCCCGGTGTCAGAAACGTCAGCACGGCAGCCGCTTCGTGCATCTCGCGCGGGAACGTCGCAGCGGCGCGCGGCTCATCGTGATTCTCCAGAAAACGCGCCATCCTGCGATGGTAGTCCGCTTCCGCACAGAAGTGATCCCGTACCGGACGCGCACGCCCTTCCCGCAAGCGGTCGTACAACCGTTTATCGTAGGCGTAATCGAAGCCTTGCTGGAGCATGGTCCACTCGAGATCCCAGTACACTTCCGCCAACAACAGGAAACCTGGATGCTTGCGCCGCAATTCCGCGATCGCGTCCGGCCAGAACGGTTGGATCGCAATACCCCACGTACGCTGGAAGACGTCCGGCAACAACAGCATCGCCATGTCGCAGCGCACACCGTCGCATATAGCTGCGATGCGTGACAGTTCCGCACGCATCGCATCCTGCAGCGCCGGATTCCCATAGTTCAACTGCAGTGTATCGGGCCAGCCGGGGAAATTCGGATCGCGGCCAAGTTCGAGTTTCCCGTCAGCCGCTTGTACGTAGTACTCCGGATGCTGATACACCCAGTGATGATCCGGCGCCGTGTGGTTCGGCACGAAATCCAGCATGACGCGCATGCCGCGCCGACGCACGCGATTGCGCAAACGAGCCAGCGCTTCATTTCCACCCAGTTCCGTGCTCACGGTGTAACTGCTTACGGCGAAGCAGGATCCGCAGATATCGCTGTCACGCAAATCCGGCAAGACGCGCGCATACTCTTCGAGCCATTCCGGATTGCTGCGTGATATGCGCCGACCCGCCTCACCCGTTCGCCAGACGCCAAGGAACCATAGCCAGTCGAAGCCAAGTGCGGCAAAGCGGTCGAGTTCGGAATCGGGAAAGTCGTCCAGCGTGGCTCGACGGCCCAACTGCGCGGAGCGTTCGGTCAACCAAACCCGCGTATTGATCTGATAGAGGGTTGGATTCGCCACCGGTCTCCCTTCATCGTGACTTCAGTCACTGCCGAATGCAAATCAGTCGCCCACAATGGCTCTTGAGGAGATACAAATGATCGCCACCACGCACCCAGTCAGTCAATTGGTTCAAGAGCACCGAGTCATCGAAACTGTGCTTACCGCAATGGAAAACCAGGTTGCCCAGTTCGGGAAACAACCTTTTCCTGTCCAGTTTTTCGAGCAGGCGCTGGACTTTTTCGCGAACTTCGCCGACGGTTGCCACCATTATAAGGAAGAGGTCGCGCTTTTTCCCATGCTAAAACTGCACGGCGTTCCCGAACAAAACGGTCCGATCGGCTGCATGCTCCACGATCATGAATTCGGGCGCAAGTGCCTCGGTGCTGTACGTAGCAATCTGCAAGCCGCGGGATCCGGCTCAGCCGAAGCCATCACCGAGGTCGCGCAGAACGCAACCGCATATATACAGATGCTTCGGCAGCACATTTCCAAAGAAGATAACGTGCTCTTCCGCATGGCTGAGCACATTCTTGTGGGCGAAGACGCGAACACTCTGGAAGCGCAGTTCTCGCAGGCCACTACTCCCGAACGGCACCAGTTTTACCGTGATCTCGCCGAGGGACTGGCCAAATCGTAGTCGTCAGAAGTTACCAGAAATGGGTCGCAAGAACACGAGGCGCGCTGGGCGTGGTTCCAACCACGGTGGTTTCGAGCACCACCTGCAAGTTCATCTTTTGCCAGCCAGTCGGTGCAGTCTGAACCAATTCCTTCCAGTAACGGGGCTTGCTGAGGAATTCTCCCGCCGCCTGCGTTCCGAAACTGTTAATCCCCGCCATCGTGATAAATACGTTCCCGGAGGCTGGATCGAATAGCCGCGAGATGATCGCGTAATCCGTAGGCTGCGTCTTCCACGGAAAGCGATCGGTAACGGTCCACTTGCGCTCGGGGTTCAGACGGTCGCGGATTGAGAGCGGGGCGGCTTGCTCCGTGCCATCGCCCTCGAAACTGAACCGCATCTCGGCATTTCGGCGGATCGTCCACTGATTGTTGAAGGCTCCTATCGCAATCACAGGATGAGTCAGCATGTCATCCATGCTCAAGCTTGCACCCATACGGAGTTGCGACGGCTTTCCTTTAGCTGTCAGCAATGTAGAGAGCGCTAGAACAGACTCCAGGTTGCCGAGTGACATGTGGTGGTTTAGCAGGTGCGCCACCTCGCCCGGCATGATAGCGACGCTGGTGGGCTGGGTGCCTTCCGGAGGAATGTTGTTGATCAGTGTTTTTAGCCGCTTGGATAACATCCAGTTCTCAGCAACGCCCACACAGATCAGGGGTGTCCCGGAGTTGTGTACGAACGGGGCCCAGAACTCGTCGAGTTCGGAAGTGCGAGACGTCCATTTCAGGAAAAACCCCGTCGCTCCCGCCAAAACTACAACAATCAGAATATAGGTCAGCCAGCGCCCTGATCGGGACGGGCTTTCTACAATCTTAGTAACAAGAGGCTCTCGAACCGTCGAGCCGGCCCAATGGAATTCCGGAAGATAGGCACCTGACGGAAGTTCGATTTGCAGAAGTTCGTTGACGCCGGTTTCACGGTAGTACTGCGCCAGGCGTTTGCGAACCTCATTGGCTTTGACCCGGACTATCGGGTCGGCCGCGGTTTCGTAGTTCTGAGGCCTGCCGAAGATCGCAACTCCAAGCGTGCGCTCTTTGATCTCCTGCTCACGCCCCTCCAGGGAGCGTTCCACCACAAAGGAAAGAAACTCGCAGCAACGTTTACTGGTTCGGAAATGTGGACTGGCCAGAAGGCGGCCCAGATGTTCGCGCACCGATTCCGGACTTGGCGTTTTGAGACTCGGACCAGTGGATTCGTGCTGCACCTTTTCCATATCGCGTGAGGAGTATATCACAAATTACAGTACGTTACCGTTAATCAGAAGGCCGAACGTGAACAAAGAAAAGGGGATCCGCGATCTGCGAGAAATACTGTTCGGAACATTACTGATGGTACTAAATGATGATAGTGTAATCCTGACCGGCAGGGGTCGGCTTCGTTTTAACGTAGTCGTGCCGGAGAGATTAGTCTTCAGGAGAAACCAGGTATGTTTCGTGCGCTTCGCCTTTTTGCTGTTTCCCTCTTTGCAACGGCCTGTCTTCACGCCCAGACGCTAACTGGTGTGATTAGCGGTTCAGTTATCGACTCCGGCGGGTTAGCCGTCGCTGGCGCGAAAGGAAAACTGCTCCAGATTGCCACCGGAGAGCAGCGGCCCTTCAGCACCGACGGCGTTGGATTGTTCGTGCTAACCGCAGTTCAGCCGGGCGAGTATTCCATTTCGATCGAGGTCGCCGGGTTCAAGCGCTTCGAGAAAACCGGCCTGGTACTCACGCAGGCGGAACGCCTGGTAGTCGGAAAGTTGCAGCTCGAGGTCGGAGCGCTTACCGAAAGCGTCACAGTCGTGTCCCAGGGAGCTGCAGTTGAAGTGGAAAGCAGCGACCGCACGCAGATGATCACAGGCGAACAGATGAATACGATGCAGAGCCGCGGCCGCAACTATCTCTCCTTGTTGAACACACTGCCGGGCATGGTAGGTGACGACCGCTTCTTTGAGACCGACGCTTTTCAGCTCACGCTAACCCCGAACGTCAACGGCATCGCCGCGGGTGGCAATTCAGTTTACGTGGACGGAGGCTCCGGTGCCAGCGCCATCAACCCGAACTACAGTTACAGTCAGGTCGCCATGGACTCGGTGGCTGAAGTTAAAGTCTCCACCGCAAACTACCGCGCGGAAGATGGCCGCAACGGCGGCGCGATCATCAAGACCATTACGAAATCGGGCAGTCGCGACTACAAAGGCACCGCGTATTACTATTTTCGGAACGAAGCGCTGAACGCGAATGCGTACATCAACAAGGTGAACAACGTCGCTCGCGCAAAGTACCGCTTTAATACGTTCGGAGCCACCCTCGGCGGGCCGCTTTATGTGCCCGGGAAAGTAAACAGCAAGAAGGACAAACTGTTCTTCTTCGTCTCTTCGGATATCGGGCCGACGAAATATCCGCGGCCGCTGGTGCAAGTCACCATGCCGACTACGCTCGAACGCGCAGGCGATTTCTCGCAAACCGTCGATCAGAACAACAGGCAAGTTCCGATCTGGGACCCTACCAACAACCGTGTCCCGTTCCCGAATAATGTGATCCCCAAGGATCGTCTGAATCCGCGCGGCCAAGCGCTGCTGAGTTTGTTCCCTGACGCCAACTTCACGAATCGCGCCATATCCGGCGGCAATTACAACTACAACTTTTCGGATACGCAGTATCACAATACCTACCTGAACATGGTCAAGGTTGACTACGCGCCCACCTCGAAGTTGCGCATGTTCGCCCGCGCCAGTTTCTGGACGGTGAATGATCCGAGTTACTTTTCGGGCGGCCAGGGATGGAACATGCTGAAGGCCAGCAACGCAGAACGGGCCCTCAACACAAATCTCAATTCGTCTTATACATTCAGCCCGACCATGGTGAATGAGCTCAACCTCAGCTACAGGCGTCAGTACTTCCGCCAGGCGATAATTGACGATCCGTCGCGCCTCAGCAGAGCCAAGCTTGGTGTACCGCTGGCTCAGTTCTACCCGGGAAACAACCCGAACAATTTCGTTCCGGCCATGTCCTTCGGCGGCGTCCCCGGAGCGGCGGCGCTCACGCCCCGGTGAACCTCACCCAGAAGGACAGCGAGCCCCTGATGACTCTGAACGAGAGCATCTCCAAGATTCACGGAACTCATACGGTCAAGGTCGGTTTCACCTGGGAGTACATTCGCAAAGACAACGCGTTAACCGGCAACTTCGCAGGATCTCTGGACTTCAGTCGCGACTCGAACAACCTCAACGATGCTAATTGGGCCTACGCCAACGCGCTGCTCGGCAACTTCCGGATCTACTCCGAGACCGACACCCACCCCATCTTCCATTTCCGTGGAACGAACGTGGAATCGTATGTGCAGGACACGTGGAAAGCCACCAAACGACTCACACTCGATTACGGCATGCGATTCACATATTACACCCCGTATCATGAAGGCAATCCTACGGGCAAGAACTTCATTCCGAGCCAATACGATCCCAAAAAATCGGTTGTACTGTTTCGGCCGGCCCTGAACACCAGTAATCAAAGAGTCGCCCAGAATCCATTGAACGGCGTGTTCTTCCCGGCTTCGTACATCGGCGCGATCGTTCCCAATTCCGGGACCGTGCTCAACGGCATGATTTCGGCTAACGATGCGCCAACCGGCTTCGTCAACAATCGCGGAATTCATTTCGGACCGCGCGCCGGGTTTGCGTACGATCTGACGGGCAACGGCAAGACCGCCATTCGCGGCGGCTTCGGCATCGCTTACACCACGCGCGCGAATCTTGGAATTTCGCAGGCAACGGTGCAGAATACGCAGAACACATTCAATCTCTACTACGGCAACCTCAACGACTTTGCCGTAACCAGCGGAGTTGTCTTCCCGCGCGCTGTAACCGCGCTGAACCCGAACCTTAAGACCCCGACGATCATGAGTTATAGCTTCGGAATTCAACGTACATTACTGAAGGGAACTATCCTCGACGTAGCTTATGTGGCGACGCTCGGGCGCCAACTTATGTCGCGCCAGACCCAATTCAATGCTTTGCCATGGGGCACGCGTTTCCTGCCATCCAGCAAGGAACCTAGCAATACGAACCCCCTCAGTTACTTGGCTGACGACTTCCTGCAGCCGTACCTGGGCTACACCGGAATAACGGTGCCGCAGACAGTAAACAGCAATTACCACTCGCTGCAGACGTCGCTCAATCGCCGCTTCACCAAAGGACTGCAGTACGCGATCTCTTATACCTGGTCGAAAGCCATGGGCTACTACGAAGCGTATGGGACGTACTTTGATAACCACCTGAATTACGGCAAGGTGAACTTCGACAGGACCCACACGGTATCGATGAACTACATGTACGATATCCCGAAGCTCAGCTCGAAACTGAACGTTTTGCCGGTTCGATTCCTGTTCGACAACTGGCAGGCCAACGGCACGGGAACCCTTCAGAGCGGGCGTCCATGGAACATCGGTTATGGTCTTGCCTATAGCCTGTCTGACTTCATGGGCGGAGGCGATTACAATCGCGTCTTCGTTACCCAGAAGGCCACGCTGGACCATGGCGAACGCACCACTGACCGCACGTTCAATACCAGCGCATTCGCGCCTCCGACCGTCCGCGGCGTGTTCCCCGGAAACGCCCCTAACGACGTATTCCGCGGCCCCGGCCGCATCAACTTCGACATGTCTTTCTACAAGACCTTCAAGCTTTTCCGTGAGGGCAAGAGCGTTCAGTTCCGATGGGAGAATTACAACATCTTCAACCATGCGTCCTGGAACTCCGTCGATAACACGGCACGCTTTGACCAGCAGGGCAACCAGGTGAACACGCGGTTTGGCAAAGTGATTGGCGCGTTGACACCTCGCGTCATGCAACTTGCTCTGCGCTTCACCTTCTAGAATAGGTTCATGAATCGTCGTGGTTTTCTGCGCTGTGGCGCCGTATTATTGCCGGCTTCGGCATACGGCGCCACAGCGCCTTTTCATGATCGCTGGACGCCGCTCCCGCTGAATCGTGTGAAGGTCGCTGGAGCCATTGGTGAGCGCATCGACCTCACCGCCCGTGGCAACATTCTCGCCCTGGATGTCGAGAAGGATTTTCTCGCTCCGTTCGTAAATAGAAAGCAAAGCGGCGAGTTCATCGGTGTCGGAATGCTCACCGATGCTATCGTCCGCCTGGCGTTCAACTCCGGCGATCCGGCAATGCTGGCGTTGAAGAAGCGCACCATAGATGCTCTGGCACGCACCCAGGAACCCGATGGATACATCGGACTGCTCGCCCCCGAACGTCGCATCAAGAAGGCCTGGGACATTCACGAACTCTCGTATATCGTCTATGCTCTGGTCGCGGACTACCGCTTTTTCGGTGAGCGTTCTTCGCTGGAAGTCGCGCGCAAGGCGGCCGACTACATGGTGCGCCATCTCGCCGGCAAATTGCCCGGAGCAGTTGACGACAGCAAAATCCACCTCGCGATGATTATGACCGGCTTCGATCGCGCGATGCTCGCAATTCATCGCGAGACTCAGGACTCGCGCTACTTGAATGTGGTCACGCAGGACGTCAAACTCGAAAGCTGGGATCTCGATATCGTGCAGGGCCGCAAGGAGCCCTACTACGGCCATGCTTACGCGTATATCTGCCGCTGCCTGGCCCAACTCGAGTTCTATCACCGCGACGCAAATCCGAAGCTGCTCTCGCAATCCACACGGGTTCTCAATTTCTTGCGCAAAGAAAATGGATTGTTGATTACGGGTTCAGCGAGCAAGAGCGAATGCTGGTATTCCGATCACTCAGGCGAAGGCGAGTTAACTGAAACATGCGCGACAGGCTACCTGATCCGCTGGCTCGATCAATTGCTGCGCATGCGCGCGGACTCGCTCTATGGCGACATGATGGAGCGCGCCATGTACAACGCTCTGTTCGCCGCGCAATCCCCCGACGGCAGACGCCTGCGCTATTGGGCTCCTTTCGACGGTCCGCGCGTGTATTGGAAGACCGACACCTACTGCTGTCCGAATAATTTCCGGCGCATCATCTCAGATCTGCCCGCGATGCTTTACTATGTCGCTGACGGCGGTGTCGCGGTCAACCTTTACACGGCATCAAGTGCCGAAGCTGAAATCTCAGCGGGACTCAAGCTGGTCTTGCGGCAGGAAACTGACTACCCGAATTCCGGCACTGTCCGGATTCATGTCGATCCGTCGAAGCCTGCGAAGTTTCCGGTGAAACTGCGCATTCCGCGCTGGTGCAACAGCGCCACCATTACTGTGAACGGCAAGGCGCACTCGAACGCAAATCCCGGCTTTGCGGAAGTGCAACGCTCGTGGAAGCGCGGCGACGTGATCGAATTGAAAATGCAAATGCCGTGGCGACTGGTGCGCGGCACACAGCTTCAGCAAGGCCGCGTGGCCGTGATGCGCGGTCCGGTGCTGTACTGCCTCAATCCGAAGCTGAACCCAGCCGTGATCGCCGTTGATTTAAAGGCGATCACACTCGACACACGCAGCATTGCCGCACCTGTAAACAGTAGCACTAGCGCGCAAGAATGGCACGGCCTGCCAGGTTGCCGCATGGAGCAAGCCGGCACTGACCGGTAGCGCTCCGGACCTGAAATTAACGCTCACGGAATTTCCCGACCCAGACGGCACAGCCACTTATTTCCGCATGCGGGAAGGCGGCACCGCAGTGAATGACGAATTGATCGCATAGACCACAATGAAACAACTTTTCACCGTCTCTACTCGCGTTGTCAACCGCAATCGCAACAGCCCAACCGCGTTCCGCTGTCACGGTGACCTCGCCCGACGGCAACGTTGCGATCCAATTCGTGATGAAAGATACACCGACATATAGCGTCAGTTATCGCGGCAAACCGGTAATCCTCGATTCACGCCTCGGGCTGACGTTGCAGGGCTCCGGTCCACTCTCGACCAATCTCGTCATTCGCGGAGTTCGTGAAGATACACGCAATGGAAGCTGGAAGCCGGTCTACGGCGAGCGAAGTTCGATTCCAGAAAACTATCGCGAGGCGGTCATTGATCTGGAAGAACAGGTCGCGCCGCAACGCCTGTTACAGATTTCAATCCGCGCGTATAACGAGGGCGCGGCCTTTCGTTACACCATTCCCAAACAGAAAGCGTTGACGGACTTCGTGATCCTGTCCGAGCAAAGCGAATTTCATATTCCCGATGGCACGCGAGCCTGGGAAACACACGGCGCGCAGCGCCAGTTTGAAAACGTGTGGACCAAGGACATTCAGCCGCAATGCGAGCGTCCGCTGGCTATTGAATATCCGGATGGTACGCACGTTGCGCTTGTCGAGGCTGGACTGCGCAATTACGCCAGGATGCTGTTCTCGCCCGTGCCGGGCAAGCCCGGAACGCTATTTAGTGATCTTTCCGGTGGCCCCACGGCTGGAGCTTATCCCGACCCTGGTGGGGTTTCCAAAATGCCCACCGAAGCCGCCGGCAAGCCGTACGTTTGGGGCACCGCGCCGTTCTCATCACCCTGGAGAGCCGCGATCGTAGGCGATCGGCCCGGCGATCTGCTCGAACGCAATTACCTGTTGCTGAACCTGAGCGAACCGTCGGTATTCAAGGACACCTCCTGGATCAAGTCCGGCAAGGTCATGCGCGAGGTTACGATGTCCACCACGGGCGCGAAGCAGTTAATCGATTTCGCGAAACAGCGCAAGTTGCAGTACATCGAGTTTGACGCCGGCTGGTACGGCTCAGAATATGATGATGCATCGGACGCCACAGGAGTACACCTTGCGCCCGGTCGCGGTCCGCTCGATTTGCAGGAAGTCATCAACTACGGCAAGGAGCAAGGCATCGGAGTGCTGCTATACGTGAATCGGCGGGCGCTCGAAAAACAGCTCGGTGCGATTCTGCCGCTCTACGAAAAGTGGGGTGTCAAAGGCATGAAGTTCGGCTTCGTCAACGTCGGCAGCCAGTACTGGACGAAATGGCTTTATGATGCCGTCGAACTTGCCGGCAAGCACAAGATGATGGTCGACATACACGACGAGCACCGCCCGACCGGCGTCAGCCGTACGCTTCCGAATCTGCTTACTCAAGAGGGCATCGCGGGCAATGAAACCATGCCCACGCCGGATCACAATACCGTGTTGCCGTTCACACGCTTTGTCGCGGGCGCGGCCGATTACACCATCTGCTATTTCAACGACCGCATCAAAACTACGCGCGCACAGCAACTGGCCCTAGCCGCCGTCTATTACAGTCCCTTCCAATTCATGTATTGGTACGATCGCCCAGCGAGTTATAACGGCGAACCCGAGGTAGAGTTTTTCGATCGCATCCCAACCGTCTGGGATGACACGAAAGTAGTCGATGGCCAGATCGGCCGCTTCATTACAGTCGCACGCCGCAGCGGCAGGGACTGGTTCGTGGGGTCGATCAACAACGGAGTGCCTCGCAAGATTGCGGTCCCGCTCTCGTTCCTTCCGGCCGGACAGAAGTTCATAGCGCATCTTTATGAGAACGGTGCGAAGGACAAGGACGTACGCATGTCCAAGCGCGAGGTCGATTCCAAAACTGTGATCGATGCTTCGCTGCGCGCCGGCGGTGGACAGGCAATCTGGCTGGAAGCTGCGCCCTGGCGCATAGAACCGGCCGAGGTCACCGATGCAAAACTTCCGCGTGTGCTCCTGATCGGCGACTCAGTAATGAGCGCATACCGCAGCACGGTTTACAAGAACCTTGCGGGTAAGGCGAATGTCGATGCGTGGATCAATCCTTACAATCAGGCCCACAGCGGTTTGCCCGAGTACATCCAAAAGGTGATTGCGAACGGACCCTATGACGTAATCCACTTTAATCTCGGACTGCACGGCTGGGCCAAGGGCCGCATTCCCGAGGGCCAGTTCGAACCTCTAATGCGCAAGTATGTCGAGGCGCTGCGAACCAATGCGCCGCGCGCCGCCCTGATCTGGGCCAGCACCACACCCGTCACCGTGAAAGGAAAGCCCCTAGAATTCGATCCGGAAATCAACGCGACCATCCTGGAGCACAACGCGCTCGCGGCGAAGGTCATGCGCGATTTCAAGATACCGATCAACGACCTTTATAAACTCACGTCGCCACACCTTGAACTCGCAGCCGGTGACGGCTTTCACTGGAAACGAGAAGCCAGCGAAAGCATGGGTGCGGCGGTATCGGCCGTCATTCAAGCCCACCTTCCACACTAGAGTTAAGCCGTCTGGGAGAGAATAGTAACGTGATGAAAATTGCGGTTCCTACCAACGACGGCTTCTCCATGGCGGAGCATTTTGGCCGGAGTTCGGCATTCCTGGTTTTTGATGTCGAAGACGGAGAGATCAGTGGCTGCGAGAGCAGGGTGAATACTGGGTGCCACTCCCACGCGGAGGGCTCCTGCAACATCGGCGACCCATCCGCCCCGGATCATCATGCGGCGATGGCCGAGTCTTTGAAAGGCTGCGACACCGTGCTCTGCCTGGGCATGGGACGCGGTGCTGCGGACGCGCTCAAGGCCGGTGGGATTTCTCCAATTGCAGTCGCGGCAGTCGGTCCGGCTGAAGCGATCGTCTCGTTTTATCTAGCCGGCAAACTCAAGCCGGAGACCGCTGAATTTTGTCATTGCAGTCATTAGTAACATGTCTTCTTTTTTCCCTGATTTAACTCCGCCGATTGGCGTTTTCGATTCTGGCGTTGGCGGGCTCACGGTGCTGAATGCTCTCCGCGAAAAACTGCCCGCTTCTAATTTCCTCTACTTCGCAGATACCGCGCGAGTCCCATACGGTCGCAAACCGCCCGGAATGGTGAGAGATTTCGCATTTCAGATCATGGAGTTTCTGCTTCAGCAGAACGCCAGCCACATCGTAGTCGCCTGCAACACTGCATGCGCGGCAGCACTGCCGGAACTGATCCGTCACTCACCCGTACCGGTATGCGGTGTAATCGAACCAAGTGTCGCAGTGGCCGCCAGTGCCACCCGCAACGGCTGTGTAGGTGTGATCGGAACGAAGGCCACCATCGCGTCCCAGGTTTATCAGTCTGCACTCCAGGCCCGCGGATTAACAGCATGGGGGCAGGCTTGTCCCATGCTGGTCCACCTGGTAGAAGAAGGTTTGGTGGATTCCAATGAAGCGGAGCTGCTCGTCCGGCACTACCTCAAGGAGCATCCCGACATCGACACGCTGATTCTCGGCTGTACTCACTATCCGTTCCTGCGCCATGTTGTCGACCGCGTACTCGATAATGCAGTCACGCTCGTATCCTGCGCGGACGCAGTCAGCGATCTGATCGCGCATAGTCTGAATGGATCGTTTCACGGCCGCGACTCTGCCGCCGGGCAAAACCGTGCACATCACAACGGGAGACCCGGCTGCCTACAGGCACACGAGTGCGCTGATCGGGGCCGACGTACAGGGAGAGGTCATCGCGTTGGACGAGCACTTACTCTCGGCGAAGAAATAATCTACAGTGGCACGCGCGTGAGCAAATGCGTTCCGTCGCGATAGTGTATATCTGGAATGCGTGCAAATCATGACCAAACTCGCTGTACTCATCGCTGTGGCAACGCTTACTTCTCAGTTATCCCTAGCCGCGGATTTCTACATAGCGCCGGCAGGCAACGACAGTGCTTGGGGAACTCGCGATCGTCCGCTGGCTACGCTGGCCGTCGCTCGGGATGCTGCCCGCAAAGCGGGTACCGGACCGCACCGCATTATCGTGATGCCCGGAGATTACTTCCTGTCCACGACGCTGGAACTCGATGCGCGCGATAACGGTTTGACGATCGAGGCAGCGGAAGCCGGCAAGTCCACACTCTATGGCGGCAGGACCGTGAGCAACTGGCGGCGCGACGGCGAGAAGTTCTGGTGCGCAGATTTGCCGGGAGTGAAGGAGGGCGCATGGGACTTTCGAGCACTGGTCGTGAACGATCGCATGCCGCAGCGCGCACGCGCGCCAGAGTCAGGGACGTTCCTTCATCAGAGCAAGTTTGATGTGCCGTGGCTGTCGTCGGTGGCCGGAGGCTGGGAGCGCAAGCCCACCACCCAGGAGCTCAACACGATGCTTTACGATCCGAAGGACGTCCCTGCGACCCTCGATGTTCGTAATGCCGAGGTGCGCATTTACCACATGTGGGACGAGTCGTTGGTCGGCGTCAGCGGCAATGACACCTCAGCGTCATGCGCTGATTTTCGCTCCAGCTGCGAAATCACCGCCGGGCGCCTTCGGCGTAAAGAAGTACGTGATCTTCAACACGCGCGAGGGCATGACGCGACCAGGCCAATGGTATCTGGACCGTTCGGCCGGCAAGGTGGTTTACTGGCCGCTTCCGGGTGAGGATATGACGAAGGCCAAGGTCATCGCGCCGGTGTTGGAGCGCGTAATCGGAATCGCCGGCACCGCGAAGAGCCCGGCGGAAAAGATCACTGTTCGCGGCCTGCGGATCCAGGCCACAACCACGCCGCTCAAACCGGGCGGATTCGGCAGCCGGGGCCTACGACGGCGCGCTTCAACTGGAATGGGCCCGTGAGTGCGCTCTGGATAAACTGGAGATCTGCAGCGTCGGAGGCCAGGGCTATCGCCTCGCGCGAACTCGTCAATTGTCAGATTCGCGACTGCCACGTTCATGACGCCGGGGCCTGCGGGATCCGCAGCACCGGCTCCGACACACTGATCGCTCGGAACCACATCCATCACGTGGGCGTGTATCATCCGAGCGCGGTGGCGCTGTCCGTCACCCATAGGCCCCGCGAGACCGTCGCAAAGGGTTTCCACATCTACCGCAACGAGATCCACGACACGCCCTATAGCGGTATTATCGGCGGCGGCAGCGGCCACCTGATCGAGGAGAACCTGATCTACCGTGTCATGCGCGAGATGCAGGATGGCGGAGCTATCTACGGCGGCATGAAAAACACCATCCTGCGCGGCAACGTGGTGCGCGACGTCGTGAAGATGGGCGAAGGCTACGGTGTCTCCGCCTACTACCTCGACGAAGGAGCACAGGATTGCGTTGTCGAGCGGAACGTATCGATCGGCGTGGAGCGTCCTGTACACAACCACATCGCACGCAATATCACCATTCGCGACAATGTCTTCTTCTCGGATGGGAACATGATGCTGTCATTCCAGCGCTCGGGCGACTGCACATTCACGGGCAACACGCTGTTTGTTCCCGGCAAGATTTCGTTTGCGCAGCCGGGAGCGATTAAGCGCTGGTCTGGCAACACCATATTTCGCGAGGGTAGCGGCACGGCCGGATCAGCAAAGCCGTTTACGATTGACGACGCAATGCCACCCGTTCCTGCACCAACCCGGC
This sequence comes from Bryobacteraceae bacterium, assembly GCA_963793625.1. GTDB lineage: Bacteria > Acidobacteriota > Terriglobia > Bryobacterales > Bryobacteraceae. Next base: position 22,001 of record CAWCAT010000005.1, on the reverse strand, counting down.
GCACCGCACCCTTCAGCGCGGCGCGGGTGCCTAAACCTCCAGTGCTCGATGGCGAGATCGGATGGGACGAGTGGCCCGGCGCGATGCTGAACCTCGATCGCGAAGCTACGCGCTGGAGTGCGAGCGGTGCTCCCGTGTTTGCAAAAGTCGCCTACGATGATCAGTTCTTGTACGTGGCGTTAAACGTAGCCATGTTCGAGATTTCAAAACTCCGCAAAGGTTCTGAATGGGGCAAGGACGATGGCGCCGAAATCAGCATCGCCGGGAAGACCGCGACATTCGTGATCCGCGGGTTTGCTGATGGCACCGTAGTGAGCGTTACGGATGCGGGTGCGTCGGCGAGCGATGCAACACGCGTTGGCAAGGCCGTCCGCTTCGCCGCTAAATCCTTCGGCACGGCGATGGGTGGTTGGCGCGGCGAATGGGCGATTCCACTGGAAGCACTCGGCTTGAAGGCTTCGCCCGGCCTCAAGGTGCCGTTCAATCTCGGAATCTTTCGCGCCGAAGACGGCGTCAGGCGCTGCCTGGAAGGTACGCTGTCAGAAAATTGGCGTCTCAATCAGGCGGCTACGCTGCAGTTCAAATGACCCTTTGGTGGCGTTCGATCGCAGCAAACAGAGCCAGTGCGCAAACGACCAACACCGAGAGCACTACCCATACCGGGATGCTAAGCACCTCAGGAATTGTAACCGGTCCGAGGTTGAACCAGGTGAGCACCGTTTTCGAAACAGTCGCGTGAATTTCAGCAAAGATGGCTGCGCCCAGCAGCATGCCGAGTACGCCGAATGCAGCGTCGCGGTGCCCTTCGGCAGCGGCAGCCAAGCCGGTTCCCGGACAGTAACCCAGCAGCACCATGCCAACTCCGAACATCGCGCCACCAATGATGACAGCTGCCATTTGTGCGGGTTTCACGTGTAGCGTTGCGAGACCGGCCGATTTCAGAGCGTAGATCCCGATGCCCCCAACGACAATCGCCGTGAGCATTGTCTTGATCACCGTAAAATCTCGCAACAGGAATTGCCCCACGATCACGGAGAACTTTGTGACCTGCCCTTTTTGCAGCAGGAATCCAAACAGAAAACCCGTCATCAGGCCTAATAGCAGAGTAGAAGTTGGTTCAGCCACGTGCCTTCTCCTTCCCGTATAGCAATGCCGCAGTAGCCAGTCCAGACGCGAATAGCGACGCGAAAAACACCCAACTCGAAAGCGCGAGTTGCAGGGAACCACTGATTCCATGCCCGCTCGTGCAACCGCCTGCCAGACGCGCGCCAAGCATGAGGATTACGCCGCCGCCGAAGGCCGCGATGTAGCGCTTAGATCGGGACGTCCCGAACCGCCGTCGCCAGATTGGAGCCGGATCCTTCGATGGACGGTCGCCGGAGAGTCGTGAACTCACGAACGCGCCGATCGCAAGCCCAACAATCAGCATCCACTCCCAATCAATCGCCGGACGGACTTTCGCAAAGTACGAGTTCGCGTTTACATGCTCCGGGGCAACTGCGTTCTCCAACATACCTGTCGTCCGCGCGATCGCAGTGGAAACGCCGATCGGGCGGTCCACGGTGGTGAACGCGAACCAGGACAACATCCCGATCAACGCACCCACCAGGTAAGGCGACCATTTAGCCATTCGCAACCATCTCATAGGTTTTGTGATGCGATTCGAGCAGAAAGGTGACAGTGCGCGCAGAATCTGCACCGTCAGACTGCACCCTTTTGTATAATCTGTTTTGATCGACACAACTGAAACTGCAAAGTCCCTACCGGGCAACGCCTATACCCCTCTGAAACCGGGCGAGGTTTACGAACCAGTCACTCCCGCCGCCAAAGCGCCACCCGAGCTGACCGGTCGTTCCATTGCATGGGGACTCTTCCTCTGCGTGATCTTCACGATCGCTTCAGCATATTCCGGTCTCAAAGTGGGACAGGTGATGGAAGCTGCTATCCCGATTTCGATCCTGGCGATTGGGCTCGCACGTCTTTACCCGCGCCGGTCTTCCCTGCTCGAGAACGTCATCATCACCGGTATCGGAGGCGTCTCAGGATCCGTGGTGGCCGGGGCGATCTTCACGCTCCCAGCACTCTACATATTGAAGCTCGACCCGCACCCAGTCCAGACCATCTTCATCTGCGTCGCAGGTGGCTGCCTTGGCGTCCTGTTTCTCATTCCGCTGCGCCGCTACTTCGTGCGCGAGACCCACGGCGAGTTTCCGTACCCTGAAGCCACGGCCATCACCGAAGTCCTCATCACGGGCGAGAAGGGCGGTTCACAAGCAAAACTGTTGCTCCAGGCCACCGGCATCTCCGCAGTTTATGACTTCTTCGTCACCACTTTCAGTGTCTGGAAGGAAACACTCGATTTTCAGTTCGTCCCGCTCATGCGCACGCTTTCGGAGAAGGCGAAGGTCGTCGTGCAGTTCGATGCCATCGCGTTTATTCTTGGGCTCGGCTATGTCATGGGGCTACGAAGTTCCATGATCCTATGCGCCGGCGGCGTTCTCGCCAACTTTGTTCTCGTTCCGCTGATCTGGATGATCGGATCGAATCTTTCCGACAGCCTGGTTTATCCCGCGGCCATCCCGATCGCAAAAATGTCCGCAAATCAGATTTTTCGAGGCTATGTACGTTTCATCGGCGTCGGTGCAATCGCCACCGCGGGGATTTTCGGCATCATCAAATCACTGAAGATCGTCGCCGGATCCTTCGCGATCGCCGCACGTGCGTTCCGCAAGGGTGATGCAGCGTCACAGGAACGCACAGACCGGGACATCTCAGTCATGTCACTGCTCATGGGAGTAGTGATCAGCGCCATCGCCGTCGCGGTTTTCCTGGGCACACTCGGCACCAGCATCACAGTGCTGGCCGCCGGACTTGTGATGATCGTACTGTTCTCTTTCTTCTTCACATCGGTTGCGGCGAACGCGATTGCGACCACGGCGCGTAACCCCGTTTCCGGCATGACGATGTTGACCATTATCATCTCGTCGGTCGTGTTACTGAACTTCGGACTCTCGGGCACTACGGGAATGTTTTTTGTGATGGCGATCGCCGGTATGGTCTGCACGGCACTCTCGGTCTCCGGACAAACCGTCACCGATCTCAAAGCGGGCTACTGGCTTGGATCCACTCCTGCCGCACAAGAAAAAGTTAAATTCCTTGGAGTGATTGCAGCATCCATCGCGGCGGGTCTCACGATCATTCTTTTGGCCCAGGCCTTTCAGTTCGGCGAAGCCGCGCCGGGGGACTTGCGCGTCGTACTTCCTTCTCCGCAGGCATCCATCATGAAGGCGCTCGTGGAAGGCTTCATGGGACGTCAACCTATCGCGTATATACTGTTCGGCGCTGGTGCGATGATCGCGCTGCTGATGGAAATGCTCGGTGTGCCCGCGCTGATCTTTGCACTAGGAATGTATCTGCCGCTGGAACTGAACAGCCCTGCGCTGGTCGGTGGCGCACTCGCTCACTTCCTGAATAAAAAGGGCGCCGACGCCCGCGAGCGCGGCGTGATTATCGCTTCCGGACTCATGGCCGGTGGAGCACTGGGCGGAGTTTTCGGCGCGGCGTTGCGCTTAATTCCGGGTTATACTGAGGCCTGGATTAAGACGCCGTTCTACGACAACGAACCAATCTCACAAACTGTTTCAGCGGGGCTATTTGTCGCCCTCTGTCTCTACGTTTGGTTCAATTCGTTGAAGGCTAAAACTGATACCACTTCTTCTTAGGCTTCGACGTCGAACTCGGCTCCGGCAGTTGCTTGCCCGCAATTACCGCAGCCGGGTTGTGAGTAAACAAGCGTGCAGCGGCATCTTCGCCCAGGCGATCAGATACTAATTGCATGGCCTCATCCAATCGTGGATGGCGGCCCTCCGGGTCGTGCGCATCGCTCGCGACGAAGTGCGCGAGCCCTTGCTCCAGTAGCTCCCACCCGTAGCTTTCGGCGGCGCGACCGAAGCGTCCGGTAAGAGATTGCGCCGTCACCTGAGACAGACATCCCTCCGCCACCCAGCTCGCGAGTAACTCGCGCCTCTGTGTAAGCAGGCCGTTTCTTTCGGGATGAGTAATGATCGGAGTAACTCCACGCTCGCGGAATTGCCGGAAGACTTCCTCAATCGTGGGAGGTATGAATAGATCGGAGAATTCCACCATCAGGTATCCGTAACCATTGATGGTGTACTTAGTCGGGAACCGCAAGCACTCCGTAATATTCTCGTAACTCAAATGAAAGTCGCACCCGCGGTGAATTCGAGGAGTGTCGTCGGTCAGCAGGGCCAGTTCGGCAATCCGAGCCTCCACCAGAGCCCCGTCATATGCATATCGGGAATTGCAGTGAGGCGTAGCTACGATGTCTGTGGTCCCGCCCAGCGCCGCAGCCTGCAACATCGCGACGCTATCCTCGATACACGTGGAGCCATCATCCATGCCCCACAGAATATGTGAATGAATATCGACCATAAACCAATCAGCCAATCACTGACTCAATACTCTCATGCCTCCCTCGGCCACGCGCACTTCGCAAACGCCCTTGCCAAGCTTCTTTCGCAACACAGCCGCCTCTTCGGGACCCGACGCAATCAGGATCAGAAATCCACCCCCGCCCGCTCCAGCTAACTTCGCACCATCGATATACGGCCGCACGGAGTTTAACAGCGCATTGATCGGAGCGTTGGTGGTGTGGGGATCCAAGACCTGATTCAATTGCCAGTGCCGGTCCAACAACTCGCCCAAATACTTCCACTCACCCTGCTCCATCGCGTAAGCCATCTCCATCGCGAGTGTCTTGATCGAGTGCAGCACCTGAACTGTTGCGACCTCTCGCGCAAGATAGCTACAAACCACCTGTTTGAGCAGGTTCTTTGCCATGCGCTGAATTCCAGTCCCGTAGATCACCAACCGCTCGGCAAATTCGGCCCGGCGCTGCTCGCTCCAGTTGATCGGAGCCACTCGAATTCTTTGCCGTAGTCCCGGGCCCGTACTCAGCAGTTTCGCACCCGGAAAAATTCCGCCGGCCTGATCCTGCCAGCCGCCGCCGGTGGTCATCAACTGTTCCAATCGCATCACGTCATCGGATAACTCGTGGTCGCTCATCGACACGCCGCGCATCTCCGCGAGCGCTCGCACAACTGTTGCTGCAAGAATGCTGCTCGTGCCCAGGCCGGACCCGATCGGCAGCCGCACCGCCGTTCGAATTTCAAGACCGCCGCCGCTACGCGCCAGCACCTTTTCCAAACGTCCGCCCGCATTCATGAGACCGGTCATCTGGAGCGCCAGTCTCGGAATGGTGAAGGAGGAACCCGGCCGCGGCGTCTCCATCAATTCTTCTGTCGTACGATATTCAACGGCTTCGCCAGTTTCCTCCGACACGCAGCGCACCAGGGATTCTGGCAGGCGACGCACTGTCGTCCGGATCGGATAGTCACCGTTCATTTCGAGCGCCACGTTCAGAACCGTACCGCCCCAGTCCTGACAGAACGGGGGCGTATCGCTCCAGCCTCCCCCCAAGTCGATCCGGGGTGGCGCGGCTACTTCCACGCTTTCCCGTTTCCATGCGACCAAACCGTTGGATTCGCGAAGCGTTACACCGCGCCCGACCGCTTCCGCCACCAGGGCCAGTGCAGCCAACTCGCCGCGATCGGCTTCTTCCTCCAAGCCGGCATTCCGCAAAAAGCGCGCAGCCTGCACATACTGGCTCGCCCCCTCCGTCGGATTAGCGCCGGCTATGGAGTCGGCGTGTTTCACCAACGCGCGCCCCGTCGAAGCCAGTGCCGCAATTCCCGGGGAATGCGCCAGCATGGGACGCAGGTCTGAACCCGCTCGCGCCAAAGCCATCGCCGTAGTCTGCCAACTCGATTGCATTCTGCGTCCGCGCGCTTCAGCGAGTGCCTGCCCATCGGCCCATTTCGCACTATCGGCCAGCGAGAGACGCTCGGAGTTCGCCCAGATCTCGGGCCCGTAGTCACTGGCATATCCCAGCATCCAGCGCGCACACTGCCAGGCTTCATCGACGGTTCCCAAAGGAAACAGCGCTGCGTTCCACAATCCGCGTTCCGCATCCGCCACACCGTGCCATACAGTTTCGGAATCGATACCCAGCGCTGTAAAGACTTCCTCCGCGAGCCTTCCAAACCATGTGACAGTACCCTCGCCGGCAGTCACTTTAGGATCGTCGGCCACGCCATACACCCGAATGACAGTGCCGTGATGCCCATCGTCTGTTTGCACCGGAACCTGATGCGCTACCGTATTTTCAGGAATTTCCAGGGCGCCGGTAATTCCGTTCAGGCCATGCAGAATCGCGCCTCGACCGACGCGCACGGGGGCGGAAAAATCGCATTCCAAAACCACGCATTCGCCGCCCAGCTCGCTTCCATCGGCGAGAACACTGTCCATCACGCCACCGGCGGCCGCCGCTCGGAAGCTGTGAGTTGTACCGACGTGGGTGAATTGTCCGTCAACCACGGAACAATGGAAGGCTGCCCCCCGAAACGTGTCGGCCAGTTGGCGCCAAAATACACCGCTGCCTGGCTCCGGTTTCCATTGGCCAGTAAGTGCTTTTGTTATGTGCTCGTATAAATCGACGGAGGGGAGATTTCGGAATTCGCTGAGTTCGGTCAGCCTCGCCGTCATCTCGCTGTCGAAGCGGAGCAACCCGGTATCCAGTGCCACCCGGCCATCCGCCAGCAGACCACCCGCGGCCTTCACCTCGACTGCGGAAGGCTTCTGCAAAAACGTGTAAACGCGTCCTTGGCTATCGGTGACATAGACGCCGTGCTGGCTGCCCACTTCCACCGTTTGGCGGATCGCCAGGCCTGTTGCACCAGGATGACTCCAGCTCACGCCCTCGCCGTCGAACTCGAGCACGACATCGCCGGTAGAAATCAGCAGACCAGGCGGCATTTTTGCCACCCAGATCGTTGACAACGCCATCATTTCATCGAAAACGGTACTGGTGTCACCCCATGGCGTCTTTACGGGAATTGCTCCGAATAGTTTCCCGCTGGGAGAATATTGCGGAAGCCGGCGTGAGTCGCCTCCAGAGTGAATCATGAGGACGCGATCCGTTTTCCAGCCTTGCGAAGAGAGTACGCCGAGCGCGTGAATTGTAGCGCCGCCGCTGCCAAGGCGTTTGCCCTCAGGGTCGGGTACAACCAGGTAGTGGACGCCCTCTGGTAATTTGCCGCTGCGCCGCCGCCAATCAATTTCTTCCCGGTAGCGTTCCGCCTGCCGGACTCCACTCGCAGTCAAAACGACTGCGTCCCACCAACCTGCGCCCGTAGGAGCTGCAATCCGCTCGGCAAAAGCGCGCCGCCAATTTCCCATAAGCTATAAGGATATCGAACCTGGGAAAGGGACGGGCAGAAAACGACTAATTGAGGTGAATTAGGTGTCGTAGACAGCAAAAAGCCCCGGGTATAACACCGGGGCTTGATGCGAATTAATTCGGGCGACGTCCTACTCTCCCACACACTCGCGCGTGCAGTACCATCGGGGCTGAGGAGCTTAACTTCCGTGTTCGGGATGGGAACGGGTGGAACCTCCTCGCTAGGATCACCCAAAACTGGGATGACAACGAGTACTTCTGAATATTGACGGGCAGCTATTGTTGCAGTAGCGCTAGAATCTTTTAAACCAGCCTACAGTAAATTTTATGGTCAAGCCGAACGGGCTATTAGTAGCAGTAAGCTCAACGTATTACTACGCTTACACATCTGCCCTATCGACGTGGTCGTCTTCCACGGCCCTTCTTAGCTTACGCTTGGGAGATCTCATCTTGGGGAAGGTTTCGCGCTTATATGCATTCAGCGCTTATCCTAACCGAACTTCGCTACCCAGCTGTGCCACTGGTGTGACAACTGGATCACAAGAGGTTCGTTCATCCCGGTCCTCTCGTACTAAGGACAAGCCCCCTCAAATCTCCTACGCCCACAGCAGATAGGGACCGAACTGTCTCGCGACGTTCTGAACCCAGCTCACGTACCGCTTTAATAGGCGAACAGCCTAACCCTTGGGAGCTTCTACACCCCCAGGATGCGATGAGCCGACATCGAGGTGCCAAACCGGAGCGTCGATGTGAACTCTTGACTCCGATCAGCCTGTTATCCCCGGCGTACCTTTTATCCGTTGAGCGATGGCCCTTCCATACAGAACCACCGGATCACTAAGTCCTGCTTTCGCACCTGCTTGACTTGTAGGTCTCGCAGTCAACCTGGTTTATGCCTTTACACTCGTGCGGCGGGTTTCCAATCCGCCTGAACCAAGCTTCGAGCGCCTCCGTTACAATTTAGGAGGCGACCGCCCCAGTCAAACTACCCGCCTACCAATGTCCTTTTCCCCGATCAGGGGAAGAAGTTAGAATCACAGAACGATCAGGGTGGTATCTCACCGTTGGCTCCCCCGAATCCAAGAATCCGGGTTCAAAGCCTCCCACCTATCCTGCGCAGACCGCCCCATAATTCATTGATAGGGTATAGTAAAGGTGCACGGGGTCTTTCCGTCTAGCTGCGGGCATCCGGCGTCTTCACCGGAACCACAAGTTCGCCGGGCGGCATGTTAAGACAGTTCTCAGATCGTTACGCCATTCGTGCAGGTCGGAACTTACCCGACAAGGAATTTCGCTACCTTAGGACCGTTATAGTTACGGCCGCCGTTCACCGGGGCTTCAGTTCATAGCTTCGCCTTGCGACTAACCACTCCCTTTAACCTTCCGGCACCGGGCAGGCGTCAGCCCCTATACATCGTTTTCACGACTTTGCAGAGACCTGTGTTTTTGTTAAACAGTCGCCTGAGACTCTTCACTGCGACCCCATTGCTGGGGCACTCCTTCTCCCGAAGTTACGGAGCTATATTGCCTAGTTCCTGAACATACCATCACCCGAGCGCCTTAGAATACTCATCTCGTCCACCTGTGTCGGTTTGTGGTACGGATCGCTTGATCTTCCTTAGAGGCTTTTCCTGGCAGACGGCTCGGCGGATTTTCCCATCCGAACCTCTCTTCATCTTGGATTGAAACCATTGCGCACCAAGACTTACGAGCTGCGTCCCCCCATCGGTCTTGATCAGACCAAGCGAGTCACGGAATATTAACCGTGTGTCCATCGGCTACGCCTTTCGGCCTCACCTTAGGCTCCGACTAACCCTGAGCGGATTAACCTTTCTCAGGAATCCTTAGACTTACGGCGACCAGGGTTCTCACCTGGTTTTTCGCTACTTATGCTGGCAGAGTCACTTCCTGCAGCTCCAGCCGTTCTTACGATCGACCTTCACAGCCTCAGGAACGCTCTCCTACCACGCGTCTTGCGACGCATCCATAACTTCGGTACTATGCTTTAGCCCCGTTGGATTGTCGGCACCGAGCTCCTCGACCAGTGAGCTATTACGCTTTCTTTAAAGGATGGCTGCTTCTAAGCCAACCTCCTGGCTGTCTGAGGCGCTCGACTTCCTTTCCCACTTAGCATAGATTTGGGGACCTTAGTTGATGGTCTGGGCTCTTCCCCTTTTGACGACGAAGCTTAGCCCCCGCCGTCTGACTCCCGCGCTACTCGTTCACGGCATTCGAAGTTTGGTTGAATTCGGTAACCTGGGAAGGCCCCTAGTTCATCCAGATCTCTACCACCGTGACGGACCACGCGAGGCTAGCCCTAAAGCTATTTCGGAGAGAACGAGCTATCACGGAATTTGATTAGCCTTTCACCCCTACCCTCAGCTCATCCAAGCTGTTTTCAACCAACACTGGTTCGGACCTCCAGTCGCTGTTACACGACCTTCATCCTGGCCAAGGGTAGATCATCCCGCTTCGCGTCTAATCCCAGCGACTGAATCGCCCTATTCAGACTCGCTTTCGCTTCGGCTCGCTTTACGCTTAACCTTGCCACTGAGATTAACTAGCCAGCTCATTATTCAATAGGCACGAGGTCAGGCATTGCCTTGCGGCCATAGCCCTCCCACTGCTTGTAGGCATGCGGTTTCAGGTACTATTTCACTCCCCTCGCAGGGGTGCTTTTCACCTTTCCCTCACGGTACTAGTTCACTATCGGTCACAAGTTAGTATTTAGCCTTACCGGATGGTCCCGGTGGATTCCCGCAGGGTTTCTCGTGCCCCGCGGTACTTAGGAGCCACTTGAAAGATAATTGCATTTTCGAATACGGGGCTGTCACCCTCTATGGCCGGTCTTTCCATACCGTTCTCCTAACGCTTTTATTCTCTCGTTTCGCTATTCACCCATTTACTCACCTTCCTGCTTTCACAAGAAACTGAGTAAATAAGTGAATAGTTTGTGGTCCTGCAACCCCAAGCTCTCCTTGCGAATCGCTTGGTTTAGGCTGTTCCGGGTTCGCTCGCCACTACTTCCGGAATCACTGTTGTTTTCTCTTCCTCTGGGTACTGAGATGGTTCACTTCCCCAGGTTCGCTCCGTACGCCTATGTATTCAGCGCACGGTAACCAGTGTTCGCACTGGTTGGGTTCCCCCATTCAGAAATCCCCGGATCATAGATTGCTTGCATCTCCCCGAGGCTTATCGCAGCTGGCCACGTCTTTCATCGCCTACTTGTGCCAAGGCATCCACACGCATGCCCTTAGTAGCTTGACCATAAAATTTACTCTGGACTGATTTGATTTGAATCATCAATGCCCCGTTTCCGGCGCACTAACAATCCAATATCGTTAGTATTCTTCGCGCTACATACGTCGTATATTGTTGTCACGACGTATTTGCAACTTGTAGTTGCCCGTCAATATTCTGTTGTCAAAGATCTGAATAACCGATTGTGTCTGGTTATTTGGTTCATTGTTTGTTTTTACTAAACAACCAATCAACCGAATAACCAAAGAACTGTGTAACTGCGTAGCTTGGTGGGCCTGGATAGACTCGAACTATCGACCTCGCCCTTATCAGGGGCGCGCTCTAGCCACCTGAGCTACAGGCCCAATCTGCTCTACATCTTGGAGGCCGACTCGCTCACTCACCTACCCACCACACGCTGCACGTCTTTTGGTTATTTTCCGTGCCGAATCTGGTGGAGCTGATCGGGATCGAACCGACGACCTCCTGAATGCAAATCAGGCGCTCTCCCAGCTGAGCTACAGCCCCTACTGGAAAAATGATCTCGAGGCCGGTTGGACGCGTGGCGACAGCTTCAAGCCATCACCAAGCAAAACTCGTATGTAAGCACTAAGTGGAGAAAAGAACCAGGCTGTGGAGTGGAACGAATGCCACCTATTCATCCGCTTCCCTTGCGGGTCGCGCTTTTCAGTGACTCCACCCACGTTCTCTCTTAGAAAGGAGGTGATCCAGCCGCAGGTTCTCCTACGGCTACCTTGTTACGACTTCACCCCAATCATGAGTCATACCTTGGGCCTCTGCCTCCCTTGCGGGTTAGCCTGAAGACTTCTAGTACAACCCACTTTCGTGATGTGACGGGCGGTGTGTACAAGGCCCGGGAACGTATTCACGGTATCGTTCTGATATACCATTACTAGCGATTCCAGCTTCACGCAGGCGAGTTGCAGCCTGCGATCCGAACTGAGAACGGTTTTTTCCGATTTGCTCCCCCTCGCGGGTTTGCGGCGGTTTGTACCGTCCATTGTAGCACGTGTGTAGCCCTGGACATAAAGGCCATGATGACTTGACGTCATCCCCACCTTCCTCCAACTTATCGCTGGCGGTCTCCTGAGAGTGCATCCTTGCGGATTAGCAACACAGGACAGGGGTTGCGCTCGTTGCGGGACTTAACCCAACATCTCACGACACGAGCTGACGACAGCCATGCAGCACCTCGACTCTACTCCCTTGCGGGATAACCATGTTTCCATGGCCGTTAGAAAGCCGTTCGAGCCCAGGTAAGGTTCTTCGCGTTGCGTCGAATTAAACCACATGCTCCACCGCTTGTGCGGGCCCCCGTCAATTCCTTTGAGTTTCAGCCTTGCGACCGTACTCCCCAGGCGGCACACTTAACGCGTTAGCTCCGGCACAAACCAAATGAATGGCTCACACCAAGTGTGCATCGTTTAGGGCGTGGACTACCAGGGTATCTAATCCTGTTTGCTACCCACGCTTTCGTATCTCAGCGTCAGCTGTGGTCCAGAAAGCTGTCTTCACCGCAGGTGTTCCTTCTGATATCTACGCATTTCACCGCTACACCAGAAATTCCGCTTTCCTCTCCCACGCTCAAGCTATCCAGTATCTAACGCAGCCTCCCAGTTGAGCCGGGAGATTTCACGCCAGACTTAGATAACCGCCTACATACTCTTTACGCCCAGTAACTCCGAACAACGCTTGCTGCCTACGTATTACCGCGGCTGCTGGCACGTAGTTAGCCGCAGCTTCTTCTCCAGGTACCGTCATTATCGTTCCTGTCGAAAGAGCTTTACACCCCGAAGGGCTTCATCGCTCACGCGGCGTCGCTGCATCAGGGTTTCCCCCATTGTGCAAGATTCCCCACTGCTGCCTCCCGTAGGAGTCTGGCCCGTGTTTCAGTGCCAGTGTGGCCGTGTGCCCTCTCAGGCCGGCTATCGATCGAAGCCTTGGTGAGCCTTTACCTCACCAACTAGCTAATCGACCGCGGACTCCTCTCTCGGCGACTTTCGCCTTTCTCTTCTCAGACTTATGCGGTATTAGCCCCAGTTTCCCAGGGTTATCCCCCACCAAGAGGTAGATTATCCACGTGTTACTCACCCGTACGCCACTGTACTCATGGATTGCTCCACTTTCCCGTTCGACTTGCATGTGTTAAGCGCGCCGCCAGCGTTGATTCTGAGCCGGGATCAAACTCTCGTTTGATCTTTTGATTGTGCGACCATCCAAGTCCACTCCTCCTCCACCCGTTCCCAGGCTTCAGTCGAAGCTTCCTCGTAGGCCGCGATTGGTCCTATTGCTGACTCAATGCTTGACGAGTATTTACTTTTGCGTCCAACCAGATTTTCAAAGATCTGTGCAACCATCCAAACATCCCCGAAGGAAAATCTGAACAGCTACAAGCCTCGATTACAGCGCACAGAACCACTCACTCTAAACTCCCTTAGTTTTGCTGCAGGAGACCGAAGCAGGCGGCACTGACTGAAGAAGCCCGAAGACTCACAACTGCGCTGCTCTATTAAACTATCAAATGGGGTTCATCAACGCAAGCGTTTAGTTGAAGATTTTTTAAGTTGTTGATTTTAAAGGGAGGTTATGGCACGAAAGTTGCTAGAGAAACCCACCCCGACCGCAAGTTATGAAATTAGGACATCCTTTGGTACTGAAAAAACCCTCCGTGCCACCGTTGTGGACAACACAAGCGACGTTTTTGTCTCGCCGAAGGCACTCAACATCCGAATCAGCTCTTCCAGACCCTCCACCGAGGCCACGCCGGCTCTTAATAAGAAGGATTCGCCCCCTGTCATGTGGTAGCACTCCAGGACAGCTTCCAGTGTGCCCACCAGGGCCTTGAACCTGACGTAATCCTGCGGTCCAACATGAGCCTGCACAAACACTTGCAAGTGTTTCCCTAGCTGCGTCGGGTTCACGACTGCGTGATAGCCCGTAATCAGACCTCGATCCTCCAACCGCCGCACCCGTTCTGCTATTGCGTTGCGATGATGCTACGTATGGACTACGTGTACGTCTGGCATGGTGTCGTTCTGGGCTTCTCGATTGCCGCACCGGTCGGCCCCATCGGGCTCCTTTGTATTAAACGAACGCTCGCGTCAGGCCGCGTGGCAGGCTTCATTTCAGGACTCGGACCGCGACGGCGGATCTGGTTTATGGCTTGATAGCGGGATTTGGACTCACCGCGGTTTCCGGACTCCTGCTCAGCGGCGATTTCTGGATCCGACCGCTTGGTGGCATCCTCTTATGCCTGCTCGGGCTTCGCACCCTGTGGGAACGGCCTGCCGCAAAAGCCGCGCACGCCACCTCAGTGGGCCTTCTGGGATGTTTCGGCTCGACTTTGGCCCTAACGCTTGCGAATCCCATGACCATACTGTCGTTCCTGGCAATGTTTGCGGGTGCAGGGATCATCAGCCCCGGCCGTACGCTTGGCTCCAGCCTGCTGCTTGTAACTGGGGTCTTCCTCGGTTCCGCCGCCTGGTGGCTCACGCTAAGCGCCGCAGCCGGGTTATTCCGAGATCGCGCTCATACTGGTCATTTGCTTTGGCTCAATTGCGTTTCTGGCGTCGTAATCCTGTGTTTTGGACTTCGCGCGTTGAAGGTCATATGATAGACGCCATGGATAACGTAACCCGCCGCGATCTTTTTCGATCCACTGCCGTCGCTATGAGTGCGGCCTCATATGCGCGCGTAATGGGCGCAAACGAAGCAATCCGTTTAGGTGTCATAGGTTGTGGCGGACGCGGCAAAGGCGTGATGGGAACGTTCCTCAAGAACACGGACGTTCGCCTGACTGCACTGTGTGATGTGTGGGGCGATCGCGTGGATCAGGCAGCCGAGCGCACGAACGCCGCTGCGGACGTGAAGAAATTCAGCGATCATCGCAAACTGCTGGAGCAGGCGCAAACGGATGCGATTTTCATTGCTACCCCGGATCACTGGCATTGTCCAATTGCTATCGACGCGCTCAACGCCGGCAAGGACGTCTATTGCGAAAAGCCGCTTTCGCTCACCATCGAAGAGGGCCCGCTGGTCGTCAAGGCCGCACGCACAAACAACAAGATCTGTCAGGTGGGTATGCAGCAGCGTTCGGGAAGCACCTTCCTGCAGGCGCGCGATGAATACTTCAAGACAAAGAAACTCGGAAAAATCACGCTGGTGCGCACGGTGTGGAACGGCAATGGAGCGCACCTGATGAAAGCGCCCGCCGCAATGGCGACCAAGCCCGCAAACCTCGATTGGACTCGTTATCTGGGCCGCTCGAAGTGGCGCGAATGGGATCGCCAGCAGTTCTGGAACTTCCGCGCGTATCTCGATTTTGGTGGTGGCCAGATTACGGATCTGTTCACGCACTGGATCGACACAGTTCACATGCTGATTGGCCAGGATAATCCAATCTCAGCCGTTGCGGCCGGCGGCGTATACCACTACAACGACGGACGCACGGCACCCGACACAATCAGCGTTTTGCTCGAATATCCCGACACCTGGACCGCCACTTTTGAGGCCACACTGGCGCCTGGCGCGAATGGTGCGGGAATGACGTTCTTCGGAACCGAAGGCCGGATGGACATTGATCGCGGCGGCTTCACTTTTACTCCGGCCGGCAGAGGCGCCCAGCCGACAGTCGTGAAATCGACCGTGGAGCAGACCGTCGAACACGTTCGCAATTTCCTGGACTGCATGAAATCGCGCAAGGAACCAAACGGCGATGTGTACGTCGGGCATCGCTCCGCACAGGCCTCGCACCTTGGCAATCTGGCCTGGGAACAGAAGCGCAGACTGAAGTTCGATCCGCAGCGCGAAGAAATTTTACCGCTCTAATTAACTTTCGGCGGTGATACAATCCGCGCATGCAGTTCACAAGACGGCAAGCGCTATTCACGGCGGCGGTCGCGGGAGTCGCAGCAGCGGCCCCTTCGACACCGCAGGTCCCCTTTGGAAGACACAGCGTCTCACGCCTGATGCTTGGCGGCAACACGATGAGCGGTCATTCGCACGTCGATGCCAAACTCAGCAGCGAGATGATGGACTACTTCGATGCGGCGCACGTCAAGAAATTGTTGCGCGAATGCGAAGCTTCAGGCATCAACACCTGGCAGTCGCGGGCTGACAAGCACATCATCCGATTGCTGCGCGAATACCGCAATGATGGCGGCAAGATCCAGTGGGTGGCCCAAACCGCGTCGGAGGTCCCGGACGTGCGGCGGAACATCATGGACATCAAGTCAGCCGGTGCAATCGGGGCGTACCATCACGGGAATCGCACGGACGATCTTTGGAAGAACGGGCGCATGGCAGAGCTTGAGGGCCACATCAAAGCCATGCAGGACGCGGGTCTCCGCGCAGGTATCGGCACGCACATTCCCGAAGTGATCGATTTCCTCGAATCGAAAAACTGGGGCGTCGATTTCTACATGACCTGCCTTTACTACCTCACCCGTCCCAAAAGCGAGTGTGAAAAACTCAACGGCGGGCCCGTGCAAGGCGAGTTCTTTTACGATCCGGATCGCGAGAACATGCTCAGCCGCGTGCGGCGCACGTCGAAGCAGTGCCTGGTATTCAAGATCTACGGCGCAACGCGCAAGTGCGCGTCAGAGGAGCAAATGAAGGGAGCGCTGCAGCAGACGTTCCGCTTTGCCAAGCCGAGCGATTGCATCGTAATCGGGATGTACCCAAAGCACTCCGATCAGGTTACGCAGAACTGCCGCATGCTGAACGAAGTGCTTTCGAGCAAAAGGACCTGAACTACTAACTAGCCTTACCTTTAAGGTACTTGTCGAGGAAAACAAGAATCCCTTGATAGCCCTTAATCTCATTTTCCTTCTTGGTAAAGCCGTGTCCTTCGTTTGGGAAAACCACGTACTCGACCACCCCGCCCTTCTTCTTGATGGCATTCACGATGTCGTCGGATTCCGGCTTGATGACGCGTGGATCGTTCGCGCCCTGCAGAACCATCAGGGGCTTGGTGATCTTATCGGAATGGAACAGCGGTGAGGTCTCCATCAGGAATTTGCGATCTTTCTCGGGTTCGCCTATTTCCTTGTAGAGGGCTTTGCGGAACGATTCCCAGTACGGCGGAATTGATTCAAGCGTGCGGACCCAGTTGGAAATGCCGAACAGGTCAACGCCTACGGCGAATTCTTCCGGCTTGAACGCCAGCGCCGCGAGTGTCATATACCCACCGTAGCTGCCGCCCATGATTCCGATCCTTTTCTCGTCCACATACTCGAGCGATTTCAAATACTTCTTGGCTTCGACGCAGTCCCACAGGGGCTCGCGGCCATGCTTCCCGTCGTCGGCAGTAAAGAAAGTCTTGCCGTAACCACCGCTGCCCCGGTTGTTAATGCCGAGGATGACGTAACCGTGATTCACAAGAAACTGAACAATCGGGCTGTAACCAGTGCGAGTCTGGCCGCCCGGACCGCCGTGCACAAAGACAAGAGCCGGAACTTTGTTTTGCGCGCTGGCCTGGTGCGGTTTGTACAGAATATTGGGAATCGTCATACCGTCGAATGACTTGAAGCGGACCACCCGAGAATCGACCAGGTCGTTCGGGTCGATCTGCGCAGTCAGCGTGTTGGTGAGCCTGGTCGGTTTCTTCGTTGCAAAGTCATATGCCCAGAGGTTACTGGGAGACCGGTCTCCGTTGAAGTAGAAGGCCATCAGCTTTTCGTCATCGGAGATGCGCACAAAGGTGATGTCGCCGTTGGGGAGGCTGGGGAGAGGTACGAGCTTGTTCGTTTTTGCTTCGTAGATTTTGATGCGGGTGCGGGCGTCCTCATTGATCGCTACGACGCGGTACTTGCCGTTACGCGAGCAGTAGGAGTACATGACATCCCAGCTTGCCTTCTCGACGGGTTCTGTCTTCCCCGTCGCGAGATCGTAGCGCGCGAGATACTTGAACTCGCCGCTATCGTTCGCGCGGTAGTAGAGGTGCTTGGAATCAACATCAAAGTCATCCGAATTGTACTCGACATCGCCCTGGTGCTTGGAGATATGTCTCATCTCCTTCTTGGCGACGTCGTAAAGGAAAATGTCCGAATCGGAAGTCGTGTTGGTCTTGTCGAAAGCGAGCCACTTCTCGTCCTTCGAGATCGCACTGAAGTCATAACCGGCAGTGTTCTCGTAAACCTTTGTGGACTGAAATGTCTTCGGATCCATCTTGAACACGTCGAAGAATTTCGGATCGCGCTGATTGCTGCCGTAATAGAAATGGGTCTTGTCGCGATTCCAGGCGTAGAACTGAGCCTTCACCTTCTCGCCGGGAGTGAGGTCACGCTCCTTGCCGTTTTCGAGGACGTAAAGGTGGCTGTTCTCGTTGCCGCCGCGATCATAGGAATAAATAAAGCGGCCATCCGGAAGCCACGTGACTGCGAACGTGCTCTCTTTGGTGGAGTTAGTCAACTGCTTGGGCTCGCCGCCGGTTACAGGCATCGCGTAAACATCTGAAAATACCCGTCTTGTTGCTGTGGAACAGAATGTTCTTATTGTCAGTGGAGATTGACGCGCCGCCGATCCGGGTGGTGTCCATGAACTGCTCGATGGTGTACTGCTTGATCTGGCGGGGTTTGTTCTGTGCGGCGAGGGATACGCTGAAGCACATTGATACGGCTAACAGCGAAGAGGTACGAACTGAAGCAGAATGCATAGATCCTCCTGATAAGCGAATACTATGCGAGCACTCGGCTCGAAAGCACTCCGCTATGTGGAACGAAGTGCTTTCGAGTTAAACGAACCTAAACTACTGCGCGGCCTTGAGCCGCAGTTTCACTGGACTTGAACAAGCCTTGCGTTGATCGGAACCGGTTCCGCAAAGATACACTTCCGTGGTCATGGTCGGAAGATCGAACGGCACCAGCAGATTGATCTGGTACAGTCCGTCAAAGCCCGGTGCGGGACCGGCATGGAGCGGAACCAGATTTTCGCGATCGTGCAGTTTCGCGGTGACATTTCCCTGCATTGGCAATCCCGTCGCAAAAACCTGGATAACGGACCCGGCCAGCGCGGGCACGGAATCGGAATTCCCGGAGTAGTCCTGGTTCAGAATTCCGTTGTTGAAAATAGCCGGGGCGCAACTCGCCAGATTAACAGTGAAAGCCTTCGAGGCCACGCCGTCCCTGCTTACCACCACCTGTGCCTTATCGGCACCCGTCACATGGGCCGGCACCAGCAGGTTGATTTGCGTGTCGCTCTTGTACGAAATGGTTGCAGGCTTCGCATCGAAGGTCACGGCAACGTTTGCGCCGGAGAGCTTTTCACCGAACAGGGTCGCGAGCGAGCCAGGGACCAGCGGTCCATCCCTCAAGCTCGCTGCATTTACGATTGAACTCACGACAGCAGCAGCAGGCGGAGTCGCCGGAGCGGCGGTAGCGTCAAGTCGGATTGGGACGGTCTGTGTTCCCGCAAGCGCACCGGCATCAATCGTAATCGAGGCTTCGTATGTGCCGGCGGCGGTCAGTTTTTCGGGCATGATCAGCAGGCGCACGGTTCCGTTGTTGAACCCGTTTTCGGGGTCCATTCGGATCCAGCCCGTTCCGCTCTTATAAGTGAGTCGCGCGGTCCAGCTCAACAACCCGCCGCGATTATTTTGGACCGCAATTGCCCCTGACTGTGGTCCGGAACCGACGATCCCTTTATAGAGCTGCGGCGTGTAGGCGAGTTCAAGACGCGGCATGTACGGCGCTTCGCAGTCGCTGACGATTGCGCAATCCGAAGGCGGATCCGCTGCAAGAAAGCGCGGCACAGGACCACTGGCCGGCGCGTTGATGGTCGAGACTGGAGCAAACGTGACCTTCTGCGATGCCATCACGGTGTTACCCTCAGTCGCCCGCGGTATGGCGAGAAAAGTTGGCCACTGCGCGCTTTCACTAACACTGGGGTTGGCGTCCATCACTTCGTACACTGCGTAGCCCGCACCACTGGTCAGCAGCACTTCGCCCACCGCATCGAAACTCGCTACCGGCCCGCCTACAGGTGGAACGTAGGCCGGAACGCCACCAGTGCCGTCCGGTGCTGCTCCCCTAACGCGGGACAACAGCAGTGAGCCGCTGCCCGGAGTGTAACTGCCGCCCGCTTGCGTAAAACCGAGATCGCCACCAGCAGTCGCCTGCGTCGCATCGGAGCCGGCCACTACATCCGGAATAAACAAACGTGCGCCGGCAGGAAAACCAGAGTACGTGATCATGAAGCGCACTCCGGTATCGGTGTTTGCGTCTTTTTTCTGGAAAGCTTCAGCGTTGCCCTCGGTGACACGAGTCGATTGAAAGCGCGTTCCAGCCTCGAACAGAGAACTGAGACTGATTGCGCCCGATGGCAGCGGGGAACCGGTGCAGGCTATGGTCGCGGACGAAGCGCTGGTCAAAAGGCCGCGCGACGGAAATGCAACAGTGAGCGGATTCGTATTCGACAGCAGTGCCGACGTTCCGTTGAAAGCCAGCGTCGCCTGAATGGCGTTGATTGCGCTCAGTGAAACGGCAGCCGGGGCACCGCGGAAGTTCGTAATTCGCAGCGTGACCTGTCCGCTGGCCGGAACGGTGAAAGAAAGTCCATTGAAGACGAGAGAAAAGGAACTGCCATATGCTGCCGGAACGTTAGCGATCTGCGGACCGCTTCCCGTGTCAACTGTGAGGATCACGTCCGCAGTATTGTTTGCGAGACGTTTGTTGGTTATCGGAACCGTCAGGAACAGTGACAGATTCCCGGTGACCGCAAGTCCGGGGTCGCCGCCCGAACAGCTAAGCACAATGTCGCCCATTCGTTCGGTGATCCCTTCGGAGCGCACGAGAGTAGGAACGGCGTTGGCGAGACAAGTGAGGGGCGCGGCGCCCAGCGGCGCAGCAATTAATATTAAAGCGGAGAGAGTACCAAAAGCGAGACTTCGCAGACGCATAAACACCTTCTAAAGTTCAAATCGCTGCACTGTGGGCCTTCTCTGAAGATGAACGGAGGACCGATCCTGTTACAATATGAAAAAAGAAGCACGTCCCATGATTGCTACTCGTAGTATCGCTGAAGAAATCCTAGAGCTCAAGAAGCAAAAGCGTGCCATTCTGCTCGCCCATCATTATCAGGAGTCCGAAATCCAGGAACTGGCGGACGCCTTGGGAGACAGTCTGGAGCTTGCGCGAAAGGCTCGCGATTTCGATGGAGATGTGATTCTGTTCTGCGGCGTGGTCTTCATGGCCGAAACGGCCAAAGTACTGAATCCGCAAAAGATTGTGATTGTTCCGGATATGGAAGCAAGCTGCAGCCTGGTGGAAAGCTGCACGGCGGAACAGGTGCGTGCGTGGAAAGTTCGCAACCCCGGACATGTGGTCGTTAGCTATATTAATACATCCGTCGAGGTGAAGGCAGAGAGCGACATTCTGTGCACTTCGCGCAACGCCGTCGATATTGTGAACTCGATTCCCGCGGAGAAGCCGGTGCTGTTTTTGCCGGATATCAACCTTGGTAATTGGGTCAAACTTCGCACCGGACGCGAAAACATGAAAATCTGGCAGGGTGCCTGCATCGTTCATTCCACCTGGAATGCGAAGCGCCTGCTGGCTGCACGACGTGAATATCCGACGGCGCTCATAGCCGCGCATCCGGAATGCCCGCAGGAAGTGCTCGCGATGGCGGATTTCATCGGATCCACCTCAGCGATCATCGACTGGTGCGTAAAGTCCGCAGCCGAAGAATTCATTATAATGACCGAGAGTGGCGTTACACATTCTCTGAATAAGCGCGCTCCACACAAGAAATTTCACTTCGTTCCGAACGAGAACTGCAACTGCAGCGAGTGTCCGTATATGCGTCGGAATACGCTGGAAAAAGTGCTGACGGCCCTGCAAACCTTGCAACCGCGCATCGAACTTTCAGCAGATATCATGGAGCGGGCACGCTTGCCCATCGAGCGCATGCTCGCCGTAAAATAGGCCTACCATGAATGCCGTCAGTCCACTGCTGGACACATTCGGCCGCCTGCACGACAATCTCAGGATTAGTGTCACCGATCGCTGTAATATCCGTTGTTTCTACTGCATGCCGGAGCACGACGTCACGTTCGTGCCGCGACAGGAGATCCTGTCCTTCGAGGAAATTGAACGCTTTGCGCGTGTTGCGGCAGGCCTGGGCGTCACCAAGTTGCGCGTGACCGGCGGCGAACCGCTGCTGCGCAAAGACTTGCACGTACTTATTCGCAAGCTGCATGCAATCCCCGGGATTAAGGACCTGGCCCTGACTACAAATGGCGTTCTGTTGTCCCAACAGGCACAGGATCTGTACGATGCAGGGCTGCGTCGTATCAACGTCCATCTCGATACACTCGATCGCGAGCGCTTCCAGCAGATCACGCGCCGCGATGATTTCGACAAGGTGATGGAAGGCATTCGGGCCTGTCAGCAAATCGGCTTTGGGCCAATCAAGATCAACGCCG
>CAWCAT010000004.1:0-588710 GCA_963793625.1 Bryobacteraceae bacterium | reverse complement strand
TTCTTCGGATCGGCGTAGGGCTTCCAGAATTCGGTGCTTTTCAAACCGCAGACCGTCACGGCCTGTACTCCAAACGCCTTCAGCCAGAGCAATGAAATCGCGGCTTCCTGCGGACCCACGCCGGTCATGATACTGACCATCGCATTCTGCTGCATCCAGTTGGGGGTGGTTGAATAAGAGCTACCCGAAAGCTGCGGCGTGTCGCTGAATGCATTAAACCATTGCGCGATGGAGCCGGGCACCATAACACGCTGCCCGGGCATGTTTTGATCGACCCACTTTGCGACGCGGTACTCGATGCGGCCGGTCATGTCATTTGGCCAGATGATCTGGCGGGCGTAGCGGCGATGGCTGACGAGTTGCTCTCCGGCCATGCACAGCAGGAAGAAGCCGAGCCCAATTTTGATGTTGCGTGGCAACCTTTGCGACGCAGCGCAAAGCGAGAATACGATGGCCAGCGCAAGACCGATTTCCATCTCCGGTTGATAGCGTCCAGCCTGCGGCAGGAAGTGTCGATTCCCATAGGCATCGAGCAGCGGGATGGTGGAACTTAGAAACGCGAACAGAACAAAGAAACGCAGTGTCACGTCTTTGGTCCAGCGCAGCAGCAGGCTCCAAACAATGGCCCAGCCGAGCCCGACCACGCTCAGCGCGGTCACCGAGCGCATGGACCATTGATCTTCCGCAAACATCTGCTGGTTTGCGCGGATTGTCGCAATCAATGACGGTGGCAGGAACGGACACACCACTAAATAAGCTAGTCCACCCACGATCGCAATCAGCAGAATGTTTGCTCTGAGTTGCTCTCGCGGAAGAACCCACAGCAGGCACACAACGCTGAGCAGAATTGCGACTGCGCCGAACACGCTCGCGAGCACCGTTAAGGCCATGAACACGCCCGTGAGCACGTAATAGCGTCTCAACCGCTTGGTCAGCGAAAGCCAAAGGAACAGTATGACGAGCGGCAGAAAACAGAGTGCGGCACCATGCGGTACGTCATCCCAGACTGCCATCGTATATAAGCGCCGACTGGTCCATAAGAATGACAGGTCGAAGTTCGGATCGCGTATCAAGGCACGCGCGGGAGAAGTCAGTGAGTACGCCAGCACTGCCCAAAAGCTATACCCCGGTGCGCGCGTCATGAGCCACGCCATCAGGAACAAAGTTAGCGGTCCGAGACAATACACGATTCCCGTGATCGTGTTGAATGCCCGCGCGGCCGATACATGCCCAAGCTTGGCGTATAGCGCCGTGGCGCCGGGCACCAGCGGCATGTAAGTATGCTCGAACGGCATGCCGCCATCCTGGAATGGCCACCATGCCGGCTGGAACCAATGCTCCGCTGCGAGCCGCGCCATGCTGATCCACAGTCCCTGAATCGAATTCATGTGGCCTGTGTACTCGGCGATGAACAGGTCGCGAGCGATATACGCATTTAGCGCAAGCAGAATGAGCAGATAGCCGACAACGGCGAGGTTTCTTTTCGAGGGGTTCAACTGAGAAAGTATATCAGCCGTGGGGCAAAAAGAGCCTCACCCTCCGGATTGGGGAGGGCAAGGCTCTTCGCAACTACTGGCCCGTGGCGGGCTTGCGGCAACCACACTCGCAGTTGCTTTCCTGGCAGTTGCACGCGTCTTTCTCGCAGCCGCAGGAACAGGTCCCGCAGTCGCACGTGCCGCAGCAATTCGTCTTTTCCGTAGTGTTGTTGTTCTTGAAGGCGGTCATTGTAAATCTCCTTTTCAAAGGGGCTGACGTGCATCAGTCAGAAACCTTACAGTCGACCTCACAGCGTGCTAGGCTGGCCTCGTGAGCCCTGAACACGAGTCGTCCGATTCTTTGTCGCCCCAGGCGATAGCCCAACTAGTGGCAGGGCATCGCGAGTTCCTGGCGTTTTTGGAAAAGCGTGTGGAGTCCAGGGCCGCAGCTGAAGATATCCTGCAATCGGCTTTTGCACGCGGACTGGAGCATGGGGCCGGCGTCCAGGACGAAAAGGTTGTGGCTTGGTTCTATCGTGTCCTGCGCAATGCCGTGATCGATCATTACCGACACCGCTCGACATCGGCGCGAGCCATGGAAGCGTGGGGGCGGGATTTCAAAGACAGCCACGAACCTGCGCCAGAGTTGCGTGACGAAATCTGCCAGTGTGTCGCCAGTCTCTTCGACACTCTGAAGCCAGAGTATCGTGACGCCCTGCGGATCGTCGATCTGGATGATGGCAGCCTCAATGATCTGGCGCAGCAATCCGGGATAACGGCAGAGAATGCCGCAGTCCGCGTCCACCGGGCCCGCAAAGCCCTTCGCAAACGGCTCGAACAGGCCTGCGGCACTTGCGCCGAGCATGGCTGCCTGGATTGTCACTGCCAGGCAGGCGGGTGTTAATAGTTGCGTCTCCCCCAGTGTCAGTTTGGTGCTCTGCCCGATGAATCGATCTAGAACAAGAGCTTCAAACCGATCCAGATGCGCCTCGCCTCGCCTTGAGTACCTGTAACCTGCCCGAAGAGGCTGTTGGCCGGGGCGGCATTAGGTGCTGCGAAGTTTGCGTGGTTGAGTGCGCCTTCCCATTCGGTGCGGAGCTGCAGCTTCAGGTGTTCGCGCAGAACGAACTGTTTGTAAAGCGCGGAGTTCCAATAGTTCTGGCCGTCGGCGCGGAGGCCGCCGAGACGCAGCGGGAACGTGCGAATGTTGTTGGCCAGGCCCTTTCCTGTGATGGGCTCGAAGCCAACTACTCCTGGTCCGGAACTCTTGAGCGCGTTGAACCAGAGGTCGGGCGTGCGTTCGCCGGCCGGCAACACGAGTTGGTGGAGATCCTCGGGACCGCTCCCGCGCCAGAGAACGTTGCCGAAGGCGATGGGCGGACCGCTCTGGGCAAGATAAATAACCTGGATCTGCCAACCGCCGATTGCGGCATTCAGCAGCCTGGGCATGCCGGATCCAATGGCGCGGCCTTTGCCGATAGGGAGTTCAAAGAGGCTGGTGACGGTCAGGCGATGCTGGCGATCCTGGCCGGAAAGGACGTGCGTCGGGACGGGATCGGAGTCGTTCAGCATCTCGGTCGCCTGCATGTATTTCGACCAGGTGTGATTGACGTTGAACAGGAGGCCGTGCGAGAAGCGCTTTTCAAAGCGCGACTGCAGGGAGTGATACCAGGCGATAACCGATCGGCTGGGTTCCGGTCATGCCGTTGAACTGAGGATAGGGCCGCAGCAGGTTTCCGCGCGACAGGGTTGTACCTGTTATGCCGCCGCCGGCGAATTCGGGAAAGCCATAGAACGGGTTCTTGACCTGGGCGCTGAGATAGTCGATGGTAGCCTGGTCGCGTTCCGACGACTTGCTGAGGTAACTTGCCGGGGTGAAGTCCACCTGGCGGTCGACTCCAATTCGTGTGCTGCGGTTGCCGACGTAGCTGACTTCGAGCAGGGAACGCGAAGGCAACTGGCGCTGGATGCCGAAGCTCCAGCGCTGGGCGTAGGAATTCGGCGTGTAGCCGCCCGGGAATGTAATCGTGCGGCCGAGATAGGTGCTGGGGCCAACGGCGCCGGGGAGCAGGACGCCATCGGGGAAGGGATTGGCGAGCGTTCCGCGGAAGCTCAAGCCATTGTTGTCGCTGGGAGTGAGATTAGTGGCTTGGCTGAATCCGGATTGAATGGCGGCATTCTGATCGACACCATTGGACGCATAAAAGATGCCATAGCCGGCGCGCACCACCATCTTCGGCATGATTTGATAGGCAAGGCCGATGCGAGGCGCAAAGTTCTTCTTGCCGGTGTACCAGAAGCCGCGGGGTTGGCCGCCGACTCCCGTGAAAGTAAGCGCTCCCATTGTTTGAAACCGGGAGACGGGCAGCGCGGGGTCAGGCGCGGCGGCGTAGGCGGCGAGGGCGCGCGCTGAGATTGGGCTGGCCACGGACGCGTCAAAGCCGCGCACGGAACGGTTGTAGCGCTCTACGGGAGCGGAGTCGTATTCCCAGCGCATGCCGAGATTCAGGGTGAGGCGGCGGGTAGCCTTCCAATCGTCCTGAATAAACAGGCCGGAGAACGAGGAGCGGTCGGCGTAGTTGGCGTTTTTGTCGATGCCGCCGCCGGTGGGCAGACCGAGCAGGAATGAGGCGAAACCCTGCCCGATGCCGCCCGGCGATCCTGCCAAATTGTCGATTGGGCCGCGCGTCCAGGCGGTGGAGAAGGCCATGGTCGGAGTGCCGCGGCCATAGTCGGCGTTGTTTTCCGCCATCAGGCGGTATTCCCCTCCGAAGCGAATACTGTGATTGCCCTGCATCTTACTGACGCTGGCGCTGAAGTTGTGATAATTCGTGATGTACTGGCTGTTCGTGGTCTCGCCCAACTGAATAATGCTGTCGATGGTGATGGCGGGGAAGCGCACGGACTGCGGGTCGATTTGAGAAATAAGAGATGCCGGAAAGCCGATGCTGGAGAGATTGAAGCCCTGGGTGGTAGGATAATCGGACTCGATAAAGCGGGTGAAGCCGTACTTGAAATTGACGATCATGCTCGGTGAGATCGTGTATACATCGTCGAAGCCGGCGCCGCGCTGTTTGCGGTAGCGATCGAGACCGCGCACGCCGTTGCCGAGGAAATCCCCGCGATAGAAGTGCAGCCATGAGTAAGTGAAGCGCCCGAAAATGCGGTGGCGGTCACTGAAGTTGTGGTCGACGCGCGACATGTGTTGGAGGAAGTCGTTACTGTTGGCGCTGATCTCGTTCCAGTTGTTGAGACCGTCGACGGTGCCGGTTGCATTGGGGAGCGGGAAGTATTGCATATACTTTTGCGCCGTGGCGTCGAAGCGGGACTTGGGCACGATGTTGTTCGGGAAGATCTGCCGGGTGGTACGTCCGTTGGGCGCGCTGGCGATGGTGGCGGGATCATAGATCTGATATTGGGCGCCTGTTTTCGGGATCTGCAGTAGAGCGGAGAAATCGCCGTTGCGCTCCTCCGCTGTGGGCAGGCTGTAATAGCCGGTTGTGGGGTTGCGGCGATTAAAGCCCTGGAATCCGTACGTCCAGAATGTGCGGTTACGGCCGTCGTAAATCTTGGGTATATAAATGGGTGCGCCTGCGGTGACGGAGTAGCGCTTGACTGTGCGGGGCGCAACGAGCCGCGCGATCTTCTCCGGAGTAACGGGGCCGGTGGAAAGGTCGTAGAGCTGTTTGTTGGTGAAGAAATCGTTGGCCTGCCAGCCACTCGGGGCGATGAGGTATTCGAAGGTACCGTGCAGGCCGTTGGTTCCGGACTTGAGACTCATGTTCACGCTGCCGCCGGCGGCGTGCCCCATGGAGGCGTCGTAGTTGACGGTCTCTACGCGAAACTCCTGCACCATATCGCCGGGAGGCGCGAAGGAGACGCGGGCCTTAGTCATATTGGCGATGCCGTCCAGGCGAAAAGTCGGTGTTGCCGTTGCCTACGCCGTTCACGGTAACGTTCGACATGACATCAGTGGCGCTGGGTAGCCAGTTGTGGCCGGGCGCCTGGGCTGTGGTGATTCCCGCGGCGAGCTGGGTAAGGAACATGACGTCGCCGCCGCCCATGGGTAGGTCGGCCAATTGGCGGTGATCGATGGTGGAGGACATCGTAGCGCTGGCGGACTCGAGTAGCGGAGCCTCGGCGAAAACCTCGACCTTCTCGTTAAGCTGCCCGACCTCAAGCGCGGCATCCACGGTAATCAAACTTCCGACCTGGACCTCGATCGGCCGGCGGGTGAGTTGCTTGAAACCCTTTGCTACGACTTCGACGCGATACGTGCCAGGCAACAGGAACGGAAGCTCGTAATTCCCAGCCTCGTTGCTGGTGGCGCGCACGCGCGTATTCATCTGCTCGTTGAGGCCGGCGACAGCGGCTCCGGGCACAGCGGCTCCGGTGGCATCGACAACGCGTCCGAGAATCTTGCCGCGAGATTCCTGGGCGAAGCAGATGCCTCCAAGAAAAACGGCTGTGAGGAAGAGCGGGAACAGCTTGCGAGTATCGCGAGTCATAAGTCCTCTCGTTAGAGCTGAATCGAAGACCGAGGCGCGATTTCGAAAAACGTGAGACTCGCGTCCCAGCAGCATTGTACTACCATGCTGTGTCTAATTCTTGCTGGACGGCGAGCAGGTGAGCCGTACTTAGCGCGTGGGCCGGTACAGAACCTCGTCGTACTTGTGGCCCTCGCTGCCATAAGCTGCCGCGAAAAAGCCTGAGCCTCCGATGTAGGCCGGGACCAGCTTCGGGCGATTCTGGAGAGCGGCGGCCAGATGCAGCAGCGCCAGTGGCTCCACGCGGTCGAATTTTGCAAAGAGATGATTCTTGCTGGATGTGAAGTAACCCTTGTGGAAGCGTGCCGCGAGAATGTTGTCGCCGACGCGTTCTGCTGATTTCAAGTACGCGCGATCCCTGGTCTTGCGATAGAGTTCCAGATACCCGAAAATCGCGAAGGGGTCGGCGGATTTTTCGAAATCGTTGCCGCGCAGGATGGATCGCGTCATCTCCGAAAGAAACGCATCGTCACTAATCCTGTAGCCGAGTGCGTACGTCCAGAAATCAATTGCGCCGGCCTTACCAGCGGTGAGGACGCGGCCCTTCGGCCCGAAGTAGCCGTCCTTCTTGACGACATACCCTTCCATGCTTGTGCCATCGGTGAGCATCGGGACGAAGGAGTTATCTTTCGTGCGGTAGGCTGACTTGCCCCAGGCCGTAAGGTCCTCAAGCGACCATTGGATGAATTCCTTGCCGTTTTTGCCAAGCGATTCACCGAGTAACATCTGGAGAATCCGCGGGCGTACTTCCGGCGTGCTTCCATAAGTAGGAAAGAGTGTGCCCTCGACGACATGATGGCCCTTGAAGTCGTCGGCGTATTGATACACAGCGCGGTCGCCGCGGATCTTTCCTTTGTCGTCACACCAGGAGCTTGCCATCTGGCTGAACTGGTAACCTCCAATGCCAGTTTTTGGATTGCGGGTTTCGACATAACGGTGGGCCAGACGCCGGGCCCAGACTAGCGGTTCGTTATCGCCAGTGAATTTGCTGAGCATTGCGGCCGCATAGTACAGATCGCTGCCGGCATTGATAAACGTTAGGCCCTTACCCCAGAAGAAGACCGGACCGCCTTTGTACTCATTCTTCCAGAGCAGGCCTTCTGGCCGAGGCACGCCGTGTCGATTGAAATCAAGAATCGACCAGTCGAGAATGTGTCCGTTCCACATTGTCTCGATGAGCTTTCGCGTGGCGCGTGGATCCACCTCCCACATCAGTTCGTAAAACGGGAAGTTGTTCTTGAGTTCGTGAACTCTCGACTTATCCTCGGCATAGACCGTGACGTCGTCGGAGGCGTTGTAAGCCATGTGGCCGCCCCAGGCGAGGAAGCCGCCCTCCTGTAAATTCGCGAGGGCGTAACGAGTGGCCTCGACCGCTGCTTTCTTGTATTGGGGATCGCCCGTCAACGCGGACAATCCGGCGAGCGTGCGGAAGAAATTCTGCTGATTTCCCAGGTCGGACAGAACCCAGGGGTGGCCGTTCTCGGATTTCCACTTCACGGGTTCGAGCGTATCGACGTTAATGCCGTCAACAAACAGCGGGGTCTTTTTCGGCCCGTACACATCGCGGCCGTTCTTCAGGCTGTTGCCTGCGAAGGTCCGCACTGCGTCGATAAACCGCTCTGGTGCTTGCGCCGAGAGAATACCGGCAAGGAAGAAGATTAGAATGATATTTTTCATAAAACTAAAGTGTTTTGAGCCGCCAATTGCGGTACTCGACCCGCATCGGCGGACCCACGTGTACCTGCACTCCGATGAGCCCCTTGCGCGCGCGGTTCGGGTCGTCGTCGATAACCATGCTCATCAGGCGTCCGTTGATGTTGTGAAGCAGAACGTTGCCGCGGATGATCAGGTGCACCGAATTCCATCCGTCCGTGATGAATTTCATGAGCTCCTTACTGTCCCCGACGCGAGACAAAATAACCGGCGTACGAGTGCCGGTAACATGCGCCACAACTCCGCGCTCTGAGAGGAACAAACGCCCCTTCTCCTCGTAGTTGTTTCCGGTGTACCTGTTCTGGCCATCGATGTCGCACTGATAGCCGCGCATGGCGAACTTGTTCGCCGGAGTCACCTTGTCCTCGACCACCACACTACGATAATTGATCCCACTGTTGCCCGCAGCCGTGATGCGGTACTCCACCTTCAGTTCGAAATCTTCGGGCGCACCACCGCGCCAAATGATAAAGGTGTTGCTCTTAATGACTGTATCGGGCGTGATCTCGCCCGTCATGTTTCCGTCCGCCACACGCCAGTACTTCGGATCCCCTTCCCAACCATCCAGGGACTTGCCGTCAAAGATGCTTACAAACCCGGCTTCATCGCCTTCGATCGGCTGCGGACGGTCGCTCTGTTTCGGGATATAAGGCTGGGCTGCCTGCTGCGCGGAGATCATTGAAGTCGAATAGCACCCGGCCAGCGAAGCGATGAAGAGTCTGCGTCCGGAAGTCTCTGTCGGCATGGTTTTAGTCATTGTACGCAAAAGGGCCTGGTTCGAAAGCTGACGCGCTTCGAAGCAGGCCCTGTTTAAGTTACAGTCTGGCGGAGCTTAGAAGAAAAACTTCGCCGAAAGTTGAACTAGCCGCGGCCAGTTCTGCTGATTGTTTGGAATCATGCCGAAGCGGTCACTGCTAAAGGAAGTGTCCGGACCGGCATAGGTCGGTGTATTGGTGATGTTGAACGCTTCGCCGCGGATTACAAAGCGGTAGCGTTCGGCGACACGCGTCGATTTTTCGACCGCGATGTTCAACTGCTTGTTCGCGGGATTGCGGATGTCGGAGAATCTGTCCGGAACGACACGGAACGTATAGCTCTGGCGGGTCGCGTAGCACTTTTTGTCATTGTTGAACCAGGCAGCGCGATTCTGGTCCTTTGCGTGCCAATCTCCGCACGAGTTCACCAGATCAGGCCAACCAGTCGGATAGCCGGAATTATAGGTGGCAATCCAGTCAACCTGCCAGCCGCTCGCCAGTTTATTCGCCACAACATTATTAAAGTTCAGGAATTTCTGGTTTTTCCCGAACGGAAGATCCCACACGCCGCTAAAAGACAGAGTATGGGGCTTGTCTGTGTTGTCCAATTCATAGATCAACGGCTCTTCCAGGTTCCAGCTCTGTCAGGCGATGATTCTGTTCGAACGCCTTGGCGAAGGTATAAGACATAACCCAGGTAAGGACGCCAGTGTTCTGGCCTCCCAACACACGTTTTTCCACCTTGACCTGCATGGCATCAGAGCGGTACCTGCCCCACTGCTTGAGGTTGTCCGTGATTCCCTGAAAGACCGGGTTCGGTCTAAGCAGGCTGCCTCGGGAAATTGTCGGATTTTGTCCCTGACCGCCATTGGCCGGCAGAATTCCGTAGAACGGGTTTGGCACCTGAGTGCTGTTATAGGCCGAATCGGCGCGCGAAGTGTTGTAATCAGCCATGCTGATTTCATTGAGCGGGGTGCCCAGGTTGATGAAGATCTGATAGTTGCCGCTATACGACACCTCAGCAAGAATACTCCCGGGCAGTTGCTGCTGGATACCGAAGGAATACTGATAAGTACGTGGAATCTTGAAGCGCGCCGGGTCGAAGCTGACGCCTCTGCCAATATTGGTGGTCAGGCCACCAGCCGCGCCTGTGGGTGGCAGAATGCCTCCCGGGAACGGATCCACCAGCGAGTAGGGTCCGCTCTGGTTCAAACCGGCGTTCGGCGTGAGGCCGTCGGTGCTGGTCTGGTAACTCGTAGTCTGTGCGAATCCGGTGGTCGTGCCGTTTTGCGTTGGGGACTGGTAGTAAACGCCCGCACCAGTCCGGATTACCATCTTCGGGAACACCTGCCACGCAAGACCGATACGCGGGGCAATATTCGACCAGTCCGTGTCATAGATCCGGCTGGATTGTCCGTTGACGCCAGCGAACTGGAATCCACCGGGGAGCACTGTAGGCGTCGCCGGGAACGGATACTTCGGATTTTTCGCGTCTTCCTGCGCCTTGAGTTTGGCCCAGGCTGCGAGCACTGCGTCGCTGTACGGGTTCTTCGTACTGAAGTCCCAGCCCTTGTTGGAACGGTTGAAACGTTCCTTCCAGGGGATCTGAGCCTCATAACGCAGGCCGAGGTTCATCGTCAGCGTGCGCGTGATCTTCCAGTCGTCCTGCACATAAATCGCGAAGTAGGGACGAGTCCGGTATGGATTGTCCTGCCAGTCAATCTGGCCGTTAGCGGGATAGCCGAGTAGCAGGCTCGCGATCGAACTGCCGTCAAGGGAGCCTCCGTCATAACCGGAAAGCTGGCGTGTCCAGGCGCGATCGAAATTGAGGTAACCGTTGGCGTATCCTACGTTGCCGATACCCTGCAGAACGTAGTTGTACTCGAATCCTGTACGAAGACTATGCTTGCCTTTCGTCAGAATCAGGCTGGGTGCGAAGTTCCATTGGTTGTAGGTATTCCACTCGCCGGCGCTGCCGCCCGAAAACAGTTGTGTCAATCCGTTGACGTCGAAGCGCGGCGTGCTGCTCTTCAGCACTGTCGGCGCATGCGGCATCTTCGTCATGCCGACCTTGTCAACCGTAAAATCGTAGTCGGTATAACGCGGGAATTTGGACGTAAAGCGCGCGAAAGATCCGCGCACGTCGAGCACTGATGAGGGTGACATCACGTGCGTCCACGCGGTGATGTAGTTCTGGTTCGTACGCTGCGAGTTGATGTCGCCACTACCTGCCGGCGGCTCAAATCCAGTCGAGTTGCGGTACTCTTTTCCATGCTGATAAGTGACAAGGGCATAGAACTTGTCGTTGTCGCTGATGTTGTGATCCCAACGCCCCATCGGCTGGTCATAGCGGTAGCGGCCGTTCGTGTTCGTGTAATAGTTGCCGCTCAGTGCCGTAGCCACGGGACCATTCGCCTGAGGATAGTAACTGAGAACCTTCTGGCTCACCGGATTGATCCGGCTCTTTGGAATTACGTTGCCGGGGAATGGATCGCGGATGTAGGGTGAGTTGCGACAGTTAATGGGGGCCGCGCATGCCTTCGATGTCATCGGGTCATAAACGGAGTATCCGTAATCGCTAAAATGCTGGCCGTCGACCAGGTTGGCCGCCGGAACGCTGGAGATCACAGAAGCGGGCTGAATCTCGCGCCAGCCTTCGAAGCTGCCGAAGATGAAGTCCTTGTTCTTGCGAATCGCTCCGCCCAGTACGCCGCCGAACTGGTTCTGGTTATGCGGCGGTCGAATTTTATTCGGAGTGGGCTGCTTGTTTTCCGTCCGGTTCGCGTCGAGAACGGCATTGCGGAAATAGTCGAACACGTCACCGTGCCAATCGTTGCTGCCGCCCTTAATCGTTGTATTGATGACACCGCCGCCGAAGCGTCCGTAGGAGGAGTCATAGGTGTTCGTCATGACTTTGAACTCCTGCACTGCTTCCACGTTCGGGGCCAACTGCCAGTTGCCATCCTTGTCACTGATAGGCGCGCCGTTCAGCAGGAACAGATTCTGTCCAGTGCGTGCACCGTTAATTTTGTAGGCATTGTTCACATCCCAACCGCGTGTGCCGGAAAAGCCTCCGGGACCGAATGCTTCCTGCGTAAAGATCACGCCAGGGGTGAGCGACATGAGCATATAGGTCTGGCGCCCGTTGAGCGGATACTGCTGAGTTTTAATCGGATCAAAAACCAGGCCGCGATCAGCGGATGCCGTTTCGATTACAGCCTGTTCGGCAGTAACTGTGACGGATTCACTCGTCTGACCGACAGTCAATTGGATGCCGAGATTTACTTTATCGGCAACGCGCAGAGTGATATTGCTCCTGATCAACGTCTGAAAGCCCGGAGCTATAACCTCGACTTTGTACGTGCCCGGGTCGAGGTAAGGAATGGTGTAATTCCCAATCGAGGTTGTTTTCACCTCTTTGGTGGTGTTGGTGTTGTTGTTGATAGCTTTGACTGTCGCATCCGGAACGGCTGCGCCACTCGGGTCCGTTACGATTCCGGTGAGTGTGGCACGGAAGTCCTGCGCACTAACGCAGGCAGTCAATAAAGTAAAAACTAGAAGCGAACGCGTAAAAGTTTTCACTAAAGTTTCCCCAATCCCAAATTTGAGACGCTAATATCATATTCCCAATTAGGAAAACATGTACGGGTAAATCCGTCATGCCTCGAACGCCTCCGGCGACACCCACTCCCGCTGTAAACTCGAAGTGATACCCGGAGTCTATTTCATGACTGACAAGATCCATGTTTTTGATACGACGTTGCGTGACGGCGAGCAGGCCGCCGGGACGCGGCTGGGCAGCAGAGAAAAGCTGACGGTCGCGAGACAGTTGGCGCGCCTGAACGTTGATGTGATCGAGGCGGGCTATCCCGCATCCTCTCCTGAGGATTTCGCCGCGGTCGAATTGCTCGCTCGCGAGATTGAAGGTCCCGTGATTTGCGCGCTCTCGCGTGCCGTGGCCAGCGATATCGAGGCGTGCGGCAAGGCACTTGCGAAGGCGCGTCGACCGCGTATTCATACAGGTATCGGCGTTTCTGACATCCACCTCACGGGCAAGTTCCGGGATGAAAAATATGGAACGACCATCGCCGAGAAAAGAGCGCGCATTCTTGAGATCGCCGCAGATGCAGTGAAACTCGCGCGGCAATATGCCGATGACGTCGAGTTCTACGCTGAAGACGCAGGCCGGGCCGAGCCTGCCTATCTATTTCAAATGCTCTATTGCGCGATCGAGGCCGGCGCAACCGTCGTGAACATTCCCGACACGACCGGCTATGCCATGCCAGAGCAGTACGGCAAGCTGATCCGCGCCATTCGCGAGAACGTTTCGAACATCGATCGCGCGACGATCAGCGTACACTGCCACAACGATCTGGGCCTCGCTGTCGCGAATGCGCTCGCCGGAATTCTCAACGGCGCGCGACAGGTGGAAGGCACAATCAATGGGATCGGCGAGCGGGCGGGGAACGCGGCTATCGAAGAGGTGGTGATGGCGATCCGGACACGAGGCGAGTATTTTGGTGTGACCACCGATATTGATACGCGCGAATTCTGCCGGACAAGCCGGCTGGTGGCCGACATGCTTGGAATGCCGGTGCCTGCGAATAAAGCGATCGTAGGCGGCAATGCGTTTTCGCACAGTTCGGGCATTCACGTCGATGGATTTCTGAAGGATCGTGACACGTATGAGATCATGCGGCCCGAGGATGTCGGCGTGTCGGAGAGCCGTGTCGTGCTGACGGCCCGCACTGGACGGCATGGACTGCGCGATCGCCTGGAGAAACTCGGCTACACGCTCACGCAGGAAGAACTTGACCAGACCTACCAGCGCTTTCTTAATAGTGGCCGACAAGAAGCAGGAAGTCTTCGACGAAGATCTGGTCGCGATTCTGCACGACGAGATTCATCCGGTTCCGGAAACCTACCAACTCGACTATCTGCACGTTTACAGCGGTACCTCGGCGATTCCGACCGCGACGGTACGGGTGCGCATGCAGGGAGAGACGCGCGAGGGTGCGTCGATTGGGGACGGCCCCGTGGATGCCGTTTGCAGGGCGATCTCGATGGTAACGAGGACTTCTGCGAAACTCGCTAAATACGAGATTCGCGCTGCTACCAGCGGCACCGAGGCGATGGGCGAAGTTACGGTGCATCTCGAAGAAGGGAACCGTCGCATGATGGGCCGTGGCGCTTCGACCGACGTGATCGAAGCGAGCGCAAAGGCCTATTTAGACGGTCTTAATAAGTTGGCATCCAGATCGATAGGCTGATTTCGCCCGATCGCGGCGAGGCGCTCCATCTGCTTTGCGGATAGCGGCTCGCCAAAAACCGCAACGCCGCCCAGGTAGCCGGTGAAACCGACACTTCGCGAAGTGTGAATCACCCGACCGATCGTGAATGGGCCGCCATCCTTCGGGTTCAATGGCGCGTAGAGGTCGTGTCCAAACCAGAACGGATTCGCTTTGAGGGCGACCAACTCGCGCTTGCCTACTGTCGCGAACTTGCCTTTGTCGTTCTTGCGCAGTGTCACGCGCACTTTGGTGAACTGAAAAATCTGCAACTCAACTCGCTCGTCGCCGCGTTCTTCGATTACAGTGCGCGATAGCGGCTTGCCCTCGGGTGGCTCATAGAATTGTTCCTTGGGAAATGCCGGATCCTCGCCGGGCTGCACTCCGGGAAGCTTGTGCAACTGCGCCTGCTTCCAGCCCTTATATGGCCACTGAAAAAACGGATGCTTCTCCGGGTTATCGATCCAGTACTCCGTCGCTTTGCCGTTCAGATATGCGGTTACGGTGTTCTTAGCGTTGTCGAAGGAAAAGCCAACCACGCTCCACGATTTGTCGAGTACATCGGCTGGAGCATTGGCGGGCGCTGTGGGAATTACCTCCGTCGTGACCGCTAGATTGCGGGCGTATTTGTCACCAAACGAACTTGTACCGTTCTCCGAGACGTGTACCGCGGAAGCGCCGTTCTTTGCGGCCAGACCGGCGAACAGGGCGTACTGCCGCTTTCCGCGCTCCACGCGTTTCACGGACCCAGCCGGACTGTGCAGATCCGTGCCCTCGTGCCAGATGCCTGCGATGGCGTGGTTGCCGCTTTCGCGAATCAACCAGACCACCATGGAAACGGAGTGCTTGGGCCCTTTCACATCAAGGCCCGAGTTGTGCAGGCGCTCGCGCGGCACCAGTAGGCAAGGCCGGAAATCATTTTCGGTTTCCTGTTTTAGCTTTACGGCCTGTCCGAACGGTCCGCGGCCCAGCAGCGGAAAATCATCATAGGTCGCGGTGCGGCCCTGGCCCCAATAGTCGCGAACATAGTTCACAGCGTCGAGTCGAAAGTCATGCCGATCTCCGGGTGCCTGATGCGCGTTGAATCGACCATCGTCGCGCTTCACAAAATCCCAGAGTGCGACGAAGCCGGGTGTCTTGCGAACGGCATCCACGCGGCGCTGATAATCAGTTCCATTGTGTGCGGGCTCGGCGGCCAGGGCGCACACCAAACAAGAGGCAAACAGCAATGTAAGAAGGCGCATGAGGATCAGTACTATTCTGCCATTTGCCGCCCAAGGAAAATCTGATTTCAACAATTGTAAACACTGCCACAGCCACACCGTCCCGCTTCACGGGCCGGTAACGCCACTGCCTTACAGCGTCGAACGCAGCAGCAACCAGCAGCGGGTGGCCGCTGATCAGTCCAATACGTTCGACGGTGCCATCCTCATCAATCAGGACTGCCAGTTTCACGAGACCCTGAATACGTGCCTGTTTGGCCAGCTTGGGATAAACCGGAGCCACTCGACGGGTAAGCCGCTCACCTTGTATCCCGGGGGGCACATAGAATGGCTGAGCTTGCGCTTGCAGGGCGAGCGCGAGCAACATGGTCACGACGGTTGCACTACCGCTCATGACAATAGTGACACCGTGTCTCCGGAAAAGTTTCAGTTGCGTTCGGAGGCGCAATGGTCCTACACTTCCTGCAAGAATGCTGGAAACCCTCGAACTGGACCATGTGTTTGTGTGCGCTCCGCGCGCCGCAGAAGACGCCGCACTTTTAGAAGAAGCCGGGCTGCATTGTGGAATGAATCGTATCCACACCGGCCAGGGCACTGCGAACGCGAATTTCTATTTCGATAACGCGTATCTGGAAGTACTCTGGCTGCGCGATGAGGCCGAAGTCCGGTCCAGCCTAGTTGCACCCCTGGCTCTCTGGCAGCGATTGAACTCGCAGCTTACGGGAGCCTGTCCATTTGGAGTTGGTTTTCGGGCAAGCAGTCCGGCAGTGGTCAGCCAACTCTCGAGTTGGACATATTCTGCGCCGTACTTTCCGCCCGACAGCGGTATCCCGATCGTGACGTCGAGCGGGTCTGAGTTGGAACCGCTGGTGTTCTTCCCCGTTGGAGGAACCCCGCCCACGTTATCGATTGAACAAAAAGGCAAGCGCCGCAAGCTGAAGAAGGTTCACATCGAAACACCAACGGGCCTGCTTTCGACAGAACTGGGGAAACTGATGGAGACAGGCCTGCTTACGATTACGCAGGGGCAAGCCTATCAAATGGAGTTGGAATTTGAAGCCGGCCTGGAGTGTGAAGTCCTTGACTTCAGGCCGGCTCTGCCGTTACTGATACGGTGGTAAATCTAACCGCGGACTCAGACGTCATCAATTTTGATGTTTTCCTGGTCTCCCACTACCCAGCTACCATTCCCAAGTGCAT
The DNA here is from genome assembly GCA_963793625.1 of Bryobacteraceae bacterium. Taxonomy (GTDB): domain Bacteria; phylum Acidobacteriota; class Terriglobia; order Bryobacterales; family Bryobacteraceae. The sequence goes on along the minus strand of CAWCAT010000004.1, from coordinate 572,509 downwards.
GAAAGTGTATACGACTGTAAAGTTTTCGCCACAGTTACTCGGTATTAGACCGAATGCCTTCCATCTTGCCCAGCTCTCTTACAAATGCCACGCATATGTGTAAGAATCGGAATTTCCAGTCTGCGACGTATGAGACCCTTCAAGGCATACACCTTTGCGCTGTTGACGATTACGGCAGCTCTCGTCTTGACGCTTGCGATACCTCCGGCACAACACAAGGCCCCTTATCTCCTACTTACCCTCGCCATAATGCTCAGCGCGGACAAGGGTTGGCGCATTGGCATTTTTGCCACATTGCTTGGCGCGGCGTACGGAGCCTATTTTCTGGTGCCGCCACGTTACGGCGTTGCGATCTCAGGCTCCGAAGGTTTTGTGCCTCTGCTTTTATTCGCTGCTGTAGGCCTTGCGATTACTTCAATCTTTCACCGCCTGCACCTTTCACAGGAAAAGATTAGCGCAGCTAATCAAACTCTCGCGGAAGCCCACCGGAGGTCAACCGCCATACTGGAGAGCATTTCCGACGGCTTCAACGTGATCGACCATGAGTGGCGGTTCACATACGTGAACGCAGCGAGCGTCAGGATTTTGGGAAGGTCGGCGGAAGAATTATTGGGGCGGAATGTATGGGACGTTTGGCCAGGAGCGGCGGACTCAAACTTCGGCGCAGCCTGCCGCCGCGCCGTTGCTGAGAAGGTCCCGGTTCAGGTTGAAGACTCCTTCGGAGAACTCAATCTTTGGATTCACGCCCGCATTTATCCATCCCCTGAGGGGCTATCTGTCTTTTTCAACGATGTCTCCGAACGCCAGCGGGCAGAAGAAGAACGGCAGCGACTCACGCGCACTTTGGCTGACCGCGTTGGGGAACTACAAGTTATTTTGGACTCAGCGCCGGTCGGCATCTGGCTTGCGCACGACCCGCATTGCCAGCGGATTACCGGAAACGCCTACTCGTACCAGACGATTATGCGGGCGCCATATGACAGCAATGTCTCGCTCAGCAACCCCGCTGACAGTACCGCTGTTTCATATAAGGTGTGTCGCCAGGGCGTGGAACTGCGACCGGAAGAACTACCCATGCAAATCGCAACCGCGACCGGCAACCCTGTCATGGAACTGGAGTTAGATTTGGTCTTCCCTGACGGGCGAACTGTCCGTCTATTAATGGGCGCAAGTCCCCTTTTCGACAGCGCAGGGCACGTACGCGGCGCGGTGGCGACAGGCGTCGATATGACAGAGCTAAGGACTGCGGAATCCCGCCTGCAGCACGCCCAGAAACTGGAGAGCATCGGCCTGCTTGCGGGAGGCATCGCCCATGACTTCAACAACCTGCTGGTTGGCGTGATCGGCAACGCAAGTCTGGCGCAGGACATCTTGCCACAAGGCCACCCGGTTATCGAACTTCTTGAACGGGTGGTCAAGGCTGGCGACCAGGCGGCTCATCTCACCAGACAGATGCTTGCATACGCAGGTAAGGGACGGTTTGTACTGGAGCCACTGGATTTGTCGAAACTGATTCCAGAGATGAGCGGCCTCGTCCAGCCTTCGATCTCAAAGAAAATCGAATTGCAGTTCGAGCTAGCGGAGAATCTCCCTTCAATCCAAGCGGATCGCAGCCAGATCCAGCAGGTCTTCATGAATCTCGTGCTCAACGCGGCAGAGGCTATCGGAAACGAGACTGGTTTGATCACCGTAGAAACCAGCGTTCAACAGGTGGATCGTCTGTCCATCAGCCAAGTCCTGGAAGCAGCGGAACTACGCCCCGGCTATTACGTCTGCCTCAAAGTGCTCGACACCGGCTGCGGTATGGATGCTGCGACCAAGGCCAGGATTTTCGATCCCTTCTTCTCGACGAAATTCACCGGACGCGGCCTGGGGCTTGCGGCTGTTAGCGGTATTGTGCGCGGTCACAAAGGGGCAATCGCGGTGAATAGTACGGCAGGCAAGGGCAGTTGCTTCACCGTCCTGCTTCCCGTAGTGGAAAGCGCGGCGGGCCCGAACGCTATCCGTTTGGCTGGCAATACGACTCTCCACGGCAGCGGGACGGTTCTCGTGGTGGACGATGAAGAGGTGGTCCGGCAGGTGGTCAAGAACGCCCTCGAACAGTACGGCTATCGCGTGTTATTAGCTGCAAGCGGGCGCGAAGCCATCGATGTATTCAAGCGCGAACCCACCCAGATTTCACTGGTCCTTTTGGACCTGAGCATGCCCGAAATGAGCGGCGAAGAAACCCTTCCGGAACTTCGCAAGATTCGTCCGGATGTTAGGGTTGTCGTGTCCAGCGGCTTTACGGAGGCCGAAGCGATGTCCATGTTCACGGGCCAGCGCGTCGCTGGCTTCCTGCAAAAGCCCTATGTTCCTACGCGCCTTGCGGAGGCGGTCAAAAACACGCTCGGATGATACGGTTAGAGCCGCCCAAATCTGCGTATCGTGTAAAAGCGTGACGTCCCGGCGTCTATTACTTGCCCGAAAGCGACTAAGTTACCGAAACCAAGATCGAAAGTTGAAATAGGTGTAAATGGCTGAGCACTAACAGCTGTTGTTCTGCCCTGACATATGCGGCGGATAATCTCGCTTCCCTAAGGGGCTGAGCATAAACACGCCAGAGTGCGCCTGCAACGCGACGCTCAGGGTGTGCACCTCGAACATATCGAGGCATGGCTGCCAGTCAAATCGCTAAACACCGGAATTGGGGCGGGCGCATAACTCAGGATTTCCGGAACGTAACCCAACCGAATTTGGAAAAGGTTGGAGGTTCTCAACCGTGGTGGTCGGCGAAAGTTCGAGGTCGCCCCGGTCCAATCTACCTTACGACACGGCGATCCGGCCCACCCAGGTGTATGTGCCGACGGCCATGGTCTCGATGATGCTCCGACTCAGGTGAAGGCGTTCCTCTGGGGCAAACGGTACCCGTCCAGGAGTCGTTTAAAGATTCCCTGATGGCATATGGGGGACAGCTGATCAGCGCGGCTGAGTCCTCAATTCACGGTCGGGATCAGTACACGCCAGATCACCGGACGCGTGGCGCCCGCAATCGCGTTGCAGCTTTCGATTAAGAGTCCGAACTAAAGAGGTCCGGACGTGTCCGTAATTGAAAATGGCCGGCTATCCTTCTTGCGGAGGATAGCCGGCCTTTCTTCTGTGGGCTTAGCTCAATATTAGAAGTAGAGCTTACCGCCCACCTGTAACATGCGCGGCCGGTTGCCCATGGCTGTAATCTGGCCGAACGCACTGTTTGTCGCTTGTATATTCCCCGGAGCAGCGAACGTCGGATGATTCACTGCGTTGAAAGCATCACACTGCAGCCGGAAAGAAACGCTCTCCCGGATTTTGAACGTCTTCATCAGGCTCGTGTTGAAGTCGTTCGTTCCATCCCGTCGAATGTTCGGGAAAGTCGTCGAGAACGTGCGGATGTGATACTGAAACTGCTCGGCGGTCTTCGTACTGAAAACGGAAGTGTCGAGTGCCGGGCCGTCCGTCTTGCGGTTTTGATAATTCACGTCGCCACCGTAGTAGACGTAATCACCGGGACTATTCGAGCTGCCGTTGTTCCAGACCAGCGGTCCCCCGGCCTGGTAAGTGTAGGTGCCGCTGACAAGCCAGCCGGCGAAGAGCGTCTGTGCCCAGCGCGATTGTGGATCGAGCAACTTGCCTTTTCCAACCGGCAGTTCATAACGGACCGCGGTCACAAGACGCGTCGGACGATCGAAAGGCGAGATGCGTTTCTCGGGGCGCGGATCTGAATCGTTTAGCCACGTGGTCTGTTCAATCATCTTCGATTTCATGAAGTTGACGGTAACGGAGAGACCCTTTGAAATGCGCTTTTGGAACCGTATACTTACGCTCTGGTAATAAGAACTACCCAGGTTCATGTTCTGGGCGATTACCCCGGTGCTGCCGCTGTTAACGCCCACCGGAAACTGCGGGTACGTTGACAGCAGTTGGGCTACGTTGGTTGACGTGGATGCGGTCGTGCTCGTCTGCAGTCCGAAGAACGGGTTGGGCGTGCTCGCAGTGAGAGCAGTGATCAAAGGCTGATCGCGCGTGCCCATCGTGCTCAGATACTGCCGCGGAATCCCATTCTGTTGGGTGTAGGTGATCGGCAGATGTACCGCATGGTTGCCCATGTAAACCACTTCCAGCATGGTGTTCGGTGTAATGGCGTGTTGAATGCCGAAATTCCAGCGCAGGGAGTAGGGGCTCTTCATCTCAGGATTGATGAACTGAACTGTCTGACCCGCGAACGTCAACAGACCGGCTGAGGAGCCAGCTGGTCTCGAAATTTTGCCCCCCGGGAACGGGTCGCTCAGCGTTGCGGCCGGCGAAAGGTAATTGTTATTGGTGGCCGCGAACGCCGTTCGACTGGCTGAATCCCTGTTGATTCAGGATCGGGTTTGAGGAGTATGATCCGTTGATCTGCAGCGTGGAGACAGTGATCGGCGTTACAAACATTCCGAATCCCGCGCGGATAACGGTTTTGCCGCGAAGTCTTTCGGGCGTCCATGCAAGACCGCACGCGCGGTGTCACCAGGTGCGATGTGTTCTGATATATCGCGTTGTTCTCGGGACTGGCAAAAGTCAGTCCACCCGGTACCTTGAAGCTGCCGGCTGGAATCTGTGGAATTGGAGCCTTGTTGTAGGCGGTCACGGCAGCGGCTTCGAGTGGGCTTGGGGTGTTGAATGCGAAGCCATTCACCGTGCGTCCCCACTTCTCGTGGTACGGGAAGTCGTGATCGAAGCGCAGTCCCAGGTTCACAGTGAGGTTACGCCTGACGCGCCAGTCGTCGCCGACGAATCCCGCCGCGAAGTAAGAGTACATCATCGACGAGCCATTCACGTCATAGGAGCCGGAATTCGGTAGCCCAAGCAGAAACGCCGCCAGATCTTGCCCAGCTGCGATCGTCGAGGACGCGCTGTTGGAAGCCCGTGTCCAGTTATTGTTGCTGAAGGCGAATGTGCCGGTCGCGTTGCCGACACTCGAGTAATTCAAACGATACTGGCGTAAGTCGCCGCCGGCCTTAATTGCGTGATTGCCCTTGCTCAAGGACCAGTTCCCAAATAATTGCAGCGACTGCGAGGGGAGCTTGTTCGCTGTGGATGCATTCAACCTCTCAAAAGAACTGGTTGCAAAAGTGACTGAGGGCAACTGCAAGTATTGCGAATTGCCGGCAATGTAGGCTGGAAAGCCGATGGAAGTAGGGTCGAAGCCTCCGCTTGGGTTGGCGTGGTCCTCAAACATTCGCGTGAAGTTCATGCGGATGTTCACCACGTTCGAACTGTTCACGATGAAGACCTGGTCTATGCTACCGCCCCAGTTCGAGCGACTCAGGTACGAGCCGGTCGAAATATTGTGGAAGTAGTCGTTCTTGCTCTGAAAATAATCCGTGTGCCGAACGTTGAAGTAAGTTCGCGCACGGGCACTCATGTTGTAATCCAGGCGTCCGAACTCGTTGGTGAAGCCGTCCTTCGTGGTCGCATCGCTTCCGAAATTATTCGTACCGTCTGCCCGAACGACGTTTGTCACGTTCGGCTGCGGATAGAACTGCAGATATTTCTGTGCGATCGGGTTCATCTGGCTCGCGGGGATTTTGTTGCCCGGGTACGCCGTGCGAGTCCAACTGGTGGTGCCGGTGGAAACGGCGGTGTACGGGTCATAGAGCACGGTCGGGCTGCTCAAGGTCAGCAGCTTGGAAAAATCGCCCTGTCGCATCGCATCTGTCGGGACCGTTGTGAAGTACGTGGTCGGAGACGAAGATTTGATGCCTTCAAAAGCGAAGAACCAAAACAGCTTGTTTCTGCCATCGAACACTTTGGGCAAGTACAACGGTCCGCCCGCAGTCGCGCCGTACTGATTAAAATGCGTGATCTGAGTTGAGAGACCAGCCTTGTTATTGAAAAAGTTATTCGCGACCATGTTGGACGGCTGGTTGGTCTCGTACAGCGTGCCGCGCACACGGTTGGTTCCACTCTTGAGAATCTGGTTCACGGTGCCGGCTCCAGAGTGACCATAGGCGGAATCACTCTCGAACGCCTTTACTCGAACTTCGGACACGGCGTCCTTGGGCGGGCTGTAGGCGAGGCGTCCGTCCCAGGTAGCATTCGGCGCGCCATCAATCAGCAATTCGTTCGTTTGCGAGGGTGAACCCGCGATGCTCCACCCGGCTGCTCCACCGGAAGCGAAAGGAAGCACGCTGGAAGGGTCGCCTGTGGAGACGACGCCCATGGCCAGAGCAGCCGCCATCATCGGAGTTCCACCGTTCGAGGGTAGATCTTCGACTTCCAGCGACGTGATGGTCTGTCCGACGGACGCGTTATCTGAGACCAGCAGCGGCGTCTCAGCCGTTACTTCGATGATCTGCTTCGCGTCGCCAACATCCAGCTTGATATCCATGGTGGGGCGCTCTCCCGCACCCAGGTGCAAGCCCTTGCGAACGGCTTCTTTGAACCCATCCATGCGCACGGAAATGTCATAATCGCCGGGCAAAAGGAACGGAATTGTATAGTGACCAGTGGAATCCGATATGGCTTCGGCTTTGGTGAGCTTGCTGGTCTCTGTGACTGTGACCTTTGCGCCGGCGATCGCTGCGCCGGTGGAATCTGTGATTTCTCCGCCGATAACAGAGCGAAATTCCTGAGAATAAACGGTTGGAGCCAATGCCAACGCGGCAATGGCCGTGAATAGAAAGCACTTCATCGTGCGCCTCGCTTTAAAGACAACTCCCTGAATTGGACCGGGGTCCTTGAAACCAATGTTCCACCTATGTAGAACCTATGTCAATGCACTGGATGTAAAGCCTTGCACTGCGGACGAGGCAGGTTGTGATCTGAAATATTGTATCTTGAACTTTGTTGTGCCATACTGACGCTTGCCGGAGGCTTATGCGATTACTCGAAGGTATTTATCCAATCCTGAATACAACGTTCCGGGATGATGGAACCCTGGATCTCGAGAGTCAAGCGATGTTGATTCGACACCTTGTCGAATCCGGCGCGCATGGCCTCGGAATGTTCGGCAACGCGAGCGAAGGCTACGCATTGCTGCCGGAAGAACGCGGGGCGATCATGCGGCTTGTCACTCAGGAAGTGAATGGCCGCATTCCGCTCGTCGTTAGCAGCGGCCACACCGGCACTGATGCCGCTGTGCGGCTGGGCAAGGAATCGGAAGATGCGGGCGCGGATGCGCTCATGGTCCTGCCGCCGTATTATCTGAAGACCGACGGCGACGGCCTGATGTACTATTACGAAGCGATCTCGCGAGCCGTGGGTATTCCGATCATGATTCAGGACGCTCCGCTGATGACGCAGGTGCCGATGCCGGCCGCGTTGCTGGCGCGCATGGGTCGTGAGATTGAGCATGTGAAATACGTAAAAGTCGAAGCACCCCCAACCGCACCGAAGGTGAGCGCCGTTGTCAGCGCAGGCGGGCCGACTGTTTTCGGAGGCCTCAATGGCCAGTTCATGATCGAGGAAATCCGGCGCGGAGCACGCGGCGAAATGCCGGGCAGCGACATGATATCCATCTATGTCGACATCTGGAACAAGCTGGAGGCTGGGGACGACGCAGCCGCATGGCGCGTGTTCATGCAAGCACTGCCGCTGATCCGCTTCGAATTGCAGCCCGGACTCGGGGTCTCCGCGATGAAACACAACTTGATGGCCGCGGGCGTGATTCAATGCGCGCGCGTGCGCCATCCCACAGCATCTCTCGATGCAAAGAGCCTTGGGGAATTGAAAATTCTGCGCGAACTTGCCGGCGCAGCGATGGGCTCTCCAGCTTCGGTCTAAGTTCGTCAGGTCGGCGCTATGAAAATCCGCAACCTCAGATGGTATATCGCGGCCCTGCTGTTTTTAGCCACGGTCATTAACTACATCGATCGGCAGGCGCTCTCGATCGTCGCTCCGGTCATCACCAAAGAGCTCAACCTGAACGCGGTACAGTACGCCAACATCCTGCAAGGATTTCTCTACGCCTACACGATCATGTACGTAGTATCCGGCATAATCGTGGACCGTTGGGGAACACGCATAGCGCTCAGCGCGTTCATCACCTGGTGGTCGATCAGCAACATGCTGCATGCTTTCGCCGGCAACGCAATGCAGCTTGGAATATTTCGAATACTGCTCGGTATCGGGGAGCCTGGCAATTTCATGGCAGCGAGCAAGGCGACCTCGGAATGGTTTCCGCCAAAGGAGCGCGCACTCATGAACGGGGTGACCAATGCGGGAGCCGCTGTCGGCGCAATAATTTCAGCGCCGCTAATTGTCTGGCTATATGTGCGTTACGGTTGGCGCGCAGCTTTCGTAATCACCGGTTGCCTGGGGCTGGTGTGGCTGGTAGCGTGGCTACTGATCTATCGGCTTCCGGAGAGCCACCCATGGATCACAGAAACTGAGTTGCGGCTGATCCAGGAAAAGCAAGGCGCTGTCGCCTCCGGTGCCAAGAAAACACGCTGGATCGACCTATTGAAGTTGCGCCAGACCTGGGGGCTCTTCGGTTCGCGGTTTCTTTCTGATCCGGTCTGGTGGTTCTATCTGTTCTGGCTTCCAAAGTACCTTGTTGAGAAGCGCGGTTTCACCATGGTGGAAATCGGCATGCTGGCCTGGTTGCCCTACCTGACGGCGGACCTGGGCTCAATCTTCGGAGGTCTCTTCTCCGGCTACCTGATCAAGAAGAAATGGCCCGTGTTGAAGGCTCGCAGCGCAGGTATGCTGCCGTTCGCGCTGATGATGCCGCTCAGCATTCTGATCGCCTACACGCCATCGTCGGCAGTTGCTCTCACAGTCATCTGCATCGTGACATTTGCTCACATGGCGTGGAAAACCAACCTGATGACGCTGACCAACGACATCTACCCGACACAAGTCGTGGGCTCGGTCTCCGGCATTGCTGCTTTCGGCAACGGCCTCGGCGGCGCGCTCTTCACCTATCTGACTGGACAGGTTGTAACGCATTTTTCGTACGACGCCATCTTCGTCATCATGGGGTTCATGCACCCTGCGGCGTACATTCTGTTCAAGCTTCTTGTCCGCAAGCCGGTGGATCATTTCCCTGGCACTAAGGAGGAGGTTGTTCATGCTTAGAAGGCATCTCTTTCGCCTGGCTGCAGCCGCACCGGCCGGGGCTCTGTTGGCCCAACAGACGGTTGATCGCAAACGCAAAGGCATCGGCCCGCTGAAAATCACTGCGGTGGATGCGTTGGTCGTGCAATCCCCGGGCGACTCTGTGCGCCCCGAGAACCTCGTTCAACATGGCTCCAGTCGGAAGCATGACAGGAGGCACAGGACTCTGGAACAGGCTCGATTTTGCGAGCCCGTCTCGAACGAAGGGTCACACGCAAGCCGTGTTGGTGCGGGTCAGGACCGACCAGGGGATTACCGGATGGGGCGAGTGTCATGCGCCCGAAGCGCCGCGCGCTCATCGGACGCTGATCACTGATCTGTTCGGCCCGATTCTGATTGGCCAGAACGCGCTGAATGTCGAACCGCTCTGGGAGCGCATGTATTCGACCGAGCGCCTGCGCGGCTATTCGACCGGACTGTACACCGAGGTGATCGCGGGTGTGGATCTGGCGTTGTGGGACATTTTGGGACAGTTCGCGGAGCTTCCCGTTTACAGTCTGCTGGGCGGAAAATTCCGCGACAGTATTCCGACGTACACCGGCATCGGCGGCAACTCAGGGTTGTCGTTGAAAGAGAGTGCGCTTAAAGCGATCGAGGACGGCTTCACTGTCGTGAAGATGGGCTTGAGCAAAGGCCGCGGTACGAATGACCTGGCGCGCGTCGCAGCAGTTGCTGATGGCATCCGCGGGAAAGGTCAGGTCTGCGTCGACTCGCTTGGCGCGTACAAACTCTATGAAGCGATCAAGCTCGGGCGCGAGTTGGATCGTATCGGCAATATCGGCTGGTGGGAAGATGCACTCATGCCAGACGATCTGGAAGGCTATCCGAAACTGGCCGCGGCACTCGACACAGCGATATGTGCCGGCGAAGTGCTCTGCAATCGATTCCAGTTCCGTGACATGTTCACTTCCAAATCGGTTAACATCATCAATCCGGATGTCTGCCGTGCGGGAGGCATCAGTGAAATTCGGCGCATCGCAACCATGGCGGACGCGCACGGCGTATTGTGGTCGCCACACATCAGCACCGGGACCGCACTTTATGTGTCGGCCTCGACGCACATTGCGATTGCTACTCCGAACTGCGTGATCATGGAAGGTGGCCGCCTGCTGAACGGCCCGCTCGGGAACATTCTGTTGGAGGACCCGATTGAATGGAAGCCCGGCAGCGTCACGGCCCCGGATCGTCCGGGCCTCGGCGTAAGGTTCAAAGAGAGCGAGTTGAAAAAGGTCGTTGTCGCAGGCTGAGCTTTAGATCTTCCGAAAGGGATAGCGTACCTCGCGGATCGTGGCGCCTGTCACCTCGATCCGCTTAAGGTCAAATGTCCCAAGGCCGTGCGCAGCGGCCAGCCGCAAAGTGCTATCGCATTTTTCAAACGGCGCAGTGCCATGCCCGGCTGCTGGATCAAACCCCATCACCGCGGTCGCGACCGCATCGGTATTAACGCAATTCGTTCCTGCGATCAGAACCCCGGCATGCGCAGGGCGCACGCGTGCGCCGTAAACTCCCTCGCCACCGCCCATGCTGTGGATTCCATCGATGATCGCGAGATGCACAGGGCGTGCCGCAACGATGTCGGCAATCACGCGCGGTACGCGCTGCCCGGGGTTAAGCGCACTGCCGCTATTGCGAGCGGGTTCGGCGCACTTCGCCGGCTGCCGACGGCCAGAATGCAGGATGTAATTGCGCCCAGCTGTCGGTGCTTCATTGGGATCCTGCTCACCGGCGCTGTTGCCGTAAATCGACGTCGGCGTAATTCCAAAACAGTTCTTCATCGAAAGCGTTACACCGGTTGTGAGGTGCTCTTTCAGCTTGGCGAGAGATACGAAGACATCGCAATCCATGTAACTGCGGTTCAGGGTGAAAGATGGATAGAGATGGCCGCCGTTCGGGGTCTTGAGTCGTGCATACTCCCGCGGGCGGCCGCGCACATTGGTATTTTCCATCTCGACTTTTGACGCTGCGCTGAACAGGTCACGCGGTTCCCATCCGGCTTCGAGCATGTGCTCTTCAAGCGGCAGCGCAGTGTAGCGCGAACCCTCGAGCAGCCTGATTCGCGTCGCACCGGCCATCGCGAGTTGATGAATTACATTTCCGATGACTTGCGGATGGACCCAATTGGACAGCTCATGCGGACGATGGCCCAGCCGGGCATCTGCCCTTCCGCCCAGGTTCAACTTGATCGCAACTGTTTTGCCTTTTACGATGCGCTCCAGCCCGCCGAGTTGGTCGAACATACGTGCCAGCACGCCAGGCACTTCGCCGTTGTACTCACGGCAGCGGCCGATCGCGACACGCTCCGCCGGGGCAGTGGCGGCAAGGCACAATGACGGCCACGCGATGCCTGCAACGATCGATTTCAGGGAGTCTCGGCGGTTCACGCTTGCACCAGTCCCTTAGATAGTAATACGCAGGGCGGCACATGAGCGACAGGTTTTCAAGGTCGTGACGTAAATTCTTTGGAAAATCAGAGCCGGTGGTCTCGCGGACCACCGGCTCTCTGAATGCCGGGCAGGCTAGAAACTAAATTCTTTAACCAACCTGACGCTTTCCACTGTGAGAGAACCCAAGCCGTAAGCGGCGCCGCCGACCGCGGTCCCAAGGTTCACCACACTGGCATTGGCGTTAACCGCTGCCTGAATGCTGACATCATAAACGCCCACGCCGACACTTGGGAAAATGAAATTGAAAGTATTGGCGCTGGTGGTCTTGAGCATTAAATCGATAGTTGAGGTGAAGTCGCAGGTGCCGCTACCAGCGATGCCGCCCACAACCACGTTGACAACACAGGTACTGATTTCCTGAGTAAGGGTCTGAACGCGGCTATCGAGTGTGACACCGTATTTTCCGCCCACCAGTTCGCACCCCAACACGCCGGGTTTACAGGCTGCTACCGGATAGCCAACCTGGACTTCTCCTGTCGCCTGATTCTTAACGATTGCCCGAAGATAAACGCCACCTGCGGCTGTGGCGGTGGAACTGGTACCCGGGCTTGTTCTAGTTTTGGTCTGAGTGTAAAGCCCAGTCACGAGCGAGGGTGAAACAAAGAGGGATTGGCTATTCGACACCTTAATAGTGCTCCGCATAATTTCAGCAAAATTGTCGGGAGTAACGGGCACAGCAGCTCCGCTGAAAATCTCGTGACACGTGACCGGTACAGTATCACCGATCGTCGTCTGGGCGGCGAAGGTGCAGCCCACCGCCGTGTTGATTGAAGCAGTTGCTTTGGAACTCGGTGTTCCTTGTGCGAACGCGCTCGTTGTCAGCGCTGTGATCGCAAAAATGGCGTAGCTCATGGGTTTCATTGAGAAACTCTCCTGTTTTGGAAGTATTCGGATCGAGAACTGTACCGTCCCCGTGTTGACTCAGGCCACAAAACCTCGCGTCAAGAGTCGGGAACGTACTTGCATCCACGTGGCCAACGTGCGACTCATCACACCCACAAAAAGCCTGGGGCTTGCCAACCTACCTGCTTAAAAAGGGTTAATGATTTGCCCCCCTCTGAAACGGCTTCAGGCACTAGGTAAGGAAGGAAGCTGGTCGAGGAGTTTTTACCTGAGGAGTAAGTACAATTTGCAGGAACTCTGGTGACGTCTGCGATCCGCGCCACGGACATTGGCTATCATTGGTCCAAGGCGTTTTGGGAGCAGTCCAGTGAAGATCCCCGATTGACTGTCGCATTTCTTTTTGCGCTCATCTCCGTCCTTCCTTTGCTCTCGCAGGAGCCGCGCGCCAGCATACGAATCATCGTGCAGGCTGACGCCGTTCCAGTCCCGGGCGCGATTGTGAGCTTCAGTGGTGTCACAATGCGTACGGATCGGAGCGGCACCGCAATCTCTCCCGTCTCCCTAGGGAATGTCGAGGTCTTAACGGAGGCATCCGCCTGCGGTTCTGATCGCGTCAAAACGCCGGGGCGGTCTTCGGAAAAGTCCGGAAGAGTGCGTTGAGCGCCTCGGTCATGGCCGCTGTGTGCTCCGGACCGGGTGAGCGCCGGAACAGGCGCACGGATGATCGTGCGGTCGGTCGCCAGGTTGTGTGACCGGCGTCGTCCACGGTCAAAGCGATCGGATCGAGAGTGAGCGTCTGGATCAGACTGCCCTGTGGAACATCTCGCGCCGGAACGAACCGCCATCCTTCCGCAGTCTTCGCCAGGACTCGGCCGGCACCTACAATCAAAGACGCAATCGACCAAAGATTTCGTCCCCCGCTGGTCGTAATGCGCTCGATATCAGCTGAGGATTGTTCGCTCAGCGCGTGAATGATGTCGCCGCGATTGGATCCAAGCAGCGCAAATGTGTACCAGGATTTCAGTGTGTCCGGAGTCCCGCGAAACAGATCAGTATGCGTGGCGTACCAGTAGGTGTTGTGCTCTCCGATCGCCGCTGGACTGCGCCAATCGACTGTAGAAGACCCGCACGGATACCAGTCGATCGGCAACCCGCTGCGCAGCAAACCGACGTAAGACTGCACATCCATTTCGACGTTGTGTTCCAACCGGCTTGATCCGCTGGAACCAGTGTTCAGCCAGACAGAACGAACTTTTTTGCGTAGTAGCGCCGGGTCGCGGTTGAATGCAGCGGTGATGATTCGGCAGGATCCGACCGCGTTGATTACGACGGGTTCCGGACTCTCCCGCAGAACCCTCAGCAGAAGCGCGATCGCCGCTTGTTCCTGTGTTGGCCGGTCACGGGCATCGTCGTTGGGAGAACGCAGCGCCGCCTTCTGTCCCACGGCTACAGGTACAGATTTGCCTGTCAGGTAGCCCATCTGCGCCACGGTTACAAATCCGGGCTCGTACGGTTGCCCGGGGAAGACCTTCGAAGGCCGCACATCGATCAAAACCGCGCGCACATCCAGCTCCGGCAGAAGGTACAGCGCAGCAAGATCAATCTGGTCGTCAGGATCGCCCGGGCGGTGGTAAAGGTCAGTGACGTGAATCAAAGGAATGGCGGCAGCCATAGCGGTCATGCTGGTCAGCAGAAGCAGAAGGATCTTCATGTCGGGCTCTTGTCCAGATTACCCTAGATCACTACCTCCTTCAGCTTCGCGCCTCGACAACGTACGCACGGTTCAGCCAGAAGTAAGCCAGGGGAATCGCCGGAATACAGGATCTCGGAACCCTGCTGCCTTGAAAACGCGCAGCAGTTCGTCCTTCGTATAGCGTTGAGCATGCCACCACCACATCCAAAACCCGAAGATTGGCTTGAACTAAGGGTGAGCTTCGCAGCAACGCCTGAATCCCTGGCGGGACTGAAACGCAGCAATGGACGAGCTATAGCTGTCGATTCCTTTTGTATAGAGTTCCTGGACAGCCGAACGACTGAGCGCCATGACTATTTGTCCTAGTGTTCGTCAGTATGGGCGGAGTTACGTCACAATACACGTGAAAAAGGGGCTCTTGATCAACAACGGGGGAGACCCTCGAGAATCCCGGATTGATAAAACAATCTTGGGAGAAAAATTTTGATCGAATCCGAGACCCTATTAGGCCTACCCCAGTATCAGATTACAACCATCACCAAGAACGGTGCAGGCGTGCGGATCGGAGCCCGGTATGACGGGCCACGATCGTGCGCCCATTGCGGCGGCACGCGACTGCACAGCAAAGGCTGGTGCAGTCGGACCGTGCGCCACGAGGATCTGGGGCCTGCGACCTTGCTCGCTCGAAATTGAAGTCCGCAAGTTCCTGTGTTTGAGCTGCGGCAAGCAGTCGCGCCAGCGACTGCCAGGTATCCTGCCCTGCCAACGAGCGAGCGAGGCCTTTCGAGAAGCGATCTTTCAGCAGCACCTGGATGGCATCAATCGCAGCCGGCTGGGCCGCCGCGAAGGCATCGGCGCCGCGACTGTGCAACGCCATTTTCAGCATGGACTGCGGCGCCAATTCAATGAATGGCATCCGCCGCGTTGCCCGATCGTGCTCGGCATCGACGAGCACTTTTTCACCCGCCGCAAAGGCTACGCCACCACGCTTTGCGATCTGCGCCACCACAAGGTTTACGATGTGGTGCTGGGCCGCTCGGAACTATCACTGAGCAGCTATTTGGCAGGTTTGGAAGGCAAAGCTGAAGTGCGGGTGGTATGCATGGATCTGGCCAGTGTGTATCGATCAATCGTGCACCAGCATTTTCCCAACGCGCGCATTGTGGCCGATCGCTTCCATGTCATTCGCCTGATCAACCATCACTTTCTAGCCTGCTGGCGCGAGATCGATCCGGTGGGCGCTAAGAATCGTGGCCTGATGTCGCTGATGCGCCGCCACCGTCACAATCTGAAACCGGAACAGCAGATCCGGCTCGCTCTGTATTTTGCTGAACATCCCGCCTTGGAGCTGATCTACCGTTTCAAACAGCGCCTGTGTTACCTGCTGCTGAAAAAGCATCGCACACGCAAGCAATGCGAGAAACTGGCCCCGCGTTTTCTGCGTGCCGTGGACCAGTTGCGCCAGGCCGGCCTGCCGCAACTGGTCCAGCTTGGGCAAAGTTTGTATGCCTGGCGCAACGAGATTGCGACCATGTGGCGGTTCACGCGCAACAACGGAATCACTGAAGGCTTTCACAACAAAATGGAATTGATCAGCAGGCAGGCATACGGTTTCCGCAACTTCGAAAACTATCGTATGCGCGTTAAGGTATTATGTTCGTGAATCAGTCTGGGATCCGGGGTCTCCCCCGTTGTTGGCGTAGAGCCGAAAAAGGCCCGGTTTGCCGCCGGGCCTTTTTTGTATGTTTATGATTGCAATGGTCGGGCCGGCGAGATTCGAACTCGCGACCTCTTGCACCCCAAGCAAGCGCGCTAGCCAGGCTGCGCCACGGCCCGATGTCGTGGACTAAAGACTTCTCTATTCTAGCAGACTTTTACTTATATGCCGCGACTGCGAGGCGCGCTTGTGCGCGCTTCATTGCATTCAGTGCTCGGGCGATGTCGATCGTCGGATCCGACTTCGAGACCCGTTCCTCGGCGCGCCTGAGCGCGTTCTGTGCACGCGTCACGTCGATTTCGGTCGATACCTCGGCCGAATTTGCCAGGACGCGCACGTGGTCCGGCAGCACTTCCACCCAACCACCACTTACGGCCATATGCTTTGTGCTGCCCTGTTCCTTGAACGTGAGGTCGCCGATCCCTAGCTCCGCAAGCAACGGAGCATGTTCCGGCAGAACGCCAATGTACCCGTTCGCGGCCGGGATCTGGGCCTCGGTTACGTCTTCCTTCATCAGGAGACGCTCCGGCGTTGCGATTTCCAACTGAAACGTTGCCGCCATGGCTAAGGCTATGCGCCGACCTTCTTCATCTGCTCGGCGCGCTCGCGCACGTCTTCGATGGTTCCCTGCAGGAAGAACGCCTGCTCAGGCAGGTCGTCGCACTTACCATCGACGATCTCCTGGAAGCCCTTGACCGTGTCGGCCAGTTTGACGTACTTGCCTTTGATGCCGGTGAACTGCTCGGCGACGTGGAAGGGCTGCGAGAGGAAGCGCTGAACTTTGCGGGCGCGTCCGACTGTCAGCTTGTCTTCGTCTGAAAGCTCGTCGATACCGAGAATTGCGATGATGTCCTGCAAATCCTTGTAGCGCTGCAGAATCTGTTTCACGCGCTGGGCGGTATTGTAGTGATCCGCACCAATCACGCGCGGGTCGAGAATGCGCGAGGTGGAGGCCAGCGGATCGACGGCCGGATAGATACCCAATTCCGCGATCGCGCGGGACAAGTTCGTCGTGGCGTCCAAGTGAGCAAACGCGGTGGCCGGAGCCGGATCGGTATAGTCATCGGCGGGCACGTAAATCGCCTGCACGGACGTGATCGACCCCTTGTTCGTCGATGTGATGCGTTCCTGCAGTTCGCCCATTTCCGTGGCCAGGTTCGGCTGGTAACCCACGGCAGACGGCATGCGGCCCAGCAGCGCCGAAACTTCCGAACCGGCCTGCGTGAAGCGGAAAATGTTGTCGATGAAGAGCAGCACGTCCTGACCTTCTTCATCGCGGAAATACTCTGCGACGGTCAGGCCAGTGAGGCCGACGCGCAGACGCGCTCCGGGCGGCTCGGTCATCTGTCCGTAGATCAACGCGCACTTGGACTTGGTCCAATCCTCGGGATTGATAACGCCGGACTCCTGCATTTCGAGCCAGAGATCGTTGCCTTCGCGGGTACGCTCACCGACACCGGCGAACACCGACACACCACCATGGTTCTGGGCGATGTTGTTGATCAACTCCATGATGACGACGGTCTTGCCGACGCCCGCACCGCCGAACAGGCCGATTTTTCCGCCGCGCAGGTAAGGCTCAATAAGATCGATGACCTTAATGCCGGTTTCGAACATCTGCAGTTCGGTGGATTGCTCTTCAAACGTGGGCGCCAAGCGGTGAATCGGGTAGCGTTGGGCTGTGTTGACCGGGCCCATTTGATCCACAGGTTCGCCGATCACGTTCAAGACGCGGCCGAGCGTTTCCTTACCAACCGGTACCGTTACCGGCTGGCCGAGGCTGATTGCCTTCATGCCGCGGACGAGACCTTCGGTGGGCTGCAGTGCGATGGTGCGAACGCGCCCCTCGCCGATGTGCTGCGCCACTTCCACGATGATGTCGACCGGGTTTGGTACGTCAAAGCCTTCCGAGACGATGCGAATCGCGGTGTAAATGACCGGGATCTGGCCTTCCGGGAACTGAATGTCGATCGCGGGTCCAGCTACCTGGATCACTTTGCCGACGATTTGAACTGCTGCAGTTGACATAGAATCTTACTCCAGAGCGGACGCGCCGCTCACGACTTCGATGATTTCTCTTGTAATGCTGGCCTGCCGTACGCGATTCATGAAAAGCGTCAGCTTTTCGATCACTTCGGCGGCATTCGAACTTGCCGCATCCATGGCGGTCATGCGCGCCGCATGTTCAGCGGCGGAGGACTCCAGGATGGATTGGAAAATCATGCTTTCCACGTAGCGCGGCAGCAACCCGCTCAGAATCTGCTCTGGCGGCTGCTCCATGATGTATTCGGTGTCGCCCTTGCGTTCCGGCAGGGCCATGGGAAGCACCCGGACGCTGGTTAATTCCTGAGTGGCCACGCTCTTGAAGGAGTTGAAGATCAGGTAAACCGAATCCACTTCCGCGTCGGCGAAACGCTTGCTCACCAGATTGCCAAGTTCCAGCGCATCGGCGTACTGAACTTTGTTGAAAATCCCGATCCGTTCGGCAGTGATTGCACCGTGGCGCTTGCGGAAGAAGTCCGCGCCCTTGCGCCCCAGCAGAATCAGTTCTACTTCAGCTTCCGGGTGATCGATGATAAAACGCTGGGCCGCCTTGATCAGATTGGTATTGAACGCCCCGGCCAGTCCCCGGTCGCCCGTGAGCACGATCAGCTGAATGCGTTTTTCCGGCCGTACAGCTAAGAGCGGATGCTGGATCTCGTCACCGCGATTGGCAACCGCTGCTGCCACGTTCGACAACAACGCGCGCAAGCTGAGCGCGTAAGGCCGCGCCGCGATCACACGATCCTGGGCGCGCCGCAACTTAGCAGCCGAGACCATCTTCATGGCCTTGGTGATCTGTTGCGTGTTGCGCACAGACCGGATACGGCGCCGGATATCTATCAGGCTGGGCATCTGTTACGCCTTTGCGCTCTGCTGATCTGCCAGGAATCGATCCTTGAACTCGACCAGTGCAGCTTTGATCCTGCTGGTCAGTTCGTCGTCCAGGATTTTCTTGGTGCGAATGTCGGAAAGCAGCGCCGGTTGCGCGATTTCTACCCAACGATAGAGTTCCGCCTCAAATTTGCGCAGCGACTCCACCGGCATGTCGTCAAGATAGCCCTTGGTACCCGCGAAGACGATTAGAACCTGCTTTTCGACTGGAAGCGGCTGGAACTGATCCTGCTTCAGGATCTCCGTCAGACGGCGGCCACGATTGAGCTGTGCCTGCGAAGCCTTGTCGAGATCGGAGCCGAACTGTGCGAAGGCCGCGAGTTCGCGATATTGTGCAAGGTCAAGACGAAGCGTGCCGGCAACCTGGCGCATCGCCTTGATCTGGGCGCTGCCACCGACGCGGCTGACCGAGATACCGACGTTGACCGCGGGCCGAACGTTCGAGTTGAACATGTCGGCTTCTAGGAAGATCTGGCCGTCCGTGATCGAGATCACGTTGGTCGGAATGTAAGCCGAAACGTCGCCCGCCTGGGTTTCGATAAAGGGCAGGGCAGTCAGCGATCCGCCGCCGAGTTCCTTGCTGCACTTTGCAGCACGCTCTAACAGACGGCTGTGGAGGTAGAATACGTCACCGGGGAACGCTTCGCGCCCTGGCGGACGGCGCAGCAGCAATGAGATTTCGCGATACGCCGCGGCGTGCTTGGAAAGATCGTCATAGACGCACAGGGCGTGGCCGCCCTTATCACGGAAGTATTCGCCTATGGCGCAACCCGCGTAAGGGGCCAGATACTGCATGGGCGCGGGATCCGAAGCCGTGGCGGCAACAACGATGGTGTATTCCATCGCGCCCGCCTCTTCCAGCGTCTTCACAACCTGCGCAACCGTCGAACGCTTCTGGCCGATAGCGACGTAGATGCAGATTACGTCGCCGCCCTTCTGATTGATGATCGTATCGAGCGCGATAGCGGTCTTGCCGGTCTGGCGGTCGCCGATGATCAGTTCGCGCTGTCCGCGGCCAATCGGGATCATGCTGTCGATAGCCTTGATTCCGGTTTGCATCGGTTCTCTAACGGGCTGGCGTTCCACGACGCCTGGCGCAAGCCGTTCGATGGGGTTGAAAATAGTGGTGTTGATCGGGCCCTTGCCGTCGATCGGCACACCGAGCGCATCGACCACGCGGCCGATCATCGCTTCACCGACCGGTACGGACATGATCTTACCGGTGCGGCGAACCTCGTCGCCTTCCTTGATCTCCGTATAATCGCCCAGCAGCACCGCGCCTACCTGGTCTTCTTCCAGGTTCATCGCCAGACCGGAGACTCCGTGCGGGAACTCAATCAGTTCGCCAGCCATCACCAGTTCCAGGCCGTGGACGCGAGCAATGCCGTCACCGACCGAGATCACCGAACCGGTCTCGGAGACGTTGACTGCCTTCTCGTAATTTTCAATTTCGTCGCGGAGTACGCGGGCGATCTCATCTGCTCGGATGTGAGCCATGTTCTATTTCCTAATTTCCACTCACAGGCAGCAAGCCTGTGCCATTCCTATTCCGATTCCAACCGGTGACGAAGCACTTCGAGCTGGCCTTTTACGGAGCCGTCATAGATCGTCGATCCGATCCTGGCGACTGCACCACCCAGCAGACTTTCGTCCACCGCAAAACTTGCACGTACCTGTTTTCCCGTGAGGCTCGCCAGACGCGTGCTCAGAGCTTCGCGCTGGCCGTCTTTCATTTGGGTTGCGCGACGAGACAGCCACTCGGACAATTCCGACCCGCTCATCAAGCAGCGCCTCAAATGCTTCGCGTAATTCCGTGAGTTCCGCAATGCGGCGGTGATCCACCACGACATAAAGGAAATTGCAGATCAGTCGGGAAATGCCGAGATCCTGGGCGAAACGAGCGATTACTGCACGCTTACGAATGCCCGGAACCGCCGGTGACAACAAAATATTCTTGAGATCCGACGAACTAGCGTAGAGTTCTTCAAAACTCTTGATCTGATCGATCGCATCGAGCGGTTTCAAATCAGAGCCGGCTTTAAGAACAACATCGACCAGAGCCTTCGCGTAACGACTAGCGACAACGGATGCCATTTAGTGAACCTCCGGCTTGGCGTTGCGCCCAAGATCGCTTACGAAGCTTTGCAGCAGTGCATCCTGCGATTCCGGATTCATCTGCGCACGAATTTTTTCAGCAGCCAGATCGACCGCCACCTGGGCCGAAAAGGCCTTCAGTTCCTGCCGTGCGGACTTGGCGTATGTAGCGATTTCCTGATGCGCCTGGTCCGTAATTTTCGCCAGGCTACGTTCGGTTTCCGCCTTAATGATTTCGGCTTCGCGGGCAGATTCTTCCGCCGCATACTTGCGCAGGCTTTCGACCTCGGCGGACAGATTCTTCATTCTGCCTTCGATGTCAGCGGCCTTCGCTTCGGCTTCACTACGCAACTGCGCGGCTTCACGAATCCCCTGCTGAATCTCGCTGGTGCGTCCGCGGAAAAACGCAGGAGCATTCTTTCTGACCATGTAACCGATACCGATGGCCAGGATGGCAAAATTGGCGATCTTCCAGAGAGTTACGTTATTGCTGCTGTGTTCACCACCACCGCCGCCGTGCTCGCCTGCGCCCTTGGCAGTTTCGTTACCGCTCTGTTGGGCTGCCGCTGGAGCTTCATGCCCAGGGGCGGCGTTGTGTCCACCTTCCTGAGCGGCGAACAGAGCGGCGGTCAGGAACAGGGCAAGAGTAAGGGTCTTCATGCCGCTCTCCGCGCGAGAATGCGCTGCGCGATTTGGGAGGCAAGAGCATCGCTTTCTTCTTGCAGGGACTGCCGCGCAACTTCGACGTCGCGTGCCAGGTCCGCTTTGACTGCCTCGGCTTGCGCTTTGGCCCTGTCGCGGGCAGCATGCATGGCTTCGGCCTGCTCGCTGCGCCACTTGGCGCGAATGGCTTCCTGCTCGCGATATATTTCAGCGCGGGCTTCGCGAATGCTGTGTTCGTACTCTGCGGCCAGCTTTTCAGCCTTCGCAAAGCTCGCCTCTGCCAGGGTGCGGGCACCCTTGGTAGCGGCGGCGCGTTCCGCCAACACTTTTTCCAGCGGCTGGAAGAAGATCTTTTTCAAATAAAAATGCAGGATCAGAACGAGCAGGAACGTCGGGACGGCTCGTAACAAGATTCCGCCCAAAGCTTGTAAGGTGGCTTCCATTGTATTTCGAAGGAAACTCTCAACGGTGCCGGCATTCTTTTGAGAGTGACCCTAAACACCCGAAGCTATCACAGTTTAGGAGTTTCGCGCAACCTTGTCTGAGCAACCGAGGATGCCTCGGAGCCTGCTATAAATGGTTTATATGTCAACATTTCCGGGTACAAACCCACTGCTCGAAATCAGCTTTGTCATTCCTTTCGACCAGGTACGCGCGGAGCACGTCGAACCTGCCGTTGAAGCGTTGCTCAAGGATGCCCGGGAGCGCCTGGAAAAAATCGCGAATGAGCCCGGTCCGCGCACTTGGGAAAACACCATGGGTGCGCTTGATCACATGACCGAACCTCTGGACTACGCCATGGGTGTGGTGCGGCACCTGGAAGCCGTCGCGACGTACCCTGAGTTGCGCGCAGTCTATAACAAGGTGCAGCCGCTGGTTAGCGAGTTCTATTCGACCATCCCGCTGCATGAGGGGCTGTGGAATGGCATCAAAACCTACCACGCCAGCGAGGAAGCCCGGGCTCTAACAGGCACACGCCGGCGCTATGTAAAGAAGACGGTGGACGAATTCCGCCGTCATGGTGCGGACCTGCCGCCCGCGGGCAAGCAGCGGCTGGCCGCCCTGCAAGTGGAACTGTCGAAACTGACTACGCTCTATTCGCAGAATGTCCTGGACTCGACAAATTCCTTCGAGTTGATCATTCTGGACGAGGCTAAACTCAGCGGTCTTCCGGATTCCGCGCGCGATGCCGCACGCGAAAATGCGAAGAGCAAGGGCTCGGACGGTTGGCGCTTCACGCTTCAGGCGCCAAGCTACGTGCCGTTGATGACATATCTGGACGACGCCGTTATCCGCGAGAAGTGCTACAGAGCCTACATGGCGCGAGCCACTGAAGAAAAACGGGATAACCGTCCGCTGGTTCAGCAGATTCTGAAGCTCCGCCAGGAAGAAGCGACTCTACTCGGCTTCAAGGATTTTGCGGATCTGGTGCTCGAAGATCGTATGGCCCACACCGGCGAGCGCGCCAAAAACTTTTTGCACACACTGAGGCAGAAGACCGAAACGTACTTTTATAAGGAAAATAGCGAGCTGCTGGCTTTCCGCAAAACGCTGGAAGGTTTGGATGCGCCGGAGTTGCAGCCTTGGGATGTCGCGTACTATGCGGAAAAGATGCGCCAGAAGCTCTATGACTTCGATGAAGAGGCGCTACGTCCTTACTTTCCGCTACCGCGTGTCGTGGACGGCATGTTTACGCTGTTCAGCAGGCTCTTCGGTATCAAACTTGTGGAAAAGAACGGTGTACCGTCGTGGGATCCGAAAACGACCTACTACGAAATCCATGATGCGGAAACCGGAACTATGCTTGGTGCGTTCTACGCGGATTTTTACCCGCGCGAAAACAAGCGTGGGGGCGCGTGGATGGATTCGTTCCTCACAGGTGGTCCGAAACCTGACAGGTTTGAACCACATCTCGGGTCTAATCTGCGGCAACCTGACTCCGCCAATCGGCGACAATCCGGCGCTGTTGACGCACCGCGAGGTCGAGACGATTTTTCATGAGTTCGGGCATCTCATCCACCATTGCCTGAGCCGTGTGGAAGTGCGCGGGTTATCCGGCACGAGCGTGGCTTGGGATTTTGTCGAATTGCCTTCGCAGATCATGGAGAATTGGTGCTGGGAGCGTGAGGCTCTGGATCTGTTCGCACGGCATTACGAGACCGGAGATGCAATTCCCGCTGAACTGTTCGAAAAAATGCGTAAGGCGAAGAACTTCCGCGGCGCAAACGGGCAGATGCGGCAACTAAGCTTTTCCGTGGCGGATCTGGAACTGCATACCGCATACGACCCGGAAAACGACGGCGATGCGATCGAGTTCTCGCGGCGTATTCTGCAGGAGTATAGCGTGGCGCCTTTGCCCCCCGAACACGCATTGATGGCTAGTTTCACGCATCTGTTTGCCAGTCCGGTCGGCTATGCGGCGGCGTACTATTCGTACAAATGGGCTGAGGTGCTGGATGCCGATGCCTTCACCCGTTTTAAACAAGAGGGAATCTTCAACGAAGCCACTGGACGTGCGTACCGAAAGTGCATTCTGGAGCGCGGCGACAGCGAAGATCCGGCTGACTTGTTCCGCTGCTTCATGGGACGCGATCCCGATCCCGAAGCCTTGCTGGTTCGCTCCGGCCTGGTGACCGAAGTCACGGACGAAATGCAAACTGAGGTCTAAGCTGTAGTTGTGATTAAACCCGAGGACCTGTTCAAGAAACGCGAGGCTGGCGATACGCTCGATCGGCCTCTCGATCATCTGGTGGCCTGCCACCGCCGGATTGAAGAGCGCCTGTCGACACTGGAGCGCGTAGCGGATTATTTCACCAGTAAACGCGAAGAGGCGCTGGCTGCAGCCGCAGTCTCGTTCCGGTTCTTCGATTCCAACGGAACGTGGCATACCGAGGACGAAGAAGTCAGCTTGTTCCCCAGGATGCGCGCGAATCTGTCGGCGGATGAACTGGCCTATCTGGATCACCTGGAAGAGCAGCACGACGAAGCCGAAGCGCTTTACGCCCGGTTGAAAACACTTGTGAAAGAGATCGCGGCCGGTTCGACGGAAGCTGAAGCGGAATATCGCGAGACTGCCCAAAAGCTCGGGGCGTTGTACCGCGCGCACATCGCATCGGAAGACGAGGCGCTCGCGTCGATGGGTCGAAGAGTGCTGGATGAGACCACCCTTCGCCAAATCTCGCTAGAGATGAAGGCCCGTCGCGGACTGGTCTAGAAACACGCCCTGTCCGCGAAACCGTACCTGTTTGTGATATGAATTACCTAGCGCAAACAGATGAAACGCTCCCATTCTCTAAACAGGCGTGCATTTCTGCAGACTACGGCGGCCGCCGCAGTGGTTTCGACGGCGGGCTGCAGCGCGGCCAAGAGCCCGTGGCGCTCACTGACAGACGCCGAGGCGCGCACGCTGAACGCGATTTGCGAGCAGCTGATTCCGGCGGACCGGGATCCGGGTGCGGCCTGGGCCGGGGTGGTCAAATACATCGATCGCCAGTTGTCGCGCAAGTTCAAAGAGCACCGCGAAACTTATCGTAATGGCCTTGCCGAGGCCGACAAGCAGGCAGGCGGCGCATTCGCCGACGTCGATGCCGCTCGGCAGCTCGCCATCCTGCAACATCTGGAAAAGGACAAAGCTTCGAAGCCTTTCTTCGACCTGGTATTGGCGCATACGATGCAGGGCTTCTACGGTAGCCCGCGCCACGGCGGGAATCGCGATTATGTAAGTTGGCAAATGCTCGGTGTTCCCGCATCACCAGCGCGTGGCCGCGATCAGTATGACTTCACGCAGGGCGGCAAATCGTGAAGAAAGTGGATGCGGTCGTAATCGGCGCTGGGGCGGGCGGAGGCGTGGTCGCGAAGGAGCTTTCGACGCGCGGTCTGAGTGTCGTCCTGCTGGAGCGCGGCAAGTGGTACACGGCGAACGATTGCCGTAAGGACGATCTGCGCAATCAGCGCACCAGCATCCTGGGCAACAACACAGGCCCAGATGACGAAGGTAATCCGCGCGTTGTAGTCGATCTGCAGGGCCGTGAGCGCGTGGTTCTTCCGAGCCAAGGCGGGTACTCCAACAATGCAGCCTGCGTGGGCGGCGGAACGCAAACCTACGGTGCTATGGCCTGGCGCTTTCTGCCGAAAGACTTCCGGATGCGCTCGACTTATGGTGCACCCGAGGGCAGCACGCTCGAGGACTGGCCGCTGACCTACGACGACCTCGAACCGTTCTACGAAAAGGCCGAGTGGGAGTTCGGCGTTTCCGGTGACGACTCCAACAATATCTTCAAAGGATCGCGACGGAAGGCCCTGCCGATGCCTCCACTGCCGCCCACGCGCGAACAACAGATTCTGAAGCCTGCGGCGAAGCGTCTGGGACTGCATCCGTTCGAAATTCCGATGCTGCGCAACAGCGTTCCCTATGGCGGACGTCCGCCGTGTATGCGTTGCCGTTGGTGCGTCGGGTTCATTTGCGAAGTGAACGCGAAGTGCGGCAGCCAGAACACGGTTGTTCCTGTCGCAATCGCGACGGGTAATTGCGAGATCCGCACGCAGTCGATGGTCAAGGAGATCCTGCTCGACGAGCAGGGCCGCGCCAAAGGCGTTGCGTACTTCGACGAGAACGACAAGCTGCAGGAACAGTTGGCGGATCTGGTGATCGTTTCGTGCTGTGCGGTCGAGTCCGCACGCCTGCTGCTGAATACGAAACACAGGCTGCATCCTAACGGGCTCGGGAATCGCTACGACTGGGTCGGGCGCAATCTGCAGGGCCACACCTACACCGGCGCAGCAGGAATTTTCGAACAGGAAACGTACGACGATGTCGGTCCGGGCGCAGGCATCGCGGTCTGCGACTTCAATCACGGCAACCCTGGCTTGCGCGGCGGCGCGATGCTGGCGAACGAATTCATCAGGCTGCCGATTCAGTCCCTCGGTGCTCTGCCGCCCGGCACTCCACGCTGGGGCACGGGTCATAAAGATGCGATGCGGAAATACTATCGGAACACCATCGCGGTTCAGGGCCCCACGCAGGAGATGCCGATGTTTGATGCGCGCGTGCAGGTCGATGCCAAGGTGAAAGACCGCTGGGGCATTCCCGTGGCTCGACTCTCGGGCGACAAGCATCCGCACAGCATCGAGATCGGTCGCGCGATGGCCGAAAAAGCCGAAGCGTGGCTGCGCGAAGCCGGCGCCACCCGGACCTGGAAAAAGCTGCCTGGCCGCGGCATGAGCGGTGGACAGCACCAGGCCGGAACATGCCGCATGGGCGCGGACCCTAAGACCTCAGTTACGAATCGCTTTGGCCAATTGCACGACGTCGATAACGTGTTTGTGGTGGATGGCAGCCTGCACGTGACTAATGGCGGCTTTAATCCGGTGCTGACGATCATGGCCCTGGGCTATTGGGCTTCCGACTACATCGTCAAGACCTGGAAAGGAACGCGGTTCCGCTCATGAAGCTCACTTCAAAATACCTGGCCATGGGGTGCGGGGTCGTGTTCGCAGGCTTGCTCACAATACCCGGCGCGCATTACTACTATCAGGCGTCCTGGGGCGAAGGCTGCGCGAGCTGTCATGAAATCAAGGGCAACTTCGATTCTTGGCACTCCTCTTCGCATCGCAAGATCAACTGCACGGAGTGTCACTCGAGTTCGTTCCAGACCAATGTTCGTCGCGTTGTGACGCATCTACGCGGCGAGGCTCCCGAGAAAATTAACCTGGCGCACGAAGACGTGCTCGTGATGATGGACCGCTGCAAAAGTTGCCACCAGCAGGAGTTTGCGCAATGGCGCGCTGGTCCGCACAGTACAACCTTTGCAAAGATTTTTACCGATCCGGAGCACAACAAGAAACGCGCATTGATGGACGACTGCTTTCGCTGCCACGGCATGCACTTCGAGGGCAGCATCGACAAGATGGTGCAACCCGTCAACGCGAAAGGTCCGTGGCAACTGGTCGATGCAAAACTTACGGCGCGTCCGGCGATTCCGTGCCTGGGCTGCCATTCCATGCACCGCGAAGGCGCGACGCTATCAAAAGGCGGAGAACGCGTAGGCGCGAAACAGGAAATCGTGCGGCCGTCAGTGGGTTTGTTTGATCGGCGGACGCGGCTCAATGTTCCTGTCAGCATGCTTCCGGTGCCCGCAATGCTGGAAGGTACGCGCGCCGTCAAAATGAGTCCCGACAAGCGTCAGGCGATGTGTTATCAGTGCCACGCGCCGCTCGCATCCATGCAGGTCAAGAGCGGCGATGATCGCACTCCGATCGGTGTCCATGAAGGACTGAGTTGTCTGGCCTGCCACCAGAAGCACGGCCAGAACACGCGTCAGTCCTGTGCGGATTGCCACCCCCGGCTTTCCAACTGCGGTCTCGATGTCGAGAAGATGGACACCACGTTCGCGAATCCGAAGAGCGCGCATAATGTCCATCTTGTGAAGTGCGCCGACTGCCACCCCAAGGGTGTGCCGCAAAAGAAGATCAGGGTTGCGACCCTGGTCCGCTAGAAGCGCGCAATCATGCCGACGCGAAGTGCTCGCGACGAACCCGGAGAGATGTTGTTATTGCTGTGCGCGTTTATAAAGTAATTCGTGTTGAAGACGTTCTCTATATTCGCCTGCAAGCGGACCCGTTCCGTCACCGGGATGTACACAGCGGCGTCGGCGCGGGTGTAACCGGGCAGCGTGACCGTGTTGTCGATTGCAGCGTACATATCGGATCGGTTCAGAATGCCAAGACCGGCTCCCAATCTCGAGCAGATTTGGTAGTTGTTCCAGACTGAGAAGGTGTTGCGCGGCACTTGGGCAACCTGTGCCCCGGCGCGTGCGGCCGTAGTTGCGCTGGTCACGAACGCATCCTGATGCGCATACCCGCCGGCAATTTTCCAGGCGCGCGTAATGCTTCCATTCGCGCCGATTTCGAATCCGTTCGTACGCTGGCTGCCGGTCTGCACGATCCTCGTCGGATCATTCGGGTCTGTCGCTCTCGTGTTCGTGCGGTCCAGCCTATAAACTGCCGTTGTGATAGACAGCGACTGCCGGATGTCCCACTTGATGCCCACCTCGTAGTTGTTGAACTTCTCCGGTTTAACCTGCTGGGTAACCGTCGTCAGGGAAGAAAACTGATCGCCCGAACTGGGCAGGTAGGACACGCTGTAGTTGCTGTAAACAGACAACGTGGCAGCTGGCTTGATCACGAGGCCAAGGCGCGGTGAAACCAGATTGTCGATACGGCGGAGGTTCTCGTTGCTCCGATTGTTGTGATACTGCAAGTCAAAATGGTCGACGCGAACGCCGGCGATCACCTGAACATATTTCGAGAGCCGGATCTGATCCTGCATGTAAGCTGCGCCGAGATTCACCTTCAGATGATTGTCCGCATCGGTCGCACTCTGTCGAAAAGTAATCGGCGTCGAGATCGTGGGATCTGCGTAGGGAGCCGAGAATGTCGTGGCAGCGTTGTTGAAATATCCCGTGTTACGGAAATTGTTCGTCAACTGGCGTCCGATCTCTATACCCGTCAGCAGCGTGTGCCGGATCGGTCCGGTGGAAACGCCGTAGGTCAGGTCGGTTTGATTGAAGAAATTCCGGCGCTGAGTGGCGTTGTCGTAAGCAGAAACAGATACGTTGGTCTTGTCCGAGTTGACTGCGCCGGGGACATAATTACGGTAATACTTGTCGTAATCGCCCATCATCGTGCGATTGCGAATGTTGAGCCCACCCAATTGATGCTCGACGACCGCGGATCCGAGGTTCACCTTGGCCCTTGCGCGACTGTCGTTTGGATTGCCCACGAAGGTGGACATGTCCATATCAGAAGGCCTCCCCAGAAACGAGGGGATGCCGCGGTCGGCAGTGCGATTGTCGCGAAAATGCTCGTAATCGAGTGCGATGTTTGTGCGCTTGCCCGCCATAATCGTAAGCGATGGGCTGATTCCGAAACGTTCCAGATTTACACCCCTCCTGAAACTGTCTGAGTTTTCGTACATCCCGTTCAGGCGGGCGGCAAGCTTATCGTTGATCGGCTGATCCAGATCCGTCGCAAACCGTTTATTCCCGAATGATCCGCCTTGCAACGTGATTTCGTGCAAGGGCGTGAAACCTGCCTGCTTGGTGACCCGGTTGACCACGCCGCCAGCGCCGCCCCGGCCGAAGATCATGGCGTTAGGGCCCTTCAGCGCCTCCACGCGCTCCAGGCTGTATAGATCACGGAAGTATTCGACGTCATCACGTACTCCATTTACGAAGAAGTCCGCGTTGGTGTTGTTTCCACGAATCACGACCTGGTCACGATTGCCCTCGCCCTGCACACCAGTGATCCCCGGCACATAACGCACGACATCGCCGATGCTCATCATCATCTGATCCTTGATCAACTCCTGCGTCACCACAGTAATCGCCTGCGGGACGTCGCGCAAAGGCGTCTGGGTTTTTGTAGCCGTACTGCTTTCTGACAGCAGATACGGCGGAGCTTCGGTAACTGTCACCATGTTTCGCACCGGAGCTAGATGCAACAGAATCTCAATCGGCTCCGCACCGCTTTGCGCAAGATCAATCACCTGGGAAGCCTCGGCAAAGCCGTCCTTTACCACTTTGAACGCATACTTGCCGGGTTTCAGAGAGACCAGAAACTCACCATTTTGATCGGTCATCATCGGGGCTAGTGATTTGCTTCCATCGGATATTGCAACTGCCGTGACCTGTGTGTCGGCAATGGGTGCGCGAGCGGGATCCAGTACTCTCCCTCGGAGGAATGACTGTGGAGGTTCGGCCTGAATGGTGCAAACAAAGGCCCCCAGCAGTAAAACGTAGCGAAACGTGGTGAACACGAGAACTCCTTATGAATTTATTTCGGGACGGCACGGCTCGTATTCCGCAGCAGGACCGGAATGTTAATTGCAACGTTGTTGCAACGAGCGTGCGGGAGCCTGTTTGTCTTCTTCGAGAACTTTGCACTAAGATTAACAAAACAGCCGTCAACTCCCATGTACAGATTACAGAAGTGAGCAGTCCGGTGTCAACGGTTTTCGGCAATTCATTTGCAACTAGAAATTTTTGGGGTGCTGGCCTCGTATTGGTTATGGAGACCGTCCAGTTAACACGCGCGACATTCCGGTCCCGTTGCCCCGGTGTGGGGCTTGACGACCTGGCTTGCCGGAGGGGGTGCGTTTGACACCCCTCGGCTGGAGTCTCTATACTTGTTTCTTGGGGATTTCCCCAAATTGCTGCGCTAGAGTTGCGCTTCGGAGCGGGTCGTCTGCCCGGCGCCACGGAAAGTAAAGATGCCAAAACGTACATTTCAGCCGAACAACCGTAAGCGGGCCAAGACCCACGGGTTCCGATCGCGTATGAAGACCAAGGATGGTCAAGCAGTATTGTCGCGTCGCAGGGCCAAAGGTCGCCACAAGCTCACCGTCAGCGACGAAAGAGCCGTCCGTTACGCCAAGTAGATCTGAAGGCACAGACAAATTCCCGTTTTCCAAAGGATCGCGAATATTGCGATCCAGTGATTTCCGTAAAGTGTACTCGGAGGGCTTTCGGATCTCGGGGCGATGTTTTGTCGCTTTTTGCCTTGCCAGCGCGGAAAATGACGGACCGAAGGTAGGGTTTACCGTGCCGCGAGCTCTGGGTAAATCCGTGTTGCGGAACCGAATCAAGCGAAGACTCAGAGAATCTGTCAGGCTCCAGCTATCCAGGCTGGATGCCCGCTGGTCTATTGTGTTTAATCCGCGACGGACCGTTCTTGCCGCACCCTTTGAGGAGCTTTCTTCAGAGGTGCAGAAAGTGTTCCAGCGATGCAGTGGGCAGTAATGGGTCTCCTGCGTTTCTACAAGCGGTGGATTTCGCCACTGCTGCCTTCCGCCTGCCGTTTTCATCCCACTTGTTCCGAATACATGTGTCAGGCCGTCGAGATGCATGGCGCGATTCGGGGCGTCTGGATGGGACTCGGTCGACTGCTGCGTTGTCATCCGTTCCACTCCGGTGGGTTTGACCCGGTGAAATAGAACCGAAAGATCGATGGTGTAACCTTAACATGGCCGACTTGCCCAACAATTTACCCCCGACGGGGCCACCTAAGAAAAAAGAATTCACGATGGAGATGCGGCTGCTGGTCGCTTTCATCCTGATGGGCGCGGTCCTGTTCCTGACGCCATACATCTACAAACCCGCTGCCCCGCAGCCGGCAGCCGAAGCAGAGTACGCCCGCCGCAGCCCCTGCCCCGGCGGCCAAGCCCGCTGAGACAAAGCCCGCCGCTGCTGCAGCGCCCGCCGCCGTGGCATCGACGCCACCACCTGGACAGGTGGCCGCGAGCAAGGAAGACATCTTCCACATTGAAACGACGAAGTACAAGATTGAGTTCTCCAACCGCGGCGCTGTCATTAAGAGCTGGATTCTGAAGGACAAGAAGTACCTCGACAACAAGGGTAAGCCCCTTAAGTGGTGAATCAGGCCGCAGTAAAGACCGTGGGCTATCCGTTCTCGCTGGAGTTCAAGAACCAGAAGCCGGCAGTTGATCTGAATCAGGCGCTGTTTGTCGCTGAACAGATCGGCTGACGGACTCGCGATTGATTTTAAGTTTTCCAACGGCAGTGTTGTCGCGCACAAGACCTTCCGCTTCGATGCCGACAGCTACCTGTCGCACGTCGACACGGAAGTCACGCAGAACGGTACGCAGATACCGCACCTGCTGGTCTGGCGTGGTGGATTCGGCGATCCGACTGTCGAAGCGCCGGAATCCATCCAGCACAGTCTGCACTATGACCTGAATGCCGCCAAGCTGGTAGTCAACGAAGCGAAGGCGGCCAAAGACGGTCCGGTGACGGCAACTGGCCGCTTCTCGTTCGCAGGCCTGGAAGATCTTTATTTCACGGCAGCCTTCTTACCTGGTGCCAATTCTCCAACCATTGACGCGATGACTTACAGCGACATGGCTGTGGTGCCCGCAACCGGCAAGGAAACACCGCACGTCGGGACTGCAGTTGGCGGAAATGGATTGAACAGTTTTTCCTTATTTGTCGGGCCGAAGGACATTGACCTGATGAAGAAGGTGGACCCCAAGTTGGCCGACCTTGTGGATTGGGGCTGGTTCTGGTTCCTCGCGAAGCCGCTCTTCGCTTCTCTGAACTGGGTAAACGACAAGATCACGCACAACTTCGGTTGGGCGATCATTCTGGTCACAATCGCGATCAACATGTTGCTGCTGCCCCTGCGCATGGCGAGCATGAAGTCGATGAAGAAGATGGCGCTGATCCAACCGGAGATTGCGGCAATCAACGCTAAATACCAGGGCATCGGAATGCGCGATCCGCGCAAGAACGAACAGAACGTCGAAGTGATGGCGTTGTACAAAAAACACGGCGTCAATCCAGCGGGCGGATGCGTACCGATGGTCCTGCAGATTCCGTTCTTCTTCGCGTTCTATAAAGTGCTCTCGGTAGCGATCGAATTGCGTGGTGCGCCGTGGCTCTGGGTTACCGATCTTTCGCTTCCCGAGACGTTGGCGATCCGAATTTTGCCCATCGCGATGATCGTCACACAGTTCATCCAGCAGAAGATGACGCCGAGCACTTCGCCCGACCCGACCCAACAGCGCGTTATGCTGTTGATGCCGCTCATGTTAGGATTCTTCTTCTATGGAGTTTCGAGCGGACTTGTGTTGTACTGGCTTACCGGCAACGTGATCGGCATCGCGCAGCAAATGGTTTTCAACCGCATCTCGCCGACGCCGCGCGTGGAAGTGCTGGAAGCACCCCGTAAGAAAGGGTCGAGGAAATAGCCCGTGAGTGAAAAGAAATATACGGTAGCCGAAGTTGGCGGCAAGATCGAAACCTTCCTGAACCTGGTTCGTGACAAAGGTGGATTTCGCTTCAATTACAAAATCACCGATGACGAGACGCCTCATCCTGATTTTGAGAATCCCGATATTTCTGTAAAATTCTCGGGGCCAGACGTCGATCTGCTGCTCGCCAACAAGGGCGAGTTGCTGCTGGCGCTGGAGCAATTGATGCAGCGAGTATTTGACGATCTCACCCTCCGAGCACTCGCGCATCTGCTTCGATGCCAACGATTACCGCATGCTGCGTGTGGAAGAACTTCGGCTAAGCGCGGTGACCGCTGCCGAAAAAGTGCTGAAGACGCATATACCTTTTCACTTCAGTCCGATGAACAGCCGCGAACGCCGTATTCTGCATCTTGCGTTGCGCAACGAGAGTCGTGTGCGCAGCGAAAGCGCCGGTAACGCGCCGTTTCGTAATGTCGTGATTTATCCTGCCGACATGCCGTCCGCGCCCTCGGGCAAACCGGCATTCGCGCCTCCTCGACGCAGGCGTTAACCCGGAAGTTACCGTGCAGATCCGCGACACGATTGTCGCCATCTCGACGCCTTCGGGCCGGGGCGGCCTTGGGGTCGTGCGTATCTCGGGATCCGACGCCCGCAGCATCGCCGAACGCATACTGCGCTTCCGCGCCGCCCAGGAATGGGTGAGCTGGACTGCACGCATCGCCGAACTGGCCGACGAAACTGGACAGACGGTCGATCAGGTTGTCGCCACCTACTTCGCCGCGCCGAAATCCTACACAACTGAAGACGTGATCGAGATCTCCTGCCATGGCGCTCCCGTTGTTCTGCGCTACTGCCTGGAACGTGCGATTGCGCATGGCGCACGTCCTGCGGAGCCCGGCGAATTCACTTTGCGCGCTTACGTGAACGGGCGAATCGACCTCCCGCAAGCCGAAGCGGTTCGTGACCTGATCGAAGCCACAACGCTTTACCAGGCGCGCGTGGCCGCGCAGCAGATGGACGGCTCCGTCTCACGCCGTCTCGCACCGATCAAGCACCAACTCCTTGAACTGATTGCGCTGCTCGAAGCCGGAATCGACTTTGCTGAAGACGACATTAGTGTCGCACCGGATGCGGAACTGCTGCGGCGTCTCGAACCGATCGCTGAAGGTTTGCAGCGGCTGATCGCGAGCTTTGATTTCGGAAAGCTGGTGCACTCCGGGGTGACGCTTGCAATTGTGGGCCGTCCAAATGTCGGCAAGAGCAGTCTGTTTAATCGCCTGCTGGATCAAGATCGCGCGATCGTGACGGACATCCCTGGAACGACGCGCGACCTGGTCTCAGAGACAACGGCCATCGAGTGGGATTCCGGTGAAGTTTGTCGATACCGCGGGCATACGCATAGGGCAGGATCTCGTAGAAACGCTGGGCATTGAACGCAGCTATCAAGCTATCGCGGACGCCGACCTTACGATCGTCGTTGTCCACCTCTCGGCCGCCTTGCAGCCCGATGATCTGGCGCTGGTTTGCCGAGCGCAGGAAGCGGGGCATTGCGTTGTCGCTGGAAACAAGAGCGATCTCCCGCGCAAAGCCGAGTTCGAAGAGGCGCTCCCGGTATCCGCATTGACGGGCGAAGGGATCGACACTCTGCGAGAGCGAATTCTGACGGTCTTAGGTTCGGGCAAGGGACTGGGGGAGGAGGCCGGATTCATCACCAGCCTGCGCCACGCGCAATTATTGAAGGACAGCCTGGAAGCGATCGGGCACACGCGTAGAGCGGTCGGCTTCGGTATCCCGCATGAGATGCTGCTGCTGGATCTTTACGCGGCCTTACAGCCGATTGATGCAATCACCGGCGCCACGACTGCGGATGACATTCTCAACCGCATTTTCTCTACTTTTTGTATAGGAAAGTAAGCGCGGTGCTCAATGCCCCAATTGTTTGCGGACAGCGTCGAGTACACCGTTAATGAACTTCGCCGAATCCTCACCCGAGAGCTTGTGTGCCACCTCGAGCGCCTCATCGATCACAATAGCCGGCGGAGTTTTCATGTTGCGCATTTCGAAGATCGACATTCGCAGCAAGTTACGATCGACAGCCGGCATACGCTCCAGGCGCCAGTTGGCGGAGTGCATTTCCAGCAATAAATCGATCTCCTCAACATTCGCGGCGGTGCCGCGCACCAGCTCTTCCATGAATGGATCGTCCTCGCTCGATGGGTTGAGCTTGGCATCGTCCTCTTCCTCTGAAGAGTAGAGCGTCTTGTAAAACGAGTTGATCGAGTCCTCCACGGATTGCTTGCGCAGGTCCCACTGAAACAGGACTTGGGCCGCGCGCAACCGGGAGCGATGACGTGCTGGCATAGGTTACTTCGCCGCCCGCAACTGACGCATCAGGTTGGCCATTTCAATCGCGGTCATTGCCGCATCGAAACCTTTGTTGCCACTCTTTGCGCCGGCCCGGTCAATCGCCTGCTCCACAGTGTTGGTGGTCAGTATGCCGAAAGCCACGGGTACTCCGTTATCCATAGATACGTGTGCGAGGCCCTTCGTTGCTTCCGCCGCGATGTAATCAAAATGCGGCGTGTCGCCTTTGATCACGGCGCTCAAGCAGATGATCGCATCGTGGCGCTTTTGACGAGCCACCTCGGCGGCCGCGACGGGCATTTCCCACGCACCGGGCACCTTTACAATTTCGACCTGCTCCGTATCGCCGCCCGAACGTGTCAGCGCGTCGATCGCTCCGGCCAGCAAACGGTCTGTGATGATGCTGTTAAAACGGCTCACCAGGATCGCGAATTTCAACCCGGCGGCACTTAGATTTCCTTCGATAATTTTCATACGTTATTTACCTGTGAATACCGGTTTGCGCTTCTCGAGAAAAGCGGCTGCGCCCTCGCTGCGGTCTTGCGTTGCCGCGGCGAGTCCGAAAGCGAGGCTCTCTGCTCGCAGTCCCTCTTCCAGACGCGCAATTGAGGCCGGTATCGACTACATCCATGCTAAGCGCGACCGCAAGTGGCGCATTTTCAAATATTTTTTTCAGCAGCTGCGCGGCACTGGACGAGCAATTCATCCTGCGGCGCGATCCTGATTCACGAGACCGACCCTGTGCGCTTCCGCGGCATCCATCGGCTCGCCCGTGAGCAGTAATTCGAGCGCTTTGCCGCGCCCGATCAGACGGGGCAAACGCTGTGTTCCGCCGTAACCCGGGATCAATCCAAGCTTCACTTCGGGCTGGCCGAGCTTCGCATTCGGGGAAGCGATTCGGAGCGTACAGCACATCGCGAGTTCCAGCCCTCCACCCAGCGCGAACCCGTTAATAGCGGCGATGGAGGGCTTTCCCATCATCTCGAGACGCCGAAAAACTTCCTGTCCGCGCGCGGAGGACTGGCGCATTTCGATAGGCGCGGCGGCAGAAAGTTCGTTGATGTCAGCCCCGGCGATAAAAGCCTTTTCGCCGGCGCCGGTGATAATCAAACCTTTGATTTCGGGCGACTTTGCTACTTCCTGAAAGGCGTCGTCCAGCTCTTCGATGACCGCGCGATTCAGTGCATTCAGCTTCTGAGGCCGGTTGATCGTGAGGAGCGCGATGGCGTCATCGGTCCTCTCGAACAGTATGTGGCTGTAGGACATATGGGATAATCGGTCTCAGAGCATCATCATACCGCATGGACCCTGCACTCATTCGAAACTTCTCGATTATCGCCCACATCGATCACGGAAAATCGACCCTCGCCGACAGGCTTCTTGAAGTCACGGGCGCGCTGTCGCAACGGGAAATGATGGCGCAGGTTCTTGACTCCATGGACCTGGAGCGCGAGCGTGGAATCACCATCAAATCGCATGCGGTGCGGCTCAATTACAAAGCCGACGACGGAGTAACTTATCAGCTCAATCTGATTGATACTCCGGGGCACGTCGATTTCAGTTACGAGGTCTCACGCAGCCTGCAGGCATGCGAAGGCGCGCTGCTGGTAGTGGATGCGTCGCAAGGTGTCGAAGCTCAGACGCTGGCCAACACTTACCTGGCGCTGCATCATAATCTCGAAATCATTCCGGTCATCAACAAGATCGATTTGCCCGCCGCGGAACCCGAACGCGTGCGGGAGCAGATTGAAACGGTCGTAGGTCTCGATGCTTCCGGCGCGATTCTGGTGAGCGCCAAGCAGGGCGTCGGTGTTCACGAAGTGCTGGAAGCCGTAGTCAAACTGGTGCCGCCGCCCACGGGCAGGCCCGACGCTCCGCTCCGAGCTTTGCTGTTCGATTCGTGGTTCGATCCATATCGCGGCGTGATTACGCTGCTGCGCGTGGTCGAGGGCACATTGCGAATCGGCCAAAAGATCCGCCTGGTTGCGGAAGGAAAAATTTTCGAAGTGGAAGGGCTCGGCTATCAATCGCCCAAAGCTGTTCCGCTGCAGGAACTCTCGGCCGGCGAAGTCGGCTACATGTTCGCTAACATCAAGACTGTGACGGACGCCAAGATCGGCGACACGATCACCGACGCGTCAGACGTGGCCACTGAACCGCTGCCCGGATTTGAGCAGATCAAGCCGATGGTGTTCGCAGGGCTGTATCCGGTGGAATCCAGCGAGCACGGGATTCTGCGCGACGCGCTTGAAAAATTGCGGCTTAACGACAGCGCCTTCAATTTCGAGCCGGAGAATTCGGCAGCACTCGGGTTTGGATTCCGCTGCGGCTTCCTTGGCCTGCTCCATCTCGAAATCGTTCAGGAACGGCTGGAACGTGAATTTCAGATTGACCTGATCACTACCGCGCCCAGTGTGCGCTATCGCGTGATGTACCGTGGCGGCGAAATGGTTGAGGTCGACAATCCGACCAAGTTTCCGGATCCCGCGCAGATCGAACATACGGAAGAGCCGATCATCGATGCGAGCGTGATTACGCGCGAAGAATACATCGGTGAAATTTTAAAGCTGCTGGAAGAGAAGCGCGGCACGCAAAAGAAGTTCGAGTATCTGGGCGGCGGGCGCGTGATCATCAGTTACGAACTTCCGCTGAACGAGATTGTGCTCGATTTTTACGATCGCCTGAAATCGGCTTCACGCGGCTATGCATCGCTTGATTACCATCTGTCTGGCTATCGCGTTTCGCCGATGGTGAAACTCGACGTGCTCGTGGCCGGTGAACCGGTGGATGCACTGTCCATCATCGTGCACAAGGATTTCGCCTATGAGCGCGGCAAGGGTCTGATCGAACGGCTTCGCAAACTGATTCCGCGGCAAATGTTTGAAGTCGCGCTGCAGGCTGCCATCGGCAACAAAATTGTAGCGCGCGAAACCATCGCGGCGATGCGCAAGAACGTGATCGCCAAATGCTACGGCGGCGACATTTCGCGCAAACGCAAATTGCTCGACAAGCAGAAGGAAGGCAAGCGCCGCATGAAGCGCGTAGGCCGGGTCGAGATCCCGCAGGAAGCTTTCTTGTCTGTGCTGAAGGTTACTTCCAGCGACAGCGAATCCTAAGAGACAGGGTGAACACGGATGGATCCGCGTTCACCCATGTCGTCTCTAAAACTCAAATTTCAAAGCCATCTGCAGGTCGCGGTTATCGCCGTTCGTAGTTGTGATGCGGCCCACGGTCGGCGAACCAATGTTCGCGTTAGGGAAGCCGAACCATGGCGTGTTCGTCAGATTGAATGCATCCAGCCGGTACTGCAATCTGACCCGCTCAGTGATCGGGAAGTTCTTTACAAACGACAGATCGAAATTCACCTGGCCCGGCGAGTAAAGCACTCCGCGGCCCACATTACCGTAAGTGTTCGGCGGCGGCGCCACGAAATCCTTGTCGTTGAACCAGTAGTACGGATCAGGATTGTCGAGCTTGCCGCTGCCGATTCGATCCGGCCAGCTCGGAGCGCCATTGTTGACGCCAGTATTCAGCATACACGTTGAATGGCCGTCCGGTCTGCAGAGTTACGATACCCGCTGTCTGCCACCCGCCGATGATCCAGTTAGCCGGCCCAGTCACATTTCCGAAGCGCTTGCCTTTGCCGAACGGCAGATCCCACACGTAGCTGGTAACCGCGCGATGCTTCACATCGAATCCGGATGGTCCGCGTCCGGCACGCAGATTCGTCACCGTCTGCGGACTGCCTGTGGACCCGCCACCACTCGCCACGGATCCGCCGTAATCGAGCGACTTGCCGAACGTGTAGCCAAACAGAATCTGCAGGCCGCCGCTGTACTGTTTCACGAACTTCGTCTGCAGACCATGGTAGACCGACATGTTGCGGTTATCGATCTGAATAATATTGGACATGTTGGAAAGCTCTGGAATCAGGCGGCGCGATGCCTGCGAACCGATGCCCGGTTGCACCTCGTTCGGATTCCAGGCGAACGGAATGTGAATGCCGCGACTGCCTGCGTAGCCCACCTCGATCATTGACTGCCATGGCAACTCACGCTCGATGGTGAAGCTCCATGTCTCGGCGTACGGAGTTTCGTTTTGGAACGAATGCCCGAGTACGCGCGGATTGGCTGTATTCAGCTCCGCTGTTGTCAGAGGCTTGATTGGCGCGATCGGCGGGAAAGGATTGTTGATCGTCGGAACTCTGCTGAAGTCCGTGGGATTAGTTTCAGGCGCGAAATTCTGGGAGATGGTGTAAGGCACCTGTTGCCCGATCAGGTTCGAAGCCGAGGCCTGGATAGGGAAGTAACTGATCGCGTAGCCTCCCCGAAACACCATGCTCGCGGGCCGCAGCGAATACGCAAAACCGATGCGCGGGCCCAGATTGGTGAAAACCGTTTCTTTGTTCGCCGTTTCTGAAACGCCGTCCTCGCCAGCGTAGATCAGCCTGCGATTTGCCAGATCGAAATTCGTTAAACGGTTTCGAATCTCGCGATCGGGAGTGAAGATCTCGTAGCGCAGTCCGAGGTTGAGGGCGAGATTCTGCGTTGGCTTCCAGTCGTCTTGTATGAACATGCCGTGTTCGGTGTTGGTCATGTAGTACGGCGTGATCAGGAAGCCTCTGGAACCACTCGTGGAGTATCCCGTTAGCAACGTCGCAATGCCCGAGCCCTGTGTGTTCGTGACCGGGTCGTTCGTGAAGTTGCGATTGAAATTCAGTGTGCTGCGTGTGTCCGTATTGGTGAATGGAGAAACCAGACGACGCACATAGTGGTAGCCGAATTTCAGTTGGTGACGGCCGCGGCTCCAGAAAATGTTGTCATCAAACTGGTAATGCGTCTGACGTGGATTCGCGGGCAGAAACGCGGGTCCGCCACTCAAGCCAGTGTAGTCCTGAACGATGATATTCGGAATTCCGCTGGTGAACTCCGAAACGTTGATGCCCTGAATCCCGAGGGACGTTGCGGCGGCATGTCCGAAATCCGATTGAACCGTGCGCGGCGTCGTGCGCGCAAAACCGGCTCGAATTTCATTCAGCAGATTGGGCCGGAATGTATGCGTATCGTTGAGCGCGAGTCCCTGTGCGCGCAGGCGGGTATTCTGAATGCCCGCGACGAACGGACCCAGATCATATTTCGCTGCCGCCTCGGCCGGCGTTGGCAAGACAGCATTGGGCCTGTCCCTGGGGCGCATCGAGCTTGAAGGTCTCGAAACTGTAGCGCGCGAAGAAATTGTTCTTGTCGCTAACGCGGTGATCGACGCGCGTCGTCATCCCATCATCGGTGACGTTGCGGTTCGCGGACGAAGTGAAGTTGTCGAAATTGCCAGGACCGTTCGGCAGCGGGTAAATGCTGAGCACGTTCAATCCCACGGGATTGATGCGGTTTGCAGGGATGATATTGCCCTGGAACGCATCGCGCAAGAACTGCGGGTTGTCGCGCTTGCGGGCCGCGAGGCATCGAAAGCCGGATTCAGCACGCGTGCTGAGTGGATCGTAAATCGTCATCAGATTGCCCCTGGCGTCGCGATAGTCAGTGAAGTCGCCCACGCGCGTTTTCGCCGTCGGCACGGAGTTGACGTACGTGTTGCCCTTCACTTCGCGCAATCCGTAATAGTCACCGAAGATGAAGGTGCGGTTGCGTCCGTTATAGATCTTCGGAATGACCACGGGCCCGCCAATTGATGCGCCGAACTGATTTCGGCGGAACGGAGGTTTCGGTTGCGGTACCGCATTGAAGTAATTGCGCGCGTCCAATTTGTCATTGCGCAAGAATTCGAATGCGGTTCCGTGGAACTCATTGGTGCCCGACTTTGTCGTGACAGTAACAACGCCGGCGCCGCGCCCGAACTCGGCCGAGTAGGTACCGGTCAGCACTTTGAATTCCCGTACCGATTCGACCGACGGCTGCACGATCACGGTGTTGAACGTGTATTCGTTGTTATCGATGCCGTCCACCAGCCAGCCGTTAGTATTGGCCTGCTGGCCCAGAGAATTGAAGTTGGCTGCGGCCCTGGGATTGAACGTGCTCGCGCCGGAAAGATTTTCACCTTGCTGGCCGGCGGTAACACCGGGACGAGATACACTAGTTGGGCGAAATTTCTGCCGTTGAGCGGCATCTCCCTGATGGCGCGCTCTTCAATCACCTCACCAAGTTCGGCGCTATCGGATCTGATGAGCGGCGCGGATGCGACGACATCGACTGTTTCGGTTACCTGCCCTACGGTGAGTTCGAAATCCAGCCTGGCCCGCTGATCCACTTGCAGTGTGATGCCAGACCGGACTTCTTTTTTGAAACCTGGTTTCTCAACGCTCACGCTGTACGCTCCGGGCGTCAGGAAAGGAGCGTTGAACAAACCGGACTCGTCCGTCTGAAAATTCTTGGTTGTTCCTTTGTCAGTTTCTGTGATTGTTACTGTCGCCTGCGGAACGGCCGATCCTGTATTGTCGTGGACTGTTCCGAGGATTGTTCCGGTGGTTACTTGTGCCCAGGATATACCGGGCAATAGTACAGCGAGACACAGCGTCCCGCGCAATGAGTAAGCTAGCCTCATGGCAAGACCCTCCCAGTAAACTACCTGCTGGAAGTATACTGCCGGCCAAAAAATGGGGCAAGCTGCTACCCGGAGATTTGGTCCAGCAGAGTACCTTCAGGCCCAATAAGTTCGATGTGTAACGGCACGCGGCCCACTGCGTGAGTGGAACAACTGAGGCACGGATCGTATGCGCGCACTACTGCGGACACGCGATTCAGCATACCTTCCTGCAGTTTGTTTCCGTCAATGAAATGTTTACTGACTTGCTGGATACTGCGGTTCAAGGCGAGATTATTATGGCCGGTCGCAATGATCAGGTTGGCCCAAACGATCGCGCCGTTGTCGTTAACCTTGTAGTGATGAATCAGAATGCCGCGCGGGGCTTCCGCGATGCCGACGCCTTCCAGTGCATTCACGCCCGCACGCGCGCGAACGTGTGTGTCCAGAATCGCAGGGTCATCTAAGAGCGTTTCCATCCGTTCCAGCGCATACATCGTCTCGATCAGTCGCGCGTAGTGGAAATGGAACGAACTCTGGACGACCTTGCCGAAGCGCTGATGGTATTCCTTGAACTCAATGTCAGCCTCAGGCGTGCCGCATGATTCAGCCACATTCAATCTGGCCAACGGACCGACGCGATACACGCCATCCGGAAAACCGAGCGGTTTGAAATACGGAGCTTTCAGGTATGAGTCCGGCATCGAGGCTTCGCCGATATACCGGCCGTAATCGCGAGGTTTTTCGACATCCACAATTACGTTGCCTTCAGCGTCCTTGAAGCGCAGCGCACCGTCATAGAGCTGCAATCGGCCGCGCGCGTCCACGAGGCCGGCGTACATCGTAGGCGTATTTCCGAAGTGTTCAATCTCTTCGGGAAAGCCATCCAGAATGCCTTTGAACGATTTCAGCGTTCGACGGGCAATCGCTTTAGCCAGCGGAATCTCACTCTGAATGCGATCACGATTCTCCGAGGAGAGCGGTTGATTTACACCGCCGGGCACTGTCCAGGATGGATGGATACGCTCCTTCGCCAGTCGCTCAATCACCTGCTGTCCGAACTTTCGTAGCGCGATGCCGTCGCGAGCCACCTCGGGATGCTTCTCCAGAATCCCGAGAATGTTGCGCTGGGCCGGATCCGAATCCATGCCAAGCAGCAGGTCCGGCGCGGAGAGATGGAAGAAGCTGAGCGCGTGAGATTGCACGAACTGCCCGCAATGCAGCAGTTCGCGAAGCATTGCCGCGGCTGGTGGAATCTGGACGGCCATGATCGCATCGCAGGCCTTCACGGACGCGAGCAGGTGGCTGATAGGACAGATGCCGCAAATTCGCGCGGTGATCGAGGGCATTTCGTAATAGGGCCGCCCCTCGGTGAACTTTTCAAAGCCGCGCACCTGCGTCACGTGGAAATGCGTGTCGGCAACTTTGCCCTCATCATTCAGATGGATCGTGATTTTCGCGTGACCTTCAATGCGGGTCACCGGGCTGATCGTAATCTTGTTCATTGCTTGCTCCTCCTCAGCCGAACTTCACTTTGGACCCGAGTTCCGGACGGCGTCCTTCCAGAAGTTCTCCGATCACCCATGCAATTGCGTCAGGTTTCGGTGGACAGCCCGGCACGTGCAGGTCAACCTTC
Organism: Bryobacteraceae bacterium; assembly: GCA_963793625.1. Lineage (GTDB taxonomy): Bacteria > Acidobacteriota > Terriglobia > Bryobacterales > Bryobacteraceae. Next base: position 528,703 of record CAWCAT010000004.1, on the reverse strand, counting down.
ACCGCTTCCTGCACCGGGATCGCATGATTCAGCAGCGGCGGTACACCATCGGTTGGCACTCCAGGTTGTGCCTGAACGCCTTCCACATACACGCGATTTAGCAACTTTTTGACCGGAATGGAATTGCGCATGGAAGGAACATTGCTCGTAACCGCGCAATCGCCAAGCGCCACGATAAGTTTGCTTCGTTTACGAATTGTCTGGATCAGCTTCAGGTCAGCCGCACTGCTGACAGCGCCTTCCACCAGCGTCACATCGACACCTTCAGGAAACTCCTGCGCGTCCACGAGCGGCCCGTAAACAAGGTCTGCTTTCTTCGCGACTGCGACGATGCCTTCGTCGATGTCGAGCAGCGACATGTGGCAACCGGAACAGCCGTCCAGCCAAACCGTAGCGAGTCTTACTTTACTCATTGATGGGCCCCTCTCCGCGCAGCCAGTCTGCTGATCTTCTCGTCAAACTTGACCATCTCTTCAGTCAACCAACCCTTCTCGGCGAGCGCGCCTGTCGGGCAAACTTGTACGCACTTACCGCAACTCGTGCAGTTTGTGGACTCACCCCAAGGCCGGTTCAATTCGCATATGATCTTCGAACCCACGCCGCGCGAACTGACGTCGAGAACGTGAGCGCCCTCGATCTCGTCGCAAACCCGAACGCAGCGCGTGCACAGAATGCAGCGGTTGTGGTCGAGCACAAATCGGTTGTGCGTCAAATCCACCGACAGCTTGGGATAGCTGTACGTGAAGCGAGTATTCGTTACTCCGAGCTTCTGCGCGAGGCTCTGCAACTCGCAGTGGTTGTTCGAAACGCATACCGCGCAAATATGATTGCGCTCAGCGAACAGCAGTTCCAGCGCCATACGGCGATACAGTTCCAGCCGCTTGGAATTTGTCGTGACAGACATGCCGTCCTGAACAGGCGTGGTACATGCAGGCAGCAGCCGGTTTATGCCCGCGACTTCAACAATGCACAGCCGGCAGGCGCCCACCGCACTCAATCCCTGCATGTAGCAAAGTGCCGGAATGTACTTGCCACTGGCGCGCGCGACTTCCAGGATGTGCTGATCGGCTCTTGCTGTGACGAATTCCCCGTCGATTCTTATGGATATTTTTTGTGGCAAGGAAATTACTCCCTTCGTTAGTCACGCTCTTCGTGGATGTCGCAACGCAAACAGCGACAGGCCTCTTCCATGGCTTCAACCGGACTGAGGCCGATGGTTGCCTCCTCAAACGTCTTCACGCGTACTTCAGCCGGCAGTTCGCTTACGACGTGCCGGCGCGCTGTTCCGTGTTGCACCGGAGGCGTGTTGTCGTACACGAATTCCGGGAGCAATAGCGGAAATCGATTTGTGCCCATAAGGCGTTCATCGATATTGCGTGCCGCCTTCTTGCCGAAACCCATGGCGTTTGAGACGTTGGATGCGCCAGTGATTAGATCTCCACCAGCGTAGAAATTTGGTCGGCTGGTTTCGAGTGTGAAGCGGTCGACTTCAATCGTCCCGTTTTCTTTCAACGTGAGTCCGGAAGCGCGCGCGAAATCGAGATCCACCGTTTCGCCCACCGCCAGTATGACGGTGTCGCATTCGAAGCGAATAATTTCGTTCGTGGGAATCGGACGGCGGCGGCCAGAGGCATCGAACTCACCCAGTCTCGTTTTCACGACTTCAATTGCCTGCACCCCACCCTGCGCATTTCCGATAATGCGATGCGGCGTTGCCAGGAACACGAAATCTGCCCCTTCCGCTTCGGCCGCCTCTGTCTCCTCAACGATGGCAGGCATGTCTTTGCGCTCACGTCGATAGATGATGGTAACCTCGGCACCCAACCGCAGCGCAGTGCGCGCCGAATCGATGGCAGCATTGCCTCCGCCGATCACCGCAACTTTCTTGCCGAGCGCAATATCCTGGCTCTTGGAGATAGCCTCCAGAAACAGCAGGGCCGGAATCACGCCGCGCAGTTCGGTACCGGGCAAATAAACCCAAGCCTCCTTCCAGGTTCCAATCGACAGGAACACGGAATCGTAAGTGGCCGCGATATCGTTCAGCGTGATGTCAGTGCCGACGCGCGTGTTGAACTCGAACTTCACGCCCACACGACGAATCAGTTCGACTTCGCTATCTATCGTCGATTTCGGCAGACGGTAATCCGGAAGTGCGTAGCGCAGCATTCCGCCAGCATCCGGATTGGATTCATAGATCGTGACATCGTGGCCAAGCATAGTGAGGAAGAACGCACAGGTTAACCCTGTTGGACCGGCGCCCACCACCGCCACCTTTTTGTCCGTGGCTGGAAGCTTGCGTGCCAGTATCCGCTCGATCAAAGCTGGGTAGCGATCTGAGGTGTAGATCGAGTCCGCAATAAATCGGTGCACTTCGCGCATGTTCACCGCTTCGTCGGTGCTCGCCCGACGGCAACGATGATCACAGGGGTGCTGGCACACACGTCCGGTGGAGGCCGGCAGCGGATTATCCATGACCACGGATTCGAAGGCGTCCTCCAGGCGGTCCTCTTTGTACAACTGCAAGAAGCGCGGAATGTTCATGTGCAGCGGACAACTGTTTTCGCAAGGCGAGAGCGCGAGATCCGCGCACACACCTGCACGACAGCGTCCTGCGCGAATGTGATCTTCGAATTCGTTACGGAAGTGGCGCATGGTCGTCAGAACCGGATTCGGCGCGGTCTGCCCCAGGCCGCACAACGACGTGTCGCGAATCATGCGGCCCAGTTCATCGAGCATGTTGAGATCAGCAAGCGTGCCCTGGCCTTCCGTGAACTTGTTGAGGATTTGCAGCGCTTTGTCCAGTCCGACACGGCATGGGACGCATTTGCCGCAGGATTCAGAATGCGTGAATTCGATGAAGTAGCGCGCCACATCGACCATGCAGTTGTCTTCGTCCATCACGACCATGCCGCCCGAGCCCATGATGGAGCCAATCTGCGCGAGCGTCTCATAGTTGACCGCTGTTTCGAACATGTCCTGCGGAATGCAGCCACCCGAAGGACCGCCAGTCTGAACGGACTTGATCGCCTTGCCGCCACCGGCCCCGCCGCCGATGTCATAGACGAAAGTCTTGAGCGGCGTGCCCAGCGGCATCTCGACCAGTCCTGTGTTTTGAACCTTACCGACGAGTGAGAACACCTTTGTGCCGGCGCTCTTTGTCGATCCGGTCTCCGTGAACCAGGCCGGTCCTTTGGTGACGATTGGCGCGATGTTGTACCAAGTCTCGACGTTGTTGATGTTGGTGGGCTTGCCCCACAACCCGCTTTGTGCCGGGAAGGGTGGACGCGGTGTCGGGCGCCCGGCTTTGCCTTCCAGCGAGCGAATCAACGCGGTCTCTTCGCCGCATACAAAAGCGCCCGCGCCTTCCACCAGATTGATGTTGAAGTTGAATCCGCGGCCCAGAATGTTATCACCTAACAGACCGTATTCTTTCGCTTGATCGATGGCCGTCATCAATCGGTGAACGGCGAGCGGATACTCCGCGCGAATGTAGATGATGCCTTCTGTGGCGCCAGTGACGTAGCCGCCGATAATCATGCCTTCCAGCAACGAATGCGGATCGCTCTCGATTTCGTTGCGATTCATGTACGCGCCGGGGTCGCCTTCGTCCGCGTTGCAGATCAGATATTTCTGATCGACCTTAGCCTTGCGCAGGAACTCCCACTTGATCCCGGTCTGATAACCAGCACCTCCGCGGCCACGCAGCTTGGAAGCTTTGATCTGCTCGATCACCGCCTCCGGATGTCCATCGATGAGTACTTTATAAAGTGCCTGATAACCGCCAACGGCCAGATGCTCTTCTATATCGTCCGGTGAGATCAACCCGCAATTCCGCAAGACGATTTTCTTCTGTCCCTTGAAGAACGGAACATCCTTCCACTGCGCCAGGTCCGGATAGCCGGAGCCGTATTTGATGTGGGCAGTGATGTGATCCCACTCTTCGATTTTGCAGAGCGCCAGATCCTCCGTCGCCTTACCCTCCGCCACGTCATCCAGAATCCGTTCGACGTCGTTGTGCTGGACCCTGCGCAGGATTACAAGCGGCTTGCCCGGGATCCAGACATTCACGAGCGGTTCTTCCGCGCAAAAGCCGAAGCATCCGACGCGAGCCAGACTGACCCCGTGACCGTGATGCTCGATTGCGGACGCGAACGAATGATACACACCCTCAGCGCCATTGCCGGAACCGCACGTGCCCATGCCGATCGCGATGCGCGGCATTGGCGGTAGAAGCTTAGCCAGGCCGGCTTCGCGAACTTCGTTGAATGTGCCGATGTCCTGAATCCGCTTCACTTGGTTTTCTCCCGGTTGAGAGCCGCAATCTCGCGTTGCAGACCCTGCTCATTTACATGCCCGAGGATCGCGTGGTTCACTTCCACGACCGGGGCCAGTGCGCACTGTCCGAAGCACGCGACCGTTCGCAGCGTGAACTTGCGATTTGGCGTTGTCACAGATAACTTGTCCGCGCCGCCTTCCTCACCCGTTTGCTTGATCCCGAGTTCCAGTTTCAGCCGCTCCAGCAGGTTTCGCGAGCCGCGCGTGTGGCAAGCTGTGCCGCGACAGATGCAGATCGTGTTCTTCCCCTGCGGTTCCAGATTGAAGAGAGCGTAAAACGTGACAACACTGTAGATCTGTGACTGAGGAATGTTCGTCTTGAAAGATATGTAATCCAGCGTCTCCATCGGGAGATACTTGTCCGGATTGTGTTCCTGGACTTCTTCGAGGATGCTCAGAAGTTTCCCTGGGCGACCGTCGTGTCTGGCGATCACGCGATCTACGAAGTCCTGATCTTCCAGGAGCAGTTGCGATTGAGCCGGAGCCGATTTCATGATCGATCCTTTCTGGCCAATATTAACCAGCTAATAATACCTCAAAACCTTTTTTCCGTGGTGTCAAGCGGGTCCCGGGCGGGAAAGATCTTACAATGAAATGGTGTCCACGCTATCTATCGACGAACAGCTCATCTATATCAAGAAGGGTCTTTCTGAACTGATCCGTGAAGAGGATCTCAAGGATCGTTTGATCCGCGCGCAGAAGGAAGGCCGCCCGCTTCGCATCAAGGCAGGCTTTGATCCGACCGCGCCCGACCTGCACCTGGGCCATACTGTACTGCTTCGCAAAATGAAGCACTTTCAGGACTGCGGGCACAAGGTGATTTTTCTGATCGGCGATATGACCGGATTGATCGGCGACCCCACCGGCCGCAACATCACGCGTCCGCCCATGACGCGCGATGAAATCAACCAGAACGCGGAAACATACAAAACGCAGGTCTTCAAAATTCTCGATCCTGAGAAAACCGAAGTTCGTTTCAACAGCCAGTGGCTGGAGCCGATGAAACTCGAGGACATCATTCGCCTCTGTTCCAAGTACACTGTTGCGCGCATACTGGAGCGCGATGATTTTTCTAAACGTTTCAAGGAAGGTGTGCCGATCTCGGTTCACGAATTTCTTTATCCGCTGGCCCAGGCCTACGACTCGGTGGCCCTGGAGTGCGATGTCGAAATGGGCGGCAACGACCAGAAATTCAACCTGCTTGTAGGCCGTGAGATCCAGCGCGACTTCGGACAGCCGCCGCAGATCGTCGCGACCGTGCCGCTGCTGGAAGGCCTTGACGGCGTAGAGAAGATGTCGAAATCCAAAGGCAACTACATCGGGATCACAGAGTCGCCTGAAGAGATGTTCAAGAAGCTGATGAGTGTCAGCGATGTGCTCATGTACCGCTACTACGAACTCCTGACGGATCGTAGCCTGACTGAAATCGCTGCACTGAAAAACCGCGTTGACGGCGGCGGACTTCATCCCAAGCAAGCCAAAATCGAATTGGCGCGCGAGATCATCCGCGACTTCCATTCGCAGGACGATGCGAACCGCGCGGCCAATGAGTGGCAGCGTGTCGTGGCCTCCGGTGAAGTCCCTGCCGACATCGAGACCGCCCAGATTGACGAACCCGCGCTGCGTGTCGATAAACTCCTCGCGCGTGTGGGTTTGGCGGAATCCGTCACGGACGCAGCACGCAAGCTGAAAGCGGGCGCGGTCGAGATTGATGGAACTCGGGTCAGCGATCTGCGTCTGATTACTTTCCCTGGGAAATATGTTCTGCGTGTCGGCAAAAAGTGGAAATTGGTGACCGGTTAGTCTATGCTCACAGCTCGCGATAATCTGTCATCGAGCGTGGCATCGCTGCGCGCGCACAAATTGCGCGCAGTGCTTACGATGGTGGGCCTCACGATGGGTGTGGCCACACTGATCACCGTGATGACTTTGGTGCAAGGCGCGAATCTTTACGTCGAACAAAAAATTGCGAACCTCGGGACCAATGTTTTTCAGATCGCCAGAACTCCTTTCGTCGTTACTGATTTCGATGTTGTCATCAAAGCGCTAAAGCACAAGAAAGTCGAATTGGCCGACGTTCATGCCGTGGAGCAATTGTGCGAAGAATGCCGCTTTGTCGGCGCTTCCGCGACCTCCAGCGTACGGGTACTGTATCAGGATCGCGATCTGCAGGACGTGAATCTCATAGGCCACACGCCCTCAATGGCCGAAATCGATACACGTACCGTGGAGCGTGGCCGCTACTTCACAGACCTGGAAGACCAGCGCTCCACCCCCGTCTGTCTGGTAGGCTACGGAGTCGTGCAGGAATTCTTCGCTGGCGCGAACGCGCTCGGGCAAGGTGATCCGCGTTGCGAATCAGGAATTCACGATTGTCGGAACATTTGAAAAAGTCGGGTCCGTGCTTGGGCAGGATCAGGATACCTTCGTAGTCATTCCGATGAACTCGTTCCTCCGCTTGCGCGGTACTCGCACGAGTCTTACGATCAACGTGCAATCACGCAACGGCGAAAAGTCTTTTGAACGCGCGCAGGATCAGGCACATATGATTATGCGCGCCCGCCGCCACATCACCGGCAACAAGGACGAAGACTTCTTCTTCGGCACCAAGCAAAGCTACATCTCACTCTGGGAAAGCATCAGTTCGGCTTTCTTCGCCGTGTTCATCATGGTAAGCGCAATCTCCGCGATTGTTGGCGGTATCGTGATCATGAACGTGATGCTGGTCAGCGTGACCGAGCGTACGAAGGAGATCGGCATTCGCCGCGCCGTGGGAGCCGGGCAGGGTGACATTCTGAAACAGTTCCTCACAGAAAGCGTGATCCAGTGTCTGATCGGCGGATTCTTCGGCGTGGCCGGCGGATTCGCCTGCGCTACCGCACTGCGGATGTTCACCGCTTTCCCCGCTTCTGTTCGGCCGTGGGTCGCTGTCCTTGGACTCGTGCTCAGCAGCATTATCGGGCTGTTCTTCGGAATCTATCCGGCCGTTCGCGCGTCACGACTCGACCCGGTGGTCGCGTTGAGGGCTGACTGATGACCACCGCTGAATTTCGGGAAAATCTCGGAGTGGCAATGGACACTCTGCGTGCGCACAAGATTCGGTCCTCCCTCACCGTTTTGGGTATCGTCATCGGCGTCACATCTGTCATTTCTGTCGCCGCGATTATTGAAGGATTAAACCGCTACATCCAACAGCGAGTCGAATCCTTCGGCTCGCACACGTACTTTGTTTCGCGAATCCCTGTGGGACCGCGCTTCGGCAAATTGCCAGAGAAGATCAGACAACGCAAGTACCTTCAGTACGATGACGCAGCGCGCTTGCGCGAACAGGTCAAGAACATTCAGAGCGCGACGACCTTTGGGACTCGGGCCGCCTTCTTCGGCGACACGAACGAGGCGCACTACGGCACCAAGCGCGTGGAGCGAATCATTCTGCGCGGAGTGGAACCGGAGTACGCCGACGCGATTCCACTCTTCGCAGTCAGCATCGGAAGGTTCATTTCGAAGTACGATGAGGAACACTCGCGACCGGTTGTAGTTTTGGGCGCATCAATCGCGGACTCGTTGTTCCCGCACACGGATCCCATCGGTAAGATGATCCACCTTAATGGCAGGCTGTATGAAGTGATTGGGTTATTCGAGCATGATCCGGGGCTGTTCGGCGGACCCGGAGTAGATCAGTTCGCCGTGATCCCGCTGAGCGATTTTCGCAAGAGGTACCCGGAGGCCAAAGAGCTCTTCATTGCTTTCACGTTTCGCCCGAGGTCGATCCTGAGATCGCGCGTGATGAGGTCACTGAAGCCATGCGGCGTATTCGCCGCGTGCCCTACAAGAATGAGAATGATTTTGAAATCACCTCGCCTGACTTTCTTTCCAACTTATGGAATCAGCTTACGAGCGCGCTCGTGATTCTTACCAGCATTATCAGTTCTGTGGGCCTGATGGTGGGCGGAATCGGCGTTATGAATATCATGTTGATTTCGGTGACCGAGCGCACGGCGGAAATTGGTATTCGCAAAGCAATTGGCGCGCGCAAGGCCGACATCCGGGTGCAGTTTCTTTTGGAGGCAGTTGTGCTTACGGCGATCGGCGGCATCATCGGCATTACACTCGGTGCAACCATCTCTTATCTCGTCCGAACTTTCGTGCCGTCAGTGCCTGCGGCACTATCCTATTTCTGGGTTATTCTCGGAGTGCTGATGTCAGTCGGCATCGGCGTATTCTTTGGTTACTATCCCGCGAATCGTGCGGCAAATCTCGATCCGATTGCGTGCCTGCGTTATGAATGAAATCCGATTGCTACAGCCTGATGACGTCACGTCCGTAATGCGCCTGAACCGGGCCGCCAACTGGAATCAGACCGAAGACGACTGGCGGCGTTTGTTGCGAATCGAGCCGGAAGGCTGTTTCGTGATTGATGTTGACGGAGAAATCGCTGCCACTGCGACCGCAGTTTGTTATGGGCAGTCGCTGGCCTGGATCGGCATGGTGCTGACTGATCCCGCACAGCGCGGGCAAGGGCACGCGCGACGGTTGATGGAGCATGCACTGTCGTGGCTGGAAACGCGTGAAATCGAATGGATCAAGCTGGACGCCACGGATATGGGGTATCCGCTTTACGCTCGTTTGGGATTTGTCGACGAGTCTCCCGTGGAGCGCTGGGGCCTGGCCGCCCGCACGACCGGAACCACGCGCGAGCTTTCGGTAAATGCAGATATCCAGGAGTGCCTCGAACTCGACCGGGCGGCCTTCGGAGCTGACCGCGCGCGCCTGCTCACGGACCTCTCGCAGTGCGAGACAGTCGTGCTATCCAGTTCCGCCTACGCAATGGGCCGCGCCGGGGCGAATGCAGCCTATTTCGGCCCATGTGTCAGTAATGATGCAGAGCATGCGCGAAACCTGCTTCAATGGTTCATAGAGACGCATCCAGAGCAAGACGTGTATTGGGACCTGCTTCCGGAAAACCGGGAGGCGCTGCAACTAGCGGTGGAACTCGGTTTCGTAAGGCGACGGCAACTGGTAAGAATGGTGCGACCCGGCGTGAAGAGCCCGGCGCGATTGGTCCGGAACGATGCTAACGTCTTTGCAATCGCCGGGTTTGAATACGGATAAAAATCACGATGCGCAAACGTTACGAATGGAAATTGAAGAGCCGCGGAGTGCAGCTCGGGGATAAGACGCTGATCATGGGCGTCATCAATGTCACCCCTGACTCATTCTCGGATGGCGGCAAATACGCGGATCCTGATCGCGCTTATGCCCGCGCTATCGAGTTGGAAGAAGCCGGAGCCGACATCATCGATATCGGCGCGGAATCGACCCGGCCAGGTTCGTCGCGCATCTCCGAAGAGACCGAACTCCATCGCTGGTGCCCGTGCTGAAACGCCTGCGCGATAAGCTGACCATTCCGATTTCAGTCGACACCTACAAGTCTGGCGTAGCTAAGGCGGCGCTCGATTACGGCGTGGAAGTCATCAACGATCCCAGCGGCCTGACGCTCGATCCGTTGCTCGCGAAAGTAGTCGTGCAATATGATGCCGGCATGATTCTGAATCATATGCGCGGCACGCCAGAATTTTGGGCGAAGCTGCCGACGTTGAAAGATGCCGTCGGCTCGATGATGCACGACCTCGGCGCGACGATTAACCGTGCACGACTGGACGGCATGGAAAAATCGCGCATCATGATCGATCCAGGCCTCGGCTTCGGGAAGCGCAAGGAACAGAATCTCGAAATCCTGGCGCGCCTGCACGAAATGGCCAGGCTGGACCTTCCGATTCTTGTGGGGCCCTCGCGCAAGTCCTTCCTCCGGCAGAATGCGGATGATGAGACTGAATTTGCGACGGCTGCCGCAGTGACGTTCGCAATCATGGGCGGCGCGCACATGGTTCGTGTCCACTCCGTACGCGAGATGCTGGCCACCGTGCAGGTAGCTGACGCGATCATGGCTGCCATCCCGGTTATCGAGCCGGAAGAACGGCCAGAGCGACCGGAGCGGCCCAGCGGCCATTTCGCAACTAAGCTAATCTATTCGGGCTGGCACTTCGGGCAGAAGTGCGTCCCGCGCTGCGCTACAACTTCCCTCACAATTTTGCGTTTACCGCAACGCATGCAAAGTTCGCCGGCCTTTCCGTACACGCGGTGTTGATTGTGGAATGAGCCCTCGCGTCCGTAGGGATCTTTGAAGCTTGAGATGGAAGATCCGTGCCCGGCTAGCGCTTCGGTGAGCACGTCCAGCATCGCTTGGTGTAGCGCAGCGGAACGCTTCGGCTTGATTGCAGCGGCGATCGTGCGCGGATGGATCAGCGCGCGGAACAGCGCTTCATCCACATAGATGTTTCCCATCCCGCGCAGGAAGTTCTGATCGAGCAGCAGAGGTTTGACCTGACGATTGTGCGCACGCAGACGCTCTTGAAATTCAGGCAGCGTAATCTCCAGCGCATCAGGTCCAAGCCGCGTCAGGTGCTCCGGCAACTCACGGCAGAACTCGAATGTACCGAACTGGCGGACGTCGTGAAACTGCACGTTGCCCTTGTCGAGCGTGATCATTGCGCGTGTGTACGGCCCCGGATCCTCGTTGAACACGAAGCGTCCGGTCATGCGCAGGTGCGCGACCAGGGTACCGTCTTCCAGATCGATGACGATGAATTTCCCATGCCGTCGAACGCCTTTGATTTTCTGCCCGAACGCGCTCGCGATATCGCCAGGGACAATCCGTCGCGAAGTAATTTCGACGTTGCGAATACGCCGGCCCGCGAGCCGCTGGCGCAGCCCGAGGACAACGGTTTCGACTTCAGGCAGTTCGGGCATTTAGGGAACCTCGATCAAAATGTCATTGTCCTGGACGGTGACGGGGTACTGCTTGAGTTCGCGGCAGTCAAATTCCCATGCGTGCCACGGGCAAACGACCGTATGGCCATGCAGGGCGCCGTGCCCGATTGGCCCCTGGCGATGCGGGCAAAGTCCATCAAAAGCAAAGATTTCGCCCTCGACATTGCAGACCGCAATCGAGTCCTCGCCGACCGTGACCTCAGCCAGACTACCGGGAGGAAGCAATCCGAGCGTTCCAATCTTCACCAGAGCCATCTAAACCTAAGCTAACACGCAGCAGGCATAGCGCCGGAGACGAGAGATGCGCTAAAATACGAAGAGTTTGGGCCACCCTAGCTCAGTTGGTAGAGCGGCTGATTCGTAATCAGCAGGTCGCCAGTTCGATCCTGGCGGGTGGCTCCTATAGATTCTAAAGCCTTCGAAATTCAAGCTGAAGCTCGTAGAGCCGCTGTTATTGCGGAAATCTCCGTGCTAAAAGCCTTGTACGAAACCTTCCTTCAGGAACGACGCTCTCCTCAGAAATTGTTCTCCCAAAACCCTTCGCTCCTACGGACAGGCGTGGGATGCGTTCAAAGTACGTGCTGCTTCCGGTGCAAAAAGTTGAAGAGGTTCGGGCGGCGGTGAAAACAGGCGTGGTCGAAATGATGAGCGCTGGAAAGTTGCAGCCTTCGAGCATCAACGTGTACCTTCGGGCGATAAACGCCTTCATGCGGTGGGGCGGCGATGAAGAAACGTTACAAGCCGCCGAATCAAGAGCATTCAACTTCTGAAGACTCCGACGAAAGTGATTCCGACCTTGAGTGAGAATCAGGTACAGCGCATCATTCAATTCAGAAGCCTAAGTGGCGGAAGGAACATAGGGTTCACGCAATGGCGATGCTCGTGCTCGAATACTGGGTTGCGTCTGAACGAGTGCTTGCAGCTTCAGGTTGTGGATGTGGATTTGGAAAACTTCTTGGTGACGGTGCAAAAGGGGAAAGGTGACAAGCAGAGGAAGGTGCCGATCTCGGGGGCAGGAAGAAGGTTCTCTACCGACACATCAATCAGGATGGAAACCCGGCACGGCGCTTCGTCTTCACCAACCGTCAATGGCACAGCCTTGACGCAACGAAACGCCGACCGAGATTTGAAACACATGGGGCGCAAGCTCAGCTTAATCTCACTTGGCACCTATTACGACACTGCTTGAGTCGCTTTTCATTCGAAACGGCGGCAACGTTGCCGACCTCGGCAAGTCATCGGTAATTCAGCGATCACCACCACGATGCTGTACGTTCACTCTCAAGCATCGGATTTCGTAATGGCCCGCAACAATTAGCTCACCGCTGGCGAAAGCCGCCACGTTAGTGCAGTTCTGGCCTAATTAACAATGTGAAGTCGCTTTTGCTCTGCCATTTCGGGAAGATGACAAGGCGAGTGCTGGTGATGCATAGCAACGATCTCTTCAATCTCGTTCCCTAAATACAATATAGTCGTGCGAAGTTCAGTGTGTCCGAGAATTTCTTTGAGGTTTGTAGAGGTCCTCGTTGTTGACGTATTGGTGGCAAAAGTTCTTCTGAAGGAATGCCAAGCCACCCACTGCATATTCAAGCGATCAGCGACTTTCTTGAGATCACGCAGGCGTTTCGTAGTTCAACTGACCACCATTTTTGGTGCAGAATATCGGCGACGGATTCCGGCTTTCCTTGAGCAATAACGCTCGTCAGAGCAAGATAAAGTCTGAGACCCTTCTTGCCCTCGTGGACAGCGAACCTCTCGTTTTCATGCTGCATACTGGAACTCTGAGCCGCTGACTCCCTCAAAGCCCTGATCGACTTCAGTCTAAGTTATTGAAACTTAAGATGAGAGGTTCGCGGAGAATGACAGGTTCTTCGTAATCAGCAGGTCGCCAGTTCGATCCTGGCGGGTGGCTCCAGATAACCTCCCTGTTTTCAATTAATACCTGCCCATTGGCACTCGCCTCTGAATCCTTCATTTGTGGGCCACTTGCGGAATCGAGCTACTTTTCCGAAGACGGACTGGACGACGGTTGGGGCAACCGCTCGGTCCGACAACTCTCGCTCTCTGCCGTCGGGTCCCGTTCGGCCGACGAGCCGGACTGGCACAAAGCCAGATACCAAGACCGAAGAACTCGATCAAGAGGCCGCTCGCGTTGGTTGGGAGAAAATGGGGGTTGGGCTAGCCGTGCATGTCTTCCTGGAACCCATGCACGGCTAGCGATCTGCGGGGAGTTAAAGCTTCGGCTCGGTCGTCATTTTGAAATCGTCGCTGCGAAACGGCGTCACCGGAAGTCCTTCGTTTGAATAGAGGTTGAGCACCGGGTTCTCGGCCCATCCGTACCGGACGGCAACCGGGGCCGCGACCTCGTCGCTCCACACTTCGACCTGCTCCTTGCCGATGATCTTGCCTTTGGCCCAGTGCCAGACGTGATCCGCGCCGCAGATCGCAAAACCGCGTGCTTCAGCAACGTCGAAGGGCCGCAGGCTACTCCCGAAAGTATCTAACGTGACTGTCGCTTTATTGCCGGAAATTTCGACCTTCTTATATTCCGGACTGCGATACGGCAGCTTCATTCCGTAGTCCTTCACCAGCGCCCAGCGCACCAGGCGCGCGGTAACGTCGTGCTTGTTCTTCGGGTGAATGTCCTTGCCTTCACCCAGATCGATGATCACGGCCTGGCCGGTATTCGGCAGCTTCATGGTCTGCGTCTGGGCCTCACGAAGTTCCGCCCAGGAACTCTCGCCGGGGGTCGCCTTCTCCGCTTGGAAGTCGGCTAATTGTACCCAGTAAAACGGAAAGTCACCCTGACCCTGCTCCTTGCGCCACTGCTCGATCATGAACGGGAACAGGCTCTTGTATTCGTAAGCGCGCCCCGCGTTCGACTCGCCCTGATACCAGATGACTCCCTTGATCCCGTAACCCAATGTCGGGTAAACCATCCCCGCGAAGATATTGCCTGGACGGGCGTTCCCCGTCAGCCAGTCGCCAGGTTGACGTGGCATCGGTGCCTTGTCTGCCTTCGCTTTTTCGACGGCTGCTTTCCACTCTGCCATCGAACGTGCGTAATCGGCTTTACCCTTCTCCGATACCAGCGACGCTTCGCGTTTCACCGTCGATTCCATCAGCAGTTTGAATCGCGGATCCTGCTCCAGCGAGGAGCGGCGCACCCATGCCTCGGCGGCCGACCCGCCCCATGAGTTATTGATCAAACCCACCGGCACTTGCAGAATCTGGTTAATATAGCGCCCAAACAGAAACCCGACCGCGCTGAATCGCACTGAGGTCGCCGGTGTCGCAAGCCGCCAGTGGCTTTTCTCGCTGGGCTTTATGTCGTTCTGCAGTTCCTGAATTCCCACCTGCGGCGCTTCGATCAGGCGAATGCCGGGCAGGTCGGAAGCGGCCGATTCCAGATCGCCGTTCCAATCCGAGGAAAGCGTGAATCCCATGTTCGATTGGCCTGAACACATCCATACCTCACCAATCAGCACATCCTGAATCTCCTGTTTCGAGGAGCCCACGATAGTCATCGTCTGTGGTTTGGCGTTCGCAGGTGCCGGAGCGAGCGTGACCTTCCACTTGCCGTCTTTCCCGGCGTTCGACGAGTAGCTCTGTCCCGCGAAGGTTACGGCGACCTTCGTACCGGGAGTGTCCCAGCCCCAAATCGGGTTCGGCTGCTTCTGTTGCAGCACCATGTGGTCCCCCACGATTGAGGGAAGCTTAAGTTCCGCCTGCAACGAGAAAGTGGCGAGGCTGAAGGCTATGAGTAGAAAAGATTTTCGCATCGGTCTTAGTCTAGTTTCCTTTTACTGGAATCCTGTTCATATTCTCACGATTTGGCGGGTAGCTTCATCTTTTCGTAAGAATTCGCCCCACACCCCCCTTTCTTACCTCGAGGCAGGTGCAGTATGCTCTGACGCCAGGAGGTGAAAGCGCCGTTGCGGCAGGGGCATTTCGCTGCGAGCGCCTCTTACACTCTTCCAGATGATCTCGTTGAGTTCAAATTCAGGCGCGAGGTCGTACTCAGAGAAATTCATAGCCAGGGACTCCCGTACGCCCCAGGCAGTCGCGGTGTTCTTTGCGTTCACGTCCACTTGGGCATCTACGTGAACGAATGGAGTCAGATCCGGCTTAACGGAGAACGAGGCATACATCGGTGTTGCTGCGGCGTCGTATTGCGTCATGGGCGGAAGTCCCAGGAGTAGTTGCATGGTGCGCAGCATGGACGAGGTGGAATACAGGGTCGAGTCCACCGCCTGGCGCTTCGTGTACGGACTGATCACTAGCCCCGCCGTGCGGCGCGCGTCCACATGATCCGGGCCATTCTGTGCATCGTCTTCGATGATAAAGATTGCGGTTTCCGGCCAATACTTCGAGTGAGTCACCCGATCGACGAGTTGCCCCACAGCCCAATCGTTGTTCGCGACGCACGCTACGGGAGTGTGGGCTCCGGGCGTTGTTCCGCGGGTGTGATTCTCGCCCAGGCTCATAACGGCAAAGTTGGGCAGACGTTTATTTGGATCCGGCGAATCGTAGTTCTTTTCAAAATCGGCGAATTCGTCCAGGAAGACCTTCACATTATCGGTGTCGCGCATTCCAGGCAGGCGGAATTTGGGACTCACATGCCCAATCAGAGCCGAGACGCCCGCACGCGCATCCATCTGGGAGCCGTCGCTCACGCGCGCGGCATACTCGCCGTAGGAACGGTAAGTCAGCCCCTTGCGGGCTGCCAGGTCCCACATGTGTCCCGACGAAGGCGTCTCCTCAGGACCTGAGACTGCGGCGCTGTTGCCACCGTATTGAGGCGGCCAGCGCTTCTCGTTGAAGTCTGTCGCGTAGGCTGAATTCGACCACGAATGGCCGTCAACCGAGACTTCGCCGTCGCAGAACAGATTATCGAGCAGAACGAATTCTTCGGCCAGCTTGTGCTGGTTCGGGGTAACCTTGCGGCCAAAAATGCAGAGGCGGGGATCGCCGTTTCCCTTCTTGATATCGCCGAAGACCTGATCGTACGTGCGGTTCTCCTTGATGATATAAATGACGTGCTTGATCGGTGAGCCTGCACCTACTTCACTCGGCACGATTGAGGGCCCGGATTTCGCTGGAAGAGCTTTCGCAAGCAACTCGTCGTTATAGGGAGAATTCGCCATCGCCTGTTTGGTGTAGCCCCGAAGTGCGCTTTTCAGGTTTCCCAAGGGAACGATTCCCACGCTCCCACGCTGCAATGCTCCGATATGTTTTCGCGTGCCGCCTTCCAAAAGGGGGCTCGTCGGACCTTGCAGGTTCGAGTAACCGCCCATGCCCTTCGAAGATCCCACGTACAGCGATTTGCGGTCGGGTGAAATCGTCAGCGCCGATGGATACCAGGGCGCCGGAATGAAGCCCTGCACTTTCGATCCTTCGTGATCCTCGACGTTGATTACGGCAATGTTGTTGTTGTCTGCGTTAGCGACGAACAGCGTACCAGCGTCCAATGCCAGCGCGTTCGGTGTCGAGCCGACCGGTGCCATTCGGTGCATCGCGGTCGAGATCACTTCAATCGGCTTCATGCTTTTTGAGTCGAACAACGTACACTGAGTTCTCGTTCGAACAAGCAACGAACAGGCGCCCATCTTTGTGGAGCACCATGCTATTGGGGTTGTTGCCAACGCGAACGACAGCCTTAGTCTTCAGGGTGTTCGTATCAATGGCCGACACAGACCGGCTGCCCCAGTTAGAGACGTAAAGCGTGTCGCCGGAAGGGTCAAGCAACAGTTCATAGGGGTGAATCTCTGTGCCCACCTCTGCCACGCGCTCCCCGGTTTCGACATTGAACACCACAACGTGCCCGGGCGTGGCTTGGGTGCCCCGATTAGCCGCATACAACAGTGGCTTCTTCGGGTGATGCGCCAGCCCTGACCAGTAGATCCGATTTGCCGGGAGACGATGCTTCAACTCGCGCGAGGGTTTTTCGGCTAACTTGCCGCCTTCGAACGGGATTTCGTAAACGGGAGCAGCCGTCGGTTTCGTGCGGCTTTCCGCATTCCCGCCTGAAACGTACAACTTTTTCCCATCGGGAGACCATGCAAGGCCGTACCACGCCGATTTCAGGCGAACTTTCTGGCGGATCTCCATGGATTC
This sequence comes from Bryobacteraceae bacterium, assembly GCA_963793625.1. Lineage (GTDB taxonomy): Bacteria > Acidobacteriota > Terriglobia > Bryobacterales > Bryobacteraceae. Next base: position 511,420 of record CAWCAT010000004.1, on the reverse strand, counting down.
CGGATCTACGATCACGAGACCATGAGGGTTGTAGCCACTGTTAAGCGCCACGATGCTCTTGCCGTCGGGCGTGGACTTCACGTTGAGAATGTAGTCTTCTGTGGAGACATGCCTTCCGGCGGGAGTCAAACGCCAGCCGTTGGGAAGCAGGGTGCCTGACTCCGTTGCTTTCGGAGTTTGCCCATACAGGGCTGCGGCGATAAACAGGATTGCGAGGCGTAGAGGGATCATACCTCTGCCATTAGATCATGGTTGTCCCGCGCATTCGCGGTCCGGCACGGGCTACGCGCGGCTGAAGATCGAGCCGCTGAGCGTTCCGGTGCTGTCGGAAAACGATTCCTGCGCGATGCCGAGTGATCGCAAAATGCTGAGGTGTACGTTCGACATGCGCGTCTCCCCACTTTTCCAGTAGGTCCCGTGCTTCAGCCCCATGTTGGCGCCCCCGGCAATCAGTGTCGGCAAATTGCGGGAATTATGTGTCGTACTCGCGCCGCTTCCGAAAAGCACAATGGTGTTGTCGAGCACGCTGCCATTGCGGTCCTGATAGCTCGTCAGTTTCTCTAAGAAGTGCGCTACTTGCTGGCTCAGGAACAGGTCGTACCTGGCAAAGTTTAACTGCCCTTCCTTGTCTGTCGCATGCGAGAGACTATGGTGCGTTTTCGAGAGTCCCAGTTTGATTGGGAACGTATCGCTGATGCCCATTCCATCTTCACGATTGAGCATAAAAGCGACTGAGCGAGTGATATCAGCATCGAATGCCAACGCGATCATGTCGAACATGGTGCGGTAGTATTCCGCCGGTTCTCCCTCGGACGTTGCGTCCAGATTCAGATGGGAGTAGTCCTGCTTCTTTAGGGGAATATCGATCCAACGCTCCGAGGCAATCAAGCGTGATTCCACCTCATTCAATGAGGTGAGGTACTGATCCATCCGTTCCCGGTCGGACTTGCCGAGTTGCTGATCGAGGGTGCGGGCACTTTTGGCGACCGCGTCCACCAACTTGATCCGTCGCTGAAGCTTCTCACGTTCCGATTGCACTGACGCGCGGTCACCACGAAACAAACGGTTGAATACGCGACGCGGGTTGTTTTCCGCCGGAACCGGCCTTCCTTCCAGGCTGTATGAGATCGTGCCCGTGCGGGAAAGGAAGCCCGTCCCCGCATCGATCGACAGCACCAACGAAGGTTGCCGGCAATACTGCTTCGTGTGCAACGCCACAACCTGATCCAGTCCGGCCGAGTTATAAGTCCCTGGTTTCGGATTGTTCAGAGGGGCGCCAGTGAGCCACATATCGGAGCAGAGATGCGGGTCAGCTTTAGGACCGCTCGGGTGTAGCAGTCCGCCCATGAAGCTGAGTTGCTTACGGAACGGACTGAGCGGCTCAGTCGACTTGCCAAAAACGAATTCGCCATTCTTCTCGGCTGTGGGAAACCAACTCCACTCATTTAAGCCGTGCTCCGCTTTCGGGAGCGACATGCCGTTTGCGGTGTAGATCGCGCAGAAACGGCGAGGCGCTTGTTCGGTAACTTCGGCGCCCATGGCGTCGAGAGCAGGTAAAGCAAGCGAAACTCCTCCAATACCTTTAAGGAAGGCACGGCGGTCGATTTGAGCGGTCATCTGTTTGTCCCAGTGGTGATGATCTGAATTGTACTATTTTTCGAGGAACAAATTGCTGTTCACCACGTAACGGATCATGTCCTTCATTCTGTACTCGTTGGCTTTCAACTTCATGCCGTCCTGTTTCAGGTAGCTCAACTCGTTATAGGTCAAGCTGCGGCCGGACGCATACGTCGCAAGATTTTTTAGTACGCTGAAGGCCACCTGGTCGATGCGATCCTGACTTAGATAGCGCTTCAGATCGTTTACGCCGGACACCTCGGTGTTATCGGGCAATTTGGAACGTGCGTCCGGAGGCTGCTGTTTTAGCCGTCCGCCTGCATCAAACTCTTCGAAGGGCACTCCCCATGGGTCAATTTTCGTGTGGCATTGCTGGCAGCCAGGCTCATTGCGATGTTGCTCAAGCCGCTCGCGGAGCGTGCGCTTCAGCGTGTCCTCCTTGAGTGCCGGCACATTTGGCGGAGGATCGCTGGGCGGTTCGGCGATGATCTTGCGCGCCAGCCAGGCCCCGCGTTTCACAGGATTCGATTCCCGGCCGTCCGAAAGCCCAGCCATGATCGCTGCCTGCGTAAGTACGCCGCCGAGATCGCGTCGGCCATGCGGAATGGGAACAAACTGGAAGCCGCTCTCGGTCTTGTCAGCCAGGTCATAGTAGTCGGCGACGGCTTCATCCGCAACTACGAAATCGGACGTAATCAGATTCCGCACCGGCAGGTTCTTCCGTATCAGATATCCAACGAACTGGATCGGCTCCTGACTGAGATGGCTGCGCGTGTCGCGCGTGAGCTTAGGAAATTGTTTGCGGTCCGGTTCGAGAACCTGGAACTTTTCCAGACTCAACCATTGAGAGGTGAACTCCTGGATGAACTGGGATGAGCGCGGATCCTCGATCATCCGCCCCACTTCGGCATCCAAACGTTTGCGGAGTGAGCCGTTTGAGGCCAACTGCAGGGTATTGCGATCCGGCGGACCATTCCACAGGAAGTACGACAGCTTGGAAGCCAGTTCGTGTTCGTCGAGTGGTTCGGGTTTGGGCGTCTTGCTGTTCTCGATCAGGAACAAGAACTGCGGCGAGGTCAATACGACCTGCAGCGTGTCCTTGATACTCTCCTGAAAATTGCGACCCGCACCAGATGACTTCTGGAACACCGCCATCAATGTTGATTCTTCTTGAGCGGTGACCGGACGGCGGTACGCGCGCGTCGCGAAATTGCGAATGACCTTTCGCGCGTACGCAGGCGAATCAGCTTTGCCCTCAGAATCGATGAATATATTTTGATGCGATTGCGGCGGCCATTTATCGTAAAATGGTCCCTCGAATTCCACGGACCGCACCAGCAGCCGAGGCATGTCGCGTCCATCGGTGTACTCGCTGCGGACGGCGATTTCGCGAACGCCCGCCAGATAATTCACGTTATCCTTCTCGACTTCCGGACTGGGGAAATTGCGAATGGCTCCTTCAAAAACAAACTTCGTGAGCGTCTCAGTGCTCACGGTTCGGGGTGCGCCAACGGGAGAGAAGGTGCTGCCGCAATCGCGACGCAGCCCCACGTGCACACCGACTCGCGGCGTGCGTTTTTCAAAAGCTTTAAAACGAACCGCGAGTGCATGCTCGTCGGCCAGGGGCGTGAACACGATCCGGTCCAGCTTCCTGACGCCGGTGGTTTGTGCCTGAACTGACAGCGTCCCAGGCTCGAGTCTGACAGCCACGAATGCGGGTTGCTGCAAGGTGCCTGAGAATTCCCGATCTCCCAGGGTCAGGATGACGTCCTGCGGCTTTTCAGGAGGCGGCTGCGCAAGCTTCCGTCCAGGCTGTACCAACGCCTGAAGCTCTGCTTCATCGAGCGCCCGGCGATAGACCCGCACCTGATCCATTTCGCCCTGGAATTGTTGGCCACCTGGAATGCGGCCGAGATGGAGATCGAATTTCGGGTTATCCAGGCTCGCCGGGCCGATGATCCCTCTCGCGACCGGATAACCGTTGATGTACAGCCACGTTTCATTCTTGCCACGTTTGACGACTGCGGCCACATGCTGCCAGGCATTGGCGCGAATGGACCCAGCGGGCGAAGACACGCTTCCATTCGATAGATTGTGCGGGCCGGCGGTTTCGATTCTCAGAACGCCCTTGTTGTCGGGCATCTCCAGATACCAGCCGTGTGTTTTGCTGTTCGTGCCGCGAGCGATAATGCCAGCTCTGCGCAGTTGACGAGGGTGAATCCAGGCCGCCACGGTGAAGTCGGCGTCGGCGACGTTCAGCGCATCATTGCGCGGGACGAGCACCGAATCACCGTCACCATCGAGCGACACAGCCTTACCAAAAGTAGAACTCGATAAACTTTGCATCTCCCTCCAGGCGGCCGCCGGCTACTTTGCCATCCAATGGCCATGCCAGCGCCAGTTTCTCGCTCAGCCGTGAGAAGTCAGGATCGACCAGGGCGTCTCGACTTACTGCGTGGATGTCCACTTGGTAAATTCCGGATTTCTTAATCGTTACGCTTTGCGCAGTCTTTGGATCGCGTGAACTGATGCTGTCTGAAGCGTTGGGTGTCTGGGCGGGAGCGCCCGGATCAAGCAAGAGTCCGTCGTTGTATTTCGCGGCCGTGACCGTAACACGAAAGCGGCCATCGTCCGGCAGTTCGCGAAGCGAAATTTTGAAGTTCGCCTTTGGCCCGAAGGTGCCGTCCGTTCCGAACAGACCATCGTTAGGAATGGCTGGGCGCAGCAAGAGCCCCTGCGGAACGGGGCTGTAGGGCATCCCTTTGGGATAGCCACGGCCGCCGCGCATGCAGGCAAAGACTGCGTGGTAGATACTGTCGTACTCTCTCCAGCCGCGTACTGTAGAGTTCCCCTCATAGCCTTCGATGAAACGATACTTGGTTCGCATCATGTGTGGTTTGAAGGCGAAGAGCTTGCTGGGCGTCAATTGTGTCACTGTGAAGTCGCTGTTATTCAGCAGCAGGCTGCCCGCGCCAAGGATGAGTTCTTCACGGAGCGGTGCGGGATTGATCGACGTCCCCAGATCGACACGGAAGTTCTGGATCGCAGGCTTCGACTTCGGATCGACGATGGACCGGTTGAGTGCCTCTTCGGCAATCTCAAAGTAGGTCTCCGTCAGCAACGGCGACATTTGCAGAGTCTCTTTGTTATTTACAAATCCATCGCGCGAGACCGCATCCGGTGGGAGGATGTCGGTCATATTATCCTCGAGCTGCAACAATTCGCGGAGTGTGTTGCGATACTGCGAGACGGTAAGGCGTCGCGCGATGCCGTTCTTCGGTGCCGGACGTAAGCGAGCAACGTCCAGGGCGCGTGTGATCCACTCAACCATCTGTTGGCGTTCGGCGCTGGTCGGCTGCGGCATACCTTTCGGGGGCATGGTACCTTCACCAACCCTGTGCAGGACGCCCTCCCAGACTCGAATGTGCCGGTCTTCGATCCCACCATCGAGTTGATCGAGGCGAATACCTGCCATCGCCGTCTCTGTGTTGTGGCATTGGAAGCAGTTCTTCTTTAGAACTGGCTTCACCTGCTGCTCGAACGACTGTTCGAGCGCCACTTGGGCGCCTGCTGCTGCGGGAGCCAACCTTATCCGCGCTGCCCACGCAATCCCAACGATGCAGAACAGAGCGATGGCGCACACGCTTCGCAGTCGAAGCCAACAAGTCCTTGATTTCATATCAATCCCAGTGCGCGAGATGCTGCCGCGACCGCGGCTCACGCGTGAAAAGTATGTTAACACGGCCCGCGTTCGTCGCCGGGATTCGGCATCGGGGTATACTCCAAATGGACTTTGGAGAGAACACGTGAGCAAAGCGATTCGGCGCAGGAATTTTCTGAATGCCCTTAGTGCCCCGCTGTTTTTAGGCGCCCCAGCTTGCAGCCCAAAAGCCTCCCCCCGGCCCAACATCCTGCTGGTAATTTCTGATGACCAATCCTGGCTGGACGCCGGCGCTTACGGCGCCAAACACGTCGCCACGCCCGCGTTTGACCGCATCGCCCGCGAAGGCGTGCGCTTCACGAATTCGTTTTCAGCATGCCCTTCCTGTACGCCATCTCGAAGTGCTGTATTGATGGGCCGCAATGTTTGGGAACAGTCCACATGCCCATGGCCGTCCGCTGGGGCGGCAAGCTTAAGTTCGGCCGGGTAGTGGATGACATGGTAAGCCACACCGACCTCGCGCCCACGTTTCTGGAAGCGGCGGGCGTGCCGATACCTCCCGGTATGTCCGGCAAAAGCATGTTACCGATTCTCGTTTCAGAGAAACCGGATCCATCGCGTGACCGGGTATTCGCAGCCCTGGAGCGGCACACGATGTGCAGGCCTGACGGCGGCACATACCCGATGCGTTCCGTACGGACGAAGGATTTCCTGTACATCCGGAACTTCGCGCCAGAGCGTTGGCCCACTGGCGGGGAGTTCCTGTCCTCGAACAAAACCACGCATGGCGACATCGACGCTGCTCCGACCAAGGACGTGCTGCTCGCGAAGGACACGATAAAGCGCTTTCCAAAGCAGGTCGAGTTATGCCTCGGCAGGCGTCCAGCTGAGGAGTTATACGAAGTGGCCAAGGATCCGGGGCAAGTGCACAACCTTGCTGTGGATGCGAAATACGCAATCCAACTTATTGAGTTGCGGAAGCGTCTGGAAGACTATTTGAAGAAAACATCCGACCCGCGCATGGAAGGAAAGGACCCCTGGCAACAGTACCCTTATCGCCAGACCACAGGCTACGGCTCCAGCTTCAACACCAGCCTCTCCGAAGAAGTACGCAAAAAGGCCCGCGAGAAGCCGACACATAAACCCGAGTAATTCGTCCAGTTACAACAAGCGCCACAAAGCGCTAACATGACGATAGTGAGGAACTCTGATTCGGGCTCAAATACTTCCTCATTGCCTAGTGGCTTGCCGGGCACTGAGCGGGTGCCGGCCGGGCAGCCCGATATCGCCCTCCTGATTCCCGCGTATCGACCAAGTGAGGCGCTAAACTCAGTTGTCGAAGCTCTGAGCCGGGAACAGTGGGCCGCGATCGTAGTAGTGGATGACGGCAGCGGCCCGGAATACTCCGGCCTTTTCGAAAGCCTGACCGCCTACTCGAACGTGATTGTGTTGCGGCACGCCGTGAACCTGGGGAAAGGTTCGGCGCTCAAGACCGGCATCAATGCAATACTCTGCGCGTACCCTGCAGTGGCGGGCATCGTAACCGCGGATGCCGACGGCCAGCACGACCCCGAGGACGTGCATAACGTAGTCCAACGCTTTCGAGAAAACCCTTCCGCGATCGTTCTGGGAACGCGTGCTTTTAACAGCGATGTGCCTCTGCGAAGCCGTATCGGAAACCAGATTACAAAGTGGATATTGCGGGCTGTGCTCGGTCAGCGCTTGAATGACACTCAGACGGGGCTTCGCGCGATCCCTCGGGCGCTGCTACCGCACCTGCTGAAAGTGCCTGCCCCAGGATATGAATTCGAGCTCGAGATGTTGATCGGGGTCAAGCATCTTGGTATCGAAATCGTGCAGCAGTCCATCCGTACTATTTACCAACCAGGCAATCCTTCATCTCACTTTCAGCCGCTGCGCGATTCCATGCGAATCTACTTCGTTCTGCTGCGTTTCACGTTTATCGCACTTCTGACCGCCGGGCTCGACAACGTGGTCTTCTTCCTGGTGTATTTGGCGGGCGGAAGCGTGCTGGCTTCGCAGGTATGCGGCCGGGCATTCGCCGTTCTGTTCAATTACTCGGCCGTTCGAAGGGCCGTGTTCTGCTCAGATGAGCGGCATCGAATTCTGCTTCCTCGATATCTGCTGCTTGTGATCGCGAACGGCGCACTTGCATACGCTGGAATAAAGTGGCTGACGAACAGCTTTGGAATGGGAGTACTTCCCGCCAAGCTACTGGTCGAGACATTTATTTTCGTAGCTAATTTTGTTATTCAACGCGACTTCGTGTTTACGCGGCGGGGCGCCGCTCCTGCGGCCACCAATTGGGACCTCTATTACCGCAGCGTTCCGGCAACCGCTCATCTGACGCGCCGCTATACGGGATCGGTTCTGATTTCAACACTCAAGCGCTACGCCGGTTCAGCGCCACTGACGACCATAGCGGAACTGGGTGGAGCTAATAGCTGTTTTCTCACGCGTATCCTGGACGAATCGAAACCTGCCCGTTACCACGTCATCGACCAGAATCAGTATGGGCTGGACCTGCTCCGCGAGCGCTTCCCCGACAGTTCGAACGTGCTTCTTCATCAAGCCGATGTTCTGAAGCTCCCCAACCTCGGGCTGACGGCCGACGTGGTTTTCAGCATTGGGCTCGTTGAACACTTCGATCCGCCGCAGACGCGCCAGGCCATCGACGCCCATTTTGCTCTGCTGCAGCCGGACGGCATTGCTATAATTTCCTACCCTACTCCGACATGGCTGTACTCGATCGCGCGGACGGCTTGCGAAGCATTGGGCTTGTGGCATTTCCCGGATGAGCGGCCGCTTCGGCGTAAAGAGGTGTACGACTCAGTCAGCCGTTGGGGCGACGTCGTGTTTGAAAAGACGCTTTGGCCGCTAATCTTCACCCAGCACCTGATGGTAATTCGAAAGACCAGGACTCCAGTACAATAGGCGCCATGGTGCGCTCCGCTACCCTTGTGCTTTTAGCCTTCGCCTGCCTCGTGCACGCCGAAGAAGGATTCACTCCACTATTCGATGGAAAGACGCTCGACGGCTGGTTCATCGTGAACAAGATGGGCCCAGGCTTTCTGGTCGACAACGGGGTGCTCATCTGTCCCGCTGAAGGCGGGCAGAAGCTGATGACAGAAAATCAGTACGCGAACTTCGCGCTGCGCTTCGAATTCAATCTGGAACCTGATTCCAACAACGGGATAGGCATACGCGCTCCACGTGACGGCCACACTTCCACACTCGGCATGGAAATGCAGATCCTGGACCAGACGGGACCGAAGTACGGTCCGATGAAACTGAAACCGGAGCAATACCACGGCTCAGTTTACGATGTGATTCCGGCCAGAACCGGCTTTTTAAAAAAGCCCGGCCAGTGGAACGAGCAGGAGATTACGGCGAATGGCCGCCGGATTACTGTACGGCTGAACGGAGCCACCATTCTCGATGCCGATCTAGACATGGTGAAGGAACCGGAGATGCTTAAGAAACACCCCGGCCTGGCAAGAACCACGGGGCATATAGTGCTGCTTGGGCACGGCAGCCGCACCGAGTTTCGAAATATTCGGATCAAGGTGCTGCCGTAAAAGTGCGGTTTGAGATATATTCTTACGAGTTGAGAAAGGACGGATCGCTATGAGTGAGAACGAGACGAAGGTTACATCACGCCGCCAGTTTCTGGCGAACACCAGTCGCACCGCAGGGGCATCAGCCTTGGCGGGAGTTGTACTTCCGGCGGTGCATGCTGCCGGCACAGATACGATTCAGGTGGCCCTGGTCGGTTGCGGTGGACGAGGGACCGGAGCGGCGCTGAATGCGCTTTCGGTCACGAACGGTCCGGTCAAGCTTGTGGCCATGGCCGACGTCGTCCCCAAAAAGCTCAACGATAGCTACGACAAGTTGAAGACACAGTTCGGAGCTCAGGTTGACGTACCACCCGAGCGCAGGTTCCTCGGCTTCGACGCATATCGTCAGGCGATGGATTCCATGAAGTCCGGCGATGTCGTCATTCTGGGTACCCCACCCGCGTTCCGCTGGGTGCAGTTCAGTCACGCCATCGACAAAGGGCTTCACACGTTCATGGAAAAGCCGATCACGGTTGATGGGCCATCCACCCGGAGGATGTTGAAGCTGGGCGAACTGTCTGTCAAGAAGAACCTGAAGGTCGGCGTCGGCCTGATGGTTCGCCACTGCAGGGCGCGCCAGGAACTCGCGAACCGGATCCGCTCTGGTCAAATCGGTGAGATCGTCGCCATGCGCGCCTATCGCATGGGGCAAGGTGGCGGTACTGCGCCGCCTAAGCCTGAAGGCGTCAGCGAGTTGACCTATCAGATTCAGCGGTTTCACGCGTTTCTGTGGGCCAGCGGCGGTGTGTTCAGCGATTATTACATTCACCAGATTGATGAATGCAGTTGGATGAAGGGTGCCTGGCCTGTCGAGGCCCACGCTGTCGGTGGACGGCACTATCGCGGTGATTCGCTCGATCAGAACTTCGATACCTACTCGGTCCAGTACTCGTTCCCCGACGGTAGCAGGCTGTTCTTTGACGGCCGCAATATGGCCGGATGCCGCGATGAGTTCGCCAGCTATGCGCATGGCTCCAAGGGCTCGGCCGTGATCTCAACTCTGTCGCACACTCCGGGGATCACGCGTATATACAAGGGCCAGAAGATGCCTACGGTAACCAACCGTAAGCAGTTGCCGCTGCCTGAGGATCCCAATCTCGCATGGGCCTTCCCACAACCCGAGAAGAGTCCTTATCAGTGGGAATGGGACGACCTTATGGAGGCGATCCGCAACGATAAGCCGTACAACGAAGTACAGCGCGGCGCGGAAGCCAGTCTGGTAGCGTGCATGGGCCGCATGGCCGCCCACACGGGTCAGATCATTACCTTCGATCAGATGCTCAATTGCCCGCATGAGTTCGCACCCGACGTAGATAAGCTCACGATGGATGGCCCGCCTCCGCTATTAGCAGGAGCCAACGGCAAGTACCCGATACCGGAACCGGGCATCAAGAAAGACCGCGAATACTAACGACACGCCTCAGGGCCGGGCAAAAGTCCGGCCCTTCAACGACCCTCCTGGAGAGGTTCAATCTGGCAATTTCGGGCGGAGGCGTTCAATTTGAGCAATACGCCGCATTTCGCAAACCCGAATGCCAATCGCAATAACACGAACTTCGGGAAGATCCTTGCGACGCAATCCGGCTCGGCGGATGCATTCGGTCGATCCCGAGAGATCCGCTTCGGCTTGCGACTGGGCTTCTAGGCGTATTTTCGCCTGTAGATTACCGGCGCAGCGGCTTCGCCGTAATCCCATGCGAGTACGGTCCTGCCTTAAAGTTGTTGGTAGGACATGCGGACAGTCATTGCGTTGCTGCTCCTCACCGGCATGGCATTCGGTGAGGAGCACCTGATCGGTTACAGACAGGAAAACCTCAAGTGTCAAGGGCCGGGTGAATGGCGTCATTCGGCCGAGCCGATCTGGGTTTACGACTATCACACGCTTCGGCTTCGTTACCGGGCATCGGGCTTAACGAAGACCGACGCTCCCGTTCTAACGCTGCGGCCCGGGAGCGTTGGGCCGGTCACGCCGGGTGCGACTAACATCGAGAATCCTTTTGTTGCCGGGCTGCCGGTTGTCGTACTCACGGCGCGCGACTTGGTTTCCGACGACAAGACGCACACCGCGGAGATCGAACTGCGCGGGAAGATGCGTACGCCGCAAATCGACCAGTTGCAATTCTCGCTGCCGGCCGGTTCACGTTTGGAGGTCGAGGACCTTCAGTTCCGCGGAGATCCGGACGTTTTTTCATGCGTACCTGCCGGGTCTGCGCTGCCGGAGAACGTGCAGCAATTGGTGACCCGTGGCCCGTCCACGTGTGCCGGATCGCCATCGACATCGTTGCGCGGCCGCGAGAGTATCCGCATTGAGGGCGATGGCCGCAAGGGTCGCACGCTCTATCTGAGCCTGTCAGCGCACTTTGCTGGCGTAACGGCCTTCGTGACAGGTGAAAACCTGCGTTCCAGGGAAGTAAAAGAGAGCAGTGAAACCGCGCACGCAGTAGCTCGTGTAAAATACGCCGACCGAACTGAGGAAGATCAGTTCCCGTTGCTCGTTGCCGAAAGCCGTCATGCCATGCTCAACCGCAAGGCCGCGCTCTATTCGCTCGAGATTGATCCGCTGCGTCCGATTTCATCCATTGAGTTGATGGACCGCAGTCCGCACATGCAACTGGTGCTGTTCGCGGCCGGGCTCTCGCAAAGCGCAGCACCTACATCTCTCGATTCGGCGACGCTTGCGATTCCCCAGGCTGCAAACCGGCCCGTCCGGGAGTCGTCATTGGAAGGATCGAAGTGGTTCAAGCTGCCATCGGGAAACGCCATACGTGCGGATCTTGATGACAAACGCGAAACGGGCGGTCGAAGGCTCTCGCTCGTAGTCACTAACGTGAGCGCGACACCGCAGGAATTCACGCTGACCTTCCCTTCGGTTGCGATCAGCCCGACGACCGACGCCAATGATCTTTATTATCTCTTTCCACGTCAGGGTGCCGTGATTTCGCGCGCCGACAGAGTTCTGGAGGCTACCTACAGTGGCATATTCCCGCTCCAGTTCATGGACGTGTTTTCGCCCGGTGCAAACAGCGGCGCTTCCGTGATCGTGTGCGACACGAGCGGCCGATGGAAGAAGTTCCGCCTTCGCAAGAGCGGCGCGACGGTTCACGTCGAAGTCGATCACCTCGTACGCCTCGCGCCTGGGGAAACTTACAGTCCGCCGGACGCTCGGATTACGCAGCACGGCGGAGACTGGCGCGAGGGCTTCGAAGCTTATCGCAACTGGTTGAAGACCTGGTATAAAGCGGGACATCACCCGGAATGGCTGCAGTCGTCTTTCTGGGCGCGCCGAGACTATCCGGTGGGCGGTACCGGTCGGCTCTTCGACACTCGCCGGAACCGCTACACGTTCGATGAGTTCATCAAAGACGGCCAGACTTTCGGCGGTATCGACTTCATTGATATCTCCGGTTGGGCGTTGTCCCAAACGCTGGGCCGCGTGGGCGATTATCCGATCGAGTTAGGCGGCGCCGACGATTTGCGGCGCAACGTCACCGCTGCCAGAAAAGCGAATATCCCCACAGGTCTGTACTTCGAAGGCTACCTGATCGACAAGAACTCGAGGGTCGGTCGCAGCCACGGAGAAGCGTGGCAACTCATAGACGAAAAGGGTAACGGGCAATGGTGGAAGGGCGGCAGTCCAGAACTGTTCGTGTGTCCTTATGTCAGAGCCTGGCAGCAGTACATGGCCGATCGCGTAACCTCTGTTGCACGGGAGGTCGGTGCTGCAGGCGTGTACCTGGATGAGTTCGGTTTTGGGCGCATGCGTTGTTATTCCACGTCGCATGGGCACCCGAAGGGAATCGAAACGCTTCCAGGTGAAATGGCTATGACGAAGGAGGTTCGGCGAGCGCTCGACACAGCAGGATTGCGCGATACGATGATCTACATTGAAGAGACTCCGCCGGATGCCGCGGCACCATACTACGACGCGGCGTTCTGCTACGACATCCCGTACGCCGACCGCGCGCTTTCCCCGCTGAAGCTGAATCTCTGGAGGTTCGCCTTCCCTGATGTCAGGCTTTGGGACATGCTCTCCATTGGGATCGATCCACGCGTATTATCTGCGGAGGATTTCCGTTTGTCGCTCTGGCACGGAAACGGTGTGTGGCTCAAGGGCCACTCGGAGACCTGGTATGGAGAGGAACTGTTGAGCTTCATTCGCCGCGCGCGCCAAATTCTGAAGCAGAACGCGGCCGCGTTCGCGGGAGTCGCCGATCCGCTCGTGAACTCGCCCCATCCCGCAGTCTTCATCAACCGCTTCAGCGGAGGTGGTGAAACGGTTTATACCCTCTTCAACGCGTCGTATCAAACCGTCCATTTCATATTCGAGGGAAGAGATCGAACTCTCGGTCCTCGCGACGTGGACGTGATAGCCGGCCCTTAAGCTTCCGAGACTACCGGCAGTTTAGCGGCATCCCAAGCGGCGAGGCCGCCCGCCAACTCGACCAGGTTGGTGATCCCATATTGATGCAGGATGCTGGCTGCGATCGAAGAGCGGTAGCCGCCCGCGCAATGGACGGCAATTCGGCGGTCGCGTGGGATTTCGGCAATGCGCTCTTGCAGGTGGTTGAGCGGAATGTTCACGCTGCCGTCAATATGTTTGGTCGCCCACTCGCGCGGATTCCTGATGTCCAGCACCAGCGGCGGATCCGCGCTCGCCAACTCCTCTGCCAGCATGGGGGCGCTGATGCGCTCCGTCGGCCACACCAGGTCTGATCCGTCGGCAAGCGCTTCCATGCCTCCCCGCAGAAATCCTTTGACGTGGTCGAAACCGATACGGCCCAGCCGCAAGGCGGCTTCTTGTTCGCGGCCGGGCTCGGCGATGATCACGATGGGTTTGGTGCGGTCGAGTACCGTGCCCGCCCAAGTGGCGTATTGCCCGCCTAATCCGATATTCATGCTGCCGGCGAGGTGACCCTTGGCAAACTCGGCGGCATCACGGACGTCGAGAATCTGAGCGCCCTCATCTCCCAACTGAACAACCTCGGCGAGCTCGATCGGATGGAGCACCTGTTCGAGATTTTTGTCCAGCGTGGCTCGCTCGCGAGTATTGAGGATGGCATCGTAAGTGAAGTACGGCGGAGCGTCGGGCTGGTCGGCCGTGACGAGACGAACAAACTCCTCTTTCGACATGGGCTGCAGGGCGTAGTTCAATCGACGCTGATCTCCGAGCGAAGAGACTGTCTCAGAGGAAAGCTGCTTCCCACAGAGGGAGCCAGCACCGTGGGCGGGATAGACGAGCGTCTCATCGGGAAGCGGCAAAAGCCGGTTGTGCAGCGAGTCGTAGAGGTGACTACCAAGTTCGTTGGCTGTCCATCCGAGCGAAGCCCGCAGGTCGGGGCGGCCGACGTCACCGATGAACAGAGTGTCTCCGGTGAGGACGGCGTGGGGTTTTGCCGAATCCTTCTGGAGATCGAATACCAGGATTGAGATCGACTCTATAGTGTGGCCGGGGGTTTCGAGAACTTGCAGGCGCAGGCCCGGGAAGTCGAGCGTATCGCCGTCCTTCATCGCGACGAAGGCATATTCCGCCTTGCCGCGGGAGCCGAGATGGATGGCCGCTCCGCAACGGTCGCGCAGTTCCAGATGGCCGGCTACGAAGTCGGCGTGGAAGTGGCTGAGGAAGACGTGGCGGATTTGAAGGCCGAACGTTTCGGCGTCGGCAAGGTATTGCTGGATGTCTCGCTGGGGATCGACGATGATGGCTGTCGAACTGGCTGCATCTCCCAGCAGATATGAGGCGTGTGCCAGACAACCCAGGTAGTACTGCTTCAGGATCATAGATACCTTAATGTGGGAGCCGCGGTCTTAGTAATCCGCACAGCCAGGTTCCAGCCAGCGCGCTGCCGATGGCAACAATCATCACAGTAATGCCACCACCCAAAAGCGTGAACAGCGGTCCTGGACAAGCTCCGACAAGCGCCCAGCCCAGGCCGAAGATAGTGCCGCCGGCTGCGTAGCGAATGCCACGCCCCATGCTCTTCGGCGGAATAGTGATCGGCTCGCCCGAGATGGTCTTCACCCCCAGCCGCTTGATCAACGCGACCGAAGCGGCGGCAACCGCGATAGCCGACGCAATGATCTCGTACATCCGAGGAGATTGAAACCGAAACATCTCCTGGACGCGGAACCAGGAAAGGACCTCAGACTGCGTCAGCGTTATACCGAAACAAACTCCGAGAAACAGGTACGCAAGCCATCTGATGCCGGCCCGGCTCCCGGATGACTTGATTTCGCAACTGACGTTGGTTAGCCCTGTGGACATGGTTCCTTAGAAGATCAGCGGAAGAACATAATGTGTTGCCAGGAGACCGCCGGCGAAGAAGCCCGCCACGGCGATCAACGAAGGTAACTGCAGGTCCGCAAGACCGGAAATCGCATGCCCGGAAGTGCATCCCCCTGCGTAGGCTGTCCCGAAGCCGACGAAGAAACCACCCAGAACGACTGAGACGAAACCTTTGGGTGTGAGCAACACGGACCACGTGAACAGCTCGCGTGGTGCCAGCCCGGAGAAGTCATGAATGCCCAAGCTCGTCAGAGCGAGTCTGGTCTGTTCCGAAATCTCGATGTTGTGAGAGTCTCCCCATTGCGAAGCCACGAAGCCACCCAACCCGGTGCCCGCTACGAAAACAAGGTTCCAGAGGCCGGCTTGCTTCCAGTCGTAACGAAAATGCTCAACACGGCCGGGCAGGAGCGAAGAGCACATAGAGCACAGATGTCGCAGGTTGCTGGAAACACCAAACATACGGTTTCCAATAAGTAAGAGCGCTGGCACGAAAAGTCCTATAATCGGACCGGATATGTACCACGGCCACGGAGCGGCAAAAAACGTTACCATCCTGAAAAGCTCCTCTCGTGTGAGTTAGTTTACAACGCCGCGTCTACTTAGTCCACACTCATGCACACCCAGTGATGCGCACTCAAACTTTGCGCGCCACCCGCGCTCAAGATAATATTAGAACTCTAAAACCCAACTGATGGACTTCCTGCTCGCAGTAAATAATGTCTCGAAATCCTTCTGGGGCGTGAAGGCGCTCGACCGCGTGCGGCTCGACGTCACAGCAGGAGAGGTGCACGCTGTTGCCGGCGAGAACGGAGCAGGCAAATCAACACTTATGAAAATCCTCGCCGGCATGTATCTGCCTGACTCCGGTGAGGCCGTCTTTCACGGTCGCGGCATTGCGATGATCCATCAGGAACTGCTGCCATTCCCCGACCTGACCGTCGCCGAAAATATCTGCATGGGGATGGAGCCGACACGCTGGCTGCCCGGCCTTGTCAACAAGCGCGCGATGAACGCGAAAGCCCAGGAGTTGCTCGACAGGCTGCGCTCCTCAGCGCCTCCGACGCGCGACATGAAGGATCTGAGCGTAGCGGAGATGCAGATCGTCGAGATCGCCAAAGCGCTCGCCCGTGAGGCCGACCTGATCATCATGGATGAGCCGACATCCGCGCTATCGGATCGCGAGGTCGAGGCGTTATACGACGTCATCGAATACTTGAAGCAGCGCGGCATCGCTGTCATTTACATCTCGCATAAGCTGGACGAAATCTTTCGCATCGCCGACCGCGTCACCGTTCTTCGCGACGGGCAGCATGTCGCAACCCACGCGATCGCCGAGGTGGATGAAAACCGCCTGATCGCGCTCATGGTGGGTCGCGAATTGAGCACCGTCTTTCCAAAGTCTGAAAGAGCACCCGGCGAGGTTGCGCTCGAGGTCCGTGCGCTGGCAAAAACCGGACGATTTCGCAATGTCAGTTTCACCGTGCGCAAGGGCGAAATCCTCGGAATCGCCGGGCTTATGGGTGCCGGACGAACAGACGTCGCGGCAGCGATCTGCGGGCTCGAACCCGCGGATACTGGTGAGATCATTCTTAAGGGCAAGCGGATCGCGATGGTCAGTGAAGATCGCAAGAAGTTTGGGCTCGTGCCCGACATGACTGTGGAGCACAACCTCACGCTCGCGAGCCTTGCGCGCTGTTGCAATGGAGTCGTCATCAATCACCGCATGGAAAGCCGCGTGGCTGACGAGCAGATCCGCGTCTTCGCGATCAAAACACCTAACCGGGATCAGCAGGTGAAGCATCTGAGTGGCGGCAATCAGCAGAAAGTCGTAATCGCGAATGCGCTCCTGACGGATCCCGAGGTGTTGATTCTCGATGAGCCGACGCGCGGCATCGACATCGGCGCGAAGGCCGAAATTTACGCGCTCATCACGCGGCTGGCCCAGGACGGTATGGCGATCATCATGGTGTCTTCCGAGATGAACGAGATACTCGGACTAAGCGATCGCATTCTGGTGATGCGCGAAGGCGAGGTCTCCGTCGAGTTGAGTCCACGCGACACCACGCCCGAACAGATTCTGCAATACGCCATGCCTAAGTGAGTAACTATCGATGCCATTCGTAAATAGAAAATCGCTGTACGGAAAACTCGGTCTGGTGGCCGCGCTCGTTCTGATATTTGTCGCGCTCTCCATCGTGAAACCGAATTTCCTGACAGTGGCAAACCTGATCAACCTGGTACGGCAGATCTCGATTAACGGAATTCTCGCCGTGGGTGTTACGTATGTATTGCTCACGGGCGGCGTCGACCTTTCGCTCGGTTCACTGGTCGCGTTGACTGGTGTGATCGCCGCGAGTTTCGCGCATCCGCAACAGGGTCCGGTGATCGTGCCCGTGCTGCTTGCCGTGCTCGCGGGTGCGTGCTGCGGGCTTGCAAACGGGCTCGTAATTACGAAAGGCCGCGTCGCGCCGTTCATCGTTACGCTCGGCATGATGACTGCCGCGCGTGGGCTTGCTCTTGTGATCAGTGGAGGCAAGCCGGTTTCGAATCTCAGTAGAGAATTCACCACGATGGGCAGTGGCGACGTATTGGGTATTCCGATCCCGATCCTGATGTTTTTAACAGTGGCGATCCTCTCTCATGCATTTTTGAAACACATTCGAATGGGCCGCTACATCTATGCAGTGGGCGGCAATGAGAATGCTGCGCGTGCGTCGGGAATCAATGTGCGCGCAGTCAAGACGTTTGCCTACACGATCTGCGCCGCACTGGCGGGACTCGCGGGCGTGGTGCTGGCCGCGCGTATTACAACGGGCCAACCGAACGCGGGTGTAGGCTACGAACTCGACGCGATCGCGGCAGTCGTGATCGGCGGCACCAGTCTGAATGGCGGCGTCGGCGGCATTGGCGGGACCATACTGGGCGCGCTGCTGATGGGCGTGATCAACAACGGCTTGGACCTGTTGAATGTGTCCTCGTACTACCAGCAGATTGTGAAGGGTGTCATCATCGTCGGTGCAGTTTGGCTCGACAGACGCCAGGAGAAATAGTGTGAAGAAAATCGTTGCGATTATTGCACTCGTGTTGTGCGGCTGCGCCCGCGAGCAGACGCCCGCTGGAAACGCAAAGAAGCCGCTCGTGATTGGCGTCTCGCTGCTGAATCTCTCGTCCGAGTTCATCGTCATGCTCAACAAGTCGATGGAAGAGAAGGCGCGTGAACTGGGTGTGCAATTGATCGTGAACGATGCGCAGCGTAGCGCGGACCGTCAAGTGCAGCAGGTGGAGAGTTTCATTGCGCAAAAGGTTGACGCGATTATTCTCAATCCCTGCGAGGTTGACGCCAGTTCTCCGGCTGTCGACAAGGCGCTGGCCGCCGGTATTCCGATCATCAACGTCAACTCCGAAACGAAATCCACGCCCACGGCATTCATCGGCTCACGTGATGAGGAGTCCGGCCGAATTGCCATGGACTACATTGCGCGGCGATTGAACGGTCAGGGCAACATCGTCATGATGCACGGCTTCATGGGCCAAGCCGCGCAGATTAAGCGTGACCAGGGCGCGCGCGAGATTCTGTCGAAGAACCCAGGCGTGAAATTGCTCGCCGATCAGACTGCGGAATGGGATCGAGCGAAAGCAATGACGCTGATGGAGAACTGGATTCAGTCCTATGGCGCGAAGACGAACGCCGTCTTCGCACAGAATGACGAAATGGGTATGGGCGCGCTGATTGCGCTGGAGCAGGCCAGGAAAAAGGACAAGGTGATTGTTGTCAGTGTGGACGCCATCGCCGACGCGCTACAAGCAGTGAAAGACGGCCGACTCGACGCTACCGTTTTTCAGGATTCCCGCGGTCAGGGCGGAACCGCTGTCGAAACCGCCGTCCGGATTATTCGCAAAGAGCCCTACGAGAAGCAGGTCTTTATTCCTTTTCAGTTAGTCACAAAAAACAACGTGGAGAAGTATCTGAAGTGATATCATGCTCCCGCAATGCGGACGCTTGTTCTGTTACTCCTTATCGTGGGCGCCGACTTGTTTGCGGCAACACGCGAGCTCCACTGGGCGAGTTGGAATCAGTCATCGTAGGTCGTGAAATCCGGGTCGTCTTGCCTGATTCGCAAGTTCTCCATGGTAAGGCGTTGCGAGTGGAAGCCGACGCGCTGGTAATGGAGGTGCGCAAGACCTCGAACGCCAAGCTGTATCCAGAGGTCACCGGCTTTTCCGTCCCGCAAGGCTCTCTCAAAGCGCTCCAATTTCTACGAACTACGTACCACTGGCGATTGGTTGGCGTGGCGGTGGGTGCCGTCGCTGGTTTGGGAGTTCTCGCTGCGCGTATATTCACATCAAAACTAGAGCTCTTCGCGCCGACTCGAACTAGTGGCGGCGATGTCCTGGCGTTGGGTGCCGGTCTCGCACTGCCGGTTGTTGGCTACTTCGTGGGCAGATCATCCGATAAGCACACCACAGACATCGTGATCGTGCCTTGACAAAGTTTTTGTTGACGCGCGGAGCGGGAACTCACTAATATACCTTAAGCCTTTGTTCCACTGGGTCCACTAAAAAAGCTTAGGAGTCTTGCCTATGTTTCCGACGCGACGTCCGTCTGCGTTCATCTTCGCACTCACGTGCCTTACGCCCGCCTGGACCCAGGATTTTCGGGCCTCACTCAATGGTCTAATTTCGGACGCCGCCGGAGCAGTCGTAACCGGCGCGCGCGTGAAAGCCAGGAACGTCGAGACGAACGTCGTCTCAGAGGTGGTCACGAACGATACGGGACGTTATTCTATTCCCTTCCTCATTCCAGGGAAATACACCGTTGAAGTCGAGGCTTCGGGTTTCAAGAAGTTCATCCGCGAGAACGTGGAACTGCAGATCTCTACCCGCATCGCGCTCGACGCGACTCTCGAAATCGGTGCCATGACGGAGAAGGTGACCGTCCGCGAGCAGTTGTCATTGCTGGAAACCGAAACCGCTTCGCGCGGCGGCATCGTCGATAGCAACCTGATGCTCAATGTGCCGAACCCTGGGCGCAACATCTATCAGCTCGCCTTCGCCATGCCCGGCGTTCATAAGCCCTCCACTGGGCAAGGCACCGAATTTAACCTCGATGGCATCGCGAACTCGCGCACCGCCATCAACGGCGCAGCGTCAGGAGTTGGCGGCACAGATTCGAACACCGACATTCTCGTTGACGGTATCAGCGATGCCAAGGGCGATCGCCAGACCATCATGATTCCCGCGCTCGACACGATCCAGGAGTTCCGCGTCCTCACCAACATCTACGACGCGCAGTACGGACGCACCGGCGGGGGCATCATCACCACCACCACGAAATCCGGAACCAACGATTTCCACGGCTCCGTCTTTGATCGGTACTTTGATGACCGCCTGAACGCCAACACCTGGTCGAATAATCGCCAAGGCGTAGCGCGGCCCGAACGCAGCACTCATAACTACGGTTTCAATTCCACCGGTCCAATCTGGATTCCGAAAGTTGCCGATTTCCGGAACAAACTGTTTTACATGGTGGGCTACGACTCGAGTCCGTCCTCCAGCCTCTACACCACACAAGCCACGACTCCGCTGGCTGAGATGAAAACCGGCGATTTCTCGAACCTCCTCGCCGCGGACGGCCGCCCCGTCATAATCTACGACCCCGCGACCACGCGCCTCGGCCCAGCCGGCACCTACATCCGCACTGCCTTCCCCGGAAACAAGATTCCTGCTTCGCAGATTAATCCGATCGGCTCAAAAATTGTCAGCTATTATCCAAACCCCACGCTGGCTGGCGATGGACCTTCCCACATCAACAACTTCTTCCAGGGCACGGATAATACCGGTGAGCTTTGGCAGTGGACCGGTCGACTGGACATCCGCGCCGGCAACAAAAATGCATTCTTCGGGCGTTATGGCGAAACCAACATGACCCGCGTCGGGGATCGCAAATACCCCGACGGCAACCCCGCTGAATCCAGTACGATCCTGCCGCGTGGGCGTCGCGGGCGCACTCTCGCGCTGGATTGGACGTCCACGATAAACGCCACCACCACCTTCAACTTGCGCGCTGGTTCTCTCGTCTTGAGAACCTCGCCTGGAACCCGCTCACGCTCGGCTTTAATCCGACTGACCTCGGATTGCCCGCCTCGCTGGTTTCGCAGTTTGCCCGTCCCCAGTACCCCATCATCAACATGGGCAGCTATATGTCGCAGGGCTCCGGACCTTCCCTGCAGGCCGACGACACCTACACACTCGCCGCTTCCGGCGGTAAGGTGATCTCCACGCACGTGATGAAGTTCGGGGCAGAAACACGTGACTTCCGCGCCAATAATCTCAGCTACGGGGCAGCCAGTGGCAGCTACACATTCAGTAAACTTTGGACGCAGGCCGACCCCAACCGCGCCGACGCTCTCTCCGGCAACGAAATCGCAAGCGCCTTACTCGGGTTCCCCACTTCCGGCTCGGTCGATCTTCCGATCACCACGGCCTACCGTGGCAAATACTATGCTTTGTTCTTCCAGGACGACTGGAAAGTCACTCGCCGCCTCACATTCAATCTTGGCGTGCGCTGGGACTACGAATCGCCGGTCGCAGAACGTTACAACCGCCAGACCCGCGGCTTCGCATTTGATCAGGCCAGCCCCATCGCGGGCGCGGCGAAGAGTGCGAGCGGCGCAGCCAACTGCCCCGCGTGCAGCAATCTGACCGGTGGTCTGCAGTATGCCGGAACCAGCGGTGATGAGCGCCTTGCCTTTGCCCCAGACCGCAACAACTTCCAGCCTCGCTTTGGCGCGGCATATTCACTCGGCAGCAAGACCGTGCTGCGCGGCGGAGTTCGGACTCTACAGTCTCGGCCAGTGGGCGCTGGGCCCGACAACAGGCTTCAGTCGCACTACGCCCATCATCCCGACGCTCGACAGTCTTACGCCCTCTGCCAGTATGAGCAATCCATTTCCAACGGGGCTCCTTAAGCCGATCGGATCATCGCTCGGTCTTGCGACTGACCTCGGTCTGGGCGTTAATGCCCAGTACACGGATCGCCCGCTCCCAATCTCGAAACAAGTCTCCTTTGGCGTCCAGCGTGAACTCTGGTTCGGCATCATGGCAGACGTCTCTTACATCGGCAACTTCACTACAGGCCTGCCGATCAACGCCGCGCTGAATTACGTGCCGATCTCCGAACTCGGCAAAGCCGCCAGCTACTACACGGAACGCGTTACGAATCCGCTCGCCGGTTTGCTGCCCAACAACGCCGCACTCAATGGAGCCACCATCCCGCGCCAGTCGCTGCTTAGCGCATTCCCACAGTACTCGGGCGTGACTGCCTCGAACATCCCCGCCGGCAAAAATCGCCATGACTCCATGCAGCTCACGGTCCGTAAGCGATTCGCCAATGGCCTGAACTTCCAGGTCAACTACATGGCCGCCAAGACCCTGGAACAGCTCCAGTTGCTCAACCCGCAGGACATCAGGACGAACGACTTGCTGAATCCTGTTCTCGAAAAGCGGCTTACGATTTTCGACGTGCCCCAGAAGCTCTCCTTCCTCGGCACTTACGAACTGCCTTTCGGCAAAGGCAAGAAATTCGGCAGCGCCATGCACCCCATCGTGAATGGTCTTCTTCGGAAACTGGCGTATGGGCTGGAACTGGACTTTCCAGGGCGGCTTCCCGATCGACTTCCCGAACGCCGCACCGCTTGAAGCGCGCAGCGCAAAACTGCTCTGGCAATGAGCAGACCTGTCGCGCTGGTTCGACACCTCGCTGTTCCCCAAGGTCGCCGGACCCGCGCCGTTCACGTTGCGCAACTTCCCGACGCGCTTCCCCGACGTCCGCTTCATGGGTGTCCAGAACTTCGACTTCTCGCTCGTCAAGGACATTCCGGTCATCAAGGAGCGTGTCAAAGCCCAGATCCGCGCCGACCTGACCAACATCACGAACCGGCCCTACTTCACGCAGTTGGTTGGCAATCCGCCGAATGTCACGAATGCCAACTTCGGGCAGATCAGCCCGTCGCAGAATAATCAGCCCCGCGTGATTTACATGGAGTTCCGCCTAACCTATTAGCCATGACGACACGACCTCTGTGGTTTTGGTGCATTCTCGGCGCAGTCACGATGTCCCTCGGTTGGGGACTGCGCGGTTCCATTGGCGGCGGTTCGCTTGGCGCTATGATTCCGGGCGCGATGATTGGACTTGTTCTCTGCATGCTGCTCGGGCGGGAATCGGATGCCGGTTTCATCGCAGCCTTCGCTGCGATCGGTGTCGGCTTCGGCGGACAGGAAACCTATGGCCAGACCGTCGGCCTCAGCATGCAACCTGACACGTTCTGGTGGGCCATCCTCGGCTTCACCATCAAGGGTGCGGTGTGGGGACTGCTCGGCGGCGCTTTCATCGGCATCGCGCTACAACGCGAACGCTACACCAACAGGCAACTGATCACCGGTTTTGCCATCATGGTGCTCGGTACCTGGATCGGCTGGCAGTTTCTCAACAATCCGAAGCTGATCTATTTCTCTAATCGCATCGACAAACCGCGCGAAGAACTCTGGGCCGGACTTTGGCTCGGCGGATTGATGTTGCTCGCCTGGCTGCGCGCGCGTGTGCCTTCGCTGTTCGCGCTCTATGGCACCATCGGCGGTGGAATCGGCTTCGGTTTCGGCGCATCGCTCCAGCCCTGGGGTAAAGCGATCTGGAAAGACATGCCGCTTGGTTGGTGGAAGGGCATGGAACTCACCTTCGGGGCGCTCCTTGGACTTTCGTTCATCCTGTGCGCCTGGCAGCTTAGGCACGAACTCGCCGGTATAAACTCCAAGCCCGCGCCCAGCTCGCCGCTTACGCGCGCATTTCTTGCCGCGGCACTCGCGATCACGCTCGCCATCGTCGCGAGCAAGAATCTCCCAACCCGCTTCGATTACACAATCGCCGGAGCCGTCCTCGCCAGCCTTGTGCTGTTCTCGCAATCCCTGGCTTGGCACACCGCAATCACAGCCACCTACGCGGCCTTCGCCTGGGACTTTCTTAAGTACCAGAAATTCGCACTGATCGAACTCGCGTGGGCCGTCGTTATCGTTACGACCATCATCGTCACGATCATCGTCGCCCGTCGTCCGCGCATACAGGATATGTTCATCCTGCTCACATGGACCGGGATCGCCAGCGCATTCCGTTATCTGTTGCCGCCGTCCCGAACTGCTCGGGAGCCGTTCACGATGCTTGCCGTCTTTGTGCTCTTCGCCGTTATCATCACGCTCCAGATTCGAGCCGCGCGTCCATCGTGATCTCGGCTTTCAGCAATCTGGAAACGGGACATCCGGCTTTGGCGTTGTTCGCGGCGGTCTCGAATGCCTGCTGGTTGGCATTTGGGATTCTTGCCGAAACGTCCAGATGAACGGCGGTAATGGTAAATCCGGCGTCCGTCTTTTCCATGCGGACCGTGGCAGTTGTCCTGATACTTTCGGCCTTTAGTCCAGCGTTCTCAAGCTGCCCGGACAAGGCCATGGAAAAGCAACCCGCATGGGCAGCCCCAATTAGTTCCTCGGGGTTCGTCCCTTTTCCCTCTTCGAAACGAGTCCCGAAAGAATATTGCGCATTGGCAAGAACTCCACTCTGCGTGGAGATCGTGCCTTTTCCGTCTTTGAGGCCGCCATTCCAGACGGCCGATCCAGTTCGTTTCATACTTCCAGGAATACATCCTGAATAATGGAAAATCAACGACCGGACGAGCCGAATCCGCCTTCGCCGCGCTGCGTCCCGTTCAGTTCGCTCTCTTCCCATTCGACCGGTTCGTAGCGCGCAATAATCATTTGCGCGATGCGGTCGCCCGCATGGATCTCGTAATCAACAGCGCCCAAATTCAACAAAATTACTTTGATTTCGCCACGATATCCGGGGTCGATGGTCGCAGGACTGTTCGGCAACGTGATCGCGTGTTTCAGCGCCAGGCCGCTGCGTGGACGAATCTGGGCCTCGAATCCGGGTGGAAGTTCGATGGCCAGTCCCGTAGGCACCAGGCCCGGCTGGCCGGGTCTAAGTGTCACTGCTTCCAGAGCGCAAAGATCCATGCCGGCGTCTTCAGTGGGTCCGTGTGCATACTGCGGCAGGCTGGCCTGCGGGGAAACGCGTCGAATTCGAATCTTCATAATTGATTTTTCAGTGTCGCACGGGTTGTTATCATATCGTTCAGTGTCTAGAGTAATCGCTGTCGCCCCCATGCCCCCCGAGAAGTGCGCCTACGCTCTGGCGAGGTATAGCCGTTCTCCCGATTCTATCCGCCAATCCGTCGATTGGGTGCGCACGCACAATTCCCAGAAATTCCTCGAAAGCTTTTACTTTCAGTACGGCCACGCATCGATTGCCGATCTGGGTCACGTGGTGCTGTGCTTCGAAGGCATCTCTGAAATCGCCGCGACTGAAATCGAGGACGAACAGCTTTGGGATGGGCAGGCGAAATCTTCGCGCTATCAGGATTTTTCCAAATCCGGTTTCATTTCGCCTCCCGAATTAACCGGTGATGACGCCGCGGCGTACCAGCGTGCGGGCGAAGCTCTGCTGGCCGGCTACGCGAAAGTACACGAGGCTGTTTTCGCGCATCTCTGCGGGAAACTGCCGTGCCCGGCGGACATGAAGCCCGACGCCTATCAGCGCAATCTCACCGCCCGCGCTTTCGATGTCGCGCGCTACCTGCTCTTCTTCGGAGTGCCGACGAATATCGGACAGGTCACCAGCATCCGCACGCTGGAGCGCCAGATCCGGCGCCTGAAGGCCTCGCCGTATCAGGAACTGCAGTCGCTGGGTGATGAAATAGCGGCCGCATGCGCGCAGCCTCCAGCCTGCGTTCTGGACGACAGTGTGGCGCAGGAACCGCTCTGTCCCACGCTCGCCAAATACGTCAACGTTGACGGCTATTTGCAGCAGTCGCGGCTGGATCTGAAGCAGTGGGCCGCTGCAGAATCTGCCGCCGGCTTCCGGGTTGTCCTTGCCCGGATGTGGATCTGTTGAAGCCTTCGATTCCGGCTGCGGATATCGTGGCAACCCTGCTCTATCCGGTCACGGATCGGCCCTATCGCGAACTCTACGAAACTGCCGCAGGCTGGAGCGAGGCGTTGCGTCGCGAAGTAATCGATATCGCCGTGCGATCCCGCGGACGCGGCGATGACCTGCTGCGCGGCTTTCGTAGCGGAACGTTTGTCTATGACATCGTGATGGACATCGGCGCTTATCGCGACTTGCACCGGCACCGCCGCTGCCAGCAATACCGCCAGGATTACACCGCCAGGCTCGGCTACGAAACGCCCGATGCGGTTCGTGACGCCGGCATCGTGGAACTCTATGATGCGGCCATGCAGTCGGCAATCCAATCCGTGCACGCCCTTCCGGAACCGGCCTCGCACTATCTACTCCCGTTTGGCGCGCGGTCGCGCTTTCTTTTCAAAATGGACTTCGCTGAAGCGGAGTACATTTCGCGATTGCGAAGCGGTGTGAAGGGCCATTTCAGTTACCGCAGCGTGGCTTGGAAAATGAAGGAAGCCATGGATCAACTGGAGCCCGAACTGGGCCGTTTGATTCAGGCGACTCCGCCCTGGATCGAAGATCCGCTGACTCGCTAACAGAACTCCGGTACCAGCGCGAGACTCTTCAGTTTTGCCGCAAATGTGGTGCGCTTCAGGCGCAGCAGTTCGGCGGCTTGTTTCTTGTTGCCGCCTGATTTCTGCAGTGCCTGAGTTAGGATGTTGCGCTCGATCCCACCGACCGTGGCTTCATAGTCCAGACCTTCGTCCGGAATGCTTAAAAATGTGTCGATCGATTCCATGTTCGCTACGCGGGGCAGGGAAACCGGCACGGGAAAATCCGCGGGTGTCAGCATGTGGCGATGACCGCTAAGTGCAATTGCCATTTCGACAGAATTCTCCAGTTGGCGCACGTTCCCTGGCCAGTCGTAGCCTGCCAGACGCTCCAGCGCTTCTCCTGAGATCGCCTTCAGCGGCAGATCTTCACTGCGACAAATCTTTTCGATAAAATGCTGCGACCAATAGCGCGATGTCCTCACGGCGCTCGCGCAATGGGGGCGTGTGCACCGGCACGACGTTCAACCGGTAGTACAGATCTTCGCGGAATTTGCGTTGGCGAACCCGGTCCACCAGATCGACATTAGTTGCCGCAATTACGCGCACATTTACCTGGACGGTTTCCGAACTGCCCAGGCGCTGAAACTCGCGCTCCTGCAGAACGCGCAGCAGCTTGGCTTGTAGATCGAGCGGCATGTCGGCGACTTCATCCAGGAACAAAGTGCTGCGATGCGCCTGCTCGAAACGCCCGATGCGCTGGTTGAGCGCACCCGTGAATGCGCCTTTCACGTGGCCAAACAACTCAGCTTCCAACAGGTTGTCCGGCAAGGCGCTGCAATTTACCGAAACCATGGGCAGATTTGCGCGGGGGCTCGCCTGATGAATCGCGCGCGCAACCAGTTCCTTACCGGTTCCAGTCTCTCCGGTGATCAGCGCGGTGCACTTTCGCGGGCCGATCAAGCGAATGATCTCAGCGACATTCCGCAACGCGCGGCTCTCTCCCACCAGCAGCATTCGCCACGGCTCTGCGCTCACCGCCTCGCAAAGTCTGCCTAACCCGGTCGTATTCAAAACGTGTACAGCACTGTGCATCGTATGTCCCGGAGCCTTGTGGTTCTCCGGCTCCACGCATCCATCGGCGGTCTGTGCTGAATCTTTAACAAAATATTGACCTATTCCCCTTTTCTACGCCCTTCTATTCCCCTTCGGGGGAGGTCAAAAATAAATTGATCCACTGTCTGAAATGGCAGTATATTTCGACTAAGGGGGTCTCGGAGTAAATGCTCAAAACAGCTGGTTTCTGTGTTTTGTGCGTGCTTGTCCTTCTGGGGATCGGTGCAATGCCGTCCAATGGGCAAGTCCTGTATGGATCCATAGTCGGAACGGTTGAGGACCCAACTGGAGCAGTTGTGCCCAAAGCAACCGTCACCGTAACCAACAAAGCGACCGGGTTGAGCCGCGAAACAACGGCTGACGAAGGCGGCCGGTTCTCTATTGTGAACCTGCTGCCCGGTAGCTATGAAATCAAGACCACAGCCACGGGTTTCCGCACGGTGACACGTACGGACGTGGATGTAACAATTAACAACGTAAGCCGCGTGGACATGAAGCTCGAAGTCGGCCAAGTGACCGAACAGGTTACTGTCGCCGGCGCGGGGGCGTTGCTTCAGACTGACAAATCAGAGACACGCGCAGAGCTGTCCCCGCAAGTCGTCACAAACATGCCGCTTTCGAATTACCGGAACTACCAAAGCCTGATTAATCTGGTGCCTGGCGCCACTCCCGCTTTGTTCCAAAACGCCACGGTAGATTCTCCGGCGCGCGCGATGCGCACCTTCGTGAACGGATCGAATCCGAACAACAACAACACGCGCGTGGATGGTGCCACAAACGTGTTTCTCTGGCTGCCGCACCACACTGCCTACGTTCAGCCAGTCGAGAGCATCGAAAACGTCAACATCTCTACCAGTAACTTCGATGCCGAACAGGGCATGGCTGGCGGCGCGGCAATCACGGTCGTTACGAAATCCGGGACTAACGATACTCACGGAGTCGCCTTCTGGTACCACGACAACCAGCACCTCAGAGCCCGCAACTTCTTCTTGAGGACGCCGGACAAGCCCAAGAGCATCAATAATATCGTGGGCGGCACGCTAGGCGGCCGCATCGTGAAGAACAAGTTGTTCTACTTTGTGAGCTATGAGCGGACGATGGAGCGCTCCGGTCAGTCAAGTCAGTCTGGAGGCACTGCAGGAAACTTTTCAGTCCCCACCGCGGACATCCGCGAAGGCAATTTCTCCGGCAAGTCGACGATAATCTATGACCCGGCGACCGGGGATGCTGAGGGCAGGAATCGCCAGCCATTCCCGAACAACATCATTCCGCCGGAGCGGCATAGTCCCATCTGGCGCAGAATTCAGGCTCTGATTCCGCAGCCGAACATCCCTGGTCAGGATCTGAACAACTACGCCGTTTCGGGAACTCAGGCGTTGGATCGAGACAGTTACGACGGGAAACTGAACTGGAACGCGAGCGACAATTTAATGATCTGGGGCAAGTACAGCCGCATGGACGCTCCGGTAAGTGGCATCGCGGCGCTTGGTGCGGCTGGAGGGCCAGGATTGGGAACCTTAGGAACTGGCGACACCGTCGTTCAGATTCCCACGGTTGGTTTCACCTGGACGAAATCCCCCAGCTTTCTGGTGGACGGAGTCTTTGGCTATACGCGCTTTGATCAGAGCGTAATTGGCCCTGACTACGGAACGAACTACGGCAGTGAGGTGTGGGGAATCCCCGGGACCAACGGGCCCGATATCCGTCAGAGCGGCCAGCCCATCATTTGGGAATCGACCTCGTCCTACACGCAACTCGGTAACCCGAATGGCTGGATGCCTCTGTTCCGTAATGACCGCAGTTTCACCTTCAGTACAAATGCCTCAAAACTCAGCGGCGCTCACGAGTTCCGCTTCGGTTTCGACATGGTACGCCATCAAATGAACCATTGGCAGCCTGAAATCAGCAATGGTCCGCGCGGCTACATCAACTTCACTGGATCTGCTACAGCGCTGAATGGCGGCCCGTCACCTGACTACCTGAACGCCCATGCTCAGGCTCTTCTGGGACTGCCAACCCAGTATCAGAAAGCCGTGCAATACCTGCTGATGACGCCGCGCGAGTGGCAGTTCGGCTGGTACGCGCGTGACCGCTGGCAGGCTACTCGGAAACTGACCTTGAACCTTGGGCTGCGCTATGAGTATTACCCGCTACTGACCCGCGAGGATCGCGGCATCGAGCGCTGGGATCCGAACACAAACATCGTCACACTCGGCGGCATTGGCGGCATACCGTATAGCAACGGCATCACGACCAGCAAGCGTCTGTTTGCACCGCGCGTCGGTTTCGCCTACCGTTTCAACGATGAAACAGTCATTCGCAGCGGCTATGGCATCACCTATGATCCGCTGGCGTTCGCGCGCCCGTTGCGCGGCTTGTATCCGGCGACGATTGGGGCAACCTTCAACGCGCCCAACACGTTTGCCTACTACAACCGGCTTGATCAGGGCATTCCGCCAGTCCCGCTACCCGATATCTCCAGCGGTAGCCTCCCACTGCCGCCGAATGTGGATATGGGACCGCGCAGTCCGTGGGCCGGAGAATTGCATCGCGGCTACATCCAATCCTGGAACTTCACCATCGAACGCAAGTTGCCGTTCGATTTGATTGCCTCAGTTGCGTACGTCGGCACTTCGACGGTGCACCAACTGGCGGATCGCGACATCAACGCTCCCGGACCCGGACAGGGTGATGCCGGGCGTCCGCTTGCTGCCACACAGGGTCGCAGGATCACTGCCAACATGTGGGACGGCTGGCTCAGCGGTAATTACCATGGTCTGCAGATGGCACTGAACAAGCAATTCACTAATGGATTATTGCTGAAGGGCGCGTACACCTGGTCGAAGGCGATCAATATGACCGACGAAGATGGCTGGGCGACTGTGGGCCGCAACTGGGGTCCGGAGATTCCGTGGAATCGCGCGGTGTCCGGCCAGGATCGCACACAGATGTTCACTATGGGCTGGGTTTACGAACTCCCGCTCGGCCGGGGCAAGCGCTGGGCCAATTCCGGAGCGTCACAATGGCTCATCGGAGGCTGGCAGATGAATGGGACCTTTGGTGCCTATTCGGGCCTTCCGTTTAACGTCACCGCTTCCGGCGCTTCGGTCAACGCTCCCAACAACACGCAGACCGCCGATCAGGTGGGTCCGATTAGAAAGCTCGGTGAAGTCGGGCCGGGCGGCCAGTTCTATGATGTGACGTCCTTCCGCCCGGTAACGGAAGTGCGCTTCGGCAATATGGGCCGGAACGCGCTTCGGGGACCTGGAATGGTGAATCTCAACCTGAGCGTCTTCCGTACCTTTGCGATCACGGAAAAGCTCAAAATGGAATTCCGGGCTGAGGCCTTCAATGCAACCAATACGCCTCACTTCCAGAATCCGACCGCGAACGTGTCTAACGCATCGTTCAACCCCGACGGCACAGTACGCAGCCTCGGCGACTTCATGTCCATAAGGGGCGCGAACCCGACCGGCGGAAACAGCGACGAGCGGCAGTACCGCTTCGGGCTGCGCTTCGCATTCTGAGAAGTTTTAACCAAAACGGCACGGTACAATACAACTTACCGTGCCGTTACTGCGTCGCTATTTGCCTACCTTCCGTTACTGGATGGAGACCGAAGTCCATGTCTATGGCTTTTCGGTCGCCGCGAACGTACTGCTGTCCTTTTTCCCGTTCCTGATTGTAATGGTTTCGTTGTGCCGCTATTTGCTGCACTGGCCGACTGCTGAGCAGGCAATCTATCTGGCGTTGTCGGATACTTTTCCGGACGAGGTCGGAAACTTCCTGATAACAACCTTAGGGCTACTGTGAACTCTCGCGGGCCGTTTCAGGCCCTCTCGGTTTTCCTGCTACTGTTCACGGCCAACGGCGTCTTCGAACCGATGGAAGTGGCGCTGAATCGTGTCTTCGGCTTCAAGCAGAATCGGAGTTTTCTGCGGAATCAACTGGTAAGCCTTGGATTGATCTTTGCGTGCGGATCTCTGGCGCTTGCCTCGGCCACACTGACCGCATTCAATCGCGATCACATCACGCAACTGTTCGGTGTGAGCGGCGTCGCGGCAACGTCTCTCACGACGGTATTCTTCAAGCTCGCGGCGATCCCGATGGTGATTGTGATGTTGCTGCTGGTCTACTGGCGGCTGCCGAATGGACGTGTGAAACTGGATGGCTTGGTGCCCGCCGCGGTTGTCGTGGGTTTGCTGCTGGAAGGCTTGAAGTACGTGATGTGGGCGCTCTGGCCGTGGCTGAGGATCAAACTGAAGCACGAGTACGGGCCCTTCATCAATTCGGTCACGATCATACTGTGGAGTTTCTTCGCAACCATGCTGGTGCTGGCAGGGGCCGAGTGGGCTTCACGGCAGACGGCCATCGCCGAGGAAGCACCCGAGCCCCTGGCCGACACCTGCGGCACAGTCGTGTCGAGCTAATTGATTACTGCCCCGCCTGCCGCGGACGCTCGTACGGCGCCTTCAAGAACTTCGCTGCTTCTTCCTGCGCGCCCTGTGTATTGTCCTTGGTGCGGATCGCTAGACTGTACTCGTTGACTGCTCGCTCGCGCTGTCCGGTGATGTCGTAAATCTTACCTAGGTTGATGTGCGACCAAACCTCGGTCCACTTCGGCTCCAGATCTCCGTTAAGGGCCTCGCGGAACTCGTTCGCAGACGACTGATAGTTGTTCTGCAGCAGGAAGATTTCACCGACCCGATAGTGCGCCAGTGAATTGTTACGATTTACTTCGAGCGCCTTCTGGTATTCCTTCAACGCGTCGGCAAACTCGCCGATCTCCGCGAACTGTTCGCCACGGCGCACCGCAACCGAAATCCGCATCGTTGGACCCATACGCAACAGCTTGTTGTTCGGGTCAAGTTCCAGGCGCTTGGGCTTACCAAAGGTATCGACCACAAACTCGCTCGACGGCCCCGAAACTTCGACGCGCTTCTCTTCCGGGTTGCCTTCAGTCTCAATCTTTAGATCGACGGGCATGCGGAACGTGTCGAGATCCTGCGCAACCTTACCCATTACGCGGAAGCCCTTGGCTGTGCGGAACACGGTGTATTCCAGCTTGAACTCAGGCGCCCCGCTTGATTCGATCCACTCAATGAAGAAGTACTGCGTGTTCTGACCCGTGATCTGGTCCGTCACCTTGCGGAAGTCTTCCGTGCCAATCGATTTCCAGGCAAACTGATCTGGAATCGCCTTAACAAGTTTTCCGAAATTCTGGTCGCCGATCACGTAGCGCAGCATGTGTAGAACCGCGGCGCCTTTGCTCGCCGTAATCGCCCAGAACTCCGGCGAATAATCTTCCAGCCTTCCGGTCTGAATCACGGGAGGATTGTCGACAGTCAACGCCTCCACATAGGTATCGCGAATTTCATTCTCTAGCGCGCTCGGCCCGTTCAGATGCTCCTGGTACAGAATCTCGGAATAGCGCGCGAGTCCATTCGTGATCCACATATGATTACGCGACACCGGAGACACCAGCGTGCCCCACCATTGACGTGCAATCTGGTTTGACAGCAAGCGCTGATTGGGCTGCTTGCCAATCCCCTTAGGCGAAAGGAACAGAATGCCTGGGGCGGAGTAACCGTTTGGCGTGCCGTTTTCGGTTTCAACCACAGTGATTCCGGAGTACGGCGGCAGTCCATAGACGCTGGTCAGGTAGGTCATGACCTTGCCGACTTCCTCGCCGTACTGTTGTGCCATAGTCTTGGTGGTGCGTAGATAAAAGCTCGTGGTCACGCCCTGCACTGTGATGCGCTGCGGTTCTTCCTTGACCACTGCAATGCTGCCCGGGAAAGAAGACTGCGTAAAATCGAACTTCGTGGTGCTCTTGCCCTCGGGTGCTTGAACGCTGCTGTCGTTCCCGCTCCCAACCACTTTCATCCCGGTCGGCACGGTGATGCGCATTTGCGCCGAGTAGCGGTCCGCAGTGTACTCGTTTACTGGGAACCAGCGCGCCGGATACATCAAATACGCGAAGTCGGTTTGAATGCTGGCAAACTTGATGCCAAAAACGGGAGACTCCTCGTTCCCGGTCAACCGGCCGTCATACTCAAAAGTAAGACTGAGCGCTTTTCCTTTCGGCAGCGGCTCGGGAAGCGAGAGGCGGATTCCTGATTCCTGCTGGATCCGTGAAGCCGGTATCTGCCGGCCACTTTCGTCAGTAACTCGCGACACATTCAGCGCGTTGTTCAAGTCGAACGTGATGGAAGTTACGTTTTCGTCCAGCGCCGTGAACTGCACCTGAGTTTTCGCAGACAAGGTCTGCGTACGTGTATTGACCTCAGCGTCGATCACGTAATGCTGGACGTCGATCCTCGAACGTTGCTGCGCCTGCTGCGCATTCGCCATCGAAACGACGGCTGCCACCATCGCGGCGATCCAAAGCTTTCCTGCCATTTGCTTCAATCCCTCGGTAAATCGATTTCTTGCACCCTCTCAGGGATGCTTGGTTAATAACTCTTCGGCGATATCGGCCGCCCGCTCCATTGGCTCATGCTCGCCAGTCAGAATCGTGCGTACTTCGCCCAAGTCCTGTTGCATCAGGCGGCGCGCTTGTTCGTCATGCAGCAATTTAACTGTCTCTGCTGCCAGGCGCTCACCTGTAAACTCCGACTGCATCAGCTCCGGCACTACCCTGCGCTCGGCCACCAGGTTCACCATGGAGTAAAAAGGCACGTCCAACAGAAGCTTGCCCATTACCCAGCTCAACCCGGTTACCTTGTAAAACGTGATCATCGGCGTGCCCAACAAGGCCGTTTCGATAGTTACTGTGCCGCTGGCTGCCAGGGCTAAATCGGCGTGGGCGATCACATCCCACGTCTCACCCTCAATTACTTGGATGGCTGCGCTGCCAATTCGTTCCCTGATAAATGACTTTCCGTGCTTTAAAGAAAATCCGGGCGGTGTCGCCAGCACGAAAGTAATACGCTCTTTTTTACACAAACGCGCCACAGCATCAGCCAGCGGTGGTAAGTGTCGCGCGATCTCGCCGGCTCTGCTGCCAGGCAGAAGCGCTACCACCGGATGTTCCCCCGGGATCCCATGTTTTCTGAGGTATTCCGCTTTTCCGAGGACAGGTTTTATTGTCCTGGTGAGAGGGTGACCAATGTAAGTGGCCGGAACATCATGATTCCGAAAGAATTGCTCCTCAAACGGAAAGATGCACGCCAGACGATTGACGTTGCGCCGGATTGTATGAATTCTTCCCTTGCGCCACGCCCAGACCTGCGGAGCCACCAGATAAAGTACTGGAACGCCAAGCTTTTTCAGGTACGTGGCGAGTCGTAAGTGGAAATCGGGACTGTCCGTCAGGATTGCAAGATCCGGTTTGCGTTCGCGCGCGGACTGCTTGAGCTTACGAAACTCTCCATAAATTCTGGGAATGTGGTGGACGACTTCGACCAGTCCAACGACCGAAAGCGAAGCGCTATCGACCACCGTTTCGACACCTGCGGCGCGCATCCGCGGTCCCGTGCAGCCGAAAAACGTCGCCTCAGGAAGTCGGCTGCGCAAAGCATTCACCAGCCCTGCGGCGTACATGTCCCCGGAAGCTTCGCCGGCGGAAACCAGGATGCAAAGTGGGGCGTCGGTCGTCGGCATCAATGCCTAAGTCTAGCAATCCACGCAGCATCATTAGAGATCGAATGCCCTCGAAAGCGCATCTGATAGAATTGAAAATAGTCTCGATGTCTGCCCAAACCGAACTTGCCCGCCTCACAGTACAACAGTTCGCTGAGCGTTTCCGCCCGGAAATGATTCCGCTCGGCTCCCGCTTTTCGTACTTTTACCTCTCGATGACCCTCAACGAAGAGGAGCTGAAAGAATACCTCACCGAACCGGTCGCGGCGTTGCCACCCGAGATCGTGCGCACTTTGCCGAAAATCGGCATAGGGCTGGTGCCGTATCTGGAAAAGCCCAACGGCAAGGAAAAGCAGTGTCTGATAGTGCTGGGTAAGCCCGTCGAAGCCCGTCAGGCGCTCGATGCGCGCGTGGACAGTAAAGTAGAACACCTCGCTGATCTTCCCGATCGAAAACCGCGAAGTCGCGGAGTACCACTATCGTTTCTACCGCGCCATTGCCATCCTGGTCTCAGAGCATCTGCCCGAAGACGTGCAAACGCAGTACTTCGATCTGCTGCGCGGCGAACTCGCAGGGCACGTGCACGGCGAAGTCAACGAGGATAGCTGGCGTCTGAAGCAGAGTCTGGTTCGGAAGTCTGGCACCTCGCACCGCGAGACCAAGGCGTTCCGGGATTATGCGCTGCAGTCCTTCATCGACACGCTGACCCTATACCTGCACGGGATTTGTTGCGACATCGACGTCAACACCGGTCCGCGCCAATTACCGAGCCGCTACCTGCGCAAGCGCCTCGATCTATTAAAACTAATCTATCCGCCGCCGGTGGATTACGCAGTGTTTCCCGAAGACCTGAAAGACTGACTTCAGGCCAATAACTCGGTAATTATGCGTGCCGCGACTTCCTTGCCGCGCTCGCCTATTTCACCAATCGGTCCCACACAGCTGGGGCAGCCGGACTCGCATGGACAGTGTGAGAGCAACTGAGCGCCGTGTTCCAAAACTGTGCGCGTCAGTTTGTGAAGTGGCGCGCTTTGCCCTATGCCTCCGGGGTAGTTGTCGTAGAGATAAAGATTAGGCTCGAAGCACTTCAATCCGCTCGCGATATCTTCTGTAATCGACACTCCCAGGTCGCGCGGATCGCACATCAGCAATAGCGCCGCTACAGATCGCAGAGCGTTGCCCAATCCCGTCAAACCATTCTGGCGCTCGGTCGGCGTGAGGTCAGCAAACAGTTCCAAAAATGCGGCCGGGAAGTGCAGCCAGAACGATGTCGTGTGCATCTCCTGTTCCTGCATCGAGAGGTTTCCTGCTCCCACGTTTTCCAGCGTGTAGAACTTCACCTTTTTGAAGCCGACCACCTGCCGGTTCACACGCACTTCCCCATGAACCGCGACTGCCTTTGCAATCGGCTGTGATTCGAACTCTTCCAGCACCTTGACCTGAGTGTAGTCGATGGCGTCCGTGAAGTAATCGCATTCGACCTGGCGCACGTAGGCCTTGCGCTGTTCGTAATCGAACTTTTCCACCTGATACTGCCGCGCCTCATGCAGGTAAATCGCTTTTTCGTGCAGCGTTGTGAGCGCTGTCGGAAACGAAACTTCGGCAATCACCGTGTTCTCATTCGTGATGTCGATAACCACGAAGTTATCACTGGTCACCGCGCGCAAACTGATGGCATCGGCTGGATAGGTATCCGAGGTCCAGTGCCACGCGCCCGCCGAGTGGTGCAGCACGCCAGTCTCTTCCAAAAACTTGCACAAATCACCCGTCTCATGCGGACCGAACTTCTCCCCATCGCGCACCGGCAACTCGAATGCAGCGCAGCGCAGGTGGTTGATCAGGATTTCCAGGTTATCCGCGTTGATGCAGGCACGCTCCGGAGTCTGCCCGAAGAAGTAATCGGGATGTTCGATGATGTACTGATCGACTGGCGCGCTCGATGCTACGAGCACGGCCAGTGACGTCGTCTGCCTGCGTCCCGCGCGCCCCGAGCGTTGCCACGTCGAAGCAATCGTGCCCGGATAACCGGCCATGACCACGCAATCGAGCGAACCGATATCGATGCCCAGTTCGAGTGCGTTCGTCGCCACCACTGCCCGGATGTCGCCGTTGCGCAGCTTACGCTCAATCTCGCGGCGCTCGCGAGGCAGATATCCGCCACGATAACCGCGCACGGTGCCGGCCGGAATCGGCGGCCGCTCGATCGCGTCCTTCAGATATGTGATCAGAACTTCGGTGGCGAGGCGGTTGTTCGCAAACACAAGCGTCTGCTGCCCGTGCTGGACGAGTTCCACCGCAATCCGGCGCGTCTCATGCATGTAGCTGCGGCGAATTCCAAGCTGGCGGTTCACCACCGGCGGATTATAGAACACGAAAAACTTTTCGCCTGCTGGCGAGCCATTAAGATCCACGAGATCGAACGGACCCTCGGTCAGCGCCTCGGCCAATTCCTTGGGATTCGCGATAGTCGCAGAACAACAGATAAACTGCGGGGTGGAACCGTAAAACTCGCAAATGCGCTTCAGGCGCCGGATCACATTCGCCAGATGACTGCCATAAACACCGCGATAATAGTGCAACTCATCGATGACAATGTAGCGCAGGTTCTCGAAGCACTTCGCCCATTTCGTGTGGTGTGGCAGGATTCCGGCGTGCAACATGTCGGGATTCGTTAGAACGACGTTGGCGCGCTCACGAATGGCCTTGCGCGCATCCTGCGGCGTGTCGCCATCGTAGGTGAAGGCGCGTATGTCCGAACCCATCGCCTCAACCGTAGTGTTGAATTCCGCGAGTTGATCTTCTGCCAGCGCCTTAGTGGGGAACAGGTACAACGCGCGCGCGCCGGGGTCCACCAGTAGTCGATTCAGCACCGGCAGGTTGTAGCAGAGCGTTTTGCCGCTTGCGGTCGGGGTCACAATGACCACGTTCTTATCCGAGGTGATCGCCTCGAAGGCCGCTTCCTGGTGGCTGTAGAGCTGCGTGATACCGCGCGCTTCCAGCGTTGCGCGTAACGCTGGCTGCACTTCCGCCGGAATCTCGCGAAACTCGCCCACACGGGTAGGCTGATGGTGTATCGATCGGATCGGCGAATTGGGAGCCTTCATCCACTCCCGGAAGCGGTCTACAGCAACGCTCAGGCTGTGTTGCCTTCTAGTGATTTCGTTTGGAAATTCGGGAAACCCGAGCGAGAGATTCATAACCGCACCTTCGCCTTTTCTTTGCTACAGTACTACGAAACGAAGGGGCAGCACAACCGGAGTTTGCAGGTTACTTGCGTAGGAATTCGTAGCGCTCCAGAGTCGCGGCAACTGCAACATGGTTGGAGGCTGTGTTTCGCGGAGCTTCCGTGCGCACGACTTTGCCCATGCAGCGCAATCGCACACTGAGGCCTTCGCGGATTCCGGAAGGCAGCGTAATTAAATATTCGATGGGTTCCCCGAGTGGCAACTCGGTTTGCGCGTGGAACAACACGCCCCCGGAACTCACATTGCAGGTCTCGCCCCCAAGCAAACTCGGGTCGGAACCGTCACGGAGCAATTCGAATGGTAATTTCAAATCGAAACGTCTTGCTTTGCGCTTCTCTGCAATGTCCACGTACCAAGCCTAATGAGAAACCCTACTCAGGTCAATAGCTTTACGCAGAACTAGTACGGTATTTACCCTAGAAGCGTACTAGTGCATTGAACGAGAAGGGTCATAGCAGGCGATCAGGATGATGTCATATTCACAAAGTTGAGGAATTGCAGCTTGAGTATTCACGACAAAAGTATCCGATACCGTAGTCTCGGTTTCTGTCACAAGATTTTGTAAGCAGTAGAAAAGTAAGGGAACTATAAATATCCGTAAGGCGTCAATGTCCAATGCCGCCCCTTCGAACGGGCTGGAATCTAGTACGCACTCCTCCTCTGATCGATAAGGGGCGCGACCGTAAGGGAGTGCGTTCCCCTGTAAAGCCGCCGCAAGGTTTAGCACGAACGCCGGACGCGCTTAGCACGTCGCAATCTCGATTTGATTCATCAGGGTAGTGTTGTAGAATGGCCCCTAAAGGTGTCCATATGCCACAACCACAACTCGATCGCCGATCCTTGCTGCGTAGTGCATTGGGTGCGGGAGCGCTGTTCGGACTGGATGCCCTCTTTACCGCCGATCGCACCAATGCGGCCGCCGTGGGACCAAACGACAAGATAAAGGTAACCAAGGTCGAAACGTTCGTACTCAAGAACTCGTGGGTATTCGTGAAAGTCTCGACCGACGCGGGTATAGTCGGCTGGGGTGAAATGCTCAAAGATGACGCCAAGGCTTGCGCTGCGGGAGCGCTCGAAGTCGGGCGTTATCTGGTCGGCCAGGATCCCAATCGCGTCGTCTTTCACTGGCAGGCGATTCACCGCGGAGCTTTCTATCGCGGTGGGCCCATCAAGACTGCCATCCTTAGTGGGATTGATCAGGCGCTCTGGGACATCAAGGGCAAGGTTTACGGCGTGCCTGTTTACAAGCTGCTCGGCGGCCCGACACGCGACCGGATCCGCGTTTACGGTCAGGTCAATGCGGCCACCGGCGTCAACGCGATGAAAGTGGGGCCGAGTGCAACACGCATCCCGTTTAAATACGTTGAGGGACAGAAATTCGTGGAAGAGGTGGCGGAACGTTTCAAAGCTCTGCGGGAACGTCACGGGTCCGGTGTCGATATCGGCGTCGACTTCCACGGAGCGGTGCAGCCTCCTACGGCCTCGCTTCTCATCAAAGCACTGGAGCCCTATCACCCCTGGTTTTACGAAGAAGTGGTGCAGGCGCTCAATGTGGACGTGATGGCCGAGCTGGCCAAAAAGACCCACATCCCACTTGCCACGGGTGAGCGCATCTTTACGAAGTGGGGCTTTAAAGAAATCCTTGAGAAACGTGCAGCCATGATTCTCCAGCCGGATGTTTGCTACGCCGGCGGTATCACGGAACTCCGGATCATAGCCGGCATGGCGGAGGCTTACTACGCCCCGATCGCTCCGCACAATCCGCAAGGACCCTGCTCGCTCGCGGCCAGTATCCAGGTTGCCGCATCCATCCCGAACTTCCTCATACAAGAGCGCGGCGACGCGGAACACACCAACCTTCTAGCGAAACCCTTGCCTCCTGTGAAGAACGGCCATCGCGAACTGCCGACCGAGCCGGGACTGGGTATAACCATCGATGAGAACAAGCTGATGGCCCAGGTAGGGGAGCCGCAGGAGTACCGCACCCGTTACGATACAGACGATGGTTCAGTCGTTCAACTGGTAGCGCCGCACAAACAGGACAGTTTCTATTGTCCAGCGGACAACCCTGTGGTAGCATCATCGCAACGGGTCTCACTTTTCTGGCTTGATTCTTTCGGACTACTAAGTAGAGTTGACGTGCCGCTTCAAACGGGCACGCCGTGACTTCGAATTTTGGAGGAACTCTCTATGTGTCCAAAGCTGAGTCTTCTCTGCAATTTGCGATTCCCGCTGGCACTGGCCGTTTGCCTTTTTCTCGCAATTCCCACGGCTTACGGGCAGGCCACCAGCGGAACAATCTCCGGACTGGCGGTAAACGCGAGCGGGGCCAGCGTGCCCAACGCTCCCGTTTCCGTTCGCAATCTTGAAACGAATGCGACCCGTTCCGCAGTGACCCAATCCGACGGCCGATTTGGCTTCCGTGGACTTCCAGTCGGACGTTATGAACTATCGATCGGCGCCCCCGGGTTCGCAAAGTACGTTCGCGGCCCAATCAACCTCGAACTAAACCAGGAGGCCGTCGTCAACGCGGAACTGTCCCCTGCTACGGTCCAGGAAACCATCGTGGTCAGCGAAGACGCTCCCATGCTAAACACCACCACTGCGGAAGTGGGTGTGCGTTTTGATGAACGTCGCCTCGCCGATCTGCCCATCAGCGGGCAATTCGGTCAAGGTGGCGGATTCCGTGACGTATTCGCGACCGCGCTGTCTGCTCCCGGAGTCAGTCAGCTGAACAGCGGAAACAGTGCCTTCGCCACAGGCACCAGTTTCTCCGCCAACGGCATGCGGACTCGCGCCAACAACTTCATGGTTGACGGCCAGGATACAAACGAACCTGGTGTCTCCGGACGCTCTCAATGGATGAATAATCCCGATGTCGTCAAAGAAGTTCGCCTGATTACAAACCAGTTCCTCGCGGAATACGGCCGCGGGGCCGGCTCTGTAGTCAATGCCATCACCAAATCCGGCACGAACGAGTTTCATGGCTCGGCTTTCGAGTTCTACAACGGCAACCATCTGAATGGTCTGAGCAACCTCGACAAGCAGGCCGGCTTCACTTCCGCGCCCTTCCTGATCGAACATCAGTTTGGCGGGACACTGGGCGCTCCCATAAAGAAGGACAAACTTTTCGCGTTCGGCTCCCTCCAGCGCTGGACACAGCGCCAACTCGGCTCCGGTTTCACGGCCAAGGGCGTGCCAACCGCGGAGGGCAAACAGACGCTGCAGAATCTGGTCGGAACACGCCCCCAGGTCGCTGCGCTGCTAAAATTCCTGCCGGCTGCACAGGCACCGATAGGGCAGAACGCCGCGCTCACCGTCGGCGGCCAGACGGTCCAGATTCCGCTCGGTTCGCTCACCAATTCCACCGCGCAGTATGTCAACAACTGGCAGTGGTCCGGCCGGGTGGACTACCTGATCACTCCCAATCATGCGCTCGGCGGACGGTATCTCTACAACGACAACGTCCAGGGCGGTACTGGACAGGTAACGCCGCCCGGACTGACCACGCTCAATCCGATTCGGACGCAGGCTGCGTCTGCCTGGCTCACGAGCACATTGTCGATCCGCACCGTTAACGAATTCCGCGCCTCCTACCAGCGTTATGCATCGACAACCACGGCTTCCGATCCTGAATCAGAGACAATCCCCTCGGTTGAGATTCCCGAACTCGGACTTACCGGCTTCAATTCCGCAACAGATCGCACGGCTATCGGCCTGGCCGTCAATCAGCCGCAGTACCGTTACAACAACATCTATCAGTTGCAGGACTCGATCTCTCACATGCAGGGTTCGCACACGCTGAAGTTTGGAGCGGATCTCCGGCGCACCCGCATCAAGAGCCTCTTCATCCCGCAAATCCGAGGCAGGCTGGTTTACGATACCCTGCAGACCTTCGTGGACGACCTCGCTTCAATAGCCAACATCAATCGTCCGCTGCCCGGCGGCCAGTTAGTCGCTTACTATTGGTGGGACGACTACTATTTCTTCGCCCAGGATACCTGGCGCATCGGCCGCACATTCACTCTGAATTACGGCCTGCGCTATGAGCTTCCCGGGAATTCGTTCCAGAGTCTCTACGATCTCAGCGACCGCATTCTCGCCACCAACAACAACCAGACGGTCTTCAACCTCTCACCGCGTCCAGGGCGCGATACGAATAATTTCCAGCCGCGCATCGGCTTCAGTTGGAATCCCGGCGGCGACAAATTGGTGCTCCGTGGCGGCTACGCCAGGACCAACGATTACGGGTTCCTCAACATCAATCTGAATATCTTTAGCGCATTTCCATTCGTGCTGGCAGCGGGTGCGAGTAACCTCGCAAACGCCTGGACCGAAATGCCGAAGTTGTTCCCGAACCTAAGTGACCCGGCAGCCCTGAGAATGCTAAACCGCACCATAGTGGCCGAGGATTTCCGCGCTCCCATAGCCGAACAGTTTTCTTTCGAGGTCCAACGCGAACTGACCGCGTCGTCAGTCTTCCGCGTGGGTTACATCGGCACTAAGGGGACGGGGTTGTTCCAGACCATTGATGCCAATCCGCGGACGCAGTGTTCGCCCATCCCGACCAATGCCGCGGGCACCGTGACAGGTTGTCCTCGTGTGGATCCAACCGCGGGAATCATCCGCCTGCGTGCCAACGCTGCTTCGTCGATCTACCACTCCCTGCAACTCAGCTTTGACAAACGCTTCTCGCAGGGTCTGAGCATGGGCGCACACTATACCTGGAGCGCGTTCATCGATGACGCCTCGGAGATCTTCAACCCCTCGGCGCGCGGAGAAGTCGCCATCGCTCAAAACTCCTTCGACCGCCGCGCCGACAGGGGGCGCTCGACTTACGACCGGCCGCAGCGCTTCTCTACGAACTTTGTTTACGAACTGCCGGTGAGTCAGTCCGGAAGCAAATTTGTTAACTATGCGTTGCGCGGTTGGCA
Organism: Bryobacteraceae bacterium; assembly: GCA_963793625.1. Classification (GTDB taxonomy): domain Bacteria; phylum Acidobacteriota; class Terriglobia; order Bryobacterales; family Bryobacteraceae. Next base: position 467,783 of record CAWCAT010000004.1, on the reverse strand, counting down.
GGTTGGTGCCTTCGTGACGCTGCAGAGCGGTTCACCCTTCAGTCCCTTGAATGGAAGCGATCCGACTCTTGCGGTCGGCGGCATCGATGGTCTGGTCGGAAATCCCATCCGACCCAACCTGAACACTAGGCTGGACCTGTCGAACATGTCCGTCGAGGAAGTTGTGAGAGCCGGTGGCCGCTCGCTCTTCAGCCCGCTTCCTCCCTGCCAGCGTATCGAGGGAACGAACACGTGCACACCGCTGGTCCGTTTCGGCAATGTGGGCCGGAACATCATGCGTAGTGACGGCATAGCCCAGCTCGACTTGGGCATAACGAAGAATACGCGCATCACGGAGCGGCACAACATCCAGTTGCGCGCCGACTTCTTCAACATGAGTAATACCCGCAATTTCGGCATCCCCGAAGCCCGCATCAACAACGCCGGTTTCGGTAACCAGTGGGGCACCGACGGAGGAAATCGCCGCATATTCGTTTCGCTCAAGTACCAGTTCTGAAACGGAACCAGGGAGCACGTCACCGCAACGCCGGCGTGCTCCCTGCATCGAATCATCTGGAGGTAACCGATGTTGCAACAATCAGCTCTGGAGGAATTTCGTACTTCGATCCGTGGACCCTTGTTGCTTCCCGACCAGCCGGGTTATGAGGAAGCGCGCAAAGTTCACAACGCGATGATCGACCGTTGCCCCGCGATGATTGTCCGCTGTGCCGGCGTAGCCGACGTCCTGACTGCCGTGAAGTTCGCCCGCAACCACGGTATCGACGTTGCAGTCCGTGGGGCCGGACACAACGTGGCGGGTATTAGCGTCTGCGACGGGGGCATGGTGATCGACCTCTCCCAAATGAAGGGCATCCGCCTGGATCCTGCAACGCGCACGGTCCGAGTGGAGCCGGGTGTCACCTGGGCCGAACTTGCACACGAATTGCAGGCTTTCGGACTCGGGGCCACCGGCGGTTTTGTAGGTACCACGGGCGTCTCGGGTCTAACCTTAGGCGGTGGGCTGGGTTGGATGGTTCGCAAGCACGGCCTCGCCCTCGACAATTTGCTCTCTGCCGACCTTGTCACTGCGGACGGTCAGTTCCGGACAGTCAGTCCGAGCGAAAACGAAGACTTGTTCTGGGGCATTCGCGGCGGTGGCGGCAACTTCGGCATCGTGACCTCTTTCGAATTCAAGGTTCACCCTGCGGGCACAGTCCTGGCCGGGCTCGTATTGCATTCGGCGTCGAAAGGCCGGGAACCGCTGCGGTTCTGGCGCGACTTCGAATCGACAGCGCCGGACGAAATGACCAACAGCGCGCTGGTGTTTACTCCACCGCCTGGAATGCCGCTCCCGGATGCGTTGCTCCGTGGGCCGGTTGTCGGACTTGGCGGCGTCTGCCTGGGGCCGCTGGAAATCGGTGCGCGCGCACTGCAACCCCTCCGCGAGTTCGGCCCGCCCGCTGCGGACCTCTTCCGGCCAATGCCGTACAGCGCAGCCCAAACCATGGCCGACTTTCTTTGGCCCAAGGGAAGCTTCAACTACTGGAAATCCAGTTATCTCAAGTCACTCAGTGACGGCGCGATCGACACTATTCTCACTTTCTATTCGCAGTCGCCTTCGCCCCGCTCGGTCGTAGTCATCGAGCACTGCGGTGGCGCGATGAGCCGTATTCCCGAAGACGACACTTCTTTTGGACACCGGAGCTGGTTGTTCAATTTTCTGATCACGTCCGTCTGGACCGATGCCGCCGATACCGAAGCCAACATCAACTGGACGCGCGAGTTCTGGGGGGCAATGAAGCCTTTCCTGGCCGAAGCTGCCTATGTCAACTATCTCGGCGAGGTCTCTGAGGAGGGCACTCGGGCAGCCTACGGTGCCAAGTATGAACGGCTGGCGAAGCTGAAAGACAAGTACGACCCGACGAATTTCTTCCGCATGAACCAGAACATCAAGCCATCTCTTGCCGCGCCAGGCGCCGCCGGGGCACGTTAACGCCTGGCGCGGCCGAGTCGAAACCTATTCGGATCTCACTGCTGCCGCCGGTAGACTTCGTATACCGCGCCATTAGACAACGACACCACGAACAGGTTTCCATTCGGTCCAGTGTGGATGTCGGTGCCGACGCCGAAGTTCCTGCCGATCAGAAGACTCTGGCTCTCCGTGATGTCGAACTTGTCCGTGTTGTCGGCGACCCGATCCCTGAGTCTCGGGTCGTCCACGCCAATCCTCCGGCGATTGCCTGTCAGATTGAAGTGGAACAGGTACCCGCCCTCCAGGGTGGTTCGTGCGGCGCCCACGAAGAGGTCGCCTTGATACTGCGGCCCAAGCCCGCGCCCTGACATGAATCCTATGCCGGCCGGCGCCACGGAAAATTTCCAGCTGAATTCGGGATCGCTATAGTGCGCCCCGGGCAGCATGAAAAGCCGTGACCGCGCTTCCTGGGGAGTATTGGCGACGTTTGTAGGAGGCCAGCGGAATTGCTGAAGTGTCCCTGGTGCCCTCGATACCTCAATCGACTTGAACTCGCTGATTCTTGAGATGGGGCCCATGAACTGCACCCAGCCGCCGTTCATGCCGGCTTCGACACGATTGAGTTCGTCAAACGTGTCATCGCCGTTTTGCTGGTCCCAGAGCGCGCCGCTAATCGGATCGAAGGCCATGCCGAACGTGTTCCGTAATCCATAGGCGAAAATCCTCTGGATATTTGCGCCCATCTGACCGCCAATGGCAGCTCCGGCATCGAAGAACGGATTGTCGTACGGCGTCGAACCATCTTCGTTCAGCCGCATGATGATCCCTGTGAAGTGGTTGTTATCGGGTTCGGGACCACCGAACTGGTCGTCATCTTGTGGTGGTGTCGGTCCGTCCTCCAGATTCTGCAACTGCCCTCTGCGGCCATTGTCACCTATTACCGCGTACAGCTTTTTGTCCGGCCCGAACCGCAAAATTCCTGCGTTGTGGTTGCCTGCCGCAGGTTGGGCAGCGTCACCCTGGTTCGGAGGAACAGGCGCGGCGTCGTTCTGAAACGCGTGCAGCTTGATGATGTTGCGATCATACGTCAGGACCGTGCCGTTCCAGAGGAAACGGGCTATGCGGTTGCCCAGCAGCGGGACGCCCAGGATGTTGCTGGAGTCAGCGCCCAGCGCAGGCGTATCGGGGCATTCCTGTTGTGTCGGAAAGAACGGATTGGAGTCGGGCGGCGGAGGTGCCGGACATGTCCAATATAGGTACACCTGTGGAGTCATTGGGAAATCCGGATGCAGAGCGATACCCAGCAGTCCGCGCTCGGATGCGTTGTTCACCGCGAGATCAAGGACCTCGCTCTGAACCGCGCCGTTCACCACCAGCTTGACCTTGCCGGTAGCCTTTTCCAATACGAAAAACCTGTTATCGCCCCAGAACGCCATCGACGTGGGCTGGTCAAGTCCCGAGACAACTGTCCTCACGGCAAGGTTGGGAACCAGCATGGATGGGCTCGGCGTTTGGGCATGAACTGTTGCAGACCAACGGGCCAGCGTCAAAAGACCTGCGGCTGAGCATAGCCCAGTCAGCAGGAGAACTTTGGATTTTGGAAATTGCATCTCGTGAACCTCCATTACCCTTGAGAGTTTGCCCCCGGCTGCAGCGCTGCTTAAAATCCCGTTCACACTTGTCAAAACAGGCAACCAGGCCCTCGATTATGCTAGTTTCTTAGCTGTAATGAGATTTTTTTATACGTTGAGAATTTGTGTCCTGGCCGCCGCCGTCTGCCTGTATGTTCACGGGCAAAATCCGCAAAGCAAGGACGCACAAACCGAAGCGAAGGGCCTGCCGCCTAGAGCAGCACCTGCCGATTATCAGACGCACGCTCAGGCAGGTACGATGACGATTGCGGCCGAGTTCACGGGACACGCGGTCCCCACTCTGCAGGGACCCCTTTCCACCGAAGACTATATAGTGGTCGAAACTGGATTGTTCGGCCCGCCGGATGCGCGGATCAAGCTATCCTCCGAGGACTTTACGCTCCGCGTCAACGGGAAGAAAACGCCCTTGCCCAGTCAGCCCTACGGGATGGTGGTCAGTTCCCTCAAAGATCCTGAGTGGGAGCCGCCCGTACAAGCCGCACCGAAGTCGAAAACCAGCATGGGCGGCGGCGGAAGGGGTGAGCAGGCTGATGCCAATGCACCACCCGAACCGGTCAAGATTCCAGTAGGCGTACAGCGCGCGATGGCACAGCGCGTTCAACGAAGTTCGCTCCCGGAGGGCGACCGCACCCTTCCCCAGGCGGGGCTGATTTTTTTCCAGTACCGGGGCAAGGCCGACGGCATCCGCTCCATTGAGCTGATTTACGCCGGCCCCGCTGGGAAAGCCACCCTGAAGCTTCAGCCATAGGCTGTTAGCCTCCGGCAATCGCTCCTACAATCAGAAACGGCTCCACACCCTTTGCCACAGCATCCGGCAGCACAGCGTCCGGCGATTCGTGCGATAGGTCCTCCTCGCACGCGAAGAACCTCACGAATGGCCGGCGCTGTTGAGTGACATGGTCCCGGAGGGTACCAACCAGCATCGGGTAACGAGCCTCGATTGCATCAATCACCGAACGCTGTGTCACATCGCCTTCGACCTCGATCTGCACCTCGCCATTGATGTGCGCGATCGTTCGCAGATGTGCCGGCAGTATTACTCGAATCATCGCAGTGTCTGTACCTCCACCGACAACACGGCCGGAAGATCCCGCACAATTGCCGACCAGTTGTCTCCGCTATCCGTCGAAGCGTACACCTGCCCGCCCGTAGTGCCGAAGTACACGCCGCAGGAATCGAGCGAATCGACTGCCATCGCGTCACGCAGCACGTTCACATAGCAGTCGCTTTGCGGCAGGCCTTTGGTGAGCGCCTCCCACTCGTTTCCGCCCGTGCGGCTGCGGTACACCTGCAGCTTTCCATCCATCGGATAGTGCTCGGAGTCGCTCTTGATAGGAACTACGTAGATAGTCTCCGGCTCATGCGCGTGAACGTCGATTACAAAACCGAAATCCGTCGGCAGATTCCCGCTGACTTCATTCCACGAATCACCGGCATCATCGCTGCGCATCACGTCCCAGTGCTTCTGCATGAACAGCACGCCCGGTCTCGAAGGATGCATTGCGATCCTGTGAACACAGTGCCCCACCTCTGCATCCGGGTCTGGAATGTATTGGGACTTCAGCCCGCGGTTGATCGGCTTCCACGTCACTCCCGCATCGTCACTGCGAAACGCGCCTGCCGCAGAGATGGCGATGAAGATCCTGCCGGGTGCGCTCGGATCCAGCAAAATCGTATGCAAACACATTCCACCTGCGCCCGGTTGCCATTTCGGACCGGAACCGTGTTCACGCAGCCCGCTAAGTTCCTGCCAGTTCTGTCCGCCATCACTGGTACGGAACAAAGCGGCATCTTCCACTCCCGCGTACACCGTATCCGGATCGTTCAGCGACGGTTCCAGATGCCAAACGCGTTTGAACTCCCACGGATGCGGCGTCCCGTCATACCACTGATGCGTGCCGGGCACGCCGTCGTACACGAACTTGTTCCCCACAACCTCCCACGTAATCCCACCATCATTGGAACGCTGAATAACCTGCCCGGACCAGCCGCTCGATTGCGACGCATACAAACGGTTTGGATCGGCCGGCGACCCCTTGACGTGGTAGATTTCCCAGCCCGCAAAGTGCGGCCCACTTACATCCCACTTCTTACGCTTTCCATCCGACGTCAGCACGAACGCACCCTTCTTCGTGCCCGCCAGTACCCGTACTCCGCTCATCCTTTGTTCCTCCTCTGTAAGTAATATACCGATCCCCCGCTTAACTCCGTACAGGAATTAGCGCCCGCAGCCGTGCATCCCGCAGATACAGCCCACCCCAGACCAGCACTCCGATACCAACGGGAAACAAAAACCACGGGTCCTCCACGCGCACCTGGGTGGCAGTGGCGCCTCCTAAATACCCGGTTAACAAGATCGCGCCGAGCACCGACATGCGTGGAATAGCATAGAGAATCGTACACGCCAGCAGTGCAATCCCAAGCGGCAAAACAACGCCCGCGGGATATCCAAGCCGTACGGTTCCCTCCACCGCCGGAGCCAGCTGCATCACTTTGATGCCGCTGTCGAAAAGCATGAACAACACGACCAGGGCGCTGATGATGCGTCCAGCCCACACCCCGGTATTCCCCATCGGTACAGCATGCGTGTATGCGATGCCCATACAGCCTTACTCCTTTTTCTTCGCTAGTTCCTGCATCATTTCACGCTCACGCTCGATTGTTTCGCTCGGAGGGAAGTCCTCCAGCTCAAAGAACTGCCGGATCTCGATCTCGCTTTCCTGCCCTGCTCCATGCGGAGCCGGTGAGCGCCTGGCCCACTCAATCGCCTCTTCCTTGGACTTCACCTTGATGATCCAGTAGCCCGCGATCAACTCCTTGGTCTCGGCAAACGGCCCGTCGATCACGGTCGTCTTACCTCCTGAAAACCTGACGCGCGCACCCTTGGAACTCGATTGCAGTCCCGCACCATCAAGCAGCACGCCGGCCTTCATCAGCTCTTCGTTGTACTTCCCCATGGCTGCGATCAATTCGTCACTCGGCATCCTGCCCGCTTCTGAGTCCTTATTAGCCTTAACGATCATCATGAAGCGCATCGTTGTGCCTCCTCCTCTGAATTTCCTGTAGGCAAGCCTGCAATCTCCACCACCGGCCGGATCTCCACGGTGCCCTTGCGTGCGGCCGGTATGCGTCCCGCAATCTCCAGTGCCTCGTCCAGGTTCCTGGCTTCCACCAGAAACAGCCCGCCCAGTTGCTCACGCGTTTCCGCGAATGGACCATCGGTCACCAGCCGCTTACCGTCACGTACGCGCACACTGGTCGCCGTCGAAACAGTTTGCAGCGGCGCGGCTGTCAAATATTGACCTTTCAGATTGAGCTGGTGCGCGAGTTCGGTGGATTCCGCATAGCATTCTTCCCGCTCGGCGTCAGTCCAGGCACCCTCCTCGGCATAGATCAACAGCATGTATTTCATTTGTGTCCCTCCGTTAATGAATCGAACGGCGCAGAGCCAGATCGACACCCCAAGCTAAAATAATTCTATGCCCTCGGATGTCACCTCCGCGCTGGAATCTGTCTACCATTCCGAGTGGGGGCGCATTGTCGCCACCCTCATAGGAATCCTGGGTGACTTCGATCTGGCGGAAGAGGCTGCTCAAGAAGCATTTACAGCCGCCGTTGATCAGTGGCAGGCATCCGGAGTCCCTGAGTTTCCGCGTGCCTGGATCATCCAGACGGCTCGGCATAAGGCTATAGACCGTATCCGGCGTCGAAACCGTTTCGAGGAAAAGCTCGAATCTTACGCTAATTCCGGCATGGTACGTGCTGTGGAAGAGCCTGATTACGACACGAACGAAATCCCCGATGACCGTCTTCGGCTGATCTTCACCTGTTGCCACCCCGCGCTCGCTTTGGAGGCGCAGGTGGCCTTGACTCTCCGCACGCTCTGCGGCCTCGAAACCGATGAGATTGCGCGCGCATTTCTTGTCCCACCCGTAACCATGGCGCAGCGCCTTGTGCGGGCTAAACGAAAGATCCGCGACGCGCGCATTCCGTATGTCGTCCCCGAAACGCATGACATGGCAGACCGTCTCGACGCCGTGCTGACCGTGATCTACCTGGTATTCAACGAGGGCTACGCATCTACACGCGGCGGCGCATTGGTGAGGACAGATCTCTGCGCGGAAGCTATTCGACTTGGTCGACTGGTCATCAGCTTGATGGCCCCACAGCCAGCCGAGGCACTCGGCCTGCTCGCCCTGATGCTGCTTCACGACGCGCGCCGCGCTGCCCGTCTTGATGACCAGGGCAACATCGTCACTCTCGAACAGCAGGATCGCAGCCTCTGGGATCAACAGCAGATCGCCGAGGCGTTGCCTCTCGTTGCGCAATCCCTTCGTAACGGAGCCGGTCCCTTCGCGCTACAGGCTGCCATCGCCGCCGTGCATTGTCAGGCCGCGCGCGCCGAAGATACAGACTGGCCTCAGATCGTGCGCTTCTATGATCTTCTCGAAAGCCTGCAACCCTCGCCGGTCGTGTCGCTGAACCGCGCCGTAGCAGTCGCAATGGCAGACGGCCCCCAACCAGCCCTGGTCCTTATCGACGCCCTCGCCGCCACCGGCGAACTCGACGATTACCACCTTCTACACGCTGCCCGAGCCGATCTCCTCCGCCGCCTCGGCGCCACACAAGAGGCCGCAAAAAGCTACGCCCAGGCACTCTCACTGGTAACCAACGAAAGCGAACGCCGCTATTTGGAACGCCGCCTGCGCGAGACTACGGCAGGCTGATGCGTCTCCGCATCAAAGATTGCCTATTCCACCATCGATGAGTTCGCTGCCAACCGTGAATGCCGATTCGTCGGAGGCGAGATAAACAATCGCATGGGCAGATCTATGCATTCGTTGCAGGATTCAGGGAGGCGATTTATGAGAGCATGGGAAAAGTGCATGTCTTCTGATCTTCCAGAATGAGTGCGGGCTATGAACGAACAAAACCTTCTGTCGGTCGCGTTCCCTACGCTTGAAGAATCGCAAATCAGTAAACTGGTCCGTTGCACGCATGCCGAGCCGAAAGTCTATCGAGACGGGCAAACGCTGTTTGCGATGGGCAGCCAGAACGTAAACTTTTTCATTGTGAAGTCGGGCGAGGTCGAAATCGTAGACGAAACCGGCGACCAGCGCAGGATGATCACGATCCACCGCAAGGGCGAGTTCACGGGCGACATCTCACATCTGACCGGCCGTCCAGCGATCGTCAGTGCAGTGGCCCGCGGCGATTGTGAAGTTTACGAGATATCAGGAGACGACTTACGGAAAGTCCTGAACCAGTGCCCGGACACCAGTGATCTCATTCTCCAGGCATTCATCGCGCGGCGCCAGCTCTTGCGCGAGTCCCCCAACTTTACCGGCCTCCGGGTGATCGGCTCCCGTTATTCCCCGGATACTTTTCGGGTTCGTGATTTCCTGTCGAAAAACCGCATCCTCTTCACGTGGATAGACCTGGAAACCGACCCGAATGTGGACCTCCTGCTCAAGCGATTCGGCGTGCAGGAATCCGACACGCCAGTCGTCGCATTCGGTTCGATGCTGTTGTTGCGCAATCCCTCCAACAGGCAAATCGCCGATGCCATCGGACTCAGGAAGCCGCTGGAGCATCTGGTATACGACCTGGTCGTTGTGGGCGCCGGTCCGGCGGGTCTGGCAGCCGCAGTCTATGGAGCTTCCGAAGGGCTCCGGACCGCAGTGCTCGAAGACACTGCGCCTGGCGGGCAAGCGGGCAGCAGCATGCGCATCGAAAACTATCTTGGGTTTCCCACCGGTCTGACGGGCAGCGACCTTGCCAACCGTGCAATTCTCCAGGCAAACAAATTTGGCGCCCAGTTGTCCGTTTCTGCTCCGGCCACCCGGTTGTCCTTCGAGAACGGCTACACGATCGTGCGCCTGGATGGTACAGAGACCGTGACTGCCAAGTGCCTGCTGATCGCAACCGGGGCGGACTACCGCCGGCTGGGCGTGGAAGGGTGCGAGAGATTCGAGGGGACGGGTGTTTATTACGCCGCGACGGCCGCCGAAGCCCAACTGTGCAGCGGAACCCAGGTCGTGGTTGTGGGTGGCGGTAATTCCGCCGGTCAGGCCGCAGTTTTTCTCTCCGCGCATGCCAGCCAGGTGCTCATGCTGCTTCGCGGTGACGACTTGTATAAAAACATGTCGAGCTACCTGGCGCGACGGATCGAGCAGACTCCCAACATCGAACTGCTCTTCAACACGACCATTCGCCAGATGAACGGTAACTCGCACCTCGCCTCCATTGACATCGTCAATGGCAGGACCGCGCAGGAACGGACCGTCCAGACTCAGGGCGTATTCAGTTTCATCGGCGCGGACCCGAGAACCGACTGGCTGCCGGCGGAAATCGAGCGTGACGCAAAGGGTTTCGTCCGGACGGGCGCGGAACTGGCGCAATCCCGATACTGGACTTCCAGGCGCCAGCCGTTTCTGCTGGAGACCAGCCGGCCCAACGTGTTTGCGGCCGGTGATGTGCGCTCCGGCTCAGTCAAACGCGTTGCCTCGGCTGTTGGCGAAGGCTCGATGGCGGTTCAGTTCGTGCACGAGTGCCTCAAACACATGTAGAAAACGAGGTGTGTATGTCCACATACGTTTTGGCGTTTTTGATCGGCGTCGTCGCAGGGCTTCGTTCGATGACCGCGCCCGCCGGTGTAAGTTGGGCAGCCCGTCTCGGCTGGGTGCATCTGGAAAACACCTGGCTGGCTTTTCTGGGGGCGGCGATTACACCGTACATCCTCAGCGTGCTTGCGATCGCAGAACTGGTAAATGACAAGCTCCCGAAAACACCCAGCCGCAAAGCACCCGTGCCATTCGCCGCACGGATCGTGTCTGGTGCGTTGTGCGGCGCGGCGCTTGGCGCACCGGGCCAGGCTCTGCTTGGTGGACTTTTGGCGGGTGCGGCCGGTGCTCTGGTAGGAACGCTGGGCGGCTACGAAGTCAGGACTCGCGCGGCGAAAGCAATTGGAGGAAGAGATCTTCCCATCGCTCTGATCGAGGATGCAATCGCGATCGGCGGAGCGTTTTGGATCGTCTCTCAACTCTCATGACACGTAACTTCGACGCTATTGTTATCGGCACCGGCCAGGCCGGGCCCTTTCTCGCCAGACGCCTCGCAGCCGCAGGTATGCAAGTTGCGATCATCGAGCGCAAGTTATTCGGCGGAACGTGTGTCAACACCGGCTGTATCCCAACCAAAACCATGGTGGCGAGCGCCTATGCCGCCCACATGGCGCGACGCGCCGGGGACTTCGGAGTGACGCTTGACGGCAGTGTGAGCGTCGATATGCGGAGCGTCAAGGCGAGGAAGGATGCCATATCCGGAAAGTCTCGGGTGGGGCTGGAGACGTCTCTGAAGGAATTGAAAAACGCCAGCGTCTTCGAAGGCCACGCTCGTTTCGAGTCTCCCAAAGAGGTAAGCGTGGGCGCGGATATTCTCACGGCGGATCGGATCTTCATCAACGTCGGTGGCCGCGCCGCCGTGCCTCAAATGCCTGGACTCGACCAGGTTCAATACTTCACCAACAGCTCGATCATGGACGTCGACTATCTTCCGCGGCACTTGATCGTCGTAGGTGGCAGCTATGTCGGCCTGGAGTTCGGGCAAATGTTCCGCCGGTTTGGCAGCGAGGTAACCATCATCGAGATGGGGCCACGCCTGGCTCAGCGAGAAGACGAAGATGTATCCGCGGCCATTCAGGAAATCCTGGAGCGCGAAGACATCAAGCTCCGCTTGAACGCCAAATGCATCGCCTTTTCCAGGCGGGGTGAAGACATCAATCACGCACGTGGATTGCGCGGACAGCGATCGCGAGGTAAGTGGCACGCACGTGCTGCTCGCCGTGGGCCGCCGCCCGAACACCGACGACCTCGGGCTCGAAAAAGCCGGCGTAGCGACAGACGCGCGCGGCTACATCGTGGTCGATGACCAACTACGCACCAGTGTCCCGGGGATCTGGGCTTTGGGCGATTGCAATGGGAAAGGCGCCTTTACTCACACCTCGTACAACGACGCGGAAATCGTAGCCGCCAACCTTTTGGACAACGACCCGCGCCGCGTCAGCGATCGCATCCCTGCCTATGCGCTGTACATCGACCCACCACTCGGTCGGGCCGGGCTGACCGAAGCGGAAGTCCGAAAAAGCGGTCGGCAGGCACTAATCGGCAAACGCCCCATGACCAAAGTCGCGCGCGCCGTCGAGAAGGGTGAGCCCCAGGGCTTCATGAAAATCCTTATCGATGCGCAAACACGCGAAATCCTGGGCGCCGCCATTCTAGGCGTCGGAGGCGATGAAGTCATTCACTCAATTCTCGATGTCATGTACGCCAAGGCTCCGTACACGGTAATTCAAAGAGCCGTTCACATTCACCCGACGGTTTCGGAACTCATCCCGACGATGCTGGGAGAACTCCAACCCTTGTCTGCAGATGCTTCGAAATCTGCGCGATCGTAAGACGTGCGTTCCAATTACCAGAAGTGGACATCGACGATCCGGGCCGGTGTGGGAGTATTGCCGATTACCCTGGTGTGCAGCAGGACCTGAAAATTGCCCCGATCGAGGGGTGCCGGCGCACGGCGGGCCAGTTCTTCCAGCCGGGATGGCTCCGTCAAAAACTCAGCAGCAGCCTGTGTGCCAAAGGTTGAAATTCCGGCGGCGATGATGACGACCCGGCCGCTTTTTGAGTCGATAACCCGGCTCGCGATCGCGTAGTCTTCGCTTGGGCTGCCAGCGTAACGACCGTCTTTGGCCAGCCATTGGCGCGAGGGATTATGGCTGTCCAGAATGTGATTTTCGGGACGTGCAATCAGCCTGAAACGGTGTTCATTATTCATTTCGAGCGTCCACGGCGATGAAAAGGCACCAAAGAGGATTGCGGGCTGATTCCGCAAGTCGGCAAAGGAGAAATCCTCGCCGGCCTTGATCGCATATGGCTTGCCGGTTCGAGTGCAGATCGTAGCGAAGCGGATCGCGGCTTGTGCTGCTCCGAGGCCGACCTTGTGCGGGGCGGAAACGAAAAAGCGCCGCTCACCCGCCTGGTTGGGGCCTCCCATCCCGGTTCCGGCGAACCTGCGAGCCCTTACCTCCTCGATAGCGATGTACGAGGGCGGAACCGGCAGGAATATCGTGAGTGTTTCCGGGGAATGGATGATTGGAGACCAAAAATCGTCGAGAGCCGAGTGCTGACGGTAATAGACGAAGGCCGCAATAGCAGCGGCAGTCAGGCACAACCCAGCAACTGTGAGCCGCACACCCCGACGACTCTTGCGAGCAACAGTGGGTGGTTCCACCGAAGCCTCTGGCGCGGTGTGCTGAATCCTAAAAAAATGGGGGACGTAACTACCGAGCGGAAGCTCGATACGAATCTTGTCGTCCTCAGGGGCTGCCGCGTTGTAGGCTGCCAGGCGCCGCCGCACTTCACTGGCTTTGACACGAACGAAGGAGTCCTCGGAGGAGTTGTAGGCCAGGCTGCGATCGAAGACCTCGATCGCGATGTTGCGTTCCTTGATCGAGTCTTCCCGGCCTTCGAGCACACGACCAACCACGAATCGCATAAACTCCTGGCTGCGGGGGCTGGTTCGAAATGCGTCGCTCGACAGGATGCGTTCGAGATGCGACCTAATATCGGCCGCCTCAAATTCGCCGCATGCGCTCTTGTTCACCTGAAGTCCTGAGCTAGAATACCACGCGTAACGGGCGCCAAACGGATTCGCAAGTGATTGAAGAGATAAGCGCAAGATTGACAAACGGTCAATAACGGTGACAGACGCTTGCGGCGCAAGGACGGCGGCAGCACACTCGTGTCGAAACTAAAGGAGTCGTCCATGTTGCTGCGGCTTGTCCGTTCTTGCTCTCTTTGTGTGTACTCTCTCGCCGGCGCAAGATGCGCGCGGCCGAATCACCGGTCGGGTAATAGATCCTTCCGGTTCCGCCGTACCAGGCGTATCGATAGCAGTCGTCAACACAGAAACGGCGGTGAAAGCTACCGCCGTCAGTAATGATGCTGGCGCTTACGACCTGTCGTATCTTCAGCCAGGTGTGTACACCTTCTCTGCTACAGCGGGAGGCTTCAAGACCTACGAGCGCAAAGACCTGCAGGTCCGCGTCGGCGACGTGCTCGCCATCGACATTCCAATGGTGCTCGGCCAGGTCAGCGAATCCGTCACGGTCTCCGGCCAAGCCTCGCTGCTCGATACCTCGACAGCCAGTGTCGGGCGCGTGGTCGATAGCCGCCGCATTCTCGACCTGCCTTTGCCGGGCGGCAGCGCACTTTCGCTGGCGCGACTTGCGCCGGGAGTAGTCAACCTCTCGGTACCGAACCATCCCAGCCTGGGCCCAGCCGTCGAAGTGCTTTCCAGCTTCAGCGTGAACGGCGTCCGTACGGGCAATACGGAGTTCACAGTTGACGGCACGCCGAGCATGTGGGGCAGCAACGCGGCTTACTCGCCACCCACCGAGATGGTCGCGGAGTTCAAAGTGCAAACGGCCACTTACGACGCCGGAGTCGGTCGCGCGCCGGGCGGCAATGTGAACGTGGTGCTGCGCTCGGGCACGAACCAGTTTCACAGTGCCTTCTATTGGTTCCACAACGATAACAAACTGCAATCGCTCGACATTTTTCAGCGGCAGTTTCTGTACAATCCGACTAGCGGTCCCGTAACCACGGAAAAAGAGCAGCAGGCCAATCCACGTAATATACTAAACCGCTTCGGCTTCGTGTTTTCGGGACCGGTCGTTCTTCCCAAACTCTATAACGGCCGTAACAAGACTTTCTGGATTTACTCCTTTGAGGGGCTCACGCGCCCGGGCGTTGAACGCGGCAACGCGGTCTACACCGTTCCCACAGCGGCGCAGCGCAATGGTAACTTTGCCGAACTACTGGCCCTTGGATCAAGCTATCAGGTGTACGATCCGGCTACGATTGCGGCGGCACCCGGCGGACGCTTCTCGCGCCTGCCCTTTAGCGGAAATATCATCCCGGCCAGTCGTATCGACAAGACAGCCAAGGGGCTGCTGCCGTATTGGCCCGAGGTGAACACGAACGGTACCAGCGACGGGCGCAACAACTTCACTCGCCTTCCCCGCTCGCTGAATGAGTTTTACGCGCATACCGTTAAAGCCGATCACAACTTTTCCGAACGTCATCGCGCGTTCGGGCGCTACAACCAGACCTATCAACTCTTTACCTCTGGTAACAATCTGGGCAACATCGCAAACGGGAATGATCGCTATCGCTATAACTTCGGCGGCGTCCTGGACGACGTCTATGTCATCAGCCCGAGCCTGCTGAATAACGTACGCGTCGGTTTCACCCGTTTTGAGCAGAGGTCAGACCCGCTCTCGCGCGGCTTCGACCTGACAAGTGCAGGCTTTTCGCCGAAGCTAGCCGCCGGCATCGACCCGCAGGGCCGTGTGTTCCCGAATCTGGCTGTTGCGGGCCTGGAAGCACTGGGCACAGCGTCGCCCAACCGCGCCGTCTCCAACTACTACACGTTTTCCGACGACATCTCCTGGACCCGCAGTAACCACGCGCTGCGCTTCGGCGTTGAATTCCGACTCTATCGCGAAAACAACTACAGCTTCGCTAACGCGACTCCAACGCTCACCTTCGCGAGCACCTGGACCCAGGGACCGCTCGACAATTCGCCCGCAGCCCCTATCGGACAAGGCTTGGCGTCCTTCCTGCTTGGTATTCCATCCAGCGGGCAGCTCAACGTTAGCGACTCTGGCGCAGAGCAGTCTAAGACGACATCGTTCTACATCCAGGACGATTGGCGTGTCTCCTCGCGGCTGACTATCAACCTCGGCATGCGTTACGATTACGACGCGCCGATCACCGAACGCTATAACCGCAGCGTACGCGGCTTCGACTTCGCGACCGCCAGCCCTTACTCCACACAAGCCCGAGCAAACTATGCCCTGGCGCCTCTGCCCGAGCTTCCGCTGAGCCAGTTTCTGGTAAACGGCGGGCTCACCTTCGCCGGAGTAAATGGCCAGCCCCGCACCTTGTGGAGCGCGTCGAAAACCAACTTCTCACCGCGCATCGGCCTCGCCTGGACACCGGTTAAGAGCACCGTTCTGCGCGCAGGCTACGGTATCTTTTACGTGCCCATAGGTTCCGATCGCTCCTCAGTGAACCAGAGCGGCTATACCGCGCGTAACCTCCTGACCGCGTCAGAGGATAACGGACTAAGTTTCCTTGCGTCGCTCTCGGATCCGTTCCCGAGAGGCTGGTCCAATCCTCCCGGCTCCTCAGGTGGTCTGGCAACAGACGCCGGACGCGGCATCAGCTATTTCACGGAAGCTTCGAAAAACGGCTACATGCAGCGCTACAGTTTCGGCATCCAGCAGCAACTGCCTTGGGAGGTGCTCTTCGACATCGGCTATGTGGGCAACCGCGGCACGCGCCTCGGCGCATCGCGCGAGTATGACGGCATTCCCAACGCGCTGCTCTCCAGTACCGGAGCGCGCGACCAGAAAACCATCGACTACCTGAGCAGCCAGGTTTCCAACCCGTTCTTCCCCTTGCTGCCGGGCACCAATCTGTCGGGCCGCAACGTGGCGCGCAATCAACTATTGCGTGCGTACCCACAGTTCACCAGCGTGGCGACCACCGAACCGATCGGCTACTCCTGGTATCACTCGCTGCAAGCCACACTCGAACGCCGCTTCCGCAACGGTTTCACATTCCAGACCAACTGGACGTACTCCAAGTTCATGGAGGCGACCTCGTTCCTCAACGCCGGCGACAACTTCCTGAGTGAAGGAATTTCAGACCTCGACCGCACGCACCGCTTCGCTCTTAGCGGCATTTACGAATTGCCGTTCGGCAAGGGTAAACGCTTCCTAACAAGCCCCAACGCGATTACACGCGCCATCGCCGAAGGCTGGCAACTGCAATCAGTCTGGCAGCACAACAGCGGGCAGGCGATGGGCTTCGGCAACTCGCTCCTGATCGCCAATAACGTACCCGTGTCTGGCAGCGGTCAGACGCTCGATCGCTGGTTCAACATCGATGCCTTCAATCGCGTGACCGCACAGCAACTGGCATCGAACGTGATTACTCTTCCGGCACGCTTCAGCGGAATACGCGGGCCGTCCGTTGACAATTGGGACATCTCAGCTGTCAAGAATTTCCGCGTTGCTGAGAAGTGGCGCCTGCAGTTCCGCGCCGAGTTCCTGAACGCGCTGAACCACTCGAATCTGGCGAACCCGAATACCGCGCCAACAAACTCTTTGTTCGGGAAAATATCGGCTACTACCGGCTTCCCGCGCTATCTGCACCTTGGGTTGAAGCTGACTTATTGAGGACTTATGCTCAGACGTACTTTTCTTGCCGGGCTGGCCGGTGGAGCACTCTCCGCCCGCGCTCTGGCTGCGCGTAAAACGAACTTCGTTTTTATTCTGGCGGACGATCTGGGAGGTCACGACATCGCATGCTACGGCAATTCGAATGTCGCCACGCCGAACCTCGACCGTCTGGCGGCGCAAGGAGCGAAGTTCACTAATGCCTATGCGGCTTGCCCCGTATGTTCTCCCACGCGGGCCAGTATCCTGACCGGGCGTTATCCCGTGAGAATAGGCGTTACAGATTGGATCCCTGGCCGCGCGTCGCACGAACAGGGCCCCATCACTACGCCGCGCACAGCAACAGAGTTGAAGCTTGCCGACACCACTTTCGCTGAGCGCCTGAAGCCTGCCGGCTATCGCAGCGCGAGCATCGGTAAGTGGCACTTGGGCGGCGAAGGCTTTAGCCCCGTGGCTCAGGGCTTCGACGAGAATGTCGGCGGCAATCACACCGGAAGTCCGCCGCGCAGCCCCAGTCCCTATTTCGGACCGTTTGAACTTCCTAACCTGACAGCGAAACCCGGCGAGTTCCTGACGGAAAAGCTGACCCAGGCGGCTGTAACGTTTATCGAGAAGAACAAGGCAAACCCGTTCGTGCTCTATCTGCCGCACTACACCGTGCACATCCCGCTCGGCGCGCGTGAAGCCGCAGTCGCGCGTCACAAGGAAAAGGCGCAAGGCCGCTACAACCCGGTCTACGCGGCGATGATCGAGAGCCTTGATGAGAGTGTAGGCGAGGTGCTGAAGGCGATCGACCGCGCCGGCATAGCCGATCACACGATGGTCATGTTCTTCTCCGACAACGGCGGCCTTCGCTATGAGGGCAAGTCGCAGCAGTTGGTAACCAACAATTCGCCGCTGCGTGCCGGAAAAGGGCACCTGTACGAAGGCGGCATCCGCGAGCCGCTGCTCGTGCGCTATCCCGGAGTGGTAAAGCCCGGCTCCGTGATCGACACGCCGGTTTCGAGTGTGGACATCTTCCCGACCATGTGCGACGCTGCCGGAATCGCCCCCGGCGATGTGGACGGTGTAAGCCTCCTTCCGCTGCTCCGCGGCGGATCGCTGATATCCCGGCCGCTCTTCTGGCACTATCCGCACTACTCCAACCAGGGCGGAGAGCCCGGTAGCGCCATCCGCGAGGGCGACTGGAAACTCATCGAGTTCCACAAAGACGGAAGGCGGGAATTGTTCAACCTGCGCGCCGACATCTCCGAAACCAGAAACCTTGTCAACAAGGAACCTGCCATGGTGACCCGCCTTGCCGGGCTCCTCGATCAGTGGCGAAAAAAGTCCGGAGCCATAATGCCCACCAAAAATCCGAACGCCGACCCCGCATGGCCGGGCTGGGATCTCAAGGGTGCCGAACTGCCCACGGCACCCGTCTAGCTCGTATCCCGGCTCACTGCACCATCACCAGCAACCCCGGTTGCGCATTCGCTTCGCCTGCCTGCAGCGAGAGCGTAGCCAGACCCGGCAGCAGTTCGACCGGGACCTTTACGTTCACCGCCAGCCGGCCCGGCTGATCAGCAATCGGTGAGATCGAAAGAATCTCCGCAGGGTAACCGTTCAAACGCACAGAGAGCGGCAGTTCGCCCGCGCCGGTTACCTGTAGCGTTACAGTGCCGGCCTCCGATGGCAGCGCCTCGATCACTCCGCGTCCCAGAAAATCCTTCACGAAGACAGCCGGCCTGGCTGCCGCGACAGCAAGGCTAACTGCTTCGGTCCTGACACCAATGTCGTCAACAACCAGCGCGACGGACTCTTTCACCGTTTCAGGAATCACGAGTTCGATATAGCGCTCGGTTATCGCAGTCAGCGGAACCGCATTGCCGTCGATGAACGCTTGCGCGAGCTTGCTGAAATCGCGTCCATAGACCCGGATTAATTGCCCCGGAGCGACCGGACCAGCATCGTGGCTCGCGGCATTGAGTACCGCACTGATTCGCTTCTCAATCCGTGCTGATGGCGCTTTCGCAGCGGCAGGCGCCTGAGGCGGGTAGAGATAGCCCTCGATTCCGAGCGATCTACCCCAGCCCATGCCCAGGAGTACGCTGGTCTCGTATTCGAGCGCGTAATGGTAAATCGGATAAGGCGATGGCCCGGCGGTAAACAACAACCGCGACAGCGGGAATGTATTGGGAACCTGGCCAGTTAACATGAACGAATCGACGCCTTCTCCCAGATTCAATCCGCGCAGGCGAATCGCAGCCTTGTATTCTTCGCGGTCGCGCGTCCAGTAATGGAAAATCGGTGCGCCGTTGGTGGGGAAGAACAGTATGCGGTAATACGCGCGCGTCGAAACGCCGTCCACGCTCGTGGGTTGGTCAAAGACCACACCAGGCGATGGTTCCGGGCTGAAACCGCGTCCGACCAGCACGTCATTCTCATGCTGGCTGGCCGTGAAGAAGTGCGCATAGTTGATCGGATTGTACAGGCGGAAGCGCGGAATTCTGCTGGGCGCCGGCGCTTCGGGAATCCACAAGCCGAAGCAGGACTGCGGTTCGCCCGCATTGGCCGTGTCTCTGGCCCACTGGCAGACCGCTTTGCGTGGCTCCCTGCCGCCCGCGGTACCGAAGGCCGGCTTGAAGGTGAGCGCCACGTTTGCTGTCAGCACATTGCCGGATCCGCTAAAGCTGGAAGCGGCGGCATTGACCGCACAAACGCTGTTCTGGACCGTTGTCGCGGAACCCATCGTCACGGCAGGAAGGAAATTCACCCCATCGTCACCGATGACGGTGATCTGGCCCGTCTGCGGCCGCACTTCGACCGTGCAGGGCCGAACGTGCCGGCGTAAGACTCATGGAAAAAGAAGGTAGCTTTGGCGATGTCGGTCCAGCCGTTTGCATCGTTGAAGGTTCCGCTGAAGGTCTGTGTGACGCCGGCGCCTTCAAACGGAGAGAGTTCCACGGCATAGGGGGGGATATTGCCGCCGGTCCCGGGCGAAAAATTCGCGCTGACCGAGCGCGGCGCTGTCATAGCCACACTTTGCGGATTATTTGAACCGGACAGGTCACCGGAGAAAAACGAAAAGTGGAAATCAGTGGCAGGAGTCGCAGTCAGTTCGACCATCGTGCCGGAGTTGTAAAAACCGTCACCCGAAGCGGGCGTGGCCACGATCGAGCCGCCACCGATAATAAAGCCGCCCCCAGCCGGTGGAACGCTGGTTGTCAGCTGATACTGTGTGACGAAAGTCGCCAAAAAGGTCATGCTATTGGGCGGGGCGACGACCAGGTGCGTTGCACCGCCAGTGTCACTCCAATTTGAAAAGATATGGCGTGTGCCAGTGGACACTATGACGGTGGTCGCAACACCAATGGTGTGCGCAGTACCCGGCGCCCAGTTTACGGTTGCGGGTGCGATGAAGGGTGTCCCGTCGATTGTTACCGTCAAGCCTGCGGGGGCCGTGGTAATCGTGGAGCTAACGGTTTGGCCAGGCGACAAACTGGCGGAAATGAGCAGCAATAGCGTGAGCGAAGTAAAAACGCTTCCGTAGAATCTCATAACCAATGCCTCCGTCGGCTATGGACAAATACGCGATCAGCGGTTTCAGCAGAGGAATTGAGAGTGCGCGGGCAATATTCCGATATACATCAGTCAAGACGCGATCACCGTCGGTATTCGATAAGTCCTCGCGGCTCTCTTATCCCGGATTATAAATCTGTTTTTGCCGTATTACAATACTTGAGTGTTGAAGGAAACCCGCCCGATTTGCTCCGGACAGGTCGTGCTTACTTCACTCTTACTAACAAGCCCGGTTGGGCATGCGCTTCGCCTGCTTGCAGCGAGACTGTTGCCACGTCCGTGTCGCCAGCCAGCACTTCTGACCGGGACCTTTACGTTGACAGCCAACCGGCCCGGTTGATCGGCGATTGCGGAGATCGAAATTATATCCGCCGGGTAGCCGTTCAGACGAACCGAGAGCGGAAGCTTCGGCTGGCCGAGTTCGAGTTCGCCCGCACCGGTCACCTGCAGCGTAACCGTGCCTGCCTCCGATGGCAGAGCTTCAATCATTCCGCGCCCGAGGAAGTCCTTCACGAAGACAGCGGGGCTGGCCGGCGCTACGGACACGGTGACCGTTTCGGTCCTGTACGCCGAGGTCATCGACGAACAGTTCGATGGTCACTTTGCCTGCGACCGTATCGGGAACCACCAGTTCGACGTAGGCATCGGTCACCGCAGTCAGCGGAACCGCACTGCCGTCGATGAATGCCTGTGCGAGTTTGCTGAAATCGCGTCCATATACGCGGATCAGTTGTCCGGGAGCAACAGATCCACCTTCATGGCTGGCGGCACTTAGCACCGCACGATGAGCTTCTCCGCCCGTGCCGATGAGCCGGCGTAACTTGAGCTGGCGGCAGGGCCACGGCGGTAGAGATAGCCGTCCACGCCCATCGAACCGCCCCAGCCCATGCCCATCAGCACGTCGTCTCATATTGCAGCGCGTAGTGATAAATCGGGTAAGGCGTCGGTCCGGCGGTGAACAGCAGCCGGTCAGCGGGAAGGAGCCCGACGCCTGGCCGGAGAGCAGGAACGAATCGATGCTTTCGCCCAGATTCAATCCGCGCAGGCGAACCGCAGCCTTGTATTCCTCGCGGTCGCGCGTCCAGTAATGGAAGATCGGCGCGCCGTTGGTGGGGAAGAACAGGATGCGGTAGTACGGCTGCGTCGGAATGCCGCTGATGGTGGTGGGCTGATTGTAGACCATGCCGGGCGACGGTTCCGGACTGAAGCCGCGCCCCACCAGCACGTCGCTCTCGTTTTGGCTGGCGGTGAAGAAGTGCGCGTAATTGACCGGATTGTAGAGGCGGAAGCGCGGAATTTTGGCAGGCGCAGGCGCTTCGGGAATCCACAAGCCGAAGCAGGACTGCGGCTCGCCCGCACCCGCCGTGTCTTTGGCCCACTGGCACATCGCTTTGCGCGGCTCTCTGCCGCCAGCCGAACCGAAGGCCGGCTTGAAGGTCAGCGCCACAGTGGCGGTCAGTACGTGGCCGAACTTCCGCTGATGCTCGAAGCGGCCGCATCCACCGAGCAAACGCTGTTCTGGACCGTTGCCGGCAACCCCCAGCGTCACCGGGGGAAGAAAACTCACCCCGTCGTCATCAATCACAGTAACCTGGCCGGTCTTTGGCCGCATTCAACCGTGCAGGATCCGGCGGTGCCGGCGTAAGACTCATGGAAGAAGAAGTGGCTGAGTCGATGTCGGTCCAACCATTTGCGTCGTAGAACGTTCGGTGAAAGTCTGTGTGACCCCCGCACCCTGGAATGGGTAGATGTCCTGTCCGTACGGGGGAAGGTTGCCGCCAGACGGGTTGTAGAAGTTTGCGGTAACGGACCGCGGCGCTGTCATGGACACACTTTGTGGGTAAGCGGGGCCCGACAGGTCGCCGGAGTACGAAGAGAAGGGCTTTCCCAAAGACACAATCGGATTTATCTGGACGTCGGTTCCCCCAGCGTAGTATCCGTCCGCGCTGGATGGATACATCACGAGCGATCCAGCGCCAAGTGGATTCACGACGGTGGTCAGCAGAAATTGGGTTGCAAAATAGGGCCTGATAGTTGATGCGGTTGCCGGTGTGGTGATCGTGTGCGACTGCGCTCCGAGGTCGCTCCAAACCGCATATTTGTATTGAACGCCGCTGGCGCCAGCCTGCGGTGACAAGACCGAAACGGTATGCGTTGAGCCCACGAGCCATGAGAAAGTCTGTGGCATCGTCATCGTGGTTCCATCGACAATCATGCTCCTTCCAGGTGGGGATGTGTCCAGAGTGGTGAGTGTTAAGTTGATGTTGCTCCACGTACCTGTGAAATTGACAGTTTGGCTGGCCTGGATGCTGGTCAAAGTCGGCTTTGCTGGCGTGAAGATGTAATTAGCGTGGTGCGGCATCACCGTGTAGTCGCCTCCAGCACTTAGCCCGCTGAAGATGTAGTTACCCGCAACATCGGTCGTAGTCGAGATAGTTCTGCGACCCGGTCAGCGTGATAGCCACACCGCTCACGGCCAGGCCATGCGAATCCGATATTTTCCCGCCGATAGTTAAACTGTTCAGGGAATCGTTCACGTACGCGGTCTGGATGCCAACCCGGTCCGCCGAGCGGGAAGACCAGGCGATTGCCAGCCTGCCGTCAGCCAGCATGTCTGCTGAGGGGTAGTAAGCGTCAGCGCCTGCATTCACAGAAAGTACGTGCTCCGTGCCCCAGGCTGAATTCGAGTATCTCCTCCAAACAGGAACGATCTGGGAAGCGGTGTTGCGCTGCCAGACCACATATATTGCTGAGTTTGGACCTCGGACTAGACGCGGGCAGGAAGCCCTTCCGCCGCCATCGATCGTCTCGGGACTCGACCACGAAGATCCCACGAACTTGCGGTGGAACAGATTTCCATCGGAGTAATCGCCGATCGGGTTCGGAAACTCTCCCGACCAGTAGGCCAGATGCACAGTTCCTGCCGAGTCAGTGGCTAGATCTACGCCCCCGTGGTATTGGCTCGAGACCTCGATCTGCGAGGGTTGCGACCACGAACCACCGGTGTAGCGGCGCTGCATCAGCACGATGTTTGAATTTGAGGCAATTCTGTCCCACCAGACCAGCAGAATGCTTCCGTCTCCTGCAATTGCCACATCAAAGAGGTAGCGGGACGCATCGACCGTGTGCCAGTCCGCCCATTCAAAAAACGCGCCAGACGGTCCTACGTTCTGTTCGGTAGTCCATTGGGAGCCGGTCCATTTACTCCAGAAAACGCCGCTCTGGTACGACCCCGCAATGTTGGCCCGAAGCGCGAACCAAAATGCGTGGACTTCGCCAGAGGCGGTCACGGCCAGGCGTCCGCTGTGAACCTCACGAGTAAGCGGCGTGATGCGAGTAACGTTTTTCAAGGACCGCGTCAACGTGTCTAAAACCCCGTAGAAAACCCCCGGATTGTAGTCGGCGCCGCCGGCCCAGAGCAGGTAAATGGTGCCATCCGGCGCCTTCGCGACGTCGAGCAGCCGGCTATGCTGCGAGTCCAGCACCAGGGGCTTCGCGGAAGGAGGGTCGGCGAAGGGCAGGTCCGTCAGATGAATGTCGTCCACACGCGACATGTCGGCACGCTGGCGGTCGAGCAGCAGCATCCCATCACCGACGGGGAGAATCCGCGGATTCCAGAGATCGGGCCGGTTGTCAACGGCGATGTAAGGCGGCTCCGGCCGCGTCAGCACCAGGCTGGGGCTCTTGCTTTTGAAGCTCCAACTGCCGTCGTTGCCGATTGTGAAGACGACCTTGTTCTCGTCCATCCAGAACGCGCCATTCAGAACATTGTTCGGCACCCCAATGCTTACTTCCGTGCCATACGGCATGTTCCACATCCCGGGGCGTACATCCTGGTCAGTTTGGGGTTCAACGAAACGCCAGTCAGTCAACTTTCTTGGATCATCGCCAACGAGAATTGCGTTGATCACGTGGCCGAACGTCGTGGAAGCTACCGGGGCCACATAGAGCGGAACATTGAACAACGTCTGGCCGCCACCGAAAGAGTTACTGATGAACAAGTCGTTGCGGTAAAAGGCGCCATGAATGTGTGTTTGAAGCGCGAAACTCCCACACGCAAACCAGTAATCATAAATGTGACGGTTCGTTTGTTCGCGAGCCATCACCTTATCCACCCACGCATTGCGCTGTGCGACAGTGGTAAGCCTGTTCCACCAAGCGGGAAGCGTGCCGCCCGAAAGAGCTCCAGTAATCAGCGCAACATCTGCGGAATCGACCACACCATTCCCATCAACATCAGCCGTACTCAGGAATGGATCTGAACCAGCCGCCATTCGTTGGACCAAAATGACGTCGGCTGAGGAGACGGTCCCGTCGCCATTCACGTCGCCACTGCCGTAGTAGTTCGTGGTGGGGGCGGGCTGAAGGAATGGGTTATTGCCATCCCAGGCACGGCCTCCGGTAGGGGTTCCACTATATGCTGCGGATCGTTGGTCGGCCTTCGGCGGCTTCGCCAAGGAAGGGGAGCCTTCGATACGCAGATTGCGGGTGGTGGGACGGGCGTTCCCGGAGATTTCGAAATATCCAGGCAGTCCACGCACAAAAGCGGTGCGATCGCCGGGTCTGAGAGTAAAGCCGTCAAACACCGCACCCGCTCCCTCGCCGTTTATGAAGCGCGCTATGACCCCGCTGCCCTCGGCGTCGAGGATGGTTTCGCTCACACAAACCGGGTCGGCAGGCTTGCGACTCTGTAGAGTAATAGCCTTGCCCTGAAAGTTCAGACTGACATTCCCAGGGCCTGCATACCGGCCTTCGAGCACAATCACGGTGCCTCCGGGAACCGCACTGTCAATCGCGTGCTGGATCGTACGGAACGGAGCGGCCACCGAACCGTCATTCGCGTCTCTTCCCGCAGAAGAAACGTAGCGGACATTAGGGTCCTGTGCAAAGAGAACGAGCGGTAACAAGCAAGTGATCAGTGTCGGCAATGCGAGCC
This sequence comes from Bryobacteraceae bacterium, assembly GCA_963793625.1. Lineage (GTDB taxonomy): Bacteria > Acidobacteriota > Terriglobia > Bryobacterales > Bryobacteraceae. The sequence continues at coordinate 442,374 of CAWCAT010000004.1, read as the reverse complement.
TAAAACTTCCAAAGCGAGACGGTGAGTGGTTCATAAGAAGGATCTGCTTATCTATCTGTGGAAAGGTTGCGGCTCTCGTAATTAAGGAGTATATTCTTCTTTTATCTTGATAACAATCCAACCCATCGACACTTCTGAAAAAACTATTTTCATCGCATTTTCAATCGTTTAAGGTTTACTCCCCCAAATTCCCCAAATTCCAACCAGCTAAACTCCCACTAGGAGCACCCATGCCCTTATCCAAATCCGAATCCGCCCGCATCAACGGAGCCAAATCACGCGGGCCCAAGACCCCTGCCGGCAAAGCCATTTCGTCCCAGAACGCCACCAAACACGGACTCTTCGCCTACGCCCTCGTCATACGAGGCGAATCCCCGGATGCCTTCCAGGTCTTCGCGGAATCCTACGTTCGCCGCTTCGAACCGCGCGATGACATCGAACTCGACATAGTCAGGCAGATGACCGCCGCCATGTGGCGCATTGCACGCTGCTGGACTCTGCAAACCCAAACCATCAACGAGGAAATGGATCTCGACGGATACGGCGGAGACACAGTCGCGGCCCGCACGTTCGAGACGCTCAGCAAGAAATCCCTCTCACTGCAACTCCTGCACCGTTTCGAAAACAGCTACGAGCGCGTCTACAACCAGGCCCTGCGGACCCTGGCTAACCTCCGCAAGAACTTTCCACTGCCGGACACCGACCCCCAAAAACAGCAGAACGAACCCAAGCCGCCGTCCGGGAAGCCAATGGTAAAATCAGGAAATCGGAGCAATCACGTTGAAACGAGCCCTAAAGTTCGCGAGCGGTGTCGGACTGGTAATCCTCGGGATTATCGGGCTGATTCTTCCGATCATGCCCGGGTGGATTTTCCTCATCCCAGGCCTGGTAATTCTGAGCGAATTCTTCCCCTCCTTGAAGCGCCTGCTGGCCTGGGCAAAACAGAAAGCAACCGGTGTTCCCCCCGGCGCGCCACCCCCCGAAAACGTCTAACCACTTCTCCCATAGAGTATTTTTCTGCCGGGATTGAGCAGAATTGCTCATTGTTAAATCTGCCAAGACAAGTACAATGGTGGTAATCCTCTGCGTTTCGGGGTCGCCGTCGAATTCGGGGCGGCAGCTACAAATTTCAGAAATGAGTTCCTGATCATGTTGAGTCGGAGAGTACTGCTACCACTGCTATTGACAAGCCTGTCTGCCGTTTTGCTGGCCCAGGGTCTAACAACCAATGCGTCGAAAGACGATTGGGAGGAGATCAATTTTGAATTCAACTCGTCCATTCTTGCGGACGGTTACCCCAGTCTGCTGAGGCTTTCCGAACTGCTCGGGAAGAACCCTGGCTACAAGGTGCGCCTGGAGGGGCACACCGATGTAATCGGCTCGGATTCTTACAACCAGAAGCTTGGCCTCGCGCGCGCCACCACTGTCAAAAATTTCCTGTTAAAGTACGGCGCTGCGGCGAATCAGGTCGAAATCACTTCCGGCGGAAAGAAGCAGCCGAAAGCGGAAAACGGCAGCAAGGAAGGCCGCTTCGTCAACAGGCGCGTCGCAATGACGCTGCTGGATGCAGGTGGAAAAGTTCTCAGCGCTGGCGGCGTGGGCGAAGCGATTCGCTCCATGCCGGACCTCGACAAGCTGATCAAGGCTCAGGAAAAGTGCTGCACCGATATTCTGAAGCGGCTCGATCGTCTCGATGAGATCGTCAGCATGCTGAAGGACCTCAAGGGCATGCAAGCCGACGTGGAAGCGCTGAAAAAGGCGCAGTCGGATTTGAAACAGCAGGTGGCCGGGTTGCCGAAGCCTCCACCCCCCGGACCGGACCGCGCCGAGATTACCGACATCACGCGTGCCACGGCTACCGAAGCAATCGAAAAGGCGCACATCAAGCGTTTCTCGCTACTCGGCGTCAACGTGGGAGCCGACGCGGAGGGCAAGCTCACCTTCACGGGTAAGGGCCGCTACTTCGCACCTTTCAAGGAAGGCTTCGCGATACAGTCTGAAGGCGAGTACATGCACACGCGCGGCCGCGACGAAGGGCAGTTCGACTTCGGTCTGGTTGATCGCTTCCATCGCCGCGCTCAAGCCGGTCTGTTCAGCAGCTTCAAGCACGTCAACCTAAGTGAGATGCAGCAGGGCGGCACGCTAGGCCAGGCATCGTTCACGTTGGATTACATCTTCAACAGGGGGCGTCTCGGCGTCTTTGGCACCAAGGGTTTCCTGAACGACGCCGTTGTAAACCATCGCGCGATCTCGCGCAATATCTATGAAGAAAGCTATCTGCGCACCATCGATCAAGTCGGCGTGAGCACCACCGTCGGTCTCTACAACAACATCTATCTCGAAGGAAACGCCGGTTACCTGAAGAGCCGCGGTTCCGCTGATCGTCCTGGCGGTACGCTGCGCTTTGTGTTCCCGGTCTCTGACAAGGTCGCGTTCACTCTCGAAGGCGGAATGAATGAGACGATGCTGGGCCGCGATAACAATGGCCGCGTTGTAGCCGGTGTGCAGTTCGGGAATTTCCTGAGGCCGAAAGAGTTCGCGGCTGTCGATCACGCGATTCCTGCCTCCATTCCGCGCGTCCGGTTTGAAATGTTGACGCGCCGCGTGCGTACAGGTAATGACGCTCCAGTTGCCGATGCGGGCGGAGATCAGATCGGCGTTGCCGCCGGTACCGTCAACCTCGACGGTTCGGCTTCGTTCGATCCGGATGGCGATCCCATCACCTATCAGTGGACGCAAATCGCCGGCCCGTCGGTCGCGATTACTAATGCGACTTCAGCGAAGGGCATCGCTACAGACCACGGAAGGCCAGACTTACAGCTTCCGCCTGTTGGTCAAAGACGACAAGGGTGCGCAGAGCATCGCGCGTGTCGCGATCAGTACGCGTAAAACCGAGACCGTTGAAGCTGTCCGCATTCTGCGCTACCAGGCCAACCCGACGACCATTCGTCCGGGACAGACATCGACCATCGTGTGGCAGGTCATCAATGCCGACGAAGTTACGATCACAGGCATCGGCCGCGTCGATGCGAATGGCGGTTCGTCCACGGTCGCACCGGTTGATACCACGCAGTACAGAATTACTGCGAAGAACCGCGTCGGTGAAGTCAATGAAACGCTCTCGATCACGGTGGAACGTCCGGATGCACGTGTGTTGGCTTGCTCGGCGCAGCCGATGAACATTACGGCCGGCGAGTCTTCGACGATCTTCTATGCCACTCAGGGCGCCGACACTGTCACGATTACTGGATTAGGCACAGTGGAGCCGTCGGGCAGCAGGGTAGTAACCCCCACGCAGACCACCACCTATACGGTTACCGCGGCAAACCGCTTTGGCCAGTCAACCTGTAATGTCCGCATTCAGGTTACAGAGGGTCAGGTTCCGAGAATACTTCGGTTTGGGGCCGATCCGCGTGAGATCACAAGAGGCCAGGGCGCATCGTTGAACTGGGCCGTGGAGAATGCCACGGAAGTGCAGATCAGTTCGATCGGCACGGTGGATCTGAACGGCAGGCGCGATGTGCGTCCAGATCAGACCATCACCTACACATTGACCGCGAAGAACAGGTTTGGGCAGACTACGGCGACTGCCGTAATCACCGTCAACGCTCCGCTTCCTCCTGAGCCGACCAATCAGCAGCCGGAGCTAACAGCTTGCAGCGCCTCGCCTGGCGTCTCTGCCAAACCAGGTGACTCTGTGACGCTGAACTGGCGTGTCGTGAACGCAACGGGCGTTACGCTTACTGGCGTGGGAACTGTTCCCGTAGGTGGTCCGGCCATAGTAAAGCCGCTCACCGACACAGTTTACGTTCTGACGGCGATCAACGCTGCCAGCAACCTCACGGCGACCTGCCAAATTCCGGTAAAGGTGACTCAGACCGAGCCGCCGAAGCCGACGACGGAGCCGCCGACGGCGGTGATCACCGGCCCCTCAACAATCGATTCGTTCACACGTGAACTTACTCTCGATGGGTCCACCTCAGTCAGTCCGGGTGGCAGCAAGCTTACTTATCTCTGGGAAGCGCTCAATACCGGCGCGTCCGTACTGGATCAGGGACAGGCGCGCACGCGCGTCCAACTCGCCGGCCTGGCTGGCCTGTATCGATTCCGTCTGACCGTCACGAACGAATCCGGTCAGTCTTCGAGCGCCATTGTCACAGTCAATTTCACCAGCACCAGAGTCTGGTAGCTGCTAAGACCGTGCTTGCCAGCGGGATCTTTTCAGAGTCTCGCTGGCAGCACGAACCGTGTTAGTGTGGATCGCTACAGTGTCGCCGAGTTGCATCGCGTAGCCGCCTGCATACACGACGGCGACGGGCACCTTGTGCTCTAGCGCGATCTCCATTACCATCCGGTCACGCGCCTGCAGGCCTTCCATGGTCATGCAGAGTCCGCCGAGCTGATCTTCGAAGTATGGATCCGCGCCGGCAACATAGACAACCAACTGGGGCTTGAAGACCTTGATCGCGGCCGCATAGGGCTCACGCAGGTGGTCGAGATATTCCCTGTCGGTGGTTCCATCGGCCAGATTGATATCGATGTTGGACGGCGGCTTGATCGCGGGGTAATTGTTGAGCTGATGGATTGAGATAGTGAAGACGCTCTTGTCGCTGCCGAAGATCGCGGCCGTACCGTTGCCATGGTGTACGTCGCAATCGACGACCATAGCCCGTTCAATCAATCCGTCGCGCTGAAGGACACGGATTGCCACGGCAATGTCGTTGACCGCACAGAAGCCCTCGCCGTGATCGGGAAAGGCATGGTGGAAGCCGCCGCCTATGTTGAACCCGATGCCGTCGCGCAGTGCACGCCGCGCCGCGAGTGTCGTGCCTCCGGCTGCGGCCCAGAAGGCAAGCACCATCTGCCGCGAGTAGGGAATCTCGAGCGCGAGGATGTCGTGGTAGGTCAGTGTGCCGTTGCTAAGTTTAGAAACCCATTCGGGCGTATGCACTAGCAGCAGATCTTCATCGGTTGCGATCTCAGGCTCTTCGAAGTCTTCCATCTGCGCGAGGCCTTCGCGCAACAGGCGGGAACGCACGAGCTTGTATTTTTGCGAGGGGAAGACATGCTCGCCAAGGTTCAGATCGTAAGCTTCGTGATAGATCAGCCGAAACGGCAGCATTTAGAGCGCCCGGTTCGAAAGGATATCACTTTCTGACTGCAAAGCGGCGACAATCGCCACGTTGAAGATGTCATCCGCGGAGCAACCGCGCGAAAGGTCGTTGAATGGTCGCGCGAGTCCCTGGAAGAACGGACCAATGTTTGCGCCGTTTCCGAGCCGTTCCACAAGCTTCACGCCGATATTGGCCGAGTTGAGATCGGGGAAGATCAGAGTGTTCGCAAATCCCGCGACAGTCGAGCCGGGCGCCTTGGATTGGCCCACTGCGGCAACGAGTGCGGCATCCGCCTGTAATTCGCCGTCGACGTGCAAATCGGGTTCGCGCGCACGGATGATGCGCACCGCTTCCTGGATCTTGTCCACGAGCCTGTGCTTCGCGCTGCCTTTGGTCGAGAACGAGAGCAGCGCCACGATCGGCTCGACGCCGAGCACGGCGCGGGTGCTGCGCGCAGTGGAGATTGTGATGTCTGCTAACTGTACGGCAGTGGGCTCGACCACGATCGCCGGATCAGCGGTGATGAGGAGTCCTTTGTGCCCGAAGCAGCGACTCTGCACCGCAGTGATGAAGAAGCTGGAGACTGTGCGGACATTCGCCGGGCTTCCGATACATTGCACGGCCGCGCGGAACGTGACCGCTGTGCTTGCGACTGCTCCGCCGACACCCGCATCGGCGTCGCCGCAGGCCACCATGAGCGCGCCGAAGTTCATGCGATCGCGGACGGCCGTCTTTGCTTCATTGATTGTGATGCCGCGCGAACGGCGCCGCTCGACATACAATTCGGCATACTTGGGCCGTAGCGGAGAATCTTCCGGATCGATAAAGGTGATACCGGGCGAGCCGGTCGCCGGCTTCTGGCCAATCAGGATTGGTTCCAGAATGCCTTCGCGAGCAAGCCTTTCGGCAGCGACGATGATGCGTAGATCATCGCCTTCCGGGAAGACGAGCCGTTTCTTTTTCGGCAAACGCCGCACCCGTTCGATTTGTTCGGCCAGATATTCTCTGGCCGTATCCGGAATAGCCATAAGGAACCTACAGTTTAGCTGAAAAGTGAAAGCGCAGATCGGAGCCCCAAATCCGCTATAATCTGGGTTTGTCTTCGAAAACGGAAAGGACTTTTATATGCGTAACAAGATCACTGTCATAGGTGCTGGGAATGTGGGCGCCAATTGCGCGCTGCGAATCGCGGATAAGGAACTCGCGGACGTCGTGCTCGTCGATGTCGTGGAAGGCGTTCCGCAGGGCAAGGGACTGGACATTCTGGAATCCGGCCCAATTCAGGGCTATGACGTCAAGATCACCGGGGCCAACGATTATGAGCCCACGGCGAACTCCGACATTGTAATCATCACGGCAGGCTTCCCGCGCAAGCCGGGCATGAGCCGCGATGACTTGTTGCTCGCTAACTACGAAGTGGTGAAGACCGCCACCGAACAGGCCGTCAAGTACTCTCCGAATTCAATCATCATCCTGGTCACGAACCCGCTCGATGCGATGTGCTGGACGACTTTCAAGGTTTCCCAGTTCGCGCGTAACCGCGTCATCGGCATGGCCGGTGTTCTGGACACGGCGCGCTTCCGGACATTCATTGCGGAAGAGTTGCAGGTCTCGATGGAGAACGTAAGCGCGATGGTACTCGGCGGGCACGGCGACACAATGGTACCGCTGGTTCGTCTGACGAGCGTTTCGGGTATTCCGCTTTCCGAGTTGTGCGATCAGGCTACCATCGATCGCCTGGTGCAGCGCACACGTGATGGCGGCGCCGAGATAGTGAAATATCTTAAAACGGGAAGCGCGTACTATGCGCCCTCAGCCGCAGCGGTGGAAATGGCCGAATCCATTCTGAAGGACAAGAAAAAGGTTCTGCCGTGCGCCGCGTATCTTGAAGGCGAATACGGTATCAATGGCATGTTCGTGGGCGTTCCAGTGAAGCTCGGAGCGCGCGGTATCGAGAAGATCTACGAGCTCAAGCTGGACGAAGCCGAACAAGCCGCTTTGAACAAAAGCGCTGCCGCCGTGCAAGAGTTGATCGGCGTAATCGAATCGAAGATGGGTGCCTAAAAAGAGGATCTCTCTTGGTAGTGGTTTGGTGGTAGAGTAGCACCTATGGATTCGCAAACCATCGTACAGTTAGCCTGCGGCGTACTCGCCGTCGTCTGTGTAGCAATCATCGTGGCTCGCCGTAAGAGCAAGAAGAGCACTCAGGACGAGGAGTTTTAATCCTGAAAAAGACTTCCAGTGAGCCTATAGGTATCAGGGACGCTGTCAAAGATGGCGTCCCGCACCTCGATGCGAAGCTGGCCTGCTTTCGGCTGCGCTTTGCTAAATCGCGCATCCACAGGTGGGGTGTGTATGCTGATGAGCGAATTTCCGCACACCGCAAGGTGATCGAATACACGGGCGAGCGGATCAGTCGTGTCGAAACGAAACGCCGTTCGGATGGTCCGCTAAACTATATCTTCACGCTGGACAAGTACTGGAACCTGGATGGCGCCGTTGGCGGGTCCGGGGCTGAGTTCATCAACCACTGCTGCGATCCGAACCTTTACACGTGGGTCTACAAGGGCCACATTCTTTACATGAGCAAACGTGTGATCGAACCAGGCGAAGAGCTGACGGTTGATTACCATTTCGCCAAAGACGTCGAGACAGTGCCCTGCTGTTGCGGTGCGGCAAACTGCCGCGGCACGATTAACTTGAAATAGCAGGCTTTTTCGAGAACATCGACAGCAACGCGCCAAAAGGCGAGGCTTTTACGGGTTTGGGATCATCGTCTGCCGACTTACCCGTTAGCATCTCCGCCAGGCTCCTGATACCTTTTCCGAACGGTGTGTTCACGGGGACAGGTTTTCCTTCCAGCAACGACTTCTGAATAGTATCGTAGTCGCTGCCAATCAGGTGATAAACCTCCATGTGTAGCGCTGTCTCGATAATTTCCTTGCTCAGCCCTACTTCACGGTTGTAACGATTCACCACAAGACGAACCTTTGATCGCGGTATCTGATGCCGCTCCAGATACGACAGCGCACGCTGCGTAGCCTGGAGTGCCGGCAACTCGTTTGTCGTCACCATGAGAATCTCATCGCTCATCTGCGCAAGCGCCAGGCCCCACTCTCCATAAGGGCCGCCCGAGTCAATCAATACGACGTCATAGAGTGCGCGTGAGAACTCCAGGATTGGCGACGGATCGAGTTCCTCGTGCACCCCATCAGCTGGGTTGTCCGGTGAAAGTAGAATATCGGTGCCGCCGTGATTGATTACCAGCGCCTTCCAGACATCTTCGTCGAGCGTGGATGCCCGGCGCAGCGCATCCAGAAAGCTGTATGTGGAGGTGAGTTTCAGGACGAAAGACAATGTCCCGGTAATCTGATCGAGATCCGCCAGAAGTAGTTTCTTTACGCCAAGACGCTTTATGACCGGAGCCAGATGTGCGGCAATCGTGGTGGCGCCGCAAGCTCCTTTGGCTGGCATTGCACAGATCACGCGACCCAGGCCGGCGTTTGAATTCCCGCCGCCGGGACGCATTCGCGCCAGTTTATCGAGCGCCGGGCGCAGTTGATCCGCCGTGAATGGATCTACCAAAAACTCAGTGGCCCCGTGCCGGAGGCAGCGCAGTATCAGGTCGGGATCGTTGCCTGCCATCAGCACCACGATTTGGAGCGACGGCTGGATTTCGATCAACGAGCGAATCGTAGCAAGTGCTCGCTCAGGATCTGATGCGGCGTCGATGAAGCAGAGCTGGATCGACCTCCCCACCAGTGTTTCGGTGAGTAGGGAGCGATACGGGTAAGACGGCAATTCCATGATCGCGCCGACGGAAACCTGTTGAGAAATAAGGGGCAGGAACTGTGCCGAGATCCTGCTATCCGGGCAGATAAACAAAGTCTTCCAGTTAGAGGCGTTCTTGTTTTGCGGCGTCTCACTCATCGGAACGGTCCATGTCCTTCGCTAGTCAGGGCTCACCCAAAGTGTTAGATCGGCTACATAGCAGGAAAACGTGAGAGCTTAACGGGGTTAGATTCACTATTCCTTTGGGGACTGTCGTCGATAAGCCCAATAGAGAGCCTTGAACAAACATAATGGCGAAGAATATATCGATTGACAAAGTCGCAATCTGTGACACGCAGCCTGTAACCATGGAAGGTTTACGGGCGATCCTTGATCAAACCCCCGATCTCAGCCTGGTGGAGACAGCGTCCAGTCTGGATGCGGCTACGCAGGTACTGCGTGTGGTCCAGCCAAGCGTTCTGATTCTGGACAAGACTTTTGGAATCCACGCCTTGCTGGAATGGATGAGTGGTAACCGGGCGATTTGCGGTCCAACGGCTCTGGTGGTCTGGGGGATCTCGATTACGGAACCGGAAGCCCTGCGCTATCTGCAGGCCGGCGCTCGAGGCATTATTCGCAAGGGCACCGAACCTTCGTCACTATTGTCGTGCTTGCGCGCAGTAATCTCCGGATCCAATTGGATGGAAGATGCGGTCTTTGGCGAATCTGTGCGGCGCGAACGTTTCCCTCGAGCGGATTTGACCCGGCGCGAAGGGCAGGTAATGGAGTTGGTCGAGCAGGGACTGAAGAACAAGGAGATCGCCGGGGAACTCGGGATTCGCCCAGGAACGGTCAAGATTCACCTGAAGCATATCTTCGAGAAGACCGGTGTGCGTGGGCGTTACGGATTGGCGCTGAACGGCATGGCCGGCCGGACTGCGATTTCGCTGCCGTACGCCTGATCAGGCCACTTCAATCGCTACCGGCGCAAAGCGGCGCGCACCTAGCTGTATAGCCAGCATGTGTGGGCCGGAACCGAGGCCGTCCGGAATCTGGAAGTTGACCTCGTGCCGAGGGGGGAGCGGATCTGTACAGAAGACGTCGATCCCTTGCACGGGCTGTCCATCGATGAACGCCTGAAAATGTTCCGGTTCGGCGGCCTCTTCGAGCGTCACCTTGATGGTTCCGGTCACAATCTTGAGGCCTGAGAGCAGGTCGATGCCGTCGCTGATCGATATGACGCGGGGAACGTCCGGGCCCGCCGGAATGATGCGCAGCTTTCCGGGCGCGGCTATCGGTTTGCCGAGCCAGAGCAGTTCCACCGGGTGAATTCCTGTGCTCAGCCCCTGGGGCAGACAGGCGTTCAGTTGCTGCAGTCCGTCTGATTCGCGGGCGCCGAGGTGATTCGCGACGGCCTTAGCTCCTCCGACCAGAACCGAGAGGTGGTTCAGGTCGCATTCCTCTGGAAGCTGCTCTATCCACAGCGCGATAGATGAAAAGCGACCACGAGGCGGCGCAACGGGCTCAGAGCTATGCGCATTCGTGATGCGGCGGATGCGCGCTGCCGGCTTCACTGATATAGAATTCAGTCCAGCCGCCCATCCCGCCGGACGCTTGCGCCATGTGGTCCACATGTACTGCGTCGAAACACCCTCTAACGCGAGCAGTTGGAAATCATGCTCGCGTGCGAAGGCTGAGATATCGGCACCGCTGATGCGCACGCCGCTCCAGGTGTCATAGCGCGCCGCGGTCTCGGGAAGTCCATTGATCTGGCAGCGCAAGATCCCGCCTACTTTCAGAACTCTTCGCGACTCACGCAGATACTGGAGCACGACTTCGCGGCTGGGAATGTGCTGGAATACCGCGTAGGAATACACGAACTCGAAAGAGTCATCGGCGAAGGCCGCCAGATCCGCACCGGATGCCGCGTGGACGTGAGCATGCGGGATGTCGCGCAGGCGCTGTCGTGCCAGGCTGATCATTTCGGTCGAGACATCGACGCCATGAATCTCACCGAAGTGCCTGCTCAGCGGCTTCATCAATCGACCGGGACCGCAGCCGATCTCGAGCGCGCGCCAGCCCCGGCGATTCGCATTTGCCGGCAAGCGGCGCAGTTCCAGTTCCAGGCCCTGTGCGATCTCGGAGCCGGTCTCGAAAAACTCGTCTTCAGCCTGTTCGCGGCGACCGAAGGCGACATAGTAATTCGCATCCTCCTGCGCGCGGTTGTTCCATTCGGCGCGCATGGTCTCGCAAATCTTTCGGGTCGATCGTGCTCACTTCTTTTTCCTCTGGGGCGGGGCTGCATCTTCGCACTGATTGCCGCGGATTTGATTGTCTTTCAGCAGAATGCCGGGCGCGGCGGCGATGCAACGTGTCTTCATCTTGTGGCCGGAAATCAGGTTGTCCTCGATGCGATTGTTGCGCGCGGGGGCGGCCCTTTCGGCGCGCTTCCCAATGTAGATGCCTGTGCGTAACAGATCGGGTTCGTCCTGAAAATAGTAGCAGCCGAACTTTGCCGCGTTCTCAGTGCAGCCCGCTGTGTTCAGGTTGCGCATGCGATTGCCGGTAATGATGTGGTCGCTGCCGATCAGGAAGAGGCCGCCGAATTTTGTTCCGTCAATGATGTTGTCAGCGACCGTGATTGCCTCTGACTGCATATCAGGGTTCGTGTTGTTGAAGACGATGGCGAAATGGCCGAACGCATACTCGGCTGCCGGACGCCGGTTTATGCAGGTGTTGGCACGAACCTCGCCGTGGTGGAAGCCGTCAAGGTCGATGCACTTTCCGTTAGTCTCTTCGAAGCGGTTGCGCCTGTAAGCGCTGCGATCGACATTTCCGGCGGTATCGATGCCCACCGGGGTGCCGCCGCCCTCCACATCCACATCCGCAACTGGGTAGCCGACACGCACACCGCGATTGTCTTCGACGCGCACTTCAGTCGCGTGCCCCACCTGAATAGCGTCGCGGCCGATGGTATCGAAAGTGTTGTGCGCGATCAGGCCGGGGCCGTTGCGTGGCGACGTGTAATTCGAGTGCGTCCACGCACCGTTCCCACGGATGTTGCCAAAGGTGGAGTGCAGCACGCGAAAATTCGAGGTGCCTTCTTCGATCAGAATGCCGCCTGTTGTGTTGTTGCGGCCCTTTGCGTTGCGTGAGCCGCTATTTTTGACCGACACGCGTTCGATGCGTATGTCCTTTGACGATGCGATGACAACCGCGAGTCCGGCGATGTTCTCGAACGCAGAGTCCTCAACTGCAAGGGTCTCGACATGCTCTGCGGCGATCCCGTTGTTGGCGTAAAAGCGAATGAACGCGACGTCGGAGGGTGGCAATCCGGCAGGTTTTTCAAGTGCGGCGCGATTGCCGTCGAAGCGCAGCTTGCGGATCTGTATGTTGCGGCCTTTGCGCATATCGAGAAGTGCGCGGCCCTGAAACCCAGCGGCGGCGCGCAGTGTAGTTCCGCCTGGCGCGCCACTGATGATCAGGTCGTGCGCGTCCTCTGGAATCGAAATCGGCGTTGTCAGCTCTATGATGCCAGCGGGCAGTACAAATTCCCCAGTCGACGGCGAGCGGGGCGGCGTCGTGAGGGCAAAAAGCAACAAAGAAACCGCTATGCTATCTACCATGGCCCTCGAGTTTCACCAAGTTACCTTTGCTCCGCTTCAACAGTTTAGCGTTTCCGCGCCCGGCGGCGTAGTAGTGGGGGTAATCGGAGAAAACAGCGCGGGCGTACATGAGTTGATGCAGCTTGCTGATGGCTCGCTGCAGCCCGATAGCGGGAGCGTCGTTGCCCCTTCGCACACATTTCCATTTACCTTGGATGCGCAGGATGCCATAGAACGCGCGGGAACATCGCGCATGTTGGAAGAGCATAGGCGTAACGAAAGCACGGTCCTGATCGCATCGCATAATGAGGCTTTACTGGGCGAATTTTGCGACGAGATCTGGTGGGTGGACGGCGGCAGGCTTGCCATGAAAGGCGACCCGCGCGAGGTTCTGGATGCGTACCGACGGCATGTTGCCAGGCGTTTGCGAGAAGATCCGGCGGCGCGCGAGTTGCGACTGAATCCGCGGCTGCGGCGTGGCGACGGGCGCGCGGAACTGATTGCGGTTGAGACGATCGGTGAAGACGGTGTCCCGAGTATGGTCTGGCGCAGTGGCGAGCGTGTTTCCGTGCGGATACAGGTTCGTTTCCACGCTGCTGTCGAGAACCCTGTGGTGGGCATGATGATCCGCACACGCATTGGATTTGAGGTGTATGGCACGAACACGGAACTGGAAAAGGTGAAGCTGGGTCCGTGCCAGCCCGGCGATACGCGCGAGATCACCTTTTCGTTCGTGTGCGCATTGTGCCCGCAGGAATACACGCTAACCGCCGCCTCGCATGATCCGGATGGGGTCTGGCACGACTGGCTGGAGGATGCCGTCGCGTTTTCAGTAGCGGACACGCGCTATACGGCGGGCGTGGCGAACTTGCGTGCGCAGGTTAGTGTTGTGTGAGGAGTGCTGAAAACAAAAGCGTCGGCATAGCGGCCTGTTTTTAGTAAGATCTAGGTGATTGGCAATTACTATGAACACTTCACGACGGACATTTTTTCAAGCAGCCGCTGCGATCGCAACCTCGCGGTTTCCGATCCTCGGCGCTAACGATCGCGTCCAGGTCGGCGTTGTCGGCCTCGGTGGCCGCGGCAACGATCACATGGGCTACTACAACTCCATTGATGACTGCCGGATCGCCGCCGTGTGCGACGTGAACCAGACTGCCCGCGAGCGCGCCGTCGCGAAAATCAACAAGGCGAAGGGCCATAACCCGACCGAATTCGCCGACATGCGCAAGCTGTTTGAGTCCAAGGAAATCGATGCCGTGTCGCTACCGCTGCCCAATCATTGGCACGCTCTCGCCACGATCTGGGCCTGCCAGGCGGGCAAGGACGTCTACGTCGAGAAGCCAGCCAGTCACAACATCTTCGAAGGCCGCAAGATGGTCGAGGCGGCGCGCAAGTACAAGCGCATGGTGCAGGTCGGCTCGCAAAGCCGCACCATCGAGCACAAGGTGAAGGCAATCCAGATGCTTCGTGATGGCGCGATTGGCAAGGTGTTCGGCGCGAGGGCGTTGTGCTTCCGCCGCCGATTTTCGATCGGGCGCACTCCGGACGGTCCGGTTCCGGCCGGCGTCGATTGGGACAAGTTCCTCGGGCCAGCCCAGATGAAGCCGTACAGCCTGAATAAGTTCGATTACAACTGGCATTGGTTCTGGGACACCGGTAATGGCGACATCGGCAACCAGGGTGTTCATGAGATGGACATCGCGTTATGGGGCCTCGGCCGTACCGATTGGCCCAAAAGCGTCGATAGGCAGCGGCGGAAAGTTCATCTGGAAGGACGACCAGGAGACACCGAACACGCAGCAGGCAGCCTTCGCGTGGGACGACGGCGAGATGACGTTCGACGTTCGCAACCTGCCCACTCCGCCTGAAGGGCTGGTGGCAATGCGCGGACCCAATTACGTCGGGAATATCTTCTTCGGCGACCTCGGCTTCATGGTTCTCGACGGCGGCGGATTCCAGGTTTTCAAGAGCACGATGGGCAATTTCGTTGGCGCGCGAAACGCGGGCGCTGGCAGCCGAGAACGCTATGAGAAGGTGATCGAGGAGAAAAGCACCGGTTCTGACACGGTGCCGCACATGCGGAATTTCATCGCCGCGGTAAAGTCGCGAGACTACACCAAGCTGGCCGCGGAAATCGAGATAGGCGCCCGTTCGGCAGCATTCTGCCATCTGGCAAACATCGCCTACCGCGCGGCGCGCCCGCTAAAGCTCGACGCCAATGGCCGGTTCATCGGCGACGAAGCAGCCAACGCCATGCAGACCCGCAAGTACCGGGCACCTTATGTGGTGCCGGACAAAGTTTAGACATTAGGCTTACTCAGTTCGACGTTCAGCTCGCCTGCTGACCGGCTGATCGGAATCGCGCGAAAGTTGGCTGGCCCGTTCCTCATTTTTGCTACTGCGCCTGATCGGGGCCAGAGGTTTTCTTAGGATTGCCGCTTGCAAAATGCCTCGTGAGCGAGATGGTAACCAATCAGTCCGAGCGCGGGGATGCCTGCCATAAGAAACAACGAGGCCAAGAACGGATCCGGAGCATATTTTGGGTGCAGTTTTGCGTTTAGAGCTCCGAGATCGAACAGGAGCAGCAGCAGACCTGTGCCACCGAGCCACACAGTCCTGGCCTTCGGAGCAAGAACCACAAAGGCCATTCGATACAGGAGAGCGAATGCGGGGATGCTGAGTACAAGCAGGAAGTATTCGAGCGTGAGGTCACTTTCGCCATGCGCGATATCGTGGGCCGCGGCCCAAACTAGGTAGAATAGGAACAGTGTGCCGACTCCGAATATCGGCAGCAAGCCGACATCGCCCTTGTCGTTGTTGTCCATGTTACAGAGTATATTCGCGCTTTCGATGCAACTCAAGGCCCTGTTATTCAGCATTTCAGTGCAAAGACTGAGAGGACCTCAAACCTTCCACGTTTAGCCTGCCTCTTACCTGAACCTGTGTAAGTTCGTGAAGATCGGCGGATGAACGTTCAGCTCTCACAACCTCGGTGTTTCAGAAACTGTGTTACTTAGGATCGAGCGGCCTGAGGCGGCGGAAGTGATGCTCCGCAGGGCCTTGGCACATCCCGGACCGGCGGTCATCGAAGCGGTGGTCGATCCGAACGAGCTACCTATGCCGGGTGAAGTGAGCACCGAACACGCTGTGAAATTTGACGAAGCGCTGGTCAAGATCCGAGAAATCGTCTAGCGTTCTCGAGCCGACTAGCTGCCTAACAGCCGAGCTGTTCGCGCTCGATCTTCAGTTCGTCGAGTTTGCCCAGGATGCAGAGCGTGATCAGGTCCTGGTTGAAGAACTCGTGCGCTACTTCTTGGACCTGTTCGGCGGTGACGGCTTCGACAAGGTCGGCGAGCTGGTCGAGCGTATAGAAGCGTCCGAAGAAGATCTCCTGCCGAGCCAGATTCGCCATGCGGCTGGAGGTCGATTCCAGACTTAGCATCAGCGAGCCCTTCAGGTGATCCTTAGCACGGCGGAGTTCGTCTTCCGGCAAAGACTCTTCCTTCATTCGGCGGAACTCTTTGAGAATCGATTCGACGACACGCGGTGCGGATTCAGTCGAAGTGCCGGCGTACACGATCAAGGATGACGAGTCGCGGTAGGCGTTCAGTTCAGAAAAGACAGCGTAGGCAAGACCCTGGCGCTCGCGAATGTTCTGAAATAACCGTGAGCTCATGCCGCCGCCCAGAATTGTGTTGAGCACGTAGCAGGCGAAACGCCTTGCATGCGGCAGAGGATAGCTTGGCACGCCCATGCAGAGGTGCGTCTGTTCCAGTGAGCGCTTGTCCTTGAGCTTGATGTTGGCGTAGGTGCGCGGTTGCGGCGGCACTTCTGCGTGTGGACGGGTCGGCAGTCTTTCAAATCTCTCTCGGACCAGATCGACCATTTCCTCATGGCTCAGATGGCCGGCCGCGGTGATCAGCAGATTGGATGGCGCGTAGGTCTCAGCATAGTACTCACGCAGCACCGGGGCGGTGAACGAACGGATCGTGTCTTTGGTGCCCAGAATGGATCTGCCGAGTGCATGCCCGTGCCAGAATGTACTGCAATACATTTCGTGGATCAGGTACTCGGGGTTATCCACTTCCATCTTCAGCTCTTCGAGAATGACGCCCTTTTCCTTCTCGATGTCCGCCTCTTGAAACAGCGGATTCAGCACAAGATCGGAGATGATGTCGACTCCGCGATTGAGATGCTCGTCGAGCACCTTCACGTTGTAGCTGACCAGTTCCTTGGCCGTGAAGGCATCAAGGTTTCCACCGATTGAATCCACTTCGCGCGCCAATTGTTCGGCGGTGCGATGAGTAGTTCCCTTGAACAGCATGTGCTCGATAAAATGCGAAATGCCGTTCTGTTTAGCGGTTTCGTGACGTGAGCCGCTGCCAATCCAGACTCCGGCAGAAACCGAGCGTACATGAGGCATGTACTCGGTGATCACCTTTAATCCATTGGACAAGGTGGCGACTTGAATTTCACGTTCGCGATTCGCAGAAACCAGCATAGGAAGGAAAGTACCGCTCTCAACTATTGTACAACCAGGGCAGCCGGGTTCGGCGGTGGTAGACTAAAAATCAGATGTCTACGCCACTGCTGGGATTGGAACTCCCTGAAATTCAACAACTTCTGGGCAAAAACCTGCCCGCCTACCGGGCGCGCCAGGTGTATGACGCGATCTACCGGCAGCGTGTAGCCTCGCTGGACGAGATCACGACCCTACCTGGTGAGATGCGCAAGGTGCTCGGCGAAAAAGCCGATTTAGGCCTTCCGCAAACCGCTAATCGCTATGATTCGATTGACGGTACGCGCCGCTATCTGCTGAAACTGGCTGACGACCGGACCGTTGAAACTGTCTTGATGCCAGAGGAATCCCGCGATACCCTCTGTATCTCCACACAGGTGGGTTGTCCGGTGAATTGCCGCTTTTGCCTCACGGCGCTGATGGGGCTGGAGCGTAATCTGACGGCCGGTGAAATCGTCGGGCAGGTAACCTACGTAGCCGCGCAGAACAAGCTGCACCCGAAAGATTCGCGAATTAACATCGTGATGATGGGGCAGGGTGAACCGCTGCTAAATTTGCCAAACGTGCTCAAGGCCACGCGATTATTGACGGACCCAGACGGGTATGGGGATTTCGCCGCGCCGGATCACGGTTTCGACTTCCGGCATCACCCCGAAGATCGAAGAGCTGGCGAAGTCGTCGGAGCGGCCGAAACTGGCGATTTCCTTGAATGCTTCCAACGACGAACAACGCTGCGAACTGATGCCGATTACGCGCAAGTATCCGCTTAAGCACCTGCTGGAAGTCTGCCGCAAATATCCGCTACGCCAGTGGGAGAGTTTGACGTTTGAATATGTGTTGATGCGGGGTGTGAACGATACTGAAGAGGACGCGCGACGCGTTGCGAAGTTGCTGTCGCGGATTAAGTGTAAGGTGAATCTGATTGCGCTCAATCCGGGTCCGGGTATTCCTTACGAGACGCCGGAGCCGTCGTCGGTTTTTACGTTCCAGGGGATTTTGAAGCGCTCGTTCCCGTGCTTCATCCGCAAGCCGCGCGGTCTGGATATCTATGCGGCGTGCGGACAGTTGAAGCGCATGGAATCGCTTACCGGCATTGACTTATTGAAGCGCGAGTAGCCAATCGCCCGGTCCCGGTGATTTCAGCTCCAGTGCAGCTTTTGGTTGGAGTTTGCCCGCCGGGGTGCGTTTTCCAGTTGCGGGATTGATCCAGTTGGCGGTTACGGCTTTCTTAAACCCGGTCAGGTTGAGTTTCACGTACGGATTGGCCGGGAGATAGATCAACGCCGCGTCTCCTTTTTCTGAGCGGGCGGGCATGATGTAGTTAGTGAAGCCTTCATCGACGGTATCTTCGGCCAGCAGCGAGCGATCCGGACGTAATTCCCACCACTTCATTGAATCGAAGATCTCGCGCATCACGCGCATCTGCTTTGCCCCTGGATATTCAAGACATTCGTTCCAGGGCAGCGCCACACCGGTGTTGGCGTGGTCGAGCGGGACTTCGGGTTTACGGCTCCAGAACCAGATACCGTGTGCGCCATATGTGACGCCTGCCACGGGTCCGCCGAGGAGGCTGTAGTATGCGGCACGGCGCACGGTTTTGTCGTCGATCACCTTGCGTCCTTGATAGGACAGGTGGCCTTCGTAGTTCGGTTCTCCGTCAATGACGGGATGCGGAGGCTCAATCTTCCAGCCTTCAGCGGGTCCCTGCGTCGCGTTCCAGCGCCACTTGCGTGCATCGCTTCCGTGGCCGCTCTGGTACATGAAGAAATCGAGCCAATGTTCGTCCTTGTACTCGGGCCACGGGTCCCTCATACCGCCCGGGTGAATCGTCACCAGTTTCCTGGCGCGGCCCTGCGGAAACACCGTGCTGCCGATCTTCTTCCAGCGCGCCGCGTGTGCACCGCGGTACTCGCCATCGCCAGCCAGGATCCAGATGGTGTGATGCGCCCCGTAACGCGCCACCATGTAGCCGGCGAGTAATGCCGCCTGATCATCGGGCAGCGAAACGCCTGGGCTCTCTTTATCTCTGGACGCCAGCGCCCAGAGCAGCACGGGTGCAGCAACCACGCCCTGTTCGTTCAGCGCGTCGAATTTGGCATCCATACGGCGGAAAAACTCAGGGTTGATCGAGAGATGGTCTGAGACAGCGAATGCGCTCTGGCCCTTTTCATCTTTCCGTCCCGCGCGCCACTGCGTCATGACGAATTGAACGGCGGTAAACTTCTTTGCAGCGCGATCCGCGATGTAGGTCTTCCACTCTTCGGTGGTCGATAGCAATGCCCCGTTCCAGGCCGTGTCTGAGAGCCAGAACCAAGGCGTGCCGTCGGCCTGTACGAAGTGGCGCCGATTGGCGGAGAGTCGAGGCGCACCAGCTTTTAAGAGCGGATTTGAGCCTTTGTATTCGGCCGCTTTGAACGAGCCAGTGGCCGGGCTGAATCCCGGAGTAATCACGCGATATTTCCACGCGCCCGCCTTTTCCGGAGAGAAGCGCACTTTCCAGTTGCGCGCGCCGTCCCAAAACGCGCTGACCTGCTGTTTAGCGCCGCCGGGCCCGCTGAACTCCACAAGCACCTGCGCGTCTTTAAGCGGATCGGCGAAGTTTTTCGACGCAGTGAAGCTCTGTTCAAAGCGTCCATAACGAAAGACCTCCGCCGGGCATACTGCCGCGGAGGTCAGAAGGATCAGGACAATGCTGGATCGCATGAATTACGGTTTCGGACGCGGCGTGGCGTCGGCTTTCGTGATGCCTAACGCGTACTTGATTGCTTCCAGGTACATCTTCTGCACGTCTTTGTTGTCCCACGCTTCCGGGGTATGGCCGAGCGTCGAATAGAAGACGCGGCCCTTACCGTATTCGCGGATCCAGCTGACTGCAAAATCCTTGTCGGTGCGCTTGATCTTGGGCGCGATCTTCTCGCTGGTCAAATCGAGTTTCGATGCATCCAGAGTCATCAGCACGCGAACCTTGTCGCGCGAGTAATTCCTGGCCTGATAGATCTCGTCAAGCAGCACGAATTCCTTCGGGAAATGCTTCGTGATCGGGTTGTTCTGATCTTCGACCACGATCGGCGCCTTGAACGTATTCCAGGGATGGCCATCGAAGTAGCCGCCCACCATGTCGCCGTACTCGGCCCATTTGTAGAACGTGTCGTTCGCGCTGTGGACGCCCACGAAGCCTTTGCCATCTTCTTTGACGAAGGAGATGAGGTCGGCCTTCTGCGAGTCATCCATGTCGAGTTCACCGGTCGTGTAGAAAACGACGGCGTCGAAGAAATCGAGATTCTTCGCATTACCGGTGAGTTTCTTTTTGGTGATCAGTTGGGAGTCGGTGCGAATGTATGTGTCGTAAAGACCGGATTCGCGCCCCAGGTTCCAGATGGTCGCCATGGCCTGCGAAACAGAGTCATGCTGAAAGCCTTTGACTTGTCCAATGACGAGTACCCTTTTCTTTTTGGGTTGCGCGGGGGCCTGCCCGAAGGCGGCCGAGGCTATGCCTATGGCAAGGCAGATGGTCGTGAGAGAGCGGAGGATTTTCATGTTGTTAGTGATCAATGATTGGATTTTTCTATCCGGCGCAATGTGAAGAGCTCCGGGTTAAGGTTCTGGTGCTCGAGTCTTTTCCAGTCGTCTTTGATATGGATCAGTTTGCCATTAACGTGGTTTGAGTTTTCGGAGGCCAGGAACAGAGCCAGTTGAAGCTGGCGGTCCGGGGCGATGCCGCCGGTGATGCGGACCTGTTTGGCGTCTTCCATGTCTTTCCATCCAGCTTGCTCGCCCGCAAGCAGGATCTGGTCGGTCATGTGCGTGTAGGTGCCCCCGGGCGACATGCAATTGACTTGGATGTTGTGCTCGCGAACCTCTTCAGCCAGTGTTTCGACGAAGCGCACGACAGCGGCCTTGGATGCTGCGTAGGCCGTGAAATTCGGCCGCGGCTTGGCTGCACCGCCGCCACTGAGAACAATGATCTTGCCGGAGCGGCGCTCAATCATGTGTGGTAGCACGGCGCGGCAGGCATTGAAAACACCAACTAAGTTGGTCTGGATGGTCTCCAGCCAAGCCTTCGGATCCGCTTCGGCGAGGGGGCCAATGGGGCCCTGGATTGCCGCGCAGCAGATCAAAACCTGGACTCCGTTGAAATGAACGCGCATGCGGTCTACTGCGGAGACGATCTGTTCAAAGTCGGTCACGTCGGCGCGTATGCGGAGGGCCGTGCCGCCCGCGTGTTCGATCTCAAGTTGCGCCAAATCCAATTCCGCTTTGCTGCGGGCCAGCAGGCCGACCCGTGCACCCTGCGAGGCGAACCCGAGTGCCAGGCGCTTGCCAATGCCACGACCAGCGCCGGTAATCAGGACCCCTCGTTCTTTGATATTACGCAAAACATCCACCTTCTATCCCAACTCTTGAGTATGCCGCAACCGCAGGTCAGCGTGTGGGACGAAAGAGGCCAAATCGTTCAAGAAGTGTAACTCCTTCGGGACTGGTCAGGAGTTCGAGAAAACTGCGCGCGAGTGGGGTCTTCGCACTGCCGGTAACGATCCCGCAACCCTGTCGGATCGGCTCATGCAACTCGGCTGGCAGCAGTACTCCGTTGCGATCAAAGACCAGCGACCAGGCAGTAATAGCGACTTCAGCATTCCCGCTCTCGGCGTACTGCAAGGTCTGCCGGATATTTTCCGCCAGCACAAGCCGGGGCTCGATTTGTTTCCACTGCGTGAGTTTTTCCAGGGCCTGGCGCGCGGCGATGCCGTAGGGTGCGTGGGAGGGATTGGCGATGGCGATGTGGCGCAGTCCGGGGCGGGTGAGATCTTGGAGGGTCGCAACCTTCCCATCCCTGGACCAGAGTGCGATACGACCCTGGGCGTAGACGCCGACGGAATCCGGTCGGATTTGTCCGGTTTGGGCAAGGTCTTTTACGAAGTCAACATTCGCGGAGAGGAAGAGATCGTAAGGGGCGCCGTTCTGAATCTGGCGGGCGAGCATGCCGCTGGAGCCGAGGACAAAACGCAGTGTGTGCCCGGATTTCGCTCTAAATAGCTCATTCAGTGGGGTTTCCAGGCGGGCGAGGTCGCTGGCGGCGGCGACGAGCAGTTCCGCGGCTGAGCCGCTTGCCGCCAGGCAGAGCATGATGCAAATTGAAAAAGCGGCCCTTAACAGACTTGACAGTGTCCCACTAAGATTTGATAATGGTGATGAGCTAATAGTGCTGGCTCGCCTTACAGCCGCACATGCGAAAGATTCTATCATTGGCTTCACTGCCAGGGAGGACTGGAACGAATGTCTAAAATTATCGGAATTGATCTTGGGACTACGAACTCGGTTGTAGCTGTGATGGAGGGTGGCCAGCCGGTGGTTATCCCCAATCAGGAGGGCGGACGTACCACCCCTTCGGTGGTCGCGTTCACCAAATCCGGCGAGCGTTTGGTCGGTCAGGTTGCTAAGCGGCAATCAGTCACCAATGCCGAGAACACTGTCTATTCTATCAAGCGCTTCATGGGCCGCCGTATCAATGAAGTAGCCGAAGAGATGAAGCTGCTTCCGTACAAAGCCGTGGGTGGCGATGGGGGCGACGCTCGTATCGAGATCAGCGGGAAGAAGTACTCCCCGCCTGAGATCTCGGCCATGATCCTGGGCAAGCTGAAGGAAGCGGCGGAAGCCTATCTGGGTGAGAAAGTCACCGAGGCAGTGATTACGGTTCCGGCGTACTTCAACGACGCGCAACGTCAGGCGACCAAGGATGCAGGCAAAATCGCCGGCCTCGACGTCAAACGCATCATCAACGAACCGACGGCGGCGGCTTTGGCCTACGGCCTGGACAAGCAGAAGAACGAAATCATTGCGGTTTATGACTTCGGCGGCGGCACGTTCGACATTTCGATTCTGGAAGTCGGCGACGGCGTCGTGGAAGTGAAGTCGACCAACGGTGACACGCACCTGGGCGGCGACAACATCGACCAGCGCATCATCGACTGGATCATCACGGAATTCAAGAAAGAGAACGGCATCGACCTGTCGAAGGATCAGATGGCGTTGCAGCGTTTGAAGGAAGCTGCCGAGAAGGCCAAGATCGAGCTTTCCACACTTCTGGAAACCGAAATCAACCTGCCATTTATCACTGCCGATGCGAGCGGTCCAAAGCACCTGGTGATGAAGTTGGGACGCACGCGTTTCGAGCAGATGGTTGACGATATTCTGCAGCGTTCTGTGGGTCCGTGCAAGCAGGCAATTCAGGATGCAGGCGTAACGCCCGCGCAGATCAACGAAGTCGTTCTGGTGGGTGGTTCGACGCGTATTCCGAAAGTCCAGCAAATGGTGCGTGACCTTTTCAACAAGGAACCGCACAAGGGTGTGAACCCGGACGAGGTTGTGGCAATCGGCGCAGCGGTGCAGGGTGGCGTTCTGGGCGGCGAAGTCAAGGACGTGCTGCTGCTCGACGTGACGCCTTTGTCGCTCGGCATCGAGACGCTGGGCGGTGTGTTCACCAAGCTGATTGAGCGCAACACGACGATTCCGACGCGCAAGAGCGAAGTGTTCTCTACCGCATCCGACAACCAGACGTCGGTCGAGATCAAGGTGTACCAGGGTGAGCGCGCGATGGCGGCGCACAACCGTCTGCTGGGCGTGTTCCAGTTGGGCAATCTTCCACCCGCTCCGCGCGGCATTCCGCAGGTTGAGGTCACTTTCGATATCGACGCCAACGGCATTCTGAATGTCACGGCGAAAGACAAGGCGACCAACAACGAGCAGAAGATCACGATCACTTCTTCGTCGGGTCTGAGCAAGGATGAGGTCGATAAGATGGCGCGTGATGCGGAAGCGCACGCGGCTGAAGATCGCAAGCAGAAAGAGACCATCGAGGCGCGCAATCAGGCGGACGCGATGATCTACAACGTAGATAAAATGCTCAAGGAGCATCGCGACAAGATCAGCGATGCGGACGCGAAGAACGTCGAAAGCGCACTTGAGGAAACTCGCAAGGCTGTTGCTTCGGGTACGCTCGAAGAGATCAATGCGAGCAAGGACAAGCTGACGCAGGCGAGCCACAAACTGGCGGAGGCGATGTATGCCAAGGCCGGCGCAAGTGGTCCTGGGCCTGAGGCTTCTGCGGGTCCGGGTGCCGGTCCATCAGGTGATGGCGCCGGTGCGGACGAAGGCAAGCCGAAGGACAATGTGGTCGATGCTGAATTCGTCGATGTTGACGACAAGAAGAAATAAATAAGAGTTGCGGGTGAACGCCGGTGAGGTTATCGGCGTTCATCCGCACCCCAGAGTGCTTCCATGGCTTCCCAACAGGATTATTACGCAAGTCTTGGCGTGGCCCGGGGCGCTTCCGAGGATGAGATTCGGAAGGCTTACCGGAAGCTTGCGCGCAAACACCATCCGGACGTGAACCCTGGCGACAAGTCCGCCGAGGAGCGTTTTCGTAAGGTGCAGGAGGCGTACGACATCCTGAGTGATCCGAAGAAGAAGCAGATGTATGACCAGTACGGCTTCTATTCGGATTCGGGCTTTCCGCCCGGTGCGGGTCCGGGTGCAGGCGCCGGACGTCCCCACAATATGGACTTCGGCGGTTTCGATTTTTCCGATTTTACGAATGCGCGTGGCGCTGGCGGAGCAGGCGCCGGAGCGGGTGCCGGGCTTGGTGGAGGATTCCGCGACCTCTTCAGCCAGTTTTTCAAGGGCGGGGAGGGGCAGCACGAATCGCGCGAAGCTGAAAAAGGCACCGACCTGGAATATGGGCTGAATATCGATTTCTGGCAGTCCATCAAGGGTACGCAGGTTCGGCTGAATATTAATCGTCAGGATGCTTGTGCGCACTGCCGCGGCACGGGCTCCGGCAGCGGACAGAGTTCGGTTTGTCCGGAATGTAATGGCACGGGCAACGTTACGCAAATGGCTGGGGCCATGCGTTTCAATTTGACATGCCAGCGCTGCGGCGGAGCGGGCAGATTGAAGAACGCCTGTCCAGCATGCCATGGCGAGGGACGCATCGCACACGCGGAAACAGTCGAGGTCCGTATTCCGGCAGGCACACGGACGGGTTCCCGCCTGCGTGTTGCGGGGAAGGGCAATGCGGGTACGGCAGGCGCGCCTGCGGGCGATCTGTATATTACGCTTCGGGTTGAGCCCCATCCGTTCTTCGAACGCGAGAGCGACGACATCCACATCAAAGTTCCCGTCACGGTCTGGGAAGCGGCGCTCGGAACGAAAATTGAAGTGCCGACGATCGACGGACGTGCGCTGCTGAAAATTCCGCAGGGTACGCAGAATGGACAAAAATTTCGTTTGCGGGAGAAGGGCGTGTACAATGCCCGGAAGGATCAGCGCGGCGATCAGATCGTAGAAGTTGCCTTGGCCGCGCCTCCGGCAAACGATGAGCGGACGCGTGAGATTCTGCGGGAATTAGGCAAGCTGCACCCCGACGATCCGCGGGCCGAGATCTGGGCAAAGGTATAAAGCGATGGCGAAGGGAAAGAAAGCCGGCTACATGATCTCCGCGGTGGCGGAGCAGTATCAGGTGCATCCTCAAACTTTGCGGCTGTATGAACGCGAGGGCCTATTGAAGCCTTCACGCTCGGAAGGCAACACCCGGCTCTATACCGACGAAGATCTGGAACGCCTGGAAGTGATCCTGCAATTGACGCGGGAACTGGGAGTGAACCTCGCAGGTGTCGAGATCGTTTTGAACATGCGCGAAAAGATGGCGCAGATGCAGAAGCAGATCGAAGAGTTCGTCAATACGCTGAACGCCGAACTGGCAGCGCGGAACCGTCCGCCTGAGCCGGAAAGCAGGAACAGCCTGATTCCGGTGGTTCGTGTCCCGATCACACAGTTCAAAACAAAGAAGTAGTCCGGGCGCGGTGCTTTGTTGTAAAGTCACAACATGACCCGCAGAAATCTCGTGAAGGCTGCGTCAGTGGCCGCCGTTGTAGGAGGCGCCGCCGTCGCCGCTCCCGCCAAGAAGTCCTTGATTCAAATCCGCCAGTACAAATTGCGAAATGGTGCTGTCAATCAGCGCCAGATTCTGAGCGAGCACATCGCGAAAGGCCGCATCCCAGCGCTGAAACGCGCGGGTGCAGGTCCGGTAGGAGTGTTCACGGGCCTAATCGCGCCGGATGGGCCATTCCTCATGGAAGTGACGAACTTCGCGGATTTCGCCACCATGGAAAGCGTGTCGGCAAAGCTGGTCGTGGATGCGGAGTATCTGAAATCGCGTGATGCGATGCTGGCTGCGTCGCCCACCCCGTACGTACGCATGGAATCCAGCCTGCTGCGTGGCTTCGATAGTCTGCCTGGGATCGAAGTGCCTTCCACCGAGGGCCGCAAGTCGAATCGGATTTTCGAGCTGCGCGTGTACGAGTCCAACAACGTCGTTTCGCTGCGCAAGAAAATCGGAATGTTCGATAACGGCGAGATCGCAATATTCCGCCAGTACGGCTTGGTGCCGGTCTTCTTCGGCGAGACGCTGTTTGGGCGCAATATGCCGAACCTGACGTACATGGTCGCGTTCGACGACCTGGCTGCTCGCGAGAAAAACTGGAAGGCATTTGGCGGCTCGCCGGAATGGCAGAAGTTGCGCGCAACTCCGGGACTGTCTGATCCCGAAATCGTTTCCAACATCACGAACTCGATCCTCTCTCCGTTGCCGTTTTCTGAAATACGCTAGAGACGGAGGCCGATGGCGCCGGCGATGGATTTACGGTTTGTGTTTCAATCGATCGCGGAAGCACTGCTGATCGGGTTACTGGTCGGCATACAGCGCGAAGGAGTGCAGCGTAGCGAACCCGCGCGACATGCGGGTGTGCGCGATTTTGTCCTGATCGCGCTAAGCGGGGGCATCTGCGCGGTGCTGCAGCTTCCGTGGTTGACTGTCGCTGCGCTGATCGCAATTACTGCGTTCGTCCTGGCGCATGCGCTTGAAGTCCGCGACCCCGAGCGGGGCGTCACTACGGAACTGGCTGCTGTTGCAACGTTCTGCCTCGGCTTCCTGACAGCTTACGAACCCTTCAAAAACGGCGCGACGCTCGCGATTGCGACAACGATCGTGCTGGTCGCGCTGCTCGAAGCCAAGAAGAACCTGCACAAGCTGATCCGCGAAGGGATCACGGAAATTGAATTTAGCGACACGCTGCGATTTCTGGCGCTGATTTTTATCATCTATCCGATTCTGCCCGAAGGCGATTTCGGGCCATTTGGATTCTTCTCGCCGCGCAAGATCTGGGTGTTCGTCATCCTGGTGACGAGCATTTCCTATCTCGGATACTTTTTGCAAAAGTATCTTGGTTCGGGCCGCGGCATTCCGCTGATGGGCGTCCTGGGCGGGCTGGCTTCGACCACTGCAGCTACACTGTCTTTCGCGCGCGCAACGCGTGACGATCCAAAATGTTTACGCAGTTATTGGCAGGCCACTGTGCTGGCGAATGCGGTGCAGTTCCCGAGAATCCTGGTGCTGCTGTATGCGATAAACCCCACCCTGGCCCAGTCCAGCATCCCGATTCTGGCCGCGATGACATTAGCGGGGCTGATCTTTGCGTACCTGCTTTGGCAAAAGGGCGAAGGGTCTGCGCCGCAGCCGGAATTCACTCTCGGAAACCCGTTCCGTCTTTGGCCGGCCTTGAAATTCGGCGCACTATTTGCGGCAATTGTGTTTATCTCCAAAGCGGCGGCTGCGAACTTCGGCGGGCAGGCAGTGATTCTGACCAGCGTTGTCGGTGGATCTGTTGATGTCGATGCTGTCACCGTGTCGGTTGCGGAATTATTCGGAACCCAGCGTGTATCACTGAATGACGCTCTCATCGCAGTGCTCGCAGCATTGATCTCGAATGCCGTGCTGAAGACCGTACTGGCAGCAACTTCCGGCGGTTTTTCCTTTGCACTGCGAGTGGCCGCGGGCTTTGCAGTGATGTTCGCAGCAGGCGGATTGACGTCATTTCTCCTGCGCTGATGCGCAGTTGGTATCGTTAAATAGAATGGCGTCGCAGACCAGCGTTGCGATTGTTGCCGAAAAACCTTCGGTGGCGCGCGACATTGCACGAGAACTAAGAGCGACCACGCGTGGCGAGGGGTACCTGCATGGCGGTGGTTACATTGTCACGTGGGCGATCGGCCATCTGGTGGCGCTGGCGCAACCGCATGAGATCCGCCCGGAGTGGAAAGTCCTGGCGGCGCGATCAACTGCCCGATGCTGCCCGAGTCAATGGCCGCTGGTTGTGGGCGACGGCACCAAGGACCAGTTCGAGGTCGTCCGCAAGATCCTGAGTTCCCCGCGCGTCAGCAGCGTGATCTGCGCGACTGACGCGGGCCGCGAGGGCGAACTGATCTTCCGCTACATCTACGAGGCCGCAGGATGCGATAAGCCGGTGCAGCGGTTGTGGATCTCGTCGCTCACTCCGGATGCGATTCGCGGCGGGTTTCGCCAAACTTGCGCGAGGGCGAGCGAATACGATCACCTGGCCGATGCGGCGCGCGGTCGCAGTCGTGCCGACTGGCTCGTGGGCATGAACCTCTCGCGCGCGTACACGCTGGCGTGCAACGAGGAATTTTCCGTGGGCCGCGTGCAGACGCCGACGCTCGCGATGGTGGTGGAACGCGAACTCGCGATCCGCGAGTTTGTTCCGGAAGATTACCTGAATGTCGTGGCGACGCTTCTCGCACGAGCAGGCGCAGCGAGTACGAGGGCACTTGGTTTCGGGCGGGTGTCGATCCGATGGACGCGCGCGAAGAGCTCGCGGTGGATGCGGAAGAGGCCAAGCGCGATCATCGAGCGCGTGCGCGGCGGCACGGCGCAGATCGAGAAGATCGAAGCGCAGACGCGCCGCATGCCGCCGCCGTTTCTGTACGACCTGACGGAACTGCAGCGCCACGCGAACCGGCTGTACGGCTTCAGCGCCAAACACACGCTCGACATGGCGCAGGCGCTTTATGAGCGCCACAAGCTGATCAGCTATCCGCGCACGGACAGTCGTCATCTCTCGGCTGACGTGGCGCGGACGCTCCCGAAAATTGTGAGTGCGATCGCGCCGCGTTATCAGGAGCTGCTCGCGCCCGGCACCGGCGAACGTCCGCTGGGGCGGCGCTTTGTCGACGATGCCAAAGTCAGCGATCACCACGCGATTATCCCGACGGGCGTGTCGTCGAAGGAAGCGCTTGGGACCGGATGAGCAAAAGATTTTCGATTTGATCTGCCGGCGATTGCTATCGGCGTGGCATGAGGATCACATCTGGTCCGTGACAAACGTGATCACGCTGGTGCGCAGCAGCGTGGAGGATCGCTTTCATTCGAGCGGCACCGCGGTTCAGCAGGAAGGCTGGAAAGTCCTCGACATCGGCGGCGGCAAAGAGCGCAAGCGCAAGAAGCCAAAGGCGGGCGAAGAGGCGGCGACGAGGGCGAAGAAGAAGGACAGAAGCTGCCCCCGGCGCTCGAAGAGGGCCAGGCGCAGGACGTGCTCGCGCAGAGGCGATTCGAAAAAAGACGCGGCCTCCCAAGCGGCTGACCGAAGGCACGCTGTTGACGGCGATGGAGACGGCGGGAAAGACGCTCGACGACAAAGAGCTCTCCGATGCGATGAAAGAGAGCGGTTTGGGCACGCCAGCCACGCGCGCGCAGATCATCGAAGTGTTGTTGAAGCGCGACTTCATTGTGCGCAGCGGCAAGAGCCTGGAAGCGACGGACAAAGGTATTGCGCTGATCGATGTCGTGCACCCAGAAGTGAAGAGCCCGGCGATGACGGGACAATGGGAAGCCTACCTCAAGCGCATCGAGCGCGGGCAGGCGCAACTGGCTCCGTTCATGAAGGGCATCGAAGATTACGTCGCGCGACGTGGTGGGCAAAGCCGGCGCCCTGAACTCCAAGGAGAAGCGCGTGTTGCCTCCGCCGCCGCGTCTGGTTGCGTTCCGCAGTTCGTCGAACGGAATTCCGCAGGACAACAGCGGCAGCCTGCAGGAACTCTTGAAAACTCGATTTGGGTTCGATGCTTTTCGCGCGAATCAGGAAGCGGTCTGCCAGTCGCTGACAGCCGGCGATGACGTGCTGCTGGTGATGCCGACAGGCTCGGGCAAATCGCTGTGCTATCAGTTGCCCGCGGTCAAGCGCGGCGGCACTGCGCTCGTGATCAGTCCGCTGATTGCGCTGATGGAAGACCAGGTTGCGACACTCGCAGGCGCGTGGCTTTGCGGCGGAGCGGATCCACTCGAACCGCGATCGCGCCGAATCGCGCGAGGTCTGCAAAGCCTATCTGGAAGGCAGTCTGGATTTTCTGTTCATTGCGCCGGAACGTCTGCGCGTGCAGGGTTTTCCGGAGATGCTGGCGAAGCGCAAACCCTGTCTAATCGCAATCGACGAAGCGCATTGCATTTCGCAGTGGGGCCACGATTTTCGTCCGGATTATCGGCGGATCGGCGAGCACTTGCCGCTGCTGCGGCCGGCTCCGGTGATTGCACTGACGGCCACCGCGACGCCGCTGCGTGCAGAACGATATCGCGACAGCAATTGAACTTGAAAGTGCCGCGCCGCTTCATACACGGCTTTCGGCGTGACAACATTGCGATCGAAGTTGTGAAGGCTCCGCCCGCGAGTCGTTTTGCGCTCGTGCGCGACGTACTGGATGACGAGGCGCGCAGGCCCGCAATCGTCTATGCGCCGAAGCGCAAGGACGCCGAAACACTCGCCGAGTTGTTGAACCATGCCTTCCCAGCGGCGGCCTATCATGCGGGTCTTGAGGGTGCCCGGCGCCAGGATGTGCAGTCCAGATTTCAGGCCGGCAAACTGCAGGTGATCGTCGCCACGACCGCGTTCGGCATGGGGATCGACAAGGCCGATGTGCGCACGGTTTTGCACACAGCACTGCCGGGCAGCCTGGAGGGTTACTACCAGGAGATTGGGCGTGCGGGTCGCGACGGTGCGCCTTCGCGCGCGATCCTGATGCACTCCTACGCGGATCGCTACACGCACGATTTCTTCCATGAGCGCGACTATCCGGACCCCTCAGTGGTGGAGCGCATTTTCAATTGCCTCACAGCAAATCCGCAGCCCAAGGAAGCGGTGCTGATCCGTAGCCGCCTCGCGGAAGAGGCCTTCGATATCGCGATGGAAAAGCTCTGGATTCACGGCGGCGCGGTCGTCGATTACGCCGAGAACCTGAGTCGCGGAATTGCCGACTGGCGCGAATCGTATGTGGCGCAGCGCGAGCACAAGATGGCGCAGTTCGAGCGCATGCTCGCGTACGGTGATGTTGCTGCGTGCCGCATGACTACACTGGTGCGCTACTTCGGCGATGTTGCGGATTCGCACGGGCGCTGCGGCATGTGCGACTTTTGCGATCCGGAAGGGACAGTGGCACAGAGTTCACGTCCGGCGAGCGACAAAGAGCGCGCGCAGGCCGTGCGAATTCTGGATGCGCTAAAGCATACCGATGCGATGGCGACTGGCCGTCTTTATACACAGGTCTTTGGCGATGGATCGGTGGAGCGGCGTGCGCTTGAGGAATTGCTGGGCGCACTGGCACGCTGCGGACTGATCCAAATCGCTAACGAAACTTTCGAGAAAGACGGGAAGCGCATTGAGTACCGCAAAGCCCGGATTACGCCCGCGGGCCAGCAGGCGGATGCCTCGACGCCGATTCTGATTCCGGTCGAAATCGAAGTCGAAGCACGGGTGAAGAAGGGCAAAGTTTCGAAAAAGAAAGCGGCCGCCGCACCGAAGAAAACGCGCTCCAAGGCTGCCGTCGAGGATCCCGTCGAGAAGGCACTGCGAGCCTGGCGTATGGCAGAGGCAAAACGCAAAGCGGTGCCTGCGTTCCGAATCCTGACCGATCGTACGTTGCAGGCAATCGCTGAGCGGCGTCCACAGACGACCAGGGAATTGATCGAACTTCCGGGAGTCGGGTTGGCCATCGCCGAAAAATACGGCGCCCAGATTTTTCGAATCGTGATGCAAGCCAAGTGAGTGGCGCTGCACCGTCCGGCGTGACAATCGTAAAAGGGTGGATGCTCATCGGGTCTTCTCCTGTTTGCCCGGCTGGTACCAGAAGGGCTTGCTCAATACAATTTCCGAATCAGCTTGTGAGCGCTGTAATCGCTTTTCGCGAGTTGATTGACGACCTGCCCGACCGTGCATTGGTCTTCGATTGTGAGGCCTCGTCCCAGCGCAGCTAACATCTTCGACGTTAGATTCGTTACGAACAGATCCTTCTTACCAAGCAGGACTTTCTTGAGCTGGTCCGGTCCATCAAAGCTCTGGCCGTCCGCCAGAACGCCTTGCGTGTCTTTGGGCTTGCCTTCGTCCTGCGTCCTCCAGCGCCCGAGCACGTCGTAATTTTCCAGACCGAAACCGGGTCCATGCGGTTGTGACAACTGGCGCAGACGCCGTTGCACTGTTTTCGGGAAGTGCGTGAATGTCCGGGGGAGGAGGAGGTGGTGGCGTTCCGAGAATTTTGTTCCATCACCCATTTACCGCGCATCAGAGGACCGGTGCGCGGCGGATAAGAAGCTGGCTTTGCTTTGTGGCTGGCAGCGCGTAGTGCCGCTGCAGTTTATTCGTCGGATTCCGCGCGCCGTAGGCCAAAGTCTGTCGCGCGGCTTCGAGGTATTTCTCTGCATGAATGGGTGAGAGGAACAGCGTCTCGGCAGCGTTGTCGAAACCCTCGCCGCCCGCACCATCGGCCGGCAGTGCGTGCCCGGCATTGATGTGTATGTTCAGAAGGTCGCCCAGCTTTGCTGAATACTCATCGCGATTGAGCTGGGCGGACAGGCGCGGGTGCAGCTGATATGGGTCCCACCGCAAATGGCCGTTTTCAAAGTCGTCCCAATCCTAACCACGAGAGTGTCGCGTTGTTCCAGCGAGGGAGAGGGCAGACCTTTCGGCGTAGCGTTGCTCCGCAGGTGTAGCGGGCAGCGCAAGCGCCAGCAGCAGTAGGGTCCCAGGAACTCTCAATGAACAAAGGCTATCATGCCGCGGGCTTGCCCAGAAAAACGCGATCCAATTCGTCGATGACGCTGTCAGGCATGGGTGCGAGCATTCCGATTGCCTTGCTGTTGATGATGGCCTCGGCGGTCGATTCCAAAACCTCGAGGCGGTCGAAGGCCTCAAGGATGTTGGAGCCAGTCACGAGCACGCCATCGTTTTCAAGCAGCACTGAGGGCTGATCGACCGCGATCATGCGCGCGATTGCGTCGGGGTTTTCGAACTGAAGTCCGTAAGGCGCGCGGCCCACGTGGCGCAGTACGACGTAACTCTCCGGAATGATACGGCTGTCAAAGGGCGCGCCGCACACGCTGAACGCGGTTGCGTTCACGGGATAGGCGTTGATGATGGCGCCGACTGCGGGTGCCGTTGGTAGATTGCGGCGTGAACCACGGTAGCGCGACTGGGCAAGGACCCGGCCTCTGCACGACCATCCCGCACCAGCACCAGGTCCCGCGGTTCCAGCGAGCCTCGATCGACGCGATAGGGCGTGACCAGAAAAGAAGTCTCGTCGAGGCGCGCGGAAAAACTGCCTTGCGTGCTGATAAACAGTCGTTGGCGGTAAGCTCTGTGAACGAACTCGCACAACTTTTGGCGAGCCTCTTTCTCGGAACTGGTGGGCGCGGCGCGGTCGAACATAGGCACCTCGGCAACGAGCGTCTCGGGCAAATCGAGCGCTTCATCATCGAGGTAGCGCACGTCGCCAAGGATGCTCGCTTTGATTACAGTTTTGCCGGCGAACTCGAGCGTTTCGAAGCGGTGGAAGGCATCCTGCAAGCTGACACCGCCGGTGACCACTCCATGATTCTCGAGGATCACGGAATCGAAGCCCAGCATGAAGATGGCTGCGACTTTCACTCCGAGTGCCGCGCTTCCGGGCAGTTCGTAATCGGCGAAGCCGGCCTCGCCGCAGACGTGGCGCGCCTGATGGAAAAGGCGTGTATCGGGCACTCGGTGCACGACACTGAAGGCCACCAAGGCGACGGGGTGGGCATGCACAATCGCGCGCAGGTCCGGTCTGGCATCGTAGATCGCAACGTGAAAGGGGTATTCCGATGATGGTGGATGACGTCCTTCGATGACCTGATCTCCGCGCATGCAAACCATGTCTTCGCGCCGCAGATTGCCTTTATCAACGCGCGCGGGCGTGATCCAGATCTCCCCGTTTTCCTCGCGTATGGAGATGTTGCCGCCGGAGGTAGTGGTCATGCGGTAGTTGTAAATCCGCTCCATTGTTTGCAGGATTTCGTCTTTGGGGTGCGTGAAGGATGTTAAGGGGGCCATATGAGTTCCGAAACATCAAGTTTATCTGGTCTGGCCCAGTGGAGGACGATTCTCGTGGTACCTTCAGAAATTCTGGAGGTTTTTCGAATGAGCAACCCGAGCCGGATCTGGCTGATCCGACATGGTGAAACCGAGTGGTCTTTGAGCGGCCAACACAGCGGCCGCTATGATCTGCCACTCACGCCCAACGGTGAAGAGGAAGCCCGCGCTGCCGCAGTTGCTCTGGCCGGCCGCTCATTCGATCTCGTGTTGTGCAGTCCGCTGCAGCGTGCGAAACGCACCTGCGAACTGGCCGGCTATCTGGATGTCGCGAAGATGGAGCCGGACATCATGGAATGGGATTACGGCGAATGTACCGGCTTCACGCAGGAACAGATTCGTGAACGAATTCCCGGCTGGACGATCTGGAATGGTCCGGTGCCGGGCGGCGAATCGCCGGATGAGATTGCGGCGCGGGCGCGCGGCGTCATCGCGACTCTGCCTGGGGATGGCGCGGAAGTGGCGCTATTCTCGCACGGCCATTTTCTGCGGATTTTCGCCTCCCAGTTTCTGGGAATGGCTCCGCAGGCGGGACGGCATCTGGCGCTCGAGACTGCTGCGATTTGCATTCTGGGCTTTGATGGAGAATTCCCGGCGGTACGCGCGTGGAATTTGAGGACGCCGTAGTCAGCGCCTACGCGAAACGATAGGCGAATATCTTTGCGCTGTGCATACGAATTCCGAGTTCGAATCTCTTGCCACGCAGCGCGGCGGTGTTCTTATCCTTCCAGCGGCAATCCACCCAAACCTCATCGCCGCGGAACGGAACGCAATCGGCGAAGCTGTAGCCCTCTACAGGTTTGCCGGATTGACGCAACTCGACTTCGATGCTGCCGACCTTGCTTGTGCGCGCATTGACTTGAATACGTGTGGCATCGAACTGCGCGGAGTTAGTTGTGAATTCGCCGAACGTGTCGGCCTGAATGCCTGCGAGCCGAGCGTCCTTCCATGTCGCCCAGGCAACACCGGTGGCGCTCGGGTAGTCTCCGTAAAAAGTCCTGAACCAGAGCTTCGTTGTGTGTCGTGTTGTAGCCCAGGTACGGCAGTGCAAGACGGCCATCGGGAAGATGCATCAACTCGGGATTCGCGTAGATCGAACCGGCATCCCATGCTCCACTCGCACCGTTGCGGATGACCGGATCGAGCGAACTCCACTGATAGCCGCGTCCATCGCGACTCAGCGCCATGCGGACGTTGACCAGATCAGTGTCGTGGTGATACATCGCAGGAAACAGAAGCCGGAGCGAAGGGTCTCCGGGGTAACGCGTGTAGCAGTTCGTGTAATAGTCCTCGGCGGGCGAATCCATTGGCCCCGGATAGAATAACGGCTGCGGCATGGGCCAGTTCCAGAAGTCCTCGGTTTCGGCGTAAGAGATGGAGCGTCCGTTGATGTGATTTCGAAAGAAGCCGACGTATTTACGCAGTTCAGGATCCCATGACGGGACGTTTACCGTGTCACAAAAATAACGGATGAGTGGCTTCGGATTCTTCGTCCAATGATAGCCGTCCGGCGATGACATTCCGTAGAGACCGTAACGCGTGTTCGACGGACCTTCCTTCGAAACTTCAGCAAAGTGGAAGGCTTTGTAGCGCTCTTCCTTCGGTCCATGATCGTCGCGGAAAATGGAAGAACTGACGCTGTCTGGGCTGACGAGGTTGTTATCCTTCGAGGCTTTATACGAGAGGATTCCGAGCGAGGGCTTCGTCCACGCGATGCCGTCTTTGCTTTCCGCGTACGCCAGTGCGGCACCGCTGACTTCCATCGAGCGTTCCTGATCGACAGCGAATTTCGTTTCTGTGGCGTGCAGTTGTGCGTTATACCAGCAGCGGTAGCGGCCTTCATCGAAGATCACGCTAGCGCCGGAGATTGTCCGTTCCCGAGCGGTGTCGGCCTTCAACCACGGCTGCGTCTTTTCCGCGATTTCAGGCACGATGCGAATGCCGTTAGGAATGTCGACGCGCTGGAACCCGTGCCTGGTCTGATCGAACTTCTTGTTGAAATCGCGAGCGTACGTTTCGAGCAACTTCCTGCCGTTTGCTGAGATTCGCTCCGGGTCGAGCGTCACAGCCAGATCGCCTTTCTTGACGTGGAACCAATCGGCAAACAGAAACAGCTTTCGGCTCTCCGCAGCAAGCGCGGGACGGCTGAGTAATGCGGCTGCTGAGAGTTGGAGAAAACTGCGGCGCTTCATTTCGGCGACTCCATTTCCGCGAGATACAACCCGGTCTGCGGAGTCGGCGGGGCACCCTTGCCATTCGTCTCCTTCAGGTCGCAGACGCGATAGAGGAGCAAGTGTCGGCGGCGTCCTTCCAGTGTGACGTTCTCTCCCACCCCGTGATCTGCGAACGGGACCTCAGCGCCTTTGTCGTCGCAGATCTGCTTCACGTCGTGGATGATTACGGGATCGACAAAGCTCTGCCCTCGGAGAGTGAAAGCGACTAAAGGATTGCGCAGCCAACCCGGTCCAGTATTTGTGGCGACGTAGAAACTGCCGTCGAGACGCTGATTAAAACCCTGCGGTACGGTCCAGTTCCAATGATCGAAAACGAAATAGTAGTTGAGCCCATCGAGCGAACGATAGACTCTGCCGCGGGCATCACGGGTGCCGCGCGTGTACACGAGATAGTGATCGCCATCTTTGCGGAGCGAGGCCTCGACTTCCGGTTTGTTGATGGCGAACGGTTTTCCCTGCGCAGTGGGCTTCCATTTTTTGTTGACGTATTCGAAGCGCGTGACGGAAACGCCATCGGGCGAAATCAGCGGGCAAAGGAACGCACCGTTTTCGAGCAGGCAGTTGAAGCCGATGTTGTTGAGTTGCGAACGCCAAGGCTCCGGCAATTCATCTTTGGTTACTGTGAGTTTCTTGCCGTTCCAGCGAACCTGCATGATTTCGACGAACTGCTCGCCTTTCGTCAAATGGTCAGTGCGGTCGGCTGCAAAAGCGGATGCGGTCGACAGAAAGAAACCGGAACCAGCGCCGGGTAGTCCTGTACCCAATGGCAGAAATCCACCATTGATCGGAAACTTCGCGAGCACCGCGGGTGCGCCGGTGACCTTCAATTTATAGCTGGGATCGAGTCGATTGATCGCAAACGCACGCGCAGGGAGGATCTCGCTGAGCTTGCTGAAGACCACGCCATCATTACCAACCGCGAAGTCGTGACCGCCCATCTCACGCAAGCTCGCCGTAAGTAGCACGTTTTCCTGATCCAACTGAAACAGCTTGCCGATTTCGTAGCTGACGGTTTTCGACGTGCCTTCCGGTTGAGTGGTGGGGTGATCCAGAACGCGGCCGTGGCGGATTAAAGTTCGGGGAATGACGGGTGTTGTGGTCAGGTTGGCTGTGTTGGCGACGATGTCCCGCAGATCGCGCAAAATTGTGACGCGTTGCTCGGCTGTCGGGTTCTTTTCAAATCCCCAGATATCCTTTGCGGCGAGCAAGGGCGGATGCAACCCGTCGAGTTTCCAGTACTCGATGTCTGCGCCCAAGCGCGCGAAGAATTGCAAACACCATTACGCTGTTGCCGTACACGTTTGGGTGGATGCCGTCGAGCCCCACCATGCGACCCCAACCCCGCGCTTGCACGTATTTGTGTGCGCGGTCCATGACTGCGTTCATGTCGAGGACTGCGCACGCCAAGCGCCGTCGCTTCGTCGCGAATCGCATCGTTGGCAGAATGCACGCCGTCATCGAGCGGCGCATCCCATGCGCAGAACGCGTACGCCGGGTTGTAATCGAACATCGTCATCAAGACGATGTGATCGCGCCCAACCGCCGTCTCGGCCTCCAGCACCATGTCCCTCAGCATCTTGCGATAGTTGCGGTACATGTTCTTGCGAATGGAAGCGGGGGCG
Source organism: Bryobacteraceae bacterium (assembly GCA_963793625.1). GTDB lineage: Bacteria > Acidobacteriota > Terriglobia > Bryobacterales > Bryobacteraceae. The sequence continues at coordinate 404,224 of CAWCAT010000004.1, read as the reverse complement.
GGTTGGGCTATCAAGTCGATCTGGCCCGCATCTTCGAAGATCAGCCAATCGCCTGGACGCAGGTCGCCCTGGCGAATGTTCCGCTTGATTTCACCGGCGGCGCTATCGACGGTCTTGGGTGAGCCGTCCGGATTCGCACCCTCCCAGATTAGCGGCATGCGATGCACCGCCGGTGCTGCGGACAGATTGTCCTTCAGCAGGATTCCCATGATCTCGTAAAGCGTGCGCAGCGGAGACGGATCGGTATAATTGCCGAACGCGTAGCCTTTGACGATACTGTCACCCTTCAACAGGATGCGCTGGCCGGGCAACACTTCGAAATCCGCTGCGCCGCATGCGGCAGCGAGTGTGAGTGCAAGGACAAAGGTTCTCATATCATTTGGAGAGCAGCCACGTTGCGAGTTCAGGAGCGGCTTTCTTCATTTCATCCACAGCGAGGTCGCAGATGCGGCTGGCTCCCAGTGAGTTGAGGTGGGTGTCGTCCTTTCGGCCTTCCGGTAGCGCCTCGTACTCGCCTGGTTCGGTCCAGACAAAGAGTTTTTTGGATGGCTCCGGACCCAGTTTGCTCAGCAGATCTTCACTACGAGTAGTCATCTCGAGCAGCGGAACCTGAAGTTCGGCCGCGACGTGACGAACCGAGGCCGGGTACTCGCCGTGCGTATTGCGCGCCTTTCCTGCTTTGTCAAAAGCACGCCGGGCGATAGGCGTCGCCAGAATCGGCTTGCCTTTGCGCTCGCGTACATCCTGAACGAATTGCGCCAGGTTCTTCTTGAAGGCTCCCGACGGGTCCGCGTAACGCTTGGCGTCTTCCGCTTTTTCGTCATTGTGGGCGAATTGAATGATGACGAAGTCACCGGGTTGCATGTTGTCGAGAATCGTTTGCCAGATGCCCTCGTCGCGAAAGCTCTTCGAACTCCGTCCGTTCTTCGCGCGGTTATCGACGCGCACGCCGGGTTTGAAATAGAGCGAGAGCAACTGACCCCAACCGCGTTCCGGATAGGGCGTGATCACTGGCTTATTCGCCATGGTGGAATCGCCCGCCATAAAGATCGTGGGGGTGCTGTTCTTCGTGTCCGCCGCGAACAACAGCGCAGCGGCGAGCATGCCTAACGCTATTTTTAATTTCATGAAAAACACTCTTCCGCGATTCGTTTCAGTACCAGGGATTGTTGCCACCGGTCTGATTCTTCGATCGCATTTTCGCGCGGAATGCAGCGCGCGTAATAAATCTTTGGACTCAGGAGTTCGGGCACGAACAGGATGTAATCGCCTGGGTTGGCGCGCGCCTGAAAGCCCGCGAACGCTGCGCGCCACATCGTACGGAAGTGATCTACATACGGATGCTTACGGCCGTCTCCGTCTCCGATATCTACCTGCATGGATCCCGGATCACCGATGCGCCCGTGGATGAAACTGACCCGCTCCAGGACCGGCTGAATGAACGCCAGCTTTTTCTCGAAACCGCCGTAGACCATTTCCTGGCCTGTGTACCAGTGTGAAAAATCTCCGTTGAAGCGCAGCTCCGGAAAGCGTTTCACGAACTCCACGGTCCGCCACATATCCTGAAAAATAGTCGCGCGATGCGTCTCTACATAGAGCGGAACCCGGTGGCGCCGCGATGCTTTCAGCACTGCTTCAATCAGGCGCGCGGATTGGAGATCGTCCTCCAAGCCCCAGCCAACGTGTAGTGTGGCGCACTCGAGGCCCTCGGCCGCAAAGCGGATTGCGAGTTCCTCGGCTTCGTGCGGTTCGTTGACTCGCCCTAGTCCTGCCCATCCAAGACCCAACTTTTGGCACTCGGCGATCTGCGCGGGCGCCACGGGTTCGATGAATTGCACGCCACGATAACCGGCGGCGTGAATAGATTCCAGCGAGTGCGGTCCGGTGGGCAGATCCTCCAACGCCATCAGGTTCAGATAGCAGCGCAGATGCGGCGCCGATGCGCTGCCATCATTCGTGTTCGGAATCATTGTTCGTTCTTTTCGGAGAGGCTTGTTGCGCTGACATCCTTTTCCGGATCGAGCCAGGCAACATCGGCTACGGTATCCGCGAATCTCGTCATGCCGACGGTCTTGATCATCGAGTCCTCCACTTTGTGGAGAGGTGTGTAGCGCGGATGATGGGCTTCCTTATAAGGATCGTTGCGCGCAGCGTTGTAGCAGCAGATCAGAGACCAGCGCGGATTCTCTGAATGATTCTGGTCGCTGCGATGCAACAGATTGGCATCGAAGAAAACCACGTCGCCGGGTTCCATCTCGACATAGACCAGTTCCAGTCGCTTGCTCAATTGCTCGACACGCTCGAGATCCGCGCCGGCCTGGTCGCCAGTAAGAACGTGCTCGATGCGTCCGGCGAGATGCGATCCTTTCAGCACCTGCAAGCAGCCGTTTTCTTTAGTCGCACGATCGACCGCAACAAATGCGCTACAGAGTAATGGAAACAGCACGCCGTTCTGATACCAGTAGCCGTAATCCTGATGCCACGCCCATGCGCCGCCGACCCTCGGCTGCTTCATGATCATCTTGGAATGGTAGTGATAAACCTCGCCGCCGAGCAGCATTTCCGCGGTATCGACAATCGACTTACAGCGTGCGAACATACCGTAGATACTTTCGCCCGGATGATTCCATAGCGCGAGTCGAATGACGCCGCCCTCAGCGTCCCCTCTGCCAAACGAATGATCGTCGAGCGCCTTGTCTTCCCGCGCAGCGCGGCCCAGCAACCCGATTTCTTCGGAATCAAACAGGCCACGCGCGATGACGTAACCATCTTCCCGGTACTGCTGAAGTACATCCGGCCCCATTGGTCCCTTCGCCATGATTCCCTCCTAATGTTTATTGAACTACTTTTTACGCATGCGCCTCGCGAGTTGCGCCTCGTGGATATTCGCCGGAGTTAGTTGCTCGGAGCGGATAGCCTCACGCCACACACCGGCAGGCTCAAGCAGTGACGGCTCTGTCGCGTTCAACCCAACTAAATTCATCGACGCCGGACCCCAGTCGGCGCGCGGATAGGCGAAAGCCGTCCGCGATCGGATGTTCCAGAAAGTGCCGCGTGCGGCGCAATGTTTACCTAGCGCGTTGCCGCCGCCAGAGGCCCAGACACGTGTGCCCGCACCGACGTCAATGTTTGTGTAGAGGTTTTCATAGGGCACGGCTTTATGGTGATCGAAAGCCAGATCGACGCCCTTGCCGTTTGAGATTACATTCCCGATGCTCTGGCTTACGGAGATGTCGTGAATGAATCTCATGCGGTAATCGAACTGCGTGAAGACGTTGTCTTCGCCGTGTATGTAGATGCCGTGGTGGCCCGCGCTTGCGTAGCGATCCGGCTTGCTGGGTTTGCGCGAGGTCTCAATGACGACGCCTTGCACTGTGTTGAAAGTGCCGCCGATGAACAGGCCGCTATCGGGATTCGTAATGCGGATATTGCGAACCCAGCAGTGCGAGACATCGCTGAAGGCAACGGCGTTGAATCCCAGCTCCGTGAAGTGTCCGCCATAGTCAATGGCCGGGTACTCAAAATGCAAATCTTCGATTCCGACTTCCGTTACCTTGGGTTCGAAAGCGAGGACTTGCGGATGCCACTGCTCGCGAAGGTCGAAGCGCAGCGGACGTTGAAGTTGAATCACGTTGCCGGAAATGCTGTTGATGCGCGAGACTAGCGCAGCCTTCGCTTTTCCTTTAAGTTGTGTAGTGTCGCCGGGATCGCCGGAGTAGAGATAGCTGGCCAGTGAATTATCGGGATTGTCGCGCATTGCGATTCTGACAAGCTGTCCGACTTTCAATGCTGCCGCGGACGATACAGTTACGGCGGTGTCGCCACGCTGCGCGTCCGCCGTCACGGTCGCGAGCACACGACGGGACCCTTCTCCCCGAACCCACAAAAATCCGCCGGCCCAGGAATAATTCGAAGTGCGCTGGCCGCCCGTGGTCGCGCCCCAGTTGGGACGGATTTCATTCAAGGGGGTGGGGAAGTACAGTGTCGTCTTCTCCGGACCAGCGCCGCGCACAGTGATGTTGCTCTTTTGAATTTCCAGAATGCCAGTAATCTTGTAGCGGCCCGCAGGTACGAAGACGGTGCCTTTCTGAATGGATGCGATCGCTTTCACGAATGCATCAGTGTCATCGTGCTCGCCATCACCCTTCGCGCCGAAGTCACGCACATTCGCGTCGACTTTCGTGGATGCTGCCGGAAGCGGATCTTCGCCGCTGTGGTAGCCCGCGTAGGAGAAGTCCGGCAGTCGTCCCGCTGCGGTCCACTTCTCGCCGCGCTGTCCCCAAAGTTGAGAATACTCGGGGGAAGCCGCGCTGCCCGCCAGAAACATGGCCAGCAACGCGCCAGTCAAAACTAGTAACACCTTCATGTAGACCTCAATAATTTTTCTGCCGTTCAAAGCGGGCGCGTTGAGCGCGGCCCATGGCCTTGGCTCCAGCGAGCGCCGGATCGGCCTCGGCAAGTGCGGGCAGATTGTCAGAAACCTTTTCAATGGCGCGAGCGACGTCGCGCACGTCCTCTTCGTCACCGATCAGTACAAACTGCGGTAGCCAGAGCGCCTCGCGATATGCCGCGAGTTCAGAAACAGGGCAACAAACGCTCGTATAATCGATGGGCGTTTCACGATCGATCACGAGTTGCGGAGAATTTCTCGGCGTGGCGTAAAATAGATCGCTCTTGTACACGGGTTCGTAAAAACGTCCATCGCAGGGAACGCCTTCCGCCTCGAGTGCAGCCGCGAACAAGTCGCGAGAGGGCGCGGGTGTGCTGTTCGGGCGGTATTGAAACACGTATGTGTAAAGTGTTTCGCGCGTGATCTCGGGTTGCGGGGGTAATGGCAGCACACCTTCAATCCCTGCCAATAAATCACTCAGCAGCGCTGCATGCTTGCTGCGTTTTTCGCGGAATGCGGGAAGCATTTCCAACTGCCCGACCAGCAGACAAGCCTGCAACTCCGTCATGCGATAGTTGGAGCCGAGCATCTGGATTCCGTATTCGTCAGTCACGCTGGCACGGCCGCAATTGACGATGGTCTGCATGGCTTCGTAGTAGCGCAGCTCGTTGGTAATCACGATGCCGCCTTCGCCCGCGGTCATGAGTTTACTTTCCTGGAAACTGAAAGAGCCGATATCTCCCATGGCGCCGGCGCCCTTGCCTTTCCAGGCTCCCCCGTGAGCGTGCGCGCAGTCTTCAATGATCACGAGATCGTGTTGCGCTGCCAGTTCCAGCAAACCGTCCATGTCTGCGAAGCGCATCGCGAGGTGCACGGGCATGATCGCTCTAGTCCGCGGAGTGATCGCTTTCCGAACGGATTCTACGCTCAGGCAGTACGTATCGGGATCGATGTCGGCGAACACTGGCACGCCGCCAGCGAACAGAACGGCAGTGGCGGTTCCATCCCAGGTGTAGGCCGGCACAATCACTTCGTCGCCGAATCCAATTCCGGCAGCCTGCAATGCGACCACGAGCGAAATGGTGCCGTTCGTGAGCAGAAGTCCGTATTTCGCGCCGTGCATTTCCGCGAAGCGCGCCGCGAACTCTCCACCGATTTTGCTGGGCAACGGAAAGCCGCCCCAACGCCGGCTCTCCACCTGCTTCACCAGTCGTTCGATATCGGATGGCAGATACTGCGGCCAGGGACTGAAGGGCTTACGGCGAACAGGCTCGCCGCCCAGGATTGCCAGTGTGCTCATGAAGTCATGTCCTTATTCGCTAAATAGATCGGCGGTGACGGCGGTGCGACGAAAGCCGCCGGTCTTCCAGGCACCGTACGCTATACCCGCCAGTAGCCACACGGCACCTACGACTTTGGCCGGAGTGCGCAGGCTCAGCCAGATGTAGAAACAAATCAGAAACCCGAGCACAGGGATCAGCGCGTCGAGGAGTTTGCGCTTTTCCGCACGCACAAAATAATGCGTGAACGCCGCGGCATTGACTCCCATGAATGCGATGAAAGCGCCGAAGTTAAGCAACTCCGCGCCCATCTGATAATTCATCAGGAATGCGCCGATAAGCGCCAGTCCTCCGACGAGCAGGACGTTGTTGCGCGGCACACCGTTCTGCGAAACGAATCCGAAAAAGCGCTTTGGGATGGCGTCTTCGCGACCCATGCCGTAGAGCATTCTGGCTGCTGCGAGGTGCGCACCCATACCGCTGCCGATGGTGGCAATCAACAGCGCGAGATTCATGACGAAGAACATTGAAGCGCCGCCTGCACGCCCCGCGATGTGAACGAACGCCGTGTCGACATCGGGATAATTCTTGTAATCCGGCCAGATCAATTGGGCGGCATAGACTTCGGTTGCGGCGAGAACACCAGTGACCACGCAAACCAGCACAGTCGCCAGCAGGATATTTCGCCGAGGGTTTTTGACTTCTTCCGAGAGCGTCGAGATTCCATCAAAGCCAATGTAAGTGAGCACGGCTATGGAAGTACCGGTTGATACGGCGGCCCATGAAAACGTAGCTTTGTCGTAGAAAGGCTTCAGAAAAAGGTTCGCATCGAGTGTCGGGTAGCCCAGGATGTAGCGCACCGCAGCCGCGAAGAAGACCACTATGACCACACCGAGCCCGAATGCCATCCATCGATTCAGTGACGCGCTTGATTTAATGCCGCGCAGATTAAGACCGGTGAATAGCAGAGCAAAAAAAACAGCCCACGCCGCGTAAGGAATCTCCGGGATGAAATTGCCCGCAGCCTTGCTGCACCAGATGGTGCAAATCACCGGGTTCAGCACATAGTCTGAAACCATGCTCCATCCGGTGAGATAGCCGAGCGCGGGATGCAGTTCCCGGCCGACGTAAGTGTAGGCAGAGCCGGCGCTGGGATACACGCGCGCCATCCGTCCGTAACTGATCGCGGTGAAGAGCATCGCGACCATTCCAAACAGGATCGTGGTGACCACGTGCCCGCGCGCTTCCTGGCTTACTACTCCGTAGAGCGGCATCGGCGCGGTGGGTTGAATCAGAATGATTCCCACCAGCACGAGATCCCAGAGTCCCAGTACTCTTTTCAGCCCCGGTTCAGCGGCGGTTGCCTGAATAGTTTTCTCTGCCATTGCGAGCGCTTATCGTATCAGGATACGCTGTTGCAATGCTCCGAGCCAGACTGGGTTCCACTTTTTTCCTGTTTTGCATGTTGGCCCCTGCGGCCACGGTGTGGACGGTGCGGGTGGAAGAACCCACTGGTTTATATCGTCGGACGGGAGAAATCGTAAGCGTTCCGCTGGCGAAGTTTGGCGGAAATCGAACAGGCTTTACTGTTACCGATGACAAGGGGACGGAGTTGCCATGGCAGGTCAATGAGAGCGAATTGCTTTTCCCGGCCTCGCTAATACCGGGCGAATTGCCGGTGTATCGCGTGGCTTGTTGTTCCGCGGAGAAACCGAACTTCGCTAGTCCGATCAGCGTCCGGAAGGTGGGCATGCGCCGAGTCGAATTTGGAAACAGCGTATTCCGCGCTGTGATCGACACAGGCGTTCCGGCGATCACGGAGGTGTATTCACTGCGTACTGGTCCACAGCGCATGTTGAATTACGTGGAGACTTCACCGGAAAACGCTGAGGCACTCAAGGGCGATATTCAGGAGGGCAATCCGGCGGCCGCAAGCGCAATCCCTAAGCCTGTACGCGGCGTGGACGGCGAGAACATTGGCTTGACCAGCACCGGCGGCAAGGGTCCGATGACTTCTGTGGAGATACTCGAAGCCGGTCCGCTTCGCGGGCGCTTGCGTCTGTCGCGCGCGGGCGAAAACTGGGAACTGACGTGGACCGCGAATGGTGCGTGGCTACGTTGGAAGGCGCGGCAAGGCTTTCGCTTCGCGAGCATTTCCGCTGCGCCTTACTTGCCTTTCGATCGTTGTCTGGGTGGTTCGGAGTATGCCGGCCCGACAGGACCCGGCGAGCCGGAACTGGCAGATCACGACGTCGCGCCGCGCGACTGGACGAAGCTTCCGGGTGGTCACGTCGTCTATTATCAGCGGGCCGAGAACTACGGGGCGCTCGGTGTGGTTGCGCTCGATTCCGATCTGCAATGGACTGGAATCGGCTCGCGCCGTTTCGTGGCGCGGAAGGCGAACGGCGATACGGAACTCGCGCTCACGTTCCCGGAGTGGCGTGGTATCGATACCGTGCTCGAAGCGCGCAAAGAGAATCGGATGTTACGCCAGCCTCTGCTGGTACACGTAAACGCCGGCACGGAAGGACGTGCTGCAATCACCACGCCTGCCCTTCGTGAGGCGGTGACGACTTTAAGTGCAACCTCCGCCACACCATTTCAGGAAGATGCGCTGACGCTTGATGACAATTGGGAACTGGCGTGGGCGGAAAAAGGCGAGGGTCCTCCGAAATCCGGCTGGCGTACGGTCAAGGTTCCGGGCAGCGTGCATTTGCAATGGCTGGATGCTGCAAAAGTATATACGCGCGAAGCCGAGTGGATCAGTAACAAGGAGTGGTGGTACCGGCGCAAGTTCACAGTGCCAGCGCGCTTTGGCGACAGGCGTCTGCGGCTGTTTTTCGAAGCGACAGATTATTACGCGGATGCGTGGATTAACGGACAACTGCTCGGGCGGCACGAAGGCTACATCGATCCTTATGAATACGAAGTGACGGCACACGCGCGCGCCGGGCAGGACAACGTCCTTCTGGTGCGTGTCTGGACTCCGGTGAGTTATTACTGGAAGCATCGTCCGTACACGATCAAGGGCTCATACGGCGCAGTCGACCAGAAACCCGATGACATCACCCCGCTCGGCATTACGCGCTCTGTGCGCTTGATTGCCTCGAGTGCAGCGACGATCCGTGACGTTGCCGTGGATACGCGGCTTACCAGCAACGGCGCCGAAGTCGAAGTGCAACTGGAAGCCGATGGTGATACAGGCGCGACTTGGGAAGTGACGCTGTCGCCGAAGAACTTCAAATCGACTGAACGTTATCAGGCTCGCGTACGAGTGAGTGGCGCGACAGGTCGTGTCGTGATTCCAGTGAAGAATCCGCAGTTGTGGTGGACGTGGGATCACGGCAAGCCAAACCTCTACACGCTGGAGGTTCGTCTGCTGGACGCCGCCGGTCGTGCGATCGACGGACAGTCGCAGGCAGTGGGCATTCGCGAGATCGAAAAGATCGGCTGGCAATTCTATCTCAATCGCAAGAAGCTGTTTATTCGCGGCACAAACTATTACTTCAATCTGTTCCTTTCAGAGATGGACCGACCAGCATACGATCGCGATCTTAAGCTGATGCTGCAGATGAATGTGAACATGATCCGGCTGCACTGCCATTTCACCAATCGCGAGTTTTACGATCTGGCGGACGAGCGCGGAGTGCTGCTATGGCAGGATTTCCTGGAGGCGTGGTATCCGCATGACACCGGGTTTTCACTGCGTGCGGCACAGCTCTACGACAACCACATTCGCTACGTTCGCAATCACCCATCGGTCGCGTTGTGGGCCACCAGCGATGAGGAAGACTTTGAGAACTACCGCGACATTACAAAACACCTTGCGCCGCGCGCATATTGGGTCGATCCGCAGAGACGAGCAGTGGTGCGCTCCACCGGACGTTTCGGCGATTCGCACGTGTATCACGGCTGGTATAACGGCAGCATCTGGGAGTACACGAAGATGACCGAGAACTTCGTGTCGGAACTCGGCGCGACGAGTTTGCCGAACTATGAAACGCTGATCAAGTTCATGCCGAATCACTGGCCGATTAAGGACCACGCTGATGAGTGGACGTGGCGTCGACTGCAGATATCAGAAGCGTTGCGAGCGTGGGGCGATCCGGGCGGAATGACATTGAGGGAATACGTTCCGCGAACGCAGGCCTATGTTTCGCGCTTGTTCCAGATCGCGCTCGAGCGCGCGCGACGGCGCAAACATGAGGGCGCGGGCGGCATCCTGCATTTTCACGCGATCGACATTTGGCCTTCAGTGACGATGGCGGCAATCGATATTGATCGCAAGCCCACAAAGGTATTCGACACCGTTCGACGCAGTTTCGAGCCTGTGGTTGCGAGTCTCGAATACGATCGCGATAAATGGAAAACCGGCGAGGCATTCCGCTGCGGTGTATGGGCGATTAATGATCGCTGGGATGCTGTGCCGAACTCGACGGTGCGTTGGCGGATTGTCGATGGGGCGGGGAAGGCGCGCGCGAACGGAAACTGGACCGTGTCGATGCCTGCCGATTCCGCGCAAAATCTGGGCGACGCGAGATGGAGCGCCGCCGAACCTGGGGCGTATGTGCTGCGGGCAGAGGTGCGCGGTGCAGACGGTAAGTTGATCTCTGAAAACGTTTTTGAGTTCGATGTCGTAGCGGGAGAGGCTAAGCGATGAAGATTAGTACGTTCTTATTTGTGACGTTGCCACTGCTGGCGCAGCAAGGAATTCGAGTGGGGACGTTCCCCGCTGAGTCGCGAACGTTTCACCTGCTTTCGCAGGATGTGCGCTCCGTGACGATCAACAGCAGCGGCAAAGTTCTTGCCGTTAGTGCCACTGGGACCGTCACCCTGGACAACCAGAAGTGGATTCCGGCCGCGCAGAGCGCGAGCAGGAACGAACCGCAGCCCGACTCTGCGCTGACAGGTAACGTGCGGCAGCGTGCAACCGCGAGCGATGGCCGCATAGCGATTGCGGCTGCAAACGGATTGTTCCTCAAGCAGACGGGCGGTGCATGGCAGGCGCTCACACCGGGTGATGGCCAGCGCAGTTGGGCTCCGCGAGACGTTCGTGGCGTTGCCTTTGATACCGCCGGCAGACTGTGGTTCGCAAGTCCGCAGGGTGCTGGTTGTCTCGACAAAAGCTGGAAGCTTTACACGGGTCACGAAGGGCTGCCCTATGACGACTTCACCACAATGGAGGCGGGCGAGCCGGGTGTGGTCTGGTTCGGCACAAAGAAAGGCGCGATCCGTTTCGATGGCAACACGTGGGAATACCGTCAGGGCCAGCGCTGGCTTCCGGACGACAATGTTCGTTCGATTGCCGTGGCTGCGAACGGAGATGCGTGGATCGCTACGGCTAAGGGGCTTGCGGTGATTGAGCGGAAGCCGATCACGCTTGCAGCCAAGGCTCGCGCCTTCGAAGAAGCTATCGACAAGCGCCATCGCCGGACACCTTACGAGTACGTGCTCGAAGTGTCTCTCAAGCGTGCAGGCGACACCAACGAGTGGGCGCAGCACGACAGCGACAACGATGGCCTCTGGACTTCGATGTATGGCGCGGGCGAATGCTTTGCCTACGGCGCGACAAAAGATCCAAATGCAAAGAAGCGGGCGAAGGCCGCCTTCGAAGCGCTGCGCTTTCTGGGAGAAGTTACGCAGGGCGGCACGCATCCTGCTCCGAAAGGCTTCGTGGCGCGCAGCATTCTTCCGACGAGCGGTCGTAACCCGAACTTGAGTGATTCCAAAGAGCGCGACGAGAACAAGCGACTGGGCGATGCGAGTTGGAAAGTCCTTGTACCGCGCTGGCCAATCAGTGCGGATGGGAAGTGGTACTGGAAGACCGATACCAGTTCCGATGAACTTGATGGTCACTACTTCTTCTACGCGCTGTATTACGATCTGGTGGCAGATACCGAGCAGGAAAAGGAGCGCGTGCGAGCCGTGGTTGCCGGGATCACGGATCACCTGCTGGATCACAACTATAAACAGGTGGATCATGATGGCAAGCCGACACGCTGGTCGATTTTCGATCCGGCCAATCTGAATCATAATCGCGCCTGGTGGCAGGAGCGCGGGATGAATTCTCTCAGCATTCTTGCGTACTTGAAGGTGGCTGAGCATGTTACAGGCAACGTGCGCTACTCGAAGGCGGCCCGCGAACTGGTGGATCGCCACGCGTATGGAATGAATGCTCTCATTCCCAAAAGCGGTACTGGCCCGGGCGGCGGCAATCAATCGGATGACGAGATGATTTTCATGAATTATTACAGCCTGATACGTTACGAGAAATATCAGGACCTGAGGGAGAAATACGCGCTCGCGCTGCACAATCATTGGCTGATGGAAGAGCCGGAACTCAATCCGTTGTTTAACTTCATCTATGCTGCCTTGTGCACTGGTCAGGAGATTCAGGATCCATTTGGCAAAATAGATCTTTCTCCCCGCGGCCGCTGGTTAGAAGAAGCGGTCGATACGTTAAAGCGATTTCCGCTGGATCGTCTGGATTGGCAACTCACGAATAGTCATCGCAAAGACATCGTGCCGCTACCTGCCTACACGCGCGAACGCGATGGGCGGAAGCTCGGGTATCGCCGCGACGGGCGTGTCTTGCCGATTGATGAACGCAACGTGCAGCATTGGAATCACGATCCGTGGCAATTGGATTACGCAGGCAGGGGTACAAGGTTGGCCGATGGGGCAGCATTTCTGCTGCCCTATTACATGGGCCTTTATCACAAGTACATTCTGGAGTAAGCGACTGCTTTACCAGAGGAGGCGCAACGCCATTTGAGTTACGCGCGGCAGATTGTTGACGGCCGTGATTTTCCCGAAGCTGGCGTTTGTCGGCGATGTGTTCGGGCCATTGAACACCGCGTGATTCATGGCGTTGAAGAACTCGCAGCGGTACTGCAAGGTCATCCGTTCGCGAATTGGGAACTGCTTGATCACGGAAAGGTCAAAGTTGTTCGGACCGTCAGCGCGCAGATTATTGAATGCGTTGGGGAACGTCCGAACGTTGGTCGAAAGCTGCTCGGCGGACTTGACGTTGAAGCGCGCCGTATCGAACGCGCCATCCACTCCGCGTGGATTGAGGTGAATGTTTCCTCCGTCATAAATGATGTTGCCCCAGCCCAGCACCTGGCCGGATTGACGTTGATAGATACCGCTCACAACCCAACCTCCGATGAGACCGTTCAGCAGCCGGTTGGCATTGTTACCAATCTTCTTGCCTTTGCCGAAAGGCATGTCATAACTGGCGCTGATCACAACGCGCTGAGGTCGGTCCTCGGCGGCAATGCGCTTCTCCAGAAATGCATCAAAATCGTTCAGGCGTCCGGTTCTGGCGATCAGCTTCGAGTACTGGTAATTACCCAATAGCTGTAGCCCGGAGGAGAAGCGCTTTTCCACGCGTAGCGAGAGCATGTGGAAGTAAGAGTTGCCCTCGTTCAGGTTGTCGATCTGTACGCCGGTGAACTGCGAATATGGCTTCAGCAACTGGCTGCGCGAAGTCGTACTGCCGTTAAGTCCTGTGCCGGGGATCAGGTTGGCAAACGGGTTGGTGACACTGGCCGAGAGGAAGTCAATCGCGGACTGATCGCGCGTCGGCTTTGTGCTGTAATACTGCGCCGGCGTGAAGTTAATCTGGCGGCTGTTCGCGAGGTGCACGGCGTGATTGGCTTCGTAGCCAAGTTCGGTCGTAATCTTGCCCGGCAGTTCACGCTGCACGTTGAAGGTCCAGCGCACGGAATAGGCGTTCAGCGGATTTTCGTTAAAGCTGTTAATCGATTTTCCGAGGAAGGTGGAGAGGCCCTGCGCAGATCCCACGGGGCGTTCGATGCCGGTCGGGAACGGATTGGTCAGTGTCGCGTTGGGTGTGAGATAACTGTCGAGTGTCGGCACCACGGTCGTTGTCTGGCTGAAGCCGGATTGCACAACGCCAGCGGTTCCGAGCGGGAACATGTACAGACCCATGCCGCCACGGATCACGGTCTTAGCCATACCGTTAGGTTTCCACGCGAAACCGAAGCGGGGGCTGAAGTAGTTCGATTTCGTCGTGTAAACATTACGGTCCTGCGGACCGGCGAACAGAAGCCCACCATTGGCGCGGAACTGTGAAGCGGGCAGCTCGGCGAGCGGGCTCTTCGCGTAGGCGGCGAGCGCAGCGGCAGAGACCGAATTCGGAGAAGTTGGATCGAATCCATTCACAGAGCGGTTGTGTCGTTCCGTGGTCGGCAGATCGCGTTCATAGCGCAACCCGAGATTGAACGTGAGGTTCGGCTTCACGCGAACGTCGTCCTGAATGAAGAGCGAGTAGTAGCCGGCCTGGTTGACGCGCGACGCGTTTACGTCAAAGCCGCCGCCGGTGGGAAGTCCGTAGAGGAAAGTGGCGAAGTCCTGGCCAAGCGGGGCAGCCGCGGCGTTGTCGAGAGGCCCCTTGGTCCATGCAGAACCAAAGCTGTAGGTGCCGGCTGTACTGCCACTAGTGAAATCAATCTGGCGGTACATGCGCAGGTCAGCGCCGAACTTCATGCTATGTCGTCCGGAGACTTTGGTGAGGGACGAGAAGATCTGATAGACGTCGAATGCGCGGTTGGAATTGGTGTCGTCGGCCAGACTGGCAAAACGATCGAAGGTGATCGCCGGCAGACGCAGACCTTGCGAAGCGGCCAGCAAATAGCTGGGGAAACCAAGCTTGGTGAAATCGTAGCCGGTGCTGTCGAGAACTTTGTCGTCGGCATAGCGCGAAAAGCTCGCGCGTGTGTTCAGCACCATTGAAGGCGAAAGCGTGACCACGTCATCCAGCATGCCGCCCCAGTTGGTGCGGTGTGATTCCGCACTGTTGGCGATATTATTGAAGGCGTTGTTGGTCGTGGTGCGCTTGTTGTTGCGGATATTGACGTAGACTTTGTGGCGCTCGCTGGCGTTGAAATCCACGCGCGTCAGGATGTTGTAATACAGGTTGCGTTCCACCTGATTAGTGACATAGTTGTTCTGTCCGTCGGCAGCAGCAGCCCCGGCGTTGTTCGGCAGTGGATAGAACTGCAGATAATTCTTGGCCACCGCGCTCAGGCGATTCTGCGGAATGATATTGTTCGCGAGCGGAAGGCGGCGTACGCGCGAGCCTTCCCGGACTCCGCTGAACGGATCGTAAATCTGATACTGCGAACTCACCCTGAGCAGTTGCGACAAGTCGCCATTACGCTCGGCTTCGGTGGGAACCGTCTGAGTCGCGGGCCTTGGCAGACCGTCGCGCAGACCTTCGTAAGCAGCATAGAAGAAGAGTTTGTTGCGACCGTCGATCAACTTCGGAATCCACATCGGCCCGCCGCCATTGGCTCCCCACTGGTTATAGCGGGTCACGTTCTTCTTCTGACCGGAGCGATTCAGGAAGTACGGAGTGGCAGCGAGCTTTGATACCTGATTGTATTCGTAGGCCGCTCCATGCAAGCGGTTGGTCCCGCTCTTCAGCACGATGTTCACCGTGCCGCCCCCGGTATGCCCGTAAGCTGCGTCGGCCTGGAAGGACTCGACCTTCAATTCAACAACAGCGTCCATCGGCGGATTATAGGCAACGTTCCCGCCGCCGCCCACATCCGGCGCGCCATCAAGCAAAATCTCGTTGGTGACCCTGGGCGCGCCACCCATGGCGAAATCAGATGATCCGCCGTTATCGAAGGGACGCACAAAGCGTGGACTGCCGGTCGGCACTACGCCGGATGCGAGTTGCGCCAGTACGAGTGGCGTCCGGCCGTTCACGGGCATGTTCTCGATCTGCCGCGAGTTGATTACCTGGCCAGTCGATGCGGTGGCCGTCTCCAAAGCGGGCGCATCGGCACTCACGGTCACGGTGTCAGAGACCTGGCCCACTTCGAGAGCGATATCGATCGAGAGGCGTTCGTTCGTTGAAACCTGCAAGGCTTTGCGGTGATTGGATTTGAAGCCTGCGGCCTCGGTCGTGATATCGTACGAACCGGGCGGCAAAAACGTGATGGTGTATGAGCCATCACCGCCGGACGTGGTCTGAAACTTCGAACCGGTTTCCACCTGCGTGCAAGCGATTTTTGCGCCCGGCACGGCGGCCTGCTGCGCATCGAGCACGCGTCCGGTCATGGTGCTTCTGAACTCCTGAGCCAGTCCGGGAGCGATCACCAGAGCGGCCAGACAAAGAACGGCTAATAGTTTCGTGCGAGTTTTCATTTTGCCCTTTTCCCTAACATCCCAACAGCGTAATTAACGTGTTATTAAGATACACTAACGGCTCAGCGCGACGGAAAGCTGCGGAGCTTCAGTCAAGCCGTAGTCGAGCACGTCATACGCGCGCCCGCCGGGTTGATGATCGGGGAATGCAGCCCACGCTGCAGGCCAGGCACGCATGCGCGGCTTGGTTGGATTGTGGAAGGGTCCCAATGTATTGCGCGGCGTCGATATGACCCGCACAGCAAGCTTGTGCTTGCCCGGCGCAACCGCTATCTCCGTCCCGTAAGGAGGCCAGCCAAGCACGGCAACCTGTTTCCCATCGAGCAGTATTGCGGCAACGCTGCCCTGCCACTCGCCGAGTTTTACACGCAGTTGCTTGCCGCCTGCGGGCACTTCGACGTCGGTTTCGTAGCTGACGCTTGCGCCGTAGAATGGCATGCCCTGAGCGGCCCATGATCCAAAGCCCAACTTTTTAGGCGCACCTAATCGAAAGCCTGTTTCGCTAGCCTGTACGCTGAACTTCCCGCGCAGATAGATGTTTTCCAACTCCATCTTTACGTCGAAAGGCTGTGCCGAAATAGTGATCACATTTACACCTGGCTTGACCAGCTTCGCTATCGAAACGCTGCGCAGGTGCGGATCCAGCCATCGCTCGCCAGCCTGTGCGCTCGCGGGCGTGCCGTTCACGGTTATGCGGAATAGCTCTGGTGATTCGAGTGCAAGCTGCAGTCCGGGGATCGCCGCAACGTCCGCCACGTCGAAGCGGAACGTCGCTTCGAAGCCCGAGTCCTTCGCGAAATGATTGCGGTCGAAAATGCGCGTCTTGAACTGCACGGCATTGTCCCAGGCTGGCCGCTCGAAGCCATGCCGCTGCCAGATCGTCCAGTTGGCCCGCCAGGTGTTCATGTCGGATAGCGTCTCGGTGCCGATTTTCACGTCGCAATAGTCCAGCACGAGCACGTTCGGCGCATCGGCCTGCACACGCCACGGCCCTGCTGTGAGCGGTGCAAAGTCAGGTTTGGTGGCAATAGCAGGTTTTGCTAACGCTTTCTTTACCAGCAGCAACGTCGAGCCGGCCGGCTCCAGTTGCAGATCGAAGCTGATGCGTCCGGCGGTTGGCGATGAGAACGCGAGCGGCGCAATCGCACCACTTTCGCTATCCCAGTTTTCCGCGGAACCACCCTCGACCGAAGCACGTGTGCTGACGGCCTTTAATCCGGTGTTCGCAAGGAACAGGACGCGGTCGCCGTTGGCGAGAAAACGTTCGGAGAACCCGATGCCCGCTGGTAATTCGCCGGTAAATTCGATGCGCGGCGTCAAGCGTTGGCGAATCATGGCGAGTGCGGCGGGGAGTCCGTCCACGCTGCGCCACTGGTTGGCGTAACGCTGCTTCAACTTTTTCACGGCATCGCTCGGACGCCCATCAACGTAGGCTGCAGGCGCGGAAAGAGCGATTATTGAGCCGCCCGCCGCAAGATATTTCTCAAGCAGCGGAAGGGTCTGGCTGCGCACGTTTTGCATGTCTGGCGGCCAGAGGACAACGTCGTAGCCGGCGCGACCGATAATGAGCTTGCGGCCGTCGACTTTGCCGAACCATTCCAGCATGTACTCGTCGCCCAGATCGAAATCGACCTGATGATCCGCTAAGAACTGGTTTAACTCGGCGTTGTTGGTGCGCATCTTGCCGAGGTCAGGAGCTGCGGTGCCACGGCGCGCCAGGAGAAATCCGCTGGTGGTCTGCTGCAGAACGAGCAGCCGGTTGTGCGGTTCGCTGCGGCTCGAAAGATAGGACACGCGGCCGACATGGTCGCCGTGCAGCTTGTAATAGGGCCACCACGGCGACACGTCACTGAAGCTCTGCGGATGGTCGCGTTTGCGCGCGCCTCGTATGGTCGAGAACGAAAGGTGCTGGTTGATGAAATTCACGCCGTGCACGAGCAGCCAATCTCCGAAGCGCTTGTAGTGTTCGAAGGTGCTGTCCCACCCGGCCACGCCATAAGCCTCGCAGAATACGCGCCGGCCCAACTGATGCGACACGCTGGCCACTTGTTTGATGGTGAAGAGCATGTGCGGATCTTTGCCTTGCGTGCGCAGGTTTGCGCCTTCCAGCATGTCGATGCCGGGCACATGCTCATATGCATAGAGCGACGCGTCGGCCGGAGAGATCAGCGGATCCGGCCAGGAGTGTTCCATCCAGTGACCGGTGAATTGCACGTTGTTCCGATCGCACCAACGGAACATCGGGCTCATGAAATTCTCTTTCCAGAGGTCGTGCATGGTCTGCCAGTAATCGAAGCGAACCTTGCGAAATTCGCCGACATCCCAGTAGAGCGAT
Organism: Bryobacteraceae bacterium; assembly: GCA_963793625.1. Taxonomy (GTDB): domain Bacteria; phylum Acidobacteriota; class Terriglobia; order Bryobacterales; family Bryobacteraceae. The sequence continues at coordinate 386,037 of CAWCAT010000004.1, read as the reverse complement.
GCGAGGTTGTCGAGCAGATCATAACCGCACCGTTTCCGGAATTCCGCGAGCGTGTTATAGCTCAATGGCAGCGCCATCTTCGCGTTATCGTAAGCGCCGCCCGTGGCGAGTAAGGGTTCGTCCGTGAAGGCCCAGCGCACGGTCTTGCCGAACTCCGCGCCCACGTGCTTTTTGTACTGCTCGTACGTGGAATCGAGAAACGCCGGCGCTGTCTGCGGATTCGTGAGATCCACGTATGGGAATTCGCCTGTCCAGGGATTTCCGCTCGCGCGGCGCAACTGATATGAAATCAGACTCGCGCCCTTGGGAACTTCCGCGACGCTGCGCACACGCTTGGCCGAGGTGATAGTTCCGTCCGTTGCTTTCTCTACTGCAAAGACCGCGAATGCCCGGCCGCCACGTAATGCCCCCATGCTCGCTGCGTTATCGAGTTCCACCTGCACATACTGAGAGGCGGTGTCCGGCGCGCGCGAAGGAACGTGGCCACCGGCAAAGCCCGATGGATAGCTGTTTTCGTCGTAGATATTGACGAGCAGCCCAAGCTTCTTGCCTTCTTCCACCGACAGCTTCCAGAGCCGGAACCAGTCCGCGCCCATGTACTCGGTCATTAGGCCGGGACGCGGATGTACGAACACTCCGCCCATGCCTTGACGCTTGTACTGTTCGAGTTGCTCTTTCAGGCGCGGCCACTCCAGCAGGTCGTTCCAGACCCAAAGCGGCATCGAACGGTACTCCGCCGCGGGATTCTGAAATCCCTGACGAAGTTCCTGAACGTTGGCTGGGCCGGGTTTTCCCGCGAGCGCCTTCGGATTCAGCAATAAACGAATTTCCGCATCACGATTCAGTGCAGGCTCTGAATTGGTCTTTCCGGTTTGCGCAACGGCAACTGGAAGCAGGCATGCGAAGGCCAGTGCGAGGACAGATCGCAGAAACATTCCGATCTTGACTTTACTGCTTGCGGAGCAGGTCGGCAAGTCGCGCGGCAGTATTCGAGAAATCCTGAGTTGCAGCATATGCGCGTGCGGCCGCACCTTTGCGCTTGCGTAGCGCTTCATCTGCGAGCAATCTGCGTAATGCCGGCAGCAGCTCTCGTAGTGCGACAATCTCCCCGAATTCTTCGCGCATTACTTCGCGGGCGCCGTGATGATCGAGGCAGATGGCGGGCAAACCCGCGCGCAAGGCTTCGAGCAGTGTGAGGCCGTAACTTTCGTGCCTGGAGGGGAACACGTATAGATCCGCGAGATCGAAAAACGCGTGCTTGCGCAGACCGGTTACGTAGCCGGGGAAGATCACGTGGATGCGTTTGAGGCCGCGGGCCAGTGCTCGAAGCTTGTTCAGATAACGCTGGCCCATCATGAAGGCGGCATCGCCGCACAGGAAGAGATACAGCGGACGCTCCGGGATGTCGCCGTGCCGCTCCCATTCGAGCAGGGCCTTGAGCAGCGCGTCCTGGCCCTTTTCGGGTGAGATGCGGCTCAGAGTCAATAGCACCAACGCGTCTTCAGCGATGTTGAATTCACGGCGCAGTTTTGCTGTTTCAGCCTGCAGCGAGTTTGAGTCTAGAGCGACTGATTCGGTACCCCAGGGGAGCACGTGAATCCGTTCGGCAGGCAGCGCGGGATAGCAGCGCTGCAGGACCTCGCGCATTCCGGAGGAGGGCAGGATCACGCCTCGGGAGTATTCGACGCTCTCGCGCTGCTTGCGGAAAATGAGTTTGGGGAGGCGTGGCAGAAAGCGTTCTAAGCGGTCGTACCAGCGGACCATGGTTTCAGGGCTCAGCAGCGAACGCGCGTAGATTGCAGCAACGTAAGCGACGACATCGACGTGATAGATCGTATAAATCGAAAAGCCGGCATCGTGCAAACGCTGGAAGGACGGTCCTTCGGAGATGTCATTGCTCAGGACAACGGTGTTCGCGGGATCATGCCGCAGCACTTCCTGAGTGACAGCTTTTTCGAATTCGAAGCAGAATTGAGCGTATTGGCGCTCGTCGAAGCGGACGAGAGCGCGACCGTTTGGTGCACCTGCGCCGAGCAGCGCCGGACCCAGCAGTCGGAACGAGAAGGGCTTAGTTCGCTGCCACTCTGCGACGAGTTGATTGCAGACTGTCGCGCCGCCTCCCAACGGCACAGCTTCCTGCGTGAAGCCACCGTGCGCGGCGGAATAGAGGACAGTCAGCGAAGTGGTTGGATTCGACAAGCTTTTTGATTATCCTATGCAGTCATGGGCACGCCCTACAATCAGGACCTCGCGCATTACACCTGCTATCGCACGACCGGACCGATTTCCATTGATGGGCGTCTCGATGAACCCGACTGGCAGTACGCGCCGAAGTCGCAACCTTTCATCGATATCGTGACGGGCGAACCGGCATGGTTCGACACAAGAGTTTCGCTGCTTTGGGATGACGATTACCTTTACTTCGGTTTCACCGCGCAGGAGACCGACGTCTGGGCGACGCTCACGGAGCGCGATTCGAAGATCTGGGAAGACAACGATCTTGAGGTGTTCATTGCCGGCAAGGACGCTTATTACGAATTTGAGATCAACGCGCTCAACACGATTTATGAAGTGATGTGGATCTGGCAGGACATGTATTATCCGGGTAGTCCGTACAATGTGCCGGAGTGGAATCCCGAAGGACGCAAGCTGATGATCATCGATGGGATTGGTGGGCACGTGCATCCGCGCGGCAAGCGCAATGGTTTTCTAGACTGGGACTTCCCCGGGCTGAAACATGCGGTACACATCGATGGCACACTCAACAAACGCGACGGTACGGATCGAGGCTGGAGTGCCGAACTCGCTTTTCCATGGGCTGGAATGCAGTGGCTTGCGGACGGTCGCGCTTTACCGCCGAACGACGGTGATGTCTGGCGCATCGATTGTTCGCGCTTCCAGCAGATCGGCCCCAAGGGCGAACGCCTCGACCCCGGGGCGGGCTGGACATGGAATCGGCACGGACACTACGACTCGCATATCCCAGAGACGTTCACACACGTACACTTTTCAATGAAGGCTGTCCGTTAAGAAGCCCAATCGGCGAAAAGCGCGTTAATATATGGAATGACTCGCTCTGGACTGACTGCTTTTCTTCTGCTTTCTGCGTTCGCCGTTCCCGCAATGCCGCAATCGGCAACATCCGCTGACATCGAAGGATTAGTTACCGACCAGGCTGGCGCAGCTGTTCCCGGCGCAGAGCTGAAAATCACCAACAAAGAAACGGGTGTCCAACGCCGCGGAGAGACCAACTCGCTTGGACGTTACCGCATCGCCGCGCTGCCGGCATCGGAGTACGACTTGCACATTTCCAAGGCAGGCTTCGCCGCGTACGAACGCAAAGGATTGACTCTGCAGGTTGGTCAGTTGGCCGCCTTAGATGTTACGCTCTCGATCGCGGGGCAGGTGCAGGAAGTCACAATCGTTGAGGCCGCACCGATGGTCGATACCGGGCGCGCAACGATTGGTGCAGTTGTGAATCGTAACGAAATTGACGGACTACCCATAAATGGACGCAGCTTTCTGGACTTCTCGCGCACTGTGGCCGGAGTCACGGCGCAGCAGACTTCGGGGCAGGGTAGTGGCCTCAGCTTCAACGGCCAGCGCGGACGCAGCAATAATCTCTCGGTAGACGGCGCGGACAACAACGGCGCGCTGAATGGAAACACACGGCTCACGATGAGCCAGGACGCGGTGCGTGAATTCCAGGTAGTGACGAATCAGTTCGCACCGGAGTTCGGCAACGCGGCCGGCGGCCTGGTCAACGTTATCTCCCGATCAGGAACGAATGGCTTTCACGGGAACGCATTTCTGTTTGCCCGCGACGAGGCTCTCGATGGCCGCAATGCTTTTGTGACAGACGCGGAGAAGCCGCCTTTCCGACGCAAAAACCTCGGTGCTACCCTTGGCGGGCCGGTCATTCGCAACAAGACATTCTTTTTTGCTTCGGTGGAACATATGAAGCGCAATGAGAGCGACATCGTGACGCTCTCGGACGCGACGGTAGGCACGATCAACTCCGTGCTGGCATCACGGCCTATTCCCAACGGCGGGGTAAAATCCGTGATGAACGGAGTGTTCCCGGTAGATCGCATCGATACGCTCAGTTCGTTCAAACTCGATCACGCGTTCAACGCCTCGAACTCCGCTTCATTCCGTTACATCTTCGGACAGTCGCGTGAATCGAACGGCGGCGGCGTGGCAATCGGCGGAACGACGGACGTATCCGGCGGCGGCGGACAGAAGACCCGCGATCAATCCTTTCTCGGGACATTGACGCACATCTTTTCGCCCACGCTGCTTAGTGAGACGCGCTTCCAGTTTTCCCCCAGGAACCTGATGCAGTACGCGAATGATCCGATTGGCCCGCGCGTCACCATCTCCGGCGTGGGCGCTTTCGGACGCAACGTGAACTTTCCAGTACTGCTCGATGAGACGCGCTATCAGTGGCAGCAGTCGATCAGCAAGCAGACCGGACGGCACTACTTCAAGTTTGGCGCGGACATCAATTACCTTAAGGCGCACACTTCATTCCCAGTGAATTTCGCGGGAACATTTACGTTCGCCAGTCTTGCTGATTTTGTCGCCGGACGCGCGAACGCGTTCAGCCAGGGCTTCGGCAATCCAGAGATTCGCCTGCCGGAAAAGATGCTTGGGTTCTATGCGCAGGATTCGTTTAAGCTGCACCCCACACTGACCTTGACCTACGGCCTGCGCTACGACTACGATATGCAGCCGCAAAACTTGAAGCGGGATCGCAGCAACCCGATCGAAGCCAGCCTGCAGGACGGCATCAATCGTGATCCGAACAATTGGGCTCCGCGCCTGGGCATCAACTGGAATCCGGATGGTAAGGGCAAGACTTCCATTCGCGCGGGCTACGGCTTATTCTATGACAAGATTTTTCTGCTGGTCGCGCGCAACGCTTTGATCTCCAGGCAGACACTGTCATTGACCGCGACGCAGGCCACCGCGCAGGTTCCCAAAGGCGCATTCCCCCCGAGCGAGTCTTTCCCGACCGGATTCGCGCTGCCCAAGCCGAGTCTGAATGTGGTCGATTCCGATCTGCGGATTCCATATTCGCAGCAGGGCAATTTCGGTGTCGAACGTGCACTTGGCCGCAATTGGGTTGTGGGTGCGACCTATGTCGCGGTGCGTGGTGTGAAGCTGTTGCGTTCGCAGAATATCAATCTGGCGCCGCCGGTAGTGCTCACACGGGAAAACGCTGCATCACTCGGCGTCGCGGCACCTAACGCCCAGCAAATTGGTCGTCCCTACTACGGTACTAACAGCCGCTTAACCGCAGATTTTACGAATATACAGATGGTTTCGGCGTCGTCTTCGTCCATCTATCACGGTGGACAGTTCACAGTTCAGAAGCGCTTTGCTGACGGTTTCCAGATGCGTGTCAACTACACGCTTTCGCGGGCGATCGACGACGCGAGCGACTTTGTGCAGGCGCAACAGCCATCCAATCCGTACAATGCCGCCGCCGAGCGATCGCTCTCGACCGAGCACCAGAAACACCGCCTGACGGTGGCCGGCATCTGGGAACTTCCTTACCGCCAGGCCAAGGCAAAGAACAGCTCGCTCGGCTGGATCGCGGGCGATTGGGTGCTTTCGACCCACTGGGTTTTCCGCAGCGGCACTCCGGAAAATGTCACGGTCGGTTCAGACGTCAACCTGGATGGCAACAGCTCCACTGACCGGCCCTTCAACGGGCAATTTGAATTTGGCCGAAATACCTATCCCGGCGCGGAGAGCGAAGTTATCGACGTCCGCATCTCAAGGCGTATCCGGATCCGCGAGGGTATGTCCGTTCAGATCCTGGGAGAAGCGTTCAATGTCCAGAATCGAGTGAACTATTCGGGTCTGAATACGACCTGGGGCACGGCCAGCGCGGCGCGTTCTACCTTTGGCATCTACCAGTCGGCTGGTAATCCACGCCAAGTGCAACTTGGCATGAAATTCGCATTTTAGTACCAATGGTTTATTGGCGGGCTGGGAAAATTGCGTTATTCTCGACTTCGTTGTCTAGGAGAGCCGCGAATGATTCCGCTGATTCAACTTTTTCAAAACAGCCCGCCGCACGGGTTGGCGTTGTTGGTATGCCTGGCCAGTTCGTTATGGAGTGCAATACTGTTCCCGCGCTACGGAGATGTTCGCGAGCGCTTTCTGATCGGATTTATCGGCTTAATTTCCGTTTATGAGGGTGTAAGGATTCTGAAGGATGCTGGTATTGAATTCGGAATGGCAGCACAGGTTTGGTCCGATTTTTCAACACTGATTGTTTCATTGCTGTTCCTGCTGGCACTGCTGGTGCTGAAGATCGCAAGTCGCGAGCACCGCAGGACGAAGGAGCACCTCCGGCTGGTGGAAGCTACGGATTCCATGAGGTTGCTTCCGGACCGGCTGCCTGCGATCTCAACCAGCTTAAAATAATTCGCGGTGTATGCTATAACAATGCATCGCGTAATACTTGGTTTTTTACTCACCTTCGTTGTCTGCGCGCAGAACGTCCCGCGTGCCGAATACCCCCAGCCGCAGTTTCAGCGTGAGCAATGGCAAACGCTGAACGGGAATTGGGAATTTGAGTTTGATGACGCTGACGTTGGCATTGATCAGGCCTGGTTCTCCGGCACGAAAGCGCTCTCAAAAAGCATCATTGTCCCTTACGCCTTTGAAACCAAGCTCAGTGGCATTGGCGACACTTCATTCCATCCTCAGATCTGGTATCGGCGCAGTTTTAGCGTACCGCCAGGCTGGAAGGGCAAGCGCGTCCTGCTGCACTTCGGCGCAGTGGATTACCAGGCACGCATCTGGCTGAACGGCAAAGCTATCGGCGAGCACGAGGGCGGGCACACACCGTTCAGATTTGATGTGACTCCATACCTTCAAGCGGGTGCGAATACGTTGGTTGTGCGCTCCTGGGATCCACCCAGCGACCGATCCATTCCGCGTGGAAAACAATACTGGGAACCGAAATCGCGCGGCATCTTCTATACGCGAACCAGCGGAATCTGGCAGCCGGTATGGTTGGAAGCCGCCGGCGAAACGTATCTGGAACGCGTAAAGATTGACGCGACTCAGGACGGTCTCGTGAAATTAGAGGCGCGCATCGCCCGGCCGCAACCAGGCACGGAATTCCGCGCGATTATCAGCCAGGCAAATCACGTGGTCGCTACAGCGATCGTGAAAGCTGCGGGTCGTTGGGCTGTCGCCGCAGCTCAGGTTAAGGATCCGAAGCTCTGGTCTGTAGGCACTCCGAATTTGTACGACGTGACGTTTGAATTGCACAGAAGTGGTGTAGTGGACCGTGTGCAATCCTATCTGGGTTTCCGTACGATTGGTTTCGCCGACGGCCGGATCACGATCAACAACCGTGCCACCTACTTGAAAATGCTGCTCGACCAGGGCTATTGGCCGGAAAGCACGCTCACTCCGCCCAGCGATGAGGCGATCCAGTACGACATCCGCATGAGTAAGGAGATGGGTTTCAACGGCTGCTCGCAAGCACCAGAAATTGGAAGATCCACGCTTTCTGTATTGGGCCGACAAAATGGGCTTTCTTGTCTCGAGCGAGATGGCCAACTCCTACTTGTTCGACGATATTTACGTTGCACGGTTCACCAGGGAGTGGATAGCGGCTGTCGAGCGCGACTACAATCACCCGTCGATCATTATGTGGATTCCGATCAACGAGAGTTGGGGCGTGCCCAACCTGCATGATGCCCGCCAGCGCGATCACCTGCGCGCTTTGTATACGCTAACCCGCTCGCTCGACACCACTCGTTTTGTGATCGACAACGACGGCTGGGAGCACACCGAGATGACGGATCTGTTCGGGATTCACGATTACGCGCGCAGCGGCGACATATTCTACGAAAAGTATAAGGATCCAAATCTGGGAAAACCCGGGACCACTGTGCCCGAACAATGGGCGCAAGGCAATGGCGCCCGACTGCAAGTACAACGGCTCGCCGCTGTTCCTTTCCGAATTCGGCGGCATTGCTTTCATTCTGCCCGGGACCGAAGTGCCCGAAGGAATCCTGGGGATATTCAGGAATCGAGAAGACTCAGCAAGATGCGCTTGACTCGCCTGCGCGGCATTTATCAAGCCATCGCCAAAGTGCCGGCAATCATGGGAATCTGCTACACGCAAACCACCGACGTCGAACAGGAAATCAATGGCGTGATGACGTACGACCGCAAGCCGAAGTACGATACGAAGGTGATGCGGGAAATCAACGACCTGCTCAGATAGGGGAAATCTTATGAACATTTCGCGCAGAGGATTGTTTATAACCGGTGCTGCCGTTGTTGCGGCGCCTTTCAGCTTCGCTCGTGGCGGGGTCAAAATTGGCGTAACGGACTGGAACCTGCGGCTTGCGGGAAAAGTGGAAGCCGTCGCCCTGGCCAAGAGTCTGGGATTCGAAGGCGTCGAAGTCAGCCTGGGGCGAGACGCCGCTAACAATAAGCTGCCACTCGACAACGCTGAAATTCAGGCAGCTTATGTGGCTGCAGCTAAGAAACAGGGCATCCGGCTTGCGGGCACGTGCCTCGATATCCTCCACGTCAATTGTCTGAAAGACGACAAACTTGCGCAAAAGTGGATCTCTGATGGCATCAAAATCACCAAAACTCTGGATGCCAAGGTCATGCTGATGCCGTTTTTCGGCAAATGCGCGACGAAGACCAAGGCAGAGATGGACTATGTTGGGGATGTGCTTCGGGAACTAGCTCCGGAGGCCGAAAAGGCCAAAGTGCTGCTGGGGCTCGAAAACACCATTTCAGCGGAAGACAATCTGCGCATTATGGCGCGATCTAAATCGAAAGCCGTAAAAACCTATTACGACGTCGGTAATTCTACGAACGGCGGCTTCGACGTAATCAAAGAACTGCGCTTGCTCGGGGCAAGCCGGATCTGCCAGATGCACTTGAAAGACAAAGGCTATCTTGGCGAAGGCGCCATCGACTTTGCCAGGGTCATGAAGACCATCAAAGATATTGGATTTGATGGCTTTGCGAACCTGGAGACCGGATCTCCGTCGAAATCAATAGAGGCTGATATGCGCAAAAACCTGACTTTTGTCCGCAAGGTCATGAATCAGGGCGCCTAAATCAGCCGATCGCGCCGCAAAAAAATGATAGTGTTCGCGCGATATGAATCTGTTATATTTAGATTGCGCTTTAGCGGACCTCAAAAGCCGAAATCTGAAGTGCCCCTGCCTGGGTGTACACTTCAGGGGGGTGGCAAAAGTGTCCGCAAAATTACACTTCGTCGGCAAACCATGCACGCTTAAACTATCCCAATTGATTCAAAAATGGCGTTTTTATTGGGGTTTGTGAACTTTTCTGTTGACAATTGACCGTCCTTCATCTTACCATTCTGTTTCGGCTGAAAACAAAATGTAGTAACAACTCCACTCAAGTGTATAAAAGGGTCCGCGCATGACCTTCCAGATTGGTGAAAAAGTAGTATATCCCAACCATGGTGTTGGGACGATCGAGAACATTAGCACCCGAACCTTTGGCAGCCAGTTCGAACGCTTCTATCTCCTCCGCCTCAGCTACAGCAGCATGACCGTCATGGTGCCCTTCTCCCACGTAACCGACGTGGGTCTTCGAAAGGTGACCAAAAATGGGGAAACCTGCCGGGTTCTGGCTTATTTATCTTCCGGTACCTGCTGCTGCAGCAGTGACTGGAAAAACCGCTTCAGGGAAAATTCCGAGAAAATGCAACACGGAAGCCTCTTGGAAGTGGCGGAAGTACTCAAAGGCCTTGTAATTCTACAGAGCCACAAACCTCTTTCGTTCCGGGAAAAGAAGATGCTGGAACGGGCGAGACATATGCTGATCACAGAAGTGTCCATATCGCGAAGTTTAAAAGAACCCGACGCCGTCGATCTGCTATCAAAATCTCTGGCAAAATCCTCATTGCGCTGGCCGGAGCCTCTTTAGTTTTCTTATTTTTCTGACGTGATTGGGCGGCAAATAGTCGCCCAATCCACAGCAACCCTCAAATTTCCTCCTTTCCTAGGTACGCATCCAAGTCACTCATAAATTTCTCCGGCACATCTTAGTGCGGAGTAAGGGGTTCACCTCGTAGATTCGGATCGCTCCCCTCCTTAGTATTGGATTGAGGCGATTTGGCGTAATTATGCGGTGTCTTTACTGCAACAAGCGAATCCCATTGCTGCGAAAGCTGGCAAGCGGTGAGTTTTGTTCAGAGGAACATCGGGTTCTTTTCCTTTCGGCACAGGAAAAGATGGCATTGGCTCGCCTGGTGGAAGCGCAGCAGAAGTTCTCCGACGAAGCCCTCAATGTCGCTAGACGCGCTCTTCGGAAAAACACTGAGGAGGTAGTGGCGGAGCCGGGTTTTGTGCCCGCAGGCCCGTGGGCCACACCTTCAACGTCAAAGATAGTGTCTTCGGCGGACCCGATCCTGTCGGTTGCCGCTGCCTCATTGCCGCGCTACGAACTCGCGGCTGTGGGAGTAACCTGGAAGCCGCCGCAGGTCAGACGGCCCGGACTTGCGCTGGCTTCCGGTAGTATCGAACAGATCCCTGGCTCGTTGCCCCCATGTGAACCGCTCTGGAATCTCCCCGTGCGCCTTCCCGCACTGTCGGCCCTGGCTGGCAATCGGGTTGGAGTGCCTGCAAGCCGTGCCATTCCACTTACATTGTGTAGCGTGGACGCGGCTGTAGGATCGGTTATTGGTGAATTTTATATTCATCCCGCACGCCTGTTCTGCGCCGCACCCAGACTGAAAACCACGACATCGGTTGCAATCCGAGAGTCGGAAGCTCTGTTGCAGGTCTGGAACTCCGCCCCGGTCGGCATAGGTGACACTGCCCCTGTGAAGCCCGTCGCGGGACTGCTGCAGGTAATCCCGGTCATCCTTCCCCGACCAAGGGTCGATGTCGCTGTAGACTGCCGTGGAGCGCTGGATAGCATTCCCTCTTTCGAAGAGCTGGAAAGTATTGCTCTAGCCGAATCAGTTGCGGTCGGAACACTCGCTCCCACCCCCGCAGGCATCCCATCTCCGACTGGTGTCGAAGCGCCATTACCGTATTCTGGTGCCGCGGCTCTGCCATACTCGATCACTGGGCATGGTGGCTGTGAGCTGGACAAAGCCGCTGAGCTGGTTTGTGAGAACGTCTGGACTGGATTGGAACAGACCGTCCCCGAATCTCTTAGCGCTCCAACCCCACTAGCGCCCGCGGATTTTAGCAGCCTGATTCCGAAATCCGGATACATGCCAGTTGCGGCGCAGCTTACTGTCACGGACCGCGCCGCGGCACTCAGCCGGACCGAAGCCGTCGAGACCGAAGTCGTCTATACTCCGCGGCTCGATCGCACTGAGGCACTCCCTGCCGTGGCGCTCCCGAACTGCCGTGTGCCTGCAGGAGAAGCGGTGCCCGTCTCGCGAGCTGCCGAACTTCTGGTCCAACTCTCATTGAGCGCCATCGCGGGTGACGAAGCGGAACTCGTGTCCTGGGCGCCAATTTGCGCGACTGCTCCGGACTCGCAAGCACCGCAGTTGAAGATGCACCCCGCGGGATGCATTCCAAAAGCGGTCTGGAACCTGTGGCCGTTGGCCGCCAGCTTTACTACCAGAGCGGGCGCCGCTGATCCGTCGCAATTGAGTGTGGAACACGTCTGGCCCGCTTCCGCACCCTTGCCGGCGCGCCACAGGGCTAAGCCAGTCCCGCCCGCGCAGATGGACGCCGAAGCCGGAGAGCTCAGTGGCGATACTATCCGAAACGCTTTCGCGCACTACCGCTCGCATGTGAACCTCAGGCGGCACTGGATGGTCGCTGCGCTGCCGTTAGTCCTGGGAGTGTTCTGGTTTGTGAATGGCCGGGCAACGAATCGAACCAGGCCTGACTTTGGGGAAATGAATTCGACCGCCAGCACCGCAAAGTCGGGTACATTTGTGCAGGCGAGTCTGGAATCCGTTCAGAAGAACATTCTCGATCGTGCTGCTATTGAACTCTACGACGATTTCCGTTCGGGCCTGTCATCCTGGGAGGGATCTGGCGACTGGGCAACTACCTGGTCGTATGACAAGACCGGCTTTGCACGGACAGGTGCGCTGGCACTATATTCCCCTTCACTCGACCTCGTAAACTACCATCTTGAGTTCCTCGGTCAGATCGAGAACAAGGGTATGTCCTGGGTCGTGCGGGCGCAGGACAGTCAGAATTATCACGTCACCAAGCTGGTGATTACAAGGCCGGGCCCCTTGCCTTCGGTTTCTTTGGTTCGCTATGCCGTTATCAATGGAAAAGAAGGACCGCGCGTCCAGACGCCACTGCCGATGTCGGTTCGTAACGACACGTTGTATCTCGTTCGCGTCAACGTGCAAGGGCCGAACTTCACTACTTCGGTTCAGGGCCAGGTTGTCGATGCCTGGACAGATGACAGGATAAAACGTGGTGGTGTTGGCTTCTTTAGCCCTAAAGGTGAACAGTCTCTCCTCCGATGGATTACTGTGTCTCATCAGTACGACGCTTTGGGCCGCCTCTGTGCGTACCTCGCGCCATACAGTATGCCGACGAGGAAGGGAGAGTAGAGCCAATGAATCCGAAACGTAGATCAGGGCCTTTGGTGTCTGCTTCAGGCTTGAACGGAGATGGATCGTCTGCCGCCGCTCTGGCGAAGGCAGTCACGCTGCATCTCGAAGGGAAGCTTAAGGAAGCGCTTCGTGAATTGACCTCGGCTATCGAGCGAGGAGAAGCTTGCCCGGAAATCCATTCCGCGCGCGGCTATCTACAGTTCGAACTCGAACTGCATGAAGAGGCGGTAAAGAGCTATCAAAGGTTGCTTGAAGCCGAGCCTTTACATGCAACGGGCAGCTTCAATCTGGCGATCTGCCTTGAGAAGCTAAGCCGCTGGGATGAAGCGGCACTGCACTTTCAGAAGGCCCTCGAACTGAACCCGGAAAAGACCGAAGCTCGTGTCGGGCTTAGGCATTTGCCAGTTGCATCAGCAGAAACCGGAACCGGCGTTGGTGGCGTTTGATCGCTGTCTCGCTGCGAAGCCGGGTGAGGAAACTGCACTTTTCGGGAAAGCAGTGGCGCTCCAGCTCCTGCAGCGGTTCGATGAAGCCGTACAGATGTACGAAATGATCCTTAAGGCGAACCCGAGTTCGGAAGATTCGCTGACTAATCTGGTCACTATCGGAATCTCACGCAAGGACGAGAAGCTAATTCGCGATTATGCCGAACGGTTACTCAAGCTGCGGCCCTTCTCGCAGGCTGCGCTGGAAGGCCTGGCCACGTGTGCATTCACCAGTGAGGATTACGAGGCCGCCGCGCGTTGTTGTGCGAAACTCGTCGAGGCAACCCCAGACCATTTCGAACGCTGGTTTAATCTGGGCGTTGCCTATCAGAAGCTGAACCGTCTTGAGCAGGCCGTACAGGCTTACAACGAAGCGATTAAAATCAAGCCGGACGCCAAGCAGGCGCACGTGAATCTGGGCATCTCCAGGCAGGAATCGGCCGATTACAAAGGCGCTCGCGAATCCTACGAAAGGGCGTTGCAGCTTTCACAGGATCAGCCGGAAGTCTGGTACAACCTCGCCACCGTCTTCGAGAAGATGGGTCAGCCGGAGGACGCGGAGAAACTCTACGCTCGGTTGGTGGATCGCAGTCCGGAATGGCAGGATGCATGGTTCCGGCTCGGTTTCCTTAAGCTGGAACGCGGGGATACGCATGGTGCAACCGAAGCATTTGAAAGATGCATTGGGCTGCGTTCGGACTGGTCGGAAGCGCGCATGAACCTGGCCATTTCAAACTGGCGCTCGGGCAACTTTGACGCCGCTCGCAAGGTATTTCAGGAAGTGCTCTCGAACACGCCGGACTCTGTAGATGCCATCCGTGGGCTCGCGGCACTGGCCATCGAACGTGAAGACCAGGCGCAGGCGCTCGAGTTGCAGGCTAAGCTCATCGACATGGGTGAGCGCGCGCCGGAATTGTTTTACAACACCGGCCTTCTGCTTCAAAAAGCAGGCCAGTTTGAAGACGCCATTCGGCTCTACAAAGAAGCGCTGAATGAGCGGCCGAACTTCGCGGAAGCACTGCTGAATCTGGGCCATGCCCTCAAGGCGCAGGGCCGACAGGACGAAGCCCGCTTCTACTGGCGTGAGGCGCTGGAAGCGAAACCGGAGCTGGCGCAAGGCTACTTCGATCGCGCCTAGAACAATCTGGATTGCCGGCGTCTTTGAGGCGCTATCATTACAGATGTGTCCAACCGGTACTTAATATCTGCTTTCTTGCTGGCTGCCGCAACACTCCTGGGGCAGCCAGCACTCAAACCCCTCACAATTCTCCACAGTAACGACATCCATGCCCGCTTGCTGCCCATGCCGGACGGCCGCGGTGGAATGGCTCAGCTTGCGACCGTAATCCAGCGCGAAAAAGCCAATTGCCCCCAGTGCATCGTCCTGAGTTGCGGCGACCTTGTACAGGGAACGCCCGTATCTACAATGTTTCGCGGCTCCCCGATCTTTGAAATAGCGAATGGTCTTGGTTTCGATGCCGCGACGCTCGGGAATCACGATTTCGATTATGGCTGGAAAACCGCGCTGGACTTTATCAAAATCGCAAAGTATCCGATGGTTTCCGCGAATCTGGTCAACGGCGATGGCAGCCTCTTTACTAAGCCGTATGTTATCTTGAACGCCGCTGGATTGCGCGTGGCTGTGATTGGTGCAATGACTCCGACACTAAAACGCCTGCAATTGCCCGTCAGCCTGGGTCCGGTACGCGCTCTACCGCTCACCGAATCGTTGCGTCCGTATTTGCCGGAACTCAAGAAGAAGTCTGACGTGATTGTGCTGCTGGCTCATCTGACCCCAGAGGATGAAGATGAAGTCCTGCGCACAATTCCGGAAATCCAGGTAATTATCGGTGGACACATCCATGTCGGCCTGAAGGAGATGAAGGGTTCAGCGACGCAATGGTTGTTCCGTGTGCAGGGCAATGGTGTCGAACTGGGCCGCATGGATTTGCAGGTGGACCCCGCGAAGAAGACAGTAGTAACGGCAAAAGCCAGCCGAATACCTGTCGATTCAAAGGTCCCACCCGCACAAAACGTCGCGCGAGAGGTCGCGAAATGGGAAGCCCAGGTAGCGAAGTTGATGGACGTTCCCATTGGTGAGGCGAAGCGCGCATACTCCAAGGCAGATCTGAAGCTTTTGATCGAGCAGGCGCTGCGTGAGCAGACCGGCGCGGATCTGGCCTTTATGGGGCGCGGTGGTATTCGCGACGTTCTCTCGCCTGGCGTGATCCTGGTACGTCACGTCTGGAATATTTTTCCGTTCGACAACCTTGTGGTGAGCGGCAAATTCCGAGGGGCGGAATTGCCTTCATCCGTGACTGCCGGGATAACAATCGACCCAAGAAAGCAGTACGTTCTTGCGACGAACGAATTCGCCGCCGCCAATCAGAGCAGCCCGAGCGAATTAAACTCTTCCGGCCTCGCATTTCCCACAATCGGTCCGCTGCAGCGCGATGTGCTGATCGAATGGATTAAGAAGAAAAAGATTCTGGAATAAATCCAGCTGGTTAATCCCAGTTCAGAACAACTTTACCGGCATTCCCGCTCAGCATCGCCTCAAATGCCTGCTGATACTCCGTATAGTGAAACCGGTGCGTGATCACAGGGTGGATATCTAATCCGCTCTGCAGCATAACGGTCATCTTGTACCAGGTTTCGTACATTTCGCGGCCGTAAATGCCCTTAATGGTGAGCATGTTAAAGATGACTGTGTTCCAGTCGATTGCGATTTCCTGGGTCGGGATGCCCAGCATCGCAATCTTTCCGCCGTGGCTCATGTTGGCGAGCATTTCGCGAAAAGCTGCCGGGTTGCCGGACATCTCCAGTCCGACGTCAAACCCTTCTTTCATCCCGAGTTCCTTCTGCACATCAGCGAGCGACTGCTTGCTGACGTCGACGGCGCGCGTGACGCCGACTTTTTTAGCGAGTTCGAGGCGATAGGGATTCACGTCCGTGATCACGACGTAGCGCGCGCCGGCGTGTTTGGCCACTGCGGCGCTCATGATTCCGATCGGTCCTGCGCCAGTGACGAGAACATCTTCACCCAACACAGGGAATGAAAGCGCGCTGTGGACGGCGTTGCCGAAGGGATCGAAAATACTCGCTACATCCAGATCCATCCATTTCGAATGCCTCCAGATATTGGTCATCGGGAGTGACACATACTCCGCGAAGCAACCGGGCCGGTTCACGCCGACTCCCATGGTGTGATTGCATAGGTGGCGCCGTCCCGCGAGACAGTTGCGGCAGCGCCCGCAAACGACATGCCCTTCGCCGCTGACGATATCCCCGGGAAAGAAATCGACTACGTTCGCGCCCACTTCTGCAATCTCTCCGACGAATTCGTGACCCACGGCCATCGGAACGGGAATAGTTTTCTGCGCCCACTCGTCCCACTTGTAGATGTGGAGATCGGTGCCGCAGATCGCGGCTTTGCGCACCTTGATCAGTACGTCGTTGATTCCGATTTCCGGTATGCTGATATCCTCCAGCCACAACCCTGGAGCTGCCTTGCTCTTGACCAGCGCTTTCATTAATTTCCTCTCCTCGTTACTCTCCTTATGATATGCAATGGAACGTGATACAAAAGATCGTGCGAGAAACTTTTCCGCCTTCGAACAACTTAAGCCGCCGCGCACTGCTGCGTGGCTTGGCTGCTTCTGCCATGCTGCCCTTGGGTGTAGGGCTTCCGGCTCCCGCTCGGAAAACCAACATCGTGTTCATGCTGGCCGATGACCTTGGCTGGCGGGATCTGGGTTGCTTTGGCAGCTCATTTTATGAAACGCCAAATCTGGACAGGCTTGCGGCGTCGGGCATGATGTTCACCGATGCCTACGCGGCATGCCCTGTTTGCTCGCCGACTCGAGCCAGTATCATGACCGGGAAATACCCTATCCGCACGGGCGTTACCGATTACATTGGTGCTGCCCAACCAGCGAAATGGGGTCGCAATACCAAACTGCTTCCGGCCGCCTACCAGGAACGCCTTGATCTTCAGGAAACAACCATCGCCGAGGCTCTGAAGGAAGGTGGTTACGCGACGTTCTTCGCCGGGAAGTGGCACCTGGGACCGGAAGGCCACTGGCCGGAAAATCAGGGCTTTGATGTCAACAAGGGCGGTATCGATCGCGGCGGCCCATACGGCGGGAACAAGTACTTTTCTCCGTATGGAAATCCACGGCTGGAAGACGGGCCCGAAGGCGAGCACTTGCCTGACCGGCTGGGTATGGAAACCGTGAAGTTCATCGAAGCGAATAAAGACCGCCCATTCTTTGCATATCTCTCGTTTTACTCGGTTCACACTCCGTTGATGGCGCGCAAGGACCTGCAAGAAAAGTACCGAAAGAAGGCCGAGGCACTCAAGTTCGCAGGTACTCGCTTCATACCGGAAGGAAGCAGGGAGGCTCGCCAGGTTCAGGATCACGCGGTCTATGGCGGCATGGTCGAAGCGATGGACCAGTCGGCAGGTAAGGTTCTGGCCGCAATCGAACGTCTGCGCCTTACTGACCGGACCGTAGTAATCTTCATGTCCGACAACGGCGGTCTGAGCACGTCAGAGGGTTCACCTACCTGCAACTTGCCGCTACGTGCGGGCAAAGGCTGGATGTACGAGGGCGGCATACGCGAACCCTTAATTGTGCGCGCACCGGGCATTACGAAAGCCGGAACCGTCTGCAATTCGCCTGTAACCAGCACGGATTTTTATCCGACTCTTCTGGAGTTGGCCGGTCTGCCCGCAAAACCCAAACAGCACCTGGACGGAATCAGCATGGTACCGCTACTTCGCGGGCAAGCAGCCAAACGCGGACCCATTTTCTGGCACTATCCGCATTACGGCAATCAGGGCGGAGCGCCTTCTGGTGCTGTGAGGGAAGGGAACTGGAAGTTAATCGAATGGTACGAAGATGGGAGCCTGGAACTGTTCGATCTGGCAAAGGACATCGGCGAGCGCTACAACCTCGCGCAGTTGAACCCCGACAAAGTCAGCGAGCTTTATGCCAAATTGAAGAGCTGGCGCAGCGAAACAAATGCAGTCATGCCGACCCCGAATCCACGCTATAAGGCCTGAAATCCGAGGCCTCGTAGTGAAAAATGATACAAAAGAGTATGAAAGGGAAGGAATCCTTCATGAATTCTGATGTGTCCAAGTCTCCTACGCCGCGTAGGGATTTTCTTAAAACAGCGGGTGCGGCCGCTCTTACTACCTCGATTTTTACAGGGAATTTGAAAGGCGCGAACGACAACGTCAACATCGCTCATATCGGTCTTGGGGCGATGGGTTCAGGGAATCTGAATTTTGCGATGAAGACCCCGGGATTCAAGGTGGTCGCATTGTGCGACGTTTACCAGCCGAATCTTGAGAAGGCGCAAGCTGCAGCGCGCAAGGGCGGACACGAGCCGAAGGCTGTAAAGGATTTTCGCGAGATTATCGCCGACAAGTCCATCGACGCCGTTTGTATCTCGACCCCCGATCACTGGCACGCCTACATGATGGTGGCAGCGTGCAAGGCCGGCAAAGACGTCTATGTCGAAAAGCCGGCGTGTATCTATGTCGAAGAAGGCTTGAAGATGGTGGAAGCCGCGCGCAAATACAAGCGCGTCGTACAGGGCGGCACTATGCAGCGCTCCGGCTACTTCTTTAAGAAGGCCGTGGAGATCGTAAAGAGCGGCCAACTCGGCGATATTACGTTCTGCAAAACATGGCAGGCAGGTCTGGCGAAGAAAGAAGGTTGGGGCAGCCCCGCCGATGAGAAGCCGCCAGCCGGTCTCGATTGGGACATGTGGCTCGGCCCGGCCGAAGCGCGTCCTTTTAATCTGAACCGCTGGGGCATTGCGCCCGGACGCTGGTCGACTTTCCGTTATTTCTGGGATTATGCAGGCGGCGCGATGACAGACTGGAACGTTCACCTGCTCGATATCGTGCAGTACGCGTTCGACGAAGTAATGCCCGTGAAAATTTCGGCACTCGGCGCACGTTATTTCGTGGAAGATAACACGGAAACGCCTGACACGATGCTGGCGACCTTCCAGTATCCGAAGTTCATGGCAAGCTATGAGAGCCGCACCGTAAACCCGACCCCGATGTTCGAGGAAGGTTACGGTACATCGTTCCAGGGCACCAAAGGCGCGTTGGTTGTGAACCGCAGTGGATACAAAATTCTGCCGGCCGGTAAATCCGACCTGCAGGCTTTTGAAGATAAGGAACCCACCAAGCGCGTGATGAATGAACTGCACTGGCAGAATTTCATCGAGTGCATCAAGACGCGCCAGCGGCCGATTTCAGAAATCGAAACGACCGTGCGTACATCGCTGAGCTGCCTGTTGGCGAATATTGCAATGCGTTCCAATATGACTTTGGATTGGGATGATAAAGCCAAGACAGTGAAGCAGGTTGAAGCACGCAAGTGGTTGAAGATGAATTACCGCCCACAATGGAAGCTGGAAGTCTAGGCTTTCATTCAGAAGTGCTCGGAACGGGCGGCTTCTCCCGCTAGAGGCCGTCCGGCTGAAACCCGCGCTAGAACCCGTTCCACGTCGCGGATTGCGATTGGCTTGGTGATACAGGAGTCCATTCCGGAACCCAGGCACGCCGCGAGTTCGGCCGCCGTTACGCCTGCCGTTACGCCGACGATGGGCAGGTGCGGCCCCGAGGCACCCTCGATCGCGCGAATCCGCCTCGTTGCTTCGAGGCCATCCATGCATGGCATCTGAACGTCCATGAGTATCAGGTCGAACTCGCCCTCGCGGAATCGAGAGACGGCCTGTTCGCCGTTTTCTGCAAGTTCGAACGAGTGACCGCCGATTTCCAATAGCCGGGTGACAAGCCTCTGGTTTATCAGGTTGTCTTCTGCGATCAGTACTCGCAGGTGGCCGCATGCGGCTGGCGCGGGCTCAGCCAATTCTTCTATCCGGGCTAAACCGGAGGACGCCGCGAAACCGACCGTGAAGTGAAAGGTACTGCCACTGCCCGGTTCGCTTTCGACCCAGATACGCCCTCCCATGAGTTGCATCAGGTCCCGGCAGATCGCCAGACCCAAACCGGTGCCGCCGAAGCGTCGTGTGATGGAATCATCCGCCTGCGAAAACGCTTCGAAGATCATGGCCTGTTTGTCCAACGGGATGCCCGATCCTGTGTCCGCTACCTGAAAGTGCAGCACGGTTTTCTGCTCACAAATGGATTCCAGCGACACCACGACGCGAATGGAGCCCGCCTGCGTGAACTTCAGCGCGTTTGAAACGAGGTTGACCACGAGTTGGCGCAGACGCGTCGGATCGCCCTTCAGGAAGCGGGGCACTTCCGGGTCGATCGAGGTACTCAGGCTGATACCCTTCTCGCCGGACTGGGCAACAAAAGGGCCTAGTGCACTCTCCAGCATCTCGCGGAGCGCGAAATCCGTTTCCTCCAGATCCAGCCTGCCTGCTTCCGCTTTGGAGTGATCCAGAATATCGTTCAGAAGACCAAGCAGCGCCTGCGCCGACTGGTGGGCGTCACCAAGATTTTGCCTCTGCTCAGGCGGCAGGTCGCTCTTATTAACGAGTTCCAGCATCCCGAGCACTCCATTCATCGGGGTGCGAATTTCATGGCTCATGTTGGCCAGGAACTGGCTCTTTGCCTGGCTGGCCGCTTCGGCGGCAACTCTGGCAGCCTGCAACTCTTCTGCTCGGTTTCGGAGAGCCAGATCTGCGGCGACGCTGTTCCAATAATCAGTATTCTGACTGATCGACTGGATTAGCGCATAGGCCGCAAAAAGCAGTGTGGCGCCGCCGACAACATACGCATGGTGGCCGCCCGTGAACAGGCTTACCAACACGATAGGCAGCAAGAGCGAAACCTGGAAGCCGATTGCAATGCGGAGATCAGGAGCAATGGCGGTGGTGCCGGAGATCGCACAAACCATCGCGAAAATATAAATGAAGAGAGTATTCCAGTCTCCGTAGCCGTATTGCAGGATGACGAACGCGGCATAGATGCCGGTCGGGGCGGAGAGCGTGTACGCCGAAAGTCCGATCAGCCAAATCGGGAACTGGGCCGGTCCCGAATGGGTCCGCCGCCACAACAGAGTGAGCACCACGCGCAATACCAGCCGCAGAGCCATAATACCGAGGTACAGGCCGGTGGTCACGGGGTGTTCGCGATACAAATTCGTGCCAAACAGGAAGACTCCGATTGCGAACACATTGCCGATCGGGCCTGCGAACGAGCGATGCATAAGGTCGGCAATGGCGCGGGTGCGTCCGTGCGGATGCTCTTTAAGGTCTTTCTGTGCTGACATGCCTGTCACGGCGGAGCGTATCGATGTTGTGAAAAGACCAGAAGGTCAGGAATCTGTGGCAGCGACGGCCATCATGTACACTCATCGACAGTTATCGACAAAACGTGCGTCCTATTACGCCGAAATCGAGATCATTTTCCGGTGACAGTGACGCGATACTTCATGGAAATTGGACGCCCCGGAACAAGCTGGACAGCCTGCCTGCCAGGGAAGTTAACACCAAGAAATCCGTAGTTGCGTAGACACCAGCCGTTGGGCGCGCCCGGATTCTTTGGATCCACGTCGATGCGCAGCGCCGCTTTCTTGCCGCCATACACGGCTTCGAGCTGCGCCCAGGGATGCGGAATCATATCCGTGTCTTTCGGTTCGATGCCCGCGTCGGTTGTCAGGACAGTCTTTTCGCGCGGCGCAAAGCGTACTGAGAATCCGCCGTAGCCCTTACCCGCATCAGGTGCGCCGGACAGTTCCAGCGGAGCGCCGACTGCTTCAAACGTGAGCTCGAAATCCAGTTCACGACTATTGCCTTTTGTAGGATGAGCCGTGATGCGTACCGTCTCTTTCATGATCTTGCGATCTTCGATATACCAGCCGTTTTCGGCAGCGATGATCGCACTCTTATCCGTCGTCTTTTTTCAATCCAGCGCTCGAAACGCGTTCTGGCTTCCATCTTCATCCAGTGGTCATACTGCTTGCCGTCCACGCGCACGATGGGCCAGGACCAGAAAATGCCGCGATGATGCCAGTGGTCTTTCGGGAAGTCATCCGTGACGATTGCGCCGTTTGGTGCATAGACAGGATGCACGTAACTCGAGCGCCGCTTGTTTTCGGGTGCACCATTAGCGAGCGTCATGCCGTAGTTGTAGGCGAAGACCGGCTTGCCGTTTTCCAGCAACTCGACTGCGGTCGTGCTACTTTCCTTCAGTTCAAACGGGCTCTTGGCCTGCAGCGAGAGCGCTGTCAGAAACGCGACTGCCATTGTCAGCTTCATGCTTTGCGGACCTTTGCTTCGTCGATTTCGATACCGAGACCGGGCCCGGACGGGATTTCGATTTCCCCGTTCTTTACAACGAGTGGCTTCTTCAAATAGCTGCCGTTCAGAAATTGCGGACCATTCAAAGCTGCCGGATACTTGAGCCCGTACGCGCCGTACAACTGTATCGCGGCGGCTAGCGAGACGTCGGGATCTGTCAGACCGCTGCCCAGGAACAACATGCCCGCCTGTTGCACGATTTCGATTTGCTTTTTGGCGTCGTACAGCCCTGCGGTGCGCGCCGGTTTCATTGCCACGCCATCGAGGATGCCAAGTTTGATGTATTCAACCAACTCCACCGACGACACTACGCCTTCATCGAGCAGAATCGGCAGCGCTCCCTGTCTTTTCAATTCACGTAAGCCAGTGAGTCGATTGGGTGCGATCGGCTGCTCGAATACGTTGACTCCGATGTCGGCGAGTTTTGGGGCGACATAGAGCGCTGTCGCGAGATCATAGCCACCGTTCGCGTCGGCCCAGAGAAAACAGTCCGGAGCGAGTTTGCGCACGATCTTGCACATCGCGAGATCGAATTTTACATCCGGAGAGACCTTCACATTGAAATTCTTGTAGCCGCGCTCGCGACCCGCGGCAATGAGCTTTTCGGTCTCGTCCAGCGTCACGGGATTGAGCGTCCAACTTAGCGTCAACGTCTTCGGAGTACTGCGTCCCCAACGCTCGGCCAGACTTTGACCACGCAGCTTTCCGGTGAGATCGTGCAGCGCGAGATCGATGCCGGCCTTCGCAATCGGCATGCCGGTGGAGAACGATGCCGCGATCGCCTTGTTCATCGCGGCGTGCGCACCAGCAATATCGAACGGATCGAGGCCGATCAGTGCAGGGCCCAGGTACTTGTCCAGCGCACTAGTGACGGATTCCTGCGTCTCATAGCTCCATGAAGGAACGGGAACGCTCTGTCCCCAGCCGAATGCGCCGCCTTCTGCCGTGATCTTCACGAGCACGGAATCGCGCCACGGGTTCTTGAAGAACTTGAAGTGCGCGGCTATAGGGTAAGGGGCGGAGAAGATCTCTACCTTCGTGATCGCCGGGTTGGCGGCGGCCGATGCTGCAGCGGCTGCAAGGGCGCCACCCAGGAAACTTCGTCGTGATGGATTCTGCATGGAATTACCGAATAGACATTGTAACGCCCCGCGCACTACTGTTACGACCGAACGTGATGACAACTGGAACTGTGTTGCCGGCCTGGACGGAATCCGGCACCCTCGCGTTGACTTGCACTGCCCCAGTAACCAACCCCGGAGCAGGTCCGGCATACAGTACTTCTGCCTCGAGGGCGCCGATAGTCACGGACGCCTGCTGCGCTGGTCCAGCGAGCTTTGACTGTATGCCATCGCCCGTAGCAAAAATCATAACGACGCTTCCCTTGGCCGCAGGCTTGGTTGCATCGTTTAAACTGTAGTCCTGATTCAGAATAGCTCCCGGTCCAGTGCCCGTGCCTCTCATCGAGAAAATACCCGGATTGTACGGAATCAGGTCAAGCGTCGCTGTCGCAGATTTTCCTGAATCGTACTGCACACGCATGTCCGTGGTCCCGGTGGATAACAGCGAGTACGGCACGGTCGTGCGGAACTGCGTGGAAGACAAGCCAAAAACATCAGCGGCTCTGCCGTCGAATGTGACGCGAGTCGTGCTGCTGAAGCCCGAACCGAACACAGTCACGATTTCGCCCGGCGCGACAGGACCGGTGAAAAATGTTGCTGCGTTGGTGACTGAGGCAGGCGCGAGGTCGATCGGGTCGGTCGAGAAATACGCGACCGGGACATCGTGGTCTGAACTGCGCTCCGGGCGTGTCGGGTCATTACGGAACGATTCGGGGTAGTCGGCGTTGATGTGTGCATACAGGAATTTCTTCCAGCGCGAGCGCGCATTTGCATTCACCACGATGTGATCAAGTGTTTGCGCGTTGCCGTCGAAGACATAGGAGTAACCCTGCTCCGGTGCGAGCGTTTCAGCGAGAACCCAGCCCAGCTGTGGAGTGCCTTTGATAATGCCCATCACATCCACGTAGCCGTCGTTGAAGGGAAACGCATTGAAGTCTCCGACCAGGATCACGTTCGAGCTGCGTCTGGTCGCGAGCACGTTAGCCAGATACTCAGCCTGCGCTTTGCGTTTGGCCTGCACGCGCGCGTCAGCCTGTGACAGCAGCGATAACAGGTGATTTGCAACAACCGTTACTGGATAGTTGTTCACAGTCGCGTCCAGGAACAGCGGCGGACGGTCAAACAGCGTGTCCTGGGCGTTCGTGTTGGGATTGGTGTATGTTGTCGCCTTGCCCTGCTGCGTAACGCCAACAACCTTGACACGTGCTTCGTTCACCAGAAAGCCAACATCGATGCCGCCGATGTCGTTGCCTTCTTCCAGATAGGCTTTGTAGCCCAGGCGTGTAGCGAGCGCTTCGAGGGTCTTCAAGTCGCCCACCTCTGCCACTGCCAGAATATCCGGCGTGTTGAGTACGGTGCGGATCGCCAGTGCGATTTTGGTGAGACGCGCTTCGGTCGCGCCGGTCCCCACCAGTCGCTGCATGTTGAACGACGCGATGGTGAATTCG
This sequence comes from Bryobacteraceae bacterium, assembly GCA_963793625.1. GTDB lineage: Bacteria > Acidobacteriota > Terriglobia > Bryobacterales > Bryobacteraceae. Next base: position 361,100 of record CAWCAT010000004.1, on the reverse strand, counting down.
TTGGCACCCGCTTTTTGAATAGGAACGATCCCGATTAAGTCCGCCGCAATCGGCCTGTCGCTTGCGTCAGGCACGATCGTGTAAGTGCGGAAGGCGTAATCGAGCGGGCCTACCAGGTACGGGACAATGGTGTTGGTTGTGACTTCCAGCGGCTGAACGCCAGTTTGCCCACGGCTGTCAACGCGTATTCTCTCGGGGTTTCCGTCGAAGATCGGTGCGTTCGGGATTGTCGGTTCCGCCTGCGGCAAACCGGGTTCACGCACTGGACGCGGTGTGCCCGGGAGCACGCCGTAAAACACGCCGTTGGATGTCGATGTGCCCGTGGCTTCGTTGAATGTACCTCCAGTCGGCGACACTGCGATCAGCGTCGGCACGTGCACGCGCATGCCTTCAAGAGCTTCGCGGGGTCCATTGCGCGTCAACAGCACTGGTGCGGGCAGAGGCTGATTGGCCAGCACGAGTTCCACTTGCGGAGCAATGAGTTCAGTCAATGTCGGGCTCGTTGGATCTGTTGCGGGCGCATATTCGGAAACCATACCAGTCACACGCACCAGGTTGCCGACGGCTGCCTCCACGGGAGGCGTGGTCTGAGTGAAAACGTAGATGCCTTCTGATGTGTTCGGATCGTTGTCGTATTCTTTTTCCGGAACCTGAATCCAGAATGCGTTGCTGCGGCGCGCGGTGACGATGCCTGTGACGACGACGTTCCTTCCGTTGAATTCTGATGTGTGGCCAGAGCCCTGAACAGCGTGGATCGAAATGGGGGTAAACGGTAACTGCGCCGTGCAGTCATTCGCGGCCGAGGCGGAATTGCGTGGGGCCGGAGTGGCAACTGAGAACCCGTCCTTGCATCCTCCCGACTGCCGCAAGTAAGCTGTCGTGTTGGCAAGTCCGCTGTATGCGATCACCTCGATCGCGCCCGTGGGTGTCGGTCCAGTGAGGGGAGTCGAACTGTTGACCAGTGCGATATTACCCCCGCCCGCGCCCATCGCGATCGTACCGGCGACGTCCGGGGTGGGTAAGGAAACAGTCCCGGCTGCGCCTGCAGCTTCCTGCACCAGGAGATACCCGCCAGGCGCAATCGTGCCCTTCAATGTAGTCACCTGCCAGGTAGTGATGGTTGCCGAAGCATACTGCACACTCCAGCCTTCCACGCTCACCGTCGCGGCGCCGCGATTGAACAGTTCGACAAAATCGTTTCTGAGCGTGGCGCCGCTGTTACCGCCGCCGCCGTAGATCTGGCTGATCACTACCTGCGCGGGACTCAAAGCGGTGAATAGGAGGAAAGAGAGTAGGAATCGCATCCTCTCTGTATTGTATGTCTTGGGTTAGTTCTGCGCCGAGTGTAATCCGCCCGGACCCGCTTTAAATACGAGGTTCGATTTGTCCGGATTGTCTTCTAGCGGCTGCGTGCAGTTCCAGACGCACGCTCCGCAGTGGATGCACTTTTCACGATCGAACGCGGGAACGCCGTCGGTACCGGGCGTGATTGCCTGGCCCGAACAGACCTCAACACATACCTGCGTGCCGCACGTTTCGCAGAGCGTTGGATAAAGGAAAACGACGTGATCGGCGTAGCCTGCCGGGGCCTGCACCTTGCCGCCGAGCAGCAACGCGTCCTGATGCGAAATCAGCAGCTTGCCATCGTAAGGAATCTGAGGCCAGCCGCAACGATCCATCAACGCATCGTGCAGCGAGAGTCCCTTTTCTTCGCACTCGCGCCTCAGGTGCGCGACTTCTGTTTCGGGGATGCGCCCCTCGAAGAAGTCGTAGATATTCGGGACTTCGCAGAGCGGCTTTGCTTTGCCGGGAATCGAGATGCGCCCGTTAGTGAGGCCGGTCAGCCCCATGCCGATCAGTCCGGTAATGACGCTGTGATGGAATCCATCGCGCGCCTTCTCAGCAACGAGGCCTTCGGTTTCTACCCAACTGGCGCGCCGCCGTTTCACGTAGCTCGCTTCCAGGTTTTCCTGTGTAAAGGGTTTACCCTGCTTGAGTAGTTCGAGGACGCCCTCGGCAAGTTGCGTGCCGGTGGCCCACGCTTCATCGACGCCCGAGCCAGTCAACACGTTGGTGCTGCCGGAGCCTTCGCCAATGCGCGCGTATCCATCGCCCGCCAGAAACGGCTCGCCATGTTTACCGGATTCCTGCAGGCTCTTGGCGCCCCATGAGAGCAAGGTGCTGCCCTCAAGATAGCGCCACAAATACGGGTGCATGATGTAGTGCTGCAGATAGCGGTAAGACGTGCGCACCGGGTTCTGAAATGACGACGGCACAAAAATGCCGACCGCCGCCGTGCGGTCCGGATACACGTAAAGGAAGCCAAAGATTTCCGGTTCGGGATAACCGAACGTGTGCAACACCATGCCGGCTTCGAGTTCGCAGTCATCCGGCAGTTGCACCACCATCTTCATGCCGACTGCCCAGTCCTTTTGTTCATGACCGGGCGGCAAGCCGAAGTGATCATCCACCTGACGACCCACAGCGCCCACAGGACCATCCGCGATCACGGTCAGCGCGGCTTTGATGTTCATGCCGGGCATGAAACCCGGTTCGGGATTGCCCTGCTTATCGACACCCTGATCCAGCAGCTGCACGCCGGTCACGCGGTCCTCTTCAATCAACGCCTTGGATACCGGCGTTCCGGGCCAGATCTGCACTGCACCCTCGGCCATCAGTTGCTCGCCTACCCACTGATTGAACTGGCCGATCGAGAGCAGCAATCCGCCATCCTTGCAGAGGAACGGCGGAATATAGGGCAGTTCGATTGCATCGTCTTTTAGCGGCAGCGCGAATCTCAGGCCGCGCATTGCTGCGTCCGCCATGCGCACGGTGCGCGAGCGATTGCTGGCCCCGATCGGATCCAGCAAATAGAGCACTTTCTCATGCTTGACCGGATGTGCCATCGGGATCTGGGCTGGGTCCAGGTCCGGAAACGTGGCGCGGATACTTCTGGCGCGGGTCACGATGCCAGAGACACCGAAACCGATGCCGTCGGCACGCTCGTAGCAGATTACCTGCGGAGGCATGCCGGGCATGGCTGTGCTTTCGACTGCGGGTGTGCCGTCAGGGTTTGTCAGGCCGCGCGCGAGCGTCGTGAGAAAGCCGCCCGCCGCGGGCCCGAAGCCCACGCATACAATGTCCACTTCCATGCTGTCGCGTGGAATGTCCTGGTCTGACATAGTGCCCTAGTAATCCAGTGCTTCGGGAATCATTACTTCGGTCAGCGCCGCGGCAGCACGGTCTTTAGCGACACGCGATCCAGTCAGGCAGGTGTCCAGCTTGCTGCGCAGCTTACTGAATTGCTCCAGCCCAGCCGAGCGTGCACACGGACCTGCCTTCACGGGGTGCGAGCCATCCGCGCTAACCACATCACCAGCGCAGCAGGAGATGCCGGGCATAATTCCTTCCAGCACCATCAGGTCGTCGGAGGTGTAGCACTTCTTGTAGCCCTCTTCGTCCCAGGCCGGGTGCCGGTTGTAGCCATAAACCAGTTCCGCACAGACGCGAGCGGATTCTCCGACGGCCTGTGCCACTTGTACGTGGCAAAGATTGCTGAAGAAACGAACCAGTCCCGGAATTGCCTCGGTGAGTGTAGCGTTTTCCGGTCCCTTTTGTTCCAGTTCGAGCACGTCGAGAATTTGATAGCGAGCTGCGAGCAGCCAGCAGAGCGCGTCCGCGAGCGGGAACGTTACGCCCTGGCGCGAGTTTTGGAAGAGCTTCGCGCCATCCGCATCCGTTGCCTTCTGCAGATGATTGAGCGTCCACAGCCACAACTGCATTCCGGTCGCGAGCGCGCAGGCTCCGGTGCCGGGGTGCGTATTGGCGATATCCCGCATTTCCGCAATCCAGCGATGGAATTGCGTGAGGAACAACTCGTTGGCCATGGTCACGCTGAGTTGGCGGCGTTGCACGGCTTCGGGACCTTCGTATGTCGCCTCGAGTTGCGCGTCCATCCACTTCTGTCCGAGGAAGCCGGGGCAATCCTCAGTGATGCCGTAGCCGCCCATCAGGCTGACGGCCTCGCGCATCATGTTCGCGCCGTGCCCCGTATTCCAGAGCTTGCAGGCCGGGCAAAGTACGCCGGCCACCGCATCCACAATCAAATACTGCAGGATAGGATTCGCGGGTGTCGAGTCATCGCGCAGTGCGTCGAGCGCCTCTTTTTGATAGCGCCGCAGTGCCTTGAATTGTGCGCTGCCGCTGCCGATGCCCTGTTCCGCAAAGATGGCGTCCTTCTGACGCTCCAGCGGATCGAGTTCGTCGAAAATACGCGCTGCCGCAAATCCGAGAGAAGCGCTCGCCTCACCGGTTGCCCATACATCTACCAGGCGATGCAAAGCGTCTTCACGTTGTTGCAAGCCGAGTTCGTAACGCGGCGAACCCGGTGCTACTGCTTCACCACCGCGAAACCGCCCACGCTGATAGCGCAGAACCGGTTCAACGGCAGAAAGCAGTTTGGCGGAAGTCATCAAGCCGACGGTGACGCGGGTGCGTTTGAAAACAGCCTCGATCACCTCGCCGTGGCTGTAATTCGGAATGATTACGCCGTCCTTCACCGTGTAGCCGCCGATGATGCGGCTGGCCGGAACCTGCATGCTGAGCACCGGGTCCGTGGTGGAGGAAAGCTGGTGCACCATCTTTTTCGTGGCTGAGCCGCGATCGAACAGGCCGGGATCCGTCTCTTCCAGGATCACCATGCAACTGCCCTTGATGCGCGGGTCGGCGGTATCGACGGCGGCTGTTACGAAATTCGCGAAACCCATGTTGGTGATGAAGCGCCCGCGCTTATCCACCTGGAGCATCGGTTCGCCACCCTCTGGCCAATCGATTACGCGAACCTTTCCGTTCAGCAGGCCGGTTTCAACACCCACATAAGGAATAGGCTCCGTCAGCGCAAATGCGCCGCGCAGGTGCCTGCGGTTCTCGCCGGGCTGTGGAGGCACGCACAGGCTCATGTAACGGTCGCGCTGTTCATCGGTCCCGCGCTCGTGAATCGGCGCGAGCGCCAGGCAGCCGGCTAAACTGCAGGTGGCTGCACCGGCATCGACCCAGGCCAGTTCGAAAGCTACCATGCCGAGGACAAAGTTCTTGGGCCCTTCGATAAAACCGCCCTGACTCGGTTCCATGAACACGGTCGTAATTCCGGCGTTATCGTAGGCGGTCAGGAGTTCGTTCTTTTCCGCGGTCCATTCGTGGGTGTTGCGGGCACCGTTCGCGACGAGATGGGCTACAGGGCCCCTGGCGACCGCGCGTGTGGATTGCACGACCATTTGCAGATCGAAGCGGTCGGCGAAGCGCCACATGATCTGGCGCACGTCATCTCCGGGTAGAGTCTGCAACGACTTGGTTTTGGGGCTTTCAGCGGTACTTGGCATACAGTTGGAACGAAAGTGCAATCCGGGTGCCAAATGATTTCTGGGCAAAAGCACCCAAAGTGTTGAAAAAATGAAAGGTTCCGAGCGGACGAATCTGGACGTAGTGGGTTAAATGGCCCAAGTGGGCCAAGGGTCCACATATTGGTGGACCCGTAACCCGTGTTGGTTTTAGGCGTTGGCGGGGACTACGGACTCGGTATCCATCACTGATGCGACTGCGTGAATCACTGAGGCGATGCGGATTGCCGCGACGACTTGGTCTTCCGTGAGACCCTTGCCGACGACCACAGCCTCGTGCGATGCGACGCAGGTGCCGCAACCGGTGATGGCTGATACCGCGAGGCACCACAGTTCGAAATCGACAGGATCTGAGCCGTGCGTGCGGATACCCTGCATGCGCAGTCTGGCGGGAATTTCCTTGTACTTCTCGCGCCCAACCAGATGCTGGAAGCGGTAATAGATGTTATTCATCCCCATCACGGCCGCCGCCGTTTTGGCTGCATTCAATGCCACCGGGGTGAGGTGCTTGGCCGCTTCGGTGAGAATCGCCTCGATGACGTCCATGTTATGGCAGGCCATCGCGCAAGCCACCGCAGTGCCCCATTTTTGCTGATCATTGAGCTCAGCCTGCTGCATGACATTTGAGAGATTCACTCTCATGTCTTTGGCGTAATCGGGGATTTGTAGGGAAAGTTCTTCGAGAGTCATGTTGTAGAGAGGGCCGGAAAGACGCGCACCGTGGCACGCGCATTTCCGGCGTTATCAATAGCTGCTTACGGCTTCAAAACCTCTTCGCCCTTCTGCCAGTTGCAGGGGCAAAGCTCGTCGGTCTGCAGGGCATCGAGCACGCGCAGTACTTCCTGCGGATTACGGCCAACAGAAAGATCGTTAACCGAGACGAAACGGATGATGTTCTCCGGGTCGACGATGAAGGTGGCGCGCTGCGCAACGCCTTCCTTCGGGTCCAGAACGCCGAGCTCTTCGCAGAGTTCGCGCTTGATGTCGGCAAGCATCGGGAAGGGCAGATCCTTCAGATCGGGGTGATTATTGCGCCAAGCCAAATGAACGAATTCAGAATCGGTGCTGCCGCCCAGAAGCTGGGTGTCACGATCGGTGAATTCTCTGTTGAGACGGCCAAAAGCGGCGATCTCGGTCGGGCAGACAAATGTGAAATCCTTCGGCCAGAAGAAAACAACCTTCCACTTGCCGGGATAATCGTCCTGGGTCAACTTTTTGAAGGCCTTGTTCTTGTCGGTATCGACAACGGCCGTCAATTCAAATTCCGGGAACTTCTCTCCAACACCTAACATAGTCCTATTCTCCTTAATTGAGCTTGTACCTGAGATTAACGCGCAGCGCAAGCCGCGCATAAACCATGAATTTCTACGCTGATCCGCTGGAGCCGGAAGCCCCGCGGCAGTTTACTCTTCAATTTCACTGGATCGAGGTCCTGCTCGTCGAGGTCTGAGATTGACTTGCATTTCACGCAAACCAGATGATGATGCGGCATGACATTGGCGTTTACGCGCATCGCTTCATGATGAAGACTGACTTCGCGAATCAACCCGGAATCAATAAACGTCTTCAGGTTTTTGTAAACCGTACCGAGAGAGATGCTGGGGATCTGTTCCCGCACTTTCTCGTAGACTGTTTCCGGATTCGGATGTTCGCTGGATTCGAGGAGCGCCGCGTAAATCACCTGACGCTGGTGCGTGACCGCTAGACCCTTTTCAATACAGGACCGGCGGAAAGCAGAAAGCCTCAACGTGATGTCTTCTTTACTCCTTAGCATAACGATAACTCTTATTGTAGGATAATTATTATCGTTTGGCAAGAGAGGGCTATAATTTTCTTAGCCGACCATGCGAAATTCGCTGATGTGTGCGCTGCCCCTGCTGTGCGCCGTTCTGATCGCACAAGATCTCGCTGTTACTCCTTCTGATATGAAGGCCTATTCGGCGGCTGTTGCTGTGAAAGATCCCCAAAAGCGGACTGAAGCGATTGAAAAATTCATTGCTGACTACCCGCTAAGTGTTGCTGTTCGATACTCATTGCCCACGCTTGCCGACTCGATCGTTAAGACTTCTTCCGAAGACAAGGCCAAATTTTCCGCACAGGCGGAGCGGTCCGCTTCCTTGCTAAAAGGCACACAGCGCGCTCTGTTCTGTTCCGCGCTTGGGCAGAAACTCTCGGATGCGAACATACTTCCCGATGAGGCGGAACGCTATGCACGTAAGTCGCTCTCGTTGATGAAGTGGAAGACCTTCCAGGCCGAAGAGCGTGTAAAGAAGCCAACGCCAACCGTAGAGGCCATGAAGCTCAGTTTCAAAGCGCGGCGCGCCTCGGTGGAAGACGGTCTCGCTAAAATCTACACGAAGAAATCGGATTCGGTGCGTGCGGCAAGGTACTACGCGCGGGCCTTGAAGGACAATCCGATGTTGTGGGAAGCAGCACTGACGCTTTCGGAAGCTTCCGAGAAAGCCGGAAAACATCAGCTTGCACTGCAGCAGGCGGCGCAGGCACGTCTGGCTCGTCCGTCGCTGAAAACCAAGGCGCGCTTCGAGGAACTTTATCGCAAGAAAAACGCAGCGATGACCGGCTCCGAAGATTATCTGGACAGCGTGTATAAGAAGAACTTTCCGGCACCGATGCACGCGAAACATTACCAGAAATCACCGCAGCGTTCCAATCGTGTGGTGCTTGCTGAGATACACACCGGCGCGGGTTGTCCGCCGTGCGTCGCGGTCGATCTCGCTTTCGATGTGGCACTGGAACGCTACTCGCGCGACGACCTTGCGGTCGTAATGTACCACCAGCATATTCCGCGTCCAGATCCTTTGAGTAACAACTATACAGTCGATCGCTGGAAGTTTCAGAAGGGCCGTGGCGTTCCTACGTATGTGATTGATGGAGCGATGACGACGGGCGGTGGTCCCCGCGACAATACCCCTGAATACGAGGGCAAGATTCGAGCAGCAATCGAACAGAGCCTCATCGTTCCCGCTGCCGCAAAACTCATCGTGGACGTAACCTCGAATGGCGGTAACGTGCATGTCAAGAGTGCCGTTGATGGACTGCAGAATGCTTCTGCGGATTTGAAACTGCAGGTGCTGCTCGTCGAAAAGGTAATTCGATATTCGGGTGAGAACGGGATTCGCTTTCATCCAATGGTGGTTCGCAGCATGGCAAGTTTTCCAGTCAATGGTTCGAGGAAGGTGGATCACTCCTTTGATCTGGCGAAAGTGGCGGCTGAGTTGAAAGCTCATATTGACGCCTTTGAAGTGAAGGACGCGCGTCACAATACCGATGGGAAGTTCCGCTTTGCTGAAAAAAGATTGGATGTGAACGCCAATCAACTTGCTGTAGTGGTTTTCGTCCAGGACGAAAAATCGAAAGAAATTCTGCAATCTGTTTACCGGGACGTGCGCCGATGATCCGCAAGGTGCTCGGGTTTGCGCTGTTGCTGTCAACTTCTGTCGGGGCACAGGAGGCTACGCCGATTCGCTGGACCTTTCCTGACGGTGCGCGAACCACAACCGTCAAGCCCGGGGAAACGATTCGGATCCGCTTGGCTGCGCGCATCGAAAACGGCTGGCACCTGTATTCGATGAAGGAACTCGAGGGCGGCCCGAAACCTACGCGCATTGCAATGCCTGAGGGCCAGCCCTTCACGCTTGCAGGTTCGATTCAGCAGCCTGATCCGATCAAGTCGCATGATCCAAACTTCGACATGGACGTAGAATACTACAGCGAATCGGCGGAGTTCGTGTTGCCCGTCAAAGTGGCCGCGAATGCCGCGGCGGGAAGCGCGAAGCTACAGGTGACAGTGCGTTTTCAATCCTGCAGTGATCGACTCTGCCTGCCACCGCGGACAGTGAAGTTGGAACGTGCCGTTCAGGTTTCTGCGAACTAACGACCGGCTGCGCACACCGCTCGAAACTTCGCTTCTGTAAATGTGATGTTGGTGCCCCAGGCCCACGCGGCAGCTGCGCTCAACCCGTTCATGTGATGGTGCTTCTGCGCCATCAAAGCGATATCTCGCTCTGAGTACATTTCCGTGTAAGGACGGCCCTTGAGTTGGCCGAGCCCCGTAATGCTAGCGGTGTAATAGCAATCGGTCTCGAGCACCAGGCGGGCAGCCTTCGCTTGATTGCGTGCGACGCACTGGTACACGTCCAGGTACTCTGCCGCGCGCGGGTACTGGCCATAGGCCATGTACATCACGCCCAGATTCTCATGCCGCTTCATCAGTCGTTCAAGCACGGGGCTGTCGGTCGATTCGAGGTCGATGGTCACCTGCGGCGCATAGCGCCTGATCGCTTCGATTACAAACGAAAAGCGATCGGCTACCGAGGCCACAATGCTTTCGCTAACTTCCCGCCATGGCAGGCCCTGTAATCGCGCCAGCTCCGGCGTATGAAAACGAGCCGGCAGGCACAGGTTCGCGTTCGTCCATGGCACGAGCACTGCTTCCCAGGGCATGCGAATCACATCGCAGCGCTGGATGACCGGAACATCGAAGACCAGCTTGGCCCAGGCGGCAATCTGTTCCCGGTTTGTCATTGCCGTGATTTCTGAATCGCCGGGCTTGAGATAGACACGCAATCCCGCGCGGTGTGTTTTCTCAACGAGTTTCAGCCATGCCGCATTCTCGCCTTTTTCTGTCACTCCGTCGCGACTGAAACCGACCGCCTCGAAACAGCGTGCTTCGATCAGCTTGCGGAGAAACGTCTTGTCGATGTAGTCGATGCGCGATTCAGGTAGCCATGAAACGGGATTGTGCCAGCCCTCCGCCGAGACGTACACACCCGCGACACGTTCCTTCACTCCTGTGCGTTCGGGTTTCCAGCCACGCTGCCGCAGCACCTCAGACTCCCAACTCTTGAGCTCGTTGATCCTGACCGGATGAAACGTTCGCGCGCTGGCTTTGGCCGCTGCGTGGTCCGGCAGTTTATCGACCTCAGCGTTCGCGCCGAGCACAGTGAAAGCCCAGTCGGATGGCTGATTGGCAGGTACGCGGCAAATCAGTGTCTTTCCTATTTGCGAGTCAGCGACCTTAACAGAACCCTCTTCCGCGCCAGAAATCTGCAGCCCAGTTTTTACGCCGCTGGAATAGAATGCGGCTGAGCGCGTGCCCTGCCATTTGCGATCGTAGATCAGGTTCCCCGGCAACGAAAGCAGCATCGGCTTGTCCGTGTCAAAACCCGCCGGATCGATGCGCACGCGTATGTGTGGCGCGGTTGCTGAGAAGTGAAACTCGACGCGCAGCAGGCGTTTCTTGTCGTCAAAATGATCGACGCGCACAACTTGTTCCTGTGGCTCGGCGAGGTTCAGCCGAGCACCGAAAAGCTTGATTTCTTCGCCGCCGGGCCATGCCAACGTGACCGGTTGATAGTGGTTACAGACCAAGTCCACTCCGCCGACTTCAAACGGACCGAAGTTCGAGTACGTGATGCGATCGTCATAAGGCAGGCCGCTGGTGCTGACGAGCCTGAATCCAAAGAATCGCCCATGCCAGAAAAAGCGATAATCGGGCGTTTGTACTTCGACGCGCGGGAAATCTCCCTTCATCAAGAAACGCGAAGTACGAACCTCTACGCGCTCGGCGGCATCGATGCTGGTGGCAGCGGCGGCAACTGCGAGAAGCGCGTCGCGCCGCGTCGGGAGTGGTTTGGTCTGCACAGTTGATTAGTATAGTCGTTAGGAGAAATACATGAGAGCGGCATTTTACGAAGGTCACGAGCAGATTCGTATAGGCGATTGCGTGCCGGCAGCGCCCGCAGCCGGGCAAGTGCAAATCAAGGTTTCGCATTGTGGAATCTGCGGGACAGACCTGCACATTTTTCACGGCAAGATGGACCACCGCGTGACTTTTCCGCAGATCATCGGACATGAGATGTCGGGTACGATCACGGCGCTCGGTGAAGGTGTCTCGGGTTGGGCTGTCGGGGATCGCGTGACCGTGCGGCCGCTCGATTATTGCGGCGAATGTCCTGCGTGCAAAGCTGGGCACAGTCACATCTGCCAGAAGCTTAAGTTTATCGGCATCGATTCACCGGGCGCGATGCAGGGTATGTGGACGGTGCCGGCGCACACGCTGCACCGCTTGCCTGAGAATCTGTCGTTCGCGCAAGGTGCGCTCATTGAACCGCTCGCAGTGGCTTGTCATGATGTGCGCCTCGGAGATGTGAAGGCCGGCGAATTCGTTGTCGTGCAGGGCGGTGGCCCCATCGGGGCGCTGGTCGCGATCGTGGCGAAAAGCACCGGCGCGCGCGTTGTGGTTTCCGAAGTCAATGAATTTCGGCTGCAACTTGCGCAGGAACTCGGGCTTGAGGTGGTCAATCCGCGCGAGAAAGACCTGGTGGAATTCGTGAACGCTCAGACCGGTGGCGCTGGTGCCGACGTTGTCTTCGAAGTGTCCGGGACCGCAATTGGGGCCGAGATGATGACGAAGTTGCCGCGTACTCGCGGGCGCATCGTCGTAGTCGCGATCTATTCGGAACCGCAGAAGATCGATTTGTTTAAATTCTTCTGGCGTGAATTAAAAATGATCGGCGCGCGCGTCTATGAGGCGCAGGATTTCGACAAGGCGATCGCGCTCGCAGCCTCCGGCACACTGCCCTTGGAACGTCTGATAACGAACACAGTACCGCTAGAAGACCTCGAATCCGGATTTCGTCAGATGGAGAGTGGCGGCAGCGTTATGAAAATTCTGATAAAGTGCTCGGACGATTGAGGAGATTATTTCAGTGAGCGTTTTGGACTTGTTTAAGTTGAATGGCAAGACGGCTCTGGTGACGGGCTGCAAGCGTGGTATCGGAAAGGCCATGGCTCTGGCGCTGGCGGAGGCGGGTGCCGATATCGTTGGTGTGAGTAAGACGTTGGAAGAGAAGGGCAGTGCGATTGAGCACGAAGTGCAGGCGCTTGGCCGCAAGTTCCGGGGCTATTCCTGTGACTTCTCTGATCGTATGGCTGTCTATGAGTTTCTCAGGAAAGCGCATACTGAATGCCCGCCAATAGACATTCTGGTAAATAATGCTGGTTCCATCATGCGCGCTCCCGCAGCGGAGCATCCCGATGACTATTGGGACGAGATCATAGAGACCAATCTGAATACGCAGTTCATTCTGAGTCGCGAGATCGGCAAGCAGATGGTGGAGCGCGGTTCGGGCAAAATCATATTCACGGCGTCGCTGTTGACGTTCCAGGGCGGCATCAATGTGCCCGGCTACGCAGCCAGTAAGGGCGCCATAGGGCAGCTCACAAAGGCACTGGCGAATGAGTGGGCGCCGAAAGGCGTGCAGGTGAATTCGATCGCACCGGGCTACATCTGCACCGATAACACCGAGGCTTTGCGCGCCGACCCCGCGCGTAATTCGGCGATCCTTTCGCGCATTCCCGCGGGCCGCTGGGGGAAGCCCGCCGACTTCAAAGGCACAGTCGTATATCTAGCTTCGCGGGCGTCGGATTATGTGACTGGGACCATTGTGGTTGTCGATGGCGGCTGGATGGGGCGTTAGTCTCGGTGCAAGGGCGTGAGTGCCCCGGAGAAAAGCCGTGATAGCTAACCCCGATACTGCCAAGCAATTGAGTGAGTTGATGCCGGTGGAGGGGCGGGCAGACGTGGCGCAAAGGGTGGAAAGTCTGAGGCCCGATTGAATCTTTATGGGCGGGCCACATACAATGGTGTCCGCCATGTCGAACGCCACTTTATTCAAAGAAGCTCTTACCGCGGGCGAAGGTATTGTCCGCCTCGCGCCTTGCTGGGTCCCGCGATCTTTCCTGATGCCCGGCGGGCGCCTCAAGCTGGATCCACGCGATCTCTACGCGCTCGGTGCGCACAGAGGTGGAATTGATGAACGCTGGTTCTCATCCACCACCAATGCCGACAACGGTCCGGGCACTCCAGCAGACGAAGGCCTGAGCTACGTTGATTTCAACGGCAAGCGCTTCCAATTGAAGGAAGCGATTGAGGTCGCGGGGGATGACTACCTGGGCGCTGATGTCATGAGCACCTACGGCGGCTTCAATATCCTCTGCAAGTTTTTCGACAACCTCGGTCCCATTCCGCACCACATGCACCAGATGGAGCGGCATGCCAAGAAGGTCGGTCGCAAGGGCAAGCCCGAGGCCTATTATTTTCCGCCGCAGTATAATTTCACGGGCAACAACTTCCCATACACCTTCATGGGTCTGGAACCTGGCACGACCAAGGACGATATCCGCGGTTGCCTGGAGCGCTGGAACGAAGGCGACAACGGAATTCTGTACCTCTCGAAGGCTTACAAACTGCAGCCTGGAACCGGCTGGCAGATCGACGCCGGCATTCTGCATGCGCCCGGCTCGCTGGTGACGTATGAACCGCAAGTGAACTCCGATGTCTTCGGAATGTTCCAGTCGCTCGTGGAAGGTCGCCAGGTGCCGTGGAGCCTGCTGGTGAAGGACGTGCCGGAAGAGCATCACCATGACCTGGACTACATCATCGACATGCTCGATTGGGATGCCAATGTGGATCCCGAATTCGGCACGCATCGCCTGAAGCATCCGATTCCTGTGGATGCTCTGGAAGAGATGCTGGCATGCGGATACTGCGAGAAGTGGGTCACCTGTGGCACGCGCGACTACTCAGCGAAAGAGCTGACAGTTTCGCCGGGTCGCTCGGTCATCATCAAGGACGCTGCAGCGTATGGACTGATCGTCGTTCAGGGTTGGGGCTCCATCGGCAAGATGGAAGTGGAAACGCCTTCCCTGATCCGCTACGGCCAGATGACTTCCGACGAGTTGTTCGTCAGCGCGGCCGCTGCAGGCAACGGCGTCGTCATAAAGAATCGCAGCGAGAAGGAAGACCTGGTCATGTTGAAGCACTTCGGACCGGGCAATCCCGACGCGGCGAAGTTCATCAACTAGGGTCCGCATGGAAAAAGGGCGCACCGGAGTGCGCCCTTTCGCCGTGTCAATCTGAATTGACCCTGGATTTGTAACTTCTTGGTCCCCTTCTCTTCGGGGCACTTTCGACTATATCACCCGCCCATTCTGAAATCCAGCCAATGTTACGATAGGCTCTTGCCAGAGGCTCTCCACGATCCTGCAAAACCCGAACTGCGCCGCGAGATCGGACTGCGCGATCTGGTGCTGTTCAATATCGCGGCCGTGCTTGGCATACGCTGGCTGGCCGCCGCCGCGCACTCCGGTTCGGGCTCGGTTACGCTCTGGGTCCTGGCGGCCGCACTGTTCTTCATCCCCTCGGCCCTGGCAGTGGGCAGGCTCTCGCGACTCTTTCCCGAGCAGGGCGGATTGTATGTCTGGACCAAACGCTGCTTCGGCGATTGGCATGGATTTCTGGCTGGCTGGTGCTACTGGCTCAGCAATCTGTTTTATTTCCCGACCCTACTACTGGCTGGCGTCGGTATGGCGGTTTACACGTTGGGGCCGCGGCATGTCTGGCTCGTGGAAAACCGCACTTACATGCTCGGCACTTCGTTGTTTCTGCTCTGGTTCGCACTTCTCTCGCATCTCACCGGAGTGCGCCGAGCCAAGTGGACACAAAATCTCGGAGGGCTCAGCACCTACGCTGCTGGAGCGTTCTTGATCCTGACCGGGTTGGTGGCGTGGCTGAAATCCGGACCTGCGACAACGCTCGACGTCATCCCGCAGTGGAATTGGGAAAAAGTAAATTTCTGGTCTCAGATCGCTTTCGCTTTCAGCGGTCTGGAACTGGGCGCCGTTATGGGCGGAGAAATCCGCAATCCGGATCGCACCATCCCACGCGCCGCACTGATCAGTGGAGCGGCCATCACGGCGTTCTATATTTTGGGCACGCTCGCGATGCTGGCTCTGATGCGGCCCCAGGACATCAACGTCATGACCGGACTGGCGCAGGCGGGCCAGGCTGCCAGCGAGCGACTCGGCTTCTCATGGCTCGCGCCGCTGCTGGCGATTTTTATCAGCATCGGCATAATGGGCCAGCTCGGCGCATGGATCGGCGGATCCGCTCGCGTGCCTTTTGTGATTGGGCTGGATTGCTATTTGCCGCCGGCCTTCGGCAAACTGCATCCGAAGTGGGGCACGCCGTACGTCAGCCTTTTGACCCAGGGCATCGCCTGTACTGTGTTCCTGCTCGTGATGCTGCTTGGTGAAGATTTGCAGATTGGCTATCAGTTGCTGGTCAACATGACTGTAGTCACCACTTTCATTCCGCTCCTTTACATTTTTCTGTGTGCGTGGAAAGTTGGCGCGCGGGTCACTGCGGCTTGTGGCATATTCACGACGCTGTGCGGCATCGGATTTTCACTGATCCCGCCGTCCGGCACTTCGGTCTGGAGCTTTGAAGCGAAGTTGCTCGGGGGCTGCGTGCTGCTCGTAATCGCCGGTAGAATGGCTTATCAGAAGGGGCTGCGCTATCAGGCTGCACGACGCGCTGAAACGAACCCATGTTGACCTATCCGGATTCCGTTCAGTTTCTCTATTCGCTCGGCAACGAACTGAAGTCGGTCAAATTCGGGCTGGAGCGCATCAGTACACTGCTCAATAAACTCGGGAATCCGCAGCGGCATCCTCAGATCGTACATGTCGCGGGCACCAACGGTAAGGGCTCGACGTGCGCCATGATCGAAGCCGCACTGCGTAAATCCGGATTGCGCACTGGTCTGTTTACCTCTCCACATCTGGTGGAACCAACGGAGCGCATTCGTATCGATGGCGTCCCGGTCAGCGCCGAACGATTCACCTGGGCTTTCGACGTCGTTCATCGCAGCGCCGAAGAATTGATCCGGAACGGTGCACTCGACTTCCACCCGACGTACTTCGAAACCGTTACGGCGATGGCGTTCGTGCTGTTCCGCGACGAAGCCGTGGATAGCATTGTCCTTGAAGTTGGTCTTGGAGGCAGGCTCGATGCAACGAACGTAGTGAATCCGGCAGTTACGGTCATCACACCTGTCGATTTCGATCACGAGGCTTATCTCGGCAAGAGCCTGGAATCGATTGCCGGCGAGAAAGCTGGCATTTTGAAGCCGGACGTTCCCGCTATTATTGCGCGGCAACGCAACCCAGCGGACGCAACAATCTCAGCGCGAGCCGCCGAACTGGGCGTAGCCGTTCAGCGTACGACGGACTGGCGCGTGGAGGATTTGGAACTGACGCGCTGGGGCAGCCGGTTCACGGCATGTGGTCCGCGCAACTACAGCATTCGCTGCCCGCTCGCCGGGGAGCACCAAGTGGAGAATGCGTTGACCTCAGTAGTGGCGCTGCATACGCTCGGCGTTCCAGCCGAAGCTATTGAGCAGGGCATTGAAGCGACGAAGTGGCCCGGCAGGATCGAGAAGGTTTCAGAGAATCCTGAGATCCTGCTTGATGGCGCGCATAACCCAGCGGGGACACGCGCGCTGGCGGCACACCTGCGGTTGTTCTTCTCTGATCGCAAGATTACGTTAATCTACGGTGCGATGCGTGACAAAGCGCTCGAGGAATCGGCGGACATTCTCTTCCCGCTGGCGAGCAACGTGATTCTTACTGCGCCGAATCAGCCGCGGGCTGTGCATCCGGAGGTATTGCTGGAGATTTGTCCACATCCGCAGCTTCAGGTTGCTCCGCGGTTGGCTGATGCACTCGCGCTGATCACGGACGCCGATCTCGTCGTGATTACGGGATCACTGTTTCTAGTGGGCGAAGCGCGCGCATTGCTCGTAAAATAAAAATTCGTCATGTCACTTGCGCTACTGCGGGCAGTCCTGATCACAGATCCGATTGTGTTACTCAGCACAGGCATAATGGGTACGATTTCGCTCGCCACGTCCAGCTTCGATCACACCGGCAGCACCTCCCATAAAGTGGCCCGCATTTGGGCACGCGGACTCTTGCGAATAGGCGGAGTAAAAGTAGAGTTGGAAGGGCTCGAAAAGCTGCAGCCCAACGTCGGCTATGTTTTCGCTTCCAATCATCTGAGCCTGTTCGACACGCCGCTCGTGATCGCGAAGATCCCGGCACAGTTTCGCTTTCTTGCAAAAGAAAGCCTGTTTCATGTCCCGTTCATTGGCAGCCATCTCAATCGCGCCGGACACATAGCGGTCCCGCGTGACGATCCGCGTGCGGCAGTCAAAGTGATGTCGCTTGCGGCGAAGCTGATCCAGGATCAGGGCGTCTCGATTCTGGTGTTTCCCGAGGGTGGGAGATCGGATGACGGAATGCTACAGGAGTTTAAAGAAGGCGCGGCTTACATCGCGATCAAGGCCGGTGCACCGATTGTTCCGATGGGAATCGCGGGCACCCGCGAGATTCTTCCCATGGGTTCTATCACGCTGCGCGGTGGCGAGGCGCGGCTCAGAATCGGTGATCCGATTCCGACTGAAGGCATGAAGCTCAACGAACGCGAGCCTTTGACGTCGTTGGTGCGCGAACGGATTATAGAACTTTTGGGGTGAAGCTGAGAAGGGCGGATCTAGCGCCGCCCTTCTTGAATGCGGGGGTGACTAGGAAAGGCGTTTGCGGAACATACCAAGCGCCAAGCCACCGCCAAGCAGCATTACCCAAGTGCCTGGCTCCGGAGTTTCGCCCTGGGCCTGCGCCCTTCCATAAATGAACTGG
This sequence comes from Bryobacteraceae bacterium, assembly GCA_963793625.1. Taxonomy (GTDB): domain Bacteria; phylum Acidobacteriota; class Terriglobia; order Bryobacterales; family Bryobacteraceae. The sequence goes on along the minus strand of CAWCAT010000004.1, from coordinate 343,140 downwards.
GCTCCAGCGATCTCATCTGCTTGCAGTCCGCTGAACGCCTCGGTGTAGAACGGGTTCATCAGGCTGTTCGCCACTCCAGTGTGGTCCAGTCCGATCGCGTGGCCGATTTCGTGCGCGGCCACCTGAAAAAGATCGAATCCTGGACCGCCGAAGCCAATCTTCCACAATTCAGCGGTGTCGAAGTGGATGTCGCCCGAGGCACTTGTTCCATTGACTGGAGGATAATAGCCGTGAGCCAAGGTCCCACTCGGACCGTCGAAGGCGTGCCCTCCAAAGCGGATATCACCGGTTGCGCCAGCGGCATTAAAAGCCACGCCGTTGTCGGCAACTTGAACGAACTGTATGTCGGCCACCGCGGACCAGGCGGCAAATGCAGCCTGAATTTGGGCCAGGTAACCTCCGGGCAGGAAAGCGCCAAGATCTGTGATCGTGCAACCTGCGAATTCCGCGGCGCAAGAAGTTCCGGTCCCCATCAGACTCCAGGTAACGGTTCCACCGGGAGTTCCCATTGTGGCCCCGCCCCATTTACCGGGCGCAGTCGGACCAATCACGAATTCAGATGAAATCGGCGATCCAGGTGCATAATAAGCATCAAAAATCGGAGCCGCTCCCGCTGTAGCTACCAGAGCCAGGCTGAAAATCGAAACTGTGAAAAATCGGTTCAAGAGATCCCCTCCGTCGTATTCCCCAGACTGCGGGATTATTGTTTTTTCTGCCCCGCCAAATAGCGGCGCAGTTCTTCTTTGTTTGTTTCTGGTTGAAAACGCTGCGGGTGGTCAGCCAAATAATAACGTCCAGTGGAATCTGACTGCACTCTTAGGAACCATAGCCCCTGCTGCCCAACCTTATACCGAATGGAGCCGCTATGAATAGGTCCCCGGTCACCGACGACAACCGGGAGTTCTCGAAGTCCCTTAGCACCGACGAATGCTTCCGTGATCCGCAACAATCCGAGGTCGTATTTGCTATCCCCTGATGTCTTTCCAACATTCAACTCGCCCACCACGATTACTTCAGAGGATTTGACGAGTTCTCCCAGGCTCATTTTTGCCCAACTGGCGAACGCCGGAATCACCACGCTGCTTAACAAAACAGCACTGGCAATGTGCGGTAGCCACTGGGTCAGGAAAGCCAAAGATTATCCTTGATGGTCTAGTTTAGAGGACTATCCAGTCATTTTGCAAGACCCAAAAGTACTACAAAAGCGTGACAAAACGCTTTGCGTGCTGCACGGCAATTTGCTCAGTCAAGAGATACTCGACAAAATCGGGTAAAATCTATGAATGAGCAGCACCCCTGTCCCCACGCAGACGGACACGTTGGAAACCTCCGTCAAAGAACTTGAAAGCACCTATCTACTCCAGAACTATGCACGTTACCCGCTGGTGCTTGCGCGCGGTAAGGGTTGCTGGCTGTACGACGTAAATGGGAAGAAGTATCTTGATCTCATCGCCGGTATCGGCGTGAACGCGCTTGGCCATGCGCATCCCCGGATCATGAAAGTGATCAAAGACCAGGCGGGGCTCCTGATTCATTCATCCAATCTTTATTACCACCAGTACCAGGGCCCACTCGCGAAGAAGATCGCCGAAACCAGCGGACTGCAGCGCAGTTTCTTCTCTAACTCCGGCACGGAGGCGATGGAAGGCGCGCTGAAGATGGTTAAAGCGCACGGAAATAAGATCAGCCCGGAAAAAATCGAAATCGTTTCCCTCGAAAATTCTTTCCACGGTCGCACACTGGGAGCGCTTTCGCTTACAGGTCAACCGAAATACAGGAAAGATTTCGAGCCGTTGATTCCTGGCGTCCGCTTCGTGCCGGCCAACGACATCGCAGCGCTCGAGCAGGTGGTCTCGGATAGAACCGCCGGGATCGTGCTGGAAGGTATCCAGGGCGAGGGCGGCATTTTCCCGATGACAGAGCCGTATATCCGCAAGGCGCGGGAACTTGCGAATCGGCACGACGCCCTGCTGGTGTTTGATGAAATCCAGTGCGGCGTCGGACGGCCTGGCGTGTATTATTCCTACCAGTTGCTCGATCCGGTTGTCCTGCCCGACGTAATGGTTGCAGCGAAACCCCTGGCCTGCGGATTACCTCTCGGTGTGCTTACTGCGAATGAAAAAGCAGCGGCGTCCATTGGCTCCGGAATGCATGGGTCCACGTTTGGCGGCAGCGCGCTTGCCTGTCGTGTCGCGATCGAATTTTTCGATGTCCTTGACGAATTGATGCCGTCCATCAAGAGTGTCGGCAGCTACTTCAAAGGGGAACTCGAAGGTTTGGGTAAGAGTTTCGGGTTCATCAAGGAAGTTCGAGGACACGGACTCATGATCGGTATGGAACTGTCGATTCCGGGTAAACAGATTGTGCTCGACGCCATGGCTGAAGGCATGCTGATCAACTGTACGCACGACACGGTGCTGCGTTTCCTGCCGCCGTTTATCATCACGGAAAAGGAAGTTGACAAAGCCATCAAGACCTTGCGCAAGATCCTGAAGCGCACGAAGGCGACGGTTTAAGCGATTCCGTTTCTTTGCGCTGTTTTCGGAAACAGTCCGACGCGCTATAATGAGGGAACTGCCAATAAAGGTAGCAGTGTGTCGGGACTCTGCCCACTGAAGTTCTCCGGCTTGCGAAGTCAATGTTCGATAATCTTTCTGAAAAGCTGCAGCGCGTCTTCAAGAACCTGCGCGGCGAAGGGAAACTGACGGCCGAAAACATGGAAGCGGCCCTGCGCGAGATCCGCGTAGCGCTTCTAGAGGCCGACGTGCATTTCCGCGTCGTTAAGCAACTTATTGAAAACGTTAAGGAAAAGGCGATGGGTGAGGAAGTTCTCTCCTCGCTGTCACCGACGCAACAGGTAATCAAGATTGTCCGCGACGAGCTGATCAAGATTCTCGGGACGCACCAAGCGAAGCTTCGTTTTGCCAACGAACCTCCGACGGTAATCATGATTGTCGGGCTTCAGGGTTCCGGCAAAACCACCAGCACCGGCAAGATCGCACGCTTCCTTTCCAAGAACGGACACTCGCCGATTATGGTCTCAGTGGACGTTTATCGTCCGGCTGCGCGCCATCAACTCAGCGTAATTGCACGCGACATAAAGCTTCCGGTGTATGAGGGGTCTGCAGAAGAGGCCAACAAACCACTCGATCTTTCGCGCGGTGCGCGACGCGAAGCCGTCCAGACCGGACGCGATGTCGTGCTGGTCGATACCGCCGGGCGTCTGCACATTGACGAAGACCTGATGACAGAGCTGCAGCAGTTGAAAGAGCAGCTTGCGCCAACGGAAATCCTGTTTGTCGCCGATGCGATGACGGGCCAGGACGCGGTCAAATCGGCGGACGAGTTTCATAAGCGGCTCGGAATTACGGGTGTCGTTCTGACGAAGATGGATGGCGATGCGCGTGGCGGCGCAGCGCTCTCTATCCGCACGGTTACCGGACAGCCCCTGAAGTTTGTCGGTGTCGGCGAGAAGTTCGACGCCATGGAGCCGTTCCACCCGGATCGCGTGGCCTCACGCATTCTGGGCATGGGCGATGTGCTTTCTTTCATCGAAAAGGTGGAGGAGACGATCGATCATCGGCAAGCCGAGGAAATGCAGCGCAAATTGATCGACGACGAGTTCACGCTCGCCGATTTTCGCGATCAATTGCGTCAGATTCGTAAGCTCGGTCCGTTGGAGTCCCTGCTGGGCATGATGCCGCAGGTTGGCATGATGAAAGACCTGAAGAACGTAAAGGTCGATGAAAAAGAGATTACGCGTGTGGTAGCCATCATCGATTCGATGACGGCCAAAGAGCGCGCAAATCACATGCTCATCAATGGCACCCGGCGGCGTCGTATCGCAAAAGGTAGCGGTACCACTGTCCAGGAAGTAAACCAGCTTCTGAAGCAGTACACGCAGGCGCGCAAAATGATGAAGAGTTTTTCCGGCGGCATGCTTGGTAAAAAAATGGGTAAATTCAAGCTGCCGTTTATGGGATAAGTTTAGTTAAGTGAAATTCTAGGAGTGAATGTAAATGCTGATGATTCGCCTGGCGCGCTTTGGCGCCAAGAAGAAACCGACCTACCGTGTGGTGGTGATCGAAAAGGAACGCGCTCGCGACAGCCGCTCCCTGGAAGTTGTAGGAAACTATAACCCCGTGAAGAGCCCGATGGAAGTCAATCTGAACTACGAGCGCATCGAGCACTGGACGAAAAACGGCGCGCGCACCTCGGACACGGTTGCCCGGTTGCTCAAGGCTCATCCGGCTCCGGCGGCGCCAGTAGCTTAGTTCGGCTGTTTTCCGGCTGCGTGATGGTATTATCGTAGGTGGAACGACGCGCTGCATCTTTGGCGTCGGCTGAATCACGCTGCTTGCAAGTTAAAGGGTAGGTGAGTGGGATGAGAGAACTAGTAGAAGAAATTGCGAAGGCTCTCGTGGACATCCCCGAAGAGGTCACAGTGCGCGAAGTGCAGGGCGAGCAGGTAACTGTTCTCGAACTGCGGGTTGCGCCGAGCGATCTTGGCAAGGTGATTGGGAAACAGGGCAGAACAGCCCGGTCAATCCGCACATTGCTGGGCGCCGCAGGGATGAAGCTAAACCGGCGCTTTACTCTGGAAATACTGGAGTAGCCGTCAGATAGGACCCTGACCGTTTCCTGTGGAAGAATGGATAGCAGTGGCGCGGATCTTACGTGCCCGGGGTAATCGCGGAGAGGTGGCAGCCGAGTCGTATGGCAGCCCGCCTGAAAGATTCGCGGAACTCGGCACGGTTTTCCTGTTTCGTGGAAAAGAGTCCCGTGCCCCAGCAGCCTTATGAAGTTGAGGATGCCTGGGATCACAATGGTCATTTGGTCCTGAAGTTCCGCGGAGTAGATTCGATTTCAGACGCCGAATTGTTGCGCGGCGCTGAAGTTCGCATTCCAAAAGAACTGCGGCCCGCTTTACCGGAAGGCGAATATTATCACTCGGACCTGTATGGTTGTAAGGTGATCGAGAAGGCCTCCGGAGACGAACTTGGGATTGTGTCGGATGTAGAGGAACCGGGTGGGCCGTCTTTGCTGGTGGTAGACAGCAGCGAAGGCGAGTTGCTGATCCCGCTGGTGAAAGCGATCTGTGTTGAGGTCGATATAGCCGGCAAGCGGATAGTAGCGGACCTGCCTGAGGGTCTGAAGGAATTGAATCGCCGATGATTTTTCATGTTCTGACGATTTTCCCGGAGTTCTTCCGGGGACCGTTCGAGCATGGCGTAGTTGGTAAGGCGGCGGAAGCCGGTTTACTGGAGATCCGCATACATAATCTCCGGGACTGGACGTCCGACCGGCATAAGACCGTCGATGATCGGCCGTTTGGCGGAGGCGAGGGCATGGTGCTCAAGCCGGAGCCGCTGTTTTCTGGCGGTCGAATCGATTTGGCCGGAGCGTAAGCCGGGTCAAAAAGCGGTATTGATGTCGGCGCAGGGCAAGTTGTTTAATCAGGCGATGGCTCGCCGCTATAGCGAGCAGTCGGAAGTCCTGGTGATTTGTGGCCGGTATGAAGGTGTCGATGAGCGAGTCGCCGAACACCTTGCCGACGAGGAAGTTTCGATTGGAGACTACGTGCTGAGCGGCGGAGAGTTGGCCGCAGCCGTGGTGATTGATGCAGTGGCAAGATTGCTGCCGGGCGTACTCGGGAACGAGGCGTTCATCGGTGCAGGAATCGTTCAGCAGTGATGCACTGCTGCTGGATTGTCCGCAGTACACGCGGCCCGCGGAGTTCAGGGGCTGGAAGATACCGGACACGCTCTTAAGCGGCCATCATGAAGAGATTCGCAAGTGGCGGAAGCAGGCGGCGCAGGAAAAGACAGCCCGCCAACGCCCCGATTTGTTGAGAGAACGAGATTAAAACGGCAGGCACGTTTCGACGGCCGGCATGAAGGACAGTCCGATGAATAACGCGTTGCTCACGAAAGTAATCAACAACAACAAGCGCCAGGATCACCCGGAATTTCGTCCGGGCGACACTATCAAGGTGCACGTCAAGATCAAGGAAGGCGATAAAGAACGTCTTCAGGTGTTCGAAGGCACCGTCATCGCCCGCAAGAACAGCGGCTTGGGTGAAACGATCACCGTCCGCAAAGTCAGCTTCGGTCATGGCGTGGAAAGAATCTTCCCCGTCAACGCTCCTGTCGTCGATCACATCGATGTCGTCCGGACCGGCAAGGTTCGCCGCTCGAAACTGTATTATCTGCGCGCACTTAAGGGTAAGGCCGCTCGTCTGAAAGAGCGTGACTAGCTCTTGCAAGGCCAAAAGCCGCCAGTTTTCCGTTGTCTCGGGACGCTCGAAAGGGAAGCCCGCGAAGCTGGGTACGGTCTGGTGGCTGGCGTGGATGAGGTCGGACGCGGGTGTCTCTTCGGGCCTGTTTTCGCCGCTGCAGTGATTCTGGATCCGGCGCGTCCAATCGCTGGATTGAAGGATAGCAAGGTTGTTTCCGCAGCGGATCGCGATGAACTGGCAACTCGAATCCGCGAACGCGCCATTGCTTTCGCTATTGGGGCGGCCGATCCGTTTGAGATCGACCGCATCAATATTTATCAGGCGTCTCGCCTGGCGATGAAGCGCGCGGTAAATCAACTTTGGCCTCAACCGAACTTTTTATTGGTGGACGCCGTCAAACTAGAAGTGGCCCTTCCCCAAAAGGCGATTATTCACGGAGATGCCCGGTCGCGGTGCATCGCGGCCGCATCTATTCTCGCTAAAACAGCGCGTGACCAGTGCATGCGTGCCTGGGATGCCATCTTTCCTCAGTACGGCCTTAAAGACCACAAAGGGTACGCTACCCCAGAACACTACAAAGCCCTCGCTCAGTATGGGCCGACTACCCTTCACCGCTTTTCTTTTGAACCTGTGCGAGCTTGCCGCGCGGGGATGCAGGCTGAACTTTTCGTTGAAACGGAACCGGGTGTATGGATTTAGAACAAGGAAGACCGGTTCAGGCGACTGCCGACCTCGATCACGAGATCGAGCGGCCGCGCTTCAAGTGGTACCACAAAGTGTTTGCGTTACTGGTGGCCGCCATCGGGTTCGAAGTCGGATTATTCCTGATGGTGTTCCCGTGGATGGATATTTGGCCGAATAATTATTTTGCAACAATGGTGCCCGAGTGGCGCCGCTTTTGGGTTAACCCCTATGTGCGCGGAGCAATTAGCGGCCTGGGTCTGGTAAACGTCTTTATAGCTCTTTCCGAAGTCTTTCGGCTTCGAAGATTCTCCAGTAATGGATAGAATTGAGGCATACGATGGCTGATACTACGAAATCGCAGGCTCCCGTGGAACAGGAGACCCCTCCCAGCAAGCGAAAAGACCCCCCGCGCGGCACTATTGCCGAGTGGACGGTTACAATTTTGCTGCTGCTCTTCGGTACCACGACGCTTGTTCAGGCGTTTGTCATCCCGACCGGATCGATGGAAGATACGCTGCTGATAGGTGACCACTTGCTGGTGGACAAACTAGCCTATGCGCCAGCCGGTCCTGTGAGCAAGTACCTGCTCCCGTACACGGATGTGAAGCGGGGCGACATCATCGTGTTCCGCTATCCCGTGGATATAAGGCAGACATTCGTAAAGCGTGTCATCGGCGTTCCCGGCGACCGCATCCGGCTGGAGAACAAGGCCGTGTTCATCAACGGGAAGCGGCTCAACGAGCCGTATAAGTATCACAAGACGGAGTATGTCGATTCCTACCGCGACAACTTTCCGAGCGAGCCGAATACAAGGCTTTCCGATTCCGGTCTGGAGATGCTCTCGCAGCACGTAGTGAATGGCGAAGTCGTCGTGCCTCCGAATTGCTATTTCGCCATGGGCGATAATCGCGATTCTTCGCTCGATAGCCGCTACTGGGGCTTCGTGCCGCGCGGAAACATTATCGGCAAACCCCTGATCATTTACTGGTCTTACGACGCGCCCACCGAACGCCTTGCCAGCCCGACGATTGGCATCGATCACCTGCTCGATCTGGCGCAGAACTTCTTCAGCAAGACTCGCTGGAAGCGCTCCTTCCAACTAATTCACGGATACCCGATCGTCGTACCGGCACAATAGCGCTTATTTAACAGAGACGAAACGTATCGCTGGCCCAGCGGATGTTATCCTTGTGGAGTGATAAGGGTTTCTCGTTTCCTGCTGCTGGGGGCGGCAGTTTCCCTCGCGTCCGCTCAAACCCCGGGATTGCTTGATGTTTTAAGCGATGAGCTGCTGCGCAATTTCCAGACGCTCTCGCAAAAGGCCGATCCAAAGCCTTACTTCCTGTCTTACTCGGTGGTGGACGATGACAGTTACACCGCTTCTGCCACGCTGGGTTCCATGCTGCACAAGGGCGGCCAACGCAGCCGTGTCTTCGACACCAGCGTACGCGTCGGTTCTCCCAAGCTCGATAACTACCACAAAGTTCGCGCTGAGCGTGTGCAGTTTGCGCAGCCCGTCCAGATCACGTTTGAGAATGTGCCGAACTCCATCCGGCGACGGGTCTGGCTGGAAACCGATCGCGCCTACAAGCTTGCTTCAGAACGGCTAATCCGCGTGAAGACCGACGCGCAGGTTAAAGCTGCGGCAGAGGATCAGTCTGACGATTTCTCGATCGAGAAAGCTTCCCAATTCAGCGAGTCACCCATCCTGTTACAGTTCGACAACGAAGCCTGGGCCGCCCGCGTTCGCAAGCTCTCTCAGGAATTCGCGAAATTTCCCAGCGTGCTTAATTCGAACGTCGTTGTTCAGGCGCAGCGCCAAACCAAGTATCTGGTCACCTCGGAAGGCACTCGTGTCCAGCATGGGCGCGGCTTCTATCGTGTCTCGGTTACCGCCGCCGTGAAGGCTCCACTCGATGGCATGGAGTTGCGTCTCTACGAAACCTTCGACGCCGAGGATGCCTCGCGTTTGCCCAGCGATGAGACCGTTCTCAAAGCCATACAGAAAATGGCCGCCGATCTTGACCGCCTGGTGAAGGCGCCTGTGGTCGAACCTTTCGTGGGTCCCGCGATTCTATCCGGACGCGCAGCCGGCGTGTTTTTCCACGAGATCTTCGGACATCGGATTGAGGGACATCGGCAAAAAGATGACTCAGAAGGCCAGACTTTCGCGAAAAGCGTAGGCCTGCCCGTTTTGCCCGAGTTCCTCTCAGTAGTTTTCGACCCCACCCAGAAATCCGCGGAAGGAATCGACCTGAATGGTTGGTACCGCTACGATGACGAGGGCGTGTCGGCGCGCAAGGTCACGGTAGTTGATCACGGTGTCCTGAAGACATTTCTACTGTCGCGTTCGCCAGTGCGCGACTTCCCGCAATCCAATGGTCATGGCCGTAAGTCACCTGGCGCGGAAACAGTGGCGCGCCAATCCAACTTGTTCGTGGAGTCTTCCAAAAAGGTGTCGGACGCGAAGTTGCGGGAGATGTTGCTCGATGAAATCCGGAAGCAGGGCAAGCCCTATGGATTGTATTTCGACACCGTAACCGGCGGCTTCACGACTACCGGACGACAGGGATTGCAGGCATTTACGGTAATGCCGCTAATTGTCTATCGCATTTATCCCGACGGTCGCCCGGATGAACCCGTGCGCGGAGTTGATATCGTCGGAACGCCGCTCACTAGTTTCGCGAAGATCGTGGCTACTTCTGATAACCGTGCAGTATTCAACGGAATTTGTGGCGCCGAATCCGGCCAGGTGCCAGTTTCGGCGATTGCCCCCGCGATGCTGGTGAGTGAAATCGAAGTACAGAAAAAACAGCGAAGCATGGACCGGCCGCCAATCTTGCCCAGGCCTGATGTGCGGGAGGAATCGAAATGAACCGCCGCCTTCTGCTTTCGCTGATGATTGTGATTCTGGGCGCTGCGACATTGTGTGCGCAAGCTCGCAAAGACGCTCCCAAACCTTCGAAAGACGATGCGCTGCTGAGTGCGTTGAACGCCGAGATGGATCGTTCCAAAAAACTCAGCTTTGCCAGTTTGGAAGCTCCCTATTACGTGGAGTATGCAGTTGACGACTCGGAGAGCTTTGCCGTATCGGCCAGCCTGGGCGGCCTTCTATCTCACCGTACCAACAGGATGCGTTTTCCGCGCATCCAGGTTCGAGTGGGCACCTATGGTCTCGACAATACGAATTTCATTTTGACTGACTTGTTCGCGGGCGGCGGCATGGGCAGCATGCCCATCGAAAATCGTGTACTGCCTTTGCGCCAGTACTTGTGGTTGGCGACAGACAGCGCGTTCAAGGCGTCGTCGGAAGCGTTTGCGCGCAAGCGTGCCGCTCTCTCCAATTTCGTGGTTACGGAACGGCTGGAGGATTTCAGCAAGGTCACGCCAGTCGTGAAACTACTTCCGATCACGCAGAAGAGCGTGGATGAGCGGCTCTGGTCAGGACGCGTACGCACGCTTTCCGCGGTCTTTGCCAGGTTTCCGGTAGTTCTCAGTTCCAGTGTTGAGCTGGAGGCAGGGCAGGCGACCTCCTATCTGGTAACTTCGGAAGGCACGCAGGTGCGTGTTCCCGACAATCTCTCTTATTTGCGCATCAAAGCCTCCGCACAGGCTGAGGATGGCTCGACGGTACGCGACACAGCGCTGTTCCAGGCTGTTGATGCGGACCACCTGCCCAGCGAAGCGGATCTGCAGAAATCGGCCCTGGCGCTCGCGCAAAATGTCACCGCGTTGGCGGGCGCGCCCGTGAGCGAGGCTTACTCCGGGCCCGTGATGTTTGAAGGCACAGCGGCAGCCCAACTGTTTGCCGAAGTACTTGGCCGTAATCTTTCGCCGACACGCCGCCCTGTGGCGATTCCAGGAAGGCCCATCCCTGTTCTCGAAAGCGAACTGGAAGGCCGCATGGGTTCCCGAGTGCTGCCGGAGTGGATGGATGCGATCGACGATCCCACGCAGACGGAATGGCGCGGGCGTACTCTGCTGGGCCATTATCAAGTCGATCTGGAAGGCGTCATCCCGGCTCCCGTGAAGGTCGTCGAAAAGGGTTCGCTCTCCGGTTTTTTACTGACACGCCAGCCCGTTAAGGGCTTCGCGGCGTCCAATGGCCGCGCTCGCCTGCCCGGCAATTTCGGCGCGAAAGCAGCAGTCATCAGCAACTTGTTTGTGAAATCGTCCGTCACAGTACCAGCGGCGGACATGAAGAAGAAGCTCATCGAGATGGTGCAGAAGCGCAGCAAGCCCTACGGCCTGTTGGTTCGCAAAATGGACTTCCCTTCGTCAGCCCCGGTGGAAGAGCTGCGCAGGATTTCCGCATCCATGGCCCAGTCGGGTTCGAGCCGCGCAGTCAGCATTCCAATCCTGGTGTACCGCGTTTACCCTGATGGTCGTGAAGAACTTGTACGCGGATTGCGTTTCCGCGGACTCTCGGTTCGCTCGCTGCGTGACATCGTGGCGGCGTCCGACGAGAGCTACCACTTCGACTTCGTGAACAACACTGCCCCGTTCGCCCTGATAGGCGGCGCGAACTTCGTTACTGGTTCAGCGGTAGTGGCGCCCTCGATTTTGTTTGACGATCTCGATCTGGAGAAGCCGCAGGAGGAGACGCCGATACCTCCGGTGGTCCCCGCGCCACCGCTGGTAAGCACGAACTGATCGATGGGCATTCTCAACAGAACTATTTTTCGTGAAATAGCTGCGAGCGCAGTGCTCGGTACGGCGCTTTTTACGGTGGTTCTGTTCCTGCAGAAACTCGGCAGCGCTCGTCTGCTGGAAACCTTGGTGCGCAGCAACGCGCCGTGGAACGCACTCGGCTACGTGCTCATGCTGATGGTTCCTTCCGTGCTGATATTCACTGTGCCGATCGGTGTGCTGGTAGGCACGTTGATTGGACTCAGCCGCATGTCAAGTGACGGTGAAATCACGGCTATGCGAGCCGCCGGAGTGCCGAGCCGCAAGGTCGTTGGTCCTATTCTGTTTTTCGCATTCTTCGCGATGGCCGCGGCCGCCGCATGTTCGCTATGGCTGACACCGCTCTCGATCCGCGAGACCTACAGAGTTCTCAATAAGCTGATCGCGGCAGAGATGACAGCCGAAATTCAGCCGCGAATCTTCGAAGAGCAATTTCCAAAAACGATCCTCTATGTCGCCGACGTCAGCCCTGGACCTGTGTTCCGCTGGAAAAAGGTTTTCATGGCGGATCTTACCCCGGTCGAAAAGCGGCTTTCGGGCAGCAAGGACGCCGGAGACGCACCCCGCATTACAGTGGCTACCGAAGCGCTTGCGGTGCCTGACATTCGCCGCAACAGCATTCAGTTATCAATGTTGAACGGCCGTTCCTATGAAGCCGGCAAGGATCCAAGCAGCTACTATACGACCGGGTTCCCGCGCGGCGATCAGGTGTTGGAGGCCGAACGCCAGGGGCAAGTGAAAGTCTCGAAGTCGCACGTCGAAATGCCGACACCCGTGCTGATCGAGGCCGCGAAGAACTCGGTGGAGGCGAGCATTGAACTGCATCAGCGCCTGGCACTCCCGCCGGCTTGCTTGCTGCTGGCTCTAGTCGGTATTCCGCTGGGCGTTTCTCAGCGTAAGGGTGGCAGATCCACAGCGATGGTGCTGACCGTGTTTCTCGCGTTCTTGTATTATCTGGGGCTCATGAGCCTGATTCGTCTTGCGCTGCAAAAGACGCTGCCGGTGGCGCTTGCGGTCTGGACCCCCAACGCAATATTTGCGATCGTCGGCTTGATATTGATGCTGCGTCTGGAAGTACCCGGCGAGCGCGACTGGGTGGGGCTCATCCGCACAGCCCTGCAGCGTGTTTGGGTGCGGGTGCGCGGATCGATGCCATCAGCTCCGGATCCGGTAATGGATACCCGCCGGATCAGATTGCCGTTACTCCCGCAACTCATAGACGGCTACGTCCTGAGTTCCTTCCTGTTTTATTTTGCGTTACTGCTGTGCAGTTTTGTTCTGATGATTCACGTCTTCCAGTTCTTTGAGCTGCTCGGAGATGTGGTTAAGAACAAAGTCCCGATGTCGCGCGTGTTTACATTCCTGTTCTTCCTCACGCCCAAACTGAGTTTACGATTCCACGCCGGTCAGTGTCCTGGTGGCCGTGCTGGTCACCTTCGGCGTACTTTCGAAGAACAACGAAGTGATCGCAATGAAAGCCTGCGGCGTCAGCCTGTACCGCTTGTCGATACCCGTACTGGTGGCCAGCATCGCGTTGAGTGGCTTGCTGTTCCTGTTTGACCACTACGTCGTGCCCAGCGCCAACGTGAAGCAGGACGCGATTCGCAATGAGATCAAAGGGCAAACCGGTGCAAACGTATCTACGTCCGGACCGTAAGTGGATTCGCGGTCAGGGTTCGGGGTTTCGAATCTACTACTACAAGTATTTCGATGCCAGCGCCAGCGAGAACGTGATGGGCGGCGTCCAGGTCTACGAACTCGACCCTGAGACATTCCGCATGAAACGCCACATCTATGCCGAACGCGCGCGCTGGGAGCCCTCACTGAAGGCCTGGATTTTTCAGAATGGCTGGGCGCGCGATTTTCTCGGCGACACAAAAGACGTGTTTAAAGACTTCTCCGGATCCACTGCTACGTTCCCAGAACTCGATGAACCGCCCAGCTACTTCTTGAAAGAAGTGAAGCAGGACAAGCAGATGAATTTCCATCAGCTTGCGAGCTACATCAGCGAGCTACAGCAAAGCGGCTTCGAAACCGTGAAGCTTGCAGGTGCAATACCATAAGAAGTTCGCTGTCCCGCTGTTCGCGCTGATCATGGCGATGATCTCAGTGCCGTTCGCATTTCTCACGGGCAGCCGCGGCGCAATGGCAGGAGTGGGTGTGAGCCTCGGCATCGCTGCGAGTTACTGGTCTGTGAGCCTGGCGTTCGAACAGATCGGAAATCTGAACCAGTTGCCGGCCTCAGTAGCAGCGTGGTCGCCTGACGTGGTTTTCTCGCTCGCGGGGCTCTATCTGATGGCGCGAATGCGCACCTAGTTCGATTCGATTTGAACCAGCGGTGCTTCTACCGGCGCATGGGTGCGCGTGCTCTTGAAGGTCTGCTCAGCCGCGCCAGAAATCCAAGTAGGACGTCTGGTGCACGCAAGACACCGTGCAATAGGGCGCGCAGGCTTTCGCTGTCAGATACTCGCGGCGGATGTCCTCCACGGTGTATTGCGTCCAGCGGCTTGGCCGGGTAGCCGCGCTGCTGCGAGCAGTAGTGCACCAGACCCGTCCTCGCAAATGTAGAGGTAGCGCGCGCCCGCGCGGCAACGCCAACTGTTCGGCCCGCCGTTGGCGATAGTCGTCCTGGAAGTAGTTGATTTGCGAGTAGCTGCTCTTCTCCAGCGTTCTTCATCTCGAGAATAGACTTTGCGCTCCTCGCTCGCCTGAGCGGCCGCAGCTGGCCGCCACCATCGTGGATGATGCCGACGGTGGAAGTGAAGCCCAGTTCCACGGCGCGCTTGCCGACCACCAGCGCGTCCTCCGGATTCCGTATGCCGCCGCCCACCACGGAATTGATGTTGACGTGAAAGAGCGCGTGCTCCGCGAGCAATTGCAGTTTCCTGTCCAGCACCTTCAGGCTCTTCTTCGAGACCTCGTCCGGCATCACGTTGTCGATGCTGATCTGCATGTGATCGAGCCCGGCGCGATTCAGCCGGTGGATGCGTTCGGCAGTCAGCAGGTAGCCGTTGGTGATCATGCCGGCGAGAGCGCCGCGCTGCCGCATGCGCGCGATGATCTCATCCAGATCCGGATGCAGCAGCGGTTCGCCGCCGCTGATTGTGATGATGGTTGTGCCCAGCGCGGCCAGCTCGTCGATGCGCCGGATCATCGTCTCCGTCGGGACCGGCTTCGAGTGATCGTCGTACTCGTTGCAGTAGGCGCAGGAGAGATTGCAGCGACGGATGGGAATGATGTGCGCCATCACGGGTGATCCGTGGAGACCACATCCTCGCCTGATCATCCGCAATTCGCGCAGCGCGCCGCGTCATGGCCCGCCAGCGTCGTCGCATCCTGAAAGCCTTATCTGACATGGGGATACAACTTAGATTTAATCACAAGGGTCTGAGGATTCAGAGAACTCAGACCCAAGCGGCTGATTCTAAGGCTGAATGGCAGTTTCAGGGTTTTTTCGGTTCGCCGGCGGCGCCTCCGCCGGGGCTGCCTTGTCATCGTACTTGATCAGGACGTCGCTCTTAAACTGCTTGTAATCCTCGTACTTCACGCTCATGCGAATGGGCTGCGGACCGGTCTGGAAATTCAGCGTGTCGTTCGGCGATCGTGTAGGTCGGAAACCAGTATTTGCCGTCGATCTGTTGGCGATACGTTTCGAACTTCGGGAACTGGTTGTCGGAGCCCTTTTTTATGATGCCGACGCCGCGGCCGTAGGTCTTCACGATCTGCAGATCGCGGTCATCCACCCAGACCGTGCCCGGAAAGTAACGCTGGCCCTTCTCCATCTTCTTGGGCTTGACGGCGAACGAGTAGCAGGGGATTTCGTCCAGCGTTTCTCTGCCCAGGTAGCGGATCTCGTACTTGGGGATCTCCTTGGTGGTCAGCACGAAAGGCTGCACGTTGCGCAGATCCTGCTCGTCTTCCGGCGTCAGCAGAATACGCTGCAGCGTCGACACTGGCGCACGCACAACGCGTTCCGTGCGCTTGCCTTCCGGCGAAAAAATGATGTCGGCGACCATCTCCATTTTGCCGAGCGCCCGGCTCGAATCGTCCAGTTCCTGGATTCGCACGGTTTGGCGATACGTGTAGTTTTCGCGTGCGCGTGCGAACTCCGCCTCCTTGGCGGCGAATTTCTCAATGATGGAGTTGATTTCAGTGTCGCTGGGGTTGTCGCGGTCCGCCCGCATCAACGGCGTGAATCCAAGCAACAGACACAGGCTTAGTAGCAATCGAAACATACACATCCCTCGCTCTGTAAACGATCTTAGCGCGCTCCGGGTTGCTCTTCTCATCAGACTGGGGGCGAGATTCTTTGCAACACGGCGTTTACGACCCGATCACAGCGGGAGAGGTGGAACGGAAAAGCTTCGGCTGTAAGAAGGCTGGCGCGTTCCCGAAGGTTCTTCTGCAACATCTTTCGCGCCCGGTGCAGCCTGCTTTTCACAGCCTCCTCTCCGATGTCCAGACATGCCGCGGTCTCGGCAGCGCTCAGACCTTCGACCGCCCTCAGCACGAAAACCGACCTGTAAGTCTCAGGAAGCGCTTCAATCGCGCCTTCGAGTACAAGTCTCAGCTCTCGGTCGTACGTCTGACGCTCCGGATCGCGCATATTCGTCCCCACATTGTTCATCGGATTCAGGTTTGTTTCGAGGCTCGACTCAAAGCTCTCTGTCCGCCAGCGGCGGCGCACGCGGCTCAAAGCTTCATTGATGGCGATTTTTGTCAGCCAGGTAGAGAACTTCGCCTCACCTGCAAACTGTTCCAGATGCTGGTAGGCGCGGACGTATGCCTCCTGCATAACGTCCTCCGCTTCCGAGTCATTCCGCAGTACAGAATACGCAATACGGAACAATCGCTGGTTGTAGCGACGCATCAGTATCTCGTAAAGTGCTGTGTTTCCCGCGCGTACCCGCTCGACAATCTCTTCATCGGGTACGTTGTCCCAGGCTGCGCGATTCGAAAGCGAAAAAGAGCCAACTGACGACATAGCTCCGCGCCCCCATTCTTTCTTGAGTCTACGCCTGCAGCAAAAGATTTACGAGTTATTTCCTGACTTCCTGCAACGGAATGGGGCAACGAAACTCTGTACGTGTGCAAAGGGGAAAATACATGCGAAACAACAAGCTTCTCTGGGGCGGTGCGGCGGGCTTCGCAGTTCTGCTGGCGGGTCTCGGGATTGTTCCGAGTGCGCGTCCAGACGATGAGCGTCGAGAAGCAAAGGCGGATTCCAAAATCGACCAGAACGCTCGCAAGTTGATCGAGGAGGGACGTCAAACGTTTCGTTTCGACACTTTCGGGGACGAGGCCTTTTGGGGCCGCACTCTCAAGCTTCATCAGGCGATCGCGGGGAGTAAAGCAGGGGGCGTGGGCCCGGGAGTTAGCCCGAAGACCGCCCTCGCGGTTGGTCTGAAGGTGGACGTAGATGCCCTTCCGAATTCGCTGCGAAACGATCTCGCACAGGGCAGGGTCAACCTTGACGATCCCGCTACGACACTCGCGTTGTTGAAGCTCAAATCAGTAGTGGGTGTTACTGGTTTCTTCGACGCGAACGGGCAACTACAATCCATGGGTATCCAGTGCGCGATGTGCCACTCGACGGTGGATAACTCGTTTGCACCGGGCATAGGCCGGCGACTCGATGGCTGGGCCAATCGCGATCTCAACGTCGGAGCGATCGTCGCCCTGGCTCCTGATCTGAGCGCAGTCACTAACCTGTTAGGGGTTGATGATAAGACAGTCAGGTCGGTGTTGAATAGTTGGGGTCCGGGAAAATTTGATGCTCAGCTCTTCCTGGATGGAAAGGCGTTTCGTCCGGATGGGAAGTCGGCCGCGACCCTCATCCCACCTGCCTTCGGCCTTGCGGGCGTGAACATGCACACGTCTACCGGTTTTGGTTCCGTGACCTACTGGAATGCTTTTGTTGCCAACCTGGAGATGCACGGTTCGGGAACCTTCTACGATCCGCGTTTGAACGACTTCCAGCAGTTTCCCATCGCAGCCAAAGCCGGTTTCAACAACGTGCGCGGCACTCCGGATATGATCACGTCGAAGCTCGCGGCTCTCCATTTCTATCAACTCGCGATTCCCGCTCCAACACCGGCCAAAACTGTTGACGAGAGCGCTGCCAAGCGAGGGGAAACAATATTTAACGCCAAGGCACAATGTGCGAGGTGCCACGTGCCTCCAATCTTCACGGAACCGGGGTTCAACCTGCACACACCGCAGGAGATCGGCATCGATGATTTCCAGGCAAATCGATCGCCCACCAAAATGTATAGGACCGCGCCACTGAGAGGTCTTATGACCCATGAGAAGGGCGGCTTCTATCACGACGGACGATTCCCCACCTTGGAAGCGGTCGTCGAACACTACAACAGTCACCTCAAAACGGGGCTGAGCAATGGTGAGAAAAGCGATCTGATCGCGTACCTGAAAAGCCTGTGAAGTCCACAATAACTTGCACCGGCCCACCGCCTGCGTGCAAGATAGTTCGCAACACCCATGCGGATCCGAGTTGAGCCTGAACTGCTGCTGCCGTCCCTGAAATACACATCTCCGATTGGCCGCTGGCTGGCCAAAGGCGAGTCATCGAGTACGGATTCGGACGAGCACGAACATCCTGTTGAGCCCTGGTACAAGGTAATCTGGCTGACTGGCGTCGATTATTTCTCGACGCTCGGCTATCAGCCGGGTATCGCGCTCCTCGCGGCTGGAGCAATAGCTCCCATTGCCGCGGTCATCCTGGTGCTCGTTACGTTGTTGGGCGCCCTGCCGGTCTACATGCAGGTGGCCGGCAGGTCGTACGCGGGACAGGGTTCGATCGCGATGCTGGAAAACTTGCTCAGCGGCTGGAAGAGCAAGCTGCTTGTTCTTGTACTGCTTGGGTTCGTTGTTACAGATTTCGTCATGACCATGACGATGTCTGCGGCCGATGCCGCCAAGCATGCCATCGAGAATCCGTTCCTCCATCCATATCTGGCTGGAGCGGAGATCAGCGTGACGCTACTGTTACTGACCCTGCTCATCATCATTTTCCTGAAGGGCTTTAAAGAGGCGATCGGGCTGGCAACCTTTGTGACCATTCCGTACCTCTTGTTGAACCTCATCGTTGTTCTGCGGGGTGTCGGGGAAATCCTGAACCATCCTGAAGCGTTGAACAACTGGAAGGCATCGCTGGCGCTTCAAGGCGATCCGGGGTCACTGCTGCTTGCTGCGATGCTTGTCTTCCCGAGGCTCGCGCTTGGATTGAGCGGATTTGAAACCGGCGTTTCTGTAATGCCATTAGTGAAAGGTGCGCCCGATGACAATACTGCGCGCGGCGGTCCTCCCCCGCACGGCCGGGTTCGTAATACGCGCAAGCTGCTGGCCTCCGCCGCACTGATTATGAGCGTGATGCTGATACTGTCCAGCTTCGTGACCACGCTGCTGATTCCGCCGGCGGATTACCAGAACGGCGGCAAGGCGGCGGGCCGCGCGCTCGCCTACCTGGCGCACGGATTCTTCGGCAGTGCTTTCGGATCCGTTTATGACCTGGCGACGATCGTCATTCTTGCGCTTGCTGGTGCATCGGCGATTACGGGCTTGCTGCTGTTGATCCCGCGCTACCTGCCGCGCTTCGGCATGGCTCCTGCGTGGGTTGCACTCTCACGGCCTCTGGTCCTGGTGATCTTCGCGATCACGATTATTGTCACGCTGGTTTTTCGTGCGGACGTGGAGGCGCAGGCCGGAGCCTATGCCACGGGCGTACTCGTATTGATAGTGTCGGCCGCACTGGCCGCGAGCCTGGCGCTGAAGCAGGAGCGGCGCTGGCTGCTCAGCGCCTACTGCGCGGTCGTCACGCTCGTGTTTACCTACACGCTTATTGAAAACTGTATCGAACGGCCTGACGGATTGATTATTGGCTCGATATTCATCCTGCTCACGCTTACGGTCAGCGGGATCAGTCGCGCCCAGCGCTCACTGGAATTCCGGATCTCGAGCCTTTATCACGTGGACGAAAAGTCGGCCGAGGTTAGCAACGAAATTATTGGAAGAAAAATCCATATGGTCCCATTGCGGACCAACACTCCGGAGGGTCGCGCAAAGAAGCGCGCCGACATCAGCCGCCACTATCGCATCGAGGGACCCTTCGCATTCGTACACATCAGTCTGCTCGATAACCGCAGCGAGTTCAGGTCGCCAATTGAAATCGAGGTGCGCCGGGTTGGACAGGATTATTGTGTGGAGGTCTGCGGCGCGAACTCCATTTCAAACACGCTCGCTTATCTG
This sequence comes from Bryobacteraceae bacterium, assembly GCA_963793625.1. Lineage (GTDB taxonomy): Bacteria > Acidobacteriota > Terriglobia > Bryobacterales > Bryobacteraceae. The sequence goes on along the minus strand of CAWCAT010000004.1, from coordinate 323,264 downwards.
AGCGAGTGGACGGACCCACTTAGTATTTTCTTCGAACTCACGCGCGGCGATCTCATGCAACAGGCCATACGCTACCTTCTGTGGGGGGAAGGAGAGATTGGACTTATGGTCTACGCGATCCTGTTGCGCTATTGGCGCTGGACCATTGAAGACGATTTGCGCCCGAACATTTACATGATGTCGAACTGATCGTGGTTACGGCTTGCCCAGGATTTGCTTCGCAATCGTCAGCCGCTGCATATTGCTCGTTCCTTCGTAGATGCGTCCGATTTTCGCGTCGCGGTAGAGCTTCTCGACGGGGTAATCCTTGGTGAACCCGACTCCGCCAAGCACTTCCACGGCTTTCGACGCGACGATTTCCGCCACCTGCGAAGAGAAGTATTTGGCCATGGCCGCTTCGGTGAGAAATGGTCGGCCGCTTTCGCGCAGGCGCGCGGCGTTATAGACCAGCAATCGTGCGGCTTCGAGTTGGGTTGCCATCTCGGCCAGCTCAAACTGCACGCCCTGAAAGTCGCTGATCGGCTTGCCGAATTGCTTGCGCTGCTTGGCGTAGGCTACGGCGTGGTCGAGCGCGCCCTGGGCCAGTCCTGTCATCTGCGCGCCGATGCCGATGCGTCCTTCATTCAGCGTTTCTATCGCGATCTTATAACCCTTGCCCGCCTCGCCCACGACGTTACTTTTTGGGACGCGACAGTTATCGAGGATCAATTCACAAGTGGAGGAAGCACGGATGCCGAGCTTGTCTTCCTTTTTGCCGACCTGGAAACCTGGGAAGTCCCGTTCCACCAGGAAGCACGTGATGCCCTTTGTAGCCCGCCTCCGGATTTAGCGTCGCGAAGAACAGATAGATGCCCGCTTCCGCGGCGTTGGTGATCCAGAGCTTACGGCCCGTGATCAGATAATGATCGCCTTCATCGATTGCTCGGGTGGTGAGCGCAAATGCGTCCGACCCTGCGCCGGCCTCCGAGAGCGCGTATGCGCCGACCGTGTCGGTGGCGAGTCGTGGCAGGTACTGCTTTTTCTGCTCCGAATTCGCCCAGCGCATGACCGCGTTGTTCACCAGCGTGTTCTGGACATCTACGATCGACTGAGGCCGAAGGATCGATGGCTGCGATTTCTTCGATGGCCAGCACGGATTGAAAAAAGCCCCCGCCCTGCCCGCCGTATTCCTCCGGAATCTCGATCCCCATCAATCCGAATTCGAAAATTCTGGCGAGCAGATCTTTCCGGAAAATCCCGGCGTCATCCATCTCACGCACATGTGGGGCTATCTGTTCTTTGGCGAAACGGCGTACCTCGGTCTGGAACATCCGTTCGTCATCGGCCAGTTCGGTAAGCGGCCTGACGAGGGCCTCCTGTGGGTGCTCTATGGAAGACATAAGTCCCTATGTACGACGATGATGGCATCAATCGTCGGTCGAATCAATAATTGTGTGCATCGAGGCGAGTTCCTGCCGAGTCTCGGGTCTATTCCCAAAAGGCGCTTCTGCCGATCAAGACCAGAAGGAACGGATGAAACTCTATACCGTATTTGTGTGCGAATCCCAACCCATTGTGGTGGAGGGCCTTTCGAAGGTTCTCGCACGGCAGCGAGGAATTCGAGTTGGCCGGCTCCGTCCAGGGCGGTGCCGAAGTCCTATCGCGGGTGGGAACTGAAAAGCCCAACCTTGTGCTGCTTGATCAGTCCATCGGCCTCAAGAACGCGCTGCAACTGATCGCCGAAATGCGGGCAATCGCACCCGGTACGCATGGAGTGCTCTGGGTTAATGATCTTGCCGAAATGGAATGTCTGCGCTGCCTGCAGGCCGGCGCACGCGGCATTGTCAAAAAGACACAGCCGGTAAGTGTGCTTCTCGAGTGTTTGCGTACGGTTGCGAGCGGCAGTCTTTGGCTGGAACATTCCATTGCCCGTCCTTCGCAGACTTTCGCCGCTAAACGAACAACCCCACGGTTTACGCCCCGGGAGCAGGAAATTGTTCAGCACGTTTGTCGCGGACTCAAGAACAAGGAAATCGCTGAAGCGCTCAAAATCACCCCCGGCACAGTGAAAGTGCATCTGATGCACATTTTCGAAAAGGCCGGAGTTCGAGACAGATTTGAGCTCGCACTGCAGGGAAACAAACTGCTTGGAGTCGTGCCGGAAGCTGGTAACTCCCCGCTCGCAGCAGCGCCGCCGGCGTAAGTTCTTTATGGCTACCGAAACGACAGCACTACCTGCGGCGCCCGTCACGGTTGGCAAGCCCGCAAAGCAAGCAAAGTGGAAGTCGCTCTTGCCCAGCATGCCCGATTTTATGTTTGTAGCGCTGCTGGCCTGGTTGTTCGCCGCCGGGCCTTTCGGTTGGGTGGGGTTGCTGTCGGACGGCGATACCGGCTGGCACATCCGCACGGGCGAGTACATCCTGGACAATCTTCGGGTCCCTACGGTGGACCTGTTTTCGTTCTCAAAGCCGGGTGAGCCGTGGTTCGCTTGGGAGTGGGGCTCCGATGTGATCTTCGCAGCTTTGTTTCGGTTTGGGGGCCTGAAAGCGCTCGTCCTGGTCTGCGGAGCCCTGATCTGTCTGACGATTACGCTAATCTTCGTGCGAACGCTGTCCGGGCCGGGTCAAATTTCTTCGTCGCGCTTCTGCTGACCGGCTTAGCTGCTGGTGCGGCATCGCTGCATTACCTGGCAAGGCCTCACGTATTCACGCTTGCACTCCTCGGAATGGCCATGTGGCTTCTGCAGCGCGACCGGCAGAATGCAGATCGCTGGGTCTGGCTGCTGATCCCCGCTAGTGACAATCTGGACCAATCTGCACGGAGGGTTTCTCGCGCTGATCGCCTGTCAAGGCTTGCTCGTTGCGGGATCTGCGGTGGAAGCTTGGACGGGAGGAAGTTGGAGGCCGGTCCGGCGCTATGCGGCGCTGACCGCTGGATGTAGCCTTGCAACACTGCTGAATCCCTTTGGGTATCACCTCCACTTGCACGTAGCGAAGTATCTGAGCTCCGACTGGATCCGCGAAACGATCGGCGAATTCCAGGCGCCCACCTTTCGGTCCGAAAGCAGCACGCAATACGAAGTCTTGCTCTTGCCGGCTTGATGGCGTCAGCCTTCTTACTCTCCCGGAAGCGAATCGCTGAGGCGCTGTGGATCTTGTTCTGGGCGCACATGTCGCTCACTTCGGCAAGGCATATACCGATTTTCGTGATCATTACTGTCCCGCTGATTGGGGTGGAACTGAGCTACTGGGTTGATCGCTGGATCTGCGCTGCGGATCGCAAGTCAGTAGCCGGCATTTTGCGCCAGCTCGCCGCCGACCTTTCAAACGCCAAACAGCGCCTGACGGTGCTTCCGTTGCTGGCTCTGGTGCTGCTGCCGATTCTGGACCGTTCGACCCGCTGGCCAACCGATTTTCCTGCACAGAAATTCCCGGTAAGTATGGTGAATCGGCATGGGCAACTTCTGCGTGATTCCCGCGTTTTGACCCCCGATCAATGGGCGGACTACCTGATTTATCGCTCCTATCCTGTGCAGAAAGTTTATGTGGACGGCCGCAGTGATTTCTTCGGGCCTTCGATCGGCAACGAGTATCTGGGCCTGATGGGCGGGCGTTATGACTGGTCGCAAATCGTTGAGGCAAGAAAGTTCGATGTCATTCTGATTCCGCCTTCGTGGCCACTTTCGACATTGCTGAAAGCCAGCCCGGCGTGGAAGGTAACCGAGGACGACGGGCAGGCAATCCTTTACGTACGCCGTGAGGGTACTGTCGCTTCCAGATAAAAGTACTGGAACTTTTGGGGCAAAAGTTTTTCGACGCACTAATGAAAAGCACCAGCGCTGCCGAAGATTTAAGAGATGCAGAAAAGGACCAGGCGAGATGTCGGGCGGCCTATGAGGTGCGAGATATGACTCCCGCGCTTTGGATAGCCCTCGCTATCGGCCTGACTGCCACGATCGAGGATTTGGCGCATCGGCGGATTTCGAACTGGATTCCGCTGGCCGCGTTGATCCTGGGTATTACCTATCAATGCCTTACGGGTGGTTGGGCCGGACTCGGAACAGCCGCCTTGGGTTCGATTTGCGGTTTCGGAGTGTTTCTTGTGCTTCTACCTGCTCGGCGGGATGGGCGGAGGCGACGTAAAACTGATGGCCGGTTTCGGCGCGATTCTCGGGCCGGCGCGATTGGGTGAGGCGGCACTCTGGACTGCAGCTTTGGGCGGATTGTTTGCGCTTTTAGTGATTGGGTTTTCGGCAGCTCCGCCGGCTGATGCGTGGAGTGCAGTCGGGTGGCCTGTCGGGTGAGAAGGATTCAATACCGTACGCACCAGCAATAAGTCTCGGAGTGTTATTGGCGCTTTTGCCGAAGGGCTAGACGCTGAGTCGCCTGTCCGGCATGGAAGTATCGACGCGGAAGTTTTAGCAGGAGAGATAGTCATGGACCGCAGATTTCTTACCGTACTTGGGGTCAGCCTGATTTTTGCGCTGGTGGTTTCCAGCATCTTTTACCAGATGACCGCGCGCGCAGGTTCGCCAAAGGCGCAAGTGGACAAGACCGCCCCGAAAGACCTGATAGTTGCTGCGCATGCACTTGCCGCTCGGCGTAACGCTGAAGCCTGCTGATGTGAAAGTAGTCAAGGTGCCAGTAGAGCAGTTCCCGAAGGCTGGCTTTTCCAAGGTCGAAGAAGTGGTTGACCGGCCGGTGATCAGCAACATCCTGGCAGACGAACCAATTCTGGATGGCCGTCTCGCGGCTCGGGGTAGCGGACAGGGTCTTGCGCCGATTATTCCTGTGGGAATGCGCGCCGTTGCCGTCAGGGTTAATGACGTAGTTGGCGTATCCGGTTTTGTGCTTCCCGGGATGCGCGTTGACATCCTGGTCACAGGAAAGCCGACCGGTGCCGACGACACGCTGACTACAACGGTGTTGCAGAACATCCTGGTGCTCTCCGCTGGGACAAACATTCAGCCAGACGCGCGCGGGCAGGCCATTAATGCCCCCACAGTGACATTGCTGGTTACACCCGAACAAGCCGAGACACTGACGCTGTCGAACCTGGAAGGTCGCATTCAACTGGTCCTTCGCAACGGAAGCGACCAGGTGATCGAAAAGACCCCGGGACGCAGAGTTGCAGAGCTGTATTCGGGCCAAATGAAGAGCAAGCCCGGCAGGGATGGAGATGAACCTCCGCGAGCGAGGGCGAAGGCGGTCGCGCCACCACCACCTGCGCCGGTCGTCATCGCCAAACCATTGCCTCCTCCGCCGGACGAAGTGATCGTGATCCGGGGAACGCAAAGACGGTGGAAACGGTAAGTAATAAGGGGATCAACCAATGAAATCGACCCATCGAATCGGGTTGGGATTGGGTCTGCTGGCGGCTTTGCGCCTGCTGGCCAGCCCTTGCGGAAACAACTCGGAAGAACTGAAGATGACGATTGGGAAGAGCGTCGTGGTCGACTATCCGACCGATATCCGGCAGATCTCCACCAGTGATCCAGCAATCGTGGATGCGGTCGCCGTGACCACGCGCGAAATCCTGCTTCACGGGAAATCACATGGCGCCGCGACGATCATTGTCTGGGCCAAGAGTGGTCAGCGGACGTTCTACAACATCACCGTCGAGCATAACCTGGAGCCCGTCCGGCGATTGCTGAACGAAACGTTTCCGGGCGAAGACATCCACGTCCAGTCCGCGCGGGATTCAGTGTCTCTGGTGGGAAAAGTAAGTGTAAGGAAGTTTCGGATCGTGCCGCTGGCTGTTGCGACGCCGCTCTCCAAGAGCGTCGTGAATAATCTTGCAAATTGCGGTCGCTCCGGTTGAAAAGCAGATCCTACTGCGTGTCAAGTTTGCAGAACTGAACCGCTCTGCCGGTCATTCCCTTGGTGTGAACCTGATCTCGACAGGGGCTGGCAATACTTTTGGACGGACGACAACCGGGACAGTTCTCTGCGCCGCCTTCGACCGTCGGCTCAGGTCGGGGGCAGTGAGAATGCCACTTTTTCGCTTGAGCGATGCGTTGAACGTTTTTGCCTTCCGGCCCGGATCTGAACATTGGCGCCTTCATCAAGGCTTTGCAGAACCAGGACATTCTGCAGATTCTGGCGGAGCCCAATCTGGTCACCACGAACGGTAAAGAGGCAAGCTTTCTGGTCGGCGGCGAGTTCCCAGTTCCCGTTCTGCAGGGCAGCGGTAACGCCGGCGCGGTTACGATTCAATTCCGAGAATTTGGTATCCGTCTGACCTTTACTGCCGACGTCTGACGCCAAACAGCACTATCAAGCTCTATGTGAAACCCGAAGTTTCGACGATCGACATCGCAAACTCGGTCAGCGTGTCCGGCTTTACGATCCCGGCCCTGGCGACCCGGCGTATGGAGACGAACATCGAATTGGCCCCGGACAGAGTTTTGTGATTGCCGGCCTGATCGACGACCGTGTGGCCGAGAGCATTCAACGGATTCCGGGTCTCGCGAATATTCCAGTTCTTGGTGTGCTTTTTAAGATCACGCAGCGGAGAAGAAATCGAAAAGCGAACTGGTCGTTCTGGTAACACCCGAACCGTCCAGCCATTGGAGGGAGGCGACCCGAGCGATCCCGGTAATGCCCAGAGAGTTCATGGCGCCCAGGGACTTTGACAAACGCCTGAAAGGGAAAGAACCGTAAGCTCCAGAGCAACGGCGGCTGGCTCAAAAGAGCGAAATAGTAGTTTTTAGAAGACTCTAAGACGCCGCGGAAATGCGGCTAGATACATGGAACTGCGCGAAATGAGCAACGAGCATCCGCTGACGGCACTGATGATCTCGCCTAACCGTCGAGATTGCGGAACAGTTCGGCGCCGCTTGCACACTAACCCGGGCGTTTCAAATGCTGGCGGATATGAAATCGTATCCGTCCAGGCAGGCCCTCGAGCTACGACTGCGCCAATCGAAGCCGGATGTAGTTGTGCTGGACATGGCAACGGAGTTCGATGCTGCGGCGGAAATCATTCGAGCGGCATACTCGTTCCAGCCGGCAGTCCACGTGATCGGCGTTCACACACACAACGATTCACATACGATCCTGGGCGCGCTGCGATTGGGTGCCACGGAATTCTTGTACGCGCCATTTGAGACCGCGACTCTGTTCGAAGCCGTCGGACGAATCCGCAGGTTGAAGCTTCCGGATACAACTGAACAACCGGAGCTGGGCAAAGTCGTCGTTTTCACGAGCGCTAAACCTGGCTCGGGTGCTTCAACGTTGGCAATGCAGACGGCGTTTTCCCTTAAGAAACTGACCGGCAAGCGTGTACTTCTAATGGATTGCGACTTGATGGGTGGAACCGTAGGCTTCTGTCTGAAGCTGAATCACTCTCACTCGCTTGCTGGATATGCTGGAGAAGACGGACAAAATGGATGCGGCTTTCTGGTCCGCGCTGACCGTGAGCCACGGCGGAGTCGACATTTTGCCCGCGCCTGAAGTGCCGCAACTGTCCTTCATAGATCCGGGCAAATTGCACGAAGTGCTCGAGTACGCACGGTTCTTATATGAGTGGGTGGTTCTGGATCTGCCATCAGTTTTCCAAAGGTTAAGTCTGCTAGCGCTCACCGAGTCTGATCAGGCGTTCATGATCTCGACAACGGAGTTGCCGAGTCTGCACCTCACACGCAAGGCAGTGAATCTGTTGCTGCATCTCGGAATCGGAAAAGAACGTTTTCGCGTGCTCTTGAACCGGACCAGCAAGCGCGACGGGATCGGGGATGGCGACATCGAAAAGATCTTCAGCTGCCCGATACACGCCCGCTTTGCGAACGATTATTTCTCGTTGCATAGGGTGGTGACTCTCGGCCAGCCGCTTGGAACTGATTGCGAGCTTGGCAAGGCGATCGAAACCCTGGCCGGGAAACTTTGCGACAGAGTTCCGTCGGAAAAGCGCGGAAGATCACAGATGGTTCCGGCCCTTTCGCAAATGAATGGTTAACGAACGATGATTTTACCTGTCGAACCAAAAAACGCCACAGCAGATGAGCTGGGAGCAACGGCTCCTGAAGAACTCGGGAAAGCCCAAGATGGCTCTCCGTCCTGAATATCAGGAGTTTAAGTTCACGCTTCACCGCAAGTTGCTGGACAAAATCAATCTGGAGGCGCTTGCTTCGATTGACAACCAGCGCGTCCGCGGTGAAGTTCGCCAGGCGCTGATTTCACTGATCGACAGCGAACCGACGCTGCTGAGTTCACTCGAAAAGCAACAGATTTGCGATGAAGTTCTGGATGAGGTTTTTGGGCTCGGGCCGCTTGAGCCCTTGCTGCAGGATCCCACCATTTCGGACATCCTGGTGAACGGCCACAAGCAGGTCTATGTCGAACGCAAAGGACTACTGGAGCTGACCTCGGTCACCTTTCGCGATGATCAACACCTGTTGCGCATCATCGATAAGATCGTGTCGCAAGTCGGGCGCCGTGTGGATGAATCCACGCCGATGGTGGACGCCCGCCTGATGGATGGCTCGCGCGTCAACGCCATCATTCCTCCACTGGCGCTTGATGGCCCGTTGCTCTCTATTCGCCGTTTCAGCCAGGACAAGTTGATGCCTCCGGACCTGGTGGAAAAGAAGGCACTCACGGCCGGCATGATGGAACTGCTTGAGGCGGCCGTAAAAGCCAAGATGAATATCATCATCGCGGGCGGAACCGGCGCTGGAAAGACTACCCTGCTAAACGCGATGTCGTACTTCATCAATCCGAAGGAACGCATCGTGACAATTGAGGATGCGGCGGAGTTGCAGCTGAAGCAGCCGCACGTCGCTCGTCTGGAAACCCGTCCTCCCAACCTGGAAGGTCAAGGTGCAATACGTCAGCGCGAGTTGCTCGTCAACTGCTTGCGTATGCGTCCTGACCGTATCATTGTCGGCGAAGTTCGCGGCGCTGAAGCGCTCGACATGCTCCAGGCCATGAATACCGGTCACGACGGATCATTGACCACGGTTCACGCAAATACGCCGCGTGATGCGGTTTCGCGTCTCGAAGTGATGGTTTCACTAGCGAATTCCAGCATGCAGTTAACCTCCATCAGGCAGCAGATCTCCAGCGCAGTGAACGTGCTGGTGCAGGCGGCGCGTCTGAGCGATGGTTCACGCCGGGTGACAAGTATTACAGAGGTGACCGGCATGGAAGGCGAAATCGTCACGTTGCAGGATATTTTCGTTTTCGAAAAGCGCGGCCTATCGCCCGAAGGCAAAGTAATTGGCCGTTTCGCAGCCACAGGCATTCGCCCGAAGTTTTGGGAAAAACTGCTTGCCGCGGGCATCCGGCTGCGCCCTGACTTATTCGATGAAGTGGTGGAGGTCTAGAATGACCACTTTTGCAATTATCGCAGCCCTCATTTGGCTGGTTGCCATGGTGATCTGGTGGATCGTCTCGCGGGCTTTCCAATCAGCGGACGTAGATAAGGTCAAGAATCGACTGCTTGGTACTCCTGCCCAGAGAAAAGCGAAAGCCGGAGCAAAAACAGCCGAAGCAAACTTGATTGAGGTTGAGGATAAGACAACCGGCAAGTTCGTTCTGCGCCTGCTCAAGAAGTTTGAACTCACTGAGCGCCTGACCGAGTTGCTGGAGCAGGCAGGCTTAAAGTGGAAAGTTGCCCGCTTGATACACGCCTGTCTCGCGCTATTCCTGTTGGGCTTTGTTCCCACATGGTACTTGCTCCCCAGTTCCGCCCAGTGGATCGCTTTGCCTGTAGGTACGTTGTTCGGAGCACTACCCGTTCTTTGGGTGAAGCTGAAGAAACGCAAGCGCTTGCACGCCTTTGAGGAGCAGTTTCCCGAAAGCCTGGAATTTGTGGCCCGCTCGATGCGTGCTGGTCACGGTTTCGCAGTCTCGCTCGAGATGATCCATAAAGAGTTCCAGGAGCCGTTGTCGAGTGAGTTTCGGCGCGCTTTTGAAGAGCATAACCTCGGCTTGCCCCTGGATATGGCACTCCAGAAACTCGCTAAGCGAATTCCGCTGCTGGATGTGCACTTTTTCGTCTCGGCGGTCCTTCTGCAGAAACGCACGGGCGGCAATTTAGCGGAAATTCTCGACAAACTGGCCTATGTGATTCGGGAACGGTTCAAGCTGCGTGGCCGCATCAGGGCCATCAGCGCGCATGGACGCATGACGGGCACGGCCTTGTCTTCGATCCCGATCGCCGTTGCAGTCCTGATGTTTTTTGTAAACCCGTCGTATGTAGAGTTCTTTTTTCTGGATGAGACGGGCCAAATCATGATGGGCGTTGCCGTCGCTCTTCAATTAATTGGCTACATGGTCATGCAGAAGATTGTTTCGATCGAGGTATAAATCATGTCAGTTCTGATCGCCGCTTTAATATTCGTCGGTGTGGCATTAGGGATATCTCTACTCGGAATGAAACTCTGGGTGCGTCCCAAGGAAGCTATAGAGCGCGTTACAGGAGCAGGGATGACCGCCGACGAACACATGCCGGCCCATCCCAGCCTAGCCTTCCGTGAACTGCTGCAAAGGCTCGGTACGGTTATTCCCGCATCCCCAAAGGACGCGAATGTAATCCAGAAGCGGCTCATCCGGGCGGGTTTCCGAACCCCAAACGCGATGAAAATCCTTTATGGCGCCAAGGCGTTTTTTGTGGTCGTTTTTCCGGTTGTGATGCTCATGCTTGTGTCCAGTTCAGCCGCGCCGAGTGAGAACAAGTTTCTCGCCGTCGCAGCCTCTGCGGCAGCGGGCTTTTTCGGTCCGAACGAATACGTGAAGATCATGGCGAAGCGGCGTCAAAAAGCTGTCCGGCGCGGGTTGCCGAACGCGTTAGACCTGCTCGTAGTTTGCGTCGAGTCCGGCTTAGGCCTGGACCAGGCGATCGTGCAAGTGGCTAAGGAACTGGAACATGCCCACCCCGAAATCGCGGAAGAATTCACTATTGTCAATCTGGAACTAAAGGCTGGGAACCGACGTGCCGATTCATTAAGAAACCTGGCAGAGAGAACCGGAGTAGATGACCTGAGAAAACTGGTCGCGGTTCTGATCCAGGCTGATCGATTCGGCACCGGCGTTGCTCAGAGTCTTAGGGCTCACGCCGATTATATGCGAGTTCAGGCGCGCCAGATCGCCGAGGAAAAAGCGGCGAAATTGGGCGTAAAGCTGATCTTTCCGATCTTTTTTTGTATATTGCCGTCCCTGTTCGTGGTGACGGTTGGGCCGATTGCGGTAAGAATCGTTCGGGAGTTGATCCCGATGATGAACAACATGTAGCAAGATACCCGCTTTAGCGGAAAAGGAGAATTAAATGGACCCATCTATGGTTCGCATCGTTTGCGCGGTACTCGCGGTTCTGTTCTTAGGAGTAATTGTCCTGCGCCGCAAGAAGAACGTGGAGTAGTGTGGCAGGTCTGGCGCTGCGGGAGGCATTGAAGAGTACTTCGAAGCCTCCCTTGCCAGTAGAAATTTGGTTTTCAAGGGCGAGTTTATGAACTGCAAGTCTTGGTTGTTGATCTGTGCGCTGACGTGTTCCCTCGGGGGGACTGTGCTCGGCGGCACTTTCGGCAAAGTGGTCGCAGTCGGAGGGCACGCAGCGGACCTATCGCTCGATGAGGCTCGCGGCGTGCTCTATGTGGCGAACTTCACGGCGAATCGTATTGAAGTCGTGTCGCTGTCCGATTCTTCCGTCCTGAGATCGATCAACGTGCCGCCTCAACCCGGCGCTCTATCTCTCTCGCCTGACGGCCGGTTCCTTGTCGTGGCACACTTCAGCCCCTTCCTGGCTCCTAACACCTCGAACAATGCGTTGACGGTGATAAACCTGACAAGCAGCGACAAGCAGACGTTTGTAATGGGCTATCCGCCACTGGGTGTCGCTTTTGGGCTCGACAACCGTGCCTTGGTTGTAACAACCCACGACTTCCTGCTGTTCGATCCGATTCTTGGTACGACAGAGGTGTTGGATACAGTGGCTGGGGTTACGGCCAAAACCCTTCCCGTGGCTCCTGTGAATTTCCCTCCGCAGATTATTGCGGCATCCGTCGCGACATCTGGTGACGGAACAAAAATATTCGGTTTGACCGATACGATTCGCTTTCGATACGACGTGAACACGGGCCGAATCATGTCGCTCGGGTATATCGCTTCGCCGCCGCTTGGGCCGCGCACTGTCAGTGTGAACCGCGACGGCACTATCTACGCTGCAGGATGGGGCGTGTTTCAGTCCTCGGGAATTCAGGACAATCTTCTGGCGCAATGGAGAAGTCCATCGGGCCAGTTGAATATCGGCAGCCACGCTATCGATGCCGCCCGTGGAGTCATTTACGCGCAAATACCTGAGACTACGCAGGCTGCGGGTTCAGTAACACTTCCCATGCTCTACATTGCCGACCTGGATAACCTTCATATTCGTGAAAAGCTGCAATTGCCTGAGAATCTGGCGGGCAGGAGTCAGCTTTCATCCGATGGAATGACGCTTTACTCGGTGTCCGATAGTGGTGTCCTTGTCCTTCCGGTTGGTTCGCTCGCCAAGACGTCGCGGGTCATGCCTACACAGGAAGATCTGCTCATTCGCGGTAATGCGTGTGACCGTCGGGTGATGACGCAGGAACTGACTATCGTCGATCCCGGCGGCGGGAATACTGCGTTCTCAATCGTCTCTTCCGATAGAGCTGTAACCGTGTCGCCGGCTTCTGGAATGACGCCAGCGGTCATTAAGGTCCGGGTGGATCCGGCGAGCTTGCAGAACCAGAAGGGTACTGTCACGGCGACTTTAACTATCAGTTCGTCTCAAGCCGTGAATCTGCCCTCAAAGGTTCGCGTACTCATGAACCTGCACGATCCCGATCAGCGCGGAACCTCAGTAAACGTCCCAGGGAAGTTGGTTGACCTACTTGCGGACCCGACGCGTGACCGGTTCTATATCCTGCGTCAGGACAAGAATCAGGTGCTGGTCTTCGATGGAACTACATTCACGCAAATCGCTACCCTGCGGACAGGCAACACCCCGACTCAACTTGCGATTACTTTTGACCAACGTTATCTTCTGGTTGGCAATGATAACTCGCAGTACGCGAACGTTTTCGACATCGAGACCCTTGAGCCGCAAGCCCCCATCTGGTTTCCGGGCGGGCACTATCCTCGATCCCTGGCTTCGTCGGGCCAGGCGTTGTTAGCAGCGTGCCGTGTCGCAGGTGCAAAGCACACCATTGACAAGGTCGATTGGGCAACGCGCTCGGCTATCGAGCTTCCAACGCTGGGTGTTTACCAGAACGGAATCGCCCTGAACACAATGCTTGTGGCCTCGCCGAACGGATCGTCGATCCTGGCGGCTCAGTCCGATGGCAACCTGCTGCTCTACAACGCGAACGTGGATAGTTTTACAGTTTCGAGGAAAGATTTTACAGCATTGAGCGGAGCTGTAGCAGCTTCGAATTTCGACGCCTTTGTCATCGGCAACAACCTGCTCAATGCATCACTGGTGCCAGTCAAAAAATTTGAATCGGGGACAGGCGAATCATCCGGATTCGCATTTGTGGATCAATTTGGATTGCGCAGCACGACCGCGAGCGTATCCAGTCCGGGCGTGATTCAGCGCGCCGATCTGACTACCGGCGATGGCGCACGGGCGACGCGCATGGTGGAAGCCCCGCTTCTGGGTGACAAAGATTTCGCATTTACGAGGACCTTAGCCCCTCTATTTAGCCGGTCGGCTGTGATCAGTCTGACCACTTCCGGCTTCACCGTGTTGTCGTGGAACTATGATGCCGCGGTTGCTTCTCCCCGGATCGACCGAATCGTGAATGCTGCTGACCTGAGTTCGTCGGTCGCGCCGGGAAGTCTGGTCTCAGTCTTTGGGCGTGATCTGAGTCCGGTCAACATGGCCACGAGCGAAATGCCGCTACCAACAGCTCTCGGAGAAACTTGCCTGACCGTAAATGGGGTCGCGGTTCCAATGCTGTTTGTCTCGCCAACACAGATCAATGCACAGATGCCGTTTCAGGCTGACGGCAACGTGACGCTGATATTGCGTACGCCAGGCGGAGTCAGTGATAACTTTAACCTTTCGCTCTTGCCCGGTGCCCCGAGCGTATTCCGGTCTGGTACAGCCGGTCCACAGACAGGAATTCCGACCATGCTGCGCGATCGGAACGGAGAATTGGTTACACCATCCAACCCGATTCACAGGAGTGACGTGATCACGATCTACCTTACGGGATTGGGACGAACGTCACCGGCCGTGGAAACTGGTATCCCGGCGCCTTCGGATCCGCCGGCTGTTGCACTGGTAACGCCCACCATCACGCTCGGTGGCGTGCCTCTGGACGTGTCCTTCGCAGGGCTCGCGCCAGGACAGGTCGGGGTGTACCAGATCAATGCAACGGTGCCGCGAAACGTGCCCCTGGGCATGTCCGTTCCGCTCACCATCTCGCAAAGCGCCAGTAGTACTTCCCTGGACGTACGCGTTATCGAATAGCAAATAGGCTGCTTCCGTGTGTACGTGAAGCATAACAGGAGAACTATGCACAAATTTACGATTGCCGGCATGATGCTGCTGATGGCAGCCAGTTCGGCCCTGGCACAGAAATGGGAATTCGGCGCTGTCGGCGGAGCCAGCATCTATACTTCCAAGACGGTCACAGCGGGATCCGCGAGCGGTGATGCGGGATTTGCTACCAACTTTGCAGTCGGCGGACTTCTGGGAAACACAATCAGCGACCGTTTCGGTGGAGAGATCCGCTACCTGTATGGCCGAGAACGATATGCAGGTGAAATCAGTCGGAACGAAGGCTACAATGGGCGCGGAATCGCACGCGATCCACTATGACCTGCTTGTTTACGGTGGTTCCGGCAAGTCGAGGGTCCGTCCGTTTGTCTCGTTCGGCGGCGGTGTCAAGTACTATCGCGGCACTGGGCCAGAGCGAGCCTTTCAACCACTTAGCAATCTCGTACTGCTGACCCAGACCAGTGAGTGGAAAGGTATGATCACAGTCGGCGGCGGCGTGAAGTATGCTGTCAGCAAACACGTTAGCTCTTCGTGCCGAGTTCAAAGACTACATCTCACAAGTGCCAACCAAGTTATTAACCCCGGCCGCGGAACGCACAACTCAGTGGCTGGTTTAACAATTTCGTGCCGCTGTTCGGAATGACCTTCACGTATTAGCAATTGTGAAGTGGCTTTTCCTTTATAGTGACTAGGGTGAATGCATTTCTTGGAAAAGCCTTCCTTGTCCTGCTCCTTGCCGCATGGCCGGGAGCAGCACAGCAAGCAGCCACGCCCGTTCCTACCGCCGCTAAAGCAGTTCGTTGGCGGCGCTGTCTGCAAGACCTGTCATCCTGATGTCTGGCAAAATTTCTACAAGAATCCTCATTACAAGTCAGTAGCCACTGGCACAGAACCGCCTGAGAAGACGGGCTGCGAAAGCTGCCACGGACCTGGCAAAGCTCACGTCGAGGCACGCGGCGGCAAGGCGACCATCCTGGCATTTTCACAAATGCAAACCCGGCAGATTCTCGACAAGTGTCTTGAATGTCATGCGAAAGATCTTTCTCGCGGCAATATTCGCCGTAGTGAGCATTCGCAAGCGGATATAGCCTGTTCCGGATGCCACTCGATTCACAAATCGCCAGTCCCGAAGTCGTTGCTCGCCAAGAAGCAGGCAGATCTTTGCTATGGCTGTCACGCTCCGATTCGAGCGCAGTTCTCAATGCCCTTCAAACACCGCGTTAACGAAGGCTTCATCAGTTGTTCGGATTGTCACAATCCGCATGGCTCTGCCGCGCCCACATGGAGAATGTCGGATCGTCCCAGAATGGTGAAACAGGTGCTGGCGAATGAGGAGCCCTGCTTGAAATGCCACTCCGACAAGCGCGGACCATTTGTTTTTGAACACGGCGCCGTTCGAGTGGATGGCTGCGAAACCTGCCACAATCCGCACGGATCCATGAACGCGAAACTCCTCCGGCGTCCGGTGATCTTCACCGTCTGCCTGGAGTGCCACAACGGCGCGGGCAGCTTTGGAAAGCAAGGCGACGGCATACCAACTCAGTCACCCTCACATAACATGGCTGAGCCACGCTTCCAGAACTGCACGACCTGCCACGTACGAATTCATGGGTCGAATGCGGATCGGCTGTTCCTGAGATAGAGGATTCCATGCGAAAACACGGATTGCTGACTCTAATTTTCTTCTCGGGAACGCTGATGGGGCAGACCCCGGTTGCTCCCACGGCCGAAACTGTCGGACGCGCACGCGGCGAGGATGTGGGCGGGTATAACGTTGTAAATTCGTTCGAGACCGGATACCGTTTCCGAAGCGTTGGCGGAGACCTTGGGAAGTATCGTAGCGACGTCAATTTCGGTAATGGCATTCGACTGCTCGGAAGCAGCCTGAGAGTGAACTCAAAAGAAGGGCACGGGGGCCTGTTCGATGAGATCGTCCTTAATACTCAGGGGCTGGGCAATGATCCCTATCAATTCGCCTCGCTGCGTATACAAAAGAACCGGATTTACCGCTATGACCTGCTGTGGCGGCTTAATGACTATTTCAACCCGGCGCTGACGATCAGTAATGGTGCTCACTTCATGAACACCAGTCGCCGGCTTCAGGATCACGATTTCACATTACTGCCGCAATCCCGATTTCGCATCCTGCTAGGGTACAGTCGCAATTCGCAGGATGGCCCGGCTCTTTCTACCGTGCAGCAATTCGGGTCCGGTCAGGACGAGTTTGCAATCTTTGAGAACGTGCGCCGGCAACGGAACGAATATCGACTGGGTGCCGAAACCTTTTTCTGGGGTGCGAAATTCTTTGTTTTGCATGGTTGGGACAATTTCAAGGAAGACACACTCTATCGTCTTGATCAACCGTCCGCTGGCTTTAATCCCAATGATCGGATTACGCTCAGCAACGTGAGACGCGACGAACCTTATCACGGCACTACGCCGTACTGGCGTTTGGCGTTGACGAAGGATCAGAACAAGCTGTACTCGATACATGCCCGTTACAACTACGCCATCGGACGGCGCGACTTCACCTTCGATGAACTGGCGCAGGGTACAGACCGCTTCGGGACCTCGCGCGATCGCCAGATTCTGGTGTTTGGGTCGGGCTCACGTCCGGTCAGTTCAGGAAGTCTCACGTTGAGCTTATTCCCCAGCGATCGCATTACGATTTCAAATCACACTTCGTTTCACCACACCCGCATGGAAGGTGACAACACATATCGTGAATTGATCAACTCGGCTGGGAGTTTTAGCACCTTCAACTTCAATTTCCTGGGAATTCGGACGATCACCAACGCCACAGATTTGAATGTCCGCGTCCTAAAATGGCTTGGGCTGTACAGCGGCTATCACTACTCAGCCCGGCGTATCCGATCTGTCGAGCAGTTTGATCCAGTCCCCTCGGCCGATGATGTCCGGGCCCAGCAAGAAAACCATGTGCACGCCGGAATCTTCGGCCTGCGGCTGAAGCCCTCAAAACCGCTCACGATAAATCTGGATGCTGAGATCGGCCGGGCAGACCGTCCATTTTATCCAATCAGCGAGAAGAACTATCATGCGATAAGCGGGCGCGTGCAGTACAAGCTCAGATCTCTGTTGTTTTCGGCGGCGACCAGAGCAAATTACAACACAAACTCTGTCACCCTTAGTTCACATAGCGCGCGATCGAGGAATTATTCCCTGAACGCAGCCTGGGCGCCGCTCGATTGGTTCTCGTTCGATGCCGGGTACTCGAAAATCCATCTCGATACTGCTTCGGGAATCGCCTATTTCGCTCTATCGCAGCTGGTAACGGGCCGCTCGATTTACATCAGCAACATTCATGCACTCAACGGCGGAGCCAGGTTCACCATCCTCAAGAGAATCGATCTCTTTGCCGGTTACAACCGCGTGCAGGATTTAGGTGATGGGCGTCCCGTTCTGAATACAACGGACGCGTTCATTGCCGCGCAGACTTTTCCGCTGTCTTTTGAATCACCAATGGGGCGTGTCTCCATCAAGGTGAGGGAGAAGCTCCGCCTCAACTTTGGCTATCAGCATTACGGATATAACGAAAAGTTTTATCTTAGACAGGACTACCGGGCACACACAGGATACGCGAGCGTGTTATGGTCTTTCTAGCGAATGTACATAGCGCTCACAACCTTTAACGTCATCACGGCAATCATGGTGGGGCTGACGGTGTGGCTGGCGGTGTGGCGCTACAATAAACCGCTTGATAGCAATTGGCCCCTGCTCTACTACCTGGCGCTGGTGGTCTATTCGAAAGCCTATGAAGGCGCGCTGGATCCTTATTGGATCTTTACGGGTGTGGTCAGCGCGCTCCTGCTGCGATTCGAGTTTATGGGAGGCGCCTTCCTTAAATTCGTGCGCGGAGTCGAGTTGGTCGTCCTCGCCTACTTTGCCTGGCGCGGGTTGAATTTGATTTTGACCTGAGCTATTTTTCCTGCGGAAATCCCGCAGCTTGCCAAGCTTTCCAGCCGCCATCGAGTGAAATTACATCGGTATAACCCATTTTTTGCAGGGCGTCGCCTGCGAGCGCCGAACGGAAACCACCGCCACAGTACAAGATCATGCGGGTCGATTTGTCGGGTACAGTCGATTCGATGTCCCGCTCGATGATGCCTTTGCCAAGATGGATTGCACCGGCTGCATGTCCGGCATTCCACTCGTTGTCTTCGCGAACATCAATGAGCAGATGCTTTTCGCCCGCAGCGGCATGGGCTTTGTACTGCTCGATATCAATCTGTTTTACACGCGACTTTGCGTCATTAACAAGATCCAGAAATCCCGAAGTGTGTGGTTTTGTGTGTGCCATGGCTACTCGCTCCGCCGAATTTTTGCTCCGACTTTCTCAAGCTTTTCTTCGATCTTCTCATACCCTCGGTCGATGTGATAAACCCGATCCACGGTCGTTTCGCCCTTTCCGACCAAGCCCGCAAGTACAAGTGAGGCGCTGGCGCGCAGGTCCGAGGCGAGCACCTGCGCTCCGCTCAATGCCCTGGGGCCCGCCACCATGGCCTGCTTTCCTTCGATGCGGATATTCGCGCCCATCCGCGCGAGCTCCGGGACGTGCATGAAGCGATTTTCAAAAATGGTCTCGGAAACTATAGAAATGCCTTCAGCCTGCGTCATTAAGGCCATGAATTGCGCCTGCAAATCGGTGGCGAAACCCGGATATTCTTCCGTTCTGATGTCCACCGATCGCAAGGGTGAGCCGGCTCGGACACGTAGCACGTCCGGTGCTTCGACTATTACATCCACCCCAGCCTGGCGCAGTTTCACGTTTAGAGCGTTCAGGTGTTCCGGTACGCATCCCGTGATGGCGAGGTCACCGCCCGTGATGGCGGCCGCCACGGCGAAAGTGCCTGCTTCAATCCGGTCCGCAATAATCGTGTGCTCCGCTCCATGCAGGCGCTGGACGCCTTCGATGCGGATGGTGGACGTGCCGGCGCCTTCAATGCACGCGCCCATTTTCAAGAGAAGATCTGCCAGGTCCGACACCTCGGGTTCGCGCGCGGCATTTTCGATGACGGTTTCGCCCTTCGCGAATACGGCGGCCATGATCAAATCCTCTGTGCCGGTTACTGAGACCCGATCAAAATGGATCAGGGCGCCGCGTAGCCCGTTGGGTGCGTCCGCCTCGACATAGCCGTGCGATTGAGAGATACGCGCGCCCAGTTGTTCCAGTCCGCGCATGTGCAAATTAATCGGCCGCGCGCCAATGGCACAGCCGCCGGGCAAAGAAACACGGGCTTTTCCAGTCCGCGCGACGAGCGGACCAAGCACCAGACTCGACGCCCGCATCGTCTTCACAAGTTCGTAAGGAGCTTCCGGCCTGTCCAGGTGCTCGGCACGCACCGTAACCGTCCCGCCTTCCTGCTCGACACTAGCCCCGGTGGCGGCCAGCAGACTCTGCATCGTTCCGATATCTCGAACCTGCGGTATACGGTGCAGAATTACCGCGTCTTCCGTAAGCAGGCAGGCGGCCAGAGCCGGGAGGGCGGAGTTTTTCGAACCGCTGGCTGCAATTTCGCCGCGCAACGGTACGCCGCCTGTGATGAGGAGCTTCTCCATAGCGTCATTGTCGCACTAAGCTATCGGTTCACTTGAATTCACCCAGCGCTTTGCGCAGCATGCCCCCAGATTCCTGCAGGCGGTCCTCCGCCGCGCTTTTGTCCAGATGCAATCGCGACATCACAATTGCTGTCTTGACGTCCTTCCCGCTCGCTTCCAGCAGGCGGACGGCTTCTTCCTGGCTGACATCTGCCACCGCCCGGATAATGCGACAGGCTCGATCGACCAGTTTCTCGTTTCTGGGCTGGACGTTCACCATCAAATTGCCATAAACGAACCCACGCCGAATCATTGCGCCCGTTGTGAGCATGTTCAGGACGAGCTTCGTCGCGGTGCCGGCCTTTAGGCGGGTTGACCCGGCCACAATTTCCGGTCCGGAGAGCGGTTCGATGGGGATATCCACGGCGCGGCTCAGTTCGGAGTCCGGCGTACAGCTTATGCCAATGGTCACCGCTCCCAAGTCTTTCGCAAGTCGGATGGCACCCAAGACATACGGAGTCCGGCCGCTCGCCGCGATGCCCACGAGTACGTCGGTTTGGCGAAATCCCCTCGCAGCCAGGTCCCGCGCCCCGGAATCGGGGTCATCTTCGCTCGCTTCAGTTGCCCGGCAGAGCGCCGCTTCGCCTCCGGCCATAATTCCTTGAACCAAATCGTACGAAACGCCAAAGGTTGGTGGGCACTCGGAGGCGTCCAGCACGCCGAGCCGGCCACTTGTACCTGCGCCAATGTAGAAAAGTCGGCCGCCCACGGCCATCGCGGCCGAAATCGCGTCAACGGCTTTGGCTATGTGCGGAATCTCGAGCCCTACGGCAAGCGCCACCCGCTGGTCTTCACTGTTAATAACACTCAACATATCGGTCGTTGAGAGGGAGTCGATTCTTGCGGATGCCGAATTTCGCTGCTCAGTTAAAAGTTTTTCCAGCATGGTCACCTACCTGCTTCTGAATACATCGTACCCCCTACACGGGTGGGCTGCTTAACCAGTGTACGTTCGAAAACTGGTACTAAACGTACAGATAATGGTTAAGTACTAGTACTTCAATAAGTTGCGGATTCTTCTGACCTTACCTGAAAACGCATTTGTATCGTTGTCGAAGACAATAATTGTCTTGACAGCCCCAACTCGTTTGCCTATACTCGAGAGGTCAAGAGAACTAGGTGGGAGTAGGGGGTAGTTGTTGTATTAACTTCCAATGCTAGCTTTTCGGAGGGCAAATGAAATTAACCATGCTAAGAATTTTTTTCGCTGCAGCCGTGCTAGTCGTTAGCGCTTCAGCGACCATTATCGATAACTTTAACAGCCCGGCGGACCAGTACGTCTGTGTCCAGACGGCTCCCAGTGGACCACCTTGTGGTGGGGTCAGCGCGCAAAACAACAATCCTGCCATGGTCTGGGTGCAGACACAATTGGTGGCTGGCGGAACCTGGCGGCATCCATTGCCAGCGGTACGGGTGACGTTCAAGCTTACGTCAACCGGAGCCCAGCCAGCGGAGTCTTCGAGGTTTCCTCGAGCACTTTCGCAGATCCTCTTGTGACCGTTACTTATTTCGGTCTAGGCGGGGCGGCCAACCTGGTTGCGAATGGCGAAAACATACTTCACCTTCGGTATCGCACTGACAACGGATTCACCTTGAATTTGAACCTCGGTGGCGTTGCATTGCCGATTTCGCTCACTGCCGGTGCGCCAAACACGTTTCAAGACCTCTATATTTCTTTGATTCCGTGGATGAGCGCCGGTAACGGAAACCTTACGAACGTAACCTCCGCTTCCTTCACCTTTTCTGGTCTCGGAATTTCTTCTGCGGACGGTGCAATCGATGTGATAGAGACCGTGGTTCCTGAGCCGATGAGCTTCGTGATGATGGGCGCTGGCCTCCTGGCAATCGGTGCTCTTCGTCTGCGCAAGCGTGCATAGTTCTAATAAGAGAATGTTGTTTCTCTCCGATCCCGGTTGCCCGAAAGGGTAGCCGGGTTTCGTGTTTTTAGGCACTACTGCATACAGCTACACCAAACAGAAAAAGGGCCTGCACTCGCGTGCAGGCCCTTCGTTGATTACCGTGTAACTGGTTTAGGCGTTGAACGAACTTCCGCAACCGCAGGTCAACTTCACATTCGGGTTGCTGAACTTGAACCCGGAGCCTTCCAGCGTCTCCACATAGTCCACTTCCGCCCCGTCCAGATAGAGCAGACTTGCCTGGTCCACAAAGACGTTCAGGTCGCTGAAGTTGTACGTTTTGTCCAGCATCCCCGGACTGTTCTCAAAAGCCATCGAGTAGCTGAATCCGGAACATCCGCCACCAACTACGGCAATGCGGAGTCCGGCCGGCTTCGGTTCTTGAGAGTCCAGAATCTCTCTCACCTTGCCGACGGCACGTTCTGTAAGCTGAATCATTAAGCTTTCTCCCCCTCTCAGATTAACTTGACACTTCTATTTTAGCGTGTATCAATGTTCTATCCAAGTATAGATGATGCTGCGCCGTGCGTGAGGTTGCGGGAATCTGATATTGTAGGCAAAACCCCGGTGGCGGGAGCATTTGTGCGGAGCCGAGTGAAAGCCCGCTAAAGCCGCTGTAACCGTTTGAGTTGCGACTGCGTCGGACTAGTCATGAGCGGATATAGCGGAGTGCTTCCATTTCCTGCCGCGGGCGTTGCCACGGGAACGACCAGGACCAGAGTGGATTACCGCAAGACTGAGGAAGCCGATCTCGTCCGCCGCATCCAGGCGAAGGACGAAATGGCGTTCCGCGAGATCGTGGAACGTTACCAGGCCAAGGTGTTTTCGATCATCTTTGGCATCCTCAGAAACCGGAATGACGCGGAAGATATTGCACAACAGGTCTTTGCGAAGATTTACTTCTCTATCGGGAATTTTGATTTCCGAAGCTCTCTGCTGACCTGGATTTACAAGATCACGGTTAATGAGTGCTACGACTACCTGCGGAAGAAACGCGTACGCAAGCTCGTCTATGAGAGTGATTTTTCAGAAGACGATTCCTTGCGCATGGAGAACAGCGATGCCGCCACCGACCCGCACGACCCTGTCGATACGGATCTGGCGCGCCGGGACTACGTTGCGAAACTGCTTACCAAGATCTCCGATGAAGATCGGAATCTGATTCTGCTGAAGGAAGTGGAAGGTCATTCCGTTGAGGAACTGGCGGAGATGACCGGATTGAACGAGAACACGATTAAAGTGAAGCTTTTCCGTGCGCGCCAAAAGCTGGTTAAAGCAGCCCAGCGATTGACGCGTTCCAGTGGTAGTGCCGTTTCGTAGCTGGCCGGAAAAGTTGCAAGTCGCCGAATGTGGGCATTAGATCCGCAACGGTGAAAGTAGTTACACGCTGGAGTTTTTGAGGGAAGAAGTTATGCATGAGATCGTCCGGGAGTACCTCGAAGAACATCTTCGCAGCAAAGGAATGTCGGGCCGCCTCCATGACTTCCACGCGCATCTTTCTGACTGCGGCCAGTGCCGTGAAATGGTGACGCGCATGGAAGAGACGTCGCAGTTGTTCGACGTGCTTCGGTTGAGAACCGAGCAGGAGCCCGGGCCTGGATTCTATGCACGTGTGATGAACAAAATCGATGCTGAGAAGCGCCCCTCTATATGGAGCCTTTTGCTCGACCCCGTATTTGGGAAACGGCTTGTGTACGCATCCTTGACCCTGGTTGTCGTGCTCGGAAGCTACATGTATTCGAGCGAAAACGCTGAGTTGGCGAACGCGGGCCCGGAGGTGATTCTCTCCAACCAGGGTTCCACGGACGTAAAATCGGCCTCAGAAGGCGACCGCGACGTGATTCTAGTAAACCTGGCGACGTACAAGGATTAGCATGCTGCCGGATTACAGAGTCTCCTGGCAGAATCCCAAGGTGCTGACCATGCTTCTGCTGGTCTTCCTGTGCGGGGCCACAGTCGGCGCGCTGGCTATGCGCGCGGGGTTGCACAGTGCAATGCACAAGTCAGGTCCGTACTGGAAAGAAGGCGGCAAAGACGTCATCCTGGAACGTTTTAAGAAGGAATTGAGCCTGACTCCGGAACAAACCAAGCAAATGGAAACAGTGCTCGACGACTTCATGACTTACTGGCAGACATTGCAGTCTCAAATGGATGAAGTCCGCGCAAACGGAAAGGACCGCATCGTGCGTATCCTGAACGAAGAGCAGCGCAAAAAGTTCGACCAGATGGTGAACGATTTACAGGCAAAACAGGTACGCTAGGCAAAAAAAATAGTGTTGCCTTTGCGTAAGGCCGATGCTATTCTGATGACGACGTGGAGTGATTTAGGTCCCTTGGGGATCGAGCTACTTGCAACCACGTAAAAAAGTGCTAAAGGCGATTCGGTCTTCAACGAAATATTGGACCCCTGGACGCCATGTCTCGGGGTTTTTTGATTTTTGGACCGGTCGCGCTGAACCCATTTCTGAAACAGGAGTGTGACTATGAGCGCAAGGTCCGAAAACCATTCGGGTGAAGCAGTTCTGCGCGGTGCAGCGGGCGAACTCGTTTCCGTGAGGATTATCGTGGAGCCGCGGATGCTGGAAGATCTTCTGGAGGCGCTGGCGAGGGTGCCATTTCCCATTAACCCACAGATCTATCATCAGGCGGTGCTGGTGGGGCTCAACAGCGACGGTAAGCGTGAGTCGAGCGCTGCTACGCTGGTCGAGTTTCCCGCTTACCGCAATGACCTCGAGCAGGTCCGTGACTTACTGGAAAGCAGCGGAGTCAACGCCTACAATTTCAGCGTGCGCGGCATGATGGAGAATATACAGGCGAACAGCGGGCTCCGTGATGACGTGCCGTGGCTCGTCTGGCAGGACGTATCGAATCCGCAAATTCATTGAGGCCTGTTTATGGCTGTCCACGTGACGCAAAGTTCGCGCTACGCCGGAACATGGTATCCCGGCGAACCCGAGGAACTAAGTAGAAGCCTCACAGCATGCTTTGAAGCGTCGGCCAGCCGCACGGGTCCGTGGCTGCCGCCGGCGGCCCTGGCGTTCGTCGTTCCGCACGCGGGAATCATGTATTCGGGTGTTGTCGCAGCCGCGGCATACCGCCAGGTCGCCGTTCAGAAACCTAGACGCGTGGTTCTGCTTGGGTTCTCCCATGCGGGCGCTCCGCACGGGATCGTCGTGCCGGATGTAGCCGGATTTGAGACACCGCTTGGGAATGTTGAGGTGGATCGCGAAACTGTCGAGCAGATCTCAGCCGACAGCTCAATCAGACTTGTCCCGGCGGGCGTGGCATCGGATCACTCCGTCGAGCTTCAGTTTCCATTCCTGAAGTATGCGGTTCCCGATGCCAGGGTCGTGCCCATCTATGTGAACCGACCCCAGGAGGCGGACCGCTCCGGAGCCGCGCATATTCTGAGCAGGTTGCTGGACGGGAGCACCGTCATTCTGGCGAGCAGCGACCTGACCCACTTCGGCGGCGACTTCGGATTTAAGCCGTTTGCAGTAAATGAGGAAACCGCAGACAAGTTGGCCACCCTGGATGGACGCGTTATTGAAGGCGCCGGAAGTCTCGACGTAAACCTATTTCGGGCTGTGATCAACGAGACCGGGTTCGACAACCTGCGGGACTGATCCAATTTTGCTTCTCCAACGGATCTTCGATCACTTGGATGAAGACATCTACCAGCAGAAACTGGATTACCAGACGTCCGGTGAATTGACGGGAGATTTCCGCCACTCGGTCAGTTATGGTGCGTTAGGGTTCTATCCGCACTCTTCGTTCGAACTGGACGTGCACGGCGAGCGCTTGCTGCTGCAGAGCGTGCAGGAATCGTTGCGTATCTGGCGAGAGCAGAAACAGCGCCGAACCGTGCCGCCGCAAGGAGAACACCCCATGCTGGCGAGCCACCTCGGTGCGTTCGTCACGATCTATGTGAATGGAGAACTGCGCGGGTGCATCGGAGACCTTAGCGGACGCGAACCACTTTCACGTCTGGTGCCCAGGTTGGCGCTCTCCGCCGCTCTCGACGATGCCCGCTTCGAACCGTTGTCTCCACGCGATCCCCAGCCTGAGGTGGAAATCTCCATTCTTACGCCGATCAAGCGGATTCCGGATCGGAGTGCGTTCGTGTTAAACGAACATGGCGTGTTACTGAAATCCGGATCGCATCGAGGACTCTTTCTGCCTCAAGTAGCGGCTGAAATGCATTGGGATGCGCCGCAATTCTTCACAGCACTGGCTCACAAAGCGGGCGTTTCCGAGACGGTCTACGACGACCCCGAAACCGAGCTGTTTGTATTTCGGGCGCAGCAAGTCCGCTAGCGTATACTTGGGGCATCATGCTCCTCGTCGGTGGACCGCCTGGATCAGGCAAGACGCATCATGTTTTGGATCAGGCGCGCTCCTCACTATCCGCGGGAAACACAAATCTGCGTCTGCTGACGCCAACTGCGACCATGGCGGAGCATCTGCGCAACCGCCTGGCGCGCGAGGGTCTGGTCTTCGATCCTGGCGCCATCCAGACGCTTTCGAAGTTTGTTGAAGGGATTGCACCCCAGCCGGAACAGGTCACGCCTGCGGTCCTGCAATTGCTCGTAGAAGCCGAACTCGACCGCGAAACATTTACCGAATTCGGCAAGGCGCAACAATTCGCAGGGTTCCGCGAGGCCATCACAAGCCTGATCAACGAATTCGCGTTGGCGGGTTGCGATTCCGAACTCGTTGGCGAACTCATGCGCAAGCATGGACTCGAAGCACCCTACGGAGCCGCAATAAAAAAGGTGATGGCCGGTGTGGAGCACGGACTCGGGCAGCGCAAGCTCGCCACGCGCGCTGCGAGACTGCGTGCTGCGACAAAACGCGTCCGCGAGCATGGGGTGCCCGGCGTCGAGCGCATCCTGATGGACGGCTTCACGTCATTTTCCGATCTCGAACTGGCGCTGATCGAGACACTGTGCACGCGTGCGGATCTGACGATCACACTGCCGTCGAGTTCCGGGGCTGCAACTACGCGCGAACGGCTGCAGGCCATGGGTTTCAGCGAACGGTCCCTGCCGCGAATGCGGGCGCAACCCGAAGAAGTTCTTTTCGTCGCGCGGACGGCCACTCAGGAAGCGGAAGAGATCGCTCGGCGCATCCTGACGCTGCACGCCGAAGGGCGCTCGTTTCGTGAGATGGGTGTTGTTGTTCGCAGTGAAGTTCCGTTTGTGCCGGTGCTGCGTAGCACATTTGATCGCTTTGGAATTCCGTCGCGTTTTTATTTTCCCGAGCCGCTTGAAACCCACCCCACGGTTCGCTTCCTTGGCGGCATCGTGGATGGCCTGCTCGGCGGCTGGCCGCTAGACCAGGCAATGGCGGTATTGCGCGCCGGCTTCGGCCATGGCCCAGAGTGCGATCGGCTTGATTTTGAAGTGCGAGAACAACTGCCTGCAGAGGGGCTGGGCCGGCTGCGCAAACTCACAGAGAATCCTTTGCTGCTGGAGACGATTCGGCAACTGGAATCGTTAGAGCCATGGCGTGGACAAACGCTTAAGCCTGCCGAGTGGGCGACCCGAGTTGCTTCCCTCAGCGCGCTGTTCGTGCCCCCCGGGATACGAGGGTCAATCACTCCGCTCGCAATGGAAGCCTGGCGTTCGCAAGCCTGGGCCGTACGCCAATTCGAAGCGGCAATGCGCGAAGCGGCGGAGTCTTTTGCCGAAGACCGCACCATCTCGCTTGCGGACTTCTGGCAGACTGCGAAGGCAGTAGTCAGGCAGGGCAGCTTACGCGTTCCTGATCATCGTCGCGATGTCGTGCACGTAATGGATGTACTGGAAGCACGCCAGTGGGAGCTTCCTGTTGTGTTCGTGTGCGCGCTGCTCGAAAAGCAGTTTCCGAAATATCATTCGCAGAATCCGCTCCTCCCGGATTTTGCGCGGGTCAGTTTGAATCAGGATGGCATGCGCCTGCGCACCAGCAAGGATCAGCAGGATGAGGAAAGTTATTTCTTCGATGTTGCGGTGAGCCGCGCCACCGTCCTGCAAGTTCTGAGCTATCCCAGATTCAATTCGAAGGGCGACGAGAACCTGCCATCGTTCTTCCTGGCGGACCGTAAGCAGACGCCGCTGCAGGTGCGGCCAGTACGGCCGATGTGGCATTGGGAGCGAGTGCCCCTTCCGGCGCGTCCTGCGCTCCGCGAACAGCAAGCTTTGGATGCGGTGATTGCGAAGCACCAGAGATTCTCACCAACAACAATTGAAAAATTCCTGCATTGTCCGTACCAGTTTTTTGCGAACGAAACCCTGCGCTTGCAGTCGGCGCCAGCGTCGCCTGACGACCGGCTGGATGCACTGCTGAAAGGCACGATCGTCCACTCGACTATTAAGAGCTGGCACATCGAAAAGGGCGACATAGCGGAATTGCTGGACGAGTTGTTTGATGCCGCAATCGAAGAGCAGCGCGTTCCAGTGGGCTTTCGCAGTGAGGCGGAAAGACTGCTGATGCAGCGTGTGCTGACGCGCTTTGCCGCTGATCCACACATGCTGGACGGGTGGGAACTGCACCTGGAACGCAAGGTGGATTTGCAATTGCGGGAGGACGTGAGAATCACAGGCCGGGTGGATCGATTCGAGGTGAGCCCCAAGGGCGGTCTCGTGGTGTTGGACTACAAGTACAGCGGCAGCAGCGGCGTTGACACGATCATACAGGGACACAAGGACGGCAAGAACGTGCAGTCAAGCATTTATCTGCTGGCGCTGGCACGGGAACTCGGCCTCACTCCCGCTGGCATGTTTTACTGGGGGCTCAAGGCTCTCAAAAAGCCTGCGATAGATGGGTGGTACGTAGATCTTCCGGATTGGAAGGGCGGCGAAGACTCCGTTCAGGAGGAACTGGATGAAAGACTGGAAGCCTCAGCTGCAGCGGTGTTGAGCGCTGTCGATGGGATCCGTGCCGGGCGTATCGAAGCGACTCCGGAAGAGCGGACTTGTGGTTATTGCGATTTCTTCGATGTCTGCCGCACGCGCATCGCGGTTGAACTGGAAGCCGAGGCGGGAGTTGACGAATGAAACTGACCGCCGAGCAGAATAATGCGGTAACACGCATCAATCAGGATGTCTGTGTGGTGGCCGGGCCAGGTTCCGGCAAGACGCGCGTACTGGTAGAGCGTTTTGCATGGCTCGTGGAGCAGCAGGGCATGGCGGCCGAAAGCGTGCTCGCTTTCACATTCACTGAAAAAGCCGCGACAGAGATAAAACGGAGATTGGTGCAGCGCTTCGAAAATAACCCTCCGGTGCGTGCACAAATGGAGCGGGCCTGGGTTTCGACGATGCACGGGTTCTGCGCGCGCTTCCTGCGAGAGAACGCGATTTCGGCGGAAGTTGATCCGCAATTCACTGTACTCGATGAACTGCAGGCCAGCGACGAACTGAGTGCGGCGATCGAACAGGCTCTCAACGAATTGGTGGATCGTGACCTCCCTGCCTTCCGCGAGCTATTGAATGCGTTGAGTGCGTATGATCTGCCGGGCTGTCTGGCCAACGTCTATGAGGCGATGCGTATCGGCAGCAGTGACGCCCAGCTGGAACCGGAGCTGCTAAGCTTCGCTGACTTTGCGGCGGAGGCCGAGGAGATTTTTTGCGATCCGCTGATCGGCTGGAATGAGAGCCAGAAGGAGGCGATGGCGAATCTGCAGCCGTGGTGGAACGCAGTTCGCGCATTGAGAGACGTACCGCTCTGTTCGGCGCACTTCGAGGTGCTCGGAACGCTTAAGTGCAATCTGGCAAAACTGAAAAACAAAAGTGAGGTGCGTGTCGGATTGAAGGTGCTGCGCGATGAACGCATTCCTGTTCTGCGGAGTTCACTAGCATTCGAATATTTCAAGCCCCAGCGCCAGGCTCTCTGGCAACTTTTGTTGCGTGTTGACGAGATTTACTCGGAGAGCAAACGCAGCCGCGGAGCACTCGATTTCGCGGATCTCGAACGATCGACGATTCAACTGCTAGCCGGCAATCAGCAGGTTCGTGAAAGCACCCAGCGTTTGTTCGACGCGATTCTGATGGACGAATTGCAGGATACGAATCCGTTGCAGTGGACGCTGGTGCAGCTGCTACGGACTCCGGGCAGCTTCTTTGCAGTGGGCGACATCAACCAATCGATTTACAGCTTCCGTCACGCGGAGCCGCAGGTCTTTTGCGGCTATCGCGACGAACTGGAGGAACAGGGTGAGACCATCGATCGCCTGCGCGAAAATCATCGCACGCGCGGCGCAATCCTGAGCGCGGTAACAGCGGTGGTGGGCTCGACGGCAGGAATCGAGCCGCTCGATTTCCAGCCGGCCCGGCAGTTTGACGACAAGCCGGAGCCATCGGTGGAAGTGATCGTTGTCAGCGGTGAAAAAGGCGAGGACCTGGCTGCGAAAGAGGCGAGCTGGATTGCGCAGCGTATCCGGGAACTTGAAGGTCGGCTGATCATCCAGGACAGCAAGGACGAAGAGAAACGCAGACCGTTGCGCTTTAGCGACATCGCTGTGCTGGTGCGTAAAAGCGGACCGATGGGAAAAATCGAAGAGGCCTTTCGAAACTTCGGAATTCCTTGCGTCGTGGGTCGCGGCAGCAGTTTCTATGAGGCGCAGGAAGTCACGGATCTGGTCCGTTTTCTGCGGGTGCTTGAAAATCCGCTTGATGAAATCAGCCTCGCCGCGGTGCTGCGCTCGCCGCTTTGTGGCGTGACAGATGAGACGCTTTTGCGAATGAAGCAGGTAGCCGATCTCGCTGGTGCTTTAGCGCAAATCAGCGCAATGTCGCTGGATCCGCAAGAGGCGCTGAAGTTGGAACGTTTGCGGGATCAACTGCAGCAACTGCGTCCGCTGATAGGTTATGTGTCGCCGGACCGGTTGGTAGCGCGTGCGATGGATGATTCCGACTACGAGGGCGGCCTGGATGCACGCGGCTGCAGCAACGTCGAAAAGTTTCTGAGTCTGGTGCGGGATCTGTGGACGAATGAGCCTGGTCCATTGGGTGAGTTGCTGGATGATCTGCAGGCACGGCGCGGAGCGAGATCGGAAGGTGAGGCGCCGCCCGACGATACAACCAACGCTGTGAGGATGATGTCGATTCACGCAGCCAAGGGCCTCGAATTTCCTGTGGTGTTTCTGGATTCGATGCAATCTGGTGTGAGGCAGGGCCAACCCGATCTTTGCTATTCCAACGAGTTTGGGCTGGGCGCGCGCTGGCGTGTGCCCGGTGCCATAGATTCAGTGCCGGATGCGATTCACGAGGAGAATGCGCAAGCAGCCAGCGATCGCGAGAAGAAAGAAGCGGATCGCCTGTTGTTCGTGGCGATGACACGCGCGGAGCAGCACCTGGTGCTCTCGTTCGCAAAGAATAAAACTACTCCCTGCAACTGGCCGAAACTCGTCTCGGACGCGTTTCGGTTCGATCCAAAAGATGTGGATACGCAACCTGCAATCATTACGCCAGAAGGCTGCGATTTCTCCATACGACTTTGGCGAACTAATCAAATCGCCACGAATCAATTCGATTCCAGGATCACTGACGAAGAAGACAGCACAACGCTGCTCGCGCAACCCGGAAGGGCAGGGCAGTACGATTCGACCGCATCGGTGACCGCGCTCGTGCGCTTCCGCGAATGTCCGCGCCGCTACTTCCTGGGTAACTATCTAGGGTGGCAGACGGCCACGCCGCTACGCGTGGATTTCGAAGACGAGCCTGAGTATGAGGTTCACGACGAAATGGACGCGGCCGAATTGGGTCAGGCCGTGCATGCGTGGTTGGCCGGCGTACGCGACGGCACGCCGGATGCAAGCGTAATCGAGCTTGCATCACGCTTCGAAAAAAGCGAGCTAGGGAAGCGGGCCGCGCGCGCTGAGAGAAGCGGTCGCGAAAGCGCGTTTATTTTCGCGCTGGATGAACTTGTACTGCGAGGCCAGATCGACCTGTGGTTTGAAGAAGGCGGCGAGTTGATCATCGTCGATTACAAGACGGACCGCTTTCAAGAACAGACGCGCGCGCAAAAGCTGGAAACTTACGGCATGCAACTGCGCTTTTACGCCGCGGCGCTCAGCCGGCAATTAGGGCGGAAGGTAAACAAGATTTGCCTGTACCTGCTGCGCGATAACACCGCGGAGTTCATCGAAGTGGGTTCGGAAGACTTGCTAGGCACGTTGATTCAGGATTTTCGGGCCAGCCAGGAGTCGCTCGAGTTCCCGATGCGAGAGGGCGAACATTGCCGCAAGTGTCCGTTTTATGACGGACTCTGCGAAGTTGGATCCTAGGCTCGCTTGGGGGCTGTAGGATAATAAGAGTTTCCATCTCTTTCGATCAGCATGAAAATCTGTTACCTGGACGCATTTGCCGGAATCAGCGGCGACATGACAGTGGGCGCGCTCATCGACGCCGGCGCGGACGTTGCGGCGCTCACGGACGCGTTGACTTCCGTGGGCACGAGCGCGACGTTTCGCGTGGAAAAGACTAAGCGGCGTGGTATCGCGGCTTCAAAGTTTCACGTCGAAGGCGGCGAAACCAAGAGTCATCGCCATTTGCCGCACATTCTCAAGATGATCGAAGGCGCTGCCATTTCCGATCGCGCGAAACGCGATGCGGCTGCCATTTTTGGCAGGCTCGGCGAAGCTGAAGCGAAGGTGCACGGCGTTGCCATCGAGAAGGTCCATTTCCACGAAGTGGGTGCGGTTGACTCGATCTGCGACATCGTCGGCGCCTGTGTCGGGCTCGATCTGCTTGGCGTGGAAGCGATCTACTGCTCGCCGATTAACGTCGGCAGCGGCACGGTGAATACAGAGCACGGCGTATTGCCCGTTCCGGCGCCCGCTACGGCGGAACTGCTGGCGGGAAAGCCTTTGTATGCGCGCGGGCCCGCGATGGAACTGACGACCCCTACAGGCGCAGCAATCGCATGTACACTCGCGGCCCAATTCGGCGCGATGCCACCGCTCAAGATCGCTTCGATCGGTTACGGGGCAGGGGATCGCGAAATTCAGGAACATGCCAACGTGCTTCGTGTACTGATCGGCGAGACGACTGGTGCAAAGGAAGCGACAACGGTTGCGGTTATCGAAGCTAACATTGACGATTGCACGCCGCAGGTATTGGGCTACACGATGGACCGCCTGCTCAAGAGCGGCGCGCTCGACGTAACAATGTCGCCGCTGCTGATGAAAAAGAGTCGGCCGGGGACCATGCTAAGCGTGATTGCGAAGACGGAAGATCGTGACGCCCTGGCGCAAATCATATTCGACGAAACGCCGACACTCGGGTTGCGCATGTATCCCGTAGAACGCCGTGTGCAGGCGCGCCGCATCATAGAAGTTGAAACGCCGCACGGCATTGTGCGCATTAAAGTTTCCGAATCCGGCGCCTACGCGCCTGAGTATGACGACTGCCGCCAGATCGCGCAGGAAAAGCGCGTTCCGCTGAAAGAAGTGCTGGCGCAGGCAAGTCTGGCCTATCTGAAAAATTCTCGATGAAATACTATCTGACAACACCGATCTACTACGTGAACGCCGCCCCGCACATCGGGCATGCCTACACGACTATTGTTGCGGACCTGATCCGCCGCTTCAAAACGATGCAGGGCTACGACGTCGTGCTGACGACGGGAACCGATGAGCATGGGCAGAAAGTGGAGCGTTCCGCGAAGGCTGCCGGCAAAACACCCGAGGAATTCACGAAGATCATTTCCGATGAGTTCCGGCAGCAGTGGGAACGGCTTGGTCTGAAGATCGACCGCTTTCAACGGACCACAAATCCGCAGCATCACAAGAAAGTGCAGGAGATCTTTCGATCTCTGTGAGAAGAACGGCTACATCTACAAGGGTTCTTACACCGGGCAGTACTGCACCAACTGCGAACTGTATGTGAATGAGGCAAAGCCGGGTGATCCGTGTCCCGATTGCGGACGCCCCACGGAGACCGTAACGGAAGAGAACTACTTCTTCAAGCTCTCGGCTTTCACCGATACGCTCGTGAAGTTTTACGATGATAACCCGCAGTACATTCAGCCGGAATCGCGGCGCAATGAAGTGCAGGCGTTCCTCAAACAGGGCTTGAACGATCTCTCGATCAGCCGCACGTCAATCAAGTGGGGCATCCCCGTTCCGCGTCCGGGCAATCACGTCTTCTATGTCTGGTTCGACGCGCTCACCACGTACATGAGCGCGGTGGAAGGCGAGGACCTGTGGCCGGCGGATCTGCATCTAAT
Source organism: Bryobacteraceae bacterium (assembly GCA_963793625.1). GTDB lineage: Bacteria > Acidobacteriota > Terriglobia > Bryobacterales > Bryobacteraceae. Next base: position 289,077 of record CAWCAT010000004.1, on the reverse strand, counting down.
TGGCAAGGAAATCGTCCGCTTCCATGCGCTCTACTGGCCCGCATTTCTGATGGCTGCCGGCTTGCCGCTGCCAAAGCGGATCTTCGCGCACGGCTGGCTGCTGTTTGAGAACGACAAGATGAGCAAGTCGCGCGGCAACATCGTGCGTGCCACGCCGATTGCGGACGTAATGGGCGTCGATGCGCTGCGCTATTTCCTGTTGCGCGAGATTGTCTTCGGACAGGACGGCGCGTTTAGTTACGACGCACTCGTAGGCCGTTATAATTCTGATCTCGCGAACGGACTCGGCAATCTGGCCAGCCGTACGCTGAGCATGATCCAGCAGTACCGCGAAGGCGTCGTGCCCAAGGCCGGCGATTCCGAAATTGCGGCACAGGCTGAAGAGACGATCAAATCCGTTATTGCATCGTTTGAGAACTTTGAATACTCGAAGGGCCTGGAAACGCTCTGGACGCTGCTCTCGGCAATCGATAAATTCATCGTGCAGCGCGCGCCGTGGAAAATGTGGAAAAAAGAGGATGCCGATTCGCAGGCACTCCTGGACGACACACTCTACACTGCGGCCGAAGTACTGCGCATCGCAACCGTTTTGCTCTATCCGATTATTCCTGTTTCCAGCGAAAAAATCTGGGAGCAGTTGGGCTACCCGGCAGGAACGCTGGAAGATTACAAGCTTGCGGATCTCAAATGGGGCGGGCTGACAGTCGGCCAGAAAATCGGCACTCCTGTTGCCGTGTTCCCGCGCATCGAGGCGAAGCCTGCTATCGAGACCATGCGCGAACTTGAAGTGAAAGAAACGATTCGACAGGCAGCGCTGATGGGTAAGACGATAGAAGCAGCGCCGGTGGCGGATGTTGCTGAAGAAGCATCGAAGTACATCACCATCGACGATTTCTCAAAAGTGGAGATTCGCGTTGGTCTGGTGAAATCCGCTCAGCAAGTAAAGGGCGCCGACAAACTAGTTCACATGATGGTCGATATTGGGGAACCCGAGCCGCGCAGCATCGTCGCAGGAATCGCCCTGGCCTATAATCCGGAACAACTGGTTGGCCGCAAGGTTTGCATCGTAGCGAATTTGCAGCCACGCAAATTGCGCGGCATCCCATCACAAGGGATGGTTATGGCGGCATCGCTCGAAGACGGCCTTCCAGTGCTGGCAAGCTTTCTGGAAGATGTTCCCGTGGGGGCACGGCTCAAATGAGTCTGGTGGACTCGCACTGCCACCTTGACGACGAAAAGTTTAACGAAGACAGGGAAGCCGTAATTGGTCGGGCCCTGGAAGCGGGCGTTGATTTGATGCTCGCAATCGGAACGGGCGACGGTCCGCCCGATCTGGAATGCGCGTTGCGGCTGGCTGAAAAGTATCCGTTCATTTATGCGACTGTCGGAGTGCATCCTCACGATGCGGCAAAGGCCAGCCCGGAAACTTTTCGCAAGCTGAGAGAGCTTGCGGGGCATCCAAAGGTTGTCGGAATTGGGGAGATCGGTTTGGATTACCACTACGATTTTTCTCCGCGCGACACGCAACAGGCAGTTTTCGAACAACAGCTCGCGATTGCACGGGAGGTTGGCAAGCCGATTGTGATTCACACGCGCGAGGCGTGGGATGACACTTTTCGCTTGTTGGGTGCTGGTCAGCCGGGTATCATGCACTGTTTTTCGGGTGGGCCGGCGGAAGCGCAGCGTTCGCTGGATCTCGGGTTTCATCTCAGTTTCGCCGGCATCGTGACCTATCCGAAGGCTCTGGAGGTACAGGCTGCCGCTCGAATAACTCCGCTGGATCGTATGCTGATAGAAACCGACGCACCGTATCTGGCGCCTGTGCCAAATCGCGGAAAACGGAATGAACCAGCCTATGTGGTGAATACTGCGCGGCACCTGGCGGTACTGAAACAGGTTAGTTTTGAACATCTGGCGCGCGTCACAACAGCTAACTTTCGTATGCTGTGTTTGCAGCGGGAAGCCGGCAATGGGTAAACTGGAACAATTCGATGGGATTCAGTAAGATTGGGCAATCGCTGACCGCCAGGGAGATCCTGGATTTGGTGCAAACCGATCTCCAGAGGGTAGAACGCGAGATGAGCCTCGAGTCTGTCGCCTCTGTGGATGCGATTGCTGCCATCGGCAAACACGTTCATTCGAGCGGCGGAAAACGACTCCGGCCTACGTTGCTCCTGCTCTGCTCCCGTCTGATTTCTGAACCTACCGAAGCAGCTATCCGGCTCGCAGCTGTTATCGAAATGATACACAGCGCGACCCTGGTCCACGACGATGTGATAGACGTCGCGGAGACACGGCGAGGCAGGCCATCCGCCAATGTGGTCTGGGGCAATCACGCTTCCGTGCTTGCGGGCGACTGGCTGTACATGCAGGCGTTCCAGATGGCGCTGCGTGAGCGCAGTTTTCATGTGCTCGATTTGCTGATTGGCCTGACGCAGATGATGGTGGAAGGCGAAATCCTTCAACTGGAGCGTATCGGCAAAATCGCAATCACAGAGGCTGATTACATGGAACTGGTGGATCGCAAAACCGCCAGCCTCTTTGCGGTCGCTGCGCGCCTGGGTGCGATAGCTGGCGGCGCCGACGACCAGACGGAATCGCGTCTCGGCGAATATGGCTGGAACCTCGGTATCGCGTTCCAGTTGGTGGACGATATTCTCGATTTCACGTCGCGCGAAAAGATCCTTGGTAAGCCTGTTGGCAACGATCTCCGCGAGGGCAAGGTCACGCTACCACTGATTTATACTTTGCAGAGCGCTGATGCAGAAGAACGCCGCATGGTGGAAACCGTGCTGCGCGACGGGAACTATGAAGCCGTTGGCTTCCGCAAGATTCTCGCTTTGGTGAACAAGTATCACGGCGTGGAGCGCGCTCGCGAGCGCGCAAACACGTTTACGGAAAAAGCCCGCAGCATGATGAGCGAATTCCCTGATTCCACCTATCAGCGGGCATTGATCGCCATCACCGATCTTGTGACCGAGCGCGATCACTAAATCGCACTCGCGTCGTCGCTGCTTGTAAGATGGTTAGCGATGACCCGCAGAGAATCCAATCTCCTCTTGATGGCTGCTGCCGCCGCGCCCAGCTTGTCCGCAAAACCTGCCCCAGATGTATGGACACCGGAATGGGACCGTGCTCTTATCGAATCCGCGCTTGGGATCATGGACCCGAACTTCGACCCGAAGGAATCCATGCTGCAGCGCAAGGTCGGTGGCCCAGTACAACTACCACTCGGCACTGCGCGCGACAGTGGTGCACCCCACGCGCGATTCGCTGGAATACGCATTGCTACTGCTGGATGCGGGTGGGAAAGAGCGTGCCGCACGCGCGGAGAAGGTCATTGATCGGCTGATCAGCATTCAGGAGACGGATCCGGCGGGCCGTTTTTACGGAATCTGGGGCTACTATCTGGAAGAACCCGCGCCGACAATGAAGCCGGCGGATTTTAATTGGGCGGACTTTAACGGCTCGCTGCTGCTAATGATCGAACTGCGGCACGGAGCGCGCCTGCCGGATGCGTTACGAAAACGCGTGCTCGAAGCGATTCGCCACGCCGCGTACTCAGTGAAGCGCAGAAACGTCAGCATGGGTTACACGAATATTGCGGTGCAAGGCACGTTCGTGACGATGGCGGCCGCCCAACTGCTGGGAGATACTGCACTTTGGGAATACGCGGCGGACCGCCAGAAACGATTTGCAAAGACCGTGGACGAGTGCGGAAGCTTTGCGGAATACAACAGCCCCACCTACGCGAACGTCACAATCGTCAATCTGACGCGCATCAGGATGTTCGTGAAGGACGAGGCAGTGCTCGCGCTCAATGCGAAACTACACGAGCGCCAATGGCTGCAATTGGCCCAGCATTGGCATGTTCCAACCAGGCAACTGGCTGGACCGATGAGCCGCTGCTATTCCACGGACATTGGGCGACCGGTCTGGCTACAAAAAGCCCTGGGCGGCCGATTGCCGTTTGTCTCATTGGCTGAGATCCGCGCCGAGAAGACTGGAAGCGGCGAAATCGGGATTGTTGATTACCGCTGCCCGGATAAGCTCGCGGCCAGATTCCTGGAGGACCGCCCAGCGCGACAACATCGCGAATGGTTCATCCCCAGTGTTCAGGGTACTACCTGGCTCGAGAAGGACTACTGCCTGGGCTCGGCGAATCGAGGTGACTTCTGGATTCAACGGCGCTGCCTGGTCGCGTACTGGGGTGGTCCGGAGCGTCCGGCGAAGTTTGCCCAGCTTCGTTTCATGAAGGACGATTACGATTTCTCGTCGGCGCTGCTTTACACGACCCAGGAGCGCAATCGGGTGCTGGGCCTGGTCAACTTCCGCACACCCGGGGGCGACAAACACATCAGCATCGACATGGTTAAAGACGGCCAGTTCCAGGCGGCTTCACTGCGCCTCTGCCTGGAAATCAGCGATCCTGCTGCGAAGTTGGGTCTGATTGGGAAGAACAGCGCGACAGTGCAATGCGGAGCTGTCAAAATTTGGTTCGCGTTGCGTGATGCTGTGTTCGGAAAGTACAAAGCTGAAATGCGCCTGGGTACCGAAAATGGAAACCAGACGATCTTTGTGGATTTCGTTCGCGAACCGCAGGCCGTTGCGGTTCGTTGGAGTGAAATCAACCCGGCGTTTGCAGCGTTCACGCTAGCCATGGAAGCAGGACAGGCAACTTCGGCCGACTTCGCCAAACGAATGGCTGCACTTCCATTTGCTGCGGAAAATGCAGACTCAAAGACGAGTCTGCGCTGGGCGGATCTGGAACTGGTGGGGGGAACCAGAGTCACTACTTCGAAAGAACAGGACGGTGTTTTTGCGGAATCGCGCAATGGAAAGCCGATGCCGCTGGTTCGTTTAAGCGAAGATCGATTGCTGTAAGGCTTAAGACTTTACAGCGCGACGGCGAAGCAGCATGGCGCCCAGTCCGCCTGCAATCAACAGCCAGGTTGCGGGCTCGGGTGCCTCCTGTACGAAAAGGAAATCGTAGGTGGCGTCCAGAGAACCACTGTTATCCGAGTAGTAGCCGGGCATTCCCTGGAAGTTCACGCCATCGGCCGCTCCGAGATAGAGCCGGACGGCAGTTGCGGGAACGTAGAAGGTCTGCAGCAGGTTGCCGTCGGTTCGCCCATCTCCGATAAAGAATACCTGGCCCAGGGAAGCGCTGAGCGTTCCAAATTGTTCCGCAGCGCCGCTGAAGTCAAGAGCGGAGGGAGCGAGCAGTGGCGGTCCGCTGATGTCCACAAACAAACCAGCCAGGAACATCACGCGGTTATCGTGCCTGACGCCCGAATAATTGTTGATTCCCTGCAAATCCGTCCCTGTGTGAAACCCGTCGCTGGGCTGAAAAAGTCCGTCCGGTGCGACGTCCTGACCCGGGAAGTAGTCATGCATGTAGCACCAGGTGCCGGTCACGCTCGAAAACTGGATCGCGATGGCACCCACCGGAATTGTGATGTATTGCGGGATAAGACCTTGGCCGGAGCCGATGGCGAACTGGCCAGGAGTACCCAATTCTGACTGGTAAATGTTGTCCCGTCCGTCCGCAGTGATCAATCCAGCCCATCCGGATTCTGCCGTTGTGAACAAACCGATAACGCTGAAGCAACAAATTGCAAAGAGCTTTGACTCTTTTATCATCCCAGGACTCTCCACTATTCCCAGAAAACCGAATACAAATGTTAGGAAGTAATTAATCGTACCTGCAGATCCATGTTGTGTCAATCCAGAATGATGCGTAGTTCCACAATTTTCCGGCCTAAGGTGAACACCGCGTGCGGTGTTGCTTGCGTCCGGGCCAAAAAACGCCATATACTTAAGCTTCCCTTCCGTTCAACACTCGTTTTCCGAAACTGGAACAGGCTTACATCAACAATTCCTATGGCACGCAAAAAAGTCTTGGCGGCTGTCGAAGACCTGTTCTTCACAGTCAAGATCAGTGACGCAGTGAAGCGAGCCGGACTCGAAATCGAGTTCGTCAAGACCGAACATGACCTGCTCGAAAAGGCCAAAGAAGTCCCGACGCTCATCGTTGTCGATTTGAATATCAACAGCTTGTCGCCTTTGCAGGCGATCAGTAAGCTGAAATCGACACCGGAACTAAAGGCGATCAGCGTCGTCGGCTATCTGTCGCATGTGCAGGGTGAGTTGAAGCAGCAAGCGCAGGAAGCCGGCGCCGACATGGTCATGGCCCGTTCCGCGTTCTCCCAGAACTTCCCACAAATTCTAAAGCGCCACGCTACACACAACTAGGCTGCTGCGAGCGAGTTGGCAAACTCGGCCAGGCGACGAAGTCTTTCGGCTGCGGCCCCAGAGTCGATCGACTCCGCAGCCAGTTTCACGCCATCAATGAATGACGCTGCCTTGCCGGCTGCCACAAGCGCGACGGCGGCGTTTACCAGAACAATATCGCGGCGCGGTCCATCAACGCCTGCCAGGATGTCCCGCGCGATCTGTTGATTCGCTGCAGGATCGCCGCCCAGCAAATCGCTTGGCTTGGCACGGTCTACTCCGAAATCTTCGGGATTTAACGTATGGTTCGCGACCGCGCCATGCACGATTTCCAGGGCGTAGGTGGAACCCGTGGTTGTGATTTCGTCGAGTCCGTCGGAACCGTGCACGACGAATCCGCGCCGTAAGCCGAGCTTGGCTAGCGCTTCGGCCATCAGGTCCGCGGCAGCACGCGAAGGTGCGCCTACCAATTGAATCGTGGCTCCGGCCGGGTTGGTCAGTGGACCCAACAGGTTGAACGCGGTTCGCATTTTTAGTTCAACGCGGGCCGGTTGCGCGTACTTGGTAGCTGAATGGATTGCGGGAGCGAACAAAAAACCGATCCCCACTTCCTGTATGCAACGCCCCATCTGGTCCGGCGATAAAGCGATGTTTACGCCGAGCGATTCCATTATGTCCGCGCTGCCGCACAGGCTGGAAAGTGACCGATTGCCGTGTTTGGCGACGCGCACGCCTGCGCCCGCCACCACAAAGGCGACAATTGTCGAAATGTTAAAAGTGCCGGAATTGTCTCCCCCCGTTCCGCACGTATCGAGTAGCGGACCGGGTCCACTGCCGGGATTGATCGGGGCCGCTTTTGCGCGCATTGCCTGGGCGAGCCCCACGATCTCATCAGGCGTTTCGCCCTTCATTTTCAACGCAACCAGGAATGCGGCGATCTGAACCGTACTGGTCAAGCCCGATAAAATCAGGGTCATGGCATCGTAAGCATCGTCGGTCGAGAGGTTTTCACGAGCGGTAACACGGTGTAAATAGGGCAGAAAGGCCATGGTATAGTGGTGTTTTCGGCTTTTCTGCAATACTAACACAGGCGCAATCCTATGAAAATTCATGAGTATCAGGCCAAGGCTATCTTGGCCAAATACGGTGTTCCTGTGCCGAGGGGCGATGTCGCGGGCACAGTCGAAGAAGCAGAGGCAATCGCCGGCAAGCTGGGTGGCAGTGTTGTAGTAAAAGCCCAGATTCACGCCGGGGGACGCGGGAAGGGCGGTGGGGTTAAAGTCGCCAGGAACACGTCGGAAGCCTCGATGTACGCCAAGCAGATTCTGGGTATGACTCTGGTGACGCACCAGACCGGACCTGAGGGTCGCCTGGTGTGCAAACTACTGATAGAAGAAACCCTGCCCATCGAACGTGAACTATATCTGGGTATAGTGCTCGATCGCGCGCAGGGCAAGCCGGTGTTCATGGCCTCAGCCGCTGGCGGCATGGACATCGAAGAGGTCGCCGCCAAGACACCTGAAAAGATTCTGAAGGAAATCATTGAACCGGGCCTCGGCTTGCGACCCTATCAGGCGCGCAAATTGGCGTTCGGTATCGGAATTCCCGCTGCAATGGTGAATGCCGCGGCTGCTGCCATGACAGCGTTGGCCAAGGCGTACGTCCAGGTGGACGCGTCTTTGGCGGAGATCAACCCGTTCATTCTCACGACTGACGGCCGGGTGCTGGCGCTCGACGCGAAAATCACGCTTGATGACAGCGCGTTGTATCGTCACAAAGATCTGCTGGCATTGCGCGATCTCAACGAGGAAGATCCTCTCGAAGTCGAAGCTTCGAAATTCGGCCTGAACTACATCAAGCTCGACGGCAACGTCGCGTGCATGGTAAACGGCGCGGGTCTTGCCATGGCCACCATGGACATCATCAAATACGCGGGCGGCAGTCCCGCCAACTTCCTGGATGTCGGGGGTGGGGCAAGCGCGGAACAGATTAAGAACGCGTTTCACATTCTGCTCTCGGATAATGCGGTGAAAGCCGTGTTGATTAATATCTTCGGCGGTATTTTGCGCTGCGATACTTTGGCGACAGGCGTCGTTGCGGCGGCACGTGAACTGAATGTCACGACGCCGATTGTGATTCGCATGGAAGGCACCAATGTGGACGAAGGCAAGCGAATCCTGGCTGAGTCCGGACTCGCGTTGACCATCGCCGACGGTATGAAGGACGCCGCCGAGAAAGTCGTGAGGTTGGCCCAATGAGCATACTAGTTGATAAGAATACAAGGCTGCTTGTTCAGGGCTTTACCGGCAAGGAAGCCACATTTCATGCGCAGCAGGCAATCGCTTATGGCACGAATGTAGTGGGCGGCGCTGTGCCGGGCAAGGGCGGCCAGAAGCATCTGGATCTGCCCGTGTTCAACACCGTTTCGGAAGCTGTAAAAGAAACGGGAGCCAACGCCACCGTGATTTTTGTACCGCCGGCTTATGCGGCAGACGCGATCATGGAAGCGGCTGATGCCGGTATCGCGTTGGTGGTCTGCATCACTGAAGGCATTCCCGTGATCGACATGGTGAAAGCCTGGGATTTCCTAACGAACACCAACACTCGCCTGATCGGGCCGAATTGCCCTGGCATCATCTCGCCGGGTATGTGCAAGATCGGCATCATGCCGGGTCACATCCATCTTCAGGGCAACGTGGGCGTGGTTTCCCGTTCTGGCACGTTGACGTATGAGGCTGTCGGCCAACTCACAAAGCTCGGCATCGGACAATCCACTTGCATCGGTATCGGCGGTGATCCGATCATCGGCACCACACATATCGACGCGATCAGGTTGTTCAACGAAGATCCGGACACGCACGCAATCGTCATGATCGGCGAGATCGGCGGCAACGCTGAAGAACTGGCGGCGGCGTACGTGAAGGCGAATGTGAAGAAACCCGTCGTGGGCTTCATCGCTGGACAGACCGCGCCTCCGGGACGACGAATGGGCCACGCCGGCGCGATTATCTCAGGCGGTTCCGGCAAGGCATCAGACAAGATTCAGGCGATGGAAGAGGCAGGCATCACTGTCTGCGAATCCCCCGCCGATATTGGAGAGAAGATAAAGGCTGTACTGAATTAACAGTAACTTTTACAAGAAACTATGGAACGAACATTTGGAATTATCAAGCCGGATGCCGTGGCTGCAGGCCACGCCGGCGCTATCCTTGCATTGGTTCAGGAAAACGGCTTCCGCGTTGTCGGCATGAAGATGATCCACCTGCGCAAGGAACAGGCTGAAGGCTTTTACAGCGTACATCGCGAAAAGGGTTTCTTTGGCGGTTTGATCACATTCATGACCGAAGGTCCGGTTGTCGTTTTGGCACTGGAACGCGAGAATGCGGTTAAGACATGGCGGGATCTGATGGGCGCCACGAATCCGGCTAACGCCGCTGAGGGCACCATCCGCAAGAAGTTCGCCTCGGATATCGAGCGGAATGCTGTTCACGGTTCCGACGCACCGGAAACGGCTGCGGCGGAAATTCCGTTTTTCTTCAGCACTGCCGAACTGCTTTAGAGAGCTTCCCTGAAACAAAAACCACGCGAAGAGCGGAGTGAACCTCACGCCGCTCTTCGCGTTTTCTTTTAGCCGAACAATCCCTTCCAGGTTTGCTCTTTTCCGCTGTAGATCGCCGTACGACCCAGCAATCCAATCATCGTACTGAGCGCTGAACGCTCGCCCACATTCTCGACATCGCCGCTCTGAATACGGCCCAGGAACTGCTCGATCCCATCGTAGGTGATGTCGCGCTTCGATTCGAGTGTCTCGTGGTCCTTCGCACCCTTGTGATGAATCATCCTGACCCGCGATGTCTCGATGCTCCCCTTCGTGCCTGTGAACTCCTCACCAACCCGGCCGAAGCCTGGAGGCGTCAATTGATTGGCTTCGTAGTTCACGTGCAAACCGTTGGGCCATTCATACGCAAGGCTCAGGTGATCCATGATGTCCATCGTGGTGCGCACCTTGGTGCCGCCATATCCGACCACACGTGTCGGCAGACCGCCCATGAACCAGTGCAGGACGTCGAAATTGTGGCAATCCTGCTCGATGATGATGTCGCCGGAATATTCCTTGAAGCAGAACCAGTTCCGCAGCTTCTCTACTTTTGGATCGGGATACGGCAGGCGTTTAAAGGGATCGCCGCTGATCCAGAATCCGCGTGCTGTGGCGAGCGTGCCGATATCGCCTGCCTGCAGGCGTTTGTAGGCCTCTAGATACACGGGACCGTAGCGCTGCTGGAAACCAACCGATAGACACTTCTTCTTATCGGCGCGTCGGCTGGCGGCAATCACGCGTTTGCAGCCTGCGACGTTGACTCCCATAGGCTTTTCGCAATAGACGTGTTTCTTTGCGTCGATGGCCGCTTCGAGCATGCGCGGGTGCTCAAACGGCGGAGTCGCGATTAAGACGGCATCGATATCGCGGTCTGCGAGCAGCTTGTTGAAGTCCTTGAAGACCTTTGGATTTTCAACCTTGATCTTGGCTTTAGCCATCTCGATACGATCATCGAACGCGTCGCAGAGGGCCGTGATCCTGGCGCGCGGGTCGGCATGGATGATGCTTGAATCATAGGAGCCGCGGTTGCCGGAACCGATCAGTCCGACAGAGATTTTAGAATTCGCCTGCGAACCGCGAACGGATTCGGGTTTTACGATCGTGAAGGCGCTCGCGACGGCGCCACCTGTGTGTAAGAAATTCCGCCGTGAGACGGATGGATTATCGCTGGACATGATTCCTCCCTCGCTGATTATATTGAATTCGTCTGGAGGGGGCTTTTCTTTGACATGAAATAGTGATAAAGATTTTAGCGTCTGGAGGTCCTAATGCGTGACGTGAGTTGCATACTCTTACTATCGGTCCTGCTGACCGCCTGCAGCAGCGCTCCCAAAGGTCCTGTGCCTGGCACCCCGGCTTTCAACTGGCTTGCCGCCCAGGATGCTTACAAGAACGGCGATTATGTCAAAACCAATGACATACTCACGCAACTTGCCAAGAGTGACAACGAGTACTCAGATCGCGCCCGTCCGTGGGCTCTGATCGTTTCCCAGGGGCTGGCTAGTGCCTACCTGGATCTAGGCTCAAAGTTTGAAGATGGAGCCAAGCGAAACCGTTCCAATCCGGCTATATTCCGCAGGCAAGCGTCTGACTACAATTCCAAGGCAGTCGCTACGGCGCTGCAGTACCTGGAGACGTCGCATCATTTCCTGGATGCGAACAAGGCCAAGGATGTGACGCTCGCGCTGGAGTTTCCCAAGGGAAATCTGGAAGAGCCGGTTCAGCTGAAAAAGATCGCGGCGGGTCAGCCGATCCCCGAGGCTGAAATGGCCGGAGTGGAGAAAGAGATGCTGAAGCGCGGCGTTCTGTCTGCGCTTTGCAAAGCGGTCGATGCCAAGGGCAAACCCGAAAAGGCCCAGGCGATGTTTCAACAAGGCGAGGCCAAAGTGCCCGGTAACACTTTCGTTTTCGCATTGGCTAATGGGCTCTACGAGGTTTCTGAATCTTTTGGTCCCAAGAAGTTGGATCAGCCGCATCGCATTAAGGTCATATTCCAGGAAGCCAGTGAAGCGCTGGCGCTGATTCCGGCCAACAAGGAAACGAAGGATCTGTCGAAGAAGATCGCTGACACGCGCAAGAAGCTCAGACTGACGTAGCACAGAGCCCGTGGATCAGGCAGACGGCCGAACCACGGGCTGCTTCTTCTCTCGTGAGCGTCGCGATGAATTTCGTGAATGCTCATGCCGGTAAAGGCAAGTGCCACGAAGCCTGCCAACCACAGCGGCACCGTGACTACAAAGAACAGCAGTGTTGCAAAACCTGTGGCTTCCGCCTTGCTGATTCCAAAAAGCATCAATCCCAATTTCGTCAGCGCCTGGAACGAACCCACGTTTCCAGGCGCTTGCGGGGGCACGCTTCCCAGACGAAGAATGATCAGAACCACAGCGGCGTGGGCAAAGTTCAGCTTCAGTCCGAAGCCGCGCATCAGTGCGTAGATCGGAACAATCTGCAGGAACAGATAAAGCAAGCTAATGAGGGAAGCGCGATAGAAGGATCTCGAGTTCCCCATCGCATGCAGCCCTTCCACCACGTGCCACAGCTTCTCCTTCCAGCGGCTCTGCCGTACTGCGGCATGCGCGTGGTGCTTCAGAAACACAACCACCGCCAGCAATCCCGCGCAGATCAGCAGGACGACAGCGAGTATGATTGCTCCCTGAACCAGCAGATTGGGAAGACGTATATAGAAGCTGCAGATGTAGAAAGCGAGGATTAGCCAGACTCCATCAATCAGCCGTTCAAGCAACACCGACGAGATCACTAATCCAAATTCAAGACCGGACCATTTGGATTGAAGGTAACTTCGGATGATTTCGCCGCTGCGCAGCGGGAGAACTTCGTTCGCGAACAAGCCGACATAAACGGCTTGAATCGACTGCCAGACAGGGACACTGGCAATTGGGCTCAACAGCAAGCTCCAACGCCAGCCCTGTGTGCAGTAAACCGCGATGTCCGCGACCACTGCGAGAGTAACCCAGCGTAAGTCGGTTGCTCTAATGCGCGGCAGTTCGCGCTTCCAATCGAAGCCGTGATATACCCAAATCAGGCAGCCAATTGAAACGGCCCAACCAATGGCAGGAATTAGCCATGTCGGAAGTTTCCGTCGGGTCGTTTTCCCAGCCGAGGAATTCATCACGCTCAACCTTCATTCTAGCGGAGGACTCCACTTTCTGTTGAGAGCGGAACGATTTTTTGCAATAATTTGCTAAACTCCAGAGCAGGTTCCACTCCAATGAAATCACTCCGCCGTGTTGCCGTGTTGGGGGCGGGAACTATGGGTTCCCGGATCGCAGCGCACTTCGCGAATGCTGGCGTCGAGGCTCTGCTACTGGATATCGTGCTGCCGAATCAGGCCAATCGAAACGCTGCGGCGTTACGGGGGATTGAAAACGCACAAAAGCAAAAGCCTGTCGCATTCTTTACTGACTCGATCAGAAATCTAATCGTGCCGGGAAACTTCGAGGACAACATAGACGATCTCAGTTCCTGCGACTGGATTATTGAAGCAGTTACTGAGAACCTCGATATCAAACGTGCGCTGTGGGAGAAAGTAGAACGAGGCGCGAAACACGACGCGATTCTGTCAACCAACACTAGCGGTATTCCGCTGGCGAGAATCTCAGCGGGTTTCTCCGCAGGTTTCCGCCACCGCTTCATAGGTACTCACTTCTTCAATCCGCCGCGCTACTTACACCTGGTCGAGATAATTCCAGGTGCGGAGACCGACCCTGCCGTTCTCAGCTTCGTCTCTGAGTTTTGCGATCGGCGTTTGGGCAAGGGCGTTGTGCCCTGCAAGGATACCCAGAATTTCATAGGGAACCGGATTGGCGGTTTCTTCGGCGCAACAATCTACAAGACGATGATCGAGTGCGATTACACGATCGAAGAGGTTAACGCGCTCACTGGCTCTCTGATTGGTTTACCGAATAGTGCATCGTTCCGCTTGCTCGATCTGGTTGGTCTGGACATCTGGGCGCACGTTACCGAGAATCTGTACAGCGCAGCAACCGACGATCCATGGCGCGAACGTTTTGTCGCACCAGAATTTCTAACGAAGATGATCGAGCGTGGTTGGCTCGGCGACAAAGCAGGCCAGGGTTTTTACAAAAAGGTCGGTCCCAGTCGCGAGATCCACGCCATTGATTGGAAGACGCTCGAATACCATCCGATCAATAAACCGAAGTTTCCGGCTGCGGATGCGGCCAGGCAATCGGAACGCCTTCCCGAACGTCTGCGCATGTTGGTGAGCGTTGATGACCGAGTCGGCACATTTCTCTGGAAGTTATTCAGCGACGTGTTCGTCTATTCGGCCGAGCGCATCCCTGAGATCTCCGACCGTATCGTTGAAGTCGATCGAGCCATGCGCTGGGGTTACGCCCATAAGCTTGGACCCTTTGAGTACTGGGATGCGCTTGGCTTTGAAAATGTAGCGCGACGCATCGAAGCAGAAGGCCGTACGCTACCCGAAAACGTTCAGCGCATGCTCTCCTCTGGAGCCACCTCGTTCTACCGTCCCGCGGATTCTGGCGGCTCTCCGCGAACAGAGTACTTTGATCTGTGCGGCTCCAAATACCAGCTTCTGGAAGAACGCTCAGGCGTCACAGTTCTGGCGGATGTGAAGCGAGCGCGCGGCGTCGTAAAAAAGAATACCGGGGCCTCGCTAATCGATGTCGGTGATGGTGTGCTTTGCCTGGAGTTCCACAGCAAGATGAATACGCTGGGCGAAGACATTCTCAATATGATGCACGCCGGCCTCGACGAGCTGGCGCGCAATTTCGATGCGATGATCATCGCCAATGAAGGCGAGAACTTTAGTGTCGGCGCGAATCTCATGATGGTGTTGATGACGGCGCAGGAGCAGGAGTGGGACGAACTCGATCTTGCCGTACGTCGATTCCAGCAAACCATGTTGGCGTTGAAATACGCGCTGAAGCCGGTGGTGACAGCGCCATTCTCACGAGTGTTGGGCGGTGCGTGCGAAGTCGTGTTGCACTGCACGCGCGCACAAGCCTCAGCGGAAACATACATGGGTCTGGTGGAAGTGGGCGTCGGGTTGATCCCTGCCGCAGGCGGGTGCAAAGAACTTCTCATTCGCTTGAAGGACCCGCGCAGAATATTTGAATTGATCGGAATGGCGAAAGTTTCCGGCAGCGCGCGCGAGGCGCAGGAATTGGGATTGTTGCACAAGTCGGACATAATTTCGATGAACCCGGAGCGGCTTGTTGCCGACGCGAAAGCGCTGGTGCTCTCGTTGTGTTCCTCGTATGTGCCGGGTACGCCGCCCACAGCCATTCCGGTGAGTGGCGAGGCCGGTTACGCGATGATGCGATTAGGCGCGTGGAGCATGCAGCAGGCCGGGTACATCAGTGAACATGATCTATGCATCGCCGAAAAGCTGGCGCATGTGTTGAGCGGCGGCCGCCTGACTGGGCAGGCGTCGGTCTCTGAGCAATACTTGCTGGATCTTGAGCGGGAAGCATTTCTGAGTTTGTGCGGCATGAAGAAGACGCAGGAGCGCATGCAGCACACGCTCAAAACAGGGAAACCGCTGCGCAACTAACTGGGGGAACTATGCAGGATACGGTGATTGTTGATGCGCTCAGAACTCCTGTCGGCAGAGCCTTGAAGGGAGCGCTTCGCAACGTACGGCCAGACGATCTGGCAGCTACGGTGATACGGCGCCTGATCGAAAAATATCCACAGGTGCCGGCCGAAGAAATCGACGACGCTATTCTGGGCTGCGCAATGCCCGAAGGCGAGCAGGGCATGAATGTTGCGCGCGTTGCCGCCCTGCGGGCAGGTCTGCCGGATCAAACTCCCGGCGTCACGATTAATCGTTTTTGTTCTTCGGGATTACAATCGATCGCGATGGCTGCGGATCGCATTCGCGCGGGGAGCGCGCAAATCATTCTCGCGGGTGGCACGGAATCGATGAGTCTTGTTCCGATGGGTGGGCAGCATTTCGCTCCTAATCCCACGCTGATCGATGACAGGCCTGAAGTGTACATGGGCATGGGACTCACGGCCGAGCAGTTGCAGCGCCGGTACGGGATCACTCGTGAAGATCAGGATGCCTTCGCATTGCGCAGTCATCAGAACGCTCTGAGCGCGCAGGATAAGGGCAAATTCCAAAGCGAGATCGTTCCCGTGCAGGTGAAGGAAACTGTCGTGCATGAGGGCAAGCCGGTACGTAGGGAATCTACGTTTGCGAGCGATGAAGGTCCCCGTGCGGATACCTCTCTGCAGGCGCTTGCGAAACTCAAACCGGCATTTCATGCGAACGGCACGGTAACGGCCGGCAATGCATCTCAGATGAGTGACGGTGCCGCTATAGCGCTTGTCATGTCAGCGAAGAAGGCGCGCGACTTGAACCTCACGCCCATGGCTCGATTCGTCAGTTTCGCGGTTGCTGGTGTGCCGCCGGAGATCATGGGCATCGGTCCGGTCGTGGCCATTCCCAAAGCATTGGCGCTAGCGGGATTGAAGCTGGACGATATTGACCTGATCGAATTGAATGAGGCGTTCGCGGTTCAGGCGCTGGCAGTGATCCGCACAGGCCGGGCTCGACATGGAGCGGGTCAATGTAAACGGCGGAGCGATTGCTCTCGGCCATCCGCTCGGGTGCACTGGCGCGAAGCTGACTGCGACCATTCTGCGCGAAATGGTACGCCGGAAATCAAGATACGGAATGGTAACGATGTGCATTGGCGGCGGCCAGGGAGCCGCCGGAATCTTCGAAAGGATCTAGGACCTTATGCCAATTTCCACCATCAGCACGTTGCCGAAAACCAGGGGTGGCGCATTCCTGATCGAGTCTCGAACGCCGGACCAGGTCTTCACGCCGGAGGACTTCACCGAAGAGCACCTTGCGATCGCGCGAAGTACCGACGAGTTCTGGGAGCACGAAGTCGTGCCGCACCTTGAGGCCATTCAACATCAGGAACCAGGCGTTGCCGTGGCGGTGCTGCGCAAGTCGGCCGAACTTGGATTGACCGCTGTGATCGTGCCGGAGCGCTACGGCGGCATGGAGATGGATCTGACTTCCGCGATGATCGTGGCCGAACACGTCGCGCGCGATGGCTCCTATGCAGCGTGGCACGGCGCGCACAGCGGGATTGGTACGCTGCCGGTTCTGCTGTTCGGCACCGAAGCACAAAAGCAGAAGTACCTTCCTAAATTGGCAACGGCGGAAATGGTGGGCGCGTATTGTCTGACCGAGCCGCACGCAGGGTCGGATGCACTCGCTGCAAAGACGCGCGCGGACCTTGCGCCCGATGGAACACACTACGTCCTCAAGGGACAGAAGATGTGGATTACCAACGGCGGCGCGGCGGATTTATTTATCGTTTTCGCAAAGATCGACGGTGACAAGTTGACCGCGTTTCTGGTCGAGCGCACTTATCCCGGCGTGAGTGCCGGAGCGGAAGAAAAGAAGATGGGCATCAAGGGAAGCTCCACGACGGCCATCTATCTCGACAATGTTCTGGTTCCGGTCGAAAATGTTCTTGGCGAAATCGGGCGCGGTCACCTGATCGCATTCAATATTCTTAACCTCGGTCGATTGAAGCTGGGCCCGTTCGCCGTCGGCGCTGCGAAGCAGGTGCTCGCGCTGTCTTTGAGGTATTCGAAAGAGCGCAAGGCCTTCGGGAAATCTATCGCTGAATTCGGAATGATCCAGCACAAGCTGGCGCAGATGGCGATCCGCACATTCGCAGCAGAGACGATGAGCTATCGTGTCTCCGGAATGATCGAAGGCCACCTAACCGACTTCTCGTGGGATCTTCCGGATGCCGCGCAAATCGAACTGAAGGCGGTCGAGGAGTTCGCGGCGGAATGCTCGTATGTAAAAGTGTTCGCGTCCGAAGCGCTGGACTACGTAGCCGATGAAGGCGTGCAAATCCACGGGGGCTATGGCTATCACCAGGATTACGCGGTGGAGCGCGCGTATCGTGACTCGCGGATCAATCGGATCTTCGAGGGCACCAACGAGATCAATCGATTGCTGGCAACAGGCATGTTGCTGAAGCGTGCGCAACGCGGTCAGCTACCACTTGTGGATGCCGTTAAAAAGTTGCAGGCTGAAATTCTAAACGGCCCGGATTTCGCCAGCGACGGCGCAGAACGGCTATTTGCCGCAGAAGAGAAAATAGCTGCAAATGCGAAAAAAGTGGCGCTACTGGCGTTGGGCGCTGCCTATCAGAAATATCTCGGCGCCATCGAAGAGCAGCAGGAAATTCTGGCGGGCATCACAGATATTTCGATGAACGCCTTTGCCATGGAATCGGTTGTTCTGCGCGCGCAGAAACTTGCGGCAGCGCGGCGCGGCGAACTCGCCGGAGAAATGTGCCGCATCTTTGTGCGCGACGCCATCGAGCAGATCGATCAGGCTGCGCGCACTGTCCTGGCCGCGTGTTCCGAAGGAGACACACTCCGCACCAACCTTATGGTGCTGCGGCGATTCGTGAAATTCGAGCCGGTAGATTCGATTGCACTCAGGCGCAGGATTGCAGCGCGACTGCTGGAGGCAGAGCGCTACGTCGTCTAAGCCGCCACGAGTGATCCTGCTGATCGGCCTGCCCGGATCCGGCAAGTCGACCTGGGCACAGGCGCAGGGCTTGCCCGTACTGTCCACCGATGCGATCCGTGGCTGGTTGGTTGACGACCAGACGGATCAGACGATTCACGGCCGCGTGTTTGCTTTACTGCGCGACATATTGCGCCAGCGTCTGGAACTGCGGCGTCCGGTCACATGCATCGATGCGACCAATCTTACTCCGCGCGAGCGACGGCCGTATATCAAAACAGCGCAGATGTATGGCGCAGCCGCGGAAGCAGTATTCTTCGCGACGCCAGTAGATGTGTGTCGTGAACGCAATCGCGGCCGCGGCCGTATCGTTCCCGATGAAGTGATTCAAGCGATGGCGGCCCGCCTTGTTCCACCATCGGAAAAAGAGGGCTTTTCAGAGATTACTGTGATCCACTAACTGGAGTGGTTTTTTCGTCTGCCCCGAACATGCGTAGTGCGAAGGCCCACGCAACCGCCGGCACAAGCACCAGAACCCCTGTGACCGTGGCCAACGTTTGGGGGGAAGAACCTCTGTCGATCAGAACTCCGGCTGTGTAGCTCACTACCGATGTGGCCAGCATGGAAAACGCGAACTCGGCGGAAAAGACGCGGCCCCGAAAACGGTCCTCTGTCTGCTTCTGCAACAGAGTTGTTGAGAAGACCCAGATCGTCGAGCCGCCCATGTGCGAGACGATCAGTCCCAAACAGGCTGCGGGCAGCGTGGCAGCGGCGCCTAATGCCATGTATCCGACGCCTCCTGCTATAAAACCGTAGAAGATGCCCAGACGTAACTTCGGTTCCGAGTTGCCAGCCCAGTAGCCGCTTATCAATGGACCCACCAACGCACCGACGCCACGCGATGCCATCAGCAGGCTCATTCCGAGCATGCCAGCGCGCTGCGAGCCTAACTCAGTTCCGCCTACAGGAAACACACGTTCGCCCAGAATCGGCAAAATCACCCAGCTTGCACCCATGGCTCCGAGTCCGCATTTCGCGAACATCGTCACCAGCAGCCGACGGTCTTTGCGCACGTAGCGAATGCCCTCCAATATCGGTGTGAAGTCCGCCAGGTCTTTGGCGCGTAGCGCCGGCAAATTCGCCAGATGCGGCTCTGAAAAACTCATACGGGCGAGGAGCAATGCGGACGCGATGAAAGATACGGCGTTGATCAGAAAAACAGTGTCACGTCCAAACATTGCTGCGACAATGCCGCCCACCGCCGAGCCCACAGCGAGGTTGAAGGACCACGTAGTCGACGAGAGCGCGTTGGCCACGACTACATCGGAGCCCTTGGTGATATTCGGAATCACGGAATTGCGCCCTGGTTCGAATAGTGCCCACATGGCAGTTTCCAGGAACAGCAGCACGTACAGGAACGGCACGAATTGCGGGGTGCGAACCAGCAACATTCCGAGCACGATGATTGCGCGGCACCAATCCGCAAAGATCATTACGCGCTTGCGGCTCATTCTGTCATTGATCACGCCCGCCGTAGGAGCGAAGAAAAACTGCGGAAGGACTTGGAGAACAAACGCGAGCGCGACGGACTTCGCACTGCCGGTGTATTCCAGCAGCATGCTGTAGATCGCGACGGAATAAAACCAGTCGCCCAATTCGCTGATGATTTGCGCGGACCAGAGCAGCCGGAAATTCCGGTTCTCCCGGATTAGGCGGAAATATGCCGGCAGCGAAACTGGGCGATCCTGCATTTTACGTCGCGGAGTAGAGCCCCATGCGCCGTTTAACCAGTTCCACTGTGGAGTTGGCGATTGGGGCTACACGCTCAGCTCCTTCCCGCAGCACGCCGGCTACGTAACCTGGTTCTCCGACTATCTGCTGGTAGCGTTTCTGAAACGGCTCCAGATGTGAGATCACCATCTCCGCAACCTGTTTCTTAAAATCACCATAACGCATGCCACCAAAATGCGCTTTCATCTGGTCGTCAGACCATTCGCCGAAAGCTTGGTGGATGCTGAGAAGATTGCGCACTCCGGCTCCGGCTGTTTCGAAATCGACAACAGGATTCGAGTCGGTCGTAGCGCGCATAATCTTCTTGCGAACTTGATCGAGCGGATCGAGCAACCCGATTGCATGACCCGCACCCGTCGCCGACTTACTCATTTTTTTGTCAGGCTCATCGAGTCCCATGACGCGCGCGCCGACAGTCGGCAAATGCGTGGCGGGCATGACAAACGTTTCGCCGTACAGCGAATTGAAGCGCTGCGCGATGTCGCGCGTGAGTTCCAGATGCTGCGCCTGGTCGTCGCCCACGGGAACGATCGCCGCCTGATAGAGCATGATGTCGGCGGCCATCAGGACCGGATATTGCAGCAAGCCGTCACCGATCGTTTGCTGGGCCTCGGACTTCG
Source organism: Bryobacteraceae bacterium (assembly GCA_963793625.1). Classification (GTDB taxonomy): domain Bacteria; phylum Acidobacteriota; class Terriglobia; order Bryobacterales; family Bryobacteraceae. The sequence goes on along the minus strand of CAWCAT010000004.1, from coordinate 268,313 downwards.
CCTTGAACTGCGTCATCCGCTCCAGCCATCCGATCGGGGTGACGCAGGTCAGCATCCACGCCAGTTCGGCATGTGCGGGGACGGCGGACTGCACCATAATGGCGCAGTGCTTCGGATCGATTCCCGCAGCCAGGAAGATGGCTGCGATCTCTTCGATCTTGGAGCGCAGTGCCGCGGGCTCCTGATACACCGTGATCGCGTGCAGATCGACGATGCAGAAAATACTCTCGTAATCGTATTGGATTTTAACCCAACTCTTCAACGCTCCCAGGTAGTTGCCGATGTGCAAATTCCCGGTAGGTTGGACGCCAGAAAAAACTCGTGCTTTCATGCTGAATAAAAGGGTAAATTTAATCCTACGTGATGCAGCAGCCTGAAACAAACAAGAGGCCGGATAATACGCCGGTGGAATTGACGATTGAGAAGTGGGTTTACGGCGGTGAAGGCCTTGCCAGGCTTGAAGGACGTGTGATCCTGGTACCCCGAGTAATCCCCGGCGAAGTCGTTCGTGTCGAGATGGGAAACGGCAAGCCGGGCATGTTGCGCGCCGGTCTGGTCGAAGTCATCACGCCCTCCGAGCGGCGCGTGGAACCGCCCTGTCCGTACTTCGGGCGCTGCGGCGGATGCCATTATCAGCATGCCGATTATGCGTTTCAGACGGAACAGAAAGTCGCTGTGCTCCGCGAGGTTTTGCGCCGCATTGGCAAGATCGATGCTCCGGAACAGATCGACACCGTCGCGGGCGAGCCCTGGAATTATCGGAATCGTGCGCAGTTCCATCTTGAAAACGGCCAACTCGGATACCTGGAAGCAGGCAGCCATAAGCTCTGCGCGATCGACCACTGCCCGATCTCTTCGCCGCGCCTTAATGAGGTGATCGGAATTCTGCGCGAGATGATGCAGGACCGCCGCTGGCCGCGTTTTATCAAGACGCTCGAAGTATTCACTAATGAGAGCGACGTGCAGGTGAATGTTCTCGATTCTGAACGTCCCGTGGCGCGCTGGTTCTTCGATTGGTGCGCTGAGCAAATCCCGGGCGCTGCGGCGGGCTCTCTCGAATACAAAACAGCCAATGATAAGTATCGCGTTGGTCACCGTTCGTTTTTTCAGGTGAATCGATTCCTCATCGACGCACTGATTGAAACCGCCCTTGCTGAAGCTCAAGGTGGTACCGCGCTGGACCTATATGCGGGTGTCGGGTTGTTCTCGATTCCACTCGCGCGCCGCTTCGAGAAAGTTGTAGCAGTCGAATCCGAGTGCGAGTGCTGTGAACGATCTGCAGTTTAATGCGCTACTTGCCGGAGTCTCAATCGACTCGCAACGCTCCACCGTGGACGATTTTCTTGAGAGCACACAGTCCACGCCGGACTTTGTCCTGGCCGATCCTCCGCGCGCTGGTCTCGACAAACGCAATGTGCGCAATTTGATACGCCTGCATCCGCCCAGCCTTACGATCGTGGCATGCGACCCGGCAACTCTGGCTCGAGATCTGGCGCCACTTCTGCGTGCCGGCTACTTCATTCAGCGAATGACGTTGGTGGACCTTTTTCCGCAAACTTACCACTTCGAAACAGTAGTGAATCTGAAACTCGGAACATAGCCGAAACCCATTCTCATGCGAGAGAATACTTGCATGAGGATTCTGGGTCTGGGTTTGCTGCTGTTGTTTAAAGTGCTGGCTCAGGATGCGCCAGTGCAACTTTCCTCGATCGCAACCGGAGTGACGAATCCCACCGATATCCAGAATGCGGGTGACGGCAGCGGGAGATTGTTTTTCCTCGAGCAGGCCGGCCGTATTCGCGTATTCGCTAACGGGCAACTGTCCGGCGACGCCTTTCCTTGATATTCGTTCTAAAATTTCGAGCGGCGGTGAACGCGGATTGCTGGGTCTCGCCTTTCCGCCCGGCTACAGCACCAAGCGTTATTTCTATGTGAACTACACGGATCTGTCGGGCAACACCGTGGTCGCACGTTATCAGGTGACTGCCGATGCGAACGTGGCCGATGCCAACAGCGAGAGCGTAATCCTGAGAGTTACGCAACCGTTCGCCAATCACAACGGCGGCGGTTTGCGTTTCGGTCCCGACGGCTACCTCTACATCGGAATGGGAGACGGCGGCAGTGCCGGCGATCCTCAGGGCAACGGCCAAAACAAAGCGCACGCGCTGGGCAAACTGCTGCGCATCGATGTTGAATCGGTTTCGAGCGGCTTCGCCATCCCTCCGGATAATCCCTTCGTGAACGATAGCAGCGCACTGCCGGAGATCTGGGCCTACGGTCTGACGAAATCCCTGGCGCTTCTCGTTCGATCGAGAGACTAAGGATTTGTGGATTGCCGATGTGGGCCAGGATACCTATGAAGAAATCAATTTCCAGCCGGCGGCGAGCAAGGGTGGTGAGAACTACGGATGGAATCGTGATGGAAGGGATGCATTGCTTTCAGGCCGGATGCAGCACCGCGGGCTTGACCCTGCCGGTTTGGGAGTACACGCATCGCGGACGGATGCTCCATCACGGGAGGCTTTGTTTACCGCGGGTCCGCTTCTTCGTCCATCGCGCGGAACTTACGTATACGCTGATTACTGCAGCGGAAAGATCTGGGGACTGCGGCGCGAACGGAAACAACTGGACCAACAGGCTGCTGCTCGATTCCAACTTGCCGATCACTAGCTTTCGGAGAGGACGAAGCGGGAGAGTTTTATCTGGCGAGATGCCACTCGCGGCGAGATTTTGCGTCTGGTATTTCCCGCTGGTTCGCAGCCCTCGTTTTCGGCAGCCTCGGTTGTGAATGCAGCCAGCGGGGAGAGCGGTTTTGTGCCGGATCCGCGGCAACCATCTATGGCACAGGATTCATGAGTTCGCCGGGAACTGTTTCGGCATCAACGATTCCGCTGCCAACCACATTGGGCGGATTCGTGTCCTCGTGAGTGGCCGGGCAGCGCCGCTTGTATGCGGTCGCCAACGTGAATGGTCTGGAGCAGATCAATCTGCAGGTTCCTTTTGAACTGGCGGGCGCGGGAAACGCGACCATTACGATCGAGCGCGATGGTCAATCGAGCGCTCCGATCAGTTGTGCCTGTGCCTGCCGCTGCACCGGGCATCTTTGTCGTGAATGGACGAGACGCAATCGTGGTGCGGAACAGCGACAACTCACTTGTAACGCGGGATCGTCCGGCGCGCCGCAGCGAATTCGTTTATCTCTATGCGACCGGGTTGGGGGCTGTGGAGAATGCTCCGGCGACGGGACAGGCTGCGCCCGCTGTCCCGCTCTCACGCGCCCTGATGCAGCCTGTCGTCACGCTTGGGGGAGTACGCTGCGATGTCCTGTATCGCAGGCCTCGCACCGGGATTCGTTGGTGTATTCCAACTCAATATTCAAGTGCCCGCGCAAGCTGCCTCTGGCTCACAGGACATCGTTATCACCTCGGGAGGCTGTGAGTAGTCGTGCGGCCACGATTTACGTGGAATAGTGCCGATTATCTCTTGAAGAACCTCGACGCCATACCCATCACGTCATCGCTGATGGATCCGTCCTTGTTGGAATCGAGGAATGATGTCAGCGTTCCCATCAAGCCGCCTTGCGATTCGCCCGACGATGCTTGCTTGCTGACGCCGCCCATCATCATCGCGGCAACCATTGGCAGCATTTGCTTCAGGATGCCCGAATCAATTCCGGTATTTGCGGATGCCTGTTCCGCGACACTGCGGCTGACGTCCTTGCTGCCGAGTAGTTGGCCGAGGATTCCATTGCCTTCATGAACGACATTCGGATCGTTTAGCGCCTCGGGATCCTCGACGTATCTTTCTTGCCCGCCGCCGCCGAGTGACGCGACCAGATCTTCCAGCCCACCTTGGCTGGCACTGTTCTGCAATCCGCCCTGTCAGCGCGGGTAGCAGGTTTGAGATTGCCGATTGTGTCTGATCTTCACTGAGTCCGAATTTCTGAGCCCAATTGTTGCACCGCGCCGCCATTACCGGCGTTCAGTATGGTTTCTAGCAGGCTCATCCAGTTTTCCCTCCTGACTAGCCCAGCTTAACGGATTACCTCTTGCCGCTGAAGCTGTACAAGCCTGAGGAAACTTCGAAGACGCTGTAGTCCTGCTCCTGGCGAACAAAGCGGACACCCTGCTGCTGTGCAGCGGCGGATTTGCCGGGAACGAACACGAGCGCGCTGGTGTTCGCAGGAATACGCACGGTCAATTCGAAAGTCGCACCCTGACGGGTCCAGCGGCTTTCGATCCGTCCGCGCGCGGTCTCCTGTTCTGCCTTAACCCAGGTCAGATCGCCGACGATCTGCGGCTTGATCACGATCCGGTCAAACCCGGCTTCGATACCAGCGAGCCCGGAATAGAACCATTCGTTGATGTGCCCGAGCATCAGGTGATTTTGCGAGGAGCGCGGATTGGCATCCCATGCTTCCGTGAGCGCAGTTGCGCCACGACTAAGTTGTGCGGCGTAGCTGGGCGCTTCTGTCCGATTGGTCATGGCGTACAGCACTTCAGATCCGCCGCCGTCCAGCAGCGCACGCACCAGGTAGTGATAGCCGATATCTCCGGCAGTCTGCTGATTGCCCCGTTTGGTGACATCGTTAATGAGATTCTGCCTCACCTGCGCCGTGTCCCCGGCGGGTGTCATGCCGAGTACGAGCGGCATGGCGTACGCGGTCTGGCTGCCGCTGCCGTACTGCTTGCGTTGCGGATCGTAGAAGGTCTTGTGGAACGCTTCGTTGACTCGACGGGCAATTGCGGCGTACGTCGCAGCTTCACCCTGGCGATCGAGCAGTCGCGCTACTTTCTCCAGAATCACCAGATCCGAATAGTAGGTGGCCGTAGCGGTTACGCCGAACGGCGTTAGCTTTGAGGCGCCGGGCTCGCCGGGCCCAATGTCGTACCAGTCCCCGAGCCCGTATGACAGTATGCCGTCCTTCGATTTGCCTGCGAGGTACTCCACATAGCGCTTCATCGAGGCATAGCTCTCTTCGAGAACACGTCGATCGCCGTAGCGCTGGTAGAGCAGCCAGGGAACCTGCACGATCGCGCTACCCCATTCCGGCGAGTCGCGGAAACCGTGGGCGAACTGCGTGTATTCGGGTGCGATGTCGGGCACCAGGCCATCTACTGTTTGTGCTTCGCGCATGTCCCGAACGATCTTTGGACCGAACGTCGATAGATCGTAGACCGCCGCAATCGACGGCCCCATGAGGTAGGTCTGCTCGAGCCACCCCAGCTTTTCGCGATGGGGGCAGTCGGTCATCACGCTTTGCATGTTGCTGCGCACGGCCACGTCGATCAGCGTGCCGATTCGATTGAACAGAGGGTTGGAACATTCGAACTTGCCGGTGCGTGGAGCGGAAGACGTTACAAATTGCCCTTCCATATCGAGTACTTCCGCGGCGCCTTCCACCTGCACGTAACGGAAGCCGTAGTAAGTGAAACGCGGATGCCAGGTCTCTGTGCCTTCACCTTTCAGTGAGTAAGTGAAGTAAGTGGGACCACCAGAACTTACTTGTGACACGAGGCCTTTTGTGTCCAGCAATTCACCGGGAGTAAGCCGGACTGTGCTGCCGCGCGCGCCGCGCACTGTTATCTTCGGCCAGCCTGCGAAATTCTGGCCGACGTCATAGACATGCACACCGGGGACGGGTTCTGTCGTCTTAACCGTTCGGAATGTCTCCATAACCTTGACCGGCGGAGACGTTTGCGGACTCAGGAACGCGAGCGGCGAATCGATACGCCGCACCGCTTCCCACGAAGAATCATCGAAGCCAGGCTGGTCCCAACCGGCCTGCTCGCGCTGCGCGTCGTAATCTTCTCCGCCGAAAATGCAAGAGAAACCGATCGGGCTCGCCGAGGCCTTCCAGCTTGTATCGGAAGCGACGGTTTCAACCGAGCCATCTTCGTACTCGAGTCGCAGATGCAGGATAAAGCGCGGCTGTCCAAAGCTTGCATTGAACTTAACGTAGCGACCCCCCGCGACATTGAACATTCCGTTACCGAGCATCACACCGATCGCGTTGGGGCCAGCACTCAGATAGTCTTCCACTTCATGGGTGACGTAGAGCGCGGTTTGGCGGTAGTTTGTCCAGCCCGGATCGAGAACGTTGTCGCCCACTTTGCGGCCGTTCAGATATAACTCGAAAAAGCCTAACCCGGATAAGGAAACGGTGGCGCGCACCGGCTTGCGCTTCGTTGTGAATCCCTTGCGAAACATCGGCAGAGGCCCAGAGGCAATATTGCTGCGGCTCCATGCGATCCAACCGGCTTTCCAATCAGACTCCCTGAGTACGCCCATCGACCAACGTGCCGGCTCACTCCAGGGGGAAGGCTTGTCCTGCCCATCCCAGGCCCGAACCTTCCAATACGCGCGCTGATGCGTGCGCAGCGGTTTGCCCGCGTATGGAATGTGCAGTGTCGCGGCAGTCAGTACCTTGCCGCTGTCCCACAAGTCTCCAGTCTCCGCCTCCAGCTTTTCCGGTGAGGAGGCCACGAGAATTCGGTACGCGGTTTGCTTCTCCGCACGCTCGCTCGAATTCAGCGCCCAGCTCAGCCGCGGGTTCGAGGCAGAGATACCTAACGGATTCGTAGCTGATTCACAACGAAGCCGTCCGGTCGAAACGCTTCCGAGCATATGACCAGCTAATAACATGAAAAGTAGTGCGAGCCGCAATTGTTTTCCTTTCAACCGTCCTATTGTGAGATGATATCCGAGTTTACGGTCCACAACGAAGGGAGCGCATATGCGCCGACTTATCGCATTGACACTGTTGTTTTCAGTTATTCTTCCTGCCGCAAACAAAGAAGAATGGACTTGGTCCGAACTGTCCAGTCTCAAAGGCCGCACCGTCAGCATGACGATGCCCTCGGGTGCCACAGTCAGCGGTGCACTGACTGCGGTCGAGGACGAGAATCTGGTGCTGCAGGTCCGCCAGAGCAGTGACAAAAAAGCTTCTCCCAAAGGCCGATTGGCAGTGCCACGCGCTCAGGTCAAATCGCTGGAACTGCCATCAAAGGGCAGAGGATTCAAAGCGCTCGGCACCATTGTCGGTGCCTTCGCCGGTGTTGGACTCGGTGGTTATGCCGCCGCACACACAAACTCGGTAGCAGCGGGAATTGCCGTCTTCGCAGCGGTGGGCGGTGGAGTTACCGCGCTTGGGTATTACCTTGGTGCTGCCCCGGAACATAGGACCACAATCATTACCGTGCGACCGTAATCACCGCATCAGAGCGAGAGTACATACTCCTCAAGATCCTTAATCTGTTGCGGAGTCAGCTGCGAAGTCTTGCCGTGCTTGTCTTTCGGGTTCTTGCCCGTCAGCACATCGCGCATGGTTGCCGCCGAACCGTCGTGCAGATACGGAGCAGTCCGCCAGATCTCCACCAGGGTGGGCGTATCCCATTTTTCGAAGCCGCCATCGAAGCGTCCTGCTGTCCCGACTTCGTATTCTTTTAGATCTGTTAGCATTCCTGCGGGATGGCACACAGCGCAGCCGACAGCTTTGCTGTTGTAGATCTCACGCCCGCGCAATGCCGCCGCGGAAAGCTGGCCTTTCACCAGATACGGACTGGGTATGGGCTTCAAGGCCTTGAGGTACTCATCGATCGCGGCCGGCACGTGGGCAGGCTGCTCGCTGAACTGAATATGTTTGATCCCCGAACGCACAGCTGTCTCTGCAGTCTCACGCACACCGAGGCTCATTGCAGGCGGCGTGCGGTGCGATAGCAACATGCTCTTGACGTTCTTTGGATTGCCAACGCCGTCGTTGAGCAGGTCCCAGTTCATGCCGTCGGTGCGTGCGTTGCCCGGGTGGCAACTGGCACAGCTTTGCCAACCTTGAAAGCACAAGCTGGCGTCATGGAAGTAGGCTTCTCCTCTGCGGATTGCGTTCGCTTCCTGCTTCGCGCCGAGCGCAATAGATTCCGGGTTGTTCGCCGGCACAGCCAGATCGAAAACTGAAAGGGTATCGGAGTAGTAGTTAGCGGTGTATGCCGTACTACCAACGACGGCTACCGCTCGCGGTCCCCGGTCCAGTTTCGGAAGCTTCAGCATCTGACGTACGTTTCCGAGGAAGGATAAGTCGGTCGGCACGTCTTCCTGAGTACTGGAGCCAGCAACGTAATTGACCGTCTTGACACCTTCCAACTTGACGGGAAGCAGAGCCAGTTTCGCAAGCAGGGCGGGGAAGTCCGTCACGCTGAGTTCATGTGTGCCCGCATGCGTCGCAAGCAGTTTGCTTCCGTCATTCGTCCAGGCAACGCCCCAGGGGTTCGCAGCGCCTTTCGACACGCCATCGAGCAGAACAGAATTTACGATTCCCATTTTTCTGATGTCGATGATCGTCGCCGCATTCGTGTTGATCCAGCCGCGCTCCAACTGGCTGGTCGGCGCCTGATGGTGCCCGATGAGATGGGTCACCGCCGCATACTTGCCGTCAGGCGAGATCCGGATGTTCTGCAACGAACTGCTGCCGTTCGGCAACTGCAATTCCTTGACCACCTTGCCTGCATTCACATCAATCACACTGACGACCGCTGCGACGAAATCCACGTCCGCCCGGCCGTTGTGCAGATGATTTGCCACAAGCAGGAACCGACCGTCCTTCGTGAGTGCAGCGGAAACGGGTTCGCGCTGCACCTTCACGCGACGCACTTCCTTTTTCGCGGCAACGTCAATGAAGCTGACGTCATTGTTGAACCGGTTACAGACAAACAGTGTTTTACCATCCGGGCTGAGCACGGGGCTCATTGCGGAGTGTCCCGCAGGAGAGGTCTCGATGACCTTGCCTTTAGCAACGTCAATCACACCTACTCGACTTTCAGGAGCACTACAGGTCACAAACAAACGTGCGCCATCATTTGATAAAGTCAGGCCGGTAGGCTCGTCCGGGACCGCGATTTTGCTCGTTATCCTGCGGCTGGCGACGTTGAAAACCACCACCTGTCGCGCCGTTGCGCACGCGATGAATAGCGACTTGCCATCCCGCGACACAGCCAGCGCCGCTGGAGACAGCGTTGGTTCTGCCGCGGGGGAGGCCGCCATTTTATACACGCTCGCGGCCACCAGCACCGCGGCGCACACGCCGAAAACTGTTTGCTTCCTGTTCATTTTTTGCTCTCTTAGCGGCCGGCACGCATATTGGGGTTGGCTTCCAGCACAACGCGGAACCCAACGTCAAAGACCGGCTGGTAAGGCTCGTAAGCGGCCCTGATTCCGGAGCGCGCACGATTTGGCCGGTTACGCCAGGAACCGCCGCGAGCCACCTTAAGGCCGGGCGTTTGTGGATTATCACGGCCATCGCGGGCGTCGTACGGATATTGCTTGTAAGTGCTTAGTGTCCACTCCGCGACATTGCCGATCATGTCAAACAGACCCCATGGATTCGGCGAGTAACTGCCCACCGGTCCAGTGATCATCTGACCGTCGTCGATTTGATCCAGGTAAGAGATGTAGTTGAACGGCTTGCCCTGGAAATTGGCTTGGAAGCCCTTGATGCGTTTGTCGGCGAGATTCGCGTATTTGCTGAAGTCGCTATCGACTCCGCCAAACCACAGCGGCGTGTTGCTGCCTGCGCGCGCGGCCCATTCCCACTGGGCTTCGGTGGGCAGTGTAAATCGTTGGCCCGTCTTTTGGCTTAGCCACTGACAGAAGCCCATGGCCTGCTCCCAGCTCACGCGAATTACAGGCTGCTCCGGCTTGTTCGCGGGATAGCCCGGGACATCGTGATCCTTGGCTTGCTTGTCAACAAAGCGGCTGTCGTGTTTCGGATCGAACAACTTGTACATCTCATTCGAGATTTCCACGCGAGCCATCCAAAACGGCTTCTCGATTTTGACAGGAGCCACACGGCGCTCATCAGCCTCACCTGCCGGGTCACCCATCACAAAGGATCCCGCTGGGATCAGCGCCAGTTCCAGCTTCACGCCCTCGGCGATTTTGATGGACTGCGTGGCCGGGCCCTCGGCTTTCTGCCTGCGTTCGGCTTCGGCGCGATCGAAAGGCCAGCGTGAAACATTGAAAACGGCGGGCTTGATGATCTCGGGTTTCGGTGCTATCGGCGAGGCCTTGCCGCGCTGCGCAACGCGGGCCACAGTCTCGGCGTATTCCTGTTCCGGATCTGTATCAACATTCGCATAGAGCTTGGCAAGTTCACGACGACGCTTCACCTGATCCTGCTCGCGGAAAGTCGGACAGCTTGCGCTATCGCCTTTGGCGCCCCAACTGCCACGCCACGGCACATTCAGGTCGATCCAGGTCGTCAAGGCGATCCCACGCTTCGGCATCTAGCTTCACGCCGTGGTGGCCTTTCGAGAGAATCTGGAACAGCGGACTGGTGCTAGTGTGATACTCCATGGGCTTCAGAATGTGCGCGTCGGGCTCCGGTCCATAGCGGTGCGCGAATGCCTGCAGGTCGATATAAGACCGATCATTTGTAAAGTGCGTCAAGTCCGGTGCTGATGCGAAGTTCGGCATATCCTTGCCGTCAACTTTCCGGCCATCATGGCAGGATACGCAGTAACGATCGAGCACCGGTTGTACTTCCGTGCGGAATGCGAAAGGTCGTGCAGGACCGTGCCACGGCTTGATCGTGGAAGGTTGGCGGCGGCTCGCAAGATTACCTCGTGCGAGCGGCGTGGAGTTCAAACGATCATGACAGCCTACGCAGGACACGACTTCACCCGGCATGCCCACAAACCAGCTACGCATCAATTGCAGGGCCTGGCCCTTTTCATCGAGCGGCTGAACCGTCACAGCCGTATTGGCAGGAATCTTGAACGACGCCGAACCGTCTTCTTCCACCGGCACTGTGCCGAGAATGCGCTTGATATCCCAACCGCTCTGGATGCCGACTGAATCGTGGCCACCGGTCTTGTTGTAGTTGAAGTGATAGGTGAACAAACGAAGGTTCTTGACCTTGCCACGAGGAATGCCGTTCAGGCCCTGTCCGCTATAAATATCGGAAAGATAAACAGTGGCCTCTTTCTCGCCCGGCTTCGTGAGGTCCGGAATCACCGGAGGACGAGGGCTGGCGTGGAAAGGAATCGGCTCGAGCAGCGCGGCACCTTCCACTTCCTTGATGAGTGTCAGGTTATCGAACTTGTCGGCGAGATAAATGCCCCACAATGCGTTCGGATCGCGCTTCATCGCGACCAGGAAGTACTTGCCGCCTTTGGTCGGATGCGCCGCATCCGCAAAATCGGCCAGCGGATACGGATGCAGGAACTGGGGCCAGACACCTTCGACCAGCGGATCTTTAATAAGTGGATCAACCTTTTTGTTGTAGCCCGGAATCTCCTGCACGACGCCGTCGGCTTCATTGCGGCCGCGCTCGGGATCGATCACCAGCACTCTGCCGGAACGGGCAACACCGTGGTGTCCACTCGCAACTCCAACGACCTCAGTGGGGTGCCCCGGAATTGCGCGGGCGTAGAAGAAGGAGTTGGGGAAATACGAATTGCTATGGAAATACTCGCGCGCATTGGTGCCGTCCGGATTGGAGTGGAATAGCAGGCGCGTGAAGTAATGCGGCAGGTCGGCATATTCCCAGCGCAGGTACATCAACCGTCCATCATTCAGCACAGCCGGCGTCCAGTCGCTATCCTGCTCAAACGTGATCTGACGAATGTCCTTGCCGTTGGCATCGCTCGTGTACAACTGCGCCATAGGCGCGCCGCCACCGATGCAGGGCATACCCTGATAACCGGCGGTGGACGTGAACGCAATCTTGCCGTTGGGGAGATAGCAGGAATCGAAGTGATCGACATCCTTCACGTCGGGCGTGATCTGGCGGAGTCCGGTTCCATTGGCTCTCACTTCGAACAAACGCCAGCGATCGCTGGAACCGATGGATGAGAACATCACCTTCGATGCATCGAAATCGAGTTCCACATCGGACACAATCTTTCCGCCGTCGGGTTGATAGAAAGTAGTGAGCTTGCCCTTGCCGCGCAGGTCGCTTAGTACCGCAATCTGGTTGTCCCAACCTGTGTGCGCGATATCATCGTTCGTCCACGAATTGCCGACGGGCATGCCGAGCGACTTACTGATTACCTTGCGTGAGGTCGCGGGAAAATTGCGACGCACCAGTAGGGTCTTGTCGAAATCGAGCATCGGATTCGCGAGCAGTGCCGCGCGGCTCAGCGCCTGATACTTGCGCACCTGATCGCCCAGTCGCTCAATCGCATCATCCTGGTCTAACGCCGCAAGCGCCTCATTAAAGGGCTTCTCAAGTGCGGCGAGAGTACGCGTGTACTCGGCGCCTTTGGGGTAGCGTTTGCCGAAGCTCTTGGTTAGATCATCGATAGCCAGCCGCACAGCTTCGGGCTTCACGGTCGCGAGCAACTCACGCACTTCTTCGAGATTGCGCGCGCGGTTATAAACTGCCCGCACTGCCGTGAGATCAGCAGCAGTCTGCGCCTTCGCTGCAGCCTGACGAGCCTGGCCTGCGCTCTTGCCCCGCACTGCCTCGGCATAACGGGCGGCAATTACGGAGGCGGCGCCGGTTGGCCAGTCTTCCCTCCAGATCGCATCCTTCAACTCGCGCTGCATTTCGATCTGAAAACGCGCGTCGCTAAAGTCCGCGTGCAGGCGCTCCCAAAGCCGTTCCATGTTCGCGGCGCGGCGTTGTTCCACTTCCAGGGGTCGAAACAACTTAAAGTAATACCCGGAACGATTGCCCCCGCGATTGTAGATTTTGACGAGGAGCAGATTCTCGCCCTTCTTCAGCGGCAGCTTAACCGAGTCCTGATCGGGCGCGACATTGCGCGCTACATCTTTGCTGATGAGTTGAGTTCCATTCAACCAGACAGCCAGGCCGTCCTTGCTGCCGAGGGAAGCGGTTACATTGCGTTCCGTTGCCGACGTGATCTTGCGCCTCAGATAGAACGCAGATGCGCCATTCGCACCTAATGCGCGGACCTCGCCGTCATTCCAATCCTTACGGGCACTCCAGGTGACGCTTGCGTTGCCCTCCTCCGGAGGGAGAACGGTCCCAATGCCTTCTCTCGCCTTGCTCGCGTACGGGCCGCTCGATTCCCAGGTGCTACAGAAGACTCCTTCCAGCGGATCCTTTGCATCGTGCATGGCTTCGCGCGTGGCGAACATCGTCGCCTGCCAGGTATCGGCTTTGCGATACGGCAAGCCGGCATTCTGCCCCAGAAAGCTGGCGGCGGAAACCAGGATCAATATCACGCCCGCCAGAACCGCACCAGCGCGGCGGAGAAGAGCATTGTTGTTCAGTTGCATGGTACCGATCTCCCTTTGGAAAACCGACTGACTACGCCTTGATATTTTTCAAATCGTTGTACAGGCCGAAAGCTTCAGTAGCCTTCATGCCGTTATGCACAACGCCGCTAACTGCCTGAATCATTGCGATCGGATGCTCGGCCTGGAACACATTGCGGCCCATGTCAACGCCAGCAGCACCCTGATCAATTGCTTCAAACGCCATCTGCAGTGCATCAGCCTCGGAGAGCTTTTTGCCGCCGGCGATCACGATCGGCACAGGGCACGATGCGGTCACCTTTTCAAAATCCGTGCTGCAGTAGTAGGTCTTCACGACGTGTGCGCCGTTCTCCGCGCAGACGCGACTGGCCAGGCTGAGGTAGCGCGCATCACGTACCATGTCGGTACCGACGGCCGTCACGCCAAGAATCGGAATGCCGTAGCGACTACCGTTATTAACGATCGCGGTCAGGTTGCGAATCGTTGTCGCTTCGAACTTGCTGCCGACGGCAACCATTATTGCGAGCATCGAGGCGTTCACACGGATGCACTCTTCGATGTCGAGAATGCATTCGTCATTCAAATCCGTGAGGACAGTAGAACCCGCGGAAGCGCGCAATGAAATCGGTTTGTTGCTCGTAGGCGGCACAATTTGACGCAGTGCACCGCGGGTGCACATCAGGCAATCCGCGTATTCAATTAGCGGAACGATCGTCAGGTCCATACGCTCGAGCCCGGAGGTGGGTCCCATGATGTAGCCATGGTCGAAGGCCAACATCACCGTGCGACCACTGCGAGGATTGAAGATACGCGATAGGCGATCCTTCATACCCCATTCCAGGTTGCCGGAACCTTTCAAAAAGAAAGCTTCATTCTTCTGCGGGATTCCGATCCCATAATCTTTCGCGTCTTGATTGCCAACCGCGTCAGCCATTTGTTTGTCTCCTGAATAAGTGCGAATAAAATTCGTGTATTACTTGTTTGCCGCCAACGCGTCGTGAAAGCCCGCGAACAGCAGCGATATGGAAGTCGCGCCAGGATCGACGGATCCGATTGAGCGCGCTCCTAGATTTCTGGCGCGGCCGAACCTGGCCTGCAGCATCTTGGTGCTTTCCGCACCCTGCTGCGCCGCTTGTGCAGCCTTGGCCAGCAATTCTTCGACCGCCATGTCCTGCCCCGCATTCGTTCGCAACGCTTCCACCGCCGGAGCGAGCGCGTCGAGCATCGTCTTGTCGCCCACCGCAGCGGGTGTCTGCGCGCGGAATTTCGCAAGACCTGCCTCGAATACTGTGGCCAGGGCGGCGCCGTCGAGCGATTCTGCGGTTACGTTCTCTGACATGCCCATAAAGAACGATCCGAGCAGCGGACTTGCCGAACCGCCGTCCACCGACATCACGTTCCAGCCCAACGTTTCGAGCAGCGGTTGAATGGCTGCGGTGTCGCAGGTGTCAATGGATTCGAGCATGGCGTCGGCGACCTTTTTCATGGTCGTACCGTGGTCGCCGTCGCCTGTTACCGAATCCAGATGCGACAACAGCTCGTGGTTTTCCTTGATCCGGTTTGCACCCTCGCGCAGCATTGCCGCCAGATCGCGATATTCGAGCTTGCTTGCCATCATTGTTTTCCTTAGCGCACAGTCAGCGACGGCGTGTCGCAGGGCGCTTTCCAGAGCTGAATCAACTCGTCATCCATCTTCGCGACGAACATCTGGAATCCTGCCATTTCCTGCACCGTCAGATACTCGCCGATTAGCGGGAAGATTGGTTCGATGCCGCGCTCCGTAAGCAGCTTGTGAACGGCGCGATAAACGATGAACAGCTCCATCAGCGTGGTTGCGCCGGTACCATTCAGAATTACCAGCAGCTTGTCGCCAGCCTTCGCGTCAACAGCTTCGATCAGCCGGTTCAGCATCAACTCAGCAGTGTCGTCCGCCGAGAGCAGTTTCGTTGAGCCCGTGCCGGTCTCGCCGTGCTGGCCCATGCCGATTTCCATTTCGTCGTCGGCCAATTCGAAAATGGCCTGGCCTGTGCATGGGTTGGTGGCGCTCGCCATCGCTACAGCCAAAGTCGCCATGTTGCGATTGAAGCGTTCGCCGATCGCCTGGATTTCATCGAGGCTCATGCCCGCCTCGGCCGCAGCCCCGACTATCTTGTAGAGCGGTACGCAACCAACCAGACCACGCCGCTCGGAATCCGGTACGCGTGCGCCCGGCGCAATGTCTTCGTGCGTCAGAATCGTGCGTACGTTGAGGCCCTGCTTTTTTGCCATTTCCAGAGCGATGTTAGAACTCATCACATCGCCGGCGTGGTTCAAAACTACGAGCAGCACACCCGCTTCGCGATTTGCACACCTCAATGCCTGAAGGACCTTCGGTGCACCCGGTGCCGCAAAAATATCGCCGACAACGCTGATGTCGAGCATGCCTTCACCGACAAATCCGCTCAGCGCAGGTTCGTGTCCTGCGCCGCCGAGCGTGACGATTGCTACCCTATCCTGCGGCTTGGGGTTGGCGCGCACCACCAGCTTGCCCTGTTCGATCTTGACTTTGTCCGCGTAGGCCAGCGCGAAGCCTTCCAACAGTTCGGAAGCCAGGTTGGCCGGATCGTTGATGAACTTTTTCATTACCATCTTTGTTGTTTCCGTTCAGGCAGTCTTCTGCATGAGTTCGATCACTGCGCCGTCGTCGATGATGAAGCCGACCTGCAGGCCTGGCATCGGCACGAATGGCTCAATCAGCACTGTCTTGCCGACCATGGCGGCCTGCAAGTCATCCACCTCGAAGGCCAGATGCGGCTTCGTCTTCAACTCTTCCGGCATCGGACTATCGGCTTCGAAACGTAGCCATTCAACCTGATAAGGACTGGCGGCTACGTCGGTGACGAACAGCTTTGCCCCTTCCAGATAAAATTCATCAGGCCGTACTTCTGTTGCTGGTATGCCAACGTGATGGAATTTCATGTGCGTTTCCTTTTAGAACTTGACACCCGGATTCGTAAAGCGCAGGCCGGCGTTGTCGTGGAATGTTCCGTACTCCGTAACGATCGCGCCGTTGGGTCCCGCAATCATGAAATGCTTCGCGGTCGCGCGGCCCAGCGAATCGACTTCGCCTTCCTTGACCTGTTTCCATGCCTTACCCACCGTGATGAACTTTGCCTGGCTCTGCGGTAGTTTCACGGGGGCGGCCGCCTTGGTGGCAGCACCTTCACCGAATGTGAGAATCCAGCCGTGACGCACATGCCATGCCTCGCGCTTGGCCTTTACGTCGCCTGCCGCTTCGTGACCGTGTTCAACGATCATCTGTCCCGGCAGCAGGAAAATCTCATGCCCAAAGACGCTGGTGGTCTTGTCGTTGTACCAGAAGATCCCGGCCATGCCGACATGTGCGAAATCGCCAAGCGCAAAATCCGTGACCCACATGTCTTTCTTCAAGCTCGCAGGAATCGGATAGCCGTACCGCGCCATCATCGCAAAATAGGCGTCCTTGGCTTTGTCCGCCAGGAATTTTCCGTCCTTATAGAAGTCTTCGTTCTTTAGGGGTGCGACGGCTTTCGGTGCGTCCGCAGCGAGCGCCGCCGATGCCAGCGTGCACAATCCTGCGGCCAGTACGCCAGCCTTAAATATCTTTGTAAGAGTTCTCATTCGATTCCTTTCGAGTAAATAATCCTGTTAACGCACACACTTGCCATTGAGCGGTTTGCCGCCTCCATCCAGGTACTGGATGGACATCAAACTTTTGTCGGCCGAGGGATTGGAATACCGCCAGACCAGTTTCCGGTCACGTGTGATTTCAAACAATCCGGTGCCCTGCTTGTCTTTGTAGGCTGAATAACACCCGACCGCGACGTTGCCGCCGGGCAGCAAGTGCATGCCCGTCATGTTCGTAATCAAGGTCTCTGGAATATCCGTATTCGCGAACTGCCAGACAACCTTTCCGGATTCATCGTATTCGTAAATATGATCGATCGAGGAAACGAGCGTCGTATTTGCGGACGTTCGCAACGCAGCGAATGCAACGTTAGGCGTTGGGATTTCCCGAACCACTTGGCCCGCAGGCGTGTATTCCTTAACGATATGCGCGCCGGAGTGGCAGACCAAATAATTGCCGTTCTCCAGTTTTCGTACCATGCGCATATTGTGGTGCGCACCCGCAGTGAATGGCGCGGTCTGCATTTCGAACACGACCTTGCCGGTGTTATCGACTTCGAGCACACGGCCAGTGGAATTCTCGCCGATCATGGTGTTGCCATTCGGAAGCCGCTGGCATGCGAAAGCGCCGCCGCCACGCTGTTCCGCGGAACTGTACTGGAAGACTACCTTGTGATCCCGCGTCACTTCAGTTACGGTGCGGCCATCCGCAAACAGCACGTTACCATTCGGCAGCATCCAGGCATCGTGGACTAATGCCGCCGGGTGCTCCCAGATCACTTTCTGATCCGCTGTGAGAATGATTACGCGACCGCTGCCTCCCGCGAGCACCTGTTGATCCGATGCAAACGCGAGACAGCCGAAGATGGCGAACAGTGCGAGCACCTTCAACTTGCGGCCTCCAGCAGCCCATAGCCAAGGCGCCCGGAGATAATTTTGACTTGGGATGTGAACAGATCGCCTATTTTCGCGAGATCCCGTTCACGAATACGGTCTGCGGGACCAGTGGTCCAGACGGCGGCGACGGGATAACCGTGACGATCAAGAATTGGAGCGGCGACGCAGTGGATGCCTGCTAATTGTTCGCCGCGGTCGAGCGCGTAACCGTGTTCGCGCACGCTTTCCAGTTCCCCGCGAAAACTCTCAGCGCTGATGATGGTGCGGTCGTTGTAACGGATGAAGTCGATCTTCGCCATTAACGCCTCACACTCCTGCGCGGGCAGAAAAGCGAGCAGTGCCTTGGCCGGAGCAGCCGCGTGCAGCGGCAATCTGGAACCAACATCGACGGAGAACTTGAATGGGTGCGAGCCTAATACCTGTTCCAGAACAATGAATTCGCCGCCGGCTAAAGTGCCGATCAGAACGGTCTCTTTGACCAGATCACGCAAGTAACGCACGACATCGAGCGCGCTGCCCATCAGATCTTTTTCATTCAGCGCTTTGCTACCCATGGCCAGCAGCTTGCGGCTTAACGTGATGTTCTTCGACTCTTCGTTGCGCACCAGGTAGCCGTAATCGAGCAGCGTCATCGTGATGCGGAAGACGCTCGTTTTGGAGTAGTGCAGGCGCGAGGCCAGTTCACTCTGCGAGAGCCCTTCCGGGTAGTCCAGCAGGAACTCCATAATGCGTAGTCCGCGTTCCAGGTTGGGAACCTTGTAGCGTGACGTCAACTCAGCAGTCTTTGCCTTGCGTTTCGCGATGACCAGCTTCTGCGGTGAACTGTTTACATGTGAAACCATGTTTCACAAAATACTATCAGTCCTTTTTGTCCTTTGTCAAACAATAGCCTGTTAAGGCGTGATCTTAAGGTTAGCGAAGTAGCCTTCGGTACCGGGACCGACCCACAGTGCCACTGCACCCTCGGAGTCCCCGAGTTTCAGATCGTTGACAATCAGGCAGGGCTGCTCGCTGCCGTGCACGAAAAGTCTGGCCTTGGTGCCGGTGACCACGATTTTATATTTCGTCCAAACGCCGGGTTGAAGATCGACGTAGGATTCGTAAGCCTCGGGCGATTCCTTGCGAAGCCGGGCGAAATCATAGTCGGGATGCGCACCGTATTGTGTTGAATGATTGCGCCGGACCTGGTCTTCAACCCGACCGTTTGTCGGCCGCAGGTAGATGTACTCGTAGCGGTCGCCTTTAAGGCGGAAAGCTATACCTATGAAACCCCTTGCGCCGGCTCCCGCCCCTGTAGCAGGCTTACCCGCCAGATCGACTTCGATGGTTCCGTTGTGGAACATG
Source organism: Bryobacteraceae bacterium (assembly GCA_963793625.1). GTDB lineage: Bacteria > Acidobacteriota > Terriglobia > Bryobacterales > Bryobacteraceae. The sequence continues at coordinate 249,209 of CAWCAT010000004.1, read as the reverse complement.
CTCTTCTTCACAATCGCGTAAGAAGCGCCATTAGCCGCACCCGTCGGAACCGTCAACTGGATCGCAGGACGACCGAGGTATTCCATGGCCGCGACCTTAACGTTGCGAGGCTCCAGTTGATCGACGGTTTGCGCGAGCAAAGGAACAACAAGCAGTGCGAGCAGGAATTTCATGGTTCCTATAGTTTACTGCTTCGCAAGTTGGAGAGCTGTGCGCCAAGCCGCGTCCACTCGGCTGTGGCTTTCTTGTTGGCCTTTTCGGGTCTCGTTGGTTTGGGAGCCTTCGCGTCCTTGTAGAAGGCCAGAATATCTTTGCGGAGTTCCGGGGAGACGTCGGCGAACTGACGGCTGGCGAGCTTATCCACCAGCATCGCGTAAGTCAGGTCCGTTCCCTTGTATCCACCGCTGCGGGATACGTCACCGACATCGAAATTCTGGTTTGGTAATACCAGAGCCTTGGAGCTCTCCTGGCCAAGCAATTCTTTGTAACGGTTGACGGTCGCATTGAAACTGGCCATAAACATCTTCTCGATTTCTGGCGTCGGTGTGCGGAACGCAAGTGATTTGAATGGCCCGCTTTTCGGAACCAGTCGCAAGACCCACGCCAGCATGCGTGAGCGAACACCTGGCCTGCGGTACTCCGATCCCCACTCTTTCTCATAGCTGGAACGAGAGAGATTGAATAGGAACTTCTTTTTGGTGATGCCGGGGATCTCTTTTGTGACTTCGTCGCGCTTGAGTTGCCATGCCACTCGCGTGATGCCGGGTATGATTGATCCGACGCTATAGCGGAACGAACCCAGCGCAAGGCTCAAGTTTCCAAATACATCTTTTAGCTCCAGACCGTAGGTATCCAGAAATGCTCGCTCCAGAACCGGCTTCGAAACCTGGAAACCAATGAATCTCCGGTAGCTGTCCGGTGCGTAGCGCCCGCGTGCGACCTGCAGCACGTCGAAACCGAATTCGGTCCTGAGATGTGCGACCGGAGCATCCCAGTAAGTGACTTCCTTTCCGAATTTTGTGTGGAGCTCAGGATAGAGCATCGGCACAGCGAGGTTTGTCGCGATACGATGGCCGCTGGTATCGGCGGCGTAGTGTGCCAGGGCGCCGAGTGCGAACGCGTACTCGTTGAGGTCCTGCGATTCGCGAATCAGCGCAACGATGAAGTCTCCGCTACGGACATAGTGCGTCAGGTCGCTGAAAGGTCGGCTGCTGAACGGATAGTACCCCATGTCCTGCAGAATGCAGCCTCCATAGACGTAGGCGTGCGCCTGTTCCAAGTCTTCCGGAGTCGAGCCTGGAAACCGCTTTAGGAGCATTTTCTTCACTGAGGCATCCCACAGCGAGTCCACGATTGCCTCGTGGGTCAGCACGGAATAGCCAAACGAGACTGGCGCAGTGAGCAATGCGAGAAGTATCAGCGGAGCAATTCTGCTTAGTTCCAGGAACTTGCGGGCGAAATGAAGGCAATGCGTTGTCATTTTATTAGGTCTTGCATTGGAAAGTGCTTCCAGTCTGTCGTTTTCGGGAAGGCACGTCGATAACCATTAGCTTGCTGGCTAATCGCGTGCAACACAAATTCAAGGGAAGGAACTCATGAATATCCTGATGGTGCTTACTTCACACGACCAACTGGGCAGTACCGGCAAAAAGACTGGTTTCTGGCTGGAAGTATTCGCTGCTCCATATTATATCTTTTAGGACGTCGGAGCCGTGCTCACCTTAGCATCACCCAAGGGTGGGCAGCCACCGCTGGATCCCAAGAGCGATGCGCCCGACGCTCAGACCGAGGCAACCGCCAATTCAAACAAGACGCCGCCGCGCAGAATGCGCTGGCGAATACAGCGAAACTCGCTACTGTGAATAGCTCAGACTTTGATGCCGTGTTCAATCCCGGCGGCCACGGTCCATTGTGGGATTTGGCTGAAGATAGGGACTCCATACGGCTTATCGAAGAGTTTTACGCTGCAGGGAAGCCCGTCGCTGCGGTCTGCCATGGACCTGGAGCACTGCGTCATGTCCGCACTCCCGACGGCCGGCCGCTGGTGGAAGGCAAGCGTGTGACTGGCTTTACGCCGTAATCGACGGTCACCTTCTAACTGGCCAGAACCCGGCATCATCAGTGATCGCCAAATGCTGATTGGGCTACGCGCTTCGTCTGCTGGATGACTCTTATGCTTACCGCCGTCGTTTAAGGGTGAGAGCGAGTGGTTTGGTGGACGAGGTTTGCAGCCACACGACCAGGTCCGTTCGGTCAAGCTTGCGATTCAGGCCAACCCGAGTCCGGTCCACGGGGAATGGTTTTACCGTTAAGGAGCAGTTGCGCTTCAGACTCGCCCCAATTCTCGATGACTAAGGCTGGATTCACAACTGGGGCATCCGCGGAGGCGTCGAGGGTAAGTTTGAGATCGGACCCTGCAGCCTGCTCGGCGTCCCACTGCTCCGCATATTTCAGGGGCTCGTAGGAGGCGCCAAACCGTCCGGTGCCTTTCGGTCCCGACGGGAGAACGCGATACTTCAAGGACTGCGGCTCTTTCGGCGTAACCGCCGCGAATTGTGCTGAGGCCTGCGCGGAACTCAACGGCACATTATAGAGTTTGATTTCATCAATAAGCCCGTCGAATACCATTCGCGTGTTTGCGAGAGCTTTCCGGCTGGGCTCGCACTCAGTGTTGGTCACACCCATCAACGTCTGGTTCGCTCCGATCCACACTTCTTCCATCTCACTGCCATTGATGAACACCCTCGGACCTGAGCCGGGGTCGAACGAAGCAGCCACATGCGACCAGCGGAGAAGAGGCACGCGCTCCTTCGAGACGGCGGTAATCCACGATCCATCGACCGCAACAGACAAGCCGATGTGACCCACATGGTCGATTCCGAAGTAGAAGCCGGACTTTGCGGTCCGCACCCTGGTTGACGATGGCGGTCCAGTTCCATGAGTGTTCCTGTGGCGCGATCCAGGCTTACACCGCGAGGACTTGATCAAAATTGGCAGAGGATTTGGCCACAGCCATTGTGGTGAAGCCATCCAGCAGCAGGGCTCGTCCCGACACACCGGAAGCGTAGCTTACCCGTCCGCGAACAGCCCCTGCCGGAAGATCTTGATCGAAGGTCCATGACGCCACCGGCTGAAGTGAAGCTCCCGACGCGAGCATCGCACAGGTAAGGAAGCCAAGAAACACAGAGTTATGAGTTGCCAAAATGCAGTGTATCAGGCGGAAATGGATGAGAAGATGGGGAATGGACGAGTTAACGGATCCAGTCGCGCTACAAGCCGCCACCCAGCAAAGCCGTTACGACTTCCTGCAAAATGATCTGGCGCTCTGTCTCACATTCCTGGATCTCATGAAGACCGAACGTGAACTTGGGGACATGAAGGCCGCGCAAAGACTTTTCGGACTAGCCGAGCAAGGTTATGCGACCATCACACGCTTTCTGCCAGGTGTTCAGAATCCCGAGCAGCGAAACGAGATTGAGCAAAAGCTTACTGATCTTCGGGCGCGTTTGGATGTTGAGAAAATGGATTGAGGAAGGAAATGGTCGGGGCGAGTGGATTCGAACCACCGGCCTCCTGGTCCCGAACCAGGCGCTCTACCAGGCTGAGCCACGCCCCGACGGTGAGCAATACCTCTTTAGTGTAGTCTGCTGAGCGGATTGCCGCAACCTAAACGGCGAATTTACTGGATTGTGCTCTGTCCTTCAACGCCCATGTCGGTTGTCGCGATGTTGCGGTTCACGTGATTGTCGAGATTGATGACGTAGGTGTCTTTGGACTCGATCAGCACCGGTGAGTGAGTGGCGCAAATGACGCGAAAGTTCTTCTGCTCCACCAGTTCCATCAGCATCTTCAGAATGCGCCGCTGGTTTGAGACTGAAAGCGCCATTTCAGGTTCATCCAGCAGCAGGATCGTGCCATTGGGCATGGCCGGAAAGTTCTGGTTGAACATCGTCAACATCACCTGTCCGTGGCTGGCCATCTGCAGGAATTCCAGCGTTTCGGGCTGATCCTTGAAAAACTCGAGCTGTAATCGGGGATTGTGCGCTTCGGCATCGAACAGGAAGGTCTTGCTGATGTCCGTATTGCCGGTATCCAGTTTATAAACAAAGCCGTCCACTTGTTTGCCAAGCATGGCGTAATAGATCGAATGCAGTAGCGTAGATTTCCCGGAGCCGTTCTCGCCGTGAAGCATGACCAGCGGGTGAGAAAGGTCCAAGATCATTGGCATGTGGAAGTTCAAGTTTACGAAAACCGGGTGCGACAAAATTTTCAAAAACATTGTTAATAACGTCCCCTGAACGTGTGAGAATACCCTAAGCATAGCAGCATATTAGGGGGCCTCCAGGTTTGACTTGACCGTTGCGCTCGCGCTAAAGTCGGGTTAGTATTGAACGTCGGCGCGGTAGCCAAGTGGTAAGGCAGAGGTCTGCAAAACCTCCATCACCGGTTCAACTCCGGTCCGCGCCTCCAGATCTTTCATCCCGCAAGTGCGAACCGATGGCGCGGTAGCCAAGTGGTAAGGCAGAGGTCTGCAAAACCTTTATTCACCGGTTCGACTCCGGTCCGCGCCTCCAATTAGCGGTTCATTTTACTTTAATCGCATCCACGACCATCCGAAGTGTCTGCTCGATAGCCTGATCGTTTCCCAACGAACTCTTCCAGTTGGCGCGCTCTGGATCGGGTTCTCCGGGTCCGTACTGTTCATCCCGGCCACCCAGTTTCCAGACGACTAGATCCAGTGACGGGACCACATAAAAGCAATGTCCGCCGGAACCCTGCTTCCAATACGCGTCGGGCGGGATGCCTGCGGCGTGCCCGTCCGCGTTCACATCGAACATCAGACTATACGGTGAATGCGGATTGAAACGCGTCGGCCGGGCGCACTGCCTGACGTAATCCGCAGGGACGACCTGCCGATCGCCCCAGCGCCCTTCCCTCAGCAGCATGTAACCGAACCGCAACATATCAGTCGCACGCGGAGCGATACCGCCGCCCCCAGGTGTGTGCGGGCGCGGGCCATAGCCCCATTCGAAGCGCCCCCAACCGAGCGGCTTGGCGATGAATTGCTCGACGAACTGCTGCAATTCCATACCCGAGACCTTGCGCACTATCATCGAGGTGAGATGCGGCGATGACGTCGCGTAAGAGTACCCTTCGCCCGGCTTGCACCAGAGTTGCTTCGTGTTGAGCGGCGCGTCCACCAATCCCAGTGCCATGTCGTCGCGCATCGCTCCAATGCCGTCCGGACCAGCGGGTTTAAGCGTGACTTCTTTTCCGTGCACGTAGCTTGGATTGTTTCCGCGAATGCCCGCGGTCATCGACAACAAGTGGCCGAGCCGGATTTCCGATTTCAACGGATCAGAGGGCGGGAATGCTTCCGGGGGCAAGTACGCCGGACTCCAGATTTTCTGATCGAGTCCGTCCGGAAACGATTTCGGGTAGCGCGCCAGCATGATGCCAGCCGCGATACTGGTGAAGGACTTTCCGCATGAGGCGGTGTTGGGCAGCGCCTCGCGACTGCCGCGCCCAAAATAGCGCTCATAGACCAGCCAGCCATTCCGCACAACCAGCAAACCGCCATTTTTAGTGTTCCGCTGGATCAGCGCGAACGCTTCGTCAAGGCGCGCGATGTCCATGCCCGGATCACGCCGCACTCGCCATCCGCCGCTCGAATCTGGAGCTGGAAAGTAATCCGCACCGGCGCGAGCAAAACACAAAAGCACAATCAATAAAACGAACTTCATCAGAACACGAGAATATCACCTGAGATACGATGTTTGAGGTAAAGGAGTTACCATGTCTCGCAGTTGCTCGTTCTTCTTACTTGCTGCAATTCTGATCACCGGTGTTTCCGCTGCTGCTGAAAAGCCGTTCGTGCCGCTGTTTGACGGCAAGACCCTGAAGGGATGGGAAGTCTGTAACGGCTTCGCCAAATACGTTGTCGAGAAGGGAACCATTGTCGGCACTACTGCCGAAAACAGCCCGAACAGTTTCCTTTGTTCCCAAAAAGAATACGGCGATTTCGTCCTGGAATTCGAAACCAAGACTGATCCCGCGCTGAATTCCGGAGTGCAGATCCGTAGCCACCGCTACGCCGCCGACGCAAAGGTGACAATTTTCGACGGAAAGAAGAACGTGCAGCGTGAACAGAAAGCGGGACGCGTCTATGGCTATCAAGTTGAGGTTTCGAATGAGAAGAGTGGCGCATCGGGCGGGATCTATGACGAAGCGCGGCGCGGTTGGCTGCACAATATTTCGTCCGATCCGGCAGCCAGCAAGGCCTTCAAAGACAATCAATGGAACAAGTACCGCGTCGTTGCGATGGGCGACAGCATAAAGGTTTGGATCAATGGCGTGCCTTGTGCCGACGTGGTCGATTCACTGGATCAGACCGGATTCATTGGCCTGCAGGTACATGCTTTCAAAGGCGAGAAACCCGCGCAGGTAGCATGGCGCAACATCCGCATTCAGGATCTTGGAAAGCACGTCTGGAAGCCCATTTGGGACGGCAAGTCGCTGGCAGGCTGGACTCCGGGACCTGGCGGTCAGTGGACGGTCGAGAACGGTGCGATCCACGGCAAGAGCGTTCCCGACGATCCCCGGATTGCGTTCCTGATGAGCGATGCGTCTTTCAAGGACGTAACCGCACGCGTGCAGTTCAAGATCGCGAAGGGCAACAGCGGCTTTTTCATGCGTACGGACAAGACCACGCGCGCGGCCTATGAGGTCGAAATCGATGAAGCCAAGCGCACTGGCGGCCTCTGGGAAACCGGTGGGCGCAACTGGGTGACGGGCCCGGAAGACAACGCAGCCGTTAAGAAGGACGATTGGAACGAATTGACAGCCTCGCTGCACGGCCATCGCATCACCTTTCATGTAAATGGCGTCAAGACGCTGGACCTGCCTGAGGATACGAAAGGTCGCACCGAAGGCCATATCGGACTGCAGGCGCACGGTAGCAAGCGCGAAACTGAGGTCTGGTTCAAGGGCATCGAGGTCCTTGTCCCTGCCGGAAAGAATTAGGAGACCGCATGTTCACACGAAGAGGATTTCTGGCCGCGAGTCTGGCGTCGCCGCTGCTGGCAGCAAAGCCTGCAGGGCTGAGAATCGGCGTCATGGATGGAGTGCTGCGCCTGAGCGGCAAGCCTGAAGCTGTCGGCGTCGCAAAGTCGATGGGCCTGGAAGGTTTGCAGGTCACGCTTGGGCGCAATACGGATGGCGAGCGGCTGCCTCTGGAAGATCGTGCTCTGCAGGCGGCTTACGTCGCTGAATCCAAAAAACACGGACTGCCGCTCGATGCCACTTACATCGACATCCTGCATGTGAACTGTCTGAAAGACGACCCGCTTGCCCGCAAGTGGGTCCAGAGAGGCATTGAGATCACGAAGAATCTGAATGCCGGAATCCTCATGACGGTTTTCTTCGGCAAGTGCTCCGTCCTGAACCGGCAGGAACTCGATTACGTTGCTGACGTGTTCAAGGAACTGGCGCCTGCGGCCGAAAAGGCCGGCATTATTCTCGGTTTTGAGAACGTGCTGAATGCCGAAGACAATGCACGCGCGATGGATCGCGTGGCATCGAAGGCTTTCAAGATCTATTACGATGTGGGCAACTCAACCAACCAGGTTGGCGTGGATGCCGCGAAGGAAATCCGCTGGTTGGGCCGCGAGCGAATTTGTCAGTTTCACTTTAAAGACAAGGGTTATCTGGGAGAGGGCAAGGTCAATTTCCCAGAGGTCCTCAGCGCCATTGGAGAGATCGGATTCAAGGGGTACGCCAATCTCGAAACGAACTCGCCTTCCAAGTCGATGGAAAATGACCTGAAGCGCAATCTCGATTATCTGCGCGGGCTGATGAAGTAGCGCTTTTGCGCTACTTCAGAATCTGAAATAGGTTGCTGTAGTCGTCGGTCCATAGCCGCAAGCCGGCTCGCCCGTTCAGTGGCTCGCTTGCGGCTTTGACAGCGGGCACATTCAGGAATCCGTTGTTTGCGGTAATCAGGACCCACGTCGCCCCAAAGACTTCATTGACGTCGTCGTCATCGTTATCGATCAAAATCGAACCCAGGCCCATACTGTCGGCCAGATTCTTGACGATCGGCTTCAATTCCAGGAATTTGTTGCTGACGTGAACTGCCAGTACGCCATCGGGCCTTAGGTGCCTAAAATATAGCTGAAAGGCTTCTTTGGTCAGCAGGTGAACAGGGATCGAATCTCCTGAGAATGCGTCAACGGCCAGTACATCGAAGTGCTGGGCGGGTTCGCGTTCGAGCGAAAGTCGGGCATCACCGAGCACAAGATCCACCTCGGCCTCACAGTCCCGCAGATAACTGAATTCGGTTTTCGCGAGTTGCATTACAAGCGGGTTTATTTCGTAGATCCGGTAGTAATCGCCAGGCTGCCCGTACGCTGCCAGCGTGCCGGTGCCCAGGCCGATCACACCCACGCGCTGTGTCGAATGGCGGTTGTTAGCGATCGCCAGGCCGATGCCCGAGACCTTTCCGTAATATGTCGTGGGCTCCCGGCGCAGGGTGTGGTCGAGAAACTGCTCGCCGTGATTGATTGAGCCGTGCAGAAGCTTGCGCACCCCGCTCGTATTTCCACTCGTGTCATCCTCGGTCACTTTCATAGTGCCGTAGAAATTCCGGACCATGATTCGATTGTCCTCGGCGACTGCGCGGGCGTCGCGCACCATGAAGACGCACATTACGATCGCGGCGGCGGCCCAGCAGTAGTAGAGCGTGGTGTTGCGCCGGTAGACCACCAGCGCGAGTGCGGCGCAAAGCACCAGGCCGATGGGAAACTCATGATACGAATTGAAGATGCGCGGGGCGGCAAGTGCCACAAAGATAGACCCGAGTGCGCCACCCAGCGAGATCATCAGATAAAACAGCGTGAGATGCCGTGTATGCGGCTTGCGGCGTGCGACCTCGCCGTGGCAAAACATGCAGAAGACCAGCAGACTAATTGTTAGTGCGGGGATGGCGATCTTGATCGGCACACTCGGTGAGCGATGGTAGAGCACGTAGCACGTACCAGCCAGAGCTGCCGCAACCAGCCACTCGTAAAACCTGGGGCGGTACCAGCCTTCGCGATCGAAACACAGGATGAAACTGATCAGGTACACGGTCAGCGGCAGCACCCATAGGAACGGGATCGAGGCGATGTCCTGACACATGTGGTTCGTCACAGCCAGCAGTAGCAGTGAGGCGCAACCGGGCAGAGCCGCCCAGGCGATCAACGAACGCCAGCCGGGCCGCTCGCCCTCGGGTTCTTCCGCGACGACCACCTCAGCCTGTCCTACCCGCGACGCCCGCCAGGCTGCGCCGGCGCACACCAGGGTAAACAGGACGTACCCGGCGGACCATCCGGCTGACTGTATGCGCGAGACTACAAACGGCTCAATAAGGATCGGATATCCGATCAACGCCAGCATGGACGCGAAGTTGGAAAGCGCAAACAAGCGGTACGGCACGCCCTGCCGGTGCGTTCTCGCATACCAGGCCTGAATCAGTGGTCCGGTCGTTGAGAGTAGAAAATAGGGCAGGCCGACGCAGCTGGCGAGCAGTCCCCAGATCCGGAAGGTTGGATCTTCCAGTCCGGTCGGCTTCCAGGACGAGTTCGGCGTAATCGGCAGCAATGCCAGGCTCAACACCAGCAATCCGGCATGGACCAGCAACTGGGCCTTGGGCTTCAAATAGCGGATCGACCAATGCGAATATAGATAGCCGAGTAGCAGAATTCCCTGGAAGAACAGCATGCATGTGGTCCAGACGGACGCCGAGCCGCCAAACCAGGGGAGAATCATCTTGGCTATAACGGGTTGGACCAGAAACAGCAAGAAAGCGCTTGTGAAGATAGTGTACGCGTACAGCAGCATGGAACTACAAAGATACCATTTGGGGCCCGATCATCGTTTTTAGCCCTTACTTGCAGCCAGAAATGCCTGGACAGCTTCCTGCCAGGGCCGGAATGCGGGCAGCTTCGTATTCACCAGCACGGACCTGGCCGGGCGTTTGGCCTTGCGCGGAAACGTGCTGGAGGGCACGGGTTCCACGGTTATCTCGCGTCCGGTAACGCGGAAAATCTCCTGCGCGAAGTCATACCAACTCACGGCTCCGGAGTTAGAGATGTGGTAAGTCCCGAACGGGCGAGCTTCCTCGAGTAACATTTGCGTTCCGGCAGCGAGGTCCGGAGCGTAAGTGATACTGTTGATCTCGTCGTCGACGGCTTTGATCTGATTGTTCTTTGCGCTCAGGTCGAGCATCAGATCAACGAAACTCTTCTTCGAGAGATCACTCTCCCCTTTAGGTCCGAAAATCACCGCGGTTCGGATGACGTAATGCTGTGGATTCGCGCTCGCTATACCCATTTCGCCGCGCAGTTTGGATTTTCCGTAGAACGAAACCGGCTTTGCTGGCGCAGCTTCGTCATACTCGCCCTCGATGCCATCGAACACATAATTCGTGCTGTAGTGCACCAGTGGAATGCCGAGTTCCCGAGTCAGGGCCGCAAGATTCCATGGCAGTACGCGTGTTTAGGGCAACGGCCGCGCTCTTGTTTTCCTCCGCGCCGTCAACGTCGTTGAATGCCACGCAGTTGATGATTGCTTCGGGGGCAGGGTCAAGCGCAATGATTTTCTCGGCCAATGCGACGAAGTTTGTCACGTCCGCATCTTCACGATCCCAGGCAACAGCTTCCGGGTAGAGCTTTCGAAGTTGGCCGCCCAGGGTGCCCTTGGCGCCAAGTATAAGTACGTTGGTCATTTGAAAAGAATTTACGAGCGGGCCAGTGACCGCACGAACAGCCTTTCGCCCTCATTGGACAGCAACACCCACAACCCATACGCGCCTAGAGCGGTGCCAAAAGGCACATTCAGTAGGTTAAACGCCGACATCACGATCGTCAAGATGCGCGCCCAGGGACGAAACTTCAGCAATCCAACCCCGGCAATGATGCAAGGCGCTGAAAACACTGCGATGAGCAGGAAGATGAACATTCCGATCCCGCCCAGAATGGGAAGTGCCAGAACCGCGTCGTTAGGCTGATCGGCCGCAAAGCCGGCGAGCGCGCCGATCCCGCCAAAGAACATCAGTGCGAGTGTCCCGGCGAGCAAGCCGAGCGAACCAAGGATAATGTTCAGAATCGCGAGTATCTTCACGTGCGCAGCCATGGAATGCAACCTCCGTTTCGTCTAGACTTCGTCCGGCCCACCAGTTTCCCGCGAGAGCCACTGCAAGTATGATAGCGCTCCCTCGACTATCGGAATCGCAATGATTTCTGGAACTTCGTAGGAGTGTACGGAGGCAAGGGTCTTCTGTAACTGCTCGAAAAGGGGGCGGCGTGACTTAATAAGCAGTAAAATTTCTGCTTCGTCCTGAATCTTGCCCTGCCAGTGGTATACACTACGGATTCCAGGCAAAATGTTTACGCAGGCCGCGAGTCGGCTTTCAACGAGCAATTTGGCGATTTTTTCGGCTTCCTGTTGCGAAGCGCACGTACTGAGTACAATTATTTTATCTGTCATTGCAAGAAGTGCTTGGCAAAGAGCATAAAACAGGTTTATAAAAAACTAAAGGAGCATTTTTGGCCAGTAGTCGTGTCTCTTCCATTTTTCGCAAATTAGGCTATGTTCTCGTTGCCGTCATTCTGGTAACGGGAGTCGTCTACGCATTGCGCAGTCCGCAAGGCGTTTCCGGCCTCTACGAAAAACGCAAAGAGATCCAGGAACTCCAGGAACAAAATGCAACTCTTTCCAAAGAAGTACAGGAAAAGAAGGACCGCATCCAGCAGTTGAAGAACAATCCGGCGGCGCAGGAAGAAGAAATTCGCCGTCGTTACAAACTGCTGAAACCGGGCGAAACAACGTTTATTCTTCCTGATGCGCCAAAAACTGCAACAGAACCAGCACCCAAAGACTAAGCTTCCAGCAGCTGCATCACTCGGCTGTAGAGCCCTTCCATCAGCGCTTCACTTTTGGCTTCGGCTGCAATTCGCATAATCGGTTCTGTATTGGACGAGCGCACGTGTACCCAGGCATCGGGCCAGATCAGCTTCAGCCCATCAGCCCGATTCGTGACGACATCCGGGAAACTCTCTTCCAACGCCTGCATCAGTGTTCCCAGCCTGCCGTGCTGGTAGGCGACTTTCCCGAGACGGCGATAATAGCGCGGCAGCCCGCTCGTGAGTTCTGAGACCGTTTGGCCGGTCTCGGCCATGCGGTCCAGCAGGAAGGCCATTCCCGTGTAGCTGTCGCGGCACAGGTGTACGGCCGGGAAGATGATTCCGCCGTTGGAGCCTTCGCCGCCGATCACCGCGTTGGTAGCTTGCATCAGCTCGACGACATTCGCTTCCCCCACGGGCGTCCGGTGGACCACGCATTTGTGGCATGCCGCCACATCTTCGACGACGGAAGAGGTGGTCAGGTTCACAACGACATCGCCGGGCACTCGCCGCAAGGCGGCATCTACAGCCAGCGCGAGCACATCGTCATTATCGATAACACGGCCCAACTCGTCGCAGACGGCGAGCCGATCACCGTCAGGGTCCTGGCCGAAGCCGATATCACACTTGTTCACGCGAACCAGCTCCGCTAAATCGCCTAGCGTATCGGGACGCGGTTCGGCAATACGCGGGAAAGGCTTTTCCGGATCAACTGAAATCGCGTGCAAATCGCAATTCAACTCATCGCGCAGGAATCGGCAGCTCATCAGTGAGCCCGCGCCATTTACAGAATCCAGGCCAACGCGGAAGCGCCGCGCCATAATCCGGCCCGCATCCACATGCTGCAGCACCCGCCGTGTGTGCAGCTTTTCAGGCGTAACATACTCGCTTTTTACGCCCCGGATTTCCTCGTTCGGGGCCTGCCGGAAATCGCTCTGATGGTACAGTTCCAGCAGCTCGCTGCGCTCATACTGATTGAAGAACAGGCCCTGCGCATTAAACAGCTTGAGGGCGTTGTATTCGGGCGGATTGTGCGATGCGGTCAGCGCAATGCCGCCACGGGCACGCGTCGCTCCCACGTAAATCTGAATCGTGGGAGTAGGCAGCACGCCAACATCGACCACCTCGCATCCGGCGGCCAGCAGCCCGCAGGTGACCGCGTGCTGCAGCATCTCTCCGCTGCTGCGTGTGTCGCGTCCGATCACGACACGTCCAGGTCCGACGTATGTCCCGAACGCCTGCGCGAACGCACAGGCCAGCGATGGAGTGAGAAATTCGCCCACTACTCCGCGGATTCCGGAGACGCCAATTTTCAGTAAATGTTCGCGGCGTGCCATGCTATGCCAGGCTCCTGACCTTGTCCATTAACGATTCGAAGAGCGACACTGGTGCATCGCCGCGCTGCTCGCAGATAATCCGGACGAGCGGTTCGGTCTGGCTCACCCGCACGTGGAACCAGCGGTCCGGCCAATCCACGCGCAGGCCGTCGGTCACGTTGATTTTGCCGTCAGCGTTGCGCTGGTGGAGTTCCATCAACAGCGCGGGAATCTGCTTCGAGACCAGCGGAAGTTCGCCCTTCAGAATGGAGTAGCGCGGATAGCTTGCGACAATTTCCGAAAGTTTCGCCTTGCGCTCCAGCATCATCGAGAGAATCGTGAACATCGAAGCGATGCCGTCATACACGAAGCGGAATTGCGGCATCATTACGGCGCCTGTGCCTTCTCCAGCGAGCGCAATCTGCTCCGGCCGGTAACTGGCCAGCGCATCGATGGCGGCCTGCCGTCCCACTGGCACACGAATCACTTTGCCGCCGTGTCGCGCTGCGATCTCGTCCACCAGGGCTGTGCTCGAGAGATTTGTGATTACGAGTTTTCCAGGACCGCGCGGCAGCAGGTAGTCGGCCAGCAGCGGCATGATCATTTCTTCAGAGAGCGCCTCGCCAAGGTCTGTGGCCATCGCAACGCGGTCTGAATCGACATCGAACAGAAAACCCGCATCCGCCTGCAGCGGCCGCATCAAAGGAGCAAGCTGAAGTCCGACCATGCGCTTGTTAGTGCTCGGTTCATGCGCGAAGGCGACGCCCTCGACATGCTCATTGATCAGAACAAAATCGAAGCCGAACTTTTCGTTGAGCCGCCGGAGAATCAGAGATGAAGTCCCGTTGCAGCAATCCACGACTACTTTGAATCGGCGCAGGGCCTCGAAGTCGTAAACAGCAGCCAGGCTCGTCGAGGTACAGATCCAGGGCATCCGACTCGGTACGCAGTTTGCCGATCCCGTCCCACTCAGTGAACGTGAATTTCCGCAAGTGATAAATATCCAGCAACTCGCCGGCTTCGGCGGTCGAGAGGTAAACACCTTCCGAGCCGAAGAACTTAAGTGCATTCCAGTCGGCCGTGTTGTGGCTGGCTCCAATTGAAATGCCGCCGGCTGCATCCAGACGCCGGATCGTATGCTGAATCACCGGCGTGGAAACGACGCCGAGATCGATGACGTTGTGCCCGCACGCGAGCAGGCCTGAGACGACTCCCTGACGGATCATGACGCCGCTGGCGCGCGGATCGCGTCCGATAATAACCGGCTTGCCCGGTTGTATGAAGGTTCCGAACGCGGCGGCAAAATCGAGCACATGCGCAGCCGTGAGGCCGCTCCCGACCACCCCGCGCAATCCTACATGCGAAATTCGAAGCGCTTTATGATCTGCCATTGTTTTAGGGTTTCAGGATGAGTCGGCCGAAGCTTTCCGGTACGTGGTAACTGTCCGAGTTCGTCGGCTGCCAGGCGACACGCTTGCGGTCCGGCGGCGGTCCCTGGAAGCGATAGAAGTTAACACGCATCTCATTGCCTGGCTTCGGCGGGCGGGCATCAACCTGATCGATCGGGATGCGCATCTCTCCGTACCAGACCTTCGCTGCCTTGTCGATGCGCGCTTTCACGGCAAAGCCGGAATTCCATAACCAGCCACCTTCTGGTTTGGGTTGGTCACGATCAATATCCAGATCCACCCACTCGCCCTGCGGCGATACCTGAAATTCTTTGTACTGTCGAATGTTCTTGAAGTCCGAGCCGATGAAAAGCTCCGCGACGTCATGTTCCCAGAGCTTGTTCGTCTCTGTCTTTGTGGCAGGCTTTGGCAGCAGGTAAAGTTCCTGGTACGGGCAGATGAACAGGAAATAAATATTTTTCGCTGTCCAGCGCGAGCGGATCTCGGTTCGATGTCCGGGCGTCGCTACGCCCTTGGGTCCATTCTCGCCGAAGACTCCTTTGACGTCTTTCCAGTTCGCGGATCCGGCGTCAGCGGTCAGCGGAAAATCGGCCTTGGCACGAACACTCTCGATGCGGCCGGGGCCGTCGGCAAGTGCGCAGGCGGAAAACACCGCAAGCACGCACGGCAGCAGGACAGATTGTTTCATCCACTCCAATATACGCCCGCGTCAAGGGTAAATACCGGCAGCGTTGCTACAATCGAAGCTACAACCATGATTGGATCTATATTCGGCTCCGGAGAGAAAGAGCCCAACCTGCTCGAAAGGCTCAAGCAGGGCATTCAGAAAACGCGCGCCGGGCTCGTCACGAAAATTGAAGACGCGCTGCAGGGCCGCAAAGAGATCGATGCGGATCTGCTCGACACCCTCGAAGAAACGCTCTACACGGCCGATATCGGCGTGAAGACGACCACCGAGATTCTGGAGCGCATCCGCCAGCGTGTCGATCGCAAGCTGGTCGGCGATGCCCAGGAATTGCGCGCGCTGATCCGCGAGCATATTCTCGAAGTGCTGCAGGCCTCAGATCGTGCGCCGCTGCTGGTGACCGATCCGCCCGAGGTGATTCTCGTGGTGGGCGTTAACGGTTCGGGCAAGACGACCACGATAGGCAAACTGGCCAGTCATTTGAAATCGCAGGGCCGTAGTGTGCTGTTGTGCGCGGCTGATACGTTTCGGGCGGCAGCAATCGAGCAACTCGAAGTCTGGGGCGAGCGCACGTCCACAGACGTGATTCGGCAGCAGCCGGGTTCAGACCCTAGTGCGGTGCTTTTTGACGCGCTGCAGGCCGCGAAAGCGCGCAAAGTTGATTACGTGGTGGTCGATACGGCCGGCCGTTTGCACACCAAAGAAAATTTGATGGCCGAGCTGGAGAAAATGTCCCGCACCGCTAAGCGCGTGATTCCGGATGCCCCGCACGAAGTCCTGCTGGTGCTCGACGCCACCACGGGCCAAAATGGTCTGGAACAGGCTCGCCGCTTCACAGAGACGAGTGGTGTTACCGGCATCGTCCTGACAAAGCTGGATGGCACGGCGAAGGGCGGAGTTGTTATCGCTATTTCACGTGAGTTAAATCTGCCGATCCGTTACGTCGGAGTCGGAGAGAAGGTGGAAGACTTGCTTCCGTTCGACGCGGAGAAATTCGTCGCGTCGCTCTTTGAACCATAATGCCGGACTACATGCAGCAGGCGCTGGACCTTGCCAAAATCGGGATAGGCCAGACCAGTCCCAACCCCGCCGTGGGCGCTGTCATTGTGCGTGCCGGGGAAGCGGTGGGGCGCGGCTTCCACACCTACCAGGGTTTGAAGCACGCTGAAGTCATCGCATTAGAAGAAGCCGGCGAACTGACGCGCGGCGCGACGCTTTATGTCACGCTGGAACCGTGCTCCCATAAGGGCCGCACCGGTCCTTGTGCGGATGCCATGATTGCGGCCGGGATTAAGAAGGTCGTTGCAGCCATGCAGGATCCGAATCCGTTGGTAGGCGGTGAAGGATTTCGCAAATTGCGCGAGGCAGGTATCGAAGTGGAAATTAGCAACGAACACACCGCGGAAGCTGAAAATCTGAACGAGCCGTTTGTGCACTTCATGCGTCACCATCGTCCGCTGGTGATGTTGAAAGCGGCCGTCACGCTCGACGGCAAAATCGCTGCGCCCGACGACAATAAGGGCTGGATCACCAGCGAATTGGCGCGCGCGCATGTGCAGCAGTTACGGCATGTCTCCGATGCAATCATGACCGGAATTGGAACCGTGCTCGGCGACGATTGCATGATGACGGACCGCAGTGGTCTGCCGCGCAGTCGCCCGCTTTTGCGCATCGTGCTGGATTCGCTGTTGCGCCTTCCGCTGAGTTCGAAGATGGTGACATCCTGCCAGGACGACTTGCTGGTTGTGACGACATCGGCGGCCTCGAGCACAAGACGCAAGGAACTCGAAGCACGCGGAGTGCGAGTGCTGGTGTGCGATGGCGCGAGCGGCCGTACGGACCTTCGCGGCGTGGTCGAATATCTTGCGAAAGAGAAGTATCTTTCGTTGATGATCGAGGCCGGCAGTAAGGTGAATTGGGCCGCGCTGGAATCCGGGGTGGTGGACAAAATCTTCTTCTACTACGCACCCAAGATTTTGGGCGGCATGCAGTCGTTGCCGGTCGCGGGCGGAACTGGAAGGCGTCGTCGCGTGGATGCGATCCGGTTTCAGAACGTAAAGATCCACACGATCACGCCGGACGAATTTGCTGTGGAAGCATACCTTGTGAAAGAGCTGTAAACCATGTTTACCGGGATCGTCGAAGAAGTTGGAATCGTAGCGCGGATAGAGCCGCGTGAGGCCGGTTCCCGCCTGCGCATCCGCTGTCACAAAGTCCTGCAGGATGCCTTCGAAGGCGCGAGTATTTCCGTCAACGGCGTCTGCCTCACGGCCGTGGATCTGCAGACCGATTCGTTTGCCGCCGATGTTTCGCCGGAATCGCTGCTGCGCTCCAATCTGGGCGAGATGCAGGCGGGTTCGGCAGTGAATCTGGAACGTCCGCTGTCACCCAGTGGTCGCTTCGGTGGCCATATCATGCAAGGTCACGTTGACGGCGTGGGCCAACTCGAATCGCTGGAATTACTGGGCGATGAAAACTGGTGGCTGCGCGTCCGCGTGCCGCCCGAAGTCGAACGCTATGTAGTCTTCAAAGGCTCGATCGGCATCAACGGACTAAGCCTCACAGTAGCCGAACTGGAAGGCGACATAGTCTCAGTCACAATCATTCCGCACACCTGGCACAACACCACCCTAAGCCGCCTGAAACCCGGCGCAAGACTGAACATCGAATGCGACGTGCTGGCAAAGTACGTGGAGAAGATGCTCGGGCGGGGACGGACCTCGGGCTCGTCGATGACGCTGGAAAAGCTGGAAGAGTTGGGGTACTAAAAACGGTTATCTGTTATTTGGTTCTCTGGTTTTTTGGTTATTAGTTAGTGTATGAGGATTGAGCGGTTTGAGGATCTTGACGCATGGAAGGAAGCTCGCAAGCTGACGGTTGCGGCCTATCAAGCGACTCAGAATGGCGTTCTCAGTAGGGATTTCGGGCTCAGCAAATCAAATGCAGCGCGCGACGGTTTCTTCAATGGCGAACGTGGCCGAGGGTTTTGGAAGAGGCGGAGGATAACCAAATAACCAGATAACCGCTTTCAGCTTTTTAGCTCTTCCGCAATCTCCCGCGCCACCTTCTGTGCTTCCGCGATTGCTCCCTTTTCGAAACTGATTGCTCCCACGCGCGGGTGGCCGCCTCCGCCGTAGCGTTCACAGATGCTTGCCAGGTTATGTTTCGGCACTTCTTTGACCCACGGATTCGAGCCGACGGAAACCTTTGTCCGGAAGCTGGAGACGCTCACCGAAACCGTATAGACCGAGTCGGGGAACAGGTAATAGGGAATGAACTTGTTGTAGCCTTCGATTCCGAAATCAGTCAGATCGAAGAAGATCACGCCGTCCGAACACATCGACTGCTTGCGGATGATGTCGATCGACCGCACGTGCCGTTCGTACAGTGGCCTATACATGTCCTGCACTTCCGGAAGTTGGATGATCTCATCCAGCTTTTTATGACGCATCCAACGAATAATCTGCTGAACCGGTTCGGAGCCCTGAACGCCTTCGATAATTAGCGTCAACTTCATCGCGGGAGCGCCGAGTTCGACAGCTTCGGAAGCGTTTTTGTACTGCGCGCCATCGACAATGTCGGCCCAATGCACGAGTTCGTCCAGATCATCCGGTGTGTAGCCGAATTTCTCGCGCGTGACTTTGGCGATGAAGCCGGTACACGATCGGAACGTAGGGTCGTAAATCTTCTTTCCGCTTGTATCGCTGTAGTAATGCTCAGCATCTTCCTGTGTCAGGAACGCGCTCTGGTGATGATCAAACCACCAGGTGAGCTTCGGATTAGGCGAGTATTTGAAGTTGACAATGGCGTTCTCGTCGCCATCGAACAGACTCGTCTTCAAATAATTGGGATGCCTTGTGGGCCATACCCGTAAACGCAAACTCAGCGCCGGGATAATACTTGTCAGCAAGAAAGCGCGTGAAGAACGCAGCCGAGGCAGCGCCGTCGAAACAATGATCGTGATATAAGACTCTTACCCGCATCAATTATGGCAACCTTCGGAAAACCTATAAGAATGCCTCAAGTTGACTAGTAAAAGCAAGTCCAGTTTCCACTACTCGCCACGGATCAGGTCTTCGAGTGTCTCGCGCTCACGCACGACACGCCACAAATCACCCTCAACCAGCACTTCCGCGGGGCGCGGACGCGAGTTGTAATTGGACGATGCCACCATGCCGTAGGCGCCTGCCGTACATACGGCCATGAGGTCTCCGGGGAACACGTTTGAGAGTTTCCGATCGCGCGCCAGGAAGTCTCCTGTCTCGCAAACAGGGCCGACGATATCAGCTGTAATTTCGCCAAGTTGCGTCTGCCGTAACGGAATGATTTCATGATGCGCCTGATAAAGCGCGGGTCGAATCAGTTCCGTCATGGACGCATCAACGACGACAAATTCTTTGTTGTTGTTCTGCTTGCGATACAAGACGCGCGTCAGTAGTACGCCAGCGGTTGCCACCAGCGAGCGGCCCGGTTCCAGCATGAGGGCCAGATTGTGACCAGCAATCTTCTCTCTCAGATTTGCAACATACGTTTCGATGTCCGCCGATTGCTGACCTCGCAGATAGGGCACGCCGAGACCGCCGCCCAGATCGAGATGGCTGATCGCAACGCCGGCTGCGCGCAGGCGCTCGACTAACGCGAGCATCTTGTCCATCGATTCGAGCAGCGGGGCAGTGCTGAGCAACTGCGAACCGATGTGGCAGCTAACGCCATCCAGCGAAAGATTTCGAAATGCCTTGGCGCGCATGTACACGGCTTCGACTTCCGTAAAGTCGATGCCGAACTTGTGCTGGCGCAGCCCGGTGGAGATATACGGATGCGTTGCCGCGTCCACATCGGGATTTACGCGAATCGAGATCGAAGCCTTGATTCCCAACCGACTCGCTTTGGCATCAATCAAAGCCAGTTCCGCTTCGGACTCGCAGTTGAAACTATGTATGCCCATGCGCAGGGCGTAGTTGACCTCTTCGGCTGTTTTCCCCACACCGGAGAAGACCACGTTCGCCGGATCTCCGCCAGCTTTCAAGACGCGAAACAATTCGCCGCCGGAGACAATATCGAAACCCGCACCGGCGTTGGCCAGCAGTCGCAGAACGGACAGGTTCGAGTTAGCCTTCGCGGCATAGCAGACCTTGTGCGGGACGCCGGCAAGTACCTGATCGTACGCTCGGAAACTGTCGACGATGTCATTTGCCGCATACACGTACAACGGGGTGCCGGCGCTCTCGGCTATGTCGGCCAGAGCAACGTTGCCGCAGTACAAGGTGCCCTGCTGATAGGAATACGACTTGCTAAGAAATTTCATTTGCATTGTGAGTTAGTGTACCCGGAGCACCAGCAGTGTCTGGTCATCGAACTGGCGGGTGTCACCGGCGAACGCATCGAGATCCGCAAAGATCTCATTGACTATGGCCTGCGGAGTCTCGTGAGCAACACGTCTGAGCACTGCTGCCAGCCGGCCACGCCCGTATTCTTCTTCATCCTGATTCTGCTGATCCTGAAATCCATCGGAAAACAGCAGAACGAGATCGCCGGACTCCATCTGTTCTGAGTGTGGTTCGTATTCGCGATCTTCCAGCAAGCCCAGCGGTACACCTTCAGCCTTGAGCGTGTGAGTCTTGCCATCGCGCCAGATGATCGGCGTAGCTGCACCGGCATTCGCTATCGTAAACAAGCGCTCGCGCGGCTCCCACAAGAGCACCAGCAGCGTTACGTACTGCGCGCCCACTTTGCGTTCCAGCAGCAACTCATTCATCGCCTTGAGCAGCATGGCCGGACCGCGCCTGCGTGGCGCCAGCGTTCGGAGTAGCCCTGTAACCATGGCTCCGTAAAGAGCAGCGGCCGCGCCCTTACCGCTGGAATCTCCGAACGCGATCAAGCTGCAATCACCCTGTTCGAAAAAGTCGTAAAGATCTCCGCTGACTTCTCGCGCGGAACGGCGGCCGACTCCGATTTCCAGCCCGGGAATTTCCGGAGCGTGCAGTGGCAGCAGCAGTGATTGCAGTTTGCGCGCCGCTTTGAGATCGGTCTCCATCAGCTTTCCGCGCTGGGCCAGTTCTTCGTAGAGACGCGCATTTTCCACCGAAACGCCGATCGTTGGTGCGAGCAGCGAAAGCGTCCGTACTGAATCCTCGGTGAAATAACCGATACGGCTGCTTTCCAGATCCATCACTCCGATCACTTTGTCTTTGACGACAAGCGGCACGGCAACTTCGGAGCGGATGTTAGGGTGCGATGCGATGTAGCGTGGATCCGCCAGGGTATCCACCACGCGCACGGGTTCGCGCGATTCGGCGGCCGCGCCCGTGATCCCCATGCCGAGCGGAATATTGTCGAGTTCGACGTGCTCGTCGTATCGCACGCTGAAACGGTGCCGCAAAACCTGCTTTTCCGTATCGAGCAGCAGGATGCTAAAGGCGTCATAGCTGAGCAGGCCCAGCACTGCCTTCGCAATCTTCGCAAGCAGTTCGTCCAGTTCCAGAATTGACGCGAACTCTTGTGACAGAGCGGCCAGCGTGCGCTGTGTCTTGTTTTGCCGTTCGACCCTGCGATAGAGTCGCGCGTTATCAATCGAAAATGCGACGCGCGACGAGATCAGCCGCAGCATCGATTTCTCGTACTCGGTGAACGCGTTCAATCGGGTCGATTGCACGTCGAGCACGCCGACCAGTTTGCCGCGCGCGATCATCGGCACCGCGAGTTCCGTGCGCACAGCATCCACACTGTTGAGATAACGCTCGTCCTTGCGGACGTCGCCCACCAGAATCGGTTCGCGCAGCGCTGCGGCGGAGCCTGTCAGCCCTTCGCCCAGTTTGATGACCAGGTTTTTCACCAACTCCGGTCGGTGTCCAATGCTGTAACGTATGCTCAGCCCCTGCTGCCTGTCGCTATAGAGCAAAATCGCCATGAGGTCATAGGCAACGACCTTCTTGACGATTTCTGCTACCTGCTGCAGCAGGCGCTCCAGATCGAGCGTTTCCGAAGTTGCGGCCGCGACTTCCAGCATGAAGTCGAGCAACTCGGCTCGTTCCTTAAACTGAATTCCTGCTCTGGTAACGTTGCCCATACGACTCGTTTAGGAGGTTGCGGTGGCTTCGATAATCTTTACGCTGGCGCTTGCGCCAATGCGGCTTGCGCCCGCAGCGGCCATCGTCTTGACGTCTTCCAGGGTGCGTATGCCGCCGGATGCTTTCACGCCCATGTCTCCGCCCACCACGGTGCGCATCAATGCGATGTCGTGCGCTGTTGCTCCGCCAGTGCTGAAGCCGGTAGAAGTTTTCACGAAATCGGCGCCTGCGAGTTTGGAGAGGGTGCAGCCAACGGCCTTCTGGTTGTCGTCAAGCAGTGCGGTTTCCAGAATCACTTTGACGATGGCGCCCGCCTCATGACTCACTTCCACAACAGCGTGGATGTCCAGCTTGACCGCGTCATAATCGCCGGAACGAAGCGCCCCAACGTTGACCACCATGTCGATCTCCTGAGCGCCGGCGCGCAAGGCTGTCACAGTCTCGGTGCGCTTGGTTTCGGTACAGTTTGCGCCCAGTGGGAAGCCGACCACAGTGCAAACCTTCACCGGGGTCCCACGAAGTTCACCGGCTACCAGCGATACCCAGTAAGGATTGATGCACACGCTCGCGAAGTTATATTTCTTCGCTTCGCGACAGACCTTTAGAACATCATCACGCGTAGCGTCGGGCTTGAGAATCGTATGATCGATCATCGACGCGATTGACGAATCGATGCGCGTCAGTCGTTCGGTTGCACTCACCCGGTCCGCACCCGCGGCAACGATGTCCTGCGTTTTCTTTGCGCAGGTCTGGGCACAGCGCCCAACGCAGCCGGGGCAAATCAGGTCCGGAATATTGAGGCCTTCGGCTTTAGCCGAATAGCTGCGGCCCGCAGGCGCAGTTCCCACGCGAGAGAGGATTTCCTCTCCGATTTGGGCGACGAGTTGATCTAGTGCTGAGGAGTCCACTTTGCGTATCGCTGTTCAATTGCGGTGATTTTATCAATGCGCGCCGTGTGCCGTCCGCCCGCGAACGGAGTGGCGATCCAGGTTCGCAAAACTTCTTCTGCCTGGGATGGCGTCAGTAGCCGGCCGCCGAGCGTAAGGACATTAGAATCATTGTGTTCCCGGCTATTCCGTGCTGAAGCTTTATCATAACATAGGGCTGCCCGGACGCCCGGAACCTTGTTTGCCGCCATGCAGGAACCGATACCAGCACCATCCACAATGACTCCGCGCGAGGCTTTGCCCGACGCGACAAGCTCGGCAACTTTTTCGGCAATATCCGGATAATCGGCGGGTGTTTCAGTCATCACCCCGACGTCGCGCACTGCGAATCCAAGTTCGACCAATACCGGCTTCAGAATCTCTTTCATCATGAAGCCGCCATGATCCGAGCCGATTGCGATTGTTTTTCCCGCAGGCGCGATTGCGGAGACCTGCTCGGGCGGCAATTCCACGATTTGGACACCGCGCGAAGCCGCAGCCTCCCTGGCGGCGGAGGTGACGATGGATCCCAGCGGAATCCGAAGTTCCCCGGAGGCCGGGATGTCCTGCTCTGTGATAACGGTGCGCATGCGAATCACTATTGTAGATGACTCGCAGCAGTAAAAACCGAAAACTGTGCAATTCTAACGGTTGGTTGCCTGAATGAATCTGGATGTGGCGCGCGTAACCGCTTTTGAAATCCTGCTACGGGTGGGGCAGGGAAGCTATGCCTCCGATCTGCTCCATGCGCACACGGCCACGCTCGATTCGCGCGATGCGGGCCTCGCTTCCGAACTCGTCTTTGGTGTCCTGCGCTATCGTTCGCAGCTGGATCACCTGATCGAGCATTGGTCCGGTCGGAAGCCGGCGAAGTTGGATCCGGAAGTTCGCATCATCCTGCAACTCGGTATATATCAACTGCGCTACCTGGACCGCATTCCGCGCCACGCGGGCGTGAGCACGTCGGTAGAACTTGTGAAGCATGCCCGCAAGCGTTCCGCTACCGGTTTTGTGAATGCGGTGCTGCGCAAGGCAAACTGTGACCCAGTTGCGTGGCCGGATCGTGCCACTGAGCTTTGCCAGCCGGACTGGTTACTGGAGCGCTGGGATCGCCAGTATGGAGTGGAAACCGCCGAGACGATGGCGCGTGCGTTCCTTGCTCCTCCAGAAACCTTTGTGCGTTCGCGCGAGTCGCTGCCCGGATTGGAACCAACCGACATCCCGGGCTGCTTTCACGCTACTGGAAAGATTCCGGCCGGCGTGCGCATACAGGACATCGGGTCGCAATCGATCGTGCCGCTGCTTGAGCTTTCTCCTGGACAGACCGTGCTGGATCTGTGTGCCGCGCCGGGGAACAAAACGTCCCAGATACTGGAGCATGGGGTTACCGTGGTGGCATGCGACGTGCATCAGCACCGCTTGAAAGGACTTGCGGAATTGGGCTGTCCCCTGGTGGTGCTGGACGCCGCACAGCCTCTGCCATTCGCCAGGAAGTTCGACCGGATATTAATTGACGCGCCGTGCACAGGCACCGGCACACTAGGGCGAAACCCTGAGATCAAGTGGCGCATCCGACGTTCAGGACCATCGGAGCTCAGTTCAGTGCAAGCAGCTATTTTGCGACATGCGCTGGAGTGCCTGGCGCCGGGCGGCAGACTGGTGTATTCCACTTGCTCGCTCGAAAGCGAAGAGAACGAAGCAGTGGTCGCGCCGTATCATCCGGTCGGGATGGAGCGCAGGTTACCGGGCCTTCAGGCCGGAGACGGGTTCTTTGCCGCCGTGATAGCATGAGGTTAGCCCCCAAATGGTAGAAATTGTTCCATCAATTTTGTCTGCGGACTTTGCCCGATTAGGAGAAGATATCTCACGGGTGGAAAAAGGCGGAGCCAAGCTGCTCCACGTCGATGTCATGGACGGTCACTTCGTCCCGAATCTGACGTTGGGACCACCGGTCGTCAAGTCTATCCGCAAGATCACCAAGATGACGTTGGACGTACATCTGATGATCTCGAACCCGGACCAGTTTGTACCTGTGTTTATCGAGGCAGGTGCGGATCAGGTGTCCGTGCACCAGGAAGTATGCCCGCATCTTGACCGGACCTTGCGCATGATTCAGGCCGAAGGTGCTTTGGCGGGCGTTGTCTTGAATCCTTCCACTCCGGTATCGACGCTGGACGATGTTCTGGATATCGTCGATTTCGTGCTGGTTATGAGCGTGAACCCCGGCTTTGGCGGCCAGAA
Source organism: Bryobacteraceae bacterium (assembly GCA_963793625.1). Classification (GTDB taxonomy): domain Bacteria; phylum Acidobacteriota; class Terriglobia; order Bryobacterales; family Bryobacteraceae. The sequence continues at coordinate 223,623 of CAWCAT010000004.1, read as the reverse complement.
GTTCATTCCGAACTCCTTGAATAAGGTTCGTCAGCTCGATCAGAGGCGAAGGGAACGTGGATTGCAGTATTCTATCGAAATAGATGGTGGTATCAGTCTCGATAACGTGACAGAAGTGGTGAAAGCGGGTTGCGACTGGCTGGTGGCGGGTGCTGCTGTATTTCACAGTGTGGACCCGGCGGCAACAGTTGCAGCCATGCAACAGGCCGCGCGCCTGGCGAACTCAGTTCGTGTGTAAAGATTCTGGAAAGTGGTAATGGTTTCTATGAAGCGTTTGCGAGTTGTTTTAGTAGCAGTCCTGGCGGCGAGCTTGCTCGCCTCCTGCGGCATCCGTAAGAAGAAATACGAAAATCCGATCACCAAGGATACGCAGCAGCCGGACAAGGTGCTCTACGACAAAGCGGTCGCTGACATCGAGCGCAGCCGCTTCGAAGTGGCGCGTCTCACTCTGAACACGCTGATTAATACCTATGACACCAGTGAATTTCTGGCGAAGGCTAAACTGGCCATTGCTGATAGCTGGTTCCGCGAAGGCGGTTCGCACGGACTGGCGCAGGCCGAGGCCGAGTACAAGGACTTTATCCTGTTCTATCCCACCATGGAAGAGTCCGCCGAGGCGCAGGAAAAGGTCTGCATGATCCATTACAACCAGATGGAAAAATCAGACCGCGACAATACGCATGCGGTTCGCGCCGAAGACGAGTGCCGTCAGCTAATCGTGCAGTTCCCCAACAGCAAGTTTGCGCCGCGCGCGCAGCAGCGTCTGAGGGAAATTCAGGAAGTGATTGGCGAAGGCGAGTTTCGCATTGGAACCTTCTATCACTTGAAGGGCGCCCATCCCGCCGCGGCCAATCGTCTGCAAACCCTGGTAGATCACTATCCGCTCTACAGCAAGGCTGACACCGCGCTGTGGTCCCTGGGCGATTCCTATACGCAGATGGGCCCGCGAATGCGCGATAAGGCTGGGGCCGCCTACGCACGGATCGTCAAGGATTACCCGCTTAGCCCGTTGGCCGAAGAAGCGAAGAAAAGACTGAAATCGATGGAGTTGCCGATTCCGGAAGCCGACTCCGTATCTTACGCTCGCATGAAGTACGAGCTTGAGAATCGCGAAAAGGCCGGCATGATGAGTAACTTCTGGGGCATCTTCAAGAAGAGCCCGGATGTACGCACGGCCGCCAAATCCGGTCAGCCTGCCACTACCGCATTGCGTCCTGGTATTCCGGTGACCGTTCCAACTCCCGCAGCCACCGGCTCGGGTGGAACGACTGACGTGACCGCAACTACCATCACCGACAGCACAGCCCTGGACACTAAGCCTGATGCTCGCCAGAACCCTCCGGCGGCTCCCGAGTCGAAGGCTGCTGCTGAAACGAAGCCTGCCGAGCCAGCATCGACGGGCAAACCTGCGAAGCCCAGCAACAAGAAGAACAAGAAGTGAAGCACCGGATTCTTCTGGCCGATGACAGTCCGCACGCACAGCGGATGGGCGAGCGTATTTTGCGCGAAGAGGGCTTTGAAGTCGTATCTGTGACGGACGGGGAAACCGCCCTGGTGCGTCTGCGCGATTTCAATCCGGACCTTGTAATCGCCGACGTTTCCCTGCCATTGCGCTCCGGCTACGACGTTTGTAAGCACGTTAAGTCGAACCATAACCAAAGATTTACAAAGGTAGTTTTAACTGCGGGCCTGTTGGAACCGTTCAGTCACGACAATGCGCGCGAAGCCGGATCCGATGGTATTCTGCGCAAGCCTTTCGAGGCATCGGTCATGCTGGAGATCGTCCAGACTCTGATTGAGGCTTCAGAATTTGCGCGCAAGATGTTCCCAAAGGGGGAGGCTGAACCTGCTCCAGCGTCTGCTCCAGCGGTTGTCGCGCCGGTTGCCTTTGAGCCCTTAGCCGCAGCAAAGCCGATACTGGTGCCACAGCCAGCGCCAGCACGCGTTGTCCAGATCGCTCCCAAAGTGATGACTGAGCCCGTGCCCCAACCGGTGCCTATTCCGGTAGCGGAACCAGGGCAAGCCCCACAGCCGCAGCTGCAAATTGATCGTGGCCTGGTCCGCGCCTCAGTTACGCTGGCCATGGAAGGGCTGTTACCCAAGCTGATCGACGAGATTACCGACCGCGTGGTGGAATCAATTTCACAAGTTCAGAATCAGTCCAATACTCCATAACTCCATGCCTGACAATACTTTCGACGTTGCTTCCGAGATTGAAATGCCAGAGGTGGTAAACGCCATCCAACAGGCACTCAAGGAAATTCAAACCCGCTACGACTTGAAAGACTCCAAGTTCGACGGTAGAGTTGAACGAGAAGGATAAGAAAATCCTGATGCACAGCCAGGATGAGTACAAGCTTACTGCGATCACAGAGATTCTCGCTCAGAAGCTCGCAAAACGAAAAGTTTCGCTGAAGGCGCTGACGTATGGCCCCGTTCTGCCAGCGGCCGGATCCTCGGTTCGGCAGGAAATTTCGTTGCAGCAGGGGATTCCCATCGAGAAAGCTCGCGAAATCATCAAGCTGATCAAAGACAGCAAGAAGAAAGTTCAGGCGTCCATCAATGGCGACATCGTTCGCATCAGCGGTAAAGACCGGGACACGCTGCAGGAAGTGATGCAGTTACTGCGCGGCGCCGATTTCGGCATCGACATGCAGTTCATCAATATTCGCAGTAACTAGCCTGTGGCGCGGCGCATTGAGTCTCACATGCTTTCCGGCCCGGTGGGGCGTCTGGAGGCACTGTTGGAGGAGCCTGAGGATCGCGAACCTCGTGAAATCGCGTTGGTCTGCCATCCCCACCCGCTGCACGGCGGCACGATGCACAACAAGGTGGTTTATCGCATCGCGCGGGGACTGCGCAAAGCCAGCAGCATAGTGCTGCGATTCAACTTCAGGGGTGTGAACTTGAGTGAAGGCTCATACGATTCAGGAGAAGGTGAGTTGGAGGATGCCGCCAGCGCGCTGAATTGGCTGCGTACCCGCTACCCGGACCTGCCTTGTACCTTAGCCGGCTTTTCCTTCGGATCAAGGATCGCTTTACGTCTGGGCTGCCGGGAACGCGGCATCTCCCGAGTGATTGCAGTTGGTTTTCCGGCCGCCTACCATCACCTGGTAGATCTGTCGAACTGTCTCATTCCAAAGATCTTCGTGCATAGCACGCATGATCAATATGGTAGTGTCGAGGAGTTGACGGACTTTGTTGAAAATCTAACGGGGCCCAAGCAGACACACTTCATCGCCGCGGAAGACCACTTCTTTCGAGGCGCACTGGACAATCTGGAAGAGACGGTTTCGAATCTGAACGCGGCGATTTAGACGCAGGCGTGTTTTAGTCCACGCTCTACCATTCGCGTGGCTCGTTCGCTGATCAGATCTGCGACTTTTGTCAAAAGTTCGGGTACGTCTTCCGGAGCAATTAGCAGCCTGGGATCATCAACAGAATCCAGATACTGCATCGAACTCGTGCTGGTGAATAATGCTGCCGCAGGTTCATACTCCATCAACTTGGCGTGTGCAAGCACTTTCAGACCAGCTTCAGGCGATTCCATCTGCAGATCACTCAGTATAAGTTCATACTCGTCTGCATCCATCTTGCCAACTGCTTCCGCCGCCGACGCTGCCGAATCTACTTTGTATCCGCTTGCTTCCAAAACTGTCTGCAAGGTCAACCGTGCCGTGGGATCATCATCGACCAGCAATACTCTTGCGAGGGCGATGCATCGGACCCGATCCAGGGAGCCCCTCGTTTTCCACAGGTTCTGTTCGTAAGGAAACACTCTACGGTAAGTGTAACCGAAAGGGACCGATTTTGATCTCTGTATTTAGTCTCATTTTACAGACCGGCCCTTCTATCTTTGTAAAAGAGTACTACGCCAAACTCTCGGTACGCTCGAATACTCTGGCAAAAATTGCGTCAATATTGAATAACTGCTTATCTAATGAGAAACTTGCCTCGATCTGCTCGGGAGTCATGATGGCCTGGATCGCGGGGTTCGACAGCAATCGCATCGTGAAAGCTACCCTCCTCTTCCCACGCTTTTAAAGCCTGAGTCTGGACTAGTTTGTAGGCATCCTCACGCAACATACCTGCGCCGACAAGGTCTAACAACACCTGTCCGGAGAATATCAAACCGTTAGTGGAATGGAGATTCCGCAGCATACGAGCAGTATCTACTCGCATACCTTTCATCAGCCAAATTGTCTTCGAGAGCAAATAGTCGGTCAGAATTGTCGAGTCTGGCAGGATTACGCGTTCCACAGAGGAATGCGAGATATCGCGCTCATGCCATAGGGCGATGTCTTCGAACGCAGCCTGAGTATTGCCGCGGACGACCCGCGCCAGTCCGCAGATCTGCTCGCAGACGATCGGATTCTTCTTGTGGGGCATCGCGGAACTGCCCTTCTGCCCTGTTGCGAAGGGTTCGAGCACTTCACGGACTTCAGTACGCTGCAGGTGGCGGATTTCAAGGGCGATCTTTTCCAGCGTTGCGGTGATCAGGGCCAGCACGGCCACATAATGCGCGTGGTTGTCGCGTGAAATCACCTGCGACGCGATCGGCGCGGGCTTGAGCCCGAGTTTTTCGCAGATCCGAGCTTCGGCTTCCGGACCGATGTGAGCGAATACCCCGACCGCGCCGGAGATCTTACCGACGCGCATATCCTCCGCGGCTGCGCGAAAGCGGTTCAGGTTTCGTTTGAGCTCGTCGTACCAGAGCGCGATTTTCCATCCAAAGGTGATCGGTTCGGCGTGGATTCCGTGTGTCCGCCCAATCTGAACGGCGTTCTTGAACTCAAAGGCCCGCGCTCTCAACACCTCAAGTAGCACTTCGCTACCTTCGACGATCTGCGACGAAGCCTGCTTGATCAGGAGCGCTTGTGCCGTATCGACCACGTCGTTCGAGGTCATGCCGTAGTGGAACCAGCGGGATGCCTCCGCGTGACCCGCGGCGGCCATGCTCTCGGCAACGGCAGTGGTGAAGGCAATCACGTCATGGCGCGTGGTCTTTTCGATTTCGAGGATGCGCTCTGCGTTGCAGGAAGCGTGCGCGCGCAGCAGGCGTGCGGCCTCCTCCGGCACTTCGCCAGTCTCGGCCAGCGTTTCTGAAGCGGCCAATTCCACCTTCAGCCACTGCTGGTATTTATTCTCTTCGTTCCATATACGGTCCATCTCTGGCCGTGTGTATCTGGCAATCATAAGAATCGTTAGTACAGAAAAATTTCGCTTTGCTTTCCGGGGTCAGCCACCACCAGGCGAGCGGCGTGTCCGCGCCGTTCCAGCGCCTGTAATGCAATTAGCCGCACAAGGTCCGGATGGTTGTTGTTCGGACTCAGGTGGCCCAGCACGAGCGTCGAGGTGCAGGAATCCATGTCCGCTGCAATGAAATCAGAGACAACGTCATTCGATAGGTGCCCTCTTCTGCCCATCACGCGCTGCTTGACCGACCATGGATAGGGGCCCACCTTCAACATCTCGAGATCGTGGTTGGATTCGAGCAGCAGCAGGTCCGTTCCGCGCACGTGGAATTTGATTGAGTCCGGGATATAACCGAGGTCCGTCACTACTCCTATTTTCAACCCTGCGGAGCGAAAACAGTAGCCCACTGGATCAATCGCGTCGTGCGGGATCGTGAAACTGTCGATATCAAACTCCCCCACGCTCAGCGTTGCACCGGCCTGAAATGTTTCGACACGCGGATCAATGACGCCCTGCCAGTCGATCATTGGTGCCGCAAGTTTGGTCATGTGCACCAGGGTCTTGTAAGTCTTGACGAAGCGCACGAGACCGGCGACATGGTCACAGTGCTCATGCGTGATCAAAATGGCGTCCAGGTCTTCCGGCTTCTCATCAATCGCCGCGAGACGCTTGCAGAGTTCACGCTTGCTAAGACCGGCATCGACCAGAATGCGTGTCTTATCCGTCCCGATAAATATGGAATTTCCTGAACTGCTACTCGCGAGTACGCAAACCTTGAGGATAAAGCCCTCCCCTGAAATCCTTCTTAGTATATCGGGCTGAGAGCCATTTAGCGTCAAAACTCGAGCATAATTCCGCCGGAAGGCAGGATTGGAAACACGCGGTCGATGCTAATGGAGGCCCGTCCCGTGCTCGAATTGGCGCTGTTATAGCTCGACATGCGGTAATTCTTGTGGTTTGTCGCGTTAATCAACTCGCCGTAGAGCGTAAGCTTCCAACGGTCGAAAGTGAACGATTTGTTGACGCGCAGATCCAGGCGCTGATAATCCGAAAGGCGGATTTCGTTCCGGGCCGCCGCGATGTAATATGCGCCGTTTGCATCCTTGCGGAAGAAGCCCGGCAACGGCGTGCTGGTCCCAAAAGCCCACTTTCCGCTGACGTTCACACTGGGCCGGATGCGATAGCTCGTGAAAAGGTTCACCGTGTGGCGCTGGTCTTCGTTGCTCCAATAGCTGGTGTGTTCCAGGCCATCGCGATTACGCGAATAGCCCAATGTATATGATGCCCAGCCGGACAAACGATTGGCGCTGCGGCTTTGCAACATGATCTGAACGCCACGCGAATAGCCGCGGACGGAGTTGGCGAAGAGCGGATTTGCTGGTCCAAAAACAAGGCGTCCATCGATCAGTCGCGGATCGAGAAGCGGCCGCGCAAGCACGTCGCGGTTTTCGCGCTGGTAAGCTTCCACGCGCACACGCAAAATCCGGCTCAGGCGCTGTTCCATGCTGGCCACGTAATGATTCGAGCGCTCCGGCAGCAGGTATCTGCCTCCCGCTGTCGAACTGAGCAATTGTAGCTCCGGATGTTGCAGATATTGGCCCCAACCAAGCTGAAACTGCGTCGATTTTGTCAGGCCGAGCCCTACCGAAGCATGCGGCGAAACTGGTGTGGTGTCGAAATTTTCGTGGTGATCCCAGCGAATTCCAGCCGCGAGTCGCAGCCGGTTGTTCAGTCCGTTCCAGGATTGCTGCACGTAACCGCCCTGCCGTAATGCGGTACCGCGGAAAGTATCGCGGACGCGGGAATTGGTTGCTGTGTTCACATACTGCAGGCTGTATCCGTCGGTGCGCAAACGTCGTGTCGAAAAGCCCACTTCCAGCGGATTGCGGTCGCTCCAGTTCCAGGTCGCATTTGCGTTGCCGATCCACTCGCCGTAAGAGGCGGCCCCAAGTGGGCGGGATTCCTTGTTGAGATTGTCTGTGCGCTCACGCATGTAGGAGCCGCTAGCGCTGATCAGAACCTTCGGTGTGGGAACATAGCGCCAGCCTGCGCGCGCTAGCGTGACATGGTAGTCACCCCATACGAGCGAGTTGATGCCCGCTCTTTCGCGCGTGCTCGACCGGTCAAAATGGGTCCGCGCATCGCTGGCCTGCAACGTGACTGAGTGCTGTGATGTCAGATCGTAACTCGCCTTGGACTGTCCATCGACGTAACCGAAAGCTTGTGAAGGATCGTCGGTAAGACGGCTGGCGATGTACTGCATATAGCTTTTGCGCGCGCTTGCCAGCCAGGATCCCCGTTTCGCTTTACCGATGGGCCCCTCAGCCAGCACGTTCACCTGCGCCACGCTTGCTGCCGCGCGGATCGATGGCTTGGTGCGGCTGCCGTCGCGCGTGTGGACATCAAGCGCGCTGCCGGTGCGGTCGCCATAACGCGCGGGAAACGCCAGCGGCATCAGCGAAAGACTCTCAGTGGAATCGCCATTCAGAATCGAAACGGAGCCGCCGTCACTGATGCCCTGAATCGTATGAAATGGCGCGTGCAACAGGATGTCGTCCAGGTAAAGTCCGATGTTGTTGTAGGGCGCTCCGTAGATTGAAAACTGGCTGTAGTAGTCGTTGTTGGCGACCACGCCAGGCAGGCTCTGCACCGCGCGCACGGGATCGTCCAGCAAAACGCTGCCAAGATTCTTGATCTCGGTATCGGAGAGGTTCAACTCCGAAGGTGTGGCGGATTGCGTCAGATCGAACGGATCGGCCTTCACGCTGACGCTATCAGTGCGCCGGAACGTATCGGGACTAAGAATCACCTGAAAGTCCTTGGACTCATCAAGCGCGAGTTCAAAATCGCGCTTGAGCAGCCGGTAACCGACAGTTTCGACGTGCAGGGTGTAATTGCCAGCTTCGATGGATTCGATGGAAAAGCGGCCTTCTTTGTCGGTTGCGGTCTGGTGAGAAGTTCCCGGCAATTGCACGCGGACGCGCGCCAAAGGTTCTCCGCCGCGCGCATCGACTACGACGCCACGCACATCCGCCGCACTGGCGACGGCAGTCAGGGAAATAAATAAAAACACGTTCTTTAGCACTTCCAGCCTTCTTCGGACAATAGTACGGCGAACATTGGCAGATCGCCGGCATGGCCCAATCCTTTACAATGGGAACAACCATGAGAGCACGTGTATTTGTATCATTAAAGCCTACTGTTCTTGATCCGCAAGGTCAAACGATCCGCGCCGCATTGTCTGGCCTAGGTCACAAAGGGATCACCGACATCCGTCAGGGTAAGTATTTTGATATCCAGGTTGCTGACGGGGGCGACCGCGAAGCCGTCTCCCGCGAGGTGGAACAGATTGCCCATGACGTCCTGTCGAACCCGGTCATTGAAGATTACCGAGTCGAGCTTTTAGACTAAATCACTCTATCTAAAACCGGAGGTCTGGAAATGTGCGGCATTGTAGGGTACATCGGCAACAGGAAAGCTGTCCCGATTATTTTGGACGGCCTGCGACGGCTGGAATACCGAGGCTATGATTCTGCCGGACTGGCAGTGATGGCTGAGGACGGAATTCTCAACGTCCGCCGCGCTTCAGGAAAACTGCGCAACCTGGAAGACGTACTGCGCATGAGCCCGGTGGATGGCGCTTATGGCATTGGCCATACCCGCTGGGCTACGCACGGCCGGCCTACCGAAGAGAATGCCCATCCGCATCGCGACTGCAAAGGCGACATGGTGGTGGTTCACAACGGCATCGTCGAGAACTATCTCGCGCTGAAGAAAGATTTGTGCGACGAAGGCCACCTGTTCATCACCGAAACCGACACCGAAGTCATCGCGCATCTCATCGAGAAGTACCTTGATGGAAATCTGGAAGCGGCAGTCCGGTGGCCGTTGCAAAGCTGCAGGGCGTCTTCGCTCTGGCCGTCATTTCGCGCACGGACCCCAACAAAATTGTGGTGGCGCGCATGGGTCCGCCGGCGGTGATCGGGCTGGGCGAAGGCGAATATTTCGTCGCCTCCGACGTGCCCGCCATCCTGAGCCACACGCGCGACATGTTCTTCCTGAACGACGGCGACATGGCCGTGCTCACGCCGGACGGCGTTCAGCTCACCGATTTCAGCGGACGGCCGATCCGGCGCCAGGTATCGCACATTCTGTGGGATCCGATCATGGCGGAAAAGGGCGGCTACAAGCATTTCATGCTCAAGGAAATCTATGAGCAGCCGCGTTCCGTGCGGGACACGATTCTGGGCCGCGTGGGGCAGGAGAGCGGTCGCATTTTCCTCGACGAGATGGATATCACGCGAGAAGCAGTTCCGCGAGTTCCAGTCAGTGAAGATCATCGCTTGCGGCACCAGTTGGCACGCCGCGCTGGCCGGCAAGTTCATGATCGAGAAGCTGGCGCGCATGCCGGTGGAAGTGGATTACGGCAGCGAGTTCCGCTATCGCGATCCGATCGTCAGTCCCGAATACGCTGACCGTGGTGATCTCGCAATCGGGCGAGACGGCGGACACGCTCGCCGCGCAGCGCGAGGCCAAGGCAGAAGGGCTCCAAGACGCTGGCGATCTGCAACGTGATCGGCTCGATGATCACGCGCGAAGCTGCCGGCACGATTCTGACGCATGCCGGTCCTGAGATCGGCGTTGCCTCGACAAAGGCGTTTACTTCGCAACTCACGGCGCTGTTCATTCTGGCGATGTATCTCGGGCAGGTGCGCAAGGACACTGAGCGTAGGAAGCATCGCGAACGCTGGTGCAGCAGCTGCACGCTGATTCCAGGCAAACTGGAGCACGTGCTTTCGGCGCGATGCGCATCTACGAGGATCTGGTCCGCATTCTGTTCCGCTCGACCGATTTCCTGTTTCTGGGCCGCGGCATGCATTTCCCGATCGCCCTTGAAGGCGCGCTGAAACTCAAGGAGATTTCCTACATTCACGCCGAAGGTTATCCGGCGGGCGAGATGAAGCACGGGCCGAACGCGCTGATCGACGAGAAACTGCCGGTGGTTGTGCTTGCCACTGCGCGATCCCGATAGCGAAGACAGCCGTGTGCGCTACGAGAAGACGCTTTCCAATCATGCAGGAAGTGAAAGCGCGTGAGGGCCTCGTGATTGCCGTTGCTTGCGAGGGCGATCGATGAAGTCGCCAAGATAGCCGATCACGTCATGTGGGTGCCGCCGGCTTCTGAATTGCTGTTGCCGATTCTGGAAATTGTGCCGCTGCAGTTGCTGGCGTATCACATCGCTGTGAGGCGCGGGTGCGACGTGGATCAGCCACGCAACCTGGCAAAGAGCGTCACTGTCGAATGAGACAAGCGGTCCACACCTTTCATATCCAAACCCATGGCAAGGGACTCTATGAGTTCACTGGGGAGGTGGAGCGCTGGGTGGCCGGAGAATCTCTGACAACGGGCCTCCTTACAGTTTTCGTGCGGCATACGTCGGCGTCACTGGTAATTCAGGAGAACGCCGATCCGGATGTGGTCCACGATCTGAATAATTTCTTCACGCGTCTGGTGCCCGAGCGTGACCCGCTTTATCGTCATACGATGGAAGGGCCGGACGATATGCCGGCACACGTGCGTTCCGCGCTAACCCAGAGCCAACTCTCGATTCCGCTTGTGAATGGCAGCTTGGCGCTCGGCACCTGGCAGGGCATTTACCTGTTTGAACACCGCAACAGGAACCACAACCGCTCTGTTGTGCTGCACTTGATCGGCGAATAGCGCGACGCGCGGTGATAGAATAAGCCCGTAAGCAGTATTATTTCGAAAGGATGCCCATGAGCATATCGAGACGTCAGTTTCTGGAAACAACGGCCCTTGGCGGCCTGGCTGTGAACAGTATGATGGGCGCCGAGGTCGATAAAAAGACCGGCATGCCCACGCGAATACTCGGTCGCACGGGCGCTCGAGTCTCGGTGATCGCTTTCGGATCCGGCAGTCGCTGGCTGGCCTATAAAGATGAGGATAAGGCGCTTGCAGCGATGAATAAGGCAATCGATATGGGCATCAACTATATCGATTCGGCCAATTCGTACGGCGATGGTCAGAGCGAAACCTGGGTCGGAAAGGTCATGAAGACCCGGCGTAAGGAAGTCTGGCTGGTGACGAAGATCGCAAAGCGCAAAGGCGATGAAGCGATGAGAATGATCGAAGGCGCGCTCAAGCGTATGCAGACCGATCATATCGACCTGATCCACGTCCACGCCTTGATGGGCGCCGACGATCTCGCGAAAGTGGAAGCTCCGGACGGCGTACTGAAGGTGCTCTATAAGATGCGCGATCAGAAGGTCTGCAAAGCGATAGGCGTTACCTGCCATGCGAATCCGGCCGTGCTGAAAGAGGCCCTGGAGCACAACGATTTTGATTGCACCCAGATGGCGTTGAATGCGGCCAAGGTTGGAAACGTTTTCGGCAAGGCTGCCGAGGGCTATTCGGGCAGCTTCGAGCAAACGGCTCTGCCAGTCGCAATCCGCAAGAAAATGGGCGTTACCGCGATGAAGATTTTCGCTCAGGAACGCTTAAACGGCAAGGCATCAGTGGAGAAGCTGATTTCGTACGCGCTCTCACTGCCAGTTGCCGCTTGCACACTAGGCATGCCGGAGTTGGCGCACATCGATCAGAATATCCAGGTCGCGAAGGCGTTCAAGCCACTCTCGCGCGGTGAGATGGACAGCATGAATACTCAGTTGCTTCCGTTGAGAGCATCCATCGATCACTTCTTCTCGAATCACATCGACTGCTAACGATCGCTAGACACACGAAGGGGGCGCAAGGTATCACAACCTTGCGCCCCCTTTCTATTTCTACTGGAACAGCTTACGCTCGCGGCGCAGGAATGCCGGAACTTCGAGGTCGGCAAGACGCCGGTCCTCTTCCAGCACGGGATGCTCTGGCGCGGCCGCGATTTCCGGTGCGGGTTCCGAAGCCGCGGCCACTTCCGGCAACAACTCCTCTGCGAGTACAGGTTCTGACTCGACGTAACGGGGTGGCGCGGAGTCGTAATGCACCGGCTCCGGCATGGGGGCCAGCGCTTCTCGCCCGTCCCTCCGTCTGATAGCGGGAAGCGTGTCGCGCTGAAAACCCGTGGCAATGACTGTAATTTTCACAAGATCCGCCAGCGCTTCGTTCATGACAACGCCGAAATTGATTTGTACATCCTCGAATTCTGCTGCGCTGCGAATCAATTGGCAGGCCTGATTGACGTCGAACAGACTAAGCCGCGAAGATCCTGTGATGTTGATCAGAACTCCTCTCGCGCCTTTGACGCCGCCTGCTTCCAGCAGCGGTGAACTGATTGCCTGCCGAGCCGCTTCCATGGCCGCGTTCTCACCTTCAGCCGAAGCCGTGCCCATCATGGCGTAGCCCATGCCGAGCATAATGGCGCGGATGTCTGAGAAATCGCGATTGATGATGCCGGGAGTCGTGATGATGTCGCTGATACCCTGCACTGCCTGGCGCAATACATCGTCGGCGATTCGAAATGCTTCGAAGAAGGATGTTCCCGGCGGCACAAGTTCCATCAGCCGGTCATTGGGAATCGGTATCACGGTATCGACCGTGCCGGCCAGTTCCGCCAAGCCGCGTTCCGCCTGTTTCATGCGGCGTGGACCTTCAAATCCGAAGGGCTTCGTGACCACGGCTACGGTAAGTGCGTTCAATTCTTTGGCTAGCGATGCGACGACAGGCGCAGCACCCGTTCCTGTGCCGCCGCCAAGGCCGGCTGTGACGAACACCATGTCAGCGCCTTCGAGAATTTCGATGATGCGTTCGGTGTCTTCGAGGGCAGCCTCGCGGCCGATGGCTGGATCAGATCCTGCACCAAGCCCATTGGTAATCTTGTGCCCGATTGCCAGTTTGTTTGGTACCGACGAGGCTTGCAGCGCCTGTTTGTCGGTGTTCAGGATGTGGAACTCGACACCCGTGACACCTTCGTTCATCATGCGTGCGACCGCGTTCGAACCTCCGCCGCCCACGCCGATCACCTTGATCTTCGTGCCTAGCAGCGCCTCTTCCTGAATCTCAAAACGTAATGCGTCAAGCCTGTCAGGATCCAGTTGAGCCATGACAACTCCCTTCTACTATCGAGTGCCCCTCGGAAAACCTAGCGTAGCACTAGTCCAACAATTCCCGGCGCCTTGCGGCGCGTTTCTCTTCTCAGTTTCAGCCGGGCGGAATACATCGAAAGCCCCGCTGCTACGGTCCATGCCGTGTTGTTTAGTTCTTCCGGCCAGTCGCGGATTCCGATCGTCAGGCCATTCCTGGTCTGGCAGTTTAATACGCGTTCGGCCATATCGCACATTCCGTTCAGCAGTGCGCCGCCGCCCGTCAGGACGACTCCTTCGAGCAGCGATTGCTCCATGCCGACCCGTGCGATTTCAGCGCGTACATAGTGAAAAAGTTCCTCTGCGCGCGCTTCCAGAATTTCGTTCAGCTGTCGGCGGCTCGCTTCACGTGGCGGTCGTCCGTCGTTGGAAGGAACTTCAATCAGACTGTTGTCAGAGGTCAGCCCGAGAATCGCACAGCCGAATTCCTCTTTCAGCATCTCCGCATCTTCGTAGGAAACTGTGAGGCACCACGCGATGTCTTTTGTGAAACTGTCGCCCGCGATCGGAATACTGGATGCCAGCAGCAGTGCCTCGCTGTCATAGACTGCGATGTCGGTCGATTGTGCGCCGATATCGACCACGGCCACACCGCGGCTGCGGTCTTCCGGCAGCACAGCGGCGTAGGATGCAGCCATCGCCTCAAATACGGTCTCTTCCACTCCAAGGTGCGCCTGGTGAACCGCCGAAAGCAGAAACTCGTGATCCTGCAAAGTCGCAGTAACGATGTGCACGTTTGCTTCGAGCCGCGAGCAGCGCACGCCCTGCGGATTGCGGAATCCGGCCCGGCCATCCACAGTGAAATCCTGCGGGAAGACCTGCAGCAGCATCCGGCTGTCTTCCATGGTCACACGCGTGGCGCGTTCCACTGCGTAACCCAGGTCGCCTGCTTCCACCTCGCGGGGACGCCCGAACTCATAAACTCCGCGACTGTTCGCGCCTTCAATCGCCGCGCCACCAATACCCACCACCGCGGCATCGACAGAGATTTGCGCAAGACGTTCGGCCTCAGTAACGGCCTGCCGGACCGATTCCGACAATGCGTTATGATCCGCGATTCTGCCCTTGACCCAACCATGCGACGGGGCCTGCCCGTATCCCAGGAACTGCAGCTGAGAATCCTCGAGTACGCAAATCGAACAGCGTGTGTTCGAGCTGCCCACATCGATTCCCACAGCTAAACGCGGCTTAGTCACCAGTGCCTCCTTCAACTGCTGTGATGCGGTCTTCAATTCGCAGGTCCAGCACCGTTGCATCCGGAATTCGTTTGCGGATCTCCGGGTAATGACTCAGAAAATTCTGGAGTTTCGAGAGGTAATGCTGGTTTCCCAGCAGCAGGACCAGGGCTCGATCTTCCATTGGCAGCGTGGCCTTGATATTTTCCAGCGAACTGACATCGATCTCGGATATTTTGTCGCCGTGCGATCCGAGTTCCTGCAACATCTTCATCATTTTGCGAACTCTGGCCCGGCGTAATTCCCGGCTCTCGTTCGCTTGCACGCCGGTCAGCACCGGCAGCGTGAACTGCGTGGCTCCGCGCGCTTCCAGCACAACACCCTCGTCATCAATTAATGCCGTGCGCATCAGTCCGGGTGAGTCTTCCGACTTGAAAGATACGAACGCGACAGGTTGGCGTTCCGTGATCTGAACGGCAGCGTGGCTCGGCCAGATACGCATAATGCGAGCGTCTTTCACCCAGTTCACGCTGAGCAGCTGCGTGCGCCGTCGGGCAGTCGGCAGAAGGTATACGCTACGACCGAAATCCTCAGCAAAGATCTGCATGACTTGCGCCCGCGATGCATACTTCACGCCTTCAACACGCAAGTTCGGACTATCTTCGCCATATTCAACCGGCGGCTTGAGCGTGAACTGCGCGTTTGTAATCAGATACTGTTCGACGCGCTGGAACACAACAATACCCAAAATTAGCAGCGCGACTCCCGCCACTGAAAGAACCCAATAGCGCCAGATAGATCGCGGCCTTCGCCTGTTCTTCTTTTTCCTTGCGCGCCATTTTTTACTCTTCCCGCAGTCGCTCCAGAATTTTGTCGCCGGCCTGCCACACATTACCGGCGCCCAGGGTCAGAATCAGGTCGCCGTCTTTTGCTTCGGCCAAAACTGCCTCTATCGCACGCTCGGCTGTCCCGGCATAATTCGCCGAGCGATGTCCGTATCCGCGAATCTTTTCCGCGAGTGCTTCGCCGCTGACGCCATCGATCTGCTGTTCTGACGCGGCGTAAATATCCAGGACGTAAACGCTGTCGGCCTGGTGGAAGGCTCTTCCGAAATCTTCCATCAGAAACTTAGTGCGCGAATAACGGTGCGGCTGGAAAATTACGTGGATGCGCGGATAGCGGCAGAGCCTGGCAGCATCCAGCGTCGCGCGTACTTCGGTCGGATGATGGCCGTAATCGTCCACAACAGTGATGCCACGCGCCTGCCCGCGAATCTGAAAACGCCGGTCAACGCCTGTGTAATTAGCCAGACCAAGTCGGATCGTTTCAATCGGTACTTCCAGTTCGAGGCCAATCGCAACGGCGGCCGTCGCGTTCAACACATTGTGGAACCCGGGAACCGAGATCTGAAACTCGCCCAGATCCTGATCGTGGAATTTCAGACGGAAGTGGCTCTCCATGTGGGAGCAGGCCTGATCGCACACGACAAGGTCAGCCTGCGGACTGCTGCCGTACGTGATCGTGCGCCGCGTCACCATCGGCAGAATCTGCTGCACGTTCTCGTTATCCAGGCAAAGGATTGCAGCTCCGTAAAACGGAACTTTGTTGACGAAATCCAGGAACGCTTTCAGAATGTCTTCGAGCGTAGCGTAGTGATCCAGATGCTCGCGGTCGATATTCGTAACGACGGCAATGATCGGCGCGAGCTTCAGGAAAGACCCATCGCTCTCATCCGATTCCACCACCAGAAAATCGCTCTTGCCCACGCGGGCGTTGGATCCGCCCATGATGCCCACGCGTCCGCCCACCACCACCGTGGCGTCGAGTGCGGCCTGGTGCATCAGCGACGCTACCATTGAAGTCGTGGTGGTCTTGCCATGACTGCCAGCTACAGCGATGCCGAATTTCAAGCGCATCAACTCGGCCAGCATTTCGCCGCGCGGAATTACGGGAATGCCCATCCGGCGCGCTTCCACTACTTCCGGGTTCTGTTCGTTTACGGCTGAACTCACAACCAGCGCACGCGCACCCGCGACGTTGCTGCCGGCGTGGCCTTCGTAAACAGTCGCGCCGAGTTTTTGCAGGCGCTCGGTGGCCGGGCCCAGTTTCAGATCTGACCCGCTGATTTGATAGCCGAGGTTTAGCAGCACCTCGGCGATTCCGCTCATGCCGATCCCGCCGATGCCCGTAAAATGCAGGTGTTGAGGCTTAAAAAACATTTTCCCTTAGTATTGTTTCGACTTTCCTATGCTGTGTCAATGACTCAGTGTTAGTAAGTTGTAAGTTCTTCCAATAGATCTGCAGCCCGCTCCGCCGCATGCGGCTTTGCGAAGCTCCGAACCGCCTGGCTCATCTCCGCCAGCTCTTGCTGATTGTTCGCCAATTTGTGAATTTCCTGAAACATGCGCTCGCCGTTCCACTCGAAATCCAGCACCAGGCGCGCCGCTCCAGCGCGTTCCAGCGCCTCCGCGTTGCGCAATTGATGTTGGTCAGAGGCAAAAGGGAAGGGCACCAGAATCGCTGGTTTGCCCGCCGCCGCCAATTCCGCCACCGCACCCGCACCCGAACGGCAAATCACCAGATCCGCCGCTGCAAAGGCCGCAGGCATGTCCTGTATAAAAGGGACGATTTCGCCATCCACGCCTGCCGCTTCAAATTCAGGCCTTAAGGCGTCGTATTCGTTCGCGCCGGCCTGATGGACGATTCGTATGGGCGTGTCTGACTGGCGAAACAGTTTCCAGCTTGCTTTCGAGGCCTCGTTCAAGGTTTTCGAGCCGCGGCTGCCGCCCGTAATCAACACGTTGAACACGCTGCCCTGTTGCTTTGCTGGTAAATCGAAAAACTCCTTCCGCACGGGCAGCCCTGTGATCTCGGCCACACCGGGCGGGAAAAAGCGCGCGGCCTCCTGAAAACTCACCAGCGCCTTTTTGACAAACCTCGCCATTCTCAAATTCGTAAAGCCAGGGCGCGCATTAGGCT
Organism: Bryobacteraceae bacterium; assembly: GCA_963793625.1. Classification (GTDB taxonomy): domain Bacteria; phylum Acidobacteriota; class Terriglobia; order Bryobacterales; family Bryobacteraceae. Next base: position 206,171 of record CAWCAT010000004.1, on the reverse strand, counting down.
CCATCAGGATCATCGGAATGCGCCGAAGCCAGGCAGCCAGCATCACTGGCCCTGCGACATAGCCGCCCATACTGAACACGGCCGCCGGGCGCCTCGCAGCAATTTGCCCAGAGGCCACATAGACGCTGAGCGGTAATCGCCGTGCCGTCTCTAGTGTGCGCACCAGACCCACGCCTTTCAATCCGCCAATCTCAATCCACTCGATCGGAAATCCTTCAGCCGTCACGAGCTTCGCTTCCAAGCCGGAACGCGTTCCTATAAAGAAAGGAACATGCCCTCGCCGCCGCAATTCTCGAGCCACCACCAGCGCCGGAATTACGTGTCCCCCAGTTCCGCCGCCGGCCATGAGGAACGTCCGCGCCAGACTCATGCCGAATGCTCGCTCACGCTGAGCAGAATTCCGAGAGACATCAGTGTACTCAACAACGAGCTTCCACCATTGCTGATCATCGGCAACGGAATTCCCTTCGTCGGGCCAAGGTCGAGTACGACGCTCATATTAATCAGCGCCTGGATCACGATAGAGGTTGTGATTCCGAGCGCGAGATAACGCCCGAAATCGTCAGGCGCAACCCAGAACAGACGATAGCCTCGAAACAGAATCACGCCGAATCCAAGCAGCAGTGCCGAACAGCCCAACAGGCCTAACTCTTCGCCGACCACGGCATATACGAAGTCCGTGTGAGCCTCAGGGAGGTAGAGCAGCTTTTGGATACCTTGCATCAAGCCAACACCAACCAGGCCGCCCGAGCCGATTGCAATTTTCGATTGGCGCGCCTGATAGCTGGTGTCGCGGGCGCTGAGTGTACTCTGCGAATAGGCCTTGACCTTGCCTTGCGGATCGACAAGGCTAAGCAAGGTGTAATCCGGATCAACGTAGTTGATTACGCGGCTGAGCCGGTACGGTTTGGTAACCACGGCGCCAATTACTAATAGCACCAGGGCCATCGTCGCATACCCGAAATAACGCAGTTTCAAGCCTGCGACAAAGAACACGACTGCGGCGGTGCTAACCAGAACTAATGCAGTGCCGAGGTCCGCGACGATGACAGTGAGCGCTATAACCGCGAGCGCGAGGCCTGCCGGCAGCAGTGTGTGGCTGCTGTTGATCACCGCCAGCCGCCTGCTGACGAACCATGCAAGAAATATGATCAGTGCGGGTTTGGCGAATTCGGAAGGTTGTAATGAAAACGATCCCATGCGGAACCAGCGGTGCGTCGATGAATCCATGAAATAGACCACCACAAGCAGAAATAGCACCACGCTCAAGGATCCGAACGCCCAGATTGGGCTGCGCAGGTCGCGATAATCCTTCAGCTTGAAGTACATCAGGAAGCAGAACGAAACCACCGCCCAACCGGCCTGTCTGACCAGGAAGTGGTGGCTCGGCTTGTTGTACTTTAGTGTCGCAACCATCGAGGAAGCGCTATACACGATTACAAGTCCGAAGCAGACCAGCATCACGATGGTGAAGAAGAGCGTCCAATCCTGGCGGAGTCGCAGTGCCATCTATTCCTCCAACCCCGCGACCAGTTCCTTGAAAACTCTGCCGCGATGCTCGAAACTCTGGAATTGATCGAAGCTCGCACAGGCTGGCGCCAGTAATACTGTTTCCCCAGCAGCAGCGGATTTGTAACCGGTGCAGATCGCTGTCGCAAGATCGCCGCACTGGATGATAGGCACTGCGTCGCCGAGATGCTCGGTGATGATCGGCGCTGCCTTTCCGATCAACAACGCAGCGCGCGCTTTCGCACGCAACGGCTCCCGCAGGGTCCGGTAGTCCGAACCTTTATCCTTGCCACCCAGAATGATCCAGAGTCCGCCTTCGAACGCATCCACGGCCTTCATCGTCGCGTCGACGTTCGTTGCTTTCGAGTCGTTATAGTAGGCCACGTCCCGGACAGTGCGCACGAATTCGAGACGATGTTCGACGCCCGGGAAACTGCGCACAGCCGCAGCGATGTCGTTTAGTTTCGCGCCTGCGAGCCGGGCAGCAGCAGCGGCGGCCATCGTGTTCTCGATGTTGTGGCGCCCGCGCAGTGGAATTTCGGCGGCGTCCATCAGCAGTTCGCCGTCGAACAGAATCTTGCTCCGCTCCAGCCACAATCCCGGTGAAACCGGTTTGGCGAGGCTGAACCACAGCACGCGACTTTGCACCGTGCCGGCATATGCGAGGCAGGTCGGGTCATCAGCGTTCAGCACTGCGAAGTCTTCCGCAGTCTGATTTTGAAAGATCAGACCCTTCGCCGCGACATAAGCGTCCATCGTGTGATGGCGGTCCAGATGATCCGGTGTGATGTTGGTGACAAGCCCGATCTTTGCGCGAAACGTATCGATCGTTTCCAGCTGAAAGCTCGACAGCTCCAGCACGTTCCACTGCTCCGGCCGGGAGTCCGCAACCATTGCCGCAGGGGCGTGCCGATGTTTCCGCCCACCTGGCAGGGAATGCCGCACTCGCGCAGGATATGGCCGATCAATGCTGTGGTCGTCGTCTTTCCGTTCGCGCCCGTTATGCCGATCGATGGACCCTGCAAATACCAGGACGCGAGTTCGAGTTCGCCAATCACCGGGATGCCGCGCTTGCGCGCGTCCACGAGTTCAGGAATATCCGCGGGAACGCCGGGCGAAATCACGATCAGGTCGCGACCTTCGAACAGCGCCGGCGTCTGCAGGCTGAATCCCGCGCCGATACGCTCCAGCGCGGCAGCGGTGTCACCTAACTCTGCCAGCGGTCTGGAATCCGTGGCGTGCACGTGCGCGCCATGACCGGCCAGCAGTTCCGCGGCAGCGACCCCGGACTTTGCCATTCCCACAACGAGTACATTTGCCCCTGCGACGTTCAATCCTCTACCTCAACTTCAGCGTGGTGAGCGCGAACAGCGCCAGCACCAGTCCGATAATCCAAAACCTTGCGATGACTTTCGACTCCGCCCAGCCGATCTGTTCGAAATGATGATGGAGCGGCGCCATTTTGAAAATGCGCTTGCCGCGCATCTTGAAACTCGCCACCTGAATGATCACCGAGAGTGCCTCCAGTACGAAAACGCCGCCGATGAAAATCAGCAGGATCTCCTGCTTGATCAGGACCGCGATTACGCCCATCCGCCGCCCAGCGCAAGTGATCCCACGTCGCCCATGAATACTTCCGCAGGATGCGCGTTCCACCACAGAAAGCCGATCGAAGCGCCCGTCATGGCGCCGCAGAATACAGCCAGCTCCTGCGCGCCGGGCTGGCGCGCGAGCCCGAGATACTTGGAGAACTCGCGGTGGCCGCTGACGTAACTCAAGATCGTCATCGCGCCGGCGGCGATGATCATCAACCCGATCGCCAGGCCGTCCAGACCATCCGTCAGATTTACGCGCGTTGGAGGAGCCGACCAGCACGAAAAACATGAATCCGAAGAAGAAGATGAATGCCAGCGGATACGTCCACGGGTTGTGCAGCAGGCTGTCGATCAACATGTCGGGCGTAAACGTCTTGAAGAACGGCACGTTCATCGCTGTCGAGTATGTGCCCTTGCGCGTGCAACGCCAGCAGCCAGAAGCCGATGACCATCGCGGCGAGAGATTGCAGGAACAATTTCTTCCGCGCCGTGAGTCCCAGGTTCTGCATCTTCTTCACTTTCGTGAAGTCGTCATAGAAACCGATCGCTCCGAAGCTCACCACGGCGAACAGTGCGATCCAGACATACTGATTGTGCAGGTTCGCCCACAGCAGCGTCGGGATCACGATCGAAACCACGATCAAGACGCCGCCCATCGTGGGCGTGCCGGCCTTCTTGTGGTGCGACTTCGGACCATCTTCGCGGATATGCTGCCCGATCTGAAATTCGCGCAGCTTGGCAATCAACATCGGCCCCAGCACGATGCACAAAAACAGCGCTGTGAGGCTTGCGAACGCCGTCCGGAACGTTGCGTATTGAACGACGCGAAAAGGGCCGAAGTAAGGGAAAAGTTTTTCGAACAGCAGCCAGTAAAGCATCTATTTACGCCATGAACCTTTCCAGGGCGCGCTCGACGCGTGTCCCTCGTGAGCCTTTGAAAAGGATGGCGTCTCCCTCTCCGGCGATTGCGCGCAGGAAATCGCCTGCCGCTTCGGGGTCCTCGAAAAAAAACGCGGCGTCAGCCGCCAGGCCTGCCGTCATGGCTTCTTCCACCATATAGCGCGCAGCGCCGCGTATCCCAACGAGTATAGTTACCCCGCTCTCCGCGACGAAACGACCAACGTCACGGTGCAAGCGGCTCAGACCAACGCCCGAGTTCGAGCATCTCCCCCAGCACGGCGATTCTGCGCCGTGCCGGCGTATCCCGCAGCACGGTCAGCATTGCTCGCGCCGCATCTGGATTGGAGTTGTAGCAATCGTTCCAAATCGTAATTCCGTCTGCTTGAAATGCGCTCGCCGCGCATCTTGCCGGGCGTCAACGTGCGCACGGCTTCCAGCAGATCGCTCAGCCGGAATGCCGTACACGCGGCGCGCCACGGCGATGCCCGCCAGCACATTGCAGCACGCCGTGGCGGTCCCGTCAGCGGTCTCGAAAGCGCGACGCCGGCGGCCCGGAAGCATGCACCCTTGGCGGGTAGGTTACATCGGCGGCGCGAATGTCGGCGCCTCGTTATCGATGCCGAACGTGATCACTTGTCCCGGGTGGATTTCCGCGAAGCGCCGCACGCGCTCGTCATCGGTGTTGAGCACGGCCACGCCGCTCGCCGGACAGCGTTTCGATCAATTCGCGTTTTGCGAGCGCGATCGTCATCGATGCGATTCGAAGTTTTCGATGTGCGCCCAACCGACATTCGTCACCACGGCCGACGTCGCGGCCGCGCCATTTTCGGCCAGCGTGCGAATCTCTCCGGCGTGATTCATGCCGATTTCGATCACAGCGACTTCGGCGTCATCAGGTATGCGCAGGATCGAGAGCGGCAGTCCGATGTGATTGTTGAAATTCCCGGTTGTCTTGCCGACTCGTTTGCGCGCGCCCAACATGTGCGCGATGACGTCCTTGGTGGTCGTCTTTCCCGCGCTGCCAGTCACCGCGATGATGTCGCCGTTCCAGTTGCTGCGGGCGCCAGATCGAGAGTTGCTGCAGTGCCGCAAGCGAATCCTCGGCGCTGGATCAGCGGGCCCGCCGCCTGCACCGGTCGATCGACAACCGCGGCTACCGCGCCTTTCGCGAAAATTCGTCCAGATAATCGTGACCATCGTGCGCCGGTCCGCGCAGTGCGAAGAACAGCGCGCCGGGTTCGATGCGTGCGCGAATCGATGCTCCACGAAGACACGGACAGTTGCGGGCAGGGAAGTCCGACTCCCAAAGCCGCCGCCACCTGTGCCAGATCCAGAGTCACCTGCTATTGCCTCTCCATACCCGAACGATCGCAGCACGTCGCGCGCGATTTCGCGATCGTCGAAATGAATCGTCCTGTCCTTGAGCACCTGGTAAGGCTCGTGCCCCTTGCCTGCGATGATCACGATATCTCCGGTCGTGCGCCTCGATTGATCGCGAGTTGAATCGCTTTAGCGCGATCGGGTTCGGACGACGTTCGGAGTGTCGAATCGGCGCAATGCCGACCATCGCGTCGTTCATGATCGCCAGCGGATCTTCAGAGCGCGGATTGTCCGAAGTCAACACGACGAAGTCGCTGTTTTCGGACGCGGCCTTGCCCATCAGCGGACGCTTGGCGCGATCGCGATCACCGCCGCAGCCGAACAGCGTGATCACGCGTCGCGGCTTCAGACCGCGCGCGACCGCGATTACATTGCGCAGAGCGTCGTCGGTGTGCGCGTAATCCACAACCACGAGGAACGGCTGTCCTTCTTCGATGCGCTCGAAACGGCCGGGCACGGCGTGGCACTCCGCGATGCCTCGTGCGATCGTGTCCGCATCGAAGCCATAGCTCAGGCCCACTCCGTATGCAGTAAGGATGTTGTAGACGTTGAACCGTCCCACCATTGGCGACTTCACAGGGAACTTGTTGCCGCGATATTCCACGTCGAAGCGCAGCCCTGCGAAACTGTTCGAAATGTGTGTCGCGCGCAGGTCGGCCTTGTTGTCCAGACCAATCCGAATGCACTCGCCGGCGGACTCGATCTGGCGGCCATAGGGGTCGTCAATATTGATGACGGAAAACTGCGGAGTAGTTCCACCCGCGCCTGCAAACAGCGCTTTCTTGGCCCGGAAATATTCTTCCATTGTGCCGTGGAAATCCAAGTGGTCTCTCGTCAGATTGGTAAATACAGCGGTGTGGAACTGCAGTCCGTACACCCTGCCCAGCGCCAACGCGTGGGAGGAAACTTCCATTGTGACATGGCTGCCGCCCTTGTGCCGAGTCTCTTCCAGGATTCGCAACAGGTCAAGCGATTCCGGCGTCGTATTCACAGCAGGACGCACTTCGCCGGCTACGTGATACTCGATGGTTCCGATCAGTGAAGTGATCGCGCCGGCGGCCCTTAGGATGGAGTCGACTACATAAGAAGTTGTAGTCTTGCCGTTGGTCCCCGTGATTCCAGTCAGCTTTACATGCCGGTCCGGGTGGTTGTAGAAATTTCCCGCCGCGAGCGAAAGCGCCTGCCGCCCATGTTCCACCTGAATCCAGTGCCCCGAAAAGTCCGCCGGTTTTGCTGACTCGCTCACGACGCCCGATGCGCCTTTTTCGATGGCTTGACGCGCATATTCGCGTCCGTCTGCCTTTGCGCCCGGGAATGCGAAGAAGAGTGCGCCAGGCTCAATTTTGCGGGAGTCGTATTCGAGTCCGCTGACGGCGCAAGCGGCCAGTTCTCCGGTGAGCGCATTCACCAGCCGCGTGCCCTCGAGAACCTCTCTGACCGTCATCATTTTGCGAAGTTCGCAATTCGTGCTACCTGACAAACTGGATGCGAATCCTTTCTCCCGGCGGTAACACCGCGCCTGGAGCAGGAATCTGTGTGCGAGCAATCCCGCTGCCCAAAATCTCCACGGGTAGTCCTTGGGACGAAGTCGTCTGGAGCACCGCGCGCATCGTCATTCCCTGGAAGTTTGGCACTTTGGGCCCGATTAGCTGAGCGAGTACAGGCAGGGCCTGAGTCGGAGCCAGTGGTTCGGGTTCAATCACCGGTTGGGGGCTCAGTTCCGCGATCGAGAGGTCATTGACTGTCTCGACTTCTTCCTGGATTCGTGGCTTCATGTTTTCCGGCAGATCGCGGGGCACGTCCAGGATACGCAGCGCGGCAGTCGCGATCTCCTTGAATACAGGAGCCGCCACAGCACCGCCATATTTTGCCGCTCCGTTCAATGTCACTACGATCACGACAGCAGGATTGGTTACCGGTGCAAAGCCCATGAAGGAGGCGTTGTAACGGTGCGTGTAGGCTTTGGTCTCGAAATCGAAAATCTGAGCCGAGCCGGTTTTCCCACCGGAGCTATAGCCGTTCAACTGTGCCTTCTTGCCGGTGCCCGCTAGCACGACGCCTTCCATCAGTTGGCGCATCGTGATTGCAGTTTCCGGCTTGAGGACCTGTTTTGGTTTCTCCTCATTGCGGATTTCGATACGGTCACGACCCGGTTTGGCATTCATCGTAATTTTGGGCCGCACCAGCAGACCGCCATTGGCAACTACGGAGCAGGCCTGGGCCAATTGCACCGTTGTTGTGCTGAGTTCGTGTCCCATAGCCACGGAACCGATAGAACTCTTCGACCATACTTTCAGTTTGCGCACCAGGCCGGGTTCTTCGGCTGGCAACTGAATTCCGGTTTGCTTTCCGAAGCCGAAGCGCAAAACGTAATCGAGCATGCTCTCGTCGCCGACCTTCAGCCCGATATTGATGGCACCGATGTTGCTGGATTTCGCCAGCACGTCAGCGACGCTCAGTGCTGAGTATGGGTCGTGATCATGGATCACTCGCCCGAACAGATTGATGACGCCATTGCCGCAATTCACGATGGTCTCGGGCCGCAGGCGCGTGCATTCGAGCGCTGCGGAAACGGTGATCACCTTGAATACGGAGCCGGGCTCGAATGGTCCGGAAACGGCCAGATTCAAACGCGGCGCTTGGTTTTCTCCGGGTTTCATCGGCTCATTCGGATTGAAAGTCGGATAGCTCGCCATCGACAGGATTTCGCCCGTCTGCGGATTCATTACAACCACTGAGCCCGTTTTGCAGTTGTTCTCTGTTACGGCCTTCTTCAATTCTCGCTCGACAACGTGCTGAATGCGTTCATCAATGGTAGTTGTGATGTTGATGCCGGCGACGGGTTCGGTCGAGACCACGGTCTCGAAGCCGCGCTGCTTCGAATCGCGAACAACACGCATAGTGCCCGGCCGTCCCTGCAAATCTTCTTCAAAGCTGCGCTCCAGTCCGATCGTGCCGTGTTCCTGGTGATCCACGCTCCCGACCACGTGCGCTGCGAGTTCCTCCTTGGGATAGAAGCGATGGCTTTCGGTGCGGAATTCCACCCAGTCCAAGCGATAGCTGCGCAGTCGCGTGCTTTCCTCGGGAGTGATCTTTCGCTTAACCCACAGAAACTGCTTTTGTGAATTCCTGTAGAGCATCAACCTGCCGAGCAGTTCTTCACGATCCAGGCTGAGCACGGTCGAGAGCAGATCAGCGGCAAGATTGGGGTCCGGAATCTTAAGCGGATTCACGCAAATGGAATCGATGGGCAAGCTCATTGCCAGCGGCTGTCCATTGCGGTCAAAAATAGTGCCGCGCGGTGCGTTGATCTCGACGGTTGCTTCGTGCTGCTGAAGTGCCAGCTGCTGAAAATCGTCGTGCCGCACGATTTGCAGCTGGACCAAACGGAGGAAGATTACAACAAACCAGAAAAGAAGCAAACGGGCGACGATCCGCAGTCGATTGGTCGGCCGCGGATCGGAGTGTTCCAGATTCTCTCCGGAACCCGCATGATGCAATTGCAGTTTTGATCGGAGCCAGTCCAGGCCTGGCATACTCATGGCTTCTGCTCCCTCGGATTACCCTTACGGACGCTGCTACTTCTTGGAGACGTTCAGCGCGAGAGAGTCTTGCTGCGTCAGATAAACGACGTGGCCCGGTGCCGGATCGATGAATTCCTGAATCGTTGCCAGTTCCTGCAATCGCGCCGGACTCACCAGTTTCGCTTCTTCCAACTCCAGGTTGGAGCGTTCCGTTACCAGCCGGTGTTGCTGCTCGCGCAGCGACTGAATCTGGTAACCCGCCAGCAAGCCATAAGCGCCCGGCAGGAGCAGGCCGATAAGGATGACGGCGGCTGTCCCGCACGCTGCAATCATTGTCCAGCATCGTTGAGGCGCGACAGGGTCGGCCTCACGCACTACGCGCGCGTTATCGATGGTCTTGACAAAGAAGAAGATGTCTTCGTTAGGGATGGTCCGCAGGCGGTACAGGTCCGCGGCGGGGCGGTGCACCGCAGCAGCGGGGACCGCGACATCAGCCTTAGTCGAAGTGAATCTGTTGAAGATTGTTGCCAGTGTTGCCATCGTATTTCACTTATTTCATTTCCAGCGCCCGCAATTTTGCACTGCGCGACGGTGGGTTGCGCTGAACTTCACCTTCAGCCGGTGTGACCACGTGCTTGGTCAGAATTTGCGCCCGTCCCTCACGAGCAAGCGCTTGAAAAGCCTGTTTTACTTTCCGGTCCTCGAGCGACATGAACGTAATCACTACGATTCGTCCTCCGGGTCTCACAAGGTTCGGTGCTATTTCGAGCAGGGCGTCTAGTTCTTCCTGTTCGCTGTTAATTGCCATCCGCAAAGCCATGAAGGTTCTGGTTGCGGGGTGAATTTTTCCCGTTCGGGGCACGACACCCGCGATCACGTCGGCCAAGTGCCCCGTGGATCGAATGGGTCGTGCCCGAACGATTGCTCTAGCTATTTGCCGCGATCTCCTTTCTTCGCCAAGCTGATAGATCAGGTTGGCGAGAGCCTCTTCGGCTGTAAAATTGACGAGGTCGGCGGCTGTTTCTCCCGAGCTGCGATCCATCCGCATATCGAGTTCGCCGTCGGCCATGAAAGAGAAACCGCGCTCCGCCTCCGTCAACTGAAACCGGCTCACACCCAGATCGGCTAATAAACCGTTGACCTGGGCATAACCTAAAGCCGGCAGGGTGGAGGACAACTGAGAAAATCGTCCGTGGCAGTAGCGAATCCGGCTTTCCCATTCGGCCGTATTCCGCTTCGCGATCTCCATCGACTCCAGATCGCGATCGTGCCCAATTACCGTTCCTGTCGTTAACCGCTGGGCGATGGCTCCCGTATGTCCGCCAAGACCCAGCGTCGCATCCAGATAGATTCCGTCCGGCTTGATCGCCAGATACTCCAGAGATTCTTCGAGCATCACCGGTACGTGCATACATGTCCGCTACCGGAAACCCTTCTTTTCCAGCTCTGGAATAAAGCTCACACGCTTCAAGGCGCGTTGCTTGCGTTCTTCGAACTGCTGGTTGTTGTACAGCGTCAGCCGGCCCTTGTACCGTTCCAGCCACACAGCTTCGTTTTCCAGCTTTAATTCCCGGCGGAGATTGGTCGGCAGCAACACTCGTCCCTGGCTATCAATCTCCATCGATTCCCCGTACGCTTGCGAGAGAAAGTAGATATCCGCCGTCGCTTCCGGGTCATCTTGTGTCTGCCCAAGAATTTCCAGGTTGCTTTCCCATACCGAATTCGGGTAAATTCGGGCAGTGGCTCCATCAATACTTGTAATGAAAACGCTGCTGTCGCCAAATTCCCGAAGGTATTGCTGCGCGGCCACGGGTAGCTTGAGACGGCCCTTTTCGTTGACGCGAGCCTGGAGTAAACCCTGCGGGGTACCTCCGGAAGACGTCGGCTTGAGTTCCTGGTCCACTTAGCTCCACCTTTGGCCAGTTAAATCCACTAAGCGAGTGTCTCACGAACCTCGAAATGAACGCAATACCTATTTAGGATTTTTGGGGGTATTTTTGGTACGGGCAGTGTGTCAGCGCTTTTGGCGCCGCCCAAGCCATCTGTTACTCTAGGCTGGTGACCTGGATCCCGGCGCTCAGTGCCCTGAAGTAGTCCGAGTGATTGTCGAGATTCCCAAGAATTCGAGCAATAAGTTCGAATACGACGGAGCCTTGGGTGTGTTTCGCCTCGACCGCGCGCTCTACTCCCCAATGCACTATCCGGGCGACTACGGATTTATCCCGGGACTCTTGCGGACGACGGCGATCCGATGGACGTGTTGGTACTGGTGCACGAACCCAGCATCACCAGCTGTCTGATCGAAGTCCGTCCTGTCGGGATTCTCAACATGGTTGACAACTTTGAGGGAGACCAGAAAGTCCTCGCCGTGCCCACCCGGAACCCGCGCTACGATCAGGTCCACACGATGGATCAGATTTTCCCGCACGTCAAACGCGAGATCCGAGCACTTCTTTACCATCTATAAAGAACTCGAAGGCAAAAAGACCACGATGGATGGTTGGGGCGGACCTATGGAAGCTCGCAGGGCGATTATGCAAAGCCGCAAAACCTACCTGGATCGCCTCGCTGCGGCCGAGTAATCTGTACTACTTCTTCGGATAACCCGCAGCAGCCTTCACTTCGAGAATCTGCTGCACGTGCCTGTTGGTATGTGCGGATGTCAGTAGAATCCACTGGTAAGCATCCAGAAATTTGCCCCCACCAGCAGCGCCGAAATGGGAGCGCATGTCGGCGTCGGACTTCTGAATATACTCAATAGTCTTGTCGCGAGAAGCCTTAAAGTGATCGATGATCGCCTGGCGCGTCGGGAACTTGTTGCTGGGCTTAAGTGCTTCCGGAGCGCTGGCCTTCTTGCTACGATCCGCGGTCTCCTTCAGGATCTCTTCGTCGCGGCCTTTGGCCTGAGCCTTTTTGGAGGGATCGGCAGGCGAATTCATAACGCGCTCGGTGGCCATGCCAAAGAGCAGGTCTTCACTAAGCGCGATGTGCTCCGCGCACTCCGCGATGGACCAGCGATCCGGGGCGGCCTTGAAGCTCCATTGCGCCTCGCTCAATCCGGCCACGGCATCCAGGAACATCTTGCGCGTTGCGTGCAGTTCGCTCATGCCACGATCGCGTTCACTTTTCGTCAGGGGTTCCGCCGCCAATGTGGCGACTGCCGCCAGTACAATTAGAAGTTTTCTCATCGCGCACCTTCCGGTTAGGCGCATTGTCCCACAGTTCATTCTCGGTCTTCCAGTAGGCCCCGCTTCGAACCACCTATAATAGAGTCTTGGACCTTGAGAAAACACTTCTTCGGAAAGTCGGCGAGGCAATCCAGCGCTTCAAGATGATCCGCGAGGGCGATCGCGTCGCCGTCGGACTTTCTGGCGGCAAAGATTCCGTCACGCTGCTGGAAGCGCTGCTACTTTTACAGAAACGCGCTCCCATCAAGTTTTCTGTATGCGCCTTCACGGTGGAACAGGGCAAGTTTCTCAAACCGATTCAGCCCTTTGGAGAATACCTGAAAGAGCGCGGCGTCCCGTGGACCTACTATCACGATCAACCCTCTTTCCGGCTTATCGATGAACAACCGGATCACGGCTGTGATATGTGCAGCCGTTTCCGCCGCCGCGCCGTTTATGAGGTGGCCAAGGGTCTCGACGCGAACGTCATTGCTTTCGGACATACCGCCGACGACTTCTGCGAATCGTTCCTGCGCAACGCGATGTTCACAGGTCGGCTGAGCGCGCTTCCAGCCGTAACCTATTCAAAGAACAAGGACTTCCGGCTGATTCGCCCGCTGGTGTACGTTTCTGAGACGATCACGACAGCCTACGCCGCATCGCTGGGCGCTCCGGTGATCCCCTGCGGATGTTCGCAAAAAACCGGCACAGTCCGGCAGTCGCTGCGCGGATTCTTCAAGGAATTGGAGAAGGAACACCCGCGGTTGCAGGAATCGATGCTCTCGGCAATGGGCAATATTCAGCCGCAAAGGCTGCTGGATCCGCGCTTTCTGGACCCAGAAGGCACGGAATCGCCAGACGCGCCGGAGGACCTTCACCAGATATTAGTTGATTGTTAACCCAGTTGTAATTGACCGCACATTGATGCGGGTGAGAAGATAGAGTTTCAACGTGTCATTGAGGCAACTCAAGTTCTGAGGAACTATGCGATTCCTGCCGCGCGAAGAAAAATTCTTCGCCCTTTTTTTAAAACAAGCAAAACTCATTTCCAGCTGCGTCGCTTGTACTTTACGATGCTGCACAAAAGGGGAACGCCCAACTGGAGGCCGCCTCCGCAAAGATTGTCCGGTTAGAGCAGGAAGGTGATGAAATCATTCATGATGTCTTCACCAAGCTCAATCAGACGTTCATTACTCCGCTGGATCCGGAAGATATTCACAGCGTAGCCTCTCATCTGGATGATGTCATGGATGGGATTGAAGAAGCTGCACATCGGATGGTGGCTTATCGTCTGGAAACTATTCCATCGCTGGTCGTGGAACTCTGCAAAGTGATTCACGTTTCAGCTCTCGAACTGGAGAAGGCCTTCGAAGCTCTGAATGCAGATACTCCGCTGATCGAGCACTGTATCGAAATCAATCGCCAGGAAGATATCGCAGATCAACTGGTTCGGCGCGCCATTGCTGACCTGTTCAACTCCGAGCATGATCCGATCAAGCTGATCAAGCTTAAAGAGGTCTATGAGGCTCTGGAAGAGACCACGGACCGCTGCGAGGATGTCGCGGACGTGCTTCAAAACGTTGTGGTCAAGAACAGCTAACGCCATCCCATGGATCCCGTCCTAACGCTAGCTGTCGTGATCATCGCGGTCGCTCTGATTTTCGACTTTATCAATGGGTTTCATGATGCAGCGAATTCCGTAGCTACCGTCGTTGCCACCCGAGTACTCACTCCGTTTCAGGCTGTCCTTTGGGCGGCCTTCTTTAACTTTGTTTCGGCTTTTACATTCGGTACAGGCGTTGCCAAGACCGTTGGAAAGGGCATGGTTGACCTGTCGATTGTTACGCCGTACGTGATCCTTGCAGGACTCACGGGTGCGATCGTCTGGGATCTGATTACCTGGTACTACGGTCTGCCGACCAGTTCCTCGCACGCGCTTTTCGGTGGATATGCCGGCGCTGCCATGGCCCGCGTTGCGTATTTGCGCGGTTGGGAACACAGCTTTGACGCAGTTATCGCAAGCGGGTGGATTCTTACCCTGCTGTTCATCGTAATTGCGCCTGTGCTTGGATTGGTGCTCGCGTACGGGATGATGATCGCTATCTACTGGATCTTCCGTCGCTCCACTCCAAAAAAAATGGATGTGTATTTCCGTAAGCTACAGTTGGCTTCGGCGGCGATTTTCAGCTTCTCGCATGGAACTAATGACGCACAGAAAACGATGGGCATCATCACCGGCGTGCTGGTTACTTCGGGTTACCTGACGGCCTTCACCGTACCGACCTGGGTCATCCTTTCCGCACATGCAGCCATTGCTTTAGGTACACTCTGCGGCGGGTGGCGGATCATCCACACCATGGGCAGCAGACTGACGCGTCTGAAGCCGCGTGGCGGATTCTGCGCCGAAACAGCGGCTGCGCTTTCGATTCTGTTCTCCACCGGACTGCACATGCCTGTGTCCACGACCCATGTGATCGCTGGTGCGATAACTGGCGTGGGTTCCATCCAGCGTCTGAAAGCAGTACGCTGGGGCATCGCGGCAAACATCATGTGGGCTTGGGTTCTCACGATTCCCGCAGCCGGTGTAGTCGGCTGGCTCTCGTTCCAGTTGCTGCGACTCTTCGTCACAAACCCGTAATTCAACATGCGAGTTCTTGCGCTGTTGCTTTCGATGGCAGTGCTCTGCTCCGCAGCGGAGCTCAGGACTCCACTGCCACCCTCGTTTGAAAAGTGGCACAGTGTCGATATCGTGCTTGACGGCGAACACCTCAAAGCTTCGATCGACGGCGTGCTTGTGCAGGACGTGGACCTTGGCGCAAATCCGGAACTGAGCCAGCGCCTGAAATGCGGTTTTATTGGTTTTCCGGACATGGGGCACAAAGCCGCCTTCCGCAACATTCGCATTGCCGATCTGGGCCGGCGCCACAAATTCTTCGAACTGTTCGATGGTTCAACCCTGAATGGCTGGAAACTGCGCGGTGATCCGGATTTGAAGAAGCCCCGCGGTTTTGAAGTTCAGATCTACTCGCCTGTCGATAGCGTATTTCCCACCGGCAGTATCTATGGCATCCAGCGCAGCCGAATTTCGGGAGAATATAAGGAGCGCTATCGCGGATCGAAGTGTGTGACTCGTATCGATGGAGAGACAGTGGCCGAAACGAACAAACTGCCCGCGGAACTCCTGCAGCCCGGCAGGATCGGTCTGCAGATCCACATGGATGACGTCTCCGTGGAATTCCGAGATATTCGCGTACGCTCCCTGGAGTAATACATGCCCGATGTCTTTGCTGTTCCTTATCTGCTGCCTGGTTCTTATTCGGGCGAACTGACGCCAGAGGCCGCTGAGGCCCGTCTGCGTGCCGCTTCCGAAATCCTTCCTTTTTCCGCTGTGATGCTGGGCGGAGACTTGCCCACCTCGATTGAGCAGGCGTGTGCGGAAGAGGCAGATCGCATTGGCGCGGCGCTGTTTCTGAATCATCCGCTGCTGGGTCCCGGGCAATGTCCGAACCGTCCGGGCGCCCTGTCCGAAATCATGCAGTCGCTCGCTCCTGTGGTCCAGGGGGGCATCTACGATGGCGTCTTTTTTGATCGCGTGGGATTCGATTCACCCGCTACGAATCCACCCGAACTGCTGGCCTGTTTTTGCGAACACTGTGTGCGAGCGGCGCGCGAGTCGGACGTCGACCTGGAAGCTTTCCAAAACCTGAGTCTCACTCCGGAACGCTGGCTGGCTGCCATGTTCACGCTCACTGGCGAAGAAGCGATCGATGCTGTCTTCCGCTTCCGCACGCACAGCATTCTGAAGCTTCTGGAGCCAGCCGCGGGTGCAGTACGCGCAGCGGAACTGGAAGTGGGGCTCAATTGCCTCACGCCCACGCTCACACGCATGACGGGCCAGGATCTCACGTATTTCGATTACCACTGCGACTGGATCAACATTCACACCAAGCCGTTGTCGAACGAATTTGGCGCGCTGGCACGCTGGTTGGTTTCGCAGGGTATTCCGGAAGAGGACGCGCTCGATATGTTGGCCCATGTGGCCGGCACGCCCCTGCCCGCTACGATTGAGCAGCTGACGACAGAAGGCGTCGCACCGGACGTGCTCTGGCTGGAAACGCAGCGCACACGTGAGTCCGGTGTTACGAACATGGTGCTGGCGGTCGATCTCGGCGAAGATCGCACCGCCGAAAACATTCGGCAAACGTTCGGCGCGTTACGCTCCGGCGTTCCGAACGGCTATTCACTCGCGCCGGATTTATGGCAGATCCCGCTGGAGCGTTTGTCGCTGATACATTCCTCACAGGGGAGAATCCGCCCACTGTAAACAACCCGTTTGATAAGATCAAAAGGTCATGAAAAAAGAGACTATTCTATCGGCTATCCGTGATATTGGCATCGTTCCAGTGGTGCGCACCAATAGTGCGGAGAGCGCCGTGAAGGCGATTGAGGCTATTTATCGCGGTGGTATCCGCGCTGCCGAAATCACCATGACAGTTCCGGGCGCCATCAAAGCTCTCGAAAAGGTCGCTGACATGTTCGGCGACAAGATCGTGCTGGGCGCAGGCACTGTGCTGGATCCTGAAACTGCTCGCGCCTGCATGTTGGCCGGCGCTGAGTTCTTCGTCACACCGTCGCTGAAGGTTTCCACCATCGAGATGTGCCGCCGCTACGGCAAGGTCATCTGCCCCGGCGCGCTGACCCCCACCGAAGTCCTGACCGCGTGGGACGCCGGCGCCGACATCGTCAAGGTCTTCCCCTGCGGCAACGTAGGCGGCGCCAAGTACATCAAGGCGCTGAAGGGACCGTTCCCGCAGATCGAAATGATTCCTACCGGCGGCGTCAACCTCGATACTGCCGCCGATTTCCTGAAGGCGGGCGCCTGCGCTATCGCCGTTGGCGGCGAACTGGTCGACGCCAAGACCATCGCCGAAGGCAAGTACGAAGTATTCGAAGAACGCGCCAAACAGTTCCTCGAAGTAGTGGCCAAGACCCGCGCTGAAATGAAAAAATAGGTTAAGGGCGGCATCGATCCGCCCTAACTGATAAACTTAAGGCCCGATGGCTATCAGCAAAGATCTTCTGGAAATTCTTGTATGTCCCGCTTGTAAAGCGCCGCTGGAACTGGTCAACAACGATCAGGGATTGAAGTGTGCCCAGTGCAAGCGCGTCTTCCCGATTCGCGAAGACATCCCCGTGATGTTGATTGATGAAGCACGGGTGGAAGAGTAGACCGGCTTAGGAATGGATAAGGTTCTGGATTGTCTGCCTCGCGCTGCGAAGGTGGCGATCGTCCGTCTTCGCTCACTCGGGGACTGTGTCCTGACTACCCCGGCGATTGAACTGCTTCGACTTTATCGGCCAGATCTGCAGGTTGGGGTAGTTGTCGAGAACCGCTTTGCTCCTCTGTTTGAGGGCAATCCCAACGTGCATCGTCTGTTCTCGCCGCACCTCCCGCCGCTCATGTCGTGGCGGCCGCGGCTATGCATCAACTTTCACGGCGGGACGCGCAGCCTGATCCTCACTGAATTCTCCGGAGCTGATGCTACGGCCGGATTCACGCATTACCGCGCTGCCTGGGCCTACAGTATCCGCGTTCCGCGTGCTCAGGAAATTCTAGGCGTAGATCGCAAGGTACACACAGCGGAACACCTCGCCTCGGCGATGTTTCATATGGGTGTGCCGCAAGCCGAAGTCCCACGCGCCCGGTTGTATGCCGAGGTTCGTCCTGTCGAAAAGGCGTACGCCGTAATCCATCCGGTTGCTTCCGCTCCTGACAAGACCTGGACTGCGGCTGGTTTTCTCGAAGTTGCGCGTCACTTGAAATCGAACGGCCTCGACCCGGTGTTCATTGGCGGTCCCGGAGACAATCTGTCGGCCTTCTCTGAATTTCGGACCTCAGTCGGCGCGCCGCTTTCTGAGACTAAGATTCTGTTGCGCAACGCCTCAATGTTTATCGGCAACGATAGCGGACCCGCCCACATGGCGGCTGCTTTCGGAATCCCCTTGGCCGTTATTTTCGGACCGTCTGATCACGTTGTTTGGGCGCCATGGAGAGTGCGCTCGGAAACGATTATTGCTGACGGTCCAATCAGTTCGGTGACAACGCTCCAGGTGATCGAAGCTCTGGATCGCCTGAGGGTGGTGGCGTGAAAGAACTGTTTCGCATCCTGAAGTTTGTTCGACCCTACTGGCACCTGCTTGCAGGCTCGGTCCTTTTGATGGCCTGCGTAGGTGCGATGCAGGGGCTGACCGCGCTGCTGATCAAGCCGGTGCTCGATAGTGTGCTGAACCCCAGTGCGCCCGATCTCCCCGTGCCGCTATTCACCGTACCGCTGCTTGGAAAAGAAGTCTTTTTGCAGCAACTGGCGCCGTCGTTCCTTCATAACATCTGGACGATCGTGGCCTTCGGTATCCTGACGGTGTTTTTTCTGAAGGGTGTCTGCGACTACCTGGGCAACTATCTTGTGAATCGCGTCGGATGCTCCGCGATCATGGACCTGCGACAGACGATTTTTGAAAACGTCCTACGGCAGGATTCCGAATTTTACGAGCTCAACACAACCGGCAAGCTGATGTCGTCGATCATGAACGACATCGAGAAGATCCAGGTGGCTACCTCGCACATTCTCGCCGACTGGTTGCGCCAGAGCTTCTCCGCAGTCGCCTTGCTTTATGTGGTGCTTCAGACCGATTGGAAGCTCGCTCTGGTCAGTATCACGCTCCTGCCGTTCGTGCTGATTCCGACCGCACGCATCGGCAAGCGCATCCGCCGCAGTACCCGCAAAGCCCAGGACGACACGGCGAATTTGAATCAGATTTTGCAGGAAACGCTCAGTGGACACCTTGTCGTGAAGTCGTTTGGCACGGAAGCGTATGAAGGAAAGCGGTTCTACAGCGCTTCGAAAAAGCTCCGCTCCAGCAATTTGCGATATGTTGCGCAGCAATCGCTGACCTCACCGATCATCGAATTCTTCGGCGCACTCACGATCGTCGGACTGCTTACCTACGCCCGCACGCAGATCAAAGCCGGCTCGATGACGACGGGCGAATTCATGAGCTTTGTAATCGCGCTGCTGATGCTCTACGAGCCAGTGAAGCGGCTCACCGGCATTCACAATATCTTCCAGCAGGCACTTGGCGCATCGCAGAAGGTGTTTGAATATCTCGATCGCCAGGTGCAAGTCCGCGAGAAGCCAGATGCAGTGCGTCTGGAGCGCTTTGAGCAGGGCATCTTATTCGACAACATCAATTTCCGCTATCCCACTTCGCCCGATGGGTTCCTGCTGGAGGGTTTAACGCTCGAAGTAAAGGCCGGCCAGATTGTCGCGATTGTCGGGCCCAGCGGGGCGGGGAAATCGACCCTCGCAAATCTGGTGCCGCGCTTCTACGATGTGACTCAAGGCCGCGTGCTTATTGACGGCAAGGACGTGAAAGATCTCACGTTGGCGTCGCTGCGCAGCAAAATCGGAATCGTCGCGCAGGACACGTTCCTGTTTAACGATACCGTTTCGGCGAACATCAGTTACGGCCATCCCGAGGCAGACCGCAAAACGATCGAAGAAGCAGCCCGCAACGCGCTCGCGGAAGAATTCATTCTGGCCATGCCCGATGGATACGAAACGATTATCGGCGAACGCGGCACACGCCTGAGCGGTGGTCAACGGCAACGCATTGCGATCGCCCGCGCCATTCTGAGAAACGCTCCGATCCTGATCCTGGACGAAGCGACGTCGCACCTCGATACCGAATCTGAACTGCTCGTGCAGCGCGCTTTGGCGAACCTGATGTCGAACCGTACCGTCATCGTAATTGCGCACCGGCTTTCCACGATCCGGCGCGCTGACAAGATTGTTGTAATCGATCGCGGCCGCATCTGCGAGATCGGTTCGCATGACGAACTGATTGGCAGCGGCGGCGTCTATCAGAGGCTCCACGAACTCCAATTCCTGGAAGCTGATCCGTTGGTGAACCCATGATCCGAAGCATGACCGGCTATGCCCGTGTTCGCAAATCTCTGCCCGACGGCGAGATCGTCCTGAGCATCAAGAGCCTGAATCACCGGGGCCTGGACCTGCACTTCCACACTCCGGCCGAACTGGATGCATTCGAAACCGCGATGCGCGCCGCGGTTAAGCAGCGCGTATTTCGGGGGCACCTGGACCTGCGCATTGTTCGCATCCGCTCTCGCGAAACTGGTGTTGCCTCCTGGAACAGGGGACAGGTGGAAGCTTACCTTTCTGCCTTTCGCGAAATTTCCAGCGCCTATAATCTCGCCGGCGAACCGGATCTGAATTCGGCGTTGCGGATCCCGGGCATGCTCGGCGAATCCGCGGAAGCCGAGCCGGACGCACAAACGGAGAAGATGCTTGTAGAGTTGCTCTACGAAGCACTGGAAGTTCTGAATGGGTTCCGCGAGCGCGAAGGCCGTGAGCTTGCCGCGGTCATGTTGGAGCGCAATCAGGCCGTCCAGCGTGCCACAGTCCGCATGGAAGAGATCCGATCCCGCGCTGTCCCCATTTTTCAGGCGCGCTTGAATGAGCGCTTGCGTGAATTGCTCGGTGCAACCAGCGTGGAGCCGCAGCGTCTTGCGCAGGAAGCCGCGATTCTGGTCGATCGCAGCGACGTCGGTGAGGAAATCGCCAGGCTCAAAATCCATGCGGGCCAGCTCCGGACCATTCTCGAGGCCGGCGGCGAAATGGGCAAGAAGCTCGACTTTCTGCTTCAGGAAATGAATCGGGAAACCAATACGATCCTGTCCAAAACAAACGGGATAGGCGAAATCGGTCTCGATTTGACTGATCTCGCGTTGGCCGTCAAATCCGATATCGAGAAAATTCGCGAACAGGCGCTAAACGTAGAATGAGCTGTGTTTTCATCATCTCCGCCCCATCCGGGTCAGGAAAATCGACAATTGTAAATGAAGTGCTGCGGACTGATCCAAAGCTTGTGTTTTCTGTGTCTTACACGACTCGCCAACCTCGCGGTCAGGAGCACGAAGGATCAAACTATTTCTACGTCAGTAGAGAAGAATTCGAGGAGCGTATCCGGAACAATGAGTTCCTGGAATATGCGCAGGTTTTTGGGAACTACTACGGCACGCACTGCAGCATGCTGGCTACCGCCGCGGCTGCCGGCAAGGATCTGGTACTCGACATAGACGTGCAGGGTGCGCAACAATTGAAGAGCAGGATCAAGGACGCCGTAAGTGTCTTTATCCTGGCGCCTTCCCGGGCTGAACTGGAACACAGGTTACGAGCGCGCTCAGAGGATCCTGATGAGGTGATCCTGCGGCGTCTGAACGAAGCGGCCGGGGAGATCAAGAATTACGGGAATTACGATTACATCCTGGTGAATAGAGAAGTGGATGCGTCGGTTGCGACGCTACGTTCGATAATCCAGGCTGAGCGTGTCAGGGTAAAGCGGATGGAAGCTGAGATTCAGCCGATCCTGGCAACATTTGAGAGTCAGAGTTAAACGAGGTTTCGCAAATGTCTGATGTAACAACGAGAAATTCGCAATTTGCACTTCCCGATGATCGGGAACGCAGCACCTACCGTTTCATTATTGTCGCCGCGAAGCGCGCGCGCCAGTTGCAGAGCGGCGCTCGGTCTTTCTTGCCGACCACGTCCCGCAAAGCCACGACGACTTCAATGGAAGAGGTCCGGCGAGGTCTCGTGAAGTACACCGATACCACGCGCGATGCCGAACTGGAAGCACAGGACGCCAAGGAGTAAGTCTCCCCAATGAACATCCTGCTTGGCGTAGGCGGCGGGATCGCGGCTTACAAGGCCGCGGAACTCGCGCGCACCCTGATGGAACGAGGCAACTCCGTCCAGGTGGCCATGACGGCCAACGCACAAGAGTTTGTAGGGCCCATCACGTTCGCCGCGCTTACCGGCAACAAAGTCATAACCGACATGTTCGGCGCTCGTACTTCCGATGAAGTGCTCTCGAGTTCCGTCGAACACATCCGCGTCGCACAGGAGAACGACCTTCTCGTTGTGGCTCCAGCCACGGCGGACCTGCTGGCGAAATTTGCACACGGTCTTGCGGACGATTTTCTTTCCACTACTTATCTGGCATTCACCGGGCCGGTGGTCCTTGCGCCCGCAATGAACACAAACATGTGGAATCATCCGGCCACGCGTAAGAACATCGAGATTCTGCGCGAGCGTGGGCACCGCATTGTTGAGCCCGAAGATGGCTTGCTCGCGTGCGGCACGCTGGGTCCGGGACGTCTTGCGGATCCCGCCACAATCGCCGATGCTGTGTGTTCGACAACGACTCCGCGCCACGATCTCGAAGGCGAAGTGGTTTTGATTACAGCTGGTCCCACACAGGAGCCCCTTGACCCGGTGCGCTACATCTCCAACCGCTCCAGTGGCAAGATGGGTTACGCGCTGGCGGAAGTGGCGGCTGCTCGCGGCGCTCGAGTCATTTTGATTTCCGGCCCTGTTCATCTTTCTGAACCGCGCGGCGTTCGAGTGATCCACGTGCGCACGGCGCTGGAAATGCGCCAGGCGGTTCTCGACAATCTGGAACCCGCGACGATCATCGTGAAGTCGGCCGCTGTTGCGGATTATCATGTCGCCGCAGTGCCGGCGCAGAAGGTCAAGAAGACTGCCATGCGCATGTCGATTGCGCTCGATCCGACCCCCGATATTCTCGCGGAAGTCGGCCAGAAAAAGGGGGACCGGATGCTGATCGGCTTCGCCGCTGAAACGGAAAATCTGGTCGAAGAGGCGCGCCGCAAACTGAAATCGAAGAACTGCGACATGGTCGTAGGCAATCTCGTTGGCGAGAACCTCGCTTTCGATACCGACGACAACGAAGTGGTGCTGGTGCTCGCCACGGGTGAAACAGTCAAGCTGCCGCGCGCTCCGAAACGCGAAATCGCGAACGGCATCTATGATCAGGTCCAGGGCTTGCGTTTGTCCCTGCACGCCGCGCAATGAACCCGGATCTGCTGCGAGACTATCTGGAATTTTACCGTGACCTCGGTGTTAAGGATCTGTATCGCCGCGAAGCTCCGGTCGTCGCAGCGCCTGTTCTAGACACAGTTGAACCGCCCGTTATACAGCCCGTAGTCCCGCCCCCGCCAGCCATGACCATCCTTCCCAGCCTCGCTCCGGAAAACGACACGCTTGAACAGATCAGCGCGGATATTGGCGATTGCCGCCGCTGCCGCTTGTGCGCGGGGCGCAACAAGATTGTCTTCGGGGTTGGCGACGCGAGAGCCAGAATCGTGTTTGTGGGAGAAGGCCCGGGTGCGGATGAGGACGCTCAGGGCATTCCATTTGTTGGCCGTGCCGGGCAATTGCTCACTGCGATGATCGAAAACACGTCGAGCAAGGAAGGCATTCCGCTCGGCCGCAACGACGTTTATATCTGCAACGTGGTGAAGTGTCGTCCTCCCGAGAATCGCACACCGGAGCCGGACGAGATGGAAATTTGCGGACAGTTCCTGTTCCGTCAGCTTGCCGTGCTAGAGCCAAGAGCGATTTG
The DNA here is from genome assembly GCA_963793625.1 of Bryobacteraceae bacterium. Lineage (GTDB taxonomy): Bacteria > Acidobacteriota > Terriglobia > Bryobacterales > Bryobacteraceae. Next base: position 182,591 of record CAWCAT010000004.1, on the reverse strand, counting down.
CGCGCTGGGTGGTACGGCTGCGCGCGCGCTGCTTGGGAAAAAAGAAGGCGTTACCAAGCTGCGCGGAAACTGGCACAAGTGGCGCGATATACCCGTGATGGTCACGTACCACCCTTCTTACCTGTTGCGGCCATACAACCAGAACGCCAAACGCGAAGCCTGGGAAGACCTCAAAAAACTGTTTCACTATGCCTACGACTAAACTCGCCGGCGGCTTGTTTCTCACCTTCGAGGGGCCGGACGGCAGCGGAAAAACCACCCAGATGCGCATGCTTGCGCAGAAACTGTGCGAACTCGGCTACGAAGTGCTCGAAACCGTGGAGCCCGGCGGCACGCGTATTGGGAAACAGATCCGCCAGATTCTGCTCGATCCCGCGCATCAGGAGCTTTCGCCCACAGCCGAAATGCTGCTCTATTTTGCGGCGCGCGCACAGAACGTCAACGAGTTCATCTCGCCGGCCCTCAGTGAGGGCAAAATTGTGCTCTCTGATCGCTATACTGATTCGACTCTTGCTTACCAGGGAGTCGCGCGCGGTCTCGGCGAGGATGTTGTGCGACAACTCCATCATGTTGCCTGCCGCGACCTGCAGCCGCGTCTCACGCTCTGTTTCGATATCGATGTTGAAGTGGGCTTGGCGCGAGCTAAAGTGCGTGGACTGGACCGCATGGACGATCAAGCTGTCGAGTTCCATCACAAAGTCCGCGACGCTTACCGTGCGATCGCAGCCCGCGAGTCGCGTATGAAAATCATCGACGGTACGCCGCCTCCGGAAGTTGTGTTCCAGGAAACCTGGCGGGCCGTGGAGGCGTTGCTTGTTTAAAGATTTCTACGGAAACAGCGCCGCGGCCGATGCACTCGCGCAGATGATTCAGCAGGAGCGCATCCACCAGACAATTCTGTTTTCAGGTCCTGAGGGTGTGGGTAAAGCGACGCTGGCTCGCCGTTTCGCGGCGGAGTTGCTGGGCGGGGAAGCTAAAATCGAGCAGGACGATCTCAGCCTGCCTGCCAACACCGCGATCATCGCCGACCGCGAAAAATGGGCCTCCGACAAGCGTGTGCAGGAACCGCTGTTTTTCGGCGCAAATCCGGATTTCCTGACCTTTCCGCCCGATGGGCCGCTGCGCCAGATTTCGATTCAGCAGATGCGTCTGCTGAAAGAGCGCGCGCAGTTTTCGCCGCTGCACGGTAAGCGACGCATTTTCCTGATCGATCATATCGACCGCGCCAATGAGCAGGCCGCGAACTCGCTGTTGAAGACGCTGGAAGAGCCACCTCCGTATTTGATTCTGTTGATGTCCGCGGAAAATCCGTACGATTTGCTGCCGACAATTCGCTCGCGTTCGATTCAGTTACACTTTTCCGCTCTTAGCCGCGAAGAGATGACCCAGTTCGTAAAAGCGCGTGGGCTCTCGGATCCCGAACGCCGCATTGGGCTCGCGAATGGAAGCCCTGGACTAGCCGTTTCTTTGGATCTCGAAGCCTGGGACCGACGTCGTACCGCCATGCTGGCGCTGCTTAAAGTTTCTGCCGGGCAAGCTCCTTTTGCGGCCTGGGCGGCATTTTCGGAGAAAATCGGCGGCAGCAAAACCGAGAAGCTGGACGCTTATCTGAAAGTCCTTTACTCACTATTGGAAGATTTGCTAATGGTGCGGACAGACGGCTCCTCAGGGGGTGCGATGCGAATTCGTAACATTGATCTTCGAAAAGAATACGAATCGCTGGCGCCCCACATTTCTTTCGAGTGGATTACCCGCGCCGTCAAGAAGGCCGACGAGATCTCTGACCTGCTGCGCCGAAACATTCAAAAGAGCATAGCTCTGGACGCATTTGCTGTTGATTTACGTAAGCCTTGAATGTTTATCTCCGGGCGTGGTATCAATAGAGCAGACTAAGTTCCCTTCCTGTTATCAGGATCCGAAGATACCCGTTCTAAAGGAGTGGCGCTGTGGAGGCCGCGAACCGTAAATTAATCCGTCCGTCTCTTAACGAGATCAAGGACAAGGAACCGACCAGTTCAGCTCGTCGGGCGCCTGTTGCCGCCAGCAAGAAGTCTGTTCCACCGGAACAGACGAATGCGGAGAATTTCTATTACGCGAAACAGATGCAAAGCAAGACGCCAATGGTCATCGTGCTAAAAGACGGTGAAGAGTTACATGGGGTCATCGAGTGGTATGACAAAACTTGCTTGAAGGTAAATCGCGAAGACGGGCCAAATTTGTTGGTTTACAAACCCAACATTAAATATTTGTACAAGGCATAATCTTCTGTTCTGATGATTGACGATTCCTGCCCGGAGTCGTCAATCTCTAGATGCCCCTACCTTTGTTTCTCAGATCCAGCCTGTATTCCCTGCGCTTTCCCGCTTCCTGGTAACGTCTTTTTTCCTCTTCAGTTTCCGGTATCACTGGCGGAACCGGCACGCGGTTTCCGTGCTCATCGATCGCTACAAACGTGAGATAGGCAGACGACGTGTGGCGCAGATCACCTGTGCGCAGGTCCTCGACAATCACCTTCACCCCGACCTCCATCGAGGTTCGGAAGGCCCGGTTGACGCTGGAGCGCAGCACCAGCAATTGCCCGATATGGACCGGATGCAGGAAGTTCATGTGGTCTATCGATGCCGTCACACACGGTCGCCGCGCGTGACGCACAGCAGCCAGCGAGGCCGCCAGATCAACCAAATGCATCACCTTGCCACCCAGCAGGTTGCCCAATGGATTGGCATCGTTCGGCAGGGCAAGCTCAGACAACTCTGACATCGACTCCCGCACGGCTTTTCCAATCAACAGAGGTTCTCTCGTCATTTTAGATAGCTTTCCGCGAACGCTCGCAGTAAACGCATTACAGCTTCCGGGGCAGATCCGCCGACCTTAATTCGCCCGTGCTCCAGGGGCGAATGATTGCCCTCCAGTACATACTGAAAATCCGTGGTTCCGTCAGGCGCAGTCCAGCCTGTGATCCGCACTGCATCCACTTTCTCGTCTGCAGGAAAACGATCACAGCGACCGCGTGCATAGCCGAAATTGCAGTACTCACGCAGCACCTCGCCTGCCGGATTCGATCCACCGCCTGGTGCGCAGCATAATCCCTCGTAGGGATCGCCCAAAGGCATGCGAGGCGATGCAGGCCAGTCCTGCATTTTTACGGTAGGCTGGAAAAACGGGCATGCCACGCCGCTATACTAGCATGGAGCAGCGCTTACCTATGTCAAACTCCCGTTTGGAAATACTGAAACAAATGTTGTCGCAGAATCCCAAGGATTCCTTTGCCCGCTACGGCGTCGCAATGGAATACGTCCGTGCCGGTGAACTGGACCAGGCTGTCACGGAATTCCGCACAATCCTCGAGTACAATCCGGATTACGTGGCAGCCTATTTCCACGGCGGCCAGGCGCTCGAAAAAGCCGGCAATATCGAAGAGGCTCGCCAGATCTATGCAGCCGGCATCGAAGCCTGCACGCGTATTGGCGATATGCACACGCGTAGCGAACTGCAGGGCGCGCTTGATATGTTGGGCTAAAATAAGAAAAGCCAATTGCGGAGGTTCTTTCCATGGCTGACGCTGCTCTCGGAGTTTTCCGGTCCGAACTGCTGGACCGGCGGCGGAAGCTGCATTCCGCCCAACACACGCTTCCAGATAAGGACAATCTTCTGCGACTGATGCAGGAGGTTGATTCCGCGCTGGAGCGAATTGATCGCGGCACCTTTGGGCTATGCGAGGAATGCCACGAGCCGATCGAGCGGGATCGTCTGCTCTGCGATCCCCTGCTCAAGTTTTGCCTCGATCACCTTAGTGCCAAACAACAGGCCGAACTCGAAGAGGATCTCAGCCTCGCCTCTCTGATCCAGGCGCATCTGCTGCCCAGCCGTTTTACGAGCTTTGACGGTTGGGAGGCGGCAACCCACTACGAACCTGCCGGACTTGTCAGTGGCGATTATTGCGATCTTGTAAACCTGGAGACCGGCCTCGTGTTCGCATTGGGCGATGTCTCGGGCAAGGGGGTTGCGTCATCGCTACTGATGTCACATCTGCACGCGCTGATTCGAAGCCTGCTCTCGCTTGAATTGCCACTTCCGCAGATGCTCGAACGCGTTAATCGCGTTTTTTGCGAAAGCACGCTGCCCTCACACTACGCGACTCTGATCCTGGGGCGGGCGATCAGATCGGGTGAAGTGGACATCTGCAATGCTGGACATTGTTCGGGGATCTGGCTTGGCTTTGGCGGGACGGCGCTCGTCGAATCCAGCGGTCTGCCGATCGGGCTATTTTGCTCAGGCGAGTACGCTTCGCGCCGTATGAGTCTGGGCGTCGGAGAAAGTCTGGTCTTCTACACCGATGGCCTAACAGAGGCCACAAACTCGAAGAACGTCGAGTACGGACAGGAGCGGCTTTGCAGCTTGCTGCAGAGCTGCCACGGGATGACTGCGAGTTCGATCGTAAACGAGATTTTGTCGGACTACAAAACGTTTCTCGGCACGAGTCCGAAGACAGATGATCTGACCCTGATGGTCGTAAGACGGCAATGATGGTCGTAAGACCAGGGGCTATTTGCAGGGGCGGGTAGCAGTAGTCCACTGCAGCGGATTCACCGGGAGACCGTTAGCGTAAAGCGACCAGTGCAAATGCGCGCCCGTAGCGAAGCCGGTGGCGCCAACATAGGCAACGACCTCGCCACGCTTTACCGACGCGCCCTCGGCGACGGCAAGCTTGGAAAGATGTATGTAGTTGGACACCACGCCCTGACCATGATCTATACCGATCGTGCCACCGTGCAACTGGTACATTTTCGCAATCCGCACGACGCCATCGGCGATTGCTTTAACGGGCGTTCCCATAGGTGAGCGCAAATCCAGGCCGCGATGATAGTTTCCTGTCGGCTTGCCGTTGTGAAGGCGCTGCACGCCGAAAGGAGAGTTCATGCAACCTGAGGTCGGGCTGACGAACGGCTCCTGCCAGTGGCGCTGATCAGAGACGGACTGTTGCAGCGCGCGCATCGCGTCCATTTCGCCCGGAAGCGGCTTCAGCTCTTTCATCTGCTTGGAGGCAACTATGTTCTGTTTTGGGAAGCGCGCGTCGAGCACCTTCACCGGGATTTCCTTTACGACTTTTCCGCTCGGGTCCGAAATTGAGATGCGATAACTGCCTGGGACTAGATCGACGGGGATCGGCATCAGTCCGAGTGCATCCTGCGCACCGTTCGGAAACAAGCGAATAGTTTTTTCTTTTAGCTTGGCGCTGAGTGCCTCTGTTCCGGTCAGACCGGACGCCTCGATCCGCAGCGTCTCCCCCTGTTTCACAGTCCCGGCGACGCGCCATGAAGGCTCCGCGAGGCAAGCGCTCGAAATAAGACACAACAGCAGGAAGTGTTTTAGGGCCACAAGCTCAGGATATCTTGCTCCGGGCTGCTGCTTCGACTGTCAGAGTAGGGTCGGCTCCTGCCCAGCTCACGTCAGCGGTGGGTCCATAGGTCGCGGGCACCGGCTTCTGAAGCAGCCGCAGGCACACAGTGAGTTGTGTCCTATGATGTGCGGTGTGCAGCACGCGCGTCGCCGTCTCGGTGAGCCACCATGCTTCGTTCTGCGCAGCCAGGAAACTGAGGCGTGGCTTGGCTCCGAGAACTGCAGCCATGTCAGCGCTGACAATTGGAATTCGGCAGGGCTGATGGCGGTCACATCGTATTGCATACATACATTGTGACCAATCCCCCGAACAGGGGACACCCGCCTGCGACTACTGAGGGATGTGGAATCCTGCGAACCCTCCTACACTGAATCCATGGACATTGGACAGCGACCCGAGGCCATTGACACTCGCTCTTGGGGGTCGTTTCCTACGGACTTTTCTATCTTTGGCTGACGTCCGAAGGCGAATACACCACCCGCCGGACGTTGCTCAGCTTGTTTGGCGGTGCCGCTCCGGCTTCATCTGAACGGCTGCGCTCGCAGTATGAGCAGCAGATTCGCGAGGCTGCCAAGCTGGAAGAGCGCAACCGCCTGGCACGGGACCTGCACGATTCTATCAAGCAGCAGATCTTCGTCATTCAAACGGCGGCCGCGACCGTACAGACTCGCTTCGAGCAGGATCAGCCTGGCGCGAAAGAGGCGTTGGACCAGGTTCGCAGCTCGGCCCGTGAGGCAATGACCGAAATGCAAGTGATGCTTGACCAGTTGCGAGCGGTGCCACTCGAAAATGCCGGCCTCATCGAGTCCCTCAAGAAGCAGTGCGAGACACTTGGGTTCCGGACCGGCGCACGGGTGGATTTCGAGGTCGGAAACCTCCCTGCGACCGAGTCGCTGCCGCCGGGCGCGCACGAAGCGATCTTACGCGCGGCCCAAGAAGCCCTGGCAAACGTCGCCCGGCACGCGCGGGCTCGTAACGTAAGTGTCTCGCTTACAGCAACGCTCGGGGATTTCGAACTCAGAATAGAAGATGATGGAGCCGGCTTCGACCCAAATCAGGGCAGTCGAGGTCAAGGCCTTGCCAACATGCATGCGAGAGCCGAAGAGTTTGGGGGAAAGTTCGAGTTGGTTAGTCACCCTGGTTGTGGCACGTCAGTGGTGTTCTCGCTACCATACACGACCCCCGGAACACCCCGGGAATATTTGCGTCGCGCGGTCGCATGCGGCGTGTTGCTGGTGCTTGCTCTCGCTGGCTTCGTATCGACGAACTCAATAGGAACGGGGCTCTTCATGACAGTCGGCGCGATCAGTCTTGTCCGCTACCTGGTGGCATACCGCCGTGTGCAGGCAACCCGATGACGTCCGTATCCATAGCCCTGGTGGATGACCACCGGGTAGTCTCGCGCAGCTTAAAAGCATATCTTGAATCATTCCCGGACCTGAAAGTGGTTGGCATCGCGAACAGCGGCGAAGACCTGCTAGCGCAGATCCGCGAATGGAAACCGCAAATCGTGCTGCAGGATTTGCTGATGCCGGGTGGAATCGACGGCATTGAGACGATCCGTCGCATTATGGAATGCGCCCGTTCAGTGAAGGTCATCGCACTCACGGCATCCACCGATGAAGCACGCTTGATGGGAGCCCTACGCGCCGGCGCCGCCGGGTACGTTCGCAAGGATGCAGAACCTGAAATCCTGCTGGCGGCCGTTCGTGCTGTTGCCCGCGGCAAGACCTACATCGATCCTTCCGTGAGCAGACAGATTATCCACGCCACGGCGCCCCACGAAGATCTGACGCCGCGCGAAATGGGAGTCCTGCGACAGCTTGCGCTTGGACGGTCCAACAAAGAAATTGCCGACGCCCTCTCCATCGGCGATGAAACCGTGAAGACACACGTCGGCAATGTGTTCTCTAAACTCCAGGTTGAGAATCGCGCTCAGGCAATCGTACAAGCACTCAAGCGCGGACTCGTCTCACTGGAAGAGTTGGAATAGCGGCCGTTTAAAACGGAACGTCGTCGTCCGTAACACCCTGCGGGAAGCCCGGATCCGCGTTGTGCGATGCCGGAGATTGGCGCTGGGCGCTGCGCGGTGATGACTGCATGCCGCTGCCACGCTGTTCGAATTCGTCCCCGCCGCCTTCTGGACCGCGTCCGCCTTGTCCACCAAGTAGGATGACATCGTCGGCTACGATCTCGGTAACGTAGCGCTTCTGTCCATCTTTATCGTCATAGCTGCGGTTCTGGATGCGGCCTTCGACGTAGACTTGCTTACCTTTGAGGAGGTACGGAGCCACGTGCTCTGCGCTCCACATGGTGATCTTGTGCCAGTCCGTCTCTTCCTTCCACTCTCCAGTCTGCTTATCCTTCCAACGGCGGTTTGTTGCCAGTGTGAAGTTCGCGACTGAAGCGCCAGACGGGGTGAATCGCGTCTCGGCATCCTTGCCGATGTGTCCAAGGAGTATTACTTTATTAACGCTGCGAGCTGCCATATTGCTTGCACTTTACCACATAGGGCCGAGGATGGCGCGCGCAACCGTGATCGGCTCGGGATCGCGGTAACCCCCACGCTCGTTGTAATCCGCCTGAACCTGCTTCCAGCGCTCGTGAATTCCAGTTTGAATCTGTACCAGTTGGCTGTCGCAAATCTCATCGCCATTTCGAAAATTCAGTTCGCATGCGAATACACGACCCGGTTTGTCGGGATTGTAGAGCGGGATACCGAACTTGCGGCAGATTAAAGGACGATGCTCGTAGATCCGGCAGACGCCATCCTTTAGGGCGGGACACGCCAGACGCGTTCCGAGAGGTGGCAGGCTGCCCCAAGCTTCTGGTTCGCCTGCGGTGCCGATCAGTCGCTTGCGTGCTTCGAGGTAGGTGCGGGCGAGGCCTTGCAGTTCCTCTCGCAGCTCCGGTTCCATCTGCCCAACGCCATCCACTATATAAGCAGCTTCGATTTCAGTGATCTGAAACAACTGACCGCAGCATTCCGAGCAGCCGGCCCGGCATTGAATCTGGCTTCCGTAAATCTCCCGGTTGCGTTCAAACTCAGCCTCGACGGCTCTGCACACCTGTAAATATTGAGACATGGAGGCCATCGCTTCTACATTGGAGCATTTTTAAAGGACTTCAGTTGCAGCATAAATAAAACTACCTCTTGCACTTTCTGCGAGAAAGAGGATAATTCTGTATCGAGCTGCTTTTCGGCGGATCTACAGAAAAAATCTGAGCCTTGGCCGGGTAGTCAGCATCCAGAAGGATAGAAGTGCCTTGGCGCATCCCAATACGGAAAAAGGTAAAGCTGCTCGCTATCGGGACCAGAGCTGCAGCGTTACTAATCCTGTGCGTGCCAGTTCACGCTCAGCTTCCGCTGGCCCGTGCTGAAGGTGGGGCCGTCCGCATATTCAACACGGACATGGCTGTCCTTGAGGCAGGCGAAGTCCGCAACGACCTGCCGTGCTCCGTCACTCCTAGCAAGGTTGGAATGGGCTTTGACCTTCGCTTCCACGCTGGCTACGAGGTAAGTGTTCCAATGCGGGAACTGGCCGGCAGCGAAAACCTTCTGACTATCCTGTTCCGAGTCATCCCTGAAAACCGTAAGGACGAACCCTCCTATTTCGTGCAGCGCGTCAAGGTGCCCCAGATTTCCGAAGAGGCGTCCGGAGATGCCTACTTGCAGGGAGCCTTTGATGTGGGCGAGGGCAAGTACCACGTCGATTGGCTGATGCGCGACCGCTCAGAACGCGTCTGTTCCGGATACTGGGATGTGGACGCCGCGCTATCTTCGAAGGATCGGCAGATTCAACTTGGAATCCCGGCCGGAGAAGTTGTTGCCGCGCAGAATGAATTCTTTAAGGATGAACCCCCGGTGGAACGCGCCAGCGCGGAAGCCCCGTTGAACGTGAAGGTACTGATCAATTTCGCTCCGCAAAACAGCCAATCCGCAGCCATGCGACCGATGGACACGACGGCCCTGGTTTCCATTCTGCGGAGCATCTCGCGCGAGCCGCGTATCGGAAAGTTTTCGTTGGTGGCTTTCAACTTGCAGGAACAGCGCGTTGTTTACCGTCAGGAGAATGCGGACAAGATTGATTTCCCGCAGCTCGGCGAGGCCCTGCAAACACTCAAACTGGGCACCGTTGATGTCCAGCGGCTTAGCACCAAGAACGGGGAAACACAGTTCCTGGCCGACCTGATCCGACAGGAGCTTGGCGATAACAAGGCACACCCGGACGCCGCGATCTTTGCCGGACCCAAAGCGATGCTGGAAAGCAATGTACAGCCGGAAATTCTGCGCCAGGTAGGCGAACTGCAGTTCCCGGTCTTCTACATGAATTACACGCTGAATCCGCAGGCCACGCCATGGAAGGATTCCATCGGAAACGCGGTGAAATTCTTCAAGGGATACGAATATACCATCAGTCGCCCAAGAGATCTTTGGTTTGCGATTACCGAAATGGTCTCACGCATAGTAAAATCAAAGTATGGGCGGAGTGCAACGGCTTCCTCTTCGCAGTAGTCCGGTACGTTCCCTTACCGTTTCTGTTCTCGTAACAGCCTGTATGGTCGTATCGGCGCTTCCTTGCGCCGCGCAACGGAAAACTGATTTTTCCAAAAATTTGGCTCCCTATGTTCCTTCACCGCCGCGTGTGGTGGAGATGATGCTTGATGTCGCGGGACTCAAGCCAGGGGAGACGGTTTATGATCTCGGCTGCGGTGATGGCCGGGTGTTGGTGACGGCAGCCCAGAAGTTCAAGGCGAAAGCCGTTGGCGTGGAGATTTCAGAAGGTCTGGTGAAGGCCACCCGCGAAAACATCAAACGCATGGGCCTTGAATCCAGTGTACAAGTGGTTCAAGGCGATGCCACTCAAGCAAATGTAAGCGCTGCTGACGTGGTCACGCTTTATTTGCTCACCCATTCAAACGAACTCCTGCGACCGAACCTGGAATCTCAACTCAGGCCGGGCGCGCGCGTCGTTTCGCACGATTTCGAAATCCGCGGTTGGAAACCCACCAGGGTGGAAACCTGCATGGTGAACAACCGGCAGCACCGCATCTATGTCTATGTAATGCCGCCCGCCAAACCGTAATTTAGGCGACATTGCGTTCAACCTTGCAGGGGCTTTCCCGGCTCCCGTATAGTGGAGTCAGCGGTATGGTTCCCCAACAAATTCAAGAAGGCCTCACTTTTGACGATGTTCTGCTCGTGCCTGCGCGTAGCAATGTCATCCCTGCTCAGGCGGACACCCGGACGCAATTCACGCGCGGCATCTCACTGAACATACCGATTGTCAGTTCGGCGATGGACACCGTGACCGAGGCGCACCTTGCTATTGCGCTTGCGCAGCAGGGTGGTATCGGAATCGTTCACAAGAACATGTCGATCGACCGGCAGGCCGAAGAAGTCGACCGCGTTAAGCGCAGTGAGAGCGGGATGATCGTCGATCCGGTCACTATCGACCCCGAGGCGAAGATCTACGACGCGCTGGAGTTGATGAAGCGCTTCCGCATCTCAGGCGTTCCGGTCACCAAACACGGCAAGCTCGTCGGCATTCTTACGAATCGCGACCTGCGCTTCGAGACGCGCTACGATCTGCCGATCGAGAGCGTAATGACCAAGGAGAACCTGATCACGGTTCCTGTGGGTACTACGCTCGAAGATGCCGAAGCGATCCTGCACAAGCACCGCGTCGAAAAGCTGCTGGTGGTGGACAACGACTACTATCTCAAAGGCCTGATCACGGTCAAGGACATTCAGAAGAAGTTAAAGTACCCGAATGCCGCCAAAGACGATCAGGGCCGCCTCCGTGTCGGAGCGGCAATCGGAGCCACCGGCGACTTCCTGGAACGCGCAAGGGAGCTGGTAGAGCGCAAAGTCAACGTGCTGTGCATCGACACCGCACACGGTCATAGCGAGCGCGTCCTGGATGCCGTCACTGCGATCAAACATGCGATGCCTGATGTGCAGTTGGTGGCAGGCAACGTCGCTACTTACGAAGGTGCTCGCGATTTGATCCGGCTCGGCGTGGACGGTGTAAAGGTCGGAATAGGTCCAGGCTCTATCTGCACCACGCGTGTGGTCACCGGTGCTGGCGTTCCGCAGATCACTGCTATTGGCGAATGCTACAAGGCGACGAGTGAAGGCGGCGTTCCGCTGATTTCCGATGGCGGTGTGAAGTTCTCCGGCGATGTTTCGAAGGCGATCGCTGCCGGGGCTGATTGCGTCATGATCGGAAGCCTGCTCGCTGGAACCGATGAGAGTCCCGGTGAGACGATTCTCTATCAGGGCCGCACGTTCAAGAGTTATCGTGGCATGGGTTCGCTCGGTGCAATGGCGCAGGGCAGTTCTGATCGATATGCGCAGGATCCCAGCTCAGGTAAGCTTGTTCCCGAAGGTATCGAAGGTCGCGTGCCTTCGAAGGGACCGCTTGCGGATTGGGTTTTCCAACTGGTTGGTGGCCTGAAATCGGGAATGGGCTATTGCGGTTGCGCGACGATCAAGGAATTGCAGGAGCGCGCCCGCTTCGTGCGCGTTTCCCCCGCTGGTTTGCGCGAGAGCCACGTTCACGACGTGATCATCACTAAGGAAGCTCCGAATTATCGGTTGGAATAGGTACAAAGAATCGTAAAACACAAAAGGCCCGCCGCGTAGTGCGACGGGCCTTTCTTACGTTTACTTTTACCAGTTCATACGCGCGGCGAACTGCAGCCGGCGCTGGTTGTTTGCGGCACTATACGTCAGGAACAAAGGATTGATCTGATCCGGCCCGGAGAAGCGGGCCGTGGCGTCCCTGCTGGAGAAGTTGGTGTGATTGAACGTGTTGTAGCTCTCTACACGCAATTGCACGCTCAGCTTCTCCCGCAGCCTGATGGTGCGGTTCACGGAAGTATCAAAGAGGTTCACGCCGCCGTTGCGCAGCGTGTTCGAGCCGGAATTCCCAAACGTTCCCTTCAGTGGACGGACGAAACGTTCCACCTCAGGGGCATTCGGATTTCCCACCGAGATGCGTGCGCCCTCGGTGCTGCCGGTCTGGTTGATGTAGTCCACCTGCGCCCAACCCGGAGTGAACGGACCGCCGGTTTGGAAGCGTCCTGTGCCCGAAACCTCCCAATTGTCCGTTACCAGGCCAAGCATGCGCGAATTGAGCTTTTTGCCGAGCTTCGGAATTTGGTAGCTGTAGCGGAGCGATGCAACGTGATTACGGTCATAGGCCAGCGGACCGTAATTCCACTCGCGCGGTTTCATGAATGCACTCACTGATGTCGTATCGGTGTTAGCCGATCCCAGTACCTTTGAGAAGGTATAGGCGAAGCCGATCATAAAGCCCTTGGTCCAGCGGCGATTGGCGCTGAACTGCAGTGAGTTGTAATTCGAGGTAGAACCGAACTCGAAGATGTTGATGTCGCCATAGCCAATTATCGGCCGCAGGAAGTTGTTCGGGAGCGCGGCGGTTCCGTTGGTCGGATCCATATTCTGCGGATTGACATCCGTCCAGGTAGCACCGAACGGGGTTGCGTTGATGTTTCGTTTCCAGAGTTGATGCCGTGAAATAGATCCTGTATAGCCCAGATCCAGAATGATTGAGCGGCCGAGCTGCTGCTGAACGCCGAAGCTGTAATTGTAGGTCGTCGGGATCTTCTGTTTGCCGAGCAGTGAACTCCCGATATTGCTGGGCGCCAAAATGCCCTTGCCAACGGCGTCCGCAGATTTGAATTTCGCCATAGTAGATGGACGGCGTGAATACGGTCGGCGGATTAGCCAGCGTGTCCATCGTCGGGTTCCCCATGATGCGATCATAGTAGATCCCCGCCGCCGCCGCGAATCGCGGTGCGTCCACGGCTGAATGGATCCCAGGAGAAGCCCAGGCGTGGTGCAATGTTTACTGAGCTTGCTGGTAAGGTGCGCTCGGATAGCCCGGCGTTATGCCCGGCTGAACCATGCCGTTCGAAGGGCTGCCCTTGCCCGGCGCGAACGTGCCGATCAGGCCCTGCGGATAAAACACGCCTGTTGTGGGATCCTACCGCGACTTTTTGCTTTTTGTCGTCATAAGCCGGACGCAACAGAACCGGTGCGTTCTGAGGATCCCATTATCCGATTGAGAACGAGGACAGCTGATTGCGCTGGTCATACTGTGGGGCGTCGGCATAGAAACGCACGCCGTAATCAATCAGCAGGTTTCGCCTGATACGCCAGGCATCCTGCACATACCATTCGAGGTTTGTGAAGCGGTAGAGCGCACGTGGGCGCGACGTTGCCTCCGCATACGACTGATAGACGCCCAGGATAGCGTTTGAATAGCCATAGTTGCTATCGAGCGGGTTCTGGCTGGTGCGGTCGAAATTCAGGTTTCCGCGAGTTGCCGAACTGGCGCTCTGATCTTTCCTGGTTCTTTCCAGGTAAATCCCGAAACGATACGTGTGCGTGTCTTTGATCTTGCTGATATTCTCCACCAGGCTGAAGATCGTGTTGGAGTTCTTGTAGGGAATGCCGTTGTTCATCGACGGATTTGCGTACGCATTGACACCGCCAAAGTCATGTTCGGGATGTAGCCGGCCGGGTTCACTTCGGGATTCCACTGCGGAATGTTGATGCCGAGAGCTTTCTTGCTGACCTTTTCAGGCTCATCCGGGAAGTAGGTCAGTCTGTTGATGCTGACGCCAAAAATAGTCTCGCTGAACATGCTGGGCGAAAGCGTCGCGGTACTATGTACGGTGGCGCCTTGTCCGGGTTGCCGGAAAGTGAGTTGTGTCAACGGATAGTTCACGCTTCCCGTCGTCCAATTCGTGTACGTGGGATGCTGTTCGTCGGCGTTATTGCTGACGCGGAAATAGAGTCTGCAGGTTCGCACGCGGAGACCAATCGACGCGAGCAATTTCTGTGCGGCGAGGATATGCGCCGGTCGCTTCTGAAATGTAATTCCACTGATTCACGCGGTTCGCGGCCGGATCAACAAAATTCGGCATCGGGAACATTTGCAGAATCTTCTGGCCAACCGGACTGATGCGGCTGACCGGAATCACGTTACCCGGGAACGCCACGCGATTATTCTGCGAATCCCAGATGTTCACCAGCTTGCCGTTGATGTCGAGCGTCTTTGAAAAATCGCCGTTGCGTTGGATTGCAGTCGGCACAGTCACGGTCTTCGATCCGTAATTTACTTTCTGGCGCTGGAATTCCTGCGAGAAAAAGAAGAACAGCTTGGAGTCGCTCTTTTTCTGTTTGCCCGGCAGGTAAATCGGTCCGCTGAAAGTGTAGCTTCCGATGTTGTAACGGTACGGGGCGCGCGGTGAAACCTGTGACCCGTCGGCATTCAGCCCATTGCGGTTATTGAAGAAGCTGTTTGCAGAAAAACTCTCGTGGCGATAATACCAGCCTGCGGAACCGTGGAAATCGCGGCCTCCGCCTTTTGTGATGACGGTAATGCTGCCGCCGGAATTGCGGCCGTATTCAGCGGCGTAATTCGAGAGCAGTACCTTCAGTTCGCCAACCGAATCCATCGAAGGCATACTGTGAACCGAACCATTCGAGCCGGTGTCGAGATTAGTGACGCCGTCAATGGTCATGTTCTTGGAGTTGTCACGGCCGCCCAGGATCGAAATGCCACCGATGCTGGTCGGTCCTGGTGCATCACGACTTTCGGAAGTGTCCACGACGCCGGCCATCAATGCGACCGCGTCCATGAAATCCCTGCCGCGTAGCGACATTCGGTCGAGATCTTCACCGGTCAGGCTGCCCGATTTTTCGGAAGACCCTGTTTGCACGGGCACGATTTCGGAAGTAATTGTGACGCTCTCGCTAAGTTCTCCGATCGGCATTGTGATCGAGCCCATCGAGCGCTGTGAGCCTGAAATTACTTCGATAGCTTTTTGTTCGTATCTCTTAAAACCTGGTGCGGTGATGACTACAGTAAAAGTGGAAGGCGTTAAGATCGGGAAACGAAAAAACCCGACCGGATTTGTCTTCATTGTTCGGACGAATCCTTGAGAACTGGTTACTGTTACGTCGGCGCCAGGCAATACTGCGCCGCCGCTATCTTGAACTGTTCCGGAAATGGATCCCGAAACGTTTTGAGCCATCATGCACGCAGGTGCAAGGGCGATTAAACAACAGAGTATAAATGACCTCATCTGACCCCTGTATCGAAGCTAATTTCCGACAACGCAGACTGATTCTATTGCTATACCCGGTCCGGGAGTCAACTGGCTCTTAAAGTGATTTTTTTTACTCCGGAAGGGCTATTTCGGATACTTTGGCCTTTAATTTCCCTTTGGCGAGTAATACGTTTAAGGTCGCTTCCACGCTGGTTTCGGCAACATCTTTGAGCACATGGCCGGACTCATCCTGTACAATTGCGTAACCGCGCTCCAGTACCTTAAGCGGGCTCAATTGCCCCAGCTTCGAAGTCAACGGGACCAGTTTGCGATGTGCCACGGCTAAACGAGCAGCGATGCTGCGCAACGCCAATGTTTGTGCGGCTGCCACGCGACGTTGCGCAGTTGCGAGGCGCAGTCGCAGATCCAATTTCTTCAACCTGATTTCCGCCTTTTGAAAGCGCCAGCGGCGCCCCTGCATGCCATCGCGCACTGCATCACGCAGTCGGTAATCGAGTTCATCGACGCGCTGCATTTTGCGCCCGATGCTGCGCTGCAACAATCCGCTGGCGCGCTGAATGCCTTGCTGCTGCAAGCGCCGGTGCGCCTCATTAATTCGATACTGCATGGCACGC
The DNA here is from genome assembly GCA_963793625.1 of Bryobacteraceae bacterium. Taxonomy (GTDB): domain Bacteria; phylum Acidobacteriota; class Terriglobia; order Bryobacterales; family Bryobacteraceae. Next base: position 166,466 of record CAWCAT010000004.1, on the reverse strand, counting down.
CGCATTTTCTGCGTCGCACGGACAATTTGATCCAATAACTCCTGGCGCGTGCAGATCACCAGTTCCGCTGCAGCCGAAGGTGTTGGCGCGCGCAGATCCGCCACGAAGTCCGCAATCGTGAAATCGGTCTCGTGGCCCACAGCCGAAATCACCGGCACGGAACAGGCTGCAATCGCCCGCGCAACGGACTCCTCATTGAATGTCCAAAGATCTTCGAGTGATCCGCCGCCGCTGCGCCACAATCACGATTTGCGCCCAATCCGACTTGCTGAAATACTCAATACCTTCACAGACCGCCGACACAGCGCCTTCGCCCTGGACCTGCGCCGGATAAAGCCGGATGTGCAGCCCCGGGAATCTGCGCTCCATAACGTTGATCATGTCGCGGATTACCGCGCCGGTGGGTGAAGTGACGATACCGATCCGCGAAGGAAGTTTGGGAAGCGGGCGTTTCCGATCTGCCGCGAATAATCCTTCAGCGTTCAGTTTCTTCTTCAACTGCTCAAACGCGAACTGGAGTGCACCGTGTCCCTGCGGTTCAATCGAGTCCACCAATAATTGATACTCGCCGCGGGCCTCGTAGACGTCTATATGACCGCGCACCAGCACGGCGATGCCGTCCTGCGGTTTGAATTTCAGATAACGCGCGGTTCCTTTGAAGCAGACGCAACGCAATTGCCCGCTCTCGTCCTTCAACGTGAAGTAGTAATGTCCGGCCGAGGAAAGCTTGACGCCGGAAATCTCGCCCGCAACCCAGACATCGCCAAATTCCTTATCCAGCACTCCGCGAATGGCCGCATTCAGCTCGGCGACGCGGTAAATTCGCTTTTCCGGCTCCCAGGAAATTGTGAGTTGCTGCTGTTCCATCGACTTTCCTCTATCTTAGCGGCTTCCCGGCCTCTCAACGCAATGCGCTGCAAATAAATGGTTTAGGTGCTCTACGCCACTTCCCGCGTTTCTTAAATCTGACCCATAAGTTATTTTGATTGGCGCGGCCCGCGTGCAATAGATAAGCTAATGATTTGCCAAGCGAGGATTCTCTAGATCAACGCCGCAATATTAGCAAAGGGAGGATGATTTGACTCCGAAAGAAGTATTGGAATACGCCAAGAAAAACGACGCACGTCAACTAGACTTGCGTTTTACTGACCTGCCGGGTCTCCAGCAGCATATTTCCTATCCGATCTCGCAGCTTACCGAAGATTGCTTCGAAGACGGCTTTGGAATGGACGGATCCAGCATCCGTGGTTGGGCCGCGATCAACGAGAGCGATATGCTTCTGATCCCGGACGGGACCACGGCCATGATGGACCCCTTCTTTGAGACTCCGACTCTCGTGATGACAGCCGACGTGATCGATCCGATCACCCGTCAGCATTATGAACGCGATCCGCGCTGGATTGCGAAGAAAGCCGAACTCTACCTGAAGAATAGCGGGCTGGCCGACACCTGCTATTTCGGAGCCGAAGCTGAATTTTTCATCTTCGACAACATCAGCTTCGATACCAATCAGCACTCCAGCTATTATCACATCGACGCGGAAGAGGGCCGTTGGAATTCCGGCCGCCGCGAAGACAACCTTGGCTATCGCCCGCGCTACAAGGAAGGCTACTTCCCGGTTCCGCCGACCGACCACTACCAGGATTTGCGCGCTGACATGGTCAATGTCATGCTCAAGTGCGGCCTGGACATCGAGTGCCATCACCACGAAGTCGCCACCGGCGGCCAGTGCGAAATCGATCAGCGCTTCGACACCATGGTGAAGTCGGCCGACAACATGATGACCTACAAGTACTGCGTGCGTAACGTCGCCAACCAGTACGGCAAGTCGGTCACGTTCATGCCGAAGCCGCTCTTCGGCGATAACGGCAGCGGTATGCACTGCCACCAGAGCCTTTGGAAGGGCGGCGCTCCGCTCTTTGCCGGCGACATGTATGCCGGTCTCAGCCAGATGGCCCTGTGGTACATCGGCGGTCTGCTGAAGCACTCCCGTTCGCTCTCGGCGATCATTGCGCCGACCACGAACAGCTACAAGCGTCTGGTCCCGGGCTACGAAGCTCCGGTGAACCTGGCGTACTCCCGCCGTAACCGTTCGGCAGCCGTACGTATTCCGATGTACTCGGCCAGCCCGAAAGCTAAGCGCGTAGAGTATCGTCCACCAGATCCTTCGTGCAACCCTTACCTCGACTTTCGCCGCGCTGATGATGGCCGGCCTCGACGGCGTCCTGAACAAGATTGATCCAGGCGAGCCGCTCGATAAGGACATCTACGATCTCTCTCCGGAAGAGATGAAGAATGTGCCGTCCATGCCCGGTTCGCTCGACGAAGCCCTCTCGGCGCTCGAAGACGACCACGGGTTCCTGCTCAAGGGCGATGTCTTCACTGAGGAACTGATCGAGACCTTTATCGGCTACAAGCGTAAAGCGGAAGCGGAAGCAGTTCGTCTGCGTCCCCATCCGTACGAATTCGCGTTGTACTACGACATCTAAAAGGTGTGGGGCGGGCTTCAACTCCCGCCCCTTTTCATGCGCGGTACCGTTGTTCAGCTCAATATCTCGCCGGGCGGAATTCTCAAGACCCCCATTCTTCAAGCTGTCGTTGGTCCTCTAGGTATTGAAGGCGACGGCCATGACCATCCCAAATTTCACGGCGGCCCCACGAAGGCGCTACTGCTAATCTCCCAGGAAAACATCACCGAACTCACTGCTCGCGGTTATCCCTTATTTCCCGGCGCCCTGGGTGAAAACATTACTACCAGCGGTCTCGATCTGCGCCAGTGGCGCCTGGGCCAACGCTTTCGTATCGGCGAAATCGTCATCGAACTCATGAATATGCGCGTCCCATGTTCCGCACTGGATCGCTACGGAGCTGGTTTGCGCGCTGAAGTCTATGACAAAGCTGTCAAGAACGGCGACTTCACCTCCCCACGCTGGGGCCTAAGCGGTTTCTACGCTGCGGTACTGCACCCGGGCACGCTCTTTCCAGGCGATATAATCAGCCTAGATAGAGAGTGATGATTTCTCGCGCTTCGTAGAGCGGGATTACAACCGGCCATGCAACATCTCCTGGAGACCGTCGAATTCCGCGATCGCACGCGCGCGCTCAACAACCTCAATAAGATCATTCAGGAAATCCCTTCGGGACTCCAGGAGATCATGCGGTTCCTGCTCTCCGCCTCGGCGGATCCTGACGGGGCATTGCACTGGCTGGAGTGTCTGCACGCGCAGAATCCGAACGCCTTCAAATGGCTGATCCACTCGCCGGCCCACCTGCAAATTCTGATCACAATTTTTTCCTATAGCCGTTTCCTGGCCGAAGAAATCATTCAGCACCCGGAATGGGTCAAGCAGTTGAGCGACGGCAATGAAACCGCTCGCCTGCTGCTTTCGGAAGAAATCGAAGACAAGCTGGAACGCGAGCTCGGGCCTGATCCGGGTCCTCCCTCAGTGCTTACGCTGGCCTTGTTCCGGCGGCAGCAGATCTTTCGGATACTCATAAGGGACGTGCTGGGATATGCCACGCTCTCCGAGACCACAGAGGAGCTCTCGAACCTCGCGGACGCGATTCTGAACGGCACGTATCGCCGCATCCGCGAAGATCTCGTGCGCCGCTACGGCACTCCGCGGTATGTGGACGCAGCCGGTGAAAATCGCGAATGCGGCTTCTCCGTCATCGCGCTGGGTAAACTCGGCGGGCGCGAACTCAACTACAGCTCCGATATAGATTTGATGTTCGTTTATTCGGCGAATGGGCAGACCGAGGGTCCCAATTCGATCTCAAACAAAGAGTTCTATAAGAAAGTCGCCACGCAGTTCACGGCCATGCTTTCCACCTATACGGCGGAGGGCATGTGCTATCGCGTCGATCTGCGCCTGCGCCCGGACGGCCGTCTGGGTGAGGTCTGTATGTCCCTCGATGGCGCGGAAGCTTATTACCGTACCCGGGCCCGCGATTGGGAATTGCAGATGCTAATCAAAGCACGCGTCTGCTCCGGCGAGAAGGGGCCGGGTGCGAGACTGCTTGCCTTTGTCGAGCCGCTGATCTATTCGACTACGCTGGATTTCTCAGCAGTCGAAGCTGTCTCGGTTGCGCGTGAGCGCATTCACGAGAAACTGATGAGCAAGCGCGGCGGCAGTGATTTCGATGTGAAACTTGCCCCAGGCGGGATTCGCGATATCGAGTTCCTGGTGCAGTGCCTGCAGCGCCTGCATGGCGGCCGGGAACCCTGGGTGCGCCACGGCGGTACGCTGCAGGCGCTCTTCCGGTTGCGCGACAAAGACCTGCTGTCGCCTACTGAGTATTCCCGGCTCGCTTCCGCATACGAGTTTCTTCGGAATCTGGAGCACCGCCTGCAATTCGAAGAGGATCGCCAGACCCACGTACTTCCTGGAGATCAGGAAGAACGCGACCTGATCGCGCACCGACTGCCAATGGCCTCGATCGGTGCGGAGCCTTCCGCCGACAATTTGCTCCGGATGCTGAATAAGCATCTGGAAGAGGTGCAGGAAATCTACACGCGGGTAATCCACGCGCAGAAGCCGACCTACTACACGTCTGTTACTCAGCCTGCGGCGTCACCAGAGGAGCCGACCGCGGCCATGGTGAACGAAACCGCCAGCAATCTGGTTCGTTTTCTGGACCAGAAAGCTCCGGGACTTGCCGCTACGCTGCAACGCAGCACACTCCGCCGCGGGGCGCAGAACTTTGAACATTTTCTCGAGAAGGTGACCGACAATCCGGAATGGCTCGGCTGGCTGGATGCCGATCCTGTCCTGGCTGGCTATGTGCTGGTTCTGTTCGAACACAGCCACTACTTCGCCGAGCAGATGATTCGCGTGCCGGAACTGCTGCTGGAAATGAAGCGCATGCGCGAGAAGCCCAATCGCAAGCCGCGCTATGAAGTCCTTGTGGAAACGGTTGAGGATGCCACCGATCTGCGGCGCTATTTCCGTCGCGAGATGTTCCGCATCCAGGCCGAAAGCATCTGCCTGCAGGTTCCCATCTTCACGACTCTGCGCCGCACTTCGGAACTCGCCGACGCCACCATAGCGGCAGCGTACAAGATCGCTTTCAATCACGTCGTGAACAGCCGCCCGCCGCTGCACGACGGCTATGAGGCGGACGGCCAGTTGATGGTGGTTGCCCTGGGCCGGTTGGGGATGCGTGAATTCGATCTCGGCTCCGATGCCGATCTTGTTTTTGTTCTGCAGGATGAGGACATCCCCGAACACGCATTCTGGACGCGCGTTGCTGAACGCATGATTGACGTGATCACTGCCTACACCGGCGAGGGCAGCATGTTTACAGTCGATACGCGCCTGCGTCCGAATGGCCGTGAGGGCGCTCTGGTGCAGTCTGAACGCACGTTCAAGGAGTACTTCACGAAGAGCGCCGAGGCGTGGGAAGGCATTACTTACATGAAGTCACTGGCTATTGCCGGTGATATCGAACGCGCCACTCACTTTTTGAATGAGCTGCAGGAACTTGACTGGCGCCGTTACGGTCAGAGCGGACGCTCGCAGAAGAAGCTGCAGCAGATGCGCCAGCGGCTCGAGAAAGAGCAGGGGACTGATAATCCGCTTAAAGCCGGGCGCGGCGGGTACTACGATATCGACTTCGCCTTGATGTATTTGCGCCTGCGCGGCGCAGGTATTTTCTTCAAGGTTCTGAATACTCCCGAGCGCATCGACGTTATTGAAAAGATGGGCCATCTGGATCACAATGACGCCGTGTTCCTGAACGATGCGGCGACATTTTATCGGGCTGTCGATCACGCCCTGCGTGTATCCTCAGGGCACACCGAAGGCAGTCTGCCGCACTCACCCGCACAATTGGAGATGCTGACCGATCTCGTGTCATTCTGGACACCGGATCACCTGCATGATCAGCCACTAATCGCCGAATTGGCGCAAATTCAATCGCGCACGCGCGAAGTCTTTGAGCGATTGTTCGGGCAATAAAAAACGCGAATGTGCTCCGATGAATCGAGGCTCATTCGCGTTCATAACTGACGGACTCAGTATCTATGCGTGGGGTCCGGCTTCCGCAATTTCCGGTGCCACATCGCCAAAGCGCTTGAAGTTCTTCTGGAAGCGCCCAGCCAGGTCTCTCGCGGCACAATCGTAAGCTGCGTTGTCGGCCCACATCCCGCGCGCGTCCAGTTTTTCAGACGCGACACCCGGACAGGACTTGGGCACCAGCACACGAAAAATCGGATGCGGTTCCACTTCCACCGTGTCGAGCCAGCCTTCGATCGCGGCTTCCACCATCGTACGCGTAGCCGGCAGATCCATGCGTTTTCCAACGCCATAGGGGCCACCTATCCAACCCGTATTCACCAGGTAGCAGGTCACCTTGTTCTGGCGCAGTTTCTCGCCCAGCAGTTTGGCATAGACCTGCGGATGCATCGGCAGGAATGGCTCGCCGAAGCACGCACTAAAGGTTGCCTGCGGTTCCTTTCCTAAGCCGCGTTCGGTGCCCGCGACCTTGGCAGTATATCCGCTCAGGAAGTGATACATGGCCTGCTCCGGCGTTAGTCGCGATATTGGCGGCAGTACACCGAATGCGTCGGCGGTCAGGAACAACACGTAAGAGGGATGGCCCCCCACGCCAGGTATTACGGCGTTATCGATGAAATTGACACGATAGGCTGCGCGCGTGTTCTCTGTGACCAGATCAGAATCAAAATCCAGCAAGCGCAGGTCTGTGTCGAGCGACACGTTTTCCAGAACTGTACCGAATCGAATTGCGTTCCAGATCTGCGGCTCATTTTCGCGCGATAGCTTGATGCACTTCGCATAGCAGCCACCTTCGAAATTGAACACACCGGTGTCGGTCCAGCCATGCTCGTCGTCGCCGATCAGACGGCGGTTCGGATCGGCGGAGAGCGTTGTTTTGCCGGTGCCCGAAAGCCCGAAGAAAAGCGCGACTTTCTTGTTGTGCCCCATATTTGCCGAACAGTGCATGGGGAGCGCGTTGCGCAGCGGAAGAAGATAATTCAGAATCGTGAAAACGCTTTTCTTCATCTCGCCCGCATAGCTGGTGCCGGCGATCAGTACGATTTTCTTTTTAAAGTTGATCGTGATGCACGTGTCGGAGTTGGTTCCGTCGATCGCGGGATCGGCGTGGAATGCAGGTGCGAATATCAGCGTGAATTCGGGCACGTGCTGATCGGTTTTGTTGGGATCGGGCCGGATGAAAAGTTGGCGCGCAAACAGGTTATGCCAGGCGCGCTGGGTGATCACGCGGATCGGAATCGAGTATGCCGGATCGGCGCCCGCAAAGCAATCCTGGACAAAGACTTCCTGGCCCTGCAAAAACGCATAGAGCTTCGCTTCCAGAGCATCGAAGTGCTCGGGCGACATCGGTTGGTTGACGGGACCCCAATGGACGGTCGATTCGGTAGTTTCATCGCGAACGACAAATTTGTCTTTTGGAGAACGGCCGGTGAACTGTCCTGTGCGCACGACAAGGGCGCCACCACTGGCGAGTAACCCCTCGTGGCGCTGCATCGTCTTTTCAATCAGTTGAGCTGTGCCAAGATTCCAATGGGCGATTTCCAGATTCCGGATGCCCTGTTTATCTAATCCGTACTTGCTTGGTCGTATTCCTGTATTTTGCATAGGAGTTCGGGGAGCGGTAGGCTCAGTTTATCATGGAAGATATATGCTGCTGCGCCAATCGTTCCTTCTGATAGCCCTCGTTGCGGCTGCATCGGCGCAGGTGATTGAGTTTGAATCTGGCGGTTTGCAGTATCAGACGATTACGAAGGGCGGTGTCACTGTAATGTGGTCGCAGTTACCCACCCACCTCCGCGACTATGCCGTCCTTCAGGTTGCCGTGTCCAATGGTTCCCCGGTTACCTGGACCGTGAAGCCTGAGGACTTCAGTATCCAGCGTAAAGATGGGAACACTATTAAGGCCACGCCAGCCAGGCAGGTTGTAACTGGCTTTCTGGATCGGGGCAGCCGGAACGACGTAATCAAACTCGTCTCCACATACGAGCAGGGCTTGTACGGCATGAGTCGGTTTCGGTTTACCAATGGATACGAGGTTCGAAGGCAGCAGGCGCTAGCTGAGGTTTCCTCGACCAGACTGAAAGCCGCCGCTGCTGCTTCCGCTATCGTCTTTGTCCAAACGAAACTCGCATCGGGTCAATCCACAGATGGTGCGGTATTCTTCCAGGTTCCCGGAAAAACGGTTGGGCAGGGCAAGCTAGTCTTTAAACTGGCTGGCGAAATCTTCGAATTTGAGCTTAATCAATGATTGGGTAGCGCGCAGGTGAGAATTGATCGAGCTGGAAACTGCCGCCTGCTTGATCTCTGCAGATTCCGCACAACCTGCAAAGAGCGTACGGCAGTCCCAACTTCGAGATTTGATTCTTTCGAATCAAACCTGTATCCACTGTAGTAGTTTATACCGTGTAACAACAAGCGAAATGAAGCGCCCTTTATGGATAATTGCAGAAGTAACCTGTTAAATGCGAACACCGAATTGATTTAATTGTTAACAGCTTCAAATTCGGACAAGACGCCTAAATAGGCCTCTGTGGGGCGTTACGACAACCGTGTAACAACTTCAGAACACGACGAAAATCTCAGGCGAACTGTCGCTCCACAGCCAAGTCGGTTTCAGTTGGCAACACAATCCAGGCAATGATATATGCAATCAACGTGACACCGGTCAGCAGCGTGATAAGCACCCACAAAACCCTCACCAGAGTAACGTCAGCGTTCAGATATCTTGCAACGCCGGCGCACACGCCTGCAATTTTCTTTTGGCTCAGGACTCGGTAGAGCCGTTTGGGCTGAACTGCCGGACCCGTAGATCTTCCGCATTGAGAGCAGTAACGCGCCGTATCCTGAAGCTGTTGACCACAAGTAGTGCAAAACATCGCGCTTATTGCGCCTCCGTCAGAAAGTACGACGCATCCCGGCCGCAAGTTCCCTAAAAAGTTAGCTTCCCAAGAACAACCGAGTGTCGGGCACCCGTCGCCGAGGGTAGGTTCCCTGGTCTCCGGTTCCAGGTCTCATAGGCCAGAATCGCAAATGCTACCGCCTCTTTTGCGTCCGGATCAATGCCGTAATCAGCAGATGTCTGAATCTGAACGCCGGGCAGGAAGGCGGCCAGATAGGCCATGATCGCGGGATTGTGCGCTCCGCCTCCGGAAACGATGAGATCGTCCAGGCTGCCTGCAAAGCGGCCAATTCCGTCCGAGATAGTTGCTGCGGTGAGTGCCGTAACTGTTGCTATCAAAGTATATATCGGCATTCCCGTGTCAAGAAGCCTCAGGATGAACTCGCGTCCATACTGCTCGCGGCCAGCGCTCTTGGGTGGCTTTTGCAGGTAGAAACGATCCCGCATCAGCTGATCAAGCAGTGCTCCGTCCACATTGCCGGATCGGGCCAACTGACCACCTTTGTCGTACTTCAGGCGACCTTTCGTAGCGATCTGGGTCAGCCCGTCGATAACCATATTTCCCGGACCAGTGTCGAATGCGATCACCTGTTCCGCTTTTGCGCCCGCCGGAATGTAAGTGATATTTGCTATACCGCCGATATTGAGCGCCACCCGATTGCGACGCGGGTTCCTGTAGAGAAAGTAATCAACAAACGGTACCAACGGAGCCCCCGTTCCGCCGGCGGCAATGTCGCGGGGTCGAAAATCCGAGACTACCGGCACTCCCAACCGTTCCGCGATTACCCCCGCCTCCCCGATCTGCATGGTGCTTTTCACCATCCGGCCCGCGAATTTCGTAGGGGTGCTTTCGTGGAAGATCGTCTGCCCGTGGCAACCAACTAATTCAATTCCGTCAAATTTAGAAACGGCGTCCGCATAAAGCTCACCCAATAAAAACCCAAGCCGTGCGATTTTTGCTGTGTGTGTTTCCGAATTAGAGACCTCAAGAATTGCCTCGCGCACCGCGCGCGGGTAAGGAGTGGTAGCGTATTCCAGTACTTTCCACTGCCGGCCGCGTATATCTACCACCGCGACGTCAATACCATCGAGCGACGTGCCGCTCATAATGCCCGCGACTTTCATTGTCTTTTCAACTCCTCTTGCAGGTCGGCCAGCAATTGCAGTGCTTCTATCGGACGTAATTGGTCCAATTTCAAACTGCGAATGCGTTCGGCAATCTGGTAGTTCACAGGTTCAAAGAGCTGAATCTGCATGGGAGCGGAACGGCGCGCCGGTTGCGGCGTTAATTCCTCAGTCACCTCATGCTCGCTCTTTTCGTGCAGCAGCAGAACCTCCCGAGCGCGCTCGATCACGCTCATAGGCAGCGCGGCCAGTCGTGCGACCTCGATACCGTAGCTGCGATCCGCGCTCCCGGGCTCCACTTTGCGCAGGAAAATAATCTGATCCCCGGCTTCTTTGACCGACACGTGTAGGTTGCGCACCCCAGTCAATTGCTCGGCCAGTTCAGTAAGTTCGTGGTAGTGCGTGGCGAACAGCGTCTTCGCGCGAATCTTCTGGTGTATGTGCTCCACGACCGCCCAAGCCAGCGCAAGCCCGTCGTAAGTAGCCGTCCCGCGCCCGATTTCGTCGAGCACGATCAGGCTACGCTCGGTTGCGGTATTCAGAATCACCGCCGTCTCGGTCATCTCCACCATGAACGTCGAACGCCCGCGTGCCAGGTTGTCCGCAGCACCAATGCGCGTATAGACCCGATCCACCAGCGGCAGAAGCGCGGCGTCGGCCGGAACGAACGATCCGATCTGGGCCATGATTACGATCAAAGCCGCCTGCCGCAAATACGTCGATTTACCGCCCATGTTCGGACCCGTAATGACGGCGATATATTCGCCTTCCGAATCCAGATACACATCGTTGGGAATGAACCGCTGGGAATCGCGTTCCGCCAGTTTCTCCACGACCGGATGGCGTCCCGCTGCAATCCGCATCTCCCCCGCCTCAGAAAACTGCGGTCGTGTGTAGCGCTGCGCCGCCGCGACCTGGGCTAAAGCAGCCGTGACATCCAGTTCCGCGACTGAGTTGGCGGCCGCGCGGATTCGTAACGCGTGCGCTGCGGCATGCGCCCGGATTTCCCCAAACAACTCGCGCTCAATCGTGAGAATCTTCTCTTCAGCTTCCAGAATCTTGCTCTCAAGTTCCTTCAGCTCCGGAGTGGTAAACCGCTCGGCATTCACCAGCGTCTGCTTGCGTTCGTAGTCGGCAGGCGCGTTATGTATGTTGGCCTTCGAAATCTCGATGTAATATCCGAAAACATTGTTGAAGCGAACCTTGAGCGACGAGATGCCCGTGCGCCCGCGCTCACGTTGCTCGATCTGGGCGATGTACTGCTTGCTGTTGCGGCTGATATCGCGCAGCTCATCCAGCCCAGCATGGCAACCGTCGCGAATGGTGCCGCCATCGTTCAGATTGATCGGCGGCTCATCGCATATGCCGCTCAGAATTCGCTCGCGGACCTCAGCCATTTCATCGATCGGCTCCGCCAGATACGCCTGTGCCACTTTGTTCAGGGTGGGCAATTTATCGAGCGAGCGCCCGAGCGCCAGTACTTCGCGCGGACCTGCCGTGCCCAGCGTTACCTTTGCCAGTAGCCGCTCCAGGTCAAGGACTGTCCCCAGAATCTTGCGAATTTCGGTGCAGGCAATCGTGGCTTTGAGCAATTGCTCGACGCGATCCAGCCGGGCTTCGATCTCCGCGCGCTCGAGCGATGGCCGCAGCAACCGGCGCCGTAACAGCCGTCCACCCATGCCGGTCAGCGTTTCATCGATCACGTGCAGACAGTGTCGAATCCTTGGAATCGCCTTGAAACAGAGGCTCGACCAATTCCAGATTGCGAATGGTCACGCCGTCCAGCACCATAGAGGCGGCCCGGTCGTAAAACGTCGGCCGGTCAACATGATCCAGCGCGGATCGTTGCGTATCGCGCAGGTAGTGCAGAATCGCGCCCGCCGCGCCCACTGCGAGCGGCTTGTCGTCGAGCCCACAGCCATCTAGCGAGAGCAGCTTGAAATGCTCGCGCAGCGTACGTTCGGCGTATTCGAAGCCGAAAACCCACCCCTCGAGTTCCGTACGAAGCGTGCGTGCAGCGACATGTTGCGAGGGCGATAGCAGCACTTCGCGCGCGTTCAGGTTCTCGATCGCCGAAATCACATCCGCCGCATCGAGTTCAGTCACGCGAAACTCGCCTGTCAACACATCTACATGCGCCAAGCCCGCGCGCTCGCCCTGAAACGTCACTGCCGCCAGGTAGTTGTTTTCGTGCGAACGCAGTACGCTTGCTTCGGTCGCCGTTCCGGGAGTGACTATGCGCGTGATCTCGCGCCTCACAATCGTTTTCGTCAGCTTCGGGTTTTCCATCTGCTCGCAGATGGCTACGCGAAACCCCTTTTGGATCAGTCGCGCGATGTAGCCTTCTGCGGCATGATGCGGAACGCCGCACATCGGCACGGAATCTTCTTTATCCTTGTTGCGCGATGTGAGGGTGATTTCGAGTTCGCGAGCAGCAGTGACGGCGTCCTCGTAAAACAACTCGTAGAAATCCCCCAGGCGGAACATCAGCAAGGCCTGAGGGACCTGTTGTTTGATGGAATGATACTGCCGCATCAGCGGCGTCGTCGGAGCGCTACTCACCTACTGCATCCGCCCCGGCATCAAGCGTAAATGCCCCTCAATTTGATCGCGAACGCCACACGGTCGAGCGCCAGCATGTACGCAGCGATGCGGTTGTGCACTTTGTGCTTTTCCCCATAGCTGACCACGTCGCGGAAGCTGTTTACCATGATTTCTTCGAGCCGGCCGTTGACCAGTTGCTCGTTCCAAAAATAACCCTGACGATCCTGCACCCATTCAAAATAGGATACGGTAACGCCACCCGCATTGGCCAGGATGTCAGGAATGACAAACACCCCTTTCTCCGCAAGAATCTCATCGGCCACAGCCGTCGTGGGTCCGTTTGCGCCCTCGCAAAGAATCTTAGCTCGGATCTTGTCGGCGTTTTTCGACGTGATTACGTTCTCTCTCGCGGCCGGAATGAGCACATCGCAATCCAGGAACATGGCTTCTTTTGCGTCCATGTTCTCAGCTTCCGGGAAGTCCAGTATCGAACCGGTCTCTTTGCGATGATCCATCAGTTTCGGGATATCCAGACCGTGCGGATTGAAGACCGCGCCTTCCACTTCAGAAATCGCGATGATCTTGAAACCCGCACGCGCCATCAGCTTGGCTGCCATGCCGCCCACGTTCCCGAAACCTTGAATCACGACGCGCGTGTTGGCAGGTTCCAGACCGAATCGGCGCAGCGCTTGCTGCGTCACTATCATGCACCCGCGGCCTGTTGCTTCCGGACGCCCGCGCGATCCGCCCAGATTGAGCGGCTTGCCCGTGACCACGGCAGTTACAGTGGAGCGGTTGTGCATGGAATACGTATCCATGATCCAGGCCATTGTCTGCTCATTTGTGTTCATGTCCGGCGCAGGCACATCACGCTCCGGGCCCAGGAATTCGATGATTTCAGCTGTGTAGCGACGGGTAATACGCTCCAGTTCAGCCTGCGACAGCATCGGAGGATCACAGATCACACCGCCCTTCGCGCCACCGAATGGAATATTGACTACCGCGCATTTCCAGGTCATCCACGCAGCCAGCGCGCGAACTTCGTCCAGACTCACATCCGGCGCGAAACGAATACCACCTTTTCCAGGTCCACGGGCCAGGGAGTGCTGCACTCGGTATCCGGTAAATACCTCGAGCCGGCCGTCATCCAGTTGCACGGGAATGTGTACGGTAATCTCGCGCGATGACGTCCTCAGCACCTTGCGCATGCCATCGTCCAGCCCAAGCAGTCTTGCAGCCTCGTCAAAGCGGGTTTCGGCTGCGAGCCACGGATTCAGTTCTTTATCGATGGAGTGCGTCGCGTCTAGAAGCATTGGTAAATCCTCCGCCTACATTATGCCACCGGGGCGATTTGTCCCGTGCCCTTAGAGGTAACTCAACACCACGGACCGGTTACGCTGCTTGAGCGCCGCAAACCAACGACACAGCGGATACAGCGCTACCACAATCGCCAGCCAAACCAGATACACGATGCCCAGGCTGTAGCCGTAATCCACAGGGAAGCCAGCCGTCGGTCCACCCAACGCGGGAGGCGCGTTCAGCAGGAAATCGACGCGGCCGATTCGCAGCCAGCTAATCAGCAGCGCAAGGCCGTGAATCATGGGAAGATGCAACAGATAGTAGAATAACGGGACTCGTCCAAAGATAAGCACTGGGTTCGTTTCGCTCACTATTACACGCTCCAGCAGACCGAGCGCAAGAATAATCGGCCCGAGTGTCATCAGTAGGTACAACAGCGACGGCGGATACTTTGCACAATCAAGAAACGAAAGTATGGTGAATCCGACACTTGATTGTGCCGACCATCCACGCGGGTCGCCATAAAGGTTCGTCCCGCGCAGCAGCACGAAGCCGAACGTCAGCGCCGCTCCAAGGCGGAATAGTAGCGCACTCCGCCTGTCCGATTCCAGGTCCATCACTCGGCCGAAGCAATAACCGGCCGACATTACACCGATCCATGGAATCAGCGGATATGGCGTCACCAGATTGATACCAGCTAGGTGCATGACGCCTCGTGTGTGGAGGAACTTCCATAGCCAGTCGAAAACGCCAAGCTGCTCCGGACGAATGCCATCAAAGGCGTTGTGAACGGCGATCATCGCCAGGCTGCCCGCCAACAGCGCCTTCCAGGGCACTCTGACCAACAGGGAAAGGACAATCATCGACGCGCCCAGCGCCCAGATCACAGCGAAATAAACCTTGTCGTAAGCGAAATTGAATTTCCACCCGAGACACAGGATCCACGTAAATTCGAGGATGATCAGCCATAGCCCGCGCGTTTGCAGAAAGCGCGATACTTCCGAGCTACTCCTTCCTCGTCGGAACAGCAGATATGCGCCCGTTCCCGCCAGGAACATGAAGGTCGGGGCGCAGAAGTGCGTAATCCATCTGGTGAAGAACAGGATTGCGCTGGTTTTCGTGAGGTCCAGTGGATCGTAATGTTGCGCGCCCGCGTGAAAAAAGTCGCGCGTGTGATCGAGCGCCATCAGGATCATCACAAAGCCGCGGACGAGATCGATAGACTGAATGCGTGCCTTCCCAGTAGCAACGGACATAGGCAGCAACTATAACATAGAAACTTATGATTACCAGCCGTCGTGAATTCCTGCTAGGACTCGGAGCATTTCCTTTCTTTTGGCGCAGTAACTCGCTGCGCATAGGGGAGGCTCGCTTCCGTGTTCTCAGGCATGGAAAATCAATGCGGCGCTATTTGCACATTCACGGCAACGAAAACACAGCCCGTGAAGTTTTGATGGAACACATGCAGCACGCGCCCGGCACCGCGCACCTGGTGCGGAGTACGGAGCGCAACGTTCCGATCCTGGGAGGACAGATCGATCCCAATCGAATGTTCTCGCGCGTTGGGGCGGAGAAGAACCTGCGCACACTGAACCCTAAGTGGACAGAACCGCAGATCAACGCAGCGCTCAATCTGCTCGATCGCGATCGCCCGAACTTCATAAGAGCCATTCAGCCTCCGCTCGCAGGCCTGTTGATTTGTCTGCACAACAACGGACCGGGATACTCCGTGGAAGATGAGGTTTCCATCAGTGACAAGACTGCGCTGAACAATCCGACGCATCCGCGAGAGTTCATGCTCTGCACCGATGCGCGCGACTTCGACGTGCTGCGTCGATCGCCCTATAACGTTGTGTTGCAGGAGAAAGCGCCACCAGAAGACGACGGCTCGCTCTCGCGTCTTGCCGCGAAATCGAGATTCCGCTACATGAATATCGAATCGCCCCACGGCAATGCCGCCGAGCAGCGCGCCATCCTGGCCTGGGCGGAGAAAAATCTGCCTGCGCGTTATTAGTTAAACTGGAATGCAAGGGGCCGAGTACTAACCTTGGATCAACTTGTCCAATTCCTGCTTGCACACGGTCTCGCAGTGCTTGCCGCGTTCATCCTGGCGGAACAATTAGGCTTCCCAATTCCCGCCGTGCCCGCCCTGTTGGCAATGGGTGCCCTGGTCGGTCGCGGACATTTTCTGTTTGGTCCCACGCTGCTGCTGGCCGCTTGCGCCGCATCCCTCGGCAATTTTGCCTGGTATGAGTTCGGACGGCATGGAGGGGGTAAGGTGCTGACCTTCCTTTGCCGGCTCTCGCTGGAACCGGATTCCTGTGTGCGGGAAACGCAGAACAGATTCGCGCGATATGGACCGCGCTCGCTCCTGTTTTCAAAATTCATTCCCGGGTTCAGCACCGTCGCGCCGCCGCTTGCCGGATTGTCGCGCGTCTCTCTGTGGCGCTTCCTGATGTGGGACATGGGCGGCAGCATTCTCTGGGCTGGTGCTTACCTGCTCATCGGGTTCCTGTTTAGTGCACAACTCGAACGCATTGCTGAAGTGGTGCTGCAACTCGGTTCGTGGCTGGTCGTGCTGCTTGTAACAGCGCTGTTAGCTTACATCGGCTGGAAGTACTATGAACGCCGCCGTTTCCTGGACTCACTGGCCACCGCTCGAATTCGGCCTGACGAACTTATGCGCAGGCTCTACAAAGGCGAGGCGATCACGATCATCGATTTGCGCCAGCCGCTTGAATTCGAACAAAACCCGGGGACCCTGCCGGGTGCGCTCAGGATGCAGCCGTCAGAACTTGCCGAGCGCCATCAGGAGTTGCCTCGCGATCGCGAGATTGTGCTCTACTGCTCCTGCCCCAACGACGAGAGCAGCGCGAGTATGACGTTGAAGCTACACCAACTGGGTGTGATGTGGGTGCGTCCGCTTCATGGTGGCATCGACGCCTGGCGCGAGCGCGGCTATCCGCTATCACTAGAAACAGAATCTTCAGTGCAAGACATCGCCTGAGCGCTATTCAAAGCGCAGCACGGCCCACAATTCCAGTTCCGGCACGACAACCTCGACCCCGCCGGCGTTGCGGCTAACAGGAATCTCGCGTGGCGCCATCCCTGGTATGTACATGCGGCACTTCGCTTGTTTTCGCCCGGCGCAGAGTTTCGCATCGAGGCGTATGGTCACATCTTTCTTGACAGCCATCTTCTCCGCCACGGGGTCGAAATCGCGATTCAGAACATGGCAGATCAGCCCAGCCTTTGCATCGTTTGCCAGCGCGCGCGGGAATACCCAGACACGTCCACCAGCGGCTCCGGTTGAGATCAGCGGCTTAATGCGCGCGAGCGTGTTGTCAATTCCGCTCCAGCGAATCAGCTTGCCCTTGCGCTCCCATTCTTCAAGCAGCGCCCGCTGCCTGCCCTCCGTCCGCAAGGGTTCGTTCACAATCAGCTGCGGATATCTTTCAAGCTCTTTTAAAGTCAACTCGTGATCGAACGGTTCACTACCTGCGACGGCCATTCCGAACTGGATCTGCGCATTCGCCAGTTCCAGGCAGACCTGATGTAAAGGCACCGGTTTGAGCGTGGGCACCTGCGGCATCACATGCCCACTGCCTGGAGATCGCGTTGCACGGTAGTCATACAGCAGGCCTACCTGGTTGACGGCCTCGTAATCATCAAACAGTTCCGGGTACTTGCGGACAAACTCGTACAACGGTCCGATTAACTCCACTTTTGCCGGATACGCGATCCGCTGTGTCGGCTGGCCCGGAGGTTGTATGAAGCCCCACTCTTTGTGAGGCACGATGAAGTTTCCGCCCATTGCATACGACTCAGCAACCCAGCCGCGCACCAGGTCCGGGATGTCATGCTCCAGCAGCATCACCCAGTCCTGATAAATGCCTGTGGCCGCGACTGCGATCCCGAGCGACTCACCCATCTTGTAGTTGAGCATCGGCTTCGCGCCGAATTTCTTTTCCTTCGCATCCGTGCCGACCTCGGCGCAGAGATAATCCAGCAATGGTGCGAAGACAATATGCGCGCCCATCAGCGGTGCGTTTGAACCAATCAAGAGCGTTGCGGGGCCCTTGCTGCGTGCATACGCCGCAATCTTTCGGGTATTCTCTACTGCGCAGCGCAACTGGAAATTCTCGAAGTCGTACCACAACGGGCGATCCTTGCGCTCCCGCAGGAACGCACCATAATCGAATGCGGTAAGGTCGTTGATCCCTAGTGCTCGCAGCGTTTCCGGCGCGACGTTCTTCTGCAAATGCGCGCGGAAACCAGCAAGACAAAGCTTGCAAAAGCAGCCCTGCCGAAAAATCGCGGTCGCCGTGCCAAGCGGGTCGTCGATATGAAACGCATACGGCTCTACTGCCATCGCAAGTTCCGTCTGCTCGAATTTCTGCTGCAGATACATTGGATGGTTCGTGCAGATGCGCCCCTTCTCGGGTGGAAATGGATCCGGTGGCTTCACCCACGGTTCAGCTAATTGATCACCGCGGTAATTCTTCCAGATGCGATCACGCCATTCCGGATCGCGCTCGCGAAACCAGTCGCCCGGTATCGCAAATGCGTTGATAGCGACGCCTGAGCGCACGCCCACGGCCAGTGCCTGTTGCTTGCGTTCAACAAACTCCGCAACCTCGGCGCGCGTTTTCGGGCCTCGGGTCCAGCCATAAAGCACCGTGCCGTGCCACATCTTATATTCTTCCGGCGTGAAGGGAAATCCGAACACGACGTCGGAGCGCTTGAACGCGCGCGGTTTCTTAACGGGTGCGGCATCCAGGGCCGCTACAGCCAAAGGTGCGCTCCCCAACAGCTTCAGACTTTCCCTGCGAGTGAGTTTCATGAGTTTATCTTCTTAGGCCGACACGGCGCATATCGAGCGGTTGTATTCCAAGTTTCTCTGCAGCGGATCCGGGTCTAAAGCGGAAGTCTCCCTGCTCAGGATCAATAAACATGGGGTCAGCAAACGTGCTGTTTGTTTCGATGCCATGTGGACGTTCTGTCGCGAAATGCTGTTCGGCCCATGTTGGGTCCAGCGTATTCCAGTAGAGATTACGGTCAGCCTTGGTTTCGCGTAAATGCGGATCAGGACCGTCCAGACCCTTTTGGAAATAGATCTTGGTGCCGGGTGTGGTCGCGAAGAGCACGTTGCGTTGGATGATCGAGCCATCAACGGGGCTGGCCTGCAGCGAAATCAGGGCACGATGTGCAAACCCTGCCCGCTGGTTGACGATGAAATTGTTGATGATGTGGTTGACGCCATTGATCGCAATCCCGGAGCCCGTGCCGGCGTTGCGGAATATGACATTGCGTTCGAGAGTCGTCTCGTGCTGATCTCCGTCGCAGCGAATGGCTTCGCACATGTTGTAGTTCAAGTTATCGTGCACAAAATTCTCGCGCACGATGTTGTTCTTGCCGGTGCCCGAAACGTAAATGCCATTGCCGTCCCAGAGCGTATTCATGACGTGATGGATGTCATTACGCTCCACGATGTTATTACGCCCGTGCAGGAAGGGTTCGCGCACACGCCACTCCGGACGGGCCCCGAGTGCGGCCTCGCGGCCCAGCACGGCGTCGATCTCTTTCCAACGAATAGTCTTGCTGCACTGGCCGCGTCCTTCGCGATTCCATGCGATGCGTCCGCTAACCACAATGCCGGAGTAGTGCAGATCATGAACCAGATTGTTCCCCACGCGATTCTCGCCGCTCTGCCATACAAAAACTGCTGGGGCATGCCACAGAATCTCTCCCACATGATGTATGTGATTGCGCAAAACTTCGTTGTGCCTGTTGACGTCTTTCGTGCCGGGTCCGTAACCGGCTAGCAGGATTCCAGCGCCGCCCATCCGCTCGAAAACTGAATCAACCACACGATTATGTTGCGCGTGCAGGTCCATGCGCACACCCGTGCCGCCGCTGTCGAAGAAGCGGCAGTTCTCAATCGAGATACGCTCAGACCCGCGCAATCGCAGCAGCGCAGTCGGCCGATCGAACATCTCCCAGTCGTGTTGGAGTCCCCAGCCGAGCCGTTCTTTTTCCCAGCGGAAGCGATCGCCGCGCGTGAACGACAGCCCTCGAAATGTGATCCCCCGGACGGGTGTATCGCGCGGGCCGTCGTAATCGATTTTGCCTTCGACGCGAATCAACTCGGTGAGTTGAGATGCTTCGATAGCTTCGGGCTTCTCAGTTCGCGGCCACAGATAAATCTTGCGCGTGTTGGTATTGAGCGCCCACTCGCCGGGTTCATCCAGGACGTCGAGCGCATTCTCAACCCACACCGAACCCTTCGCATTGATGTCTCGCGGACCCCAGCGCACCTTGATCATCTGGTGTGTAGCGGCGACACTCGTGCGCGCCAGTCCCGCTGCTTCGTCCACCGATTCGAGCGGTAGCATGTTGACCAGCCAGCCGAAGTTCGGCCGAACAAAAATCTCGACATCGCTCAGGTTCGGCCAGTTGCGGATCGCTCCGGCGGGAAAAGCCAGCGTGTTGGTGTCCAGTCCGTTCACGTTCTTATAGTCCCGCGTGGGGGAGAAGCCTGCGCCGCGCGCCCGCTGCAATCGACCGGATTTATCGTACAGCGTGGCGAAGTTACGAACGCCCGCCGGTAAGTCCGCTACCCAGAGCTTGCCTTCTCTCTTCCAACCGGTGATCGGCGCGCCGGCGCTCAACACCGGAGTCTCGCCCGGGTAAGCCTCGTATGTGATCGTACGGCCATCAGCCGCAGAATCCTGCAGCGCGAAAACGAGCGTCTCTGTAAACCTGTGCACGCCTCCGCGCAATTGAACGACATAATCCTTGTTGGGCCGGCGCTGCTTTTGTTCGCGTACAACATCGCGAGCGCGCGCAAGGCTCGCGAACGGCTTTTCCAGAGTGCCCGGTCCGCTATCGCTGCCCTGCGGCGATACGTAAAAATCGGCCCCGAACGCAGATATGGCCATCAGGCCAAACAATAGCTTCATTGCCCCTACCCTTCCCAACTGTTCAATACCTGCTCTTTGAAAGACTGTATGAGCTTTTTCGTGTAGTGCGCCGCTTTGTCCGGCGTCGCTGTCCGCAAGAACTCCAACCATTCGCGATGTTGCTTCGTGATGGCCTTGAGTTGCAGGCTGGTTTCTCCGGACTGACGCAGCAACGAGAAAGTGAACTGGGGTCTGGTCGCGACTTCCAGGGCCCTGACCAAATGGCGGTTTCCACACAAATTCCAGAGGTGCGAATGGAACTCAAAATCAGCTTCCTGGAATTGTGCGTAGTTACCCCGCCGTGCACCGGCTTCCATTCTGTTCAGCACTGCACTGATATCTGCGTACTTATCATCGTCCGGCTGTTTAATTTGGCGTGCCCAACGAGCAGCCAGTGACTCCAGCTCAATTCGGAAGTTGAACAACTGTGCTACATCCTCGCGTGCCAGCTTGATAACGAAGCTTCCGCGGTTTGGAATCTTGTGCACATAGCCTTCGAATTCCAATTGCTGTAGGGCCTCGCGGACCACATGCTGCCCGACACCCAACTCTTTTGCCACTCGACTTTCCACGATCTGCTCGCCCGGTGTCCAGAGCGACTGCATAATCCCATCTCTCAGGTGTTCAGCGACCCTGACAGGCAATGTCAAAACTGCTGCGAAGCTCTTTGACTCCAGTGACTCTGACATTTTATGTATTAGGGATTATAGTTGACACCGGCCACCCCGTACATATATAACATCTCTACGATTCTCGATGTTTTGGAAAGGTTTTGTATGCGCATAACCGCATTGTGTGCGATGGCCGTTCTGATTGGTGCTGGTTCAGCACTCGCCCAAACCGGCGCTGCTAGTGTGCAAGGTACAGTAAAAGATCCTTCGGCCGCGGTTATTCCTGCCGCTCGCGTTTCACTCACTCACGTCGAAACCACACGCAAGTATGAGACCGTCAGCAATGGGGTGGGCTTTTTCATGTTTCCCACCGCACAAGCTGGCAACTACACGCTTGCCGTCGAAGCCCCTGGTATGGAAACCTGGCAGGGCACGCTCGTTTTGCAGGTCGGCCAGACCGCCACGGTAGAACCAGTCCTCAAAGTCGGATCTTCGGCCACGCTCGTCACCGTCGCGGTCGAGGCGACGCCGCTGGTCACCGACGCCAATGGCACGCTCGCCACTGTGATTGAGCGCGAACGCATCGATCAGCTTCCGCAGAACGGGCGCCTGGTGAGCAATCTGATCGCTGCCACGACACCCGGTCTCGAGGCTGGCGGCGGTTATGGCAACGACAAGCCCCGTGTGTACGGCATGCGTTTCGGTGCAATGGAATTCACTCAGGATGGCGCGACGCTTACGAATCGGGATGTGGGCACTATGATCGGCCGTCCGCCGGGCCTCGACACGATTGGCGAGTTCCGTGTGGAGACGAACAATTCCTCTGCGAAACTTAGCCGGCCCGCGACCGCGATGCTCAGCACCCGCAGCGGCACCAACGTAATCCACGGTGCACTCTTTGAAACGGCGCGCAATAACAGTGTCGGACTGGCTCGGAGGCGTCAGGATTATTACCAGAAGCCCCCACACCTGGTCCGGAATGAATTCGGCTTCTCCATGGGCGGTCCCGTCATAATTCCGAAACTCTACAACGGCAAAAACCGCACGTTTATTTTCGGAGCTTGGGAGGCCTTCAAGTCCGAATCCGCATCCACCATCAGTACAACGATGCCGACCATGGAAATGCGCGGTGGAAACTTCGACGGACTCGTGTCCTCAACTGGTCGTCGCTCCGTTTTATACGATCCCTGGACCACTGACAAGGATTGGCAGCGCACGCCTTATCCCGGCAATATCATTCCAATTAACAAGTTGAGTCCGATCGCAAAATATCTCTACAGCGTCACGCCCGCGCCTACGCAAGCCGGAGTAAATCCGCTGGTCTCGGCGAATTTCTTTGGACTCTCGCCAACGAGTCGAACGGATCACACGGAAACCTTCCGCGTCGATCACCGCCTCAGTGCGAAAGACCAGATCTTCGGACGCTACAGCTACGGCCATCGTTTTCAACGCTATCGTCGCGATGCGGCTTCAAACGGATCGCCGATCACGCTTGATAACTCAGCCAACATCGAAACCGCGATGTTCGAAAATCACAGCGGCGCATTTTCCTGGACCCGCATCATTTCCCCTCGCTTCTTCAGCGAAACAGTATTCGCGACTTCTGCCGAGGACAACGAACTCAGCCTGCCCAAGACCATCAATCAGGGTAATCTCGCAGAAAAGCTCGGCTTCCCGAATCCCTGGGAGTATCCGGGCCTGCCCGATTTTCGCGACACCGGTTTTAGTATGTGGTATCAGGGCATGCGCTGGCGCAACAACATCACGCAGGTCTTCTCGCTCGATCAGAACTTCACCAACATTCGCGGCCGTCATGAGATTCAGTTCGGCGGACGCATGCGCATCGAAAAATTGAACGTGCTCACGGATCATGAGACCACTCAGGGTCTGCACAGCTTCAACAGCTACGGCACCGCGCTCTACGATCCCAAGACCGGCGCAACCGGCGGCGTGCTGGCCAACACCGGACACGACTCCGCCAATATGTTCCTCGGCGTAATGGGCTCCATGTCGGTCCGCTTTGCGCACGATTGGTATAACCTGCGCAGCAAGGAGTACGGCTTCTACATTCAAGACAATTGGAAGGTGAGTCCGCGGCTCACGCTGAACATGGGTCTGCGCTGGGAACTTAATCCCGCGATCCGTGAGAAGGACAACCAACTCACTGGATTTGATCTTAAGACTCAGAGCATCGTGAACGGAACGTCCCTCGACAAGATGTACGAACTTGGCACCACTTCGCCAGCCATCGTCAAGAGCTTTGTGGGCGCCGGAGCGAAGTTCGCGACACCCAGTGAGGTCGGCTTACCCGAGAATTTCGTCAACAGCAATTACGCGGATTTCAACCCACGCATCGGCTTTGCCTACCGCATGTTCTCAGGCAGGAACACCACCGTTATCCGCGGCGGTTATTCGTTGTTCGGCTTCCCTGTCCCACTCCGTTCCTTCAATGTGCGTATGGGGCGCAACCCACCACTTACGGCCACCATCGCGTACAACATCAGCAGCGCCGCCCAGAGTCCAGACGGACTTCCCAATTACGGCTTGCGCAGCACGCCTATGATCATTGGCGGAACAAACAGCCGGAACTATCTCGACCCGAACGGCCCACAGGCGATTCCGGTTGGCGGCTACAACGTGTACTTCTTCAATCCCGATCAGCCCACCACTCGCAGCCATCAGGTGAACATCACCATCGAAAGACCACTCTGGAAAAATACGGTATTCCGCGGCAGCTTTACCGGCACGCGCGGCTTCAATTTGGATCAGTACTACAACAACAACCCGAATCCGCCGGACTATGTCTGGCTCAAGAACACCGGCCTGCCGCTGCCAACCGGAGCCAACTCCAGCGTCGCCCGGCGTACCTATGCATATGGCGATCTTGCGGAGTTCCGCAAGACCGGCAACTCGAGCTACAACGGACTTCAGGCCGGAATCGAGCACCGCTTCTCACGCGGCTACGCCTTCAATGCGTTCTATGTCATGGCCAACAGCTATGGCACTGTTACCGAACAGGAGAATAACGAGTACAGCTTCAACAACCCGGAGTATTACTACGTCAACGGAACCGTGCCCTCTGATTTCGATCAGCGCAATCGTCTGTTGAATTACCGGCGCGACCCGAGCATTCCAAAGCATCGCGCGCGCTTCAACTGGCTCATCGATCTACCCTTCGGCCGCGGGAAGAAATTCGCCAGCCGCGCGAACGGATTCGTGGATCGCGTAATAGGGGGTTGGCAGTTCGCCGGCATTGGAACTATGCGAAGTAACTATTTCCAACTGCCCATCACGAACTGGGGCCCGCTCGACAAAGTCGAAGTCTACGGCAAAAAATATCCGATTCAGGACTGCCGCAGCGGCGTCTGTTACGACGGCTACCTCTGGTACAACGGCTACATCTCGCCCAATCGCATCAACAGCTACGATGCGCAGGGTAAACCCAACGGTGTCATGGGTGTCCCGACCGATTACAAGCCCTCTCATCAGCCGATAAATACCGCCAACGACACGAACGTTGTTGACGTGCCGATGAAGACGGGTAATCCCATTCGCATCGCGGTGAATGACCCGATTCATCCCTGGCGCAATCTCGTGAAGCTTGGACCAATGACGTTCCAGATGGACAGCTCGCTGTTCAAGCGCATCCCGATCAACGAACGCTTTAGCCTGCGTTTCAACGCGGACTTTTTCAACGTGCTGAACAATCCCGGCCTGTCACAACCCAACACGACCACCGGCATTCTCACCACTCAGAATTCAGCCAACGGAGCTCGAGCGCTTCAACTCACTTTGCGATTACTCTGGTAACGCATGCGAATGTTTCATGCGGCAGCGCTTGCATTGGCGCTGCCGCTGCTCCTTTCTCCGGAAACGCCAGGAACACTCTTACCGACCGGATGGCGGATCTCTCCAGCTGGTGAGCACGTTCAGCTCGACACCTTTCCTATGTCGTTGCGTGTGAGCCCGGACGGACGCTACATTGCTGTCCTCAATGCGGGTTATAAGAAGCCCTCGCTGTGGTTGCTGGATGCGGGTACGCGCAAGTTGCTTTCCACCATTCCGCTGAAAGATGCCTGGCTCGGATTGACCTTCAATCGTCGCGGAGATCGCATCTACGTGGGCGGCGGCCACGAGTCCACGGTGTTCGAATTCCTGCTGGAATCGGGACAACTCAGGGCCGGACGGCAGTTCACTCTGGCGTGGCCCGATGGCAGATTCCCGCGCAGCTTCGTGGGCGACATCGTGCTCTCGCCCGACGAAACAGAGATTTTTGCCGCCGAGGTCTATCAGGACTCGGTCGCCGTGCTCAGTACTCAGACCGGGAAACTGTTGCGCCGCTTTCCTACAGGTCGCAGACCCTACAAACTTGCACTTGATGCGCGCGGGCGCAACTTGCTTGTCTCAGCTTTTTCCGATAACCGCGTCGAAGTGTACAACACACGCAATGGCCAGTTGAGCGGGAAACTGGATACCAGTCCAGGGCCATCCGACATCGCTTGCGATAATAACGCATCGACCTGCTATGTCACGGGCAGCAACTCCAACTATGTCGATGTGATCCGCTGGACCAAGAGTGGCCTGAAACCCCTGGAGCGCATCAATGTAGCTCTCGCCCCGCAAGCACCAACAGGTATGACCCCGAGCGGCGTGGCTATAGATCGCCAGCGCAAGCGCGTCTATATAATCCTGGCGGACGCAAATAGCGTGGCCGTTATCGATCGATCGCGCCCCGATTCGCGTGTGCTTGGCTTCGTTCCCACCGGCTGGTATCCGACCTCCGGAGCGGTGTTGAAGGACGGTTCGCTCATGGTGTTGAACGGCAAAGGCGAGAAGTCCTTCGCGAACCCGAAAGGGCCCAATCCGCTCACCGACAGGACGATGCTTCCACAGCTGCCGACAGAGATTGAGTACGTCGGCCTGCTGCAACTCGGAACGGCCCGAGTGATCGCTCCTTTCACGCCGGCAAGGCTGAAAGACTACACGCGGACAGTCTTCGCAAGTGCGCCGAACCAGCGTGCGGCGGCTCCGTTCGTCAGTCCGATGCCCGCCATCCGGCACGTTATTTACATCATGAAAGAGAACCGGACCTACGATCAGATTCTGGGTGATCTGGGCACCGGCAACGGCGATCCGTCGCTCACTCTGTTCCCCGAGAAGGTGACGCCGAACCACCATAAGCTCGCGCGCGAGTTTGTGCTTTTCGACAATTTCTTCGTGAACGCTGATGTCAGTGCGGAAGGCTGGTTCTGGAGTTCGGCCGCAATCTCGCCACCTTTCGTCGCGCGCACGTGGGGCGCCGGCTACGGAAATCGCGCCAAACCGCAAGGTGCTCCGAAACCAGAACCGTCTACCAAACCTGCAGGAGGTTTCATTTGGAACCTGGCCCTGCGCGCCGGCCTAAAGGTTCGCAACTATGGCTTCTTCGTGGGCAATCGGCCTGGAGCAAAGGTTGGTGAAATCTTGCTGCAGTCGATTCGCGATCCTGAACTGGAACCGTTCACCAACCCTTATTATGCTGGTTACGATCCTGCATTCCCGGACATCGAGCGCGCGAAGATTTTCCTGCGCGACTTCGCCGAATTTGAGCGCAGTGGTGAACTGCCGAATCTGATCACAATGATTCTGCCGAACGATCACACGTTTGGAACCGATCCCGGAGCGCCCGCTCCATTCTCATCAGTTGCCGACAACGACGCGGCTCTCGGCATGATCGTCGAGGCAGTCAGCAAGAGCCGCTTCTGGCCGAACACCGCAATCCTGGTGTTGGAAGACGACGCCCAGAATGGCGCGGACCACGTCGATTCGCACCGCTCCATCGCCTATGTAATCTCACCCTATACGAAGCGCAAGGCAGTCGACAGCAGCTTCTACAACACGACATCGATGCTGCGTACCATCGAACTGTTGCTCGGTCTTGGGTCGATGACTCACTACGACGCCTGGGCCGGTTCGTTCCTGCCCGCATTTCAGCAAAAGCCGGATCTAACGCCCTACACGGCTGAGCAGCCCCGCGAACGTCTCGATCTGAAGAACCCGCCCCGACGTAAGGGCGATGGCCTGCGCACACTGAACATGACACGTCCCGACGAGGCTGACGACGACGAACTGAACGAGATCCTCTGGCGAGCAATCAAGAAAACCGCACCGCCGCCGCCTGTACGCAGCTATGTCCCGGGCAATGCCGGACAGTAAATTCTTGCTCTCGTTGCGCTTCGGCCCGTGGCCGAAACACCCGCAAGCTCCGCGCTCAAAGGGATCCAATGCCTATGCAACAGCGCTTGTTGCTTTCATCCTGCAACGGATCGGCGTGACCGCGTCGGATCCGGGTCTGAATCGTGCTTTGGGCTGGCTCCGTGCTCACCAGGACCCAAAGGCGGGATTCCGGGAAGCGCCGTCTATGAACAAGAAATACGACACCGGCAGCATGCCGTTGCACTTCATGCGAGATGCTGCGACCGCATTCGCAGCACTGGCGCTCATGGAGCCCCGCTGAATAGAAATGGGGAGCGGTCTCCCGCTCCCCATTCGAATCACATTCTGAGCGATGCTCTCAGGCTCGGCGCTTCCGCAGCAGACCTACGAGGGCCAGACCGCCTCCAAGCAACATCAATGTGCCCGGCTCCGGGATGGCACCTTCCCCGGGGGCGAAATCAGTAGGCAACCCCTGTGCATCCAGAGCGAACAGATACTGGAACGTAAAGCTGGCGCTCTCTCCGGCTCCGAGCGTCCCGATGTTGTAGCCAATCGACATTGCCGTATCACCTGTGGCTGGCCCAACACGATTGGCCGTAGGGAAGTTCGTGCTCTCGGTACCGAGCAGCCCGACATCCCAACCGAAGGTGCCGCCCAAGGCTGACGAGGCCCAAACCGCGTACAACTGGCCCGAATCCATTGCGTAGACCACATTTTGGGTTGGATTATACTGCACGGTGTCACCGGCAGCAGTGTTATTGAGATCTTGATCGCTGTTGCTCAGCAGCGGCAGGACGATGCCCGCCCCGGTGTTGTTGGTGAATATCAGCGACTGCTGAAGGATCCCGCTGGCGAGAAGGCCCGTCGCTGGTCCAAGGATTTGCGAGGTCACGTTGACACTCAGACCATTGGCGATGGCCGTGTACGTAGCAGACGCGCCGTTAACGTTCACGGCAGATCCCCCGCTAAACCCAGCCGCACCACCTACAATGTACTGTTGGAAAAAGCTGCTGGTATCGACAATGGTGCCGTTAATGGTGATGACGTGGAGTTGACCGTTGTTTTCGATGTCAACGCTCAGCGTGCCGTTGGTGATAGTCGCTGCTTGAGACAGTGGCACCAATGCGCACGCCAAAACAAATAAGAGATACTTCGCAGTCTTCAAATTTCCCCTCCGAGTGGTGTGAACCAGGATTTCCAGTATTGCTCAGATCGAGCAAAAAGTATACTGTTTTCGACTCTTTCGTATGCGTTGGGAGTGCGATGTGTTGGCGGTGAATTTGGAAGGAGTGTGGTACGCCCGGAGAGATTCGAACTCCCGACCCTCTGGTTCGAAGCCAGATGCTCTATCCAGCTGAGCTACGGGCGCATCTGGTGTCAGTTTAGCAAACAACTCCCCTCCGCCGGAGATTGTGAGCATCATATTATTATGTCCAAGCCCGGATCGAATCACGAGGTGGAGGTCAAGATCGCAATCGGCGGCGCCAATCAGGCCAAGGCCATGTTGCGCCGCGCGGGTTTTCGGGTCTCGAAACGACGTCGATTCGAAGCCAATGCCGTGTTCGACACTCCTGCCCGCAAACTGCGTCGGGCGCGTCAACTGCTGCGTGTGCGCCAGGTTGGTAATGACGTCATCCTCACCTATAAAGGACCCGGCAACAGGGGAAAGCACAAGTCGCGCGAGGAAATCGAGACTCATCTGCACGACGCTAAAGCTATCCACTCGATTTTTACAAAACTGGGTTTCGAAATTTCGTTTCTTTATGAGAAATACCGCACCGAGTTACGTCAGTCCAATGGCGAGGGTGTTGTGACCGTGGATGAAACTCCAATCGGAAACTTCCTTGAATTGGAGGGACCTCCTGACTGGATTGACCGCACCGCAGCTTCGCTCGGCTACCCGGAAACGAGTTATATCACTGCGAGTTATGGCGGCCTTTACCTCGAATGGTGTAAGCAGCTAGGTAAGAAACCATCCCACATGACATTCCATCGACGTCACCTTAGTACCAAGGTTTAATTTGTGTGTTTAAGGAGTAATAGAACTATTGGAAAATAACCCTATTACCCATAAATTCCTTTAAAGTGTTTACACCTGATGCTATTCTTCCAATGAGGTCAACAGCCTCAGCAGTCAAGCGAACGGGTACATGAGATAAATATGATTGCCAGTATCTTAATTATTGGTTTCTCGTTGGTGCTGTTCCTTTATTGGTTTCGCTACACTTGTCTTCTGATCCTGAGCGCGAAATCGATCAAGGACTATAGCAGGCAAGTCGCCAACGCGAACCAACTGAGCTTCATCACTGCGCAGGGTCTTCTTTCCGGGACGCACGAAACCATGCCTCTCGATAATCTGCGGAATTCTCTGGATCGCGACTATCGCCTCCTGACGTGTCTGATGAGCCATGCACCCGGATTCCAGCTGGGTGGGTTCGATATTGAACATCGTATGCTGATGATCGATTACTTCATCATGAACAGTTGGTATTCTGTATCCCGGAAACTGTCCGCCGCGCAATCGCAGAGCGCTCTCCGCGAAATGGCGGATATCGTTGCTCACTTTGCCAACACAATGGGCGAGCGCGGTGCCGCTACCATGGGCGCAAGCGCATAAACATCTTCGTCTGGATTTGCAGCGCGGGAAAGGACCCATCCTTTTCCGCGTTTTGCTTTTGCACGAGCGAAAAACTCCTTCTGTTCCCTTAACTGACATACCTTCGTGAACTACAATGAAAGTGTGCAATCCGACACTCTGCTCCAAGACGCAATCTCACGACTCGATGACGTTCGCACGGAGATCGGCAAGATCATCGTTGGCCAGCAGGACGTCGTTGACGGCGTACTCATCTGTCTCCTCGCTGGCGGTCACGTTCTTTTGGAAGGCGTGCCCGGACTCGGCAAAACCACGCTTCTGAGAACTCTCGGGCGCGTGCTTCATCTGAAATACTCGCGCATACAATTCACTCCGGATCTCATGCCGGCCGACATCGTCGGCAGCATGGTCATGGAAACCGATGATCGCGGATCCAAGTCGCTGCGCTTTCAGCCTGGTCCGGTTTTCGCCAATCTCGTCCTGGCTGACGAGATCAATCGCGCGACTCCTAAGACACAGTCCGCGCTGCTGGAAGCCATGCAGGAGCGTACGGTTACCAGCGGGACCAACACTCACCATCTGGAGATGCCGTTCCTGGTAATGGCCACGCAGAATCCCATCGAGATGGAAGGCACTTACCCGCTTCCTGAGGCGCAACTTGATCGGTTCCTGATGAAGATTCTGGTCACATACCCAAGCCGGTCGGAACTGAACCGCATCGTGGAATTGACCATTCAAAAGGAAGACGCTCATCTGGAGCCCAAGGTCGATCGCGACGGCATCATGGAGATCCGCAAAGTCTGCCGCGAGGTGCTGGTTGCTCAGCACGTACTCGACTATGCGGTGGATCTTGTGATGTCCACGCAGCCAGGCAGTGCGAATGCGCACCCGCTCGCGGAAAAGTATATTCGTTATGGCAGTTCGCCACGCGGCGCCCAGGCGCTAGTGGAATGTGGTCGCGTCCTGGCTCTTATGCGCGGTCGCTACAATCTCAGTCTGGACGATGTGCAGCATGTCGCAACATCAGTGCTGCGCCATCGAATCATTCTAAATTTCGACGCTCACGCCGACGGCCAGACTACCGACACTCTGCTGTCCGAGATTATCCGCACTGTGACCGCGAGGGCCGTCTGAGGCGTCGAGGAAGGCTGAGAAGGCGGCAACATGGCTGTCACTGCGCGTGAACCGCTGATCGACAGGAAATTCCTGGAAAAGCTCGAAAGACTAACGATACGCTGGAGGACGTCGTTCCCCGGCATCGTTGGTGGACGCAATCGTTCCCATTTTCCCGGTCCCGGTCAGGAGTTTCTCGATCATCGCCATTTCCACCACGGGGATGATTTGCGCTCAGTCAACTGGCGCGCGTATCTGCGTCTGGAAAAATTGTTTCTGAAGATGTTCCAGGTTGAGCCTCGCATTCCTGTGCGAATTCTGCTGGATTGCAGTGAATCGATGAACGTCGGCGAGACCAATAAGTTCCTGTATGCGCGCAAGCTCGCGGCGGCCGTCAGCTACGTAGGATTAGTGCGGCTGGACACCATGCACATCCACCCCTTCAGCGAGAAACTGGAGGATCGGTTTGTCTGTTTCGGGGGGCGCCACCGCTTTTCCCCCACAGCCGAGTTCCTGACAAAATTAGAGCCGCGTGGAAAAACCGACTTTCTTCAAGTAGCGCGGCAGTTTGCTTCCAACTGCACCCAGCGTGGACTGCTCATAATTATCTCGGATTTTCTGGACGAAGCCGGATGCGAGAAGCCGCTCCAGTTCCTGGCTGATCTCGGGCACGAAGTTCTGCTGATCCATCTTTGGGCTGAAGAAGATCGCATCCCGCCGTGGACCGGCGAACTCGAGATCACCGATGCCGAAACCGGCACGAAGCTCGAGCTGTCATTCGACGACGAGGCTCGCGAGAGTTACGCAGCGGCCTTTGATGCCTATGCCAAGCGCCTGCAGGACATTGCTTCCCGAAAAGACGGGCGCTATGTAGGACTCTCGACTTCCATGCCGCTCGAAGAGGCAGTTTTCGGCCCGCTCATTCAGGCCCGGGGGGTTGAGTAGATGTTTTTCCAGAACCTCGGCCTGCTGGAATTCCTGGGACTGTTCAGCGTAGGCTCCGCGCTCGTCGTCGCGCTCTACCTGCTGGATCGGTCACGCCGCAAACTGGTAGTCTCGACACTGCGTTTCTGGGTTTCCGCGCAGCAGCCTCCACAGAAAAAGCATCGCCGCCGTATTCAGCAGCCATGGTCTTTGCTGATGCAGTTGCTGGCCCTATTGCTGCTTTTGCTGGCTGTCGCGCAACTGCGCTGGGGCTCTCCCGCGAAAGCCACGCGAGATCATGTTGTCGTGCTGGATACGTCAGCGTGGATGGGCGCACGTGCGCGCAGGGGCACGTTGATGGACGAAGCCCGCTCTGCCGCACTTGCCTACATCCGCGCGCTGCCTGCTGTCGATCGCGTTATGCTCGTGCGCGCCGACGCGTTCCCGACTCCGGTGACGGGCATGGAGACAAACCGCGCCGCAATCGAAGCTGCCATTCGTGATTCTAAACCGGGTAATGCTGCGCTCGATCTTACCCAGGCGCTCAGCTTCGCCCAACGCGTGCAGCGCATGAATTCCGAGGGCGAAGGCGAGATCGTGCTGGCCGGCGCCTCGCGTGTATCGGAGCAGGATGCGGCGAAGCTTGCCGCCATTCCCAATCTGCGCGTCCTGCCTGTTGACGATCCGGCCGAAAACTGCGGGCTGCGCAAAATCGGATTACGGCGTTCGCCTGCGGATGCCGACCTCTGGGAAATCTTCGTCACGGCCCGCAACTACGGACGCCAGCCGCGCACGCTTACGCTTGCTCTGCAGTTCGGCAATGTACCGGTCGGCAGTCGCAGTCTGACGCTCGCGCCGGGGGCGGAACAGAGCGCTACTTTCCAGCATCGAACGCGCGTCGCAGGACTGCTCGAAACGCGCTTGATGACACAGGACGCATTCCCACAGGATGACAGCGCAGTGCTGGAATTGCCCGCACAGCGACCACTGCGAATTGCGGTCTATTCGAGCGAACCGGAGCTACTGCGGCCCGTGCTGGGCGCAAATCCGCGTGCGAAAGCGACGTTTCTGAATCCGGCGGCATACGACGCAAAACTCGATACCGATATCGTCGTACTCGATCGCTTTCATCCCAGTTCCCCGCCTGCGCATCCAGCCATATGGATCGAGCCGCCTGCAGAGGGCGCACCGGTGCGCGTCCGTGAGCAGGTTCAAAACAAGCTGCTAACGCGCTGGCGATCCGATCACACGCTCGGCACAGGGCTCCACACCGCGGATCTGAAACTCGAATCCGCGCAGGTATTTTCAGGCGCACCCGAAGACATCGCAATTGCTGAGGTAGAGCAGGGTCCTGTGATTCTGGCTCGGCCGGCTGCGCAAAAACTGGTCGTGATGGGCTTCCATCCGCTGCGTTCCGCCATGCGCTATGAACTCGCGACGCCGCTACTCTTCGCTAATATTTTGCGTTGGATTTCGCCCGACGTCTTTCGGCGATGGGAAGTTTCCGCCGGTTCTGTTGGTGCACAGACCATCACGCTCGATTCGGAAACGGTAGCTGCGGATGTGAAGGTGCTCGATGAGCAACAGCGCCCACTGCCGTTCTCGCTGCATGGGCGCACTCTGCGCTTCTTCAGCGGCACAGCCGGCACGGTACGTGTGCTTACTCCGGGCGATGAGATTGTCCGCTCGCTAACGCTGCCGGACGTTCCGGAAAAGCACTGGGATCCGCCGAAGAGCGCTTCACGAGGAGTGCCTCGCAACTGGCCTGCGCTGCCCGCTGCGCGCGACTTATGGCAAATACTCGCCGTGCTCGGCGCAGCCTGCCTGATCGCTGAATGGTGGATTTACGGTCGTAGCCGGACGCTCACTGGAACGCGCCGCTGGATGCTCGCGCTGAAGGCGCTTTCTATAATCCTGATTTTGATCGCTCTGTTCCAGCCGATCATGCGCGTCGCCGAAACCAAGTTGGCGGTAGCGTTACTGGT
The DNA here is from genome assembly GCA_963793625.1 of Bryobacteraceae bacterium. GTDB lineage: Bacteria > Acidobacteriota > Terriglobia > Bryobacterales > Bryobacteraceae. The sequence continues at coordinate 132,196 of CAWCAT010000004.1, read as the reverse complement.
CGATACCTCTGCGAGCGTGTCTGGGGCCGATCTTCAGAACGCGGCATTGATCGCCTCGCGCGTTCAAGCGGAAAAAGGCCGCCACTCGGTCAGCATCGTTCCCTTCGCACGCAGCACGCGCGCTCTCGACAAGACCGAAACCGCACGTCCATTAAAGCTTGGCCACACTTCCGGAGAGGCTGGGCGCGCGACAGATCTGGAAGCCGCAGTACGTGAAGGTATCGCCTCTTTGCCGGCTGGCCTGGTGCCGCGTCTGGTGCTGATCTCGGATGGCAAAGAAAATCACGGCAGCGTCACTCGCGCAGCCTGGCAGGCTCGCCAACTCGGAATCCCGATCGATACATTTGCGCTGCCCGGCCGTCCGAAACCTAAGCTCGCGCTGGATTCGACTACCGTTCCCTCAATCGCATTCACCGGTGAAAAGTTCCCAATTGATGTGACTCTTCGCTCTCCGCAAGCGACCCCTGCCTCCATCGAGATAACGGCGGAAGGTAAGGTGCTGGGAGCCAGTGACGTGAGACTCTCCGAAGGTGAAAACCACATTCGTGTGCACGCCGCGCTCGGGGTTCCAGGAGCCTTCGACATCACCGGACGCATTAGTGCGCCAGGGCTCGGGGAGGTGCGTTTCTCACAAGCCATCTCTCTGCGGCGGCCCAGGGTTCTCTATGTTTCCGAGGATCCTCAGGGCACAGAAAAGAACCTGATGCAGATGCTCGACAACGCGCGCTTTGATGTCGATCGCGCCACCAACATCTCCGTCAATAATCTGAGCGACTACCAGATTGTCGTGCTCAACAATCGCGATCAGGAAGCGATTCCAATAGCGCGCCAGACGCAGATTGAAGAGTACGTCAAGCAGGGTGGCGGACTTCTGATTATAGGCGGCGAAAATAATCGCTACGTCGAGAAAAAGAAGCCAGCTGAAGACCCACTGGAACGTTCTATGCCGGCGAAGCTGGCTCCGCCGCGCACGCCTGAGGGTACCTGTGTTGTGCTGATCGTCAACAAGTCCTCCTCCATGGAAGGCAAGAAGATGGAACTGGCGAGGCTGGCGGCGATTGGCGTAATCGACAATCTGCGACCCATCGACAGCGTCGGCGTGCTGATTTTTGACAACTCGTTTCAGTGGGCCGTGCCGGTGCGCAAAGCGGAAGATAAATCGCTGATTAAGCGCCTGGTTGCCGAGCATTGTGCCGGACGGCGGCACGCAGATCGCACCCGCGCTGAGTGAGGCCTATCGACGTATTCTGCCGCAGAAGGCGACTTACAAGCATATCGTGCTGCTCACGGACGGCATCTCTGAAGAGGGCGACAGTGTCACCCTGTCCAAGGAAGCCGCGCTACAGCGCATCACAATTTCGACCGTGGGTTTAGGTCAGGACGTGAATCGCGCATTTCTGGAGCGCGTAGCCAGCAACGCCAGGGGCAAGGCGCACTTTCTGACCGATCCATCAGGCCTCGAACAGATCCTGCTTAAAGACGTGCTTGAGCATACCGGTTCGACGGCAATCGAAAAGCCCTTTAAGCCCGAGATCTTGAAGCAGGCTGAAATTCTGGAAGGTGTCGCACTCGATTCCGCTCCCGCGCTCAAGGGCTACGTGAAGTACGTTGCCAAGCCATCCGCCGAAACGATTCTGCGCGTGGATAAAAAAGATCCGCTCCTGGCACGTTGGCAGTACGGTCTCGGCCGGGTCACGGTGTTTACGTCTGACGCCAAGAGCCGCTGGGCGGACCAGTGGATTACCTGGGTGGGCTTCGATCGTCTCTGGGCCAACATCTTCCGCGACCTGCTCCCGCACGCACAATCCGGTGAAGCGAGCGTGGAGTATGACCGAGCCAAAGGCCAGTTGGTGATCGACTACCGTCTCGCGCCGCACGTCGATGAGCCTGCCGTCGTGCCGGCAATCTTCGTGCTCGGCCCTGAAAATTTCCAGACTCCCGTGGAAGTGAAAAAAGTCGCCAGCGGTGCCTATCGTGGTCAGGTGCCCATCGGCGGCCGGACGGGCTTGTTCCGGATTCGTCCAGTCGTCGAATCGCCAGTTTTCCCCGAGGTTGGCTACTACCGTCCCGAAGACGAAATGATCGATTACGGCTCCGACGAATTTCTGCTGCGAGAGATTGCGACGTTTACAGGCGGACGTTTCCAACCGCAGGCGAAACAGGTTTTTGACGCAGGCGGCCGGTCGATTGCCGCGATCCTGCGGCTGTGGCCGGGACTGCTTGGACTTGCTATTCTGCTGAATCTCGCGGAACTGATCCTGCGCAAATGGCCGGGGTTGTTCCGCAAAACCGAATCTTCACAAAGCGCGTGACTCCAGTCACTGCCTGATCCGCAATTCGAGTCCAAACTCGAGGTATGCGGAACTTCGACGAAGCCCCTTTTCTGGTGATCTGGGAGGTAACTCAGGCGTGCGACCTGGCCTGTCTGCACTGCCGGGCGTCGGCTCAGGAACTGCGGCACCCGCTGGAACTTAGCACGAGTGAAGGCTTCAGATTACTCGCGCAGGTGAAGGATTTTGGCGATCCGCTCATGGTTTTTACAGGCGGCGATCCGCTGAAGCGTCCGGACCTTTACGAGCTGCTGACGGAAAGCGTGCGTTTGGGCCTGCGCACCACCGTTACGCCAAGCGCCACCCCACTGCTTACCGCCGAGGCAATCGATCGCTTCCAGAGCTGCGGAGTGGCCCGCATGGCGGTAAGCCTGGACGGTCCCGACCCGGCCTCACACGATGGATTCCGCCGCGTCGATGGCTCCTTTGACCGCACGATCCTTGCGCTCGAACACGCGCGCGCCATCGGTCTCGATACCCAGGTCAACACCACAGTGACGCGACGCAACATGCACCGGCTGCCCGAGATTGCAGCGCGCGTCGCTGCCGGCGGAGCGAAACTCTGGAGCGTGTTCTTTCTGGTGGTGACCGGTCGCGCCATGAACGATGACGATCTGAACGCGGAGGAGTACGAGCAGGTATTCGAGTACCTCTACGACTTGTCCAAAACTTCGCCTTTCGACATCAAGACCACCGAGGCGCAACACTATCGGCGCTATGTCGCGCAGCGCCGTAAGGCAGAAGGTGGAAGTCGTCCGCAACCCGCGGGCATACCGCCAGGCATTATTCAGAGGCAATCGGGAATCAACGACGGCAAGGGTTTCGTGTTCGTTTCGCACATTGGTGAGATCTTCCCGAGCGGCTTTTTGCCCTTGAGCGCGGGCAACGTGCGGCTGGCCAACATCGGTGAAGCCTATCGCAATTCGCCGCTTTTCCGGCGCCTGCGCGACACCAGTTATCTCGAAGGCAAGTGCGGAGACTGCGAGTACAAGAACCTGTGCGGCGGCTCGCGCTCGCGATCCTACGCGCAAACCGGTAACTACATGGCATCGGATCCTAATTGTATCTACGAGCCCGCGCGTCGCTGAATTCCTTTCTGAATTGCGCAGATATCGCGTAAGCTTGGTAGCAATGTCATGGGCCTGGGTACTAATAGCCGTGTGTCTGACGGTTCCTCTGTCCGCTCAAAGCCGTTTGGGCGAATATCTCGGCGTGAAGGGCTGGCAAGGGACCATCACGGTGCAGGGCACCACGACCGGAGTCAGCAGTGCCTTGGGAATCAAGGAAGATTGGCGCGTCAGTTACACAGCCGAAGTGAACGTCACCACAAAAATGATCGGCACAGGCGCTGGCGGGAATAAACTTTTCCTCTTTGCCGGGCCCGGTGACAACTACAGCTTCCACATGGAACCCACCAACGTCCCGGTGAAAGTTACTGTAACGACTGTGTGCAAGGACGGAACTGCCACCCAGGATGGACTTCCCGAACGGAACTGGTGGCCAGACGTTAACCGAAACATTACCTTCCCCTTCCCCGAAAAAGGGTTCCTGCTGTCGCGCGACTATCTAGCCATACGCCGATGCTCATAGGCGTGGATCAAGGTCCGCACAGCGGCGTGGAGAACTGCGTGATGCGCTATGACATCGCCGGTGCTTACGTCGCTCGTCAGAACAGCAACGTGCGCTACCGGATCGGTGAGAAACCGGGACTTGGACTCTGTTCCGAACATCGTGGCTCGGGTGTGAATGAGAATGGACGCTCTCCTCAAAGCCGTTATGGCGATGCCGCCGCCGGCCGCGGAGACTGCAAGTCACAGATTCTGGTGAACGACGGTGAACCCGCCAAGAAGATGAAACAGGCCGCCGCAATTATCTGCCTCGCGATGGCGCAGTGCCTGTCCGGTTGGGCACAAACCCGTCCGGCGATTGGGCTCACGGTGAATGGACAGACGCCCGCGACAGTATATCGTGGCTGGCCGGTGATGGTTCAGGCATCGCTGCTCTCGATGGATGGGGTCGCCGTGCGGCTGAGTGTCGATGGCGCGCCGTGGTTCAGCGCATCGCGCCTGAAAGTGTCGGGCGAAGACGAGGCCCCAGTCTCATGGCCAGTGAAGATGGAGCCGCCGGACGGTGACGACGCACTCACGCTGGATGCAGATACGCGCGGCCAGGTCTTGTGGTCGTTGCCTCCTGACGCCAGCCTGAATTTGCAGGAGGGCTTTTATACGATTGCGCTTGAGGTCAACACGTCGGCGAGTGCACGCCCGGATGCGTGGCGCGGTGTTGCACGCTCTCTGCCCGTGCTGGTCACGGTTGCGCTGGAACCTCAGTCGCTGAGCCCGGAACAGGACGCGAGCAAGAGCATGTTGCTGGCGGAGTGGAAGGCGTTCGGAGCCGACTTCGATGGCGCTATAGCTGTTCTGGATGGTTTACTGAGCCGTCAGGACCAGAGAGGGTGTCCTGAATTCTGTGTAAACGTTCTCCGGTAATATTCAGGAGAACAGAATGAAAAAGCAGAAGCAGGAAAAGCCGATCAGTGATGAGTGGATCGACGAGTTGTTGAAGCAAGGGCGAAAGCCTGAAGACGTGCAAGGTCTTCTGAAGCAGATCACCAAGGCGGTGCTGGAAAGAGCGCTGCAAGGTGAGATGACCGAGCATCTGGGCTACGCCAAACACGATCCCAGCGGTGCGAACAGCGGCAACAGCCGTAACGGAGTGACGCGCAAAACGCTTAAGGGCGACTTCGGCGAGTTGGAGTTGGAGACGCCCCGCGACCGCCAGGGCGAGTTCGAACCGCAGATGATCCGGAAGAACCAGACGCGCTGGACGGGGTTCGATGACAAAATTCTTTCGCTGTACGCACGCGGCATGACGACTCGGGAAATCCAGGCGCATCTCGAAGAGATGTACCAGGTGGAAGTCAGTCCGAGCCTGATCAGCGAAGTCACCGACGGGGTGATCGAGCAGGCGCGCGCGTGGCAGAATCGGCCGCTGGAGCCGTTTTACGGCGTGGTGTTTTTGGATGCGCTGTACGTGAAAATGCGGCATGAGGGCCGAGTGGAAAACCGTGCGGTGTATGTCGCGCTCGGCATCAATCTGGACGGGCGAAAGGACGTTCTTGGCCTCTGGACTTCAGCGAACGAAGGTGCGAAATTCTGGCTGAATGTGCTGACGGAGCTGCGCAACCGCGGTGTCCGCGATATCTACCTGGTATGCGTGGACGGGTTGAAAGGCTTCCCGCAGGCGATCGAATCGCTGTACCCGAAGTCTCTGGTGCAACTCTGCATCGTGCATCTGATACGGGCCAGCCTGAATTACGTGACCTGGAATGATCGTAAGAAGGTGGTCATGGATTTGAAGCCGATCTACAAGGCAGTCACGGCGGACGAGGCGGAGCGGCAACTCGATGAGTTTGCCGCCAAGTGGCCGAAGTATCCCGCGATTGCAAGACTCTGGCGCGAGCAGTGGGAGCGGGTGATTCCGTTCTTTGCATTCCCGGAGGAAGTGCGTAAGGTCGTCTACACAACGAATGCCGTGGAGTCGCTGCACATGAGCCTGCGCAAGATTATCAAGACGCGTGGTTCATTTCCGAGTGAGGAGGCCGCGCTCAAACTTATGTATTTGGCGCTGACGAATGTCGTGGCGAAATGGGAAACGGTGCAGTATTGGAAGCAGATGCTGAACTATCTGGACACGGTATGCAGTGACCGGATCCGCGAGGCCGGCGTACGGCTGTAAGACCCGCTCAGAACCCACCAGCGGGATAATGCCGCTCATCCCGCAGGCCGTCCGTCGGCGTTGTTGCTGATGCCAGAACGGTGCTCGCGCGCAAGGGTCCGCTACGCCGCGCCAAATACGGGCGCGCCCTTGCGTCCTCCGCGCCGTTCTGACAGGATAGATATCGCGACGGACGGCTCCGGCGGGATGAGCTCAAGCGAGCGATTCCCAACAACCGCGAACCCAAATCGCAAATCATACCGCGATGGCGTTTACACAGAATCGCGGACGCCTCCTGACCAGAACCTTCCGGCCCTGACGCGAAAAGCTGGTTTGCTCGCAGAACAGGACAAATTAGATGAGTCCCTGCAGCAATGCTAAAGCCATCCGGCTGTTCGCCAAGCTGAATCCCGAAGCGACACATCCACCACGTCTGTTGCTGCGCAAACAATGGGAGGTTACCGAACGGATGCTCGAAGCGCCGCCCGAGTGAGAGCCTGGACTTGCCTCCGCGCAACTACTTAGCACCACCAAAACCCCTATCGCATCCTCAATAATTCGTAGTATCCTAAAAATTGATACTAATCAATGAGAGTTGGAGGTGTGTTTCTATGAAGGCAATCATGGGTAAACTGGCCTTGCTGGCCATGTCCTCGTTCCTGTTTGCGGGCCTATCCATGGCCCAGACGTCCTCGCTGGAAGGCGACGTCAAAGGTGAAGACGGACAACCCTTGAAGGGTGCGCTTGTCAAAATTGAGCGTACTGACATTAAAGGCAGCTACAAGGTCAAAACCGACAAGAAAGGCCATTACTTCCACACCGGCCTGCCGCTTGGAACCTATAATCTTACGGTCGAAGTAGAAGGCAAGGATCGCGACACGGTCAAGGGTGTACGCACACGTCTCGGCGATGCCATGCCGGTCAACTTCGATCTGCAGCGTCTGAAAGCAAAGCAACAGTCGATGCAGAAAGCCGCCGAAACCGGAAAACTCACGAAGGAACAATCCCGTGAGATGACACCGGAGCAGCGCGCCGAGATGGAAAAGCAGTTAAAAGAGCGCGCCGAGATGGCCAAGAAGGGCAAGGCGCTCAACGACGCTTTCAATCAGGGCATGGAAAACCTGAAGGCCAAGCAGTGGGACGCCTCCATCGACGGCTTCACGAAAGCCGCTGAAATCGATCCGAAGCAGCACGTGATCTGGGGTAACCTGGCCGAAGCCTACATGGGCCGTCAGTGCCACCAAGACCGGTGCCGATCAGGAAGCGATCTATGCGAAAGCGATGGATGCTTATGCCAAGGCTATCGAACTCAAGCCGGACGACGCCGCTTACCACAACAACTTCGCGCTGGCACTAGCCAAGCAGAAGAAGTTTGCTGAAGCGCAGGCCGAACTCGAAAAGGCCGCGCAGATCAACCCGACAGGTGCCGGGCAGTACTATTACAACCTCGGTGCGGTGCTGGTAAACATCGGGCAACTCGAACCGGCTGGAGCGGCTTTCAAAAAGGCCATTGATGCCGATCCGAATTATGCGAACGCGCAATATCAGTACGGCATTTACCTGATTTCGAAGGCCACGACGACCCCGGACGGTAAGATCGTTCCGCCCGCCGGGACCAAGGAAGCATTCGACAAGTACCTGCAACTCGATCCGAACGGCCCCTTCGCCGACGCTGCGAAGGGCATGCTGGCGTCCATGGACTCGACTGTCCAGACCCAGTATAAGAACCCGAATGCCCCGGCACCCGCAAAAAAGGGCACGACCAAGAAAAAGTAGCTAAAATGGAAGTGGGGCGTCACCGAGTGGCGCCCCTTCCCAAATGCTTCGCTTCCTCGTTTATTCTCTTGTCGCGATCTTCCTGATCACCCTGGTCAGGATGTTCATCGGAATTATCCTCAAAGGCTTCGGCGATCTCCTCAACCCCCAATCCGGATCCGACCCTTCCCAGCAGGTGCCCGCCGGTGGCGAACTCAAAAAAGATCCTGTCTGCGGGACGTACGTCTCGGAAGCAGCCTCAATCAAGAAAACTATCAGCGGACAAACCGTACACTTCTGTTCCACCACCTGCCGGGACAAATTTCACCAGTGAGCCGATGACGCGCTTACGCAATAGTCTTATCCTTGAAGTACGATGAAACTTCGATCGATTGCGGAGCAACTTGGCTGCACACTGTACGGCGATGGTGAGCTTGAGATCAGCGGTGTGTGTGGGATGGAACAGGCCGGCCCGGATCAACTTACCTTCCTGGCTAACCCCAAGTACGCGCACAAAGTGAAGAATACTCGGGCTGCGGCGATTCTCGCCACAGAGCCCATCACGGATCTGCCAATCGCCTCGCTGGTTTCCGCCAACCCGTATCTCGATTTTGCGCGCGCTCTGGAGCTGTTCTATCAAGCTCCACGCCCTGCGCCCGGCATACATCCGATGGCGGTTATCGCTTCCTCGGCAGAGGTCGGTGAGGGTGCGTCAATTGGACCATTCGTGTCTGTCGGCGAGCGCGTGCGTATCGGGCGCAACGCGATCATTCACCCGAGTGTAGTCATCTACGAAGGCGCTGAGATCGGCGACGATTTTCTTGCGCACTCGGGCGTTGCGGTTCGCGAATTTTGCAAAATCGGCAATCGCGTCGTGCTGCAGAATAACGTCGTGATCGGCGGAGACGGTTTTGGGTTTGCCAAACGCGCTGACGGGACGCATTACAAAATTCCGCAGTCCGGTCGAACCGTAATCGAGGACGATGTTGAAATCCAAACGCTCAGTTCCATCGATCGCGCAACCGTGGGCGAATCCCGGGTAAAACGTGGAGCAAAGATTGACAGCCTGGTGCAGGTCGGTCATGCCTGTGTAGTCGGCGAAGATAATATCATCTGCTCGCAGACCGGGTTGGCTGGCAGCACGATTCTCGAAAAGAACGTTCTGCTCGCGGGACAGGTGGGCGTATCCGGTCACCTTACCATCCACGACAACGTGGTTGTTTACGCGCAGAGCGGAATCGGCGGCGATCTGAAGGCTGGCTCCGTCGTTTCTGGCTCTCCCGCGTTTGAGCGCAAGGACTGGCTACGTGCGATTACTGCATTTCAGCGATTGGGAGACATTCAAAAGACCGTGAGACATCTGGAGCGAAAGCTCGAAAAACTGGAAGCTGCACTGGAAAGGAACCCTGTCGATAATGCGTAATATTCCCCGTCCGGATCGTCCAGTCGTCGCTTATAAAGACGAAAAATTCGTAGATAGCTCCGATGCTCGCGCGCTGCGCATACTCTCTGAGTTTCTGAAGCCCCTGCATGACTTCAAGCGTGAGAAAATTCACGACACGATCGTATTCTTCGGCTCGGCGCGCGTGACGGAGGACGGTCCCATGGCGCGCTACTATCAGGAGGCGCGTGAACTCGCGCACAAACTGACTGAGTGGTCGGACAGCCTGGCCAACTCGCACCGGCGTTTCGTGGTCTGCACGGGTGGCGGCCCAGGCATCATGGAAGCGGCCAACCGCGGCGCGAATGAAGCTGGCGGCAAGACGATTGGTCTTAATATCGGATTGCCCTTCGAGCAGTGGCCCAACCCCTATATCACGCCGGACCTCTCGTTCGAGTTCCACTACTTTTTCATGCGCAAGTTCTGGTTCGCGTATCTGGCCAAGGCCCTGGTCGTGTTCCCGGGCGGCTTTGGAACTCTCGACGAACTCATGGAATTGCTGACTCTGATGCAGACGCAGAAGCTGCAGAAGAAAATGGTGATCCTGCTCTACGGGACCTCGTTCTGGAAGGAAGTTCTGAATTTCGACGCGCTCGTCAAATATGGCATGATCAGCCCGGAAGATCTATCCCTGTTTTCGTTTGCCGATGACACGGAGAGCGCTTTTGAGACCTTGCGCGAAGGGCTGACTCAGCATTACCTGCGCCCGCTGGAGCCTCTGCCAGAAAGCGAGAAGGCCACACCGGCAATCGCCAAGTCACAGGTCTAAAGTTTCAGGTTTTGTTTGGCCATCGGCATGGGCGCGCGGCGATTGCTTTTCACAATGCCATCATTGGGACAGGCCTTAGCGCACTGTGGTTCATCGGCGTAACCGAGGCACTCGGTACATAGGTAAGGATTAATCCGGAACTTGGGGAATCCCACCGAAATCGCATGGTTCGGGCATACGGATAAGCACATGGCACAGCCCTCACATTTGCTGGTGATCCGGTAAGCCATCGATTTCCTTCCCAGTACTATTTTCCTTGATTATAGAACCGCTTTGCCGTGACTGAAGTCACTGTTGACATAGATACACCGGGCTATCCTGAATCAGGAAGGCTAACGCATGGAGTGCACCGTCGAAATCCCACGGAAAAAGAAACTGCAGCGGCGGACGGCGCCAGATCGCTCGCAATTTCTTAGGCGCACGGCACAGACAATCTTCTTCCTGTTAAACGTCTGGATCGGCGTGCAGTTCTTTCTTTTTGTGCGTTACTACGAAAGCGGAGGCCAGACCTTCCGGGCAGCGCGTCCTCCTGGAGTCGAAGGCTGGCTGCCTATCGCCTCACTGATGAACCTGAAGGTGCTGCTGCTTACGGGTTCAGTGCCTGAAGTACATCCCGCGGGTATGTTCCTGCTGCTCGCTTTCGCGGGCATGTCGCTGTTATTGCGTAAGGCGTTTTGCAGTTGGCTCTGCCCGGTCGGGACCTTCTCTGAATTCCTTTGGAAGCTGGGTCGTAAAACTTTCAAACGGAACTTTCAGCTGCCGCGCTGGGCGGACATTCCAGTCCGTGGGCTCAAGTACATTCTGCTGGGGCTGTTCTTCTATGCCGTGCTGAGCATGCCGGTCCCGGCCATCCGGGCCTTCCTCGAAGGACCTTACGGGTTGATTTCAGACGTCAAAATGATGAACTTCTTCAGGTTTCTGAGCGTGACCGGTGCCGTAGTGCTGGCAGTTCTTGTGATCTCGTCGATTTTCATCCAGAACTTCTGGTGCCGCTATCTGTGCCCGTATGGCGCACTGATGGGAATGTTCAGTTTCCTGAGTCCAGCCAAGATCCGGCGCAATACTGACTCCTGCATCGATTGCGCCAAGTGCAGCAAAGCCTGCCCGTCGCTGCTTCCCGTTCAACAAACTAATCACAATCAATTCGGCTGAGTGTACAGGCTGTCTGGAGTGTGTGGCCGTGTGCCCGTCGGAGAACGCGCTGGCTCTGACGCTGCCGTCAAAACGTCCGATACCCGCCTGGATAATGGCGGCCGGTGTTGCTTTCGTATTCTGCGGAGTGATAGGCTTCGCTCGCTACGCCGGCTACTGGCACACCGAAATCCCGGAAAGCGTTTACTTCGAACTAATTCCGCACGCGAACGAATTTGGACACCCGTAACGCAATCGAGACGCATAGCCCAATCGCGAGCACGCTAACCAACGCGAGCAGCGCGTAAATCCACTCTGGCGCGAGTAGGGCTGTCGTCCGCAGGTTCGCACCGATCTGTGTGCTACTCGCGGCATACCAATCGATCAATCTGCGCAGAGTCGTTCGGCCGTCGGTAAGACCTGCATAAAGCGGCAGCAGCTTGGCGTAATAGGTCGCCAGGATCAAATACGTCCATACGCTTACGATGCACGCCGCGATAATCCGTCCCCAACGTCCGGCTTCGGCGCAGCCCAGGAACACCAGGCACAACACGGGTGCGAGCAGGACTTGCGCGTACCACGGCTTTGCGCCCGCTTCGGCTCCGTGTGAGAACGAAAATCCCAGCGCGGTCATGTAAACGAGCGCCAGGAAGAAGATCAGGATTCCCCCGGCGAGAATTGCTTCTGAGCGACGCATGCCGCGGCGCACGCGCCACAGCCACAGCAACGCGCCTGCAGCGATGAATCCGAGCAACACATCAAGCGTCGTCCGTGAAAACGTCGTAAAAAAATTGTTGCCGCTCCACAGACTAGCGCGCGCCATATAGGGAATCGCCGAAGGCCAGTGTGCCTGCCGTGCTCCTTCGATGAAAGCGTGTACCGGACTTATGGATGCGGTCTCCAGCATGCCACTAAAGTTTCCGTAAAGTACGATGTTGCGCGCGTACCACGGTCCGGCTAACAGCAGCACTGTGGCGGCCGCGAGAAGCATCGAACGCTTACTGCTGCGGCGAAGTATGAAAACTGCCGCAGCGAGCGGCACGAAAGCAAGAAAGTAGGATTTCGTCAGGAGCCCCATGGCCAATAGCACGGAAGCGTAGAGTGCCCGGCGGGTGCTGGAGGGCTGCTCCGCAAAGTGAATCAGACCGGCCAGCAACCAGGCGGCCAGCACGACCCCCAGCCAGTCGTTCGCGATGTGCGCCGCGGTCGCGTAGAACGCCTGCGAGCAAAACGTGCAGAACAGAGCGGCCGCGCGGAAAGGATCTGTCAGTTTTATTTGGCGCGACAGAATCAATGCCGCCCAGCCGGTGAGCAAAACTGCGAGCACGCCGCACAGAACTCGCAGCCACAGCACGCGGGTCAGCAATTGTGTGCGTGCAAGCATAGCATCAGGCACAGCCAGAAAGGCATAGGCGAGTGGAGCATGATGCGCCTGATAATTCTCCTGCGTGGCTTCAGTGCTATTCATCTCCGAAGGCGCAATCCTTTTAATACGCTGTCGGCGTGCGCTGCGATCCGCGGCTGGCAAAGCGAAGAACTGATCGAAGGTCGTCAGTTCCGGCATGTTGCGTTGCACGACCGGGCTGGCAGGCGCGAGCAAAAGCGACTTCCGGATCTCCTGCGAAATCTGTGCGAGATGCAGCACCGGCAGTTCATGCTGCACGGAAATTGATTGCACGTACGCGTAGTGGAACGGCTCGTCCCAGCCTTCCCAAAGCGGCAGTAATCCGCAGTAGAGCGTTGCGTTCGCAACTCCGAAAAGTAGAATTAGCGGAATCGATTTAAATTGCTTCAAGCTCTTCTTCGAGCAATTGCTTCTGATGCAATCCTGCGTAGTAGCCGCCGTCTTCGAGGAGTTCGGCGTGAGTGCCCTGTTCGACGACACGGCCATTTTCGAGCACGTAGATACAGTCGGCGTGGCGTACAGTTGATACGCGATGCGAGATCAGAATCGTGGTGCGATTGCGCATGACGCTGGCGAGTCCGCGCAGAATCTGCTCTTCAGTGAGCGTGTCGACACTTGATAGTGCGTCGTCCAGAATCAGAATGCGCGGATTGCGCAGAATCGCTCGAGCGATCGCGGTGCGCTGCTTCTGCCCGCCGGAAAGCGTAATGCCGCGTTCACCGACGACCGTGTCGTACCCCTGCGGAAAGCCCGCGATGTCGCTTTCCAGGCCCGCCAGTTGCGCGGCGCGACGAATCTCCTCGGGTGTCGCGTTCTTAACGCCGAACGCGATATTCTCCCCGAGCGTGGCGCTGAAAAGGAACGTCTCTTGTGGCACGACGCCAATATGGCTGCGAAGCTCCTGGGGTGAAAGCTCGCGCAGATCGATGCCGTCGAGCAGCACGGCGCCGGACGTCGGATCCATCAATCGTGGAATCAGGCGGACCAGCGTGCTCTTGCCGCTACCGGTATGTCCAACAATCGCAACCGTGGAGCCACCCGGAATGTCGATTGAGACATTTGAAAGAGCAGTGCCGGTTGTGTAGGCAACGCTGACGTCGCGAAGTGTGATTTCGCCGCGCACCGGATCGGGCAGCCGCTTTGGGTATTCAGGTGCGGCGATCAGGGGGCGCTCATCGAGAAGTTCCGTGATACGCGTGAGACTGGCCTTGCCGCGCTGCACCAGATTCACAACCCAGCCCACCGCAATCATCGGCCAGATCAGCATCGTGAGATACGTGCTGAACATGACGAAGGTGCCCAGCGATAGTTTGCCCTGCATCATGCGATATCCACCGGCCCACAGCAGAATCAAAAAGGTCAAACCGATGAGCGCCTGCAGTAGCGGCATGAACAGACCGGAGATACGCACCAGCTTGATGTTTTGCGCAATGTACTCCTGGTTAAGTTTTTCGAAGGTCCGCAGTTCCGAAGCCTCCTGCGCGTAGGCTCGGATGATACGTACGCCCGCAAGATTTTCCTGCACGCGACTGCTGATTTCTGAAAACTGTTTCTGAATCTCTTCGAAACGATCGTGGATGCGCTGGCCGAAATAGATAACTGCAACGCTGACGAGCGGTGCCGGAAGCAACGCCAGCAATGTCAGTTGCCAATCCACCGTCATCATGATCACGATCGCGAGCAGTAGCGTAATGCTGGTTTCGACCGAATACATTACGCCCGGCCCGAGCATCATGCGTACTGCGTTCAGATCGTTGGTGGCCCGCGCCATAATGTCGCCCGTTCGGAAACGCGAATAGAATTTCGAGTCGAGAGAAACCAGATTACGGAAGAGGTCGTTGCGCATATCGAACTCGACATCGCGTGAGATGCCGATGATAATTACGCGCATCCAATACTGGAAGAAACCCTTGAACGCCGAGACCGCGATCATCGCAAGCGCGAACCAGATTACCGAGCGTATGGCGAAGCCGGTCGCCATCGCGTCGATGCCGTTGCGTATAAGCACCGGCATGGCCACGGCGGAGAGATCCTTCAGCAACAGCGATCCGAAGCCCAAAGCGAGCCCACGCTTGTAGCGCCGTAAGTAAGGCCATGATCTCTGAAAGGAGCTGCGCATGGTTTAAAGTCCGATACGCTCCGTCAAAGTCTTGGTCCATTCATAAAAAAAGACCTTTCGTCCCTGGCGTGAGTGCCACCATTTGTCAGCCTGGAACTCTATGTCGTTCGCCGCGACTGTATGGAACTCGAACTCGTGCGCTTTTTCGCGATAAATGCCTGCGGCGCGGCGCGTGTGATAATCGCTGGTCACCAACAGAAAACGGCGTACTCCCAGCTTGCGCAACTCCGCAAGGATCGCGTCAGCCTCGTCCCTTGTGGAATGCGATTTATTGGGCGCTCCAATGAAGTATTCCTGTGGGTAGCCGTGCTTCACTGCGAACGGAATAGCCAGTTCGTCCTCATGATGTCCGTACATCCCGGCGGGCCCACTCACCAGAACCTTTGGAACGTACCCCTCCTTAACCAATTCAGCGCCTCTCAGGATGCGTTGACCGTGGGAATCCCCCGCGAGCACGACAACAATGTCGGCCTTCTGCGGTTCTTCGGCTTTGATCAGGAACTTTCCGAGGGCAGGGAGCCAGACTCCAGTGCTGAAAGCCGCGATGAGAATTAAAACCAGTAGACCGGCACTCCAGCGTAGTCTGCGTGCCAATGGTTATTTCTCGTCCGGTGAGTTTTTTGGGTCCAGGTGACCCACTGTCTTGAGCCGCTGGTAAAGGCGCTCGACCTCAGACTCGTCTTCCGGACGGAGCAAGTGGTACTTCGGAGATGGTAAGCTGCGCCGCTCAATCGCGGGAGCTTCATCGCCCCAAAACTGACGGTACGGAACCCCATCAATCAGGGCTTCACGCGAGAAGCGGCGGATGTGTCGCAACAGACTATTCGAGGCATCCAGGTCGCCCGGGTAAATCAGGAGAACTCGGCGGTCTTCCGTGAGTGTCAGGAATAATACCATCGGAGAAATCCAGCCGGTACGATCCACACGCCGAATCTCAGTCCATGGAATCCTCTGGGAACCAATCAGCAGTGCATCGGCATGGACTTCGATGGCAGGACGGAAGGCGAGGAAAAACAACAAGAGGGACGACGCGACGAATAGACCGGCGGGAATTGCCGCAGGTGTCCAGCGCAGGGCAAACCAGCACGACACGAGTGCCAGCGCCAACGCGCCAACCGCGGCCCAAAGATAATTGCGAGAAGGAGAATAGCGCGTCATGGGGTCTCCCACATCTCTAGCCTACCCCTTGGCTTGGCGGGCGTCAATCCGCCCAAATCGGATTTGTTCACCACTCCGAATAGGGCGTACCTTCCAGGCTGGTTTTGTCAGATCCGCTACGCACGTCGAAGATGCCCGGCTCTGTCTGGTTTACGCTGGTCATGGCGTCTTCCATGATGATTTTCCAGGTCTGGTCAGATCCAGTGATGGGATCTTCGGGAACTTTGCGCAGGTAGCCTTCGGTAACCAGGTCCTGCAGGGACTGCGGCGCTTTCTGCTTGTCGAACGTGTACTCGTCGATTACTGTTCGAATCGAGAACAGATTGTTCTTGAGCACGCTCTCTTTAGCGCGCACGATTGACTTCTGATAGATCGGGATTGCGATCGACACCAGGATGGCGACGATCGACATCACGATCATCAGCTCAACTAGCGTGAAGCCGCGCTTACCACTCCGAGTAGGGTGTGCCATCCGCTGCTTTCTCGCCACTCTTTGTGTACACATCAAATACATTTTGGCCGCCAAAACTGGTGGACTTGGGGTCGTCCACGGTGCTGCGTTTACCCCAATCTGTCGAATTTGTCATCGGGTCCTTGGGAAGGCGGCGCAGAAACCGGATCTTGCCGTCTGTGGCCTGTCCGGCTAATTTCTCGCCTTCCACCAGAACCTCAAGCGTTTTCGGATAGCCTTCGGTGCCCATTTCAACCATGCCGAGCTTGTTCGTGTCCTTGGCGTCCTTATACTTGTCGATTGCCGTGCGGATTTCGCGCAGCGCATAGCGCAATTCGCGTTCCTTGTCGCGGCGGACCCTGTGCTTGGCCAACGGGACTGCAAGTCCGGCCAGCAGGGACAATATGGTAAATGCGACGATGAGCTCTATCAGCGTCAGTCCGCTCTCGCCGCTCCGATTTCTACGCATACCGCTCACTTCACCGTAATCGTCGTCTCAGGCGGCGTCACGTTCAATTGCTGCAACTGCGAATTGCGCAACGGCGCCTCGCCTACTGTTACTTTCGCCGTACCTGGAGCGGCTGCCTGGAACACCAGATTGACTAACTGGCCATTCCCGCTAACCCCGCCGGAACCGGGCAGGCGATTCAGGTTGATAGATACCTCGCCCAGATCGTTCTGAATGTTGCGTGTGAAAATTACGTTCTGTCCGTCGCCAGCCAGGAACTGACCGCGAGTGACCTCGTTCAAGCGAAGAATCTTGGGATCATACTTAATGCGCAACGGCGCACTGAACAAGTCCGTAGCGTTCTCGACGTTAAGCGATACAGTCACCGACGAACCCAATCGGGTCTCCTGCGCGGCAGGCGTCATAACCAGCCTGGGTTGCGCGGGTGGCGCCGGGGGCGTAGCCGGAGCCGCTGCCGGGGCCGGAGTCGCGGGTGCGGGAACTGCCGGGGTTACGGGAGCCGGTGCGGTTTGCGCGGGCGTTCCCGCGGGAG
Organism: Bryobacteraceae bacterium; assembly: GCA_963793625.1. Classification (GTDB taxonomy): domain Bacteria; phylum Acidobacteriota; class Terriglobia; order Bryobacterales; family Bryobacteraceae. Next base: position 114,919 of record CAWCAT010000004.1, on the reverse strand, counting down.
CCTTCGAGTCGGGTTGTCCTGCGCGGTTATAGGAAAGTCGGATGCTCGCATCACTGCCCGAAGCCATACCCTTCAGGTTGTTGTCGGAATAGTCTGGCGATCGCACGATGTGGGGTATCAACGCGATCATCAATTCGCCCTGGTTACGTTCAGTGCTGTTAGTTCCAAAAATGCTGCGGAGTATCGGAATGCTGGTGATGCCAGGGGTACCGGCGATCGACTTCGTGTCCTGGTTCTGCATAAGGCCGCCCAGCAGAGTGACCTCGCCTTCCTTGATGCGAATGTCGTGAGTGACCTTGCGCTGTCCGATGACTGGCTGCGACAGGCCGCCGATATCGATGCGATCGCGCACGCTGGAAACTTCGAGTTCAATGTGCAGCGAAATTTCGTCATTCGAGTGCACCTTCGGAGTCATGCTGACGTTTACGCCGACTTCGGCGAACTGGAACTGCGTGCTGACCAGCGGGCTGACGCCGACTCCGACTCCGCCGATTCCAGACTGGAAGCTGCCGGTAGCATACGGATAGCGATCACCAATGCGCAGGTCCGCCTTCATATTGTCCACGGCGCGCACCTGCGGATTAAGCAGTACGCGCGTGGAGCGGTCCGTCATCATAGCCTGCACCAGTGCGCCTGGTAACGTGAGAGAAAAATCGTTCGACGAAAGCTTGCTCAACGCTGCGAGCGTCAACGCACCGGACGTAGTTGTCGATGTTCCTGTTCCAGTACCAGTGTCTGTGCCGTTGCCGGGAGTGATAATCGGATTGAACACGATGGGGATCCTGAGTCCCGCGTTACCGCCCGACATCAGCGCTAGAGCGAGGTCGCGGGTACGGGCGCGGTTGGCTTCCATCACGATTACCTCAACCGTTACTTCCGATTTCGGCTTGTCCAGATCGTTGATCAGCTTTTCTACCAGTGCCACCTGGTCCGTGGTCCCGCGCATTATGATTGCGTTTTGAGCGTTAAAAGTAAAAAGACGGCGGGCTTCCACAACCGAACGGATCGCTGTGGCGACTTCGTTCAGTTCCTGAGTTGTTGTGGCGTTCTGTAAATAAAAAACCTTGACCACCTGATCTTCAAAATCGCGGCGCTTCTGGACGCTGTCCTGAGTGATGAATAGCGTGTTGGGGGAAAGCGCTTTCCAATAAGATTTCGTGAGAATGCTGAGGTAATCGAGTGCGTCTTCGATTGTCGAGTTGCTGGCGATATCGAGACTGAAAGTCTTGCCGCCAGCCTGTGCCAGGTAATCGGGATCGAACACGATATTGAGGCCGCCCAGTTTCGCCACGGTTTCAAACAGTACGCGAGCGGGCTGGTTGTTCATCTTGAGGCCACCCGGAATATTGCGCACGGAAGGCTTCAACTCAGGAACGTTCTGATAATTATTGATACGCTCTTCGAGTTCTTTTCTTGCGGCTTGTGTCGTGGTTAAACCGCGGTCTTCCGGCTTTGCTTCGGCTGACGGCGGTTGACCCACTTTCTTCTTTTCGCGCTCCATCATCTGATAGGTACGACGAAGTTCCTGCTCGGCGATGCTGGAACTGGGGTCGATCGCGTAGGCCTTCTGGAATTCCGCGAGCGCATCCTCCAGCTTGCCCTGCTTCCGCAGTGCTTGACCTTTATCGACGTGTGACTGCCCGGAGATGAAGCGCACCCGGCGCATTGCAAGTTGATACGAGGCGTCTTGCGGGTCGGCGAGATACGCCTTTTCATAAGCGGCGAGTGCTTTGTCGTAGTCCTTCGCAGTCTCCGCGGCTTCACCTTCTTTGAGTAGTTTGTCGCCGTGCTTGTTTCGGGCGAACAGGCCAGGCGAAGCAATGGAAATCGCCAATAATACAGCCAGGATTCGACGCAAGTGATTGAAAGAACGCATCTTGTTGATTTTTTAGGGCCTTATGCTAAACTCAGTTTTGCCAGGCGCGCTGGCAGTCCACAAAGAAGTTGACGAGTTCAGGTCTTGGCGCGTTGAGGTGAAACTGCAACCAGTGGAAACTCCAATCAAAATAATCAGCGATAACCGTTACGCAGGATACTCGTACCAGTTGATGGATCGCTTCGAAGCCGGCATCGTATTGACCGGCACAGAGGTCAAGGCGGCCAAGAACGGGAAGATCCAGCTCAAAGAGGCCTACGGCGAAATCGCGGGTAATGAAGCGTGGCTGGTGAACGCTCATATTAGTCCGTATTCGCACGGAAACATCTATAACCACGAGCCGGTCCGCCGTCGGAAATTGCTGTTGCACCGCGCAGAGATCAAGAAGCTGATCGGCAAGACCCGCGAAAAGGGGCTGACCCTGATCCCGACCAAGATGTACCTGAAGAATGGCAAGGTCAAATGCGAACTGGCCCTCGCCAAGGGCAAAAAGATACACGACAAGCGCGAAGCTGAGCGGACGAAGGAACAGAACAACGAGGCGCGCGACGCCGTAAGGAGAAGTCAAAAGGCATGAAACTTTCCCTGAAATCAGAACCATTTACTGGAATCGAAGCCGATGCACTGGTATGGCTTGCGTTCGAAGGCGAGCCCGCGCCGGCTGCCTTGCCGAACAGCGGCTGGCTTGGCGATGCAATGGAATCCGGCGAATTCAGCGGCAAGCCGCTCGAGATTGCGCTGCAGTACCGTCCTGAGGGCCTTAAAGCCAAACGCCTGCTTGTGCTTGGCTGCGGAAAGCGCGATAAGTTTAACTCGGCGGAGATGCGCAAGGCTGCCGGTGCGGCGCTGCGTACGCTCAAGCCGAAAGGTGTACATAACATCGCGTTCGTGCTGGATGGGGGCGTTGCTTCGGATGAAAACGCGACGGCACTAGCCGAAGGGGCACTGCTGGGCGACTTCGAACCGGACCATTACAAGACTGATAAGAAGGACGACAAGCGCGTCGATGAGTTCATGATCGTCGGCGACGCCTCATTTGCCGGAGCTGTCGAACGCGGCCGGATTATAGCCGATGGGCAGAATTTCGCGCGCGATCTGGTCAATGAGCCTGGCAACCGTCTTACTCCGATGGCCCTGGTGCAGCGTGCCAGCGCGATGGCTGCCGAAGTCGGGCTGGAGTGCGAGGTTCTCGATCAGGACCGCATGCAGCAACTCGGTATGGGTGCCCTGCTGGGCGTCTCACAGGGCAGCGCTGAGCCTCCCGCGCTCATCGTGCTCCGTTACAAGCCTTCAGGCGACGCGGTGGGTGCCACGCATCTCGGATTGGTCGGCAAAGGCGTTACGTTCGATACGGGCGGGATCTCCATAAAGCCTTCCGAGGGCATGGAGAAGATGAAGTACGACATGGCGGGCGGCGCGTCCGTGCTCGGAGCCATGCGCGCGCTGGCGCAGTTGAAGCCGTCAATTCCCGTAACCGCGTTCATTCCGACGGTTGAGAATATGCCGGGCAGCAAGGCGCAGCGCCCGGGCGATATCGTAACCTCGCTCTCGGGCAAGACGATTGAAGTGCTCAACACCGATGCCGAAGGCCGGCTGATTCTGGTCGACACCATCACCTACGCGAAACGTCTGGGCTGTACCCATCTCATCGACGCGGCTACTCTGACAGGTGCCATTGTCGTTGCATTGGGATACGTCAATGTCGGCGTGTTCACTAATAACGATGATCTGCTGGGCCGGGTGCTCGGGGCGGCGAAGGCGCAGGGCGAGAAAATGTGGCACATGCCGCTCGACGACGAGTATCGCGAACTGCTGAAGAGTCCTTTCGCGGATATCCCGAATATCGGCAATCGGTGGGGTGGCGCGATTACAGCGGCGGCATTCCTGAAGGAGTTCGTCGAAGATACGCCGTGGGTACACCTCGATATCGCCGGTACGGCGTGGCTGGAGGAGGCAAAGCCGTTCCTCGCGAAGGGGCCTTCCGGTGTTCCGGTGCGCACATTCATCCACCTTGCGATGAACTGGTAACGGCTTTGGGGCAAATGGCCCACAGCCATTCTGTAAGTGGTTTGTTTTGTTGAAACGCCAGTTGGTCTTCAATTTGCACTTAAGTGGGCAGTATCGAGGAGCGAATGGAATGCGACCAACTGGCAACGTCTGGCTGACACGGGCATTTGACTGGCTGATTCTCCTGGCTTTCGCAGTAACCATCATGACTTTGGTGGTCCGCGCGCAGGCCCAGTTCCGGCAGGAACAAATGCAATCGGTTGACACACGCGCCAACTGACGCGCGCGTCTCTGTTTGCGGCCGAATGTTTCCGCGCTACGATGGAGCAAGGAGAACTTCATGAGCCAGGCAGGCAACCATAACGGACTTTTGCAGCGTTTTATCCTGAACAAGGACATCCCGCTCGACTCAGATGAAATGTTGCGCCTGTTGTTCCTGGAGTGCCGCGGCAATCTCGCCGTTCTGGAAGTTGTTCGACATGGAACAGCGTTCTCCCGATGAAGATCAGGAGCCGCTCAGTAATGCGGCCGCAATTTTGGAAACGGAAATCCTGGAGCGCTGCCTTCTGGCCGGAAAAGCTAATCGTGAGCTTTACAAACGGATCAAGAGGATTGATTCAGAAGATCCGCTCCGCGAGGACGAAACGCCTGTTGGCGGCGGCAGCATCGCTTCCCGTCTGCTGAATTTGTACACAGCCGTTTCAGCGCTGCAGCGCATATCCGCGGGCTGCGTGAAGCCCGGCGCGTTACGCAAATTGCGTTATAAGCAATTACTGCGCAACGTGCGTGCGTCACTGTTGTCGTTGTTGCCCCGGCTGCATTCAGTGACAGATCTGGACTAGTCACTTCCGCTTCAAAAACTCCAGCACGAAGCGATCTCGACGGGCCTTCACTTCGTTAATGTCCTTCTTCGACCAGTCGTAGAAGCCTTTGCCCGTCTTCGCGCCCAGGTTGCCCTCAGCCAGAAGCCGCTGTGCCACTTCCGGAACGCCGCGGGTGTTGCTCAGATCCTGCGAAATGTAGTCGAAAACGGCAGTGGCCAGGTCCAGCCCGACCGCATCCTGATGCTCGAAGATGCCGTACACCGGCAGGCGCAGGCCGAATCCGGTCTTCGCCGCCAGATCGACGTCCTCGACATCGGCAATGCCTTCCTGCACAATGTGCATCGCTTCTCGAAAGAGCGCATGCTGCAGCCGGTTGCCGAGTTGGCCCGGCGTATCCTTCTTCACCACGACCGGCGTCTTGCCGCAGCGCTGCAATAATTCGCGCAAGGTCGCTACCACTTCATCGGACGTTCGTGCGCCTTTCACGATTTCGACCAACGGCATCAGGTAGGGCGGATTCCAGAAATGCGTGGTCACGACGCGCTCGGGGCGCGTACATTTCAAAGCAATGTCCGTAATGCTGAGGCCCGACGTGTTGCTCGCGAGAATTGCCTCGGGCTTTGCGACAGATTCCAGTTCCGCAAACAAGCCCTGCTTCAGCGGCATGTTTTCCGGAGCGGATTCGATGACCAGATCCGCAGTGGGGACGCAATCCGCAAAAGACGATGCTGCTGTGATGCTGCCCGCCCCGGCTTGTGTTGCCAGTCCGTGTTCGACGAGCAACTGGAACTGCTCGCTGGGCTATCTGGAGTCCACGCTGTGCGCCAGCGCTGGTGCGGCTTAGAATCACACAGTCAACGCCGCCCCTGGCAAGCGTCGCCGCTATTCCAGGACCCATCATTCCGGTGCCAATCACGACGGCTGTCCGGATCTCAAGCTGCTGTCGGGGCATATTTTTTCTTCACCAGGAAAACGTAGGCTGCGACGCCGATCAACAGAAAGAACCAGATGGCCTGCATGGGGGCATTGTAATTACCAGTGGTGTGCTTGAGCCATCCGGTGAGCAGCGGGGCGGCGATGCCGGGCAGATTTGCGGCGCAGTTCTGGACGCCAACGATGCGGCCGACGGCGGCGCCCGGAATCAGCGTCTGCGTGAGTGCCCAGTAATTCGCGGTGGTCAGCCCCAACCCGCTCAGCGAGAATACGGCAAAGAAGAGCGCGACCGAGTGGGAATCGGAAAGCGCTCCGATCACTTCAGTTGACGCGACCAGAAATCCGGCAATCACGAAGCCCTTGCGGACACGCACGGGGTCTCCGCCGCGCTGGATCATGCGATCCGCTACCCAGCCTGCCAGCGTCGCGACCGTGGCCATGCCCAGAAAGCTGGCCATCGTATAGATGCCCATGCTTTGAAGACTTAAGCCGCGCTGCTCCACGAAGTAGGCGGGCATCCAGGTCATGCAGTAATAAACGAAGTATTGGTAGCAGAACGTCCCGATTACGGTGCCCCAAATCACGGGACTCTTCATTACGCGGCCAAACGAAATTGCCGCTGCCGGAGTTTTCGCGACTGCGGCCTGCTCCTTCTGCTTGTCGTCGTTGCGGACAAACAGCATCCATGGGATCAGCCAGACCAAACAGCCCAGGCCCATGATCACGAACATCATTCTCCAACCTGAGACCATGATCAGCCACGTGGCCAAGGGTGCACCGATCGCAGGCCCGACCTTCGCGGCAGCCATGTACAATCCAACCGCGAAGCCGCGCTGGTGCTCGGCACAGTTGAAGCGGATCCAGCGCATGCCAGCCGGCGTTACTACCGATTCGCCGACGCCCAGCATGACGCGGATTGCAAACAATTGCTGGAACGAATTGGCAAGCGGCGTCAGTGCCGATAGCACGCTCCATATAGCAAATCCGACTGCGTAAGGCAGCTTTACGCCATAGCGGTCGACGAACCATCCGGCCGGAATCTGCAGCACTGCGTATGACCAGAAGAATGCCGAGTTCAGCGCGCCGCGATCCTGTCGGTCAGGTTGAAGAATTTCCTGAACTCCGGGAGCGCGAGCGCCATGGAGAGGTTCACGCGGTCGAAATACGCGACCATCATGCCGGCGCACAGCAGACCAATGACCGTCCATCGGACTGCCGGGGTGAGTGCTTTGTGATTGGGTTCCATGGGGAAAACCCATTCACGATATCACAGAGCGGGGATGAGGGTGAGGGCCGCAAACCAGGGCGCGAACAAATTCCAGCTCAGGTTGGTATAATAGCAACTTATGAAGCTATTGACCCCGTTATAAACAGACCCTTCTGACGCCTCTCCGTAGAGACGTCAACCTGCACCAAAGTAGTCCCGGCTAATGCAGTCTCTTTAGCCTAATCCAACATAGGAGAGAAAAACCAGAATGAGGAAACTCACTCATGGGCTAGTATTGTTTGCTGGCCTGCTGGCGGTCCCGTCCTCGAAGGATACCGACCTTTTGTACGCAGAAGTGGCTCATTATGATAATGATCCGAGGCTCGATGCTTTAGAGAAGTTCTTTGGTGACCGGGAATGCCCGGTCAGAGACATGGCTGCCGACTTCCTGATTGCGGCAGACCGCAATGATCTGGACTGGCGGTTGCTGCCCAGTATTTCGTTTGTCGAATCAGGCGGCGGGAAAGATTTCAAGAATAACAATGTGTTTGGGTGGGATTCCTGTAGACAAGCCTTCCCTTCGATCCGCGCGGGTATTCATCACGTGGCGGACAGGATTGGGACATCCAGACTCTACAAGCACAAAAGCACCAACGAAATCCTCCGGATCTACAATCCGAGGACTGAGTATGCTCCGCTCGTTAGGAACGTAATGCGTTCCATAGGGCCGGTGAAATCCCAGGCAACGCTTTCAGAAACTAGAAAGCCCGCTCGCTGATCTGCATCCTCAGTTGCGGGGCAGGCTCAAAAGCGTGCCCCGCTGTTCGCTACTACTTCGACGAGACGTACTCCAAAGTACAGTCCGCCAAAGACGAGAACCGAAACAATGCTACAGCGACCCAGACGCAGCATCCTCTCTTTGTTGCTGGACTGCTCATGCTCATCGTGCTTCATTTGCTCGTCGAGACTATCAAACATATGGACCTCCTTACTACTATGACGCCGGTATAAGTTCGTCTCGAGCTACCCTGATTCTAGACCTAACTTCGGCAAATTGCACGAGAAATTCGTACAAACTTCGCCACGCGATAGGCCGCTCAGCAATCTGCTAAATAGGATAACCAAGTGTGATACGCTGTTATGCTTAGCCGGTTTGAGCCGAACTATGCCGGCCCGGGAAAGCGAAGCGATCATCTTACGGACGTACCCCTTTCAGGAAGCAAACCTGATTGTGAGCTTTTTTACCCGGGATCAGGGGAAGTTACGGGGCGTGGCAAAACGCGCGCGGCGTCCCAAGAGCAGTTTCGGATCCGGATTGGAACGGCTCTCGTATGTAAAGGTGTTTTATTTCCAGCGAGAGACGCGGGAGTTAGTCAGTCTCGATTCCTGCGAGTTGATTCGGTCGCAGTTCCATCTGCAGTCGAATTACCCGGCGGGCGTAGTAATGGACTATCTCGCGGAAGTTTCCGAACAGATCCTACCCCCAGCGGAGCGGAACGAGCGGCACTTCCGGTTGCTACTCGCGATGCTGGAACATTTGCGGGAAAATCCAGAGGAGGGACTCTGGGCGGTGGTAGCCTACTTCAGCCTGTGGACGGTAAGGCTGGCCGGGTTTCTGCCGGAACTGCGGGTCAGCAATGAGTCGCGCGCGATAGCAGAGGAGATGTTGCAGACTCCAATCAGCCAATTGAGCGAACGGCGCTGGACGCGGGAGACCGCGGCCGACCTCAGGCGTTTTCTTATCCGGCAAATGGAAGATCACATCGAACGCAAACTCCTTACCGTGCCTGTACTCGAAAGCCTACAATAATGGATTCGTTTCAACAAACAGTTTTCAAGCTAAAGAAATACTGGTCCGACCGCGGGTGCATCATCCAGGAGCCGTACGACGTCGAAGTTGGCGCCGGTACGATGTGCCCTGAGACGTTCCTGCGCGTGCTCGGTCCAAAGCCTTATCGTGTCGCCTATGTGCAGCCCAGTCGCCGCCCGGCGGACGGGCGCTACGGCGAAAACCCCAACCGGTTGTACAAACACCAGCAACTTCAGGTCATTCTGAAGCCCACGCCCGCCGACATCATCGATCAGTACCTGGGCAGTCTGGAGGCGATCGGGATCGACCTGCGCAAGCACGATATCAAGTTCGAAGAGGACAACTGGGAATCGCCCACGCTCGGCGCCTGGGGTATCGGCTGGCAGGTGATGCTGGACGGTCTGGAAATTACCCAGTTCACATACTTCCAGCAGTGCGGCGGCATCGATCTGGAACTGGTGCCCGGCGAGATCACTTATGGTCTCGAACGCCTGGTGGCCTTTTTGCAAGGTGTCGATAGCGTCTATGACATCGAATGGGCGCAGGGCTTCAAGTACTCCGATGTGCGCTTCGCGGACGAACTGCAGCAGTCGGTTTACAACTTCGAACTGGCCGACGTCTCCACGCTCTGGCAGGCTTTCGACCTGTTCGAAAAAGAATGCCAGCGGTTGCTCGATCTGTTCCCCAAGTACGAAGAGAAGAAACGCTTTCCGGTGCTTTCCGCGTACGATCAAGTGCTTAAGTGCTCCAACCTATTTAATCTGCTGGATGCGCGCGGTGCGATCAGCGTCACAGAGCGCGTGGGCGTCATCGCCCGAGTCCGCAAATTAGCTGTCGGAGTGGCCCAACTGTGGGCCGCGCAGGAGGTGGCGTAATGGCTGTGAAGAAACTCCCCTTCCTGCTGGAAATCGGTTCTGAGGAAATTCCCGATTGGATGATTCCGTCGGCGCTCGAACAGCTCAAATCGCTGTTTGAAGACTTGCTGGCGCAAAACCGTCTAGGCGGTAAAGTGACTTCGGTGGATGCGACTCCGCGCCGCCTGGTGCTGAACGCCGAAAAGATTATTGAACGCCAGCCCGATGCCGAAGAGATTGTGAGTGGTCCTCCCAAGAGCGCCGGTGATGGCGCGGCGATGGGTTTCGCTCGCAAGATGGGCGTCGATATCGCGCAACTGGAAGTAGTCTCCACGCCGAAAGGCGAGTACTTCAGCTTCAAAAAGCAACTGCCGGGCCGCGCCGCTTCAGAGATTCTGGCCGAAGCGCTGCCGGGTCTGGTGCTCAAGATCAACTGGCCGAAGACGATGTACTGGACCGGCAAGGGCGGACCGCGTTTCATTCGCCCCATCCGCTGGATTGTCGCGCTGCTGGGCAAAGACGTTGTGCCGTTCGAAATCGCCGGCGTGCCCTCGGGCAATCTGACGAACGGGCATCGCCGCCTGGGCAAGACCGGGATCAAGGTCAGCATCAGCAATCACTCAGAGAAGCTGCGCCAGAATCACGTGCTGCTCTCGGCTGCAGAACGCCGGCAGCGCATTGAGGCCGGTATTGCGGAATTGCTTGCAGGTTCCGATCTGCAGATCAAGGCCGACGAGAAACTACTGCACACGCTGGTTTACATCACGGAATTTCCCACGCCGATTCTGGGCGGTTTCGATGAGCAGTATCTGGCGTTGCCGTCAGAAGTGCTGGTCACAGTGATGCGCCACCATCAGAAGTATTTCTCGGTGGAAACGGCGGACGGCAAACTCGCACCGCACTTCATCGCTGTGATGAATACAAGCGGCGATCCCGAAGGTCTGGTGCGCAAGGGCAACGAACGTGTTCTTGCGCGCGCGTTTTAACGATGCGCGGTTTTTCTGGGATGTCGATCAGCAGAAGAAACTCGCGGATCGCGTCGAAGACCTGGCTCACGTTACGTTTCAGGCCAAGCTCGGGTCATATAAAGAGAAGACCGATCGTGTCGCGGCGCTGGTTCGGGAATTGGGCGGCGATGGCGCTGCCGTACGCGCAGCGGAATTGACCAAGTGCGATCTTACCTGCGAAATGGTGAAGGAATTCACGGATCTGCAGGGCATTGTCGGCGGCCTGTACGCACGCGCGCAGGGCGAGCCGGAAGAAGTCGCCGTCGCGATTTACGATCACTACAAACCGCTCAGCATGGAGGATTCGATCCCGCGTACAACCGCCGGGCAAATCGTCTCACTGGCGGACAAAGTGGATACACTGCGTGGCTGCTTCGCAATCGGTTTGATTCCGAGCGGCTCGCGCGATCCTTTCGCTTTGCGGCGTGCTGCGCAAGGCGTTGTTGAAAATTCTCGTGGAAGGCAAGCACGCGCTGCCGCTATCGAAGCTGGTCAACGGCGACGGACAGTTGCGCGAGTTCTTCCTGGAACGTATCAAATATTACTTCCGCGAGATCCGCGGCTTCAAGTACGACGAAGTCAATGCGGTAATTGCCGCCGGGTTCGACAACCTGGTGGATGTGGAGCGCCGTCTGGAGGCAATCCAGAATGTGCGTCCAACGGAAAACTTCGAACCGCTCGCGGCCAGTTTCAAACGTATTCAGAATATTCTGAAACAGGCTAATTTTACAGGCGGCGGTGGGATCGATCCGAATCTTTTAGAAGCGGGTCCGGAACGCGAACTGCACGACGAGTTCCAGCGTGTCCGGGCGGCAGTAGCTTCGACTGGGGACAACCGCAGCGCACTCGAGGAGATTGCCTCGATGCGTCCGAAAGTCGACCTCTTCTTTGACAAAGTGCTGGTGAATGCGCCCGACGCGGCGGTTCGCCAGAACCGGCTGACGCTGTTGCACAGCCTGCTCACAGAGTTTTCGGTGATCGCCGATTTTTCGGAGATTGTCACCCAATAAGGCATGCGGAATGCCTGTCCAAGAGCTTTAGAAGTTGCATTGAGAGTTAAGGAGAACGGAGCACGATGAATAAATACGTATATTCCTTCGGCGGCGGCACTGCCGACGGCGACGGGACGATGAAGGATACCCTTGGCGGAAAGGGCGCTGGTCTTGCTGAAATGAGCAGGGCGGGCGTTCCCGTACCTCCCGGTTTCACCATCGCCACCGACGTCTGCAATATTTACTTCAACAACAAGTACCAGGTTCCCGCGGACATCAACCAGCAGATGGTCGAATCCCTCAAGATCCTGGAAAAGGCAATGGGAAAGAAGCTCGGCGACACCACCGATCCACTTCTGGTCAGCGTCCGTTCCGGCGCGAAGTTCTCTATGCCGGGCATGATGGACACCATCCTGAACCTCGGCCTGAACGACGTTACGGTGAAGGCTCTCGAAGACAAGAGCGGCAATCCGCGCTTCGCTTATGACTGCTATCGCCGCTTCATCCAGATGTTCGGCGCCGTTGTGCTCGAAATCCCGAAGTCTGCGTTCGACGAAATCTTCGACGGCCGCAAGCAGAAGGTGAAAGCCAAGCTCGACACCGACCTCACGGCTGAAGATCTGAAGGCTGTCATTGCGGACTACAAGAAGTTGGTCCAAAAGCTCACGAAGAAGGCCTTCCCGCAGGATGCGATGACGCAACTGACGATGGCACGTGACGCCGTGTTTCGTTCCTGGTGGAATCCGAGAGCCGGCCACTATCGCAAGATGAACAAGATCGAAGACTCCCTCGGAACCGCGGTCAACGTTCAGGCGATGGTCTTCGGCAACATGGGCGACACCTCCGCAACAGGCGTGGGCTTCACCCGTAATCCGGCTACCGGCGAGAAGATGTTCTACGGCGAATTCCTGATCAACGCCCAGGGCGAAGACGTGGTCGCCGGCATCCGCACTCCGCTGCCGATCAACGAACTCGAAGCGATTCTGCCGGAAGCTTACAAACAGCTGCGCCAGATCACCGCGGATCTCGAAAAGCATTACCGCGACATCCAGGACTTCGAATTTACCATCGAAGACAAGAAGCTGTACATGCTCCAGACCCGCAACGGTAAGCGCACGGGTCCGGCCGCTGTCCGCATCGCTGTCGAAATGGTGAAGGAAGGCCTGATCAGCAAGAAGGAAGCTGTGATGCGCGTCGATCCGCAGCAGCTCGATCAGCTCCTGCACCCGGTGCTCAGCAACGTTTCCCGCAAGACGCTGGTGAAGCTTGCCGTCGGCCTGCCGGCTTCCCCCGGCGCCGCTGTCGGACGCATCGTCTTCACAGCCGATGACGCCGTGGAGAAGTTCTCCAAATCGCCCGTGATCCTCGTCCGCGCCGAGACGGTGCCGGATGACATTCATGGTATGGAAGTGGCCAAGGGCATTCTCACCGCACGCGGTGGCATGACCTCGCACGCCGCTGTGGTTGCTCGCGGTATGGGCATCCCCTGCGTTGCGGGCGCCGGCGACATCCTGATCAACGAACACGCCAAGACAATCAGTGTGAAGCAGAACGGCAAGACCATCACCGTGAAGGAAAACGAGTGGATTTCGCTCGATGGTTCCACTGGTGAAGTCTTCAATGGTCAGGCCGAAACGCAGGAAGCCGATCCTTCCAGCGGCGCACTCGCCAGCTTCATGAGCTGGACCGACGAGTTCCGCGGCAAGTTCGGTGTTCGCGCCAATGCGGACATCCCGCGCGATGCCAAGGTTGCCCGCAAGTTCGGCGCCGAAGGTATCGGCCTCTGCCGTACCGAGCACATGTTCTTCGGTGAGGATCGTCTGCCGCACGTGCAGGCCATGATTCTCGCGAAGGATGAAGCGACCCGCCGAAAAGCGCTGATCAAGCTGCTCCCGTTGCAGCGCGCCGATTTCGCCGGTCTGTTCAAATCGATGGACGGCTTCCCGGTGGTGATCCGTACCCTGGATCCGCCACTGCATGAATTCGTTCCGAAGCGCGAACAGTTGCTGGTGGACATCGCCAAGCTGCCAAACGCCACGTCCAAGGATAAGAAGGAAATGGCTGGCCGTTACAAGCTGACGGTTGGCGAACTCAAGAAGGCTCTCCCGATCCTGTTGGAGCGCGTCGAAGAGTTGCATGAATTCAATCCGATGCTGGGCCACCGCGGTTGCCGTCTTGGTATCACCTATCCGGAGATCACCGAGATGCAGGCGCGCGCCATCTTCGAGGCTGTTGTTCAGGTTGCCAAGAAGGGCGTGAAGGTCATTCCCGAAGTCATGATTCCTTTGATCCTCGGCGTTCAGGAACTCGAGAATCAGAAGGCGATCGTCAAGAGAGTGGCGGACGAAGTTCTCGGCAAGGCCGGTCTGAAGAACCAGAAGTACATGATCGGCACGATGATCGAGATCCCGCGCGCAGCACTGACGGCGGATAAGATTGCGGTCGAGGCCGAATTCTTCAGCTTCGGTACCAACGATCTGACGCAGACCGCGATGGGCCTGTCCCGCGACGATTATACGAAGTTCTCGAAGGACTACGAAGATCGCAAGATCTTCAAGGCCGACCCGTTCGCCGTCCTGGATCAGGAAGGCGTTGGCCAGTTAGTCGAGATCGCAGTGAAGAAGGGCCGCGCGACGCGTCCCGACCTGGAAGTGGGAATTTGCGGCGAGCACGGTGGTGAACCGAGCTCGGTCGAATTCTGCTACCGCGTCGGCATGGATTACGTGTCCTGCTCCCCGTATCGTGTACCGATCGCCCGCCTGGCGGCCGCGCAAGCAGCCCTCAGCGGAAGCGACAAATCGGAAGCGATGCGCACCGCGTAGTTGGTTGTTTGTAATGAAAAAAGCCGGTCCGAAAGGGCCGGCTTTTTTTATGGTGCATAAGTTAGTGCCCGATCCCTCACGGTCGCGGCTCAGTTTCATAGCGGAGGCACGCGCGCATCACCGCCGATACATTGAGGCGGGTTATTCGTAGCATTCGCACACGGCCCGCGGCCTGATTGCCCTGATTTGGGCTACTTTGGCGCCGGCGCCGCTTCACCTTTGCGTCTCAATGTTGGGGCTTTTCGCTGAGGCGCTTCCTGCTTCTTTTCGGCGGTGGACTTTGCCGCAGGCGTCTTCTCTTCGGCGTCTACAGCCTTGCGCATCGCTTCCCGCTCTTTCTTCTCTTTCGTATCTTTATCCTGCACGGCGACGGCACGCTTGCCCAAGTCCTGCTCTGAAATCTCGAGGCTGTCCTCGGTCGTCTCAATGGCCTGCGACAAAGCGAACTCGTAACGGGCCGAATCCTTGGGTTTGTTCTCGGCCACTTTCTTGAGCTGCGCGAGCATTTCCTTCTCAGCGGCCGCGACCGCGGCGATGCCTTCATCCAGGGGCGCCTTGCGCTTCAAGGCGTCATCTGACACTGTGTCGATGGCTTCGATGATCTTCGTGTAGTTCTCCAGCGTGTCGTGAATTAGTACGGTGCGCCCTGCCTTTTCCTTTGCGAGTAACTGCTGCAGTAAGTCCAGGCGCTGGCGCGCAAAATGAATATATAGCTTCAGGCGCTCGTTAGGGTCCTGCGCCTCCCGGACCTGGTCGACTTCATCGGCGGTCAGGAAATCACGGGTCGCCTGTCCGAACAGCGGGAGAGTAGCTATTAACAGCAAGGTGAACAGCACGATTCTTAGAAACATTCGCCACCTCATCCTATTTCGACATTATGGCCTGCAGCAGATCATCGTGCACCTTTAGAACTCTCGCGCGCACTATGTCAACGGGTCCGCGGTCATCGACTGCAACGGCGACATGCACGGCATCCAAGCGGCGCAAAATTTCGCGACTCTTTAACTCTGCCTTCTTAAAGTGCTTGGGGCTGCGGCGCGCATTCTTGCCGGTTTCAGTCAGAGACGCATAGGACAGTTCCGTGGCTTCCGCGATCTCATCCAGAACCTTTTTCGTCGCTTCCCATGACTCGGTCTCATAAGTCTTCTTCAAGTTGCGAGCGAGCGATTCAGCGTGCTCGATGGCCAGACCCGCACGCTTTTCCAGGTTCTTTTCGGAACGAATTGCGGTCAGATCGGCGACGGCGGCACTGGAAATCGCGAACAGTGCGAGTGCAAGAGTGGCTAGGCGCATTATTTTTTGCTCAACTCCCTTTGGATGATCCGGACCCGCTGTCTGGCCTTGAATTCTTCATCCGGGTGTTTGTCCTGACTCATACTTAAGAACTTCTGATAACTCTCCAGCGCGGGTTGTAAGTCGCGCTGCCGGTCCAGAATAATGGCCCGGAAATAATAATACGCCGGCGTCTCTCCGCCGAGTTGCTTTCACTTTGTCCAGTGCGGTTAGAGCCTGCGGAAACTGTTCGGCTAAAATCAATACCCCCGCAAGCTCGCTCCAGGCTTCCTTGGAATCCGGCTTTAATTGTACGGCGCGCGCAAACTCCTGCGCGGCTGCCGAAAAGTTTCTTTGGTCGCGCACCGCTCGTCCGTACATCATACGCAATTCTAAGTTGTTGGGCTCTGCCGCAACGGATTCCTTGAGCAAAGCCACCGCTTTATCAATCTGTTTACTTCGTAGATAGGCCGCCGCGAGCGCGACGCGATTTGCCGTTGTAGGCGAAGCTTTTAGTGCCGCTTCGAGTTCCGGAATCGCGTCGGAGGTTTTGCCGGATTCGAGCAGCAGTTGGCCCAAACGTTCGCGGGCGGCTGCGTTCTCAGGAAATTGTCGATAGATTTCGATCGCCTCAGCAGGCTTCTTTTTCGATTCATAAATCGATGCGAGTTCCAGCAACACGTCCTTGAAAGCCGGATCCAATTCGACGGATTTGCGAAGGTGCGGAGCGGCTTCTTCGAGTCGATCTCGTTTCAATAAGGACCGTCCGAGGCCCGCTTCCGCACCTGCGGATTTAGGATCAATTTCAAGAGCCTTTTGGTAGGTCTCGCCCGCCTGTTCAAACTGTCCAGCCTCATACAGCGCTTCGGCCAGGTAAAAGACCGGACGAAACACAGTGGGCTTTTTCGTGGAGGCGGATTGCAGCAGCGGAACAGCTTCCGTCGCCTTCTTCTGGCGCAACAGAATCATGCCCAGATTCAATTCCGCTTCGTATAACCCTGGTTTCAGCTCTAGGGTTTTTTGATATGAGGCGGTTGCCTCAGGATCTTTGCGTTGCAGGCTTTGGGCCAGTGCGAGATGAAACCAGGCGCTATAGTCCTTGGCATCGGTCTCGGTTGCTTTGGTGAAGAGTTGTTCGGCTTGCTCATATTTTTGAGCCTCCAGCGCCTTCATGCCCTCGCCGGAATGATCGGCCGCTTGCATTAACAGGAGGAGGACAAGAAGCCGCATACTTTCATTTTAGCCCTGCAACTTCGCTTCTAGTTCACCCCAGCGCGAATACAGGGCATCGACTGCCGACTGCGCAGCGAGCACCGCGTCGTATGCTTCGTGTGCGCGCGCCGCATCGCCCGATTGCGAAGCATCGTCGAGCGCTGCCTGCCGTGCCGCCAGTGTCTCTTCGGCTTCCATGATGCGCTGCTCCATCGATTCCCACTCGCGCGCTTCCAGATAGGAGTGACGCTTGGTGGCCGGAGCACTCTTGACGCGCACAGCGGCAGCGGGTTCCTTCACCGTTTTGGCCTGACGGCGTGCCGCGAGAGCCTGTTCCCATTGCGAATAATCCGCAAACATCTCTGCGCCACCCTCGCCGTCGAGCCCAAAGATCGTGGTCGATACGCGATCCATCATGTAGCGGTCATGCGTGATCAATACGAGCGCGCCGGGAAAATCCTGCAGGCTATCTTCAAGCGTTTCCAGCGTTGGAATATCGAGGTCGTTGGTAGGCTCGTCGAGCAGGAGCACATCAGCCTCTGCCAGCATCAATCGGGCAATCAGCACACGGGCGCGTTCTCCTCCGGAGAGCCGCCCCACGGGCATTTCGAATTGCTCCGGACGGAACAGAAAGCGCTTCGCCCAGCCGTTTACGTGCTGCACGTTGCCGCGGTAAATGACGGAATCGCCCTCGGGGGCAAGTGCTCGTTTCAGAGTGACGGTAGGATCGAGCTGTGCGCGCTCCTGATCGAAATACACGATCCGAAGATTATCAGCGCGCTCCAGCGTTCCGCCATCCTGCTCCAGATCGCCTTTCAGAATCCGCAGCAGCGTCGTTTTGCCGGTGCCGTTCATCCCCGTGATTCCGATGCGCGTGCCGGGCGAAATCACAAGGTCCACGTTATTGAACAGAGTGCGTCCGCCGAGCGCCTTACTCACACCGTGCAGTTCAATCAGGCGCTTGGTACGGCGCTCTGACGCGACAAAGTCGATACGCGTCGTGGAACTCTGGTTACGCGACGTGACGTCATCCAGCTGATCGATCAGGCGGTGTGCGTTGTCGATGCGCGCCTTGGCTTTCGTGGCGCGCGCCTTCGGCCCGCGGCGCAGCCATTCCAACTCGCGGCGCACCCTGTTTTCAAGCGTCTCCTGCTGCTTGGTTTGTGTCAGCAGGAACTCATCCTTTGCCGCAAGGAAATCCGAATAGCGTCCGCTGGTGCGGAACATTCCTTCTGGATACAGGCGGTTCAATTCCGCCATTGAGGTGGCGACGTTTTCCAGAAAGTAACGATCATGGCTGACAACCACGCAGGCGAATGGCGCGGACTGCAGCAGTTTTTCCAGCCACAGAATTCCTTCGAGATCCAGATGGTTGGTCGGTTCATCCAGCAGTAGGATATCGGGTTGCCGGACCAACTCGCGTGCAATCGCGAGCCGCTTGCGCCAGCCGCCTGAAAGTGTCGCTGCATCAACGTGTTCATCCGTGAAACCGACGCGTCCGATAACAGCGGCAACGCGAGCGAGTTTCTCGGCATCTTCAAGCGGTTCGGCGTGCAAAGCTTCGTCGAGAACTTCGCGAATGCTCGAGCCTGTGGCGAAGGTTGGCTCCTGCGGCACATAGCCCAGCCGGACCAGCTTACGTAACGTACAAAGGCCGGCGTCGGGCTCGCGCATTCCCGCGAGGATTTGCAGGAAAGTGGATTTACCGGAGCCGTTCGGACCGATCAATCCGAGCCGGTCGCCCTCGGAAATCGTGAGGGAAACGTTCTCGAACAGCGGTTCGGCGCCGTACGACTTACTGATGGACTGGCAATTCAGGAGAAGCGACATGCGGGAGAGGCCAACTTTCAGGATACCTTAGGACATGCTGACGATTGTCGAAGTGCCGTTTCACATGGGGCTGGAGGGAGTTGCGGTTGGGCGCGGGCCGGGGCGATTTCTGGAGGAAGGACTCGATTCGGCACTGGCGCGACGCTTTGCGCCGGAAGTGGTCCATATTCGAAAACGCGACGCGACTGCGGTCGGAATGGATGCGATAGTTGACGTGAACCGGCAGGTGCGCTATGCCGCACGTGCGGCGCGGCAGGACGGCAGTCTGGCAATAGTATTGAGTGGCAACTGCAATGCCTGCCTGGGCACGCTGGCCGGTTTTGAAGGAGCGCGCGCGGGCGTTGTATGGTTGGATGCGCACCCGGACTTCAATACGCCTGATACCAGCCGTAGTGGGAACCTGGACGGTATGGCGCTGGCTGCCGCGATCGGCGATTGTCACGAGCAATTGCGCGAACGCATCGGTGGAGAATTTCTGCTGGAGGCCGGGAACGTCCTGCTGCTGGGCGTGCGTGATATTGAAAATCTGGAGCGCCTGCGTCTGAACCATTCCGGCATGACGGTGCGGCCGTTCGGTGAAAACCTTGACGATCTGGAAGACCTGCTGAAAGCGCTCGCGGCGCGCGTGGATGCCATCTATCTGCATATCGATATCGACGTGCTGAATCCGGCGGAATCCCCAGGCGTGAATTATCGCGGAGCGGGCGGATACGCTGTTGCTGAACTCGAGCGAATCCTAAAGCTGGTAGCGCGCCTCACGACAGTTGCAGCCGTAGGTCTCACGAACTACAATCCCGAGCAAGACGTGGATGACCGCACGCTCGCCGCCGGGATGCGTCTCTTGCAGGTGTTTGTAAAAGATTAACTAGTCGCCCAGAAATCGCCCGTAAGAGCGCAATTCTTCGATGTTGTCGCAGACGGCCTTAATTCCGGCTGTGATCGGAATCGCGAGCACCAGTCCGAGGCCGCCCCATATGGTGCCCCAGAACATCAGTGCGACAGTCACCACCAGCGGATTTAAGTGAACTCGGCTTCCGACCAGTTTCGGATACAGCAGATTGAGCGCGAGCAGGTGCAGGAACGCGACCGCTGTGCCGAGAACCAGGAATGGCGTGATCGAGTCGTAAGTCATCAGGGCGCCGATGTAGGCGGGTACAATCGCGAGCGGCAGGCCGACATAGGGTACCAGGCTAAGGAATCCACTCAGGGGACCGAGCAGTATCGGGTAGGGCAGTCCCATGCCGACGAAGGTCAGTGTACTGGCGAGAGAAAGCAGTAGTCCCAACATGAAATTCCCGACCACGTATGCGCGCACCATATCCGCGACGCCTTGCCAGCTCTTGCCCGCCACCAGGCGTTCTTCACCCTCGAAAAATTGAAGGAAGCTGCGCCGGATATGGTCGCGCCAACTCAACATGAAGTACACCAGGAACGGAACGAACGAACCCATCAGCAGTGCTTCATAGAACGAAGAGATATAGCTGTATAAGAAGCTGAGCACCTGGGTTGGCTCGCGTTGCAGTCGTACCTCAGGGACGGGTTGGGGTTGCTGCGAGTTCGGATCCGCCGCGCGCTTACGGTTCACAGTGCGCTTCTGCTCGGCCTGCGCCTGCTGGGCGGCCTGATTGGCTTTTTCGCGTTCCCGAATCCTCCTCGGGACGACGGTTTCGTAGATGTTTCTTTCGACGTTCTCGAACTGGACGGCGATGTTGTCCACCAGATTGTTAATGCGCTGACTGTAATTAGGCAGATCCTCGATCAGTCCGGAAATCTGCGTGTACAGCCCGAGTCCGCAGAGGTACACCACCAAAACAGTCATGCTGCAAACCAGGAAGCTCGCGAGCGCGCGGGGAAGATGGACCCGCACGAACATACCGACGAGCGGTTCCAGCAGGAATGCTATAACCGTGGCTGTCACCAGTGTGATCAGGAAAAGCCGTCCGAAGTACAGCAGAGCGATTACACAAGCCACAGCTATGGCGAGCGACGTAAAGCCCTTGGACTGATTCGACATTTCGGAGGACGAGGAGGCCGGCAGCACGGGTAACTACAGCTAATCTAGCATGCCGCAACTTATAATGAAATAAGTAGAACCCGCATGCAGATACAAGGTAGAATCCTGGCACTCGATCTCGGAAAACGGCGAATTGGGCTTGCCCTCAGCGACCCTTTCCGGATCACCGCGCAGGGCATTAAGACGTTCGAAAGAATCAGAATTCGCGAAGATCTGGCCTATTTAGCAGCACTCGTTGCCGAACATGGGGTGACCGAAATTCTGCTTGGATTCCCGTTGCATATGAGCGGCGACGAAGGCCGCCAGGCAACCTATGTCAGGGATTTCGGAGTACGTCTGGAGAAGTACACCTCTGTTCCTGTCAAACTCTGGGATGAGCGGCTAACTACCGTAGAGGCGCAGCGCGTATTGCGCTCCAGTGGGGCCAGTATTGAGAAGCGCGCCCGCTCTGTGGACCAACTTTCTGCCGTGATTCTGCTGACCAGCTATCTCGACTCGCTTTCGCATGGGCAGGAGTCGCCGTTTCCCGCGGAGTTTGAGGAGTATTCGGAGGAATCTTCCGAATAATGAGACTTCTGCGCCGTGGTTGCCTCACCCTGGTCCTGCTGATCGGTATTGTCGCCCTGGGGGCGGTCTCGCTTACGCTGCCCTACGCCGGGTTCCAGGATGATGTTTATATCGACATTCCCAAGGGCACAGGCACAAGAGGGATCGCGGGCATGCTGGTAGAGCAGGGGGTGATTCGATACGATTGGCAGTTTCTGCTGGCCCGTGCGGTACGGCCCACCACCGTTTTGAAAGCCGGCGAGTATCGTTTCTCGCGGCCCGCATCCGTCTGGGACGTTTTCGGACGCATCGCGCGCGGCGACGTCTTCTATTACGAACTCTCGATACCGGAAGGCTTCAACATCTTCGATGCCGCCAAGGCCGTAGCAGACCTGAAACTGATTTCAGAGGAGCAGTTCCTGGCGGCAGTACGTAGCCCCAGCTTGATTCGCGATCTTGCGCCAAAGGCGCCGAGCCTGGAAGGCTATCTTTTCCCATCTACTTACCGCCTGACCAAGCATACGACGGCGGAACAACTGTGTAAGCAGATGACGGATCAATTTCGTAAAGTCTGGAAGGAGTTAGCGGCTCCGCCTGAGACAGACGTACATGCGCTGGTTACCCTGGCCTCGCTGGTCGAGAAGGAGTCGGCTGCGCCCGCGGAAAGGCCCCTGGTGGCCTCGGTTTACGCCAACAGATTACGGATTGGGATGAAGTTGGATTGCGATCCAACCACAATCTATGCGGCGCTGCTGGAAAACCGTTACCGTGGCAAGATCTACCGCTCAGACCTGCAGAACACGAATGCGTACAATACATACCGGCACGCCGGGTTGCCGCCGGGTCCCATCGCGAATCCGGGCCGGGGCTCGCTTAAAGCCGCTTTATCTCCGGCCGAGAGCGAGTATATATTCTTTGTAGCGAAGCCGGATGGTTCCGGCGAGCATCAGTTTTCCAGCGATGTCGGAGCGCACAACAAAGCGGTCGCGAACTACCGCCGCAACGGCCAGTAGGAAGAAACCGCTCATCCTCGCTCATTTGCTTGAGACCCGGCCCGAACGCATTGACGAAGCAGGATTTGGTGAACTACGCATGCGGTTCGGCCCTGTCTCGGAGGATTACCTGCGGGAGATCCTGCGTCAAAGCGGCGTTCCGCTCACACCGATTGTCGAAGGCATTCGCCAGGATTCACTGGAGCAACTGGAGCGAACACTGCTTGCGATGCTGGACGAGTATCAGCGGGCAGTTCGGGAGCACGAGTGGCCGCGGTTGCAGCAGTGTCGCCAAGCGGTCATAACAGCGAAGCAACACGCGCGCTTTGCGTTGGGAAGGGCAACTGATCCGGATCGGCGGACGCTTAAGGAGGAAGCACTGCTCTGGCTGCTCACGTGGTTGGAGAATCCGGCAGTTTTCCCTGAGTGGCTAAAGCTGAGAAGGTATCGCGCCTCCGTCCACTGCTCGTAGACGGAGGCATGCGAATAAGCAAGTCCGGAAATCTACTCCAGTGTGATGGAATCGACGTGAACCATGTCCTCGTGGAGCTTGCCCGTAACTTTCGCCTTCAAGGCATTCTCTTTTGTGGACGCTTTCAGCGCGGCGAGCGCTTTGGCGTTTCCGGCTTCATCGAACTTCACAAATTTGCCATCGGACAGCACCAATCCGTAACCGCCCTTGGCGCAACCAATCGCGCACTGACGGGTGTGCTTGGCTGTATCCTTACCCTTGCACATTACGTCGATCAGAGTGCCGTCAAATGTATCCGCGGCAAACGATACGACCGAAAACGCGGCGACCGCAAACAAGCCTTTGAAAATACGCATAGTTCCGGTACCCCCCTCTGAGTACCCTCCCAGTATGATGCTATTCGCCCAAATCCGTTGCTGAAAATTTGCTGCAAGCGGACAATTTCACAAGATGCGAACTAAGCAATATCAGTATGGAACTGTGGAAGGGTCTGCAGCATCAAAAGTTCAGAAGGGGCTAAGCTGAACAATCCGCTGGTATAAACGGGACGTGGTTGCCACAACGCTCGCGGTCTGTTTATACTGACTTGTTCGAGCGCCTGACTCTAACTGGAACGAAGAAGTGGCGATGCCGGGTACCAGCGATTTCGATCCTTCTCAGCCGATGAAAGAAGCGGCTATGTTTTACGGCCTATTCTTGCGCGGACACTCCGCTGGATGCGCTACGCCGTGATATCGACGTGCCGAAAACCTTGCTGGATAAGTGGTTAAATGCGAGACGCTACGAACCTGAACTGCGCGACAAGATGTGGCGTGTCTATACCTACCGGAAGCAGGTTCTGGCGATCTTCGATGAACTCGTGACCTTCGAAAAGCGCCGGCCGCGATCGCGCATGCATTAACGGCCGGACGACAAAACCCTTTATTTCAAATTGATCAGAGCTTTCATCTGCTCCTGCTGAGCAAATGGGACGGAATGCTGCGCTTCGATCTTGTCGCGGAAGGTCGGGCCGCCGTTGTACGCGCAGAACGGATAGATGTGGCCGTTCGGCGCGGCGTAGTGGATCACGCAACGCTTCACGCGTTCTACGTCGTAGTTGTAGTGGTCCATGAAGTGCATTCCGGCCACCATCAGGGTCTTGTACGTGAAACCTGTCGTTCTCGTTCTTGCCGCGGCCGTAGGATTTGTCGGTCAAGCCCTGCAGGGTTTGCAGGAACTTGTCGAAAGTGAGCCCTTCCGGAGCGCGATCGGCATGGAAATGCTTGCGCAGTGAATTCCAGGCGCTCAACTTGGAAAAGAACTTGATGCGCGCGCGGTCGGCCTTGCGCGCGATCATGTCCATGTCCTGCAACATGCTGCCGACATCGACGAAGCGCGTCACCGGCGTACCCTTCTTGTTCTTGTCCACGAACAGGTACGTTCCCAGCGAACAGTGCGGATGGCAGCTCAGCGTGGTGGTCTCGTCGCCGCGCAGCGCGCTGATCAGTTTCGAGAACGGCGTCACGCAGGCCAGCGGGAACCAGTCTTCGTACGGATTGCAGATCCCGGTCTGCTGGTGCACGGCATGGGCGAAATCGGAGAGCGTGAAGCGCTTCGCTTCGAGTTCATGCCGGGAAATACGGCCGGTAAACGCAACCGGCTGGAAGCTGATCGCGCTGACGCAATCGATGTTCTCGAGCGCCAGCTTGATGATGTCGCCGATCTGGTGATCGTTGAAGCCCTTCACGATGGTCGGCACGAAGCAGATCTTCATGCCCGCTTTGCGGACGTTTTCGACGGCGCGGAGCTTCTTCTCCATCAGATTTTCGCCGCGCGTCTTCAGGTAGACGTCGTCGCAGACGCCGTCGAACTGCAGGTACAGCGTGTGCAGGCCGGCTTCCTTGCAGCGCTGGGCGAACTCGAGGCTCGGTGAACTTGATTCCGTTGGTGGCCGCCTGGATGTGGGAGAAGCCCATGTCCTTGGCCATCTTCACGATTTCGACGAATTGCGGGTGGATCGTCGGCTCGCCGCCTGAAAACTGCACGACGCGGCCGGCAACCGGCTGCTCATCGCGCAAGGACTGCAGCATCCCGCGGATTACGTCGAGATCTGGTTCGTACAGATAGCCGGCGGCATTCGCGTTGGCGAAGCAGACCGGGCAGGTCAGATTGCAGCGGTTTGTCAGATCGACGTTCGCCAGTCCGGTGTGGCTGGTGTGCATATTGCACAGGCCGCAATCGGTGGGACACTCCTTGGCGTCAGTGACCTTCGGGTTCAGCAACCCGCGGTTGTCGCCGAAGCTCCAGTTCTCCATCTTCAGGTAAAGCTTGGCGTCGGAGTAGATGGTGTCCTTGAAATCGCCGTGTTCGGGGCAGGTCTTCTCCATGATGACGCGCCCGTCTTCTTCGGAAATGACCGCCTCAATCAGCTTGGTGCATTCGGGGCAGAGCGACTGCGTGATTTTAGGAAGCCCTTTCGTGACCGGCTTGATGGGGGATCCGGAGTAAGTGGTCTCCGGCTGATGAATTACGAACTTCTCAGCTTTCGCTGGCGCAAAGGTCTGGGTGCTCACGCAAAGCCTCCTTAATAGATAACTGACCCGAGCGCGATCGTACCCAGATGGACCGGTCCCAGGAATCTCCAGTATAGGGAAAGTGATTGAGAACACACCACATAGATACGTCTAACGGTTGCTTTTGGGGGTCAAAATGAAGATTTTAAGGTCTGAATGGAGCTATGGGTGCGGGCTCATATGCGTGCAACCGTTGCAGGTCAAGAACGAGATCGCCTTCGGCGTTTACATGGAATGAGGGTATAAACTTCACGTTCCAGACCAGTTCGTCGATCGTGTAGGACCGTCGGCTATGAACAGTCTGTGCGAAGGTGTCGTCGAAGCCTTTGATCAGTACAAGAAATTCGGCTTGGACAGCGCGCAGATCTTCGGCACTTTTCTCCCACAAGGGACTCGCTTTGTCGATCGGGTGCACGATGGTCCACGAGAGCGGCAAAAAATAGACATGGGGACGTTCCAGGGGGATCTCGGCGTAACGCCTTTTCAATTGACCCTCGCTGGTCTCGACCGTCATCAGTAGCACTATCGCTTCCAACTCCATGAGCACGTTGGGCCGACGATTGGCGATGCGAAACATCAGAGCCGTACCGTCCTGATGGGGCGCGATGATAATACTGCGGCTGAACTCGATGTTCGCCGATGGTCTGGCGAAGCGGGCGTACATGAGGCCGGTGCCCAGGGCGAAGCTGAACAGTCCGGTCATTGTCTCCAACGCGGCCGCCAGATTCATGGTGAAGCCTTTGGGTGCCAGATTGCCGTAACCCACGGTGGTCAGTGTGTGGACACTGAAGAAGAACGCGGCTTGCTCCCTAGCCCAATTGGAACTGAGATCGGCTCCCTGCAAATTCTCGATGCCAATCCACCAGTACAGTGTGGCGAAAAGCGTGTTCACCAGAAAAAATCCGGCTACGAGCAGCAGAAAAAACCGCATCCAACTCATGCTCGTGAGGCGCAGATAAACTCCAGCATCACGAAAGCCAAAACCACGCCGCAGGACATTGAAAGAACCGTCGAGGTTGATGGCCCGGCGCAGTTGACCACCGTACTGTTGAGTTAAGCCTGGATCGAAGCCGCTCGCGCGTCTGCTCTCGCTCTGGTTCATGGCGTATGGCTGAGTTTAACCCAAACAACCATTAACCAAAAAACCGAAGAACCAAATAACCAGATAACCGGGGAGCCCTACTGGACTGGAATGCTTACGACCGGTGAGACGAGCCCTCCGACCGTCACTTGCAGCGGCTGCACGCCTGCGGGGGCATTGGCTGGAACCACCACGTTGAGTTGATTGAGGCCCGGGAAGCCTGGGGCGAGGCCGCTGAACTGCACTTGTGCCGGAAGGCCCGCGATCGTGACCGTCGGTGTGGAAAGAGTTCTGGATAGAGGCTGGCTCTGAGCTGCCTCTCCAGTCTCGGGCTGATTATCGACGGGGCCCAAACCGTTCATATAAATCTGGATTGTCCGGCCCCGCACGGCGGCATTCGACGAATTTATGATCACTCCACTCTCATCGAGCGCGGCCGCGAATCCTTGAATAACATACACGGCCGGTGCGTGGTTCGACACCTGCGCCGTAAAAACCTGGCCAGGGTTGTATCCCAGGTTAACCTTCATGAGTACTGATGTCTGGTCTCGCAAAGCCCACGGCACTTGCACGTTCACCTGATTCGAACTGACGAAGATCAGCCTTCCCGGCAAACTCAGGCCCGCCGACGGGACATCGAAGCTCACGCTGACGTAATCGAGCGCCAGCGGAAGCACGACGGAATTCGCAGATCGAATCGTGTCACTCAGGCCGCTTCCAAAAATCGAGATGTAAGATCCTGGCGCAATACCCGCCCCAGCCTGGAAACTCGCTGCATTCACGACACCTCCCGCGGAAATTGCCGGTTGCCGGCGCGCGTAGCCGTCGAAGGGAATCGTAAGGTTTAAACCGCTTGCCTGTGCTACAAAACGCTGAGTTCCCGGAGTGCTCCCAAGGACTGCCTGCGCCATCGCGATGCCGTATGCGCCGGTCGTTCTGTCTGCGGCCGTGATCCTGCCGCCGCCCCGTGAGACCGTGAACTGGACCGGGACGCCAGTTACCCCAACGCCGTAACGATCAACAATCTTGAACGCCAACGCACCATCGGGAATGCCTTGGCCAACCAATCCATCGAAACTGTAGCCCAGCAGTTGAACGAAGTCGTGGGGCACTCCGTCACTGATCACGAACATATAGGGAACACGAATGCTGGATCCGCCACCCTCGATGGTTACCGCGCCTTCGTGAATTCCTGCCGCGGGCAGTTCGGAGAGCGTTAATGTGACGGTCTGATCCGCCTGTCCAGAAGTGAACGACAGGCTGGTTTTGTCTAGCACAGGAACGCTGCGCGTCGTGCGCGGAACAACGTTGAGAGCTATCGACGCCGGTCCCGCGCCTGCGTAGTGAATTGAGAGTTGCCGCGTGAACGGAAAGCTTGTCTGGCTGTCAAGTAATCCGAACGAAATCGTGGCCGGATCTGCGGTGAGGATAGTCTGAATCGCAGCACCGGCATTCATTTTGCCGCTTCCCATCGCAATCACGCTGGCTGCGGCGCTGCTCTCCGTGATGTCTTGTGTTGTCGTGTTGACGATGGCCGATTTCAACTGTGCCGGGTTAAAGCCCGGATTCTTCTGCTTAATCAACGCGACCGCGCCAGCCACCATCGGAGCCGAAAAGCTAGTGCCGCTCTGCACTGTGTAGCCCGAAGCATTGTACATCTGCCCGAGTGGATCGAGATGCTGGGTCGCCATTAGAACGTTGCTTCCGACTCCTACGAGTTCCGGCTTAAGCAGGTAACTGATCGACGGCCCTCGCGATGAAAAGCTGGAAACCGTGTTGTACGTCGCCAGATCAGCCGAAAACGGCGTCGGATCGAGTGTGGCGCGTGCCTCACTGCTTGCGCTTGCGAGACTCTTCAATGAAATCCCATCGCTGTTGCCGACCAGAACTGTGGGAATCGAGATGCCGGTCAGACCCGACGGAGTGAACAGGGTCGATCCAGCCACGTCGATAAAGATTACGCCTGAAGCCCCGGCCAGTTGCGCAGAGGCTGCCTTGAATGCGAATGTGCAGCCATTGTTGGGGGTGCGCAGAATCAGCGCGATTGCGCCGCTGAGCGAGCCGGAGGGCAGGGCACTACACCCATTGCCAGTGCCATCTAAGCCGGCAACATCGCGGAGAGGAGCCGTTAAGCGACTCGCTGGAAGTGGTCCGTCGCCGAAAATGGCAGGCACGGTTTGTCCGTTGGTCCGAACGCTCGCAATAAAAGCATGCGAATTAGTCGAAGCTCCCACAGAAATCGCGGAGGGTGTGGTCGCTGGTGATGAGATCGTATTGAGAGTGGGCGGCAGGCTGCCTGTGTTCCCCTCGTTGCCGGCCGAAATCACAACCGTCAGTCCGGCGCGGATTGCTTTTTCAACGACAGACGCTTCGAAGTCGCACGGGTCGGTTCCCGATGCACCACAGATTTGTCCTTGATCGAGCGGGCCCGATAACGCTGATCCGCCGGACGAGATCACGGCGATGTCCATACCGTCATTCAGCGCATCTTCCAACGCCTGCGCGATCACATCGCCCCCGGTGTAGTCGTTCAACTCGGGCGATCCGAAGACTTTGTAATTGCCCAGCCACGCTTTCGGCGCGACACCGGTGATGGTACCCGACGGCCCTGTATTCGTGTTTCCGGCTGCGACCATCCCCAAAGCCGTTCCATGCCCGATGCGGTCGGCGGGGGAAATGTCATCCGGTCGCGAATCGAGCGCGGGGTTTGGCTGCGATCCGCTCGCCAGCAGGCTGACGTAGCTTCTGGCCACAATCACCTTGTTGTTTGTGTACGCGCAATCTTTCCCCTGGCAACGCGGAAAACCGGCAGGCATAGGCAGAGAGGCGTCCTCAAAGGCCGGATGGTTTTGATCGATGCCGCTGTCGATAATGGCGATCTTCACGCCTGCGCCGGCATTCGTGGTGCTTCCGAGTGCGGTCCACGCGGCTGGCACGTTGACGAGTTGGACGGCTTTATCCAAATGGCGGCGCAGCATGCGCACAGGCACAACCGACTGCACACCTGCCATGTTTCGCAATTCGGCCGCCTGTTCCTGCGAGGCCTGTACAAAAACCGCGTTCATTAAAATCTGCACGGAGCCGGTCACGCGCATGCCTCGCTTTTCCACATCCCGCCGAAGCGTCAGTTGCGCAGATTGAATGCGCTGGCGGTAATCGAGTGCCGCCGCGGTGCGCAGTCCTGTGGGGCCGGAAAACTGCTGCGCTGCAGGCGCATCCTGCATGATGACAGCGTAGCGACCGGAGGGCGGTGCGCCAGAAGCAGCGCCGAGCAGGCACAGCACGGCCACCAGTAGACAAACGAAGGGCTTTGAGTTCATGGTTCCAAACAATCAGGCGGGCTGAATTCGATACCGCTGAACTCGCCGTCGCTTATCAACTCGGACGGCTACAAACAAGCAAAAGTTTCTTTGTAGGTTGATTGGTTGTTGGAGGGCGTTAACGCCCTTTGCCGCCGCCGCACTCGCTTCCGGCCCGGGTGCGCACCACGATCACTTCTTCAACACGGAAAATACCGTCCATCTCTGCGGATGCTCCCTGCTGCATCTTCGGTCCAATTCGTCCGCGCAGTTCCATGTACAGGTGTTCCCCCGCGGTCTTGGCAGTCTTGCCGTAGGTTTCGCGAAGCTTTACCAGTACGTCCTGGGGTCCAGAAAGCCAATAAGACTTGCCCGTCCCGCACGGACGAAAAGCGTTATCCGGTCCCGCCGCGATACCTAGTCCTTTGTAGAGTGTGTTGCCGTCTGCAATCGGCGAAGCGGGCCGTGGTCCAGCTGCAAGTGCCGACACAAAGACGCAAGCCAGAACAACACGCCAAGCAAAATTCGGTTTCAGCATAATGGGAAACGTCCGCCTTTGTACCGTTCATTTTGGAACGAACGACGAGTACACGTCAATGTCCCACGGTTGTGGTCTGATTTGAAATCGATACACCGCGGAGGCCTGATTTGTGGTGAAATAAGAATTACCTCACCCACAGGAGCATCGATTTGGATCTAGGTATGCTCGCTCTTGAGGACGGCACGGTCTTCGAGGGCACGAGCTTTGGTGCACGTGTAGATAGTTGCGGCGAAGTCGTCTTCAATACCGGTATCACTGGCTATCAGGAAATATTTACAGACCCCTCCTATTCCGGCCAGATTGTTGTTCTCACATATCCCCAGATTGGTAATTATGGCGCGAATGAGTACGACAACGAATCCGGCAAGCCGTACATTGAAGGCCTTGTAGTCCGCGAGTTTTCGTCGCTGGCCAGCAACTGGCGCTCCGAGCAGGAGGCCGACGACTTTCTCTCGAACGCCGGCGTTCCGATCGTTGCTGATATCGACACGCGCAGGCTGGTGCGGCATCTGCGCACCCGCGGCGTGATGCGCGGAGTGCTCTCCTCCACGAACAAAGACGCGAAAGAGCTCGTCGAAAAGGCTCGCAACATTCCATCGATGGCCGGCCTGGATCTGGCAACGCGCGTCTCCACCCCGAAACAATACGAGTGGGCGATTGGCGTAGATCCCTGCTCTCCGTCAGAACGCCTGACTTCTTCGCCCGACGTGAAGTACCACGTGGTGGCCTACGATTTCGGCATCAAGCGCAACATTCTGCGTAGGCTCTGCCACATCGGCGCGCGCGTGACGGTGGTTCCCGCTAAGACCTCTGCCGAAGACGTGCTCGCGCTCAACCCGGATGGCATTTTTCTCTCGAACGGCCCCGGCGATCCGGAGCCGCTGCAGAGCCAGGCCGCTGAAGTCCGCAAGCTGCTCGGGAAAAAGCCGGTTTTCGGCATCTGCCTGGGCCACCAGATTCTCGGACTGGCCCTGGGCGGCAAAACGTACAAACTCAAGTTCGGGCATCGCGGCGTAAATCATCCGGTGCTGAACCAGATTGACACAGCGCGTCGAGATCACCTCCCACAATCACGGCTTCGCGGTCGATCCCGATTCGCTCAACATGAACGAGATCGAACTGACTCACGTAAACCTGAACGATCAGACGCTGGAAGGCTTCCGTCATCGCAGCCTGCCCGTTTTCTGTGTGCAATATCATCCGGAGGCTGCTCCGGGTCCCCATGACTCCCACTATCTCTTCGACGATTTCGCGAAGCTGATGGACGATTTCAAGAAAGATAAATAAGCGGATGCCCAGAAGAAATGACATCCACCGGATCCTGATTATCGGTTCGGGTCCCATTATTATTGGACAGGCCTGCGAGTTCGATTACTCGGGAACGCAGGCGTGCCGCGCGTTGAAAGAAGACGGCTATGAAGTAGTGCTGGTGAACTCGAATCCGGCCACGATCATGACCGATCCGGATCTCGCCGACAAGACCTATGTCGAGCCGTTGAGCCGCGCTTTTCTCGAAGAAGTGATCCGCAAGGAACGCCCCGATGCGCTGCTTTCCACGGTTGGCGGGCAGACCGGGCTCAATCTTTCTGTCGAGCTTGCCGAAGCCGGCATTCTGGAAAAGTATGGCGTCGAACTGATCGGCGCGAAGATCGATTCCATCAAAAAGGCCGAAGACCGTCTGCTGTTCAAAGACGCGATGCGCAAGATCGGTCTGGAGACGCCCACATCCCTGCTCGTGAACAACATGCAGGCTGGGTACGATTTCGTACACAACCGCATCGGTTTTCCCGCGATTCTGCGGCCCAGTTTCACCATGGGCGGCACGGGCGGCGGCATCGCGTACAACCAGGAAGACCTGGAAGACATTCTGTCGCGCGGTCTCGATCTTTCGCCGGTGCACGAAGTCCTGATCGAAGAGAGTGTGCTCGGCTGGAAAGAGTACGAACTCGAGGTCATGCGCGACCTCGCCGACAACGTCATCATCGTTTGCTCCATCGAGAATTTCGATGCCATGGGCGTCCACACGGGCGATTCGATTACGGTTGCTCCCGCTCAGACCCTGACCGATCGCGAGTATCAGATGATGCGCGATGCGGCGATTGCCTGCCTGCGTGAAATCGGCGTCGATACCGGCGGTTCGAACGTGCAGTTCGGCATCGATCCGAAGACCGGGCGCATGGTCGTCGTCGAAATGAACCCGCGCGTTTCGCGCAGTTCCGCGCTTGCTTCCAAGGCTACAGGTTTTCCGATCGCGAAGATCGCGGCGAAGCTTGCCGTGGGCTACCGGCTTGACGAAATCCGCAACGATATTACGCTCAAGACGCCGGCCTGCTTTGAGCCGACGCTCGATTACGTGGTCGTAAAAATCCCGCGCTTCCAGTTCGAGAAATTCCCCGGCGCGGAACCCGTGCTTGGGACGCAGATGAAGTCCGTCGGCGAAGTGATGTCGATCGGACGCACCTTCAAGCAAGCGCTCTACAAGGGTATTCGCAGCCTGGAAACCGGCAAGAAATCTTCGACCGAGAAGTACGACGAGAACCTGATTCCGCAGCGCCTGATCACGCCGAATCCGGATCGTCTGAGCTATATCTTCTTCGCGATGGAATGCGGCTACAGCGAAGAGGAAATCCAGGAGATGACCAACGTCGATCCGTGGTTCCTCAAGCAGATCCGCGAGTTGCTCGATCTGCGTGAAGAACTGCGCGGCCAGACGCTCTCGACCATTTCCAAACAGCTTCTACGAAAAGCCAAGCGCGACGGACTTTCTGACAATCAACTGGCTGACTTCTGGAATGTCGATCCGCTGGCGGTGCGCAATACGCGCAAACAACTCGGAATCTCGGCGGTCTTTAATCGCGTCGATACCTGCGCGGCGGAGTTTGAAAGTTTCACGCCATACCTCTATTCCAGCTACGAGAGCGAGTGCGAGGCCGAACCGTCAGACCGCAAAAAGGTCATGATTCTTGGCAGTGGTCCGAATCGCATCGGGCAGGGAATTGAGTTCGATTACTGCTGTTGCCACGCGGCATTCTCGCTCAAGGACTTCGGCGTCGAATCGATCATGGTGAACTGTAATCCCGAGACCGTCTCGACCGACTACGACACCAGCGACCGTTTGTACTTCGAGCCGCTCACGCTCGAAGAGGTTCTCAATATTTACGACACGGAAAAACCGGACGGAGTGATCGTGCAGTTCGGCGGTCAGACGCCGCTGAATCTGGCGCTGCCGTTAAAACGCCAGGGTGTGCCGATCATCGGCACCGACCCGGACAATATCGACCTCGCGGAAGATCGCAAGCGCTTTGGCAAGCTGCTTGAGGAACTGGATATTCCATGTCCGGAAAACAGCACGGCAACCTCGGTGGAAGGTGCCTGTGACATCGCGCGCCGCATCGGATTCCCGGTGCTGCTGCGTCCCAGCTACGTCCTCGGCGGTCGCGCCATGGTTGTGGTTTATGACGAGGAGAGCGTGCGGCGTTACATGCAGGAAGCCGTGGTCTTTTCCCAGGACCGTCCAGTGCTGGTCGACCGCTTTCTGGAAGACGCGACCGAAGTCGATGTCGATGCGCTCTCAGACGGTGACGACGTTCTGATCTCCGGCATCATGGAGCATATCGAGGAGGCCGGTGTACACTCGGGCGACAGTTCTTGTGTGCTTCCCGCGTATTCGATTGGCGCCGCGGAAATCGAGACCATCAAGGACTACACGACGCGCTTGGCAAAGGCGCTCAACGTAATCGGCTTTATGAACGTGCAGTACGCAATTCAGGCCGGCAAGGTTTATGTGCTCGAAGTCAATCCGCGCGCATCCCGGACGGTGCCTTACGTCAGCAAGGCGACCGGCGTGCATCTGCCGAAAATCGCGGTTGGCCTGATGCTCGGAAAGAAGCTGAAGGATTTCACGCATCTTACCGGCGGCATTGTTTCCGGCGTATTGCCCGTGCCGAAATTCTTCGTGAAATCTCCAGTGTTTCCGTTCAACAAGTTCCCGGGTGTCGATCCGGCGCTTGGGCCGGAAATGCGATCGACTGGCGAAGTCATGGGCGTAGGAGAAAACTTTGGTGAGGCTTTCGGCAAGGCGCAGTTGAGCGCCGGTACGCCGATGCCCGATCAGGGTTCTATTTTTATCGCAGTCAATGACCGGAATAAGTCGGATGCGGTGGATGTGGCAAAGCGCTTCGCCGACCTCGGCTTTAAATTCTTCGCGACTCGCGGCACAGCGTCAGCTCTGCGCGCGGCAGGAATCCAGTGCAAGACGGTCTTCAAGGTAAACGAAGGCCGGCCCAACGCAGTCGATCTGCATCAAGGGCGGCCAACTCGCGCTGGTGATCTACACTTCAACCGGCGGGCAATCGTTCAGTGACGAGCGCGCTATCCGGCGAACCGCAGTGCTCTATCGCGTACCCTGCATCACAACAATGAGCGGTGCAAAGGCTGCCGTGGAAGCGGTCGCGTCGAAGCGGCGCGATCCCATCCGCGTCTGGAGCCTGCAAGAGATTCATCAACAGCAGGCCGTCACGGAAGCCTGACCGTGACTCCCAACCCGGGCCTCTGCGGGACAACATAACGCGCATCACGAATCCGGATCTCATCGAGCCTATCGATCACGTCCGGAGCGTACTCCAACAAATTGCAATGCATCGCCGCAGCAAAGTGTACTGCCGCCGCCGCACGCGGACCGTGACTCGCTCCGCCTAATCGCGGAATCACCGACACCCCGTTCTTAGCCGCAAGCTGAGCAATCCGCAAACCCTCAGTCATGCCACAGCGCCCCAGGTCCGGCTGCAGAATCTTCATTGCGCCTTCGCGAAAGAACGCCGCAAGCTCAGCGCGGGTGCCATAGCCGCTACCCAGCGCGATCGGCGTGCGGAACCTGCGACTAATGGCCGCGTGTGTCCATGGATCGTCAGGCGGCAGAGGCGCGGCGAACCACATAGCGCGTCTTGCATCAAGTTCACGCCCGAACGCGGCAGCGGCATCGGCGTCGAAGCGCCCGTGTGCATCCACCCCGATATCGATGCTCTTACCGAACTCCGCGCGAAACCTGTCGAAGGTCTCCAGCGTTTCTAACCCGGCTTGGAACTCGAATGCGCGAAATCCGGCGTCGATTAGAGCGGCGCGGGGCTCGCCGCCGACATAGGCAGGCACCGTTGCCTCCGTGGCCCCCAGCAGGCTGGAAATGGGCTTCCCGGCCATCTTGCCGGCGATATCCCATAAAGCCAGATCGACCCCGCTGAGCGCCTCCATCCCGTACCCGCCCGTGCGACTGCACAGGGCCTTCGCAAGTCGTGCGCAGATGGCTTCCAACCCGGCATAGCTGCCGTCGAAATCACAGGTCGTCAGGACGGGTGCGAGCACTGTCTCGATGATCGGCGTCGTGATGCGTGCGGCATTGACTTCGCCCCAACCGATCAACCCGTCGAACGAGCGTAATGCGGACCAGGGCTGGTCCGGCCGGCATCGCAAGCGTTTCCACTGAACAAATCTTCAAGGCGTTTCCACCAGAAATTTCGCAGCGCCCTGCCAGATTTCTTCCATGGCGCTTGATAATTCGTGGTCGGAGTTGACCACACGCAGTTGCGCGTTAGAATGGGTTGCCATGAATTCCTGCGACCACTCCACTGGAACCACGTCGTCGTGTTTTCCGTGGTAAATCAACGCGGGCTGGCGAAAATCGGGGAAGTCGGGATAATTTAGCCCGTCTTCCAGTAATTTGTAGCTAAGATCACGATTTCTGCCATCGCCATAATGGAAAACGCTCGTCAGTCCAGTGCGCTTCCAGGCTGCCATAACCTCCGGATCCTGCCGATCCGGCCAGCGCCGAATGAAGCCGAAAGCCGGCGCCATCAGTAAAAGTTTTGTGACCTCGGGGTGCAGGCTGGCATACAGGGCAGCCAGATATCCGCCCATGCTGGAGCCGACTAACGCCACCGGTTTGCCTTGCGCCGCGTGTTCTATGATGCGCATTTGACTTGTAATTGTAAGATTTTCGAAATTTCCCGCGGCCAGGTCGGGAACGATCACTTGAACTCCCAGGCGCTCGAGCCGGTCCTTGAATAATCGCGCTTTTCGCGATTCCGGACTGGACGCAAATCCGTGGAGGTAAATGATCTTGCTCGACATTTTGTATGATGAAGAAGCGGCCTTGCTTGTCCGAAACCGTACCTCGGCGTAAGATAGGTATGGCCGAGGCGAAGAGTTTTCGCGCTACGCCTTTTCATTTTAGCCGCCCAAGCAGTTGCATAGCTAACCGTCTGGCCGCTAGAATCAATGAGTTTGAAGGTTTCTGGAGGATTCATGTCCGTTGAGCAGAAAGTAAAGCAGATTATCGTAGAACAGTTGGGCGTTGACGAAGGTCAGGTGGACAGCACCGCCTCATTCGTGGACGACCTTGGCGCAGACTCGTTGGATATCGTCGAGTTGGTTATGGCCTTTGAAGAGGCCTTCGATCTCGACATTCCCGACGAAGACGCCGAAAAAATCACAAACGTGAAAGACGCGGTCAGCTACATCGAATCGAAGGCAGCGAAAAAGGCTTAAGCCATTCCTGCTGTTGCAGCCTTGTTGGCAGAATTCCTGAACGGAGTATATCTTTGTTGCGCAGAGTAGTTGTGACCGGTGTCGGGCTAGTATCTTGTGTCGGGATCGGCACAGAGCAAACCTGGGAGTCTATCCGTAATGCCCGCGGCGGTATTTCCAGGATCACGTCGTTTGATCCAACGCTGTTCAATTCGCAGATTGCCGGTGAAGTCCATGACTTCGATCCGGGCCGCTGGATTGAACGCAAAGAGATCAAGAAAATGGGTCGCTTTATCCATTTCGGCGTAGCCGCTTCGGAAATGGCGATGACCATGTCGGGACTGGTGGTTACTCCGGAAACGGAAGAAACCGTCGGCGTCTATATCGGTAGTGGTATTGGCGGATTTGAAGTCATCGAACGGGAACATAAGAACCTGTTGGAGAAAGGCCCGGGCCGGATCTCCCCGTTCTTTATTCCCGCGACGATCGTCAATCTGGCGTCGGGGCATGTTTCGATCAAGTACGGGGCCAAAGGCCCGAACTCAGCGACTGCGACGGCTTGCACGACAGGTGCTCACGCTGTCGGCGACTCGTTCAAAATTATTCAGCGCGGTGACGCGAATGCAATGATCTGTGGCGGCGCGGAAGCTGCTGTCACTCCGATGGGCGTGGGCGGATTCGCCGCTATGCGCGCGCTGTCACAGCGCAACGATTCTCCGGGAGAGGCCTCCCGCCCGTGGGATAAGGATCGGGATGGATTTGTAGTTGGCGAAGGCGCCGGTGTTCTGGTGCTGGAAGAACTCGAATTCGCAAAGAGCCGCGGCGCGAATATTCTGGCCGAGATCGTAGGCTATGGGATGAGCGGCGACGCGTTCCATATCACTTCGCCTTCAGAAGACGGCGACGGTGCTTACCGCGTGATGCGCAACGCTATGCGCGACGCAAAGATCGAACCTGCGGTTGTGGATTACATCAATGCGCACGGCACGTCCACCCCGTTGGGCGACAAGCTGGAAACGATCGCCATCAAGCGTGCGTTCGGCGATCATGCCAAGAAGTTGTGCGTCAGTTCCACCAAGTCCATGACCGGGCACCTGCTCGGCGGGGCCGGTGGCCTGGAGGCCGGCATCACGGTATTGGCGATTCGCGATCAGATCGCGCCGCCGACGATCAATCATCATCATCCGGACGCCGACTGCGATCTGGATTATGTGCCCAATCAGGCGCGCCAACTCAAAATTGACTACGCGCTTTCGAATTCATTTGGATTTGGTGGAACGAACGGCTGTCTGATATTCACTAAATACACGGGGTGATTTTCGCATGAAAATTCTCGTGGCGATCAAGCAGGTTCCCGCGCGGGATTCCCTGCTGCAGGTTGACCCAACGGGCGCCTGGATCCGCGAGACGGACCTCTCGTATGAAATCAACGAGCCGGACGCCTACGCGCTGGAAGAGGGTCTTCAGTTAAAAGAAAAGCATGGCGGCGAGGTCGTGGCAGTCTGCCTCGGCCCCGCTCGCGCCGCTCAAAGCATCCGTGAGGCGCTCGCGAAAGGCGCTGACCGGGCCATTCACATCGAAGTCGATGATATTGTCGCTCTCGACACACTCGGCACCGCAAAACTACTTTCCGAAGCTATTCGCAGCGAAGCTCCAGACCTGCGTCCTCACCGGACTGCAATCCGACGATATCGGCGCAGGCCAACCGGCGTCGATCATCGCCGAACTGCTCGGCTTGCCGCATGCCACCATCATCATGAGCGTGGAGGTGCAGCCGGACGGCATCAAGGTGAAGCGCGAACTGGAAGGCGGCTGGTTCCAGCACGTCGAACTGCCGCTGCCCGCTGTACTGGCAATTCAGTCCGGAATCAACAAGCTGCGCTACGCAACGTTGATGGGCATCAAGAAAGCCAAGAGCAAGGAAATAAAGCGCCTCACGCCCGAAGAACTTGGCGGCATGCCGGCCCGGCAGGTCGAGGTAGCCGCTGTCTATCTGCCGCAGCGCTCAAAACAGACACAAATGCTCGATGGCAATGCTCGTGATGCGGCGGCGAAACTGGTCGAGAAATTGCGCTTTGAGGTGCGTGCGATATGAGCATCCTCGTGATCATGGAGCAGCGCGGCGGCGTCTGGAACCGGCTTTCGTGGGAAGTGCTCGCGGCTGCCCAGCAAATGGGCGCGGAACTCGGCATGCCAGTCTCGGCTGCCGTCGTCGGACCGCTCGCGACGGAACTGGCTCGAAGCAAGCTCAACCGGGTTTTTCAGGTGGAGCACCCGTTGTTGGGCAGCTACACCGCGGATGGGTACACGGCCGCTTTCGAGGCCCTAATTAGCAAAACGAACCCAACTTTCGTGTTTCTGCCGCATACGTATGAGGTGCGCGACTTCGCCCCGAAACTCGCGACACGACTGGGACAGGTGCTGGTCAGCGACGTCATCCGGCATCGCGTGGAAGACGGCAAACTGACGCTGGTGCGGCAGCTTTTCCAGGGCAAACTGAACGCAGATTTGCGCTTCAGCGACGGCGGGATGCATTTCGCCTCCGTGCAGGCTGGCGCATACCGCGCTGATGCCGTTCTGGAGGGCACAGCGCCCGTCGAGACGTTCGCTCCGGAGATTGCAGCCGGAACCATCCGCAATCGCCCACAGGAGCCCTTTCGCGAATCCGCGCGCGCCGTGGACCTCTCGACAGCCGAGATCATCGTCTCGGTCGGCCGCGGTATCAAAGAGAAAGACAATCTGCCGCTGGTCGAAACTCTCGCACAGGCGCTCGGCGCGGAACTGGGCGCATCGCGTCCCATTTGCGACAACGGCTGGCTGCCGATGGAGCGCCAGGTAGGCAGTTCCGGACAGACCGTTGCGCCCAAGCTGTATGTTGCGGTGGGTATCTCCGGAGCGATCCAGCATCTGGTCGGCATGAAGGGCGCAAAGACCATCGTGGCGATCAACAAGGATTCGAACGCGCCGATCTTCGAAGTGGCCGATTACGGCATTGTCGGCGACCTCTTTGAAGTCCTGCCCGCACTGACAGAGGAAATTCGCAAAGCCAAGGCATAGAATAGGGATCTTATGCGCCCCTGTTCCCGATTGCTCTGGATATCCGCTTTCTCGGTCTGCGTGTTGGCCGCGCAGGATACCGCCCGTTTTGCGCAGGCTCGCGAAAACGGAAAGCGCTTCGACGAATCCGCCGCTGCCATGCAGAAAGTGCTAAAGGCATGGCTGCAGCACGCCGACGCCAAGACTCTGCTGCTGCCGGACCGCGTTCCGGGCGAAGCGCAAGGCCTCAAGCCGGGCGACACGAACCGCCTCTATACACCGCACAACTCCGGCGCCGATCTGTACCCTTACCTGATCCTGACAGCGCAACTCACCGATCCCGATCTGTATCACGGCCGCCTGATGGACATGCTGCGCAACGAGATTCGCTACACGACAGCGCAGGAATCGATTCCGGGTAATCTCGAAATGACTACGGGCAAGCTCGGTCCGCCCAGTTTGTTCGGCGCGGGCGAGTATGCGAAAGACGGACTGCTTTCAGTGACGGAATATCTCGGGCGCACGCCGTGGTTCCATCGCATGGTCGATATGACGGCCGATGCGATGAATCGCGCTCCGGTCGAATCGCGCTTTGGAAAGCTGCCGGCGTCGGATGCAGAGTTGAATGGCGACTACCTGCAGACGTTAGTGCGGCTCGCGACCATGACGGGCGACAAGCGTTTCCTGGAATGGGGCCGGCGCATTGCGGATGCCTATATTGACGAAGTGCTGCCCGGCAATCACGGCGTGCCCAGTTCCAATTGGGATTTTCAGAAGCACACAGGTGACGGTAAGCTGCGCTTCGCGATCACGGCAATGAGGCTGTGGTCGGGTTGACGCTGCATGTATGCGCTCGAGAATTATTACGGAACGCCGCGCGCGGCGCATTACCGTCCAGTGATTGCGAAGATGCTGGACCGATCCTTGCGTCAACGAATCCGGACGGCATGTTGTACAACGATGTGGACGCGGCCACGCTGGAACCCGGCGGCAACAAACGGCTGTCGGATAACTGGGGCTATGTCTATGGCGCAGTCTATACGTTCTATCAGTGCACTGGCGAAGAAAAGTATCGAGAGGCTGTGCGGCGGGTGCTGAAAAACTTGCCGAAGTATCGCAATTACAGTTGGGAGCCAAACACAAACTGCCGCCGGTAGGTTCTTTCGACGGTTATGCGGATTCGATCGAGAGCGCGATCTATCTGGTGAATCGCGAACCGGTTCCGGAAGCGCTCGATTGGATCGATTCCGAAATGAAGGTCATGCTGGCAATGCAGCTGTCCGAACGGGCATATCGAGAACTGGTATGGCGAAGGGAATTTTAATCGCACTGCAATGCTATATGCGTTGATGAAGAGCCAGGGTGTGCGTCCGGAGCACTGGAAGACCGGGCATTCGCACTGGTGCGGTGCGTGATGGCGAACGACTTCTCTTGAGTCTCGAAGCACCGGCGCCAGTAAAGATGCAGTTCGATTATGCGCGCCATCGCCGCGTGCTGAATTTCGACAAGAACTATGTGCGGCTGAATGAATTCCCCGAGTGGTACACGGTGGATGAGAATACGCTTTACAAAGTACGTAACGCAAAGAGCGGTTCGGAAGAAGTGCGGCTTGGCTCTGAATTGATCGAGGGTGTCGTGCTTGCGCCGGGCAACTGGATAGTGGAATCGATGGGCAAAGCCCCTTACGGTCGCGCCATGGAAACAGCGGCGCGACCGTAAGGAGCCCGTAACTATTTGCGCCGGTTGCTGTCGATAGTCAAATGGCTATGCGAACGGCTGTAGCCGAAGTAAATCGCAAGGCCGATGGCAAGCCAGACGAACAACCGAAGCCAATTCTCCCAGCCGAGGCCGAACATCATCAGGGAGCAGATTACGATGCCGAGAATCGGCGTCAGCGGGACCCATGGAGTCCGGAAGGGCCGTGGCAGGTTAGGCTGAGTCTTGCGCATGATCAGGATTCCACCGCAGACGATCACAAACGCGAACAGCGTTCCGATGCTGGTCATGTGTCCTACCATCGAGATCGGCGCGAAGGCTGAGAACAAGCTTACGAAGACCATGAAGAGCAGGTTCGAGCGCCACGGGGTCTGAAATTTCGGGTGAATCGCCGAGAAGATCTTCGGCAGCAATCCATCTCGCGACATCGAGTAGAAGACGCGCGACTGGCCGAGTAGCATCACCAGAATCACCGACGTGAAGCCGCAGATGATCGCAATCTTGACCGCGATCTTAAGCCACGCGAATGGTGTAGCTGAAATTGCGAGCGCGACCGGCGCGGCATTGCCCTTGAAGTTGGTGTAGTGCTCCAGGCCCGTCATCACATAGGAAAACAGCACATAGAGAATCGTGCAGACCACGAGCGAGCCGATGATGCCGATGGGCATATCGCGCTTCGGGTTCTTTGCCTCCTGCGCGGCTGTCGAAACTGCGTCGAATCCGATGTAGGCGAAGAAGATGACGCCTGCGGCCCGAACAATACCACTCCAGCCGAACTCGCCGAATGTTCCGGTGTTTGGCGGAATGAAGGGCACGTGGTTGGCCGGCTTCATGTAGGCCCAACCGACAGCGATGAACACGACCACGACGGTTACTTTGATGACAACGACGACGGCGTTCACATTCGCCGATTCCTTGATGCCGGTCATCAGCAGTAGCGAGATCACCACGACGATGAAGACGGCGGGCAGGTTGATGATTCCGTGCACCAGCGTTCCATCGGCGAGTTTTACCGGTTGCCAGGGCGAGGCGATCAATTCCGCGGGCAGCGTAATGCCCCAGTCATGCAGCAGCGACACAACGTAACTGGACCAACTGATGGATACGGTCGCGGCGCCAACGGCGTATTCGAGTACAAGATCCCAACCGATGATCCATGCCAGTAACTCTCCCATGGTGGCGTAGGCGTATGTGTACGCGCTGCCTGCAATGGGGATCATGGTCGAGAATTCGCTGTAACACATGCCGGCGAAGGCGCAGCCAAACGCGGCAAGTACGAAAGACAGGACCACGGCCGGTCCGGCATTTTCGGCAGCCGCGATTCCGGTCAGCGAGAATAATCCCGCACCGATGATCGCGCCAATGCCGAGTGCGACCAGACTGGTCGCGCCGAGCGTGCGCTTTAAAGTGTGTTCCTTGCTTTCGGACTCAGCCATGATCCGGCTAAGTGGTTTTGTCGCCCAAAGACTCATGCAGTGACCTCTCTTTTCCGCCAAATGAAATATACCGGTATGCCTAGCAGCACAATGATTAAGCCAGGCCAAGTGTAGCTCGGTTTATACAACAACAGCAGTATCTCAATCAAACTCGCGACAACGATGTAAATTGCGGGAAGGAAGGGATATCCGATGGCGCGATACGGGCGCTCCATCTCCGGGCGTGTGCGGCGTAGCACGAACAGCCCCGCAATCGTCAAAATGTAGAAAAGTAAAACAGCGAATATAACATAGTCCAGCAAATCGCCATAGCGGCCCGTCAGCGTGAGCACGCAGGCCCAAACGCATTGGATGGTCAGGGAGCGAACTGGAGTGTGATGCACCGGGTCCACTGTGCCTACCTGCTTAAAGAATAATCCGTCCAGAGCCATCGCGTAATAGACACGCGCACCGGCCAAAATCATTCCATTTAGGCATCCGAAAGTCGAAATCATGA
This sequence comes from Bryobacteraceae bacterium, assembly GCA_963793625.1. Taxonomy (GTDB): domain Bacteria; phylum Acidobacteriota; class Terriglobia; order Bryobacterales; family Bryobacteraceae. The sequence goes on along the minus strand of CAWCAT010000004.1, from coordinate 71,573 downwards.
TCGCGACCGCCATCACCTGTACTGCGACCGGACCCAGTATCTGTTTGGCCACGGCAGTGGCCACGCGATCTTCCGCCGCACCTTGAATTGCTTCGAGCGGCAGCACGTTCAAATAAACGAAGTTGCAGGCCAGATAGATAACGGATACGAGCAGTACACCGATGCCGAGCGAGAGCGGCAGGTTGCGGCGCGGATTGCGTACTTCGCCGGCGGTGAACGTTACGTTGTTCCAGGCGTCGGAAGAGAATAACGCGCCGACCATGGCGACGCCAACCAGGCGAATCGTAGTCCACGTCCAATCCGCACCCTGCCAGAAATCAGTGAAATTGCGCGTGACAGCTTCAGGATTGCGTCCCACCATGAAGCCCGCGAAAATCAGTCCGAGCAGCGCGGCGGTCTTGGCGAACGTAAAGACATTCTGAACGACGGCGCCCGTGCGAATGCCACGCGTGTTCACTATGGTGAGCAGAATCAGCAAAACAATCGCGACAAGCTGCTGCGTGTTGAATGTGAGGAAGAGATAGTTCGATGCCGAGATCCATGGCACGAAGACGCCAGCGAATTTTGCGAAGGCCACGGCAACAGCCGCCAGCGTTCCCGTCTGAATGACCAGGAAGAGCGTCCAGCCATACAGGAAACCGCTCATCGGCCCGAAAGCCTCGCGTAGGTAAACGTACTGTCCGCCGGCGTGCGGCATCGCTGCAGCGAGTTCACCGTAGCTCAAAGCGGCAATCAGCGTGAGCAGTGCGGTCACCACCCACGTCATGATCATCAACCCCGGGGATTGTACCTGGCGTGAGATGTCAGCGGCGACAATGAAGACGCCTGAGCCGATCATGGACCCCATCACCAGCGTCGTTGCGTCGAGGAGTCCCAGCCCCTTGACTAATCCGTTGCTCTTATCCATTCTTCAGTTCTTGCTCGGAGTCCTTTCAACTCGCAGAGTGCATCACCGATTACAGCTACGGCGTCAGCGCCGGCGTCCAACACCGACCGCGCATTCTCGCGCGTGATGCCGCCGATCGCCACCAGCGGTTTAGTGGCCAGCGGACGGATTGCCCGCAATCCATCCAGACCCACGACAGGATCGGGATTATCTTTCGAGCCCGTAGGAAAAATTGGACCGAGTGCGAAGTAGTCCACGGGCTCTTCCTGGGCTTGTTGCAACTGATGTGGGCTGTGTGTGGAGAAGCCGATGATGCGTTCGTTGCCGAGAATACGGCGCGCTTCGGTGGGTTGCAGATCGTCCTGGCCCAGGTGCACTCCGGCGTTCAGGATTGTTGCGAGATCTGCGCGATCATCGAGAATCAGAATCGCACCGGCCTGAACGCAAAGCGCAGCGACACGTTCTGCCCGTTCAAATAGTTCCCGCGAGAAATGTGACTTGTGACGGAGTTGCAGAATGCGCGCCCCGCCTTCCAGCAGCGCGTTGGCTGCGGCTTCGAGCGCGACACCTCTGCGCTCTAGCGACGCTGTGTCGAGAATGGGATAGTAGCGCGGTAATCTCATTAGCGGTCAGACAGCATCCGTTTATGATAGCGCGCCCGGCGGCACTATTATCCTATTTGGGAACGGAGCCGAGTACTTCTTCGGGGGCGGGCTTGCCACGCTTCGCAAAACGGATCACACCGTTGCCGTCGATCAGGTACACGGTTCGTTTCACGATCAAACCGTTGGCTTTGTAGAGTTCGCCGACGCGTTGGCCCTGATCGACAAGCAGCGGAAACGGGAGCTTGTACTTGTCGCGGAATTTGCTGTGGCTCTCCGGCTTCTGCGGATTCACTCCGAACACGAGAGTGTTGCGCGAAGCAGCCAGATCCCAGCGATCGCGAAATTCGCACAGTTGCTTCGTGCAGACGGTGGTGTCGTCACCTGGATAAAAAACCAGCACGACGTTTTTGCCGCGCAACCTGGATAGCGTGACTTGGTTGCCGTCCTGGTCGGGAAGCGTAAAATCGGGAGCCGGCGAACCGACGGGCAGGGGATCAGAGAAAAGCCACGACAGCATTGTTATTCGATGTCGGAACCTGGCTTGATGATCCATGCAGATTCGTGGCGCTCGAAGCCGACGCGCGGGTAATAGTCGATAGCTTTGGGCGCGGCCAGCAGCGTAAGATACGCTTCGGGAGAGGCGGCGCGCGTTTGCCGCATCAACTCTTTGCCGATCCCCTGGCGCTGGTAGGATTCCCGCACCGCAAGATCGGCGAGGTAAGTAACATAGGCGAAGTCGGTAAACGAGCGCGCGATGCCGACCAGTAGTGCCCCGTCCCACGCGCTGATCACGAGGTTCGCGTGTGCCAGCATGGCTGCCATGCGATCGCGGTCATCAATCGGGCGGCGCTCGCCAAGCGTCGAAGCGCGATAGAGCTCAATCACTTGATCCAGGTCAAGACTGTTTCCCTGCCGATACTCGATCATTGAGTTAATCTAACATGCTGATAAACTGGTAGTTCCATGCAAATACCTATCTACCATGTGGATGCGTTCAGCGGACATGTATTTGCCGGTAATCCAGCGGCGATTTGTCCGCTTGATAAGTGGTTGCCGGACGAGCAGTTACAGGCGATTGCGGCCGAGAACAATCTATCCGAAACCGCTTTCTTTGTGCGAAATGGCAGCCGCTTTGACTTGCGCTGGATGACACCCACGGTGGAAATAGATTTGTGCGGGCATGCGACGCTCGCGTCGGCTTTCGTTCTCCTGAATTATATTGACCCCACGCGCGACAGCGTTGTGTTCGATACGTGCGCCGGTGAACTCAGCGTCGAGCGCAAAGGTGAGCGCCTGACCATGAATTTCCCGTCGCGGCCACCGCAACCCTGCGGGGAAACTCCCGCGCTCGTCAAAGCCCTCGGCGGAAACCCGAAAGAGGTTCTGGCTGCGCGCGATTACATGGTGGTTTACGAAACTGAAGCCGAGGTGCGGGCACTCGAACCCAATATGGAGCGCCTCGCCGAACTGGATCGCTTTGCTGTGATCGTCACCGCGCCGGGTGAAAAGTCCGATTTCGTCTCGCGCTTCTTTGCTCCAGCGCAGGGCGTTCCGGAAGATCCCGTGACGGGCTCGGCACATTGCACACTGGTCCCGTACTGGTCCAAGCGGCTGGGCAAGCCTGATTTGCACGCTTTCCAGGTTTCCAAACGGGGCGGGGAGTTGTGGTGCTCGGATAAGGGCGACCGTGTCAGCATGTCCGGCAGGGCCGTGCTTTACCTGCAGGGGCGAGTTCACATTTGATGTCAAAGACGCAGACCTCCGCGCCGGCTCTCGTATTGTTTGATATCGATGGCACGCTCATTCGCAGGGCCGGCCCGCATCATCGCGAGGCGCTGGTGAATGCCGTTCGACGCGTTGCCGGTGTGGAAACAACGACAGACCACATCGCAGTGCAAGGCATGCTGGATCGCGAGATTCTGCGCCTGATGCTACTGGCGGTGGGCGCGGGTCCGCTGGAAATCCGGCGTATGATGCCTGATCTGGTGCGGGAAGCGCAATTGGACTACGTGCGCAATTGCCCGGACCTGCGCAGCAAGGTTTGTCCTGGTGCGCGCGAGATTCTTTCGGAACTGAAGAGCCACGACATCCCGGCCGCCCTGGTGACCGGGAATCTTACGCGTATCGGTTGGAAAAAGATGGAACGCGCTGGCCTGAAGCGCTATTTTCGTTTCGGTGCGTTCGCCGAACGAGCTCGCGATCGTGCGGGTTTGGCACGTTGGGCTATTCGTTACGCCCGTCGAAATAACTGGATTTCCGCTGCCAGCAGGGTGTCTTTGATTGGCGATCACGAAAACGATGTACTAGCGGCCAAGGCGAACAATATCATGTCAGTAGCCGTTGCGACGGGACTTTCCGCGCCTGGTGATTTGCTCGCCTGCGAACCTGATTTACTGCTTTCGGACCTGCGTTCGCTAGAATTGAGTATGCTGTTGTAGTTTTGTGCTCTTTATATGAACCGATTCGCACTCATAACGTCGATTTTCGCGCCCGATTGGCGGAATACTTAAATGGAAGCCCAATCCTTTTCCGTCAAACGTGCGGAGGTCGAGTTTCACAACTTCGCTTCGCTCGGCGAGCCGGAGCGTGCGATCGCCACGTATGCCGAAGAGAATTTGCGCCGCGCTGGCGTAATCCGAAACCACCTCGATTTTATTGGGCAGATGTCGCCATTTCTCGAGATCGGTTCCAACGCCGGCCACACCAGCTACATGTTGGCGAATGAATTCGGCGCCAATGGCTACGCTCTCGATATATCGGCCGACTCGCTGCGCTATGGGATCACCTTGTTGGAACGCTGGAACTGGTCGCGTTCTCCGGTGCGTGTTGCCGGCGATGCCGTAAACCTTCCATTTCGCGATGGCTCGATGCGCATGGTGATGGCGTTTCAGATGCTGAGCCAGTTCATGAACATGGAAAGCGTGTTCATGGAGGTGAAGCGTGTGCTTGCGCCGGGCGGCATTTTTCTGTTTGCTGAAGAGCCGCTTAAGCGGATGCTCTCCCTGCGGCTCTACCGCTGTCCGTATCACGACACCATGAAGCCCTGGGAACGCAAACTGAGCGACTGGGGTTTGCTCGGCTACCTGGTCCGGGATGTGATCGGGGCCCATCAGGAAGAAAGCTTCGGAATCCGTCAGAACCACACGATGAAGCTGACGGACTGGCATAGCCTGATCCGCAAACACTTTGTCTCACATGAATATGACGTCTTTGTCCCAGAGCGCGGCTGGGGCGAGCGCATTGTAAAGAACCTTGCAAGGAAGAGTGATCCGAACCATTCGGATTGGCGCGCCGCCCGTTTACTGGGTGGTACGCTTGCGGCCATCTGTAAAAAAGAAGGTGAAGCGCCAGAGCTTGAGACTTCACTGGATCACTTCGAGACCCACCTGCGGTGTCCCGATTGTCACGCCGACATCACGCGGGACGCTTCGGATACGCTGCGCTGCAGCAAGTGCAGCTATGACGCTCCGAACGAAGGCGGCGTGTATAACCTGTTGCAGTCGCACGATCGCAAGGAATTGTATCCGGGCAATCGTGAAGACGTGATCGACTTCTCGCTACCGGGTCATGAGAAGCGACTGATTGAAGGCTGGTATGACCTGGAAGGCGTGTTCGGAAACAAGTATCGCTGGATTGGCAAACACGCTTCGGCCCATCTGATTCGTGTGAGTCCGCAAGCGCAACGCCTGCGTGTTCGCGGTCACGCGCACGAGCGCATCTTCGAACAAGGCCAGCCCGTGCGTGTCGAGATGCACGCCAATGGGTTGCGTTTGGGACAGTGGACGCTGGAGCGCTCCGGGCTCTTCGTGCTGGAAACAGACCTGCCGGACAGCTCCGAGTACAAGATCGATTTCACAGTTACGCCGACCTGGAGCGCGCTGCCCGACAAGCGTGTCTGCTCCATCGTGCTGAGCATGATCCGGCTTGTGCCCAAAGACTAGCTGATCACTCGATCACTAGTAACAGATCCTTCGGTTCGACCTTCTCGCCAACCTGCACCAGGCGTTTAGTGACCTTGCCTGATACTGGAGCGTAGATCGTGGTTTGCATTTTCATCGCTTCCATTACCAGCAGTCGATCGCCCTTTACCACCGGTTGATTCAGTTCCACCGCAATGCTAGTGACGGCGCCGGGAATGGGCGAGCCCACCTGACCGGGTTGCGTTGGATCGGCTTTGGGTTTGGGTTCTACCTGCGCTTTCAGGCTTTGATCGCGAACGTTGACTTCTCGCGGCTGACCGTTCAGTTCAAAGTAAACCGTGCGCGTGCCGTCGGGGTGCGGATCGCCGACTGTCTGAAACTTGATGATGAGCGTCTTGCCCGGTTCCAGTTCGGCTGAGATCTCCTCGCCCTTCTGCATGCCGTAAAAGAATTGCGGCGTGGGCAGCACTTCCACCTCGCCGTACTGCTGCTTCATTTTCGAGAACTTCAGAAAAACATCCGGGTACATCACGTAGCTCATCAGGTCCGTGCTGCTGATTTTGTGGCCCAGTTTCTTCTCGAGCATCGTGCGCGTCTCATCGAAATCGATGGGCTTCATGCTTGCGCTGGCGCGGCCTTCCAAAGGTTTCGCGCCTTTTAGAATGGTGGCCTGAAGTTCTTTCGGCCAGCCGCCATCCGGCTCCCCGAGCGCGCCGGCGAACATCTCTATCACGGAATTTGGCAGCGTCAGCGTGTGGTCCGGACCCAGACGGGAGAACTCGTGCATCGTCATGCCGTGTCCCACCAGGAACAGCGCCATGTCCCCGACGACCTTGCTGGAAGGCGTGACTTTTACGATGTCGCCGAACGCCATGTTGACGTCGTGGTATGTCTGCGCGATTTCATTCCAGCGCGGACCCAGGCCCATCGACTCGGCTTGTTCCTTGAGGTTTGTAAACTGCCCGCCCGGCATTTCGTGGCGATAAACGTCCGCCGTACCGGCACGCAAGCCGCTATCAAACGGCAGGTACCAAGAGCGCACGGTCTCCCAATAATCGGCGGCACGATTCAGCGCCTTGAGATCAAGTCCGGTTTCGCGGTCGGTATGATCCAGCGCGGCCACGAGTGAATTCAAGTTCGGCTGGCTTGTCATGCCGCTCATCGAAGCGATTGCCGCATCCACCACATCGACCCCGGCATCCGCGGCTTTGAGCAGTGAAGCGGCGTTTATGCCGCTGGTGTCGTGCGTGTGGAAATGGATCGGAAGGCCCACTTCTTCGCGTAAGGTCTTGACTAATTTGTGAGCTGCGTATGGCTTGCACAGACCGGCCATATCCTTTATCGCCAGAACGTGCGCGCCCATTTTCTCGAGCTCTTTCGCGAGCTTCACGTAATACTGCAACGGATATTTTTCGCGAGCAGGATCGAGAATGTCGCCGGTGTAGCAGATGGCGGCTTCACAGACACGGTCTGTCTTGCGCACCGCGTTCATGGCCACTTCCATGTTGGGTAGCCAGTTGAGCGAATCGAAGATGCGGAAGATATCCATGCCGTTCAGCGCCGCTTCACAAATGAAAGCCTCGACGGCGTTGTCGGGATAAGCCGTGTAGCCAACCGCATTGGAAGCGCGCAGCAGCATCTGAAAACAGACGTTGGGAATTGCTTCGCGCAGCTTTGCCAGACGCTGCCACGGATCTTCATGCAGGAATCGCATGGAGACGTCGAAAGTCGCGCCGCCCCACATTTCCATGCTGTACAGATTGTGCAGGTGTTGTGCCTTATAGCGCGCAATAGCCAGCATGTCGTACGTACGCGCTCGTGTCGCGAGCAGGGATTGGTGCGCATCGCGGAATGTGGTGTCGGTCAGCAGCAAGCGCGTTTGAGCGCGCGTCCATGCCGCAAATTTCTCGGGGCCGATTTCGTTCAGTAGTTGGCGCGTGCCGGGTGGCGGCGCAGCCATTGGAGTCTTCGGAACAGGTGCAGGAGCAAACGTTGCCGGACGCGGCTTACCGTTTACTTCAGGCTGTCCGTTCACGATCACATCGCTGAGGTACGCGAGCAATCGAGTCGCGCGATCCCTGCGCGGCGTGAACTTGAACAGTGCGGGATTCTCGTCGAGGAATTTCGTGGTCGTGCGCCCGGCCTGGAAATCGGGGTGATTGACGACGTTTTCGAGGAACGGGATGTTGGTCTTGACCCCGCGAATGCGGAACTCACGTAATGCGCGATCCATGCGCTGGCAGGCATGCGGAAACTCGCGGCCCCACGAGGTCATCTTCACCAGCAGCGAATCATAGTACGGCGTAATGACGGAACCTGTGTAGGCGCTCGCTCCATCGAGCCGGATACCGAACCCTGCCGGCGAGCGATAGGTCTGAATCTTGCCGTAATCCGGGATGAAGTTGTTGGTCGGGTCCTCGGTCGTAATCCGGCATTGCACGGCGAAGCCATGCAGCGGCACGTCCTTCTGTTGTGGCAGGTTCATCTCCGCGGAGTGCAGCTTGAGCCCCTGTGCGATCTGGATCTGGCAGCGGACAATGTCGATGCCGGTCACCATTTCAGTGACGGTGTGCTCCACCTGAACGCGCGGGTTCACCTCGATAAAGAACCACTCTCCTGAATCGGCGTCGACCAGGAACTCGACGGTGCCGGCATTCCGGTAACCAGCGATACGCGCCAGTGCCACTGCGGCATCCGCCAGGGCCTTGCGGATCGAATCGGCGAGCCCAACAGCCGGAGCCAGTTCGACGACCTTCTGGTGACGCCGCTGCACGCTGCAATCGCGTTCGTGAAGGTGCAGAATGTCGCCATGCTTGTCGGCGAGGATCTGGATTTCGATGTGGCGCGCGTTTTTGATGTAGCGTTCCAGGAAGACGGCGTCGTTGCCGAAAGCAGCCGCCGCTTCCTGCCTCGCTTCACTCAGGCGCGGAAGCAGTTCCTCGGGGGTTTCGACGATGCGCATGCCGCGGCCACCGCCACCGAAGGCTGCTTTCACGATGACGGGATAGCCAATGTTTCGCGCGATTTCTTCGATGTTTGTAAGATCCGTTACGGGCTCTTCCGTGCCGGGTACAACCGGAATTCCGGCTTTCTGTGCCAGGTGTCGCGCGGCGGTCTTGTCGCCAAGCATTTCCAGCAACTCAGCGTTCGGGCCGATAAACGTGATTCCAGCTTTCGCGCAGGCTCGCGGCAACTCCGGGTTCTCTGAAAGAAAGCCATAGCCCGGGTGAATTGCATCCACCTGCTTCTCTTTCGCCAGCGCTACGATCCCCTCGTAATCCAGGTAGGCCTGAACAGGTCCTTTGCCTTCACCGATCAGGTAGGCTTCGTCGGCTTTGAAGCGGTGCAGCGCCAGCCGGTCCTCACTCGAATAGACTGCTACCGTCCGTAGCCGCAACTCATTTGCTGCCCGAAGGATACGGATGGCGATCTCGCCGCGGTTCAATGCCAAAAGTTTTTTCATGATTAACTGCGTGGAGGCCCCTCAAGGGCTTTGTTGCCAGAATAACATGGAACAAAACAGCGTCTTGCGCGTATGAACTCTACAGGAGTGCGATTCTATGCGACGAGTGCTGTTGTTTCCTTTTCTGATTCTGGGCGCGTTAGGCACGATGAGTTGTGATCTGGAGGGCTTCGCTTCCGGCGAGCGTTTCAAGGAAGACTTCCGGTACAGTTACAAACTCCAGCCCGGCGGGCGCCTCTCGATCGAAAACTTCAACGGTTCCGTGGAGATTGTCGGCTGGGACCAGAACCAGGTCGAAATTACCGGGACCAAGTATGCCAATACCGAGGATTTGTTGAAGGCTCTGAAAATAGATGTGGTCTCGGCAGCGGATTCTATCCGCATTCGAACAATCCGGCCCTCTGATACCAACAGGGGTAATCTGGGAGCACATTACGTGATCCGTGTGCCCGTCAAAACCGAATTGGAACGAGTCGCCAGTTCGAATGGAGCCGTGCGGATTGACAATATTGAAGGACGTGGGAGAATCACGACTTCGAATGGCTCCGTGCACGTTGTCAAGTATCGCGGGGATCTGGACGCGAAAACCTCAAACGGCGCGATTGACGTTTATGACACTACCGGACCGCTGATCCTGCGAACATCGAACGGCTCGGTGAAGGTTGATTCGGTTCGTGGCAATGTCGAGGCGACAACTACGAATGGTCGGATCGAGGCCCGGGTGAGGAATACTGAGAGTCAGCGTCCGCTTCGTTTCGAGACTTCGAACGGCGCGATTAACGTCACGCTGGATTCAGTAAAGGACAGCGATGTCCGAGCCGTCACAACCAATGGTGGCATCACGGTCAGACTGCCTGCGAACGCCGGCGCTCGGGTTCAGGCGCGTGCGGGTAACTCCACGATTACTTCGGATTTTGAAGTCGGCGCAAGAGGCACAGTGTCCAAAAATCATCTGGAAGGCACGATCGGCTCAGGCGGACCGCTGCTCGACCTTTCGACTTCGAACGGCAACATCAAGATTCAAAAGCTGTAGTAAGGAAATGGGCGGGCTTTTACCCGCCCACTCCTTGAGTAATGATCTCGATCTGGCCTTTGCCCCAGACCGTCTGGCGACCAACGCCAGTGTGTTGGGCTGCCTTCAAGATCGGTATGAACTCGGTGATCGGGCCTTCATAGCGCGCCTCGCCCAGAAACCCTCCGAGCGGGTGCGTCTGGCCGGTCCTGGACGAATGCCGCTCGACACTTTCCTGCCGAAGCTCACAAGCTGTCATGCGCACCTCCGCTGCACGCCTTCCCATCGCCGCAAACTCGAGCGGTAAGGCTCCGGCACCGTAGAACTCACGCAAGGTGCTGACCCTGTCGCGGGCCCGCGCGAACAAAATCGGGAACTCAGGTTTATGGACGAGTGTTCCTTCGCCTTTCAATTCGGTAGGAGTTAGGAAGCGTACGACCAGGCTGCTCACATCATTCTCCGGTTCAAGCGGGATGGAAAGCGCTTCTGTCTCGACCGACAAGAGCTCCGCACGACCGCGCCGCGGACCGATGCCTACCTCGGAGAGTCTGGAGAAAGTCTCGGAGAAGTAGCGCAGCGCGGGTTCCATTGAGCAAAAAACATTGATCTGGAAAAAGAAGTCTGTTTCGGGGGCAAGCACCGCTCCATCCAGATGCGATGCGCGGAAGACGAAAGGTCGGGGTAGATTTTTCAAACCGCTAGGAGCGTTTTCAGGCGCGGCCGGTTCGAAAAAGTCCTTGTAGGCGGGGTGTTGCTGAAACAATGTACCGAAAGTGCCACGCAGAATGTTCGCGGACTTTCCTTGAGCAAAAAAAATCGAGTCCTTCGCCCTGAAGAAAAACTTCAAAGCGAAGAACTCGAAATTCATGCTGCTCCAGTTTAGACTTAGAAATTCAACTTCATGCCAAGCTGAATTTTACGCGAAGTGCTTGCCACAGTGTCGCGAATTCGTCCGAATGTGCCGGAAGTGAAGGTAGCTGTCGGAAAGCCGAAGGTCGGCGTATTTGTCAGGTTCGTGATGTCGGCGCGCAATTCCATGTTGAAGCGTTCGCTGATCTTCGTGCGCTTCAGGAAAGCGGTATCGATAGCGAACGTTCTGTCGCGGCGGAAATAGTTGCGCCCGGTGTTGCCCAGGTCGCCCGCTTCCGGTATCGAAAAATTCGCACGGTCCTGATCGTGGAAATACCACTTCAGGCCATTTTTCGGATCGTCCCATGCGTCGCCCATGTTACGAGGGCACCCGCTGCAGTTGGCCGGAGTCTGAACCACGCTCGAAAAGGTGTTCGAACCGGAATAGACCGTGAACGGACGTCCCGTAAACCAACTGAAGATCCCGTTGACTGACCATCCGCCAAGCGCGCGATCCAAGAGTGCGTTGTTTCCTGCAAAACGCTTGCCTTTGCCGAACGGCAATTCATAAGTCCAGTTGCCCTGGAAAGCGTTCGGGCGATCGAAGTCGGCGGTGCCGTAATTCAATTTGCGGTTGTTCATATCGAACGGCGATGAGGATGCCTGCTGATTGTTAGCAGTGGACACGACGGTCAGTGCCGGGTCGAAAGAACGTGTATCCAGCGCCTTCGATCGCGTATAGCTGAACTGCGCCGACATGCCGTGCTGGAACTGGCGCTGCACCTGCAGCACGAGGCCGTGATAGGTCGAGAAGTCATTTGAGTCCACCACGTTGATCGAATTGCTGAACTGCGGATACTTTATCAGCGCGTACGGTCCGGCTCCCGAAAGGTCTGTCACAGAGCGGCCGTTCTGGATTCTGGTTGCAAGCGCGGAAGCCAGGCTGGCCGCCCCGTTCTGGTCCAGGTTGGATCTGTAGAGGCGGCGTACCAATTGGGATCCAGTTTCACCGGCCAGAAGGCGGCTGTCAGCCGAAAGCAGGCTGTTCATGTAGGGACTGTCGCCACCACTTTTGACGGTGTTGAACGCTGGAATGAAGTTGTTGTTAAAGATGTTCGTCTGGTTTACGTTGTATCCGCCGATCAGGTGGTAAGCGCGGCGGCCAATATAGTTCACCTCAACCACGGTGTTTTTGGCGACTTCGCGCTGGATGCCGAAGGCCCACTGGTGTGTGGTGGGAGATTTGAAACTCGGGTCCATCACGGTGATTGTGTTATTCGAGAACGCGGCCGGTTGCGTCAGTTCGGATGGCTTCCTGGTTGGGGGCGCCAGTTTCGGCAGACCCGCCAGTCTTCCGCCGGCCTGTCCGTAGTCGTCGAACGTCGTACCGATCGTACTGCCCGGCAGGTTCTGGAGAATCGAGGACGACACGACAAACGTATTGAGGCGATCGTAGGCGATGCGATAGTTCGAGCGGATAGAGGTCTTGCCCGTTCCAAACGGATCCCAGGCGAAGCCAATGGAGGGTCCAAAGTTTTTCCACCCGTTGTTGAACAGGCTGCCTTTGGTCCAGTTCAGAGTCGTGGAAGGGGCGGCGGCTGAAGTAACGAGTTGATCCGGGCGGCTCAGGCGTCCATCTGGAGTAGTGGGCGCCATCTTGATTTCCCAACGCAGTCCCAGATCCACCGTCAGGTTCTTGCGCACTTTCCAGGAGTCCTGCGCGTAGAAGTCATATTCGTTCCAGTGTGCCGTAACGTCGTAGAGTCCCTGCGTAAACTGGCTGCCGTCCGTGACGAAGGCCTTGGTCGTTCTGCCAACGCGGCCGAGCAGAAAGTTGATGTTGCTCTGGAAATTTGGACGATCGTTTGCCGTGTTCAGATCGGCCGGCAAACCGAATGTCGCCGGATCCACAGTGTTGATGCTTGTGGAGAAGTTTACGTCCTGGTTCGAGTTGAGTCCGGCCACGGATCCGCGCGTGTCATTGTGCTGCTGCAGGCGGAAGTTGGTTCCAAACTTGAACGCGTGCGCTCCCTTAAAGTACGACAGGTTGTCCACGATTTGCCAGGTATTCAGCCTGCGCAGATTGCCGAAGTAATACTGCGCAAGGGTACTGACAGGCGCACCGGTTAGCGAGATTTTATCGAAGCTGCCCGGCTGGTCGAAGTTGTACGCGAACGCGTTCTTGCCGAATACCAGCTCATTAGTAACGCGTGCGGTAGGGTTATAGCGCCAGTTGAAGGCCAGATTGCGTGGGTTGCGCAGCGTATTCACCAGGCAGGGATTGCCCGGAAAAACTGGTTGACCGCCGTTGACGGCGTCGCAGTTGGTATCCTGCTCGCCGAAGTAGATACGGCCATAAACAGTGTTTTTTGAATTGATAATGTGGTCGATTTTGATGGTGACGTCGTGCTGATCTTCGAGCTGTGAAGAATTGAAGGTGAAACCAGCGGTATTCAGCCCATCACCCAGCGTGAACGCATTCGGAAGCGGCGCCTTGGCCATTTCCGCCGCGATCGTCGTGTCCAGCCCGAGGCGCTGCGGATCGCTTGTGGCGACGTTATAAGTGCCGATGTCGCGGCCCGGCATTACGTTGCCGCTCGCGTCCACTGAGGCCTGCGGAGTTCCAGCCGGGAAGTTGCGGCCACCTTTGACGTAGCGAAGGATGCCCTTGCGCGCTTCGGCGGTAAATACAGTGCGGGTCACGAGCCCGGTCTCCTTGGTGCGCAGACCCTGGCCGTTCACGAAGAAGAAAGTCTTGTTCTTGATAATCGGTCCACTGAGGCTGCCGCCATAAGTGTGCTGTACGAACTGGCGTTTTCCAACGTTGTTAATATTGCTTTCCCATTCGTTCGCGTTGAAGCTGGGCGTACGATACAGCCAGAAGAGGGTTCCGTGCACGGCGTTGCCGCCGGAGCGCGTGACCATGGCTACCTGTCCACCGCTATTTCGGCCCGCGTCCGCGGTGAAGTTGCTGGTTAGAACGCGGAACTCGGCGAGCGAATCGGGATTCATCTTGGTCGGAGTAGTCTCAGAGCCGCCCGTGCTGGTTTCGTTCACGTCGATGCCGTCCAGCGTGTAATTCCAGGCGCGATCACGCGCTCCGAAAACGAAGCTGCCGCCGCCAGTGAATGAGCCCGATACGACGCCCGGTTGCAGCAAGGCCAGATTAACGGGGTTGCGTCCGCGCGTGCCTACGATGGGCAGATCGCGGATCTGGGTGCCGCTCATCAGGTTGCCAAAATTTCCTGACGTGCTGGTCTGCACCAGTTCGGCGCTGCCGGACACTTCGACTTGCTGGGTCAATTCGCCGACTTCGAGCGTGACGTTTACCGTCGTGGGCTGGCCGATTGAAATCTGGTTTCCACGTGAAGCGAATTTCTTGAAGCCGGCGGCTTCCATACTGACGGTGTAAGTACCAATCTGGACTGAGTCGAACACATAAGCACCAGTCTCTGTGCTCTTGGTCGTGAAGGTTACGCTGGTGGCGTCATTAGTCAGCTTGACAGTGACCGCGCCAATAGCCGCGCCGCTTGGATCCTGAACGATGCCAAGGATACGCGATGTTGTGCCCTGCGCGAATAGCGCGGACGTCAAAGACAATGCGAGTAAAGACTTTAATACCCATGATCCCATGGGCTAAAGAGTACCAGAACGGGTAGGTTGGATCAATTCACTTATCTAATAATATTGATAGGTAAACGTGATATCGCGGATTATTGAGGTGAGCTGGCTACCAAATCTGCCATTTCTGACAATAACCGTCGCTCTGGCACTGTGTATTTCATGCGGAATTCTTCACTTCGCATTCGAGCACGACGTTCAGGCTCCGGTAATCCGCGAAGATTCTGAAAATCCTGCTGCATGATGCTTTTGCGGTCTTCAGGAAGATTGTTAAATCTGCGGAAAAGCCGGCGCATCTCATCCTGACGCTCAGGCGGCAGCTTGCGAAAAACCCGGTACTGGTCATTCAGGCGCTGGCGCTCCGCGGGCGGGAGTTTTTCGTAGTTCTCCAGGCGCTCTATGACGACCTTCTGGCGCTCGGGGGGCAATTTGTCCAGTACTCGGCGGCGCTGCTCTGGAGTCATTGCGCTCAGGCGTTCCAGCGTGGATTTCACTGGGGCTTTCGCCGCCTTGCCAGAATTAGGCGGAGGCACGCCCTTCTTCATCGGTTGGGCCAGGGCGGAACATACCAGCGCGGTTGCAAGAACCGTTGTGACCGCCAGTCTGTTGATCCACTCGCTCATAATTGAAAACGCTAAATCGCCTTAGAGCTTTCTGTTTCGCCTTTTGATGCCACACTCTGGAACTGGCGGAGCATCTCCATGTCCTCGAGGGCTCTGTCAACCTGCTCGGCGTCAATTGTCTCAACCCGGTGCGAATGCACGTTCTGTTCCGCGGCCTGGGGGGTGCGAATCAGGACGACAGCCAGAATCGTGACACATGCGGTAGCCACCGACAATGCGGGTCGCCAGGAGGTAGCTCCCGGCCGAAAGATACGCTGCCACCAGGGACTACGGGACTCCTGCTCTATGCGACTATACAGCCGGCGATCGAAATCTGCGGAAATCGGCTCTGGTTCCCAGCAATCGAGAGCTTTCCAGAGAGCCTGCTGCTGTTCCGCAACTTTGCTGCAATCCGCGCAGCACTGCATGTGACGCTCAAGCACAGACTGTGTCTCGGGATCCAGAGTACGGTCGCAGTAGCGCAACAACAACTCCGCGTTTCCTTTTTCCTGGACTGGGCACAACATAAGATTTCCTTCTTCCTTAGGCAAAATGCGCCAAACGGGCGCGCAGCGCTTCATAGGCCCGGAACAACAGCGACTTCACCGCTGATTCCGAACATGTGAGTACCTTCGCAATTTGCGAGTACTCCATTTCCTGATACTTGTGCATCAGGACGGCCGCTCGTTGCTTCTCCGGCAACATGGCGATCGCTTTGCGGACTTCGTCGAGCCGAGCCTCGTAGAGCATACGTTGCTCGATATTCTGCTCGCGGTCCGCGACCTGACGTGTTCCACCACCCTCGATCGCTTCATGGTCGAGGCTTTCTTGCCCTCGTTCGTTCTTGACGTCCCGAATCCAGTTCAGAGCAAGGTGTGTCGCGATACGGAACAACCACGTGGTGAATTTCGCAGTCGGTTCGTAAGTTGCCCGGGAACGGTAAACACGCAGAAATACCTCCTGCGCGAGTTCCTCCGCAACGGCCTGGTTTTGCACCATTCGGTAGAGGAAGTGCGTAACCGGACTACGGTGCCGCCCTAGAAGCAGGGCGAAACTGGTTTCATCCCCCTCCCGAACGCGAAGCATCAACTCGGCGTCCCGCTCGATTGCGATCACGGACGTCATATCATCCATAACCCGGTTAGAAACGGAAGGTTGCGCCGATTTTAGGGGTAGGATGTCCGCCACTTACTCTCCCTTGAGCTCCCGCTCCATCAGTTCGCGGATGGCTGCACGCGGGGGACGGCCCTCTTTCAGAATGGCATACATTTGGGTGGTTATTGGCATCTCGACGTTATGTCTTTGTGCCAGGCCTATGGCGGCGTATGTGGTCTGTACGCCTTCGGCAACCATACGTGTGGAGTTGATAATGTCCTCGAGTTTGCGACCTCGGGCAAGTTCGATACCCACACTGCGATTGCGGCTGAGTGCGCCGTTACAGGTAAGAACCAGGTCGCCGAGGCCGGCCAGACCGGCTAGCGTGCGCGGCTGCCCACCCATTGCGATTGCCAGACGGGTGATCTCGGCAAGTCCACGCGTAATCAGCGCCGCCATGGTATTGTTGCCCAGGCTAAGTCCCTGGCAGACGCCTGCGCCGATCGCAATCACGTTCTTCAGAGCCGCGCCGACTTCGACTCCGATTGGGTCGGTATTGCTGTAAAGCCGGAAAGAAGGACCGGAAAACGCGTTGCGGATCTGTTCGGCGTACTCCGGGTCGCTGGAAGAAACAACCAGCGCCGCCGGTTCGCCCTGCGCGATTTCCCGAGCGAAAGTGGGGCCGGAAAGCACTGCGATGCGCGGGCGCAGTTTCGAGGAAAGCGTCTCTTCCATCACCTGCGAAATGCGCAGCAAACTCCCGTTCTCGATACCCTTTGTCGCGCTGACAAATGCCACCGATTCTTCCAGAAAAGGGAGCATCTTCGTGTACAATCCGCGCGCATGATGTGACGGCATCACGCCAAGTACGATGCTCGATCCTGCCAGCGCCTGCTCGATGTCGCTGGTTGCCGCGACGTTTTCGGGAATCTGGAAACCAGGTAGGTAAACGTCGTTTTCGCGGGTCGATGCGATCCGCTCAGTCAGGTCCTGTTCGAAAACCCACATTCGGACGCGTTCAAAGCGCGGCGCAAGCACAATTGCCAAGGCGGTTCCCCAGCTTCCGCCTCCAATCACCGAAAGCTGTTTCAAGACTTCTTACCCCCGAAGGAGAAGACGTTCTCCGTGCCCGTGCGCAGACGATCGATGTTGCCCTTGTGACGCCACACAATTAAAATTCCGGCAATCAGGGAAGCCGCAAGCACCGGTAGGGGCGGATGCAAAATTAGCCAGACCGCGAACGGTAGCGTGGCCGCAGCTACAACTGAACCAAGCGATATGAAGCGACTGTAGGCCACGGTGATCACGAACACCAGAATCACGGCAAGCAGCGGTAGTGGTGTCAGGCACAGAAATGCTCCCACAAAACTCGCGACAGCCTTGCCTCCTTGGAACTTTAGGAAAATAGGGAACGCATGTCCGAAAAGGACAGCGAGTGCGGCGCAGCTCATCCAAAGGGGGTCCTTGTCCGTAAGTCTGCCCGGCAACCCAAACGGCCAGATAGCCTTTTGCGATATCCAGCAGCAGCGTGATGACTCCAAGCCCGCGCCCCGTCGTTCGCAGCACGTTGGTCGCGCCGATATTGCCGCTTCCCATGCTGCGCACGTCGCGTCCGGTCGTGAGTCTTACCAGCAGGTAGCCGAATGGAATTCCGCCCAGAAGATAAGCGCCCACCATAATCAGGGCAGGGATCATAGGGCTTCCAGCGGGAAGTCCGCGAGCTTCGTATATCTGGACGTGCCGTTCTGTGCAGCCTCGCTGAGATAGAGCTGGAAGTGATCCGCGGTGAATGATCCGAATTCGACCGATTCCAGCGCGGCGACAGCCTGCTTGAGCCGCAGCACGTCCATGCCGGCGGTCACGCGAGCCAACGTCAGATGTGGTGCGTACTTCTTTGTTTCCGCGGGAATGCTCAGCTTCACGAGCGCCTCATCGGTCAGGCGCGCCAGCTCCGCCAATTGCGGCGGCGCCTGGACTCCGGTCCAGAAGATGCGCGGCGCGTGCGGATTGGGGAACCATCCGATACCGCCGACCGAAATCGGAATTTTCCCGACCGGTGGCAGTTCATCGAGTGCATCGATGAGTTCGTTCAGGTCCTCCTCTGGCAACTCACCAATGAACTTGGTGGTGACATGCAGGTTATCGATGCGGCTCCAACGGACATCTGCCGTGGGCTTCAGTTTCAGGAGCAGCCGCTCCAAATTCTTTCGAATCTCTTGTGGAATTGTGATGCCGGTGAACAGGCGCATAGTATCTGGTAACTTAGCCATTGTCGAATGAATCCAGACCTCGATTCAACGCAGTGGCCAGACCCCCTCCCTTTTGAGGAGTTGGAAACTGGTTCCAGTGTACTTCCTCACGGCTTCTACGCGCGCAACACCGTGGAGGTGGCCAGAGATCTCCTGGGGAAAATTGTGGTCCATGGGACCACCGCTGGACGCATTGTAGAGACTGAGGCTTACCTGGGAAGCGACGATCTGGCGTCTCATTCCTCGAAAGGCCTGACCGAGCGTACGAGCGTGATTTTTGGACCGCCAGGCCGCGCTTATGTGTATTTTATCTATGGCATGTACGAATGCCTGAACCTGGTTGCGGAACCGCCTGGCCAGCCTGGCTGCGTGCTGATCCGCGCACTCGAACCGCTCTGCGGGATTTCCCAGATGCGCGGGCGGCGCAGGTCGGCAAAGCGACTAAGAGACCTGGCATCGGGTCCGGGCAAGTTGACGATGGCGCTGGGGATAACGCGCGCGCTCTACGGACGAGATGTTACCCACGGCGACTTTACGGTTCGGCGCTTGCGGCCGGAGCGGAAATATAAAATTCTGACCACGCCACGCATCGGCATTCGACATTGTGCGGATTGGCCGCTGCGCTTCGTAATTGCCGGGAACGAATTCGTCAGCAAATAAAATCACTTGCCCCTGGTAAATGCCCAATGTTAACGTTAAAGCTATGCTGAAACCGACAATCTTTCGCGAGTACGATATTCGCGGGATCGCTGATGTGGATCTGCTCGATGACGGTATCGAGCAACTTGGCCAAGCCATCGGTACCTACATGCAGAAACGCGCCGGCAACAAGGTGCACCTGGGTCGCGATACGCGCCTTAGTTCTCCGCGCCTGCGTGATGCGATGACGCGTGGTCTGCTGAAATCAGGTTGCGAAGTGACTGACATCGGGATTGTTCCGACGCCCGTACTGTATTATTCGGCCTACAAACATCAGCCCGCCGGCGCGGTGATGATTACCGGCAGCCACAATCCTTCCGAGTACAACGGCTTTAAAGTGGTCTGCGGGTCCGGCACGATTCACGGCGAAGAGATTCAGGAATTGCTTCGGATCATCCAGACGCAGTCGTTCGCCACGGGTATTGGCGTAGAAAAAAGTGCTGACATAGTTCCCGCCTATGTTGACGAAATCGCGGCGATGTTCAATTTCAAGCGGCGCGTCAAAGTTGTGCTCGATGGCGGAAACGGCACCGCCGGTCCGGTGATGAGTCGTTTGCTGGCAAAACTCAACTGCGAACCGATCGAGCTGTTTTATGAGATGGACGGCAATTTTCCGAACCATCATCCCGATCCGACTGTGGTCGAGAATCTGAAGCACATGGTTGACGCGGTTAAGGAGCACAACGCGGAACTCGGCATTGCATTCGACGGCGACACCGATCGCATCGGCGCGGTCGATGAGAACGGAGACGTAGTCTGGGGCGATCAGTTGATGCTGATCTACGCGCGCGAAATTCTGACGCGTAAGCCCGGAGCGACTTTCATCGGCGAAGTGAAGTGCTCGCAAGTTATGTACGACGGCATTCGCAAGCTGGGCGGCAACGCCGTCATGTACAAAACCGGACACTCGCTGATCAAAGCAAAGATGAAGGAACTGAAAGCCGAACTGGCCGGCGAAATGAGCGGCCACATTTTCTTCCATGACCGCTATTTCGGTTTCGACGATGCGATGTACGCTGCGTGCCGCCTAATCGAGATTGTAGAAAAGTCGGGTCAGCCGCTATCCGCGCAACTCGCAGGAGTACCCAAGACAGTGACCACTCCCGAGATTCGCATCGACTGTCCGGATGACGCGAAGTTTGAAACAGTCAGGCTGGTTACGGAGCATTTCCGCAAAATCCGGGAGACGCTCGATGTCGATGGCGCGCGCGTGATTTTCCCGGAAGGTTGGGGCTTGCTGCGTGCTTCCAATACCCAGCCCGTGCTGGTGATGCGCTTTGAAGCGACCACGCCGGCCTTATTGTCGGAATATCAGCAGGAAATGGAAGCAGCGCTGGAGGTTGCCAAAGCGCAGGTTTTAGCTTAGGGGCAATGCTGTTGTCCCCGGGCATCGGGGCGGCGGCCTTCAAGCGTGGTCTTCATCGCGCGAAAATCGATCGTGATCACGCGCGCCTGGTTGAGAAGATCCAGTCCGAAATTGCCATGGTGCCCGAATCCCAGATCTTCTTTCAACGTTATCTCTGCGGGTCGGAGGAGCGTCTCGAAGCCGCCGACGTGGAGCTTGAGTTCAAGAAGCATCATGGCCTTGTACTCGATGATTCCGCTGGCACCGGCGCCGTTTAGCTTCTCCTCTTTTCCGCAAGCATTCACCAAATCGGCGAACTGGCGCTTCGCCTCCGTCTCACTGATCACGGAATGGACCGCACCGGTATCAAGCAGGTATTCCACATTTTTCCCGTTGATCGTCAGCGGGATCTGCAAGTTGCCGAGTTTCATGCTGTAGCGGCTTCTGGAGGGTTGCGGCTTCCCGACGGCTTTGTGTAATTTACGGCCACTGTGCAGCCGAAACTGTGCGCGCAGGCGTCTAGCCTCAGCGGCTTCCCAGGAATCTGGAGCTGACCGCATGACATCCTGGAGCGTCCTTTCGACCAAAGCGTCATAGTGGAACGCCATCGCGACGACAGCGCGGTAGAATGGCGGCGAGTCGCGATAGCGATTAATTTCTGGAGCGCTCCCCATCGGCGACGTGAATCATCGGCACCAGGTTGCGTACCGGAGCGGTGCTACCGCTCTCTTCGGCGGACTCGTTCTGAGTCAACATAACTTTAACGCTCTTCCACTTTGGTGGACGCCAGCCATTTTGCCGAACCGGCATGACGTATCGTAGCTGCTGATGCCGAAACGAGAGGTACGACCGCGGCGATTGCGGCCTGGAGTGCGGAACGTCTGGCCCATGAAACACCGGTACTGAAAATGGCAAAATAGTGGTTAGGACCAAGCCGAGAGTCGTCGGACTCCGGCCGAGGTTCCCACGTCTCGTCCGTCTTGCTCAGGAAGCCCGGTTGAGCGGTTTGAACGACGCCGCCAAGCCGGGTTCGGAAGAAAACACTCTGAGAGGCAAAAAGGAGACAGCACTATGGATTCAAAACCCACACACGAGCAAGCACAGCTCCACTTGCAGGTTTACGAGGAGCGCCGCGAGGCGCGACTGCGCCAGGCTCGCGACTGGTTTTTCCAGAACTACTATGCGAACACCATGGACGAAGCCATGCGAATCGCGGCTCCAGGAACAGAAGGCGGCACGTTTTTCATGATGGTCGTGAGCTACTGGGAGCAGGCATGTGCGTTGCTGAATTACGGCTTGCTCCACGAAGACTTGTTTTTTGAGACCAACGGCGAATTCGCCGGCGTCTGGGAGCGGATTAAACCGACGATCCAGGAGGGCCGGCAGCAATTCGCGAATCGCCAGTTCCTTGCGCATATGGAGAAGGCCGCAAAGCGCTATGAAACCTGGATTGAACAACGCTCACCTGGTCACCTTGCTGCGATGCGACAGTTTATGGAACAGATGCGGCCCAAAACTTCTGCGGCGAGCTAATAAGAGTCCTCGCTAACTTGAACCTACAAAAGCCGGGTGTACCCATCCACCCGGCTGTCCCGCGTTTGGCCGGGCCAGGCATCCACCGAGGAATCGGATTCGCAACTTCCGGATGGCGCGTGACCCGACCAGAACCCCTGGTCGCGTGTCCAGAGGTTCGCATTTCAATGCGACTGGTCACTTTGGCGCGTCACAGTTGACCATCCACTTGACGCCAAACTTGTCGGTTACCATACCGAATGCTTCCGCCCAGTAGGTCTTTTCGAGCGGCATGAGCACCGAACCGTCCCTGGCAAGGTTCTCAAAGAGTTGTTTCGCCCGCTCCGGATCGTTCAGTCCGATTGCCAAGCTGATGTTGCCACCGCCTGCCGCGGTGCCAGGCCTCGGGTCGTCGCACATCATGATCGTCGAGTCTCCTACTTTGATCGTGCAGTGCATGATGCTTTCCGCCGGACCCATATCGGACATGGGCGAGTCACCCACGGTCTGAGTGAACAGCACTTCGGCGCCCAGCGCGCTCTTGTAGAATTCGATCGCTTCCCGGCAATTGCCTTTGAATGCGATGTACGGATTGACTCCCAGCATCTGTTGTCTCCTGAGGCTCAGTGTTTGCGGCCCACGCTAACGGCCCTTATAAGGCGCCACATTCACGATAATGCCAGTTTTCCAGCCGCAACGGTGCTCGGATCGAGCGCGTCAATCGCCCCCTACGAGGGGGTCCAGCTCTGTTGTCCGCTCGCCGGCGTTCTCTTCCATACCCCAAGTCAAAGTCACTGGATACATCGACTACTTGCGCGTTTCACGGCAACTTGACGCCGACACAGCCCAACTTCCGGTTGGGGCGTACCAAGAGCGACCGGGAGGAACCTTCCAAGAGGGTTCGTGAACGCTGCGGGAGTAATATCTAGAGAGTTGGCGTCGAAGAATCGAGGGCGACGATCGCGAGTGCGGGTCGTCGATCCGCCAGAAACGCGATCGCAAATGCCACACATGAGGTGCTCTCGAATGTATCGATATAAGCAGAACGTTCCGACAACCGTAATCGTGATGGTTTTGGCCGCGACGTGCGTATGTTCGCAGGAGCCCAAGTGGAAGGATTCCTCCCCTCACCGGATTCAATATGTGCGCGTCGAAGATGACGTCCAACTCGAAGTGCTCGATTGGGGAGGATCGGGTCGTGCGCTTGTGCTGTTGGCCGGGTCTGGACACTCTGCCCACGTCTTTGACGATTTTGCCCTCAAACTGGTTGGCTTGTGTCACGTTTATGGCATAACGCGGCGGGGATATGGCGCGTCCAGCCGCCCTGCATCGGGTTTCAGCGCAGAGCGACTGGGCGACGATGTTCTTTCCGTCCTCGATTCGCTTCATCTCACTGCGCCTGTTTTGGCCGGCCACTCGCTTGGCGGTCATGAACTCACGGCGCTGGCCTCCGCCCATCGAAATCGGACCGCCGGGCTAGTCTATATGGATTCGACCGCCGACCCCACATTTGACTGGGGGCCATACCAGGAGCTACGCAAGAAATTGCCGTCCGCGATGACGTACCCGCAGCCCTCTCCAGAAGAGCGCAGATCTTTTCAGTCATACAGGGATTGGCAAAGACGCACCATGGGATTCGCTTTCCCCGAATCCGAATTGCGCAACGTCTTTGCGACAAATCTTGACGGGACCATGGGCAAATACGGTGCTTCGATCAGCGTGCGCGACGCGATCACCGCCGGAATGAGGAAGCCGGATTATTCGCGGATCCGAGTTCCCGTGCTCGCGTTCTTCACGCTACCTATTCCGCTCGAAGACCAGATTCAACGCTATCAGCCACAGACCGCTGAAGAGCGCGCCGCGATCGTGCAGGTATACGCGGCGGATGTGGACTATGCGAAGAGATCGATCGGCAAGCTTCAGAGCGGCGTAGCGGGCGCTCGGGTGGTCGAGTTGGCCGGGGCGAATCACTACATCTTCCTCTCCAACGAGTCGGATGTGCTGCGTGAGATCCGCCAATTCTTGGCTGGCCTTCACTAGTTGAACCAGCACATCAGTGGGTCGATGCGGGTTAACCCGCCATCAAGGCCGTAGGATTTACAGACAGCTCCAGGATTGTCGGCCATCCGGAAGCAATCCACATGAGCGAGAAGTCGCCAACGCGGAGACATTCCACGTTCGCCCGCGTGCGTCTAACGCCAGGATTGTTAATTTCGAGCGCCGACGGTTTCTGTGCGCCCGGCCAGCGGTTTTACCACGCTGCCGCCGCACACGCCGACACCAACTTCCAGCAATGCGTTCAGGAAGTTGAAGAAAACAGCATAGACCATCTGCTCGGTAACGGGCTGCTTTCCGGGAAGCCGGAAACCCGCGGGCAGTTCCTTTGCGATGCGCACGCGCACGGCATTGGGAACCGTGTGGCCGGAGCGATCCTTCAGATTCGCAACGGCGAGAGGAGTTTGCAGGACTGCGCCGGTGCGGCCATCGACATAGAATTGACAGCGCGAAAACCACCCCAGGTTTCCAGGGTCCGCGGCATCGAACAGCAACAATGGTGCCGTTCTGGACGTCGCCGTCAATTCAACAATCAGTGTTCGATCTGAGTCTTCGACCTTGTGTTCGAAGCCAGCCTGTTTGACGATGTTGGCGATCAACTCGAGATCGAGCTCGAGCAGTAAATACTTGTGCTGTCCAGCCTGCAAAACCTGCATTCAGCCTCTATTGTACATGGCGTTTCGAATCTGGGGCAAAACAGTTAAAAGCTTCTCCGCTATGATGTAGTTTCGATCTATGCCTGACGACTCGCCGGCAATTGATATTCGCAACTTACGCAAGGTCTATGGATCCAAGCCTGCTGTCGACGGACTGACGCTCAGCGTGCCGCGCGGATGCTTCTTCGGATTCCTAGGGCCGAACGGGGCAGGCAAGACCACGACTATTCGCATGCTGATGGGACTGGCCCAGCCCACATCCGGCGAGATGGAATTGCTCGGGCTGCCGATGCCCGAAAGCGAACTCGAGATCAAACGCAAGATTGGTCTGGTGCCCGATGAGTCTCTGCTGTTCGACCATCTCACCGGTCCGGAGTTTCTCGAATTTGTGGGCCGCATGTACGGACTCGATCGCCGCGTTGCAGTGGAGCGTGCGCGCGAATTGATTGACTTATTCGAACTGGAAGGCAGTTCCAAGAAGCTGATTGCCGAGTACTCCAAGGGCATGCGCAAGCGAGTTGCAATGGGCGCCGCGCTCATCCACCATCCGGAATTGTTTTTGATGGATGAACCGTTTGAAGGGGTAGATGCTGTTGGCGCGCGCTTTATGAAAGACCTGCTGCTCGATCAAGCCCGCCGCGGAGCAACCATCTTTCTTACGTCGCACGTGCTGGAGGTTGTCGAAAAACTTTGTGACCGCGTCGGCATCATCCATGATGGCAAGCTCGTGATCGAAGGCACTGTTGACGAACTGCGCAGCGGCTCTGAAACTTTGGAAGATACATTTGTGCGGTTAGTCGGAGCGGATCGGACAACGGAAGGTTTGAGCTGGTTGTAAGCAATGCCTCCACACGTGCGGGCGATTCTCTCGGCGCAATGGCGGACGTTGCGCAACTTCTATCCCCGGCATCGCGGCGGAGTGCTTTTTTCGGCGCTGATATCGGTGATCTGGTACGGCGGCTGGACCGTGGGGTCGTTTGCAATCGCATCAATTCTGTCTGAGTGGAAGCTTGTTGCGCGTCTGCCGCAGATCATGACAGGTGGTTTGCTGGTTGTATTCCTCTACTGGCAAGTGACTCCGTTACTGCTGGCCACCACCGGAGCCTCGCTGGACCTGAAGCGCCTGCTGGTGTATCCCATCCCTCGCGGGCAGTTGTTCGCCATCGAAGTAATGCTGCGGCTTTCAGTCAGCATTGAAGTGTTGTTGCTGATGTGCGGCGCGACAGTCGGATTGCTTCGAAATCATGCAATGCCGCTGTGGGCTCCACTCGCCTTTATACCTTTCACCCTGTTCAATCTATTCCTCTCAGCGGGCTTGCGGGATCTGTTGACGCGCCTGCTGGCGCGCAAACGCATTCGTGAAATCGTTGTTTTCCTGCTGGTGATGCTGGCCGCTGTTCCGCAGTATCTGGCGATGCGCGGAGCGCCCAGCCAGTTCAAAACGCATGGCAGGGTTGAAGCAATCGATCGTGCTGCCATGGGCTGCTGCCGGGGAAATCGCGGGTGGCCGGATTTCGTGGGCCTCAGTTTTCGGTGCTGCTCGGCTGGACTGCTCTGGCCTGGGCGTTCGGGCGCTGGCAATTTAATCGGGGATTGCGTTTTGATGCGGATGCGGCGCGCGCGGCAGATCGTCCGGCCACCCAGGCGGGCTCATTCACCGATCGCTTATTCCGTTTGCCCGCGAAAGTTTTTAGAGATCCGCTTGCGGCGATGATCGAGAAGGATCTACGTTTCCTCTCTCGAGCCCCGCGTTTCCGACTTGTGTTTCTGATGGGCTTCTCCTTCGGAATTATGATCTGGCTGCCCCTTGTCTTCGGCAGGCGCAATGTTCAGTCCCTGCTTTCAGAGAACGTGCTGACCTTCGTCAGCGTTTATGCGCTGTTGCTGTTGGGCGATGTGCTCATCTGGAATTACTTTGCGTACGATCGCTCTGCAACGCAGATCTATTACCTGGCGCCAGTGCCATTCTCGCAAGTGATGATTGCGAAGAATATCACGACCGTAATCCTGATCATGCTGGAACTCACGATGGTGACGCTGGTGTGTCTGCTCTTGCGGGTTCCCCTGACCGGCGGAAAGATTCTCGAATCGTTCTCGGTCACGCTGATCCTGCTGCTGTACCTGATTTCATTCGGAAATCTGAGCGCAACGAAATACCCTCGCGCGATGGACCCGTCGCAATCCTGGCGTTCATCAGCGCGCGGCTTTCAAATGTTGTTAATCCTGGTATATCCTCTCGCTGCGCTTCCGCTGGGGTTGCCCTATCTGGCGCGTTATGCGTTCAACAGTGACATAGCTTTCTATTGCGTGCTGATGGTCAATCTCGCGTTTGGAGCCGTGCTGTATTGGGTCGCGATGGACTCCGCGTTAGCCTCGATCCAGCAGCGCAAGGAATCGATGCTCGCGGCACTTGCTCCTGGCGAGGGCCCCATGTCGCTGAACGTTTAGGCTGCTCAGCGCTTTTTGCGTGCTCGCTCGCCCTTTTTTGCGCGGCGCCTGCCACTATTCCAGAGCGGCTCGATCAACTGGCTATTCCACGCAGCGTACGCACTCTGCAGTTCCTTCAGCTTTTCAGGTTGCGTTGTGGCGAGGTTCGTCTTTTCACCAATATCGTTAGAGAGGTTGTATAGCTGTGCCGATTCGCCAGGCTGGATCACGAGTTTCCAATCGCCTTTGCGCGCGGCGGCCTGTGTGCCGAAGCGCCAGAACAATGTCTCATGCGGGCGCGGACTTGTTCTTAGCCGTTAGATACGGCAGCAGGTTGACACCGTCCAGCTTGCTGGTTGCGGGAATATTGCCGCCGGCCGCGGCTACGAGGGTCGGATGAATGTCGAGCGAGATGACGGGTTGTGCGTACGTCTTGCCCGCGGGGATTTTTCCCTTCCACTGAACCATGAACGGCACGCGTATGCCGCCTTCAAGTGTTTGCCCTTTATACCCGCGCAGTGGGCCGTTGGCGGAGGTCGTGTTTAAGGTCGGCCCCCCATTGTCGCCAACGAAGAATAATCAGAGTGTTTTCTTCCTGCCCGATCTGGCGGAGTTTGGCCAGCACACGGCCGACCGCATCATCCATGGCTGATTGCATTCCGGCGAAAGTGCGCCGTTTGCTATCTGCGATTGAAGGGAAGCGCGATATGTATTTATCGGGCGTCTGGAGCGGCGCGTGGACAGCATTGAACGGCAGGTACAGGAAGAAGGCTTCGTTCTTCCGGCGCTCAATGAATGCCACGGCTTCGCGCGCGAATGCATCGGTCAGATATTCTTTTTCTTCGAAGGGTTGGGTGCCGCGGAGGACAGGGTTTGCGGATTTCGTAAGCGGATCCACATAGGAATGTGCACCGCCGAGGAATCCGAAGAACTCGTCGAAGCCGCGCTTCATCGGATGAAACTCGGGCTTGTAACCAAGATGCCATTTACCCACCATGCCGGTTGCATAACCGAGGGATTTAAGACGGTTGGCAAAGGTTGTTTCCGTCAGCGGCAATCCGAACTGCGTCTCCGCGGCCTCTGCCGGGCCGGGATTGAGTTCGTGGCCGAAGCGTTGCTGATAGCGCCCGGTCATCAGACCCGCGCGCGTGGGACTGCACACCGGGCAGGAGACATAGCCGTTTGTGAAACGCACTCCGTTCTTTGCAATCGAATCGATGTTTGGTGTTGGAATATCTTTGCAGCCCTGAATACTCAGTTCTCCGTAGCCCAGATCGTCTGCTACCAGAAGCACGATGTTCGGTTTGCGAGTGGGCGCCGCAACGGCCGGCAACGCAAACGCGGCGGCGGTGCAGGAAGAAATGCGCAAAAAATTTCTTCGGTTCATTGCATTACAATACAGTGTTATTCAACTCTTTGCGCTTCTGGGATTTTCGGTAATCGCCTACGGCCAGACTCTCACGCCGGCGGTGGAGTGCGGCTATGATCGCCGAGAGCACGTCGCATCCGGCATCGAATATCGCGAGCGCTGTTTCGAACGCCATAACGACGGCCCTTTCACGCTGCAGATTTTGGAAGTTGATCCCGCAAATCCGCGCATCAATCTGCTGCCTGTGCGCGCTGGCGATCGGCCTACTGGCAAAGAGACCGTCAGTTCGATGGCGCGTCGCTATGGCGCAACCGCCGCCGTCAATGGCGGCTACTTCGTTGTGAGCGGTGAGAATGCCGGAGCGTCAGCAGGCGCCTATCAGTTCAATCGGCAGGTGATTGCGGCGGGTTCGAAGCGTAGCGCGCTGCTGTTTTGTGAAGAGAAGAATTACAGGGAAAAGCTCGCCATTGCCATCGTGAGTCTTTCAAAGCAGAAAACAGCTCCGGCGAGCGCGTCATGCGATCCGCTGGATGTGGTGGGCGGCGGGCCGCGACTCGTGCGAAGCGGGAAGCTAGACGTCCCTGCAGAGAAGTTCGGGCACGCTGATAAGCGCCATCCTCGCACCGCCGTGGCGATCACGAAGCGCGGTACATTCCTGTTTGTTACTCTCGACGGTCGTCAGCCAAAAAGCGTCGGAATGAGACTGGACGAGTTCGCCGCGGAGTTGATCGCGCTCGGCGCCGTGGATGCGTTGAACCTCGATGGTGGTGGTTCCACCACCATGGTTGTGAAGAACACGATTCGCAACTCTCCGTCGGATGGACGCGAGCGTCCGGTGAGCGATGGCATCCTGATTTTCAGCATTGGCACTCTGGAAGAGCTCTCGGTATTGGTGGAGAGACTCGGCGCGGATCCATTGCAGATAAGTGCGGAGGCGCTTGCTTTGCTGCGCGAAAAAATCAAAGCCGGAGATTTCGAAGGAGTGGGGAAAATAGCGGAGGGCCCCGGCATCAGCGTGCAAGCGGCGCGCCTGCTACGCGAAGCGGCCTATTTCATAAAAACTCACCACGCGTTATAGCAACCATCACGTTCCGTCAGGTCGACGCGGGCCTCAAACAAATTCGAAAGCATCGGCTCCGTCAGTATCTGGTCCTTCGGACCGTCGGCGAAAAGCCCGCCTTGCTTCAACAGAATCACACGTTGAATTTCCGGGATGATATCGGGCAGGTGGTGCGTTACCAGAATGATCCCGGTTCCGGAACGGGCCAGGCGGCGCATACTGTCGTGCAATTCGGCAGCGGCAGCCAAATCGAGACTTGCGGATGGTTCATCCAACAAAATCGCAATCGGGTTGTGGACGAGCGCGCGGCCAATCAGACAACGCCGCGCTTCACCGGTCGACATTTCCAGGATGCTCTGGTCGGAGAGGTGCGCGATGCCGAGCCGTTTCATTATTTCGCGCGCGCCCTCTTCCATAGCCGTGGTGACTATATGATTTGGCCAAATTCCAATACTGCTGAAGAAGCCCGAGAGCACCACCTCCATGCCGCTGATGTGCCAGTTACATCTTGCCAGCAGGTCGTTGGAAACGATGCTGAGCAAGGGCAGCAGGTCAAAGATGTTCCAGACTTCTTCGCCAAGTATGCGCACCGCAGGCGGGCCGGGACGCTGGCGCGGATAACAATCCCGCGTAATGGTTTTGATCAGCGTCGACTTGCCCGAACCGTTTGGTCCAAGAATGGCGACATGTTCGCCCGTAGCGATCGAAAGCGTCAGGTTGTTCAGTGCTACATGGGCGCCGTGTGTGACCGTTGCCTGCTGAAACTCGATAAGCGGAGCGCTCATTTGCCGAGTTTCTTTTTCTTGTATTCTTCGTATTCTTTCTTCAGTGCAGGGTCGTCGGGCGAGCCGTAGATGTCGCTGGATTTGTACTTGCCGGTCTTGAACTTCTCCTGTGTCCACTGATCGTGCACGTGGGTTTCGTCGGCTCTGGTAACAATTTTCTCGACAAGTTGCGGAGGAATAAAATACACCCCGGTGCGGTCGCCGAAGACGACGTCGCCGGGCATCACGGTCGCACCGCCGATGCGAATTGGCACGTTGAAACCGGTCAGCATTACGTCCTTGATAGCCGAAGGATGCGCGCCGCGAAAGTAGATTTGCATGTCAAAAGCAGCGATTCCTTCCAGGTCGCGAATAGCGCCGTCCACAACGATTCCGGTGCCCGTTTTGGTCATAACGTAGTATGCCAGGTTGTCGCCGACCATCGTGCCGCCATCCACTTTACCGAACAGGTCTGCCACGAGCACGTCGCCGGGTTGCAGTTGATCGAGCACCCATTGATTCTGCCCTTTCTTGTAGCCCTTCGCTTTTCCATCTTCGGCGATCACTTCATTGACGTCCGGGCGCACCGGCATGAACTGTGCGGTGACAACGCGCCCCACCAGCTTCTTTCCTGGATGCAGAATCTGAAAATCGCCCGCATATTGGCAAGGGTAACCTGCGCCCGGCAGCACGGACCAAACCTCTTCGACAGATAGGCCCTTCACCTTTTCCAGCATGTTGTCCGGCACTTTCGGCCTGCCGTCGTCAAAGCGCGGGAAAGGATTCTTCGCTGTGTAGCGGAGCATCTGGTCTTTGGTAAACGTGAATACCTGCGCTTGGAGCGCGAAAACGGTCAGCAGCAACAGACCTGCGAGTCTCATGACCTGAAATCTATCACAGATGCATCTGATTTAGAATTGAGAAGACCTGAAATGCTGAATAACAACCCGATTTCCCGCCGCACCCTGTTCGCTGCCGCCGGAACGATGACCGCTGCGTCATACTCCCGCGTGCTCGGCGCCAACGACCGCATCAATCTGGGCCTGATCGGCTGCGGAAATCGCGGCAAGTATGTCATGTCGCTATTTCAGAAAGATGCGTCAGTGCGTGTTGCAGCTGTTTGCGATGTCTATGGCACTCGTTGTGACGAAGCGAAGCAGAAGGCTTCGGATGCCGCAGTGTTTAGCGATCATCGGAAACTTCTGGAGCAGAAGAATCTCGATGCCGTACTGATTGCCACCCCGGATCACTGGCACGTGGAAATCGCAATCGATGCGATGAACGCGGGCAAGGACGTGTATGTCGAAAAGCCGCTGACGTTCAAACGTGAGGAAGGGCCGCGCGTGATTCGGGCCGCGCGCGTCAACAACCGAGTCTGTCAAGTCGGCTTGCAGCAGCGCTCCGGCCCGCAATATATTCAGGCGCGTGACGAATTCATCAAGGCAGGCAAGCTGGGCCGAGTGACTTACATACGCTCCTGGTGGCATGGGAGAGTTCCGAGCGCCATGCGATCGCCCGTTACCGAGAAGCCCGCGAATCTCGATTGGGCGCGCTTTCTGGGACAGGTGCCTTGGCGCGAATGGAATCCGCACCAGTATTTTCACTATCGAGCTTTTCTCGATTTCGGCGGGGGCAAGATCACGGATCTGTTCACGCACTGGATTGACGCGATTCACATGATGATGGATAACGACAACGCGACCTCAATCCACGCTGCGGGTGGTGTCTATTTCCCATTCAACGATGGTCGTGATGCGCCAGACACTTTGCATCTCACGTTAGGCTATCGCGGCGACTGGTCCGTTACGTTCGACTCCGTTTCATTACCCAACATGCCCTCGGATGATATCGAGATTTGCGGCACTGAAGGGAAGATTCTGATCAATCGCGGGCGCATTGAATACCGCACTCTGGACCCCAAGGCGCCTCCGGTGTTCGTAAGAATTCCACGCGATATTACGCTCGATCACGTTCAGAACTTCCTGCAGTGCTGCCGCACCCGCAACAGGCCTAACTGCGATCCGTGGTTTGGGCATCGTTCCACGCAGATTTCACTGTTGGCCGTGCAATCCTATGTAGAGAAGCGCCGCGTACACTTCGATCCGGATCGGGAACGCATACTGGCATGAAAACTCTGATTGCACTTGCGCTGGTCGCCTTTGCCGCGGCGTCCGCACAGCAATCGCAAAATCCTTCTCCGATGGTGGAGCACTCGCGCACCCACCAGCGACTCAAAGAATCCGAGCCGCCCGGACGTCGTGAGACGCTCAACGGTGGCAAGCTCTATCTGCCTGCTCGCTTATCCAGGCGCGGCAACCTTCCATTGCTGGTCTTCTTTCACGGGGGTGCATGGGTTCCGGAAGTCGCGGCCGCAAGCAATAAACTCGCCGTGATTACAATGCAACTCGGCTCGGGTTCAGGCGCGTATGCGCGTGCGTTTGAAAACCCGGAGCGCTTTACTAAACTGCTGCAGGATGCCGAGAAAAAGTCCGGCAGGAAAATCGGAACTATTACGCTCGGCGGCTGGAGTGCAGGTTGCGGCGCCGTTCGAGAAATCTTGAAAACGCCCCAGCATTATGCGCGTGTCCAGCGCGTGCTCTGCATCGACGGCATTCACGCCCCTTATGTCGATGAGAAGCCCGGGCCGGAGGAATCCAAGCTCGAACCCGAGAGCCTTGAGATCTGGCTCAAGTTGGCGCGCGATGCGATCGCAGGCAAGAAGCGGGTGATCCTTACGAACTCCGAAATTTTCCCCGGCACGTTTGCCAGCACTACTGAGACGACAGATACGCTGGTGAGCAAACTCGGCCTGAAACGTAGGACTGTGCTCAGATGGGGGCCGATGGGAACGCAGCAAATCAGCGAATTGCACGTGCGTGGCTTTCGCTTAGTTGGCTTCGCCGGAAACTCCGCTCCGGATCATGTCGATCAACTGCATTCCCTGCCGGTCTACCTAAAGTGGTTCTAAACAAAAATGCGCCTGCTAATACTGTTTGCAATGACTATGAATCTCTCTTTTGCGCAACGCTATGCTGATTTGATTCTGACCGACGGAAACGTCTGGACCGTGTCTACGGCCCAACCGCAGGCCGAAGCTGTCGCGTGCATTGACGAGCGCATCGTGGCCGTCGGGAAGAGTGACGAAATCCGGCAATGGGCTGGGCCCAAAACGAAAGTGATCAACCTGGCGGGAAAGTTGGTCGTGCCGGGCTTTAACGACGCGCACGTCCACTTCTATACGGGCGGCACGCATCTTGCGGGCGTGCAGTTGCGCAATGCGCAGAGTGAAGCCGAGTTCCGCAAGCGCATTGCAGCATTCGCGGCGAAACTTCCCAAAGGTCGTTGGATCACTGGCGGCGATTGGGACCACGAAAGCTGGACGCCGGCGCGCGTGCCCACGCGTCAGCTCATTGATGCGGATACGGCGGATCACCCCGTATTCGTCAATCGTCTGGATGGACACATGGCGCTCGCCAACTCGCTTGCGCTGAAGTTGGCCGGCATTACTCGCGAATCGAAAGACCCACCGGGCGGTTTGATCGTACGCGATGCGAACGGTGAACCCACCGGCCTTCTAAAGGACGCTGCAATGGATGCGGTGAATCGAGTAATTCCGCCTCCCGGCCCCGCTGAGGTGGAAGACGCACTTAAGGCCGCGATGCGCTATGCCGCCGAAAACGGTGTCACGAGCGTGCAGGATATGTCCGCTTCGCCCGTGGTGCTTGCCGCATACCAGCGTTTGCTGGTACGCGGAGAACTGAGCGTGCGCATCTATGGTCATCAGCCGTTGACGAACTGGAGGAGACTGGCGCAGGTCGGTATCGGCGAGGGGTTCGGGAACGAGAAGCTCAAGATCGGCGGTTTGAAAGGATTCTCAGACGGCTCGCTTGGCTCGACGACCGCGCTTTTCTTCGAACCCTATCTGGACGCGCCCGGAAGCACAGGCATTGCGGCCGACGACATGATCCCGGAAAGCAAGATGCGCGACAACATCTTCAGTGCGGATAAGGCCGGACTGCAGATCGCCATTCACGCGATTGGCGACAAGGCCAACCACATGGTCCTCAACATGTATTCGGACATCGCAGCGAAGAACGGCGCACGCGACCGGCGCTTCCGCATTGAACACGCGCAGCACCTGCGCATGGACGACGTGCAGCGCTTCGGCAAGTTGAAAGTGATTGCATCGATGCAGCCAATTCACGCCATCGATGACGGACGCTGGGCAGCGAAGCGCGTGGGCCCGGCAGTCCTCAAGGGTACCTACGCCTTCCGCTCACTGCTCGATGCAGGTGCGGTGTTGGCATTCGGCTCGGATTGGTACGTCGCGCCGATGGAGCCGCTTACCGGCATCTACGCCGCAGTAACGCGCCGCACGACAGACGGCAAGAATCCTGGTGGTTGGGTGCCAGAACAGAAGATTACGGTTGCCGAAGCGATCCGTGCCTTCACGATGGGGTCGGCTTACGCGAGCTTCGATGAGCAGCGTAAGGGTTCCATTGAACCGGGCAAGCTCGCGGACATGGTCGTGCTATCAGATAACATCCTGAGCATTTCGCCGGAACAAATCGAGAAGGTCAAAGTGGATATGACGATCTTCGATGGCAAATTGATCTACACACGGCGCTAGGCCGATTTTTCACCGATCAACACCAGCGACTGTCCCAACGGGAACTCGTGGCCGGAGCCGATCCACGCAGCTTCCATTGCGAGTGGTGCGTGCAGCAGTGAATCCAGCCACGGCGCGACGGGTTCCACGCCGCTTGCCGGCTTCGCATTCGTGAGCGGTTCAATCACGCGGAATTTCGCCAGTGCTACTGGCATCAGCAGTGAATTCGCATAGGTGACGCGCAGCGGCCGGATGCCGTGTCGTTCCACCAAATTGATCAGGCGCTGCTTCGTGAATCGCTGCCGCTCAGTGGCGAAATCGGAATGGCGGCTGTGCAGAATGTCGAGGGCTGAGACACGAATCACAAATAGTCCACCAGGTGCGAGTACGCGAGCCAGTTCGGCCATCGCGACGTCTTCTTCGCCCAACGGGAAGTGCACGATGACATCGAGCGAGAACAGTGCGTCAAACGCTCGATCCGCATACGGCAGTGCGGCGATGTTGCCCTGCGTCATGCGACTGATGCCATAGCCGCGTCCGAACTCCAGGCCTTCCCATCCGAGGTCGAGTGGATACATCGGCCAGCCATAGCGCTCCTGGAGCACGTGCGACATGTAGCCGGTGCCACATCCCGCTTCCAGCACGCGCCGGTAGCTGCGTCCCTGCACGACCGGATCGAGCATGCCGAATAGGATCTCGCGCATGCCGCGGTACCACCACAGGTCCTTTTCGGCCCGGGCGATGTTTGCGAATTCTGCCGGGTTCATCATAGTTGGAATTGCGAGACGTACTCGCAGTACTGGTCTGATTGCGCCACGAAGAAAAGAACTCCCACTTGCACCCACAATCTCGCTAGTTGATAGAAAGTCGTCAGAAGGGAGCGTACGCGGAAAAACTGCGAAGTTCCGTGCAGCCTGGGATAATGCCGCACCCCCACCTCCGCGACGCCGCAACCCGT
Source organism: Bryobacteraceae bacterium (assembly GCA_963793625.1). Lineage (GTDB taxonomy): Bacteria > Acidobacteriota > Terriglobia > Bryobacterales > Bryobacteraceae. Next base: position 35,817 of record CAWCAT010000004.1, on the reverse strand, counting down.
CAGTTCCAGTTTGCGGACGAGTTCCACACAGATGGTTCCGCTGGTGGATCTAAGATGTATGCTCTCCAGCAGCGAACGCCGCACTAAGCGAAAATCACAATCGATATCGCGGATATGGATGCGGAACAGAAAGCGCGCGAATTGGTTATAAACATTTCCGATCCAGATGCGGTGCCATGGATCGTTACGTTCCAGTTTGTAGCCATTCACCAGGCCGACTCGTGGTTTCATCAGCTCCAACAGTTTTGGCAGTTCTGCAACGTCGTACTGTCCATCACCGTCCGTGTAAAACACCAGGTCCTTCGTTGCCGCGTCGAATCCACTGCGAAGCGCCCCGCCGTACCCGCGATTCTCGGGGTGTGTAACCACGCGCAAACGCTCACCGTGTACCCGCTGCAACTGAGCCAGAACCTCGGCCGTCTTGTCGCGGCTGCCATCATCAACGACGATAACCTCGAAATCCGTAACACTTGTTTCCAGCGTTTGGAACGTCTTGTTGATCAGCTCGGGAAGAGACGGTGCATCGTTATAAGCTGGGAAAAAAACGCTAAGGCTTTCGCTTGGCATCCCGCGCCTGCTTCATGATCGGACCATACACGCCTTTGTCAAACGGGGGGCAACCGGTCGGGAACTGCCCCAACGGATGATCCTTCTGTCGCATGAGGTAGGTGCAATACGTGAGCGTCTTACAAACTCTGCTTTCTTCGAGTTCGCCCTTTTCGATAGCGTCGTGCGCGTAATCGGGGTAGGCCAACACACCGCGCCCGAGACCCATGAAGCGAATGTTGCCGTCTTCAATGTTTTTCGCACCTGCGTTGATGGAGTACTTTTGGAGCCAGCTGTAACCGGTTCCCACCATCGGCAGATCCGGGAAGCTGCGCTGCAATTCGCCGGCGATGCGGAAGTGGCGATCGACTCCGGTCAGCGGGTGCTCAGGTTCTTCGTAGTTGCCCTCATCAGGTTTCTCGAACGGACGCCCGATGTGCGGGTTGTAGTACGGAGAACCCATACTGACGTTGAGCAACTCGATGCCCCATTCCTTGAAACAGGCGATCGCCTGCTTCACTTCAGCAAGATCGTCATGCATCGGATCGTTGGTGTTGACGCCGAAACCCCACGGATAAGGCACAGGGTAGGGTAGTGGGACTCCGAGCTTGGTCACCGGGTCAATTGTGTACGGCACGCAATCGAAGCAGCCAAGGCGCATACACAGCCTTAGCTTGTTGCCATAAGCGGCTTTGATTTTACCGATTACATTCTTTACAAATCTGGTTCGATTTTCCAACGAGCCGCCGTAACGGCCCTCGCGTGTTTTCGCGCCCATCAGTTCACTGAGCAGGTAGCCATGCGTGACCTTCACGTCAACCGCGTTGAAACCCGCTTCCAGCGCCAGTCCTGATGTTGCGACGTATTGGTCTTCCAAACGCTCCAGTTCGTCGTCGGAGATTATCGGATAATCCGCAGGCGTGTTTGTCTTCTGATCGATCAGTGGATTGTGATAGGCGATGATTCGTTTCGGACTGCTGTAACGGCCGGAGTGCGTTAACTGCATGGGAATCAGCAGATCGTCCAGCGAGCCACAGTGCTCATGGTGCACGCGCTGCATCATTTCCATCAGTCGCGCGAATTCCCCAACCGTGTTGCTGTTAAGCCAGATTTGCCGGCCATTGGCGCGGCCCTCTTCGCAGACAGCCGTCGCCTCAAACCAGATCAGCTTGGAACCGCCCGAGGCAAAACGCTCATAGCGACGCCAGGTGAGTTCGCCTGGCCGGCCATCCAATTCGCTGTCGCAGCCTTCCATTGGATGGATGGCGCAGGAATTGCCGACCGTCATATTTCCGACTTGAACGGGGCGCGCTAAAGCTTGTTTAACGCGCTCCTGGTCGGTTTCGAACAGAACGTGTGATGCCTTTTGAGCCTTAGCGCTTTCCTGCAGCTCGCTGAGCGTCTTGTAATTGAATTGCCTCATTCAGTTTGTTGCGCCTCGGCAGTAGACCAATCGCGACAGCACCCAGCAGTGCCACGCAGAGCACGGTGCCCATCGCTATATTGTAGCTGCCAAAATGCTCACGCAAAATCGAGACCAGGTACGGGAACCACGTCTGCCCGATCGTGTTCACCGGAATAATAACGGCCATTGCGCGAGCCAGCGTATTCACTCCGAACTGGTCCGCAGCCATCAGCGGGATCATCATGTAGTCCGCGCCCATGCCGAAGCCGAAAAGAACGGCAAATGAGTACAGCGTCATCTCCGCGCCCGGACGAACTGCGAGCAGGAGTGGGATCGTGGCGGCCACGATGAAGTATGTGACGAACATCACCCATTTCTTGGAGAACCTGTCGGCGAAGTAACCGATGGACAATCTTCCGCCGATGCTCGACCACAGAATCAGAATGGATGCGGTGCGCCACGTGGAATCCACCATGGAACCCTTGGTGAAGCCTTCATCCAGGAAGACGAACTTCATGTGGAAGTTGACCGCGCCGATGGAGCCAATCGAGCACAGGCTGCCGATCAGCAATAGCCAGAACGGATAGCTGTTAAACAATTCCTTGAACGTTTTGGAAACGATCGTGGCTTCCTTCGGAGCTTCCAGTGCGCCGTCGGGAAACTGCCCGATGTCGGACGGCTTATCCTTCAGTACCCAGATGACGATCGGCCAGGCCAGGAACATCATGAACGCCAGAATCGTCAGCGCCGTGTGGTAGCCCCACGCTTCGGTCATCGGTTTCACGAGGAAAGAACCGAGTGAACCCATCAGGCCGACGCCGACGTACACCAGTCCCATCGCTTTGCCGCGGCTCTTCAGGAACCATTGCGAGACGATGATCTGATGCGGTGGCGGTCCGGACAGGAAGTAGCCAATCGCGTAAATCACCCAGAACGCATAATAGATCGGAAGCAGGCCGTTCATGTGCCCGAAACCGAACAGCGCGACAAACGTTAGTCCTGTTCCAATGAGGATCAGCTTCCTCGGACTGAAGCGATGGATCAGCAGCGGACCCACCCACAGCGTCAATAGTGCGGCCAGCGGAAAGCCTAGCGTTATATCCGCGCGGGTCCAGTTGAATTCGCGCTGGAAGTAATCGTAAAAGAAGGAAATGTTGTAGTACGGAATTCCGACGGAAAAGCCGAAGGAGAGAAATGCACCGACTACGACCCACCAGCCGTAAAATGCCTTTTTCATTGGGTAGAACTCCTCAAGAGAGCGTTAAGAGCAACCTATACCTTGTATCACAATTGACCCGCGCGTGCCGAAGCTACAAACTTCGCAGGTGAAACCCGCCGTTGACGTTTATTACCTGACCGGTAGAGTAATCCAGAAGTCCATCTGCAATTGCCCGTACGGCTTTTGCGATGTCGCTTGATTCGCCCATACGGCGCTGCGGAAGGAGCCCGTTTGCGATCTTGTCGTCATACAACTTTTCGACCGCCGCGATCATGTCAGTGCGAATGATGCCGGGACGAATTTCGAAGACTTTAATGCCACAGTTCGCCAGGCGCGTCGCCCATAAGGAAACGGCCATTGCGAGGCCAGCTTTCGAAATGCAATATTCGCCGCGATTGATAGACGCCGTGTAGGCGGAAATCGAGGTCACAAAGGCTATGCGGCCTTCGCCTTTTTCCTGCATCCAGCGCGCGGCAAGCTGCGTGAGGAAATAGGGACCCTTCAGGTTCGTGTTCAAGACCTCATCGAAGATTTCTTCGCTGGCCTCGAGCACATCCTTGCGCTCGCGCGGAGCTATCCCGGCGTTATTCACAAGCAGGTCCAATTTGTCGAATTTCTGGCGCGCGAACTCAATGAGCTTCGCACGGTCTTCCGCGGACGAGATGTCGCACTGGAAGATTTCGCAACCTGTTTTTTCGCGCAACGACTCGGCGGCGTCGAGCCGTCCACGATAGGTCGCGATTACCTGGTGCGTCTTAGATAGTTCTTCGGCAACGCCGCGTCCAATTCCGCGGCTTGCGCCTGTAACAATTGCGGTGGGCATGAAGGGTCTATTCTCTCATGGAAAGTGTCTGTGAATCAGTCCTTCAATCCGGCCTCAATGCTTTTGGAAATATCTTCCAGCGAAAAGGTTTCCACAAAGCGTTTGCCGTTTACGAATGCGGTTGGCGTCCGCTCCACTCCGCGCGCGCTGCCTTCCTGCACATCTTTATTGACGAGTTCGTCCAAACGCTTGTCGCTCAGTGACGCCCGAGCCCGCTCCACACTAATGTCATTAGCGGTTGCGAAGTCGGCGATCTCCTCCTCTAGACTCGCCGGAGTAATACTGGCCTGCTTGGCCATAATCAGACGCCGGAACTCAAGTCCGAGTTCCGGCGCCTGTTCATGGAAAAACCTGGCAGCAATCGCAGCGGGCCAAGCCCAGTCATGCTGGGCTAGCGGAAAATCGCGATGTTCGAATACGACGCGGTCTTTGAATTTCGGCAGCAGGCCGTGATCCAGCATTCTGGAGAATGCCGCGGAATCCGAACATTGCAAATCTTCAAAGATCTGCACACGTACTGCCATAGGTTGTTCTTACAGCCGAACTGGTTGTTCGAGCGTGAACGTCAAAACCGTCTCCGCAGGAATCTTTACCTTCGGACCCTTCGTTAAGACCTGCACCGCTGTGCCAGCGCCCGCTCCCGAAGCCGCTCCGATCGCCGCGCCGCGTCCGCCGCCTGCGATGGCTCCGATGATGGCGCCCACCGCTGCGGTGCCGCCTATGACCTGGGCCGAACGTGTAGTACGCGAATCACTGGACTGCGTGACGGTTGCCGTGTTCAAATCAACTACGCGTCCGGCAACGTTGACCGAAACAAGATCCAGCGTGACTTCAGAACGACCGCTAATTCGGCCAGCCTCCTTGTCGGCGATCAACTTCACTATTACGTCAGCGCCGCGTGGGATAACTTCCTGATTGTTCGCTGAAACCGCTTCGTCCATAGTGGCGCGATAGGTCTGTCCGATCTGGTCGCGCTCAGAATCCACGGCGTCCACCATGCGAATCACCATGTTTGTGCCAGAGGGAAGCTCAACTGGTCCCAACCGGGTTGTGGTTGCTGACCTGGGCGTCGAGGATGTGCTCGTACCACTGGTCATCGGCCGCCTGGTCGACTCGGTGGAACTTGCGGCCCCGAACATCACACTTTGTACGTCAGTGACAGGGTAGCTCTCTATCTTCTCTCCTGTCGCTATTCGTACCTGACGGGAATCACCGCCCATGAATGTGCCTTCGATTCTCCGTCCATCGCGCAGGGTCAAAGTATCAGCGGAGACTACGCCGGTCAGAACTAATCCAGCCAGAATCATTCGAAGATCCATAGTCACCCCTTATTAAATTTTACTAGACACAGCACTATACTGATGGATAGCTGAAGATCAACTAACAAAATGTCCAACCCATCGGCCGAACACATGCGCCGCCTGGTGGAAAAGCTACAAACTCTGGAGGAACGTCTCCGGGCCGGCGGTGGAGAAGCCAAAATCGACAAACAGCACCGTGATGGCAAACTCACGGCTCGTGAGCGGATAGCTAAGTTGGTCGACCCGGCGTCGCCTTTTGTCGAAATCGGATTACTCGTAGCGTACGACCAGTACGATGGCCAGGCTCCTTCTGCCGGAGTCGTAACCGGCGTCGCAAGAATCGAAGGCCGTCCGGCTGTAATCGTCGCAAATGATGCCACAGTCAAAGCCGGAGCGTGGTGGCCGGAGACGATCACGAAAATCCTGCGCGCGCAGGAAATCGCGATGCACAATCGCGTTCCCATCGTTTATCTGGTGGATTCCGCAGGCGTCAACCTGCCGTTGCAGGATGGCATCTTTCCGGGACAATACGGTGCGGCGCGAATCTTTTACTACAACTCGCTGATGCGGCGGAAATTGCATGTCCCGCAGATTGCAGCCGTCATGGGGCCGTGCATCGCAGGAGGCGCCTATCTGCCTGCGCTCAGCGATGTCATCTTCATGGTGGAACGCACCAGCTTCATGGGATTGGGCGGTCCAAACCTCGTGAAGGGTGCAACGGGTCAGGTGACGGACACCGAAACCCTCGGCGGCGCTCGCATGCACACGACGATGAGCGGTGTTGCGCATTACCGCGCGAAAGATGACACCGAGTGCCTGCTTCTAATCCGCCAGAAGTTTCGCGAGATGCCCGCGCCTCCACCGATTTTGCGGGGCGTCGAACCCGCTAAGTCCGGGAAGGGCTCTACGATATTCTGCCCAGCGACCATCGCCTTCCGTATGAAATACAGGAGGTGCTCGACCGCATCCTCGATGCCGGAGATTACCTGGAGTTCCAGCCCGAATTCGCTCCTGAACTGCTTTGCGCGACGGGAAAGCTTGCGGGCCGAACAGTGGGCGTCATCGCAAATCGACGTGGCTTCCTGAAGGGCGACGGTCGTCCGCGTATTGGCGGGATCGTCTACACGGAATCGGCGCGCAAGGTGGCCTATTTTGTCGATCATGCCGAGCGTGCCGGTCTGCCACTGCTCTACTTTCAGGACGTCTCCGGCTTCATGGTCGGCATCGAAGCCGAGAGCGATGGAATCATTCGCGCGGGTGCTGAAATGGTCGAGACGATGGCCTGCGCGACGGTGCCCAAAATTGTGGTCACAATCAATCACGCCAGCGGCGCGGGGTACTACGCAATGGCAGGACAAGGCTTCGATCCCACGTTTACATTTGGCTGGCCCACTGCACGAATCGGCGTCATGGAGGGCGACGCCGCAGTGCAGGCCGTGCACGGACCGGAACTCGAAAAGATCAAAGCGCACGGCTCGTCCGCGCCGGAAGAATTGCAGCAGCGCATTGATAAGACGCGAGCCGATTACGAGCGCTGGCTTGATTCGAAACATGCCGCCGCGCGTGGACACGTCGACGCGCTGATTGATCCGCTGGAAACGCGCCGGGTGCTTGCGTTCGCGCTCGAAGTGGCCTGCTACAAGGGACATCGCAGCCACCTCGTGCTGGAGACGCTATGATCCGCATCGGCTACGGACAGGGCTTCTGGGGTGATTGGCTGGAGGCTCCCGTTCAGCTTGTCGAGAACGGACCGCTCGATTTTCTTGCGCTCGATTACCTTGCCGAAGTAACCATGTCGATCCTGCAGAAGCAGAAGCAGGCCGATCCCAAACTTGGCTATGCACGCGATTTTCCCATCTTGATTGGCCGCATCGCCGATGATTTGCGTGAGCGAAATATCAAAGTGCTGGCGAACGCCGGCGGCGTGAATCCGGTGGCTTGTGCGCGCGAAGTGCGTCGCTTGGCGCCAGACCTGAAAGTCGCGGTTGTGCTGGGCGACGACATCTTCGACCGCATCGATGAACTGCTCGCCGCCGGACACGAGTTGCGCAATCTCGATACCGGTGCGGCGCTCAGTACAATCCGCGCCGATATCCGCAGTGCCAATGTCTATACCGGTGCCTTCCCGCTCGCCGAAGCGCTGGCGACCGGTGCGGATGTGGTCATCTCAGGCCGCTCCACTGATACTGCGCTCGCGCTTGCACCCATGGTGCAGCGCTTCGGATGGACACCCTTGGATCATGATCTGCTGGCCGCTGGTACAATCGCCGGGCATATCGTCGAATGTGGTCCACAATGCACCGGCGGCAATTCGCAGGTGGATTGGCAGAGCATGGGGGACCTGGCCAACATTGGCTATCCCGTGATCGAGGCCGAGCCCGACGGGTCGTTTGTAATTACGAAACAACCGCGCACAGGCGGCCGAGTGAATACAGATGTAATCAAAGAGCAGTTGCTCTACGAACTTGGCGATCCGGCGTGTCACATCACTGCTGATTGCGTAGCTGACTTCAGGTCTATTCAACTGGAAGATTGCGGACCGGACCGTGTGCGCGCGTCCGGAATTCTTGGTGCTGAGCCGACTCCGACGCTCAAAGCTTCCATCAGCTACTTCTACGGCTACAAGGCTACTGGCACGCTGCTGTTCAGTTGGCCGGACGCGCTCGAAAAGGCAAAGGCAGCAGATCGAATCGTGCGCACGCGCCTGCAGCGCCTCGGTCTGGAGTTCGAAGAAATCCACACGGAGTACTTGGGCGCCAACGCGTGCCATCAACATCTCGCCCCTGAGATTGCTGATCCGGCCGAAGTGCAGTTGCGGATCGGCGTGCGCGGCAAACACAAAGCGTCTGTCGAGCGCTTCACGCGCGAGGTGGTTCCGCTGGTCTTGAGTGGTCCGCCCGGTGCTACAGGCTACGGCGACGGCCGCCCGCAAGTGAAAGAGATCATCGCTTACTGGCCGGCACTGATTGCACGCGAAGAGATTTGCATGCGTGTCGAGGTGGTGGAATGAAGATCCCGCTTTCCCGAATTGCGCACACGCGTTGTGGCGACAAGGGGGACACTTCGAATATCGGTGTGATCGCCTGGAAAGAAGCGCACTACCCGATTCTGCTGCGCGAAGTCACGGCAGATCGGGTCAAGACGTTTTTCGGTCCGATTGTGAAGGGCGCAGTCGAGCGCTACGAATTGCCCAATCTGGCCGCACTGAACTTTCTGATGTACGAAGCCCTGGGCGGCGGGGGCACGATCTCGCTGCGAATCGACGCGCAAGGGAAAACGCTCGGAGCAGCCCTGCTGCAAATGAGAATCGAGGTTCATGATCATGAGCTTGCAGATTAGCCGCGAAGGCCGCGTGCTGCGCATTGCATTGAACCGCCCTGCCAAGCGCAATGCTCTCAAATCCGGAATGTGTCACGAACTTGTTGAGGCTATCAGCGATGCCGAGACGGATCGCTCTATCGGGGCCATTCTGCTGGAAGGCGCGGGCGATGTTTTCTGCGCCGGCATGGATCTGGATGAGGTGTTGCTTCCGGGGGCGGCCGAGCAGACCAAAATCCACGAGGACCTTTTCTCGTTAGGCGCGCGACTGGTGAAGCCGATAGTGGCCGCAGTACAAGGCGCTGCGTTAGGAGGCGGCATCGGACTGATTGCCAACGCCCATGTTGTCGTTGCTGCGCACGGGACCAGTTTTGGTTTGACCGAAATCCGTACGGGTATGTGGCCGTTCGTAGTCTTCCGGTCCGTTTCGGTCGCGATCGGCGAGCGCCGGGCCCTGGAACTGAGTCTCACGGGACGCATCTTTGGGACGACCGAAGCGCTCCAGTACGGACTCGTGCAGCATGTGACGCCCGCTATCGAACTGGACGATCGGGCGTCTGCAATTGCCGGGGGCCTGGCAAACTCCAGCCCGGAAACGATCCGGCGCGGTATGTCAATGGTCCGGGAAAGTCGCGAACTGAACTGGAAAGACGCCTGCGAACTGGCCCTCTCGGCGCGTGCCCGCGCTTTCGCCAGTCCCGACTTCGCCGAAGGTGTACGGGCTTTCAAAGAGAAACGGCAGCCCCGCTGGCCGTCGTTGGAAGAGCGCTAAGTGGACAAAACCGGCTTTCGATCAGTGCCTCCGCAACCATGTGCTCGGAAAATAGCTCAATTCCGTGAAATCGACGCCTACGGGAAAGAGGGCAGGTGGCCGCTCGCGCGAAAAATCCGGATGTCCGGCCAGGAACTCATCCACAGCCCTGTCCGGATGGTCCCAGGACCACGTGCTTTCCCCCTGCGGCGTGTGGGCGAGTTCGTGACAGATGCTGTCCGCCACGATCAGGTAGCAGCCCTGCGAGACTAGTGGGCCGAAGTGGCGCAATTCAGCCGCGACGTGTTGCGCCCCGTGGTCGGAGTCGAGAAATACGCAGACCCGTTCCGCCGGGTGGATGTTTCGCTGCACCTGGAGCGCTGTTTCGTGCGATGCCGAGTCGCCCTCAATCAACATCACCTTGTCGCCGGCGGCTTCTCGAATGGCCTCCCGAACGCCCGGACGAAACTCGCGCTCGACCGAAATCACGCGGCCTGCTCCGTACAACCGACAGAGGCTGGCGAAAAGCAACGTGCTGCCGCCATCGTAAACTCCCGTTTCTACAATCACCCCGGGGCGCAGCTTCCAGAACAACTCGGCCAAACGCAGGACGTCATCGGGCAGTTGCAGCAGTTGCCGGCCCATCCAGGAGAATGTGTTCCAGTGGCCCAAGTTCCACCCGAGTACAATCCACTGGCGCGATAATATCCGAAAGGCTTCCGGAGAGAACAACGAGTACTCTGTGGCCTCACCGGCGTCCGTGAGTTGGAGCAATTGGGCTTCAGTATCGATAGTGATCCGCATGGCGTCTTCTCCTTATGATCTCGCGCAGATGGCCGCTCACGATCTGGCGGCGTCCCGCGCCTTCCCCGGTCCTGACTTCCACGAGGTGCTGGGGTGGATCCATGAAGCGTTGTGCCCCGCGACTTACGTCGAGATCGGTATATTCGCTGGGTGCTCCCTGGCAGCGGTCCAGCCCCGCACACTCGCCATCGGCATCGATCCCGATCCACAGCAGGATGGCTGCTGGCCCTCAGGAAGCCGGATCTTTCGACTTACCAGCGCCGAGTTCTTCGCGAAACACGACCTGCGCCAACTTCTCGGCGGCAAGGCCGTCGACCTTGCCCTCATTGACGGCTTCCACCTCTTCGAGCAGGCACTCGAGGACCTGTGGAATCTTGAACGCCATATCGCGCCCGGCGGCGTTATTGCGGTGCACGATACGATTCCCCTGGACCGCGTGACGTCGGCGCGCACGCGGACCACGGAATTCTATACCGGTGACGTCTGGAAGATAGTTCCTTACCTCCGCCGGAACCGCCCGGAACTGGAAGTGATTACCGTAACCACGGCGCCCACCGGGCTGACCCTCATCCGCGGACTCAACCCGGAATACGATTCTACGCTGCGCGCCTCCACCGCCGAGGTCGCGCGCTGGAATTCGATTACTTCGAGCAGCATCGCGAGGAATTCCTCCGGACGATGCCGAATCATCGCTCCGCCATTCAGGCCTTCTGCCAGAATACGCCCGTCCAATCGACGGCTTCGAGCGGCGTGGCAATGCCTTCCCGGCGACGGTACTCATCGACGGCTTGCCGGCATCCGGGGATGCAGTGATAGTCGTCCACGATCACGAAACCTCCGGAGGAAAGCTTCGGATACAGAGCGGAAAGGGCATCCCACGTGGATTCGTACAGGTCGCCGTCGATGCGCAGCATCGCCAGTTGTTCGATAGGGGCCCACGGCAGGGTATCTTTGAACCAGCCGCGGAGGAATCGCACCTGGCCGTCCAGCAGGTTGTAGCGCGCGAACAGGTCTTGCACGGTCTGCAGAGAGATCGCTAGCATAGGATACTTCGCGGCGCTCAGATCGGTGTCCGCGTCCTGAGGCAGCGATGGCGGCGGGAGCCCCGCGAAGGAATCGGCGACCCACACAGCACGGTCCGCGATCCCGAACGCTTTGAGGAAGCCGCGCATGAAGATGGTGGTTCCACCGCGCCACACGCCGCACTCGATGAGGTCGCCTGGGATGTGATCGCGGCGAATCGATTCCAGGCAGGCGGCCACGTTCTCCAGCCGCGCGCGCCCGATCATGGTGTGCTGATAGCCCAGGTTTTCCAGCAAATCGTCGATGAAGCGTCCGGTCCGATTCAACTCGCGATAGCGCTCGCAAAATCCTCGCCGCCGCTCTTCGATGCGCAAAAGAGTGTCGGGCGAGTAGGATTCGCGACCTTCCACGCAGCTGCGCAGATAGAGCAAGCGCACTTCGTTTTCCCAGTACAGCTCACCCAGCAGGCTCTTTTTCAGCAGTTCGAGATAGAGTTGTTCCACAAAGCGAAGACCTCTTCATCAGTGAGCGGCGCCAAATGATTCCACAAACGGCCGCGGGCGATCTTCCAGCGCGTAGCAGGCACCAGGAAGTGCGCTCCGACCTTCTCCGGCGCGCGCGCAATTTCTTCGATAACTCGTTCGAGCGAGCCCGCCGTGGTGAAGTTGCGTAACTGGAATAGCAGGCCGTTGCGCCGGGTGATCCGCTCCACCGTTTCCGCAGGATAGTGCCGCCCGATGGTGGAGCGCTGGGTGTGATACGCCATCGAGCCGGGACAGTACCAGGAATCGTACCCGAGTTTTCGCGCTCGCCAACCCCATTCCACATCTTCCCAGTAGAAGGGATCGTAAGCCGTGGCATCCAGCAACTTTCGCAGCAGGCGCGTACGAAACAGTGACGCTCCCCCGCCGCCGTAGAAGTTAGGGACCGGGGCGTCCGATTTCGGAATCCAATCGTGAATGGTGGCCATTCCGGCTTCCACCAGTAGGGTTGACCAGTTTGTCTCATCGCGGAATCGCGTGGAGTCCTTAAGAACGATTTGGGAGGACACCGAGAAAGTTCCGCACGCACGCAGCGGCGACAACAGGCGCAACGCGGACGGCTCCAGCTCGACGTCGCTGTTGAGCAGGTAGACCCAATCGTGGCTCACAGCGTGCAGGCCCACCCGAATGGCGCCTCCGAAGCCGAGAGGCCGATCGTAAAAGTGCCAGCGAACTTCCGGGTGGGCTTTGCGCAAGGCCTGATAGCCGGACTCCGGTGAGCCGTTCACGACTATGACTACCTCTAGCGGCTCGCTCCACTGGCGATTCACGTCCCGCACGCTCGACAGGCAGTCGGCAAGTTCTTGCGGGTTATCCCATTCCGGAATGAGAATCGAAATACCAGGCTTCCATGTTTCGTCGCAGTGCACACGCGGCGTGCGGCTCCAGCGGCCCCGCATCCGTCTCCCGCAGGCATCGATCGCCCCCACAAAGCGACGCAGCGGCTGGAGTGCTGCGGCCTGCTGCTTTGCGAGTTCGGGGTCGATGGGCGCTTTCGATACGACCAGCACGAGGGCGAACCCAAGATCGCGCTGATCGGTTCCAACGCCGCGTTCCGAAGGCCGGTACATGTGGGTGGTGCGGAACTCGAGCAGCCACTGCGCTTGATTCGCCGCGACCTCAAAGTCCAACCCAAAGGGAATGATTTCTTCCCACAGGTTCGTCACCTGTCCGATCTCCTTTCCGTTGAGGCGGATCGTCAGGTGGTTCGGACTGTTTGGCGGCCCAGGCGGAAGCATTCCGGAGAGGTGCAACACGCGCGAACCGGGGCGCGGCGCGAGGACTGCCGCCGCCTGCTGGCTGCTCCAGATATGATCTTCGCCGGAGGGCGCGTGCCAACCGTAGAGCAGTTGCGCGCTGAGGCCGCGGGTTGCGATGATTTCGCTTGCCCGCGGCGCCCGAAGGTGGGCTCTCTTCCAGGGACAGGTGCGGCATTCGGAGACTTCGCCACGGCGATATCGCTCGCGAAAGCTCTGATACAACCGCCCGTGCCAGATCTCGTCGATTGACTGCTCGAAGAGATTGCCCAACGGAATCTTATCCAGTACCTCGCAGGCCACGACATCGCCATTGGAGAGCACGTGCGCGGTCTCCCAGGGATTTTGCTCGCAAGAATGGATCAGGGCACCTTTGGGGAGTTCCCGCGGATAGGGCACGGGAACTTCTCCGAGGCAGCCGTCAACGCCCGTGAGCCGTTCGTTGGAGACGGTGAAGCAGATCTCCGGGTATTTTTGCGCTGTCCCGTTCACCACCGCCGCCATGCGCTCCTCGAACTCTGGCCGGCGAACGCCGCCCGGGTTCAGTTCACTAACGAACGTCGCGGGGATTTCATCCCGACGCATCACGGGAAAGATGGTGATTTCGTGCAACGCCAGTTCGCTCGCGAGCGATGCGACCGACGGAAGTTCCGTCAGGTTCGTCTCCATAGCGACGAACGCGAGATCGACCACCGGCGGGGCAACCGTTCGCCCCGGCGCTGTCCGGCACAATTCGAGGAAGCGCTCGAGGCGCGAGCGCAGCGTGATGAAGGAACTGTAGCGATAGACTTCCGCGAACTTTTTCGCGTCCGCCGCGTGTACCGAGACGGTCAGCCGGTTCAGCCCGCTCTCACTCAGTGGACCCAATAGGGCTTCCGGCACGGTAGCCATCACCGATACCATCTCGACAAACGCTCCGGTCGCGCGTGCGCGTTGAATGGCCGGTATGAGATCCGGGTACAAGGTGGATTCGCCGGAGTAATTGAGAACGAACTTGCGGGGATCCACCAGGGCATCGAGCAGCGAAGAGTACACCTCAAACGACAGGTGCCGGCCGGCACCGCGCCGCAGTTGGCGCGAACAGAAAATGCAATCGAACGGACACTTGGAGGTCAGTTCCACCCACAGTATCCGCGGAGTCCTCGCCGCCAGAAAATCCGTGGTGCTAGCCATTCCGTGCACTCCGCCCGTCGGTCAGGCGCCCGTAAACCGTCATTTGCAAAGTGCCTGTTGCAGCCATTTCACGTTCTCGGGAGGGCAACCTAGGTCGGCGGAACCGGGCTCAACGACCCGCCGCATGCTAATAACATTGTAGAATGACGCGAACGGAGCACACTGAGGAGACAGGGACCGGCCCAATTGACGCGCTGTGGATGACCGCTAGCGCCATTCCCTAGAAAACAACTACCCCCTAAGTGACTGATTGGCAACGAGCTACACCTCTTGGATGGTGGCTTCCGGGATTCGCGAAACCATTGCGGTATAACCAATCTTCTGCAGCCGTTGTTGGATCTTGCGGATGGTCCTTTCCGGATTGAGGCGGTCGTAGTAATCTCCTCCCAGGTCTTGGTAGGGTTGTTTGCTTTTGAGAATGCCGTAGGCGATCACGAGTATTTTATGAGCGGTGGCGACAATGGCCTTGCTCCAACCGCTGCGCGCGCGGATGCGTAAGAAAAACGCCTTCAGGTATCCAGTCTTGCAGCGACTGTTGGCCCAGGCCGATTGCGTCAGAATGCGCCGCAATGTCTGATTTCCCTTCTTTGTTCTTCCGCTCTTCTGCTTGCCCGCACTCTCATGTGTGCCCGGAGCCAGTCCGGACCAACTGGCGCAATGCGCGGCTGTCGGGAACACGCTCATGTCCGCGCCCAACTCCGCAATCAGGTTCCAGGCGACCAGTCGCTCGACTCCCGTGATTGTCGTCAGCAACAGAATTTGTTCCTCGTAAGGAGTCATGTACTCGGCGATCTTGCTCTCGAAATCGGCGATATGCCCCGTCAGGAAATCATATTGCGCCAGATGGGACTTCAGCATCCAACGGAAGAACTCGCTCACCTGGCCCTTCATCGCTTCCTTGATCTGGGCTTCTTTCTTGCGCAACGATCCGCGCGCCTTCCAACTCAAGCGTTCCGGCGAGTCCAGACCATTGGCCAAAGCGTGCAGGACTGTTGCGCCCCGTCAATCCCATCAGATCCGTGGCCACGCTGGACAACTTGAAATTTCCCGTCTCCAGCAGATCGCGTATCTGGTTGTGGACTTCGTTGCGCTGCTCCAACAAACTCTGGCGGTGCCGCAGCATCTGCCGCAACTCTCGAATCTCGCGCGGCGGCACGAAGCTCCCATCCAACCTGCCGTCCTTCAAGAACTCGGCGATTCTCTTGGCGTCCCGCTGGTCGCTCTTACGGCCCTGCAGCGCCTTGACCTGCACCGGATTCACCAGCAACAGCGGAAGCCATGCCCGTCCAGAACGTTCCATACAGGCATCCGATACACGCCCGTCAACTCCATCGCGACGTGCGTAATCTTCTTCTGTTTGAACCAGCCGCGCATCCGCGCCAGTTCGTTGCGAAAAGTCCCAAAAACCTTCCGCACCACTTCGCCTTCCTCCCCATCGGGTGGAAGCACACAAACCACGACCATCTCCTTGTGCACATCCATGCCACAGCGACGGCGATATACTTTTAGCATTGCTTGATCTCCCGCCGCCGGGCAAAGGACGCGGCTAGTGACTTCTCAACTTTCCCTAGCGAAGTTCCCTACCTTGCGGCGGGACTATCAATTTCCTGTGCTGTAATCGCGTCCCAACCAGATTCACACTCGGGCTCTCAGGCACCAAACGGGTCCCGGCTTACCTTGCCAGCGGCTCTCCCATTCTGCCCCAACCCTCGCCGCGTTTTCATCCCAACTGTGGGGGATCTTCAGGCCCCCCATTTTGATTCACAAAGAGTTTGTGCCTTTCTTTGCCCTGTTTCCTATCGCTTACGCGCCAGCATGCCTTCACGCCCGTGACGCCCCTGCTACACTTTCGAACGGATGCGGCCGAACTGCGTCCGCTCGATAACATGGCACTTGTTGAAAGAAGGCCCAATGATGAATTTTGCGGAACGAACCCAACTCGCATGCGATTGGTCTGAACAAAGACCATTTCGCCGGAACGAACCCAACTCAGCACGCACCAACTCAGCACGCAAAAGAAACGCACAATTATGAGAGAACGAACCCACCGCTCCTTTTGTTTGCAACAAATCAGATCTCAGCGAACCCGTACCTGGAAGAACGCTAAGTGTCGGGTTCCGTTGAGCTAACTTGACGTCCACTCCCACATCCGCGTGGGAATGTGATATCCTAACCCCGTATAAGATCGAGATAAAGGTAAACAAGGAGTATCCACTCGCAATGGCATTGGTGGCAGAGCTTAAACAGCAGGTAATCGGGAAATATCGGATTCACAAGACGGATTCCGGCTCCCCCGAGGTTCAGGTTGCGATCCTGAGTCAGCGCATTCTCCAACTCACGGAGCATTTCAAAACCCACAAAAAAGACCACCACTCCCGCCTTGGTTTGTTGACCATGGTGGCACGTCGTCGCCGTCTGCTCAAGTATTTGAAGGCTAGTGACCCAGAACGGTACAAAAGCCTGATTCTTAGCTTGGGTATTCGCCGGTAGAGTGTGATCTCTGAGGTGTGAGCGGGTCTGGCGCCCGTTTTTCTATCCGCCCTCCGTTCTATTCAGGTTAAGTTGAGCAACGCATTGGCTCAAACTCGCTTGGCGAGATTCGCCCTGGTGGGCGATGACCCGCGTAAACGCCACTCCCCTCTTCTTGGTCGGCCATCCCGAATGGTTGGTGCAAATTTAGCCGGTCGGAGCGATCTCCGGCCGCGATTGGAGAAAGTCCCAAATGGTTCATACCGTTGAAGTTGACCTATATGGTCGCAAGATTTCCCTTGAAACCGGAAAAATCGCAAAGCAGGCCAATGGCTCCGTAGTTGTACGCTCCGGAGACTCCGTTGTGCTGGTCACCGCGTGTTCCGATGAGAAGCCAAAGGTTGGTGCCAGCTTCTTCCCCCTGACTGTTGATTACCGTGAGTACACATACGCAGCTGGCCGTTTCCCTGGTGGATTCGTCAAGCGCGAAGGTCGTCCCTCGGAAAAGGAAGTACTCACCAGCCGCTTGATTGACCGTCCGATCCGTCCGCTGTTCCCCGACGGGTACTCGCATGAGACCCAGGTGATCGCGATGGTGATGTCGGCCGATCCGGATCGTGATCCTTCGGTTCTGGCGATTGTCGGCGCTGCCGCTTCGCTGGCAATTTCCGACATCCCCTTCCATCACGTTCTCGGCGCTGTTCGCGTCGGTCTGGTCGATGGACAGCTGCTCGCCAATCCTTCCTACGAAGAAACTCGCCAGTCCAAACTGAACATCGTGGTTTGCGCGACTGACGACGGAATCGTGATGGTGGAAGCGGGCGCTTCGCAGGTTTCCGAACAACAGGTTCTGGACGCGATCGATTTCGGGCACGACTGCTGCCGCAAGATCACGAACGCCATTCGCGAGTTGCAGAAACTCGTGAACAAGACGAAGCGTGAATACGTGGTTGCTGTTCCTGACGCCGAACTCGCCGCGCAGATCGACAAGCTTGTGCGCGCTGATCTCAGCGACGCCATGAACACTCAGAAGTACGGCAAGATTGAAAGCTATCACAAGATTGATGAGCTGAAGGCCAAGGCTGTCGAGTCTGTTCCCGATGAGCAGAAGGCGGAAGCCAGCAAGATCTTCACCCTTCTCAAAGAACGCATTTTCCGCGATGAAATGCTGAAGGAACGCCGCCGTCCCGATCGTCGCGCTTTCGATCAGATCCGCTTAATCACCCCCGAAGTCGGTGTCCTGCCCCGCACGCACGGATCCTCGCTCTTCACTCGTGGTGAGACGCAGGCCCTGGTTACGGTCACGCTCGGCACGAAGGACGACGAGCAGCGCATCGAACTGCTGGATCCCAGCGGCGACAGCAGCAAGCGTTTCATGCTGCACTACAACTTCCCGCCGTTCAGCGTCGGTGAGTGCGGCTTCATGCGCGGTCCCGGCCGTCGTGAAATCGGACATGGTGCCCTGGCAGAGCGCGCTCTGGCCGCGGTCATCCCCGACGAAAAAGCGTTCCCCTACACGCTCCGCGTTGTCAGCGACATTCTCGAATCGAACGGTTCCAGTTCCATGGCCACCGTTTGCGGCGGAACACTCGCGATGATGGACGCCGGTGTGCCGATCTCCGCTCCCGTAGCCGGTATCGCGATGGGTCTGGTGAAGGAAGGCGATGACTACGCCATTCTCACCGACATCGCCGGTGCTGAAGATCACTACGGCGACATGGACTTCAAGGTTGCCGGAACCAAGGCAGGCATTACCGCGCTTCAGATGGACATCAAGGTGCCTAACGTCACCACTGTCCTGATGACGGAAGCTCTCGAGCAGGCCCGCGTGGCCCGTCTGTTCATCCTCGACAGGATGGACACGGCGATCGAGAAGCCGCGTGAATCAATGTCTCCGTACGCTCCGCGCATCTACACTCTTACGATCCCGACCGACAAGATCCGCGAACTGATCGGACCGGGCGGCAAGATGATCCGCAGTATTGTGGATCAGACTGGCGCAAAGATCGATGTTGAGGACGATGGCACAGTTAAGATCTACGCTTCGGACGAGTCGGCGGCCAACCGCGCGATTCAGATGGTGACCGATATCGGCGCCGTCGCCGAAGTGAACAAGATCTACCTGGGCAAGGTTGTCCGGATCGTCGATTTCGGTGCATTCGTCGAAATCTTCCCTGGCACCGATGGTCTGTTGCACATCAGCGAGATCTCCGAACAGCGCATCAAGAATGTTCGCGACGAGCTTAACGAAGGCGACCAGATCATGGTCAAGGTTCTCGCGCTCGAAGGCAACAAAATCAAGCTCAGCCGCAAGGCCGTGCTTCGCGAGCAGCGCGAAAAAGTCCAGAAGTAAATCGCGGCATCAGTCGCACGTAGTCAATCACGGGAGTCGGATTCATCCGGCTCCCGTTTTTCGTCTACAATTTGTTGCATGCAGCACGACCGGCGTAATTTTCTCAAGGCGACCTCGATCGCAGCGCTTTCCCAATCCAGAGTACTTGGGGCTAACGAGCGTATCCGCATTGCAGGGCTTGGCATTGGCGGCCGCGGGCGTTATCTGCTCGGGCTCACGAAGCAAATCCCGAACACTGAGATTGTTGCGTTGTGCGATGTCTATCAGCCGCGCCTGAGTGAAGTCCATGAGAAACTGGCGCCGGAAGCGCAGGAATTCGTGGATCTACCGGCGCATGCTGGAACGCAAGGATATCGACGCCGTCGTCATCGGCTCACCCGACCACTGGCACGTTCCAATGACCATCGACGCCATCCGCGCGGGCAAAGATGTCTATGTCGAAAAGCCGGTAACCAAGACCGATTGAGGAAGGTCCGCTGCTGGAAAAGGCCGTCGCCGAAACCGGCAGGATCGTACAGGTCGGCTATCAGCAACGCAGTTGGGAACACTTTCAGGCAGCGCGCGAGATTATCGCCTCGGGCAAGCTCGGCAAGATTCCGCTGGTGCTTGCCTCGTGGTATCAGAACTATCTGCGTGCGGACCGCACCAAAATCACTATCGACGCCAGCAAGCTCGATTCGAAGCGCTGGCTCGGCTCTGCTCCGGATCAGACCGTTAGCGCAATCAAGTACACGCAATGGCGTTGGTTCTGGGACTTCGGCGGCGGGCACCTTACAGACCTCTACAGCCACTATTGCGACGTCATCCACTGGTATATGGGCGCGGACACTCCAACTTCTGCCCTGACGATGGGGGATCGCTACTATCTCGATTACATAGAGACTCCCGATACGATCTGTGCCACCTATTCCTATCCCGGATTTCAGATAGTTTACACCGGTGGGTTGATGGGCCACCTGGAGGGCGGCAACATCATTTTCCGGGGTAGCAAGGCCATGATGAAGATCAATCGAGACGGCTTCGTGGTCTATCCTGAAGGCGTGATCCCGGCCGAGAAGACGACGTATCCGGAGCCGATCGCAGCGATGCAATCCGCGCACGACGGCAGCATCGACCATATGCGCAATTTCCTGGATTGCGTGCGCAGCCGCAAGACTCCGAACGCGCCCGTGTCGTCGAGCGTCACAGCCGCACGTGCCGCGCACATTGGGAATCTGGCGCTGAAAAAGGGCGGGCGTTTCGATTGGAAGGGCTAGGGTAAACTGGAGATCATGTCACAGCCTCTTCTTACCGTTGTTGCCGAACTTGTGGCCAAGCCCGGCAAAGCCGATGAACTGCGCGCCGCACTGACCGGCCTGGTGGACCCGACCCGCAAGGAGGACGGCTGCGTGCAATACGACCTGCACGAGAGTACGGACAAGCCCGGCAGTTTCGTGTTTTATGAGAACTGGACTTCGCGCGCCGCCCTCGACGTGCATTTGCAGTCGCCGCATCTGATTGCGTTGGGTGCGATTGCGCCGGACCTGCTAATTGAGCCCGCGCGCATTCTGACTTACACCAGAATCGCGTAGCGTCTATTTGGTCGCGTAGTAACCCTTGCGCGCCTGAACCTTGAGATCCTTGTCGTTTGTCTTGATCTCAATGCGGCGGAAGGAACCGTCACGCGCGGTGTTCGACGGACTGTACGTCATCGCGTACTGACTGCGCATCTCTTCCTGGATTTGATCGAAAATCTCCTGAAGCGTATGCTTCTTGTCGACCTGAAAAACGCGACCGCCGGTCTCTTCCGAAAGCCGCTTTAGCAGACCTTCGTCGCCGCTGTAGCCGAACATACGACCGAACATCGGATCGGCGTAGTAGATGCTGTAGATGATCGCATCCGCCTTCTGGGCGGCTTCGAGCGCCTTCTCGCGCGACACACGGCTACCCTGCTCACCGCCATCCGTAATCAGGACGATTACTTTGCGGCCAACTTCGCTCTTCAGCTTTTCGTCGGCAGCCAGGTAAACAGCGTCGAACAAAATCGTGCCGCGCGGCTTGCTAGCTGTCGGCACCGGACCCGGGTGAAGTCCGCCACCAGAAACAGTGCTCACGCGCATATCGCCGAGTCCGCGCTGCAATAAGCGCGTGGAATTGGTGAAGTCCTGCAGCAGCTCCGCTTCGGAGCCGAAGCTGATCAGAAACGCCATATCCTTTTTACGAAGCACCTGGGTGAAGAACTGGCTCGCTGCGCGCCGTTCTATCTCGATCAGGTTTTCCTGGCTGCGGCTCACGTTGACCAACAGTCCAATAGTTAAGGGCAAATCCGTTTCGCGCGTGAAGGTCTTTATAGTCTGCGGCTTACCGTCTTCGAAAATCTTGAAATCGTCTTTTTCCAACTTGCTGATCAGTCCACCCTTTTTGTCGCGAACGCTGAACAGCAGGTTGACGACGCTGACATCAACCTTGATGGACGGCGGCAGCTCTTCTTCCTGAGGTTTAGGCTGCTGGGCGGAGAGTCCGCACACCAAGGCTATCGACAGTCCCAGCACTGTGAACAATTTCATACACTGATAGAGATGCGCCGCGCTTCCGTCATGTTCCATGCGTAAAGCCATTTTGCACCTGAAAAAGTCCGATCCGGTGCTCCGGACCATTATCGAGCAGGTTGGGCCCTACCGGATTGAATACCGTCCGCCGGAGTTCGAGACGCTTGTGCGCTCGATTGTTTACCAGCAGCTCAGCGGAGCCGTTGCACTTACAATCTACAATCGTTTGGAAGCAGCGTGCCGGGCAGGCAGGCTAAATCCGAAATCCATATTGAAGCTGACGCCAGAGGATATGCGCGCCTGCGGTCTGTCACAGCAGAAGATCAGCTACATTCGCGACCTGGCCGAGAAGACCGCCTCTGGAGCCGTGGACTTCGAAAGAATGTTGGAATTGCCTGATGAGCAGGTGATGAAGGTTTTGACGAGCATCAAGGGAATCGGGCCCTGGACGGTCCATATGTTCCTGATGTTCGGGTTGCAGCGCGTAAACGTCATGCCCTCCGGCGACTTGGGAATTCGGGTAGCAATCAAAAAGGCCTACCAGTTTGAAGAACTGCCCAAGCCCGCAGAGATAGACCGGATGGCGGAGCGCTGGCACCCCTATTGTTCCGTAGCAAGCTGGTACCTCTGGCGCAGCCTCGAAGACAAAGCCGGGATGTAGGCGCGGTTAGCCCTTCAGGATCGCGCGCGCCGCATTGTAGCCCGGCGCACCCATTACGCCGCCGCCGGGGTGCGCACCGGAACCGCACAGATACAAGCCATGAATTGGCGTTTTGTAGCGCGCGGCGCCCGCCAGCGGACGCATCATAAACATCTGATCAAGGCTCATCTCGCCGTGGAAAATGTTGCCTCCGGTCAAACCAAAGCGGCGCTCCAGATCGAGCGGCGTCAGCGATTGACGCTGGTCGATAATCTGGCGAATGTTCGGCGCGTACTCCTCAATAACGTCGAACACACGCTGGGTAAACGGCTCGCGCAGTTCATCCCAATTGGACTCGCGTAAGGTGTAGGGCGCGTACTGCAGAAAGATGCCCATAATGTGCTTGCCGGCCGGCGCGAGGCTGTGATCGTACATCGTCGGGATCGTCATTTCCAGCAGCGGCCATTGCGAGGGCTTGCCGTACTTGGCGTCATCCCATGCGCGTTCCACGTAGTCCATGGATGGGCAAAGATGCATGGTCGCTTTGTGGTGCGGCGCGGGCGTGCCGGGCAGAGCTTTGAAATCCGGCAGGCCGTTCAGCGCCAGATTTATTTTCATTGAAGTGCCTTCGCAGCGGTAATGCTGCATCTGCTCGACAAACTCAGTGGGCAGATCGCTTTCCTGGACGAGCCGCAGAAAAGTCTGGCGCGGGTCGAGGTTGCTCGCGATCACATCGGCACGGATCTCTTCGCCGTTATCCAACACGACGCCAGTCGCACGTCCGGCTTGAACGACAACACGCTCGACTGCCGCGTTGCAGCGCAACTCCGCTCCATAATTGCGTGCGGACGCGGCGATCGAATCTGAGATGCAGCCCATACCGCCGCGAACGAAGCCCCACAACCCGCGATGTCCGCCGACGCCGCCCATACAGTGGTGCAGCAGGATGTAAGCCGTGCCGGGCGAACGCGGACCGCCGTTGGCTCCGATCACGCCGTCGGTGGCTAGCGTTACTTTGAGTTCCGGTGATTCGAACCAATCGTCCAGCAGATCGGCCGCACTCTGCGTGAAGATCTTGACCAGCGCGACCGTGTCCTTGCGACTGAGGCCACGCACGCGCGCGAGCAGTTTCAGATAATCAAGCAGATCGAATGGCGAGCGTGGCGGAAACTCCGGCGGAGTCTCCAGCAGCAACGATTCGACGACCACTGCCAATTTCTCCAGTTGCGCTTCGAAAGCTGGATAGACCTCGGCATCGTGCTTGGAAAACTTCGCAATTTCCGCTAGTGTGCGATTTGAATCCTGATACGTGTATAGGTAACGACCATCGGGAAATGGAGAGAAGAACGCAGGATCCTTGGCATCAACCTGATAGCCGTATTTTTCCAGGTTGAGTTCGCGTACGATGCGCTCCTGCATTAAACTGCTTAAGTAAGCCGCGCTGGACACGCGATAGCCCGGCCAAAGCTCTTCTGTAACGGAGCAGCCGCCCAGCAAGTTGCGGCGCTCCAAAACCAGAACCTTGCGTCCCGCGCGAGCAAGATAAGCGGCTGTTACAAGGCCGTTGTGGCCGCCGCCAATGATCAGGGCATCAAAGTGGGTTGACACTACCCCTATCATAGAGGATGAGGATCAATGAACCAGCCTGCCCTCATCGCAGCCGGGGTGTGCCTTCTGCTCACCTCCTGCGTCTCGCATAAGAAGACGGCCGAGGAGCCGAAACGAATGAACACGAATCGCGACATCCATTCATACTCACAGCCAGAAAAAGTTCGCGTCAAGCATCTGGACCTCGATTGCGAGGTGTTGTTTGACAAGAAGATCTTGAAGGGATCCGCGACGCTCTCGATCGAGCATGCCGTCGATGCGGGCCAGGCGCCCTTGATTCTCGATACGCGTGACCTGACGATTTCAAACGTCGAGGCCTCGATTGGCGACGGAGTCTTCCGCGACGCTAAGTATGAACTGGGAACCGCGCACAAATATCTGGGTGCGCCGCTGACTGTCGCGATCTCACCCGCCACGACACAGGTGCGAGTTCATTACACGACGAGTCCGGGCGCATCAGGACTGCAATGGCTGGAGCCTGCGCAGACGGCCGGCAAAAATCATCCATTTCTATTCACGCAATCTCAGGCCATCCATGCGCGCAGTTGGATCCCTCTGCAGGATTCACCGGCGGTGCGGTTCACTTACAACGCACGCATGCGTACGCCTTCCGCGCTGCTCGCGCTGATGAGCGCTGAGAATGACCCCAAGGCTGCGCGTACGGGCGACTACCATTTCAAAATGCCGCTCGCGATTCCGTCGTATCTGATGGCGCTCGCGGTGGGTGATCTGGTGTTCCGTCCGGTTGGTGCCCGTAGTGGCGTTTATGCCGAGCGGCCGATGATCGAGAAATCCGCGAAGGAATTCGAAGACACGGAGAAAATGATCGAGGCGGCAGAGGCGCTTTACGGGCCTTATCGCTGGGGTCGTTATGACCTGCTCGTCCTTCCGCCGAGCTTCCCGTTTGGTGGCATGGAAAATCCGAAGCTGACTTTCGCGACACCCACGATCATCGCGGGTGACAAGAGCCTGGTGTCCCTGGTTTCGCATGAGCTCGCGCACTCATGGTCCGGCAATCTGGTGACCAACGCAACCTGGAGCGACTTCTGGTTGAACGAGGGCTTCACTACTTACATCGAGCTGCGTATTCAGGAAAAGCTTTATGGCCGCGCGCGTTCTGAGATGGAGTCCATGCTCGGACGCCAGACACTCGACCGCGTGCTGAAGGAACTTCCTGAGCCCGATCAGATCATGTACGTCGATCTCACCGGTCGCGATCCGGATGAAGGCATGACGGAACTGCCGTACGTGAAAGGCGCACTGTTCCTGCGCACGCTCGAAGAGAATTTCGGACGCGAGCGCTTCGACAATTTTATCCGGGGCTACTTCGATCACTTCGCATTCCAGAGCATCACAACTCAGCAGTTCACGGATTATCTCAACGAGAAATTGCTCGATCCAAACAAGGCGATCGCGGCGCGCATTCCCTGGCAGGACTGGATCTTCAAACCAGGATTGCCTGCCGGCGCGGCACAGCCGTCATCGGACGCATTTGCGAAATTGCGCCAGCAGGCCGAGCGCTGGAACAAGCACGAGATCAAGACGGCGGACCTGCAAACCAGTACGTGGACAACGCACGAGTGGCTGCATTTTCTTTTGTACTTCGATGCCAACAAACTGGATGCTGCACGTATGGCGGAACTGGATGCGCGTTTCCATCTTACGGAGAGCGGGAACTCAGAAATTCTGGCGCAATGGCTGTTGCTATCAACTCGCAACGGTTACAAGGCTGCGGATAAGAAAGTTGAGGAGTTCCTGGTTTCAGTTGGACGCAGGAAGTTCCTGAAGCCGCTGTATGAGGAACTGGTCAAAACACCGGAAGGCCGGCAGCGCGCCGAAGCGATTTTCGCGAAAGCGAAGGCAGGTTACCATCCGATCGCCACAGCGACTATTGCGGATATCCTCGCCAGGAAAGAGGCGAGCCGTTGAAAAAATGCCTTTTGATAATCGCTGCCGTCGCGATGCTTGTCGCGTGCGGAAAGCGTGCGGCGGATTCGACAGCGGGGCAGAAAGCGTCACATCCGGACATCCTTGCAGTCCACGCCAATGCCATTCTGATTGACTCGCATAATGATGTGACCAGTGAAACACTCAGGGGACTGGACCTCGGACTGGGCCGTGAAAAAGGCCATACCGATATCCCGCGCCTGAAAGCGGGCGGGGTGGACGCTGTCTTTTTTGCCGCGTATGTCTCAGCCGACTACGCCAGAAAAGGTGGCGCTGCGAAACGCACGCTGGAGATGATCGACACAATCCGCTACGATATCGTCGCAAAGCATCCTAACGACTTCGTGCTCGCGACTGCTGCGGATGATATTATCGACGCCGGCAATGAAGGCAAAATGGCTGCGCTGATCGGCATCGAAGGCGGGCATGCGATTGAAGACGACCTGCGTATGTTGCGCGATTTTTACGCGCTTGGAACGCGCTACATGACGCTGACCCACGCGAATACTAATAATTGGGCGGACTCTTCCGGAGATATGGATAAGCCCGAAGTGAAGCATCATAACGGGCTTACGGAATTCGGCAAACAAGTGGTGCAGGAAATGAACCGCCTCGGCATGATGGTCAACATTTCACACGTGTCTGACAAGACGTTTTGGGACGTCCTTGCGGTTTCGACGGCGCCCCCGTTCGCGTCGCACTCATCGGTCCGCGCTCTCTCGAACATTCCGAGGAACATGACAGATGACATGATCAAAGCATTAGCGAAAAAAGGTGGGGTGATCCAGATCAACTTCGGCTGTGAGTTCCTCTCGCAGAAATCAGCCGACGAGTCGCCTTGGTCGAATCCTGTTCTTAAGGCGCGGGTCGATGCCCTGCCGGAAGCGTTACGCAAGAAGGGCGAGGCGGAGTTTAACGCGAAGATGCCGCGAGCCACGCTGGCGGATGCGGTTGCCCATATCGAGCATGTCAAGGAGATCGTTGGTGTCGATTACATCGGCATTGGAAGCGATTTCGATGGCGTTACCTGTGTCCCTGTAGGTCTTGAGGATGTCTCGAAATTTCCGAACCTGACGCGCGCCCTGATGGAGAAGGGTTACAGCGCGGAGGACATCGCGAAAATTTACGGCGGCAATCTGCTGCGCGTGATGCGGCAGGTGGAGAAAACAGCCGCTCACTAAGAGGGTTCAACGAACCTTGGATGTGCGAGTTGCCGGCGCTTCGACGCCTGCGTGTACCTTATATACGCGCCGATGTGTTTCCTGCGCGAACTTGACCATTTCGGGATAAGGCAGATCCAGTTGGTTCAGGAAACCCAGGTTGTAATTCTCGCCGTCATAGCGTCCGCTGACGGGTTGATCCATCAACTGAAAGTAGTGTGTGCCCACGATGGCCGGATGCGCAGCCGCTCGCTCCACATAATACTGGTACGCAACGCCGCGCTCGGTCTGGTCCTTTACCATCACGAGCGAGGGCGCGTAACCGCGCTCCACCGCTCCGAAGTGAAACTCTCCGATCATCACAGGTTTTTTCACGGTGGCGAAAATGTGATCGATTTGTTTTGCGGAAGGCTCGAAACGATAGATGTTGATGCTGAAGATTTCAAAAACGTCGTTCGCGCGCAGCACGGGATCCGGCAGACTGCCCGCATAGCGAATGCCCAACACCATGTGGTTGGGATCGCTCTTTTTGATCGCGTTCACGACGCCCTGAAAGTAGTGCCGGGAGATGGTCTCAAACAGTAAGTCGCGAGATGCCTGCGTGTCGCCCTTGTCGGCCAGGAATTTCTTTGCGAACGTTTGAGTGTCCGAGGGTTCCGTGTCGTTCAGAATCAGCTCGAGCAAATTGCGATACGGCCAGCGCGGCTCGTTTCCGATGAAATACCCGATCAGAAATGGATTGTCGCGGAGTCTGGTACAGGTTGCCTTCGCGGCCTGCTCCGCCGCTGTCGCGAACTCGGCCGAGTAAGCGTCCGGAAAACCCTGCCAACTCTTGCGGGTCCTGCCGGCGGGCACATTGGTCACGAATGGCAGCGCAGCATTCTCAAACATGATCGGATCAGACCAATTCGCAACGGTATTGAAGCCCCACCCCTTAAGCCGCCGGTCCATGGTGTGCTTCCATTGCGGCGCGAAGTCAGTTGTGGCATACCGCATGGATGCATTCGCTGAATAGAAATCGATCGTGTCGCCGGAGGCCGCGGGCGGCTTGGCAAAGAGCGCTTCACGGCCTTTGAATCGAGTGCTATCGCTGTGCCGCACGCAATCCATTCCGGTCGAGTAAAACAGGAACCCTTCCGGATCGACCAGCCACCATTTATCCGCAATCCGCGCGGTGTGAAAATAGCCTGTGGCTTTTTCCTTGCGTGCCTTCCATCCACCGAAGCGACTGTAGCCGAAGTCCATTGGCCGCGCGAGTTGTTCGTCTTCGCTCTTCCATGCCGCTTTCAGTTCGTCCGCATTCTTTACTTTGCCGGGCCAATCCAGTCCAATCCATTGCCCGAACTCATCGACAACCGGTTGCTTCAAAAACACCGCATCGTCCACGCGTTCGGCGTGCAGCGCCATCGGCCCGAGTTGAAGCTTGACGGGCTGATTGGGCTTCATCCGGATCACGATAGCCGTGACCTCACCAAGCTCGATGTGGCTGCTCCAACTCGATAGCCAATGTCCCTTGAACTGCCGATTGTTCATATACTCGCGCGTGAGATACTCCGTGGGAATGGCAGCGCGCACTGGTACACCGATCATGGGCTGCACGCGATAACCCGCCGTTTTCCCGGCTGCGTTCCTGATCTGTAGTTCGAAGAAGATTGTGGAACTGGATTCAAACTCGAAAGTGAACGTCTTGAATTTGGTCCAATTGCCCGACGCGACTGGCACCGGCAGCGTAATGCTCGTGAAATCGTCGCTTGCCGGAAACGTCAACAGGACGGATCCCTCCCGCTTGCCCGCGGAGACCTGCGCGCCCTGAACGGTCGCGTTCTTCAGATTCGCGGGTGTAAGTAAACCCGCGAGTGGATTTGCGGACAATAGTATCTGAAATCCGATCAAGCACAACACGGTCCTGTGCAGCCGGTTCATTGGCGAAAGCTCCTACTGGTTTTCTCTGTACCAGGCCAGCGTGCGGCGCAGGCCTTCTTCGAGCGTGAAGCGCGGCGCATGGCCAAGATCGCGTTCCGCCGCTACAGTATCGGCTTGCGAATCGCGCACATCACCCGCGCGAGGCGGACCGTAATTCGGCGGAAGTGAGACGCCTTCCAGTTTCTGAAGTGCGTCCCAGATCTGATTCAACGTGAAGCGTCCACCGTTGCCGGCGTTGTAGGTCTTGCCCGCGACATCTTGGGCCTGTGAGGCCTTCCAGCACAAGTCCGCCACATCTTCGACGTAGGTAAAGTCGCGCGACTGTCCACCATCGCCAAAAATCGTAGGTGAGCGGCGTTCAATCAGCGCGCGCATAAATAGTGAGAGCACGCCGGAGTAGGGACTCGATGGATCCTGCCGTGGTCCATAAACATTGAAGAACCGCAGTGACACGGTGTCAAGGCCAAAGCACGAAGAGAACACGCTTGCGTAGTACTCACCCAAGAGCTTCTGCACGGCATACGGAGACTTGGGGTTGGGGTACATCGTTTCCACTTTGGGCAACACTTCCGTATCCCCGTAGGCCGATGACGATGCGGCGTAAACCACCCGTCCCGCCTTGCCTTCCGCGCAGGCGCGCAGGACATTGAAGGTTCCGTTGATATTGGTGTCATGCGACGGAATCGGATCGAGGATTGATTTAGGAACCGATGGAATCGCCGCAAGATGAAACACCACCGAGGCGCCGGCAATCAGTGGCGCAATCTGGTCGTAATTGCGCACGTCCACATTATGCAAACAGACATGAGGCGCGACTTCAAGAAGGTTTGCCTCCTTGCCCGATGAGAGGTTGTCAATTACGTGGACTGTCTCCGCGCCTTCGCGCAGCAGTGTCCGTACTATCATGGAGCCGATAAATCCCGCTCCGCCAGTAACGACGTATTTGTTCATGCGTTGAGGTTTGCAATTTCGGATTCAACAAAGCGCAAGGATTCGTTAGCAATCTTGTCAGCGCCGGGCGTGAAGTCAAAAACTTCGAGCGATACCCAGCCCTGATAATTGCGATCTTTCAGGACCTGGAACACAGGCTTAAAATTGTAGTCACCTGTGCCCGGATAGCGACCATCCATTTCGTTAATGTGGACGTGGCGTATCAGGTCAAAGTGGCGCTCGACCAGTGTTGTGTGCGGCTCCACTTCGTTGACGGCATTGTGGACATCGAACATCGTCCGGATAGCCGGACTGTTGATCTGTTTCACAAGCGAAGCTGCTTCATCGAGCGTCTGCACGACGTCGCACTGCTCAATGGGCAGGGCCTCGATCAGCACCGTGACACCGCGCTCCATTGCGTGCGGCGCAATGCACGCGAGGCCATCGACGTAGTTCTTCGTCGCTTCCTCACGGCTCATGCCATTGCTGGTCGCGCGCTGTAGCGGAGATCCGAAGACCATCACTCCATCCGGCCCAAGATCGGCGCAGAGATCGATCAGGTTGACGATGTGCTGCCATCCGCGCTGGCGAAGCGCTGTATCGGCACTGGTGACGTGCAGGCCTTTGGGGGAAACCATCAACCAGTGCAAGCCAGCAAAAATCAGACCCTCACTTGCGATGATTCCGCGGTACTGCCTGCGCTGCTCCGCAGTGATGTCGACGGGGTCGTCCGCCAATGTAAATGGGGCGATTTCGATTCCCTCGTAACCTGCCTTACGGATGCACTTACAGGCATCCGAAAACGACCAGTCTTTAAACGCTTCGTTGCAGATAGATTGCTTGAAATGGTAGCTCATGCGTTTGTCTTACTTTTTCCCTGACTTCAGCATCTCACTTTGAACCTGCTTGAAGCCGCCGGGTACGTCAAAC
Source organism: Bryobacteraceae bacterium (assembly GCA_963793625.1). Taxonomy (GTDB): domain Bacteria; phylum Acidobacteriota; class Terriglobia; order Bryobacterales; family Bryobacteraceae. Next base: position 5,168 of record CAWCAT010000004.1, on the reverse strand, counting down.
TTCGAAGCATCGGCGGATGAGGAGAAGGACGTCAATTCGCTGTTCATTACCATCAGCGATCCAGGCGCGCCCGAAGCCGGCGACGCGTTCGCGGCCGGGGCAGCGACTGGGGCTGGCGCAGGCGCAGGCTCAGGAGCCGGTTTCTCTTCCGCTTTTTTCTTGCGTCCAAACCCACCCAGACCGCCGAGGCCACCAGCCAATCCGCCTATCTTTCCAGCCCGGCTGGCAGCACTCGACGTTGCCGCGCGCGTTGCAGCGTCGGAGGCGTCTGGTTTCGGTGCCTGATTACCTTCCATCCCCGCCGCCTGTCCTTCAGCGGATGGTGGTTCGCCTTTCATCCCCATGCGCGTGACCTGAAAGACGGGCACGCCTTCCAGTTTGGCGGATTCCTCGGCGAGTCCCTTCATAGCCTTGGACATGTCGGCGCCACCCATTGCGGCGAAACCGCCGCCGGGATTGAAGTCCAGTTTCTTTGCCATCCGGATTTGAAAGTCTCTGACCTCGTTGTAGCCGGGCACAGAGGGCGCCATCCACATTTCTGAAGTAATCACCATGCTGCCGGATTGACCGCTCTTCTGATCCTTAGACTCGATTTCAAAGGCCAGAATCATGAGCTTCGTGTTCATGCCGTTGATCAGCTTGGTTTGTTTGCCATCGGTGATGGATGCCTTGATTTCTGCCTTGGTTTCGGAGGTCGAGGTTTCCTTCGTCAGCTTTTTCATCGCTTCCGCCATCTCGGCAAATGTCATCACAGAGTAAGTCTTCTTCTGGAAATTGACGTCCGTGATGGTTTCTTTGTCCAGATCCACGATATGGGCGCTGTCCTTCGATAGCGTTACCATTCGGTTGCCCTTCACCATGACAGTTGACTTAATGGGTTCCTTGGCGGACTTCGAGAATACTCCAGCCACCTTCATCATGTTTGCGATCATGCCGCCGGTAATCTGCGACGACTGCTCATAAGTAAAATCAGCTCTCAAGCCAACTGTTCCGATACATGCGAGCAAGGCGATTGCGAGAAATTGCTTCATTAGGATTTCCTCCCTCAGCGCTTATCGTACGACATTTCCCACCCCTTGATCGCAACGGGTAAAATTGACCTTGCAGGAGATGAATTGAATGAAGAAACTGATGCTCTTCCTGAGTCTTGCCGTCGCGGCTCACGGCGCCGATTGGAAGCCGCTGTTCAATGGTAAGGACCTCACCGGTTGGACGATGGTGGGCCGCGGAAGCTTTGCAGTGGAAGATGGAAACCTGAAGACGATCGGCGGCATGGGATTGCTTTATTACGACCGGGAACAGTTCGGTAACTGCACCATTCGTGTGGTCTTCAAGACCGCTGGCAAGGCAGACAATTCCGGTGTCTTCATCCGCCTGCCGGAGAAACCGAAGGATCCCTGGTATGCCGTCCACAACGGCTATGAGGTGCAGATCGATGCTGCCGGTGACGAGTGGCACTCCACGGGCGCGCTCTATTCGCTGGCCAAGGTATCGAAGCGTGCCCAGAAACCGTCCGGCGAGTGGAACACGATGGACATCATTATCGCGGGTCAGAAAACGACGGTGATACTGAACGGCGAAACGGTGAACGAATTCCTTGGTGACCAGCCAGTGCCGCCGCGCAAGGCATGGAGCGAACCCGTTCGCGGACCGCGCGCCGACGTTGGCTACATCGGACTGCAGAATCATGATGCGAACTCCGACCGTGTTGTTCAAAGAAGTAAGTGTGAAGAAAAACTGAGGAGTACGCGAGCGATCAGCCGTTTGCAGGCTGCGCTTCTTTTTTCGTGCGGATCTCGCGAACGGCGTAAATCCGCCGACCCTGACTTTCGAAATACGTGCGCATCAGTAACTCGCCGATCAGGCCTGTGCTGAACATCATCAGGCCGGAGAGCAGCAGCAGTGCGCCTGCTACCATCAATGGTCCGTGCTCCAGCACGATCTCGTAGCCCAGAATTTTCTTGACCAGCAGGAAGAAAAGAATCGCTCCGCCGAGTCCCAGTGCCGGCCAGTCCGAACTTTCCGAAGAAGTGCATCGGCCGCGTCAAATAGCTCAGCAGGAACTTGATCGTGATCAGGTCGAAGAGTACGCGAAACGTGCGGCCCAGGCCGTAATGCGAATCGCCGCCCACTCGCGGAGTGTTGCGGATGGGCACCTCAGCCACGCGCGCGCCATAAAAACTGGCCAGCGCGGGAATGAAGCGGTGCAATTCGCCGTACAGGTTAACGTCCTTCAAAACTTCGGCGCGATACGCCTTGAAGGTTGTACCGAAATCGCGCAGATCCAGGCCGGAGATTTTCGCCATCAGCCAGTTCGCGATGCGCGAAGGAATCTTGCGCGTGACCGCGTTGTCGATGCGGTTCTTGCGCCAGCCGCTGGCGATATCGTAGCCTTCTTCGATCTTGGCAAGCAGCGCCGGGATATCGTCGGGATCATGCTGCAGGTCGCCATCGAGCGACACAATGATGTTGCCCTTGCGCTTCGTCGAAGCCCGCCGCCAATGCCGCGGTTTGCCCGAAATTACGGCGCAATCGGATGACCTTCAGCCGTCCATCGGTCTCAACCAGATTGGCCAGCAGATCGAAGCTGCGGTCGGTGGATGCATCATCGATGAAGATAATTTCGTAGGGCTTCTGCACCCTCTCCAGCACGCTGGTGAGGCGGTCATAGAGCGGCAGGATCGCAGGCTCTTCGTTATGTATCGGGATGACGATCGAGAGCATAAGCTCGTCTTCAGTTTACCAGCATAATTCGAGACAATAGAAGCAGGTCCCACTGGATGCTTCCACTTTTTGACGAGCAGGATTTCTCTCAACGGACGAAACTCGCAGAGAAACTTAAAGAACTTTCACAGCAGGGAATCTACATCGGCACCAGTTCCTGGAAGTACGAGGGCTGGTTGGGACAGGTCTACACCGAGCAGCGCTACATGACTCGGGGTCGATTCTCACGTGCAAAGTTCGAAGCTGAATGCTTGAACGAATACGCTGAAGTCTTCCCAAGTGTGTGCGGTGATTTCTCGTTCTATCAGTTCCCATCGCCGGCATACTGGAGCCGTTTGTTCGGATCTGCGCCGCATTCGCTGCAGTTCGCGTTCAAAGTGCCGGAAGAGATCACGGTGAGCACGTATCCGGTGCACGCGCGCTACGGCCCGAGGGCAGGGCAGGAGAACCCCAGCTTCCTGAATGTGGAGTTGTTTAAGACCATGTTTGCGGAATTGCTGCAGCCTTACCGCCCACAAGTCTCAACGCTGATTTTTGAATTTGGCTGCTTCCCGAAGAAGGCGATCGCCTCCACGGGGGATTTTCTGAAGTCGCTCGACCCTTTTCTCTCGGTGCTACCTCCGGAATTCCGCTATTCGGTCGAGATTAGAAACCCGGAATTCCTGGAGCCGGACTATTTCGATTGCCTGCGCAGTCACGGTGTCGCCCACGTGTTTAACGCCTGGACGCGGATGCCTGAGTTAAGCGCGCAGGTCGAAATTCCGGGCGCTTTTACCGCGGATCATACGGTGGTGCGCGCGCTGCTGCGTCAGGGTCGTTATTACGAGCACGCGGTGGAGAAATTTTCGCCCTACAAGGCTATTCAGGACCCAAATCCAGATACCCGAGCCGCAATCCGCGAGATCATAGCCCGAGCCAAACAGAACCGGCAGGAGGCCTACATTTACGTGAATAATCGCTTGGAAGGCAATGCCCCGGGTACGATCGAGGCGATCCTGGAAGGTTGATTTCGATCCAGCAAAACCCGTGCTATACTCAGGGTTTGCCCACCCCTACGGGCCCGTAGCTCAGTTGGTTAGAGCGCCTGCTTGACACGCAGGAGGTCACAGATTCGAGTTCTGTCGGGCCCACCACTTTTCAATAACTTACAAGGCTCTACGCCAACAACGGGGGAGACCCCGGATCCCAGACTGATTCACGAACATAATACCTTAACGCGCATACGATAGTTTTCGAAGTTGCGGAAACCGTATGCCTGCCTGCTGATCAATTCCATTTTGTTGTGAAAGCCTTCAGTGATTCCGTTGTTGCGCGTGAACCGCCACATGGTCGCAATCTCGTTGCGCCAGGTGTATAGAGTTTGCCCAAGCTGGACCAGTTGCGGCAGGCCGGCCTGCCGCAACTGGTCCACGGCACGCAGAAAACGCGGGGCCAGTTTCTCGCATTGCTTGCGTGTGCGATGCTTTTTCAGCAGCAGGTAACACAGGCGCTGCTTGAAACGGTAGATCAGTTCCAAGGCAGGATGTTCGGCAAAATACTGTGCGAGTCGGATCTGCTGCTCCGGTTTCAGATTATGGCGGTGGCGGCGCATCAGCGACATCAGACCACGATTCTTAGCGCCCACCGGATCGATCTCGCGCCAGCAGGCTAAAAAGTGATGGTTGATCAGGCGAATGACATGGAAGCGATCGGCCACAATGCGCGCGTTGGGAAAATGCTGGTGCACGATTGATCGATACACACTGGCCAGATCCATGCACACCACGCGCACTTCGGATTTACCTTCCAAACCTGCCAAATAGCTGCTCAGCGATAGTTCCGAGCGGCCCAGCACCACATCGTAAACCTTATGGTGGCGCAGATCGCAAAGCGTGGTGGCGTAGCCTTTGCGGCGGGTGAAAAAGTGCTCGTCGATGCCGAGCACGATCGGGCAACGCGGCGGATGCCATTCATTGAATTGGCGCCGCAGTCCATGCTGAAAATGGCGTTGCACAGTCGCGGCGCCGATGCCTTCGCGGCGGCCCAGCCGGCTGCGATTGATGCCATCCAGGTGCTGCTGAAAGATCGCTTCTCGAAAGGCCTCGCTCGCTCGTTGGCAGGGCAGGATACCTGGCAGTCGCTGGCGCGACTGCTTGCCGCAGCTCAAACACAGGAACTTGCGGACTTCAATTTCGAGCGAGCAATGTCGCAGGCCCCAATCCTCGTGGCGCACGGTCCGACTGCACCAGCCTTTGCTGTGCAGTCGCGTGCCGCCGCAATGGGCGCACGATCGTGGCCCGTCATACCGGGCCCCGATCCGCACGCCTGCACCGTTCTTGGTGATGGTTGTAATCTGATACTGGGGTAGGCCTAATAGGGTCTCGGATTCGATCAAAATTTTTCTCCCAAGATTGTTTTATCAATCCGGGATTCTCGAGGGCCTCCCCCGTTGTTGATCAAGAGCC
>CAWCAT010000003.1:0-44830 GCA_963793625.1 Bryobacteraceae bacterium | reverse complement strand
AGCACCTACGATTTTCGGGCGTTGTCGATTCCCGAAGTCAGTCAAGTGCGACTTCCGGGTGGCACCGTTGCCGCTGCATTACATAGCGGCCCGGAACTGATCTCATTCCAGGTGCCCTACGACGCACCTGCGGCGAGCGGTTGGCCCGAACTCGTGATCGCTTCGCAGCCGAACGGTCCTTTTGTCGCGAGCGTGCTACCAGGGATACTCATAGTCAAGAGTTTCAATCCTTTTTGGTACACCAGTGGAACACCTCCACTCATCACGGCTCTTCACGAAGACTTCCGCGGCCCTGTGACCACGTCTGATCCTTCGGTTCCTGGAGAGATCGTGCATGTCTACGGCGGCGGCTTCGGGCCTGTCGAACCGACTCCGCCCCTTGGCCAGGCCGCCAGCGCGAACCCATTGTCACGCGTGACGCACAGTCCGCTCGCTTGTACGCTCAGGTCGGGTGTGCCCTCACAGGATCCTGCTGCCGAAATTCTGTTTGCCGGATTAGCGCCCGGCTGGATTGGGCTCTATCAACTCGACGTTCGTTTGCCCGAACTCGCTGCCCTGGCCGACCCCGCGCGTTATCCTTTGCTCTCTTGCGCGGGTGCGGCCGGCTACCTTCCCTATCGCCCGCGATAGCGCGGGGCGGGGGTTGCAATCTTACTTCTGTGGCGTCAGTACGGCGATGCGACCTTCCTGCGGTAGCGAGACGTACACACGGCCAGTTGCATCGACCGCAAGTCCGGCGGTGCCGTTCAACTCTCCATTGCGATAAGTACGCTCGCCGTTGTCATCTTCTGCAACGAATCCGGCCAGGATACGCATTGCGCCTGCGGTGTCCATTACGGTGATGCGTTGGGCTTCCGCGATGTAGAGATTGTCTGAGGCGTCCAGTGCCATGCCTTTGATCTCGCCTAAGCCAACATCGTTACCGGGTTGTCCGGTGATGTTGTCGTAACTGAAGCCCCGCGAGGAGCCCGCGACGGTATTGATGATGCCGTCGGGAGTGATGCGGCGAATGCGCCGGTTCGCCCGATCCGCTATCAGCAGATTGCCTTTCGAATCGTAGGCGAGGTCGCCCGGCGAATTCAGCAGCGCACTGGTTGCCGCGGCATCATCACCACTGAAACCGGCTGTCCCGGTGCCTGCGATCACCTTTTTGGTTTTCGTGGAGACGTCATAGAGCACGATGCGATGCGAACCCGATTCCGAATACGCCAGATTGCCATTGGGGTCGAACGCGATACCGGCCGGCGCATCCAGAAGATCGAGCAACGTGCGGATCACTCCCTCACCATTGATCACACGAATGCGGGAGAGTTCTGTGAAATAGAGTTCACCCGAAGGAGCCACAAGCACGCGGGACGGTTCGCGCAAGGCGGCATCCAGCGCGGGGCCGTTATCGCCTTGCGAGTAGCCCGTAGGAAAGCGTACTCCGGCGACTGCGGAGACCACGTCAGGAGCCTGATAGCGCAGGATCCGCCCTGCGCCGCTGTCCACGATCAGCAATGAATCCTGTACTATGGCGAGACCGTTCGGGCGAACCAGTTCCGTCGCCAGGGCAGGCGGATACTCAGCTACCTGCGGCCACTTGCCGGCGCTTGGACGCACTTCGCCGTCCTTGACTGCATATACCTGGAATGAGTTGCTGGACGCCACCATGACTCCACCGTCGGCGGATACAAGAATCGCCGAGGCGTCATTGATGTTCACGGCCAGCGGATCTGTCGTTTCGGCATTCCCGAGCCTGCCATTACCCAGGAAGGCCGACACACGAGCATCAGCGATGGCGAGCCGCACCACGCGGAAAATGCTGGGCGAAGCAATGTACAGCGAATCTGAAATCGAATCATACGCGAGCGCACCAATGCGGCCGAGCGACCGCGCCGTGGCTGGTCCTGGTGTGAACGAGGTCGATGTGGTCACGCACGCTGATGTTCCTGCAACGGTCGTAATGATGCCATCGGCGTCAACTCGCCGCACGCGGCAATTCGTGCCGTCACCGATATAGAGATTTCCACGGCCGTCATATGCGAGTCCGGCCGGCGCACGCAGCGAGGCATAGATTGCTTCCGCGGCGTCGCCGTAGAAACCCGAAGCGCCTGTCCCGGCGATGATGCGCGCATAACCATCGCTGTCCAGCCGGCGGACTACGTTCGCGTTCTGCTCGGAAAAAACCAGCAGGCCGGACGCGTCCAGCGCGAGACCTCCGATACCCGAGATTTGCGTTTCGCTGGCCAGTCGATTGCGGTTGCTGGAACCGCCAAACCCGCCGCCCCCGAACCCCGATGCTGCTGTGCAACTACCGGTCCCAACCAGGTTCTCGATGATTCCGTCCTTGCGGACCTTGCGGATTCGACAGACCTGCACATCGGCGAAGATTAGACCGCCATCGAGGTCCATCAACAGGTGCGCCGGCGCGGAGAGATTTGTTTCCAGCGCTGGCGCTCCCTCGGCTCCATCGCCGATCACACCGGAGCCGGCAAAGCGCTCACTCGTGCCATCGGGGCGGACGCGCCGAATGATTCCTGCTTTCGATTCGGCGATGTAAACGTTGCCCTCAGTGTCCTGCGCCAGGCCGGCGGGCCCGTCGAGAAACGCTGCGGTCGCGGGTGCGGAATCGACGCGTCCGGATCCAGCTACAATTTCCATTACATACGGAACTTGTGCAACCGCAGTCCATGCGAAAAGGAAAAGAAAAAGAGTCCGAGTCATAGTGCTAAAAAGTGACCCCAAACAGAATTTCCAATTGGTGCTTTTGTGTCTGAGCCCGGGATCCACTGAATGCGTCTGTCTTCCAGCGCGTGTAGCGTACTTCCGGTGTCATTTTGAATCCGAACTCATCCAGCATCCGCACACCGAGGCCGCCTACCCAGCCGGTCGCCGGACTGTGCGCGGGCTTCACAGGCGTGTCACTGCAGCATGTCTTGGCCTTCGCGTCATCCGTTTCCGTGGCGGTGCGAATGCTATTGACGTACCGCGCAGTCACGCCCCCAAGGACAAACAGCTTCATGCGTTTCTTCGGCTGCCAAAATGCATAGTGCGCGACGACAGGTACGATCCCATAGAGACGCTCGGGTCTTCTCCAAAACATTGACCTTGGTGCGTTCGTCGGTGGTGGTATCGGCGTTGTCCGTGCCGGTGTAAGTATCGATGCTGGTCCTGTAGCCGAAGCGGTGATACAGCAGGTCCGCACTGATCCATAGTTTCGGAGTGACCTTGAATTCCAGGCTTGGTCCTCCTCCGACGCGTGTGGAATTCGAGGCGACGGTGTAGTCATGTTCGAGCGCCGTGGAGGTCTGTGTGGTTGTTCCGGTTTTCAGCAGGCCCAAACCCATCGTGCTGATTCGACCGCCGATCGCGAAGCGCTTCAAAAATCTGCCGGTGTCTTCAACCTCCTGCCCTAAAAGCGCCGCACTGCACACAACGCCACCGAGAATGATTGCGATTAGATTTTTCCAGTTCACTTTGTATCTCCTAAAACTGCAGGCGCAGCGTGAGTTCTACTGAACGCGGACCGCCGCTGCCGTACATCGAGCCGCCCCCGCCCATACCCTGATTCGCCATCCGGGTTGCAATGCCGAAATTCGGACTCGACATGTTGGCCCCTTCCATCCCGGAAGGATTTGAGAAGTTCGGGTGATTCAGCACGTTGTACGCTTGCGCCGCGATCTGAAGCCGCCACGATTCATGCAGTGTAATCTGGCGCCGGAGCGAGAAATCGACCTGAGTTGCCGAGAATCCTCGCAGCGAGTTGCGTTCCAGGTTTCCCTGGGAATAGCCGGAAGGCGCTGAAAACGCATCTGGATTCAGCCGCTTGCCGCCGGGCACGGATGCATCGGAAATCCACACGGGCTTGCCCGTCAGATTAGGCCGGACCTGCGCGAACACTCCGCGCCTGGAAGTGGTCGATGTGGAAGTGCTGGTGGTAGTGCTTGCGCTGCCGCTTACGCCCTGCACGTTGAACGGAAGTCCGCTGCGGTAAGTCGCTATCCAGTCGGCATTCCAATCATTCAACAAGGTGCGCAGAATCGGTGTTTTTATCCCCGGCAAACGGTAAGAGCCGGAATAGTTCAGGTTGTGCCGGATGTCAAAATCTGAGTCCGCTGGTTCGGTGTCACTCAAAGTGGCGAAGCCCGCCATCCCCATGTCGTTGGACGCAGTATCTTTCGCATACCCCAGCGTGTAGCTGAACTGCATCTGCAGGTTCTTCACCATGCGGCGGCGGAACTGCGCCTGGAAGCCCTTGTACGTGGAACTCGCGCCATTGCTGGTCTGCATCAGCATGTCGTAAGCCCCGGTGTACGACGGCGTCGATTCCGTCCGCAGCAACCGGCGTCCGGATGAGCCAATGTAGCCCGAGGCTCAAAAGTTGGCCGCGCCCGAATGAGCGCTCCACGGTCGCATTCCACTGAATCACGACCGGCGATTTCAGCGAAACATCCGCCGCCACGATTTGCCCGAAGGGGCGCACGGGCGGCAGTGCGGGTGCTTTCATATCAGTTGCGGTCAGCGGAAATACGACAGAGGTCAGCGTATTGACACTCGAATAAGGCGCGCCGTTGAAGGCGCCGGAACTCATGCCGTAGCCCATGTCATAAAATGCGCCGATGCCAGTTCGGAACATCATCTCGCGGCCGGGGGTGTTGTCGATCTGATAAGCAAGTCCGAGGCGTGGTGCGACATCCAGCCAGCGTGTCTGATACAGCCCTTCGCTCTGCGTGACCCCGCTCAGCGGCATGTCTGATTCGAGCGCGTACGGACGTGGTCCCTGGCGAACGCCCGGCGCCGGATTGACGTCCCAGCGCAGGCCGTAAACGAGAGTGACTCGCTCCGCGGCCCGGAACGAATCCTGGGCATAGAAAGAGAAGTTGGTGTAAACCGGATAGACCACCGGTTCGTTCGAAGTTACGACAGCCGAGAGCGTGGTGCCGGACGCCAGTGCGCCGTCAACTCCAGAGAGTCCGTTGAATGTCACCCCAGAGCTGTAGGGCTTTCTGAAGTACGTTGGGCTGGTGCGCCGGTAATCGACGCCAATCTTGTAGGAATGGTTGCCGATGATGGAGGTGAGGCCGTCCACCACGTTGATTTGCTCCTGGCGGTTTTTGGAGCCGCTTCCGAAGGAGTATCCGGCCACACCCATCACTGAGAGGTTGAACTGGGCATCCGCCGGATTCACTCCCGCGGGAAATACCTGCGATCCCGTGAGTGGGACCGCGCCGCCGAAATTATCCATGGCCGAACTCATGTCCGTTTGCGAACGCGAATAGTTCACCCGCAGATCGTTGGTGGTGCGCGCGCTGAACATGCGGATGAGAGATCCGGTGTACGTTTGCGACTTTGAATTGCGAGTGCTGATCATGTTCGGAGATGTCATTTCAGAACCGCGCGAGTTTCCGTCTGAGACGGAATTGCTGTAGCGGGCGAATGCAGTCCAACGATCGTTAAAACGGTGATCCAGACGGAAACTTCCAGTGTTCGATTCAGAGGGATTGGAAAAGACGGAATTGAAGGCAGCCGCCCCGTCATCTTGATCCGGGCCATTGGGCAGCGGAAATGCATTCATGTAAATGCGTAGGGCCGCGGGTGCGGATCGGCGTGTTTTCAAATCCGGAACCGAGGCAAGCACGGTTTGCGGCGACCTCAGGTGGAGCCCTTCGTAGGAGCCGAAAAAGAATGTCCGGTTGTGCCGCACCGGCCCGCCCAAGGCTGCGCCGAAACGGTTCTGGCGCATCTCCGCGCGGGGATAGGAAGTGCTGTTGGCAAACCAATCGTTCGCATTTAGCTTGTCGTTTCGAAAATACTCCGAAGCCGAACCGTGAAATCTATTGGAGCCGCCGCGACTCATCATCGAAATCTGCGCGCCCGGAGAACGGCCAAACTCCGGCGCGAAGGTGGATGTTTGCACGCGGACTTCCTGCAGGGAATCGAGCGACATGCCGTCGATCGAACCGCCGCCCATGCCTCCAGGCCCGGCGCCCATACTGCCTCCGCCACCCATGCCGCCAGGACCGCCGCTACCGCGTCCACCAAAGCCACCACCACCGCCCCCGCCCATTCCCATGGAACGGTTCGCGCTGACGCCGTCAATCGTGTAGTAGTTCGTGTTCGACCGCAGGCCATTGGCATTGACCTCGCCAGCCGATCCGGCGCTGACTACACCGGGCGACATTCGTATCAGCGATTGCACGTCACGCCCGTTCACCGGCAAATTCTGCGAGTAATCGTGCTCAATCGCCGCGCCCGTGGAGATGTCTGTTGAAATCGTCGCTGCGTCGCTTACATCGACGGAGGTGGATGCCGCCGCGCTGATGCGTAAATCGATGCGCAGGGACTGACGATCACGCATATTGAGTTGCACGTGTTCCAGCCTCATCTTCTTGAAGCCGACTTTGTTGATGTCGAGCGTATATTCGCCCGGCGGCAGAGAATCGAATGAAAATACGCCGGCAGCATCGCTCTTCGTCTGCCGCACGATGCCATGCGCCGCTCCGTTAAGCGTAACCTCTGTAGCTGGAACTACGGCTTCGCTCGGATCGAACACGGTACCGGATAAGGTCGCCGTTTCCTGGGCTCCCAGTGCCGCGCAAAAACCTAGAAGCAAACTCGCTCGTAAAAGTCCGTGACGGACGTCAAAAATCGAAAACACTTCTGCTAACCCCCTGATATCTGGCACTTCCACCAAGCGCAATTGGATGGCTTAAAGAGCCCATTGGTGTACAGGGCGGGGGCGAGTCTTAATATAACTTTACAAAAGGGGATTAAGAGGTCTTTTTACAAAAATTAACTTGACTTGACCGGGTCCGCCGCAGTGTGCGATCTGTCGATAAGTGACACGGCAGAACCTGATCATTGATGCGGATGACACCCTCTGGGAAAATAACGTCTACTTTCTGCGCGCATTTGACGAATTCGCCGGCTTTCTGGACCATTCCACGCTTACAACGGAACAAGTTCGCGCGGTTCTGGACGAAATTGAAGCGGTCAACAGCCGCATTCATGGCTACGGTTCGCAGAACTTCGGCCTGAATATGCAGCAGTGTTATAGGCACCTGTGCGAGCGTGAAATTCATGCAGAAGACCTGGAGCGAATTTTCGGATTTGCACAGGCCATTATGGAGCAGCCCGTTGAACTGATAGACGGCGTGGCTGAGACGCTGGAGTATCTGGCGTCCCGCCACAATTTAACGCTCTTCACCAAGGGACATCCCGAGGAGCAGAAGCTAAAAATCGATCGCTCCGGCCTGGGCATTTACTTCGGCCATACGGCGATTGTCAGGGAGAAAGACGCTGCTTCGTACACGCGTCTCATTCGGGAACAGCTCCTGGAGCCCTTCGCAACCTGGATGATCGGTAATTCGCCGAAATCCGATGTGAATCCGGCGCTCGCTGCCGGACTCAACGCAGTGTTTATCCCGCATGCCGACACCTGGGTCCTGGAACGCGAAGAACTGCGCTCCGGACCGGGCCGGCTACTATGCGTGGATTCGTTCCGGAACCTTCGCAGCCATTTCTGACGCTCGAATAAACTTCGCGTATTCCTGATCGCGGTGCATGATGTGTCCCTGCAGCCAGTTCTTCAGGAACTGCATCACCTGAACAGTCATGGTGACGCGTCCGCTGCGGAAATCCTCGTTGAGCTTGAGCGCGGCGGCTTTCAAGCGGGCGTGTTCCAGCTGATGATCCACCAGATCGGGGAAATCGTAGCGCTGCATCAAGGCCTCTTCGGCGTTGAAGTGCACAAAGGTGTAGGAGACCAACTCGTCCAGAACCGATCCGAGGACGTTCTTCCCCTGCGCGCTGGTCATCGCGTCCTGCAGCTTGTTGATCAGGGCGATCAGGCGTTTGTGCTCGCTGTCAACCTGCGGAATGCCAACAGAGTATTCGTCTTTCCACGGAAACCACTCAATCATTCTGTCAAACCTCATGGCTCTCATCGAGCCACCAGCCAGAAGTTTGAATGAAAAGTGATTTTAAACACGAAAGGCCGGTCCTGTTCGGACCGGCCTCTGAGGAGAAGTGATTGAAGTGATTTTAGATATGGGAATCGATCATTTTGAGGACATCGGTCTTCCCAACCGCGCCGACTTTCTGTTCGACCACGCGCCCGCCCTTGAAGAGCAGCAGCGTTGGAATGCCGCGAATGTTGAAGCGTGATGCAATGCCGCCATTTTCATCGACGTTCACTTTGCCGACCTTGAGGCGCCCGGCGTAATCGTCGGCAACAGCGTCAATGGTCGGGGACATCATGCGGCATGGCCCACACCATTCGGCCCAGAAATCGACCAGCACCGGCTTTTCGGAGCTGATAACGTCACTATCGAAGGATGCGTCTGTAAAATTCAGAGTGTTCTGACCCGCCATGTTACTTTTCTATCTCCTCTTATTTTGATGATCTTGCCGCCCGCGAAGATTCAACCAGCAGGCGCTTGTACAAAGCCCCATATTCCACAGCCGACGAACTCCAGGAATAATCCTTTCGCATTCCGATGCGCATCATGGATCTCCAGGCTGGCTGGTCTCGCCAGGCTGCCGACGCGTCTTGCAAACACGCCAGCAATGCCGCTCCGGTGTACTCCCGGAACTTGAAACCGGTCAACTCATCGATGGTATCATCCAGACCGCCGGTGGCGCGAACCACTGGCACGGTGCCATAGCGCAAACTGTACATCTGGTTGAGTCCGCAGGGCTCAAACCAACTCGGCATCAGGAAGATATCGCTGCCTGCTTCGATCTTGTGGGCCAGGCGGTTATCGTAAGCGATACGCACGGCAAAGCGATCCGGGTGGGCCGCGGCCAGGTCCTGGAGCAAGGTCTCATATTGCGGCTCGCCGGTGCCCAGGGCCACCAGCGCAATATCCTCTTTTGCCAATTCCGCGGCGATTTCCGCGATCAGGTCAAAGCCTTTCTGGTTGATGAATCGCGTGACCATGCCGATTACGGGCCGCTGCATGTTGGCTTCGGGCAGTCCCATGGTTGCCAGCAAATCTCGTTTACAGGCTTCCTTCCCGGACAGATCCTCGGCGGAATAATTAGCGGCAATCAGGTCGTCTGTTTCCGGATCCCAGGCCGTGTAATCGACGCCATTCAAGATTCCAAACAGCGCCTGCTTGCGGGCCTGCAATACGTCCTGCAGGTCGAAGCCTAGTTCCGGTGTCTGAATCTCGCGCGCATAGCCCTTGCTCACGGTGCTGATTGCATCCGAGAGTTGCAGCGCGGCTTTCATGAAAATTACTTCGCCTTTTGTGTCCGGCGGAAGCATACTCACATCGAGTCCCAGTTCGGGCACGATAGAGGCCGGAAACTTGCCCTGGTAGCCGAGATTATGCACCGTGAAAAGAACGCGAATTGCCATAAATGTTGGATCGAGCGCAAGCAGTTTTCGCATGAAAACGGGCACCAGCGCGGCTTGCCAATCATGACAATGAATCACGTCCGGCCGCCAAACGTGTCGCGTAATCGCCAGCGCAGCCTGCGACAGTACGCCGTAACGGATGTGATTGTCAGGGAAGTCCCCGTCAGCGTTGCCGTACAGTCCATCGCGATCGTAAAGTGCCGGGCAATCCAGCAGATAATACGGCACGCCGCCTGATTGGACGCGGTAGAGGTTGGTTGTCCAACTCTTGAGTCCCAGCCAGACCGTCAAATCTGAATAAATCCGGCTCGCGCCCTCCAGCGAGACGCCACGATAGCGCGGTATGAGAACACCGACATCCTCCCCCTGCTGCTGTACAGCTTGGGGCAGCGCGCCTATCACGTCCGCAAGACCGCCCGTCTTGGCGAACGGCGTAGCCTCGGAAGCCACCATCAGGATTTTGGTCATGATGAAACCATTCTACGCGTGAGTTGCTGCGATTCGGCGCAGCATTCCCTTGAACATTACGCGGTGGATTGGATAGAGCGCGTACCAGTAGAGCAGCCCGCCCAGGCCCATGGGATCGAAGATCGCGGTTTGCCGGATGACGGAGCCGTTCGGCGTCGGATCAACCTGAAATTCGAGCCACGCGCGGCCGGGCAGGTTCATCTCAGCCCGCAGGCGTAGCGCGTGGTCCGGTTCGTACGCTTCCACGCGCCAGAAATCGATATGGCTGCCGACTTCAGGCGTCTCGGGGTGACGCCGTCCACGTCGCAGCCCCGGACCGCCCGTAAGCAGGTCCAGATAGCCGCGCAGACGCCATAGGATATTGCCGAAATACCAGCCATTGCGGCCTCCAATTCGGCGTATCGCGCGGAATGCCTGTGCGGGAGTTTCGGTTGTTTCCGCCGTGTGCGTCTCGACGATGCGGGAGCCGAAGCGCGCTCCGCCCCACTGCTGCTTCGGTCCGCCCGAGCAGAGCGCATCTGTCCAGCAACTCTGGGCGAAATCGTGATCTTCCTGCCGGATCGCGCGCGCAAGGCAGTCCGAAACCGAAACGGGACGGATGTCGAAATCCTGCAGTGCGCGCTGGTCGCGCACGACGGTCGGGTTGCGCAGTCCTTCGACCAGCGGCCTGCCGACGCGCGCGTACACTGGCGTGACCAGGCCGAGCCACAGGCTGGAGAGGCGCGGCGTCAGGAACGGCACTGAGATCATGTAGCGGCGCAAGCCGCGCTGGCGCGCATACTCGCGCATGATTTCGCCGTATGAGGAGACGTCACTGCCGCCGATTTCGTAGATCACGCTGCCCCTCTCGGTCAATTCCAGGGCAGCCAGCAGATATCGGATCAGATCGTCGATACCGATCGGCTGGGCGGGCGTATCGAGCCAGCGCGGGCAGATCATGACGGGCAATCGTTCGACCAGAGCGCGGATGAGTTCAAATGACAGGCTGCCCGAGCCGATGATTACGGAAGCGCGGAATTCGATTACGGGCACTCCGCTGGCACGCAGCATTTCACCAGTCTCGTGCCGGCTGAGCAGGTGCGAGGAGAGCGACGCGCTGCTATCACCCAATCCGCCGAGGTAGATGATCCGCCGGATTCCGGCAGCGCGCGAGGCCTCGCCGAAGTGCCGCGCACCGATCTTGTCCTGCTCGCGGAACGAAGCTCCGGCCCCGAGCGAGTGTACCAGGTAGAAGGCGGTTTCCACGCCCTTCAGCGCGTCGATTAGCGTGGCAGGGTCAAGGACATCACCCGCGACCACCTCGACGCCTGCAGGCACGCGCGAGCGCAGGTATTCCGGCTGCCGAGCCATGCAGCGCACACGCCGCCCAGCCAATTCGCCCAACAAGCGCCCGCCAACATACCCCGAAGCTCCGGTGAGCAGTATCAAACCATCGTGCATGGCTATAGGATGCACGCAATAGGGGGACAGGAGTTTTGAATTCAATCGCAAAGAACGATACCGTGTAACAAAGCGGAATGGTGAACCAGACCCGAATGTTAGCAACTCGCGTTTTCAATCTGGTGTACCGGATAGTGGTTCCGGCATTCCTGACAATGCCTATTTTGTGGTTTCTGCTGAATCAGCTTAGAGTCGCTTTGTACGACGGAGACAACGGCCCGTCCTCCGCATTCCATATCGTTGTCACGATGCAAACGGTTTGTGGTTGGGCAGCACTGGTGCTATTACCGTTCGCAATCGGCGCAACGGTCCATTGGGTCCTTCGGCGGCTTCGTTCGAGATGTCGGCGAAGCGTTTGATCCGCCTTTCTGTGTCTTAGTCCCCACTAGCCAGTAGTGTCGCTTCAACAGCGCCATCTCACACTAAAACCCCGGCCCAGCCTGCGCTTTTGGCAGCGGTTTTCTGGGCAACATCTCTTCGCGATTGGCGGCTTGGTACACGAATGCGGCCATTATCGCGGCGGATTGCATCAGGTCGGCGGTGCGCGTGTTGTCGACGACGTCCATGTTCGAGTGGTGCGTGCGCGTCATGTAATCCAGCGGGTCCTGGATGAACTGGAAGCCCGGAAGACCTACGCCGTCGAATGACTGGTGATCGGTGCCACCCGTATTGCGGATCGTCACTGTCGTGGCCCCGAGATCATGGAACGGCTTCAACCATTCTTCAAAGATCGGGCGCACCATATTGTTGCCCTGGAGGTATATCGCCGCGGATCTTGCCGCTGCCGTTGTCGTAATTGAAATATGCCGCCAGTTTTGCGTGTTCCGGCTTGGGAACCATCTTCTCGCGATCAGCAAAATGCTCTTTCACATAGGCCCGGGATCCAAGCAGGCCTTGCTCTTCCGCGCTCCACAGCGCGACGCGAACCGTGCGATCCAGCTTGAGATTCAACGCCTTGAGGATGCGTACGGCCTCCATCACGACAGCTGCACCGGATGCGTTGTCCGTCGCGCCGGTCCCGCCCTGCCAGGAATCCATGTGCCCGCCCAGCATTACGACCTCATCCTTTTTCCTGCCGCCTGGCAGTTCCGCAATAACGTTTAGGCTATCCAGTGAACTGTCCGTAATCTTGTTGCGAATCTCAAGTTGCAGCTTCACTGGCATTTTTTTCTCAATCAGCCGAGCCATGCGGTTGTAGTGTTCGGCCGTCACGACCACCATCGGCGGCGGTATCGGATTCTTGGGGTCATGCGAACCGCCCTGCGAACCGAAAACAGTTCCCGAATCACCATTGCGTCCACTGGTCACGGCTGCGGCCACGCCTTCTTCCAAAAGGAATTTATTCAGCTTATTGCGGAACTCGCGCATTTTCAGGTACTCGGCGGGACCGCGCGGTTGAGTGCTGGGCTCGGGAGCCTTCGCAAGTTGATCGAGGTCGGCATCGGAATAGCGGCCGGAGCGGGCTTCAGCGCTTTGGACCGAACCGCCCGCTGGCGTTGCGCTGACCACACGCGGCGTCTCGTAAAGTACGATCTTGCCCTTCAGCTTCCCCTTGTACTTCTCAAAATCGGCTTCGCTGCTGAGCGGCGCGAGCACAGCTTCTGCCGTCATTGCCCCGTTTGTCCCCGGCGTATAGGCCAGCGAAAAACCCACCAGCGGCTGATAGCGCGGCTCGATCATGTGCGCCGAGAAGTATTCATTCTGCCAGCCGCGTCCGAAAGGACCCCAGGGCTCTTTTTTGACGCCAGTGAGTCCATATTCCTGGAGGCGCTTCACGGCCCAGTCCGCAGCCTCGTGAAAATTGCCAGAATTTGCTACCAGCGGCCCATAGTAATCGGCCAGGTAGAACACATGCTCGGAGACCTTGGATCGTTCGAATGCCTCCGTGCGAATCTGGTGGACGACGTTCAAGTCGACCTTCTCTTCGGCGTGCAGGCAGGCGACGAGCAGCAGGGGTAGAAACTTCTTCATGAAGATCATGATAACGACATTCAGCTCTGTAAATAGTAATCTGTATGCTGATAAACTCTAACGAACGAGGAGTCTCGAATGATCAACTTCGTGCTGCAGTTGATTGTCTGCGCACTTTTGCTTGTCACCGGGCGCGCAAACGCGCAAACTATGTTGGGCGATGTCTCTCTCATGGAGGAGAATCACAATGGCTGACACCGTGGTCGCATCGAACTTGGACCCAGCTCCCGGGTTCTTGGGCCGGATCTTCGGAATGTTCAATATCTTCATCGATCCCGGCAGCGCGGCGAAGTATATCCGGCTGCCCTGGTCATGGCTCTGGCCGTTATTGCTCGGCGGACTGATTATCGGCACCTGCATGTATCAGACTGTCCCGATGTCACTGCAAGCCATGCAGTACGAGCCCCCCAACAACATGAGCCCGGAGCAACTGCAAAAGTCCTTGCCGATGATTGAGAAGACCCAGCGTTTTATGGCGTTCTTCATGCCTGTGATGATAGGCCTGATGACAGCGTTGATAGCCGGTATTCTCTCCGCGGCCTGCGCCGTGATGGACGTGAATTCAAAGTTCCGTGACAATTATGCGCTATTGACTACCTCTGGATTGATCGGCGCAGTCGGCTACGCAGCCGGGTTTCTGGTACTGAAAATGAAGGGCGATTCGATACAGTCGATGCGCGAACTGCGTCCGGCGTTCGGTCTCGATCTGTTCATGCCTGAAGGTACAAACAGATTCCTGCTTGCCGTGTTGAACTACTTTTCAATTTTCACAATCTGGTACATCATTATCCTCGGCCTGACGTTCGCTTGTCTCTACAAGACTTCGAAAGGCAAAGGGTTCGCCGTAACAGCGCCAGTCTGGATGGTTGGCATCCTCTTTGCGCTGATCGGAGCGATTTTCGGAGGAAAATAGCGCTTAATGCAGGACTTCGATGGCGCCCGTGTCGAGACTATAGCGCGCGCCTACGACTCGTAGTTTGTGCTCGCGGATCAAGCTGGACAGAATAGGGTCCGAAGCTCTCAATTGCGCGACCACGCGTTCCACATTCGCGACCACGCAGTTGTGCAGCGTATCGCCGGGTTTGCCCTTCGCTGAATCGACAGCAGGTCGAATGCTGGCAACGATCTTGCCAATATGCCCCGGTGCCTCGCCGCCCTGCAAAGTCGCTTCCACGGCGCCGCAGTGTTCATGACCCAGCACCACGATGAGCGGCACGTGCAGGTGCTCCGCACCGTACTCCAGGCTCCCCATCGAAACATCGTCCGTGATATTACCGGCCGTGCGCACCACGAATAGATCTCCGAAACCCTGATCGAAAACCATCTCAGGAGGCACGCGGGAATCAGAGCAGCTCAGGACAATCGCGAAGGGATGCTGCCCCGCCGCTGTTTCAGTGCGGCGCTTTCCATTCTGGTGGGGATGCGTCATCCTGTTGCTGACATACCGCTTGTTGCCATCGACCAGTTTCTGAAGCGCTTCGGCTGCGGACGGACCGGTATGATGCTCTGCCGCCGGCAAAGCTGGAGCCAGCAAGAGGGCTGCAATTGTGAATGTGAATGCGGTTTTTAAATTGTACATGGACCTGTCATGCTCATCGTAAAAAGACACGGTTAGCCTTAATCGGGATCGTCAGGCAGAGGCAATCCCTTGTGTTTCGGCTTTTCGCGTTTCGTCTTGTCGGCCAGAACGCGAGAGGGTTTGACCGTGCCAACGCGCTCTCGCGCAATCGCACGAACTTCCTTTTTGCTGTCGTATTTGGGCTTTTTCTTCGCCATCGGGCTCTCGCATGCGGCTGAATTTAGTATACGATGGTCTCGCTCCAGCTATGCCGGAGAAGTGTGGCGAACTGCGAGACGCTTGCCGAGTGGTTCGCTATACCGTTAGAATATAGGTGACTTAACAAAGGAGGCCATATGAGGTCTATCGGCTTGCCTGAGCTTCTCATTATTTTGGGTGTCGCTGTCCTGCTGTTCGGTGGGAAAAAGATCCCCGAGGTTGCGAAGGGCTTAGGAGAAGGAATCAAGAACTTCAAGAACGCCTTGAAGAGCGACGAAAAGACCGAAGAGAAGAAGCAGGCATAGGCTTCCTGAGCCGCCCGCACTTTGGGCGGATGTCAACTCCGGCGAACTCATTTACGAAACTAAAAAAGCCCCGCGACCGTTCGCGGGGCTTTTTCAATTCACAACAGAAGACTACTTCGTCTTCTTTGGCGGAACGATTGCGTCTTTGCAAGCTTTCGCTACGCGGAACTTGACCACCTTCTTGGCGGGGATCTTGATGGCGGCGCCCGTTGCCGGGTTACGGCCCATACGAGCCTTCCGCTCCTGGCGAACAAGGCGTCCGATACCCGGGACTACAAATACGCCATTCTTCTTGGTCTCGCGAACGGCGATAGTCGCCAGGTTCTCGACGATGGCCTTCGCCACCTTATTCGGAACTTCCGCCGCGGCGGCCAGTTCTTTTACCAGCTGAGTCTGCGTCAATTTGTCGGCCATAGTGCTCCTTACGAATTCTCCCTAAAAAACTGAACCTCTCTTGCGAGATGGTGTCTAGCTTGAGGCCCGTTCCCACCGCATTAGAGTCGTCTTTGCTGTCTAATCATAAGTGATGCCAAAAGCGGATGTAAAGAGGAAAAGTGCCCGAAAACCCTATGTTTTTGGCACTTTTTCACTTATTTTCATTTTTGAGGCCCAAAACATGGGCTAAAAGGAATGTTTTAGAGCTTTGGAAGTCTTCGAAAACCTACGCGACGGCGGTTTCGGGTGTGCCGGTTAGTCCGAGGGCACTGCGCAAATCCGTGTCCAGGCGGTCTCTCAATTCGGGTTGTTCACGCAGATAATTGCGCGCGTTCTCGCGCCCCTGACCAATGCGCTCACCCTTGAAGCTGTACCAGGATCCGCTTTTCTCCACCATGTTGTGGACCACGGCGAGGTCCAGCAGATCGCCTTCGCGAGAGATTCCCAAGCCATACAGGACGTCACTTCCGCCTCGCGAAATGGCGATGCCACCTTGTTTTTCACTACTTTGATTTTGGTGCGGTTGCCCACGATCTGATCGCCGTCTTTGATTGCGGCATTGCGCCGGACTTCGATTCGAACGGAGGAGTAGAACTTCAATGCGCGCCCGCCCGTAGTGGTCTCCGGATTCCCGAACATCACGCCGATCTTCTCGCGAACCTGGTTGATGAAGATAAAGCAGGTATTCGTGCGGGATACGCTGCCTGTCAGTTTACGCAAAGCCTGCGACATCAGCCGCGCGTGCAATCCCATGAAGCTGGCGCCCATTTCACCTTCGAGTTCCGTCTTCGGAACCAGGGCGGCGACTGAATCGACTACTATGACGTCGATGGCGCTGGAAGCTACCAGTGCGGCTGATATTTCCAGCGCCTGCTCGCCGTAGTCCGGTTGCGAAACCAGCAGATTATCGACGTCCACTCCCAGCTTACGGGCATAAGTAGGGTCAAGAGCATGTTCGGCGTCGATAAACGCTGCTGTGCCACCGGTTTTCTGAGCCTCGGCAATAACGTGGAGGGCAATCGTAGTTTTGCCGGAGGACTCAGGTCCGAATACTTCAATCACTCGCCCGCGTGGAAAGCCACCGACGCCTAAAGCGGAGTCGAGCGAGATGGAGCCGCTTGAGATCACCGAAACCGGCAGAACGTTGCGCGAACCAAGCCGCAGTACCGAGCCTTTGCCGAACTGCTTGTCCATTTGCAACAGTGCCAGATCGATCTGCTTGCGTCGCTCGCGTTCCCGCTCTTCCATCTTTCCGTCTCTCAAACGAAATGGTGCGGGCACGGACTCGGTTTCTCTCAGCAAAAGTTTATCGCTACTTACGCACCTTGATTTCGCGCAGCAGCGCGTCGGCGTCTTCCACCTGATCCAGAATCCAGAGCAGATAGCGGATATCGACGTTCACGTTGCGGGCGATATCCGGGTTGTAGCCGAAATCGTTGGCGACGTTCTCCCAGACACGGTCGAAGTTGAGGCCTACCAGTTCACCGCGGCCGTTCAGCGTGGGGCTGCCGGAGTTTCCGCCGGTTGTGTCCGCATCCGCCAGGAAATTCACCGGAACATCTTTCAGCCGTGCGTCCTTCCAGCTTCCCGTGCGTCCCTGTTTGGCCGCCTCAAGAATTTTTGCCGGCACCTGGAAGGGCTCTTCCGAACTGTGTTTTTCGATGACGCCCGCGAGCGTGGTCTGCGGCTTGTAGATTACGCCGTCGCGCGGTTCATAACCTCTCACGTGCGCGAATGTAACGCGCAACGTGCTGTTTGCATCCGGGGCTACGGGCTTACCGGCATGGGCAATCACGGCCGCACGCCACTCCGGACGCAGGCGCGAGATGGCGCCCTGACGGCGGTCCGTACGCTCTTTCAAAGCGCGCAGATCGGCATCAAGAGCGAAGGCCAGATCGAGCAGTGGATCCTTCCGGGCGAGCAGTTGATCCGGAGTTTCTTCGAACATCTTCATGCGCTCGGAGAGATCGAGCACCTTCGTACCGGCGTACAACTGGTCCAGGTTAGGAGCCTTGTTAAAGGCCTCGATACGCTGATTCGCCGGGAGCGCCAAGGCGCGCCGGACGTACGCTTCCAGCATGGCCCGGTCGGCTGGTGGAAAATAGTTCTTCTGTTCGCGTTCCAGACGATCGCGCAGGCGCGCGCGGTCGCGCTCCATGTACGCTTCTTCGCGCTCGACGTCTGGCTTCTGCCGTTCCACGCGGCCCGCACTATGGTTGTCGAAAGTGACAAAGCCTTTGGGCCAACTGATGCGACTCCCAGCAGAAAATCGCGTTCCCATGTCTTGCGCTGCTCAACCACCAGGTCCATCAGCTCACGGCGTGCGGCCAAGGCGCCCTTGAATTGTGGACGCGCTTCAGCCCACAACGCGACTTGATTTTCGGCCACGCGCTGCTTCTCCAGAATGTTGCCGCGGCGGAAACCGGCAAGCTGTCCCTGAGAATTCTTGTAGCTGTTGAACAACGACTTCAAATTCGCGGCCACCGCAATCGCGCCGGCCTTGTTGTTCTTGGTTGTGTCTTCCATGATGCGAATCCACTCACCAAGAACTTCCTCGCGGCGTGGGAAGAACAGGTCGCGGCGCTCGGCCATTTCGTCGGCGATTAAAGAGCGGTAAGTTGTGCCCGGATAGCCCAGCACCATGACAAAATCGCCTGGCGCTACGCCCTTCGTCGAAACCGGGAAATGAAATTGAGGCCGATAGGGAACATTAGCCGCACTGAAACGAGCGGAACTGCCGTCGGGTGCAACATACGCCCGGGCGATCGCGAAATCGCCAGTGTGGCGCGGCCACATCCAGTTGTCGATTTCGCCGCCGAATTCACCGATCGCGCGCGGCGGAGCATAGACCAGGCGCACGTCCTGCAATTCCAGCGTGTCTATTAAGAAATACTGCAGGCCCCCATCATAGGCCGCCACGCGGCAGCGCGCCGCTTTCTGCTTTTCGCAGTCGGCGACTAGTTGTTTCTGTTTCGCTTGGATCGAGCGCTGGCGAATGAGATCATCAGCGCCTGCCGGCACGGCTGCCAACACATCCTTCGTGACATCCACAAAGCGCCTGGGGACGGTCACGCGAGTGGTTTTACTCGGCAGTTCCGCCTTCTGGGTTTTCGCCAGAAATCCGTTAGTGATGATGTCGTTTGAGGCGGTGCTGTGTTCCTGCACGATCGAGAACAGGCAGTGATGATTCGTAATGATGAGGCCGAGTTCAGAAATAAAAGAGGCGGAACAGCCGCCGATGTTAACCGCTGCCGAGAGCAAGCCTGCTCCCTGCTTGGGATCCCAGAGACGCGTCGGCGCAACCTCCAGTCCTTGTTGTTTCAACCACTGCGGATCGAGTTTCAGGACTTGTTGCGGAGTCCACTTGCCCTCCGCGGCATACAAGCCAACGGCCAAGCTTAGGATAAAAGGAACTGCTTTGAGGAAATTCATGAGCTACGGTACCCACGATACTAAATGTGGGCACCGTAGCTCAAAGGAAGGACTTACTTGCCGCGAACTGTAGCGGGCGCCGCTTTGATGTCCGGCACAGGCATTTCCGGTGCATCCGCGACAACAGGCTGGATCAGCCCCAGAGCTTTGCGAAGTTCCGCATCGATCTGCTCGCGAATGTCGGGGTTGTCCTTGAGGAACGTCCGCGAATTCTCGCGACCCTGTCCGATTCGTTCACCCTTGTAGCTGTACCAGGACCCACTCTTTTCGACGATGTTCTTTGTAACACCCAGGTCGATCAGGTCGCCTTCACGCGAGACACCCTCGCCGTAGAGAATGTCGAACTCGGCTTCGCGGAAAGGCGGAGCGCACTTATTCTTGACCACTTTCACGCGCGTGCGGTTGCCAGTCACGACATCGCCATCTTTGATGGCGGCGATGCGCCGGATATCGCAACGAACCGACGAATAGAACTTGAGAGCACGGCCACCAGTGGTGGTTTCCGGACTGCCGAACATCACGCCAATCTTCTCGCGAATCTGGTTGATGAAGATCAGGCAGGTGTTGGAGCGCGACACGACACCTGTCAGTTTGCGCAGCGCCTGAGACATCAGGCGGGCCTGCACCCCCATGAACGAATCGCCCATTTCGCCGTCAAGTTCCGCCTTCGGTACGAGTGCGGCCACCGAGTCCAGAACTACGACATCGATGGAATTCGACGCGATCAGCGCGTTGGCAATTTCCAGCGCCTGTTCGGCGTAATCCGGCTGCGAAACCAGCAGATTATCCACATCGACGCCCAGTTTCCCGGCGTAGATCGGATCCATTGCATGTTCCACGTCGAGGAACGCCGCCATACCGCCGGCCTTCTGAGCCTGCGCGATCACCTGCAACGCAATGGTGGTCTTGCCCGACGATTCCGGACCGAAGATCTCACATATACGGCCGCGCGGAAATCCGCCAGTGCCGAGCGCCGCGTCCAAGGAAATCGAACCGCTGGAGATCACCTGAACCGGAAGTGTCTCGTTGGAGCCCAGCCGGACAATCGAGCCCTTGCCGAACTGCTTTTCGATTTGGCCCAGCGTGAGCGCAATGGCTCGCTGGCGTTCTTTGTCGTCCATGTCGGATTACCTCGGCTGGAAATATCCAGAAAGGAAGATTATAGCGTGGCTCAACCTGAAAAGTCCGCTTATCTTCGAAATATTTTCGTCTTTTCTTCGCCTATGCTCGGTTTGGGCTATAGTTTGGGGGCGTAATAGCCCTTGCGAGCCCTAACCTGCAGATCCTTGCGGTTCTTCACGTTTACCTTGATCTCATGATAGAGACCGTCGGCACGCAGCGGTTCCGGGCGGTACAGCAGGCTGTACTGATGGCGTAACTCATTGGAAATGTTCTCGAAAGACTGCGCAAGATCCTGCACCTTGAAGGGGAAGAAGGCCATTCCGCCAGTCTCGCCAGCGAAATATTTCAATACTTTGTCGCCATCGCTTTCGACGCGCGTGATGTTCGTCGAAATGCTGTAGATCACCACGTCCGCCTTCTGGGCCATTTCCAGCGCCTGATCGCGCGTGTAACGGCTCTGGTTGTCATCGCCATCGCTCAGAACAACCATGGCGCGGCGGAATTTGTGGCGCGGTTGGTCCTGCATCAGCTTATCGCGGCAAGCGAAGTAGATCGCATCATAGAGCGCGGTACCGCCGCCAGGACGCAGATTGCGGATGGAGGTGGCCAGCTTCTGGGTGTCGTCCGTGAGGTCCATGATCAGCTCCGGCGCTGTATCGAAGCTCACGACGATGGCCCTGTCATGGCGCGGGCGCAGCAGATTATTGATGAACTCCACTGCTGCTTCCTGCTCGAATTTGAAGCGGTCGCGGATGCTGTTGCTCGTATCGATCAGAATCGCGAGACGCAGCGGCAGATCGGTTTCGGCAACGAACTCGAGAATCTTCTGCGGATTCTTGGCTTCGAAGACACCGAAATCCTCTTGCTTGAGGTCCGTGACGAAGCGCCCCTTCTTGTCGCTGACGGTGAAGAGCAGATTGACGCGGGTCACATCGAGCACGATGCGGCTCTGATCATCCACGCTTTTTTCGGCCGCTGCAGGTTTCGCTGCCGCGGGGGGCGTTTGCGCGGAAGCACTCAAAGATGCGGCCAGCGCGAGTAAAACTAGTCCGGTCAACGATTTCATGAAGATTCCTGCCTCAATTATAGGGCGCTTTCGAGCCATGCCTCAAGCTCTGCCGGAAGCGGAGCAGTTACGGTGACCTTTTCTCCGGTACCTGGACTGGTGAAAGTGATCTGGTGCGCGTGCAGGAAAAACCTGCCGCGATCGATTACCGGGGCTGGCGCCCCATACAGCCGATCACCCGCCACCGGATGACCGATGCTCGTCAGGTGGACGCGAATCTGGTGAGTGCGACCGGTGCCGATGCGGACCTCGAGGTACGTGTATTTCGGGTAGTGCCGCAGCACCCGGTACTCGGTAATCGCAGTGCGTCCATAGCCGCGCCGCGCTGTCATGCGGACGCGCTGCGCAGGATCCCGCGTGATCGGTTTTTCGATGCGCGCCTCCTCCGGTGTGACGTTGCCATGCACCAGGGTGAGGTACAACTTTTTCACGTTTCGAGATGCAAATTGCTCGCTCAGATTGCGATGCGCCTGATCGTTGCGCGCCACCAGAATCACGCCGCTGGTGTATCGATCCAGGCGGTGAACGATGCCGGGCCGCAGGTCCCCACCCACTCCGGAAAGTTTTTCGAAGCGGTGCAGCAATGCATTCACCAACGTGCCACTAAAATTTCCCGCGCCCGCGTGAACCACCACACCCGCAGGCTTATTAACCGCGATGACATCCTGGTCTTCATACAAAATTTCGAGCGGCAGGTCTTCCGCAACAGCCTTAAGTGGTGGAAGGTCCGCGGGTTCGAGTTCAATAACTTCTGTTCCGTGCAGAGTCTGCGAGGATTTCGCCGGCTTCCCGTCAATTAGCACGCGTCCGTCTTTGACCCAGCTTTGCAGGCGTGCGCGGCTGTATTGCGGCAGTTTTTCGTGCAGGAAAACGTCCAGCCTATTTCCGGCGTCACTTTTTTCGGCGTGCAGGGTCACCTACTCGTTATATATTCAAATGGTGATCCAGTGCGCAGTTGTTCCCGTTGCGGGCCACGGTACGCGGCTGCTTCCCGCTACCAAATCCCAACCGAAAGAGATGCTACCGGTTGCCAGAAAGCCGATCGTGCAATACGTTGCCGAAGAGCTTGTTGCCAACGGCATTGACCAACTCCTGTTCGTTACAGGACGCAGCAAAACCTCGATTGAGAACCATTTCGACAGCGATCCGGAACTCACTCGAGTGCTCACGTCCACCAACAAAACCGAGTTGCTCGAAGACATCGCATTCGAAGCGCTGAAGCTGAACATTTTCTACACGCGGCAACGCATGCAGAAGGGTTTAGGTGACGCAATCCTATGCGGCGAGCACTTTGTGGGAGAGCGGCCTTTCGTAGTTGCGCTGGGCGATTCCATACTCGGCCTGCACGGGCAATCCAAAGCCGTTGCGCGCATGACCGAACTGTTTGAATCGCGCCACGCAAGTTGCATCGTGGCCGTCGAGGAGGTACCGCTGAGCGAGACCAGCCACTACGGAATTGTTCAGCCCGCAGATGGCGATGGCGATTTCTTCCGTGTGCTGAACATGGTGGAAAAGCCCAAGCCGCAAGATGCGCCGAGTAATCTCGCAATCGCCGCACGTTATGTTTTTTCGCCACTGATCTTTGATCTGATTCGTCAGGTGCAGCCCGACAAACGCGGCGAGATTCAGATTACTGACGCGATTCAACGCATGTGCGATGAGGGCAAGCGCGTGCTCGCCTTCAAGCTGCCGCCGACGGAGAAACGTTACGACATCGGCAATTTCCCGAGTTACTTCGAGACCTTCGTCGAGTTCGCATTGGCTGATCCTGACTACGGTGAAGAATTCCGCGCAAGGCTCGAACGCATGCTCGGCCTGGTCCCTGCGGAAAAAGGCTCGTAAGTGAGGACACGAGCGGTCTTTGTACTGCTCTTCTTTTTCGTTCTTCTCACGCGCCTCTGTCACGTAAACATCCTCTGGACCGAGGAGGATCTGCCGCTGGCCGCTGCCTTGCAGATGCTCCACGGCAAGGCGCTGTACCGTGACGTCTGGTTCGATAAGCCGCCGCTTGTACCAGGCATCTATCTGCTGTGGGGCGCACAGATCGGCTGGATTCTGCGCGTTGCTGGAGCGCTCTATGTGCTGCTGGTCGCCTGGCTGGGTTACGTCCTTGGCAAGCAGCTTTGGGGTAAACGTGAAGGCCTGCTTGCAGCGTGCTTACTGGCCTTCTTCCTGACCTTCGGAATTCCTGGAGCCGTGCTGCCGCTGGCCGCGGATTTGCTGATGGTGGCGCCGCATCTCGCAGCCGTCTATTTCGCCATTCGCAAAAGAGCATTTCTAAGCGGAGCGATGGCTGGAATCGCACTGCTCATCAACTCCAAGGCTTTGTTCGTGCTCGCGGTTTGCGGCATCCTGCAATACCGGCAAATCCTGCCTTTGCTCGGCGGTTTTCGTGCTGCCCAACCTCGCTGTTTTGTTGTGGTTTGCCGCGCGTGGTGCGCTCGGCGAGTATTACTTGCAGGTCTGGCAACTCGGCGTGCTTTACTCACAGAATACGTTTGTCGATAACCCTGTCGGCAACGGCCTTCAGCGCACGTTGAACTGGCTCGGATTCCATGCCGCCCTGGTCGCCGGAGCGCTCTGGTTCTGGTGGAAGGATCGTAGGCGAGACCGTTGGCGCTTTGCAGTGTGGGCCTTGTTCTCGCTGGCCGCAATCACGCTGGGCTGGCGTTTCTTTCCACGTTATTACCTGCAACTGCTGCCTGTCTTCGCACTGGCCGGTGCGCGCGGAATTACGTTGCTGGGCAAGCGCGGAGTGGTCATCCTGCTGCTGCTACTGGTTCCGGCGGTGCGCTTTGCGCCGCGCTACGTCACGCTCGCGGCAGATCTTGCGCTGGGCCGCGAACATCACTGGAACGACATTCTGATGGACCAGGGCAGCCGCGCTGCGTCGAGCTATGTATCGCGAAATGCGCGGCCCACGGACACGCTGTTCGTGTGGGGTTACAGGCCTGACGTATATGCGTACACACGCCTGCCCGCCGCCTCGCGCTTTCTGGAATCCCAGCCTCTTACAGGAGTACTGGCTGATCGGCATCTGACACAGGCCAGCAGGCTTCCGGCAGACTGGTTAGGGAAGAATCGTGAGGAACTGACGCGCTCGCGTCCGGATTGGATTCTGGATGGGTTGGGAACTTACAATCCCGCGCTCGCAATCGCTGCATTTCCGGATTTACGCGATTGGCTGGCTGATTACAAAGAAGTGGAGCGTACCACGAATATGGTGATCTACGCGCGTCAGCCTAATCGATGAAGCCACGCCAGGTGTTACCGCGCTCATCGCGCAGGATCACACCATAGCTGTCAGACACGCCAGTAATGCTTTTGCCCTCGGAATCGCGAAAGCGATATCTCACTGTGTCATCCGGTTGGCGTTCTGCCTGCCCGCGCCATTCATTGCCATACTGATCGCGCAGGCGCACGAAATCGCCGTCACCGAAACCACTCATGGACCTTCCCTTGCCGCTATCGAAGCGGAAGAATCCGCCGGGCATGCTTAGGCGCGAACGACGTTAACGGTAAATCATACCAGCATCTATCGTCATTTTCCGGAGTTCACGAACCCTGGGGAAGGGCTTAGTTAAGCAATTGAATCACCTTAGGCTGAACCTACGAATTGATGTTCGGTTTCAGCACGGCGATATTTGCCTTCTTCATCTCGGAAACAATGTTCTGATACATCGCTTCGTCGGTGTAGGAGCCGACGATTGCGCCTCCGGAACCAGCGAAATTTGCCGATGCGCCCACGCTGCGGGCAATCTGAACCATCTCCAAATTGCCGGGATCGATTTTGTAAAGCTTTGCGCGAAGATCGAAATTGGCGTCGATCAGACAATTGAGCGTCACCCAATCGTGCGACATCAAAGCCGCGCGTCCCTGTTCCGCGTAACCGGCCCAGGTTTTCATCGCGTTGACGACCTCCGGATCACCGGCCCGCCAGCGTTGGCGGACATCGTTGTGAAAAATCTCTGTCCCTTCGCTCAGACTCGTGCGATAGGCCATGTAAAGGTTGGGCAGCAGCTTCGGGTCGAGTTTCTCGTAATTGCCATGGCCCTGCCGATCCATAAGTTCCTTAGCGAAGTCCATGAAGACCAGGCCTTCGTAGGTTTGTACGACGCGATCCTGCAAGCCGGCAGGCATGCCTAACTCGCGTGTCTCGGTTTCCAGGACCACATTCGGCATCAGCGGTTGCGGAATTGAAACTGAGTAATACTGGCAAAGGGCCCGTAGCGCCGCGGTGATAATCGCGCTCGAGCCGCCCATCCCTAACCGCAGCGGAACGTTGGTTTCGTACTCAATCGTGAAATTCCGATCCGGTAACTCGATGCCCTGTTCATGGCAGTAATCCATAAAACGGACGATCAATGCCTGAATTATGCGGATGCCTCCGTAGTATCCGCGCCATCGCGTGGTCTTATAGAGATCGTCGAGATTTTCGAATATCGGCAAATCCGCCTTCGAGGCGCGAATTTCCAGGCGCGCGCTAGGGTACAGCAACACCCGCGCACGAAAATTCCGAACCAGAAGTGAAATGGTTTTCCCGTAATAACCGTCGCTGGGGTTCCCCAACAACCCAGCGCGCGAGTACGCGTATGTTTCGATCATTCCCATGCAGATAGTCTGGCATACTGGTCTCACGGATCCAATCGGAATGCGCGTTGTATTGCAGCGGGTTAAAGATGCCCGCGTAGAGGTCGATAGTAAAGTCACTGGAGCGATTGGTTCCGGGCTGCTTGTCTTTCTCGGTGTCGCACGCACGGACACGGAGCGGGATGCCGAGTATCTGGCGGAGAAGACCGTCACCTTGCGCCTGTTTCCGGACGAAGCACGGCAAAATGAATCGAAGCGTTACCGAAGCAGGCGGCAGTGTCTTAGTCGTTTCGCAGTTCACGTTGTATGGCGATGTCCGCAAGGGTCGTCGGCCCAGTTTCGACCAGGCGGCGCCTCCGGAACTAGCCCGTTGTTTGTACGAGCATTTCGTCAGTAACTTCGGTTGAAACAAGTTCATGTCGAAACCGGACTGTTTCAGGCTATGATGTCTGTGTATTTAGTAAACGATGGACCAGTAACTATCCTCTGCGATTCCGCACAATCGTCGCAGAAGTAGTCCCGTATCGGACTTCTTTCAGAGGAGTATTTTAAGTGGCACGTCAGACGACAAACGCAATTGATAACGCCTCGTTGCTACAGGCGGCTCTCGAAGGTCTCGAGGCTCAGAAGAGACGGATCGAGGATCAGATTTCAGAAGTGAAATCAATGGTGGGGAAGAAGGCTCCAGTTGTCGCCGATTCGCCTGCTATCCCGGCATTGAAGGCAGCACGCAAAAGAGAGCTTAGCGCCTCCGCGCGTAAGCGAATTGCTGCGGCGCAGAAGAAACGCTGGGCGGAATACCGCAAGAACCAACCGGCGAAAGAATAACCTCTCATCAACTTGGGGCCGGTCGTCAGTCCGCACCAACTGTCCAGTGGTGACGTTCTACAACCCCTTCGAGCGGCCCGTTATCAACAATCCGTCCCTTCACGAAAAACACTGCTCTGGTTGCCAGTATCCGGGCAAAGGGAACATCGTGAGTGACAAGCAGTTTGGTCTGCGGCAAGTCATGCAGCAGAGCGATAAGTTCCCTTTGTCCCGCTGGATCAAGAAAAGTCGTGGGCTCGTCCAGGACAAGGATCTCGGGTTTCATTGCCAGGATGCCTGCCAAAGCCACACGCCTTTTTTCGCCCGCGCTCAAATGATAAGGAGCTTTGTTTCCGGCGTGGCTCATGCCCACAACCCTCAAGCTTTCCAAGGCGCACTCTTCTGCCGCCTGCTGTGACAGCCCGAGATTTAGTGGACCAAAGGCGACGTCTTCCAGCACCGTGGGCATGAACAGTTGCTCGTCGGATTCCTGAAAGAGCATGCCGACGCGCTGCCGTATCGTCGGGAAATTTTCCTTCTTTACAGGCAATCCGCAGACGGAGATATCACCCTGTCCGTTCAGTAATCCAATCAGGTGTAAAACAAACGTGGTTTTTCCGGAACCGTTCGCACCGAGCACCGCCACCGTCTCGCCTGGCTCCAGCGTGAAATCGACTCCGTCCAGGGCGTTCGTCCCATCGTCGTAGCGATAGCGCAGGTTGCGCACTTCGATGAGCGGTGCCATCAGGCCCTTGCTCCCAGCCGTAACGCCAGAAGCACCGCCAGCGTGCCCGCCAGAAACAGAGCGTCCATCCATATTGCTATCCACGTTGCCTTGCGAGCGCTCAGCGTAGGAAAGTGGCCCGCGAAGCCGCGCGCCGCCATCGCATTCTGAATTCCCTCGGCGCGAGCAAATGATCTAGCGAACAAAACTCCGAGTGCGCCTGCGGCCGATCGGAAGCGCGTTTTGAACGATCCGCTGCGCGCCGGCAACGGCGCACGACAGCGTGCAGCCAGAAGCATGTGTTGTGCCTCGCCGGAGATCAGGAACAGATAGCGGTAGAGGAATTGCACGACGAGTGCGAGCACGCGGGGGACATGCAATGTCTCCAGCGCGCGCATCAACTCCGGCAGCGACGTGGTCGCCAGCAGCAGCAATACCGCGAACGCCGAGAGATAGCTTTTCAGCAGCAGCGCTGCTGCTCGTTGCAAATCGCCCGATAACCAGCTTACGATCGCGAAAGTCGCTGAAAATGGCAATACAAAAGCCGCACGATACAGCACTGCAAGCAACGGTAGGCGCGCGAGCAGAATTCCTGCCAGCAATACCGCGGCGTAGCCTGCGGCGACCCAGAGCGTGCCCTGCCGGGTGGTCGCGACCGTGATCAGAAACGCCAGCAGTGCGATCAGTTTTACGCGTGCGTCACGATTGTGCAATGGACTGTGTCCACGGCTCCAGCGGTCCAGCACGACGTGGTGCACTAGGCACTCCTTCGACGTGCGAGCATCCGGCCGAGAGTGGCGCAAACGAGGAAAATCAAGCCGACGCCTGCCAATCCCGCGCTGGCCTTGCGCAGCAGCGCACTTTGAAAGATTCCCGCTTCGTAATCGGCCAGTGGGGATGCCAGCAGTGCTTTCGGCGCTTCGATTCCAGTTCCCTCCAGGAATTTCTCGAGCCCGTCAGGCGCGCCGGACGCGATCATCATTCCGCCTGCTGCCAGCAGAATCGCCACACCCGCGAGCGCTGCTCCAGGCCTCCACGAAGATTCCGGCTTGCTGACCCACTCGGGATTGATCGCTTCCACTGCCTGCAGCACCGCAACTGTGATTGCGCCTTCCAACAGAGCACTCACCAAGAACAGAAGGGTCGACACGCCGAGCAGTACCGGTTGCATCGGTATCCCTGACGCGAGTAACTGAACCAGCGCCATGCTCGCGCTTACCATTACGGAACTCGCGCCGCCAAGAAAAATCCCGGTCTTGCGCCAGCGACCGCTGCCCAGCAGGCGGTAAGGCAGATATCCAGCCAGTACACCGCAGATCGCCATATTCAGGATATTTGCGCCGAGCGCGAGCACGCCGCCATCCTGGAAAATCAGCGCCTGAATCGTCAGGATTGCAGTCATCACAATGGCTGCCGATGCAGGGCCGAGCGTGCAGGCGAGCAAAGCTCCGCCAACCAAATGTCCGCTGGTTCCAAGCCCTACCGGGAAGTTGATCATCTGCGCAGCAAAGACGAAAGCGCCCATGACGCCTAATAGCGGAATCCGGCTCTGCTCAATATCGGCATGCGCTTTGCGCGCGAAGTAGCCCACCGCAGGGATTGCGGCGAGATCCAGTGTTACCCAAACCGGTGTTGAGAGGAAACCATCCGGAATATGCATTCGACGATCTCACAGTAGCACGATTTTTACTTTAGTAGGTGTTCTGCAAATCCCGGCCCCAAACGGAATACTCTGTTGTGTATGGGTGAACTAAGCCGAATTGGAGTGGCGATTGATTCTGAACTGCTGGACAAGTTCGATGCTCTGATCTCCCACAAGGGATATACGAACCGCTCCGAGGCGTTTCGCGACCTGATCCGCGACGAGCTGGTGGAGAAGGAATGGGAGCGGCCGGAGAACGACGTCGTTGGTTCCGTCACCCTGGTCTATGATCACCACGTCCGGCAACTGAGCGAGAAACTCACGAGCCTGCAGCACGACTTCCACCACAACATTCTGTCCACGCTGCACGTTCATCTGGATCACGATAATTGCCTCGAAGTGCTGGTCGTGCGCGGTAAGGCCGCGAAGGTGCGAAAACTTGCCGACACCTTGATCAGCACGAAGGGCGTGAAGCACGGCCGGCTCACCATCACCTCGACAGGCGCGGGACTGTAGCAAGATAGAAGTAACGCATTGAACGTAGTCCTCATCTCCACTTACGATCTGGGCCGGCAGCCATTTGGACTCGCTTCGCCCGCGGCTTGGCTGCGCAATGGCGGCCATCAGGTGACCTGTGTCGATCTCTCGGTGGGCACGCTGCCCGCACTCGCAATACGCGAAGCGCAGCTGGTCGCATTCCACCTGCCGATGCATACGGCCACGCGGCTATCGGCGCAAACTATTGCGAAGGTCAAGCTGCTCAATCCCGACGTGCAACTCTGCTGTTACGGACTTTACGCGGCGATGAACAAGGAGTACCTGCGCGACTTGGGCGTGCAGCATATTTTGGGTGGCGAATTCGAGGCGGGCCTGCTTGCGGTGGCCAACGGCAATACAAATCCGCAGCCGCTGGTCTCGCTGACACGCCTGGAATTTCAGACTCCGGACCGCACCGGGCTTCCAGCGCTGTCGCGCTACGCGCACCTGCACGTTGCCGGTGAAAAGCGCACTGTTGGTTATACGGAGGCGAGCCGCGGCTGCAAACATCTCTGCCGGCATTGCCCTGTTGTGCCGGTATACGAAGGAAAGTTTCGCGTCGTCCAGCAGGATGTCGTGCTGGAGGACATACGCCGCCAGATCGCGGCCGGAGCTCAACACATTACGTTCGGCGATCCCGATTTTCTGAACGGGCCGACGCACGCCGAGCGGCTGGTCGAAGCACTGCATGCTGAATTTCCGCAGATCAGTTACGATGCCACGATCAAGATCGAGCATCTGCGCCAGCACAGCGAAATGCTGCCCGTGCTCAAGCGGACCGGCTGTTTGTTCGTCACGTCCGCCGTTGAATCGGTGGACGATGCGGTGCTCGCGAAACTGGACAAGGGTCACACGCAAGCTGATTTCGTGCAGGTTGTGGAGGATTTCCGGCGAGTTGGACTGACGCTCTCGCCGACGTTCATCCCGTTCACGCCGTGGACGACTCATGAAAGCTATCGCGAGTTGCTGCGCGTATTGCTGGAACTCGATCTGGTGGCGTCAGTCAGCCCGATTCAGCTTGCATTGCGATTGTTGGTGGTACCCGGCTCGTTATTGCTGGATTTGCCTGATATCAATAGCATCGTAGGACCGCTCGATGAGGCCGCGCTGATCTACCGCTGGAAGCACGCCGACGAAAGTGTAGACCGGCTCGCAGCCGACCTGCTATCACTAATCAACAGCGAACAAAAGCAGCGCACCCCGCGTCCGGAAATCTTCAGAAAAATCTGGACCGCCGCCCACGAGAAGCCTCTGCCCGAGAATTATGATCTGGTGCCCAGGGCCGCCATCCCGTATCTGGATGAGCCCTGGTATTGTTGAGCGGAGCCTACTGAAGAGCAGGTTGCTCTTGTGTGAGATTTACTGATCCGTTGCCTTCCCGCTCTCGATATCCGTATCGTCGGGACCACCGGCGTCATCTCGCTGGACTCTTTTGCCTTGACGCACTTCCAGAACGTGTTCTGCGCCCGGTTGAAGAATTTGTTGCACCCCGAGCACAGCGTTGCCAAGAGTGTTGGGGCTCGCTTTTGTGTGCATGTAGAAGATCCACCCCTTCGTCTCCATCCATAAAGCCAGCCGATGCAGCCCGTACAAGCCGATCACGATAGCAACCACAATCAGCCAGTTCATCGTTGTTCTACTTTCGGGGTTGACCGAAAGACCCTTTCGGCCAAATATTAGCATCTGCCGACAAGCGAGAGGGATTCCGGCTCATCCGAATTCCGAGCCGTCCCCTTCGAACTGGATGTTACTGATCCCGGTTCACACGCAGACGCCACTCCCGCGAATTTGCTCTAATTGATTTCGGAGTCTACGTGTCCCTTCAAGTGATCTCGTTGTAACGAGGATTCCATGCAGCCACGCCCAAAAGTTCTAGAGCTTGCTCTCCTGTTCACCGTGTTACTTGGGGCCCAGGACAACGCGAAAACACAGCCGCCTCAAAAATCAGAGCGTGATTCCAGAGTCGAATGGCTTTCTAAGAACGCCACTCCCGTCCGCTCGATCGATCCGGAAGACGATTACTTTGCCGACCTGATGCCGCTGAAAAAGCTGATCGGGAACGCTCATGTGGTTCAGTTGGGAGAAGCATCGCACAACGATGGCGCGGCATTCTACGCGAAGACAAGGATCATCCGTTTCTTGCATGAGCAGATGGGATTCGACGTGCTTGCCTGGGAATCCGGTTTTTTCGATTGCGAGGAAATGAACCGCAGACTGGCCTCGGACATGCCGATCAGGCACGCAATGGGCGGCGGCATTCTTCCGATCTGGAGCCGTAGCGGTCACGTCGTCCCTGTGTTTGAATATGCTCGATCCACTCTGAAAACCGACCGGCCGCTTCGTCTGACCGGCGTCGATATTCATGAATCGGCTTCTCTTGACCGCTTATTTGATTTCGTAGACACCATGGGATCTGGACTCGTTTCGCCAGCCGACCGAAAAGCCATCGAGGGGTGGTGGGTGGCTCTCTCCCCCACTTATCAACTGAAAGACGGAGAACTCGAAAGTCGGCAGGCGGCCATTGGCAGGCTTTTAGGCCTTTTACGCCTCGAGGCGAAGACGGCAAAGGATGCTAGTGAAATCCTTCTCTTCTGCAAGGTCCTTGAGAACATCGCGGCGCTGGACGAGCTGAAATCGAATGACAAGAAGATGAGGAAGCCAGGAACTCCCGCGCTGGATCCGAATTTTCGGGACATCAAAATGGGGGAGAACCTACTATGGCTTGCTAAGATCAGGTACCCGGGCCGCAAGATCATCGTGTGGGCAGCCACCTTCCACAGCGCCCGGAACCTCACTTCCGTTGACACTCGAAAACCAGAATTTAAGTACGACGGGTACGTCACAATGGGCGATGTAATTCAGCGGGAACTCGGTGCTGCCGTTTACACTATCGCCTTCACTGCCTTCCAGGGGGCGATCGGGAGCCCGATCCGGAATTCATCAATGCCGTTACCTGTTCCCCAAACCGATAGCCTGGAAGCCATGTTGCACGAATCGGGCAAGCCATACGCCTTTTTGAATCTTCGGGCGATTGCTCCCGATCACTGGCTCAGGAAACCTATGATCGCGGAGCCTCTCGGTCACACACAGATGCTCTCGGAGTGGGCGAATAACCTGGATGCATTTTTCTTTATCGACACGACATTCCCCAGTACTACGGCGGGCAATGTGCCGGATGGCGTGAAGACTAAGAACAAATAGGCTCTATCTGGTCAGGTTGATCACGAGACCGCTTGTTAGGCGGATATTACGCTGCCAACGGGAGCCAAGACGGGTCGCCACAAATTCAGGCTGAAGCACCCGAAGTGAAAAGCGGTGGGTCAGACGAACATCCGCACTAACACCCAAGCATACGGCGACTCCGAAATCGGATGCCAACTCAGGCTTTGCTTGCCGGGAAAGAAGAAGAAAAGAACCAGTGATCGGAGAACCGTGAGCTATACCAGCGCCTGCCAGCAGATTGAAGGCAACTCCATGCTTTTGAAATGCCCGAACCTCGGGGCCGACTAGCAACGAGTACTTGTGTACGCGTGGCTGTCCTATGTAGAGGCGGCCTGGTTGAACGACAACAATCCCAGGATTCGGGCCTGGCGTTGGGATGCTAAGGTATGCCGCCCACCCCGACGCCGAGCCGTAGTAACCAGCGACGTTTGCAGCAATTCGAAATCGAGATGTCAGCGGGAGCAGCAAGCCAGCGGTCCACCCGTTCAAGGCCACGCTATCGCTGGTAGGCAGCCCGCGCGTGTAGGAATACCCAGTAAACAATGCGACTCGCGGGATATCCTGGCAATAAGCTCGAGTCGTGAAGATGCTCAAAGCAAGCTGTAGGAGACTACTTGAATATCGGGGGCCCACGCGATGACTTTAGCATTTACCGTGAGATAGGCTAACTTCGAAGTGTATGAATAAGGCCACTTGCATCCAACTACGGATTGCGGGGCATCCCGCTATCTGAAATGCCCCGCACCAAAGTCACTTACTGCTTCTCGTAAATGTACGTTCCAGTAGTCGGCTGGCCTTCGGCGTTGGTGCCTTTGACCGTTAGTGTCATCGTCTTGCCGTCCTTGGAAATAACCGTTCGACCCGTGGTATGGTACTTCCCGCCTGTCTTCTTCGCTACAGACGTAAAGGTGTTGGCATCGAGCTGCTTCATGGATAGGGTGTCCCAAGGCGCTCCCGTGACCGGGTATTCCTTGCCGTCGTACTTGACGGAGTAGCTGGCATTGATCGGGGTACCATCCTGTCGTTGCCCGGTCACGGTCACCTTGACCCCGCCATCAGCAGCCGCATTCACTATAGTGAGACTCTTGATCGGGTTTGTGGCCGCGGGGGTGAACTTGGACTTTTCAATGTTTCGTTTCCAGGTTCCTACCGAATTGTCAGCCCCAAACATTCCGATAACCGTGATCGTTGCTCCAATAACCAGTTTCGTTACGATGCTTCGCATAGTTCTTCTGTCCTTTCTGACTGAAACTTCTGCCAGGAAGCTGACTGGAGTGCAACGGCGGCATTTCTGGCCGCAGCGTTGACGGGAAGGATAACATTCGGCTGATCGCCCCAGTGGCTTGCCCTCGATCAACCGCGTGCCGGAAATCATAACACAGGCTAACGTGCCAAACTAAATTTAGTGCCCCAGAAACGTCTTCTCCTTATCGCTGCCGTAACCGGCTACCAGGTCCGCGTTTTTGCCGAGGCTGGGCGGCGACTGGGCTATGATGTCGTGCTTGGAACGGATCGTTGTCACAAGATGGAAGATCCGTGGGCCGATCAGGCGATTCCGGTCCGGTTTCAGAAGCCGAACTATTCGGCACATCTTGCGCGGTTGGCGGAAGTTGAGGGCGGCAAATTTGACGGAATTGTGGCTGTGGGCGACAAACCGGCTCGTTTGGCTGCACATATCGCAGCCAAGCTGGGCATTTCCTGGAGTCCGCCCGACGCAGTCGAAGCCTGTTCCGACAAGTTCCGGGCGCGCGAGCGTTTCCGGGCTGCCGGGATGCTGCTGCCCGATTACTACAAAATTCCGCTGAATCAGGATCCCACGGCAGCCGCGCAGGCCGCGCAATACCCTTGCGTGCTGAAGCCGCTCGGTCTTTCGGGCAGCCGCGGCGTGGTTCGGGTCGATAACCCGGCGGGTTTTCTTGCCGCATTCAAACGCATCAAGGCGATTCTCGAGACGCCCGAAATCACGCGACTGCACGAAGAGCAGGACCGCTTTCTGCAGGTGGAAAGCTTCATCGAGGGCAGGGAATGTGCGCTGGAGGGCATTGTCAGCGACGGCCGTCTGCAGACGCTCGCGATTTTCGACAAACCGGAGCCGCTCGATGGGCCATTCTTCGAAGAGACGTTGTACGTGACGCCATCGCGGGAGGCTCCGGAAACCGTACGGCAGATCATCGAGACCACGCAGCAGGCCGTGCAGGCGCTTGGGCTGACGCGCGGACCGATCCACGCCGAAATGCGCCACAACAGCCGCGGGGTCTGGATGCTCGAGGTTGCGGCACGCCCGATCGGCGGCTTGTGCGCGAAAGCGCTGGCGTTTGACGGTGGAATGCCGCTCGAAGAACTGATTTTCAGACATGCGGTGGGAGAGGATGTAACAGACTACCGCCTGGACGGTCCGGCAACTGGCGTAATGATGATTCCGATTCCCCGTGAAGGCATCTACGAGGCCGTCAGCGGCGTGGAAAAGGCATCAGCGGTAATTGGGGTCGATGAGGTCCTGATGACCGCCAAGGAGGGCCAGAAATTGACACCGCTGCCCGAGGGCGCCAGCTATCTGGGGTTCATTTTTGCGCGGGGGGAGAGTTCAGAATCCGTAGAGCGGTCGCTGCGGGAGGCCCATTCCCAGTTGACCTTCAAAATTGCGACCACTCTGCCGGTATTTCGCTACTTGGCCTGAGGAGGCATGTACCCGGGAGGAAGCGCCGCGCCTTCTCCGAAGAAGTAATCTTCCATCTGCTTTAGCAGGAATTCCTGGGCCTCTTTTGTCCCAAGATTGAGCCGGTACTCGTTCATGATCATCTTCATGTGGTTGACCCACAATTTCCAGGCCTCTTTGGACACGTTTTCGTAAATCCGCTGGCCCAGAGGATGACCATCAAACGGAGGCTCCGACAGGCCCTCCATCTCTTTCTGGAACTTCACACAAAAGACTTTACGCGCGTTCGCATTCGACTGCGCCTGGGGCGGAACGGGTCCGCTGCCACAACCACCACTACCACATCCCATTAATGTCTCCTCTCCGTCTCAGGATAGCGCACAACGTCGCTGGTTCCGGGAAAAGCAGGCCTATTCGGTTGTGTTGCCGGCAGCTGCAGCCAGTTTTTTGGCGCGTAGCAAAGTGAGGTATTCGGATAGCTTCATGGGAACAGGCGCGCCTCTGTCCATTTGCTTTTGAACCGCTTTTTGATAGCGTTTCAACAGATCTTTCTTGCCCCCGTCCTGCAACTCGCATGTCTCCATGTCGAGCAACAGATCAATCTCCCAGGGACGGAACGTATTGCGGTTCATCGACCCACGCTGCAATTCCTGCATCAGGCGGTTAAACTGGGCGAGTATGATCTCGCTATCTGAGACGGCATCAATCATCCGTTCTATCCTTATCGGCGGAACTGCCGGAAAACTAAAGCCATTTGTATCACAATCGAACGGATTTCGTATAAGAAAACTCGTTTGTGTCAATATAAACGTTTTGGATACTCTATGCTAAGTCGTCGCGAGTTCATCTCCGCAATTGCTGCACCGGCCTTATCCGCCCAGCGCAAACAGCCCAATGTGCTTTTCATTCTGGTGGATGAGTGGCGCGCGCAGGCCACCGGCTACAATGGCGATCCCAACGTGCATACGCCCGTGCTGGACCGTATGGAGCGCACGAGCGTCAACTTCCAAAATGCGGTTTCAGGCACGTCCGTGTGTTGTCCATACCGCGCAAGTCTGCTCACGGGGCAGTATCCGTTGCGCAACGGCGTGTTCATCAACGATGTTGAACTCAAACCCAACGGGGTCACGCTGGGCGAGGCCTTCGCCAAGGCTGGCTATAAGACCGGGTACATCGGCAAGTGGCACGTTTATGGGAGTCCTGAAGGCAAGTACGAGCGCAGACTGAGCTATATTCCGCCCGAGAAGCGTTTTGGGTTCTATTATTGGAAAGTCTGCGAGTGCACGCACGATTACAATCACTCGCTGTACTACGACGGCAACGATCAGACACCGAAATACTGGCCGGGCTACGATGCGATCGCGCAAACTGATGACGCCTGCCAATTCATTGAACGCCAGTCCAAAACGCGCGATCCTTACTTCCTGACGCTTTCCCTGGGTCCGCCGCATTTTCCGTACCCCACGGCGCCACAGCGCTATCACGATCTCTTCAAAGATCGCGATATTCAATTGCGGCCCAATGTGCCGGTCGCTAATCGTGAAGCGGCCACAAAAATCCTTCGCGGCTACTACGCGCATATGGCCGCGCTGGACGATTGCCTGGCCAAACTGCTCGACACGCTGGAACGCACCGGCACGGCCAACGACACCGTCGTGGTCTTCACCTCCGATCACGGCGACATGATGTTTTCGCAGGGACTCGAGAAAAAGCTATATCCGTGGGACGAATCGATCCGAGTGCCGTTTCTTGTGCGCTATCCGGCGGGATTAGGCGCAAAAAACAGGCGCCTGCGGACCCCGATCAACGCGCCCGATATAATGCCGACTTTGCTGGGACTGTGCGGTTTGCCGGTTCCCCAATCGGTGGAGGGCACGGATTATTCAAAGATCATGGCTGGCGCGGCGGAACGTCCGGACAGTGCGGCGCTTCTGAGCCTTCCGGTGCCAATGACGGAAGCTCGACGTAATGGTTTCGCCGAATACCGCGGCTTGCGTACAGAGCGCTACACCTACGCCAGATCCATTAAAGGTCCATGGCTGCTTTACGACAACAAGACCGACCCGTATCAGAAAAACAACCTGTGTGGACAGCCTGGACACAAAGCGCTGCAGTCACGTCTCGAGCGCGCGTTAGCTGCCCGTTTGCGCGAGCGCAAAGACGAGTTTCTGCCGGCAGCCGAATATGTGAGCCGGGCAGGCCTGGGACATTATCGAGAGGTGAACCTTCCAGTGGGGCGGACCAAGAGCCCATGGGGCGACTGGGACGCGACGTTGCAGGAAAAATAACGGCTACTTACGGATTACGTTAATGACCGCCGCGATCGCTTGCATCGAGCGCATAGCTTTGGCGGGTGGGACAAGGACTGGCAGGCTGCCTGAACGGTCAATCTGCGAATCACCGTCAGCGAAATTCAAATTAATCGTCCTGTTCTGCGCGCTCCGCACCTTCAAATTCAGCAGGATTTGACCGTTACCAGTGGTTCGCTCGGACAATATCACGGATGCAAGCGGAACCTCGAATGCTTTCTGCGTGCAGTCGGTTGTACCCATCGGATCGAATGCGAGGGAGGCCTGGGAGAGCTTCAGCGTTGACGGGTGGCCGCCGGTAAGGGTGTGGTGATGGATCAGCAGCAGCGGAATTTCGACGCCACGCTGCAGCGCTTGCGCCGCGGTGGCTTCAAAGACATCGAATTGCTCACCGCGGTACTGGCTGGCCGCTAGTGCGAACAGCGCCTCCCGATTGGCCGGGTCGATGCGCAGCGCCGCTTGTGCCTGTTGCATCGCATGCGCGTAATCGCCACGCGAATAGGCTTCGCGCGCCTCGGCTCCCAGACCGGCAGCTGGTGGTTGCGGCGCGGCTGACCGACGTAGCAAGGGGTTGCCGGAATCGTTCTCGGCAGGCCGGGAAAGCATAGGCGGATTCACCGGACTCTCAGCAGTGGTTCCAGACGGACGGAAGCGAA
This sequence comes from Bryobacteraceae bacterium, assembly GCA_963793625.1. Taxonomy (GTDB): domain Bacteria; phylum Acidobacteriota; class Terriglobia; order Bryobacterales; family Bryobacteraceae. Next base: position 6,325 of record CAWCAT010000003.1, on the reverse strand, counting down.
ATTCGCCGATCACGCTCGATACTGTCCACGGCAATTGCTGCTGGTTGGATGTCGCGTAAACCTGTTCGCGCACGCGGTTGAATATCTGGTCGAGAGTCAAGCCCGGCTCGCGAATTGCGGTCACCAACTGGCTTGTGAAGAGGCCATTGGAGCCGCCGGAATTATCATCTGCAACCTTTCCTGGCCCGGTAGCAAATGCGATAAAAGTTCCTCTACCGCTGTTCATGGTTGCGAGGCCACCGCCAGCCGCACGCGAACTCTTGAACGGGTTATTGCGGCAGGCATCCACTACCAGAACATTTAAGCGGGCTCCGGCATTCTCCATGCGCTCTTGAATGCGTGAGAGAGGATAGCTGACGTACTTGGCATCGGCTTCATCTTTGGCGTCGAAATCCACCGGAATTATGTAGTTTTCACCATTCAACTGTATTCCGTGGCCCGCGTAATAGACCACCGCGACGTCACCAGGGCGGAGTCCCCCTATAAACTTATCGACGGCCCGCTCGATCTCGCGCAGCCCGCCGTTCAAAATCAAACTGGTTTGAAAACCGGTATCACCCAGAACCTGATTGATGGCTTTGGCATCGTTCACCGGATTCTTCAGTGGCCACTTGGGATACGCTTCATTGCCGATCACCAGCGCCAGCCGCTTGGCCGACACCTCGAGCGACAGGTCGCGGGCTGGCTGTTGCCCCACCGCTGCGCCGCCCAGCAGCGCTATCAGAACCATCACTCTCACAGGATTAAGGGTCAATTGCGAACGCTTTCTCGCCATCGAGATACCAGTTTCGGTTATCCATAGAGAGCGAAAGTAACCGGGTGCCGCCATCGCCGGGGGTAAGCTGCAGGAAAGCCTGGCCACCGCGTTCGACGATGCGCCACTTTCCGGCATTGGCATTTCGCGCGGTAGAAGAGGCGCTGGCTGTAGGGGCTCCGCCATACGGACCGACGTCGGCCGCGATCGCGACACTGCTGCGATACGTGTAGCTGCCGTCGGCTGCGAGATAGAGCTGCTTCTGTCCGACCGCACCGCCTCCGCCGATAAACTGCTTGATCACCCTACCGTGCAGTTTGGTCAGCCACATCTGGGAGAGCTGCGAGCTGCCGGCAAGCGGTCCTCCCGAGACAAGCTTGGGAGGCTCGTAATTCATACTGGCCAGAATCTGCCGCATCACGGGGTCGCGGGGTCGCACCCGCTCCAACTCGCCGGCCGCCAGAAGGACCAAGGCTACATTTCCGGCCGGCACAATATACAGACGCATTGTGAACGGCTTGCCTGTCTCGGGATCGAGAATGTCCCAGCTATGGAGCTTGCCGGCGCGGCTGCCCGCGGTTACTCCTTCGCCTTCCACAGAGCGAAGAATCCTGTTCCCCGGTTTGAGGAAACCATCGGTGTATTTTTTAAGGAGTGCACCCTCTTGCGTTGAGTCGTACCCAGTTTGGACCGTAACCGCGTAGACCTCGGAACCATCCTGGTTCCCCGCCTGGGCACCTGGCGGAAGCATCAGTACTCCGTCGGGACCATCCTTAGCTGACCAGTTGAGCGGCAGCCGTACACCCAGGCCGGTGTCGTGCCGGTGGAGATTCCCAGGTTGGGCCAAGCTAACGGAAGTAGAGATCAGCAGAACAGTTGCTACACGCAAGAACCAGAACATTGCGTCACCCCTCCCAGCGATCGTCAAATATTTGGAATTATACACTGAGTGGAAGTGTGATGCGAGGGTTACTCCGTCAGCAGGATCCTGACTCCATGAGTGCTGGTTCTGTTGATTTCAACGCTGTCCTTGGCCGAGTCGCCCAGCAAGTGCCGATCCTTGAGGAAGCTGCGTGCCTTCTCAAGCGAACCCACCTGGATTACGATGGCTGCGATCTCATTGCCGGTACCCTCAACAAAGCGCAGCACTTCCAAGCTCTTCCGGTCGGCGGGATTCAGGAGCTGCTTCCATTTCGCTAACGTCTGCGCATTCGGGTAGGTGACCTTGATTTCTTTCACCGATTTCACGCCGAGCGGTCCACCCTGATTCGCCAAAAGCGCAGAACGGGCTATTGCTTGCTCGTCCTGCTCTCGTTGCTGGTTCTTCACCTGCATGATGCTGACGGCGAGCGCTGGGCCAGTCAGATCGGTGTCGTTGAGATATATGAAACGCAGGTTGTCTCCGGCGTTGAGAGGACCTTTGTGCGGAATCTTTAGCTGGTGCAGTTCAGTCGCGCTTGCATCCGCATTGTCGGCGGGCCGAAAGGTCAGTCCGTGCAACCGTGCGCGAACTCCTTCTGGAAACGTCTCGCCCTCATAAGGACCACATGGTTCCAGGACGACGTTGCCCACCCAGATGCCGGCGTAGCTGCGGCGCCGCGTCTGCGCAGGGGTCCATGGCTTGCCGTAAATCAGAGGCCACTTCAATTCCTTTTCGAAAAAACTCAGAAGCGAATTGAAGGTTTCGGGGCTGTCAACGTGAATCGAAATCGTGTGAAGGTCCGAAACGATTGGAGTGGAGATCAGTAGGAATGTTAGGAGAGGGAGAAGGCCCATGGATCGATTGATCCTGAACTAGAATGGAAATGAATGGCGGGGACGACGGGGCTCGAACCCGCGACCTCCGACGTGACAGGCCGGCGCTCTAACCAACTGAGCTACGTCCCCGCATCAAGTCACGTACCTTCAAATCGTACCACGCCGCGTGCATCCGCACAAATTCGCTGTTACCAGAAGGCATTCGGTAACGCCAGACATGTCTGTATAGTCTACAGATCAATGCTGATCTCGCGAAGTGTTTTCCCCACACTGCTGCTTGCTTCCTGTTTTGTTCTGTTTGCGCAAGTTCCTGCGAAAGACAAGCGTAACACGGACACGCCGGATACCGACACGCATTTCCCCATGCGCACGTTTGCTTCGCTCCAGGAGTGGCAGGAGCACAAGGCGCAGTTGCGCCAGCAGATTCTCGCTGCGGCAGGTTTGCTGCCCATGCCGCGCAAGACTCCCCTGAACCCGCGAATCACAGGGCGCATGGAACGCGGCGACCACTCCATCGAGAACGTACTGATTGAGACTTTGCCGGGCTTCTATCTGGCAGGAAATCTCTATCGTCCATTGGGGAAGAAGGGTAAGTTTCCGGGTGTGGCTTCGCCGCATGGCCACTGGAAGCACGGGCGTCAGGAAAACACAGCGCAGGCATCCATTCCCGGGCGCGCCATCAATCTGGCGCGGCAGGGCTACGTGGTGTTCACGTACGACATGGTTGGCTACAACGACACCAAGCAGCTTGAACACAAATTCGGCGGCAAAACCGAACAGCTCTGGAGTTTTGGTCCGCTCGGGCTGCAGCTTTGGAATTCCATTCGCGTAGTCGATTTTCTGCAGAGTCTCAACGATGTCGATGACGGGCGCATTGCTGTGACCGGTGCCTCCGGCGGAGCCACGCAGAGCTTTCTGCTCACTGCTGTAGATCCGCGAATCACAGTAGCGGCGCCTGTCAACATGGTATCGGCTATCATGCAGGGCGGTTGCGAATGTGAGAATGCGCCTGGGTTTGCGCTTGAACACCTGCAATGTGGAGATTGCGGCGATGATGGCTCCCAAGCCGATGCTGCTGGTTGCCGCAACCGGCGATTGGACCAAAAATGTTCCGCACGAAGAGTTTCCCGCTATACAGAAAATCTACGCGCTTTTCAGGAGACCAGGGAATGTCGAAGTGGCGCAGATGAACGCCGGCCATAATTACAACATCGACAGCCGCGAAGCCGTCTATCGCTTTTTCGCGCGCCACGTGCTTAGGGATCCTCACCCCGCCCACGTTTCCGAGCAATCGTTCGAAGTTCCGGAAGAAGATCTGCTGCGGCCCGCGAAGCCTGAAGGCGCGAAAGATGAAGCAGGTGTGTTTGCACAATGGAAGGCGATGAATGAACCGGTTCGCTCTGACCGTGTAGCCCGCGCGATACTGGCTGATTACCTCACCGTGCAATGGCCCAAAAAAGTTCGGAGCGAAATCAAAGGCGAAAAAATCGCGCTCAGCCGCGTCGGTATGGGAGATCGCGTCGTAGGCCTGTGGCATCCCGGCAAATCGGATCAACGCATCGCACTCGTGATTTATCAGGATGGCGCCGAAGCGGCCCGCAAGCAGCCCGAAGTAGAGCGCATGATTCAGGCCGGCCGTCCTGTGCTGCTGATCGACATGTTCCAAACCGGCTCAGTCAAGAACGGTCGCAATCGCTCCCACAAATTTTTCACTACCTTCAATCAGACCGACGATGCCGCCCGTATTCAGGACATCCTCACCGCGCTGAATTTCCTGCGTACGCAGCCAGGCAAGGGGATCGATTTACTTGCGCTCAACGGCGCGGCTCCCGTCTGTGTATTTGCCGCAGCGGCTGCCCCAATAGATCTGCGGCTCTACGCCAATCTTGGTAACTTCAAAGGGACGGATGACGATTTCATCCGGCAGCTTTTTGTTCCTGGGATACAGCGCGCCGGCGGTCTCGCGACTGCCTTGAGGCTGGCAAAACCGCTGCCATGGAGCGGGACCTGATTCGATCCTTCTGTCTATTGTGCGTACTTCCGATTGCGCTGTTGGCGGGCGAAGCCTGGAAACTGCAGCCGGGTGAAATCATACACGGTGCGGCAATTTCGCCCGACAACAGCACCGTCTACACCTGGGGCTCTCGACTGCTCGCGTGGCCTGTATCCAGCGGACAACCGCAAGTCGTCCGCGAGCGCGGTAAGGAGTTCGGCGAAGGCGGCTGCGTGTGGGATGTCGATCAGGATGGGCGCGCGGACGTGATCGTGCAGGAAGGTCTCGGACTAGGCAAGCTGGTCTGGTTCCACGCGCCGGATTGGACACGCCGCGAGATCGATGGCGAAACCGAATTTCACGAGTGTCTCGGCGCGACTCTGCTCGGCCATCGCGGTCTGCTGCTGGTGCATCGCTACGCGCAGGTACGTTTTTACGAACCGCAGCGAGATCCTGCAAAGCCGTGGGAATCAAACGATATCTATTCGATCTACACGCCTTCAAAGCAGACGGGCCTGCTGATCAGCGATGTCGATGGCGACGGCTTGCCAGATCTGTACATGGGCAATTACTGGATCCGCAGTCCGGAAAGCTTCGACCTGCCCTGGCGTCTCTTCGCGATCAACACGTACAGCCAGGACGAGGAATCCGCGATGATGCGTTTCGCGTTAACGCCGGATCTTGTCGTCGCGCAAGGCCATCTTGCTGATGGCAAAGTGATCCGCTACGAAAAGAACACCAACATTCGCGAGCAGTGGATCGAGCATCCCATCGGGGCTGAATTGAATCTGAAGTTCCCGCACGGACTGGTCAGCCTGGGTGAGGGCAGATTGGTGGTGAGCGAAAATAACGGCGTTGATTCACGGGTGATTCTGTTCACCCCGCAAGGGCACCGTGTCATCGGCAAAGGCGCGCCCGCGCACACTTTGTTCGTCGTGCAGGGGAAAATTCTCGCCGTGGGACCTGACCAGATTCGCTGGCTGAGTTATTAGCGGCCGCGGCGGTGGTCGTCAAGCAAACCTGCCGATTTGCCGCAAGCCGCTGCACAAATCCGAGACTGGGACATCATCTGAGTAGGGCAGGCTTAAGATATCAGCGGCGGCATATTTATCTCCCTGTATCCAAGCTTCGGATTCCAACCTATCCAGCAGCATACGGACTCCAATTGGATCTTTCCGAAGCGCTAACCCCCAGGTTGCCTCATCCCGGACGTCGCTAAATGTATCAGTTAAGCGGTTACGGAGCGCTTCCCGGATCTGTGGTGAGTCCTCGACGGACTGGGTTCCCAAGCCAAACGTGGCCCAGTTTCGGACCTCATCATCGACATCTTCCATGAGTTCGATTAGGGTTGCAATCGCCTCAGGACGTCCGCTACCTGAAAGCCCGACAGCTACCCCTGTCTCACGCCGGAATCGGCGTGACTTCGCACTTTGATCAGCGCCGAAATGGCCGTATCATCAGCCAAATGGGCTAAAGCCCAGGCTGCAGAGTGAACGACCAGTGGATCCTCATCCGCAAGATGCTGCATGGCAAGGCGAACACAGTCATCGAAGTAGGGACGTTCTGATAGGGGCCTGCCGGCGCCGAGTTGAGCCAGAACATCGAGTCCCCGTGCTCGTTGCAACGGGTTTTTGGATTGACAGAACTCCGCCGCGACTTGGAGAACCTCTAAAGTGTTTCGCTTTCGCAGTGCCCGGACGGCAACCCACGGGAGATCGTCATCATACGCTCCTTCAAGCGTATTTGTGAATAGCTCGCGGGTAGTTCTTGAATCCATCGGGATCAAGTGATCCATCATCGTTCACGATTTAGCGCCCGCG
>CAWCAT010000002.1:0-128933 GCA_963793625.1 Bryobacteraceae bacterium | reverse complement strand
GGATGATTGCTACGGCATATTCGTACTCACGGTATTTAGAAGGCCGGCACCGTGGCCAGGGAAGGTACGGCTGCCGCGGATCCGAAGATCTCTGCCACTGGGCTTTTCGATGCGGGTCCATAGCCCGGACAGTACGTCGGCGAGTTTTCGATCTCCGACACGGGCTCGGCAATCAGGGGTAACCACATCGACATCTTCTTCGACCATCCGCACAGGCCAAGAAGTTCGGTAAGCACGAAGTAAAAGTCGAGATACTCGAATTCGGGCAAGGGGCCCGATCGGCTGAGAAGGGAGGTTCGCCGAGGGCGTATGACCGCCTGTAAAAACAGTAAGTAGCACTTACAGCACTACTGGATTCCGCGTGAGTTACTTTTTCTTCTCAGCCGGCTTTGGCAGGCGCCTTTGCGGGCGCTTCCTCACCATCAAACGATATCGCGGAATCCGTTGTCATGATCTGCGATTCAGCGGTGAATTTTCGGTAGTTACGGAAATTGATTGCGTTGCGGGCGCAGGTAAACGAGCCGCGCCAACACGATAGTTCTCGGCGTGGACGGGCAGCAGAAACTGCGCGTCCCGAGGCGCACGAACTCGTAGTTGACCACCCACTCGACGGTATTCAGCGGAAATTCCTCAGGAATGCTGCGGGCCTGCATCTCGATGCGCAGGACGCGCATGCTCTTCTTGTCGATCCACACAGATCCCTTGTAGGCAGGAAAGATCGCCTGGCCGCCAATGCGCGTTTCCCAGTGCGAGTTCCTGCGTTCGACCGAAAAATCATAAACCGCCGAAGGCAGACCGGCTGCCATGGAATCGCGGCGATAACGGAATCCCCCGCAGTAGCCGGTGAGAAAATTCCCGCAATGTACTGCCAAACTCACCGCGAGACCAGCCTCCGGGGATTTCCTCCATAGGCTTGTTCACCAGCTTGTTGTTGATCTTGATGTTGCGATAACTTTCCTTGCCGTTGTCATAGACGACCTCGGCAGATACTACGTCTTTGGCGTTCCAGCTTGGGGTGCGCGTTTCACTCTGATAGCGCGTGGTCATCTGCTGGCAGATGTAGTTGGGTAAGATTCGGAGAAGTTGAATGCAGTTTCGCGCACCTTTTCGATGAAGTCGTTGGGTGAGTTCCTGTTGGCGGGAGCAACCGTAGTGCCATCGGCCGCTACTTCCACGACTGGCGCCTCGCGCGCGGTCGTCGGCGCAGGCGCCGAGTTTCTGTCGGAGCGGGTGGATCCAGCCTCGCTGTCTCTGTGCGCGTTTCCGGGTGAGGGGCAGGCTTGCCACGGCGCAGTGTGGGCGGACCCGCGTCATCCGGATCTGTAACCGGCGTGGGCGGCCGCAAAACCGCAGGTGTGCGCGTCTCGGGCTCTATCGGCGTTCTCCGGTCCTTGCCCTTGGGCTTTTCCGCCTGTTCGTCCAGCGTGGTTTGCACTTTGGGCGTCGACATTACCGCCTCCGGCGCAGCCTTCTGCAGGATCACATTCACCGCATAGAAGAAGCCCTCATCGTCCTTGCGCGCTTCTACGCGGACTTCATCGCCCGGCTTCACGCGGAGCCTTTTACTTCCTGGTCCTTAAACGTGTACTTTGTGTTCTTGGACGCTTTGAAGCTGACGATGCGTGTGTCTTCGGCGTCGATCGAAATAGCATCCGCTGTTATGCTGCGAATGGTGCCATTGAAGTTTGAAAGGATTTCTTTGGGATTGGTTTTTTTTTCGGCTGGATCTTTTTCGATCCGCGGCCCGGCAGGCGCGGCATTGGGAATCTGTAACTGGCCCCAGAGCAAGGAAGTCGCGCAGGTCAATAATACGCCGCGCAGTAGTTTGGAATGCATCTGAGCCCAGTTCATAAATCCTCTTCCCTAATCAACTAAAATAAGACGGCGCGCAAGGCTAGCAAGGTTTCATACGTGAAAGCTAAACCAATCTTCGTGGGCGGGACCGCATCCCATGCAGGCAAGAGCTGGATGGCAACGGCGATCTGTGCGTCGTTGCGGCGGCGTGGCTTTCGCGTTGCGCCGTTCAAAGCGCAGAACATGTCGAACAACTCGTATCCTTGCGCGGATGGCAGCGAGATCGGGCGCGCGCAGGTGGCCCAGGCCGAGGCTTGTGGTATCGCACCTTCGAGCGACATGAACCCGATTCTCTTAAAGCCCAACGCTGCGCTCGGCTGCCAAATTGTGCTTGATGGGCGCGTCTGGAAATCGGCCGGAGCAGGCGAGTATCAGGAGCATTTCGATTATCTGTTGGAGCGTGTGCTGGCAGCGTATGAACGGCTTGCGCGTGAGTACGAATACATCGTCATCGAGGGTGCGGGCAGCATCGTTGAGATGAATCTGAGAGAGCGTGATTTGGTGAATCTGGGGTTTGCCAGCCGGGTGGGAGCGCCGGGTTTGCTGGTGGCCGATATCGACCGCGGCGGAGTTTTTGCCTCGATAGTCGGAACGTTTGCACTGCTCGACGAAGCGGAACTCAAGCTGATGCGCTCGTTCGCGGTGAACCGTTTTCGCGGGGATCCGACGCTGTTTGTAGACGGCGTCAAGATCCTTGAAAGTCGCACGGGAAAGCCCTGTTCCGGGGTGTTTCCGATGGCTTTCGACATTGCACTCGATGCCGAGGATGGGGTGTCGCTGGATGAATTGCCGGCCGTCCAGGCAGGCGGTCCCGCGGTGGCGATTGTGCGCCTGCCGCACATCTCCAATTTCACCGATTTCCGCCTGCTTGGACCGTATGCCGAGTGGGTCAGCAAGCCCCTGGACCGGCAGTTCGAATTCGTCTTTCTGCCGGGTACGAAGAACACCATCGATGACCTCGCGTGGCTGCGCGCCAGCGGTCTCGCCGACTGGGTGCTCGAGCAACATCGTGCGGGTGCTCAGATTGTCGGAATCTGCGGAGGTTACCAGCTGATGGGCGAGCGCGTGGAAGACCCGGAACATCTGGAATCGCTCGCGGACGGCGCTGACGGGCTGGGATTGCTGCCTGTAAAAACGCGGCTTAAAGGCGAAAAGACGGTGCGAACAGTCGAAGCTGTCACGCCTGGGGGGACGCGCTTTCAGGCATACGAGATTCATATGGGCGAGACGCAGAAATCCAGGGATTGCGAGCCCTTCGCGATACTTAGCGACGGAACAACCGAGGGAATTCGACAGGGACGCTGCCACGGGACCTATCTGCACGGGGCACTGGAGTCTCCGGAGGTGCTAAACAGTCTCCTGAGAACGACTCTGCCTCCCATCCCTGACAAGGCGGAAAACTACGAACGTCTGGCTAAATGGTTCGACAAGCACGCCCGCAATTTCGATGAGATCTATCTGTAGCCTATTCTTCTTCAAACCCAAGTAAGCAAAGAACCAAAAAACTAAAAAACCAGACTAGCCATTCTCTGTTTTGGTTGTGCTATTATTTAGGAGTTCCGGCTTAAAGACGTTAGTGCAGTATTGCGTTTGCTGGAATGGTTCCGGCTCAAGCGGACGGGTGGCCGAGTGGTTAATGGCAGCAGACTGTAAATCTGCCGCTCCTTGGAGCTACGGAGGTTCGAATCCTCCCCCGTCCACCATAGACGAGAATCGCTGCGGTCAGCAGTGGTAAGATTTTACAGGTAGGGCCGTTGTAGCTCAGCTGGTAGAGCGCGTCCTTGGTAAGGACGAGGTCACCGGTTCAATCCCGGTCAACGGCTCCAGAATTTTTCATTTCTCATTGGCTCATTGGTCGAGCCGCCGCTCCCAAAAAGAAAAGTCAGATTGGGCAAATGAGTGAATGAGCAAGTGAGGCACTAATAATGGCGAAAGAGAAATTCGATCGTAGTAAACCGCACGTGAACGTGGGGACTATCGGTCACATCGATCACGGCAAGACGACGCTGACGGCGGCGATCACGAAGTGTCTGGCGAAGCATAACCCGAAGGTAAAGTTCCGCAGCTTCGATTCGATCGACAACGCACCGGAAGAGAAGGCACGTGGAATCACGATCGCGGTGGCGCACGTCGAATACGAGACGGCCAAGCGTCACTACGCACACGTGGATTGCCCTGGTCACGCCGACTACATCAAGAACATGATCACCGGCGCGGCGCAGATGGACGGCGCGATCCTGGTTGTGGCGGCCACCGACGGCCCCATGCCCCAGACCCGCGAGCACATTCTGCTTGCCCGTCAGGTCGGTGTACCGTTCGTCGTGGTTGCACTGAACAAAGTGGACGCGGTGGACGATCCGGAACTGCTCGAACTGGTGGAACTGGAAGTTCGCGAACTGCTCACGAGCTACGGTTTCCCGGGCGACGAGCTGCCGGTCGTCAAGGTCAGCGCGCTGGAAGCCTTGAATGGCAGCCCGGAATGGGAAAAGAATATCGACGAGCTGATGGAAGCGGTCGACAGCTACATTCCGATGCCGGAACGCGCGATCGACAAGCCGTTCCTGATGCCGATTGAAGACATCTTCTCGATTCAGGGCCGCGGCACAGTGGTCACGGGCCGTATCGAAAAAGGCATCGTGAAGGTCGGCGAAGAATTGGAAATCGTGGGCTTCCGCGATACGCGCAAGACGGTTTGCACCGGCGTTGAAATGTTCAAGAAGCTGCTCGACGAAGGTCGGGCGGGCGACAACGTGGGCCTGCTGTTGCGCGGTGTGGACAAGGACGACGTGGAACGCGGTCAGGTGATCGCGAAGCCGGGTTCGATTACGCCACACACGAAGTTCCGCGGTGAAGTTTACGTTCTGAGCAAAGAAGAAGGCGGCCGTCACACGCCGTTCTTCAAGGGCTACCGGCCGCAGTTCTACTTCCGCACGACAGACGTGACGGGCGTGGCGCAACTGCCGGAAGGCACCGAGATGGTTATGCCTGGCGACAACATCAACCTGGAAGTGGAACTGATCACTCCGGTGGCGATGGACAAGGGGTTGCGCTTCGCGATTCGCGAAGGCGGCCGTACAGTCGGCGCCGGCACGGTGACAGAGATCATTAAGTAGGAGTCCGGCAATGGCGCGTGAAATCATTACCTTCCAGTGCACTGAGTGTAAGCGGAAGAACTACACGAACATGAAGAACAAAAAGACGACCACCGAGCGTCTTGAGTTCAAGAAGTTCTGTCCTTCCTGCCGGAAACACCATCCGCACAAGGAAACGAAATAGGCTACAATGAGGGGCGGCAGGACAGGCGGTAGAAGTTTTACCGTCAGTGCTGCCGCGCTTCGTTATGCAGGGGCGTAGGTTTAACGGTAAACCAGCGGTCTCCAAAACCGCGAGTGGGGGTTCGAATCCCTCCGCCCCTGCCATTTAGATTTAGAGAAGTTGCCAAGGAAGTAATCCGGGCAGAATCCAGGCAAAACGGAATATGGAAGCGACCAATAATTCTCTGGCATCGGTCGGTAAGTGGCCAACGGCTATCAAGGAATATGTGCAGGACCTGCAGGCAGAAATGCGCAGAGTCACCTGGCCGGCGTGGAAGCAGGTGCGCGCAACCACTGCGGTTGTGATCCTCTCCGTATTCGCATTCGCCGCGTATTTCAGTGTAGTTGACTACGTGGTCGGCAAGACCATTACCAAGATTTTTGAAACGATGGCCAAGTAGGCGGTGCCGTGATGGCAGACCAGGATAATATCCAGAACCCCGAGTTGGAAGAGGCCGTGCCCGCCCCCGAGCCCGTGGACGCCGAAGCTTAGCGAACAAGCCGAGGCTGTCGAAACGGTCGAAGGCGCAGCTCCGGAGCAGGGTGAACCCGAGGAGACGATGCGATGGTTCATCATCCATACGTACTCCGGCTTCGAAGAAAAAGGTGAAGGAATCATTGGAAGGCCGGGCGCTGGCGTTTGGTTTCGCGCACAAGATCGGCCAGATCCTGATTCCGAAGGAAGAAGTCGTCGAGCTGCGTAACGGAAAGAAAGTTACCAGCAAGCGCATGCTGTATCCGGGCTATGTGCTGGTGCAGATGGACATGGACGACGAATTGTGGCACGCGGTAAAGAACACGCCGCGAGTGACCGGATTCGTTGGCGGCGGAAATACGCCGGTACCGCTAAGTCCGGATGAAGTGAACTCGATTTTGAACCGGCAGGCGACCTCCGCCGAGCGTCCGCGGCCGAAGCTGAATTTCGAGAAGAACGAAATGGTCCGTATTATCGATGGACCGTTCGCGAACTTCTCGGGCAAGGTTGACGAAGTCAACCAGGACCGGAACACGCTGCGTGTGCTGGTCACTATTTTCGGGCGCCCGACGCCGGTTGAGCTCGATTTCCTGCAGGTTGAAAAAGTTTAGAGCGCAGGTTTGCGCGATTGAGGTTTTTTTTAAATGGCAAAGAAAGTTACTGGACAGGTAAAGTTGCAGATTCCCGCCGGGAAAGCTACCCCGGCACCGCCCGTGGGCACAGCGCTCGGTCCGCAGGGCGTCAACATCATGGAGTTCTGCAAGGCGTTCAACGCCAAGACGTCCGCGAAGGATCAGGAAGGCCTGATCATTCCGGTAGTCATCACGATTTACTCGGATCGCTCGTTCACGTTCATCACGAAAACGCCGCCGGTACCGATTCTAATTAAGCGCGCTGTGAACCTGGCAAAGGGTTCGGCCGAACCGAATAAGACCAAAGTCGGCAAGATCACGTTGGCGCAGGTTGAAGAGATCGCTAAGATCAAGATGCCGGATTTGAACTGCTTCGATCTGGAAGCCGCGATGAACTGCGTCAAGGGCACTGCGGTCAGCATGGGCGTTAACGTAGTAGTCTAAAATTGCGCGGATTTGGCACTTCAGTTGCACAGTGCCTCAGCCGTCTGTTATAATCCAAGTTCTGTTAGTTTGTATCACCCGCAGAATTGGGAGGCAGTGATCGAAGTTGGATCCTGCCGTTTGGACCAGTGAGGAAAAATGGCTCAACAACCCGGTAAGAAATACAGGTCTGCCGCCGAACAGGTTCAGGCCCGTCTCTACACTCTGGAAGAGGCAGTGCCGCTCGTCCAGAAAATCAAATTCACCAAATTCAACGAAACCGTCGAACTCCACATGCGCTTGGGTGTGGACCCGAAGCACGCTGACCAGATGGTCCGCGGCACCGTGGTCCTGCCGAACGGTCTGGGTCGCTCCAAAAAGGTCCTCGTGATTGCCTCCGGCGACAAGCTGAAGGAAGCCGAGGCAGCGGGCGCGGATCTGTTTGGCGGCGAGGAAATGGTAACGAAAATCCAAACCGAAGGTTGGACGGATTTCGATGCCGTGATCGCCACACCGGACATGATGCGGTCGGTTGGCCGTCTTGGTAAGGTGCTCGGGCCTCGTGGCCTGATGCCAAACCCGAAGACGGGCACCGTGACCACGGATGTCGCAAAGGCCGTGCAGGAAGTTAAAGCCGGTAAGGTCGAATTTCGCGTGGACAAGACTGGCGTAATTCACGCCCCGGTCGGTAAGACCGGTTTTGAAACAGCTAAGCTGCTGGAAAATGCCCAGACGCTTGTACAGGCTGTTTTGAAGGCGAAACCCTCTGCCGCTAAGGGCAAATACGTCAAGAGCCTGACCGTGTGCTCCACGATGGGCCCGGGCGTTCACCTGGACGTAACGGTTTACAACGCGAGGGCAGTGTAGCCGTAATCGCGGCGAAAGCTTGGGGAAATCATGAAGAAGAAAGCAGATAAGCGCAATGACGTCGTAGCGCTTCGCGCAGAGTTGGAAGGCGCGAAGAGCCTGTTTGTCGCGGGCTTCGAAAAGCTTACGGTTACGCAGGATTTCAATCTGCGCAAATCCGTGCGTGCGGTCGGCGGACGTTACAAGGTTGTAAAGAACACCCTGGTGGAGAAGGCGACGGAAGGTTCCGCGGCACACGAAGTACTGAGTGGCCTTAAGGGAATGAGTTCGCTGGCATACACCCCCGGAGACCCGGTGGCGCTCGCTAAGGCGCTGACGGCTTTTGCAAAGACGAATCCTACCTTTACGTTTAAGGCTGGGCTGGTGGAAGGCCGCGCAATCGACGTCAAGTCGATCAACGAATTGGCCGCCCTCCCGTCCAAGGAAGAAGTCTTCGCGAAGTTGCTATGGGTAATTAATGCTCCGGCGCAACAGTTGGCTACGGTGATCAACGCCGTTGGTCGGAACCTGGCGGTGGTGATTGACCAGGGCGTCAAGGAAGAAAAGTTTCAGCAGTAAGCAGGGGTCGATGGCAGACCGCTGGCGGCTCAATCTAAGGGTTTATCGAATTTTAGGAGTTTAGGAAATAACATGGCGGATATCAACGTAATCGCGGATCAGATTCAGGGCCTGACGCTTCTTGAGGCGTCTCAGCTCGTGAAAATGCTGGAAGAGAAGCTGGGCGTGTCGGCGGCGGCAGCGGTGGCGGCGGCTCCTGCGGCCGGTGCTGCAGCGGCTCCTGCTGCGGAAGAGAAGACCGAGTTCACGGTCGTCCTAACCGGTGCCGGCGCAAACAAAATCAACGTCATCAAGGTTGTGCGCGAAGTGACCAGTCTGGGTCTGAAGGAAGCTAAGGACCTGGTCGATGGCGCTCCGAAGCCAGTCAAGGAAGGCGTAACCAAAGACGAAGCTGAGGCGATCAAGAAAAAGTTCGTCAACGCTGGCGCATCAGTCGAAGTGAAGTAGCAGTTCAGGCAAGCTGAAGCCGTTTTCGGTATAATGGGTGAAGGGCCCAGCCCTTCGCCTATTTAAGCTTGCCTGTTTTGTCGTTTGACGTCCTGAACGTCAATTTGCTAGAGTGACTGGATGTAGCCGGAGTTGGCCCGGACATTTGCGCCTGTGAACACATCCCGCTTAACTACCTGCAGGTCCTCTGCGACTGCACGGGGGTTAGCCCTGCGCATGCTCCTGCCCGAGGTGTGTCTATGCCTCAATTCTCAATTCGCGCTATTTCTCCGAGCTCTCGATCTATCGATTCGCAAACTCCCGATACGGTTTCAAGCCCTGATTGTGCTCGAAGATCCGTCACGTTGCAAGCGCAATTTTGCAGCGTGCATCGGGATTTTGATTGCTTAACCTGACTGGCTGGTCGCCCTTCGGCCTTGAGGAGTGGAAGATGCAAAACCCGGCAATTGGTGCCATCCGCGAGCGAGTGGATTTTTCGAAAATCAAGACTTCGATTCCTATCCCGAACCTGATTGAGGTTCAGAAGAAATCCTATGAACGCTTTTTGCAGATGGATATGCTCCCGGAAGAACGGGAAGACATCGGTCTGCAAAGTGTATTCAATTCTGTCTTTCCGATTTCCGATTTTCGTGGCTTAAGCCAACTCGACTTCGTTGACTATTCAATCGGTAATTGGGAGTGCAAGTGCGGCAACCTTAAGGGGTTGCACCACCTGCGCACCACCTGCCGCAATCCGAACTGCGGCGCCCGTATCAAAACGGATCCGTTTCATCCTGGTGACGTGCTCTGCCATAAGTGCGGCACGTTCAATCGCAATATTGTTACCTTTTGTAATCGGTGCGGCGACCCTGTCTCCCTCCAACTGAAGTACGAAATGGCGGAGTGCGAAGAGCGGGGCATGACCTACGCTGCGCCTCTGAAGGTAACGATCCGGCTGACGGTTTACGACAAGGACGTCGATACCGGCGCCAAAACCGTGCGCGACATCAAAGAACAGGAAGTGTTCTTTGGTGAAATCCCGTTGATGACAGGGAACGGTACGTTCATCATCAATGGCACGGAGCGCGTGATTGTCTCCCAGTTGCACCGTTCCCCCGGCGTGTTCTTTGAGCGCGTTGCGGCACAGGGCTATTTCCTCGGCAAGATCATTCCCTACCGTGGAAGCTGGGTCGAGTTCGAATACGACAACAAGAACCTGCTGCATGTGCGTATCGATCGCAAGCGCAAGTTCTATGGCAGCGTTTTCCTGAGAGCACTCGGCATTGAGAAGGATGAGCAGATTCTGCGCACCTTCTACCGCATTGAGAAACTCGCGATCAAGGAAAAGAGCCTTTTCTGGACGGTTTCGCCGGGTATGCAGGGCGTCAAGCTCTCGCATGCCGTGATGACCAAGGCGGGCGACATGCTCGTTCCTTCCAGCCGCAAGATTACATCTTCGGTGATGAAGGAAATTCTCAAGCACAAGATCGAGCAAATTGAAGTCGCGGTCAACGATCTGGAAGACGCCTATGTGGCGGCCGACGTCGTCGATATGGAGACGGGCGAAATTCTGGTGGAAGCGAACCAGATGCTCACGCCCACCATCGTCTCCAAGATGATGGAAGCCGGCATCGCCAATTTTGAAATCTTCTTCCCGGAGCGCGACGAGGTCAGCAACGTGATCTCGATGACGCTGAAGAAGGATGGCGTCAAGACCAGGAATGAAGCGCTGCTCGAAATTTATCGCAAGCTGCGTCCTGGCGATCCGCCAACCCTGGATACCGCCCGCGCATTGTTCGACGGCATGTTCTTCGACGCCCGCAAGTACGATTTCTCGCGCGTCGGACGCATGAAGTTCAGCATCAAGCTGTTCGATAATCCTGAGGGCATGCAGCGTCTCAAGGCGGACGGCACTCCGTTACGACAAGCGCATCCTGCATCATCGAAGATTTCGTCGATACGATCAAGTACCTGTTGAAGCTGCGCCGCGGTGTTGGCGCGGGCATGACGACATCGATCACCTTGGCAACCGCCGTGTTCGCGCGGTCGGCGAACTGCTCGAAAACCAGTTCCGCATCGGCCTCGTGCGCATGGAGCGCGCGATCAAGGAAAAGATGTCGGTTTACCAGGAAATGTCGACGGCGATGCCGCACGACCTGGTAAACGCCAAGCCTGTTATGGCCGCGATCCGCGAATTCTTCGGATCCAGCCAGCTCTCGCAGTTCATGGACCAGACCAACCCGCTTTCCGAGATCACTCACAAGCGGCGTCTGTCGGCCCTTGGACCAGGCGGTCTGTCGCGTGAGCGCGCGGGCTTTGAAGTCCGCGACGTTCACCCGACGCACTACGGACGCATCTGCCCGATTGAAACGCCGGAAGGCCCGAACATCGGTCTGATCTCGTCGCTTTCCTGCTTTGCGCGGATCAACGAATACGGCTTTATCGAAAGTCCGTACCGGCGCGTGAAGGACGGCAAGGTGGAAGACCAGATGTCAGGTCATGAACCCCGGCGACACGAACAAGAAAGTCGGCGACATCATGCTCCGCGGTGAAGTGGAGAAGATCAACCGCGATCTCAAGCGGCAAGAAGCAGCCGGTCGAGTTTGAAGCATACTGCGATTATCTGTCGGCGTGGGAAGAAGACAAGTATATCGTCGCCCAGGCCAACATCGAACTCGATGAAAACGGCCATATCGTCGATGAACTGGTCAACGCCCGGCAGGCCGGCAACTTCGTTCTGAAGCATCGCGAAGAGATCCAGTACATGGACGTGAGCCCGAAACAGCTTGTGTCCGTCGCCGCCAGTCTGATTCCGTTCCTTGAAAACGACGACGCAAACCGCGCGTTGATGGGATCGAACATGCAACGCCAGGCCGTCCCGCTGCTGCGCGCAGACGCCCCTTATGTGGGCACCGGTATGGAAGCAGTGACGGCTCGCGACTCTGGCGCGGTGGTTATCTGCAAACGCGCCGGCATCGTGGATTCGGTCGACTCCGAGCGCATCATCGTCCGCGTCGAAGGCGGCGCTCACGAAGGTCAGATGTCGCGCGAAGTTGGCGCGGATATCTACCAGCTGACCAAGTTCAAACGTTCCAACCAGAACACCTGCATCAGCCAGAAGCCAATCGTGGCGCAGTGACGCGTGTGAAGAAGGGCGACGTGCTCGCCGACGGCCCCTGCACTGAGGCCGGCGAACTCGCACTGGGCCGCAACGTCCTGGTGGCGTTCATGCCGTGGCGCGGATATAACTTCGAAGACGCGATCGTCGTCAGCGAGAAGCTGGTTAAGGAAGACTACTACACCTCGATCCACATTGAGGAATTCGAAATCGAAGGCCGCGACACCAAGCTGGGTCCGGAAGAAATCACGCGGGACATTCCAAACATTGCGGAATCGTTCCTGCGCAACCTGGACGAAAGCGGCATCATTCGCATCGGCGCAACCGTTAAGCCGGGTGACATTCTGGTCGGTAAAGTAACGCCGAAGGGCGAAACGCAGTTCACGCCGGAAGAGAAACTGCTCCGGGCGATCTTCGGCGAAAAGGCCGGCGACGTGAAAGATGCATCGCTCTACTGCCCGCCGGGTATCGAAGGCACGGTGGTGGATTGCAAAGTATTCTCGCGGAAGGGCGCTGATCTCGATGAGCGTTCCAAGCAGATCCTGCAAGACCAGATTGACCGCCTGCACCGCAACCTGGAAGACGAAAAGCGCATCCTCGGCGACGAGCGCGCCAAGCGTCTGGCGAATCTGCTGGAAGGCAAAGCGCTGCTGGCCGACCTGCACGACGAAAAGACCAACAAGAAGCTGCTCTCCAAGGGTGTCGAGCTGACGCGCGACATCATTGAAAAGATCCGCGCCCGCGACCTGAAGCGCATGAAGCTTAAGGATCGTGATCCGCGCGTCAATGAGCAGATCGACGAAATCGAAGAGATGACGTCGCGGCAGATCACCGTTCTCGAGAAAATCACGGACGAAAAGATTTCGAAGCTCCGCAAGGGCGACGAACTTCCTCCGGGCGTGATCAAGCTCGTAAAGGTGTACATCGCGATGAAGCGCAAGCTTTCAGTCGGCGACAAGATGGCCGGCCGCCACGGTAACAAGGGTGTTATCGCGCGCATCGTTCCTGAAGAGGACATGCCGTATCTGCCCGACGGAACCCCCGTTGAAATCGTCTTGAATCCGCTCGGCGTTCCTTCCCGTATGAACGTGGGACAGATTTTGGAAACCCACCTTGGGTGGGCGGCCAAAGCGCTGGGTGTCACGGTTTGCAACCCCGGTTTTCGACGGCGCAACCGAAAAGGATATCAAGGAACGACTGACCGAGGCGAATCTGCCGACATCCGGCAAAATTCAGCTCTGCGACGGCATGACCGGAATCCCGTTCGAACAGCCTGTCACGGTCGGCTACATCTATATGCTGAAGTTGTCCCACCTTGTGGACGACAAGATCCACGCGCGATCCATCGGACCGTACTCGCTGATTACGCAACAACCGCTCGGCGGCAAGGCGCAGTTTGGCGGACAGCGCTTCGGAGAAATGGAAGTCTGGGCGTTGGAAGCGTACGGTGCGGCTTACATTCTGCAGGAACTGCTGACTGCGAAGTCGGACGACGTGTATGGACGCGCGAAGATTTACGAAGCGATTGTGAAGGGCGAGGCTGCTGCCGAACCGGGCGTCCCCGAGTCCTTCAACGTTTTGATCCGGGAGTTGCAGTCCCTGTGTCTGGATGTTGAATTGATGAAGATGGCCCGGGAAATTCCTGACACGGCGCTAGCTGCGGATTAATGAAAAGCAGCCGCGGAAGAGCACAGTACAGCGCAGTTCATCGCCTGGATGTGTTCTTTCGCGGCCCAAGATTTTTTGGTATGAGGCGTATCTAAATGTACAGATCCTCTCCCTACGACAGAGCGAATTTGATTGCGGACTTTGATTCGATTCGAATCAGTCTTGCTTCTCCCGAAAAGATCCGGAGCTGGTCACATGGTGAAGTGACCAAGCCCGAAACGATCAACTACCGCACATTTAAACCTGAGCGGGATGGCTTGTTCTGCGCCCGGATTTTTGGGCCAATTGCTGACTGGGAATGCTTGTGCGGAAAGTACAAGCGCATGAAGCACCGCGGAGTAATCTGCGACAAGTGCGGCGTCGAAGTCACTCTCTCCCGCGTCCGTCGTGAGCGGTTGGGCCACATCGAATTGGCCAGCCCTTGCTCGCACGTCTGGTTCTTTAAGGGCCTGCCGAGCCGCATTGGCTACCTGCTTGACATCACGCTGCGCGAATTCGAGCGCGTGCTGTATTTCGAAGCTTTTGTGGTAGTCGATCCAGGCGAAGTAGCGGAGCTTGAAGATCGCGGAAGTTATCAGCGACGAGCGCAAGCGCCAACTCGATCAGGATCACCCCGGCAAGTTCATCGCATTGATGGGCGCCGAAGGCATCAAGGAACTTCTGAAGAAAGTGGACGTCGAGACGCTCAGTCTCGAAATCCGCGAAAAGATGAAGACCGAGGTGTCGCAGCAGAAGAAGCTGAAATTTGCCAAGCGTCTGCGTGTAACGGAAAGCTTCCGCAAATCCGGTAACAAGCCGGAGTGGATGATTCTGGATGTGATCCCCGTGATCCCGCCGGAATTGCGCCCGCTCGTGCCGCTGGATGGCGGACGTTTTGCCACCTCCGATCTGAATGACCTGTACCGTCGCGTTATCAACCGCAATAACCGTCTGAAAAAGCTGATTGAACTGCATGCTCCTGATGTCATCGTGCGCAATGAAAAGCGCATGTTGCAGGAAGCTGTCGATGCACTCTTCGACAACGGCCGTCGTGGCCGCGTGCTGCGTGGCGCAAACAATCGCCCGCTGAAATCGCTCTCGGATACGCTCAAGGGCAAACAGGGCCGCTTCCGTCAGAACCTGCTCGGAAAGCGCGTCGATTACTCCGGACGTTCGGTCATCGTGGTCGGCCCCGAACTCAAGCTGCACCAGTGCGGTCTTCCCAAGAAGATGGCTCTGGAACTGTTCAAGCCGTTCATCTATCACCGTCTGGAACAGCGCGGACATTGCACCACAATCAAGCAGGCCAAGGAATTGGTCGAGCAGCAGGATCCCGTGGTTTGGGACATCCTCGAAGAGGTCATTAAGGACCATCCGATTCTGCTGAATCGCGCTCCAACGCTGCACCGCCTCGGTATTCAGGCTTTTGAGCCGGTCCTGGTAGAAGGCAAGGCAATCAAGATCCACCCGCTCGTTTGTACGGCATTCAACGCCGACTTCGACGGCGATCAGATGGCCGTCCACATTCCGCTGTCGCCGGAAGCGCAGATTGAAGCCTCCACGCTGATGCTGGCGGCCAACAACATTCTGTCTCCCGCGCATGGTTCGCCGATCGCCGTTCCTACCCAGGACATGGTGCTCGGTCTGTACTACCTCACGAAATCGCGTCCTGGCACGAAGGGCGAAGGCCGTACGTTTGCTTCCATGGATGACGTTCTCATCGCGCTCGAAATGGGCGAAGTGGAAACGCTCACTCCCATCAAGCTGCGTCACACGGGCCGCGTCATCGATCTGGTGAAGGCGTTCGACAACCAGAACCTGCTGCACACTGAACCGATTGAGTTCAGCAAGCAGTACATGGGCACCACGGTGGGCCGCGTCATTCTGAATGATGTGCTGCCTGACGAGATGCCGTTCATCAACGGTCTGCTCAAGAAGAAGGGCCTCTCCCAGCTGGTTCAGTATTGCTACCTCAAATTCGGCATCCGAGTTACGGTGAAGATGCTGGATCTGATCAAGAGCCTCGGATTCCTGTACGCAACCCGCGCCGGTATTTCGATCGGTATCGACGACATGGTCGTGCCGGCATCCAAGCACACGCTCGTGAAAGACGCTGAACGCCAGGTGATCGAAGTCCAGCAGCAGTATCAGGACGGCGCAATCACGCAGGGCGAGCGTTACAACAAGATCATCGAAGTCTGGTCGAAGGTTACTGAGAAGGTTTCCGAAGAGATGTTCAAGTCGATGGAAGAGGACGACCGCACAGGCCGTTACCTCAACCCGATTTACATCATGGCCGACTCCGGTGCGCGTGGTTCGAAACAGCAGATTCGTCAGCTTTCCGGTATGCGTGGTTTGATGGCCAAGCCCTCGGGCGAAATCATCGAAACGCCGATTACTGCGAACTTCCGCGAAGGCCTGAACGTGTTGCAGTACTTCATTTCCACGCACGGTGCGCGTAAGGGTTTGGCCGATACGGCGCTCAAGACCGCCGATTCCGGCTATCTCACGCGCCGCCTGGTTGACGTGGCTCAGGACGTCATCGTCACCGAGAGCGATTGCGGCACTACCGACGGAATCTACGTCGAGCCGATTGTCGATTCCTCGGGCGACACTATCGAACCGTTGCGCGACCGCATTGTAGGCCGCGTGGCGCTCGAAGATCAACTCGATTACGAAGGCAACGTGATTGTTGCGATGAACCAGGAAATCACCGAAGCCCTGGCCGCAGCAATTCAGGCCTCGGGTATCGATCGCGTTAAGATCCGCTCGGTGCTGACCTGCGAATCCCGTCGCGGTGTTTGCCATCTCTGCTACGGACGCAATCTGGCCACGGGCCGGATGGTGGAACGCGGCGAGGCTGTCGGTGTGATCGCGGCGCAGTCCATCGGTGAACCTGGAACCCAGCTCACCATGCGTACGTTCCACATCGGCGGCGCGGCGACCAGAATCTCCGAGCAGTCCCGTCAGGACTCCAAGTCCGACGGTTACGTGAAATTCCATAGCATCAATACCGTCCGTAATGCCAAGGGCGAATTGATTGCCATGAACCGCAACGGTATCCTGGCCGTTCTGGACGAAAAGGGCCGTGAAAAAGAACGTTACACGGTGATCTACGGTGCAAGAATCCTTTGTGAGGACGGCGCCAAGGTCAAGGAAAACCAGATCCTGGTCGAATGGGATCCGTACACGTTCTCGATTCTGACCGAAGTCAGCGGGCAGGTCCACTTCAAGGACATGCACGATGGCGTCACGATTCAGGAGCAGGTTGACGAAATCACGGGTATGTCTCAATGGGTGGTCACCGACTCGCCCGACGAGAAGAAGATGCCTACGGTTGTCGTCCGTCCCGGTAACAGCCGCTCCGATGAAAAGCGCTATCTCATGCCGACCCACGCCCACTTGATGGTGCGTGAAGGCGATGAGGTCCACGCTGGCGACGTGCTGGCCAAAATCCCGCGCGCCACTACCAAGACCAAGGACATCACCGGCGGTCTCCCGCGTGTCGTGGAATTGTTTGAAGCTCGCAAGCCTCGCGAAACGGCCGTGCTGACGGAAGTCAACGGTATCGTTAAGTACGGCGAATTCATGAAGGGCTTCCGCAAGATTTACGTCGTGGGTGATGACGGACAGCAGCGCGAATATCAGGTTCCGCGCGGTGTGCACGTCAACGTTCAGGAAGGCGAGCGCGTCCAGTCGGGCGACCCGCTGATGGACGGTCCGCGTAATCCGCATGACATCCTGGCCATCCGCGGCGAGAAGGAACTTCAGAAGTATCTCGTCAACGAAATTCAGGAAGTCTATCGCTTGCAGGGTGTCCACATCAATGACAAGCACCTCGAAGTCATCTCTCGTCAGATGATGCGCTGGGTGAAAATTGATGACATCGGCGACACTGAGTTCCTGCCTGAAGAGGTTGTGGACAAGTTCAAGTTCCGTGAAGAGAACCAGCGCGTGGCAGACGCGGGTGGCCGCAGGGCCTCCGGTAAGCCGGTGCTGCTTGGTATCACCAAGGCGTCGCTTTCAACCGACTCGTTCATCTCTGCTGCCTCCTTCCAGGAAACCACGCGCGTACTCACCGAAGCCGCGATCAACGGCAAGGTGGACTACCTCCGCGGCCTGAAGGAAAACGTCATCATGGGCCGCCTCATCCCGGCCGGAACCGGCATGGATTACTACCGTGCCGTGAAGATCGCCGGCGAGGATGTGGAAGAAGAGGCATTGGCGGAAGCCGAGGGTGCTCTGACCGACGTGATGGCCGGATACGAGGAAGAAACCGGACTGCAGTATTCCGGTGGACTCTCCGAGGTCGTTCCTGATCTCGAAGACACTCCGTCAGCCGAGTAACTTCGCGAGTAGTAGATTAAAAGGGGTGGGCGGATTTCGCCCGCCCCTTTTTTATGATCTGGGCACTTCTGTACCTGCCGCTCCTGCTGGCCGCGCCCGCTGAATTTCAGGATACTGCGGTCATACCCTCTTTCCGCAAAGTCGATCCTCAGGTCGCCCACTTCAAAACCTACCTGCGACAGCCAGTCGATGAACGGCTCGATCTTTTGCTCGTTCGAGGCGGTGCTAGACCCTCATCGAAGGATTTCTGGTGGGAAAAGGATCTGCTCGGACTGTTTCTCCAGGAGCGCGACAACCCTGGCCGGGTCTACGAACTCACGATCCTCCGCAATGAGCAGGTGTACTGTTTGCTCAGCGTGATTAAGGCGGACACGAACGAACTTCTGCTTGCCTGCCGCCCCGAGCAAGGGTGTTGCGGCCTCAACCATCAATTCTTTTTTGACGCCGCTCAAAGAGTCTGTTGAAACACGAGAGCTACGTTCCATTCGCGATCAGAGCAGTCACGTACAAACAAGGTGCGCCGCACTTCATCGCTTCGGACCAGAAACAGTCCTTGCAGATTCGTCCTGGCGGGGATGGCCTGGAACTGTTGCCCGGAGTCTCCCCAGCCATCGAGCGACCAGCAGACCCGCCAATCCGTTTCGGTCCCTCAAAGAAGTTCCTTATGCGTCGGGATGAAGCAAAACCATGGGGCGCACAAAGGCGGGTGGTGGAAGAGACGATAGCCGGCAAGACGAAACAGTACGTGCTGCCTCAATCCAATTGCCGCGAATGGCCGATTGCGCGCCCGAAGGCCACGATTAATCCGTGTGGCGAAATCGCGGAAGAGATCGGTCCTGCGCAGGTTGTGGGCGAACGTTTGTGGTTCGGCAAGACTTTCTATGACTCCGAAGGGATGACTGGCATTGGAGGATTCGGCTATTTTGATCCGGCGGACGGGGCGTTCAAAATCTTCTCGCCGCCCGAGATTGCTGACTGGTCCGTCTCCGCAATTTTGGTTGAGCAGGACGCCGTCTGGCTGGGATTACTGTACCGTGGCGAATATGGCGGCAAGCCCGGCGGATTGCTGCGCTGGGATTCCGCGACTCACCAGATCACTCGCATTCCCGTGGATTCCATTCGTGAATTGCATCGCACGTTTCAACGGTCGCATCTATGCCGGTACGGAGGAGGGCATTGCCGTGCTGCAGGATGATCGTGTGCGCCTCTATGTTGTGGACCAGACACTCCGTGGCGCCTGGCGAATCACCGAGCGCTAAACCAAAGATTTTCGTATCCTGTACTCTGGAAGATCGAAATGACCCCACGGGAAAGAGTTTTGACAGCATTGGCGCATCGCGAAGCCGACCGCGTTCCAATTGACCAGGGTTCGATGCGCTCATCCGGCCTGATGGCGATCGCCTACAACCGGCTCAAACAGCACCTCGGAATCTCGAACTGCGACACCTACGTTTATGATTTGGTGCAGCAGTTGGCGTTGCCCGACGAATGGTTTCTGGATCGCTTCCACATCGACGCAGTCGACCTGGGCCGGGCGTTCCTCTCTCCTGATCAGTGGAAGAGTTGGACGCTGCCGGACGGCTCTCCCTCGAAGGTGCCGCTTTGGTTCAATCCCACCCGTGAAGATGGCGCGCTGATTGTGCGAGATGCCGTCGGGCGAAATCATCGGACGCATGCCCGAAGGTTTTACGTGTATCGATCAGGTTTGCTGGCCGCTCTCCGGACCCGATGGTCTCGACAATTTCAAGCCGCTGCAACCGCATATGGGCAAGGTCACCTGGGCCGCTATTCCCTCGGCGCCTTTTGACGAACCGCTCACTGATGAGCGTCTCGATGAAATCGGGCGTGTGGCCAGGAACTACTTCGAAACGACTAACCGGGCCATCGTTCTTCCGCTTGGATGCAATCTATTCGAGTGGACGCAGTTTCTCTTCGGGCTCGAGAACCAGTACTGTTATCTTGCGGGTGAAAAGCAGAAGAT
The DNA here is from genome assembly GCA_963793625.1 of Bryobacteraceae bacterium. Taxonomy (GTDB): domain Bacteria; phylum Acidobacteriota; class Terriglobia; order Bryobacterales; family Bryobacteraceae. The sequence goes on along the minus strand of CAWCAT010000002.1, from coordinate 109,291 downwards.
GTGCGCAGTGCTTGACGAACTTACGGAAATTCATCTGGAGTTCCTCAGCCGAATTCTGCCGAAAGTGCGCGGTTCCGTGCAGGTGCTGGTGGTGGGCGATGACCTTGGAATGCAACGCGGCTCACAGATCTCGCGCCAGATGTATCGCGAAATCTTCTTTCCGCGCCATCGTCGGATTTACGAGTACGCTAAGCGTGAGAGCGGAGCGCACATCATGCTACACTCCTGCGGTGGCATCTATCCACTCATTCCGGATCTCATTGAAGCTGGGGTAGAAATCCTCAATCCGGTGCAGACCAGCGCGAAGAACATGGATCCCGCGCGGCTGAAGCGCGAGTTCGGAAACGATGTTTGTTTCTGGGGCGGCGGTTGCGACACGCAGCACACGTTGATTCACGGGACTCCGCAAGAGGTGCGCGACGACGTACATCGGCGACTGGATATCTTTATGCCCGCCGGAGGCTTTGTCTGGAACCAGGTACACAATGTGCTTGCCGACGTGCCACCGGAAAACGTAGTAGCTATGCTCGAGGCCGCACACGAGTTCGGTGTGTACAGCTAAACCACTATCCGGGCCGGCTCGTCGCAACAGTGAAGTATACTGTCGTCAAAGGGGGCCTCAAGATGGGAATCGTCCTTTTCTTTCTTGCGAATCTCTTCGCGTCCTTCGCTTGGTCACAGGGCACCGTCAGCGCTACTCCTGTCATCACCTCGGCCGGAGTTACTAACGGCGCAAGCTTCCTGACTGGGGTCGCGCCGGGCGGCATAGTGACGATTTTTGGTACTGGGTTGGGCGCAGGCGCCGACCAGGTGATAATCCCACTGAGTGTGTCTTGGCCGACGCGACTGTCCGGAATTGGCGTAACAATGGATGGCGCTAATGTACCGGTCTATCGGGCGCTGAACCGCAACGGCCAGGAGCAGTTAACGGTACAGGCTCCGTTTGAAATCGATGGAAGGACCTCCACTTCCGTAGTGGTTACAACGCCCCAGGGGAGTAGCACTGCGGTCTCCGTGCCCGTACTCTCCTCTCAACCGGGGATCTTTATCCTGGATGCCGCCAACTCTGGGGCTGTTCACGCTGATGGCAGTATTGTCACGGGCACCCGGCCGGCTGCGGCTGGTGAAACGCTGATAATTTATCTGACGGGACTCGGAATGGTGAGCAATGCACCAGCGGCGGGGCAACCGGCATCTAACAGCGTGCTCTCACGAACCATCAATACGCCGCAGGTCAGTATCGGTGGCCTTAGTGCGAATCTTGACTTCTCTGGACTGACCCCAGGCTATGTTGGCTTGTATCAGATCAATGCTGTCGTGCCCCTAACCATCACACCTGGAAGTTTGGATTTGATTGTCCAAATAAATGGAGTTGCCAGCAATTCGGCCAAAGTGGCAGTCCGCTAAACGAAGAGTCTAGCGCGGGTGTGTTTCTGATGAACTCAGCGAACGCACCTGCTCTTCCAGCGCCTCAACGCGTTTAACCAGTTCGTCTATTGCCTGACCCTCGGGATCGGGCAATTTGCCGTGTTCCAGTGTTTCGTTCTCAGGTTCCTCACGCAGCGAACGCACCACGCGGCCGGGTATGCCAACGACAGTTGCGTAATCCGGTACAGGCTTAACCACGACGCTGCCCGCACCGATCTTGACGTGATTCCCGATCACAATGCTACCCAGCACTTTTGCTCCGGTTCCAACGACAACGTGATCGCCCAGCGTGGGGTGGCGCTTGCCCTTTTCTTTACCTGTTCCACCCAAGGTCACGCCTTGGTACAACAGCACATCATCGCCGATTTCGGTGGTCTCGCCAATCACGACGCCCATGCCGTGGTCGATGAAAAACCGCCGTCCGATTGTGGCGCCTGGATGGATTTCGATGCCGGTAAAGAATCTGCTGATTTGCGAGATCACGCGAGGAAGAATCGGAATGCCAGCCTCGTACAGCCTGTGCGCCAAGCGGTGCAACAGAATAGCATGGAATCCGGGATAACAGAGTACGATCTCCAGTACGCTTTTCGCGGCTGGGTCTTCCCGAAAGATAGTGTCGATTTGTTCCCGGACTGTGCCAAACATCACTGCTATTATTATTGCGCGATTGCCAATCAGCGTACGACGCGAATACGATGATTTTCGCTGTCGGCCACCAGCAGCCCACCGCGCGGACCGAACCTCACGCCGTGCGGCCTCGCCAGTTTGCAGCGCAACGGGTCTCCGTCAGGCCCATCGCCACGCTCGCCGGTTCCTAGCACGGTGCTGATGATACCGCTGCGTGGGTCCACGCGCCGGATTGTGTGGCTCTCAGTATCCGCAAGATAAATCATCCCGTCCGGGCCGCAGGCGATGCCTTTGGGCCCTGACAGCCTGGCCTTCTTTGCTGGACCGCCATCTCCGCTGTAGCCCTTTTCGCCCGTGCCCGCTACCAGCAGAAATCGTTGCGTTTTTGGCTCGATGCGGTAAACCGCGTTTCCTTCGCGCAGCACCAGGAGGAAACTCTTGTCATCGGCAAGCGTTATCGCGCGTGGTCCGTTTAACGCAGTTCCCTGTAATTGGCGCACCGTCATAAATCCCCCCGTTGCCACTCCCGCCAAGCCAGGACTCGATTATTCCCGTTTTCAGATCAATCCGCCGCACCCGCTTGTTTCCGATGTCACAGATCAACAGACGTCCTTGAGCGTCAAAAGCGATACTGTGCGGCTGGCGTAGTTGCGCCTTCACTGCTGGACCACCATCGCCGCTGAAACCAGCAGTGCCCGTGCCAGCCACCGTCGTAATGATGCGGGTTTTGGCGTCAACACGCCGCACTACGTGGTTCTGCATCTCGACCACGAACATGTTGCCGGCCGCATCGAATTCCAGCTCATAAGGCTGATTCATCGAGGCTTCTGACGCAAGGCGGCCATCGCCGCTATAGCCGGTTCGCAGGTTACCAGCAAAGGTCGAAAGCTCCTGCGTTCTGGTATTGAGCTTGCGCACGCAGTGGTTATCGACTTCGCAAAAATACAACGAGCCGTCCGGTCCAACATTGAGCCCATACGGATTATTGATTTCCGCATCCAGTGCCGGGCCACCATCGCCCGAATAGCCGGGCGTACCCAAACCCACAAGGGTCGTCACCCGGCGCCCCTGTTGGCATAGGGCCGGAATCATCGAAGCGGTCGACAGGAGCAGCGTGCGGCGTAGCATGTCAGGGCTTTACAAGATAGATTCTATCGCGTCGAGTACACTTTGTATCGGGTTCTTTTCACCTGCGTTGACGACAGCGACCTTTCTGCCGCGCGGCGACCAGATTCGAGGATCGCTTGTCACGAACAAAGTTGCTGTCGGAATTCCTACCGCTGCAGCCAGATGACTGATCCCGGAATCGTTGCCGATATAAACCTTAGCTGCAGCTAACCAGCAGGCGAGATCGTACAGATCGGCGAACCGCACAGCTTCCGCCAAATCCTCGTCCGGTCCTGCGCACCATTTCACCGGGAAACGTTTCTCAAGCTGCGCGGCGAGTGCGCGATAGTGCGCGATTGGCCAGTTCTTGGCTGGGCTACCGGAGAAGGGATGGATCACTGCGTAATTCGCAGGCGCCGGAGTGCAATCGAGTCGTGGCACGTTCGAGTTCGGGTGTCCACCCAGCGCACGTGCCTGTTCCAGATAGAAATCTACCGCGTGCAGCCTGCCATCCGGCGGGGGCAGGGCAGGCAGAAATCGAAACGGATATTGTGCTACGGCTTGCCGAAATTCCAAGCGATTTGTTCCGTACCAGGAAACGATCGAATCGAATCCGGAGAGATTTTCCAGCAGTGTAGGCGGGGCCTCGACCCCTTCCAATCCAAGCAGGTCCAGTCCGGTTGAAGCAATCGAGCGCACGCGGTCCGCAAAACGTACGAGCGGAACATTCTGCCCGGCAACCCAGACTTCCGTGTAGTCAGCGCAAAGTTCTTCCAACGCGGGCAGGGACACAATGCAATCCCCAATTGCTCCGGGCCGAATCAGTAGGCGTTTCACGCGCGCAAATTAGAAAGTCTCGACCGGCATTTTGATATCGATGGTCTTCGGGGCCAGGCACATCGTTTCCGTGCAAGCCTGATAACGCAGCTTGCCGGAGAGCACGCCCAAGCCGGCCGGCGCACTTGGCGATGCCTTGAACTTAGAAACTATATCGAAGCTCCCCGAAAACACAGAAACCGGTGTGGCTGAGAACTGGTATTTCTCGAGCTTGGCCTCCGGAAAAGTCACTTCCACAAGTTCAAACGCCCCCTTATCCCATGTCAGGCGCAAGGGGATTATGTAGTCTTCGGCTGGCTTGTTGCTGTTGACGTGATAGCCCGGCTTAAGTTGCACGGTGACCTTGGCGCTAAATGTGCCACCGCGTTTAGCGACCGTTCGCATTGACGGGTTAACCGTCAAAACGTTGGTTTGTGCCTGCGCGGCTGAAACAAAACTTATCAGCACGGCCGCCGCTGCGAAGCTAGTTCGTCGTAAGAAGGTCTTCGATTTCATTCTGATAGTTACTCTTACTTACCAATCCGATATGCAGCGAAGCTATCTTACCCTCGCGGTCCAGCAGAAATGTAGTGGGCAGGGAATCGACGCCGCCGTATGCTTGCGCGATTGAGTCGTCGCCAACCACAACACGGTAGTTCACTTTTTGTTTTTCGAGGTAAGGCTTAACCACTTCCCAGCCCTCCTCGTCCATCGACACGCCGAGTACCGCAAAACCCTTATCTTTAAACTTCTGTTCGAACTCGATGAACCAGGGAATCTCCATTTTGCACGGCCCGCACCAGGTCGCCCAGAAATTCAGCAGCACGATCTTTCCGCGATAGTCGGAGAGCTTTACCGGTTGTCCGTTGACATCCTTTAGCGCGAACTCGGGCGCTACCTTGCGGCTTTTGGCCGGCTTAACGCTTGAATCCTCGACCGATTTCGTGGAAGAGCAACTCGCAAACAGAAGAGTGACGGACAGCACACCAGCGGCGACGAGACTACGGGACATGAGGGGTTTTGGATCTCCTGATACGAGTATATCGGCTTTCCGTCAAACTCTGATGGCCAGCTCTGTAATGTTTGCGAACCACATGCGACGGCGTTCGCAATGTCTCCTGGCAAGTGTGTACTCCGCACTGCGCCGGCACTCGGAGAACAGAAACGCGGCGGTGTCGCAGAAGCTTTCGCAAACGTATTCCCGCCAGCGGCGATTGCGCTGCATGGTATCCAAATGCGCGATCCGCTGTTTCAAACACTCGGAGGACCAGCCCAGTTCGCCCCTCGCATTGCGCTTCAGCTCTTCGAGCAGCACCTGTTCGAAACCGCGCCGTAAAGGGTTTCCCAGCCGTAGCCAGACGAAATGAAATAGCTCATGAACCAGAATGCGCGACAGATTCGCGGGGTGCAGCAGCAGGTCGCGGTCCAGGACCATATAGCGCCGACGTAGAAATGAACCAGCGTGAACAGCCGTTCCGCCCTGCGCTTGCGAACGCAACAACCCTCGCAACGCGCTCAGCTCGGGTTTAAACCGCACGGGAATTGCTGCTCCCTGCAGTGCCGGAAGGTGCTGCAGGGCCTGGCGCATAGCAGCAACCGAGCCTTCGGCAACAGCACCAAAAGGACGCACTGGAAGTGCTGAGTCCCGGCTATTTCGCGGGAGCAGCAGGCGCAGGTGTCTGTGGTGCCGTTGCGGGTTGTGCGAAGAATGCTTCGTTATCAAACTTCACTTCCACACTTTTCTGAACAGCTTCCATCCATTTGCGGAAACCTTCGTCCTTAAGCTGTTGGTAAATTGTGTCTTTTACCTTGGCGTAGGGCACCACAGCCTTATCGTCAGCGCGGAAGACATAAAACCCGTTTGGCTGCTTCACCGGGTCGCTGGTCTCACCCGGCTTCAGCGCGAAGATAACATTTTTCACTGCGTCAGGCAAGGCATCCGACTTCTTCACAATGCCGAATTCGCCACCCTTGGCTGCGGACGTGACGTCCTCTGAATTTGCTTTCGCCAGTTTTGCGAAATCTGCACCGGCGCGCAGTTGCTTGACCAGCCCTTCCGCTTTAGTCTTCGCATCGGCCTCGCTCAACACTTTTTTCCCGGAGGCAACCATTTGAGCTGCGGCGGTCGGACTGTACGAAATGTAGATCACCTTGACCTTCGCTTCGGTAAACTGGTCCGGGTGGGTGTCGTAGTACTTTTTCGTATCGTCGCCTAGAATTACGATGTCGTGTGCAGCCTTTTCCAGTTCCGCCTGCATCAGGATCTGTGTCCGATAGAATTCCAGCTGCTCCTTGAAGGGGCTCTCTTTTTCCAGTCCATTCTTCTCGGCGAGTTTGCGCAACTCCTGAATCATCGCGTACTGGCGCACAAACTCCTTTCTGTCGGTGACGAAGTTCTGCTGCATCTGCGGGGGTAGGGCCGCCAGCAATTTCTTCATCTCGTCAGCAGTAACTTTCCGTCCGGAGATTGTGACCACAACCGTATCGGGCGGCAACTCCGGTAGTTGCAGCGGCACCGGCGCGGGTGGCGCCTGCGTTTGAGCAAACATCAATCCAGCAAAAAGAAAGCCAATAGGAAGTCGAAGGTTCATGTGGGGTCTACCTGTGAGTGGACGTACACTTCATTTTATCAGGAACGCAGGGCCCAGGCGCAGAAGGACAGCGCCACGGGCCTGCTCCAATAAATAGACGTTCTCCTACGTAAAACGTCGCTGAACTAGCGAATCACGACAGGGCCGAAGACCGGCACGGCCATGTCGGCTTCGTCGCGGACGTTGCAGTATGGATCCCTGCCGTAACCGTAGTGCAGCTTGGCGCCTTCCGGCAGCTTGCCGGAGATATACAACAGGATCGCGCTGCTGTTTGCCGGATCAACTTTTGCTTTGAAGAACCCTGGCACAGGTTCGCCCTTTCCGTTGACCACAGTGAATCCTGAGATTCGACCGTCGGAAAGCAGCTTACCGTTCACGTCGCTGAACGTCACCCTCACGATGTTGTTTTCGACCTTTACCGATTCGAGCCGCGGACCGCGCTTCGGGCCCTGCGCTTTCGGGAACACGTCACGCAAGGCCAGCGCAGCCAGGCGCTTTCCGACGCGTTTCTGGTCATTCGTGCCCACGTGTATGCCGTCATCGATTTCGACATCGATAGCGGGCACCATACCACCGCGCGGGATCGTCGTTTCCGCGTTGCGCTGCATCTCCTGCACAAGGTTCCACTGCTCGATATTGGTATTGCTCACATGGCGTCCGATCTGCACCCAATAGAAGGGCATATCAGGCTGGCCGAAATCGGAACGGAATGCCGCAACCATTTTTTCGAACTTAGTCTGGAAATCCGCGACTACTTTCGGATTCGCGTCGGATTCGCCCTGATACCACAACATACCCGCAACCTTGCCCCCGACTGCCTGGAAACGGCGCACTGTGGCGCCATACAGAGAAGCGCCCGCTTTGCCTTTCAATTCAGGGCTCCACTGATCCATGGACGTTCCGCCATGCGCGCAGGGGATCAGGCCAACAGGCACGCCCGTGCGCCGCACCATCTCCACCGCGAACGGCAGTCCGAGCCCTGCGCCCTTTTTGCGATTAGCAATGAACTGCTTTAGCTCCTCGCCCTGTAGCCGCGCTATCTGACCTTGCGGGTTCTTGCGCCAGTGGACACTGTCCACACTGTCGGGCAGGGAATGCAGCGGTTCCTTAGCGTTAATCCACTCATCCACCATGTTGAAGCTGTTCACCATCGGATCTGGCGCCTGCACGTTGACCAGATCGGCTACGCCTTCCATGTTGGATTGTCCGCCCAGGATCCAGAGATCGCCGACGAGCAGATGCTTCACCGTAATAGGCTTGCTGCCGGCCGCGCGTACTTCGAGCGTGTAGGGTCCGCCCGTAGGTACGTCGCCGACTACGCCGGACCACTTGCCATCCAGCGCGGTCCCAATCGCCTTCCAGTTCTGAAGGGTCTTCTTGGGCCCGCTGAGGCGCGCTTCGACTGCTTTGCCCGCAGGCCCGGTGCCAGACAGCCGGATCGATGCGCGATCACTCGCGCTACGCTGATAAACCTGATAGTCGGCGGCTCCGGCGGTAATCTTCAGATCCTGCGAAAAAACCGCTGCTGGCCGAAAGCAAGGCAAAACAGAATGCTCGTTTCATAGTGAAAGAGCATTGTACCGAAAACTGCTCAGCGTTCGGCGACCTCACCGCGGCTGACCTGCACCCTGCGTCGACCCTTGGCGAGATTGCCGTTCGCTTTCTCACGCGCGGCATCACTCACCTTTATGTTGTTCACGACGGCGCGCGCCCCTGCCGATTTAGCCATTCGCGTCGCTGTCCCTTTGCGCTGAATCACGTCTGTATGGCCTTCGATGGTGGCCACGCCGCCCTGCACACGGATCGTGAACTTCTCAGCAGCGGATTTAGATTTCGCCAGCCGTGCGCGAAAGTCTTTCTCAATTTCCGCGTCGGGGACCAACGTGCTACTGCCGGCTGTCTTGCGCGTGTGTGTGGCTGCTGTTTTCTCAGTGCGCGAGTGCGGCGGAGGCCGTAACCGCGGGCGTGGTTACCGGTCGGCTGGGCGCTACGCGCGTCTGAGCTCGAGAGCGCGCAGGCTCATCAGGATCAATATAAGCAACCAATGCATCTTCTTCTCCAAATGAGTTAGTGCGCCGTTCACGATATAATTCGCAGCATGGCTGAAAATAATTTGGCGCGCCGGGATTTTCTCAGCGGCGCCACCAAGGGAGCGGCACTCGTGACCGCCGCGTCTTACTCCCGGATTCTTGGGGCGAACGACAAAATCGGACTCGGGCTGATCGGCTCCGGTGAGCGTGGCCGCCATGTCATGGGATCTGTTCCAGGAAACCGGCCAGATTGAAGTGCGCGCTGTCTGCGACGCGTACGCGGAAATGATCGACCGTGCGAAGTCGAAGGCGCCGAATGCCAAAGGCTTCGCCGATTACAAGAAGCTGCTTGAACTCAAGGAAATCGACGTCGTCCTGAACGCCACGCCGGACCACTGGCATGCCCAAAGCAGCATCGACGCACTAAATGCAGGTAAGGACGTTTATGTCGAAAAGCCACTGACGCTGACGATCGAGGAAGGTCCGCGCGTGGTAAAGGCCGCGCGCATCAATGAACGCGTTTGCCAGGTCGGCATGCAACAGCGCTCCGGGCCGCACTACCTGCAGGCCAAGAATGAATACATCGATACCGGGCGCCTCGGCAAAATCAGCCTGGTGCGCACCTTCTGGCACGGCAACACCTATCACTTGCGCAAAGCCCCGGCCGCACTTGCGCAGAAGCCTTCGAATCTCGATTGGGCGCGTTTCCTCGGTCCGGTGAAGTGGCGCGATTGGGATCCGCAGCAGTTCTGGAACTGGCGCGCCTATCTTGATTTCGGCGGCGGGCAGGTTACCGACCTGTTCACGCACTGGATCGACGTCGTGCACATGTTCATGGGTAAGGACAACCCGGTCGCCGCGGTTGCCTCCGGCGGCGTGTACGCGTATCAAAGATGGACGCACCGCGCCCGACACGATCAATGTACTGCTCGAATATCCATCGGAATTCACGGCGACCTTCGAAGCCTCGCTCGTGCCCGGAATCTCACGGCTATGGCATTGAGTTTTGCGGCACCGAAGGACGGCTCTTCATCGATCGCAGCAAGTTCGAATTCTACCCGCTGGGCAGAAACGTCAAACCGACCGTCGTGGAAGGCGTTAAATACGACTTCACGCTTGATCACGTCAAGAACTTCCTGGATTGCGTGCGCACGCGCAAGAAGCCCAACGGTGATGTGCTTATCGGACATCGTTCCGCGCAGGCTTCGCACCTGGGCAATATCTGCGTACGTGCAAAAACGCCGTATCAATTTCGATCCGGTGCGTGAAGAAATTCTGCCGTTCTAGTTTATGTGCTGATTGCCGCGGATGACGCGAAAGCTTCATCCGCGGTCAAATAATTGCCATCGCCCCGCCCGCGCGCCGCTTTTTGCGCGATTTCAGGAACACATTGACGTGCCCCAGCGACGCGAAGAATCCAACAAATGCCGGATCATAGCGATGCGGACACTTGCGCCTTTTATTGAAATCGCGAGGCGCGAAGACGCCATTGCGCCCGATCACAGCGGCACCCATTGGGCGATATTCATGCGTTCCCTGCGCCCAAACCAAGTCGTCGTCAATCCAGACTGCGAATCCCATCGTCAGCTTCCCAGTGTATCGTCAACAGGTCTATGAGATAACTATATCTGTAACTCCCATGGCTCCTTTGATAATCGCGGCTGTGCTCGTCTTTTCTGTAACAGCCCCGAAATGCGTTGCGCAAACTGGCACACCTGTACCAGCGCTCTCTCTGCTTGACGGCGTGATGCAGCAAGCTCTCAGTCGCTACAGCGTGAAGGGCGGCGCACTCGCAGTTGTCAAGGACGGCCACCTGATCTTCGCGCGCGGCTACGGACTGGCTGATGTCGAGGCGCAACTACCTGTGCAACCCGATTCGCTTTTCCGCTGGTGCAGCATCAGTAAGACCGTCACTGCGGCGGCTGTGATGCACCTTGTCGAGCAGAACAAACTTGATCTTGATCGTCCCGTCTTCAACATTCTTGATCAGTACTCCCCTTACAACGGCACGTTGGGCGATAGTCGCCTGAGCAGCATTACTGTCCGCCAGTTGCTCCACCATACTGGCGGCTGGGATCGACTTATCAGCTCAGCCAGGGACCCGGTAGTCGCAGATGGCGCGGTGAGAGCCGCACAAGTGACTGGCTCCAGTTTTCCGCCTTCTCTGGACACCGTAATCCGTTACATGCTCGCACAGCGCCTCGACTTCGATCCCGGGTCGCGCTTCGCCTACTCTAATTTCGGCTACGAACTGTTGCGCGCAACCATTGAGAAGGTAAGTGGGCAGTCGTATCAAGCGTATGTCCGGCAGACGCTGCTGGAACCGTTTGGATTGGCTCGACTGCAGAAGGGAAACGGGCACCTCGCTGGCCGGCTGCCAGGTGAGGTGAGGTATTACGATTACCCGGGTGCACCCCTGATTGATTCCTATCTTTCGCCACAGCGCGAGAAGCAGCCCGCGCCGTACGGCATCATGGATACCAACCTGGGCGAGGCCGCCGGCGCATGGGTTGGTTCTGTCGTAGACCTGGCGAAGCTTGCATCCATGCTGGACGGAGTGCGTGCGCCTTCAATCGTGAGCGCAGGCAGTTTCAATAGTATGATCGCGGAGCAGCCGCGCAGCACGTGGGTCGATTCGGCGGGCTGGTACGGTTTCGGACTATTCGCTCAGCGCCAAACACAGGGCATTAGCTGGAATCACGGCGGTTACAATCGCGGCTCTCAAACCGGTTTTTATCATTTTCCGAACGGCATCAGCTATGCATATCTGTTCAATGGAGCCAGCCAGGACGCCGTGTTTCCCAGCGCCTATGTCGCCCAGGCGCTATGGGACGCGCTGGCATTAGTGAAGGATTTTCCGGAACGTGACGAGTTTCCGCAGTTTTACGGACCACGCATTGCAGCAAGTGGGATCGTAAACGCAGCTTCCTTCCAGCCCGGTGCCCTCGCGCCGGACTCTCTTGCGACTATTCTTGGAGTCGATCTGGGCGGACGTGATTCCGATGTGTCCGTTTCCTTACGGGACTCGCTGGGCGTGGAACATTCCCTCCAGCTTTTATACAGCGGTCCGGGTCAACTCAACTGCGTGCTGCCCAGCGGCAGCGCTATTGGGGACGCGACACTGATTGTTCACCGGGCAGGCTGGCCCGATGCCGAGGCTGCACAAAGCATGGCCGCCGTGTCGCCAGGGGTGTTCACTTTGAATGCGTCGGGGCTTGCTGCCGCATCGCTTGTACGCGGCAAAGCTGGACAGCAAACTTCCTGGGAATCCGTGTTCGAAGTTGATGACACCGGAATAGTCGTCGCCAGACCCATCGCGTTTGCCGCCGATGACGAAGTTCTGACTCTCGTTCTGTACTGCACCGGCGTGCGTGGGCGCACTACGCAGGAGCGCGTAGCCGTGCAGCTTGGAGATATAAGCCTGGCAGTCAGTTATGCGGGACCGCAAGTTCAGTACCCCGGCCTCGATCAGATCAATGTTACCCTGCCACGAAGCCTTGCGGGCGCGGGTGTTGTTAGCGTGCGTGTGGATGTGGACGGGTCCGCGAGCAACGTCGCGTCACTCACATTCCGCTGAAACAGCCTGTTGTCGTCACGCATGGCCTCAATGTAAACTGTTGGCCATGGATCGCAGATCATTCTTTACCTCAGTCGCCGGCGCTTCGGCGTTGGGCTCACTTGCTACAGTTGCGAACGCCCAGCCTGTTCAGCGCAAGGGCCGCCTCAAACAGGGCGTTTGCCGCGGAGTTTTTGGGCAAAGGCATGTCAACAGAGGACCAGTGCCGCGAGGCCGCACGTCTCGGCGTCAAAGGCATTGACCTGATTGGACCCGCCGACTGGCCCACCATGAAAAAATACGGGCTGCTGCCCCTGATGGCGCCGAGCGCCAGCGGTATCCGCGATGGTATCAACCGCAAAGAGTTCCACGAGAAAATCGAAGCGAAAATGCGCGAGGATATCACGGTAGCGTCCGCCGCCGGTGCTCCCAACGTGATCGTACTCTCCGGCGAGCGCAAAGGTATGAGCGATGCCGAAGGTATGGACAACTGCGTGGCGTTCTTCAATCGCATCAAGAAGCATGCTGAAGATAAGAAAGTCACACTCTGCCTGGAACTGCTTAACAGCAAGGTGAATCACCCCGACTACATGTGTGACAAAACGTCCTGGGGCGTAGAGCTGTGCAAGCGCGTTGGTTCGGAGCGCGTGAAGTTGCTCTACGACATCTATCACATGCAGATTATGGAAGGTGACGTTATTCGCACCATCCGTGCGAACATTCAGTGGATCGGTCACTTCCATACCGCAGGTAACCCCGGCCGCAACGAATTCGATGAGTGGCAGGAGCTGAACTACAAAGGCATCGCCAAAGCTATCGTAGACTTGGGATACCAGGGCTATCTCTCACACGAATACAGCCCGAAAAAAGACCCGCTCAAGTCGCTGGACGAAGCACTCACAATCTGCGACGTGTAGTCGATATTGTGATGGTTATCTAGTTCTTAGTTCTCTGGTTATTTGGTTGGATAGTTGTTCAGCGCCATGATATCATCCCTAGTAGGGAAGAGGTGATTGCTGGCGCCATGCGATGGAAATCTACTGAAAACCAGATAACCGGAGAACCAACGAACCAAATGACCTCATGGCCAAGGGCCATGACGCTATGAACATTTCCGTCAAAGGCGATTACGCGCTGCTGGCGATCTTTGACCTTGCTTGCCAGAAACATGGCCCCCCGGTGAAGATCGCCGAAATCGCCCGTCGCCAGAAAATCCCCCAAAAATTTCTGGAATTAATCCTCGCAGGCCTGAAGCAGGGCGGGTTCGTCGAATCTCGTCGCGGAGCCGAAGGCGGTTACCTTCTCGCCCGCTCTCCTGATGCAATTACGGTGGGCGAAGTATTGCGATTTGTCGAACGGGTCGAGAAGCGCAAAGCCTGACAATAAACGAGTCGCCTCGCCGTTCGCTGAATTGTGGCGGCAGGTGGACGAAGCCATTTCTCACGTTGTCGATCACACCACTTTCGCGGAGTTGGCGCGCAACTGGCAGGAAAAGCAGAGTCTTTACGTCCCGAACTGGGACATCTAGAAATTAGGAGGCAACTTGATTTTTCAGGACAATTCTTTCAGCATCGGGCGCACACCGCTCGTGAAACTCAATCGCGTTACGGACGGAGCGGGAGCCACAGTGCTGGCCAAGATCGAAGGGCGAAATCCGGCGTACTCCGTGAAGTGCCGGATCGGCGCATCGATGGTCTGGGATGCGGAACAGCGCGGGATCCTAAAGCCTGGTAAGGAACTTGTTGAGCCCACTAGTGGCAACACCGGGATTGCGCTGGCCTACGTGGCTGCGGCGCGGGGCTATCCCCTGACGTTGACCATGCCCGAGACCATGTCGATTGAGCGCCGCAAAGTCCTCAAGGTATTTGGTGCGAATCTAATTCTCACGGAGGGCTCCGCCGGAATGAAGGGCTCGATCGCCAAAGCTGAACAGATGGTTGCCTCAGATCCCGATCGCTACGTCCTGCTGCAACAGTTCAAAAACCCCGCGAATCCGGATATTCACTTCAAGACAACCGGCCCGGAAATCTGGGAGGACACCGAAGGCAACGTCGATGTGTTCGTGTCGGGCGTCGGCACCGGCGGTACCATTACTGGCGTCTCGCGGTACATCAAGAACGTGAAGAAGCATGCGCTGCTTTCCGTTGCTGTGGAGCCCACAAATAGTCCTGTGATTACACAGACGCTCAACAAGCAGGAAGTGAAGCCGGGTCCGCACAAGATCCAGGGCATAGGCGCCGGCTTTGTTCCGGACACGCTGGATCTTTCCATGGTAAACACAGTCGAGCAGGTGACCAACGAGGAATCTATCGAAATGGCACGCCGCCTGGCCCGCGAAGAAGGTATTCTGTGCGGGATCTCATGTGGCGCCGCTGCGGTTGCCGCTGTGCGGCTCGCAAAACAGCCTCAGTTCGCAGGCAAGACAATCGTCGTTGTACTTCCTGACTCCGGCGAACGCTATCTGACCTCTGTGTTGTTTGAAGGAATGTTCGAATAAGGCGGTGGGTATTTTATAGCGGGCGCTCAATTGGGTGAATAGGGGTGAGAGCGCCCGCTTTCGTAACGGGGATTACAGTAGAAACGACTTTTAAAGCTGAAATGTTACCCCTAATGTAAAAATCTTTCGAAAGTTTGCCGATTTTTTTCTGTTGCGCGTTTTTGATAATGGCCCCTAAGCCGAAGGCCTCCATTTTATAGTGTTGACGTATGACAACATTTGTTGTACAGTAAAGTTTCTCAAAGTTTCTCCCTTTACCCCTTTCGAGCAACCCGCAACGTGGCTGGAATCGCGGTAGCGCTGTCTTAAAATCCCAAAACAGAAAGCTAAGACTATGGTTTTAAACCCTAAGTCACGGATGATCAGTATCCGTGTATCCGATGAGGAATACCAAGGCCTGCGAAGCCTATGTATCAGCCAGAGGGCGCGGAGCGTATCTGACCTCGCCCGAACGGCTATGAATCAAATGCTAAATCTCAGCTCCGACCCCGCATCTGCAGGGTCTTCGGTCGAGCTGCGGTTCCAGGAAATACACGGCCGAATCAATCTGCTCGACCGCCGGATCGAGCAGCTCACGCAACGGCTGCATGGAGACGAATAAAATGCTGTGCGTTGCGTTGCTTATCGCGGCGTCGATGTTTCAGACCGCCGATCCCCAGGCGGGGTACGTGCTCGGGATCGACGACCAGATCGTGGTGCGGGTGCTCGACCTGGACGAGATTAACGACAAAACCGACAAGCCGATCCGGGTCGATATGCGGGGCAATATTCGTCTGCCGATTGTAGGACGGATTACAGTCCGCGGACTGACGGTGGAACAGGTGGAAGCCGAGATCAAGACGCGGCTCAAGGACGTGATGCAGAATCCCGAGGTCACGGTCACGATCGCGGAGAAGCGCAGCCATCCGGTGAGCGTGCTGGGTTCGGTGAAGAACCCGGGGGTACACCAGATCACGGGTACGAAGACGCTGAGCGAGATCCTGTCGCTAGCGGGCGGGATCAGCCCCGATGCGGGTAACTCGGTCAAGATCACGCGGCTGAAGAGCTCCGGGGCGATGGCGCTGCCGAACACGGCTGTCGACCAGGGCGGGGCATACACGGTCGGCGAGGTCAAGGTGAAGGCGCTCATGGAAGGGCGCGATCCACAAAACAACATTCTGATTCTGCCGAACGACGTGGTGACGGTGCCGAAAGGCGAACTGGTGTACGTCGTGGGCGCCGTGAAGAAATCCGGCGGGTTCGTGTTGAACGAGAAGGAATCGATCTCAGTACTGCAAGTGATCGCGCTGGCGGACGGCTTCGAACGGTTTGCCTCGAAGGGCAACTCGAAGATTCTGCGGCCGATTCCAGGGAGCACGGAGCGGATCGAGGTCGCGTTGAACGTAGACGACATTTTGAAAGGCAAAGCGAAGGACGTGGCGTTGCAGGCGAACGATATTCTGTTTGTGCCCATAAGCGGCAAAAAGGCCGCGATGTCGCGCGGCATCGATACGGCGATCGGACTCGGCACGGGCCTCGCGGTGTACAGGAGATAAGATGCCGCACATTGAATCGAATGGACCCGAACAGAACGCGAGGGCACTCGAAAAACGCGTGCCGTTGATCGATGTTCCGAGTGCGCCGGGCTATACCCAGGGCTACGGGCCGTACGCGGGTGAGCCGCAGGACGACGATCCGCACGGCGGGCTGCTGGAATACTGGCACATTCTGAGGCGGCGCAAAGGCACGGTGGTGCTGATTGCGTTCGTGGGTTCGCTGACAGGCGTGCTGGTGACGCTGCCGCAGGTTCCGATCTATCAGGCCAAGGCGACGATCGAAGTGCAGGAGCTGAATCCTAACTTTCTGAACTCGCGCGAAGTGACCGCGGTGAGCGATGGCGGCGTATATAACACGCTGGCCGACATTCAAACGCAGATCAAGATCATCCAAAGCGAAGCGTTGACGAAGCGAGCGGCGGAGAAGCTGAAGCAGAGGATGCGTCCCGACTACAAGCCGCCGGTGAGCCGGGTGGAAGCGTGGCGCAAAGCGCTGAACCTGCCGGAGCCCAAGGCAAGCGAGGAGACGGATGCGTTCAAGGCCTCGGACGGCTCGATCAAAGTCAGGTCGGCGGGACAGACGCGCATTATCGAAATCCTGTCCGATGCGAACGATCCGACGCTGGCGGCCGAGTACGCGAACACGCTGGTGAACGAATACATCGACCAGAATGTCGACTCCCGCTGGAAAATGAGCCAACGTACGGGCGAGTGGCTGGGCAAGCAACTGGAAGAGATGCGCATCAAGCTGGAACGCAGTGAAGACGCGCTGCAAAGCTACGCACGACAGAGCGGATTGATGTTCACGTCTGAAAAAACGAACGTGAGCGAAGACAAGCTGCGGCAACTGCAGCAAGAACTCGGCAGAGCGCAGGCCGAACGGGTGCAGAAGCAGAGCCGATGGGAGATTACGAACTCCGCTGCGCCGGAAACGCTGCCGGACGTGCTGAACGACGTGAGCCTGCGCGACTACCAGGTGAAGCTGACCGATCTGAAGCGACAGCAAGCCGAGATGACGCAGACGTTCAAGCCGGAATACAGCAAGGTGAAGCGAATTCAAGCGCAGATCGCCAGCCTGGAGGCGGCGCTGGTACGCGAGCGGAAGTCGATTACAGAGCGGATCCGCAACGAGAACGACGAAGCGGTGCGGCGCGAGAAGCTGTTGAGCATGGATTACGCGATGCAGGCCAAGCTGGTGACGCAGGACGCGAGCAAGGCCGTGCAGTACAACATTCTGAAGCGTGAACTCGACACGAACCGGCAATTGTACGATTCGATGCTGCAGCGGGTGAAGGAAAGCAGCATTGCCAGCGCGATGCGGGCGAGCAATATCCGGATTATCGATGTGGCAACGGCTCCGAAGAGACCGTACAAGCCGAGCACTACGATGAACGCGGGGCTTGGACTGATGCTGGGACGGGCACGCGGACCGGACAGATGGCTGGCGATTGCGTGCATGGGGTCACTGGCGGCGATCGGGCTGCACAGCTTTGTGGATTTCAACCTGTACATTCCGGCGAACGCGATGGTGCTGGCGTGGGTGGCGGCGGTGGCGGAGGGAGTGGAGTGATCTGGTGGCGGTTGTCGAGACTGGGGTTGGCGGCGTGCCTGGTGGGATACGTGTGGGTGGGGGTGAAGAGCGGGACTGGCATTGCGGCAGACTCAGCGTCGGCAGTGGCGTGGAGCGAGGAAGCGGAGCGGAATCCGGCGCAGGCGCGGTATTGTTTGCGGCGGGCGGTGGAGCTGGGTCCACGGATTCCGACGGTGCTGATGCGGGCGGTGAACTATCACTTCGCGGAGGGAGACGGGGCGGAGGTGCTGCGGCTGGCGGGGCGGACGGTGGAACTTACGGGGGAGTATGACGGGATCCTGATGAGTTACACGGAGCAGTTCGGGTTTCGGGTGGCGGAGGTGATGGATGCGCTGCGGGTGAGCCGGCGGGCGTGCCAGGGGTATCAGCGACATGTGATGGCTTCCGGTGATGCGGCTCGTGCGGGAGAGGGTTGGGAGCGATTGCAGCGGTTCGGGTATGCGGATGAGGGGAGCGCGGGGGAGTATGTGGCGTTCCTGATGCAGCAGCGGCGGTATCGGGAGTCGGTGCGGGTGTGGGAGGAGCAGACGGGGGAGCGGCGGGGTGCGAATGCGCTGTTTAATGGCGGGTTCGAGCGGGCGCTGGGAGGGCCGGGGTTTGCGTGGCAGGTGCAGAAGCTGGCGGGGGTGGAGGTGGATCGGGACTCGGGTGCGCATGGTGGAGCGTACGCGCTGCGGGTGTCGTTTGGAGGGACAGCGAACGTAAGTTTCGCGGGCGTGACGCAGCGGGCGGTGGTGGCTCCGGGGCGGCACGTGTTGACGGCCTGGGTGAAGAGTGCGGGGATTACGACGAATGAGGCTCCGCATCTGCATGTGTGGCCGGTGAATGCGAAGAGCGAAGGGTTGTCGGGGACGCGGGAGTGGCAGCGGGTTCGGGTAGAGTTCGATGTGCCGGCGGGGGTGGATGTCGTGACAGTGGGGGTGTGCAGGGAGGCGTCGATGAAGATCGAATCGAAGATCGCGGGGGTGGTTTGGGTGGACGAGGTGGAGTTGCGGTAGGTATTCGCTGTTTATTCGCGCGATGAAGGTTGCGACGGGTGGCTGTGGGGGCTCATCCGTTAAGTATGTCCAAGCAAGCGGTTCTGGGAATTCACCATATTACGGCGATCGCGGGAGATCCGCAGCCAAACATTGATTTCTATAGCGGGGTTCTGGGGCTGCGGCTGATCAAGGTCACGGTCAACTTCGATGACACGGGTACGTATCATTTTTACTACGGAGATGGACGGGGTACTCCGGGCACGATTCTGACCTTCTTTACGTGGCCTGGAGCCAGACGCGGGCGCAACGGAAATAGCCAGGTTTCGGTGACGTCGTTCGCGGTGCCGGCGGGCTCGCTGCCATTCTGGAAAGACAGGTTTGCGGCACAGCAGGTTCCGTTCGATGGTCCGCATGAACGATTCGGGGAGCAGGTTCTGGCGTTCGCGGATGGCGACGGATTGCGGCTGGAACTGGTTGAGTCTGCGACTACGGATGAGGCTCGTGCGTGGCTCGAGGGCGGCGTTCCGGCGGAGTTCGCGATTCGTGGCTTTCATAGCGCAACGCTTTCCGAAACCGGTTACGAACGTACGGCGAATCTGCTGACGGAGACGATGGGCTTCCGGCTGGTGGGGCAGGAGCGCAACCGGTTCCGGTACGAGGTGGGTGTCGGAGGGGCCAGCAAGACGGTCGATGTGATTTGCGCTCCGGACGGACCCGAGGGGCGCGTGGCGGTGGGTACGGTACACCATATCGCGTGGCGCACTGGTGACGATGCGCAGCAACTCGAATGGCTCAAAGAAATCCGACGCCTGGGATACAATGTGTCGCCTGTGCTGGACAGGAGCTATTTTCATTCGATCTACTATCGGGAGCCGGGTGGGATCCTGTTTGAGATCGCAACCGATATACCGGGCTTCACGGTGGATGAGCCGATGGAGCAGCTCGGCAGTGGACTGATGCTGCCGCCGTGGCTGGAGGCGCAACGGTTTGAGATCGAGCAGGTGTTGCCGGCGATCCAGCGCACCCAGGCGGGGCAGGGAGTGCGGTGATGGCTGGCAATGATCTGGACTTTGTCCATCTGTTCGTTGCCCCATCGCAGCCGGATTCGAACGTGATGCTGCTGCTGTTGCATGGCACCGGTGGAGACGAGCGTGACCTGCTCGCGATTGGCCAGGAGTTGCTGCCGGGCGCTGCGATGCTCAGTCCCAGGGGAAAGGTGCTGGAAAACGGAATGCCGCGGTTCTTCCGGCGCATTGCCGAAGGCATTTTCGATATGGCGGACCTGAAGATGCGCACTGATGAACTGGCGGAGTTCGTAAATGCGGCTGCCCGAAAGTACGCACAGCAGAACGCGAAGATCATCGCGGTGGGCTATTCGAATGGCGCGAATATCGCGGCCAGCATGCTCTTCGCGCATCCCGGGGTGTTATCGGGAGCCGTGCTGTTTCGACCGATGGTCCCGTTTCGTCCACAGTCCGCGCCTGATCTGAGCGAGGTAGCGGTGTTGCTGGCCGCGGGGCAGCGAGATGGAATCGTGCCTCCGCAGCAGACAGCGGCACTCGCGGAAATCCTGGAAGAGGCCGGAGCCCGGGTTTCCATTCACTGGCACAACGGAGGCCATGAATTGGGTGAGGATGATATGGCTGCGGCCAGGGAGTGGCTGGCGCAAGAGGCACCGCTGAAGCGAAGCACGACGTAAGCGGATTATTTGGGTCCGGGCAGGACCACGTGGGTTTCGTAGCTATAGCCCAGCGGCAAGACGTTGTCCGTCCGGCAGCGGATGACCACCTGGTAGGCTGCGGGGAAGCCGGCATGTCCTTCTTTGCGGAAGCGCTCGCGAAGTGTGCGGACGGATCCTGCTGAGCCGAAGAATTCCACTGCGGCCTGAGTTGCGGCGGAGTTGGTTCCCGAGAAGACCAGCGTTTTGAGCCTGGAGTCGGTGGAGCCTTCGCTCGGAAGTACGGTGATCAAGCCGAACGCCTCGCTCTGATAGCCGTGCTGGTCTCGCTTGGGTGCGTATGACGTGCCTGTTCCTTTTGCGGGCCGAATCATGCGCTCCTGCGTTGCCGGGTCGTAGTAGATGGACAGCACACCACGTTCGAGCAGTTTCTCTGCGGCTGCGCTGTAGTCCGGGTTTCCGATTACGATCGCGTTTCGACCGCGCAGGGCCGAGGTTGACATCACGCGTTCGGAAAGAATCTGGTGAGACGAAGCAAACGCGTTCAGCACCTTAGCGAGCGCAAGCGTGCCCAGGGCTTCGCCAAGCGGAATGGCGTTGTTCGTGGTGTGCATGTAGAGGCGGTTGCCGGGGGGCATGGTGCGGTGCTTCTGGTACCACTCGTTGACTTCGCGGGGCGCGGTCAGCGAGACGGCTGACGAAGGGATCGGCCCTTCCGGATAGGGCACCAGCAGCAGGTGCGCCGGAGTGGCGAGGCACACGAGCACGTTGGCATCGGCGCGGTCGAGAGGGCTCCAGGCTTCGGCGAGCGCAGGGTCGGGCCTGGCAGGCTGGCCGAATAGCCAGAATGAGGCTGATGCCACGAGCAGACCGACTTCTCCACGAATCGGGGGGCGTAGGAACCCTTCGGCAGATCCACGCGCAGCTCGGCTTCGGGCAACTCCCTGGCGTAGAATTCATGCAGTTTGAGGCGCAGGGCATGGGCGCGCGCGCGAACAGTCGAGTCATCGCCGGTGGAATAGCCTTCGGGCCGACCCAGCGCTTCCACGCCAATCAGGTACTCGTTGATCTGCGATCCGCGCCCTGACAGTTCCATTTCGCACACGTAGCGAAGGGAATTGCGCAACTGGTCCGCGCGCGCAAAGGTACTGCTGTGAAGCACCTGCTCCACGGCAGCGCGCTTTTCCTCAAGAGTGGGGAACGCTGACGCAGACATCTGAGTCATAAATCAACCGAAAGAGGTGGTGTTCCATGAAGAACTGTCTCGTTCTGCCTGCACGTGGCGGATATAGGTGAAGAGCATGCAATCCCGACGAGCCTTTCTGAGCGCGACGTGCGCGGCGGCATTGGGACCCGTGGCGAGCGCGACGCCTGTCCAGGAGTATACTCGCGGCGGCATGGTTTACCGGAAACTCGGCCAGACCGGGCTGTACAGCTTTCCTTCGGGTCTCACACGGATCATGCATATCGAAAGCGGCGCGAAGGCGGCAGCGTCCTGACGGAGGAAGGCCAGGCGCGGCGGGACCGGCATCTTGCGCATGCCTTCGATCTCGGCGTCAATCTGGTGGACGTACGGCTGCCCAGAGCAAGGGCATCGGCCTGATCGCGATTAAGCCGCTCGCCGCTGGTTCCATCGTCAATCTGGACCCGCGGGCGCGTTCTGGTCCACGGCCGGAGACCGAGCGGCCAGTAATGTACGGATCGACCAACAAGATGATGTTGCCGGCGGCGATCGCGGAACTCACCAAAAGTCTCAATCGCATGCCCGACGAGACGCTTTGCCAGGCGGCCATGCGTTACGTTTATTCCAAGCCGTTCATCACCACGTCGATTCCGGGCATGTGGGACGACCAGTGGATTGACGATAACTTCGCAGCGCTTACGAGACGGCAGGCCATGAGCCGCGAAGAGCACGGCGCACTCGATGCAGCCAGGCAAATCGCGCAGGCGTACGGAAAAGGGTGGCTGCCGGAGCGGTACGGCTGGCTGGAGGAGCGATGGGCGCGGTAGCAATCCTGCTTCTGCTGTTCCTGCCGCTGCTATCCGGCCAAACCAAACTACAGGAATTCAATCAGGCAGGCGCGTGCGCGCGCTGCCATGTGGTTTCTGTGATGGAGTGGAGCCTCTCAAAGCACGAGAAGGTGTCCACAGGCTGCAAAGCGTGTCATGGCGAAAGCCAGGGACACGTGATCGATGAGCGCAACAACGTAAAGCCGGAGCGCATTCCACGCGGTGCCGCGGTCGCTACACTTTGCACAACCTGTCACAAGCAGGGATGCCCCAAGACAAGCGAGAAGGCCGCGTGCGGGAGCTGCCACCACGCGCACGCTCTGCTCAATCCTACAAAGTCGAAGTCGGTACAGGACGAGCAGCTTACTCGGGAATCGACAAAATGGGAGGCGCGTTCCCGCTCGATGGCGGAAGGCGAGAAACTCGTGGTGCAAGGATCGTGGAAAGCGGCTGCGGCTGCGTTCCGCCGTGTGCTCGAGCAATACCCCAACGATCCTCGCGCGGTAGCACGAATCCGAATGTGTGAGCGCCGGTTACTCGGCGGCCTGCCGGGGTTCGAGCGGACTAATGGTGAATTCGACGCGGAGTCTGGACTGCCACGAACCGGAGTGGTAGCCGGCATTGGAATCGAGATGCGGCTTGCGCCCGGCGGTACATTCGAGATGGGATCGGATACTCTTCAATATGCGCCGGCCCGTGCACACTGTTTGGGTTGAGCCATTCTACCTTGGCAAGTACGAGGTGACTCAAGCGCAGTGGAGAGCCGTGATGAGAAACAATCCGAGCAAACACAGCGGGCCGAATGCGGACCGCATGCCAGTGGAGCAGGTGTCCTGGGAAGATTGTCAGGAGTTTGTCCGCCGGATTAACGCCAAGACTCCGGGCGGGGGATTCCGATTGCCGACCGAAGCGGAATGGGAGTATGCGACGCGCGCCGCTGGAGACAATCAGGCGTTGGCCGCGATTGCCTGGTATCGCGACTCTGTGCCGCAGCCGACAGCGGGGTATCGCCAACTCGATTCCTACTCCACGCGGGAGGTGGGTCTATGCAAGCCGAATCGATGGGGCTTTTACGACATGCTCGGCAACGTGTGGGAGTGGAGCTCCAGCGCGGAACGTCCGTATCCGTTCGACGCGAAGGACGGTCGCGAAGGCGACGCGGCGTCGGAACAACATGTAGTCCGCGGGGGTGGCTTCGCCGATGGTGCTGAAACACTCGACCCGGCAGTACGGCACGGTGAGAAGTCCACACGCCGTTATCGTTGGAATGGGCTGCGGTTGGCTCGTTCTATTCCCGGAGGAGTGCAGTGAATCGGAGAACATTCCTGGGGACAGCGGCCGCTGGTGCGCGGGTTGCGGCTGAGGGCAAACAGCCCGGCAACATCATCGACGCGCATACCCACTTTTACGATCCGACGCGGCCGCAAGGAGTGCCCTGGCCGTCCAAGACGAATCCTGTGCTGTACCAGCCCACGCTTCCCGACCGTTTTCAGAAGCTCACGGCTCCGCTGGGTGTAACCGGCACCGTGGTTGTTGAGGCGAGCCCGCTGGTGGAAGACAACCAGTGGCTGCTCGATCTTGCAAAAGACAACCCGGTC
Source organism: Bryobacteraceae bacterium (assembly GCA_963793625.1). Classification (GTDB taxonomy): domain Bacteria; phylum Acidobacteriota; class Terriglobia; order Bryobacterales; family Bryobacteraceae. Next base: position 85,247 of record CAWCAT010000002.1, on the reverse strand, counting down.
ATCGTGGGGGTTACTGGAAACCTCGACGCTGGCATCCCGGAATTCGCGGAGCACCTGCAACGATTTGTGAAGAACCCTTTGTTTCGTGGCATTCGGGGCAGCGCGGGCAGGCTCGCGAAGGGCATCGATCAACCTCTGTACTTAGCCAGCATGGAGCGGCTGATGGATCTGGATCTGGAATACGACATCGGCGGCGGCGCTGATATGTATCCCAATCTTCTGCGCTTGAACGACCGTGTGCCGAAATTGCGGATCGTGATCAATCACCTTCCGCTGGATCCGCCGCGCGACGAGCAGGCGTTTCGGGAACTCGGGCAGCGGCCATCGATCTACGCCAAGGTCTCTGGGGTGCTGAGGCGCCGGAACGGGTCGGTCTCCACGGAATTGAGCGACTACCGCGATTCACTGGAGCAAACCTGGAAAGTATTTGGTGCGGATCGTGTGATCTATGGCAGCAACTGGCCGGTAAGCGACATGTTCGCGCCGTATCCAGCCGTATTGAAAGTAGTCAGCGAATTCTTTACAACCAAGGGGCCTGAAGCTGTCGAGAAGTATTTCCGGAAAAACGGATTGGCGGCATACAAATGGAAGGTACGTGGATGAGAGTCGCAGGCATTTCAATTCTGATTTTTGCGCAGAGCCTCAGCGCAAGCCATTCCAATCTCGCGGCGTGGAAACCCGCGTACACAACCGCTGTAATGGAGTCGCCCGCTCCCGCCCAGCTAATTGAGCGGCAGCAGCTGTTCGCCCAACGCAACTCTCCAGAGGGAATTCGCAAGTTGGCAACCAGCCTTTTCAGCCTGATCGACATGAAGCAGGTTCCGCGTGTGCGCGCTCTGTTTGAGAAGGGTGAGCATCAGGCTGCGCTCGACGCCTACCGTGATTTCTTCATCGACCGCCTGCGCTTTCCGCAGCAGCCGTACGGCATAACGCCGCGTCATCCGGCGCAGCGGTTGTTCGTCGAGTTTATCCATAACCCCGAAGAGATGATGAACGGTGTCGCCACGTTTTGCATGTACGACAAGTCCGGCAAAAACGCGAACGTGAAACTCAAGATGGGCTTGCCAGGACGCGTCAACTATATCCATCACCCGGCGGGTTTCGAGAGTGCTGATCCGGACATTCTGTTTCCGGACAATCGGTTTGTCGCTCAGTGCACGGGTTCTCCGCAGTTCCATACGCCGCTGCTGGTGGAATATCTAAAAACGCACGATCGAAAGTATCTGCTGCGCTGGGCTGAGTTCAACGACGAGCGCACGATGTTCTGGCGTGACGACGTTTTGCGCGCGGTCCGGGTGATGCCGGGATTTACACGATCGGCGTGCTGTCTCATCTCGCATATATTGCCCGTTCTGGTTCCGGTATGGAGAAAGACCTTCCGTCAACCACACTCGCCAGGCTGCTGCTGGATATGTGGAGGGAGTTCGTGCCCATTAATATACGGTCGGCACGCGAAACCATTCCAAACCGTCGCGTCGAAATGTACTCGGACCACTTTCTGATACTGGCGACTGCTATGCCGGAGTTCCGTCCCGCGCAATACTGCCTGCGTGAAAAGGCGCGAATCATCGAATCCTATCCAACGGTTTGCATGATGCCCGACGGCAGTGATATCGAGTATGGTTTCAACTACAACTGGTCCTATTCCACTGCGGCTTCGCGCGACAGGGACATTATTCACAACATGCGCAACCGGCCGGATTGGATTGATGCACAATGGCGGCAGGAACTTTTCGAGAATCTCCAACTGCGCGCGTACTTTCTGCTTCATCACATTCTGAACGACGGCCGGCAGCCCTATCCAATGGACTACCGGGATATGCGCGGCAGCTACTACGGTCCGGACTCACGCATGTTCCGGGACATGCCGGAGGCGCAACTCAACGACGAAAATGCCCGGGTGCTTTCGACCGTATTCGGAGATGGGAACCGCGGCGAGCCGCTGGTAGCGTCCGAATTCTTTCCTTATCTCGGGTTGAACATAATGCGGAGCGGTTGGGGCAAGCAGGACCAGTACATGATATGGCGAGCACGCGCCCGCACACCAAGCACTCGTACGCCAATCAGAATGACATTCAGCTTTTCGCCTTCGGGCAGCCGCTGTTGTATATCGCGGGCGAGGGCAACGCGTATATGCGCCGTGCGAATGATTACAGTAATCAATTCCGCAAGAAGCAGGAGGCGCAGTACGGGAAGCGGCGCGGTCTGTTTGCGGCCGAATTCACGCCTGTTTATGTGGACGGTGTTCCGCAGATTACGGATGAGACGTGGCGACTGCAGTCCGATGAGATTCGTTTTAGTCTCGAACCCGCTTACGGCAAACACCATTCGGCGGTCGCCTACCGGGAACCGCTGAAACGCCGCTTTCACACCTCGGCCGATTTTGACTACTGCGAGGGCCTTTACGACGGACCGTTTATCAGCGCCGAGCCAAAGAAGTTGCTCTACGGCGTCTCACATCAGCGCCAGGTATTATTCGTGCGGAAACTGGGGCTCTGGATAGTGACGGATCGCATGCGGGCTCCGGAAGCACACACATATAAAGTCGATTGGAAGTTCGCGCAAGCGTTCCAGGTAGCGGGTAAGAAGGTTCCAGGCTTCACGCTTGATCAGATCGTCAGCAGTGCTGGGGAGAAATCGCTGAAGACGAAGAATCCGGAGACAGCCAATCTGTCGATCTACGAATTCAGTCAGGCGGCATTGAAGATGACTGCTTCCGGCGCGGAGGTAGCGGGTGCAGGCGAACAGACTGTGGTCAGCGTGCTCTACCCACGCAAGACGATCAAAGACGAATTACGCGCCATCCGCGCGACGGGCGATAATGGATTCGAAACGACGCTGCCGGACGGATCGCGTGTGCTGTATCAGGCGGAAGCAGCGGATCGAAAAATTCAACTCGAAGATATAAGCGCGACGGGCGAGTGTCTGTTGCTGACCATTCATCCGGATGGCAAACGGCACGGCGTCGCACTCGGCGTCACTGGAATTTCGATTGCTGGAGTGCGTCAGACGATCGACGGTGCTGATTTCGAATTCGAATTAGCAGGCCCGCGCATTCAGAAAGTCACACCGATACACAAACCAATGGATCTGGTCCGTATCGTCCCCGAAGCCGATCGCTTCGTTGGTGAGTTAGAAGTTTCGCTCACGCACAACGAGCCCGGGTCGGTGATGCGCTTTACGCTCGACGGCGCTGAGCCTGATCATAACTCGCGGGTTTACAGCACGCCCTTCCGGATCCGTTCCAGCGCTGTCGTGAAGGCACGGGCATTTCGTAAAGGAGTTAGTGTAACTTCGCCTTCCCCCAGTCTCGATTCGATTCCGTCGAACTCCATTCAGTCGCACTACTCACCCCGGCGCGCAGTGGTTTCCCGATGCGAGCTTCGGCTTGTTCATGCATTGGGGGATTCACAGTGTAGCCGGGATAGACCCTTCGTGGGCGATGAAAAAGAATGTGGCCTGGTACACCGGGGAGAATGTCGAAGCGACCCAGGGCAAGGAGAAATATTACGGCCTGGCTCGCCGTTTCAACCCTTCGCAATATGATCCCGACGCCTGGATCGAAGCTGCGCAACGAGCCGGCATGACCTATGCGGTGCTGACTGCGAAGCACCACGACGGATACTGCCTCTGGCCCAGTGAATACGGCAGCATGAGCACCGCTAATCACATGGGTGGACGCGACCTTATGCGTCCATTTGTCGAAGCCTGCCGCAAAGCCAAGATCAAAGTCGGATTCTATTTCTCAGGGCCGGACTGGTCGTATCCCGGTTACCCGGTAAGTCTGGATAATTCACAGCAGCCGGAGACGCCTCTGGGCGCGGCAGGGTTTGAGAACGCAACGTACGCGCGCTTTGTTCATGGACAACTCAGTGAACTGCTCACGCGTTACGGCGATCTCGATCTGATCTGGTTCGACGGCGGGATCGGGGGTGTAGCGGATTTCGGGAAGAGCTGCGCGTGGATTCGTCAGATCCAGCCACACATCGTGATCGGGCGTCATGGCGACATCGCGCATTCATTCGAGGCCGGACATAAGCCACTGGCGCCGCCTGAGGGTTGGTGGGAGCGCGTCATGTACCTGGGCGGGCACTGGGGACACGCGCCAGCGACCGACATTGAACCGGCCTACCTGATAATCGACAAGCTTGTGTCAAGCCGGGCATGGAATGGCAACTTTCTAATGAACCTGGGGCCAAAGCCGGACGGCACGATGCGGCCCGAATATTATGAACGATTGAGAGAAGTTGGCGAGTGGATGAAGCATAGCCGCGAGTTGCTGATTGGCGCGCAGGGGGTTCGGAACTGGCAGAACTTCAGCGCGGTTCCGGTTACGCGCAGGGGAAACACCTGGTACCTGCATGTGCTTCCGTCCTTGTTCGGGCCGATTCAAATGTACGATATCGGAGAGCGTCCCAAGGCGGTGACGTTGCTGCGGAGTGGCGAGAGCTTGCGTTACCGGTATTATTCCAAACGCCTGGTGGTGGATCTGCCATACGCGAAAAGAGAAAAGTTGGACGAGGTGATTCAAATAGCATATGATCGGCAACCGAATCCTACACGGGAGCGGTATTGACTTGAGACGGTTTTTCCTCGGATTACTAATTTGCACTTTTGCAGCACCGGCTGCGGATTTCGTTGCTGTGCCCGGTCCCATGCCGTCGTACGACAGCATGATGCCGAAGCCACCGGTTGCGCCGCCTCCGGGTACTCGGACAGTCGCGTATGACGTGCACGGAAACTACTGGGCTCTTGCGCCGGCCCAGTCGAAGTTGCCGCTGCTGGTCCTTCCCGCTGACAAGCCCAACGAGTGGATTCCAGAGACAGAAAGTGGCATCAAAGGCGGGCAATGGAAGTATCTGGCAGCCGATGAGAATGGGCTGATCTGGTTGGCCAGCGCGCGGCAGGTGTTGTGTCTGGAGCCGCTGTATGGCAAAAGCTGGCACAGTATCAGCGATGACAGCGCGTTCCCGCGCGACGAGATTACTGCAATGGCCATTGCACCTTCTGGTGCAGTGTTGGTAGCGTTTGCCTCGGGGAGACTGGCGGAACTGGATCGAGTGCAGAGGCGCGAAGGTCGCACGGTCTGGATAGAAAACGTGATCCAGATCCAGCAGGCTCCTGCTAAAATCACTCAACTCATGACCGACGCCGATGGGCGGATTTGGGCTGCGGCGGACGGCAAGATCTATCGACTCGACGCTGCCGAAAAAGCCTGGCAAAAAGACTGGGTGCTGGCCGCGCGCATGCCGGGGAGCAATCACGATCTCTCGGGCGACATCACGGGCGGTCGATTCTATGCCGGGGGCGGCGTGACTGCAGGCTGGGGCTATCCACCCAAGCACACTATCTTTCAAGACCTGCTTGAATTCGATCCCGTTGCGGCGCAGTGGCGCGTAGCGGCCAAGCTTGGAATTCCGCGGGGCTACAACGCTACCAGTGTTCTGGATGGCGACGTGTGGGTGATCGGCGGCGACGTGGAGTTGGTTGACGGGAAGCGATTGGCGGTTGGCACAGTGCAGATCTGCAATCCTCGCACCGGGGAAGTGCGAATGGGACCGCAACTGCCGATTGCGATGCCTATGCCTCTCGCTGTCCATATCAATGGCCGCATCTATACCGCGGGAAGTCCGAAGGACGAATACAAGGAGCCTGGAAAACTGTTCAGCATCGGCACTGGAGAAAAGGCGTGGAGGCAGGAACCCGATGGACCGATCGGAATGGGTCCGCTTGCCGGCACTGCTCATGATTCCAAATTCTATGTGGTTGTCCCAAACCGCAGCCTGGCCATCTTTGACACCGTGAAGCGGACATGGACAGAGGTGATCCCACCCAAACCTTCGCGCTCCGGGCAGGTCGCTGCGTACAAGGGCGAGATCTGGCTGATGGGCGGAGCGGGCGTACGGGACAATGTCGAAACTCACATCTACAATCCGAAGAATGGGGTGTGGAGAACCGGTCCCGATCTACCAAGGCCGACCAACTGGGGTGCCGCGGCAACCGTCAATGGGCGCCTCATGGTCACCGGTGGTGCGGGTGGGCGCTGTTATAACAACCGTACGTTCTTGCTGAGAGAAAAACCGTGATCAGAGCGTTCCCGATATTCGCGCTGTACTTGATTGACGTCAGCGGCTGGGCAGCGATGCGGCCTGCGACTGCGGAAGATGCGGGACAGTCGCGTCCCGCGCCGGCGGGCTGGAAAGGCTTTGAGACCCGTGGCGTGCAGCTTCCCTCCGGCGAGGTGGCGACGTTGATTGTGCCGAAGTCTCCGGCTGCGGGCCGCCCGTGGATCTGGCAGTTCGGTCTGTATAACGATGGGCCGGTCACGGGACCAATGAATGCTCCGGCGGTGGCGCTGCTTGAGAAGGGTTGGCACGTCGTTGCATTACCATTGGGCAACACCTTCGGCGCTCCTTCGGCGTTGAAGAAATGGGATGAGTTGTACGACATCATTACCGGCTCCTACGGATTGTCGAAGAAGCCCGTGATGGTAGGACTGAGCCGCGAGGGACTCGCCACCCAGCGTTGGGCCGCACTGCATCCGCAGAAAGTTGGGGGGATCTACTCGGACCGCGCTGTCTGCGATTTCAAGAGCTGGCCCGGAGGCAAGCTCGGCATTGGAAAGGGTAGCGCGCGCGACTGGGAATCGCTAATCAAGGTTTATGGCTTTGCCTCCGAGGCGGAAGCCTTGGCGTACAAAGAGAATCCTGTCAACTTCGCCGGCGTGCTGGCTAACGCGAAGATCCCGATGCTTCACGTGGTTGGCGAAAAGGACGACGTTGTTCCGCCGGCAGAATGCGTTGGTTCTCCAGACTCGACTGAAGGCCGCCGGTGGAGACATGACAATCGTTACGGTGCCCGGCACCGGTCATCACCCGCACGGTTTGGCGGATCCGAAACCCGTAATTGATTTCATGTTGCGGTGCGCGATTGACGAGCAGTTCGAACACTGGAAGGCGGGGTTATCGCCGCAGCAACAGGCCTGGGAGAAGGTGCTCGAAGCCAATCTCGGCAGCTTCTATCTGCCGATCTACAAACGCGAAAAAGTCGAAGGCAAAGAGACGGCGTGGGACTACGTCAAGGACGATCCAAAGCTTCCGCGACTGCTGATCATCGGAGATTCCGTTTCGCGCGGTTACACGACAGCGGTGCGTCGTGAGCTGGCCGGAAAGGTTAACGTACACAGGGCTCCCGAGAATTGCGGACCTTCATCGAACGGTCTGAAGAAGCTGGACGTCTGGCTGGACGGACAGCACTGGGACATCATCCATTTCAACTTCGGGATTCATGACCGCGCGACTGCGCCGGAAAAGTACGAGCAGAATCTGGAACAGATCGTCGCCCGGCTACGCACTACTGGTGCAAAGCTGATGTGGGGGCGCACGACGCCTCCGCCACCTAACAACTCCCCGAAGTTCACGTTGCAACAAGGCGAGCAGGTGAACCGCATTGCTGATTCGGTGATGCAGCGCAGCGGGATCGCGATTAACGATCTATACGGAGCGATTCTTCCGCAGCTTAAGGACATGCAGAACGAAGATGACGTGCACTTCAAGCAGGCCGGATACGATCTGCTCGGGCGGCAAGTCGCCACTGCGGTACTGGGTGCAATCAAATGAAGATCGACAGCCTGAGCCTTCGACAGTTTGCGGCCCTGGCGGCGGCTCGCATTGAGAGTCCGACGACCTCCCGATGGGAGAAGATAAACACACCTCAAACTTCCCGAATGGTATAAAATTTATTTCTGTTGTTCGCTGTACCTCCGGAGGTGGAGAATGACTAGACGCTCACAAGCGTGGTTTCTATCCGCGCTAGCTTTTGCAGGACTGACGCAAGCCCAAGCGCAGGTTCAACAGCCTGAGTTCACGACGCTCAAAGCCAGTTTCGTCCCTGGCGAGAAGACGATATTTTATGATGACTTTACGGACATGAGCGCGGGGGATGCGCCGCCGCACTTCAAAATCCGGGGAGCCGCGCCGGAGTTGCGGGCCGCCGGCAGCATCCGCGAACTTTCGATTTCACAGCGAGGATCCATTTTCCCCAACCTTACCGCGCTGCCCAAGAACTTCACGTTTGAAGCCGACATCAAGGCGGATAGCAACGGGCCGCGCAATTACCACCCTGATCCTTCTCTCGAAGAACAAAGCAGATTTTTACCTTGAGTACGACCGCCGCGCCGAAACAAGTGGACCTGGTCGCCTCGCTGAGAGCGCCATATCAGGAATTGGGCCGGAAACGAGCGCCCAGTCAACTGGGGCGAGCCGGTGAAGATCGCGCTTTGGGTCCAAAACGGACGGCTTCGGGTCTTCACTAATGGCGAGAAGCAGCTTGACTTCAATCAGGTGGAGATGGCGGCGATCGACAGAGTCGAGTTTGCGCACGATTTCTATGGCGCCAATCAGACCATCGGATATCGCATGGTGCGATTCGCTGAATCGACGCCGGACTTCAGCCAGGTGATCAGTTCGTCCGGGCGTTACGTGACGCATGGCATCCTCTTCGACACGGACAGCGATCGCTTAAAGCCGGAATCAGCGCCCGTAATCCAGGCCATCGCGCGCGGCATCGAGACGAATCCCAACCTGAAACTGCAGATCGAAGGCCACACGGATTCGGTTGGAAATGCGGCCCACAATCTGGACTTGTCCAAGCGCCGCGCCGAAGCGGTCAAAGCCGTACTGGTCTCGCAGTTCAAGGTTGACACTGTTCGGCTCACCACGAGTGGTCTTGGCGCCAGCAAACCAATCGACTCGAACGACACGCCAAAAGGCCGCTCGCAGAACCGGCGAGTGGAATTCGTGAAGCAGTAGTTGACGTCGTGCAACACCGCTGGGTTCGATCCAATCTAACGATGTAGATGGGATCTAAAACCAGCGCTGAAGGCGCACACTCCGGCGCCGCTGTGGTGAAGGTCTTATTGAACCGTTACGGTACGACGTTTTCAGAGGACCTTCACATTGACATCGAATCGAATACTCCATCGTCGTTATTCGCTTTGCTGATTGCGGCGCTGCTCTCCAGTGCGCGGATCAGTTCTGGAATCGCTTTCAAGTCAGCGCGTATTCTGCTCGATCGAGGATGGACGAGTTCCAAAATCCTCGCGGCAACAACGTGGGAACAGCGCGTCCAGGCACTCGATGAGGGCGGATATGTACGCTACGACGAACGCACGTTTACCATGCTGGGAGAGACCGCGGAACTGGTCGAAAACCTGTATCAGGGCGATCTTCGAAAACTGCGCCAAGCCGCCGGGGAAGATCCTGTACGCGAACGCAAGCTGCTCAGGCAGTTCAAAGGCATCGGCGATGTAGGGGTCGATATCTTCTTTCGTGAAGCACAACTTGCCTGGCGGGAGTTGTACCCGTTTGCGGATAAGAAGGCGCTCACAAATGCGGAACTGCTCGGTCTTCCGTCAGACGCAAGAAGGCTCGCTGCTCTCGCGCGGGGCGAGCGTGGATTTCTAAAACTCGTTGCCGCGCTCGTTAAGGTCGGCCTGGAGCGTAAGCATGACGAGGTCCTGGCCGAAGCCACCGGCCGATAATCAGGCTGCAATCGCTTGCTTCACGGCTTCAATGATGTGCCGTGCAGAAATTCCGAATTTGTCGATCAGTTCCTTCGGCTTCCCGCTGTGCGGGATCTCCTTGATGGCGAGTTTGCAGGCCTGGATGCGCTCTTCGGCGAGCGCCGAGAGAACGGCATCGCCGATGCCGCCATGTTCATAGTGATCCTCGACTGTAATCACGATTCCGCCGGTCTCGCGTGTCGAGGAGATCAGCTCGTCACGATCGATCGGGCTTACGCTGAACAGATCAATCACGCGGACAGAAATGCCATTCTGTTTAAGCTGGTCATAGGCGGCGAGGGCTTCGAAGACCGTAACGCCGGCCGCTACGACCAGAGCTTTATCATCGTCGCTCATTCGGAGAACCTTGCACTTGCCTATTTCAAACGGCTCGTTCGGCCCGTATAGAACCGGTGAGTTGGGTCGTCCCGTCCTGAGATAGCAGGGACCGGCGTGATCTGCAATCAGGCCCGTGGCTCTCCATGCGCTGGTCGCATCAGAAGGGTAGAGCACTGTGAAGTTCGGTTCCGCGCACATCATCGCGAGGTCCTCCAATCCCATTTGGGAAGGACCGTCCTCGCCGATCGAGACGCCTACATGTGTTCCAACTAGTTTGATGTTGAGATCGCTGATCGCAGCCATGCGAATAAAATCATAGGCTCGTGAAAGGAAGCAGGCGAAAGTTGCGACGAAGGGCACCTGCCCTCGTGCTGCGAGGCCCATGCCCATGCCGACCATATTTTGCTCGGCGATGTAGCACTGCAGAAAACGGTCAGGTGCCGCTTTTTCGAATTCGTCCGTGTACGTGGAGTTTTTCACGTCGCCATCCAACACCACGACATGGGGATTTACCGGGGCGAGGGCAGCCAGCCCGTCACCGAAGCCCTTTCGGGTAGAGACTTCCTTGCCGCCCACTTTGTAAGCTGGCTCAGCGGGTTTAGCCGACTTCGGTTTTTCAGGAGGTGGCACTGGAGTTGGAAGTTTGGGCTCCCACTCTACATGCGGCTCGACAATCCGATTCGTGAGTTCGGAGATGACCTTTTCGGCGGTTTCGCGGTCCAGCGCCTTCCCATGCCAATGTTCATCGCCTTCGATTCCGGGTAGGCCCTTACCTTTAATGGTTCGAGCAAGCACAATTGTCGGACGGCCATTGGTCTGTCGAGCTTGCTTATAGGCTGCAAGCAATTCAACGATGTCGTGTCCATCGACCGTGAGCGCCTGCCAGCCGAAAGCCTCCCAGCGAGCTTTGTACACCTCCAGGTGATGCTGAAGCATAGTCGGCTCACTCTGCCCGAGACGATTGATGTCCATGGTGACGCAAAGGTTATCAAGTTGATGCAAGGACGCCCACTGAGCCGCTTCCCAAATGGAACCCTCTGCCGCTTCACCGTCCCCTATCAGGACGTAGACTCGCTGGTCTGAATGCTGAAGTATCTTCCCGTTGAGAGCAATCCCGATGCCGGCTGACAAGCCCTGTCCGAGTGAACCAGTCGCAACATCGACGAACGGCAAACGGGGCGTTGGATGGCCCTCCAGATTAGAATCGAGCTTGCGAAGCGTCAGCAGCCTTTCTCGCGGAAAAACTCCGGCTTCGGCCCAAGCCGCGTAGAGCAGCGGCGCCGCGTGGCCTTTGGACAAGACGAACACATCATCCGAGTCGCCGTGCGGATTGCGCGGATCAAAGCGCATCTCAGCGAAGAAAAGCACCGACACGATTTCAGCCGCGGAGGCGCAGCTGGTGGGATGACCACTACCGGCCTCCGTCGTGGCTCGGACTGAATCGATTCGCAGGAGAGCTGCCTTCTTTTGTAGCAGCTCTAAATTCTCAGTCTTTGAAGCTAGCGTGTTCGTAGACATTTCGTTAAGTCGCTGCAATCCGGCTGCCAAGAAAGTGCGAGTGGAGCCAGCGCTCGAAAGTCATCAGGTCTGGATAGTCCTGCCGCACGGCGTCGATATCAACGTGTAAACCCACTTCCTCCAGCCAACGGAACATGAGCGTCAATTCGCGTCCGGCCTGCTGCTCGAACTTATCCCACGGGACCTGCTGATACTCCACACGGCGCCCCATCACGCGGCTGAATGTCTCCGCCAAATCGTGGAGCGACATTTCATCGCCGGCCAGTTCCACCGTGCGGCCCTGCCAAATCCCGGGGCGTTCAAACGCTGTAACCACGACCCCGCCAATATCGTCTACCGCGACCATTTGAAGCCGCGTTTCGGGTCGCATCGGGAAAGCGATCACGCCTTGCTCGAGCTGATCCCTCATCCCTATCCAGTTCTCCATGAAGAAGGCCGGGCGCAGGATAGTGTACGGCATCCCGGTGCCACGGATGTGTTCTTCCACACGGAACTTGCTGTCAAAGTGGGGCACGCCCGTTTTCTTGTCGGCCCCCGCGGCTGAACTGTAGACCAGGTGACTGATGCGGGAGCGGCTGGCTGCGGCGGCCAGATTGATTCCCTGGCGGACCTCGTTTTCGACGTCCGCGAAATCCGCGGCTTGCACGGAAAAAACACCATGCACGCCATCGAGCGCGCGCGTTAGAGTAGCTTGATCATTGAGGTCACCCTTTGAAATCTCCGTGCCGCTGCCCACGAGTTTCCTGGCCTCGGGTTTGGTAGGATCGCGCGTCAGAATGCGAACTGGAAACCCTTTTTTCTGCAGTTGCTTGAGTACTGCACCGCCTTGATGGCCGGTGGCTCCGGTCACAAGGATCAATTTTTTAGTGTTCTTTGGCATTGTCGTAGCCTCCTTTTAAATTCATTTCGGCATCTCCCGCACTACCTGGCGAGGTGATTTGTCGCGCCGGATCCCGAGAAAGCGCGGATGGCGGAGTTTCCCATCCCGGGTCCATTCCGTAAACGCCACTTGCGCAAGCAGTTGTGGTTTTATCCAATGCACACCTTTGCTGGTCCGCTCGCCGGCTACTGGCGATTGCTCAACTTCCAGCGCCTCTAATTCCCGGCCGAGACTCACCAGCGTCCGGGTGTCGAAGCCTGTGCCGACTTTTCCCGCGTATGTAAGGCGATCGCCTTCGTAATAACCGACGAGCAAAGCTCCGAAACTCTCTCGCAAGCCTTTGGGATCCGTGTAGCCGATAATTACGAACTCCTGCTGGGCTGAGCATCTGATTTTCAGCCAGTCGCGCGAGCGGACGGATACATAGATGCTTTCAGCACGCTTCGCCACCAGCCCTTCCAGTCCGTTCTGGCATGCCTCTTTGAACAAAGCCTCGCCGTCCCCCAGCAGGTGTTTCGAATAGCGAATGGGATCGCGGAAGGTGAAGCTCTCTGTAAGGAGGTTTTTGCGTTGAAGTAGTGGCACATTCCGAAGGTCGTAGCCGTTTAGGTAGAGCAGGTCAAAAATGTAATAGAAGATTTTGACACCACGGCGTCGCGCTTCGTCCGGGTCCCGGACCTGCATACGCTGCTGCAACTGAGAAAAGCTGGTTACGCCGTTTTGAAAGGCGACAACTTCACCATCGACGATGTAGTTCTGAAGTGGCTGTGTTTCCAATGGTTCCAGCAGCTCAGGATAAGCCTGGTCCAGCTCTTTCTGATTGCGCGAGAACAGGTGGATGCCGGTTTCATTACTAATGGTCAAGCACCGTATGCCATCCAGCTTCGATTCGAAGATCCATTGATTGCTAGAAAATGGCTTTGCAACTAACGTTGCGAGCATAGGGCTGACCCAGTTGGGCTGTGCACGCTTTTGCGCACGGGATCGAACGTCAGCAGGAAGGGCGACAATAGGGTCGCTAGCGTGCATTGATTATCAAGCCGCAATCTCCTTGCCACTTCCAGGATCGGGAGTAAGGGCACGAGAATTGAGGAGTCAAGACCGCGATGGATCGCCACAGGATATTTCTGCTGTCGCCCGCAAACGCCGGCGGAATACGGGCTAAGCTGCTGCTGGAGCGTGACGCGAGATTCGATCTGGCGCTCCGGCTGCGCGCAGGAACGGCTAGCCTCGGTGAGACATTTGCTTTCATCAGTGGCTTGTACTTCCGCGGCAAGCTGTTCTACGCGCAAACTTTCGCGTCACCGCCTAACGGCACGCAGGGCGCACTCGTAGTGGCGGCCGGGCGAGGCCTGGTTCCAGCAGAGACCAGAATCACTATTGAGGAACTTCAAGAGATTGCGTCCATCCCGATCGATGTCGCGGAGTCACGCTACCGGCTTCCACTGGAACGAGACTGCCGCCGGCTGAACGAAACTGCAGGGGAAAACTGCGACTTTGTCCTGCTCGGCAGCGTGGCGACATTGAAGTATGTGGAACCTTTGTTTGGGGTGTTCGGGCATCGTCTGCTCTTTCCGGAAGAGTTCATCGGGCGAGGTGATATGAGCCGGGGTGGACTGATGCTGCGCTGCGCGCGTGAAGGCCGGCAACTGACGTATGCGCCGCTTGGGGAACTTACCCGCCATGGACCCAGGCCGCCCAAGCTTACGCGATAATCTCACATATGGAACGCGAGGCCTACGCCGCAGCTCGAACCGTCACCCCGAGAGTTCGGGCCTACTTTGAGCGCCGTCATTCGGAAGCGCTCAGTTTCGGTGAGGACCACCTGGCTTCGTTGCCCGAGTCTGAAACCATCGAAGCAGTGATCGATGCGGCGTTCTGGGCGAGCCTGCGCAGAGAGGAAGGCTATACCCCGAGGATTTCGCTCGCGCTCCTCTCGCCGGAAGAGGCCATCCAGCCACTCGTCCTGGAACGACCACTGCTGCTGACTCCGGCAGCCCTCACGAAAGTTGCGCCAGCCGTTGAGCGTCCGGGTATTCATTTGGGTGTCTGGCAATACGGAGACGAACTGCGCGTCTGGGGGACCACTCGCAGCATTCCGAGACTTTGTTTTGTGCTCGAAGTAGCGGCGCCAGGACTACTTGTCATCAAGCATCACGGTGGTGACGAAATTGGGAAGTTCTCCAATGTCGCGGTGCTTCAGGGTGACCAGATCAAAGTGGTGGACGAACGCGCGTCGAACCTGCCCGCCTGCCCGGCACTGCTGACATCGATGCTTGGTTTCGATTCACCTTCAGCCTGGGGCCAATCCATACTGGTGCAGCTGTCGGTCTCAATGCGGTCACATGGGCGCGGCGGATGTGTCCTCGTGGTTCCGGCGGGCCATGAAGACTGGCGCGAATCGATCGTGCAGCCCATAGCTTATGCAGCATCGCCACCATTCTCGTTACTCGCCCGACTGAGCCAGGAGAACCCGGATCGCAAGCAGCAGCAGGTTTGGCAGGAGGAACTCAGCCGTGCGATCGACTGGGTGGGCGGATTAACTGCGGTCGATGGCGCCGTGATTCTCACAGACAAGTACGAAATGCTTGGTTTTGGAGCAAAGCTCGCTCGGCGGCGAGGCTGGGAGCCGGTCAATCAGGTCACGCTGACGGAGCCGATTCAAGGTGTGGCTTCTACAGTTGTTCACCCCGAAAAACTGGGCGGCACGCGGCACCTGTCGGCGGCACAATTTGTTCACGACCAGCACGATGCGATTGCGCTGGTGGCATCACAGGACGGGCGCTTCACCATCTTTGAATGGCCTGCTTGCGAAGCAATGGTTCATGCTCATCGAGTCAACTCACTGCTCCTGTAGGCTTACTGGGGAGAACATATGAAGGCCGCTATCGTAACCGGATCCTCCCGCGGAATTGGCCGCGCCATCGCAAGCCGCTTGGCGCGTTACGGTTTCGCTGTGGTAGTAAATTACGCCAGCAATGCAAGCCAGGCAGAAGAAGTCGTAGCGGAGATCAAAGCTGCAGGTGGAGAAGCGATTGCGGTCAAGGCAGATGTCGCGAACGCTTCCGACGTCGAAGGCCTGTTCCGGGAAACTCTGAAGAACTTCGGCAGCATTGATGTGGTGGTACACAACTCCGGGAAGAGCGAAGAGCAGATTGCGCAGATCAGCAAGATGGCTCCGTTGGCGCGCCTTGGCCAGCCCGACGACATAGCGAGCGTGGTCTCATTCCTCGCTGGACCTGATGGTAGCTGGGTGAACTCGCAGGTGCGCCAATGGCGGCTTCGCCCAGACGCATCTCTAGCGTGCGGCGTTTGTGAACCACGGTCGCGCGGTGGGGTCGGTCTTTAGGAACTCCAGCAGGCGCGTGGCTACCTTCATGCGGCCTGCAGGTGTGGGATGGGTTCGATCTGTCTCCACGTAGTCGTCGATTGAGTAGCTGAGCCCGTCTTTGTTCGGCTTCACGCCGTCAGCCCAGATGTATGGACCCCAGGCGATCCATGGCGCGCGCACCGCTCCCTTCGCCAAGTCGTAGTTCAATTCGGGCTTACCCGCGAGTTGGTCGGCGATCAGCCATTTCACCGAGAACCCGCTTTCATAGGCGAAGGGTTCGGGATTCAGCGGGCTGGTTGCGTAGCCGCCATAGGTGCGGCTGGAGAGATAGGCGATCTTCAGGTTCGGGAAGCGATCATGCATCACGTGCAGTGTTTCGAGCAGGTGCTTTTGCAGCTCTCTGGACTCCGCCGGGAATGGTCGATTGGGAGCGGGGTTGGCCTGTAATACCCACGCAGCCTGCACCTGATTGCGCGTTACGCCTGCGGCTTGCAGTCGCTGGTCCACAACCTGCCAGAAGTTCGCGTTCGGATTTGCGGTCACGCGAGCGACTTGTCCGCCTTGAGCGCCGTTGACCAGAACGAGGTTTGGATTTAGCGAACGATCCTGCGCAGCGATTCTAAGGAAGGCTTGAAACTTCATCGTCGTGTTCGACATGCCGATCGAAATCAATGCGATTTTGCCGTTTGCTGAAGGGCGTCCATCAGCATCGAGCGGCACGATCTTGCGCGCCAGCGCCTGTCCCGCCGCAAGATGCGCGGGCGGTACTGTGTTCCGGCCTTCAGGGTAGAGGCCGCCTTGCTCGCCCAGGTGCGTGCCCTTACCAAGGTCAGGCAGCGCGACCAGTCCGGTCGATTCGCGCGGCGGGTGGTCCTTAACCCACTGCTGGCGATCCGGTCGCTGCGCAATGATCCCAGTGACAAAGAGTGCTGTCGCGAGAGCGTACGGTATGATCAGCTTCAAAGCTGGTGTCCTCCTGTTTTCGAGGATATATCAAACTCCCAAGTGCGATAATGATTGGACGGGAGGGCTCATGTACCACTACGATCCGCAGACTGCTTTGGAAGAACTGAAAGAAGAAGCGGTGCTGCCGCATCCAGTCCACGTGCGCGACATGATGATTCGCGCGCAGCTCACTCCCGATCAAGCCTTGGAACTGAATCGCAAGTTTCAAACTTATCTACACGCCTTTGGTGAACTGCAGGCCTTAGGAACGTCGATCCTCGAGCAGTTGACCGGGTTCAGACAAGCAGGGTAGAACCTGCTAAACTAAGTTAACCGCGTAGTTACTCAGTCCATCTAGGGAATAAAAACATGGCACGAAAACAAGTCACCGAAAACTCATCCATCGTTTCATCCGAAGGCGCGTCGGCCGCGCCCGTCAAGAAACATCACACAACTCGTACTAAATCAACAAGTAGCAAAGCGCCACGTAAGGCAAAGGCTGCTGAAGTTTCCGAAGTTTCTGAAGTTTCTGAAGTCTCAGATGTCCCCGAAGTAGTTTCTACGCCGGTTGTTGCAGCGCTTGACAAAGATGCAGTGGCCCGCCTGGCCTACTCCTATTGGCTGGAGCGCGGCTGCCAGGGCGGTTCTGACGCTGAAGACTGGGCGCGCGCCGAAGCAGCACTGCGCGCAAAGACTTAGAGCTTACTCGAACGCAAAAAGCAGACCCGTAAGCTGACAGTTTATCAGCGACTTACAGCGTCAGCGTTATATTACTGCGTGAAGTACAGCAGGTACGCCTTCTAACTCCGGCATTAGCCAGCGCCGTAGTGACCAAGTGGGGCTGAATAGAATAGTTATAGAGCCTGGTTCCAGCATTTGGAATTTCGGATGAAGATTCCAAAGGGTCCTCTCAAATGGGCCATACTGTTGTGCGCTACGGCTATTGCGATCTACCCTTGTGGGCGGGTACTTCGGCCCATTCTAAACGTGATCGCTTCGTCCGTTGAGCTGGTGCTCACATTCTCCGGTGCTTCTCATCACGACGCTAGCCGTCGGCGTGTCGTTCGTTTTCACGGTGTTTGCCGTGTTTTACCTGTTTCGTTATGGAGACCGGCGTGTGCGGCAAATACCCCGCTTCCTTCCGTTTGAGAAATCTGAAAGTGAAGGACTACCCTTCGGCATGTGGAACTAAGGGCGGATTCCGCTGGTCCAACTCCGGCCAGTGAAGCGGACGTGATTTGAGTCCGTAATGGCTGTAGGTTTTGCTTCTTACGATTGAGTCTTAGGGAATAGACTATAGCTTGGATGCTGACGGAGCAGCGAGGACTAACGAGGTCGTTGATTTCCTGCGCAACCCTGGTAAGTACCGGCGTCTTGGAGCCCGTGCGCCAAAGGGGGTACTGCTGTCCGGGCCACCCGGAACGGGAAAGACTCTGTTGGCCCGCGCGACGGCCGGAGAGGCGAACGTCCCGTTCTTCAGCGCAAGCGCGTCAGAGTTCATCGAGATGATCGTAGGCGTCGGCGCCAGCCGGGTGCGCGAACTCTTCTTGGAAGCCCGCAAGGTCGGCCGATTCGACCGGACGATTATGGTTCATCCGCCCGACCGCAAGGGCCGTGCCGATATCTTTCGTGTTCACACCCGCAACGTCCCACTTGCGGCTGACGTATTCCTGGATAATTTAGCCGCCTCGACGCCCGGCATGACGGGCGCCGATCTTGCCAACCTGGTGAACGAGGCCGCCTTGCTGGCCGCACGGCGAGGAAGAGATACCGTTTCTCATCGCGACCTGACCGACTCGCCGGAGAAGGTTCAACTCGGTACGGCCCGCAACGTCGTCATACCAGAACCCGAACGACGGCGCACGGCCTACCATGAGGCGGGCCATGCTCTGATCGGGATGCTTCAGCCGGGGCGCGGATCCGGTACGCAAAGTTTCCATCATTCCGCGCGGTCGCGCATTGGGTGTGACTCTCGCCACTCCGGAATCGGACCGGTACGGATACGACGCAAACTATCTGCGCGGTCGCATTATCGGCGCGTTGGGTGGCATGGCCGCAGAGCAAGAGGTCTTTAGTGTGATTACCACGGGCTCAGAAAGCGATCTGGAGACGGTCACCCGTATCGCGCGCTCTATGGTGGGACGTTGGGGCATGTCAGAACGAATCGGAAGATTATCCGCACTGTCCGTGGATGGCGATCCTCGAATGGCAGGAACCTCGGATGGAATGCTCGATGCCGTGGACGAGGAGGTGCGCCGCATCACCGACGAGTGCTACGCGGAGGCGCGCAGGCTGCTGAGGGAGAATCGGGAGAAACTCGATCGTATCGTCGAGCGATTGTTGACTCGTGAAACGCTGGACGAAGCCGAGGTTTACGCGGCCGCGGGCATCGAGCGCCAGGGAAGCAGTGGCGATGCACACGCGCCTGCTTCCAAAGCTTCGAGGCTTGAACACTAGCGCTTTTTGGGAGCGCTCTTTTTTCGCTGAGTTGCGCCTGTCCCGGAACGAGCGGGACTGGAGCGTGCAATCGCGGTAGCCGTAACGTACTCGGGCTCAATGTCGGTCGGTAAGTCCTTCAGGCGATCGAGCGCCTTCTGAAACTCCGGCCGAAGTTTGACTGAGCGATCGAACATCTCTTTGGCTCCCGCGTAGTTACCCGTGGCTTCCACGATTAGTAAGTCATGCGCCAGGTCCCGGACCGCAGTCTTGACTTTGGCGGGTTCAACTTCGAAGGTATTATCGGCGGCGACGCGGAAGGCACCCTTCTCCATGAGGTAGTGTATCTGGATCGCCATGCCTTTCCCATGCGCTTCATTTAAGCCGAAGCGCAAGGTGCGAAAGGCGGACGCAAGAAATGTTGTGTAGAGATTCTGCTCGTTAACCGGCGAGTTCTTCACCAAGCCCTTATCGAGCAGATATTGAAGCATGAAGAGTCCGCAAACATCTGCCTTGGCCTCTTCAATGGTGCTATAGAGTTCTTTCAATTCCTGACGCGGAGTGCTGGTGCGGCCGTTTACGGTGATCTGGTGCGGTCCGATGCCATGCGTGAGTTCGTGCGCAAGAATGTGCGTGAAGAACGCGTCGAAGCTGAGGTTGGACTGCGCCGGTTTCGCCAGCACGCGCTTCGCGATCGGATCCAGTATCAGCCGGAACTTCGCCTCCTGAACGTTCTTGAGCATCACGCGCTTGCTACCCTTTTCGCGAATCACACGTTCGTCGTTGGGAAGATTGAATGCCGCTGTGCGAACACCGTGCGCCCCATCACCAGTCGAGAGAATCTCGTTCACAACGCGGATCGGCGAGAGCGCGCCGAGCTTTGGGTTCTTGTAGCTGGCGTCCATGGGCAGGTTGTTTTCGATCTCCTGCAGATGGTCCGAGAAGAATTTCAGCTTGGCTGTCTCGGCATCGTCGCGCAGCGTGATATAGGCTTCGTAGGCAGCTTTGTATCCGAACAGTTCATCGTTGTAGGTTTCGTACGGCCCGATCGTGATGTCGAGCGGCGCGTCGAGATCCATCCACGCTACATCGCTGGCATAGTAGTCATCGGAGAGAAACGCGTCGGCGCGCAGCGTTAGAAACTTCTTAAGCGATTCGTTGTCAGTGAGTGCTGCCGCCTCTTTCAGAAACTGGCTGGCTTTCTGCAGATTAGCCGCGTACTCCTTGCTGTAAGGAATGCTGATGAGCTTGCCGGAAGCATCGCGTCGAATCACGGAAAAGAAGCCCTGGGCCTGCTCCTGCTGGGGCTTGGGCAGAGTTTTGATCCAGTCTTCAAATTCCGCTTTCGTCATGTCGGAAGGATAGAAATTTGCTCCGGCGGGCTTCTTTTCAGGAACGCCAGGGATGAAGGCTGTGTGACCGTCGAGATCAGACCAGGGGCTCTTGTTGAGCCAATAGTAGTGCATGCGCTCGCGACCCAGGTTGCTGGGATCGCGCCTCACCTTGTCGTAGGTTGCAAGGTTCGCGCTCCACAACTGCTCCATGAAAATGTCATTCATGATGCGCGCGGCCTGGATCAACTTGGCGACGGCTTTCTTGTCACCGGCCGAGAGCGCGGCCGTATCGACTTTCAGCGGCGCAGGGGCAAAGCGCGCAATCATGCTCTTCAGTTGTGCGAGGTTGGGGATTTCGGATGCCATAAGGACGACGCCTAGCAACACGAGTGGCGCGGCGCGAAATAGAACGCTCATACAAACAGGTTAACTGGTTGTTTAGTGCTCTGGTTGCCTAGCGCAGATTGAATTTCTTCATCTTGTAGCGCAGGGTGTCGCGTGTGATCCGCAACAGGCGGGCGGCCTGGGTTTGGTTGCCAGCGGTTTTCTCGAGTGCCTTGACCAGTAACTGGCGCTCGTTGTCTTCGAGCGAGAGTCCCTCATCGGGAACGTCGCGAAGCGGTTGAATTGTTGGCGCCTGCGACATGGGCGTCGTGGTGTACATCATCGGCAGGCTGGCTGCGGTGATCTGCGCGCTTTCCTCGAGAATCATGGCGCGCTCAATCGCATTACGCAACTCACGCACGTTGCCCGGCCAATCGTGCGCCATCAGTACGCGCGTCGCCTCCGCGGTGATTCCATCGATCTGCCGCTTGAATTTGCGGTTGTAGTGCTCGATGAAAAAACTCACCATCGGCACGATATCTTCAGGGCGCTCACGGAGTGGCGGAATGGTGATGTGAATGACGTTCAGGCGAAAGAACAGATCCTGCCGGAATGCGCCTTCTTTGACGGCCTCACGGAGATTCTTGTTGGTTGCCGCAAGCACGCGCAAATCAAGATTGATGTCCTTCAATCCGCCAAGTCGACGAAAACTCTGCTCTTCCAGAACGCGCAGAAGCTTGGCCTGCAACATCAGCGGAATTTCCCCGATTTCGTCGAGAAACAACGTGCCCTTGTCGGCGAGTTCGAAAATGCCGCGCTTCTGTGAGCGCGCATCGGTAAACGCACCCTTTTCGTACCCGAACAATTCGCTCTCGAGCAGCGTCTCCGGAATGGCGGCGCAGTTGATCGCAATGAATGGTTCGGCCTGGCGCAGACTCTGATAATGCAGGGTCTTGGCGACGAGATCTTTACCGGTTCCGTTTTCGCCTTCAATCAAAATCGTCGTGGCTTCACTCGCAGCGACACGGCGCACGAAGTTCATCACATCGCGCATCATGCCGGATTCGGCAATGACTTCGCGCTTCTGCGGTGCGGACTCCTCGGTGATGTCCTTGATGGTGGCGATCACGCCACTGGTGCTGCCTTCGTTGTCGAAGATCTGGGTAGTGCGAATTACTGCGAGACGCTCGCGTCCATTATCGGTGTGCAAGCGAATCGTGCTCTGAGTGTTGGTTGGAGCCTGCCCGAGCCCTACGAGCATTCCACAACCCGAGTCACACACTCCGCAACGGAAGACTTCGCTGCAGGTTCGACCCACCATTTCGTCCGAGGTCATGCCGAACATTCGCTCTGCAGCCTGGTTCACGCCAGTGATCAGCATTTCTGTGTCGTATAGAACAATAGCGTCAGAGAGCTGATCGAAGACGCTTTCGAGTATGTTGGACCGCTGCCACGAATCCAGTATCTTTGGCATAGACTACCAAACAGATTATATCAGCTATTGATTGCCATTACTGCGCGATTTGCCCCAACGGAGAAAACGACCGTTCTACAGTGTCGTGAATCTCAACGCCCACTTGCTTCCGATGCCATTGGAGTTAGCTAAGGCTTGGGAATCCAGTGTGGGTCATCTCACTCAAGTCGGGGGGATGATCGGGAGCATTGACTGATTTGGTGGCCCAACGAAAACATCGATAAGCTCATACCTATCAGCAGCATACGGGATTTCGGCTAAGTTTGCCCGAATGTGGTCATTGGATTGCACTTCGCAGTTGCGGAGGTTTCATGAAAACTTTTAGATTTTTACTACCCGCCCTTATCCTCGTGGGCGGGATTGCGATGACTTCGGTGAATTCATACGGTAAGGCTGAGTACACGAAGAAAGAAAAAAAGGGCTGCACTTTTTGTCATAGCACCGCCAAGCCGACCGACGGCAAGGATCTGAACGCGGCCGGCAAATACTATCACGAGAAGAAGACGCTGGAAGGTTACAAGCCGGCGGCGAAGTAGTTGTGAGGCAGCTCCGGTAACGGGGCGGCATAGTATGGATACAGTACAGATTGCCATTACGGATAACTCTTACGCTACGGCGCTAAGGGATCTGCTGGTCCGGAGCGGGGCGTTCAAGGTGTTGTTCGTGGATTGCCCCGATCAGGACCGGGCTGGCGTGATGGTGCTGGATACGGAACATCTGGAACTTCTGATGTCGCCACTGCCGAATCCGGAGCGGATCGTGTTGATCGCTCCGAACGATCCGCAGTGTTTGAGCAAAGCATGGGAGGCCGGGGTTAGTTCCGTGATCTTCGACAAAGATCCGCTGAATACGGCGGTGCTGGCGATCCTTTCGGCCCGCCTGCGGATTTCCAAGTCGAAGCGCTCTGATGATCTGGGCCTGGAGATTCTTCAGGATTCAGATGGACGCGTCAGAGCAGGAAGAAAGATTGATATAAGGCGCGGTTAAGCCGTTCCTGTTGTGGAGTCGTTGGCCGAAACCCGCGCTAGATACCGGGAGGAAGTCATGAACCTGATTCCGTTTATCGTTGTTTGGGGAATTCTGGCTACGGTCGTACTTGTTCTTGCGATCTATCATTTCCGGATCGCTGGGCGAACCGATGAATTGCTGCACGTGGCTGATGCGGAATCTCCGCTCATCCCGCAGCAACAATCGACCGCAAAGAAGTTGGATACTATTGACCGGTGGGGCAAAATTCTCACCGTGATCACGCTGCTGATTGGAATGGTCCTCGCTGGGCTTTATCTTTACCAGATGTGGGAAAGAACATCTAGTACCATCAGCATGTGATCGAGCGGTGAAAGACCGCGGGAAGACACAAGGGGTATGCTGAGGCACTGGATTGTTCGTTTTGGCCTGTTGATGTTGGCGTTGGTGGTACCGGGTTTGGCGCAGAAGGCGGCTGAAACGGATTGCACAACGTGCCACGACCAAGGTCAGAAGGTTGCGAAATCCGCCCATGCAAAGGTGGGTTGCGCAAGCTGCCATCTAAAACACGAGACCTACCCGCATCCGGCGAACACGCCCAAGCCCGATTGCGTTACATGCCACGCGTCAGAGGTTGGTGATTACAAGCTCAGCGTGCATGGCCAGGCAGCAATGAAGGGCAATGGCGCGGCACCGGATTGCGCCATGTGTCACGGTGCGGCGCATGAAGTGGTTGCCACCAAAACGGGCGAATTCCATAAGAATGTTCCGGACACCTGCGGTATGTGCCACGGGGAAATCTCAGAACAGTACAAACAAAGCGTGCACGGAAAAGCTGTGGCGCGCGGCGTAACCGACGCTCCCGTCTGTTCGGATTGTCACGGCGAGCATTCGATTCTGTCGCCCAAAAACCAGGCTTCGAGCGTAAGTCCAGGCCATGTACCCGAGACGTGTGGACGCTGCCACAACGATGTCCGGTTAGCCAAGCGCTTCGGCCTGCCACCTGATCGCATCACCAGCTTCGAATCCTCTTTCCATGGTTTGGCGATGAAGTCCGGTTCGCAGACTGTAGCGAACTGCGCGAGTTGTCACGGCATACACAACATCCTTCCCTCAAATGATGCGAAATCCATGGTGAGCACGGCGAACCTGTCGAACACGTGTGGCAAATGCCACCCGGGTGCGGGTTCGCGCTTTGCGCTAGGCAAGGTGCACTGGGTGGAAGGCTCCAACGAGCCGGTTCCAGTCCAGTGGGTACGGCTGGCTTACCTGCTGATAATTCCAATGACGATCGGGTTCATGCTGCTGCATCATGGTGGGGACTTCATCCGAAAACTATGGCGGTTACGCCTGTCCCGAAAAGTGATGCTGGTCGGGCCTAAGCCGATGCGCTCACCTGAGATTCGCATGATGCCGTTTGAACGAGTGCAGCACGCCCTGCTGGTTGTGTCGTTTATCGTGCTGGCATGGAGTGGTTTTGCACTGAAGTATCCGGACCAGTGGTGGGCCAAACCGCTCGTGTTCCGGGAATTGGCTTACCCGGTTCGCGGGTTGATTCATCGAGTGGCGGCCGTAATCATGGTGCTGGTAAGCTTGGCTCACGTGATTTCGCTCCTCACCAACAAGCGCCTGCGCGATCACTGGAAATCGATGATTCCGGTCAAGAGCGATCTGTATGAACTGCTGGGTGTGTTTTTCTACAATCTCGGTTTGCGAAAGACCAGGCCGCTGGTGGGTTCGCATACCTATGTGGAAAAGATTGAATACTGGGCTGTAGTCTGGGGCACGTTTATCATGGGTCTTACGGGATTCATGTTGTGGGCAAATAACTATACGCTGCGTTTGATTCCGAAGGAATGGCTGGACGCCGCTACGGCAGTGCACTTCTATGAAGCCGCGCTCGCGTCGCTGGCGATTCTCATCTGGCACTTCTACACCGTGATCTTTGATCCCGATGTTTATCCGATGGACCCCGCCTGGCTTTCCGGTAAGAGCGTACGTCATCGTCACGAGCACCACAAAACGAAGCCTGGCGCGGTTGCTCCCGAGTCGGAAGCAAAACCCGAACAGGCAAGCGGAGATTGATTTTTGAGGGGGCATAGGAATGGGATTTAAGAAGTGGCTGTCGCCGGCCGTGATGCTCGCGAGCAATCCGATCAGCCTGCTCGGCGTAGTCCTGACGACAACGGGCGGTGTAATGTGGATGTTCCTGTTGCCCAGCATGGTGTCAGGGAGAGCGTCTCATCCGTACCTGGGCATAGCGATGTTTATGGTGCTGCCCATGGTGTTTTTCGCCGGATTGGGCTTAATACCGATCGGCATCTGGCTCAAACGGCGCAGCGACAGAAAACGCGGTATAGAGATTAAGGAAACCGCAGTTATTGATTTCTCGAGTCCGCAGTTCAAGCGGGTGCTGGCGTTCTTTCTGGCAACGACGGTCGTGAACGTGATTATCGGCGCGCAATTCAGTTACCGAGCCGTGCACTATATGGAATCGGTGGCGTTCTGCGGATTGACCTGCCATACGGTGATGGAGCCGGAATACACCGCATACCAGAATTCGCCGCACTCTCGCGTCGATTGCGTGGCCTGCCACATTGGCCCTGGTGCCGGCTGGTTTGTAAAAAGCAAGCTCGATGGTACCTGGCAGGTGATCTCGGTTTCGCTCAATCTATATCCGCGTCCGATTCCGACGCCGATCTCAAATTTACGTCCTGCGCGGGAGACCTGTGAACAATGCCACTGGCCCCAGAAGTTCGGGACTGACCGCATTCGTGTGATATCCAAATACGCCGACGATGAGACG
Source organism: Bryobacteraceae bacterium (assembly GCA_963793625.1). Taxonomy (GTDB): domain Bacteria; phylum Acidobacteriota; class Terriglobia; order Bryobacterales; family Bryobacteraceae. Next base: position 59,332 of record CAWCAT010000002.1, on the reverse strand, counting down.
AATACGCTCAGCAAGTCTGTGCTGATGATGCGCATTGGCGGTGGCAAAACAATCAAGGGTATTCACGGAACCCATTTGGGCGAAGGCGTGCAAATCCACTACGCAAGCAGTGATAAGAGCCGTGAGACGATTCCGTGGGTGGAATACAATGACGGCAAAGGCGGCGTGCGCCAGTATCTTGGTGCTGATGCGAAACCGGGCGTCGAAAAAGGCCTGGAGATTCGTCTGATGGACTGCATGGACTGCCACACGCGTCCTTCGCATAACTTCGATCTTCCGGAACGTGCAGTGGATCACGCGATGACGGCCGGCGAGATTTCCCCGGCGCTGCCGTTTGTCAAAAAAACCAGTGTCGAGTTGCTCAAGCACGAATACGCCAGCCACGAAGCGGGCGAGAACGCAATTCGCGCAGGGATCGAGAAGTTCTACCGGGAGAAGTACGCTGACGTCTATCAGCAGAAGCGTGCGGTCGTCGAAAGCGCCGGTCGAGCGGTTGCGGCGATCTATAAGCGCAACGTCTTTCCGAAGATGAGCGTTAAGTGGGGCACGTACAAAAATCAGATCGGGCACACTGATGCGCCGGGTTGCTTCCGCTGCCATGACGACGGACACATAGCATCCGGCGAAAAGAAGATCACGCAGGATTGCAATGCGTGCCATCAGATGCTCGCAATGGACGAAGCGAATCCGAAGGTTTTGGCCGAACTCGGTATCGAATAGTAGACGACGACAACAGGGCCCTTTATTCCGGCCTCCCTTTGCAGTATCTTCACAGTGGAGGCCGGACAATGTTTTCGCTTGCGCGAATTCTCCTACCCGTAGATTTTTCAGAACGCACTCTGGGCGCCGCACGCTACGTCGAGGCGCTCGCCACGCGATTTCACTCGCAAGTTACCCTGCTGCACGTGCTGCCCCCTCCACACTATGAATTCAGTGCGCTGGAGGTCGGCGGTACCGTACTGAATGAACTGTTCGCAGCGCGGGCGACGCAGGTCTCGAAGGAATTGAACGAATACCTGGTTTCTGAACTGCAAGCGTTCGAACCGAAGCGCGTGCTGCTCGAAGGCGACCCTGCGCGTAAAATCATTGAACACGCAAATGCAGAGGCGGCGAATCTGATCGTAATGCCCACACATGGCTATGGATCTTTCCGGCGGTTCATTTTGGGATCCGTGACTGCCAAAGTGCTGCACGATGCCGATTGCCCGGTGTGGACCGGCGTGCACCTGGAGCAAAACACGACCCAGGGCCCGATTCAGTTTCGTCGCGTCGTGTGCGCGGTCGACCTCGGCTTACAGAGCGCCAAGACACTACAGTGGGCCGCCTCCTTTGCGCGCTGCTATGACGCATCACTTGTGCTGGTACATGCGGTGCCCTCAATGAGTGCGGAGCCAGGTACAGATGACTACTCCAAAGAACTCCGTGAGCAGGCCAAAAGTGAACTCTCACGGCTGTTGCGTGAATCCGAAGCGGAAGCCGAGATTCTGATGGCTGGAGGCGATCCGCCGAAAGCTGTCTGCGATGCGACGGCGCAGGCGAAGGGTGACCTGCTGGTAATTGGACGGGGCTCAGCCGCGGGCGTGTTCGGACGCTTGCGCGCTAACGCGTACGCGATTATCAGGCAATCGCCGTGCCCTGTTGTGAGCGTCTAAACGCGCAACCGAAGCAGGCCCATCGTATCGGCCGCCTTTGTCAGTTCATCGCGGAAGTCTGGATGTGCGATTCCGATCAAGGCTTCCGCGCGTTGACGCAGGCTCTTTCCGTGCAGGTACGCGACACCGAATTCAGTGATGATGTAGTGCACGTCCGCGCGCGAGGTGACGACGCCGGCACCGTCCTTCAGAATAGGAACAATGCGGCTGTACTTGCCGTGCTTCGCCGTGGAGGGCAGGGAGATGATCGGTTTGCCACCCTTCGAGCGCGCGGCACCGCGTATAAAATCGACCTGCCCCCCACAACCACTGTAGGGCTTGCAACCCACGGAATCCGAACAGACCTGGCCCGTTAGATCCACTTCAATCGCCGCATTGATAGCCACCATGTTGTCGTTCTGGGCGATGATGAACGGATCGTTTACATAGCTGGTCGGGCGAAATTCGAATTGCGGATTGTTATCAATGTACTGGAATAAACGCTTGCTGCCAAACACGAAGCCGGTGATCGTTTTGCGCGGATGCAACGTCTTTTTCGAGTTGTTGACCACACCCGATTCAATCAGGTCGATGATGCCGTCCGAACACATCTCCGAGTGGACGCCAAGGTTCTTGTGATTGCGCAAGTTCCTGGTCACCTCGTCCGGAACCGCGCCAATGCCCATTTGCAGCGTGGCGCCGTCCGGAATTAGGTTGGCGATGTGACACCCGATCTGGCGGTGTGTATCGGTGACCTCCGCGCAATGGTACTCCGGCAGCGCGTGGGAACATTCGACAATCTGGTGCGCCTGCGAAATGTGTACAACACAGTCGCCGAGAATGCGCGGAGCCTGATCGTTCACCTCGAAGATGATGTGCTTGGCGACCCTTAGTGCCGCGAAGTTTATATCCACGCCGGCTGCGAGGCTCATATACCCGTTCTCGTCCGGCGGACAGCCTTGCATCAGGGCGACATCGACGGGAGTCGAGCCGTCATTGAAGAGACCTTCAATTTCGCTCAGGTAGATGGGTACATAATCCGCGCGGCCATCGTGAACCGCTTTGCGGACGTTCGGTGCCAGGAAATATCCGGTGTGGTGGAAAATCCCATCGTACTCGGGGTGCGTGTAATCCGCATTGCCGAAGGTCAGCAAGTGAACCATCTCGACATCGCGTAGTTCCGGTGCCCGACGGATAAGGGCTTGCACGAGTACTTCGGGTTCCGAACAACCCATATGGAGGAAGACAGAATCGCCGGATTTTACGACTTTGATAGCCTGGTCGGCCGTGGTGAGTTTGGATTGATACAGGTCTTTCCAATGCATTCTGAACGGATAGGTTATCACGAATTAACGGCTCCAAAAGCTAAACTGGACTGGTGATGGGATACGAACGCATAAAGGCCGAACCCAGCAGTCCCATCGCTTCGGCCTGCTTCGTTAAATCGTCGCGGAATTTCGGGTGTGCGATTCCGATCAAGGCTTCAGCGCGCTGCCGCAGGCTTTTCCCGTGCAAATAGGCGACGCCAAATTCAGTGACGATATAATGCACGTCGGCGCGAGAGGTGACGACGCCGGCCCCGCCCTTCAGAATTGGAACAATGCGGCTGCACGTGCCGTGCTTCGCAGTGGAGGGCAGGGAAATGATCGGTTTCCCACCCTTCGAGCGCGCCGCACCGCGTATGAAGTCCACCTGCCCTCCGCAACCGCTGTAAGGTGTGCAACCCACCGAATCCGAACAGACCTGGCCCGTAAGATCCACTTCAATCGCCGCATTGAGGGCTATCAAATTGTCGTTCTGCGCGATGATGAACGGATCGTTTACATAGCTGGTGGGGTGAAACTCGAAATGGGGGTTGTTATCGACGTACTGGAACAAACGCTTGCTGCCGAGCACAAAGGCGGTAATCGTCTTACGTGGATGCAAAGTTTTTTTCGAGTTGTTGACCACACCCGCTTCGATCAGGTCGATGATGCCGTCTGAACACATCTCCGAGTGGACGCCGAGATTCTTGTGGCTGTGGAGATTTTTGAGAACTGCTTCCGGAACCGCGCCGACGCCTATCTGAAGAGTGGCGGCATCGGGTATCATGTTGGCGATCAGACGACCGATCTCGCGGTGCGTGTCGGTGACTTCCGCGCAATGATATTCCGGCAGCGGGTGCGAACATTCGACAATCTGGTGTGCCTGAGAGATGTGTACAGCGCTGTCGCCCAGGATGCGGGGCGCCTGATCGTTGACTTCGAAAATGATGTGCTTGGCTACTTTAAGCGCGGCGAAGTTGACGTTGACTCCCGTGGCCAGGCTCATGTAGCCGTTTTTGTCCGGTGTACAGCCTTGCATCAAAGCGACATCGACCGGAACCGAACCGTTGTTGAAGAGGCCCTCGACTTCGCTTAGGAAGATAGGCACGTAGTCCGCGCGACCTTCGCGAATCGCTTCGCGGACGTTGGATCCCAGGAAGTATCCGGTGTGGTGGAAAATGCCCTCGTACTCGGGACGCGTATATTCCGCGTTGCCTAATGTCCGCATGTGAATCATGGCGACATTACGCAGTTCCGGGGCCCTGCGCATCAGGGCTTGCACGAGTACTTCGGGCTCCGAACAGCCCATGTGCATGAAGACCGAATCGCCCGATTTGATGACTTTTACGGCCTGGTCGGCCGTTGTGAGTTTGGATTGATACAGGTCAGTCCAGTGCATCCTGACTGCTCCACTATCATCATAACACCACATTGAGGTGGTTTTAACCGAAATTCTTCGACGAGCCCGCGATTCGTTATGCTGTAGTCATGCGTTTCGACGAGATGATTCGCCCGGGGATGACGATACGTGAAGTGAAGCAGAGTTATCCAGGGACGGTTGAGATTTTCGACAGCCTGGGATTTCGGGAATCGTGCGACGACTGTTCGATCGAGTCGGTGTGCCGCAAGTACGGCTTGATCTCGCAGGATGTCGTGCAGCGGCTGAATCGTGCGATTGTGCGCGAGGCCTGAGGCTCACCCTGCGCCCAAACGTTGGTTACCACGAAATCCGGACGGCTTGCGGCTCCGCAAGCCGGAAGCGGATTTCGCCACCTTGCGCGCCGCCGTCCACTGGTCCATCACTGTGCCACTCATCGCGAACCCACGCGCCGCGCTCGACCCGAACCGCGCGGTCTCCGGTCGGCGCCTTTACATCCACGCTACACCGGAACCCGAGGATCAGTAATTCGCGGTCGCCCGTGCGAAGCGCGATTGCCTGCCCGTTGTTCACGCCTGCTACGGTGATCGCAATGTCGTCAAATTCCTTCGTCTGCCGGAACCGGTAACCGGGCATCTCTGCGAGAAAGACGGCGGCGTGTGAGGTCCCACCGAACTGCGCGACCGCGGGTCCTCCCTTGCGCAGGGCCGTGTAAGCCTCGCCCAAGGCAAAGGCGCCATTTGCAAGAGTGCCGTCCTTCGTCACATACGGTTCGCCGGGAGTGGGGCAGGAGTCGCTCAGCGCCCAAGGCGCGAAGAGCGGGGAGCCGTACTCGGCAACAGAGAGGAAAGCCAGACGCGGCGCGAGTGGACCGTTATCGCTGTTGGTCTCGGTGAACGTTGGGATGTTGCGCCCGATCCTGTAGCGGTCGAGTATGCTGCGGGCCGCCGACGCGGGCACGCTCACCGGAGCCGGCGTGTTGTCGCCCCACGTCGGATAATGATTGACACCGATGAACGCGGCCGCAGGAATATGCTCCAGGTAAGTCGCGACGTCCTCGCCGGCCGAGCCGCCAACTATCCCCTCTGCCAGGGTGCCTCCAACGAAGTTCATGAACATGGGCAGAGGGTAGATCTGCGATCCGGCCTCGGTCAGCGGCCGCAACCAGTTCACCGCGAGGGCCCAGGCCGAATAGGCCAGGTCGCTAGTGAACCCGCGCTCCCGGAAGCGCCGGTTGGATATCTCGGAATGATCGCGCCAGCGCCGCTGATCACGCCGGTCCTTGCCGCCTGGACCAGCGCCGAAGACGTCGATCTCATTCTCCACCTGGATCATCAGCACCGTGCGCTTCGCGTCCGTCTTGCGCAGGTGATCCATGAAGGCGCGGAAGGCGGCGACCTCCCGCTGAACAATCTCAGGGTACTCGTACGAGACGGCATCGTGATGCGGGATGCCATCCGCATCGACGGCGCGCGGGAAGCTCTTCGTGTCCTCGATGATGTACATGGGAGCGAACACGTTGCCCTGCTTGTCACTGTAGATGGTTCCCTCGCCGCTGGCGTAGTGTCCGAACCAGCCGAGGACCAGTTTGAGATCATTGGCCTCGGCCATGTTTTTCACGTGATCGACGTAGGAAAAGTCGTAAACGCCCCGGGAGGGCTCGACCATCGACCATTTCACCGGAACTTTGAGAGCATTCAGGCCCATGGCTCTCGCGGCGGGGTACATGTAGTCGTAGACCCGCATCGTTTCGGCGTAACGTCCGTAGATCAGTCCTTCCCACTGGGTCTCCACCGTAAGCACAGTGAAGGGAAGTCCGTCGGCGAAGAAGACCTTCTTGCCGCCCACGGTTTCGAAGTGAGGCAGAGGATTGGCGCTGATCGCGGGTTTCCAGCTCTGCGCATTTAGCGACAGGGCCAGCGACAACGCAAGCGCCAAAACGACAACGAAGGCTTCCAGTGTTCTGCGGCAAAGCCGGGTTCTGCGGCACCGCCGGGACAGGCGGGTACGTTCGAGAACCCCTTTTTTTGCCCCGGCGGTGAACACAGGTTCGTTATGCATAGGCGTCAGAAATACAGGTGCAGGCCTAGTTGTATGATGCGAGCCGGTATCCTGGTCGCAGTGATCCTGCCGAAATTGGCGGAGGACGTGGGATCCGGCGCATTGAACTGGGTGTGATTGAAGGTGTTGAAGAAGTCCGCCCTAAATCGCAACCTGCCCTGTTCGCCGAGCGGTAGCCGGAACTCCTTCTGCACCGACAGATCCAGGTTATTCACCCAGGGAGCCCTGACAGTCGAGAGGAAGCGCGGGGTGGTTCCATATGCCAAGGACGGAACTCCCTGCCCTGCCGACGCCACAAGATTGCTGCTGAAGGTGCAGGTGCCGGACCAATCGAACGCCTGGGTATTGAACCATTGAGTGATGGTCTGTTGAAATCCGGAGGGAAGCGGATCGCCGGTCAAATTCGGGCGCACCGTTATCATGCGCGCGGCGTTGCAGTAGTTGTAACCGACGTCGTTGACTCCGGTCGGCTCTCCTGAAGAGGCGGTGTAAATGCCTGATACGCGCCATCCGCCGGCGATCTGGCCCACCGCGCCCTTATTGTCGAGCCACTTCTTGCCGGGTCCGAAGGGCAGTTCATAGATAGGCGAGACGACCAGGCGGAACGGCACATCGCCCGCACTCACGGAGCGCTCGTTACGGCGGTTATAGAAATCCGTTCCGGGCGCATCCAGCGAACCGAAGCCGCTCCAGTCTGAGGAGGAGTCATCGAGCAGCTTGCTAAACGTAAAGGTGCTCAGGAACAAGAAACCGTTGGAATAGCGTTTCTCGATCCGGGCCTGCAAGGCGTGGTACGTCGAACTGGAGATGCCCCACCAGCCGGGGTACACATAATCACCATAGAGGCCGCCCAGAGCCGCGGAATTACCAGGGCCACAATACGGGCTGTCCATGTCCCCCGCGGCTGCGCCGAACCTCATGACGTTATCCGCCGACTGCTGGCAGACATTGTAGTTGTACTGAATGGGCAGGTGCACACCGTGGCTGCCGGTATACCCGATTTGCAGCGTAGTGTCCCTTAACACCTGGTGCTCAATCGCGAAGTTCCATTGCTGCACGTAGGGTACCGCCTGTTCCCGAGGCGTGTAGGTGGCGTACGATCCTTGCGCCACCGTCAGCGGTGCATCGATCTTTGGCAGAGCCAGGTTGAGAGGGCTGCTGATATACGTTCCCTTGGGAATGGTCGTTTTGGAGAGAACGTTGGGGGATACCGCCGCATCACCCGCGCGGCCATGGCCCCAATATCCGGGGTATGTAATGCCGTAGCCGCCCCGGACCACCGTTCCGCCGCGTACGTTCCAGGCGAAACCGGCGCGCGGCGCGAATTCCCTCCAATGCGTGTCGATGGCGCCCTCAGGCGCATTGATTCCGTTCTGCTCCCAGGTTAGGGTGTAGGGGTTGAAGTTTGCGATCTGCTTCAAAGGAGACGTCCAGGACGGATCGTATTGCCAACGCAATCCGACGTTTACGGTGAGTCGCGACGTCAGCTTGAAATCATCCTGCACGAACAAGCCGTCTGCCCAACCCCTTACTTTCAGGTAGTCCGTCTGAACCTGCGCGTTGCTTGTGTTCAGATAACCGATCAGGAAGTCGCCAAACGGGGTACCGGTGCCGCTGCCGTTAAAGGAAAACGCGCCGGTAAGTTGATTCGGCTGAATGTTGTCGATCTTCGCGCGGCGGATCTCGCCGCCTACCTTCAGGGTGTGCCGGCCGAATACGCGGGAGAATGTATCGCTGAACTGCATTTGTCCCGACGGTTCGGAGAGCATGGCGCCGCCCCCGCCAACTCCGGTGAAGCCACCGATCGCGATGGTGGGCGCGCCACATTTGCCATTGGATTGCGGCAGATCACAGGCGGGGAACCCCTGTATTCCGAAATCCGCGACGGTCGAGACGGAGTATCCGTTGGTGGTCCGCAGCGCATCGTGATGGCTGAGACCGAAACGGAACTCGTTGATAGTGGTGGGGCTGAACGTGTGCGTCCATCCGGCCGTGGCGGCATAGTCAAAGCTATGACCGAAGCTGGTTCCCGCCAGTGTTCCGCCGAAGGGCGTCGCATTCGAATTGCGGCTATTACTGTAGTGGTACACGCCAAACAGATGGTCGGCACCGCCGACGTTCCAGTCCACGCGCGGGTTGAATCTGTCTATGGGGTTCTTGGTTGTAAATGCACCATTCCAATATTCGACGCCGGGTTGCCCCGCGGGTCCGCCATTTCCGGCGGGATACATCTGCAACAGCTTCTGTGCGACGGAACCTACCGGGACCTGATTATTCACGAAGGGTTGGCTGGTGGCGGGGTCGATCAGCTGGGTCGTGATGGCAGACAAGTTGCCACTGCGGAATGCCGCGTTCGGGACGAGCCGATTGACCTGCGGAGTGCTGGTGGACGCGCGGATGCCCTGGTAATCGCTGAAGAAGAAAAGCTTGTCCTTCAGGATCGGACCACCGAATGAGCCGCCGAATTCGTTGAAGCGCAGCGGCAGGTTGGTTTTCGCGAAGAAGTTGCGGGCGTTCAGCGCGTCATTCTTCAAGTACTCGTAGAGAGTGCCATGGAACTGGTTAGTACCGGTTTTCGTGACGGCCGTGATAACACCGCCGCTCACTTTCCCGTACTCCGCCGAAAACGAGTTCGTCTGAACGTTCAATTCCTGGATCGAATCCACGGACGGAGACACTGTGGGGCCGCCAAATACAACCGCCTGAACACTCGTTCCGTCCACGAGATAGTCGTCCATTCTCGGACGGCCACCATTGATTCGCATGTTGTCGAGAGCGTACCCGCCGCCCCCGAGTTGCTGCGTCACGCCGGCCGAGAGCGGAACCAGGTTCCAGAGCGAGCGGCCTGCCCCGGACTGAACGGGCAGGTCTCGAAGTTGCTGGTTTCCGACGCTCTGGCTGACATTGGATTGCTCCGTCTGCAGAAGCGCCGAGCTGGCTGTAACCGAAACCGTTTCCGAGGCTTGCCCGATTTCAAGCGAGAGGTTTAAGCGCGGGCTCGCGTTCACAGCGACAATTACATCGTTCGCAACCGCCGTTTTGAAGCCTTGCGCTTCTGCCTGAACTTTGTAAGTGCCCGGGTTCAGGCTGCTGGCGGTGTAGATACCTTCGTTATTGGTCTTGATTGTGGTGACCACTCCGGTATTGACGTTGGTCACTTTGACTGTTGCATTCGGAACTACGGCGCCAGTGGCATCCGTGACAACGCCCGTAATGGATCCGAACAATCCTTGAGCGCGCATCGGCTCGGGGGCGGCCAAAATAACGGCAAAGCTAAGGAGCAACAGAAAAACAGGGAATTTAGTGTGTCTCACGAGCCCTCCTTATCCTGAACCGTAGTAAACGTTTACTCGGATTCGTACGGCCTACAAGAGACCCAGGGAGAGCGAGGATAAGCAAACGCTTACATACCGGTACGTTAGCACCAGCAAAGTGGCGCGTCAATACCGAAGTCGTGCTGTTATGCACTTCCGGCCGGCAATTCGAATGACAGGGGCTCGGATGCGGGAGCCTTGCCGGCGTCAGATACGGTTTTCGAGGAAGTTGGTCAGATTGGGAACGGGGTACTTAGTCCTTGATGGTCAGCAGGTACGGGTAGTCGGTGGCGCGGAATGTGAGCGTCATGCGATCGGCCGCGCGCTCGCTGACACGCACGGGCACGCCGCGGTCGGTAATCGGGTCATAGGCTTCGACAGCGGCTGTCTTTCCGTTGACTCCCGCTAGCATTACCGCGTACTCTTCCGGCTGTAAATCGACCATCACGTCGCGCGTCATCACGTAAACAGCAAGCACGAACCGGTTCGCATTAGCCTGGTACGGTAGGATTGCGAGCACGTCGCGATTGTAGAGACTCGGGTGGGCCGGTGTGCCGTCACCCTGAAATTGCACGTGATTGTGAGTGTCGCTGACAGAGATCACGCTGAGCGGGCGGGTCCGTGTGAGTTTGGCATCCATGCCTTGTTTCATCACGTTCACCATACGCCGTGTGACCGCGAGTGCAGGTGACGTGAACTGGGCGTCGTCGGCTGGATATGTGGCGCCGGGCCTTTTCGCGTAATCCAGAAATGCTTGTGGCACAATTCCGAGGTTTGTGTCACCGCCAGCTAGGGCGTACAGGTCAAGCTGCGCGACTCCCTTGTTCAGGAAGAACGCGAAGTACCGTGCCGTGGCCTTGGCTTTAAGGGCCCATGCGCGCTCGCTGGAGACGTTGGGTTGATCCTCATCGGGTGCAAGGTTCACTTCCGTCATCCACGTTGCCACCGGGTTGCCAGTGCGCGCGTTGCGGCCATGTGCTGCTCCCGAGAATGTATTGGTGATTGGACCCATGTCGCGGACCATCGTTTCGGTCTGGATGGCTGTCGCGTAGTATTCGGGGAAGAGTGTCGTGTAGGTCGGAATCCAACCGCTGCGGTTGACACTGCCAAGCGCGTCGATGGCGTTGCCCTTCTTCTCGTCCTTGGGAAAACGATCGCGGCCGCGATACGGATGCTTGCTGATCGCGCCTACGCGTTCGGGTTCCTTTGATGAGGCGGGCCATGGCGTGGTGTTGCCGAAGCCGTCGACTACGCGAACGCCGCGGAATAATTCCGGATGTCTAGAGATCGCGTCAGCCGTGGCTTTCACGAGATTAGTCCGGATGGAGGTCTCCTCATAGACGGCCAGCTTCGGGGAGTAGTAGTTGTTGATGGACAGGTACTTTGAACCGAACGTGAGTTCGTTCCAGATTTCGATGTCGAAGCCGAGGTCGGGTTTGCCCGAGGTGCCCAGCGCCTCAGCGGTGAAGCGCGCGACAGTTGTTGCGTAGCGCTGCCAGGCTGCGACCGTCTGCTGATAGTCATCGCTACCTGGGACGGAAAAAGGGCGATACTTCAGCGTGTTCATGCGCACAGTCGCGTCCGCGGCGATGTCGCTGGGCAAGGGTTTCGAGAGCGTAATGGTGTTTCCGTCAATAGCTGTGATCAGGCACTCGGCGGCTGCCCATTTACTAGCGAGATTGGAAACGCCGCTGCGGCCAATCGTCAGACCCGCTACGTTCGTCAGCGTTAGTTTGGTGTCGCCCGCTTTTACGGCTGCAGCGGTCTTGCGCGTGAATAACTGACCTGGGCAAGGCGAGCCGTGATGGGCGTTGAGCAGGATCAGCGGACGGATACCATTACGGCGGCAGGCCTCTAAGCGCTTACGCAGATCTGGGCCATTGTTGATCTGCGATTCATCAGTGAAGTTGATGCTGCCCCAACCGATTTCAATACGTGCGTTTGCGAAACCATTCTTGGCGAGCATGCGCGCAATAAGGCCGGGATCTTCCTTGCTCAGATTGAAGTTGATGCCGGTCCCGTTCACGAACACACTCGTGGGCACAGTCTCGAGATACGCCCGCCATGGCTGGAGCCAATGCGAGTGGGCTCCGAATGGAATCGCAACAAAGTACTTGGGGTCGGTGTATGGAGATTCCAGGACGCCGGCCTGCGCAATCCCGCAGGCCAGCAGTATCGAAATCAGCTTCATAGTTAGTGGCCCTGGCCATCGACCGCGACCTTCCCGCGCATGTTGCGGTACACATACACGGTGTATATCGAGGCCAGAAGCATGCCGGGAATCCACCAGGCCAGACCGACCTTGAGGCCGTATTCGGCGGCGTGGCTGTTGTAGACCGTGAGGCCATTGACGTTGTTCGCGCCGATCGACGGCAGCACGTACGGGAAGACTCCGAAGGCCGCGCAGGTCAGCATGCCGACGATGTACAGGCAGGATGCCAGGAACGCGCGGAGTTCCGGCGCGCCCGAAGCCGGACAGCGCGATGCCGCCGAGCCCGAGCAACGCGAGCGCGGGAAACACAAAGCCCCACGGATGCGCGGCAAAGTTTGCAGGCACCTGCGGCTGAATCTGAAACGTGAGAATCGTGACGATCACGGTGAGTGCAGCCACACCGAGCCAGGCCGGCTTTACGAGAGCCGTGTGCGCGTTTGCGCACTTCGCCTTCGGTCTTGTAAACCACCCAGAGCGCGCCGTGCAACGTGAGCGTGAGGAACGCGAACACGCCGACCAGAATCGTGTACCAATCCAGAATGCCGGCGTCGGCGCTGACGTTGAAGTTGGTCCAGAGCGGCAGGAAGAAGTCGCCGCTCGCGTCGAGCGGCACGCCGCGGACCACGTTGCCCAGCGCCGCGCCGAAGAAAATGGCGAGCAGGGCACTGGCTCCGAAAGAAGACCACGTCCCAGAGCGGCTTCCAGGTGGGGCTGTCGATGTGGCTGCGGAACTCGATCGAAATGCCGCGCAGGATCAGCAGCCACAGCACCATCATCAGCGGCAGATAGAAGCCGCTGAAACTGGAAGCGTAGAGGGCCGGGAAAGCGAAATAGAGCGTGCCGCCGCCGGCCAGCAGCCAGACTTCGTTGCCGTCCCAGACCGGGCCGATGGAGCGCAGCACCTGCTGGCGTTCGGCGTCCGTGCGTGCGACGAGCAGGTGCACGATGCCGGCGCCCAGGTCGAAGCCGTCCAGCACGACGTAGCCGGCGATCATGACTGCGACGAGGCAGAACCAGATAGTTTCCATTGCCGGTTCCTTCCTAGTAATGAACAGCCGGTGGATGCAGCGGCGGACTCGCCACGGCTCCAGGCCCATGTTCGATCTCGCGGTACATCAGGAAGCAGGAACAGAATGCTGAGCACGCGTGTACATGCCCATGAAGCCCAGCAGCGTGAACAGCGTGTTGCCGGCCGAGACATGCGGCGAGGAGCCTTCGCTGGTGCGCATCAGGCCGTAAATCAGCCAGGGTTGGCGGCCCGAGTTCAGCCGTCATCCAGCCGGCCGTGTTGGCGATGTAGGGGAACGGCAGCAGCAGCATCAGGGCCCACAGCAGCCGGCTTGAACGTCGTACAGCTTGCCTCGCCAGAGCAGCAGCGCCGCACAGCGTCATCAGGGCGATGAAGATGGTGCCCAGGCCCACCATGATGTGGAAGCTGTAGAACAGCAGCGGCATGTTGTCGGGCCACTGGTCGCGCGGGAAACGCGTCCAGTCCCTTCACCTCCGCCTCCCAGCGCTGTAGGTGATGAAGCTCAGCATGCTCGGGATGATGATCGGGTTGTCGAGGCGCCGCTTCTCGGTGTCGGGCTGGCCCATGATGGCCATCGGCGCGCCCTGCTGTGTGTCGAACAGGCCTTCCATGGCGGCCAGGGTCGCGGGCTGGTGGCGGGCGATCAGCTTGCCCTGGCCGTCGCCGGTCGGGAAACAGCAGCAGTGACGGAGGCGATGAATCCCGCGATCACGCCGACGCGGACGAATGTGCGGCCGTACTCGGCGTGCTTGCCGTTCGAGCAGATAGAACGCGCCCACGCGCGGCCATCACGAAGCGGCCAGTGATCACGGCGCCGATCATGTTGTGGGCGTACTGCCAGAGCGCCCACGGATTCAGGAGCAGCCCCCAGAAGCTGGTCAGCACGAATGTCGCCGTTCGGGCCGACGCGTGTAGGCGACGGGGTGCTGCATCCAGGCGTTGGTGGCGATGATGAAGTAGCCGGACAGCCACGAGCCCAGAAAGACGAGGAACGCGACCACCAGTATGGCCGATGCGGCCGAGGCGCTTCTCGCCGAAAAGGAACAGGCCGAGAAACGCCGATTCCAGGAAGAACGAATAGACGCCTTCCATGGCGAGCGTCTGCCCGATGACGCCGCCGGCGGCCTTGCGAGAAGCGCGCCCAGTTGGTGCCGAACTGAAATTCCATGGGGATGCCGGTGACCACGCCCATGGCGAAATTGATGGCGAAGATTTTGGCCCAGAAGCGCGCGGCGTGGTTGTAATGCTCGTTGCCGGTGCGCAGTGCCATCGTCTTCAGAACCACGATCAGCAGCGCCAGGCCCATGGTCAGCTGCGGAAACAGTAGTGAAACGTTATGGTGAATGCGAAATGAAATCGGTGTATCGCTAAGCGCGGTATCCATAGGTCTCCTAGGCTGGACGAATTGCACGCCCAGCTCTCTATCAAGAGTATCTCAGACCGGAATGTCTTAGGTACGAACGCCGAGTTTTCGGAGGATCGTCATCATCGGGCACCAGTTTGTGAACGCCGACTGAAACAGATTCAGACCGACAAACGCGGTGAACAGAAACCAGCCGGGATGCACGTAGTAGCCGAGCGCGACGCTCAGCATCACGAAGAATCCGGCGATCATACGCAGGTAGCGATCGACTGTCATTGGTGTTTTCTCCTGTTGATTACGAAATAGACGATCGGCACGGTCATGCGCGACAGCAGCAGCGAAGCGATTTCGCCGGCCATCAGCGAAATGGCCAGACCCTGGAAAATGGGATCGAAGAGGATCACGGTGGAGCCGACGACGACGGCCGCCGCGGTCAGCATCATGGGACGGAAGCGGACCGCGCCGGCATCGATGACCGCTTTGTCCAGCGGCATGCCCTCATTCAGCCGCAGTTCGATGAAATCCACCAGGATGATGGAATTGCGCACGACGATTCCCGCGCCGGCGATGAAGCCGATCATTGAGGTGGCGGTGAAAAAGGCGTCCATCAGCCGTGCGCGGGCAGGATGCCGACCAGCGAAAACGGAATCGCGGCCATGATCACGAGCGGCGTGATGAAGGACTGGAACCAGCCCACCACCAGCACGTAAATCAGCACCAGCACCGCGGCAAACGCGATGCCCAGATCGCGGAACACTTCGTAAGTGATGTGCCATTCGCCATCCCACTTCATGGCGTATTTCGAATCGTCGAAGGGCTGGTGCGCGGTGTACTGTTCCAGCGCGTAACCCTCTGGCAGTTTCAGCTTATCGATCTGCGGGCCGAGCGCGAAGATAGCGTAAACCGGGCTCTCCATCGCGCCGGCGATGTCGGCGGTGACGTAAGTGACCGGCATCAGGTTCTTGTGATAGATGCTCTTGTCCTCGATGCCGGATTCCACGCGCACCAGTTCGCCGAGCGGCAACAGGGTGCCGTCGCGGCCCAGCACCTTCAGGCTTTGAATGCGCTGCAGATCGGAGCGCACGGCGCGCGGCGAGCCGCAGCGTAATCGGGACATCTTCCTTCTCTGAAGCGATGTGCGCGCAGGCCGGCGGACTCGCCGGCGGAGGCGATGCGCATCACGCGCGCGATGTCGTCCGCGGAGATGCCGTTCAGCGCGGCCTTTTCCTGATCGACGATCAGACGCTGGCGGGGTTGATCGTCCTCGACGTACCAATCGACATCGACGACGCCGTCGGTCTTTTCGAAGATGTCGCGGATCTGGCGCGCGATGCGGTGCTGGCCCTCCTGCGTGGGCCCGTAGATCTCGGCGACCAGCGTCTGCAGCACCGGCGGACCGGGCGGCACTTCGGCGACCTTGATGCGGGCGTTTGCAGCTTTTGCGATCGGCAGCAGTCCAGCCGCACGCGCTTGGCGATTTCGTGGCTCTGCAAATCGCGGTCGTGCTTGCCCTTGAGATTGACCTGAATGTCGGCACTGTTGGAGCCGCGCGCGCAGGTAATAATGCCGGACAAGCCCGTTGAAGTTGTACGGCGAAGCCGTGCCCGCGTAGGTCTGGATGTCCGTCACTTCGGGGTGCTTCAGCACGGATTCGCGCGAGCAGGCGTGTGACGCGCGCGGTCTCTTCGAGCGTCGTCCCTTCGGGCATGTCGATGATCACCTGGAACTCGCTCTTGTTGTCGAACGGCAGCATCTTCACTTTGACGAACTGTACGTAGACCAGCGACATGGAGCCGAGCAGCAGCAGTATGACCATGCCCAGAAAGCCCCAGCGCAAGCCGGCGTTGTGCAGCACGTGACCCATGAACCAGCGATAGAGCCGCGTCAGGCGATCCTCTGTTTCGTGTGCGCCGTGTCCGCTCTGCTTCAAGCAGACGGACGGCGGCCCAGGGCGTGACGAGGAAGGCCACGATCAGGAGAAGAGCATGGCCGCGGTTGCGCCGATGGGGATGGGCCGCATGTACGGACCCATCAGTCCGCCGACGAAGGCCATCGGCAGGATGGCGGCGATGACCGCGAGCGTCGCGAGGATCGTGGGATTGCCCACTTCGTCCACGGCTTCGATGGCGACGTCCTTCAGTGAGACGGCCTGCGTTGCCGGGCAGTCGCGTGTGGCGAACGATGTTTTCCACGACCACGATGGCGTCGTCCACGAGAATGCCGATCGAGAATATCAGCGCGAAAAGTGTGATGCGGTTGAGCGTGTAGCCGTACAGATAAAAGACCGTCAGTGTCAGCGCGAGCGTGACGGGAATCGCCGTGAAGACCACCAGCGATTCGCGCATGCCCAGCGTGAGTCCGACGAGCACGCTGACCGAGATCACGGCGATGAGCATGTGGAACAGCAGTTCGTTGGATTTTTCAGATGCGGTCTCGCCGTAATGGCGCGTGATCGACAGTCGTGACGTCGGCGGGAATCAGCGGGCCTTTGAGCGCGTCCACGCGTTTGCAGCACGTTCTCCGCGACTTCGATCGCGTTCGTGCCTTTGCGCTTGGAAATGGAGAGCGTGACGGCGGGATAGAACGCGTTGCCGTGAGGCGAACTGCACGTACTGTCGCGGGTTCCTCGCCGCCATCGATCGACGTCGGCGACATCGCGAACGTAGATCGGCTTGCCGTTCGCGACGCCGGCGACCACGTTCCTGACGTCCTCAGCGCTGCGCAGGAACTCTCCGGTCTCGAGCATGAACTCGCGATTGCCGCTGGCGTACTTGCCGGAAGGCAGACGCCGGTTGGCGCCACCGAGTGCGCCGTAGACCTGCATCGGCGAGAGATTGTATGCCGCCAGGCGGGACTCGTCGAGCGTGACGCGCAACTCGCGGCGCTGGCCGCCGATGATCGTCACCTGCGATACGTCGTCCACCTGCTTGACGGCGTCATGCACCTGCGCGGCGACGCGGCGCAGTTCGAAGCCGCTGTAGCGCTTGCTCCAGAAGCGTGAGCGCGAGAATCGGGACGTCGTCGATGGAGCGCGGCTTGATCAGCGGCGGCGTGGCGCCGGGCGGAATCAGGTCGAAGTTCGCGTACATCTTCTGGTTCAGCCTGACGATGCTTTTCTCTTCGTCCTCGCCGACCTTGAAGCGCACGATCGCGATTGCGCCGCCGGGCTGCGAGGTCGAATAGACGTACTCGACGCCGGGAATTTCCCAGAGCAGTTTCTCCATCGGCTTGGTGACGCGCTCTTCCACTTCGCGCGCCGATGCGCCGGGCATGCCGACGAAGACGTCGATCATCGGGACGATGATCTGCGGCTCTTCTTCGCGCGGCAGCTTGATGATCGAAAAAGCGCCGAGTGCGAGCGAGGCCACGATGAAGAGCGGCGTCAGCTTGGAACTGATCCAGGCGCGCGCGAGTTTACCGGCAATGCCGAGTTCTTCGGTCTTCACTGGCGAACCTCCACGCGTGCGCCGTCAGAGACGTTGGCGGGTCTGGGGAAAACCACTTTTTCTCCCGCTGATATTCCGGACAGCACTTCAACGCGTTCGCCGCTGCGCTGGCCGAGTGTGACCAGGCGGCCGTGCGCCACGCCTTGATCGGGGATCAGCACGGAAGCGACCTGGCCCTGCTCCTGCACCGCGCCTGCGGGAATCGCGATCGTCGGCTTGGCCGCGCCGAGTGAAAACTGTGCGCGTCCGAACATGCCGGACTGCAGTTGCGGCATCGACGGCAGATCGATCTTCACGGTGAACGCGCGTGAGGCCGAGTCCATCGCGGGTACGATTTCAGACACGCGCGGCATTCAGACTTTTCTGCAAGGCATCCAGATAGACCGTGACGGGAGTGCCGGGCTTGATGAGCGGACGGCGCGACTCTTCGATTGCCGCTTCGAGTCGATACCCGCCCGCCTGTTCAATCACCAGCAACGGAGTGCCGGGCGCGGCGAGACTGCCGGGTTCGACGCGCCGCTCGGTCACGATGCCTGCAAACGGCGCATGCAGCTTCGCGTAACCGCGCATGATGGTCGCTGATTGCACGGCTTCATCGGCCTGCTGAATTTTCGACTTTACCTGTTGTTGTTTGGAAAGCGCCGAATCGTAACCAGCGCGCGCCACCTTCAGCTTTGCGGAGGCCTCGTCAAACTCCTGATTGGAAATCGATTTCTTCTGGAAGAGCTCTTCCATGCGCTTGAATGTCGTGGTGGCGAGTTCCAGATTCGCCTTTGCCGACGCGATCGCGTTGTCGACTTCATTGGCCGCGTTGCGCGCTTCGTTTCGTGCGGCTTCGGCCTGACGGATTTGCGTATCCAGATCGCGCGCGTCGATTTCGACCAGCAATTGGCCGGCTTGCACGCGGTCTCCGGCTTGCACTTTGATTTCGCGAACGTAGCCCATCATGCGCGCGGAGACTGTCGTGGTCGTGCGCGCACGCACGGTGCCGACCGCTTCATAGACCGACGGCCATTGCTCTGAGACGGCAGAGACGGTCTGCACTGCTGACGGGCGCGGGTGGCGCTGTCTTCTCGGTGCGCTCTTCTTTCTTGCCGCCGCAGGAGACCAGCAGAGTACTGGCGTGAGTAATGCGAATGTCGTTTTCATGATGTTATTTCAAAACCTCCGAGTCGGCAGAGAGTGCACCCGCTGCCAGTTCGATTGCGGTTGCCGCAAGCCTCGCATCATAGATCGCGGCCAGCAGCCGTGATCGCGTTTCGAGCAGTGCTGTCTCGTTGCGCAACAGATCTGTAACGGTGGTGAGCCCGGTGTCATAGCGATTCTTTGTAATGCGCAGGCTCTCTTCAGCCATGCTGACCGCGGCGCGTGCCACTTCAATTCGCTGATTGGCGGCGCTTCGATGCGACTGCGCGTTCCTGATCTGCAATGCGATTCCGTTATTTAATTGGCGCTGCTGTGCCTGTGATGCGCGCATGGATTCAGTGGCCTCGGCGATGCGCGCCCGGTCGGCGTATCCGTTGAAGATGTTCCAGCGGACGCCGGCAGAAAGCAGCCAGTTGGCGCCGCCGCGAGTCACAAAACGCTGGCGGTCCGCTTCGAAACCTGCGCGGATGAATACTTGCGGCAGGAGTGCGCCGCGCGCGGCGTCGATTTGTGATTCCGCGATCTGGGTAGAGAGTCTTAGCTGGCGCGCTTCGGGGCGCAACTCCGTCGCATTTTTGATTTCCGTGGCTTGTGCGGCCAGACGCGACAAGGGGTGTGGTCAGGTCGTGCCTGGTGTCAATCGGCAAGCCCAGCGCTTCGTTGAGTGCGGCATGGGCGACCTCGAGTTCCTGCTCGCGCCCGATCTCGCGTTCGCGCATCGCAGCCAGATGAACCTTGATAGAGAGCACGTCGGCGTCAGTCGACATCCCGGCGGCACGGATGGATTCGGCGCGCTGTAGGTCAGCCTGTGCGGAACGCAGCGATTCGCGGGCCACTTTGAGGCTCTCCGCGGCGAGCACGGCACCGTAGTAAGAGCGCACGACGCCCGCGATCAGATTCTGTCGCGTGAGCCGATCATCCTCGCCGGCGATGTTGCGGCCAAGACTCGCCGAGCGGATCTGTGATTTCGTCTGGCGCGCGTCGTAGATCATTTGGTCCACCGTGACCTGCGACTGAAAGTTATTCAGGAAGTCCGGGCGGTTCAGAGTACCGATCGCAAAATTCTGTTCAGTGAACTGGTGTTGCGTGAGTAGGGAACTGAAAAACAAAGACGGGATTGTTACTGCGCGCCCAGGACTCCGTGTAATTCACTTTCGGCAGGTGTCCGCTTTTCGCCTGGTCAATGCGAGCGTCGGCTGACTTCATCCTGGCGGTGCTCGCTTCGACTGCCGGATGCTTTTCAAGTGCGAGTCGCGCAGCCTCCTGCAGAGATAAAGCAGTCTGCGCAAGTGCGGGCAGGGAACACAACAATATCAGATAGAGTGGTTTCATTCAGGCTCCAAGTGGGGCTTCATGGAAACAGGATGCAGCTTCTTTATAAAAGTGACAATGTCACCTTTTTTACCGGAGTGCATCCTTGAGAGTGGAGAGGCAATTATGGAAGCGACAATTACTTATTTGGACGGCGTAAAATTTGAGGCCGAGTCGCGCGGGCACCGCGTGATCTGCGATCAGCCGGTGGACAACGGCGGCGCGGATGAGGGCATGACGCCTCCGGAGTTCATGCTGGCCTCTCTCGGAACCTGCGCCGGATTCTATGCGGTGCAGTATTTGAAGGCGCGCAAGTTGCCTGTTGCGGGCGTCAGCGTGAAGGTTGTCGCCGGGAAGGCGCTGCAACCGGCGCGACTCGGATCTTTCAAGATCGAGGTTAGGTGCCGGATCTCGACGACGAACGCCATCGTGAAGGAGTGCTGCGCGCGGTGAAATCCTGTCTGATTCATAACACCCTGCTGCATGCGCCTTCAATTGAAATCGAGCTTGAAGCTTGTGCGCCTACAATAGAGGTTGGTAGACACAACTAAAGATCAGGACTTACGGCTCGCGCAGGAATTGCTTGCGGGTGAGCCGGCGGCTTTCGATCGTTTCGTCGAAACGTACCGAAGCAAAATCTTTCAGTACAGCTTCATGATGTGCGGCCAGCGCGAGGATGCCGAGGAGGTTGCACAGGAGACGCTGTTGAAGGTGTTTGAGAGCTTTGAAACACTGCGCGAACCGGAGCATTTGAAGGCGTGGGTATTTCGAATCGCACGCAACGCCTGCTTCATGAAGCGCCGCAAAAGCGTGTACGCTCCAGCGCAGGAATTGTCGTTGGAGGACCTGCTGCCCGCATTCGAGGGTGAAGGCGAGCGGCGCAAGTTGCAGATTGCGGATTGGTCGGCGCTGCCGGATTCTCAGGTGCTGAATTCAGAGTTGCGTGGCGTGCTGCAGCAGGCGATTTCAGAATTGCCGGAACTGTACAAGTCCGTCATTCTGTTGCGGGATGTCGAGGAGTTAAGTACGGAAGAGACGGCGCAGATTCTGGATGTTGGAACGGATGTCGTGAAGACGCGGCTGCATCGCGCGCGGCTCGCTGTCAGGCAGAAATTGGATGGGTATCTCCGGTCCGCGGTAGGCGGGAGGAATTGAACATGGATGATCGCAACGCTGATTGTAAGGCGATGTTTGCGCGGCTGTCCGAATTTCTGGACGCCGAACTTCCGGTGGAAAGCTGCGAACAGATCCAGGCGCACATCGCAGGCTGCGCGCCGTGCGTGGATTTTGTCGAAAGCCTGAAACGCAGCATCGCGCTCTGCCGCGAATACGAAGACACCGCTGCCCCGGCGCCGCTTAAAGAAGAAGCTCGCGAGGAGCTGTTGGCCAGTTACAGCAAGATGCTCGAGGCTCGTAAACGGGCCTGAAGCAGGGCATGTTAGCATTGTCACGATGGGCATCAGGACTGTCTTCAGTGTGCTTGCAGAGACTGCGGCCCAATACGGGAAGCGGCCCGCGCTCTATCAACCCATCCACAAAACCGGCAACCCCAAATATCACGTTTATAGCTGGATCGAATACAAGCAGGCCGTAATCGAGATCGCCTGCGGGCTCAGGTGTTTCGGAATCAACACAGGCGACATCGTCGCGCTGGATTCTGAGACCCGCGCCGAGTTCTATATCGCCGACATCGGCATCATGTCGAACGGCTGTACCTCGGCCGCGCTTTACACCAGTTACCCGCCAGCTGATCTTGTCGACAGCATCCGTACATGCGGCGCACGTGCGGTTTTTGCCGAAGATCCAAAGACTCTGGAGGGTCTGCAAGCGGCAGCTGCGCAGGATCCGCTCAACGTCCGTTGGATTCTGCTGACCGGTGATGCAGAAGGCGCGATCACACTAGACGCTTTGCGCGACATGGGCCGGCAGGCGCTCAAAGTAACGCCGGACATGTTCGAACGCATTCAGAGCGAATACACTCCGCAGCAGGACGCGATTCTTTACCTTACCTCTGGCGCGACAGGCCAACCCAAGATGGGAATGGTTTCCCATGCGGCGATCGTGTCGAACCTCGATATGGGTCCGTCGGTGTTGCCTGTGGGGCCCGATGATGTAACGGTCGCGTTTCTACCCTCCGCGCACATTGCACAGCGCATTGTCGTGGAACTGCTGCCCATGCGTCAGGGGAGTCCGGTCTGGTTCTCAGAAAGTCTAAGTCGTCTACCGCTCGAACTCAAGGCCCTGCGGCCCACCTGGTTTCTTGCGCCCCCTCGCGTATGGGAGCGCATTTACTCGAGCATCTTCACTGAGATCCGCAAACGTCCGGCGTACATGCGCAAGCTGTTCTATACCGCTCTCGGCCTGGGTCTGGAAGCGGCGCAGTTACGGCACGAGGGCAAGGCTTTGCCCAAGTGGATGAAGGTTTCACTCGCCGCTGCGGATCGCGTGATCTTCCGCAAGATTCGCGAACGGCTGGGTGGCAGGATACGCTTTGCGGTCTCCGGCTCCGCACCTCTTGGGAAGGACCTCGCGCATTTCTATAGCGCTATCGGAATGCCGCTGATCGAGGGCTACGGACTCACTGAAGGCGGCATCGTGTCTTTCAATCCGTTCGCCAATCCCAAGGCTGGAACCATTGGCACAGTGTTGCCGGGCGTAGAAGTTAAGCTGGCTGAGGACGGAGAACTGCTCGTCCATAGTCCGTGTCTGTTTCACGGTTATTACAAGGACCCGGTCGCGACCGCGGCTGTGCTGAAGGATGGCTGGCTCCATACCGGCGACATCGCCGAGATCGACAGCGATGGCTATATTTCTATTACGGGACGCAAGAAAGATCTGATCGTCTCGTCGAATGGCAAAAAGATTTACCCGTCGCGTATCGAGAGCCTGCTTAAGTCCGAACCGCTGATTAATAACGTGCTGTTGCTGGGCGACCGCATGCCGTTCGTGGGCGCTCTGTTTACCCTGAACCATGCAGCGGCAGAAGAGCTGAGCGGCATGGAAAGCTATCGCGGCGCCTCGACTACCGATCTCGCGAAAGCCGAACCTGTACAGCAGGAATTGCGCAAAATGGTGTCACGCGTGAACAAGCAACTCGCTCCGTTCGAGCAGGTCCGCAAGTTCCGCGTGCTCGATCGCGACTTCTCGATTGAACACGGTGAGTTGACGCCCACCATGAAAGTGCGGCGGCAGCGTACCCTTGAAAATTTCCGGCCCGTGATTCAGGAGATGTACGGGAAAGATCTAGCTGACGACTAGACGGCGCGCGTCGTCGTCAAGGGTTTCAATCCTGACCTCTATACGATCCTGCGGCATCAGTTCCGGGAAGCGCTCGCCCCATTCGATCAACACAACAGCATCTCGATCAAAAAGGTCGTCGAGACCCAGCGTGGCAACCTCTTCCGCGGTTTCGAGCCTGTACAGATCAATGTGGTACACGTTTGCGCTGTACTCGTGAATCAGCGTGAATGTCGGACTGCTCACCTCGTCGGGCGGTGCGGCCCCGAGCCCTTCGACAATGCCCTTGGCAAGCGTGGTTTTGCCCGCGCCCAGATTGCCAATCAGGAGCACGACGCATTTCGAGGGCAGTGATTTTGCCAGCTTGCGCCCGAACTCGATGGTCTCTTCCTCGCTGTTAGTCTGAAACGTTTGCGCACGCACGCACGGCCTCCGGAAGATACTTGAGCAGATCTGTCGCGAGCACGCATTTGTCGCTAAGTTCGGCGGCCGCAAGTTGCCCGGCGAGTCCGTGCAGATAGACGGCGGCGCGAACGGCAGTGTGAATGTCATCGGGAAACTGGGCGACGAAGCCGGCGATGAAACCGGTGAGCACGTCACCGCTGCCGCCCTTGCCCATTGCGGGGGTGCCAGTCGGGTTGATCCACACGCGTCCATCGGCCTGCGCAACCACAGTGCGCTGGCCTTTCAGCACAAGAGTCACCTGATGCTGCATGGCGAAGGTACGCGCGACACCGACGCGGTCCGCCTGAACCTCCGCCGTACTCTTGCCTGTGAGCCGCGACATTTCACCGGGATGCGGCGTAAGGATGCGTTCGTACCCGACGCCGGCGAGCGGCATGTTGCAGAGTGCATCGGCATCCATAACGACGGGCTGCGCGATACTCGAGCGCTACTTTCCGGATAAGCGCCTGCGCTTCTTCACTGTTGCCGAGGCCGGGGCCGATCGCGATCACGTCCTTGGCATCGCTATTGCCGGGCAACACGTCTGTCATCAACTCGGGCGCGTACGCGGTGATGGCGGACAGAGCGGATTCCGCCGATGCAACCGTGACCAGGCCCGCTCCAGCGCGCAACGCTGAGAGGCCGCACATAGCCGCAGCACCTGTCTTTCCGGCGGAACCGGCCATTACGAGCACATGCCCGTACGTGCCCTTGTGTCCGGCGGGATCACGGGGAGCGAGCAAGTGGGCGAAGTCGCGCGGTTCAGAAAGCGACACGAAAATTGAATCGTCGTTCTCGTAAAGTTCCGGCGGACTGCCGATCGCGCACACGCGCAATTCGCCAACCCGATCACATGTGGGCGGCACCACTTGCGCGAGCTTCGGAGCGGTGAAGGTCACGGTGTAATCCGCGCTGACGACCTCACCTTCGATGCGCCCAGAGTCGCTCGGCATGCCGGAGGGCATGTCGACACAAACCACGCTCGCGATCGGAAATCCTGTGTTGATGGCGCGAATCTGTTCGAGTGTGCGTCCGCTGGCCTGGCCGCGCACTCCGGTCCCGAGTAGCGCATCCACCACGATGGAAGCGGCATGCATTCCCGGCGTGATTTCGGACTCAACCCGGCAGCCCACGGTACGCAACATGCGAAGCTGTTCGGCGGCATCACCCTTCAGCTCATCCGGATTGCAGGCAAGGACAACGTGCAGTGCCGCTACGAGATTGCGTGTGTGCAGTTGGCGGGCGACGACCAACCCATCCCCGCCGTTGTTGCCTTTTCCGCAAACGACGACGACACGCTGTTTTGCGAGCGGTACAAATTTTTCCTGCAGGAACTCGACTACGCGCAGGCCGGCGTTCTCCATCAGGATCAGCCCGGGTATTCCGAGTTCGCTGGTGCGGCGATCGACCTCGCGCATCTGCTCGGCGGTCAGTACTTTCATGCCTGGCCCCCGTGTAGCATTGTTTCCAGGCGCTTCAGATTCTCAGCGGCGCCCATCGCGATCAACGTGTCGTTGCCGGCAAGTTCCGCTTCGGCCGGCGGATTGAAAAGCATCTGCCCGTCAGCTTTGCGAATTGCGAGCACGATTACGCCGAGGTCGCGGCGGATCTGAATCTGGCGCAGGCTCTTCGAGACGAACTCGGAGCTGGCATGTACTTTTAGTTCTTCAATGGAAACGTCGAGGCCAATGTTCTTATTCGTCAGATGCAAAAACTCAAACACGCTCGGGCGCAACAGAGCCATCGCGAGACGGTGTCCCGTGATGTTGTAGGGCGTGAATACAACATTGGCGCCCACGCGCCGCAGTTTTTCCTCGGACTCCTCTTCACTGGCGCGCGCGGCCACGCGAATCTCGGGATTCAAAGCTTTTGCGGAAAGCACCAGAAACAGATTGTCGGCGTCGGTCTCGAGCGCCGCGATGATCCCGCGAGCCCGGGCAATGCCGGCATCACGCAAGCTTTCGTCGCGCGTGGAATCGGCCACTAGTGTCAGCAGTCCGGCACGCCCGGCGCGGGCCGCCTTTTCGGGATCGCGGTCGACAACCAGCAGAGGAACTCCGGCAGTCTTTAACTCGCTGGCTGCGCCGCGGCCCACTCGACCGTAGCCGCAGACTATGTAATGGTCCTTCAGATTCTCGATCATACGTTTCATCCGGCGTTTGTTGAATACCTCGCCCAACTGCATTTCGATGATAGTCTGCGTCATCGTTCCGATTGCCAGAAAGAGCGTGGTCACTCCGAAGACAATCAGGAAAGCATTGAAGATGCGGCCAGCACGGTGCAGCGGGTGGACTTCCATGTAGCCGACGGTCGTGATCGTTGTGAGCGACATGTAGAAGGCATCGAAAACTGGATAGCCTTCAATGATGACGAAGCCCGTGGTGCCGATCAGCAGCACGGCCGCGATCAGCACGGCGATCAAAAAGAAACGCCGGCGGAAGCTGTCCACTATAGCCTCCGGGCTAAGAGCATCGTCATGTCGTCTTGCAGCTCTTCAGTGCCGGTCCACTCCCGGACCGCATCCATCACTGTGTTCATCAGCCGCTGATCGTCGTGTTCCGCGTTCTTCACCAGCACCCGAATCAGGCGCTCTTCACCGAACATCTCGCCGTACTCGTTTTCTGGCTCTGTGATGCCATCGGTGTAACACACCAGCAGGTCGCCGCTGAGCAGTTGGATCGTGCTTTCGCCGTACCTGGAAAACGGAAACGCTCCGACTACTGTGCCATTGACATCCAGGCGCACCGGCGCGCCGTCACGGATCACCAGTGGCGGCAGATGGCCTGCGTTGGTGTAGGTCAGCACGCTACTGGTGTCATCATAAATCCCGAAATAGAACGTGAGATATTTTTCGGGCGCGGTGTCGATGTAGATCTGTTTGTTGAGATGCGAAACAAGTTGTGATGTCGCGAGCGTCGTTTGCGCCCGGTCGATCAGCGCAGCTTCTTCCATGCAACTGCGTAGTTGCGTGCGAAGCGAAGAACTGACCGTGGCCATCAACAGCGCCGCTGAGATTCCTTTGCCCGCGACGTCACCCACCGCGATCGCGAGCTTGTTGTCCATCAGCTTCTGATAGTCGAAGTAGTCGCCGGAAACCAACCGCGCCGGATTGCATGCAGCCAGCAGGCTGAGAGTCTTCATCGCGGGCACGCACTTGGGATAGAGCTGCCCCTGCACCTCTCTGGCAAGTTCGAGTTCCGCCTGCAGACGCTCCTTCTCTTTCGCAACCGCGAGCAGGCGTTCCAGGTCCTCAGTCATGCGATTGAAGGAGACGCTCAACTCGGCTAACTGGTCCTGGCCTTTGACTTCGATGCGATGCGTGAAATCGCCTTTGCGGATTTTTTGTGTGCCCTGATAAAGCCCTTCCACTGCGCTTGTTATCGTGCGCGTCAGCGTAATGCCCACGACGAGCGCGGCCAACTCCATCGAGCAGGAACAGAATGCTGAAGAACAGAAAGAAAATCGGCGCAAAATTGGAAGCCACATCCGTTTGCTGGGAGGTCAGCGTGCGCAGGACCGCCGAGGCGCGCGTTCGCGCGTACAACGCCACTCTGGTCACTTGCGGAGGACTGTCCCAAATCGCAATCGGCACGACCGCAAACCAGTTGACTTCAACGTCGAATTGATTGCTGGATGGTGGGACTCTCTCCTGGGTGTCGGTCACGGCAGGCCGAATTTCATTGCCGTCCACGACAATCCGCGGCGATCTCTTAGCTGTCTTCTTCGCTTCTTGCTGGTCCTGGTCATCCCGAATCGCCATGTACGAGATTTCGCCCAGATGCGGCACAAGGCTGGAGAGCAGACTCGTGGTGAGCGGCGCGGCCATAACGACTTGCTGGGTACCAGAGATCGCATGTGCCCAGGCGTAAACCTTGTCGTCTTTGTAGACCAAGCCGCTGACTGTGCCCCAACCTTCTGGCGGAGTCGTAATGGATGCGTCCTCGGGAAAACGAAGTTCGCGTTTATTGCGGAGCAGAATCTCAAGATTGGGCAGTCTCTGGGTGTAGCGGTTTGCGATCTCGCGAACCCGTTCGGGCTGCCGGGCCGGGTTTTCGACCAGCAGTAATTCCGCAGCACTGCGCAGGTCGTTGGTGCGCCGCTCGAGTTCAGCCGTAACCAGATAGACTGCCACCTGTCCCGTGAACATGTAGGCGCCCAGGATCGTGAGAATCAGGATCAGGCAGATGGGTACAAGCGCGATGAATACATATGCTACATAGAGGCGGTTGCGAAGACTCCAGATAGCATGACGAATGCCCTGGCGGCCCACGCGCAGCAACACCCAGAAACCGAGAATCAGCAACGCCAGATTGAGCAAAGATCGAGCCGCGCTCGTGGGCGCAAGGATGTACAGCAGCACCCAAATGATCAGTGCGGCAACGAAGATCTTTTCAGGAATTCCGAGCTTCCGGTTTATGGATCTCCAATCCCATGTACCGGATGTCGTAGAGGCCATTCTTTCGAGAATACAGGAAAGGAAGGCTGTTTGGTTATCTGGTTACTCGGTTATCCGGTTATTCGGTTGATTGGTTATCGGCGCGCGGCTATCGCCCCGGCCATCGTCCTCAGAATCCGCTTCTAGGTCTATAGCCAGGCCGTGCGCGGATGCGGTACTTCTTGCCAACGTCGCTGAGTGATGTCCACCGAAATCTTTCGGAAGCCTTCATTCGGATTGGCGGCCGGGTAATAGGTGACCGTATAGGAGTTGCCGAGATCCTCGCGGATGGATTCGAAGGCCTCCACCTGCTTCTGCCAGGTCTTGGCGAAGTACGCTTTGCCGCCGGTGCGTGTGGAGAGGCGGCGGAAGACGCCGCTCGATACCGGGTCCTTGCTCGCTTCCGCGGTAGAGATCACGTAGATGGGGATGCCTTCGTCCTCGGCGACCGCGCGGACGTCGTCGGGCGCAACCAGACTGGCGTTATCGGGACCGTTCGAGAACACGATCACGACCTTGCGGCCAGGCACTTTTGCGGCATCGCGCAGCGTCAGCAGCAGGCCATTATAAAGCGCCGAATCGTCGCCGGCGACTGCCTTGCGCAGGCCAAGAATCACGTTGTTTCGATCACGCGTCAGATCCGCGGCGCGTGTCAGATTTCGGCTGAATGTATAGACCGCCACCGAATCCGCACGGTCCAGGCCGCGCACGAAATCCGCGATCGCGTCTGAGGCATAGACGAAGCCGCGGTACATGTAATTGCTGGTGTCGAATAGCACAAATACGTTTGTGCCGTCGAAGGCGTCGGCGCGCACGTCCTTCCGGCTTCGCAGCCTCGGCTGGTGGCGTCAGCAGCGGCCGGTCGAACCGTCGTCCATCACCTGCAAGGCGGGTTGGTTGCCCTCGGCAAAAGTCGCGACCTTCTGTGGGATGCCGTCCTCTGTGATGCGGAAATCGCCCGGCTTAAGGCCGTTCACATACTTTCCTTTGGAGTCTGTCACGGTGAAGCTGAGCACCACCATGTCGACCTTTACGCGAAACAAGGGGCGCTGGGCCTCCTGTGCGTACAGCCACGCGGAACCCACGCCGAGGGCTGCCAACGATGCAGCCATTCCAATCTTTGACGCCAGTCTCACGTTTCCTCCCAGTATTCTGTCGATTACTGCTGCCGTGCGGCGTTCTGCTTGCCGCCACCAGTTTTCGCGACTTTGTGCGCACATCATCGCCCACCACGCGTAGCGAGCGCAACAGCGCTGGCCAGTCTTCCAGATGCGTGGCAAAGATCTGCTCCACGGTCTTCTGCGTCCACTCCGGTATCAGGACATTGAGTCGCGAGGGCGGCGCGTGGATCTCGTCAGCGACAGCGCTGCATAGTACAGCAGGTTCGACTCCCAGCTTTCGGCCATGATTCGGCTGGAGTAACCCATCAGGGTCGGGAACGTGCGCAGGTTGAGCAGTTCCGGCATATACGAGTTTGTCAGCGTCGGCTTGGGCGTGCCGAACGCCCGCGAAATAGCTGCGGCGCTGACCTGCTCCGGGATCGTCTTTGGCCAGCCGGTTGATCTCAGCTCCGAATGGTCGTCGATTCGCCCCATCCGCTCATGCAGTAGCGCGCGCGATGGCTGATACGTCTCGGACGGCGTAACGGATTCCAGCGCTGCCCTCACTCGCCCGTGTTCAAGCTAGCTTGCGAAATCCGATAAACGCGGGCGGGTGGTGCGAACTCGTCCAGCGTGCTCGAGCAACTCGCTTGCGGACTGCCGGATCCAGCGCCGCTTCCGCCAGTGCGGATTCGCGTAAAGCGCATGTGCAGGCCGACCCAGTAAGTCTGCGCCGGAGTCACACGCCACCAGCGCGGAACCTTGGCCATCAGAATCATCTGCGGCACCAGGTCGCCCCAGATGAGCGCCTGCTCGCGAGTCGGAATCAGAAAGTTCTGTTCGGCTTCGGCAAGCGCGTAAGGCAGCCCGGCGAGGGAGCCAACCAGTCTGCCGCCGGCGCTCGAAGGCCAGCCCGATCCGAACACCTCGGTTTGCTTCCATGTTTGAACGGTGCCCTGCAATCCCGAGGAAATCGTGACCACGCACGAAGAGCGGATTGGTGATAAGGATCTGCGCGCCCGGCGGCGCGTAGTGCACGTAATTCAAGCCCACGAGCGTGTCGCGCAGAATCGGCGCCAGCAGCCCGCGCAAATCCTTCAGCTTCTCGGGATCGTTCGCAGCCTTCTCGATGGCTGCGCGCATGTTCAGCTTGCGCTGCGTTTCGACGTGCTTTTCCGTCCAATAGCCGAATGCGAACGAGTTTTTCTCGACGCCGGAGAGCGCCGAACGCGGCAGTTGGATTTCCGCGATGCGCGTTGCCAGACGCTGCACCAGAGCGGTATTCAGCTTCTCGCCGCGCGAAAGGCTTTCCAGATGCTGTTCCAGATCGATAATGGTTTTCAGCGACACTAGGCGCTGCGCTTCGAAGATGCGGATCATGTCCTGGACCAACTGGGTGTGGGATTCCACGATCCGTTGTTGTTTGGGCTCCGGCCAGCAGGTCAATGATCGCGTCTTGTGGCGAAGTATCGGGTTTGGTATGTGCCGCCTTGAGCAAAACTTTGACGCCGCCATAACCGGCATCAAACAACTCACGGTTACTCTTGCAGTTTCTGGAACGGACCCGACGATGGCGGAGAGCGTTGCGTCAGCCTCAGCCGGTGCGATCGACTCCTGTCGGCAAAAGATCTGCCAGAGACTCACGAGTGCCTGCATAGTACCGGCGGCATCGGCACGCCCGGCCTGATCACGTATTTTCGTAATGGATTCGGCGGTGTCCAGATAGAGACCGATGGTCTCTTCCTTCAGCGTCGATGCCTCGTTGAATATTGTGTACTGCGCGTTGTAAGTCTTGTAGCCGCGTGCGAGGCGATCCACCATTGCCGCACTGAGCGGAGTAGCGCGACGGCGATCCAGGTCGCTGAGCGCCATAAAAATCTTGAGCGGCTCATTTTCCACGGCTTTGCGCGAGAGGGCGAAGAGTGCTTCGATCAGGTCGTCAGGTTCTTTCCAGGAATTCGCGGCCTTGGTGAGCTTGCCATCGTACTTGCCGTTAGGGTGGGAAATGAACAGAGCCCTTCCACATGTCAAGGCTGCCGGGTATGACCGCTTTCCCGTCGTTCCCAACGCGCAGTCGCGTGGTCAGGAGCATCATGTCGGTATTCGAGCGGAAAACTGGACGCGCTGGTCCGGGGCTGGTGAGGCGTCCTCTTACGGCGTTATAGAAACGGCGCATGCGGTTCGGATCCGTGAGATAGTCGCGCACGGGACCACGCACTCGCATCAGGGCATCGTAATAGCTGGCCAGCCAACCATCGTCTTTAACAATTAAGCGATCGTAGAATTGAGGACCTTGGTCGGGGTTCACGCCAACCAACTCCGCCCAGGCCTTTTCCGAACGTGCGCCACCCGGAACAACTGCCCGGCCATTGCGGATCTGGAACATTCCTCCAAAGAAGTCGAGCACGTGGGCGAACGAACGCGAACGCTGCGCTGAAACAGCCGTACGTAACTGCTCCGCTGTTTCGGGATCGAGCTTCCCCATGCCGAGGTACAGCCGGCACAGCGCCGGGTCTGACATAAAGTGATCAATGAACTCCTGCCCCGCTTTCTCTTTGCTGGAGCGCCAGTAATCGGGCGTGAACAGGATCGGTATCCGCGTGGGGCGGAAATCGTATTCAAACGGACGATTCGCGCGCAGAGCCAGTTCGAGTTCGGAAAGCGGGAACCCTGAGTCGATAGTCAGGAATGCTCGCGTTGCGTTGACCGTTTCCAGCACGACATCGCTGCCGCACCCGCCACGCATTCGATAGCCGATGACTCGCAAAAGATCGGTGGTCTCAGTAGATTCGCAAGCAGGAACTTTGAGGATCTTTCCGGGGCCGGCCATTTTCTCTATTTCACGGGCCTGCGTAAGATAGCGGAAAACGAGTTTTAAGTATTCAGTCTGCTCCAGCGCCTCTGTACCGCTTGAAGCCTGATAGCCGCTGGTCACCATGTTGCGCGCGAGCGCCGGCATCAGTTCTTCAGGCTTCAGGTCAGGCGAGAGTGCAGCCATTCGGGCAAAAGATCGTAGCGGTCCGGGAATCTCGATAAAGCTGCGGCTGCTCGCCGCGGCTTCGCCTACAGAAGGGGCCGCAAGGTGCAGGCCGGCGCCACCCGCTGTCCGATACTCTGCAATGTGCTTTTCAGCAGCAGGGTAGTCGTCGGCAAGCATGTCGAGCACGACCAGTCGGCGCAGGATAACCGCGCGTTGCGGATTTGCTCCTGATCCAGGCGTCGCATCCAGAAGGCGTTGGTACGCCTGGCGTGTGTCGGGATCTTTTTGCAGGTCAAGGAACTCGGCGTAGGCTTTGAGTCCAGCCGTATCGCCCGGTTGCGCCGCCCGCTGCAATAGCGTGCGCGCTCCCGCCGTGTCACCCCGAGTTTTGAGCTCCCTTGCCCGGGTTACGTCATCCTGGGCCAGCGCACTGCTGATCACCGAAAACGACAGAAGAACTGAAACGGACAGTTTCATCGTTGCTTCTCCCTCTACTTGGTTAAATACTCTAGCACTTTTCGCTCCAGTGCAGGTGTGTTATCCGCAGTGTTAACAAATGGATGTAGCGCGCATCTGCCCGGATGCAGGATTGGCCCAACGTGTCGAGTATTTTTGACGTGGTTGGGCTTTTCTGTCGGGCAGGGTTTTGATTGGGACGAGAATGTACAGATAGCTGCCCTGCCGTCACTGAGCATGGAGCTTCTGAGCTCCTTAGTGGTAGAACGTGACGTGAGGGACTACTCGGTTGCTGAAATTGGGGTTGAGCCCGCACGGGCCGCAAACGGGTTGGTAGCTGGAATTTGCCGCGCGGATCACGTTGGGCAGCACCTCGGGATCGTCCGGCAGATGGTAGGTGTCGATCATGAGTGCCGGGTGCCATCGGGCCAGTGTCTCCCGTGCGCCCTTCAGAGCTTCTCGTTCGGCGCCTTCGATGTCGAACTTGATGAAGTCCACTCGTTCCAGGCCAGCTTCCTTCACCATGCGGTCCAGGGGAAGCACGGGAACATCAATGCTCTCGGCGCCTTCCTCTTCGGTGATCATGCCCCCTGAGCCGGAATTGGCCACGCCAATGTGGAATCGCAAGGTGCTCTCTGAACTCCAGGCGCCCTGCGGCAGTATGATCACTCGACCTGCAGCGATCTCCTTACGGAAATTGCGGTGTAGACATTCGACATTCACCGGGTCCGGTTCCACAGCCAGGACCTTGGCGGCACATGCCATTAATGCACGGGCAGTGAATGTCCCCACATGCGCACCTACATCCACCACTATCTGGCCGGGTTGAACCCCTTCGCCTCCGCTTTCCGAGGCAATCCAGTCACCTTCAGCGAGCAGGTAGGCTATCAGGCTCTTGCCGTCCATCGCACAGCCAGAGCGTTTGAAACGAACGAAGCGGAGTCTGGACCAGTTCTATTCCAACAGCGGGGTCGAACTCCGTAACCGAGACGTTTGCGAGGTTACGCTTCAGGTCCGCCTGGAAGCGCTGCGAAACCCACGGCAAGGGCAAGAGGCGCGGCCAGGAGCAAGCCACCTCCGCACCCGTCACCTTGTCCGCGATGGCCTTTGCATAAGGTCGCTGCAGCGCTACTAGATAGAGCAGGAGTCCGAATTCGCATGCGGGCGCGGCGTCGAGGTTTAGGACGTTTATCTCCTATTTATCTATTTATGCTGAAGCAGACTCCGTTTGCGGAGATCACATACGAAATAAACGTTGCCTGGCTGGGTCCCGTCGACAGCCCATTCCATGCGAAGAAGAAAACCGCACAAACCGTACACCCGACCAACGCTCGAAGCATCCCTGGAGTTGCAGCTGTGATGAATTGCCAAGGTCTCGTCTTTTCGCCCTGAGTGCGCCAGGCAATCGGCTTCATGTGGATGATCAAGATCAACAGTGCGAATGGCGGAACGCTCAGCAAGGATAAAGGATGGACTAGATAGGCAAATCCCAATACAAGTCCGGCCAGCACGGCGCGGCGGGACAGTACATCGCCGGCATCCGCAACGTCGAGCGGTACCTGCTTCCGTTCGCCATTCTTGAATTCGAGCTCAACCGCAAGGCTGTTTCCGGCTGTGACAGGGTACCCTGCGACGAAAATCGCGAACTTCTGTTCCGGCTTGTACCAGGCCGTCGTTGTCGTTCCGGTAGTGGTGTCTGCGCCCAGCCACGAGCCATATGTTTCGAATCCGAAGGCGCGCGGTGGCGTGCTTGGGTAGACGGCGTTGGGTGCAAAGCCAGAATCGGCAGAAGCAGCCGCGGGTTCAGCCCTGAGTCTTGGGAGACGCTGGTAGCTATCGCTGACCGGCCAGAACTGGCCGATTATCGTGTAGCAAAAAGCTCCGGCAAGGAAAAGTAGTGCAAAGCGGTTTGGACTCGCCATTGATAACTTTCCATTACAACATGGAGCTAAACCCAACAGCCCGATACGGTAAAATGCCCATATTGCAGAAGAGCGGCACAGTCCATGATTTCTTCCAGGCAGCCTACCTCAAAATCGGCAGCCATGCCGGTCCGGCAGCGCACTGGGGACCGCTCCGGTCGGATGGCAACGGGCTCACGGTCCGTTTCAGTGTTGAACTGGCTGGCGACCGCCTGAGCAGCGTGCGTTACCGTTGCAGCACTTGCGTTACGCTGGTGGCTCTCTGTGAACACCTGAGCCAGGCAGCCAAGGGCTGGTTGCTGGCAGAGGCGCAAGTTTTTGATGCCGCGAAGTTACTGAGTTTGCATCCGGAGATTCCCGCCAGCCATCAGGATCGTGCTGCGCTCGCTATCGCGTCGTTCCGGGCGGCGCTCAATAAAATAACTGGAGAACCATATTGAAAGTTGCGTACATTTTTTCGACTCAGGGGCACACTGTGTCCTACAAACTGGGCAAGATGATTCTTCCGCAGTTGGAGGAAGGCCGCCACGGTGTGGACGTCGTAGGGATGTTTTTCTTTGAAGATAATTGTTACGTCCTGCAGCAGGGCAACCCAATCGGAGAGCGTCTAGCCGAAGTTGCCAGGAAAAGCGGTATGCTGCTTATGTGCTGCGATCAGTGTTGTTATGAGCGCGACATTGCCGATAAACTGATCGCCGGGGTGCCGATCGGCTGCTTCCCTGATCTTTATAAAGCGCTCTCTGGCAACATGCCGGATCAAGTGATTACACTATAGTATTGTTGGTGCTCAAATTATGGACCCGAAATTCCGAATAGCTGCGATAACTGACGAATTCTCGCCCGACCTGCCTACAGCGCTCAAGGCGATGGCCGCAATCGGCATGACTGGAGCTGAACTCCGCGTCATCTCCGGCAAGAATATTATGGACTTGACTGACGAGGAACTCGCTCGCGTTGTCGAGCAGTGCAAGTCCTACGGCATGGAGATTATCTCCATTGCCTCACCCGTACTCAAATGCGTGCTGCCTGGCGCACCTGACATCGACAGCCGCTTTCAGCAGGATGTCTTCGGATCCAAGCACACGTTTGACGATCAGAACAGACTCGCGGAACGCGCCTTTGCCATCGCAAACATCACCGGTGCAAAGATCATCCGCGTATTTTCCTACTGGCGCACTGTGCAGCCTGAAAAGTGTTTCGACGCGATCGTTTCGGCTTTGGCGGATCTTGCCGAGAAGGCGCGCAAGCACGACTTGATCATTGGAGTCGAAAACGAGCATGCCTGCAATATCGGCACAGCCGCGGAAGCCGCCGTCATTCTGAAAGCGCTGGATCACCCCAATCTGAAACTCGTGTGGGATCCGGCGAATGCGCTGGTCGCGGGTGAGAATCCATTCCCATTCGGTTACAAGCTGATCCCGGCGAATCGGATCGTACACGTCCACGCCAAGGATTGCCACATGGAAGGCCACAAGCCGATCTGGGGACCGCTTGGCACACGCTCAGTCGATTGGAAGGGGCAGATCGAAGCCCTTACCGCGGACGGTTACAAGGGTTGGCTCAGCCTCGAAACTCACTGGCCCGGGCCCAACGGCGACAAGATGCAGGCCAGCACGATTTGCGGCTGGAACCTGCGCGGTCTCGCAGCGGCATAACTGAAGTAAACACGGCCGCGGGGCGCCACTTGCGCCTGCGCGGCCATTTCTCTTTTTCATCATGTCCAGCCAAACTCTTCTACAAACAGACATTCCGGAATTGAAGCCAGTCGCGCGGGGCAAGGTCCGCGACATTTACCACGTGGGCGAGCATTACTGCATCGTCGCCACCGATCGCATTTCCGCCTTTGATTACGTTCTGGCAACCGGTATCCCGGACAAGGGTAGAGTGCTCACACAGCTTTCGATTTTCTGGTTCGATCTGCTGAAGGACGTCATTCCTACACACTTCGTGACGGCTGATGTGTCGAAATATCCTGAACCGTTGCGCAGCCATCCGGATCAACTCGAAGGCCGCTCGATGCTGGTGAAGAAAGCCGAGATGATTCAGGTGGAGTGCGTGGCGCGCGGCTATCTTTCTGGCTCCGGTTGGAAAGAATACGTGCAGCACGGCACCGTCTGCGGCATTCCGCTGCCCGCCGGACTTCGCGAAAGCGATAAGTTGCCGGAACCGATTTTCACGCCTGCCGCGAAGGCGCAGAGCGGACACGACGAGAATGTTTCGTTCGACGCGACTGTAGGGCTTGTCGGTCACGAACTGGCTTCGACACTGCGCGACTACACGCTCGAAATCTACAAGCGCGCGGCCAGCTATGCGGAAACGCGCGGCATCATCATCGCCGATACCAAGTTCGAATTTGGATTTGTCGCTGGCGAACTCGTGCTTGCGGATGAAGTGCTCACGCCGGATTCATCGCGCTTCTGGCCGAAGGAATCGTATGCTCCGGGTGGCGCGCAGCCCTCATTCGACAAGCAGTTCGTGCGTGATTACCTGGAGGCCATTAAGTGGAATAAGCAGCCGCCTGCGCCCGCGCTGCCCGATGATGTCGCAGCCAAGACCGGCGAGAAGTACAAGAGCGCCTACGCAGTGCTCACCGGAAAACAACTTTGAACTGGCTGGACTATGTGCTGTTGTTCCTGGTCTGCGCGTCCGTGCTCAGTGGATTCGCAAAAGGACTCACACGAGTAGTGGTCGGCTTAGTGGCACTGCTGCTTGGCGTCTTTTGCAGTCTGACCTATTACCGGACAGCGGCGGTGTTTTTTCAGGACTTCGGGATGTCCAGGAGCACTGCTGATTTCGCCGGATTCTTCGCGATCTTTTTCGGAGTCCTGGTGCTCGGTGGAATCATCGGAGCGGTCGTGGCGAAGTTGTTGAAGGCTGTCGGACTCGGCTGGATGGATCGGGTTGCGGGCGCTGCGATCGGGCTGATCCGCGGCGTGATCATCGCCACGGTAGTGATTACCGCGTTGATGGCATTTACGCCGAAACCCCCGCCAGGTTCCGTAAAAACTTCCAAGCTGGCGCCGTACCTTGTTGGGGCTTCCGAAATGATTGTTAGTTTCGCACCGGCTGAACTCAAGCAGGGGTTTGACAAGAGCCTGCAAAGATTGCAGCAGTTCTGGAATGAGTTAAAGGCCGAAAGATTCTGAGTTCTCCAGCGACCTCACACCTCTAAACCAACTGATCTCATCAGCTCCAGCGCGTTGCTCTTGCGCACAATTCCTTCGCGCAATTTGTAATCGAACGAGATCCGCCCATTCTCCATGTGATCTTCGAAATGGACATTCGCGGCGTGAGGTTTCAGTACCTCGACTATCTCCGCGAGCGCAAGATCGTGCGTTGTCAGGAACCCAACGGCGCCGCGGTCCACCAGTCCCTTCACCACGGCCTCCGCCCCGATTTTTCGATCGTGCGAGTTCGTGCCATTCAGCAGTTCATCCAGCAGAAACAGCAGCGGAGCGGGACTGCCCGCAAGATCCACCAGTTGTCGCAAGCGCGTAATCTCGGCATAGAATCTCGAACTGCCGCCCTGCAGGGAGTCTGTCACGCGAATCGATGCGCCAACGGTCAAGGACGATAGCCGCAGGTGT
Source organism: Bryobacteraceae bacterium (assembly GCA_963793625.1). GTDB lineage: Bacteria > Acidobacteriota > Terriglobia > Bryobacterales > Bryobacteraceae. The sequence goes on along the minus strand of CAWCAT010000002.1, from coordinate 20,975 downwards.
ATGGCGCGCACCGGAGCGCCTGCCAGTGCGAGCACCGCGTTCACCCCCGCCGTGCGCAGCAGCGTACTCTTGCCCGACATGTTGGAGCCGCTCACCACCAGCGCGCGCATATCTTTGTCGAGCCGTATGTCATTCCGCACACCCTTGGATTCCACGAGCAGCGGATGCGAGACTCCCGTCGCAATAAAGCAAGGCGTCTCATCCACGAGTTCTGCGAACGGATCTGCAGGATGCGCGTACGCGTATGCCGCCAGCGAACACAGCGCTTCCATTTCACCCACCGCTTCCAGCCACTTGCGTACTGCGCGGCCGGATGTAAAACGCCAGGCCTCGATCGCAAACGCGAGCTGCGTAGACCACAGCAGCGGCGGCCCAATCAACCGCACCGCCGGATTGTCGCGAGAATCCAGCATTTCGATCAGCCGGTTTAATTTTGCAATCTGTTTGGATGGTGGATGGCCTTCCGAGTCCAATGCGCCGCGCAACTCCACGAGTTTCTTGCAGCGGAACTCGCGCTTTTCCATCCACAACAGAACGTCGCGCAGCAGTGCGAGATCGTGCGCCGGTAATTCGACTTCCTGAACCACCGCTCTCACCCTGTCCCGGTAATAAAAGCCCGCGCCCGCCGCAAGCGCAAGCGAAACAAAGAACGGTGTCGTCCAGCCGCTCTGAAACGCAAGGATTACGGTGACCAAGGACGTTAAACCGATCAATGCGCAAACGATTCGTGCGAATGTAGACCGCAATAATGCCGGTGCTTCTCCCCATGCCGCGAGCGCTTCCGGATGCACTCCGATACGCACGTCCTCACCCAGCACGGCGAGGTGCTCGCGCAGATCGACCTGCTCACGCAGTTCCTCGATGGCTTCCTGCCGCGCGCGAATTTCTTCTTTAGTAGCTGGCGCAAGCAGCCAGCGTGCCAGCGTCTCTTCACCAGCGCGGGTGCGCGTCGCGCAGATCATGTCAAACAACGAACCGGTACCGAACAGATCGAGATCCTCGGCGTAGGGGTGGCGAGCGTCGCGAAATCTTTCGCCGGTCTCGCCCTTACCAGCCCAGTCACCATCCAGGCGCGCTATCGCCCGTTGGTAAAACGAACTCGCGCGCGAAATGCGTCTATAACTCTGCAGAATTCGCTCGTGGAACATCGCCAATCCGATAAAGATCGCGAGTGGTATCAGTAGCCAGTAAGCCGATAAAACCTGCGCTCCGATTACTTGCCACACCATTACAACTGCAATCAGCGCAACCAGCAGGCGAAAGTTCCCGATCTGCATATTTCGCGCCTCCAGCCCCGCCGCAGCCTGCTGCCGCGCCTTTAACCTGAGAGCATAATCCGTACGCGAATCTTGAACCTCAACCATTGTTCCAGTATCGCAATCCGTGCTCTTCTGTGGCGAAAACCATTCCGTCGTGATATCGTAACGATCTATTCACACTGGGCTGTTACACTGACGGGGGTTTTCATTATGCGACTCAAACTATTCCTTTCGCTTGCCGTTTTCACGGTTTCGGGCTTCGCCCAATTCGACACTGCCACGGTCCTCGGCGAGGTTCATGATCCCTCGGGTTCGGTTATCACTGGAGCCAAGGTTACGCTCCGCAACGTGAACACCGGGGTGCAGGCAGCAGCCACTACGAACTCCGTCGGCACATTCGAATTCCTTACGGTGCGCATCGGCGATTACGATATCAAAGCCGAAGCTCCCGGGTTTTCGACGCTCACCACAGAGAAATTCAACGTTGCAGTGAACGCCCGCCAGCGCGTCGATCTCAAAATGCAGGTTGGCGCGGCAACAGAAACCGTAACCGTCTCAGGTGCAGCTGCACTCGTCGAAAGCGATTCGACGGAAAAGGGTCAGGTGATCGGCGCGGCGCTCGTCGATAACCTTCCGCTCAATGGACGCAACTCGTCGGATCTCAGCCTTCTGGCTCCCGGTGTGCAACGCTCATTGCTCGGCCTTGCCGACGATCCGCGTGAAGGCTCGTTCAACGTGAACGGACTGCCCAGTTCGCAGAACAATTTTATTCTCGATGGCGTCGATAACAACTCCTACGGGACCAGCAATCAAGGATTCTCTAACCAGGTGATGCAAGTCTCGCCCGATGCACTGCAGGAGTTCAAGGTTCAGACCAACAACTACAGCGCTGAATACGGACGCGCCGGCGGTGCTGTCATCAATGCCTCCATGCGCGGCGGCACGAACGGGTTTCATGGCTCGCTTTTCGAATACCTGCGCAACACCAGCCTGAACGCGACCGGCTTCTTCAAACCCAACGGCGGCGTCAAGCCGGTGCTCATTCAGAACCAGTTTGGTGGCGCGCTCGGCGGTCCTATCAAACGCCACAGGCTCTTCTTCTTTGCAAATTATGAGGGCTACCGGCGCGTTTCTAAATCACTGCAGTTCGCCACTCTGCCGACCTTTGATCAGCGCACCGGCAGTATCGGACTGCGCGTGCAGAACCCTCTCACCGGAGAGATTTTCACTAACGGCGCGATTCCGCAAAGCCAGATCTCTGCATTCGCCCGCAAGGTCATGGGCGACCTTCCGATTCCCAACAATCCGGGCTCAAACAACTATCAGTCGTTGCCGCGCCGCCAGGACATCAACGATAAAGGCGACGTCAAAATCGACGGCACCATTAACTCCCGAACCACCGCTTTCGCGCGACTCAGCCAACGCAAGCAAAACGACTTTGTGCCCGCCGTTCTGCCTGCTCCATCCGGCGGTAGTTCCAATGGCCACGTGCGCGTGGTGAACCAGCAACTCACGCTCGCAGGAACTTATACTCCGTCGGTCTCGCAGCTACTCGAAATCCGGCTCGGTATTTCTCGCACTAAGGCCGGCAAGACCCCCATTGAGTTTGGCGCACCCGGCATGTTGGAAGGTTACGGCATCACAGGAATTCCCAATGATCCGGAAGTGAGTGGCGGACTCAACACCCAAAGTATTAGCGGCTACACTGGGCTCGGACGGCAGAACAGCAATCCCCAGCATCAGGATCCGTTCGCCCTGAACCCGCGCGTGAACTATTCGAAAATCTTCAAGCGTCACAGTCTCAAGCTGGGTTACGAACATCAGCGCGTCAATACCGATATCGAGGACTTTCACCCTAAGTATGGGCAGGACACTTACAATGGCCAGTTCAGTCGTCCCACCGGAGCCGGCTCCAACAACCTATACAACCTCGCTGATTTTCTGTTCGGCGCGCGCAGCCAGTACAGCATCACCAACACTACGGTGATGAATTATCGCCAGCGCATGCACTTCGGCTACGTGCAGGATGATTGGAAGGTTAACTCGCAGTTGACCATTACCGCCGGCCTGCGCTACGAATACGCAACACCGCAGTATGAGGAAGGGAACCGCCTGGCAAACTACGATCCAGCGGCCAACAAGTTGATCGCGGCGGCGAGCGGTTCCATCGCCAACCGCTCCACCATCAATCCAGATCGCAATAACTTCGCACCGCGTATCGGCTTTGCCTGGTCGCCGAATCGGAAGACCGTGCTGCGCTCGGCATACGGTATCAGCTACATCCATTTCAATCGCATGGGCGGCGAAAATCTTCTCTCGTATAATGGCCCTTCCATCGTGACCGTCACCATCAATCAGACCATCCAGCAAGGGCTGTGTTCCGCCAATCAGGCGCCGGAAAAGTGTTTCCGCCCCACGCAGATGGGCTATCCTGCGAACCTCGCTACACCGGCCAACTACGATCCGCGTACCTCACGCGTGAACTTCATCCCGGGCGATTTCCGTTCGCCGTACGTGCAGAGCTGGCACTTCACCGTGCAGCGCGAACTCGCAAAAAATCTCTTACTCGATGTCGGCTATGTCGGGACGCACGGCACCAAGCTGATGATTCTTGGTGACTGGAATCAAGCGCGTCCGGCCGTAACGGGTGAGACCCTTACCGTCGATCAGCGTCGCCCAATCCCCGGCTTCTCCTTCATTCAGATCGCGTATAACGGCAACTCTTCCGCCTATAATGCGCTCCAGACCAAACTCGAAAAGCGCTATTCGAATGGCCTGTTTCTCTTGAACTCATTCACCTGGTCGAAGGCGGTGGACTACGGCTCGGGGCATCTCGAAGCCAATAACGGCGACAACTCGCGTTTGAACATTCGTGACGTTGTGAACGAGCGCGGGCTCTCGGGTTACGATCGCAAATTCAACAACACCACGACGATTTCTTACCAGCTTCCGCAGGGCCGCGGCTGGGCATCGCACATGTACGGACGCTGGCGCACCAGTGTCATCAACAGTATGTTCAGCGGTCAGCCCGTCAATCTCACCTGGAGTCCGGCCGCGAATTCGCAACTGAGCACAGTGCTGAATTACCGTCCGGATCTGCTCGGCAGACCCAACACTGAGGACGGCGATCCAAACAATTACCTGAGCCGAACGACAGTCGTGAATCCGCCTGGCACGCGCCCCTACGGCACAGCGGGCCGCAACGCGGCCACCGCCCCTGCGACCTTCACCACAGATGTGCGCATTCAAAAAACTTTCCCGCTGCACTGGGAAAAATCGCGCCTGGAATTCCAGGCCGAGTGCTTCAACCTGCTCAACAAGACCAATTTCCGTTCGCCGAACGCAAACCGGTCGAACACTAACTACGGCACAATCACAGGAGCCTTCGCCCCGCGCATAATGCAGTTCGCGCTACGCTTCGCCTTCTGAGATCTTGCGTCATCGCCGCCCCGAGCGTAATCTGTCGATGGGAGGCTTATCGTATGAGCAATTCGGTAACGTCCATGCTGCTCTTGCTTTCCCTCGCCGGCTCCGTCCTTGCACAACGGAATTGGGCCAGTGCATCGGAATATGAGCTTTACACCCGCATAACAGCAGAGAAGGATGCAGCCCGCCAGGTCGAGCTTCTGCGGGAATGGGAAACTGTTTACCCCAACACCGAATTCCGTCGGGAACGAATATTGACGATGGCGTTAGCGTATGAGCGCCTTGCCCAACCTGCGCAAGCATTCTTCCAAGCGACGCAGTTGTTCAAGCTGGATTCCAGCGACATTGGCGGTCTAAGTCTGATCGTAAGGAACGGTCCATCGCTGCAAACTCCGACCCCCGATCAAATAAGAATTACAGCGGAGGCGGCAAACAAAATACTCCTGCTGCCTTCACGTAAGTCGCCCGAAGCAAGCACTACGAACAGCACCGCTACAGTTTCTTCCGAGGACGTCGACGATCTTTTGAAAAACCTCCGCAGCGGCAAACGTGAAGTCGATCTGGACACTCTACGCCGAATTGCCGCCGAAAAGGCGTTGGCCTGGGTTAGAAGCGTGAACCGCTGAAGGGCCAACCAGCGCTTCCGCGTTTCGGACGCAACCACTACTCCATTCGGCCGATAACCTGATTGACACGGCGCAGCGCAGTACCGAAATGGAGAATATGAAATGACCATCAAACCGTTCTTTTCACGCTTTCTGGAGACTCAGAACACCACCGCAACAAGAAATCTGGCACCGGCGAATACGCAGAACCCGATCACGATGCACACAATGAAATACCCGTCGGACAACGAGACCTTTGACCCCAAGGACCTTGGATTCGCCATCAATCTTCGCCGCGAAGCGCTGCCGGACCCTGCATACGCAGTCAAACTTATCCGTGAAGCGCTGCACACGTCTGACGCACCGCCGCTTAAGCCAGCGGATACCGGCGGCAATTGCAAGCCCGGCGACGTTGTCACCCTGGCGTTTCCGTCCGACTCGGACGCGATGGAAGGCCGGCTTCGGTTCTGAGAAGCCTCGCGGCGCACGGCCATGGACATCCTGATCGTTACTCACAGTGGCGACAATGACTCGGTCGTGATGGTTACGGACGCGCTTGAGCGTCGCGGCGCACGCGTGATTCGCCTGAATACGGATTTGTACCCGGAGCGCGTGCGTGTCGCCACGCGGTTCAACGGCGGCCGGTTCGAGCGGATGCTGATTGACGAGTCCGGTCGCCGCTTTGATCTCAATCAGGTGACAGCGCTTTGGTATCGCCGTTTCTATGCCGCCGCAAGCTTGCCGGATGAACTCGGGGATACACGCGAGGCTTGCGTGAACGAAGCCAGGCGAGCGCTTTACGGCACCATCGCCTCGCTCGAGTGTTTCCAACTCGATCCTCTCAGGTGTGTGCGCCACGCCGACTTCAAGGAACTACAGTTGCAGCGTGCCCGGGCGCACGGCCTTGAGACGCCCGAAACGCTAATCACGAACGATCCCGCCGAGGCCCAGGCGTTCTATGATGCTTTGGACGGCAAGGTGGTTACGAAGGTGCAATCTTCGTTCGCCATCTGCCGCGACGATCGGGAGATGGTGGTCTTTACAAGCGCGATGAAGCCGGAAGACCGCGACGCCCTCTCCGACCTTCGTTACTGCCCCATGATGTTCCAGGAGCGCGTCGAGAAAGCCCTCGAATTGCGCGCGACCGTGGTCGGCCGCGAGGTGTTTACGGCTTCGATCGATTCGCAGCGCAACGCAGAGACCTCAGTCGATTGGCGGCGCGACGGCATCGGACTGATCGACGAGTGGGAGCCCTACACGCTGCCGCCAAACGTGCAGCAAGGCCTTCTTGGCGTAATGGAAGACTTCGGGCTGAATTATGGTGCGGCTGACTTCATCGTCACCCCCGATGGCCGTCACGTTTTCCTCGAGGTCAACGCCGGCGGCGAGTGGTTCTGGCTCCAGCGCAATCCGGGACTCCCCATCGCAGACGCGCTGGCCCGTGTGCTCCTTGCCGCAGCGCCACGAGTGGGGAAGTAGCCCTCATTTGCGCGCCAGGAAGTACAACGTCCCCGGGCGCGTCCCTTGCTCGACGACTTGAAATCCCGCGTCCTGCAAAAGACCATTCCAACGCTCCGGACTCCGTGTGCCGCTGTGCAACAGCAACGGGCCGAACGTGAACTGAAGCCAGGCGTCTTTCGCGATCACCATCATGAGGAAGTCGCCGCCGGGCTTCAGCACTCGCGCTGCTTCCTTAAGAGCCGCGGGAATTCCATCGCGGTTCAAGTGATCGATCGCGTAAGTGCTCACAACCCCGTCGAACGTCGCCGCCTCAAAAGGGAGCTTGCGCATGTCGCCGGCCTGAATTGTTGCGCGCTGTTCCAGGCCGGCTGCTTTCAGATTAGAAAAGAGTCGCTCCTGTCCGCTTTGCCCGCGCCCAAAGTGGTGCTCATACGATTGCTCGAAAAGATCCAGAGCGACGACGGTTGTTTGCGGGCGCGCTTCAAGAACCATCAGCGTCGACCTCCCGGTACCAGCCCCCATATCGAGCACTCGTCCTGTGCCCGACGCAAGGAACTTCTGCGTAGGCATCGGCAGACGGCCGTTTACATCGAGTCCAAATCGCGCCACCACAAAAGCGGCTATCGACCAGAGAGTCACTGCGCCGATCAACACCATTAGCGCTTTCGACCACTTCAAGCGGCGCCCGAGAAACCAGAAGCACAACGCGACAGCCAGGACCGCGAGATGTCCGTAACTCAGAAACCAGGGATACCCGAAATGAAGTTGTGAGCTCATCTGATCAGCCCCAGAGATCCGCGGTATCGACAGGCTTGCCTTGCAGCTTCAAGTAGTAGAACAGTTGGCTTTTTGTGCCGATCCAAATGCTGGACCATTTGCAGCAGGTGTCGGCCAAGGGCGAATGTTACGCCGGGTGCCCACGGAGCAGCCATCTCTTTATTTGCGAGATCATTCTCGCCTGCCTGGTCGATCATCTGAAGGGCAATTGCCTTGTCCTCCGAGAGTAGCTTTTTAGCCTTTTCGACGCTATCTATAGTAGGCATCTTTTCGGCGGGAGGTAGCGTCATCTCCTCCGGAGGCAGGCCTTCCGGCAGACCCCAGTCACCGGAGACGAATGCCTTGCACGGGACGCCACAGCCGCTGCTGATATGCATCAGGAGTTGGCCGATGGTCATCCAGTTATTGCCGCTTTCCGGTTTCCATTCGAGGCTGTCCGGATCCACTTTGTCCAGAAGTCTCGCGGTGGTTGCGTATGTCGTTTCAATCTCACTCTTCAAGAGCTGAGTCCAGTTCACTACGATTCTCCTCTCGCAGGAATTCAGCCGGTAATAAGAGTGTATGATTGACGCTGGTTCGAAGCAATCAGTAAACCAGAACTCGCTCGACACCTGCCCGGAGATCCTCAACCGAAGGCAGCGCCATCAGCTCGAGATTGGAGGCGGAGGGCACAAACGTATCTCTTGCGGCCACTCGCACCACCGGACCTGCCACACCCAGGACAAGATCTTTTCCGCCATCGCGCGAGCGTGCGACGAAATACTACGGTATTGAGACGGTGCCGATGTTCAACCATCTCTGAAGGAGAATCGTCGAAGACTACCAAGTCCCACGATGGAGCCGCTTTCAGCCGCGCCATGCGCGCCCGCAACTTCAGCGTGTCTACCGGCCGGACGGATCTCGACGACCGGATCTCCAAGACCTTCCGCGCAACGGGACATGAGCCGAAGCGCGCCGCGACGGGCGAAAACCTCCTCAGCCTGATCGAGGACAAGACCCCGGTGGTCACTACCCTCATCCACAAATTCCGGGCTGGGCTGAATAAGCGGCGCGTCGTTGATAAAGAGGCCACGTTGCGCATAGCTATAAACCGTTTTGACATCGATTCGGGGCAGTTCCTCAACCTCCTTTGCCGTCAGAATCTCCCTTGGAAGAGGGGCAGCCGGCCTGGGTGCCGTCTTTGCCTCGGCGACTTTTCCGGCGGGAGGCGGAACCGGTATCCCTTTGCCATTTCCGGTCTGCTGTAAATGACACTCAAGGAGGAGGGCTTTTTGCGGACGGCTACATTCGGATATTGTGTCGCGCCCGCACTCTCGCTCCCAGTTTTCATAGGCGCAACGGGTGACGATCCACCGCTTGCCGAGACGGATGCCGGGTATAATCCCGGGTGATCGGCATCAAGACTGGCACCACCGATGAAGCCGGTAGCTGTCTGTTATTCGCGGCACGCTACACTGATAAAGACGGACAAGAAAAGATGATCGTCGGGGTTCATTATGGGCGACACAAACCATGACAGCCTCTACAGCGACAGCAGGAAACTGCTTGCGTCGGCGAAGCAGGGTTTTGGTCTTGGTCTCGCTGGGGCGGAGCCAACAGGTAATGTTGCCCTGCCTCCGCCCGTGAATAGGGATCGAGCGCCGAGGCGATATTAATATTTAAACGCTATGGGATTTGTAACACATCTTGATTCATTGATTGTACTTCTTTTCGGTTTGATTTGGATTGGTATCGTCACGTTTCTTCGGTTGAAGAAAAAGAAAAGTCTCGTATATTTGCTGTTCTTCACTATATTCTACGTCTACCTATATAAGGTTCTGGATTACACGCTATTTCAATTTCAGTCTCTACTTCTTCTAAAGCATTTTAGGCCAGACCTTATCCTGCAGGGACAAGCGGACGGAAAAACTATGAATCTTATTCCGCTTATCACGCTTACTCTTGAGGATCTGAAAACCTCGCTTCTCAACATTCTGCTCTTGATTCCTTTCGGCTTCGGACTGCCGTTCATTACGAATCTTCGCATGAGGAAGATAGTTGTTATTGGCGCGCTCTTTAGTATTGGTATCGAGTTTCTGCAGCTGATAACGGGATTCATGGCAAAGATTACTTTCCGGATTGCCGACATCAATGATGTGATATTCAATACAGTTGGTGTCGCGATCGGCTATATTCTATTTATTGGATTCGTGCATATTTATCGCCATATATCTCGCAATTGGAAGATATCAGCGAACCCGATCTTGCGATATATTGCTGAGCGGCCACAGATAGATGCTAACGTCGCCATAACGTCTAATCCTTTTCGAGTTTCTTAGCCTTGGTTCCTTACCGCCTCAAATTTCAGAACGCGCGGGAAGACGATGTTGTTTTCCAGGTGAATGTGCTGATGCAGGTCCTGCTCAAGTTCGCGCAGACCGCTCATCAAAGCTTTGTATGTTACGCAGGCGTAAGTCCGGCAAAGAAAAGTCGCCGGTAATCTCACGAATGCGTACCAGCGTGGCGCCGGCGCTTTCATGCTCCTGCTCCATCATCCTGATCGGGTTGGCAACGGAGCCGAACGGGGATACCGGCAGTGTCGCGCCAGTCTCGGCGGCTTTCTCGTAAGCCAGGATCGCTGGAAAGAGCACAGTCTCTTCTTTCTCCAGGTGCTCCTCAAGTTCTTCTCTAAGACCGGCGAATGCCTCCGGCAATCCGGGCAGGGTCTCACCGTAGCGCTGATTGTAGACGCTATAGACTTTCGCCAGGCGCGCGCCGATAGCCGGAAATTCGCGGCGCAAGTACTCGTGATGCTGATTCACGATATGAGGTATCAACTCCGCCAGCGGAGCCGAATTCCAGTCTCTCGCCTCATGGTCGCCTGCGCTCAAGGCTTCAACGAGATCTTTCTCCACCGAGGCAGCTTCGAGTCCCTTCGATTCGCACACGTCCGCAAGCGGACGCTTTCCGCCACAGCAATAGTCAATGCCATACCGCTCGAATACTCGAACTGCACCCAACGAGCCAGCGGCGATCTCCGCAACGGTCATTCCAGATTCTAGATACATATAATGTTCTCCTTGTGATTAATTACTTGCGTTGATTTGCAACACCATCGCGGATAATTCCTCCGCCAAACTCTCGAAACGCCTCTTCTCGACCTCTCCCAACTTCCGGTCGAGTTCTTCAAACTTCTCCGACAATTCCGCTTCATCGTCGGCCGTCAACACCTTCTTCGACATCGGAAACAGCAGGTAATCTTCCTTCCAGATATGCGCAGGGTAAAGCTCAGCCAGCGCTCTCATCGCCGCTGTGAGCCTTTCCGTCGAGCCGTCCGTCTTGGGGGCGGAGGCCTCGATTGCCTGTTCGAACTCAGTAACCAGCGCACGGCCTTTTGTGTGCTCGTGCAGCAAGGCTCCAACCGGACACCCTTGCGCCGGCACGCCTCGCCGCTCAAGGGCAGGGAAGAAGAGCGCTTCCTCTTTGGCGTGATGAAGGTGATCCGCAAACGAGCGCAGGAACTCGACGATCCGGTTCAATAATGTCTGATCGATTTCAGCTCCGGCCGTAATTCGGGATTCCAGGTAAGACATCCCTGCCACCACCTGCTGAATCAAACGATGTTCGGTCTCAAGCTCGGCCACTGCATCTTTCATCGAATCACCTCTAAAGATTGATCTCAGGTATATCTTACCGTCTCGGCTTGCCAAAAGCAATAGATTAGATATATCTTTAGTGAGAGGACACGATGAATCTGACGGTCCAATGCGACTACGCCTTTCGAACCCTGATGTTTCTCGCTGCTCAGGACCCCAAGCCGTCAACGGTTCAGGAGATTTCCGAGCACTACCGGATCTCTCGCGGACACTTAATGGTGTTGGTGCACCGCTTGGGTGGTCTGGGCTTTCTTGAGAACACGCGCGGGCGCGGAGGCGGCATCAAGTTGGCTCGTCCTGCGTCTCAGATTCGTTTGGGGGAGATTGTGCAGGCGATCGAGCCGCACTTTCGACTCGTCGAATGCTTCAATCCCGAATCAAACAACTGCCTGATCAGCGATCCCTGCCGCCTCCGCGACATTCTGGAAAAAGCTCTTGCGGCGTGGTTAAGCGTTTTGAACGAGCACACGCTGCTGGATCTGGTAAAGGAGAACTCGGGACTGGTGCAGTTGCTCAGCTTGGCTGAGAGTCCGGATTTGAACCTACACCGTAGCTGAAGTCCCACCCTGCGCCTGGGCCGCCTGCCTCCGGCGTCGACCGCTCAGCAGATAAATCGCGGCGCGCAATTCGAGCAGCGGATCTTCAGAGGGTTCGATGCCCTCCACGCGCGGAATCGGATCGAAGATAATCCTCTTCTGCTGCTGCTCGTCATCAGGGGCCTTTGCCATCAGCACGATCGAGCCGAATGGAACCAACCGCCGATCTTCAGGCCAGTGGATCGTGGCGTCGTCCACGATATCGCTCTCATCTGCCACCTGCACCTGGATGTCGAACCCGATCCGGCCGCTCGCGATTCGTTCCGTGACCTCGTCAAACAGGTAATTGGCATCTTTGCCCTTGGCCGTCGCGTCATCAAGATGTTCGATGGCTGCCGCGGGCGTTATGCGGTAGCGACCGTAACGGGTAACCCCTTCCTGGTTGGTAAACCGGAACGCCGTCACGCCGAAATAGGCCTCCTTTGCGAAGCTGACAGGGCTCGGCTTGGGCGTTTGCACATAGGCGAGCGCGGCGGGATGTGTACCGAGGAAGACCTCTACCGGAGTTGGCGAGGGTTTCGACGGATCGCTCGCCGCGGCGGCACGCAGAAACTCGAGGAACTCATGGCCGTCCCTGGTGGGGAACCCGTCCGCCGAATGGCTGATGATGTCTGTGTGTACGTGTTCGGCCAGATGGAAACGGATCGCGAGCCCGCGAGGATTCGCCTTCGGATCGTTATCGGGGAACATTGGAATTCCCGTCGAGTTGGAGAACCGCACCGTCACCGGAGTGGACTCGCGAGTGATGTGCGGTGCCCTGGTGAGAGTCGCGGCCTCCCGAGCAGGAGTGAAGCTGCCCGTCAGCAGAATGCCCTTCGCGTGAGCTGGGCGAAAGCCGGGGTGCAGGCCGAAGATAGTATCGAATTGCGTCAGCAAATCGTTGCCAAGTTGGAGAAGCTTTTCGTCTGTAGGAAGTGGCATGAACTATTCAGATGCGGACGCTCCCAAATAGTTGCCCAAACTACGTCGGAATCGGATTCCGTTTCGGCGAACGTTGCCTGCTGATGCCAATACGGATACGTTGGCGTTGTTGCGCTCGCCGCGTCGAGCTTCGCAATTTGTTCAGGACTAAGACTCCAGCCGGCGGCCCCGAGCGTGTCGCGAAAGCTGCTGAACAAGCTCGAGCGCCCAGCATTGTATGCTAACAGTGGAGCAAGAGGTTCGTGAGACACACGCGAATCATCGTCACCCACTACGGCGGGCCTGATGCACTGCAGGTGGTTGAAGAAGAGTGCCCCGAGCCGAAGGATGGTGAGGTGCGGGTGAGAGTGCTGGCCGCAGGTGTCTCCTTGCCCGACGTGATGGCGCGCGAAGGCACTCATCCCGAAACGCCCCGGCTACCCTTCACGCCGGGGTGGGATCTGGTCGGCGTGGTGGATCGGCTCGGCGCCGGTATCTCTGGAATCGAACCAGGCCAGATAGTCGCCGCGATGCCGATCCACGGCGCGTACGCGGAGTTCGTCTGCCTGCCGCAACGTGAACTGATTCCGGTGCCATCCGGGTTGGACGCCGCCGAGGCTGTGAGCCTCGTGCTGAACTACATCACGGCGTACCAGATGCTGCATCGTTCGGCTCACGTCAGAGCGGGCCAGCGCGCGTTGATTCACGGCGCGGCAGGCGGGGTCGGCTCGGCACTCTTGCAGCTTGGGCGCCTCGCGGGGCTGGAGATGTACGGAACCTGTTCATCGCGAGGGGCGCCGGCCGTTTCCGACCTGGGCGGCATCCCGATTGATTACCAGCATCAGGACTTCGTGAAAGAAATTCACCGCCTCACGAGCGAGGGCGTGGACGTCGTCTTTGACCCCATCGGTGGTACCCACCTCTGGAATTCCCGCAAGGCTCTCCGTCCTGGCGGGAGGGTGGTGGGCTATGGCCTTATTACCTCGCTACGTGGGGAGGGATTGGCTTCAGGTCGCCCAGGTCGTCGTCAACGCTTTCGTGGAACAGCCATCTTCGGGTTGTACATCGCCGGCGGCTGGCTTCTCCCGGGCCGGAAACGGGTGGTCCCCTACAGCATCCAGACGCTCAAACGGCTGAAACCGGCATGGTTTCGACAGGATTTGATCGCCCTGATCGACCTCCTTCAGCAGCAGAAGATCAAGCCGATCATCGCGCGGCGATTTCCTCTTGCCGAGGCAAGACACGCGCACGAGTTGCTCGGGAAGGGAGGCGTGACAGGCAAGTTCGTGCTCGTGCCCAACAGGTCATCGCTTGAGTCAGGACCGGCGTAACAACGGCATGCAGCGGACGGCGTTTCGCGCTGCCGCTAATGTCGAGCGTTAGGCGAAGTGTGCAGGCCGATTTCGAGCGAGTCACGCGCCATCCGGAGGTAGCCCATGTGAACGGGAAGCCAAGTGGATTGCGTTAAAGGCTGCGACTTCGAAGGCCTCCCAGATGCCCAACCGCAGTTTCTCTTCGCAATCGGTACTCGGAAAGGCAGGTCAGACTGAAGTTTCCGTACTAAGTTGCAAGACGGGCCGCAGCCTGGGCTTCAGTTGGCACTTCGGAAATCTTGGTATTTTGGAAGGCCACGATTTGCCACTTTGCCTGTTCCTTCACGACGATCAAGGTTGGGCGGGTCTCGATTTCGCGCATCTCATTGCCTTCCTTGAACTTCACGTGCGCTCGGGCGAAGACGACCGCGACGTCGGGGCGCACAAAGCGAACGCTCTGTAACATGAAACTGGCGTGGCTGCCTCTGTAGATCGTGTTAAAGATGACCCTGTGCGCGGCTTCGATGGCGGTTCGCCCGTCCAACTGCCCCCCAAAGATATGGATGAAGTTGGCATCCTCTGCAAACAACGCCGCTATGCTCACGCTGTCGTAACTATTCCACGCGATTTCAATTTGTTTTAGGATGTCCTGAATGGCTCGCTCATCTGTTGTCATAATTGTCCTCCCAGGGGAACTTTAGCCGAATTCTATCATTGAAGACACTGGTCTGACTAAAAAACATGTTCGCGTAACGCCAAAGCGCAAGCTCTCGTCACCACGGATAAAGCCGCCAGAATATTCGCTGCCACCGGCAACGATTTCGAAAAAGCACGCGCCGCAGCAGCCAGCGCCCGGCTTCCGGGCCGTCGCGCTCTCTGCGCGCGTCACCATAAAAGTGAACAACCAGGTGCGCAGCTTCGACTCGCAGAACATTCTGGCCAGGATTGAAGGCAGTGGTCCGGCTCACAAGAGCGAGTACGTGATTTACAGCGCCCACTGGGACCACCACGGTCGGGAAGGGGACCGGATCTTTCATGGTGCGAGCGACAACGCTGCCGGAACCGCCGGCGTACTTGAACTTGCCCGTGCATTTCGTTCGCTGAATCCGGCACCCAAACGCACCGTTATCTTCCTTTGGCCTACGGCCGAGGAAAAAGGACTATTGGGAGCGCATTACTACGTTACGCACCCGCTCTATCCTCTCGCCTCTACCGCAGGGAATATCAATCTCGACTATTTCAGCAATTGGGGATGGGGGCGCACCAGGGATTTCAGCATAGTAGGCATTGGCAATTCCACGCTGGACGACCACACGGCCGAAGCCGTTCAACGCCAGGGCCGCATCCTTACCGGAGATACAGCCCCGTCTATGGGCTTCTACTTCCGTTCCGACCATTACGAATTCGCCCGCGTCGGCGTCCATCACTGGAAACCAGTCCGGGCGTCGACTATGTTGGGAAACCCGCTGGCTTTGGAGAAACGAAGCGCGCTGACTATATCGCGAACGATTATCACAACGCATCGGACGTGATCAAGCCTGATTGGGATCTGCTCGGGGCCGTGGAAGACCTCCAGATTCTGCTCGAAGTCGGCTACCGCGTCGCCCAACAACCCGGCCACCCCAAATGGAAATCGGACGCGAGTTTGGCGCCCCCGGCCTTCACCGTAACCTTGTGCCACGAGCCCAAGCCATAAGGCGTCTTGGGAGTAATTCCCGTAAGGCGCATAGCGAGACCGCCGCACCAGACCAGCACGAGACCAGACACATAAATATTTGCCGGGAACGAGAGCAGAGGGATATGATGATCGTTTCGACCTCATGACCTCCTGCGTTCCATGTTTGAAATCACCCCAGAGGACATAGCCCGTAAACGATACGGATCTTCGCACCCTCGTTCATCGGCTCGCCGAGTCGGAGGTGAAAAGCCGAGGATTATCCCCGTCACATGTCATGGCAGGCGGTGCCCAGGACGCGGCTGACGAAGGCGTTGACGTGCATGTGGAACTCCCCCCGGGCACGGAAATCGAGGGCTTCATTCCGCGGGCCGCAACCGTCTTCCAAGTAAAAGACATGGATATGCCGTCGGCGAAAATCCGAAAGGAAATGCGGCCGTCGGAGGTAGCTGTCAGGCCAGTCATTCAGGAACTGGCGGACCAGGGCGGAGCGTACATCATTGCGACTTCCGGTTCCGTGACCTATCCCATGCGGATGGCGCGCCTGACCGCCATGAAGGATGCAGTCAAGGACGTCAGCAACCGGGACGCGCTGGTGCTGGATTATTATGACCGGACACGTCTGGCTTCCTGGGTGCGAAACCACCGTGCACTAATTCCGTGGATACGCGAAAAGATCGGGAAGGCCATTCCCGGCTGGCGGCCCTATGGAGCATGGGCCTACCGGCGGAAGGTATCGATGCCGAGCACCTGTTTGATGACCAACTCCGGGTCCTGACCGGAAACAAGGAGAATGGCGAAGGTCTGGGCGCGCTGGTCGGAATTGAGCATATACGCGCCCTCCTAAACGCACCCGGCAAAGTCCTCCGCCTTGTCGGGCTGTCTGGCGTCGGCAAGACACGGTTCGTGCAGGCGCTGTTCGACCACCGCGTGGGCCAGCATCAGCTCGGACCCGTCACTGGCGATCTATACAAACATATCCGACGAGCTGGACCCGCATCCGCGCAAGCTCGCAACCGATCTGGTGACCGCTGGAGACCGCGGAATCCTTGTCATCGACAACTGCACCGCGAACTCCATCGCAGCCTTTCCGAGGTGTGCCGCGCTCCCGGCAGCAAGTTGAGCCTGATTACGGTGGAACACGATGTGCGCGACGATGCGCCGGAAGGTACAGATGTGTTCAGGCTGGAAGCGTCGTCGGTCGATCTAATTGAGAAGCTCGTGAAATGTCGCTTTCCGGAGATATCGCCAGTCAGCATCCGCACGATCGCCGAGAACTCCGATGGAAACGCCCGGATCGCAATCGCACTCGCCGGCACCGTGGGCAAGAACGAAACGATTTCGACGTTATCGGACGAGGAGCAGTTCCGAAGGCTTTTCCAGCAGGGGCACGATCATGATGACTCGCTGCTTCTCGCCGCTCAATCGATGTCGCTTGTGTACTCCTTTCATGGAGAGAATGTTTCGGATGACAAGGATGCAGAGCTGGTTTGGCTGGGCCGCATCGTTGGGAAAGGCGCGGAGGAAATGTACTCGTACGCGGCAATCCTTCACGATCGTGATCTCGTCCAGCATCGGGGCGTCTGGCGCGCGCTTCTCCCGCAGGCGCTTGCTAACCGGCTCGCAAAAAGCGGCCTGAAGAGAATTCCGCCCGCGATCATCGAAGACCATCTTGTGAAAGATGCGCCTGCGCGGCTGCTGAAATCTTTCTCGCGCCGCCTTGGGTATCTGTCGGACAGCACCGAGGCCATTGCCATCGCAAAGAAGTGGCTTTCGCCGGACGGTTTGCTGTCGGATGTCGGCAACTTCAACGATCTCGGGAACGCCATGTTCGAGAACGTGGCCCCTGTTGTGCCGGCGGCGGCGCTGTCAGCCCTCGAAAGAGTGTTGCTCGCACCGAATGGCGACGCCGCCGTGCCGGGGTGCAGGCATTTCACGCGGCTTCTCCGCCTGCTGGCCTATGATGCTGCGATATTTGAACGCTGCGCCACCTTGCTGCTGAAAATCGCAGCTGGCGAGGATATCGACGACAATTCCGGCGACAGCGGTCGGAACGTTTTCGTTTCTCTCTTCGCCCTATATCTATCCGGCACTCATGCGACGGTCGAACAGCGGCTGGCTCTCCTAAGGCCCTACTCCTTTCTCACGAGGTGAAACAACAGAGCCTGGGCCTAAAAGCCCTTGGCGCCTTGCTGGAAGCAACGCATTTCAGTTCGGCATATGGCTTTGAATTTGTTCTCGGGCGCGCGATTACGGATTCTTGCCGAAGACCGTCGGCGAGATCAGACATTCGTTCGGCACTACGCTCAAGCTCGCGACGGATCTTGCTTGCTCCGATGCCGTTTCCGCTATCGCGGTCGGGAAGTTCATAGCGGACCACTTCCGGGGTCTTTGGACCTCGGCGGGGATGTATGATGAGCTGGAGGCTGTTTGCAGCGTCATTGCCTCGAAGCATTTCTGGCAGTACGGATGGGTTGCTGTCCGCGAAACGGAACGGTACCGATGGCGAAGGTTTCTACCTGGACTTCTGACGGCCTTCCTCTCTTGGAGCAGCTCCTTCGGCCCAAGGATCTTCAGCAGAACGTGCTTGCAATCGTCCTTGGTGACCGAGACTCATACGGCCCCAGTGGATATTGAAGGTGAAGATGAAGATGGTGGGGCGGATCCGAAGGCCATTCAGAAAAGAAAGGATGCAACTGCGGCGACGGTGTGTAGTTTGGGGCAAGCAGTCGCTGGAGATGCAAACGCATTTGACCGGCTGATTGGCGAGCTTCTTACAGGTAGAGGACCTTTGTGGATGTTCGGACGCGGTTTCGCGGAAGGCTCTCAAGACCTGCAGCCGCCTGGAATTCTTTGAGGATTCACGTGGCTGCAACACCTCCGGATAAGTTGAACGTCAGCTTCTTTGCGGCTTCCTGGAGGCGGTTCATCGCATCAATCCGGAACTGGCGGATGATTTCCTCGAAAAGGCTGTTGACGATGAAGTCTTCGGCTTCTGGCATCCGGCGCTAGGCCTCCGTCGATATCGACGCAAGCGGCGCAAAGCGATTCATGCGCGCTCTCTCGATCGAAAGAGCTCCGATTCGGATGTTCGCTGCATTGATCTATGGCGGGGTCACGAGAACCATCCCGCCTCAACCACTGAAAGATTTGGTGGTGGAAATTGCTTTAAACCGAACGGCTTCAGTGTTGCTACGGAAATTCTCAACATGCGGCTCCATCGTGAAAAGGTCGTCCCACCTCAGGAGATCCAGCGGGCTGGGAGCCTTTTCGGAAATGCTCCCGTTCACTACAAAGGATCAGCATGATGATTACCAGCTATCGATAATAGCCGAAGCCTGCCTGAAAGGGGACGAAGGTGCGGCCCGTGTCGCGGAGCTTTGCGGCAAGCTCAAGAAGGCGATTTCGGAACACCGCACCCACGTCTTTTACTACGATCATTTTCTCGGTGCGCTGTTTAGTGTGCAGCCGAAGGCCGCCCTTGACGCAATATGCGGAGGAGACGACATCGAGGTTGAGCACGGGCTTCAGCTCATCGAAGACATGCTTCGGGTTAAGAAAAAGTTCTTCGGCGTAATACCGGAATCGGATTTCTGGCCTGGTGCGACGAGAAGTCGCAAGCCGTTATCCGGCGTTGGCCAGTGTGGTAAACATATCGACCAAGGATGAGGAAGCTGGTGAGCGCGAGTGGTCGCAATCGCGCTTCGACTGCTTGCCAAAGCGCCGGATCGGGCCGAGGTCCTAAAACGTTTCGTCCTGCGAATAACGTACTGGGCGGCTGGGCTCGCGCTCCGCCCGATTGTCGAGGCGAACGCAAAGCTGCTCGCCAAGCTGGAACAATACCCCGATCCCGCTGTCATTGCATTTGTGGCTGAAGAGAAGTCCTCCCCGTCTGGCTCAGTACGTCGAGTCCGAGAGACAGTCCGAAGCGGCGAGGGATCGGGAAGTGAGCGATCGTTTTGAATAGCGGCGCAAGATAAAGTTGAAAAGGCATGGCGAAGCCAGTCGCTGAAAAACTATGAGCAGATGTTGATCGGGAGTTCTCTGAAGCGCGAAGACTCCTCTCAAGCTTCCGACGATCAACTGGCAAAGTCTCGGCTAGGGAACGCGATCAATCCGGCTTAGCAGCGGCAAGAGGCCGAATCTGGGTAAGTTGACGCGTAACGCGCTATCCGCAGAAGTATCTGCTGGCTGAGCGGATCGCCTGTTCACCGTCCATCAGCGCCTCAGAATGCGATTCCTTCGAAAAAGCCGATTTATTAGACCCACGGAATCAGCAACTTCCACGTTTGCCCCTCGTCTGTAAACCAGCGGGTGCTGAACCTACGATCGGCTTTTTATCCCTCGTTGTGCCGCTCCCGCAGGGGCGACATGGGGCATTCACACTTTAATCAAAAACTATATCTACCCGCATTTCCAACAACTTACGATTTCCAATCCCGAAATCTCCGAAAACCCGCCAGCTACAATCCCCACCAGGAGTACCCATGTCACTGACCAAATCCGAATCCGCGCGCATCAACGGAGCCAAATCGCGCGGGCCCAAGACCCCGGCCGGCAAAGCGAAATCTTCCCAGAACGCCATCAAGCACGGCCTCTTCGCCCAGGTCATCGTGCTGCAGCAACGAAAATGCCGATGCCTTCGAGGAACTCACCGAAGATTTCGTCCGCCGCTTTGAGCCCCGCGACGGCGTCGAACTCTCCATCGTCGAGCAAATGGTCGCGGCCACCTGGCGTCTCTCGCGCTGCTGGGAGATGCAAACGCAAACTCTGAACCTCGAAATGGAAAAGGATCAGGACCCCGATGAGGAGAACCTCACAGCCCGCGGCTTCCACGCGGCCATCGGCAACAGCCCCCCATGCAACTCCTCCACCGCTTCGAAAACAGCTACGAGCGCATCATCAACAGGGCCATCCGCACCCTCGCCAACCTCCGCAAGAACTTCCCCCTGCCGGACGACGACGCAAAAATGCGAAAACGAAAGCAGCATGACCGCCTTGGCCACCCACAAGAATGAAAATGGGCGCGAGCTTGGTGCCGGTTGATTAGGATAAGAAACGGACCCGAGAGGGTGGCCGATTTGGGTAATGGTGCGCATTGTGTCCCGAAAACGAAACTGGCCAGGTTGACGTGGGGAACCCCCGAATGGAGCAGTCGAGCCGTGGAAGAACATCTTATGAGAGACGTCAACCGCTCTCGGTCCAGAAAGGCAAACCATGATCGCAGCAGCTATCGAACGATGTGCCGGAATTGACGTGGGCAAGAAAGTATTGGCCGTCTGCATGATGATCGGGCCATTGAGGAAGTGACCTGAGTCAAGGTAGACC
>CAWCAT010000001.1:0-152519 GCA_963793625.1 Bryobacteraceae bacterium | reverse complement strand
AGTTTCAACGATCGTCATGTTTCTTGCTTGCGCGGGGAGTAGTGAGCAAATGAAGAAAAATCCGGAAATTCGGATTCCACTACAGACTCCTTTCCGATCGAAATGAAAACACCGGATGTAATCTCAGCGGTTCCTGAATTAGCAGACCCCTTTCCGATCAAAACGAAAACACCGGATGCAATAACCATTGTTCCCGAATTGACAGACTCCTGTTGCGATCGAAACAAAAACTTCCGATGCAATACCAGCCGTTCCCGAATTAAAAGAACCTCTGGATTCAGTTGTTTTGGCGAGGATAAGAGAACTGAAGCAACATCTTGTCATGAACGGAGTTCCCGGGGAATGGTTTGACAAACAGCTTCAGCATGAAACATTTCAAATTCACTCCAATATCGATCTCTATTTTCAGAAATCTTCCGGAAAAACAGGTCAATCATGACAAGAAACGCGATGCTTCCTGGTACTTTTCTCGACTTGGTGTGGACACCAAAATCGAAAAAGGGAAGAAATTCATAGAGGCCCATAGCGATATTTTTAAAAAGGCCGAAGCGAGACACGGGATCCATCAAGAATTGATCGCACTCGTGGGCGTCGAAACCAATTTTGCCGATCATCATCAACGCGGAAAATTCTACGCATTCAATTCGTTGGTGTCTCAATACATTTTTACAAAACGGATAACATTCGCTGTTCGGGAAATCAAGGCGCTTTATATATTTTCACAAAAGACGGGACGTTCAACGCAGTATTTCACGAGTTCTTATGCAGGCGCTATCGGTTGGGGTCAGTTCATTCCCTCGTCTCTCCCGTTTTTCATCGATGCGGACGGCGTTCATGAGGATGCGGACCCGTTCTCCCTCGAAGATACGATCTTCAGTGTGGGTCCAAACCCAAGCCGAGTGCCCCGTTGCTTTCGAATGTACGCCCACAATCGTTTGACGCGAACAAACTGCCTTGCTGAGTCGTTGCCAGCCAGAAACAGGAATCGTGTGGAGACGGCTCGACACGCAGAATCTGAAGGCCTGCCGCACCGACGATGCGCCAGGACTTGCCGGCATCTTCAGTGCGGAAGATGCCCTCTTCTGTGCCGGCAATCAGGATTCCGGGCTGTTTCGGGGCGACGTGAATGGTCTCGGTGTATTTGCGGTGCAAGCCTGCGCTGAGCTCCCGCCACGTCCTGCCGCCGTCGCGCGTTGCGCGAATCCCTGCGCTGTGGGCGAAGTAGATGGTACCGGGTGAATCGCGGTCCAGCGACACGTCGCGAAGTTCCGTGATGTCGCTGCCCGTCAGGATCGTCCATTTCTCGCCACGTGCTGACGTGCGGATCAGACCGTTGCCCGCCGCGAGGTAAAGGGTAGATGAATCGACCGCGTCAAAGTCCAAACCAAATAAGAAAGGGTGGCTAAAACCGACATGCTGCCACTGTCCGCCAGCTGTCCTTCGAAAAAGACCACTCGGCGGGAGTTTGGCCCCAACGACGTATTCCTTTGTGAAAGTGGCGCAGGTATATAAGGTGGACTGACAGTGCAGAGATAGCGCAATGACAACCAGCAAAGAGAACAATCGCGCGGCCGAGGCGAACGACGGCCGCGCGATTGGAGAGAACGGCGCTTTCATTAGTCACTATGGAGCGACCAACTACCGATTCGCAGTAGCGCGGGTTACGCTGCGAATAGGAACCCGCGGCGCAGAGCCGCATACGAAAGGAGTTGGTCGCAATGTCCAAAATACGCTTTCTTGGTCTTGGATGTCCACGCCGACACCATCGCAGTGGCGGTGGCCGAACCGGGCGGAGAAGTTCGTTCGCACGGGGTCATTCCGAATCGGCTGGAATCGATTCGCAAACTGATTGCGAAGCTGGGCCCGGCCGGGCAGCTCAAGGCGTGCGATGAACAGAGCCTATGCGAGTTCTCTACTGGCAGCTCACGCACTCGGTGTCTGCTGTGAAGTGATCGCCCCGAGTCTGGTGCCGAGCAAAGCCGGCGATCGAGTAAAGACAGACCGCCGCGATGCGGAGAAACTGGCTCGCTGTTACCGCGCTGGAGAACTTACAGCCGTTTGGGTTCCGGACGACGCTCATGAGGCGCTACGACTTGGTACGCGCTGGCGAGGCTGCGAAGAAGGATCAGCTCAAGGCACGACACCGCTGGGCGGTTTCTTCTGCGCCACGAAAGGCGCCCGGAAGGGCTGAGGGCCTGGACCAAACAGTATCTGGACTGGATCAGGACTCGCGTTCACTTCGACCATGCCGCACTCGAGGTTACGTTGCCGACTACCTGGAGGAAGTGGATCATGTGGCTGCGCGTATTCTCAGACTTGAACAAAGCCATTGATGAGGTGGTCGAGCAGGCGCCTGCCGAAATCCGATCGGTCGTTGAAGCTTTAGAGGCACTGCGCGAAGTGGCCCAGACGACGGAGCCACGATGGTTCCGAACTTTGTTCACTCTCGGGTTTCGAAAGCCCACGGCAACTGATGGGCTATAGCGGCCTGGTGGCATCTGAGCACTCCAGCGGCAATCGCATTCAACGGGGTTCGATTACAAAAACTGGCAATGCCCATCTCAGGAGGTGCTGGTCGAAGCGGCGTGGGCCTACCAGCATCGACCGAATGTGTCCGGGTTTCTACTCAGAAGACAGAAATCCCTCGCGCTCAGCGATGAAGTCAAGCAGATCGCCTGGAAGGCGCAGCATCGCTTGCATAAGCGCTACAAGAGTTTTTCCAACCGCGGCAAGAACAAGAATCAGATTGTGACTGCGCTCGGACGTGAACTGCTCGGCTTCATTTGGGCCATTGCCGTGGAAGCCGAGAAACAACAGAAGTTAGCGAAAGCAGCCTAAGGAAGAGCATTCGATGTTTTGCTGGACAGCAGCGCCGATGACAGCGTGGGGTACACGAGAAGGAGAACCCTCCCCATCTTCTATGCGGAACGGGCTCGGGCCCCAACCCGCGCGCTTAGTCCGAGGCAGCTCCCGACGGATCATGGCCATGCGGTTCCGACCCGCGAATATCAGAGTGATCAATCGTCGCGCCAGTTCCCTGGACTGTCATCGGCCCTGCTGTCCAGAAATGCTCAGGGCTCACCAGCAGGAACGTGTTCCCGCTACGCCGCCCGTCAAAGATGCGCAGGGGTGCCAGAACGGTGCTCGCGGGCAAGGGTCCACTTCGCCGCGCCAGACGCGCCCTTGCCCGCTCCGCGCCGTTCCGACTACGGTATTGTGCGACGGGCGGCTCCGGCGGGAACACTTCACGGTCTGCTTGGGCAAAGCTCAAAAAGAAAGGGCCGACTTCCCTCCTTGCGGAGGAAAGTCGGCCGGATTCGAAAAACACACTGTCAGACCTCGTAGGGCTTGACAGGTCGCTCCATATCAGAAGTTAACGCGTAATGCCAGTTGCATACGCCGCGCCAGGCCGGCCGAGGTCAAATTGCCGAACGTCGGGCTGGTCTGTGCGCCGCGTGGTCACATCGAACCTCGCCGTCAGGTCCAGACCGCTAAACTGGGTGTGGTTGAACGTGTTGTAAGATTCGCAGCGGAACGAAGCACGGAAGCGCTCGGTCATCTTGAAATCCTTGAACATGGAAATATCCCAGTTGTTCCGGCCTGGTCCGCGCAGCACATACTTTGCTGCGTTGCCGAGCGTGGCCATGTTCGGAATCCCGAACGCGGCGGTGTTGAAGTAGCGCTCGAAGGTTCGTTCGCCTTTGGGCAGATCCGGAACACCAATCAGGTTCGGCCGTGCCGCATCTGTCGGTGAACCAGACCAGTTGGTGTTGCTGCCCGAGCTCAGCGCAAGGGTTACCCCCATCGGAGGACCGCTCATAATGGTCAGGATGCCGGAGACTCTCCAGCCATCCAGGACTGCCTTGCCCAGCGTGGAGACCACACCGTCTTTCGGCAGCATCTTGCTGCCCTTTGGAATTTCAAAAAGCCAGTTCCCTTTCAGAATGTGCGCGCGGTCATAGGGAAGCGGACCGTAGTTCCAGACCTTGGGACTGACCAGATTGCTGAGGGTGATCGTGTCGCTTTCCGCATAACCCATCGCTCTCGACCACGTGTATGCCAGACCGGCGGTCATTCGCTTCATGCGGCGGTTCGCAGTAACCTGCAAGGAGTGATAGCTCGAATTGTAACCGTACTCGTAGTACAAGATATCCCCGTATCCCAAATAGGGACGCAGATACTGCGTTGCGATCACATTATTACCTGGGTTGCTGGGATCCAGTGACGATGGCAGTTGCGTGGTGCCGGCCGCGATTGAGTTCAGGTTCCTTCTTCCCATCAAGTGGCGGCCCAACGTGCCGACATAAGAGGCATCTACGATCGTGTTGCGCATCACCTGATGCTGCACGCCGAAGCTGTAGCTCATCGTGCGGGAGAGCGTACGGTTCGGATCGAGGCCGCTCGTGTTTGATGGGAACAGGAATCCTGTCGAATTGATGAATGTGGCAAGGTCGCCGTAGAAGATCTGCGGTGTTAACTGGTTCGGCGGATTACGCTCCAGGGCGTAACTGAAGTTGTCCTTCTCATGGAGTTCATAGAAGATACCGAAGCCGCCGCGAATCGCGGTCTTGCCTTTACCGGCCGGATCATAAGCGAAGCCGAAACGTGGAGCAAACTTGATACCACTGTTCTGACGCAATCCTTGTGGGTACGTCGAATTCGTCAGTAGATTCATGGTCCCGTTGTAAGCGTCGCCCGTGCCGGGCGCGATCGCGCCAATAATGGTCAAAGGATAGAGTTCTCCCGTGATCGGGTTCTGTGCTCTACGAACGTTGTTTACCCTCACCGGAGTCATGAGCTGAACCGTTTTCTTGGGATCCCAAAGATCAGGAATAAAGCCTGCTTCCTGACGGCGGATGCTGTGCCACGGCTGGGACCAGCCCATGCGCATTCCAAGATCCAGAGTCAGCTTGCGCGTAACCTTCCAGTTGTCCTGCACGAACCATTCCAGCGATGTTGTCGCTTCATACAACGGAGGTCGAGTGTTCGATTCTGTGTAGCTCTTGAAATTCCCGAGCAGGGCGTTGGCGAACGGGTGATTTGCGTCGTTCGAGTTATTTGTGTCCTGGCTGAAATCGAGAGTTCCGCTCCAGTTGCCCTGTTCTCCCTTGATGGCTTTCCAGCGTTCGAGATATATGCCGTACTTGGTCACGTGAGAGCCGCGCGTGCTGGTGAGTGTCGCATCGGAAAAGAACGGCGTCTCGGCGCCGCGCAGCGGAAAGCGCGTAGCGTAACTGGTGTTCGGGGAGTTTGCAATGATACCGCCGAACGTTGCTGCCGGCACGATCCCGTGCGGGTTGTTCTCAGGCCAGAACTGGGGGATGTTTACTCCGGCGTTCTTGCGGTTTAGTCGGGTGTAATCCGATTCGTTCAGAATCGAGCCGTCTTCAACCCAGCGCGTCACGCGCGCCGAAGCTTCGAGAATCACACGTGGGGCTCACGATGTGAGTGACCGACACAACCGGGGCGTGCGTTTTGGAGATGTAGTGACTGGGCAGCCAGCCCCAATTAGCGTTGCCTGCCGAAACGGCCCAGCCGCGCTGGTCCTCAAACCAGTAGTTGTACTTGACCCAGATTGTGGTCTTGTCATTCAGGATGTAATCCATCCTGTTGTTGGTGGACGTTTTCGGAATCACCAGGCTTTCCTGGATCAGGTAGTTGTAAGCGAACTTGGCTTTTGGATCATTCAGGTCGTTGGGCAGCGGCAGGAGTTTCAGATAATTCTGGCCGTTTGAGTTGATGCGCGAGGCTGGAATGATATTGCCGGGGAACTGCAGCTTGGCGTTCAGTGGGTCGTTGATTCTCGGAAGGCCGCCAGCGGAGTTCAGGGAGCTACTGAAATCTCCCAGGCGCTCTGCTTCGGTAGGCATGGTCAAATTGCGGATCGCCTGCGGACGGCGCTCGCGAATAAACTCCAGGCTGTGGAAGAAGAACAGCTTGTTCTTGCCGGTGTTGAATTTGCCCGGTATGAAGACCGGGCCGCCAATGGTGTATCCAGGTGTTTGGACACGACGCGGCGTTGGTGCGACTCCCAACCGATTATTAAAGAACTGGTTGGCATTCATCCATTCGTGACGGTAATTCCAGAAGGCCGAACCGCGGAAGCTTTGCGAACCACCCTTGGTCACAGCCATGATGCCGGCTCCAGGTTTACGTCCGAACTCCGCCTGATAATTGCTGGTGACGATGCGAACGGCCTGGACGGAATCGATGCTGACGAAATTGTTTCCGTTGCCGCCATTGCTGTTTTCAACAGAGCCGCCGTCGATCGTGATACTGTTCGCGTTCGAACGGTTCCCGCCGACGTTAAACGATGCGCCGCCGGAAAAGCCCTGAACTTCGGCGTCGCCCGGGTTATCGACCACGCCCGGTAGCAGCGCTACAAGGCCGGCGAAGTCCCGATTCATAATCGTGAGATTTTCGACTTCATCAGAGGTGATGACACCCGAGCGCTCGCCGCTCGCGGTCTGGACGGCAGCCACTTCGGCCGTCACTGTGACTGATTCAGCCACGTCACCCACCTGCAGCTTAATGGTGCCAACTGCCAGGTTCTGGTTCGGGGTCAACTCAAGGTCTTTTTGCTCATAGCCCTTGAAACCGGCATGCAAAGCGGTGAACTTATAATTCCCGGCCGGAACAGCACTGAAACGAAAGTTGCCGTCCGTATCTGTTGTTGTTTCGCGAACTGCTGCTGTCGATTCGGAGGTCAGTTTAACAGTGGCCCCCGCGATGACGCTGCCGCTCTTATCAGCGACCGTGCCTGAAATGGAACCCGTGATCTGCTGCGCCATCACTGGCAAGCAGGAGATTACGAGAAAAACCGCAAGAAGAATGGAAAACAGCAAGGTCTTCCTGTTTTGATGAAACACTTTTGACCCCTTTACTCAATCTCACCCAAAGCAAATCTACATTTCACCCAAACAATTACGGATCAAATCCTATCACATAGTCCGTTTTTTAAAAATCGTTTCAAATTTCGGTGATGAGCTCACTTATGGAACTGAGCGATGAAAGAGGCTCAGAAGACCTTGAACACGATTGCGTGATCGCATGGCTTGGATTCCGGCATTTCCACCTGAAGTCCGCGATCATCGTGCGTCCATTTCAACTTGCCCTTGTAACCAAGTAGTTCTACGTTCCGCACTTTCCGGCCGAACAGGCCTCTCTGCTGAGACAGCGCGGCAAAGCTGGTTCCCTTTGGATTCCAGCCCATCGCGAACGCGTAAAGCACATTGCCCTTGGTGGTGAAGCGCACGTCATCCGCAGTCAGATCCTTGCGGGATTTTTCGTTGAAGTGCGCGGTCGTTCCTTCATAGCCAGCGTCTGCCGGTGTCTTCTGAATAGCCGGTCCTTCGCCGAAGACCTTCCACGGCCGCGTGTCATAGATAGCTTCAGAATTAACGGCCATCCAATCCGTGATCGCAGAAACGATCTTCAGTTCCGCATCGTCCAGCGTGCCGTCTGACCTGACGGGAAAATTCAGCACAAGATTCCCATTCCTGCTGACTATGTTGACCAGAAGATCGATCACGGCCTTCGGGCTCTTGTATTTGGCTTCTTTGTCGTAGTGCCAATTGCCGACGCACGTATCGGTCTGCCAGGGCTTCGGCCAAATTTCATCCACGACTCCGCGTTCCACATCCAGCACGCAGGTACCTACCTCGCAGTCGCTGCGCCGCTTGCTGGTGTAGACGACATCCACCTTGCCGCGATGCCACTGCGCCGCGCGATTATAGTAATGCGCGACCAGGCTCTGGCCCCATTCGCCAAAAGGGATCCCCCCATCTGTGTAGAACAGGTCTGGCTGGTAGTTGTCGATCAGGTCCTTCATGCGAAGGAACCACTCCCGCTTCCACTTGAGTGGCTCGTTGCCTTGCTCCGCCCAGGCCTTCGGCGGAATGGTGTGAGGTTCGTGGTAAAGGTCCCGGTTTGCAGGGTCATTGCCGTCGTAAGGAATACCCGCGAGCGGTCCCTGCTTGTCGGAGCCCTTGTTCACGGCGAACCAGTTATAACTGCCCCACACATGCTCGCTCACTCCGAACTTCAATCCTTGATCGAGAGCCGCTTTGCGGAACATTCCGACGATGTCTTTCTTCGGGCCCATTTTTACGGCGTTCCAGCGGTGGTGCGTGGAGTTCCAGAGGTCGAAGTTGTCGCAGTGGACGCCCATGCTTATGAAGTACTTCGCTCCGGCTTTCTTATAGAGCTTCATGAGGGAGCCGGCGTCGAACCGTTCGGCCTTCCATGTCTGAATGACGTCTTTGAAACCGAACTTGGAAGGATGCCCATAAGTAGCGACGTGATACTTGTACTGGCGCGACCCCTGCATATACATGTTCCGGGCATACCAGTCTCCATATTCTGCTGCAGACTGCGGTCCCCAATGGGCCCAGATCCCGAATTTGGCGTTACGGAACCAGTCGGGCACAGCGTACTTCTCGAGCGACTGTCTGCTGGGTCGGAAAGGGCCTTGGGCGATCTCCGGCGTCGGATCCTCGCCGCGCGCGCCTGCCGCCGTGCCGAGCAGGGCCAGCGCAGTCCGTCGTGTAATTTTCATAGGTTCACCTTGCACAAAGATTATATGGCCGGACTGGTTAAGGTAGCATCTTGAGTAATGTCTTTTGTGAACCGCTCTATTTTTCGCTCGCTCTACTTCCAGGTTCTGGTTGCGATCAGCATCGGCGTCCTGCTCGGAGTCTTTGCTCCGGGTACGGGCGCTTCCATGAAACCGCTCGGCGACGGCTTCATCAAGCTGATCAAAATGATTATCGCCCCGATCATTTTCTGTACCGTCGTACTCGGGATTGCGGGCACGGAAGACCTGAAGAAAGTCGGACGAACCGGCGGTCTCGCGCTGCTCTATTTCGAAGTAGTCAGCACTATCGCACTGCTGCTCGGACTGCTGATCGTCAACGTGATTCGTCCGGGTGCCGGCATGAACGTGGACATTGCGACGCTCGATTCGGGCGCGGTCTCGTCCTACGCAGGTCCGGGGAAACTGCAAACCACCAAGGACTTTCTGCTGGGAGTAATTCCTTCGACGATGGTTGACGCCTTTGCCAAGGGCGAGATCCTGCAAGTGCTCTTTATCTCCGTGTTGTTCGGCATCACACTGCAGCAGTTCGGCGCGCGCAGGAGCGTCGTATTTGAAGTGATCGAGAAGCTTTCTGAAATTCTTTTTGGAATTGTGAAGATCATCATGTATGCCGCGCCGATCGGCGCATTCGGCGCAATGGCGTTCACCGTGGGTTCGTACGGTCTGCAGAGCTTGCTCGCGCTCGGCAAGTTAATGGGTACGTTTTACCTCACCTGCCTTGCGTTTGTCTTCATCGTATTGGGGACCATCGCCCGCCTGCATGGTTTCAGCATATTTCGTTATCTGTATTACATTCGCGAAGAAATCCTGATCGTGCTCGGGACGTCTTCTTCCGAAGCGGCACTGCCGCGCATGATGGCTCGCATGGAAAGCCTCGGCGCAGGTCGCTCGACCGTTGGCCTGGTGATTCCAACCGGCTATTCCTTCAACCTCGACGGCACGTCGATCTATCTCACGATGGCTGCCGTGTTCATCGCGCAGGCCACCAACGTTCACATGACCTTCACGCAGCAGTTGACGCTGTTGTTCGTCCTGATGCTGACTTCGAAGGGCGCGGCAGGCGTTACTGGCAGCGGTTTCATTGTGCTCGCAGCAACCTTGTCGGCGGTGGGCCATGTTCCCGTGGGCGGCCTCGCGCTGATCCTCGGAATCGATCGTTTCATGTCGGAGGCGCGTGCAATTACCAACGTGATAGGAAACGGCGTCGCTTCTTTGGTCGTAGCACGCTGGACCGGCGATCTCGATCTCGAGCTCATGCGCGACCGTCTGCACTCCGGCATCACACAGGATGAACTCAACGGAACCCAGTCATTGGATCCGGCCGTCTGATTTGGGCGTATACTACCGTTGATACGCTCCACCACCCCTATGAACAACAATCCAATATCACGAAGAAATATTCTAAGCGCCGCAAGCGCAGCGTTTACCACGTCCATTTTTACAGGCAACGTCAAAGGCGCGAACGACCGCATTACTGTCGGGTTTATCGGACTAGGCGCAATGGGCTCAGGCAACCTCAACTATTCAATGAAGGTGCCGCAGATCCAGCCTGTTGCGCTCTGCGACGTCTATCAGCCGCATCTGGAGCGCGCGGAGGCCGCTGCGCGCAAGGGCGGTTATGAGATCAAAGGCGTTAAGGATTTCCGCACGATCATTGCCGACAAGAAAATCGATGCCGTCTGCGTCTCGACTCCGGATCATTGGCACGCCTACATGACTGTGGAAGCCTGCAAAGCAGGCAAAGACGTCTATGTGGAAAAGCCCGCCTGCGTCTATGTTGAGGAAGGTCAGAAGATGGTCGCGGCCGCACGCAAATACAAACGTATCGTGCAGGCAGGCACCATGCAGCGCTCGGGCGGCTACTTTAAAAAGGCCGCAGAGATCGTCCAAAGCGGCGCTCTCGGCGAGATTACATTCTGCCATGCCTTCCAGACAGGTCTGACTTCACAAAAGGGTTATGGCAATCCGCCTGACAGTGATCCGCCAATCGATCTCGATTGGGACATGTGGCTTGGCCCGGCTCCGAAAGTTCCGTTCAACGCGAACCGCTGGGGCGTCAAGACTTCCACCTTCCCCACGTTTCGTTACTTCTGGGATTATGCCGGCGGCGCAATGACCGACTGGGGCGTACACCTGATCGATCCGATTCATCAGTGCTTTAAGGATCCGATGGCTCTTTCGGTTTCCGCCATGGGCAGAAAGCTCTATGTGAAGGACAACCGCGACACTCCCGACACCATGCTGGCGACTTTTGAGTATCCCGGCTTCATTGCCAGCTATGAGAGCCGCACCTGCAATCCCATGCCGATGTTCGCCGGTTACGGCTCCGGTACTTCGATTCACGGCACCGAAGGCACGCTGTTTGTAACTCGCGGCGGTTGCTGGGTAGTCCCCAATAAGGGATCGAAGCTGCCCGAGGCCACATTCGAGAAGATTCCGGAGATGGGCCAGATGAATGTACCGCACTGGCAGAACTGGATCGACTGCATCAAGACTCGCGAGAAACCGACAAGCGAGATCGAAACGTGCGTTCGCTCCTCCACGGTATGCCTGCTCGCCAACCTTTCGATGCGCTACAAGACCCGCATCGATTGGGACGAGAAGAAATGGACGTCCGAGCAGGAAGCCGTTCGTCCCTACCTCAAAGCAAAATACCGGGCGCCCTGGAAGCTCGAGATCTAATTCAACCCCGATCAGGCCGCGGCTGCCAACCAGCGCGGCCTGACTCCTCTAATAATCCTCGCTGTGCTATCTTCGACTCATGCTTCCGGCCGACCCCGCTGTTGCCGGGGAAGATAAACTGCGCGCGTTGGAAGAGGTCCTCAAAAGCAGGACTCTCGCCCGCTCCGAACAACTGCAAGGCTTCCTGCGTTACATCTGCGAAATGGAACTGGCCGGTCGCGGAGACGAGATCAGCGAGTACTCCATTGCTACCGCCGCGCTCAATCGCAAGGCCGATTACGCACCCGGTGAGGATTCCAGCGTTCGCAGTCGCGCGCATGCACTGCGCCGCAAGCTTCAGGAGTATTACGAAACCGAGTTGCCGGGAACAGACTGGCGAATCGAACTCCCCAGGGGCTCGTACCGACCGCTGTTCGTGAACAAGCACGAAGCGCCGCAGCCAATCGCGACCGTTGTAAAGTCAACGGATCTGCCCGCGAAATACATCACACGGTCCCAACTGCGCCCTTTCCTCTTCGGCGTTTTTGTCGCTCTGCTGATCTCAACCTTACTAATCAACCGCTTGCGACCGGATCCGGTTGACCCGATTGTGCGTGAAGCATGGGGACCACTTCTGCAGGCAGGTAGCGATAATCTGATCCTGATCGGCATTCCTCCGCTCACGCGGATCATTCCATCTCAGCCCGGAACCCTTCCAAACGGCGGTCGTGATGCAGTTCTCGCTCCCGATTCGATTGCGAAATGGTACGAGCGTCTCAATCTTGCCAACCGCGGCGGACCAGTTTACATCACCCCCAGCCGCGGCTATATGGCCTTTAGCGATAACCTGGCAACGGTAACGACCACCACGATGCTTGGGGCCGCAGGGATTCCGTTTCAGGTAGCGACTGAACTAACGATTCGCCCGATGGCAATCCATTCTCGCGGACTCGTGGCCATCGGGTCGCCTTCCTACACACCTTACGTTGCCAGAATCATGCAGGCCACGCCGTTCTCAATCCAGTTCGATCCTGCGCTCAATGACGAAGTCATTACGGATGGTCCCCCCGCTTCTGCCACCCGGCGTGTCTTTGCTGTAAAAAGGGATGCCGCTGATCGGTTCTCGACAGTCTATGGCTTGATTACGGTCTTGCCCGCCCAACCCGGACGTGAGCGTCCGGAGCGTACGATTGTCTTTTCCGGTGTCAAGGGAAGCCCCGGCGCTCAGGCCGCCGCACTGTTCTTCACGTCTCCCCAAGCCTTACAGGACCTTCAAAAACGCTTCAGCCAGCAAGGTTACAAACAGTTTCCGCCAGCCTATCAGGTCGTCGTCCGTTGCGGTGTTGACGTGGAAGTTGCAATGAACACGGTGTACGAGACTCACCGAGTCATAACCAATCCACCGGTTATTGAATAATCAAGCACTTAGCCCTATCAGTGAACGTTCATGCAACGTTCACTGATCGGTTTCCGCACTTATCCACCGGTATTTTTAGGCCTAATCTGAACAAGGTAGCAACACGGACAGAGTTGTCCCCTACAAGAGGAAGCCTATGAAACGCACATCACTGACGCTCGCCATGCTTTGTCTAGCATGGTGCTTGCCGACAGCTTACACCCAGGATTCACGCGGAGCCATCTCCGGCCGGGCAATCGACCCCAGCGGATCCGCAGTTCCAAATGTTCAAGTCAGAGCCGTTAACACCAAAACTGCGGTGTCGGTCCAGGCCACAACGAACGAGGCCGGAAACTACGCGCTTCCGTTTTTGCTGCCGGGAGTTTACGATGTCAGCGCTGAACTCACGGGCTTCAGGAAGCTGGAGCGAAAAGCGGTGGAGGTTCGCGTTAATGACAGCGTCAGTCTCGAACTGCAAATGATGGTCGGTGACGTAACGCAGAGCCTGGAGGTGAATGCCTCCACGCCCCTGCTGGAAACTGGATCAGTTTCGCTGGGCCAGGTGGTCGATCGCGAGCGCCTCATTTATCTGCCGTTCCAATCCGGTAACCCGGCGGAACTGGCCAAGAGTGCACCAGGGAGCGTAAGCACCTCCAGCCTTGGAATCCAAAAGGCAGCGTTCAACAACGGGCTTTCTCAGATGGTCACTAATGGAAATACAGCGTATTCAAACGAGTTCCTCATTGACGGCGTCCCCAACACCTTCGCGGAAGGCAACCTTGTCCGCATCGCTTTCTCCCCGCCACAGGCAACGCTGAGCGAATTCAAGAGCCAAACCACCACCTATGACGCTTCCCTCGGCCACACCCCCGGCGCTGTAGTGAACATGATCACTTCCAGCGGAACAAGCCAGTTCCACGGAGAGATACACGAATTCTGGGGTGGGAGCGCACTGGATACCTCGACATTCTTCCAGAACCGCGCGCGCATTTCCAAGCCTGTTTACACGGACAATCGTTACGGTGGGTCGCTCGGCGGACCGCTGCGCCTGCCCCGCACAAAGGGAACCGGCAAGACCTTCTTCTTCTATGCCTACGAAGCAAACAAATGGGTAACGCCCAATGTCAGCACGATGACCGTTCCGACTGCTGCTGAGAAGACGGGAGACTTTTCCAAACTCCTCGGATTGAACGCGACATATCAGATCTATGACCCGTTCACCACGACGCCTACCGGTGACGGCCACTTCAGAAGGCAACCCTTCGCCGGAAACATCATCCCGGCAAACCGGATTAATCCCGTAGCCGGCAACATGGCCAAGTACTGGCCCACGCCAACTCAGGCGGGAAACGCTGACGGGACGCTCAACTACACGACGACATCAACCAGCACGACCGAAGACTACTACGCTCACTTCCTGCGCGTCGATCACAACTTCAGCGATCGAAACCGTGCCTTCATCCGCATGGACTATGACTGGTGGGGCGAGACCAAGTACAACAATTACTCCAACCTCTCGAACGGCATCCTCACCAACCGCGTGAACCGCGGGTTGGCGCTGGACGACGTTTTCATGGTGAGCGCTTCGACGGTTTTGAATATCCGCTATGGTTTGACCCAGCAGGAACATCCGGAACAGCAGCTGAGCACGGGAAGTGATCTGGCCGCGCTCGGATTTTCCGCTAACACTGTAGCGCTGGTGCCGAAATCTCAAGCCACACTACCCGCCGTGACGTTGAGCGGTTTCAACGGATTCGGCCAGTACGATTCCGGTAACGGCACCAACACCAGCATGGTTCACGACGTGAATGGGACTGTGACGACGTTGAAGGGTAACCACATGTTCAGCTATGGAGTTGACTTGCGGCTCTATCGCGCCTTCCAGATCCGACAGGCTGTAGGCGTTGCTCCCGCTTTTACTCCCACTACGACCTACACGCGCGGGCCGCTTGAAAATTCAGCCGCTTCGGCGCTCGGCCAGGATCTCGCATCCTTCCTGCTCGGTGTTCCTGAAGGGCAGATGCAGCGTACGGGGAGCTTTGCTACCCAGGAGTTGTTCATGGCCGGATTCCTGCAGGATCAGTGGAAGCTCAGCCGTAAACTGACCATCACCGCTGGTCTGCGCCTGGAGCGCGAAACTCCGGTTACCGAACGCTTTGACCGTGCCGTGAAAGGCTTCGATTCCACCACGGCCAATCCGATCGCGACCCAGGCAATGGCGAATTACGCGAAGAGCCCCATAGCGGAGGTTCCCGTAAGCGCGTTCCGCGTGTTGGGCGGTCTTAACTTTGTCGGGGGCACCAACGGCCGCGAGTTGTGGAGCGGGCAGGCAATCAACATCATGCCGCGCATAGGTATTGCTTATCAACTCACCGGGAAAACCGTGATTCGTACCGGCTACGGAATCTTCTACGACACCGTCGGCACCAACCGATCGCCAGCCATCCAGACCGGCTACACAGCAACGACGCCAATGAGAGCGAGCAACGATAGCGGAGTGACCTACCTCACTTCGATTTCCAACCCGTTTCCAGATGGATTGCTGGCCCCTGCGGGATCCAGCGGCGGCCTGGCGACCAATCTCGGACAGAGCCTGTCCGTGTATCCGCGCAATCGCGTCCAGCCGTACGCTCAGCGCTGGTCTTTCGGCATTCAACGCGAACTCCCTGGCGGGTTCCTGCTGGATTCGTCCTACGTAGGGAACCATGCCGTGCGCATTTCTGTAAACCGCGAATTGAATTTCACCAATCCCGCTTATCTGAGCACATCTCCCGCGCGTGATACCGTCGTGATCAGCTCCCTGACTCAGTCGTTCCCGAATCCGTTCTTCGGAACGAACAGCATCTACACCCAGAACATCACTCGAGCGCAATTGCTCACGCCGTATCCCCAGTTCAGCAGCATTCAGGAACTGCAGCCCATCGGGCACTCGATGTACCACTCTCTACAAACCCAGATCCAGAAACGCTTCAGCCATGGCTATACGATCAACGTCGCCTATACCTGGTCCAAGCTGATGGATGCCACCAGCTTCCTGAATCCCAGTGCACCAACGCCTTGGTACGGAATTAGCAATAACGACCGTCCGGGCCGTTTGATCATCAACGGACTCTGGGATGTGCCGGTCGGTCGTGGCCGTGCGGTGGGCTCCAACATGCCGAAATGGGCCAACCTCGCTCTGGGAGGGATTCAGCTCAGTGCGCATATCACACGCCAGGCCGGACAAGCACTGGATTGGGGCAACATCATCTTCAACGGCAACATTAAGGACATCGTGTTGCCCAAGGAGGAACGCAATCCGGACCACTGGTTCAACGTCAACGCGGGCTTCAATAAGACATCGGCTCAACAGCTGGCGAATAACATCCGCACCTTCCCGCTGCGTTTCGCGGGCATCCGTGGGGACGGCCAGGCGACCTGGAACCTGTCAGCGATGAAGACTGTGCCGCTTCACGAACGGCTTAGGCTGCAACTGCGCGCCGATTGCTTCAATTCGCTGAATCATCCAAACTTCAACGCTCCGAACGTCACGCCGACAGGCGCCACCTTTGCGACGATGAACAGTCAAAATGGCGGCGGTAGACAGTTCACTGTCTCGGGCAAGCTCACCTTCTAAGGAAAAGACAATGAAGAATATCATACTATCCGCCGTCCTCAGCGCCTCGCTTGCATGCACGGCGCTCGCCGCGCCACCTGCTGCACCCAAGCGTCCTAAGATCCTGGGTGTCGCTCACATTGCCCTCTTCGTTCACGACATCGAAAAATCCCGCGCCTACTATCGGGATCTTCTTGGCTACAACGAAGTTTTCAAACTCGACAATACGGACGGCAGCCTCTCGCTCACTTTCGTCAAAATCAACGAGCGCCAGTATATCGAGCTGTTCCCTGAAAAGACCCCGGGCACCGATCGCCTCAACCACATCTCGATCGAAGTGGATGACGCAGAAGCCATGCGCGTCTATCTCGGCTCCAAGGGCGTAAAGGTGCCGGCAAAGGTTGGAAAAGGCCGGGTAAAGAACTCCAATTTCAACGTGACGGATCCGGACGGGCACACGCTCGAAATCGTGCAATACGAACCAGACGGCTGGACGAAACGTGACGTAGGCAAAGCGCTGGACGGGCCGCGCATCTCAACGCGCATGGCGCACCTGGGGATTATCGTTGGCAAGCTAGAACCCGCCATGAAGTTCTACGGGGAAGTCCTTGGTTTCAAGGAAATCTGGCGCGGCAGCAAGGACGGCAAGGTTCTGAACTGGGTCAACATGAAGGTGCCGGAAGGCGATGACTACATCGAATTCATGCTCTACGATCAGATGCCGTCATTGACATCCCTGGGTACGCTTCACCACATCTGTCTCGAAGTACATGACATCGAGAAGTCGGTGGCGGATCTCGAAAAGCGCCCCGCGCGTAAGAACTATACCCGGCCCATGGAGATCAAGACCGGCACCAATCGCAAGCGCCAGATGAACCTCTACGATCCGGATGGCACACGCAGCGAACTGATGGAGCCGCACACGATCGACGGCAAGCCTACACCACCGTCAACTGCACCGCCTATTCGCTGAACGCAATAGCGACCCCAATAAACGCAAAAGGTGGCGGGCTGGTCAGATCGCTCTGGCCAGGAACCCGCCATCCACCGGCAGTGTAATCCCCGTTACGAATGCCGAGGCATCCGACGCCAGATAAATCGCAGCGCCCTGCAATTCTTCTAATTTCCCGAGGCGGGCCAGTGGGGTTCTGCCTAAAATTTTCTGATTTCGCTCGGGTACAGCTAACGCCGCAGCATTCAGCGGTGTTAGAAAGACGCCGGGTGCGATAGCGTTGACGCGAATGCCGGCTTCCGCCCATTCCGACGCCAGACTGCGCGTGAGCTGAACGACTCCGGCTTTGCTGATGCCGTAGACCGACGTCCCGCTGAAATCGGCAAACGACGCCATCGACGCAATGTTGATGATCGAGCCGCCGCCCTGTTGGTGCATAAACCAGCCCGCCTTTTGACACGCGAAGAACATCGCCTTTAGATTGCTGTCCTGCACGGAATCCCACTCTTCAGGCGTAACGTCGAGTGCGGGTTTGCGCAGATGCGAACCGGCGCAATTCACCAGAATATCTATACGGCCCAGCGAATCGTGGATGTGCTGCAGTGTGGCGTCGAGAGCCACGTTATCGGTTACGTTGACAGAACATTCGAGTATCTTGCTGCCGAGCTCGGCGAGTTCGAGGCAAGTCTTATGCACTGGCTCCGGGCGGCGACTAAGCGGGACAACGTGGGCGCCCGAGCCAGCGAATGCCAGGGCAATACTGCGCCCTATGCCGCTCGTACCACCTGTGACCACGGCCACGCGGTCATCGAGGCGAAACATATCTGTGATGCTCATTTAGAATTCGAGGACTGCCATGCTGCCGTCAGTTTCGAGCTTGTCGCCGGTTGCGTTAGAAGCATCGAGCGGCACTTCGGGACGGCTGACCAATGCTACTGATTTTACCTTTCCGGTAAAAATCAGGTCGTTGACGACTTTGGCGCGCTCGCGGTCAATCAGCGGATCGATCTTGTGAATGAAAGTCATTTTCTCCTGAATGAACTCGATGCCGATGTCGTGCGTTGCGGCAGAGACCCAGACCGGTTTTCCATTGAAGGTGTCGGGGCGCTTCCAGATGCGCAGATGGTGGCGCATGGCGAATGTGTTAAGTTGCTTCTGAAAATCGAACTCGGCTTTTTGACCCTCGAGCAGCAGCACGGACATTGGTGCTTCCTTGTAGCCGCGCGATTCTGCAATCGAGATAAACGTTTCCAATTTGGATGCGCCGCTGAGGGCTGCGGCTTCCACCCAGCCGGCTTCCTTGAATGCGGCTTTGAGCTCCTCGGCGGTGGCGATGAACATCAGGTTCGTGAGATCAGACGGTTTGGGCGGGCTTTGCGCCACCGTCCGGAACGGCTGTTTGTTCACCAGCTTCACTAGTTCATCTGTATTGGAGAACGCGTTTACTTTTGGGCCATCTTTCTTTCCGGTCCACTGTAGAGCTTTTGTGATCTCGATGTGAAGTTCGGTGCCGGCGTCATAAACGATGTCGGGATCGGCCTCCTTGATGAAGGTAGTCTTGGCGGATTGTAAGATCTTTCCAAATCCACCCAGGGTTTCCCCGAGTTTGCCGATGCCCTGATCAAGTCGGGCAGAGATAGTTTGTGCAGGGTCAATCCCTGAGATAAGACCTTTTTCGGTTACAATTTCGCGAGCGTTGAATACGTCCTTGAGGGCGGTACTAACCTGCAGGGAGGCACCGCCGGTTTCGTACAGTTTATCGAACTCAAGTTGGAGCTCCGCACGCTTTTCGGGACTCGTGTACGGCTTGACGGCTTTGACCTTGCCGCTAAGCAGTGTTCCTGATTGCATCGTGATCTGACCGCCAACCACGACGGGCGCGATCACGACGGCCTCCACCGGGTCGTTGGGCCTGGATTCCTTGCTGGAAAGTTTGGTTTTGAGACGAACTTCCAACTCAGTCCCGGCTGGTATCTCCGCCGCCGCAAGACTTAAGGTGAGTGAAAAAACGGCAAGACGCGGTAGCAAGCCCATTAACCTGCAATTTATCACAAGCACAGAAAGACGGTTATAATCTCAGTGTGAGAGTATACCTATCCATCCTGGGGCTGGCCGTCGTTTTACTTGGCGGTTGCAGCCGTAACATACAGAATCAAGAAGCGGTTCGCAAGGGTGTCTTCGAGCATCTATCGAAAAAAGCCGGGCTGGATGTGAACTCCATGCAGATCGACATCTCGTCGGTCACGTTCCGCGAGAACGAAGCAGATGCCGTGGTTTCCTTCAAGCCAAAGGGGAGCACTGATGCTTCCGCCGGCATGCAGATGAACTATACGCTGGAACGCAAGGGCAACGAGTGGGTGGTGAAGGGCAAGGCTGGTTCGAGTTCGCACGGCGCCGGCAGCGCAATGCCCGGAGCTGGTTCCGCAATGCCAGGAGCAGGCGCAGAGATGCCTGCAGGTCATCCGCCTGCGAAGGGTTCTGACGTAGAGAAGAAGAAATGAAGCGTGTCGCCGTTCTGGGAGGCGGACCGGCAGGAGCTTTCGCGGCACACCGACTCGCGTCGGCGGGCCTCGAGACAGTTATTGTTGACGAAAAGCTCGCCTGGGAAAAGCCTTGCGGCGGCGGCCTGACCTATAAAGCCTACAAACAGTATCCTTTTCTGGTTGACAACGAAATCCCAAAACGGCTTGTGACGGATACCTGCCTGACTGCTCCGGGAGCCGGCACCGTCAAATTGAAGCTTACACAGCCGCTCGTGATCTACTCACGGCTGGATCTGAACCGCATGCTGTTGGACCGCGCAGAATCGGCGGGCGCGCAGATTGAAAAAACGCGCGTAACCGAACTGCATCGCTCCGGCCGCAAGTGGCGTCTGAAGACCCGGCATGGCGAGATGGAAGCGGATTATTGCGTGGTCGCGACAGGCGCACGGAATCCGTTTCGTGAGGTGGGAACGCAGCTTACGCGCAATGACACGATGTCTGCGCTGGGCTATTACATCCCATCAAACCAGGAACACATCGATATCCAGTTTCTGCCCAATCTTGAGGGCTATATCTGGGTCTTCCCACGCTGCGGTCACCTTTCGGTAGGAATCTGCGGGAAGGGCGAGAGCGCGCAATCCTTGCGCCTGCGGCTGGAACAGTACATGCTGGAACGCGGCATCGACTGGAAGGGCGCGGCATTCTATAGTCACTTGCTGCCTTCGCTGGAAACTCAGGCATGGCGCAGAAATCGTGTCTCTGGTGACGGCTGGCTGGCAGTTGGCGACGCCGCGGGTCTGGTGGACCCGATCACCGGTGAGGGTATCTATTACGCGATGCGCTCCGGAGATCTCGCGGGACAGGTACTGGTCAACGATAAGCATAGCCTCGCCGAAAAACCTCATGCCTACCGGCAGATGCTGATGAACGATTTCGCGAGTGATTTGGAATTCGGATCAAGCTTCGCGCAGCGCGTGTTCATCGGCAATTTGCTGTTCGGCAAAGTGCCCGTTCGCATGGTCCAGTTCATCCGTCGCAGTCCGCGCTTTCAGGCGCTGATGCAGGATCTGTTCGCCGGAACGCAGGGCTATCTGACGCTGAAGGCCCGCCTGCTGAAGAATCTGAATGGCACGATGCACGAAGTCCTGATCAATTTCTTTCTACACCGTCTGCTTCCAGGCGAAAATTAAATCCTATGAACCACTCCCGTTCCGAGGCCTTGATGGCCCGTGCGCAAAAGCTGATCCCCGGCGGCGTAAATTCCCCAGTCCGCGCGTTTCGCAGCGTTGGCGGCGCACCACTGTTTATAGCGCGTGCCGATGGTTCGCGCATTTTCGACGTCGATGGTAACGAGTACATCGACTACGTCGGCTCGTGGGGCCCGATGCTGCTGGGCCATCGCTTTCCTCCGATTCTGGAAGCGCTGACAGAGGTCCTTGAAATCGGGACAAGCTTTGGAGCGCCAACTGAGCGTGAAGTGGACCTCGCGCAGGAAATCAGTGATGCTGTTCCGTCGATGGAGATGGTGCGGCTTGTGAGCTCCGGTACCGAAGCAACAATGAGCGCCCTGCGGTTGGCGCGCGGTTATACGGGCCGGACGCTGACGATCAAGTTCGAAGGCTGCTATCACGGGCACGTGGATTCGCTGTTGGTGAAGGCTGGCTCAGGCATGGCCACGCTCGGAATACCCGATACCGTCGGTGTTCCGAAGGCATTTGCCGACACCACCCTGGCGCTGCCGTATAACTCGATCGACGCGCTTGAATTGGCATTCCGTGAGCACGGCGATCAGATCGCGGCTGTGATTGTGGAGCCGGTCGTGGGAAACATGGGGTGTGTGCCGCCTGCTCCGGGATTTCTGCGAAGCCATGCGGCAGTTGACCGAAAAGCACGGCGCGCTGCTGATCTTCGACGAAGTCATGACGGGCTTCCGGTTGGCGCGCGGCGGAGCGCAACAACGCTTTGGAATCCATCCTGATCTGACCACGCTAGGGAAAATCATCGGGGGCGGTCTGCCTGTGGGCGCCTATGGCGGCCGTGCGGACATTATGGCTAAGGTCGCGCCCTCAGGCCCGGTGTATCAGGCGGGAACGCTTTCCGGGAACCCGCTGGCGGTCTCGGCGGGGTTGGCAATGTTGCGGCACATCAAAAC
This sequence comes from Bryobacteraceae bacterium, assembly GCA_963793625.1. GTDB lineage: Bacteria > Acidobacteriota > Terriglobia > Bryobacterales > Bryobacteraceae. The sequence goes on along the minus strand of CAWCAT010000001.1, from coordinate 130,684 downwards.
GCATCCTGAGATTTACGATCAGCTCGAAGCGCGTAGCGCGCGGCTATGCGCAGCGGCTCCAGCAGGCGTCACGGTTAATCGAGTGGGCTCGATGTTCACCTTCTTCTTTACGGGGGAGAAAGTGACAGACTACGAATCCGCGAAGACCTCCGATACCGCGGAGTTCGGGAGATTCTTTCACTGGATGCTGGGACACGGGATTTACCTGGCGCCGTCGCAGTTCGAAGCCGGCTTCGTTTCTGCCGCGCACAGCGATGAGGACATCAGTAAAACGCTGGCGGCTGCTGGCGAGTATTTCGCTCAACGATAGCGCTGCGCAGCTTCCATCCGCTAAGAATTACGATGGCAGCGAAGAACAGGAAGCTGAGCATAATTACGAGGGCTTGACGTTGCTTAGTGGGATGGCGCACAGTCGCCTGCTTTTCCGGCATGAAAGTCAGATTCACTTTCAACCTAACCTGGGCGGTACGGAAGCCGTCCAAACGATTATCGAGAACAACTGCATAATCGCCCGGTTCGGTGACGGCAAACTTGAGAGTGCCTCCGGCCTGATAAGCGGTGGCCGCGAGAATCGAATGTGCGTTTCCACGACGGAAGCGCTCTACGGCGTCTTTCGTCATAAGAACCACGCGAACACCGGGGTGGTCGCCCGCATGAAAAATGCACTCCACAACTGCGGGTTTCTGCCGCAGCGAGACGTCAACCGAGCGCCACTGCGTTGGGGGCACGGTGACGATTTCATCCGTGAGCAGCAGCGGCCCCCCTGTCTGCAGTGCAAACAAGGCTAAAATGAACAACATGGAAGACAGTATCGCACGACCCGGCAATCAGGCCGTGCCTTTCGATCTACCCGCTTGGAAGACAATAGCTTGCGTAGTCTGTGCGGTCCTGCTGGCTGCTTTGTTTCTTGTTTCGGGAACGTGGAAGATTACAGACCCGTTGAATGCGGCGACGCGCATGACGCAGGCGCTGGTGCCCTCCGTGCTCAGTCTGCCAACAGCGATCGGATTCGGGATTCTGGAAGTGTTCAGCGGAATCTTGCTGCTGGTCCCGCGTTTCCGGCGCTGGGGTGCGTGGCTCTGCGCCTTGATGCTGATTGCGTTCCTGGCGTACTTCGCCATCTTTTACAATGCTTTGCGGGCGCCGATTGCAGTTGTTTCCCGTGGCTCAAGCGCGCAGTCGGGCCGGATTTTTCATCGGCGACGGAATCATGCTGGCAATGGCGTATGTGGTCATACGCTGGTCCAGGCCGTCCGAATCCCTGCGCAGCGCAATGGTGATTCTGGGTGCGGTCGCGGTGTTCGCCGGTGCCTCTTACGGCGTTCTGATCATGCGGCAGACGGGTCTGAAAGCTCCCGGCACTATCACAGTGGACGGCCAGCCGTATTCGCTGCAGCAGGGTAAAGTGTACCTGTACTTTTTCGATCCGGAGTGCTCGCATTGCGATCGCGCCGCGCGTGATCTTTCAAAGCATGTCTGGAAAGATGTGACGATTATCGCGATTCCGACGAGGATGCCTCAATTCAATGCCGAATTCCTGCGCGACACCGGTCTAAAAGCGAAGACCAGTAGCGACCTCGCGCTGCTAAAACAGACATTTCCTTTCGGGGATGCGCCGTATGGTGTTGCTTTAGAGAACGGACGGCAAAAAGCTGCGACTGCGAATTTCGATCAGAAAGAACCCGCTGCTACGTTGAAAAACCTTGATTTCATTGAGTAAATGGCTAAGTTTTGGAACTGCCTTGAGACTTCGTGGAAGCACCCAGGCAGGCTCCTGTAAAAATGCGAAACCGGCGGGCAATAAACAACGTCGGAGAGCTTGGTATACTAAGAACTCTAAACATTCATGATGAAGTATTGTGTCGTCTTCCTTGTGACCGCGGGTTGTAGTTTCGCGGCGGATTTTAATACCGGACAGGCAGCCCGCCTGCTGATCGGGCAACCCACGTTCACGTCTCAAGCCGTTGCCGAGCAGAACGTGGACACTCCCAATACGCTGCTGGCGTCACGTGCCCTGTTGGGCGGCGTGAGCGGTGTCGCTGTTGCGAACAACATGCTGTTTGTCGTCGACTCGAACCGTGTCGGTTCGTTTCCGGTGAACAACCGCGTCCTGATTTACAAGAACCTATCCCAACAGGTTCCCGGCGTTACCGAAGAATTGTCACAGACCAACGGGCCGCGTTGTCCGGCATGCGTCGGGCAGCCCGATTTGGTGCTCGGACAAAAAGACTTCACGACCACAGAGATCTCACTGTCGCAGACGGGCTTGCGACAGCCGACGGGCGTCTCTTCCGATGGCAGGCGCCTGGCTATTGCCGATACCAACAATAACCGCATTCTCATCTGGAATTCGATCCCCAATAGCGATGCAGCACCGGCGGATCTGGTCCTGGGACAAACTGATTTCACAAAAGGTGCTGCCGCGACAACTGCAACGACCCTGCGCGGTCCGCAAGGCGTCTGGATTCAGGACGGCCGGTTGATGGTGGCCGATACCCAGAATCACCGCATTCTGATCTGGAACACGTTTCCAACCAGGAACGGTCAGGCTGCCGATCTGGTAGTGGGTCAGCCAGATTTAACAAGCGGCTTTACCCCGACTGTAGATTTCACACTTACCCCGACATCGAGGAACATGTCGAACCCGGTATCTGTAACCTCCGACGGCAAGCGTTTGTTTGTATCGGACTTCGGACATAGCAGAGTTCTGATCTGGAACTCCATTCCGACCTCGAATCACGCACCTGCGGATGTTGCGCTGGGGCAGCCGGATCTGACGTCCTACATTCCGAACAATTCCCGTCTGCTGTGCGAGTCGAATGGTGTAGACGCCGAGGGCGCGAAGACTTATCCCGCGCGCTGTGCAACCACTCTGGAGTTCCCGCGGTTTGCGCTTTCTGATGGCACTCGGCTGTTCGTGGCCGATAGCGGTAACGACCGCGTGATGTTGTACAATACCATTCCGCTGACAAGCGGCAAGGCAGCAGATGCGATCCTCGGGCAAGTTGATCCGTTCGGGAACCAGACCGCATTTGATTTCTCCACGCAGGACGACATTGCCGCCGCGGACCAGATCCGCACTCCACTTTCCCTCGCGCTTGACGGCGGAAATCTCTACGTCAGCGATCCTTACGATCGGCGCGTCATGGTCTTCTCGGTCGGTGAGGCAAACCTGCCCGCGACCGGCGTGCGCAATTCAGCGAGCCGCGCAGTGTACGCGATCGGTTCCCTGACATTCAGCGGCGAAGTTAAAGAAAACGACGAAGTCACGATTCACATCGGTCTGACCGAAGGCGGCAAGGACTACAAGTACAAGATCCTCAAGGACGACACCTTCTCGAAAGTTATTCTGACGCTGATTGACCTGATCAATGCGAACGGCGGTGATCCGCTCGTTATTGCATTGCCCAATCCGAGTCTGAATCAGATGATCCTTACGGCACGCCATCCCGGTGAAGAAGGCAACACCGTCGAATACTCGGCAACTACGTCCGATGCGGCAGTAATCATCGTTTCCACCGGCGGTACTACGCTCGGCGGTGGCCAGAACGCGGCAAAGATTGCTCCTGGTACGCTGGTCACGATTAACGGAGAAGATCTCTCTGACATCGAAGTTTCCGCGCCTGCAAACGCCGTGAACCTGCCGCGCACACTGGGCGGCGTTCGCGTGTACTTCGATGGTATCGAGGCGCCCCTGATGTACGTTTCACCCAATCAGATCACGGCCCAGGTTCCTTTCGAAGTTTCCGATGCCACAAGTATCAATGCTTATGTGCGCTCGGCTCGCAGTGACGGCAGGGTTCTGGTTTCCACTCCGATCTCTGTGCCGATCGTGCTTCAGAATCCCGGCCTGTATGCGGAGGATGGAACTGACCCCCGTCCGGGTATCGTTTACCATTACAGCAGTTATGCAACCGGCACCATTTCCGTGGATGGCACGGCGAACGCGGGCGACACTGCAACAGTAACGATTGAAGACCGCAAATACACCTACACGGTCCAGACTGATGACACGCTTGCAAGCATTCGCGACGGATTGATCAACCTGATCAACTCCGATCCGAAAGTGGAGGCGTTCCCGGCCGGTGTATTTACACGTATCCGCATCAAAGCGCGTGTGCCGGGTCCTGAAGGCAACGGTATCGCGATCGGCGGATCAACAGTAGAAGGCGCACAGGTAATCATCACAGCGACAAATTCCGGACTGTGCTGCGCCAATGTGGCCGGCTCGCGTGTGACCGAAGAGAATCCGGCGCAACCCGGCGAGACCGTGGTTATGTACGCAACAGGGCTCGGTCTTGTGAAGCCAACCGAGGCTCAACAGGCTGCGATTACGGGCACTGCGTACGATGGCGCCTACTACAACGAAGCGAATGAATTTGTCTCGGCGCTGGCTGGCGGAAAGACTGCGAACGTACTGTTTGCCGGTCTGAAGCTGGGCGCAATCGGAATCTATGAAGTTCATCTCGAACTGAATTCCGATCTGCCCACAAATCCTCTGACGCAAGCCACGATTGCGCAGGACATCTACGTCAGCAACATCGTTTCATTTCCGTTGGTGAACACGCTTCCTCCGGAATAAATAGTTTTCGGCAGTGGGCGGCTGCCGCATAATCAAGGACATGAACGCAACCCGGATAGAGGGTAGTGATCGCCGCCTCATACTGTTCGTTCTGCTCGTGGTGGCGCTGTCGCTCTTCGTAATTAGAGCGAACTACAGCGCCGCTTTTCCTCAGGCATCCATCGATCTGAAATACTCGCGTGACGAGATTACAACTCGCGCCGAGGCCTTCCTGAAAACTCGCGGGTTGCACCCCGAGCGCTTTCGCAATCTCACTCTATTTGACGCCGACGACGACGCGCGCTTGTATCTGGAACGCGAACTTGGACTTGAAGAAGCCAACCGGCTAATGGCCGGTCCGGTTTCGGTCTGGCGCTGGCGTGCGCGCTGGTTTCAGCCTCCGAACAAAGAAGAGCTGGTCGCCTACATCAGCCCGGCTGGACGCCTTGTCGGTTTCGAACATACAGTGCGCGAAGATCTGCCCGGCGCTCGACTCTCAATGGATGCGGCGCGCTCGATTGCGGAAAAGTTTTTGACCGAGCAGACCGGTGTTGCGCAGCGCCTGGTCGAAGAGCAGTTGCGCGAGCGGCCCAAGCGTTTCGATTACGTCTTCACGTGGGAGCAGGAAGGCTTTCGCGCGAAGGACGCAACGTATCGCCGGCGTGTCGTCGTGCAAGGCGATCAGATCGGGAACTATCGAAGAGTTCCTGCACGTGCCCGAAGCGTGGCTGCGCAGTTTTCAGGCGCTGCGTTCGAAAAATACGCTCTACGCACTCTTCGCGGAAAGCCTGTATTTTCCTCTCGGGCTCGCGGCACTGGTAACGGTGTTCCTGGCTACACGCCGCGGCAATTTGACACTGGAAACCCCTCGTGCTGATTGCGGGCACGGTCGCCGTGTTCATGATTGCGAACGAGTACAACAGCTTACCTTTCTTCGTCGATCAGATGCCCACCAGTTCGCCGATCCCGCAATCCGTGCTGATGGGATTGTTGCAGGGGCTGGGCGCCGGAGTGGGCATTTTTCTGTATATGATTCTGGCCGCAGGGGCGGGGGAGCCACTCTATCGCGCGGACTTTCCGGCACGCCTCTCCCTGCGATCCGCATTCACCGCGCGTGGCGTGCGCACTAAGGAATTCTTTCGCGCGACTGTGGTGGGTTACGGCTTCGCCGCATTCCACATCGCGTTTGTGTGCCTGTTCTATGTGCTCGGGCGGCGCTTCGGCGTATGGAGTCCACAGGATGTTGCTTACTCGGATCTGTTGTTGACCGCGCTGCCATGGATCTACCCGCTGACGATCTCCCTGATGGCGGCGAGTTCGGAGGAGTTCTGGTTCCGGCTCTTCGCTATACCGTTGCTGCGGCGCGTAATGCCAATCTGGCTGGCGGTGATTATTCCCGCGTTTGTGTGGGGTTTCCTGCATGCAAACTATCCGCAACAGCCCGGCTACATTCGCGGAATTGAGGTAGGAGTGATCGGCGTGGCGGCCGGTTTTTTGATGCTGCGCTTCGGAATTCTTGCGACGCTGATCTGGCATTACACGGTCGATGCGGTGCTGATCGGGACGTTTCTGTTCCAGTCTCAAAGCCTGTATTTCAAGTTGAGCGGCGCGCTGGTTTCGGGTGTCGTCCTGCTGCCGCTGATTGTTTCGTTGGTGGCCTATCGCCGCCAGGGCGGGTTCGTTTCAGACGAGTCGCTGTTGAATCGTGCGATTCCCGCGCCCATTGAACCTGTGCTGGAGGTTGTCCCGGATCCGCTTCCGCCGGTTACGCCAGCATGGCGGGTTCGCTGGTTATACGTCGCCGCGGCCGTGGCACTCGCCTGCGCCCTCCTGATTCACACGCAACCGTTTGGAGACTTCATCCGCGTGCGCCTCTCTCGCGAGCAGGCTGCAAGAGTGGCTGATGATGAAATGCGTAAGCGCGGACTGGATCCGGAACAATGGCGCAAGGTGACGTCCTTCGCCGCCAATCTCAACAGCTCAGAATTTGAGTACCTGCGCCGGAATTCCGATGTCCATACCGCGAACCGAACGGTCGAGAATTCCAAAGCCACCGCCATCTGGCTGATGCGCTATTTTCGCGATCAGCAGAAAGAGGAGTGGCGTGTGTATGTGGATCAGCGCGGGGTCGTATATCGCGTAGATCACATGCTGGATGAAAAGGCCCCGGGCGCGAATTTGTCACAAGCGGAAGCCCGTCAAGTCGCGGAAAAGGTGTTGCAGGATGCGAACTGGCGCCTGGTCGATGCGCAGCAGGAAAAGCGCGACAAACGCACAGACCACTCGTTTGTATTCGAAGACCCGACTCGTGGAGTGGCGGACGCGAAAGCGCGCGTCACTGTGGATGTCATCGGAAATGAACTCTCCGGCTACCGGCGATTTCTGAAATTACCTGAAGAATGGCTGCGGGATTTCGAAAAGCCTCGCCTGCAGCGCTTACTTTTGCCTGGCATGATCGGAGCGTTTTTGCTGCCCTTAACGCTGGCGCTGATCCGGCGCGTAGCGAGCGGGAAACACCGCTTTGCATGGCGAACCTACACTCTGTTCGGAGTCGCTGGAATGGCTCTTGCCATCGCCTCTGATCTCAACCGAATGCCGCAACTGCTGTCCTCCTACAACACAGCGACGCCGCTGAACGACTTTCAGGTGCGCGCGGTACTCACTGCTGCAATGGGAGTGGTCCTGTTTGGCTCTGGCCGCATTCACCGGAGCATTGAGTGTCGATGTCTTCCGCAAACAAATCGAAGGGGACCGGCGTCTGCCCGGGGTTAGTTGGTTGCGCGCACTGGCGGTCGCTGCTCTCGTTGCAGGTATAGGCGCGTTGGCCAGCGGGGTGAGTCTGCGATTGCCAGGCCCAAGGTTTAACGTGCCTTTGTGGCATCTGCCCGGTGTGGATTCGATCCTGCCCGGACTTGCCGCCCTCGAATCGGCACTAATGGTAGCAGGGGTGTTGGTCGGGGCTGCGGCAGTCGTGGCTTACGCCGCAGCTTACTTTTTCCCACCACGGCGGCTATGGATGGTGGTGTGCGGAGTTGTCGCTGTCTTCGCAATTAACCAATCGCAAACTATCCTGCAGGGGATATTCTATTTCGCGCTCGGTTGGGCGGCTGTTGGGCTCATACTGTTGCTCTGGAGAACCAGTGGTAGTGATTTGCTCAGCTTCGGTCTGGGCGCGTTCTGGGCCATGCTGGCTGGCGATGTGGTTCGCATGGCAGCGCAACCCTCAGTGATGTTGCGCTGGAACGCCGTAGGTGCAGGGTTGGCTGCCGTGCTCGCCGGACTTGCCGTCTGGTCTATTTCTTTCCGACAGGAATCGCGTCGCCAAGGTTCATAGACCCGCCGCCTTCGCTAACGTAGTTGCGATTCCAGTTCGGGATCTCGACCGTAATGTCGCCCTGGACCACGCACTGGCAGCCCAGGCGCGAGTGCAACGTGAGACCAGCGGCGCCGTCCAGGCGGTCTGCTTCGTCGTCCGTCATCTCGTCTAGGCTATTGTCCGTGTTGTTCTTCACAATCACGTGGCAAGTCGTGCAGGCGCAATTCCCCCCGCAGGCATGTTCCAGGTGAATTCCATTATTCAGCGCGATGTCCAGGATGGAAGCTGGCTTCCCATGCTCCGAGTACGGCATCGTGGATGGGTCGAATTCGACCGTGATGTTGTCGGGGAGAAATGTTACTTTCGGCACGAGGCCATTGTAGCAAATCCGACCAATTAAGTCTCAGATCTATTCCGCGAGTTTTCTGTTCACGTGGTCGACTACCTGCGCGAGCATTTGAGGATTGCGCAGCAGGTTCCGCATGCCCAGTTGTGCGTACTCGTCATAGAACGCCTCGACGGCTGCCAGAGCGAGGCTGTAGGCCTGTGCCGCGTGCTGAGAACTGAGCCGGGACCAATTCTGAGAAAGCCGGTCCACTCGCGGAATGGCGCCGTCACGCAAAGCATTCTTCAACTGCCTTTTCACCGCAGGATTCTGCACGTCACCCGAAAGCCTTTGGGCAAGTCCTTCGTGGAGCCAGGCCGGCCAGCGGCCCAGGCTGGCGATGCAGGCGTGCGCTATTTCGTGCGCGAATACACGTCGTGTACGCGGACCCACGGTGTCCCGCTCCAACAGCGCAATCCGAATTCGGCCGTCGAATTGGCCGCCGCTCCACTCGGCTGCTTCCGTGCTCTTGTGATAGGCCTCGCGGGTCTGGACGACGGCGGTGATGCGTTCCCCGGCCTGGCAACCCAACTCCGCATTGATGCGCGCGTATTCTTCTTCCAGCACAGCAACCATGCTGCGCGCGGTCTCTTCGCTTACAACCTGTCCGTCATAGCGCAGCACAAAACGCGAACCGAACTTCTTCTCCGTGCTCACATCTGCGCTGAGTTCCTTGAGCGCCTTGTTATACATCTGTTGGATTCCGGCGTTCGGCCGCAACTCGAGCGACTCTTTCCAATACCAGGCCGCACGCTGCACATTGTCACTGCGATAGGCTGCTATGCCTGCGAGCGCGAGAACCTGTGGATCTTTCGGCCCGGCTTGCAGCGCGGCTGCAGCACCGTCAGTGCCTGGTCCGGCCGATTATCTTCCAACATGCGGGCCGCGGAGACCAGCGGATTGAGCCAGGGGCCCGCCTTCGCAGCCGGCGGAGATCACCTTTGTGATTTCCAGCGTAGCACCGGCCTGGCGCGCCTTTTCGAATTCCTCGGTGCTGGAGAGCGCGGCCGCCGGTAGATATCCATTGCCTTTTGCGGTCGAGACTTTAAAACATCCGCCGCCTTCGCCCGTGATTGAGAACTTGATTTTGATCTCATCGCCCTGGCGCAATTCCGCCACCACGGAATCGTGCGCAGAACATCCGCTACGCAGTGGGTATGTGGGGTCCTTTAGCGTAACCGCAGCGAGCGCCAGGAAAACAAAAGGCGACATAATTCCATGCTAAGTGCGAAGCCGGCTCGTCTGTAAGTGAAAGTACTTAGTCGGACTCTTTTTCGCGAGCGATTTCGCCAACAATTCCGTTGACGGCACGGACATAATCGTCTGGAGCAATCAGGATCTGCGTGCCCCGCATTCCGGCCGACACCGAAATTACATCGAAGAGAATGACAGTTTCATCGACGTAAGCCGGGAAGTCCTTCTTCGCCGCCAGCACTGTGACGCCGCCGCGAATATACCCGGTGAGCGGTTGTACTTCTTTGAGCGGCACCAATTCGATCTTGCGGTCGCCACTCAATTTCGCGAGTGCCTTCAGATCGAGTTCTGCGTTACCAGGGATCACGGCAAAGCAGGCGCCATTGCGATCACCGCGCGCCACCAGAGTCTTAAACACCTGCTCCGGGGCAGTCCGACTTTCGCCGCGACAACTTCCGCGCGCAGATCATCAGGATCGACTTCATAGTCGCGCAGTTCATAGTGGATGCCCAGGTTATCGAGCACTCGTGTCGCATTAGTCTTCATGGGTTCTCTTCACTTTAGTCTCTTAATGGTTTTTTGTGATACTTTAGGCCCCCTGGTAAGGCCAATCTGGCTGGCCTTGAATGGCCGCTCACTGGAGTGATACAGTGGGCGTGCCATGCGTATTCTAATTCCATTTCTCATGCTTTGCGGGGCGCTTTTGGGTGCCGATGAACAGTTCAACGGGCGTTGGGTTATCCAGCCCAACCTCTCCAACGGCCGCGTCTGGTGGTTGGAGGTAAACGGAGCCGGAACGCCCAAACCGAGCGGTCGTTTTGTCGGCGCGCCCGGCGGCGACATGAACGACATTCCCGAGATCAGTACGAAAGACGGCATGCTTCGTTTCGTTTTCGAGCGCGGAACTCCGAAGCAGCGCCTCATTTATCAGGCTAAGTTGGTGGGCGAGAAGTTGGCCGGCGAGTTCTTTATAGAAGGCAAGGAGTCTCAAAGGACCCTCTGGACCGGCGTACGCGCCCCGGTAATCAAAGAAAAGGACGACACCTCCTGGAAGCCTGGCAAGCCCGTGAAGCTATTCAATGCCAAAGACCTCTCCGGGTGGAAGCCGATGATCACCGGGAAAGCCCTGGGCTGGAAGGCGGAAGACGGCATTCTTAAGAACGTTGCCGGCGCCAACAATCTGGTCTCAGATCAGAAGTTCTGGAATTTCCAACTGCATTGCGAGTTCCGTCTCGGCGAGCATACGAACGGCGGTATCGGCCTGCGCGGGCGCTATGAAATCCAAATTCTTGAGGATTACGGCAAGCCGCCAAACACCCACAGCGCCGGTTCGCTCTACAGCCGAATCGCGCCCAGCGTGAATGCCAGCAAGCCTGCCGGCGAGTGGCAGACCTATGACATCCGCCTGGTGGGACGGACCCTCACCGTCGTGGTCAACGGCAAGACAGTGATCGACAAGGGAATCATCGAAGGGTTCACCGCGATCGCAAACGATGCGGACGAAGCAACGCCGGGGCCCATCAGCGTGCAGGGCGATCATGGCCCGGTGGAAATCCGGGACCTGACGGTCACTCCTTTGGTGCAATAGCAGCGTAGATGAACAATCTCTCTGAAGATCGAAGGTTAACGCGCAGGCAAACGAATCGTCTTGCCGGTGCGGCTCGACTCGCGGGCCGCTTCCAGAATCTCGGTAACAATCATGTTGTTCTCGAGCGAAGACAATCCAGAGGGCTTGCGTTTGCCGCGAACAATCGCGTTCAGGTAGGAAATCGAATCTCGTTCCTCTGCCGGCAAAGCCGCGGGCGTTTGAGTTTGCTCCTGTTCGCGCGGCAGACGAACGCGCAGGCCGTTGCCGCCGGTCGCAATCGCGTAGCCGTTTTGTCCATACACTTCGAAGTCTTTGCGGCTGAACGGCCAGTTCCAGGAACCTTGCACGATCCCTTGTGCCTGCGGATATTCCAGTAGGATTGTCGCTTCATCGTCCACCTTGGAGTAAATCTGCGGCTTGATGCGCTGCAACACTGCAGTGACTGACAGTGGGCGCTGGTTGTCCATCATCCAGGTCATCAGGTTGGCTCCATAGCAGCCGAAATCAAATAGCGCACCGGCACCGTTCTTCACGGGGTCTGTGAGCCAGCCGAGGAATTCGGGACCGACACCGATTTCCTTCGGCCCTTGATGTCCATCCATCGCGGCCATCTTGCGGATATCGCCCGCGGCGCGCTTCTCTTTGATGATGTTCCACATCGCGCCGTGGCTGGCATACCACGTGGTCTCATAATTGACGATCACTTCGATGCCGCCACTCGTAGCCGCGTTCTGGATTGCGCGCGCTTGTTGCATGTTGACGGCAAGCGGTTTTTCCATCATCACGTGAGTGCTGCGCAGCGCACAGGCTTCGACAACCATCGCGTGATCGAAAGTGTTGGTGAATGACGCCACTGCTTCCGGCTTGACCTTGTCAAGCATTGCGCCGAGGTCGCTGAAGAACAAAGCGTTCGCGAGACTATAGCGCTGCGCGTATCTTTGCTGCAGTGCAGCATCCGGATCAAAGATGCCGACGATCTGGATATCCGGCCGGTTGCGTGCGCTTCGCAGGAACCCATCCACATGACCGTGGACCAGTCCGGCAATCGCCACGCGCAGAGGCTTGGCTGGTTCGGGTGTCTGTGCTGCCGGTAGCACTGCCATCAATGCGCAGCCTAATGTAATTACACGAATTATCTTGTGCATATGTGTTTGCTAGTTCGCGACCTTACGAAGAACCTCGATCAGCTTCGCGCGCGTGAAAGGCTTCGGCAGGAATGCGAGAGAAGCTTCGATTTCGCCGTTTTCACCCATGACACGGTCTGTGTAGCCGGACATGAATATCACCTTCAATGCCGGGTAAGTGTGTAGCAACCTCTCCGCAAGTTCGCGCCCATTCATGCCCGGCATGATGATGTCGGTGAGCAGGATCTGGATGCGTGATCCATGCTGCTCCATGATCATCAGCGCTTCGCTCGCATCTGCAGTTGCAAGGATGTCGAATCCAAGCTCGCGAAGCAGAATACAAGTGAGGCGCCGCACTTCTTCCTGGTCCTCAACGACGAGCACAGTGCCGGAACTATGGAAGGAATCGACGTCATCTCGACGAACATCCTCGTGCATTGCAGGGCTGTCGATGCTCGGCAAGTAGATCTTGAACGCTGCACCCTTTCCAGCCTCGCTCGTGACGGAGATGTGTCCGCCGGCCTGCGTTACAATTCCGAACACGGTAGCCAATCCCAAGCCGGTGCCCTTGCGCACCGACTTGGTTGTGAAGAACGGCTCGAACAGATGCTTTCTGGTCGGCTCATCGATTCCCTGGCCAGTGTCAACCACAGAGAGCCGCACGAACGGCCTTCCGCCCGGGGTATTTTGTTCCTGCAGGCTTGTACCAAGGCAGACGTTTGCAGTCTCGATGGTGAGTGCACCCCCGCCTGGCATCGCTTCACGTGCATTCATCACCAGGTTCATGAGCACCTGATGCATCTGTCCCTGGTCTGCTTTAACCGCGCCCAAATCCGGTTCGAGCGAGAGCGTGAGTGTCACATCCGCACCAATCATACGCCGCAGCAACTCCTGCGATTCCTGTACGAGTACGTTCACGCTCATCGGTCGTAATTGCGCTGGTTGTTTACGGCTGAATGCCAGTAACTGTTGCGTCAGTTCCGCACCACGCTCGCCCGCGCTCTTGATTGCTGCAATGCAGCTTCCGACGGTGTCCTGCGGGTCGAGTTGTTTCAGCAGCCAGTCGCTGTAGCCGTTAATCACAGTAAGCAGATTGTTGAAGTCGTGCGCGATGCCACCAGCAAGGCGTCCCAGGCTTTCCAGCTTCTGCGATTGCAGCACCTGTTCTTCCAGATGCTTGCGGTCTGTGATATCGAAAAACGAAACGATTACGCGGGACCAATCGAGATTCGGAGAGCCCGTCACCGTAACGATCATGCTGACCGAACGCGGCTCACCCTTGAGCGTTCTTGCCAGAAACTCAGTCTTGAAAACAGAGTTGGTCTCCGCAAGTGTCGCGATCTCATCGCGAAAGGTTTCAAAGGCTTGATCATCGAACAGCTGCGGGAGGCTTTCAAGAAGTTGCTGCTTGTCAGCGGTGCCATAGAACTCGCGTGCAGCGCGATTAACATCGATAACTTTCACGCGTCGCAGGCATTCCTCAACCGCCTCACGGTTAGTATTCAGATACTCTCGCAAATCGTGAACGCCAGAACGCAACAGCAGTTCAAGATACTCTTTCACACTGGAAAAATTCTCTTCCCACATCGGAAACGGGGAATTCTCAAACAATGCCCGGTAGCGTTCTTCATCGATGCGCAGGCGCTGCTCGGTTTGATGCCAGGTCTCTTCAGCAAGCTTCCGTTCTGTAACGTCGCGTTCGCGGCCTTGCACGCCGACCTGTTCACCGTGGTCGTCAACAATGGGGCCCCAGGATGCGACCGCCCACTTGATGCGGCCGTCTTTCGTGACAAGCCGGTATTCTTCCTCGTAGAAGGACTCGCCTATGAAGAGTCTGTCCCAATGGCTGAGCATGCGCTCGCGATCATCCGGGTGAATCCAGCAAATGAACTGTTCACGTTCCAGATCCTCGGGCGAGTAGCCCGTCAGGTCCCGCGCTGCGGGGTTTGCAAAAATTAGCCGGCGCTGCATGTCGTACGCCAGCACCATATCTGTGAGGTTCTTCGCCATCAGGCGGAATCTGGACTCACTGTTATGTGCAGCTTCGACAGAGAGATTGTGCTCAGTAAGTTCTCGTGCGATCAGGTGGCATCGACCGCCGTCACTGACCACCGAAGGATGCAGCTCAACTGAAATATGAGTACCACTCAGATTTACTAACTCCGCAATGCACCAGGATGGTTTCAAACCGGTTTCAGCGGGCGCCAGCAAGTCACAAAGGTCGATATAGGATTGCGGCGTCAGTAACTGACGCATGTTGATGCCCAGAAGTTCATGCTTCGCGAAGCCGCTCAGCCGTTGGGCGGCTTCGTTGACGAGCAGCACACGGCCATGCATATCCTGCACAAACACCGCGTCCGGAAGACTTTCCAGCAGCGTGCGGTACTCCCGTTCCCAGCACGCCGCTCTTTCTGGAGATTCCGACATGAAGAAGCCAAGCCGACAATGTAACTAATCTAGTGTAGCGAAGGCATCGAGGGCGGTGGGGTCAGCCACAGAAGATACATCGCCGGGCGCGAGACCCATGTACGTTTGCCGAATCAATCGGCGCATTACTTTACCGCTTTGCGTTTTCGGCAGTTCCTTGACTGCGTGTATTTTTGTTGGCCGAAGGGTGGGGCCGAGGTTATCGACAACCTTTGTCGCAATCTCATCGAGAGTCACGTCACTGAGAGTGGCGCCGGTCTTTGGAACGACGAACGCAATGATCGCTTCGCCCTTGATCTCGTCCGGAACACCGACCACTACAGCCTCTGCAATCAGCGGGTGCTCCATTAGGGCCTGTTCGATTTCGGCCGGGCCCACCTTCCGTCCGGCAACGTTCATCGATTCGTCGGCACGGCCATGCAGGTACCAGCAGCCGTCTTCATCGACGCTCGCCCAATCGCCGTGATTCCAGATGCCGGGCCAGCGCGACCAGTAGGTTTCTATATAACGCTGCGGATCGCCCCAAATGCCGCGCGTCATAGATGGAGCGGGTTTCGTGCAGACCAGATACCCGGTGCGGCCCCGAACCGCGCCGCACGCCTCGTCGACGACCTCAGTCGACATGCCAGGCGCGGGTCCACCCAGCGTGCACGGCTTCAGCGGTTGAATGGGAAGCGGCAACAGGAAACAGCCGATGATTTCGGTCCCGCCAGAAATGTTGATAATGGGCAGTCTGCGTGCCCCAACTTGTTCAAAGAACCACATCCACGAAGTCTCATCCCATGGTTCGCCTGTGGAACCCAGCAGACGTAACGAACTCAGGTCATGGCGCTTAGGCAACTCGTCGCCGTATCGGTTGAGCACTCGAATTGCGGTGGGTGAAATTCCAAAGGTGTTGATACGATGCTGCTCAATCATGCGCCACAGTCGATCCGGCTCGGGATAATCAGGCGCTCCGTCGTAGAGGAATACTGTGCCGCCGAAATGGTGATTGCCGAACATCTCCCACGGACCCATCATCCAGCCCATATCACTCAGCCAGAAAAAACGGTCGCCGGCGTGATGATCGAAGCCCAGATAGATCTCTTTCGTTGTCTGGGCGAGCGCGCCCGCATGCGTATGAACAGCCCCTTTCGGCTTGCCTGTCGTGCCGGAGGTGTAGAGTATCAGCGCGTGATCTTCCGACTCCATCTCCAGTGCTGCGACCTCTTTGCTGCTTTGCAGCATTTCGTCCCAGCGCAGATCGCGTCCAGCCTTCCAAATAGTCGGCTGGCCCTTGTAGCGCCATACAATGACGTGCTCAACAGGCGTACCCGGCGCAAGCGCTTGATCGATCTTGTCCTTAAGCGGCAGCAGCTTTCCGCGCCGCTCCAGTTGATCCGCGGTGATGACAACGCGGGCGCCGCTGTCATTGAGCCTTGTCGCAATCGCACCGGCACCGAAGCCCGCAAATACCGGCACTGCAATCAGGCCCAGCTTGAGGCAGGCATACAGTGCGACCACCACCTCTGGGACCATCGGCATGCATAGTGCTACGCGATCTCCCTTGATGAGGCCAAGGCTCCCCAACCCGTGCGCGAGTTGGTTCACCTGAAGAGCAAGTTCCGCGTAAGTCATACTACGCACGTTTCCGCTTTCGCCCTCCCAGAGGATAGCGGGATGCACAGCAGCGGCTCCGTGTGCATGACGATCCACACAGTTCCACACGATGTTCAGCTTGCCGTGGATGAACCAGCGGCTCCACTCGACGCCTGCGGTTTTATCGAGAACTCGATCGAATGGGTGAGACCACTCGATTCCGACCTCGCGCACCATTTCATCCCAGAACTCTTCGGGATGCTCTCTGGAGTAGTGCAGGAAATCGGCCACAGTCGGAAGCCCAAGCCGCTGCATGAAGCGATGCACGTTGGTCTGCGCAATCCATTCATGCGTTGGTTCCCAGATCCACTTACCGCTCACGCTGCACTCCTATAGTGTCGATTTGAAATCGGACGCGACCGGTCGTTGCATATCGAAGCGATCGGTTGTGCGCGTATAAGTAGGACCGCCCATGCGGCCGATTGCACACAGTTTGTCAGGGTCGATCTTGTAATTCTCGATTAGAGCATCGTCAACGTGGAAGCGAATCACTTCGCCCAGGACGATGCTGCCGCCCAGTGGCTTTGGGCTTACATGCAACACCTGCAGGAGGCGGCACTCCATCTGCACGTGAGACTCACGCACGCGCGGCGGCTTCACCAAATCGCTCGGCACCGGCGTAAGTCCAGAGATCGCGAACTCATCCACATCAGGCGGAAACTCGGCCGAGCACATGTTCATCTTCGCCGCGAATTCCTCAGACACCACGTTGACGACGAACTCCCGAGTTGCCTCAATATTGTGCAGCGTGTCCTTACGTTGGCCATCGCTGCCGCGCACCATCGGAGAAAAACAGATCACCGGAGGATTCGCAGAAATGCCGGTGAAGAAGCTGAACGGAGCCAGGTTGAGAACACCTTGCGCGCTGATGGTCGACACGAACGCAATCGGGCGCGGGAACGATTGCGCCGACCATTAGCTTGTAGATATTAGGGGCCTCGTGTTCGGTAGGATCAATGGTCAAGTCTGCTTCTCCATCCAACTCATCCAGTATTCTTTCCACTCCACGCTCTCGCCCGCGGGCAGTACCTGGATCGGTTTCAATCCGTCCAGCATTACCGCGCACTCGTCCGTCTCGGTCTTCTTTGACTGATTCGCAAGCGCCTTGGGATGCGGACCGTGATGTATGCCGCGCGGGTGCAGCGTTGCCATGCCGGCCTTGATGTTGTCTTTGCTGAAAAAATTCCCGTCGTGATAGAAGAGGAACTCGTCATAATCCGTGTTGCGATGGAAGAACGGGACGCGCAACGCCTGTTCATCTGTCTCCAGCGGACGCGGCAGAAACGTACAGATCACGGCGCCTTGGGTCATGAAAGTGGTGTGAGCGCTGGGCGGAAGATGGACGCGCGGACTGGTCACCGGACGTATGTCGCGGATGTTCAACTTCCAGACGGTGAGGTCGCCTTTCCAACCGACAACGTCGATCGGGTTGAACGGATAAACCACTTTCGAGATCTGCTCGTCAGCCTTGATGCGCACTTCCCATTCGCGATTGTCGTCGAGCATCGGCGCGGGCTCCGGCGTAATGATCACGCCGGGATCGTAGAGCGCGTGGTGGCCCAGCAGCCCTTTCTCCGGCTGATCGAATTCCGTTTCCGACTGGATGATCAGGAAGAAGTTGTCGCGCGATCTCCGGAATCACGCGGTAAGTGACGGCGCGCGGCAGGTTGATGTAATCGCCCTTTTCAAAACGCAGCGGACCGAAATCCGTTTCGATCACGCCTTCGCCGCGATGCACGAACATCAGTTCGTCGCCGTCGGCATTGCGATAGTAGAACGGCATCGGCTCAGAACGCCGCGACACGTAGAGCTTCACGTCGCTGTTGCCCAGAAACGCCACCGGCGCCCGCACGGGTCAGTCTGGTCCGTTGGTTCCAGCGCATTCAGATCGAAGCAATGCGGCCGCAGTTTGCCCTCAAAGCGGATCCAGCCAGTCGGTGGATGCGCATGATAGAGGTGCGCCGATTTGCCGTAGAAGCCCTTGCGGCCATGCTCTTCTTCATACGTGCCCTGCGGCAAGCGCGACATGCGCCTGTTGCGAGAACTTTCCTTTTTTGAGCGGATACATAGTGGATCTACTCCGTTCGCTTTACGACCCTGTTACGAAGCACGCCGATCTTTTCGATCTGCAATTCCATGACGTCGCCGGGTTGCACCCAACGGTCCAGTTCGAGCCCGCATCCGGTCCCGACGGTGCCGGAACCGATGACATCTCCGGGGTAAATCGTATCGTCCTTTGTCAGAAATTCGATCATGTCTTCAAACTTCCAGACGAGCGATCGCGAGTTGCCGCGCGACCAGAGTTCGCCGTTGATGCTCGCCGTCATCTCGAGGTCGTACGGGTCGCCCACTTCGTCGGGCGTCACCAGCCAGGGTCCGAGCGCAGTGCACCAATCCTTGCCCTTGGCCGGACCCAGCCGCACCTTCATCTCCTTCTTCTGGATGTCGCGCGCGCTGAAATCGTTCATTACGGTGAAGCCCGCGATGTAATTTCCGCGCGTCTTCCGCTTTGATGTTCGTGCCCTTGCGCCCGATCACGGCAGCAAGTTCCAGTTCGTAATCGAACTTCTCTGTGAACGACGGCCAGAGCACGTCCGCACCGGCGCCGATGATGTTGTGGTGGCCGCTCTTGTAATAGACGGGCATCTCATACCACTCTTCGGGCATCGGCTCGCCGCGTTTTTCGAAGCCCACTTTCACGTGATCTTCAAAAGCGTAGAAATCGCGCAGCGACGGCGGGTTCGGCAGCGGCGCGAGCATCGTCACTTCAGTCTGGCGCGTAGAGCAGTGTCTCTCCGCTGGAGCCCGTGGCGTCCGGATCAAATGCCGCAAGCACCTTCGCCGCATAGCAGCTTGCGGTCTCACCTTCCTGCAAGAACTCCAGCATGTTGTCCGGCACACAACGGCCGCAAGCTTCGTGCGGACGCGGCCTCGCCTTCCTTCTCCAGCATCCATGCGCACGCTACATTGAGATCTACGATTCCCGCTCGGAATCAGCGCGCCCAGACGCTGCCGGACTCCAAGCTGCGTGCGAATCTCGAACGTGCAGAGCTTCATTACAGATTGCCCCGCAGCGCCTGTTCGCGCTCGATCGCCTCGAACAGCGCCTTGAAATTTCCTTTCCCGAAACCGCGGCTTCCGTTGCGCTGGATGACTTCGTAGAACAGCGTCGGACGATCCTCAACGGGCTTCGTGAAGATCTGCAGCATGTAGCCTTCATCGTCGCGATCCGCCAGAATGCCAAGCTCGGCGAGTTGGTCCACGCTTTCGTCGATCTGCCCGACGCGCTCATCCAGATCTTCGTAGTAGGTCTGCGGAACACGCAGAAACTCGACCCCCTGATCGCGCATGCGCGAGACGGTCTCGATGATGTCGTCCGTCGCCATTGCGATGTGCTGCACGCCGGGACCCTGGTAGAAATCGAGATACTCTTCGATCTGCGATTTGCGCTTGCCCTGCGCCGGCTCATTGATCGGGAACTTGATGCGGCCATTTCCGTTGGCCATCACCTTCGACATGAGCGCGGAGTATTCGGTGCTGATGTCCTCGTCGTCGAACGTCTGATACAGCCGGAAGCCCATCACGTGTTCATAAAACTGAACCCATTCGTTCATTTCGCCCAGCGCGACGTTCGCGACGATGTGGTCGATGTACTTGAGTCCGACGGGGCGGCAAACGAGGTCGTTGGACTCGACGGGCGACGAACCCTGGCAGAAACGCGCCCTGGTATTTCCCGCGTTCCACGAAAGTGTGGATGGTGTCTCCGTATAACGCAATTGCGGACACCCGACCTTCGCCGTGTTCGTCCTGCAGCAACAGTTAGGCTCGAGCACGCCACGGCACCGCGCTGAACCGTTTCGCGATAGGCCGATTCCGCATCATCAACCGTCAATGCAATCGAGTGAACGCCGTCGCCGTGCAGCCGGACGTGCTCTGCGACGGGATCGTCGGGCTGCAGTGCCGTGGTCAGCACGAACCGGATCTTGTCCTGCTGCAGCACATACGAGGCTCGCCCGCGGACTCCGGTTTCAGGACCGCTGTAGGCCACCAGCTTCATCCCGAACGCCGAGCGGTAATAGTGCGCCGCCTGCTTTGCGTTGCCAACATAAAACTCGATATGATCCGTTCCCCTGCAGCGGAAGGAAATCCAGATTGAGTGCAAGTCGTTCGGCCACTTGTGACATGGCAAGCTCCTGTCATCCAACAGCGATTTTGCCAGCCAGCGTCTTTGCTCAAGGCTCGATACACCGCTCATTGTCTTCGTCAGTTCCCGTCGATATACGGAGGCATTGCGGTAATCCGAATGCTCGCAGCGGGCGCGTGATTACGCCTTGCTTGAGCAGATCTCAAGGCGATGCGGTCGCACTCGCGTCTCGTCAGGCAGCACGACCATTACGAAATTCGCTTCGGACGGAACGATCTCCAATCCAAGTTGCTGCAGTGCAGCACGTCAGGAGCCGCACACCGCGCGCGTTTAGTTCGATCGATCGTTGCAGCGAACTCCTTGTCTGCCAGCGCGCCCATACCGGCAGCCTGCGCCAGCGTGCCTGGCTCGAACGGCAGTTTCACCTTGAGCAGATTTCGGATCAATTGATTCATGCGCGAAGCCGTATCCGATGCGTACGCCAGCCAGTCCATGTATCTTAGAGAACGTGCGCAGCGTGATGACGTTGTCGTGGCGGTAATTCATCGAATCGGGATAGTCAGGATTAGCTACGGCGTACTCGAAGTAGGCCTCATCGAGAATGATCAGCACGCGGGACGGCACCTGGCTGTAAAACTCGTTCGAATTCCGCGCGAGTGAAAATCGTCCCGGTCGGATTGTTCGGATTCGCCAGATAAATGATCTTCGTGTGTTCGTTGATGGCAGCCGGCGAGCGCCGGCAAATCGTAATGCCAGTCGCGATAAGGGACGGTGCGGTACTTCACGCCGCGTGATTTCGCCAGAACCTGGAAACCGATGAATGCGGACTCCGTCGTCAGCACCTCGTCCTCATCGCACAAAAATGCGCGAATGATGTTCGACATGATGCCCTTCGGATCCGCTGCCTGCTATCACGTTCTCGATCTTCGAGATTGAACTCGCGGGCCAGTACGCGCGCAAGTCACGCCCGCCGTTAGGGTAACGGTGCAGTTCAGCAAGTGACGGCTGCATGGCTTGCAGTGCAAGCGGCGAACAGCCCAGTGGGTTTTCGTTCGATGCCAGCTTGATGACATCGCGCAGACCGAATTCAAGCTGAATGTCTTCTACGCTGCGGCCCGCTTCATAGGGCCGAAGCGACTCAATGTAGGGCGGAACAAGAGGCATTCGGTGGCTCCCAGCTCCGTGAATTATTTCCATGTTAACACCGAACTTCGCGAGTTAGCACCCCCGAAGTGTGGGTTGCATTCGAAATAATCCTTTGCTAGCTTGTGGGCAGAGACTGGAAATCACTGGAGGGACCATGCCTGAATCCGTGTCCCCTGGAGTATTGCCCCCCGGGCCGGTATTGACCCCTGGGCTGACCACCGGTCAAGCGCCGTTCATCGAAGAGGCGCGCGCACACGGCGAGTTGTACATTGAACAACGCTACGAACTCTATTCAACGGGGAATCATGAATCCTGGCACCGCTTGTACGCAGCGTATTCTGCCGCGCTGGCAGCGTTACGCAAATGAGCATTTCATGCACGGCATTGACGTCTTGCGATTGCCGCCGGATCACATTCCGCGCCTTTCGGAGATTAACTCTGCGCTCCAGCCATTAACCGGATTCCAGGCGAAGCCCGTCAGCGGGTACATCCCGGCGTTTCTATTCTTCGACTGCCTGCGCCGGCGCACGTTTCCGACAACGATCACAATTCGTCCATCCAGTAAATTGGATTATCTGCCGGAGCCGGACATCTTCCACGATGTCGCCGGACACGTCCCCATGCATACGGACAAAGCCTTTGCTGAAGCACTGGTCCGCTTTGGCGATTGCGCGCATACGGCCGTTGAGTTGACTGCGCAGATCCGGGATGAGCACGAGCGCAACCGCGTCCTTACGAACATCATCAAGGCGATGGCGCGCTTTTTCTGGTTCACCGTCGAGTTCGGTCTGATGCGCGGGCGCAACGGAACGTGCGCCTATGGTAGCGGTCTGCTCAGCTCGTTTGGTGAGCTGGAGCACTCGATTGAGTCCGCCGAAGTACAGCGATATCCCGCGCAATTGGAATGGATGATCAATCAGAGTTTTGAAATTCATCACTATCAACCGTTGCTGTTCATCGTGGATTCTTTCGATCATCTTTTCGAAATGGTGGACCGGTTGGAGCGTTGGATGCGCGCCGGCAAGCTCTCTAATGTAGCTCCGGGCGAGCCGGACGTTGACGAAGAGGATCTACAGAGTTTCTTGCGCGCTGAGACGCAGTGACGTTTTTCGTTCAAAATAGAGTGAGATGGGTTTTCTCGATAATCTGGAAAATGACTTAAAGGCCCTTGAGGGCCGCGAAGAATTTGCGAATCGCGCGGAAGAAAATCGACTGCGTGACGAAGAGCGAGTTCGTGCACTTGCAGCTGCGCCTTACGCGGAGCGCTTGAAATCAGGAACGTTCACTGACGAATTACTCAAGCAGGCAGTTCATGCCGGACACGCTGCGCGGACGAAAGTTCACATGACCTGGCTCGGCACTACGCTTCGTCTGGAAGCGCGGGACCGCAAGCTCGATCTGCGGCCGACGGCAGAAGGAGTGCTTGCCGTTTTCCTGCAGGGTACGGACGAGCTCCGATCCAGCCTGGTCGATTTGGATGGAAGTCCGGCCGCTCTCGTCAGCGAATTACTTGGACCCAAAGATGAACCTGCGCTTTGAACCGGCGACCGCTGAACGCTGGCAGGATCTCGAATCGCTTTTCGGGAGCCGCGGCGCGTGCGGTGGATGCTGGTGCATGGCCTGGCGCAAGAAGCGTGCAGACTTTGTACGGGACAAAGGTGACGCCAATCGAGCTAGTTTGAAATCGCTGGTGGATGCTGATGCGCAGCCCGGCATTCTCGCCTACGACGGTAATGTCCCAGTGGCGTGGTGTGCGGTCGCGCCTCGTCAGGAGTACAGCTTTCTGCAACGCACACGTGTACTGCGACCTATCGATGATGCGCCCGTCTGGTCGGTTTCGTGCATGTTTGTGGCGCGTGCCTATCGCAGGAAAAATGTCTCGGTGGAAA
Source organism: Bryobacteraceae bacterium (assembly GCA_963793625.1). Classification (GTDB taxonomy): domain Bacteria; phylum Acidobacteriota; class Terriglobia; order Bryobacterales; family Bryobacteraceae. The sequence continues at coordinate 107,272 of CAWCAT010000001.1, read as the reverse complement.
TCCTGCGTGCCGCGGTCGCGTTTGTGAAGAAACGCGGCGGAAAGATTATTGAAGGCTATCCAATGGAGCCGAAGTCCGGGCCTATGCCGGACACGTTTGTTTGGACGGGACTCCTGAATGCCTTTCTAAAAGCAGGCTTTCACGAAGTCCCGCGCTGGTCAGAGAATCGTCCACTCGTGCGATTCGAGCTGCCCTGATTTAGCGTCGATCGGTACAGTATCTCCCGTGGCTGCGGCCGCTGCTCACAGAACAAATCGAGGTCGCGCCACTCTGCGTGACTGTCACAGTGTTTCCGTTGATCGTGACGGTAGCCGTGCGCGGTGCCGCGCTTGGATTGGCCGCCGCTTGTAGCGTGATGGTTGCGGATTCACTTCCCGAGGCTTGACTTAGGGTCAACCACGCTGCATTGCTTTTCGAAGTCCATTGGCAGCTTCCCGAGTTTCTTACGACAACCCCGGCACTTGCGGCATCCGGTCCGAGCTTCACGACAGCGGGCGTCACATCGATCGCTCCGACAGCGAAATTCGCCGTGAGAGCGAGCGCATAATTCATATTCAACTTCAGCGTTGAGCCGGCGCCCGGCAGTGCTCCGGTCCAATTCAGAAAGCAATTGCCGGCACCGACGTTGGCGGTAACCGCAAGAGTCGCGCCCCCCGGATACAAGCTGTCGGGGGTTGCGGGAGTCACTGCGATGGATCCTGCCGAGGGCGGATTCACGGCGATTTTCAAAGGGTAATAGGCAGCGTAGGATGCGTTGATCACCTTGCTGGTCTGACCCACGACGATGTCATGTGTTCGCTCCCCCGAGTCGTTCCATGTTGCGAATTTGTACTGCCCGCCAGCGCCGACGGAGCCATCGTACGCCGAGATTTTGTGCGTACTGCCAATGTCCCAGTTCCGGCTGGTCGGAGTGCTCACGGCCTCACCGTCGATCTGGATATACATGCCTTGCGGGTTCGAGCCGAAATAGACAGTCGATTGATTGGAGGGCGCGGGTTCCGTGCCGCCGTACATCGCGCGTACGGCCGCAATGTCCTTTTCCGAAAGTCCGACACGCTGGCCCACTGGAATGCCGGCCGGCTTTGTCTCGATCGTAGGCAGCCCGTTTTTGCTGAACGAATACGGACTGTAGTGCATCAGCGAACCAAAGTCGTAGCCGGCTATGTCGGTGCCGGTCGAGCCAGTAATTTTAAAATTGTTCTCCGTGCCTGCACTGATGTTCTCCCACAGGATGGAGACGTTGTTATCCCGATCATTGCGGCTCTGTTCGTGCCACAATCCGACAGCGTGGCCGATCTCGTGAGCGATGATGCCCAAAGTTTCGCAGCCAACACCGATGCTGAGAATCTGTCCATTGGAAGAGCGTAATTTTCCAACGTTGGAATAGCAGCCATCGCCCTGCTGGAAATTGAGGTAGCTCTGCTCGTCGGTGCGCGGAATCAACTTGATGGATCCGGCGAGAGTTGTATTCCAGTATTCGATGGCGGAAAGGATGCGCTGTATTTGCCAGGTCTGGTAGCGCGGGTCGTTGATGACGAACGGGATTACGCCGCCGGGCCACATGCAACTGCTGCAAGTCATGAATGACGCCGATTTGTCCTGACTCTTGGCATTCGTGCCAGTGATCAGTTCAGACGACTCCAATAGAATGTCGTTCTCCGCAAATGCGCGCCCATCGACGATCTGATAGTTGACAGGAATTCCGTGATACATGCCGCTGCCTGGCTCGCCTTCGAGTGGCGCGATGCGGCCCGAATCAGGGACTTCGACGTAGCTATCCATCGGCACGACTGCTGAAACCTGAAACGGAAGCAGCGCCATCGGTTCGCCGCTCCACTGCAGTTCGACAATCGCTTGCGAACCCGGCACGGGCGCCGATGAGAAATCGCTATTGAGGGCTGGGCCGCCCCTTTCATAGGGTCCGTGTAGCTTGGTGACGACGCCTTCGGCGTTGAGACTGTACACGTAGAGTCTGGCGCTTTCGGGCAGGCTCAGATTGGAAAATTGCAGGCGAATTGCGGCGGCGCCTTCGCTCTCGAAACGCAGGATTGCGACGCGCGTGCCATCGGCGTCTTGAAAAGTCGGTACATCGGACAAATCAGTTCCGGTGCTCCAGACAGGTGCTGTTTTGATTTTGTTACTTGCGGGACCTTTGAGGCTGGATACATCACTAGCGCAGAGGACCGCTGTAAAAAGACAAGCGGAAAGCAAATTGGCAAACATAGGTTAGTCACAAAAAGCGGACTTTAGCCTGTAAAAGGCGGGCAACAGGGCGAGGCTTCGCCCAAATACGCGCCATGATTCCGTGGTACGGAGCAGAGGAGGAGGGGAGCTTCAGGAAAAGATAAAACTTATACTAACGAATACCTTTCGTACCGAACGACTCTTTCGCAAGAATCTGTCGCGAGTATACCACTACAAACAACCAATTCGGAAATTCTGCGCTAGCATGGAGCATCTGGACTCATTAGCCATGCCTATTAACCGCAAACTCTTTTGTTTCGTCTTGCTCGCGCAGTGCAGCGTGTACGCACAGCGCACGGTGCCCGCCACAGGATTTCGTGACTGGCAAGTCTACGGCGGCAGCGCCGAAAACAGCCGCTATTCGGCGCTAAAACAAATCAATCGTGAGAATGTGTCGAAATTGGAGGTGGCGTGGACATTCGATACGGGCGATGCATCCCCCGGCTCAGAGATGCAATGCAATCCGATCGTTGTGGATGGTGTGCTATTTGCGACGACTCCCAAATTGCGCGTTGTTGCACTCGACGCCGCAACCGGAAAACAGCGCTGGAGTTTCGATCCAAATGAAGGACTGAAAACAAGTGCGAAAGGGCGCAATCGCGGCGTCACGTATTGGCGTGGTGGCGAACGACAGCGAATCTTTTTCGTGGCGCGGCATTATCTATACGCGCTAGATGCGAAAACTGGAAAGCTTGCCGAGGAATTCGGTGAGGCGGGGAAAGTGGATCTTCGCGATGGACTCGGGCGTCCGCGGCAGGATGTTTTCATTTCGGCGACCAGTCCAGGAATCGTCTATAAAGACTTGATGATTCTCGGCAGTCTGGTAAGCGAAGGCCTGCCTGCCGCTCCCGGATTTGTCCGCGCGTTTGATAACCGGACTGGCAAACTGCGCTGGACATTTCGCACCATTCCGCAGCCCGGCGAATTTGGCTACGATACCTGGCCGAAAGACGGATGGAAATATCTGGGCGGTGCGAACAACTGGGCCGGCATGAGCCTCGATGAAAAGCGCGGATTGGTGTTCGTGCCAACAGGTTCCGCGTCATTCGATTTCTATGGTGCCAACCGCCTGGGCGACAATCTCTTCGCTAATTCGTTGATAGCACTGAAGGCTGAAACTGGTGAGCGTGTCTGGCACTTTCAAGCAGTGAAACACGATGTCTGGGATCGCGATTTCCCTTCGCCTCCCGCTCTGGTTACGGTCAAGCGTGAAGGGCGTCTGATCCCCGCCGTCGCGCAGCCTACGAAATCCGGGCATGTGTTTGTGTTTGAGCGTGAGACTGGGGTTTCGTTGTTCCCGATCGAATATCGCGATGTCCCGGCTTCTCCAATCGAAGGCGAAGTGCTCGCGAAAAAGCAGCCGCTGCCTTTGAAGCCGCCACCCTTCGCACGACAGAAACTCACCGAAGACATGCTGACGAGGCGCACGCCGGAAGCACATCAGAATGCGCTCGAACGTTTTCGCAAACTCCGCAGCGGCGGGCAGTTTGAGCCCCCCAGCCTGGAAGGTAGTGTCGTGCTGCCGGGCTTTGACGGCGGCGCCGAATGGGGCGGGGCGGCGTTCGATCCTGAGACCGGATTGTTTTACGTGAACTCCAACGAGATGGCCTGGATTCTCAAGCTAGTGGAGCGCCGCAAAGTCGAGACTGCGAAAGTAAGCGCGATCGGTTTATACAAGCAGCACTGCGCGTCGTGTCATCGCGAGGACAGAAAAGGGACTCCGCCCGAGATGCCAGCACTGCTTGGAATCGGTGACAAATATCTGGATGGAGAAATAGCGGCGATCATCCGCAACGGAGCGGGACGCATGCCCGGCTTTGCACAACTGCCGAGAGCAGACTCCGCTGCAATTGTGCAGTTTCTGCGGACCGGAAAGGACACAGCTATCGAAAGAGCAGACGCAGCACCATCGCCGATGCTGCAGAAATATGCGTTCGATGGCTACACAAGATTTCGAGATCCCGACGGCTATCCTGCGATTGAACCTCCGTGGGGCACTTTGAATGCGATCGATCTTGATAAGGGCGAGATCGCCTGGCAGATTCCGTTCGGCGAATTCCCCGAACTCGCGGCGAAAGGGATGCGCAACACTGGCAGCGAGAACTATGGCGGACCCGTTGTAACCGCGGGCGGACTACTCTTTATCGGCGCGACCAATCTGGATCGCAAGTTCCATGTCTATGACAAGAAGAACGGCAAACTGCTCTGGGAAACCACGCTGCCGGCCTCAGGAAATGCGACGCCTGCTGTGTATGAGGTCAACGGCCGGCAGTTTGTCGTGATTGCCGCAGGCGGCGGGAAATCAGGCTCGCCCTCCGGCGGAACGTATGTCGCTTTCGCTCTGCCAGTGCGGGAACAATAAATGCTTCACTGGTGTCTATTTGCTTCATGCTGCACTCAAGCGGTGCCATTGAGAATACTTACGCCGTTCTGATACGACACTTCTTCGGGCGCTTCTTTGACAAGGAAGCGCTCTCGCCACAAGCGGAGGCCGAGGTCAATCTCGGGCCGATTCTGGGGCTTCTTGCGGCTCCAGGTGCATTCATGGTTTTACTGCTGCTGCCACTCGGACCCTCCGGTTGGAGCATGGTCACCATCAGGTACTGCTTCGTATCGTTCTCGATGATCGTGATGGCGTTCATCGTGATTTGCGAGTGGGACGCGCTCTTTCCGGACCGGCGTGATTACCAGATATTGATGCCGCTGCCCTTGCGGCTTTCGACATTGTTCCTCACTAAAATCGTCGCATTGGCCCTGTTTCTAAGCGTCTTCCTTGTGGGCCTGAATTTCTTCGGCACGTTGCTATTGCCCGTGATCGATACACGTCCGGGCGCGTCTTACGTTTACTTCTCGTACTTCGCGCATTTTGTAGCTGTTTTCGGCGGTGGGTTGTTCGCCGCGCTCGCAGCGGCTTCGGTGCAGGGAATTCTTATTTCCGTTCTCAGTGGCAATGCCTTCCGGCGCGTTTCAGTGTGCCTGCAGACTTTGCTCTTAGGCATGCTGGTGATGTTGTTTTTCCTCACGCCATTGCTGGGTCATTCTATGAAGCATCTGGTCACGACGCGGCACCTCGCACTGTTCTATTTCCCGACTTTCTGGTTTGTAGGACTTTACGAAAGCCTCTGTCCGGCTACTCGCAATCCCTTGTTGATAAGCTTGGGCAGCACCGCCATTCAGGCCTTGTGGTGGGCGGCAGGCGTGTTCCTACTGACCTATCTTCCTGGCTACCGACGCCACGCGCGCAAGATCCTGGAGACACCACAAACCAATCCTGCAGGCGCGGGTTTTTTACAGGTGTTCGTCGGCAAAGCGCTTGACCGACTTATGTTGCGGCAACCGGTGCAGCGCGCTGTGTTTCATTTTATTAGCCAGACTATTGCGCGCAGCGTGAAGCACCGACTATTCCTGACAACTTACGGCGGCTTCGGGATTGCACTCGCTGTGCTGAGCCTGGGTTCTGATGCTTCGGCTTTTCTGAAATTGCCGTTGATGCTGTCGTTCGTTATGATCTCCGGCCTGCGTGCAGCCTTCAACTTCCCATCGGAACTGCGCGCAAATTGGGCCTATCAGGTCAGTGAACTGGGCGATGTTGCTGAGTACATCGTCGCGATGCGGAAGTGGATTGTAGCGTGTGCGATCCTGCCCTTGTTCCTGCTGATCGCACCCTTCGAGTTTCTGCGCTTCCCCTGGACAGTCGCGCTCTTCCACATTGCATTCGGCATCACGCTTGCCGTGCTGCTGATGGAACTAATGTTTTTCGGGTTTCGCAAGGTGCCGTTCACGTGCTCCTATTTTCCCGGAAAGATCAATTTCGTCGGACTTAGCGTGATCTATATCTTCGGTTTCACTACTTATAGCCGGCTGATGGCCAGGCTTGAAGTTTTTCTGATTAGTATGCCCACGGCTGCAGTGGCGTTCTTTGTTGCTGCGGTCTGCGTACACGTAATCTTAACGTACGGCAGCAGGCGCAAACTGCGGGAGTCGATCGCACTGGATTACGAAGATGCCGCCGATCCGCAGGTTCGCACGCTCGGCCTCGGATACTACTAACCCGAACAGGTGGACTCTATGCTGGAAATCAAAGGACTCACCAAGTACTACCGCAATACGGCCGTCGTGAATAACGTCAGCTTTACAGTGAGGCCAGGAGAGGTGACAGGCTACCTTGGGCCGAATGGCTCGGGCAAGTTGACCACCGTGAAGATGATCACCGCGCTGTTGGAACCAAACCGCGGCAAGGTTCTGCTGGACGGCAAGGACGTTCGCGCGGACATTGTGGAGTTCCGCAGACGCTTGGGCTACGTACCCGAAGAGGCCATCCTGTACTCTTACCTGAGCGGCCTTGAGTACCTGCAACTGATTGGTCGATTACGGCGGCTCTCCGAGGCAGAGGTGAATCGCAGGGCGAACGATCTGCTCGAATTGTTTTCACTGCATCCGCACCGTCATGCGTCCATATCGGCCTATTCAAAGGGCATGAAACAACGCGTGCTGATTGCCGCCGCGTTGCTGCACGACCCCGATGTGTTGATTCTGGACGAACCGTTGTCGGGTATGGACGTCACCTCGTCGCAGCTCTTCAAGTTCCTGCTGGATGAACTCGCGAGCCATGGAAAAACGATTCTATACATCTCGCACGTGCTCGAGGTCGTCGAGAAGGTCTGTGCACGCGTAATCGTGATTCACAAGGGACAGATTATGGCGGAAGACTCTGTCGAGCGCTTGCGTGAGTTGATGAACCTGCCTTCGCTGGAAGCGATCTTTTCCGAACTGACCGAAGAACGCGATCTGAAGAGCGTCGCTCGCGATATTGTGTCAGCGATGCGTCCGGCCTAAGCGCCTGGCACAACAGTACGCGTTTGCTTTGTACGAATCATGGAACTCAGATCGAAGCCATTGGCTTTAATCCGCTCAACTATCGGGTTGTACTCGGTTTCGTCCATCTTCGGCTGGCGGCTGAGAATCCAGAGATACTTACGGCTGGGTTCACTAACCACGGCCCACCGGTACTCAGGGTCGAGGTCGATAATCCAGTAATCGCCATAGAACGGCCAGAAAAACGTGACCTTCAGCTTGGTGTTGGGGCCTTGGTCGCTGGCAACATGCGCAGTACCCTTAGTGGATTTTGCCTTGCCATCCGCCGTTTCGCACTGGTTGAGCACCATGATTTTACCGTCATCCCGCAGCGTATAAAGAGCGCTCGTGTTAGCATCGCAGTTGCGTTGGAAGCGATTCGGCAGCCGCGCGATCTCATACCAGCGCCCAGCGTAACGCGTTAGATCCACTTTTGGAACAACATCCAGCTGATCGTTGGAGCGCGTGGAAGCCCGAACGAGGGCCAAGGTTCCTATTGTCCCGAGTGCGAGAAGAGTGGGGCGTTTCTTTAGCATGAGTCTTAGCTTAATTTTTAGATGTTGCTGTGCTCTATTGGGTACATTTTTGCTGTTGGCCCAAACGAACAGCTCCGGCTGGCGTTACAGCGGCAGCCTCCCCGTCATCGATAATTTGCGCCGGCCAGAGGGAGGAACTCCACTGCTTGCCGCGGCACCGCTGCAAAACTGGAACGATCCTTCCGTGATGAAGGAAGGCTCGACTTATTGGATGTGGGCGAGCCTCGGTATGCAGGGCGGCGGCAAGGGCGTCTCCATCTACCGGCTCACGTCGCCTGACGGCGTCAACTGGAAGTTGGCTAACGGTGGCAAGCCTGTGCTGGAGCCCGGCTCGCGCGATCAGTTTGATTGGTATGGTGTCGAGACGCCGGCCGTGATCAAAGTCAACGGCAAATATCATCTCTACTACACGGCCTATTACCGTCCTGATCCCAATACGGGCGGCCACGTTTTTACGATGGGTCACGCGACGTTCAACCGACGGCGACAATTGGACAAAACTGGGTGAACTGACGTCACTCACCAAAGTGGTGGGCCAGCGGGAGGGTAATCCCTGGGGTTGGCTTGCTCGCGCCGAACCGGCTCCTCTCTTCCTGAATGGAACCTTTTACCTCTACTTTGCGGATGTCCACTGCCGACGGAATGACTGTAGTGGCTCGCCCGGTGCAAACCGCGGCATCTCGCTCGCAACTTCGACGGACGGACACCACTTTCAGCAAGTCGGTTCCGAACCGATACTGTTGGCGACTTCGTCGTTCCCCGAGAGCGAAGGTTGGGAGGGGTACTCCACGCCCTGGGCAATGCGCGATGGAAAGGACGTTCTGCTCTTTGTTGACGTCTTCCGGCATGTGGGCGAGCGTCGTTTCCAGACACGGATTGCCAGCTATCGCAGCCGCGATGGAATCCACTTTGAGGAGAGCCAGCGTAACGTGATCGACGTTGAGCGGAACCCGTGGGCGACGATGTCCGTGAGGGCACCCACGGTGATCATCGATGGCGGCGAGTTCAGGATGTGGTTCGCAGGTGACAACTTCGATCCAGGCAACAAACCGAAGGACATGCTCGCGGCGATCCGGAGCGGACAGATCAGAATGGGCATCGGGATGACGAGCGCGCCGCGGTGAGATGGCGGCGCGCACACGGTCAGTTTACGCTTTACGCGCCGCTGGCTTTTCTGAATTGTGCTTCGGCGCGGCGCTTGAGCTCATCCGGTGCAACGTCTTCCACGTGTGTAGCGATCCACCAGAAGTTACCGGAAGCGTCTTTCACCCCGGCATTGCGGTCGCCATAGAACTGATTGGCGGGCTCCATGACGGAGGTTGCGCCGGCCTCGATTGCACGCCGGTACGCCGCGTTGACGTCTTTGACGTAGACATACAATGCAGCGGGCATGGCCGGCCATTTCGCGCTTGGTTCGCCCAGCATGATGTGCGAATCTCCGATCCGGACTTCAGCGTGTGCGATGGCTCCATCCGGCGACTCCATGCGTTCGCCCTCGGTGGCATCGAACGCCTGTTTCAGAAAGTTAATCAAACGGGCCACACCCGGAACAACAAGGTATGGCGTAACTACGTGATACCCTTCGGGAATCGGTTTGACTGGCATATAGCCCCTTTCTTTTTCCGATGCTAACTTGGATGCGGTAGGTACGTCCAACGATCATGCTTTCGCGTCGTGAGTTCGTTTCCATGCCAGTTTTCTTCCAGGCGGCTGCCGACATGGCCGATGTGCCGGGCGGCAGTTTCTGGATGGGCATCGATGCCGATACGATCCCGAAGAAATACAGCGCGCTCGGGCCACGGCTGCGCGAAATGCTCAAAGGTGAGACTCCGCGGCACCGCGTCGATGTGAAATCTTTTCGCATGAATCGCTGCGAGGTCACGAATCGGCAGTTCCAGGACTTTGCCAATGAAAACGCGGAGTGGCGACCCGACCGGATCGACCCCACGCAGCACAACGGCAGCTACCTGAAACACTGGAGCGGTGGACGATTCCCACGGGATGCAGCCGACAAGCCCGTGACGTACGTGACCTGGCACGCCGCCGTCGCGTATGCTGCGTCTTTGGGGAAGCGGTTGCCCACCGAAGCTGAATGGGAATATGCGGCGCGCGGTGGGCTGGCCGATCCGGAGTACCCCTGGGGTGACCAGTTTCCGACTCCCCAACTCGCCAATTTCTCAGATTCCAGGAAAGACGGCGTGGTGGCCGTTGGCAGCTATGAGCCCAATGGGTACGGACTCTTCGACATGGCCGGAAACGCCTGGGAGTACTGTCTGGACGAGTGGGCGCCCTCCTACGAAAACTGGAATCCGCCCCTAAAGCTGAATCCTGATTGGCGCGAGGTCAAGACAAGGCGCGTAATTCGCGGCGGCAGTTGGGGCGGAAGCGCGCTCAATCTGCGCGTCACCTATCGGGATAGTCATCCGGTCGATGGCGCGGGTCCACATGTGGGCTTTCGCTGTGTACAGGCAAGCTGATTTTTGCGACCTGAAGCCCTCAGCAGGCATTCAATAAGTGCATTTACTTCTATCGAATTTGGAGGAAAAACTGTATGGATCGCTTCGAATTGTTGAAGAATGCCTATGCACCGGCGCTCGCGGTTCTGCAAGGTGCGGGTGCACAGCTACATAACGTCCACCTGCAGGACGATAAGCTATTCCTCAAAGCTTCCGTCGCTTCGGAAAACCTGAAAAACGACGTCTGGAATGCAATCAAGTCAGTCAATCCGAATTACGATGACGTAACGGTCGAGATCGACATTAATCCCGCGCTGGCCCCTGCCGAACAAAGCTACACCGTGAAGCCTGGCGATACACTGTCGAAAATCGCCAAGCAGTATTACGGGAATGCCAACGAGTACATGAAAATCTTCAACGCTAACAAGGACCAGTTGGACAATCCTGACCGGATACAGGTGGGACAGACACTGAAAATTCCCGCATAATGGCTCGGGGCGGCAAATCGCCCCGACGTTCAACATTATGCCCTCAACCAAGACTGTCCGGCCTTATAAATGGCTGGCGGAATACTACGACGAGCTTTTTGATTTCCACCTCTCCTGGGGCGAATCTGCGCGGGAGCATGTGCTAGGCCCGATTCTGCCTCAGGTTGAATCCGCCTGCGATCTGGCCTGCGGCACCGGGACCACTGCAATGCAGTTGGCCAGCCAGGGCCTAAAAACGTTTGCGGTGGACCTGTCGCCTGAGATGTGCCGGATTACGCGCAAGAAAGCGCGGGCTGCCGGAGTGCCGCTGCATGTTCTGTGTAGCGACATGCGGAGCTTCAAGCTGCCAGAGCCGGTGGACCTGATCCTCTGCGAATTCGACGCAATCAACCATGTACCCAGCAAAACCGATCTGGAAGTGGTGCTGCATGCTGTGGCAGGATCGTTGAAGCCGGGCGGACACTTCTATTTTGACGTGAATACGCGTCTTGGTTTCCAGGCAATCTGGCCGAATACGTTCTGGATGGAAAAACCAGACGTCGCTTTGGTGATGCATGGCGGTTATGATCGCGACAGCGACAAGGCCTGGAGCGATGTCGAATGGTTCATTCGAGATGGCAAGCGCTGGGAACGCAGGCACGAGCATGTCGAAGAAGTCTGTTGGACCCCCACTGAGATTCGCCGTGACCTGCGCACCGCCGGTTTCGAGAGGATCCGCACTTGGGACGCGACCCCTTTTTTCGCCGATGACCACCATATTCAGCCCGGCTATCGTACTTTTTATCTAGCGCGAAAAGCGCCGGTTGCGGTAGGAAAGCAGCGGAAATGAGCGTCGGGTCGGGCGTGAACCTGTTATACTTGAGTGGCGTTTGAATGTCCCGCCGAACTTGGCCGAGATCATATCCTGCCTCGTGTTAGCCCGTCATCAAATGGTGAAGGGTTTCTGTGAAAGTAGATTTCACAGACTAACCCCGATCTTCAGATTGTCCGAGGTGGCGGGTGACAGATTGCGGCAGTAACCGCTGGTAACCCTAGCTAAGACAGGAGAGCCCAATGGCTACACGGTCAAAAACGACCTATAACAAGCGTCAAAAAGAATTTGCACGGCTTGAGAAGCAGCGCGATAAGGCTGCCAAGCGTATGCAGAAAAAGCTGGAACCGAAATCGACCGAAAGCTATTTGATCGAAGGCGTTGACGGCGAAGAAATTGAATCGCTCGAAGATTTGCCTGAAGGCGCAGCGGAAGCTGTACCCGAGACTGAAGTCACAAAATAGATATTCGAAGCCGGACGCAAAGTCCGGCTTCTCCCTTCCTGTTCTATCCCCGTTCGGTCCCTAACTTGCACTCAATTCTGTCGAGGAGCGGAAATGCCTCTGCTGTCCATAGTAATCACACTGATTGTGGTTGGCGTCGCCCTGTGGCTGATAAACACTTACGTACCAATGGCTTCCAGCATCAAGGCGATTCTGAATGTGGTCGTCGTGGTGGCCGTCTGCGTGTGGGTCTTGAAAGCTGTAGGGCTTTGGGGAGATCTTACCAATTTCCGGTTTACCCGGTGAAAAAGGAGAACAGCATGAATTGGGACATTATTCAAGGAAAGTGGAAACAGTTGATGGGCAACGCGCGTGAGCGCTGGGGAAAGCTGACCGACGATGACTGGCAGATGATTAACGGTCAGAAAGATAAATTGGTCGGCCGTATTCAAGAGCGTTACGGCATATCCAGCGACGAAGCGGAGCGGCAGGCTGACGAGTGGTCAAGCGCGCAAAGCGAGACTGAACATCGCCGGGAGAGCCGGTTTTAGCTCTCTCTGAGCATCTCCACAATCGTGCGCGTCCCCAGGGACTCGGGGAGATCATAGCGCGCGACTACGCGTAACTGGATGCGGCGTTTGCGAGCTTCTGGCTCAGCCTCGGCTATTTCGGTTTGGGCATCGGGGCCTTTATAGAGCAGGCACTTGGAACCCAACCGCATTGCCGGAGCGAAGTATCCAATTGCTCGGCTGATGGGTGCCACGGCACGCGCGGTGATGACATCGAAGTCCTGGCAGGACTTCAGGATGTCTTCCGCGCGCAACGCGAGGGCCTTCACGTTGGGCAGTTCCAGACACGCCAGCGCCGTATCCAGAAAACGCGCCTTCTTTTGAATCGATTCCGACAACGTGAACTGCGTGTCAGGGAGAATCAGCGCGAGGGGAATTCCGGGGAATCCTGCGCCTGACCCCGCATCTAACACTTCTTTCGCACCTTCAAACAGCGCCCAAGGCAGCACCGAATCGAGCACATGCTTGATTGCGGCTTCGTGCGGAGTCGTTATGCGCGTCAAATTGAAGGCCTGATTGGCTTCGACAATCAGATCGAGATGCCGGGCCGCTTTGGCAATCACAATATCCCGGCGCGGCAAATCTGCCGGTAAGACTAGCGCGAGTTCATCCTCAAAGTTCACACTTCATGATGGCATGAGCCGTCAATTCAATTTCGTAAGCAGGGCCTCGATATTGAGCTTGCGGCGTGAGGCCGGATCGTCAATCGCGGCGATTTGCGTCGATTTGCCGGGAGCGAGGATTGCACTGACCATCATTCGCGTGGATGCAATGGTGGGGTTGGGTGCGCTCCCAGCCTGTGTAGCGACGGGCGCTACTGCGTTTGAGAGATCCATGTCGAGGTTCAGGATAACCTTCCCGCTCGATTCACGCAGGCGGCAATCCAGATTCACGCCGGCGTCCAGATATTGGTACTGCGGGTTCGGAGCGGTGGCAGTGACGTATGGGATTCGATTGCCCACGCGCATGGTCGCTTTGCCGCCTGAATCCACCAGCATGGTGTAGCGACGGCCTGCTTTCGATGAAGTATCAGCAGCATCAGAGATACTGATCTCCACCTTGTAAAATGCCGGTTCAGAACCTTCTTTGCGCTCCTGAGCGCGAAGGGCCCAAGGTACGGCGAGCGCAGCAAACATCAGTACCGCAGTTAAAACACGCGTGAATGCAGGAAATACTCGCATTGAAATCGGACCTCCTGCACCTATGACGAACTGCGCCTGCTCTGCGTGGAGAAGAAGTGCCGTGGCAAATTACAGAACTCTTACAAACGAATGGGCTTGCGCCTGATATTTTGAGTATGTACCGTCACATCTGTACTGGGAGAGATTGTGAGCTCAGAGATTTTGCAAATTTCCGACCGTACCGGCGTTAACTGGATTACCACCGTTGTACTGATCATGTTTCACATTGGGGCCGCTGCCGCCTTGTTCCTGTTCAGTTGGCGCGATTTCGCCATTACGGCGGTTCTCTATTACATTACGATCGGGCTCGGCATCAGCATGGGCTACCACCGCCTGCACACACACCGCTCGTATAAGGTGCCGCTGGCGTTGGAGTACTTCTTTGCTGTTTGTGGCACGCTGACGCTCGAAGGCGGTCCTATTTTCTGGGTTGTGACGCATCGCATACACCATCAGAAATCCGATCAACCCGGCGACCCGCACTCTCCGCGCGAGGGCACGTTCTGGTCGCACATGGGCTGGATTATTTTCGGCGAATCCAATCACAACAGCACCCGGTTGATGTCGAAGTACGCTCCAGATCTCGCCAAGCACAGTTTCTATCTTTGGTTGAATAGGTATCACTGGGTTCCGACGGTTGTTCTCGGCCTGGCCCTGCTCGCTTTCGGCGGCGTACCGCTCGTGCTCTGGGGCATCTGCTTGCGCATTGTTGTTGGCCTGCATGCGACGTGGCTGGTCAACTCCGCGACGCACATCTGGGGCGCGCGCCGGTTTGTGACCCGCGACGATTCGCGCAATAACTGGTGGGTGGCGCTGCTGACGTTTGGCGAAGGCTGGCACAATAATCATCACGCGCATCCGACGTCAGCGCGGCACGGACTGGCCTGGTATGAATTCGATCCGTCATGGCTGCAGATCACGGTGTTGAAATGGCTGGGCCTGGCAAAGTCCATCAAGGTGGCCAAGGTAACCAGCGCTGTCGCCGAACAGGAAGCTGCCTGACGAAGCTGATGCGCTGAAGTACTGACTCAGCTTAAGCTGGAGTCATGATAGTTGCCGGGCGCCAGAAATCGATCGCGTTCTTTATCGCGCTCGGAGTGGGCCTGATTTCGGTCATCCTGCTGCTGTATATCGGCTGGGTGCTACTCGGTTGGCGTACGGGTATTCTGCTGTTTCTGGGCTTCCTGCTACTGACCATGATCATCAGTGGCGTCGTGCTGAACACGATTTTTCTGGTGCGCGAAATCCGGCGCAATGAACAGCACAATGCGTTCATCAACTCCGTCACGCACGAACTGAAAACCCCCGTTGCATCCATCCGCCTTTACCTGGAAACGCTGCAGACGCGCCATGTGGACGAGGCGAAGCGCAAAGAGTTCTATCGCATCATGCTCGACGATAGCGACCGGCTGCTGGCGACTATCGAACAGATTCTGCGGACCGGCCGCATCGGCCTGGCCAATCGCAAACTGAATCTTTCCACGATGGATCTCTCGGGCGTTGTCGAGGGCTGCGTCGGCCGTGCGCGCACTCTCTATCGCGTTCCAGCCGAATCGCTGCGCTACAAGCCCGGACCGCCGGTTACGATTTTGGGCGATCCTGATGAAGTGCAGGCCGCGATCTCGAACCTGATCCACAACGCAATCAAGTACTCCGGCAAAGAAATAAATGTCTCCGTTGAGACGGCGAAGCTCGACGGGTACGTTGCGGTGCGCGTGAAAGACCACGGCGCCGGCATTCCGCAAACTGAATTGAAACGAATATTCAAGCGCTTCTATCGTGTGCCCGGTCCGCTGGCAACTCGCGTGAAGGGCACGGGGTTGGGACTCTATATCGTAAGTTCGGTGGCTAAACGGCACGGCGGACGGGCGTGGGCTGAGAGTGAAGGACCGGGGCGGGGAAGTACGTTCATCCTGAAGCTTCCCATTCTAAAAGTATGAATCGGGTATTAGTGGTGGAAGACGAACAGCACCTGGCCGATGGTTTGCGCTTCAACCTGGAGGCCGAGGGTTACCAGGTGCAGGTGGCCGAGAATGGCGAAGCTGCCATTCAGGCTGTTATGAAGGGCACACCCGAAGCGCCGGCGTTTGATGTCGTGATACTGGATGTCATGCTGCCCGGCAAGGACGGTTTTTGGGTAATCAGCGAAATGCGCAGCTCAGGGCATTTCACTCCCACACTAATGCTCACCGCGCGCAGTCATCCGGAGGACGTGTTGCGCGGTTTTGCCGCTGGCGCCGACGACTACCTCACCAAGCCTTTTGAATTGGCCATTCTGATAGCTCGAATTCGCGGCCTATTGCGGCGCGGCGAGTGGTTGCGCGCATCGATGAACAATTCATTCACCAACGCTGAACCGAAAGACACCTTCACCTTCGGCGACAAGTGCGTGAATTTCGATCTGCTGGAACTCCGTGTGGGCGATCAGGTGTTCCCGTTAACTTTGATGGAAGCCAATGTTTTGCGCTATCTGATCAAGCACGAGGGCAAGCAGGTTTCGCGCAAAACCATGCTGGAAGAGGTCTGGGGGCTTCACGAAGATACCGACACGCGCGCAATCGACAATTTCATCGTGCGCCTGCGCCGTTATCTGGAAGAAGATCCGACGCACCCGCGCCACTTACTAACTGTGCGCGGAGTGGGTTATAGGTTTGTGGCGTCTCCGCCTGTCGCGGGCTAGATTACTCTAACCCGCGACTTACGGTAATGTTACTTCTTTGCTGCTGATTCGGGCTTGGTTGTGGCGTCTTTCTTTTCCTTCGCCGCATGATAGCCCGCCTTCTGGGCGTCCTCTTCGGTCATGAACTTACCATGTTTGGTCTTACCGTAGTACTTGTCGTCCTTGTGATAGACCTTAGCGTTAGTGTTGACCCAGACCATGCCCTTTGCTTTTGCATCCGAGATCTCTTGAGCAGTCGGCATAGCAGCAGCTTCGGTAGCCTTTGCCGCCTTATCCGCTTTGCTCTTGGTTTGAGTCTGGGGATCCGTCGCCGGAGTTTGTCCGAGGATAGAACCAGCAAACAATCCGACGCTGAGCGCGACACCCAAAATCATCGCGTTAAGTTTCTTCATGCGTGTTACCTCCACTACTAGCTGGACGACCCAGTATGCCACAGAGTTGCATTTTGGGAGCTTAAATCTTATTAATGTAAGAGCGGGTATATGAAACTACTTTTACTAGGGCAACTGATTGTTGTCTCAGGCTTCGCTCAAGGTCCGGGCCTGATATACGCAGTCGGCGCAGGCAATCCTGGTCAGGACTTGCCGAATATATACGGCGGATATCGGGCGGATTCGGTGACGGGTGTTGCTGTGGATGCCGCAGGCAGCGCATACATCACAGGCAATACGTATTCTCCGGAGTTTCCCGCGTCCGCGGATATCGGTCCGCCACCTTTCATACCACCCCCAACGCGCGCCTTCGTCGCGAAGCTCAGCCCGGATGGTTCGCGTTACTTGTACAAAGTCCTGATCGAAGGCGCGATCAGCCACGCGATTGCCGTCGATCAAAGCGGAAGCGTTGTGATTGTGGGTGAGACGAACGGCTTTATCGAGGGTGCGCCGACGTCGCTAAACCTACAAGTTCCCGGGTGGCGAAACGCTTTCGTTGCAAAGCTCAATCAGACGGGTTCAGCATTTTCATTTGCTGCATATTTTGGCAGTTCGAGGGACACTTCCGCCAGGGCGATTGCTTTGGATTCTGGCGGCAACATCTACTTCACCGGCACTGCCGCCGATAACTTTCCGGTGACCGCAGGTGCGTATAATGCGATTAGTCAGGGTTGCAATACATTCGCTGGTAAGCTGAATCCCAGTGGAACCACACTGGTTTATTCGGCCGTGCTTGGCGGCAGTTGCTCCGTCAACGGCATTGCTGTGGATCGAGCCGGCTCGGCATACATCGCGGGCGCGGCCGGGCAGAATCTCATAACTACACCGGGCGCGCTGCAAACGCGCTCGAACGGTGGTTCCGATGGCTTCGTCATTAAGCTCAGTGCGGCAGGAGACGCATTACTCTACTCAACATACCTGGGGGGAGGGTTCAGCGATACGGCGAATGCTATCGCAGTTGACGCGGTGGGCAACGCGTATGTAAGTGGTTCGACATCATCTGATAACTTTCCGTTAACAGGCACCGCTTTGAGATTTGAAAAGGCGTCCGCGTTTATCACCAAGCTGAACTCAACCGGAAGCTCATTATTGTATTCGACTTACTTTGATGCCACGGCTATCAACGCCATCGCCGTGGATACCGCGGGGAACGCATACTTCTCCGGCGTCAGCACGGGAACTCTGCCTATTGTTCACGCAGTGCAGCCGAGTTTCTTCGGTGGCGTTTGTACAGACTGGACTTCTTCCGGAACACTCCCGACCGGTTTCAGCACGTGTTCCGACGCATTCGTCGCGGCCTTGAACACTTCCGGATCGGCGCTACTTTTTTCGACGCACTTGAGCGGTTACCAAAAAGACGCAGGCACAGCGATCGCACTCGACGCCCAATCCAATGTGTATGTGGGTGGCATGGGTATGCTCGGAATTGCGGAAACGAACCCACTCTCGAGCAATGGTTCGGCGTTCGTCGTCAAGCTGGGTGGTAGTCGCGTGCTTCCATACTTCACGCGTCAATCGACTACCAACGGAGCCAGCTTCGGATCCGGACTAGTGCGGCCGGGCGGAGCAGCAACCATCTTCTGTGCAAACCTTTCCGGCACTACTGGAGTTCACGTGAAGGTGAATGGCGTTGAAGCGCCGATCTACGCCGTGGTCAACACAGGCCAGCAACAGCAGATCAATTTTCAGGTTCCGTTTGAAGCATCAGCCCAGGACCCGCCGCAACGCATGAACGTGGAAGTCTCGCAAAACGGTGCGAGCGCCTTTGTCACTGGCATCAAGGTCTTCACGACCGCCCCCGGAGTTTTCACGACTGACGGAATATACGGAGCAATCCAACACGGCCTGGACTACGGCCTTGTCACGCCCGCCGCTCCGGCGGAGAAGGGCGAAATTGTGACGATCTACGCGACGGGACTCGGACGCGTGACGCCTGCGTGTCTTGAGCGGCATTCCGGCGCCGCATACGCCTCTATCATTCACGACAGGATCAATCAGTGTGATGATCGGCGGACAATCTGCGCAGATTCTGTATTCGGGACTCACGCCGGGCTCAGTAGGCCTGTATCAACTCAATGTGCGCGTGCCGGAGAACATCAGCAGCGGCGACCAAAATGTGGTGGTCAGCTTTCCGCCGGTGCAGGACGGTTACGGGCCGTTTCTGCGCCCCAACATTGTCCGTGTCGACAGCCGGCCGGTCCTGATGTTTATACGCTAAATTTTACTAAAACGTACATTGTACAAATACTCGAATCGCAGTATAGCTCTGTAATCGGTTCTGCAATAAACTTCATTTTCGCGATCAAAACGCGATCACTGAGTGCTTTCCAGGAGAAACGACTTATGAAGAGATCGGGATTCGTGTGCCTGCTTGCCGCGGCGACTATGTGTGCCGGCGCTTGGGCGAAGGATATTCCATTTAAGGCCGTGTTTGGCGGGTCCGCGGGCGTCACGCCTGACGCTGAATGCAAGGCGTCAAAGGTCAGCATAGATACCAGAGGACTCGTCACCGGCCTTGGTTTGGTTCGAACTATTCAGACTCACTGCTGGGATCCGAAGGGTACTGAATTTACCAAGGGAATTGTTTCAGCTGCTAACTCTGACGGTGATGGTTACACAGGTACTTACAGCGGAAAGTTAGTTCCAACAGAAACATCCGATACGGACCATGTATATTCTATCGATGGTCAGTTCACGATTACCGGAGGAACGGGGCGCTACGCAGATGTGAAAGGAGGCGCAATAGCTTCGGGTCTGCAAAATACGGCTACTGGTGCTTTTGGCCTGGTATTGAGCGGCTCAATCACGGTGCCGGACACTGCACCTCCGCCTGCGCCCGTGAACAACGCTCCGGTTGCCAACGCTGGTTCCGACATAACGACAGGGTTCTCCGAGTTCGGCCTGGATGGATCTAAATCATCCGATCCGGACGGCGGAACTCTAACCTATTCGTGGAGGAGCGTGGGAAGAAGCGCGACGATTATTGGCACCAACGTTGTGAAGCCCAGAATTCAAGTGTCGGCGGGATATGGCCTGTATACTTTTGAGTTGACTGTTACCGACAGTAAGGGGCTGAACAGCAAAGCCACTGTTAAGGTGATGTACCTGGGGAACTAAAGAGAAGCACGGCGGCCCACTTGCTTTATGTGGGCCGCCGTTCCCAACACCGCTGCCGTTCATCCCTCAATCACTGCTAAGTAAGAAACCGAAAGTTTAATAGGCCACTGTCCTGTTTTGTACAGTAGTGTGGTCGCTTCTACATTACAATTCAGCTACGCGTTAGAACGCGGAGAATGAGTGCTTTTTCGGAGAAGCGACTATCATGAACAAATCAACAGCTATTTGCCTGCTTGCGTCGGTCACCATGTGTGCCGGGGGATGGGCGAGAGATATTCCATTTAAAGCGGTGTTTACCGGAACTGGTGTCGTAGCGCTTGGCGTACCATGCGACGGGATGAAGACCAGCATTGACACGAACGGAATCGCGACAGACCTCGGCCAGGTACGGACGATCCAGACTCACTGCACGGATCCGAAAGGCACTGATCCTCTCTCATTTACTGATGGGACTGTTGCCGCCAGCTAATTCCAGCGGCGATAGCTTCGTAGGAACTTACAGCGGTAAGTTGGTTCCGACAGTTACTTCCGATACCGACAATGTCTATACGATCGACGGCCAGTTCACGATCACAGGCGGAACGGGCCGTTACGCCAACGTGAAAGGCGGCGGAGCCGTTTCGGGGCTACAGAATTCCGCAGGTGGCTACTTCGGCATGGTTTACAGCGGTACGATCACGGTGCCGGACACGGCCCCTCCTGCCCTCGCCCAAATTGCCGATAGCCAATGCCGGTGCTGATATTACCACTGGGTTCAACGAGTTCGGCCTGGATGGATCGAAATCATCCGATCCGAACGGTGGAACCTTAACCTACTCGTGGAGGAGCGTGGGCAGAACCGCAACTGTAATCGGGACCAACCTGGTGAATCCCAGAGTTCAAGCGATGGCAGCATTTGGTGAGTACATCTTTGAATTAACCGTCACGAATACTAAGGGCGAGAGTAGCATTGCGAGAGTCAAAGTGATGTACATCGGGAACTAAACCGAAAAACGGCGGCCTACCCTCTGGGGCAGGCCGCCGTTTTTATAAGAGCTTGGTGGAGGCGGCGGGAGTCGGGCTGCTGGTGGGGGTTGATAACACGTCAACTTATTGATTTTACGTTGTGCCAGATACGCTAAGAAATGCAGTATCCGCCACTCCATCTTACGTAAAACTTACGTGGACTCCTCCCGGTCTGTCTCCTTCTCCTCACGCTCAGATTATACCGTTTGAAACGTCGATCCAGAGCCGCCATTTTTGCCGCCGCCACAGAAGCACCGGGGATGTATTCGTCCTGACGTAGGTCGTTAGGCTTTCTCACTCCATACCGCCGATCGCCTTTGTGTTGGTGAGCGTCGCGGTCATTGCCTGCAGAGATTGCAGCCACGTTTGAAGACTGGAAAAGAGAGCGGAAAATTCGCTGACACCCTGCTCAAGCTCTCTCGTCAAAGCGTCAGTGGGGATTCTTAATCCCGGGCCTGTTTGGGTCATAGAAAATGCACTCATGCGGGACGAGGATACCGATGCTGCATTGAAAACCTGCCACCTCCGAGGATCGGTTGAGCTTTTGTACGATGCTGTGCCAATCGGAGAACTGAGTTCGGATGGGCAATTACCTCGCGACCGACCTATCTTCGATCACACGCGTGCGTTATACAGACTGACGGAAGGTGGCTGGGGCGTTCTTCACCGGACACATGGATGGGTTGTCTTGTACCTTCATGATTGCCTTCGCGAGCCTCGTCGCCAGCCATCTTGTTCGGGTTCCTCGCTCTGTGGAGACGCTGATCCCGACCGGACTGGATGTTAGTACTGATTCGGATAATGCACTCTCAAAATCTCGCTGAGGGGTTCGTAATCCAAACCATGAGGATCACTCTCCGAAAAAGTGAAGCTACTGCCGGAATCGGTGCAGAACCTTATTCCCTGTGTTCGACCATCACCGAAGACGGATCGATTTCAGAGGAAGAAGGTCTGAGCAGCTTCGATTATGGCTCACGCACAATGAGAACACTCCCATTCCGGCGATTGAGTTTCTCCGTGAAACTGTAAAACAGATCATCGCTGACGGCCACGTAACAGTTCAGGAACGTCAGGATCTTCAAAAGGCACTTCGAACGCGTCCTTCCGAAGGAACTCCGAGATTCAGTGAAGGCGCGTCGACGCGCAGGAGAAGCAGCGGAATACGCGAGAGCGATTGGAGTACAGCGAAAGAACCCTCCGATTGACTCTTATGATTTCATGGTCGCGGGAGTTCATTATGAGGGACGCGATGCGCTAGTCAAGCAGTACGTGCGAAAAGGACAGACCGTCTTCTTCGTTCGTGAATTCCTGAACCCGCACAGTTCTAACGCCGTACAGATCAGACTTAACAACGGAGTTATGATCGGCTACGTTCCGGAAGCCGACGCTGTTTCTCTCGCTCCGCTACTTGACCGTGGTGCGAAACAGATTGCAATTGTAAAGAAGATCCTAACAGGCGGTCGAGTTTCCATCCCAGTGATTGTAGCGGACATTTACGATGCAGAGACTGTCTTCAATGGTGCCTTAGCCGCAGATCAGATTCATTTCTCGGCGCAACCGACGCCGAAAACAAACGAGGCCACGACTGGTTGCGGTGGTTGCATCACTTTTGCAGTTGCCCTGATTTTGCTAGGTTCCTCTTCATACTGCTGCTGAACCGCTGAATCATCCATGCGCCTGCTGTGACCCTAGAGTTTGCGCGATTTGCCAGACTTGCGCTGCGGGTTCTCTGTTGCCGCCGTTTTCCTGACCTTTGCAGGGACCGCCGGCATAACAACAGCTTCGGGTTCGACGGGTTTTAGGCGTCCACCCGTAAGGCGTTCGCGACCTCCTGAGGGGTGTACAGCGTAGGTAAACTTGTCGTCTTAAACTAGTTGATTCTAAAACAGATGTTTTGGTGGAGGCGGCGGGAGTCGAACCCGCGTCCGAGAAAGCTCATCGTGAAAAGACTACGTGCGTAGCTGGTTCGTTTTTGTTGACCGTGATCTTTAAGCCAGCAAGAATACCACGGCCTAGCCCGATTGGTCTCGGTTTGGGGCTCCGGACAGAAGCCTTTCTCCTATCTCTCCATATGACGCTCTGACACCGGCATGAGAGCCTACCGATGGGAGCGCACTACCTAATTTGAGTTAGGCAGCGTATGCGAACTGCTGATTATTGGCAGTTGTAGTTTTCCGATCGTTTTACGGGAGCTCGGAACCCGGCACGCCTCGCCACAACAATTCAATCCCGTCGAAGCCGTTACGCCCCCTTTCCTTTCTCTATTCTACCACTGGACCGACCTTAACCAATCTTTACAATCTCTACAAACTGGATTTACACTCGCAGGCTAGATTTGTAGCAGGAGGAGATCACACAATGACGATCTCAAAACGACTTTTCGCGATTTCGACTGGGGCCGTTCTGGCGGTCGGACTGCTGTTCGCTCAGGGCCCCGGACCTCATCGTGGTCCCGGCGGCGAACGCGGTCAGAAATTCCTCAGCACCGCTCTCGAGTTGACAGACGCTCAACAGGAGCAGGCTAAGGTGATCTTCGACGCTGCCAAGGCGCAATCCGAGCCACTGCAGGAGCAGCTCAAAACAAACCGTGACGCGATTTCGGCGGCAATCAAGGCCAACAAATCCGATCAGGAAATCCAGCAGCTTGCCAACACTCAGGGTGCGCTGGCCGGTCAGCTCGCAGGTATTCACGCCAAGAGTATGGCGAAGTTCTATCAGTTGCTGACACCGGATCAGAAGACCAAGTTCGACACAATGCACGAAAAAATGAGGGGCTTTATGGGTACGCGTGGCAGGACCGCGCGGATAACCTACGGCTTCGGCTTTCCGAGACTACAGAGTGGATCCCCGATGACCACGTTCATCCAGCTCAAACTCGGGATCGCAATGTAGTAGCTCTCGGCTAAATTGCGCCCGCTGAAATAGGCGGGCAAGAGGTACTCCGGGCGCGGCGTGTGGGCCAGAAAAGGTTCATAGACGTGCCCGGAGGCTCCACTGGCTCCCTCATGGATCAGATCCGCAGTCATGGTTTGCGGAGAGCCTGCAAACCACTTCGGCTTGTCTTCTTTCTCCCACGAACTCAATTCCCACAAATCCGGCGGCCGGGCAAACGTGCGCCCGTTGGTTGACACGTACTCGGTCGCAATCGCCCCGGGAAGCCATTCGAAATTCAGCCTGCGTTTGGTCCGGTTCTTGTCATTCGAACCCCACGATGCGTAGGCGATCACGTTTTTCGCAGCGTAAATGACCGTGGCCGTCTCATCAAACAGCAACCGCTTCTGCGGCAGCAGGATCGCGGCGTTGCGCAACCAGTCATTGCCCGGCACATCGGCTGCGGACTTCATGTCGATTACGAATACTCCTGTATTAACGGCGGCAAGCGAGCGGTCGATCAATCTGCGCACATCCGCAAAATCGTACCCGGCCAGACGCGTGACCAGGTATATGGGCAGGTCCGGATGTCGGAAAGGCCGGTCTCGTTGGCGGAAAAACGGGTTCGGAACATTGCCTGCAATCGGGAACTTCTTGCCATGCAGGATCGCATACAGCAGCGTCAATTCAGAATCGACAGAAGCCTGCTCTCCGCCGACTCCGCCAGATCCGGCAATTTTCAGCGGAACGCCCATAGTCGTGACCAGATAGAGCGTCGACTCAGTCAGGCTGTTCGCCTTCAGCCAGGCGCCGATCGGGCCGGAGACCTCTTTGTCGTAAACCGTACGCGTGATCTCTTCCGAATCGGCAGTGCGGATACGGCAGATATTGCGCAGCGGCACGGCGCGGCGGCGGGCGTAGTACTCCCCAACGCTCCGGGAAATCGCGGAATTGTCATTGACGATCACCACCACGTTAGCGGGTGTCTGCGCCGACAGCGAGGCCGACACCAGCAGCGCGGCGAAAATCGATTTCAGTAGCAATTATTTCAAAGTCTTCAGGAACTCTACGAGAGCTTCGGCATCGTCCTTCGAAAGCTTATAGGTAGGCATCGGTCTGTCGGCTGGCTTCCCACTCGGAGTCAAACCAGTGATCATGAACTTCACCAGACCGGCTTCACCCCAGCGTGCGAACAGGCGGCTTCCCGGAGTGATGTCCGGTGCAGTCTTGTGCCAGCCCTGAATCGGCTGAATCGGCTGCACTTCCATGACGGCGCCCTTCATCCAGCGCGTCTTGTCGAGTTGGCCCGTTTCCAGGCGCGGCGAATGACAATCCTGGCATTTTCCAACGTCTTCGGCCAGATAACGTCCTCGCTCAACTCTTGCGGAATCAGCGGAATAGCATGTAATGGAAAGTAGCGCAGCCACTCCCAGCAGTGGGAAGATTCGAAACATATTGACAATGCTATACTTTAGTCTGCCACGTTTGCAATTTTTAAATGGACCTGGACCAGCTACATACGTTCTTGGAAATCGTTCGGCTGAAAAGCTTTTCCAAAGCCGCACAAACCTGTTACCGTACGCAGCCTGCAATCAGTGCGCAGGTCCGGCAACTCGAACAGGAGCTGAACACAACTCTGTTTGAACGGCTCGGCACACGCATCTCGCTGACGACTGCGGGCCGTATCTTCGCTGAGTTCGCCGAGCAGATCCTGGATTTGCGCAGGCGAGCGCAGGATTCCATCAACGAACTGGAACGGGTCCCGCGTGGAGAGATTCTGATCGCGGCCAACGAAGCCACTTGCATCTACGTGCTCCCCGACGTTTTCTCGGAATTCAAGAAGCAGTTTCCAAACGTTCAACTGCACCTCGATCGCTCGTATGGTGCTCGGGTAGTTCAAGCGGTGATGGACAACCTGTCGGATTTCGGTGTCACTCAGTTGCCCGTTCAGGAAAAGAAGTTGCAGGTCGTGAAGATCCACTCCGACGAGATTAAGCTGCTGGTACCTGCGGGTCACCCGCTCGCGGCTAAGCACTCGGCGTTTGCCACGGACCTGGTTGGTTTCCAGCTGCTGTTACCTAAGGCCGGTGCGACACGCGGAAGGCTGAACATTTGGATGGAGATGGTGGAAGACCACATTAAGGTCTCGATGGAACTGGATTCCACCGAGATGATTAAACGCTTCGTTATGGCTGGTCTCGGCATCTCATTCTTAGCCGCTTCGCATTGTCAGGAAGAGGTGGCGGCCGGAAAACTGGCAACAATCTCACTCGGACCCGAGCCTATGATCCGTAAACTCGGGTTGATATATAGGAAAGACAAAGCGCTCTCCAAAGCAGCGCTTGGATTCATCGACGTCATGTTGCGGCACGCAGGTGACGCTGACGACTTGAATCCGAACTCGACGTTGTTACAGCAGCAGCAAACGGTCAGATGAACGACGGAAGAACGATTCAAACATCTACGATTTACGTGAGCGTCGGCAACAAGCTGCGCGTTTACAAATCCGTTGACGAAATCCCTCCCGATGTTCGGAAGAAACTGGAGCAATCGACCACCGGCGCCAATTCCGTCTCTATTCTGATCGCCGATGATCGAGGCAGGGAAGAGATCGCGCGGGCAATTGGCGGTCTGCCGACTCCCGTACAATCGCGCCTGGCCGGAAGGCTCCAGGCTCGCAAAGAAGCCAAGGAGAATCAGAACGCTTTCTGGAACTCCTGGAAGCTTTGGGTCGAAATTGGCCTGGTCGGCGGAGCGGGTCTGGTTGTTTGGCTAGCTTTTACCTGGCGCTAAATCTCTTTCCAAGTAACTATTTGCGGTATCACGGCATCTATACAGCCTTAAGGGGAAAACCTGGATGCATGCCGGAGCACTGAGCGCCGTCGTTGTGTTTTCAATATTCGGCATCGCATACGGTTTCCAACGCAGTGGTCGTTCGATGTTTGGTGATGATTACGCAAGCCTTACGCTCCCCGCTGACGCGAGTGAAAAAACTGAATGGGCATTCGCACGCCTCCGTTATCCAGGGTTCAGTGGAGATGGAGGGGGGCGCATGTGGGGCGGACGCAGTCGCTGGACTACGGATTACCCCAAAGCCGATCGTCAATTTGTTCAGGGCGTTCGGCGCTTGACCCGCCTGCATACCCGATCTGTGGAGCAGGTTGTTGATCTGGACAGCGACGAAGTTTACAAGTGGCCGTGGATGTACGCGGTCGAAGTTGGATACTGGGAACTGAATGAGCCGCAGGCCAACAAACTGCGCGACTACCTGCTGCGCGGTGGATTTCTGATGATAGATGATTTCCACGGCACCTATGAATGGGACGTGTTCATCAGGACCATGAACGCGCGTTTTTCCGGATCGGCCCATCGTGGACCTTGAGAACCGCGACGCTATTTTTCACGTACTGTATGACCTGGACGAACGCTTTCAGGTTCCTGGCGTTCACGTTGTGAGGAGCGGCAGGACCTACGAGCAGGACGGCGTGGAACCGCGCTGGCGAGGAATTTACGACGACAAGGGTCGGATCATGGTTGCGATCTGCCACAATATGGACGTCGGCGACGCCTGGGAGTGGGCCGATAGTCCGGCCTATCCCGAACGGTATGCCTCACTGGCCTATCGGATCGGGGTAAACTACATCATCTACTCAATGACTCATTAGGACTGGGACCTCGAGCCAATGTTCGAGTTTTTATTTAAGTACCCGCTTACGCTATTCAGCAAAGGACGCTTCGTTCTGCTCGGAACGTGGCCTGTCTGGAGCTTGTTCGTACTCACGTTCCTGGTTGCGGCGATCGCCGGATTCCTGATCTGGCGCATTCGTGGCGGCCGATTGGGCACTCGTTCCATCGTGATCTGGGGACTGCAATCCAGCACCCTCGCCCTGCTTCTCCTGCTTCTCTGGCAACCCGCCCTCAGCGTTTCCAGTCTGAAACCCCAACAGAACATTGTCGCTGTCGTGGTTGACGATTCACGCAGTATGGCCATTCAGGAAGGCGGCGTGACGCGTGAGGCTCAGGCGATCAATACGCTGAACTCTGGATTTATTAAAGAATTGCAGAAGAAATTTCAAGTGCGGCTTTATGGACTGTCCGGGCGCATTGACCGGCTGGAGAAGCCGGATCAGTTGAAGCCTGACAAGCCTGCCACGCGAATCGGTACGAATATGGAGTTGCTCGCGGGCGAGTCGTCCTCCTTACCGCTAGGTGCCGTGGTGCTGATGAGCGATGGCGCGGATAACGCTGGCGGGATCGGGGTTGAGACGATCTCAGAGATACGTCGCCGCCGTATTCCGATCCATACCGTTGGCTTCGGTCGTGAGCGCTTTGACCGCGATCTTGAAGTGAGCGATGTGCAGATTCCGCAGCGGGCGCTCGCGGATTCCCGATTACAGGCGCAGGTCACCTTTAAGCAAAACGGATTGTCCGGAAAGAAAGCAAAGCTGGTTGTGCGCGAAGGCGCAAAGGTGCTGGCCAGCCAGGATGTGACGCTCAAAACGGATGGCACGCTGCGGACCGAGTCCATTATTTTCAGTGCCGGTGCGGCCGGTGCCAAGAACATCCAGGTTGCGTTGGAACCGCTGGAAGGCGAAGAGAACACTCGAAACAATTCGCTAACGCGGGTGGTGAATGTGGAGGCCGGCAGGCCGCGCGTTCTCTATATCGAAGGCGAACCCAAGTGGGAATTTAAATTCATTCGCCGCGCTTTGGAAGAAGATCGCAATATCCACCTGACGACGATGCTGCGCACAACGCAGAACAAGGTTTATCGCCAGGGCATCACGAATCCCAAGGAACTGGAAGAGGGCTTCCCATCGAAAGTCGAAGAGCTGTTCGCCTACCAGGGCGTAATAGTCGGCGGTGTCGAAGCAGGCTATTTCACACCTGCGCAACAGGAATTGCTGAAGCAATTTGTCGATCGGCGCGGCGGCGGATTATTGTTCCTCGGTGGGCGCGCAGGCTTGACCGAAGGCGGCTACGCCAAATCAGTTTTTGCGGAACTGCTGCCGGTAACGCTGCCCGACAAGAAACTCACATTCTTCCGGGAGCCCGCGACAGTCGAACTGACGGGCGGTGGTCGTGACAGTCTGCTGTGCCGGCTGGAAGAGAATCCGGATCGTAACGTCGAGCGCTGGAAGAAGCTCCCGGCGATCGCCGACTTCCAGGAGGTTGGTGCTGTGAAGCCTGGCGCAGTCACGCTCGCGGAACTCAATGCGCCGTCGCGCGGTCGCTTGCCGTTGCTTGTGACGCAGAACTTTGGCGCGGGTCGCACGGCACTGCTTGCAACAGCCGGGACATGGCGCTGGCAGATGCTGCAACCATTGACTGACAAGTCGCATGAGATGTTCTGGCAACAGCTTCTGCGCTGGCTGGTCATGGATACGCGCGGCCGCGTTACTTCCTCGACGCCGAGTCAGATGATCTACGATGATGGCCGGCTGCCGATCCGCGCGAAAGTGAAGGATCCGAATTTCCTGCCTGCCAGCGACGCCAAAGTGGAAGCGCATATTATTGGACCCGATGGGATTTCAGCGGTCGTTGATTTGCAGCCCGATCCGCTGGAAGCGGGAGAATATGCAACCGACTGGAACGCGGAGAAGCCGGGGTCGTATGTGGTCGAGGTGCATGCGCGCCGCGGGACAGAGGATGCCGGTCGTGATGTGTTTACGTTCCGCAGGGAAGACGGCGTAGCTGAAGATTTCCACGCGGAGCAGAATCGCGAACTGCTGCAGAAACTTTCCGAGCAAACGGGCGGGCAGTATTATCGTCCAAACGAAATGGACCGTCTGGCGAAGGAAATCTCGTACTCTGAGGCGGGCATTTCGGTCCGCGAGACAAAAGATCTTTGGAACATGCCGATTGTGTTCCTGTTGATTCTGCTGCTGCGCGCAGCGGAATGGGTGCTACGGCGGAAGTGGGGTGCCGTTTGAGATTGTTCCTGGCTTGTCTGTTGCTCACTGGCTTATTGCGAGCGGAAACCTACATCGTCACAGTTGCCGGACTCGGCGGCGAGCCTGACTATGAACAACGCTTTACGGGTTGGGCTACGGACGTCGGCAAGACGGTGAAATCCGAAACGTTGCAGGGTCCCGCGGCTACACGCGAACGGCTTCGGGCCGTGCTTGGCGCGCTTGCCGAAAAGTCTACTGCGCAGGACGACCTGGCATTGATCCTGATCGGGCACGGCACGTTTGATGGTGTCGAATACAAATTTAATCTGCCGGGTCCGGACATCGCGGCAACGGAACTCGCTGCGCTGCTGAACAAGGTGAAAGCGGGCCGGCAACTCGTGGTCAACACAACCAGCACGAGCGGCGGTTCTGTCGAAGCCTTGAAGTCGGATAAGCGCGTCGTCATCACGGCGACGAAGAGCGGTACGGAACGCAACGCCACGGTGTTCGCTCGCTACTGGGTGGAGGCGCTGCGGGATACGGCCGCGGACGTTGATAAGAACGAAGTAATCACCGCTCTCGAAGCGTTCCAGTACGCCGAGCAGAAGACCAAGAAGTTCTACGAAACACAAAAACGCCTGGCGACCGAGCACGCGATGCTCGTCGACGGCAACGCCGGCCTCGCTGGTCGCTTCGTGCTGGTGCGCTTCGGCTCGGCGGAATCCGCATTGAAGGACCCCGCCAAGAAGCAGTTGCTGACTAAACGTGAGGACCTGGAACAGCAGATCGACAAACTGAAGTATGAAAAGGCAGCGATTCCGACCGACCAGTACAAGAAGCAGCTGGCCGCGTTGTTGTTGGATCTGGCGAAAGTGCAGGCAGAGCTGGACAAATGAAGGTAATGTCGGCGAGTAAGCTGTTTGTGTTATCCGCGCTACTCTGCGTCGTTTCTGCGCAGACGCGCGATCCGTACACGCTTGCCGAACAAGCCTGGAAACGCGGCGAGTATAAGGCTGCGAATGAATTCTTTAAGTCCGCCATTGCGATGAATCCGAAGAATGCGGATTACCGTGTGCGTTGGGGACGTCTCTTTCTCGAACGCCTGCAGCCGGTCGATGCCGGAAAATTGTTCGAAGAGGCTCTGGAACTGAACGCGAAGCATGCCGGCGCGACACTCGGGTTGGCAATGGTAGCGAGTGAATCGTACGATCCCAAAGCTGTGGAACTTGCGCGGCAGGCGGTCAAGCTCGATCCAAAACTGGTTGAGGGTTACGAGTTGCTTGCGCGGCTGGCGCTGGAAGAAGGCGACTTCAAGAAAGCCGCTGAAGAGGCGGACCGCGCGCTGGAGATATCGCCGAAGGCGCTCGATGCGATGGCTACGCATGCCACAGTCCTGCTGCTTAATGACAAACCCGGCGACCAATGGTTCGAACGAGTTTTCAAGATTGATCCGCAGTACGGCAAGGCTTACGCTCAGGCGGGTGATCTCTTCATTTTGAATCGCCGTTATGAAGAGGGCATCGCGTTTTTCGAAAAGGCATTGGAGCGCAATCCGAAGCTGTGGAGCGTCCATTCCGATCTCGGCATAAACCTGATGCGCCTGGGCAAAGAGGACGAAGCGCGAAAGCACCTTGAGCTTGCGTTCAACAATGATTTCAAGGTCGCGGCCGTCACCAATACCCTCACGTTGATGGACAGCTACAAGAATTTCGAAACGATTCGCAGCGGCAACGTCATTCTCAGGCTTCATAAGAAAGAAGCGGCGCTGTTGCGGCCGTACATCGAGACGGAAATGAAGCGCGCAACCGAGACATACGACCGCAAGTACAAGTTCAAGCTGGAGCGACCCGTGCAGCTCGAGGTCTATCCCGATCACGAGGACTTCGCTGTGCGTACGCTGGGCATGCCTGGTCTTGGCGCGCTCGGCGTGACGTTCGGCTACGTCGTCGCGATGGACAGCCCGTCAGGGCGCAAGCCGGGCAGCTTCCATTGGGCGAGTACGCTGTGGCACGAATTGAGTCACGTTTATGTGCTCTCTGCGACGAAACACCGCGTGCCGCGCTGGTTCACTGAAGGGATGGCGGTCCACGAGGAAACTGCGACAGCTCCGGACTGGGGGGATCGTCTTGACCCCGAAGCGATCATGGCCATCAAGGACAAGAAGCTGCTTCCGATCGCTGAGCTTGACCGCGGCTTCGTGCGTCCGCGCTACCGTTCGCAAGTGATCGTGTCCTACTTCCAGGCCGGCCGCATCTGCGATTACATTACTGAGAAGTGGGGCTATGACAAGCTGCTCGCGATGATGCACGATTTCGCGAAAGCGATGAATACACCGGAGGTCGTCGAGCGCCAACTCGGTGTTAAGCCCGAAGAATTCGACCGGCTGTTCCTGGCCTGGCTCGATTCGAAAACGAAAAATACCGTCGATAATTTTGACGCTTGGCGCAAGCGTTTGAAAGCAGTTGCCGCTGCAAATTCTGAGAAGCGCTACGATGACGTCATTCGAGAAGGCCTCGCGATACGGGATATGTATCCCGATTACGTCGAAGCCAGTAGCGTTTATGAATTTCTCGCGACCGCCTATATCGCGAAGGACGAGAAGGCCAAGGCTATGGCGGAGCTTGAAAAGTGGGCAAGCATCGGGGGACGCAGTCCTGTGGTACTGAAGAAGCTTGCAGGCTTGCAGCGGGACGCTGGGAAAAACGCGAGGCGGCTATTACTTTGAACCGCATCAACTACATTTCTCCGGTGGGCGACGAAGAACTGCATCGGACGCTCGGCGAGTTGTATCTGGAAACGGACAATATTCCAGGCGCGATACGCGAGTATCAGGCAGTGATTCATTCGAAGCCGCAGGACCCAGCTGCCTCGCATTTCAATTTGGCGCGAGCGCTGAATGCAGCGAACAAAAAAGAACAGGCTAAAGAAGAGGTGCTGCTGGCTTTAGAAGCGGCGCCCGGATACAAGCCCGCGCAACGACTCTTGTTGGAATTGAGCAAGTGAACATGACAACACCTACACTGACACTGGATTCCGCGGAACTTAAGACGCGCATTGAGCGCTTCCAGACTTTGCACGGCGACATCGTCACACAGGTGCGCCGGGTCATCGTTGGCCAGCATGAAGTACTCGATCAGGTACTCATTGCGCTTTTCGTCGGCGGGCATTGCCTGATCACCGGATTGCCCGGCACCGCGAAAACATTGCTGGTCCGAACGATTGCGCAGACGCTGGGACTCGAGTTCCGCCGCATTCAGTTCACACCGGACCTGATGCCATCCGACATCACGGGAACCGACATCATCGAGGAAGATCCTACGACGGGCCGGCGCACCTGGACGTTTGTGCCTGGTCCTGTGTTCGGCAACGTTTTGCTCGCGGATGAAATCAACCGAACTCCGCCCAAGACGCAATCGGCCTTGCTCGAAGCCATGCAGGAGCACTCCTGCACGGTGCGCGGCCATCAATACAAATTGCCGAGCCCGTTCTTCGTCCTGGCAACGCAGAACCCGATCGAACTCGAGGGCACCTATCCACTGCCTGAAGCGCAGCTCGATCGTTTTCTGTTTAACACAGTGCTTGGCTATCTGGATGCCGCTGAAGAGTTGAAAGTCATCGGACTGACGACCACGACCGATGTGGCCTCGGCCAGCACGGTTACGAACGCGGAAGAAATTCTGGCGTGCCAGCAGTTGGTGCGCATGGTGCCCGTCGCGGAGTCTGTCGCGAGTTACGCGATCAATCTGGTGCGCTGCACGCGTCCCACTGATAGCGAGCGGCCGGACTTTATACACAAGTACGTCAACTACGGTGCCAGTGTGCGCGCCGCTCAATTCCTTGTGCTCGCGGCCAAGGCGCGCGCCTTGATGCATCGCCGCTATCACGTGACGTATGAGGATATCCGCGCGCTGGCCGTGCCGGTGCTGCGTCATCGCGTGTTGCTGAATTTCCAGGCGGAATCGGACCGTCTGAACACAGATATGATTTTGACGAGACTGCTTGAGGAGAGGCCGGCGCCGCGCCAGTAATTCATGCTGCAACGCTTTCTTAATCCGTCGGTGCTGGCCGGGATTTCCGGTCTCGATCTAGTCGCGCGCACTGTCGTCGACGGGTTTGTTTCGGGACTGCATCGCTCGCCTGATTTCGGCTTCAGTCAGGAGTTCGCCGAGTACCGGGCCTATTCGGAAGGCGATGATCTGCGGCACGTCGACTGGAACGTCTTTGCACGTACCGAACGCGCGTATTTAAAACGCTATCGCGGCGAAACAAATACCCTGCTCACCGTGTTGCTGGATTCCAGCGCGTCAATGGGCTTCGGCTCGCATGCAGTGAAAAAGATGGACTACGCTCGATACCTCTGCGCGTCTATTTTTTATCTTGCGATTCAGCAGCAGCGTGACGGTGCAGGCGTGATCGTGTTCGACGATGAAATCCGGAATTTTATACCGCCCACGACGAGGCAAGGCCAATTCATGCGGCTTTTGCACGCATTGGAAAATGCCGAGCCGCGCGCGCGTACAGACTTTGCGCGGCCGTTCATGCACTTTCAGCAATTCCTGCGCAGGCGCGGCATCGTAGTCGTTGTCTCGGATTTCTACGATCCGCCGGAGCACGTGATCAAGACCGTGCAGCCTCTGCGTTTCCGAGGGAATGAGCTGATGCTGTTTCATGTGCTCGATCCGCAGGAACTGAATCCTCGGATAGATCAACCGACTTTGCTCGTGGACATGGAAACGGACGCGACGCTTGAGGTGTCGCCGGAATATATCAAATCCGAATATCGCGGCAAGATCGGCGCGCACATTGAAGCGTTGCGCGAGAAGTCGAAGGCCGCGGGCATAGATTATTTTCTGCTCGATACATCGCGTCCGCTCGACGAAGCGTTGCGTGAATATCTGAGCATTCGTGCGGGGAGGAAATAATGGGATTCCTCGCACCGTGGTTCCTGGCAGGTCTTGCAGCGATTGGGCTGCCGATCTATTTCCATCTGTTGAAGCGCCACAAGTCGACACCGTTCAAATTCAGTTCGCTGATGTTTTTCGAGCGGCGGATTCAGAGTTCGATAAAGCATCGCCGGCTGCGCTACCTGCTGTTGTTCGCGTTGCGTACCGCTTTCGTTGTGCTGCTGGTACTCGCGCTAGCCAATCCGTTTCTCAATCGAAAGAGCGGCGCTGTTGGCACTTCGCAAAAGCTAACCGTGATCGCAATCGACAATTCGTTCTCCATGCGCGTCGATGATCGTTTGGCGGAGGCCAAGCGCGAAGCCGCTTCGATACTCGGTGGATTGCGCGCGGGGAGCCAGGCGCAGGTACTCGCGTTCAATACCTCCGTCCAGTTGATGACGCAGCCCACGCCGGACTCAGCGGAACTGCGCGCTGCTGTTCAGAGCATCGAGCCTGCTGATTCGCGCAGTGCACTCGCAGAGTTGGCGCGCGGATTACGTACGATTGCGCAGGCTTCTTCGATACCGCTGGAAGTCCACGTTTTTAGCGACATGCAGAAGTCGTCGCTGCCACCGTCGTTTGGTGATCTGCAACTTTCCCCAAGCACGCAGCTTATTCCACACGCGGTCGGCAAAGCGGCCCCGAATTGGACGGTCGAAGCAGTGTCGGCTCCGCGCCGCATTTTCGATCCGAAGAAAGTCAAAGTGCAGGCGACCATCGCAGGCTACGGCACGCCCGCTGCATCGCGCACGGTTTCGCTGGTGGTCAACAACCGCGTGCTGGAGAGCAAGAACGTGAATGTGCCCGGCAACGGACGCGCCACTGTCGAGTTCTTGAAAATGGATGCGCCATACGGCTTCGGACGCGGCGAAGTGCGCATTGATTCAGCGGACGCGCTCGCTTTCGACGATTCGTTCCGCTTCGGGGTAGAGCGTATCGATCCGCGACGTATTCTCTTCGTGTATGAATCACGACAGCCGCGCGGCTTGCTGTACTATCGCACCGCGATGGAAGCATCCACCGAATCGGCTTACGTAATCGAGCCCGTGACCACCGAGCAGGTTGCGAATATTTCCCCTTCGAAATTCGCGCTGGTCGTTCTGTCCGATGTCGGAACATTGCCTGGCACTTTCGAAGACGCACTCAAGACTTACGTGCGTGGCGGCGGCGGAGTGCTGATTGCCGCTGGCCCCGTGTCAGCAGCGCGCCAGCGTGTGCCGGTGATTGATGCCGCAATTGCTGACGTTCGCTATTCACCGCGCGAAGGCGAGCGCTTTCAATCGGCCGGCACAGTTGATGCAACGCACCCGGCGCTGCGCCGCGTGAACAAACTGGAAGGCGTGAAGTTTTATCAGACGGCGCATCTGGATGCCGGCAAAGCGCGCGTGCCCGCGACGCTCGCGGACCAGACGCCGCTATTGCT
The DNA here is from genome assembly GCA_963793625.1 of Bryobacteraceae bacterium. Lineage (GTDB taxonomy): Bacteria > Acidobacteriota > Terriglobia > Bryobacterales > Bryobacteraceae. The sequence continues at coordinate 71,326 of CAWCAT010000001.1, read as the reverse complement.
GGACCGGCAAGTAGGCGAGGGCAGAATCCTGCTGTTCGCTTCCACATTCGACAACATCTCTAACGACTTCCCGCTGCACGCGTCGTTTGTTCCCTTCGTGGAGCAGGCGGCAAACTATCTGGCCGGACAGACAGAACGTCCGGCCAGTTACGTTGTCGATACCTTTCTCGAACTGCGCTCAACAAAGGACCAGGGCAAAGCCGTGGAACTGCTCGACCCGAGTGGCAAGCGAGCGCTCACCTTAGCGGAAGCCGCGACCGCGCAGAACGCGCGCCTGAATTATCAAGGGTTCTACGATGTGCGCCGGGCGGATGGCCGTCAGGAACTTGCGGCCGTGAATACGGATCGTCGCGAGTCAGATCTTGAAATACTTCCGGCGGACACACTCTCTTTATGGCAGGGCACTGGGCAAAACGCTGCTTCCGCGAATGCGGAAGAGCAGGCGAAACCCTGGAGCCTGTGGTGGTATGTGATGTTGGCTGCGTTTCTGGCAGCGCTGGCGGAAGTAGTTCTGGGAAGCCGCTATCTTTCTGCTGACACGGAGGGGGCATGAGTAATCGCGATCATTTGAACGACTATTTGCGGGCCGTCGAGAGCCGGCTTCGATCCAGCGCCTGGGCGCGCGGCGTGGCGGCACTCATATTGTGTGCACTCGTAGCGACATTGCTGCTGGTGCTTTTCGCCAACGGTCTCGCTTTCTCAGCCGGCAGCATTCTAACCGCCCGCTTCGCGTTGTTCGTCGTGATTGCGCTCGCGCTGGTCTTCGGAATATTGATGCCTTTGCTGCGCGTGAATCGGCGCAATGCCGCCCGCAGGGTGGAGCAGCAGTTTCCGGACTTTCAGGAACGGCTGCTGACCTTCGCCGAGAACGGCACACACAGGAGTGACGATCCATTCCTGGAGTTGCTCGCGGCTGATACGGTGCAGGTGGCCCAGCAAGCAGAGCCGAAACGCGTCGCCTCATCTGCATGGTTATTCGGTTCGATATCTGCCGCGGTCGGCGGGCTGCTAACACTGCTCTGGCTGATCACGGCGGGTCCTGGGTACCTGGGTCACGGCGCTGCATTGTTATGGGGCGCGACTCCGAAAATAGGCGCGCAGCCGTTCTATGAAATCAAAGTCACCCCCGGTGATTCCACTGTTCGCAAGGGAGCGAACCAGGAAATCGCGGCCAGCCTGGTTGGTTTTCAGACAGCTCGTGTGCGGCTTTTTGCGCGCTACCAGAGTGCGTCGAAATGGGAAGAAACTCCCATGCTTCCGCAGGAAAGCGGTCCTGGATTTCAGTTTCTGTTCGCCGGCGTAGCCGAACCGCTCGAGTATTATGTCGAGGCCGGCGGCTTGCGTTCGAATCACTACAAACTCAGTGTTGTGGATCTGCCCGGCATCAAGCGCATGCGGATTACTTACAAGTACCCGGGCTGGGTGGGCATGCAGGATGTTGTGCAAACGAAGGGCGGCGATCTGCGCGCGATCACTGGGACTGAAGCGGAAGTGGCGATCGAAATGGATCGGCCGATGCCCAGTGGTGTACTCGTGCTCGATGGCGAAAAGCAGATTCCGCTGCAGCACGGCGAAGGCAATTGGCTGAGTGCGCGCGTGCCGATTCAGAAGGACGGACTGTATCACATCGGCGCAATCGATAACGGGAAAGAGGTTCGCCTCAGCGAGGACTTCTTCATCGAGGCGCAGAAGGAAACCCCTCCCGTCGTGAAGCTGAAACGCCCCGGTCGCGACGCGAAGGTAAGCCCCATCGAAGAAGTTGGAATAGAAGTGCAGGCGGAAGACGACTTTGCGCTCGCGTCCCTCGAGTTTCATTATTCAGTGAACGGTGGGCCTGAGAAGACCGTGCCGATGCTTTCTAAGAAGGGTGTGAAGCAGGCCACCGGAAACACCATGATCAGTCTGGAAGATTTTAAGCTTGCCCCGGGCGACATCGTGAGCCTTTATGCGACTGCGCGCGACGCGCGTTCCGCCTCTCGTACCGATATGTTCTTCCTGGAAGCGCAGCCATTTGAGCGCGAGTACACTCAATCGCAAGAGGCAGGCGGCGGAGAAGGCGGCGGTGGCGAAGGGCAGCAGCAGAATCAGATTTCGCAGCGCCAGAAAGAACTGATTGCGGCGACGTGGAATCAGATGCGCGATGGCGCGAAGGAACGTGCGGCGGCCGCGGAAAATGCGAAGTTCCTCTCATCCGTTCAATCGAAGCTTCGCGATCAATCGCGCTCGCTGGCACAGCGCATGAAGAGCAGGCAACTGTCCGGAGAGAATCAGCAGTTCAACAGTTTTTCAAAAGATATGGAGACTGCCGCTGAGGCGATGGGTGCAGCCGTAGAACAAGCTGAAGTCTCTGAAGTGGAAAGAGGCTCTTCCGTCCGAGCAGCGCGCGTTGCAGTATTTGTTGCGTGCAGAAGCAACTTTCCGTGAGATCCAGGTGGCATTCGGCAGCAGAAATGGCGGAGCGGGCGGTGGCGGCGGCGGGCGCGATCTGGAAAACATGTTCGACCTCGAACTCGACACCGAGAAGAATCAGTACGAGACGAAGCAGCAGCAAAGCGCCTCCGGTGATCAGCGCCAGCGTGAAGTCGATGAGGCGCTGCAGAAGTTGGAGCAGCTGGCAAAACGTCAACAGGAACTCGCGGCGCAACAGGCCCAACAGAAACAGCAAACATTCCAACAGCGTTGGCAGCAGGAAATGCTTCGCAGGGAAGCGGAGCAGTTGAAGCGGCAGATGGAACAGTTGTCCCGCAATGGTCAACAGCAGCAATCCGGGCAGCAACAACAAGGCCAGCAACAGCAAGGCCAACAGCAAGGCCAACAGCAGGGCCAACAACAAGGCCAACAACAAGGACAGCAGCAGGGCCAACAACAAGGACAGCAGCAGGGACAGCAGCAGGGTGGTCAACAGCAAGGTGGACAACAACAAGGTGGCCAGCGACAGGGTTCGCAGCAGCAGGGCGGGCAGCAGCAGGCTAATTCACAGCAGCGGCAGAACGGGCAGCAGAATCCTACCCAGCAGCGGCTGAATGAACTTTCGCAGCGTGGACAAAACCCTGCAGGCGACAGGCGCATACAGGAAGCACTGCAACGTTTGGAGCAGGCTTCCAATGATATGCGTCGGGCCGCGGAGAACGGTCAGTCCGGTTCCGACTCGCAGCGCGCAGCAGAGCGGCTGCAGGAAGCGCGGGATCTCGTGGGCGGTGTGCGTCGTCAGCAAGCAACTGGCGCGATGGACGATCTGGCGTCAAGAGCGGAGCAACTCGCTTCTCGTCAGAAGGGTTATGGCTCGCGCGTGCAAAAGATGGCGGAGGACTCTGCCAAAGGTGCGCTAGGTGGTTCACCCAATCCGCAGCAGGCAGCGCAGATGGCGGCGGAAAAAGAGCAAATGCTTGCAGAGTTGAAGCGGCTCGAAAAAGACATGCAGGACGCGGCTCGCGATCTGGCCAACTCGCAACGCACCGCTTCCTCCAAACTGCGTCAGGCACTCGGAGAGATGCAGCAGGATGAACTTGCCCTCAGAATGAAACTCGGCGCTGAGTGGATGAGGCAAGGTTATGGAACACAACTCGCTCCACGAGAACAGGTCGTGACGAGAGGTCTCGAAAGACTTAGCGAGCAGGTTAAGGGCGCACAAGGTGCAATGGGACAAGGCACGCCAGGCCAGGATGGACTGGAGCGCAGCATCGCACAACTGGAGCAGCTACGGGGTGAGATTCGCAATGGCTCGGGCGGCAGTCAGCAGAGCATGCGCTCACTCGGCGAGATGCGAGGCAGGCTGGACACAAGCGATCGCGAGTCAGCCCGTGCGGTGGACGATGTCTTGAAACTCGTGCAGCAGAATCCTGTGCAGGCGCTTCCCGCGATTGAGCAGTTGGAATTGATGCTGCGTCGCAAGCTGGAAGAGAAGCAATCGGGTCAGGTTCGCAGTGGTGCTACAGAGCCGGTACCTCCAGGTTACGCGGATGCGGTTGCAGACTACTTCCGCCGCCTCAGCAAAGGCAAGTAAACTGGTTCTGTGACCGAATTGAAAAAACTGCTTCCCCGGGTTAGTCCCGTGGATACAGCCTGGATCGAGCGCGCTGAAAAGCGCCAATTGAGTTTGACCAAGCCCCGGGGCAGTCTCGGGCGTCTTGAAGAGATTGCGAATCGCTGCTGTGCGATTTCGGAGTCGCTCACACCCAGTGTTGCGCATCCGCGAATTGTCGTATTCGCCGGAGACCATGGCGTTTGCGCCGAAGGGATCAGTCCCTATCCCCAATCCGTGACCATGCAGATGGTCTTGAATTTTCTGGGTGAAGGCGCAGCCATCAACGCACTCGCGGCCGCTGCTGGTGCGGACCTGCGCGTTGTCGATGTTGGTGTTGCGACTGACTTCGCGCCGGTGGACGGCTTGCTGCAACGCCGCATTTCCCGTGGCACTAAGAACCTTTGCATCGAACCGGCAATGAGCCGCGACGAAACGCTCGCAGCGATGCGCGTCGGAATCGAGATGGCCGATTCCGCTGCCGCTGATCAACGCGATATCCTCGGCTTCGGAGAGATGGGAATCGGCAACACGACGCCTGCGAGTGCGATTGCGGCGCTGTTGTCCGGCCTTCCCGTGAACACGCTTGTGGGGCGTGGCGCGGGCGCGAATGACGAAATGATGTTCCGCAAAATCGGTGTTGTGGAACGCGCTGTCGCGCTGCACGGAGTGCACGCACACCATCCCCTGGAAATACTCTCGCGCGTAGGCGGATTTGAGATTGCGGCGATGACAGGGTTTTGCATTGGCGGCGCCGCGCACCGCCTGCCGGTGGTTGTCGACGGATTTATTTCGACCGCTGCGGCCGCGCTGGCAGTGCGCATGGAGCCGAACGTAAAAGATTATCTCTTTGCTGCGCATCGCTCCGTGGAACAGGGCCACGCCACGCTGCTTGCGCTGATTGGCCAGCGCCCTTTGCTCAATCTGGAAATGCGCCTGGGCGAAGGAACCGGCGGCGCTCTTGCGATGCAAATTATCCGCAGCGCTGTTGCGGCATTCACAGGAATGGCGACGTTCGAAAGCGCGGGCGTGGCAGGAGCATCCTCGGCGGAATGACTTATCTCGCCACATCCGTTGCGTTCCTGACGCGCATCCCTGTTCCATATCGCTGGACTGGTGGCGCTGAAGCCGTCGGCAAATCCTCGCGCTGGTTTCCGCTGGTGGGATTGCTGATTGGCGCGGCTTACGTTGCGGTGTTCAAGCTCGCATCAATCGTGTTCCCATCAATGGTGGCGGCGGTGTTAGTCGTCATCACGGAAGCGTTCCTCACGGGCGCGCTGCACATGGATGGACTTGCGGACATGGCCGACGGCTTCGGTGGCGGGCACACGCGCGAAGATGTTTTGCGCATCATGCGCGATCACGTGATCGGTGCGTATGGCGCTGTCGCGCTGCTGCTTACACTCGCGTTGAAGATTGCGGCCATAAGTGGCCTCGCGGATTCAAATCGCGCCGAGACCTGGCTACTGATCGCGCCGTGTGTTGCGCGCTGGGCGACGGCATTCTCGGGTTACCAATTTCCGTATGCGCGGCGCACTTTAGAGGAGGGCTCTGGCGGAACTGGCGCAGTCTCAAAATATGTCGGTCTGAAGGAGGCCATAATAGCTACTCTTATTGCCATCGGAGCCGCTGTTCTAATTGGTGGGTGGCGAGGCCTGGCGGGCTGGGCGTTAGTCGTTTTCCTCACGTGTTTCTTCGCACGCTGGGCGATCGGGCGCATTGGTGGTATTACTGGAGATACGATCGGAGCATGTACTGAAAGTAGTGAGACACTGGTGCTATTGATGGCGCTGGGGATACGCTAACTATGGAGATCACGCGGGTTTGGCTTATTCGGCACGGAGAGCCGGAAGCCTCGGCTCAAGACCGTTGTTACGGAAAAGCAGATTTCGGATTATCGGCGGAAGGTGTGTCGCAGGTTCAGGCGGCAACGACTCTGCTGGAGGGCGAGGAACTGACCGCGATATACGCCAGTCCACGAACTCGCACTTTAGAGAGCGCACGCATTCTGGCCGAACCGCGAGGCATGACGGTCGAGACACTCAATGCGCTCGCCGAGATTGACTTCGGCGATTTCGAGGGACGCACTTACGACGAGATAGAGTTTTGCCACCCGGAAATCTATCGCCAATGGATGGACCATCCGACTGAGGCCGAATTCCCTAATGGCGAGAGCTTCGATAGCATGTGGACGCGAGTCACTGAGGCGATGCGAGAGTTGCTCGCGAAGCATGCAGGGCAGACGATTGCGTTAATAGCGCACGGTGGAGTAAATCGCATAGTACTGGCCTGGGCCATGGGTCTTCCTCGCGAGAATGTCTTCCGGCTTGGCCAGCACTATGCAGCAGTCAATGCAATCCAGTGGTTCGACGACTATCCTTCCGTGGAACTGCTGAACGGCTAAAATCTACTTGGCAGCTTCGATTTTGTCAACCTTGATGATGCCGGTCTTCTCGAACAACGTGCCTGTTACCTTTACCTTTTTCGCGGCGAATTTCTCCGGTGTCTGCTGATCACTCAAGACATACATCTTCTTGCCATCGTGCAGCACGTATTTGTATTTGCCGTTTCCGCTTTTTACGCAATCGCGGACGCATTTCTCATCGGGCGAGATGTTCATATGCGCGTGGTTGTTCGCACACATCGAATCGGTGATCACACCGGTGAAAGTTGTTGGTTCGGCACTCGCAAAGAGAGCCGCTGATAAGAACAGTGTTGCAAGTTTCATTATTTGGTTACCTCGAGTACTTTCAAGCCTTTCTTCTGATTGAGTCTCCGCCAAAGGTCGTCGTAGCGCGCTTCCTCCAGCGGTTGTTTAAGTTGAAAATTGAATCCTTTTCGACTTCCGTAATGAGTCTTTGCTCGTTCGAACGTCGTGATAGTGAGTTGGAACGGACCCGACGTGCTGATGTTATCGATATCGGTATACCGCCATGTTCGTGAGGCGTCCTTCGCCCCAGTTTTATAGACAATGCGATCGGCGCCGAAGATCAACTCGCCCTCTGTTCCTTTAATCCGTCCAAGTTGTTTGACCGGCATCGACCAAAGCGGCTGCACCTGCTCGTCTGCAAGTCGCACAACCAGTCGCTGGTCCGCGCTGTCTTTCAGGCGTAGATAGGCTCGGTCAAATTCGCCCGTGAATGTGTGCTCGCGATCCGCGCCCATGCGCGACATGCGATCGTCATACGTCGTGACGCGCAACGAACCAGGGCTGATCTCAAGCTGTTCGATGTCCTGCATCTTCCATTCGAAGTTATGCAGTTTTCTCGAGGCGTCCTTCACCTTCGCTTGTTGCTCGGTCACAAACTGCTTGTACGACACAGTTTCTGGTGTAATCTTCACAGAGCCCCGACAGAAGCCTTTCCCGTGTTCGTGGCGCGCGGCAAAATCCTGCGCGAACATCGGCATTGCGAGCATCAGGCAGATAACTGTTTTTTCAATTCGAAATTCCATTTCCACACCTCATAGATTGCGGGATAAACAACCAACTCAAGAATGAACGAAGTAAAGATGCCGCCGATCATCGGCGCCGCTATGCGTTTCATAACATCCGCGCCGGCGCCGGTGGACCACATGATCGGAATCAGGCCCATAAACATTGTGGCCACAGTCATGAACTTCGGGCGAATGCGTTTCACCGCGCCATGCAGTACCGCCTGCTGCAGATCTGAATAATTGCGCATGCGCCCGGCCTTCTTCGCCTCATCATAAGAGAGGTCCAGATACAGCAGCATGAACACACCTGTTTCCGCGTCGACACCCATTAGCGCGATAAGGCCAACCCACACACCGATGCTCATGTTGTAGCCGAGTGCGTAGAGCAACCAGATTGCACCAACCGCGGAGAAGGGAACTGCGAGCACGATGATCAAGGTCTTTGCTACCGATTTCGTGTTCACGTAAAGCAGCAGGAAAATCAGAAACAGCGTTACGGGGATCACAACCGTAAGCCGCTCGCGCACGCGCTCCATCGCCTCGTACTGCCCGCTCCATGCGAGTGAATAGCCGACTGGCATTTTCAGATCTTTCGCGACAACATGCTTCGCCTCGTTAACGTACTCACCAACGCTGCGTCCCGCCACATCGACATAGACATAGCTATTCAACATGCCGTTTTCATTGCGCAACATGCTGGGTCCGCTGGTTAGTTTAATTTGCGCGAGTTGCGAAAGCGGGATCTGCTTCGCGCCATCCATCGTTGGTACAAGCACACGACCCAGCGCGTTGACATCGCTGCGGAAATCGCGCATGTAGCGCACGTTCACCGGATAGCGCTGGCGGCCTTCGACGGTCGTGCTCACGTTATCCCCGCCTATCGCATTCATCACCACCATCTGCGCATCGTCGATCGAAAGTCCGAATCGCCCGAGCGCATCGCGGTTCCATTCGAAGTCCAGAAAGTAGCCGCCGCCCACTCGTTCCGCAAACACACTCCGCGTTCCTGGAACAGCGGGCAGAATCGATTCGAGCCGCGTGCCGAGGTTTTCAATAGTCTTCAGATCCGGCCCGTAGATCTTGATGCCGACCGGCGTGCGAATGCCCGTTGTGAGCATGTCGATGCGATTCTTGATCGGCATCGTCCACGCGTTCGAAATGCCGGGCAGCTTCAGTGCCTGATTCATTTCGTTCGTAAGATCTTCTGTGGAGATACGATCCATCGTGATGTGGCGCAGCGCGGGTTTGAGCCACTCCGGCGACCAGTCGCTCCACCATGTTTCCTTCTTTCGCCACTGATCGTGCGGCTTTAACGTGATGATCGTTTCGAGCATCGAAAGCGGCGCTGGATCCGTGGATGTTTCCGCTCGTCCTGCCTTGCCCAATACCGTGTCCACTTCAGGAAACTGCTTGATCACGCGATCGGTCACCTGCAGCAGTTTCTGTGCTTCGCCAAGCGAGATGCCAGGCAGAGTCGATGGCATGAACAGCAGCGCACCTTCATCGAGCGGTGGCATGAACTCGGAGCCTAGTTTCTGATAGACAGGAATCGTTACGATTACGAGCGCAACAGCGCCCGCGATGACGAGCCACTTCCAACGCAGTGACCACTCTGCGACCGGCTGATAAAGCCTGATCATTACGCGGCTGACCGGATGATTTTCTTCCGAGTGAATCTTGCCTACCAGCACCGCGTTAGTTGCGCGCGCCAACCAGCGTGGCCGGAACTCAAAATTCCGCATGTGCGTAAACAGCAAGCGCAGCGCGGGGTCGAGCGTAATTGCGAGTACTGCGGCCACGATCATTGCAAAATTCTTTGTGTAAGCAAGCGGTTTGAACAAGCGCCCTTCCTGCGCTTCCAGGGCGAGCACCGGCAGGAACGAAACTGCAATCACGAGCAGCGCGAAGAAGCTCGGTCCCCCGACCTCCTTTACAGCATCGACGACCACGCGGTGATAATCCTCAACGCGCCCGCCGCGCTCCCACTCTTCAAGTTTCTTGTGCGTCTGTTCCACCACTACGATCGCGGCGTCGACCATCGCGCCTACGGCAATCGCAATTCCGCCCAGCGACATGATGTTCGCCGTGAGGTTCATGCCGTACATCGGAATGAACGAAATCAAAATCGCGATTGGGATTGTGATGACAGGTATGATCGCGCTGGGAATGTGCCAGAGAAAAATCAGGATAACGATCGAGACGATAATCAATTCCTCAACCAGCGTGATCTTCAGGTTTTCCACTGATCGCTTGATCAGGTCGGAACGATCGTAGACAACCTGAATCTTCACGCCCGGAGGCAGGCCCGGTTCGATCTCGCGGATCTTGTCTTTCACGCGATCGATCACCTTGACGGCGTTCTCACCCTGGCGCATCACGATAATGCCGGAGACCACTTCGCCTTCGCCGTCTAGATCGGAGATCCCGCGCCGCATATCCGGGCCCAGCACAACGTCGCCGATATCGCGTATGCGTATAGGCACGCCGCCTTCGCTTGCCATCAACGTAATGTTGCTGATGTCTTCCTTAGATTTGACGTAGCCGCGGCCGCGGATCATGTACTCCGCGCCACTCAATTCAATCAGCCGGCCGCCCACATCGTTGTTGCCGGCGCGGACGGCTTCGACCACTTTGTTGATTGGAATACGATAAGACTGTAATCGGATCGGATCGACGTTCACCTGGTACTGCCGCACGAAGCCGCCGAGCGGAGCCACTTCGGCAACACCGGGGACAGCTTGCAGGTGATAGCGCAGGTACCAGTCCTGCACGGAGCGTAATTCGGCAAGACTGTGTTTGCCTGTCGAATCGGTCACGGCATATTGGAAGACCCAGCCGACGCCCGTCGCATCGGGACCGAGTTCGGTCTTGACGCCTTGCGGTAAGCGCGGCAACACTCCCGAAAGATATTCCAGGGTCCGCGAGCGCGCCCAATAAATATCAGTGCCTTCGTCGAAAATAATATAGACGTAAGAAAAACCGAAGTCCGAAAAACCACGCACGGACTTTACACGCGGTGCACCCAGCAGGCTCGTGACGATCGGGTATGTAACCTGATCTTCCACGATGTCGGGACTGCGATCCCAGCGTGAATAGACGATCACCTGCGTGTCGCTCAAATCGGGCAGGGCATCGAGCGCGACGCTCTGCATGGAATACAGACCCGCGATGCAGAGGGCTGCTACAAGCACGAACACCGCGACTTTGTTGTTCGCGGAAAATTCGATGATTCGGTTAATCATGCTTGTGTTCCCCGGCTGCCGGTGCGGCCGTTTTCGGAGCACCTAAGCCCGCGGCTGCGGCGCGCATCTGACTTTCGGAATCAATCAGGAACGTGCCGGAAGTTACGATGCGATCACCCGGTTTAACACCGCTGATAATCTGCACGCGGTCTTCGAAGCGTTCTCCAGTTTGCACTTCACGGGGTTCGAGGTACCCATTGCCAAGATCGATAAACACGGTTTTTTTGAGGCCGCTGTCGAGCACGGCGTCTGCCGGCACGGTGAGCACGCGACCGGCTGCACTTGGGAATTGCACTTCGACGAACATATCGGGCTTGAGCGCAACGCCCGCGTTATCTACTTCGATGCGGACTTTCAGCGTGCGCGTTTCCGGATCGACCTGCGGAAGAATGTAGCTGACGCGACCATGCAACGTGCGGTTCTGGTTGTAGCTCATTTTTATCGATGCAGCCTGGCCCATGCGGATGTGCGCAATGTCCGATTCAAAAACATCCGCAAGAATCCAGACCCGGCTCAGATCCGTGATCGCGTAGAGCTCCGTATCCGGCATGATTTTCTGATTCGGATATGCGTTGCGTGCCGTCACAAATCCGGAAGCCGGTGAGTACAGAATCACATTCTTGACTGGCTGCTTTGTCTTCTCCAACTCTGCGATTTGCGCATCGGTAAGGTCCCAGAGTTGCAGCCGCTTGCGCGATGCTTCAACGATAGAATCGCTACTACCGGCGATATGCGCGATGCCGCCATGGGCGATGATGTCGCGAGATTTCAATGCCAGCAGATGCTCCTGCTGAGTCGCCAGTAATTCCGGACTGTAGATCGTCAGGAGCGGCTCTCCCTTCTTGACGAATTTGCCGGTGAAATCGACGAAGGTCTTTTCGATCCAGCCCTCAAGTTTGGAATGCACTTTGACGATTCGCGTTTCGTCCACGGCGACTTTGCCGGAAGAGCGGATGTTCACGACCCCGGCGGTGAACTCCGGTGTGCCGAAACGCAGCCCGATCATCTGTTGCTTTTCAGCGGAAACCTGCACCATGCCGGGCGAGTGCGCCTCATAGACAGCTTCCAGAGTGTTGCCGGTTTCGGGATTGAGGCCAGGCTTATCAGACTTGTAGTTCGGGTCTTTTGGATCGTGATAATAGAGCAGCTTGCGCTCGGGTGCGGCCGATGCTGCTGCGCCCGGAGCGCCGCCGTCGGCGTAAACGGGCTCGAGTTGCATTCCGCAATCGGGCGCGATGCCGGGCTTGTCCGAAGTGTACGCAGGATGCATTGGATCGACCCAGTAGAGGATCTTGCGCTCGCCTTTCGCGGACGCGCCTGGCTTATTCGTGAGGCGTCCAGCAAAAAAGGCCGCAGCGAGTAACCCGCACAGTAGTAAGAGGCCCAGAAGTTTTTTCATATCAATCACCAATGATTTTCATGCCAGTCATCTCCTCGAGCCGGATCAGCGCGAGGTGATAGTTCAATAATTCCGTGTGGTAGTTTTCCTGGGCATCGAGGATCGCCATCAGGTTCATGATCAGGCCGACAAACTCACCGCCTCCGGTCTGGTACGCGGGCAGTGCGGATTCCAGCGTCAGATTCGTTTGGGGAATGATGCTGCGCTGGTACATGTCAGTCAACTTGTGGGCGGCCTGCGCCGCCAGGTAGTCATCTTTGATGCGGTACAGCAGCGTCTGTCCGGTCGCCTCATAGGTTCGTTTTGCCTGCCCGACCATGTGCGACTGTTCGGCGACTTCCGCGCGCTGCCGGCGCCAGAAATACGCGGGTATCTTGACGTCGAGCCTTACCTGATACATGTCAGGCATGCGGCCCATATAGAAGTAACCCGCAGCCAGCGTGTAGTCGGGATAGTATTCCTTGCGCGCCAGGTTCAGCGCGAGTTCACTGCGCTCGATCATCTTCTGGTCGCGTCTCAACATCGGAGAGTTCTTTTCGGCGGCGGCGTACAGGTCATCAAGCTTGATCGTGAATTCGCCTGGCGGAATATCTTCGGGAGGCGTGATCGTAGTGCTGAACGGCCGCGATAGCAGGCTGTTGATCTCGGCTTCGCGGCTGCGCTTCTCCTGCTCCATTTTCACGAGCTTGACTTCGAGCAGAGCGAGCTGCGTTTGCGTACGGAACAGTTCCGGCTGCATCGCTTTGCCTGCGGAGTAGCGCGCTTCGGTTACCGAAAGAAAGTTCTTCAGCAATTCGCGATTGCGCTCGATTACCTGAATCATCGCGTACGTGTGATGCAGTTGATGCCAGGCTTTGCGAACCCGTGCGACGACGCTCAATTGCACGGCCTGATACTGCTCGAATTCGCTTTGCGCGTCTTTAACTGCAATGTCGCCACGTAGTTTGCGCTTGCCCGGGAAGGGAAATTCCTGCGAAACCATGAAGCCCGTGTTGGCTGTCGGTTCGACGCCCACGCCTGCTCCAGGCCACGGTTTACCGGCGCTTGCGTAGCCTGCCGAGAGCATTGGATCGGGCAGGCTACTCGCTGAATCGGGGCGCTGGCGCGCAGCTTCGTAACGCTTCTGCGCAGCAAGGATTTCCGGATTGCGCCGCAGCGCCTCCGTCACCAGATCTCTGAGTCCTGGGGTACGGAACTCGTTTTCGGCCGCAATTGCGGATAAACAAAATATGAGTATGGATAGAAATAGTTTTGACATCTCAGCCTCCGTGATACGGGTAGACAGAGATGTAGCTAGATCAGGAAAGAGGCGTGGAGAACGACAAGATCTGGCGGCGAGGATGCGGCTGCGGTAGTGGGAACGAATTCGTAAATCCGTGCAATGACCGGTTCAACCGATGCAACCTGCGTAAGCGCGGGCTGGACTGCGACGGGTGCCTGTTGCGCTTGCGCGGTGAGTTCCGCTTGAGGCGCCGCACAGACTGTTTTTGCGGGAGCCGGCTTGCAGTGGCTTTTGCAGCAGCACTGGGTTTGCCGAGGGACGCAGTTCACGCACTGGGCGTACAGTATGCCGCCGATAAGCAGCAAAGCCAGCGCAGTGATGGAAAAATGTTTCAACATCCCTAATGACGAGCGTAACACGAATAGGTTAGTTCAGCGCAACTTGGTCTGATCGAAGCTGGCGCGAATACCCACCGTGAGTACCGTGTCGGTCGATCTGTTGCCGGGCAGCGGATTCGAGACAAAACGGTTGCTGAACCGCACGTTCCAATCGAGCCATTTCAATATCGGAACACTTGCTATCGCATCGAGATTGGCGCGATATTCACCAGTTTCCCTGATGTTCGAAAACACATCGTCGTACGCATTCGTTGCGAACACGAATAGGCGCTTGCTGATGTCGCGATCGATACGGTACCCACCGTTGATGCTATTGGCAGTCTATCTGGAGCCATCCAGTGTACTGTTGCGTGCGTACAGTTGTGAGAAATTCAACGCTATCTTGTTCTTGCCCGCGATGCGTGTGGCTGAGGCTGCGTTGTTAAACGAGGTGCTGCGAGTGTTACCCGATGCATTAGCCAAGTCGAAGTTACCTTTCCCTGAATCCGTTCGTGGTCCTTCAGGGAAACGTTCAGCACCTGCGTCGTAGTAATGCCGGCGATCTGCGTACGTTCAATCTTGATGTCACCCGCATACGTGGTCTTGAGAATTACCGTCTTTGCGTCCGCTGTGACAATGTTTCCTGAGAAAATATCACCATTCTTGATCGTGATCTGGTCTGCAAAAATCAGTGAAGAGAATACGAGAAGGAACAGCGGACATGCGGGTTTCATGGCTGTCGATTAGGACGGAGAGATGGGGCAGACACCAGGCCTGCCCCACTAATACACTTACTTCTTTCTTACCCTGGTTTGCTACGGCTTCCATCGCGGCCTTTACTTTCTCGGGGTCACCGAGATAGTAACTCTTGATGGGCTTGAGTAAGTCATCCAACTCATATACCAACGGCATGCCGGTGGGAATGTTGAGATTAATGATGTCCTCTTCCGAAACGTTGTCCAGGTACTTCACAAGCGCGCGCAGGCTGTTGCCGTGCGCTGCAATGATCACCTTGCTGCCGTTGAGGACCGCCGGCGCGATCTCTTTATGCCAAAGCGGCAGGAATCGATCGACCGTGTCTTTCAGGCACTCGGTCAGCGGCAATTCGTTTCTGGTGAGATCCCTGTAACGCGGATCATTGCCAGGGTAACGCGGGTCGCGAACCTCCAGTGGCGGAGGCGCGATTGCATAGGCGCGGCGCCAGATCTTGACCTGGTCTTCACCGAATTTCTCCGCGGTCTCGGATTTATCAAGGCCCTGCAATGAACCGTAATGGCGCTCGTTCAAACGCCATGACCGAATCACGGGAACCCACAACAGATCCATTTCGTCCATCGCCATCCAGAGTGTACGGATGGCGCGTTTCAGCACGGAAGTGTAAGCCAGGTCGAAAGTCAGCCCTGCTTCTTTCAACACACGTCCAGCGTCCGCAGCTTCCACACGGCCTTTTTCGGAAAGGTCGACATCGGTCCAGCCGGTGAAACGGTTCTCTTTATTCCAGTCGCTTTCGCCGTGGCGCAGCAATACAAGTTGTGTCATGTCGTCCTCTTACTGGCGGAATGCCTTGCGGCCTGCGTAACGGGCGCTTGCGCCGAGCTCTTCTTCGATGCGGAGCAACTGGTTGTACTTCGCGATGCGGTCCGTGCGGCTGGCGGAACCAGTCTTGATCTGGCCTGCACCGGTGGCAACGGCGAGGTCGGCAATGAAGGTGTCTTCGGTTTCGCCGGAACGGTGGGAGACCATCGAGGTGTAGCCGGCATCGGCCGCCATCTGCATGGAATCGAGCGTTTCTGTCAGACTGCCGATCTGGTTCACTTTGATCAGGATCGAGTTCGCGACGCCTTCTTCAATACCGCGCGAAAGGCGCGCGACGTTGGTGACGAACAGATCGTCGCCGACAAGCTGAATCTTTTTGCCGAGCACGTCGGTCATCAGCTTCCAGCCCTCCCAATCGTCTTCGGCCATGCCGTCTTCGATGGAAATGATGGGATACTGGTTGACCCAGCCGGCCCAGAATTCGACCATCTCTTCGCTGCTGCGTTCGCTCTTATCAGATTTCTTAAAGACGTACTTCTGCTTGCTGGCGTCGAAGAATTCGCTGGCAGCCGGATCGAGTGCGATGCTGATCTGCTCGCCAGGCTTATAACCGGCCAGCGTGATGGCTTCGAGCACCACTTCGAGCGCTTCCACGTTCGACTTCAGGTTCGGTGCAAAACCGCCTTCATCGCCAACCGAGGTCGAATAGCCGCGTTTTTTCAGCACGCCCTTGAGCGTGTGGAACACTTCAGCACCCATGCGCAGAGCTTCAGAGAACGACTTCGCGCCGTGCGGAGCAACCATGAATTCCTGCGGATCGACACTGTTGTCGGCGTGCGCGCCGCCGTTCAGGATGTTCATCATCGGGACGGGCAGCAGGTTTGCATGCACGCCGCCCAGATAGCGGTACAGCGGAATCATCAGCGAATCAGCGCTGGCGCGTGCCGTCGCCATCGAAACCGCGAGAATTGCGTTTGCGCCGAGCTTGCTCTTGTTAGGCGTGCCGTCGACTTCGATCATTTTGCGGTCGACACCGGCCTGGTCTTCGGCATCCATGCCGATGAGCGCCGGGGCGATCTCGTTCAAAATGTTGGCGACAGCCTTTGTGGTGCCTTTGCCCAAATAACGCGACTTATCACCGTCACGCAGTTCCACGGCTTCGTGCTCGCCGGTGGATGCGCCGGATGGGACAGCAGCCCTGCCCATGCAACCGTCCGCAAGCCAAACATCGGCTTCAACAGTCGGGTTGCCGCGTGAATCAAGGATTTCTCTTCCTACTACTTTTACGATTTCGGTCATGAGGGTATCGATAGTTCCTTCGGGAGTTTAAATGCTAAATCTCTATTGTGGCACAGGGCTTTAAGCATATGCCGAAACTCCGACCCCGTCTCTGGGTCCAGGAACCACTACGATGCCGGAATCAGTGACCGTGTAGCCGTTGCGCCGGTCGGCGTCCAGATCAAAACCAATCACGCTGCTTTCGGGTATATCGACCCCTGCATCGAGGATCGTGTTGCGGATCCGGCTGTAACGGTGGATGCGTGCGTTGTTGAGCAGAATCGAGTTTTGAATATCGCAGTAGCTATTCACGCGCACGCCCGGTGACAGGATGCACCGCGAGATGCGGCCACCGGAGACGATGCAACCCGGTGAAACTATGGAGTCAATAGCGATACCCATGCGGCGGCCTTCCTGGGCGAATACGAATTTTGCGGGCGGCTGTTGCACGAGCCTTGTGCGAATAGGCCAGCGCATGTCGTAGAGGTTGAAGTCGGGTACGACATTCACAAGGTCGAGATTCGCTTCGTAATATGCGTCGAGCGTCCCAACATCACGCCAATAGCGCGCGGTCTTATCGTTCAGGTCACGGAAGTCGTAGGCCACAACCTTTGCCTGGTCGAGCGCACGCGGAATGACATTCTTGCCGAAGTCGTGCGACGAATTTGTATCCTCTGCATCGGCTATCAGCAGCTTTAGCAACACATCCGTCTCAAAAAGATAGACACCCATCGACACGCTGATCATCTCTGGATTGAAAATGGAGCGCTTCGGGTTGCCGTGTTGTGGCTTCTCCTCGAAACCACGCACGCGATGCTGCGCGTCAATTTCGGCGATACCGAAATGGGCGGCTTCGCTTGCGGGATACTGGATGGTTGCGATCGTGATGTCGGCGTCGTGTTTGTGATGCCAATCCATCATCTCGCCGTAATCCATTTTGTAGATATGGTCGCCGGCGACGATAAGCGTCTGGCGTGGGCGTTCCGCGATGATACTCTCCATGTTCTGATAAACCGCGTCAGCGGTGCCCAGATACCAGTCCTCGTGGATGCGCTTCATCGGTGGCACAACTTCAATGAATTCACCGAGTTCGGGCGAGAGAAAATTCCAGCCCTCACGTACATGCCTCGATAACTCCAGCGCTTTGTACTGCGTCAGGATGAAAATACGTCTTATGTCGGAGTTGACGCAGTTAGAGAGTGTGAAGTCGATAATCCGGTAGATACCGCCGAATGGCACGGCTGGCTTTGCCAGATTACGCGTAAGGGGGTAGAGCCTTCTCCAGCTCCCCCAGCCAGTAGAATTGCGAGTACGTGCTCCACTTCACCATGAGTATAGCCGAGGACTTCCGTTTCGCCAGAGCGATTTTGAAAATTAAAAGGAGGCGCGACCGTAAGGGAGCGCGTTGGGATCAGGCGTAAATGCCCGGAGCTTCGTGTCCTAGTTTCTGCACGTACTCCTGATAGGAGCCGGGGTAAACGAGCGGATTGCGATCGGTCCCGCTCTCGCCTCCCAACTCCAGACACCCTCGATCCGAGGCCGCGCAGGAACATGCGGTCGTGCGATACGAAGATCATCGTGCCCTCGAATGTTTTCAACGCGTCGACAAGCATCTCTTTCGTCGCGAGGTCCAGGTGATTCGTGGGCTCGTCGAGTACAAGGAAGTTCGGTGGATCGTAGAGCATCCGTGCCATGGCGAGGCGGGATTTCTCGCCGCCAGACAACGCACGAATCTGCTTCTCCACATCGTCACCTGAGAACTGGAACGCACCGGCGAGACTGCGCAGCGAGCCGAGGCCGTCTTGCGGGAAATCTCTTTGAAGCTGTTCGATGATGGTCAGATCCGGATCGAGCACGTCGAGCGATTGCTGGGCGAAGTAGCCCATTTTCAGGCTTGCCCCGAGGCGGACGCTTCCCGCATCGGGTTCACTGACGCCCGCAATCATTTTGAGAAGTGTGGTCTTGCCCGCGCCGTTTCTTCCCATCACAGCCCAACGTTCGCCACGACGGACCGTGAGGTTCAAGCCTTCGTAGATCACCCGCGGACCGTAGCTTTTGTGAAGATCCTCGATTACCGCAACCTGGTCGCCAGAGCGCGGCGGAATGCGGAACTCGAATTTCACCACCTGGCGCTTCTTCGGCAGTTCAATCTTGTCGATCTTGTCGAGCGCCTTGATTCGGCTCTGCACTTGGGCTGCCTTGGCTGCATGCGTACGGAAGCGATCGATGAAGCGCTGCTCTTTGGCCAGCATGGCCTGCTGGCGAGCAAAGGATGCTTGTTGATTCGCATCGCGGATAGCGCGCTCGCGTTCATAGAAATCGTAATCGCCCGAATACGCGTTGATCTCACCCGCGTCGATCTCAGCCATCTTGGAAACGATACGGTTCATGAACTCGCGATCATGCGAGGTCATCAGCAGCGCGCCCTGGAAGCCTTTGAGGAACTGCTCCAGCCAGATGATCGACTCGATGTCGAGGTGGTTCGTCGGTTCGTCCATCAGCAGGACGTCCGGTCTGCCCAGCAGGACGCGGGCGAGCGCGACGCGCATCTTCCAACCGCCTGACAAAGCGCCAACATCGCCCTCGATCTGGTCTTCTTTGAAACCGAGGCCGTGCAGCACTTCGCGCGCTTGCGCCTCAAGCGTGTAGCCGCCGAGATGCTCGTACTCCTCCTGCACTTCACCGAAGCGCTCGAGGATGCGGTCCATGTCGTCGGCCTGCGCTGGATCTTCCATGGCGCGCTGCAGGTGTTCGAGTTCGTGGTGCAGATCGCCGGCGCGCCCACTGCCGGCAATGGCCTCGTCGAGTACCGAGCGGCCCTGCATCTCCTCGACGTCCTGGCGGAAGTAGCCGATAGTTAGCTTCTTGGGAACTGAAACGTTACCCTCGTCAGGCGATTCCTCCCCGACGACCATGCGGAAGAGCGTGGTCTTGCCGGAGCCATTAGGACCGACTAATCCGACCTTCTCACCGGGGTTCAACTGAAAGGAAGCGTCAACGAAGACCAGCTGCTTACCGTACTGCTTATTGATATTGGAAAAAGAAATCATCCGAAATACCAAGTTAGCAGCAATACGGGGACAGACGGAACGTTCCCCCTATTTTCCCAGGCTAAACGAGCAGAGCGCTGCCGCTCCGAGCTAAACCAGCGCGGAGCGGCCAGCGGATTTCAACTTCATGAATCAGTTTCCGAAGACGATCTTGAAACCGGTTGCGGGTGATGCTGCCAGGTTGGCTGGAGCCTTGATGACCACGGCCGTGGCTTCCTGTTTCCACTCGATTTTCTGCTTGCTCCCTAACATCTGCACGGAAGCTAGCCGTTTTTCCGTCAGTTTTGAATCGCGGCCCAAAGATGTAATCCGGATCTCGCTGCTTGGCGTTCCCAGGCAGAAGGCGTAGAGCGTCTTTCCGTCCTTCGAAGTCGTGAAGCGGAAGTCTTCCGCGGTGTAACCCTTATCGGGAACATCCTTTAAGCCTCCGAAGCGGCCCTTTTCCTGTGACTTCGTGCTTGGCCCCTCACCATAGATCTTCCACGGGCGGGTGCTGTAGATTCCTTCGCCGTTCACGGCGATCCAGGAGGCGATTTCATCGAGCGTCTTAAGCATGTCCGGCTCCAGGTCTCCCTCAGGAGTCTGCACGATGTTGATGAGCAGGTTGCCGTTCTTGCTCACGATGTCCGTCAGCATCTGCACGATGTCCTTGGAGCTTCTGTATTTCTGGCCGGTGCGATAATACCAGTCGCCGATCGAGGTGTCGGTCTGCCACGGTTCGGCGCTGATGCCATCTGCCACGCCCCGCTCAATGTCGCGCACCCATTTCCCCTGTGAGATTTCCTTGCAGTTGTAAACCGCCTCGAGCTTGCCCTTGTTCTTGGACATGTCCTGGTTGTAATAGTGGGCCAGCATGCTGCGGCCGACGTCTCCAAAAGGCAGAGGACTGTCGGAATAAAGCAGGTCGGGCTTGTAGTTGTCAATCAACTCCTTGATGCTGTCGAACCACTCACGTTGCCACACCGGGTTATTGGTAAGCCAGGCTTTGTCATCCGGCGCGGCTTTGCCGTGATAGAGATCCGCATACTTCGGGTCATTGCCGTCGTAGGGGACACCGGCCTTCGGTCCGGTGACGTCGGCGCTGTGAGCGCTCTGGAACCACGTATAACTGGCACCGAGATGTTCCGAGACGCCGAACCGCAGCCCCTGTTTCTTTGCCGCCTGCTGCCAGAGCCCGACCACGTCTTTCTTGGGACCCATTTTCACGGAGTTCCAGCGATGGATCTTCGAGTTCCACAGGAAGAAATTGTCGTGGTGCGTGCCCATGCTAACGAAGTATTTCGCACCGGCTTTCTTGTACAAAGCCATCAGCTGTTCGGGATTCCATTTCTCGGCTTTCCAAAGCGGAATAATGTCCTTGTAGCCAAACTCGGAAGGATGCCCGTAGTGCTCCAGATGATATTTGTTGGCTGGGTCTTGGCTGATCGGTTTGCCAGACCGTCTGTCCACCCCATCGTGCACATACAACTTCCTGGCATACCAATCGCCCTTACGAGGCACCGCCTGGGGACCCCAGTGTGACCAGATGCCAAACTTGGCGTCCCGGAACCATTCGGGATACTGGTATTCCTTAAACGACTCGTCGGTCGGTTTGAATTTCCCTGCGGCGATTGGGAGATTGGCGTTGGGAGCAGGCTTCGATTCCTGTGCCTGCGATGGAATGACAGATGCAAGTGCCAGCACCGTTAGTAGTGATGATGTCTTCATGTTATATGCCTGTCCACCCATGAGACGCGGGTGTCGAGGCTTATCATATCGAAGTCGGCGGAAAATCGCGAACTGTATCGCTAAAGTCGCTCAACCGATTTGGCAGTATGCTACCGATCCGTCTTGGCTTTACTTGACTTTACCCACCCCAAACCCGGAAGATGGGTACTGTCGCTCGTCGCGACAAACTCCCATATAGCGGAGGAGGTGATTAGTTTGGCTGAAGTTGTCGTGCAGGAAAGCGAGACTTTAGAAAGTGCGCTACGCCGTTTTAAACGCAAGGTACAACAGGAAGACATTATCAAGGAGATCAAGCGTCACTCCTTCTATCTGAAACCGGGCGAAAAGAAGCGCACCAAAGAAGCACTCGCGCGCAAACGGAACCGTAAGAAAAGACCGCGGGATATCGAATAGGTTCCAACCAAACTGATCCTTCCGCAAGTTCAACGGGCAGGCGAACCCTCGGGATCGTTTGCCCGTTTCCCATTTGAGAGGACCATTGACGTCTTGAGTACCTCAATTCCGGGTAAGCACTTCCTCAGCAATCTGGTGCACCGCCGCGACTTGCTGTTTCAGTTGGTCCGCAGGGACTTCGAAAAGCGATTCGTTGGTTCCGCGATAGGTTGGCTGTGGGGCGTTATCCATCCGCTGGTCCTGCTGCTGAGCTGGACATTTGTCTTCAAGGTCTGTTTGAAGATGTCGGTTCCAGAAGGCGAAGTGCCGCAGAGCTATACCTTATGGCTGTTTTGCGGTTATCTGCCGTGGATGCTGTTTCAGGAGACTGTTTCGCGCTCCTCGACTTCGCTGATTGAAAATTCCAACCTGATCACCAAGACTGTATTCCCCGCCGAAATTATCCCGGTCTCTATTTTCCTCTCATCACTCATAAATCATTTGATTGCGATCGCGTTGCTGCTGGTGGCAGCGTTCGTGATGGTTGGGCACATGAGTCCGATGGCACTGTTGATTCCCGTGTACATCCTACTGATTGCGCTTTTCAGCATAGGCCTCGGCTGGATCATGGCGGCACTGCAGGTCTATCTGCGCGACACGGCGCAGGTGCTGCTGGTCGTGCTAACGCTGTGGTTCTGGATCACACCCATATTTATTGTCGAAAGTCAGATACCACCAGAATTACGTTTCATCCTGCGTGGTAATCCTCTGGCCTACATGGTCCGGGCATATCGCAACAGCTTCTTTTCGTACAAGACCCCAGAACTTGCGGAGCTCGGCATCTTGGTAGCCTATTCGGTAGTGGTCTTTGTTGCAGGTGGTCTGTTTTTCCGCCACCTGAAGCGAGGCTTTGCGGACGTTCTCTAAAGTGGGATACCGATGAGACAAAGTGTGATCGCAGCCCTGGCGTTCTTGACGACGAGCCTGTTGCATGGCGCGGGTGTGACTGTCCGCTTTGACCCCTTATCACCAGAGGTCGGCCCCTTTCCCAGCGATGCGCTAACTGTCCGCGATGCATCGCAGAAAACGGGCAAGCGTGTGAACCTGCCGCTGCCTGACTGCAGTGCGCAGCCCAGCACCTGCAAAGAAATCGCACTGCTCAACCAGCTTGATGGTTTCAACCTGACGCCGCGGATTGTGCTGCGCTTCTCAGGTCCGATTCAGCCTGACAGCATTCGCGATGGTGTCTTTCTATTTCCGCTCGAGAATTTAACGGACGAGGAATACGGCCTGCAGCGCGATGGTGACGTCATCACCATGAATCAGGTGATCTTCGATCCGCTCACGAATACCGCGTACGCAAAGCCGGATTCCTTTATCGACCAACACCGCCGATTCCTGCTCGTTGTGACCAGCAGCGTGGTCGATACAGCGGGTGACCCGGTCACGCCGGACGCTGCCTATACCGCGTGCGTGACGAATCCGGGCAACGAGTATTGCACTGCTCTGGCGCGAGGTATTCAACTCGCGGGCGCACGCTTCGGCACGCGGCGGATTGTTTCGGCGTCGGTATTCACGACACTGAGCGCGACGGCTTTCATGGAGAGCGCGCGGCTCGCACTGCAGAGTTCGACGATAGACTTCCAGCGCACAGGAAGCAAGAACACGTTTGGCCTGGATGAAATCGCACAAGCGACACTGCGCCAGCAAACGCGCACTTCGCCCGTCAGCTATGAAGATCAGGATTTGCCGGTAAACCTGCTGTCGGGCATACGCGCCGTATCTTTCGCTTCATTCCGTTCGCCGAATTTCCTGCGTGAGCAAGTTATTCCACAGACCGCAACCGCTGCGCCGGTCGAGCTTTCTCCGGATTCCACGCAAATCTTCTTCCACGCGTTTCTGCCCGCAGCAGCCAAACCGGCCACGGGATATCCCGTAGTCATCTTCGGACACGGCATCGGTGACAATCGCTTTTTCGGGCCGAGTGCGATGTCGTCGGCACTGGCCGGCGCGGGTATGGCGATGATTGCTTTCAACGCGGTAGGACACGGCTTCGGTCCCGAAAGCCAGTTCGTGGTGCGCAGCAATGACGGGACCACCATCGTCGTGCCCGCGCCCGGTCGCGGCGTCGATATCAACGGCAATGGCGTGATTGATGACCGCGAAGGCTGCGTCGTCACATCGCCAGTCGCTTTTGGCGTGCGCGATTGCATGCGGCAAACAGCGCTGGATCAGATGCAGCTTGTTCGTGCAATCCAGGCCGGCATCGATATGGACGGTGACGGCACAATCGATTTCGATCCCAGCAAGATCTACTACGTAGGCCAGTCGCTCGGCGCGATGTATGGCACGTTGTTCAGCGCCGTGGAACCTGCGGTGCCAGCCTCGGTTTTAAACGCCGGCGGCGGTTCGACCGTAGATATCGCACGCTTCGGATCTGTTCTCAACTTTGGCCGGGAGTTTCTGGGAATGCGTGTCCCCTCTTTGCTGAACAAGGGTGACAATTTCGATGAAAACTACGTATTGCGCTACTTGCCCGCAAAAGTGAACACCGTTCCGGGAGCGATCGAAATTCAGAACTACCTGGAGCGCATGGAGTGGCTGAATGCGAGCGGCGATCCGCTTAGTTACGCGCCACACCTGAAATCCTCTACCTTGCCGGGCCTGCCGATTAAGAGCATATTGTGGACCTTCGGACGCGGCGATCGGACCGTCCCGAACAACACACAGACGGCGCTGGTGCGCGCGGCGAACATGCGCGAAAACACCTGGATCTATCGTCACGATCTGGCTCGCGCTGTAGCAACGCAACTGCCCGAAGATCCGCATCCGTATATGCTGAATGTGTTGACTCTGCCGACGTTCGCGATTGCGTTTTCGACACAAACCCAGGCGGCCGGTTTTCTGGCCTCCGGCGGTACAGTGATTCCCGATCCAAACAGCTCGATATTGCGGTCGCTGTTTGGCACCAATCTCTTCGAAAATCCAAGTTTTCTCCCCGAGGATCGGGGCTACTAATTCACCATGGCCTTAACACGACGTTCATTTCTTGCTTCCTCCGCCGCGCCGCTTTTTGCACAGAAAAAGACGGCCGCGCCCCGCCCGAATGTTTTGCTGATTGTTGCTGACGATCTGGCGTCCTGGATGCTCGGGTGCTACGGCAATACAGAGATACGTACGCCCAACATCGATAGGCTCGCGCGTTCCGGCGTGCGCTTCATCAACAATTTCTGTTGCACGCCGATTTGCTCGGCCAGCCGCGCCACGCTATTCACCGGGCGCACTCCGATGCAGCACGGGATTCACGATTTCCTGACGGAGAAGCCGGTTGAGAAGCCGCCGCAAGGGCAAGCAGCGCCACCGCCGTCGTTCCAGAACGAGGTCATGATTTCAGACCTGTTGGCTGGCGCGGGCTACAACTGCGGCTACGTGGGCAAGTGGCATATGGGCAACGATCAGCAACCCGGCCACGGCTATCAATACAGCTACACGATGCTGGGCGGTTCGCGCTCCTACACGGATCCGGAAATGGCGCTCAATGGCAAGATGATCCAGGAAAAGGGCTATCTTGCGGACCTGATGACGCAGCGGGCGGGGGAGTACATCGACCAGCAATCCGCCGCCAAGCCGTTCTTCCTCACCGTCAGCTACCTCAACCCGCACACGCCGTACAGCGGGCATCCGCAGAAGTATTACGACATGTACAAGGACACGCGTTTTGAGACCGTCGGGTTCGAAAAGCCTGCCCCGAATGCGTTGCGTGAGAAAGACCTGCTGAACGACACCCTGGGCAATCTGCGCAAGTGCGCGGCGTCGGTCACGGCGCTCGACGATCAGATCCCGCTGCTGTTAAATCGCCTGCAGCAAAAAGGCGTACGCGACAACACTATTGTCGTGTTTACGGGCGACAACGGCTACCTGCTTGGGCGGCACGGACTCTGGAGCAAGGGGCTGGCTTCAGATCCGATCAACATGTACGAAGAAGTCATGCAGGTGCCGATGCTTTGGAACTGGCATGGGCGCATTCCGGCAGAACTGGCACGTCCGGAATTGGTCAGTTTCTATGACATGCTGCCGACTGTGTGTGAAGCCACTGGGGTAAGCGCGCCGTCTGGCCGCAATCTGTGCGGTCGCAGTTATCTGCCGCTGGCGACGAACCAGCCGCTGCCGAAAAAGCAGCCGTGGACGAACCTCGTGTTCGGTCATTTCCGAAACGCTGACATGGCGCGCGATTCGCGTTATAAGCTCGTCAGTCGTAATGCAGGTGAAGGCCCCAATGAGTTGTTCGACCTGCGCGCGGACCCTCGTGAAAAGATGAATCAGTTCGAGAATCCTGCGTTTGTCACGGTGCGCGATCGCATGCGCCGTGCACTGGATGGCTGGCGCAAGAAGTACAGCAGCTAGCATGGACGGAATCATCGTTGTTGACAAGCCCGAGGAATGGACCTCGCACGACGTCGTAAACCGCATGCGGCGGCTCGCAAACATGAAAAAGGTGGGCCATCTGGGTACTCTTGGACCCGCTGGCCACCGGAGTTTTGCCTATCGTGCTGGGCAAGGCCACGCGCCTTTCGCAATTCATGATGAAGGGCGAAAAGGTGTACGAGGGCGTTGTTCACTTCGGCTATTCGACCCGCTCGTATGATCGCGCAGGGGAGCCGTCGTCAACTCCTGTGGCAGTGGAGCTCGATCGCTCGGAAATCGAAGAGCTGCTCTGTCGCTTCCGCGGTACGTTTTCGCAGACTCCGCCTCCGGTTTCCGCGAAAAAGGTTGCAGGCACTCCGGCGTACAAGCTGGAACGAAAGAACATTGCGGTGGAACTGACGCCTGTCGAGGTTACGGTTCACAGCCTGGAACTGACGGCCTGGAATCCACCTGAGATTACGCTGCTGGTGCGCTGTTCCGCAGGCACGTATTTGCGCGGAATCGCGCACGATTTGGGACAGGCGCTGGGTTGCGGAGCGTTCTTGAATTCGCTGCGCAGGACGGAGTCTTCGGGCTTTCTGCTATCGCAGGCACGCACGCTGGAACAGTTGGGTGAATTGAGCGAAGTTGGCCGGCTTTCGGAGGCTCTTTTGCCAGCGGCAGAGTTGTTGCCTGATTTTCCGGCGGAATATGTGGATCAGATGACAATGGGCTTCATACGCCAGGGGCGCGATTTTCGGGTTTCAGCGTTCCTTCCCAGTAGCGGCGCCCGTTATGTGAAAGCGATCAGCCCGGATGGCGAGTTGGTCGCTATTGGTGAAATCAAGCTGCCGAACTTGTACCACCCGATACTAGTCTGGTGAGTTTCTGAACCTTTTTTAATACCGAATTCACTTTGGCTTCATTGGATTCTAATAAGCTGGAGAGTGTTGCTTTTGCGCCGCGAGCTAGTGGTCCTCTTTTTCGCTTTCGTACTCAGCGTTGCCGGTTCTGCACGTCCACAGGAACCCGCCCAGGAACCCGAAGAGCCAAGCTACGAATTCTTCTCGGGGAATGTCGCGGAAGTGCAGCCCGGAAAGCTGACGGTGGTGCGCGCCATCACTGGGAAAGAGAACGAGCGGCGTACGTTCCTGATGAATTCCGAAACCAAAGTCGAAGGCAAGCTGAAAACCCGTGTTCGCGTGACTGTCGGCTACACCACAACCTCAGACGGAGACGTCGCAGTCCGGGTCGTCGTTCGCCCGCCACTGCCAAAGCGCTAAGCTCGAAGCATGCTTGCTCTGGCGCTCCTGCTTGCGGTTCAGATCGCTCCACAATCCCTGGATACTCCCAATCGACAGCCCCAGCTCGCTTTCGATGGGAAGCGCGTGTTGCTGACCTACGGCGCAGGCAATACGATCTACTTTGCGAACTCGGCGGATGAAGGCATGACGTGGAGTACTCCCGTGGTCGTGTCCAGCAAGGGCAAACTATCGTTGGGCATGCGTCGCGGTCCGCGCATTGCCGTAACGCACGAGGCCATCGTGATCTCGGCGATTACGGACGGCGAATTAATGGCGTGGCGTTCGGTCGATGGCGGAACGCACTGGTCGGACGGGAAAGCGGTCAACGATGTCCGGGGCTCCGCGCGTGAAGGCCTGCACGCCATGGCATCGGGCGGAAATAATACTCTATTCGTGACCTGGCTCGACCTCCGCTCCAAAGGGACGAAGTTGTTTGGCACGATCTCGCGAGATGGCGGAGTCACCTGGTCAGCCAATCGGCTGGTTTACGAATCGCCCTCCGGATCGATTTGCGAGTGCTGTCACCCGACGGCTGTTGTCGATCGCGATGGGCGCATCCACGTGATGTTCCGGAATTCGCTCCAGGGCAATCGCGACATGTACCTGGTGCGCTCGGACGATGGCGGAAAGACGTTTGGCGCCGGGACGAAGCTCGGCAGCGGCACCTGGCCGTTGAATGCGTGTCCCATGGATGGCGGTGCTTTGCAGATTGATTCGAATGGTAAGCCGGTTACTGTGTGGCGGCGCGCGTCCGATGTGTTCCTGGCAAGCGGCACGGAACAGAAGCTCGGCCCAGGACGTCATCCGGTAATCGCTATCACGCCCGCCGGAAATGCCGTGGCGTGGACGGAAGGAAAAGAACTGAAGATAATGCTGCCCGGGCAGGCAGAGGAAACAACCCTTGATGCGAATGCGGCGTTTCCAAGCATTGTGGCTCTGTCCAGGAACTCGGTTCTGCTGGCCTGGGAGCAAAACGGGAAGATCGTGCTAAGCCGCCAGTAAGTCGAAAGGCCGGCTTCCGCCCTTGCGGAGGGAAGCCGACCCGACTCAGCATTTAAAAATACAGCTTGAGACTCAACTGCACATTGCGCGGATCCCTGGTCGTGGTCACCTGTCCCGCAGTGCCAACGATATTCGGTGCGATCACCTGCCCAGGATTCGGCGCGCTCAGAGTCGTATTTACCGCGAACCACTGCGTGTGATTCAGGGTGTTGAAGGTTTCAAAGCGGAACTGCACGCTGCGTCGCTCCGCCAGTCGGAAATTCTTGAAAAGCGAGAGATCGAAGTTGTTTACCCCGGGTCCGCGGATAATTCCTCGTCCGGTGTTGCCTAGTGTGGCATCCCTCGGTCGGGCGAAGACGTACGGGTTGTACCACATGGTGTAGTCGCGATTCTCCGGAACAGTGTCGCCTGCCATGCCGCCTACGTAATCGGCGCGGATAGTGGTGCTGCCCAGTGTGCCCGGATTGCCATTGGCTCGGATCGTGAGTGGTAGGCCCGTCCAGAAGCGACTCACGCCCGACATCTCCCATCCGTTCAGCGCGTGTCGCACTATAGGCGACCGGCTGACCCGGGTTCCGAGGTTTGGCAGGTTATAGACGTAGTTCACGCTCAGGGTCTGGGTGCGATCATAGCTGGCGGTGGCCCGTTCGGTGTTGCGATCCATGTAATAGAGCAACGCCTGGCCATCCGATTCGGCATCGGTAATCACCTTTGACCATGTGTAGTTGCCGTTGATTGTGAGCGATTTGCTGAAGCGCCGTGATACACGCAGTTGGAGCGAGTGGTAGTTTGAACTCGCACCAAAGTCCGTGTAGTTGACGTTGGTGTATCCCAAGTACGGGCGAATCGCATTCTGCTGATTATTGGCGTCGCGTAGAATGCTGGTATTGACGGTCGAGCCCAGCGGTATCTGGTTCAGATCGCGAACGTAAAGTAAGTGTCGCGCCACGTTTCCAACGTAAGCTGCGTCGAGCGAAATATTGCTCGCAAGCTGTCGCTGAACACCGAAGCTCCACGAATAGACGGTCGGGATTTTGCCCTCTTGATTCATTGCGGTCACGCCCACCGGAAAGCGGACGCCGCCGGCCACCAACGAGGGCGAGATCTCATCGATCTTGCCGTTATATAGTGTCGGCGTGTAATTTAGCGGCGGATTGCCCAGCGAAGAGAAGTATGTGCCCTGCACGAAGCGCTCCCAGAAAATTCCGAAGCCACCGCGGACAGAGGTCTTGCCATTGCCGGATGGATCCCACGCGAAACCAAATCTCGGGGAGACCTGGTTCTTGCGGTGCTTTACGAATCCGGAAGGGATGCCACTCGAGTTCTCCTCGACGATGCCATTGAAGGGGTTGCCCGAGCCCGCGGCAATACGCCCCTGACCGAGTCCGGACGCCGTTTGTATCGACACTGCCTGCTTCGGGTCATAGCGAAGCGGGTCGAAGTAGCGGGCCACCAGGTCGCCGCGCGTGTAAGTCGGTCCCAGATAGACGTATCGAGCCCCGAGCTCCAGCGTCAGCCGCCGCCCCACCCGCCAACTGTCCTGACCGTAGAACTCGGCACCGAAGAAGCGCAGTCCACCGTAGTACACCTTCTCAGTCTGGCTGATCGTGTAGTAGTTCCCCATCAGCAAGTTGGCCATCGTCTGATTGCTGTCGTTTGGCATCAACGTGCTGGTTCCGAAGTTGATATTAATGGCGTCGGTCCACGTCGGGCCCTGCCCGTTCTGATTCATGTTCACGAAGACGCCCGTTTTGAATTGATGATTGCGCAGCATCTTGGTCAGGTTGTCGCTCCAGGCGAAGGTGCGCGCCTCAGTCTGCCAGCCGCTCGGGAAGATGTTGGAGAGCCCGCAGCCGGACCCGCAGGAGAAGCGCGGGAACTTGTTGCGAAGGTTCGCCGCCGGATACAGCTCCTGGAACTTGAAACCTGCGGCGTCCCGGTCATAGCTCGATTTTGGCGCGGACTCGTCGATGTCCGCCGCTTGGGTCACGTGGTTATAGGCGAATGTGAATTCGTTGGTAATGGTGCTGTTGATCACTGAGATCAGATTCCACGACCAGCTCGAGCCGGGCTTTTTTCGATACGTCCGATAGATTGGGAAATCAGTGAACCCGAAAATACCGCGCGGCTGGCTCTCGCGCTGGCTGTCGTCCACCCAGCGCCAATAGAAGTTGTTCCGCGGACTCAGATTGTAATCCACGCGCGCCAGCTTCTGGAGTTTTTCCAGCTCGTAGTTGTTATCAAAGTAGATCCTGACTAGCTCAGGGTTGGCGGCGCGGCCCGGGACCGGAATGCCTTTAGTGTGATCCAGCCGGTTGATGACGTTCAGGAAGGCGTCGGCGTTCTTGCTCCACATCGACTTGGGAACGATGTTATCCGGGAACGGCTGCCCGCCGATGATGTTGCCCGCCGTGTTGCGGACGACGGTACCGGGAATCAGCACCGCTCCAGTGTTGATTGTTGTTCCGGAAATCACGGAAGGTGCGCCGGTCGTGGCGTTGAAGCGGAGCAGACGGCGGAAATCGCCCTGCAGCAGGTCAGGGTGCCAGGTGTCAACATAATTCGTCTGCCCTGGAGCCGGGCGACTGCCTCGCGTACCTTCCAGGTTAAGGAAGAAGAACAACCGTGTATGCTGCCGGCTGGACAGTCCCGGCACGTAGATCGGGCCGCCAATGTTGCCGCCGAATTGATTGAAGCGCACCTTGGGAGTCGTTACACCGGCCAGGTTGTTAAAGAACTTGTTGGCATCGAGCGCGTCGTTGCGGAGGAACTCGTAGAGCGTGCCACGGAACTTTTTGGTCCCGCTCTTGGTCGTGGCCGAGAGCAAAACCCCTGCGTTGCGCCCGTGTTCGGCTGCAAAGACGCTGGTTTGGACCTTGAACTCGCCCACAGCATCGAGACTGGGTGCCGTGTACTGACCATCATTGCCACCGACGTCGGTGTTGATCGCGCCGTCCAGCGTGACATTGTTCATGCTCGCGCGCAATCCGTTCACGTTGAAGTTCGTCGTACTGTTGAATGAAAGCGAGAAATCGGACTCACCACTCGTGGCGACACCCGGCAGGTTCTTCATCAACGACGTGAAGTCGCGCCCGTTGACGCTTAGCTCGTTGACCTCCTCGGAACTGATCACGTAGGACTTCTGCCCTGTCGAGGTCTCGATGACCGGCGCCGCTGCTGTGACTGTCACGGACTCGGTGACACCACCGACCTGCATTGTCACCTGGCCAAGGTTCATAATCTGATTGGGATCGAGCACCAGGTTGGAACGTTCCAGCGTTCTGAATGACGGCATTTCGACCCGAATCGTGTAGGTGCCGCGCAGCAGCGGCAGCAGGCGGAAGACTCCGTTACTGACGTGGTGGTCTCACGCACGACCACAGCCTTATCCTGATCGATGGCTGTGACCTTCGCGCCCGCTAACACAGCGCTCTGTGCGTCGACCAACACTCCGTGGATGATGCCGGCCGTCTGTCCGAACAACACTTGTGATGCGAAGACCGTCAATAACAGCAAGGTGCAACGAAGCATTCTTATCTCTCCCGTGCGAGCTACTTGTGCAAGAATGCGGCTGGTATTTTTTCCTAACAAGGCTAAAGCGGTTAACCTTTCCGGGGTTAACAGCGAGGCGTTTTCTTTTCAACAACGTTACACGGGCGTAAGCGATGTTATAAAATGCGTTCGGTGCCAACGATCAACGTGGCTGAACAACGTGAGCGAAGCGAAGTCGATGCTATTCTTGCCTCCGAAGTTCTGGCTAAGTCGCCAAACCTGGAGCGGAGCCTTTTTCCGCTACGTCACTGAGCAATACTTCAAAGGCTGCGGCGAGCAAATCAAGGAGTTCAATATTGCGGTCGAGGCGCTAGGCCGTCCACTTACCTTCGACCCCAAAAGAGATTCCATCGTACGTGTCGAGGCATACCGGCTTCGCAAGCGTCTCGGGAAATACTACGCCCGCGAAGGCTGGACGCATGAAATCCAAGTTCACTTTCCGGTGGGAAAGTATGCCCCAGAATTCCGATCTCCAAGGAGCCTGCCGTCGGAGTCGGAACCTGAGCCAGACTCCGGCCCGGAGATTCGGAGCATGCGCATTTTCTCAATCCCGGTGCTCGCTGCGGCTGCAATCGCGGTACTGGCTGCAGTGGTTCTGTTGTACCCGCTCCGTCAGCCTGCGGTTCCCGACTCCCCGGCGCGGTCCGCTGCACCGCCGTCAGCCGGCGTTCAGGGGGGTGCCGTCCGCATCCTTGCCGGTTCCTCCCGGCGCTTTGTCGATCAAAAGGCCAATGAATGGGGTCCTGACCGCTTCTACACCAATGGAAGCAGTGCTTCCATCTCCGCCCGGCCCATTCGGCGAACGCACGACCGCGGGTTGTACTTCTCCCGCCGCGAGGGCAATTTTACATACGATATTCCGCTGCCGCCCGGGATTTACGAACTGAGGCTTTACTTCGCAGAGTCGCAGTACGGCGAGGACCAGCCATCCGGCGGCGGCGAAACCAGTCGGCTTTTCTCCATTAGGGCCAACGGCAAGTCTCTCGCCGAGGCTCTCGACGTGGTTTCCGATGCCGGCGGCGGCGATACCGCCGACATCAAGATCTACACCGACGTGCAGCCGGCCGAGGATGGATATCTGCATCTGGCTTTTGTTTCGCTGGCGCGCGAAAAAGCCTTCGTGAACGCTATTGAGGTTTTGCCTGGCCTGCGCGGACGGATGCTGCCCCTGCGAATGGTGGCGGGCTCCCGGCCGGCCCGCGATTCCAAGGGCAACGTGTGGACGCCCGAATCGTTCTCCTCCGGCGGGCAACTGCTGGAGCGGCCTGATCCCGTGGCGGGGACCAGCGATCACGACCTCTACCGCCACGAGCGCTTCGGCCACTTTCGATACGTGATTCCGGTCGCTGCCGACCGACTCTACACTGCAACATTCCATTTTTGCGAGCAATTCTTCGGTACCAAAGCCAACGGCGTGGGCCGCCGTGTCTTCGACCTGAATTTCAATGGACGCGCTCTGTTGCAGAACTTCGACATCCTGAACGTGGCGAAACCACTGCACGCGGTGAAGAAAAGGATCACCGGCCTGAAGCCGGACGCTCAGGGGAAACTAGTCTTCGACTTCGTTCCAGTGCGCAATTACCCACTGGTGAACGCAATCGAAATCGTAGACGAGGGTAGGTAATTTAATACTTGAGCACGAGGAAGTCGAACGAAAGTTCGCCCAGATCTGCCAGTGCTGGTGGCGGGAGAGGTACAGGCGGAGCGAACTGGGGTTGCGGCGGTGCGACGGGCTGCGCTTTTAGCTTGAGGGCGTCCGGCAGGACGATTGGTGGCGCACCGAGAGTAAACGCGGGCGGCAATGTTGTGAATTTGAAGAACACTGTCTCATGCGATGGTGCACCTACGCAATCCAATAGGACATAGTCGTTCTCTGGCAATGCGTGCGGTTGCAGCTCATCACACAGCTCAATATGCGCTGCGCTGATTTTGCGCACAGGAACATGTATCTGGTCAGCTGCAAACGCCAGAGGCTGTGCAGATGAAAGATGCCGCAGCGGCGAAACGTGCGGGTCCCTCAGTTCGAGCTCTTGCATTTCACACGAAGGCAAACCTGTAAGGGCGGTGACTGTTCGAGCACGCCGACGTAATCTGATCCCGTGTTTGCGAAATGAAAGGATTTGCGGCCGCGGTGGCTCGACCGTGTACGGCACGATCTCCATCGGTTGCAGGCGCAGGAGTCCGCTCATGGACGGCAATCTGACCTTCGCAGCGATCCTGTCGTGGCCGAGTTCCGCGTGGCTGAAGCTCATTGCGGGATGCTGCGGGGTAACCGTGGGCTGCGGCTCGCGGCCTAAGGGGATATGCTGCGGGGCAATGCTTTCCGGAGCGAAAAACGTCAGGTGCATCGGCCCTAGGCTAGGCATCTGGCCCAATCCGAAGCTGGGAGGATATCCTGATTGTCCACCGGGCAGTGGTCTGGTTTCCGGGGGAACGGAGACGAATGGAAACGGCCAGTGCTGCGACTGAGGGACTTCGCGCTGCTGAATCAACACAGGCGTTTCACGCTGGGAAACAAAAGGCTCTGGTGCAGATTGAGGCGCCGTCCAATTAAAGGGCAGACCGAACGGCAACTCGCTGGAATGCTCATTGGGTCCGACCCTATCAGAATATTCAGTGTGCTCAAACTCACTCATGGGCGGAAGATCGCCGAGACTGCCGCGACTGTTAGCCGTCTGCCCACGCAACGCATCCAACTCGTCAGGCCGCAGGTTTTCCATGATGCCCGCGAGCTTGCTGGCGTTCTGCTGTATGCTCGTATCGTTGTCGCCTGGGTTCGTTTCCCAGACACCGCGTGCACGCGTGAGACAATTTGCAGCTTCTGAATAGCGTCCGCTGCGGTTGTATATGTCACTCAGGCTTTCCAGCGTATTTGCCATCCGGTGGTCCGGAGTGAGGGCATATTTTCCCACCGCCTGCTGAAGCAATTCGACAGCCGGCGCGTAACGGCCCCATTTCGAATAGATCTCAGCCAGACTGACCATCAATGCTGCGAGGTCGGCTGAGTTACCTCCAAGCTGACGTTCACGCAGGTAGAGTGCCTTCTGATAGAAGTCCACGGCGCGTTCCAGATCGCCGCTGGCATGGAAAAAGTCGGCAAGAAGCTGGTAATCCTGCGCGACCTCGTCAGAGTAGTCTCCGTGCGTCTTCTTGTGGATTTCCGTTGCGCGTTCCAGAAACCGAAGCGAATCCGGGAAATTCTTGATGTCCTGGAAAAATAAGCCGAGGACGATGATTTGCTTTACGGTCGCGGGATGTTTTGGTCCCTTCTCTGTTTCCGTAAGTTTCAGTGCGCGTTCCAGCAGGCTCCGGGCCGGACCGAGTTCGCCCAGGCGCTTGTGCGTTTCTGCCAGGTCGGCGTAACGTTCACAGATTTTTTCCAAATTCCGAGGTCGCAGTTTTTCTTCCAGGCGTAACGCCTCAGTGAAATGGGGCAGTGCGCCCGCGACGTCGCCTTGCTCAAGCGATATTGCGCCTAAAAGGCTTAGGCACTCGCAGAAATCCGTACTTTGTTGCGAATCAGCCTTTTTCAACAGAACGATGGCGGCTTCGACACTTTGGCGAGCCTCGGCGGTTTTTTTGAGCTTCCACCTCGCTGTTGCCAGATGGAGTAGGATTCGGCCGTGACGTTTGCCGGGATAGCGCTGTTCCTCCGCAGCGGAGGCAGCTTGTAGCAGGAGGAATTCTGCGTCGGGGTAATTACCGGCTATGAGCTGGGTTTCGCCTTCCTCAATCTGATGACGATGATCCTTAAACCAACCCTGGGCCTGAGGAGTTGCCCGGGCGGCCATTTGTGCAGCCAGCTTGACTGTACGGAAAGGATTCATTCGCTTACGTACTATATCGACGCGTCACGAGAGTATCTTTATAGCGTTCAGCCTCATTTGTGGGGGGTGATCTGGGACTTTTATACTACTCCGGACTCCTCGAGTACTAGTTTTCCCGAATCTGCGTCCAGAGAGGCCATCACATTCATCGGCAACGTCAATTGATCGTCAGTATGCCCGATCGTAAGACCTGACAGTACAGGAATATTCAGATTGCCGAAGACGTCATCAACGATTTCACCAACCGAGAGCGTGGATTCAAATCCTGGCTGGTATTCGCGCGGACGACAACCGCTGCATTCTCCGAAGATGATGCCGGAAGCCGATTTCAGCTTGCCGGCAAGTCGCAGATTCGTAAGCATACGGTCCAGACTGTAGGGTTCCTCGCCAACGTCTTCGACAAACAGAATCTTGCCCTTTGTGTCGATTTCGTACGGTGTACCCATCAGGCTCACGATCAACGACAGATTTCCGCCAACGAGCCTGCCGCGGGCCTTACCCGGTCGCACGGTGCGCAATGCATGCGCCGGACGGATTGGGCTCGAATCCGGCGGATTGGTGACCTCGCCTATTGGCGTTGTTGCGAAAAGAGCCTTGCGAAAATGCTTTTGGGTGTAGTCGGAGAATCTTGACATCACGACGGGCCCGTGAAAAGTCACCAGTCCGGCCATTTTCTGAATTGCCAGATGCATGGCAGTAATGTCGCTGTACCCGAGAAAAATCTTGGGATTACGCCGGATCAGGTCGTAATCGATGCGGTCCAGCAGTTGCCCTGATCCGTAGCCGCCGCGCAGGCAGAATACAGCGTTGACGGACGTGTCACGGAACATTGCGTGCAAATCGTCCAGGCGCTGTTCGATGGTGCCGCCCAGATAACCGTTGCGTTTGCGTACATTTGCGCCAAGTTTCGGCTTCAATCCGAAATACTCAATGGTACGCAGCGCGAGTGCGATTCGGTCGGGATCTGAAACGTACGTTGCCGGCGTGATCAGGCCGACAGTGTCGCCTTGCTTGAGCGCAGGCGGGCGGAGCAGTCCGGTGGATGTTTGCGCGGATAATGCGAGCGCGGGCGTGGCAAGAAATGAGCGGCGATCCATTTCTACAGGATAGATGATACGATACGTGCTGAATGAAGTTTGCTGATCGCTTGTTGTTCGGGCTGTCCATCCCTGTTCTGTTGTGTGCCGCCGTGCCGCAACCCGTTGTGAAAGACAAGATTGTTGACCGTTTCGTACCGGCGCCATATCAAGGGCAGAAGATCGGCGGCATTCTGGGTGAACGCATGAGCGTGAATTTGGAATCGCGGCTACTGAACGTGGATGAGCAGGCGATCGTCAAAGGCTTTCATCAGCGGCCAGGCACACACGCCTGGATCGGCGAACACGCAGGCAAGTTTCTGCATGCGGCAGTGAACACCTGGCAATATTCTGGCGACGAGCGTCTGAAGACGCTGATGGATCGCGTCGCAAAGAGTGTAATCGCAGGGCAGTTACCGGATGGTTATCTTGGCACTTACACCGAAGACAAGCGTTGGACAAGTTGGGATGTGTGGTCGCATAAGTACAACCTGATCGGCTTACTCAGTTACTATCAGGCTACCGGCTATGAACCCGCATTGGACGCGTCGCGCAAGATGGGCGATCTACTCGTGAAAACGTTCGGCAACGGCCCGGGGCAGCGCGACATCATCGCCGCCAGCACGCACGTGGGCATGGCTGCAGGCAGCGTGCTTGAGCCGATCTGCATGCTGTATCGCTACACCGGCGACAAGCGCTATCTTGATTTCGCTTACTACATTCTGAAATCGTGGGAGCAGCCCAACGGACCACACATTATCCAGAGCCTGCTGGAGCACGGCAGCGTCAAGAAGACTGCGAACGCCAAGGCGTATGAGATGATGTCTTGCCTGGTTGGCCTGGTCGATCTTTACAGATTAACCGGCGAGGAGAAATTCCTGAAAGTCGCGCAGGTTGCGTGGACAGATATTGCGACCAGGCGTCTGTATGTGACCGGAACCACCAGTGCCAAAGAGCATTTCCTGGATGACTTCGACCTTCCCGGGCTGGAAATTTCCAAAGTTGGCGAAGGTTGCGCAACAGTTACGTGGCTGCAGCTCTCGTGGCAGCTGCTGCGGATTACGGGCGAGCAAAAATACGCGGAAGAACTGGAACGTACGGTATATAATCAATTGCTCGGCGCGCAGGATCCGCAGACTGGAAACATCTGCTACTTCACCGCGCTGATCGGGACGAAGAAGCCGACGAAGGGCATCAACTGCTGTGTATCGAGCGAACCGCGCGGTATCTCGATGATTCCTCAACTGGCGTGGGGTGCGCGCGAGGGCGGCATTGCAGTGCTGCTGTATGCTCCAGGCGCTGCAACCATGCCGATGGCGGGGAATTCGGTAAAGGTTGAGAGCGTAACGTCTTTCCCTGACGCCGGTTCGGTGGTGTTGACCTTGCATCCGCAGAAAAGCGCACGTTTTCCTGTCGCGCTGCGAGTTCCGCAGTGGAGCGGAAAGTTCATGGTGAAGGCCGGCGGGAAGCAGCAGACTGGTAAACCGGGCGAATACGTGACCATCAATCGCGAGTGGAAAGCTGGCGACAAGATCGAAATTTCGATGGAAATCACGACGCGGGTGCTGCCGGGCGGTAAGTCATACCCCGATGCCGTCGCTGTGCAGGTGGGGCCGCAAGTATTGGCTCTGGAACAGGCTCGCAATCCCGGGCTGCTCGATGTGCAGCGAGCGGCGCTGAAAGAAGCGAAGCCGCGGGTCACGCCTGTCGCCGGAAAACGCGAGTTCACCGTTGCGGGTGTTGCTGTGGTGCGTGACGCCTCCGGGAAACTGGTCAAGGCGGACCGCACGCTTGTCTTGGTGCCTTTCATGGACGCGAAAACGTTTAGTGTCTGGCTTACCAGGCAGGAATCTTTGAATCTTAACGAATCTGAAGTAAAAGCTGTTTTACAATAAAAGTTCACGAACTAGAAAGTCTGGGAGAAAAGTCCATATGGCAGTTACCGGGGCCGGTCTGGAAGGGATTATTGCGGCGGAATCCGAGATTTGTTTTATCGACGGAGACGCTGGAATTCTTGCCTATCAAGGATTCAACATACATGAACTAGCAGAGAATGCCACCTTCGAAGAGGTGATCTATCTCCTGTGGAACGGGCGTCTGCCGACACAGTATGCGCTGGATCAGCTAAAAGAGCAGTTGGTTGCTGAGCGGCCGGTTCCCGGCGCAGTGATCGATTTCCTGCGGCTCGCAGGCGACAAGGCTCCAATGGACGTCCTGCGCACAGCCGTTTCCATGCTTTCGCTGTACGACCCCGAGGCCAAGGACGGATCTCCGGAAGCGAACGTACGTAAGGCCGCGCGCCTCATGGCGCAGACAAGCACGCTTGTCACATCGTTTGACCGGCTGCGGAACAAGAAGCCGATCATTGAGGGCGATCCGAAACTGGGCTACGCTGCCAATTTCCTGTACACGTTGACCGAGCAGCGTCCCGACGAAGTAATGGAGCGCGCTTTCGACGTCGCCCTGATTCTGCACGCCGATCACGAGTTGAACGCATCGACCTTTGCGGCGCGCGTGACAGCGGCCACGCTTTCCGATATCTATTCGGCGGCGACCTCGGCCATCGGCGCGTTGAAAGGTCCGCTGCATGGCGGCGCCAACGAAGATGTCGATCAAGCTCCTGCTTACCCTGCAGAACAGCGACCACGCTCATCGGGAAGTACGCGACCGGCTGGGCATGAAGATGAAGATTCCGGGCTTCGGTCACCGCGTCTATCGCCACGAAGATCCCCGCGCAACGCACCTGCGCGAGCTTTCCCAGGAGCTGGGGCGCCGCACGGGGCACCTGAAGCTCTATGAACTGTCGCGAGATATCGAAGAAGCGGTCAAAATGGTGAAGGGGCTCAATCCGAATGTCGATTTCTATTCGGCCTCCACTTACTATTCGCTCGGTATTCCCGTCGATCTGTTTACGCCGATCTTCGCGGTAAGCCGCATGTCGGGCTGGACGGCGCACATTCTGG
Organism: Bryobacteraceae bacterium; assembly: GCA_963793625.1. Classification (GTDB taxonomy): domain Bacteria; phylum Acidobacteriota; class Terriglobia; order Bryobacterales; family Bryobacteraceae. Next base: position 31,538 of record CAWCAT010000001.1, on the reverse strand, counting down.
AACAGTACAAGAACAATCGCCTGATCCGTCCGCGTGCCGATTATCGGGGTGCTCCTGTTGGACGTGAATACGTCCCGATCGAGCAACGCTAAACACTGAATGCACGACTTATCATTCTTTCGATCTAACCTGGACGCCATCGCAGCACGATTGGCGTCCAGGGGCTTCACCCTTGATGTGGAACAGTTTCGTCAGGCGGATGTGCAGCGGCGCTCCGCTTTGACGGAATCCGAACAGCTCAAAGCGCTGCGGAATTCCGAGAGTATCGAAATAAGCAAGCTGCGCAAGCAGGGCGTCGATACCGCGGAACACCAGCTCAAAGTGCGTGAGATCGGCGAGCGCATTTCCGCGCTGGAAGACAACGTCAAGCAGATTGACGAAGCGTTCCGGCAGATGCTGGCTGGCATTCCCAACCTTCCTCAGGAAGCGGTTCCGGTGGGCAAGGATGCCGCTGATAACGTGGAAGTGCGCCGTTGGGGCACTCCGGCGACTTTCGACTTCCCGGTGAAGCCGCACTGGGATCTTGGGCCCGAACTGGGCATTCTGGATTTCGAGCGGGCCGCCAAGGTTACAGGAGCACGCTTTGTGGTGTACCTGGGCCTGGGCGCGCGGCTGGAACGTGCGCTGATCAACTTCATGCTCGATGTACACACGCGCGAGCACGGCTATACCGAGGTTCTGCCGCCCTTTATGATCAATTCGGCGAGCCTGTACGGTACGGGGCAATTTGCCGAAATTCGCCGAGGATCTGTTCAAGATCGAAGGCACGGATTACTGGCTCGCACCCACAGCCGAAGTGCCGGTCACCAATCTGCTGCGCGACGAAACGGTCGATGCAGAGAAGCTGCCGATCAAATTGTGCGCGTACACGCCGTGTTTCAGGAGTGAGGCGGGTTCGTACGGTCGTGATGTGCGCGGCATCATCCGCCAGCACCAGTTTCAGAAAGTCGAACTGGTGAAGTTTGCGCGTCCGGAGCAAAGTACCGAAGAGCTGGAAGCACTGACGGCCGATGCGGAAGACATTCTGCAGAGGCTGGGGCTGCCCTATCGCACTGTGATTCTATGCACCGGCGACATGGGATTCTCGTCCGCGCGTACCTACGACATCGAAGTCTGGCTTCCGGGCCAGAACGACTACAAGGAAATCTCATCCTGTTCGAATTTTGAGGCGTTCCAGGCGCGCCGCGCTGGAATCCGATACCGTTCCGGGAAGAAGGCTGAGCCGCTGCACACTTTGAACGGAAGCGGTCTGGCGGTCGGCAGAACATGGGTTGCGATTGTCGAAAACTATCAGCAGGCCGACGGCAGCATCGTGATACCGGAAGCCCTGCGCGGATATCTGAACGCGGAACGGATTACGCCCCAGGCGAAACTGGTCTGAACCCCATTCACATCACTCAGAAATATTCGTAACCAACCTGAATTCAACATTTTGAACTGCCAACGACCGGCTCCGCGGAGCCGGTTTTTGTTTGCCAGCCGCTAGACTTTTGGCGGAGGTTTTTCAATGTTGATGAGACGATTCAGGGCGATACGTGTGGCTGTGCTGGCGGCAGGCTTCGCTGTAGCGGCTGCTGCCGCCCCACAATTGACGACAATTCAGGACGTGCTTTACAAGGCCGATGGCACGCGCTTCAGTGGCATGGCAATTATCGAGTGGAAAGGCTTTGAAGCGGCCGACCAATCACAGGTTCCGACGCAGTTCGTAACCGTACAAATTCGCAGCGGAAACCTGCGAGTGCAACTCGTGCCGACGACTAACGCTTCAAGCGGCGCCTACTACGCCGTACGCTACAACAGCGATGGTCAGGTTCAGTTCACGGAAACGTGGGCGGTTAAGCCCAGTTCCACGCCGCTGCGCCTGCGCGATGTGCGAGTGGGGCGCGAGACCGGACCGCCGCCCGGTCCGATTGTGCAGGGCGGCAGCGGGCCAGGATTCGTCGATGGCGAAATCCCGGCCGGAGTGGTTGACGGATCCAACCTGGTATTCACGCTGGCCGATGCCCCGACCCCGGGCTCGAGCCTGATGCTGCATCGCAACGGCGTGATGCAGAAGCAAGGCTATGATTACACGCTCAGCGGCAATATCCTCTCGTTTGTGAGCGGAGCGGTGCCGCGCTCCGGCGATGTGCTACTGGCTTCTTACCGGCTTACCGACCCGAATAATCCGTCAGGAGCGGCAGGCGGATCGCTGACCGGCACGTTCCCGAACCCGTTTATTGCTGATGGTGTCGTGTCCAACACGAATGTCTCCGCCGGGGCTGCAATTACAGAGGCCAAGCTGGCCTTGAATTACCCGACGCATTCCAACGCAGCAGACCCGCAGGTGCTGTGCAGTGGCGCAGGTTCGGCTACGAGTTCCACTGCGCAGACGCAGTTGGGACTATGCCTGATACCGGTAAGCGCACTGACACCAGGATCGCGCCTTGAAGTTCGCTTCGAGTGGTCCCATGAGGGCGGGTCAACCGCATTCACTCGTGCAGACCAGGTGGGCTGGAAGCGCGCTTGTGTCGCGGAGCCTGGCTTCCAGCGAAACTCTGTTTGCGGGAAGGCTGGAATTACCAGTGCTCGCGACGGGGTTGCAGTGGAGTTCGCTCACATGGGGCTCGGCTTCGGCATTAATTGTCGGCGCCGGAGTTTTCAGCGATTCATTAAGCGCTGCGGTGCCTTTGGGCTTCTGGGGGCAAATGAATTCAGCCACAGCAGAAACCGTGACGCTGCGGAACTTCACAGTGGTTTGGCACCCGGCGAAGTGAATCAACAGTCGGGCTGGCTTGCCAGGTAGTACCAGCCCGACTTTAGGACTAAGCGATTTCGAGAGGGCGGCTAGGGCTGATTCTCGCTTGTGTCGAATGACACATTCACCTCAAGATGGTGATGGGAGCGAAGCTGGAATGGAGACCACTCCAAAAATTCGATTGCTCTATCACGCCCTCGTCGAACTTTGGCGCGACCGCAGCGGACAGGACATGATCGAATACGCGATGATGGCCGCGATGGTTGCCGTAGCTGTGGCCGCTTGTGTGCCGTACACTCTGATTCCGTCCGTTAGCCATGTCTACAGCCGGCTGCAAAATGTCATCTCGGTTCTGGTTCCGAACTAAAGACTCCGCAGTAACACTCTCGCTTCGCTGATTCACAATTCCGCTATAAACATCGGCTGAAACACACGATAAGTTTAGTGTGAGCAACTTCGAAGAAACCGCGGCAAGAATATTTGAGGCCGCGGAGTGCGCTTCGCAGGCCGGTGAATCGCTTTCGGAGTTCTCCATACTGGTCGGCGAGGCTGGTGGAATCAGCATGGTTGTCGATCCGGGCTGGTCGCTGGAATCGCTACAGACTGAGCGCGGCGCGCGCATGGCTTATCGGGTTAGTCACGGAAAAGATACAATCAAGGTAGAGGGGCGGGCAGGTTCCCGAACTTGTTTGTTCGAAACCAAAAAGCCCGATGGGGTCGCCCGCTTCTTGCTTGCGCATCCTGCCGAATATTCTCTCAGCGAGCTTCCAGCTACACCAACCCTACCTCCCGCAAGAACCTGGCTGACTCTTCCGGCGGCGTCGGATTGATGTAGAACCCGGATCCACATTCGAACCCGGCAACTTTCGATAACTTCGGAATCAGTTCCATGTGCCAGTGGTAGGATTTGCTTGACTCGTCCTGCAGCGGAGCACTGTGCAGCACTATGTTGTAAGCGGGTTTTTCGAGCACTTTGTCGAGTTTGCGAACCACCGTCCGGAGCATCCCTGCGAATTTATGCACGCATGCGGCATCGTCTCGCTCAAAATGCGATGTGTGCTTTGTCGGTAGAAACCATGTCTCAAACGCAAAGCGTGGGGCATAGGGTTCGATAGCAACGCAATGCTCCGCTTCGAGCACGATTCGGGTATTGCTGTCGAGTTCCTGGCGGATCATGTCGCAATAGACGCAACGCTCCTTGAAGTCGAAATAGCGGCGCGTTCCATCGAGCTCTTCCTGAACCTGTATCGGAACGATCGGGAGGCCAATCAGCTGTGAGTGGGGGTGTTCGAGCGTCGCACCAGCAGCCTCTCCGTGGTTCTTAAAAACCAGGACGTAGCGCAACCGCTGATCGCGCTTAAGATCCAGCATGCGTTCGCGCCACGCCCAGAATATATCGGCAATCTGTTTCTCGCTCATCTCGCCGAGTGTGGCCATATGCTCAGGCGATTCGATGATGACCTCATGTACGCCGATACCATCCATGCGGTCATACATGCCGTCGCCCTGCCGATTCAGGTCGCCTTCGATACCCAGGGCAGGGAACTTGTTCGGGACTACCCGAGTGGTCCAGCCGGCCTCGTTCGCCGCTCCGCTCTGTCGAAAGGCCAGAACCTCTGGGGGCGTCTTTTTTTCATTGCCCGGGCAAAATGGACAAATGATTCCGCCTTTGGGCACGACTGGCTGGCGCGTAAAGTCACTGGGACGCTTCGCCCGATCGCTGGCGATAATGACCCAACGCCCAGTCACTGGATCTTTGCGAAATTCAGGCAAGCGCTTCGTATTTTAGCAATTACTTCGAGTGCCCGGTCAGTTTGAGCAAATTCTCGGTATCGTAAAGACGCCCATCGACCATTACGGCTTCGATTCGCCGTGTGTTCGTAATGTCCGCGAGCGGATCAGCGCTCAGTAGCACCAGGTCCGCCAGCTTGCCGTCGGACACCGTCCCCAGGCGATTGCTTAGGCCTAAAAACTCCGCTGGACGTAGCGTCGCTGTGCGCAACGACTCAGCAGGTGTGAGTCCCGCTTTTACCAAAAGCGCCAGTTCTTCGTGCAGGCTTGTTCCGGGGAACACCCACGGATTCGGCGTGTCCGTCCCGGCCAGCAGTTTCACTCCCGCTCGATGCATATCGCCGACCAATTGCAGTTCGCGGTCGAAGTGCGCTTTGCGTTCAGCGAGACTCTTGCTGGCCTCCGCACCCGGTGGCCCTGGTGATTTCCATAACTGCGGCAGAATGCCGGGCAACAGATTCACGCGCTCGTCTTTAATAATCTCCGGATCGCCGATGGACGCGGCCACCCGCAGCACGCTCAGCGTCGGTACAATCCATGTCCCGTTCTTCACGAACCTGGCGAACAACGCTGCCGCACGTTTCGTATCGTACGCCGCGGCCGCCTGGCGCACACCTGGACCAAACTTCTCGAGTCCGGTTGGCGGAGTTGTTTTCACAGCCGACGAGCACGATTCGAAAACCCCAAGCAGATGCTCTATACTTTTCTGCCCTGCATCAGATGCTTCCGCCGCGCTGACACCATTTGGCACGTGACCAGCGAACGGCAGCCCCTGCTTGCTCGCCTCGTTTGCGATCGCGAAGTAAACTTCGCGTGGCAAGCCGCTGTACACTTTGACGAACTCCGCACGATCCTGCTTAAGTTTCAAAACGCCGGCGCGCCCGTCCTCAGGTGTCGTGCAGGCTATTGACCCGGGCCAAAATGGCTGCGGGCCGTCCAGCATGGCGCCGGTCGCTGCTATTCGTGGTCCGCTGGCTACGGCCGGCCTCCATATCCTCTCGCAACGTTCGAACCGAAGCCATGCTGTCCCACATGCTGCGAACCCCTGTAATGCCGTTGCGCAGAAAATGCGGTGCAAAGAAGGTGCGATTGGCCGGATCGGTATCGAAATTCATGCTGGCGTGCATGTGAACGTGCATGTCCCACAAACCGGGCATTAGGAACTTGCCTCGGCCATCCACGACTCGCGCGCCCGCCGGGATCTCGATCTCACGTGAGGGTCGCATCGCAGTGATGCGGTTGCCGGAGGTGATCACAGTCATGTCCGGCCGCGTCTTGCCCGCTTCGACGTTGACCACCGTCACGTTGCGGAAGGCTATCGGCTGGGCGCTCAATAGCAAAGGAATCAGGCTCAGCAATAAGCGCATGCGTTACCGCTCTCGTGTGAGCCGGACGTTCCAGCTAACACCTTCGCGATTCTTCAGTGCCGCGGTTCCGCCCAGTTCGTTGTCCTTCAATTCCAGACTGTACTCGATGAGCATCTTGCCCCCAGGCGCCTCGACCAGGAAGTTGATTTTGGTGCCGTTCACTTTGGAATCCTTGAGCGGCCACTGCACATCGCGTTTCGGACCTGCCTTTCCCGTTACCACGTCACCTTTCTGTTCGAGTGTGGCGAAGTGTACATCACTGCGCGGAACCGGACTGTTTCGCGCCTCCATTGTGCCGGCCCACTTGCCGGAGAAGTCTGCCGCGAACGCAAGGCCAGACGTGATCAGAAACAGCAACATCCATCGATTCATTGCAAGATAGACTCCGGACGAGAGTAAATTGTTCCATGGTAGGATCTTTGCTGAACGTGCAACACATAACAGCAAAGCTCCTGTTGGTCGGCTATCTCGCGCTCTTCATCTGGGCGGGGATCAGCCCGTATGATCGTGCGACCTGGTGGGCGGAGAATATTCCGATCGCACTGATCGCATTTGCATTGGTCGTGCTGTATCTGCGCGGGTTCGTCTTCTCTCCTACAGCCTATGTATTGATGTCCGTGCTCCTCTACCTGCACACTATCGGCGGACATTACACCTTCGAGCGAGTCCCCTTTGATTTCGTGACAAACATCTTCGGCTTCGAGAGGAATCACTACGACCGCATCGCACACTTCAGCGTCGGATTCTATGCCTACGCGATCGCGGAAGTCCTCGTGCGCACCAAGGCCGTTCGAAGCCGGCTGGTTTTATTTCTCTTTCCGATCTTCACCATCGCCTTCGTAGCGATGGGCTATGAACTGATCGAATGGTGGTACGCCGCCATCGCCGGTGGCACATCAGGAGCCGCATTCCTGGGCAGCCAGGGCGACATCTGGGACGCACAAAAAGACATGCTCGCCGACACGCTGGGTGCGATCCTGGCAACAGTATTGTGGAGAATTTCTCAGCCTCAAACACACCACACAATGTGACCCTCTACCGCCGTCGCCTCCCCCACGTCTACAAACCCAACACCCACTTTTCCTCACATGGCGCTTGCACGGCAGTCTTCCTGCAAATCGGCCATTTCCCGGCGGCTCCCTCACATCCGGGCAAGCATTCGTTGCCCTGGACCATCTGTTGGACGACGCCCACACCGGTCCGCTCTATCTGCGCCGACCCGCAGTAGCTGACGTCGTAGTAGAAGCCATCCACTACAACGCGGAAGTCCTGGCGCAATATGCTTTACACGCCTTCGCAGTCATGCCAAATCACGTGCACCTGCTAATTACCCCCAAAGTTCCCGTGCCCATACTGACCAAATCCCTAAAAGCAATCACAGCCAGGCGGGCCAATGAACTGCTGGCCCATACAGGAAATCCGTTTTGGCAACGAGAGAGCTACGACCGCGAGGTTCGCAACGAAACAGAGTTTGAGCGGATACGGTTCTACATAGAGAACAACCCCGTGCGCGCGGGGCTAGTGCAGGAGGCCAGCCAATACAACTGGTCAAGCGCCGGAAACCGACAGGGGTGAGCCGACGGGGGGTGGGCCCCAAAAGGCCCGCAACCGACCCTCGCGGTCGGTTCAAAATTCATGGAACCCAGAACAGCAACGTGAGTCAGGTTCGGACAATGTCGTACTCGATGCTGATCGTGCCGCTCTTCTACGAAGCCCGCACCCAGCAAGCTCCGAAACAGCTCACTGCGGCCGAAGAGAGCGATATCCTCGGTCATGCCCTCGGAACCGACGGGGGGTGGGCCCCAAAAGGCCCGCAACCGACCCCCGCGGTCGGTTCGAAATTCATCGGACCCAGAACAGAAACGTGAGTTCAGGTTCGGACAATGTCGTACTCGATGCTGATCGTGCCGGTCTTCTCGTACACACGCTGTTTCACAAGCTTGAGTGTGGCCCGTCCTGCGGGTGATGGGAGCAACGGAATGCCACCTCCAAGCAGAACCGGAATCACCGCCACCTCCACACGATCTACCAAGCCCGCATGAAGCAAGCTCCGAAACAGCTCACCGCCGCCGAAGAGAGAGATGTCCTTTCCAGGCTTCGCGTGCAACTCGGTGACAAAGCGCTCGGCGTCGTCGCTCACGATGAGGTGAGGGTAGTTGCTCGAACGCAACGTGCGTGAAAACACGATGTTCTGAGTTCCCGGCGCCGGCTTCGCGTCGTTCCCCATTCGCAGCATCGCCTCGAACGTCTTGCGGCCGATCAGGAACGTGTCAAACTGCGTCATCATTCCCGCAAAGTCGATGTCTGGATCCATGACGATCCAGTCATATTCGCCGCTGGGTCCCGCGATGTATCCGTCAAGGCTCATCGCACAGTTGTATCTAACTAGTCGCATATGTGCCCTCGCCATAATTCTAGCTGGCCGTCTTGCATGACCATCGGGCCGACGGGACTCGATCATGTCCTCGAAGCCCGACGGGGGGTGGGCCCAAGGCCCGCAACCCCCGGGTCGGCTTATGGTTCATCAAGACTGACACCTCGACGTTTGGTCCATCTCCGTGTGCAATATTGCATGGGAAGTTTGGAACATGAACGCGTTCCGGCATGGCTTCTGGGTGTGACCCAAGACCCAATGCAGATCGTAGCTACGTCCACCAACGCTGAAGTGGCGTTTTCAATGCAAAGAATAAGTGTTGACAATGTCAGCTATAAACTTATATGATGCTGACATAGGAGCTTGCTTTGAGCGACGGTCCTTACAGAAGTTTACCAATGCGGCTAGGATGGAAGCGGGTTGCACGGCGCGCTGACAACCTTGCTTTTACGACGGTCGAAATCACCGGTGCGATCCTTGTGGCACTGAAGCAGGACTGGCATGCGGAGGTCCTTTCGCCATTCTTCTACGCGCTCTGTAAGCTGTTCCGCGATCAGGAGACTACTTTGTTCAAGGATCAATTGGGACCGCAACTAGACACGTTGAGATGTATTGCCGGATCTGGAATTGGACGCGTCGTTCTGGATGAGGCAATCCGGGCTTCGGAAAGCGGCGCAACCGGCATGGACGCGCTCAAAGCAGCGACGAGCAACGCCCTTGTCGATCGCGCCGCACGGGGAGCGCGTCAAGTAGAGGAGCACGTCTTCCGCGAATCAACGGCACCCCGTTCGCACTATGTCCGGGGTCGTATTGAGCAGGCCATCGAGAATCGCGGTATCAACAGCCTCGCCGGCCAACTCCTTGGACTCAGTACCCGTTCGTCTGCCCGCTTGCCGTTAAGGCAACAGGGGCTGGACGACGGAGTGAGGTTCTGATGGTTGACACCAGAGACGACCTCCATCCAAGCCCCTCGATCAGGGTCGATGTGACCGAGCCGGGAGCCCGTGCCCGACGGGGGTGGTTGCGGTGCCAAATCGACCGGAATGTGCGCTACTCAACTGCGGGCCTTGAATCTTATTGTTTCGGGAATGGGATGCCATCGTTTACGACGCGTTGCTGGTAGCCGCTGCTGTGGAGTTTTGCGACAGGACTCAGCGCCGCCCAGCACTGCAATGGGCCAGAGAGATTGCGCTGCGAATCCCGGTTCACAATCCGGAACGGTGGAATGATGGAAGGGTAGCCTTGGCTTTGCATAGGCACTTGATTTCTTAACAGGAGATAGGTGGCATATCGAGTTCTGTGCGCGCAGCCAGCCGGTGAGCGCACCTCGCCAGAGCAGGTTCGATCTTCGTGAGGGCATGAATGCCGTCCTCCCGTTCAGTAACGGTCTGGACTCCCGAGCCGTTGCAGGACTGATGGCCCTTGAGATGGGAGCTGCGCTTATTCGCGTCCGCCTCGGAAGAAAACCCTTGGGCCGAGAGGCAGACCGCCCAGGCAGCCGTTCACTTCAATACCGTACGATGTCCGATCGGACCAAAGAGAATTCGTCGAATCGAGCGCGCGGTCGCGCGGTTTCAAATTCGCGGTTATCAGCGGGCTCGCAGCATACCTGGCCAAGGCTGGTCAGATCATCGTGCCCGAAGCTGGGCAGGGTGCGTTGGGTCCGGCGCTGGTCACCGTGGGCCACGCATATGAAGATTACCGCAATCATCCGCTCTTCACCGTACACATGGAGCGATTTTTCGAAGCGCTGCTGGATTATCAGGTGCGATTTCGGTTCCCAAGACTCTGGCACACCAAGGCGGAGACGCTGAGGAGTTTCGTGGCCGAATGTGAAGATGCAGCGGCATGGTCGACTACGTGGTCTTGCCGGAACAAAGCCGTCAGGTCAGCGTGGAGGGCAGAAAGAGACAGTGCGGAATCTGCGCCGCCTGCATGCTGCGACGCCTAAGCGTGCACGGAGCCGGATTGAGCGAACCTAGTAGTGTTTATGTTTGGGAGGATCTTGGCGCCTCAACTTTCGAATGCGGGGTCGCCTCCTCCTTCGAAAAAGGGAAGATAACCCCAGCGCTCAGGCAATACGCGATTGCTGGCACATTGCACCTCGATCATTTGGCCGGCCTGCAACAGTCTCCCGCAAATGTTCGGGCGATGGACCTCAGCGGTTTTCAGTTAAGCCGGGCACTGGGCATCTCGGAAACGGACGCACGCGAAAAGCTTGGCCGCCTGTTATCGCAACACCGCAAAGAATGGAAGAACTTTATGCAGTCTCTTGGCAAAACCTCATTTGTGGCCGAATGGGCCATCCACGGTAGATCATGACCCCCTTAGACCAAATGCCCGCTGCATATGTTGGCGAGCGGTTGCGGATCGCCCGTGAAGGGGCTGGCAGAATCAGACGAAAGCCGCGGCATCCATTGATGTTGCTCGGACGACTCTCGTCGCGATCGAACAGGGGCAGCGACGCGTGCGGATAGGCGAGTTGCAGCAACTCGCCAGGCTGTACGGATCGTCGGTGAACGCACTCCTGCGGCAAGAAGCCATCCAGGTCGATCTCGCACCCCGGTTCCGGAAGCTTGTCGGAAGCAGCGACCTAGCTGCCGACGCCGCTATTCGATTAATGGCCAATCTGACCAAGGCCGAGGTGGAGTTGGAGAACCTGCTCGGGGTGAAGCGAGTCAGGAACTACCCGCCCGAACGCCCAATCCTCCCGGGAGACGTGCGGGCCCAGGCTGAACACGACGCCGCAGAATTACGGCAGTATCTAGGGCTGGGGAACAGCCCCGTTTCTGATATCATCACCCTTCTCGAGCTGGAGCTTGGCGTTCGCGTATATATACGCCGGCTCGACAGCCAGATCTCGGGGCTGTTCGCATATGACGAAGCAGTGGGACCGTGCATATTGCTCAACGCTAACCATCCCCGCGACCGCCGCGCCCAGTCAGCAGCGCATGAATGTGGCCATTTCACTTCGACTCGCCGGGAGCCTGAAATACTCCATAACCGGGAACCCGAGAATTCGCGAGGGGAACGCTATGCCGTAGCGTTCGGCAAAGCACTCCTGACGCCGGTGCGCTCCGTAATGCAGAAATTCCATGAAGTGACGGCTGGTTCCGACCGTTTAAGCCGGCGTCATGTCATCGTGCTCGCACACTTCTTGGTGTGTCGCGGGAGGCGATTGTTCGTAGACTTGAAGAACTTCTTCTGGTTAAGCCGGGTACCTGGGACTGGTTTCAGGCAAATGGTGGCATCAAGGACGAGCAGGCGCGGCAGGTCCTGGGTGACTGCCGGCGCTTGATGCGCATAAAGCCGATGCCGATCGTCCCACAACGCTGCGGATCAATCTGCTTGCGGCCGAAGCATACCGGAAGGGGCTGTTGAGCGAGGGACAGCTCAGCCGTCTTTTGGGCCTCGATCGAGTCGAGGTGCGGGGAATTTTGGAAGGCCTGGAGTCGGAAAGGAGTGACGCCGATGGCTTTCCTGAACTGCTTGGCTGATTCCTCCGCTCTCCTGGTTCTTGACACGAGCGTGATCATCAACCTCAACGCAACAGGATGCGCCCGCCAGATCTTGGGATCGCTGCCCAACAACATTGTGGCTGCGGATGTAATTCCGTATCGAGCTTGCCGAGGGACGAGTCCGGGGGCGACAGGACGCCGACTTCTTGGTCGAGCTCGTTACAGCCGGCGTCATAGATATCGTGAAACTTGGGGAGCCTGCGGCGGAGTGTTTCGAAAGCCTTGTCATAGGGCCTGCAGCCGACACGCTCGATGACGGTGAAGCGGCAACCATCGCCTACGCGATGAATCTCAACGCTATCGCCGTAATCGACGAGCGCAAAGCCAACCGCATCTGCGCTCAGCGCTTCCCTGAACTGCGGCTTGGCTCAACAGTGGACATCCTCGCGCATCCCAACGTGCGGAAGCGCTTGGGTAAGGATGAGCTGGCGAAAGCCGTGTTCATGGCGCTCTGCGATGGACGCATGCGCGTCTTTTCGCAGCATTTGGATTGGGTCGTCGGGTTGGTTGGTCCCGTTCGGGCTGCTATATGTACTAGTCTTCCAAACTCTGTCCGGCTGACGAACCTTACAATATCAAACAACTCCTGATCCGCCATTTTTTGTAGTATCTGGACAGTTGGGTCGGGCTGATTGGACCCGTTCGAGCTGCCCATAAGTACTAGTCTTTCGCAGTATGTCGGTCTGACGAACTTATAACATCAATCAACTCCGACCTGCCATACTGAGAAACGCTTCAGAATGCAACGAATTGTTTCAAAAAGCGAACACTAAATATGGAGAAGGAAACAGGAATGCGTCTTAGTCGAATTACGATAAAGAATTTCCGCAACTTTAAATATCTAGATGTGAATCTCGGTAAGCACGCTGTCATTTTAGGAGAAAACAAGGTTGGTAAGACCAATTTGTTGTTTGCCCTTCGACTCATTCTCGACCCGTCACTGCCTGACTCAATGCGTCGGCTTCGGATTGACGATTTCTGGGACGGTCTGGCCCGGCCCTTAACTGTCAACGAGGCTATTGAGATTTCTGTGGAGTTTCGCGGCTTCGAGAAGGTCGAAAACCTGCTGGCAGTCCTCGCCGACCATCTAGTTCAGCCAGACCCCATGGTGGCTCGGATCACGTACTGTTGGCAGCCCATTCAAGGACTGGAAGGCTCGCCAAGGAGCGAATCGGATTATGAGTTTGTCATATTCGGGGGTGGGCGACCCGACAACAAAGTTGGTTATGATTTGCGGCGCTGGATGCCATTGGGCCTGTTCCCCGCCTTGCGCGATGCTGAATCCGACTTAGCGCGCTGGTCGCGTTCGCCTCTTCGGCCGTTGCTCGATCGCGCTGCCCTAACAGTGGACGCAGAGACCTTGAAAACGATCGCAGGCGAAGTTCACAAGACAACATCGCAGATCGCAAGTCTGCCCGAACTTGCATCGGTCGTGGGCGACGTGAATGGCCAGTTAACAACCATGGTTGGTGATAAACACGCGGTTGAAACCGCATTGGGATTTGCGCCAAGCGAACCCGACCGATTACTGCGCTCTCTTCAGTTGATGATTGATGCAGGGAAGCGGGGCGTGGCAGAGGCGAGTCTTGGCTCCGCTAATGTGCTTTATCTAGCCTTGAAACAGCTGGAGCACGAATACTTAGTGAATGAGGGAGAACGTCAGCATACCTTCCTTGCCATCGAAGAACCCGAAGCACACCTGCACCCGCATCTGCAGCGACTGATCTACGGTAACTATCTCCAAACGCGCAATGAAGCTGGTGCGAAGCCCGCAGCCCGCAGCATCCTGCTGACAACGCACTCACCAAACGTAGCCAGCGTGGCGCCCTTGTCTAACATCGTCGTGCTGCGCGTCGTGCCCGGCAAGAATCATACGATCGGCAAGTCCCTGCGCGATGTTAAGCTTGGCAAAAACGAGCGCGAAGATTTGGAGCGCTACATCGATGTGACCCGCGGTGAACTGTTCTTTTCCAAAGGTGTGATCTTGGTGGAGGGGGACGCCGAAAAGTTCCTGCTACCCACGCTGGCGGCGCTCCACGCCCCCGACCTTGATTTCGATGCTCTCGGGATTACCGTCTGCAACATCGGCGGGACCAATTTTGCACCATACACCCGCCTACTTGGGCCCCAGGGGCTAGACATTCCATTCGCCGTTTTGACGGATTTCGATCCAAAAAGCGAAGAGGTTAGCCAAGAGGATGCCGACCCGGACGACGGTGACGTCAGCAGCTATGGGGAGTATCGCGTAGTAAATCAAATCATGATGCAATTGATGGACCAGAAGGAATGGGAAGCTCTGTCCTTCGAGGAAGTCTTGGCGCGTCGCGAAAAGCACGGAATTTTTCTGAATACGTTCACGTTCGAGATCGATCTCTTCAAGGCTGGCACTGAAGGCAAATTCGCCGAAGCTATTGCCAGCCTGAGCACCAATAAGAAGATGCATCAACGTTTTCGCGATCTGTCGGCTGATCCAGGCGCGCTTGACCCGAAACAGTTCCTTAAGGATATTGACTCGATTGGGAAGGGCCGCGTCGCACAACGTTTAGCGTCGATCCTTCTCTCCGGCGGCGATGTGTGCCCGCCATACATTCAAAAGGCTCTGGATTACATGCAGGCAAGACTGGCATGAGTAATGTTTCCTACGTACAAGCGGCAGAAGAACTGCGTGAAAACTTGGAGCAGTGGAGAGGGCCTACGAATCGGAAGGCGACTGCGTAGTCCAGGCGGGGCCCGGCGCCGGTAAAACCAAAATGATCACCATAAAGATCGCCAAACTCTTAAGTGAAAACGTGCGGTCACCCCGGCGGTTGGCGTGCATCAGCTACAGCAATGCCTGCGTCGGAGAACTTCTCGCGAGATTGCGAAAACTAGGGGTCGGGGACGATGATCGGCTACTGTTGTCAACGGTGCACTCCTTCTGTTTGACCGAACTGGTATCGCCGTATGCGCGAATGGCGGGAATCGCTGTTCCCGATCCTTTGGTGGTGGCTTCACCACGCCAATCGCAGGAGTTATTTCGGCAGCGTATACCCAAACGCTGCTTCGCCAGCCTCCGAGTTGGTTTCGCGTCGAGTTTGATAAGCTTCGTCGCACCATGCTGGAGCGGAAGAGCGCACAGTGGAAGGCGTGGCCGACGCGTGAAACTGAGGTAATTGAAGCCTATGAGGCGCTATTGCTGTCGAATGGTTTTATCGACTTTGATGGCCTTGTGCTGGCAGGCATGGAGTTGGTTGAAAAACACGAATGGGTTCGTAGTTGCATAAAGGCAAAGTATCCAGTCATGGTGATTGACGAATACCAGGACCTTGGACTACCGCTGCACCGGATGATACTCTCGCTGATGAATCATGCGGGCGTGCGGATCATAGCGGTCGGGGACCCGGATCAATCCATCTATGGCTTTACCGGCGCGAAGCCAAGTTTGCTGAAAGATCTCGCTAAACTCCCGCGTGTTGAGGCTATTCGGCTTAAGCTGAACTATCGTTGCGCAGATCAGATCATTGCGGCATCAAAGACCTTACTGGCAAGTTCTTCGGATTCAAAATCGCATGATGGGCGTAAAGGCGAGATTCTGGTTTACAAGTTAAAAGTGGATGTGAAAGGGCAAGCGGAGTTCGCTCTGACAAATGTGGTGCCCTCACTGCTCAGGCAAAACCCAACTTGGAGGCCCGGGGACATTGCGATGCTCTATCGGAGTCTCAATCAAGGTAACCCGATTGCTGAAGCTGCTGACGCGCTTGCTGTTTCGTACTTTCGGCTGGACAATGGGTCACCAATCAAACGTTCTCGTCTTACGGAATGGTTAACCGATTGCGCAAAATGGTGCTCCGGGGGATGGCAATCCGGAACCATAAGTCTCGGCCAGGTATTGAATTCATGGCGGCGAATGCGGCGTTCCCCCGTTCGGGAAGTCGATTTTCACGCGGAACGGACGAGGTTGGTTTCAACCCTCTTTGCAAATCGCGACGGTTCCATTCCGCTTTGCACGTGGCTCGCAGCTCTTAAGGCTGCGCTGATTGACGAGGCGTTTGAAAAGGAACCTGGTCTGGCCGATGAAAAGGATTATCTAAAGGATTTACTCGCTGCGGCCGGTAAGGGCGGTGCGCTTCAATCCTATTCAATTGAGGCTTTTGGAAATCAGGGTCGGAGTCCTGATCAGATTAACCTCATGACTCTTCACAGTTCAAAAGGATTGGAGTTTCAGGCTGTCATCATGGTTGGGTTGGAAGCGGGTGCTTTCCCAAGTAACCTTGACTCCACGAAGGAAAAGGAGGAGGAAGCCACACGTGGAGGCGTCCGCGATTCTGTGTAAACGCCATCGCGGTATGATTTGCGATTTGGGTTCGCGGTTGTTGGGAATCGCTCGCTTGAGCTCATCCCGCCGGAGCCGTCCGTCGCGATATCTATCCTGTCAGAACGGCGCGGAGGACGCAAGGGCGCGCCCGTATTTGGCGCGGCGTAGCGGACCCTTGCGCGCGAGCACCGTTCTGGCATCAGCAACAACGCCGACGGACGGCCTGCGGGATGAGCGGCATTATCCCGCTGGTGGGTTCTGAGCGGGTCTTACAGCCGTACGCCGGCCTCGCGGATCCGGTCACTGCATACCGTGTCCAGATAGTTCAGCATCTGCTTCCAATACTGCACCGTTTCCCATTTCGCCACGACATTCGTCAGCGCCAAATACATAAGTTTGAGCGCGGCCTCCTCACTCGGAAATGAACCACGCGTCTTGATAATCTTGCGCAGGCTCATGTGCAGCGACTCCACGGCATTCGTTGTGTAGACGACCTTACGCACTTCCTCCGGGAATGCAAAGAACGGAATCACCCGCTCCCACTGCTCGCGCCAGAGTCTTGCAATCGCGGGATACTTCGGCCACTTGGCGGCAAACTCATCGAGTTGCCGCTCCGCCTCGTCCGCCGTGACTGCCTTGTAGATCGGCTTCAAATCCATGACCACCTTCTTACGATCATTCCAGGTCACGTAATTCAGGCTGGCCCGTATCAGATGCACGATGCAGAGTTGCACCAGAGACTTCGGGTACAGCGATTCGATCGCCTGCGGGAAGCCTTTCAACCCATCCACGCATACCAGGTAGATATCGCGGACACCGCGGTTGCGCAGCTCCGTCAGCACATTCAGCCAGAATTTCGCACCTTCGTTCGCTGAAGTCCAGAGGCCAAGAACGTCCTTTCGCCCGTCCAGATTGATGCCGAGCGCGACATACACCGCACGGTTTTCCACTCGGCCCTCATGCCGCATTTTCACGTACAGCGCATCCAAAAACACCACGCCGTAAAACGGCTCCAGCGGCCGATTCTGCCACGCGCGCGCCTGCTCGATCACCCCGTCGGTGACTTCGCTGATCAGGCTCGGACTGACTTCCACCTGGTACATCTCTTCGAGATGCGCCTGGATTTCCCGAGTCGTCATGCCGCGTGCGTACAGCGAAAGAATTTTGTCATCGAACCCCGTCCAGCGCGTCTGGTTCTTCCGGATCATCTGCGGTTCGAACTCGCCCTGGCGGTCGCGGGGCGTCTCCAACTCCAACTCGCCGAAGTCGCCCTTAAGCGTTTTGCGCGTCACTCCGTTACGGCTGTTGCCGCTGTTCGCACCGCTGGGATCGTGTTTGGCGTAGCCCAGATGCTCGGTCATCTCACCTTGCAGCGCTCTTTCCAGCACCGCCTTGGTGATCTGCTTCAGAAGACCTTGCACGTCTTCAGGCTTTCGCCCTTGCTTCAACAACTCGTCGATCCACTCATCACTGATCGGCTTTTCCTGCTTCTGCTTTTTCATTCTGTTCTCCTGAATATTACCGGAGAACGTTTACACAGAATTCAGGACACCCTCCACGTTTGTTCTATGTCGGCCTTACCAGAGCCAAGAGCTCGGTGCACCTCATGTACGAATTCAAGGAATCACCTTTGATCACCACTATTCGACAAGGAACGGCATAGTGTTCAGATATCCACCCCACCAGAACCACATTCATGGTACTCCGACACTTCTAACAAACCTACTGGAAGTCAGCGCTGGATCTCGCCGAGAAGGAGCAACATTGGCCTGCTGATCCCCGATGTCTATATGCCTAACTTGAGGGTTCGGACACTCATGCTCCAGCTTTCTTCACCATAACTCTCCGAACCACGCTCAAGAACCTTTCCAAAGCAAACGGCTTAGGAATAAACTCGAAGCCAGGATTTCGACAATCGGCCGTATAGCCGGACGTCAATACAATCGGAATCTCTGGGAATTCAGCACGCACCGAGCACCCTAGCGTGACCCCGTCCATCTGCGGCATCCTGATATCAGAGATCAGCAGGTCCACATCCGTACCGAGCTTACGGATTAGCTCAAGTGCTTGTACTCCATCTTCGGCCTCAATTGTGTGAAAGCCTTCGCTCTCCAGCACCGCCTTGAGGTACATTCTGACAGCGGAATCATCATCCACGATCAGGACAGTCTTATGTGCCATCCGATCCGCAGTTTGGCTCATCAGAGCTAAATAATATCAGATAATTCCGCGAATTAAGCCAAATATTTATTTGAATTAAATTGCCGCCGTGGCCTTGCCTGATCCGCGTTCATCGGCGTTCATCTGCGGCTAAAAAAACCCATCGACACTTCTCGAAAATCTATATCTGTCCGTACAATCAACAACTTACGAGTTTAAGTCCCGAAACTCCACAATCCCGCCAGCTACAATTCCCGCAGGAGTACCCCCATGTCTTTAACCAAATCCGAATCCGCGCGCATCAACGGGGCCAAGTCGCGCGGGCCCAAGACACCCGCAGGCAAGGCCAGGTCTTCCCAGAACGCGATCAAGCACGGCATCTTCGCCCAGGCCATCGTCTTGAGCACCGAAAACGCCGACAGCTTCGAGCAACTCACCCAGGACTACATCCGTCGCTTCGAGCCGCGCGACAGCGTCGAACTCGCCATCGTCGAGCAAATAATCGCGGCCACCTGGCGTCTCTCACGCTGCTGGTTCCTGCAGACCGAAACCATGAACCTCGAAATGGCGCGGGATTCCGAACCCGATTACGAGAACCTCAGCGCTCGCGGCTTCCAGGCGTCCATCGCAAACTCGTCCGCCATGCAGCTCCTGCACCGCTTCGAGAACAGCTACGAACGCATCATCAACCGGGCCATTCGAACCCTCACCAACCTTCGCAAGAACTTCCCCCTGCCGGATACAAGTGCGCAAAAATGCGAAAACGAACCCAAGCCCCCGTCCATTCAGTCAGTAGCCTGAGCCCAGGACCAATAAATCGCCCGATCACCCGATCCTCCAATCATCAATTCCCCCTGTCCGTGACCCGATCGCGGAGTCCCTTGTGACTTTCAACAGGAAATTGGCTCGAGCAACATGGCGTGGCGCGCGCGGAGTCCAACGATATCGTCGAGTGGGCCCGCACTTACTTGAAATTCGAACCCGATGACGTCCAGGCACGCGTGCTGCGCAGCGAATCCAGGCGCGGAATCCTGTTGTGTACGCGCCAGTGGGGAAAATCGACGGTCACGGCCGCCATGGCGCTGCATCATGCGCTGTTTACTCCGCGCAGTCTGACGCTGGTCGTCGCTCCCTGCGAGCGCCAAAGCGGCGAGTTCGTGCGCAAGGCGAGACTCTTCGCGGTGCAACTCGGGCTCAAGCTGCGCGGCGATGGCACCAACGATCACTCGATTTCTTTTCCGAATCATTCGCGTATCGTAGGTGTTCCCGCGAAAGAGGATACCGTGCGCGGCTATTCGCGCGTCGGATTGATGTTGATCGATGAGGCCGCACGTGTGCCTGACGAGCTCTACAAAGCCGTGCGCCCGATGCTGGCCGTGGGCAAAGGGCGGCTCTGGCTGATGAGCACTCCGCACGGTAAGCGCGGGTTTTTTCATGACGAGTGGCACAGCGCGGGCACCCCGTGGGAACGCGTCAGCGTAACCGCTCCGGAATGCCCGCGCATCCCCAAAGAGTTTCTCGAAGAGGAACGCCGTACGCAGGGCCGCTTGTGGTTTGAGCAGGAATACCTGTGTAAGTTTACGCAGGTGCGCGAGTCGCTGTTTGATATGGAAAGGGTCAGATTGTTAATAAGAGAAGACATTAAACCGTTGGTTCTTCGGGATCCGAGGATCGCATGATGCGACGGCCAGATCATCTAAGCGCGTGTGATAAGCTCAGCCCCATGGTGCGCAACTTTGTCTGGACTGGAATTGCCTGCTGCGGCTTGGCTACGCTCGCTGCGACGATAGCAGTGTACCCGCGGTTGGGCCGGCAGTCCGACGGCTCATACTTGATCCCCACGGGGCAGCGACTCACGCCTGCCGGGCGCCACGTCGAGGTCAACGACCGCCCGCTCGGCATCCAACTCAGTCCTGACGGAACGCGACTGGCCGTGGTGACAGGCTCGAACTTCGCGCCTCGCGCGCTGCATCTGATCGACGCGGCCGAGGCGCGAGTTATACAGACGATCCCGCTGGGCAACTCCTTCGCCGGAGTCGCTTTCTCGACCGATGGGCGCAACCTCTATGTGGGCGGCGGTGCAGCCAACGACGTTAAGTTCTTCACCGTCGACGCGAGCGGCGCTGCCGAAACAGCTTCGGTCAAGCTCGCTGGAAGCGCGCCCAGCGGCCTCTGCTTAGCGCCCGATGGCGCAACGCTCTGGGTGGCTTTAAACCTGAAGCACTCCGTCGCCGCCATTGATGTCGCCACACGCAAGACGACCCAAATTGACGTCGGGATGCATCCCTACACGACCGCCTGCAGTGCGGATGGAGCCAAGGTCTATGTCACGAACTGGGCCGGACGCCGCGCCCGGACGGGCGACACGGCCGACGAGTTGTTCTCCATCGTCGTCGATCCGCGCACGGGCATTCCGAACACCGGAACGGTCAGCGTAATCGACGCACGCACGCGCGCAGTGACCAAAGAAATTGACGTCGGGCTGCATCCGAGCGGCTTGGCGCTTAGTCCGCGCGGCGACCGCCTCTACGTCGCCAACGCCAACAGCGACACGGTCTCTGTCATCGACACGAAAGCAGATGCCGTGGTGGCGAGCATCAGTGTTCGACCCGGCAGTGAAGGCGCCCATCGGCAGCAGCCCCAACGCGCTCGCCGTGAGCCCTGATGGCAAGACGCTCTACGTGGCCAACGGCGCCAACAATGCACTCGCCGTGGTGGACGTGGCGTCCAATCCGCCGCGCGTTGCCGGCTTCATTCCCAACGGGTTGGTTCCCGGCGGCGGTGGCTGCGGCCCGCGGACGGCAAAGCGGTTTGGGTGGCCAGCGGCTACGGCTTCGGCTCCATAGCGCCCACGGCAGACGGCGGCACCGGGCGCAGCTACAAGGACCGCGCCGGCGTCGTCTCATTCATCGATTTGCCCGCTCCTGCGCAACTGGCAGCTTTCTCGCGGCAGGTGGCGGCCAACAACCGCCTGCAGGCCTCTGGTGAGAAGCGCGCGTCTGAGAACCCCATTCCTATGCAACTGGGCCAGCCCTCGCCCATCCGTCACGTCTTCTACATCATCAAAGAGAACCGCACCTACGACCAGGTTCTGGGCGACCTGCCGCAGGCGAACGGCGACGCCTCCCTGGTCCAGTTCGGCCGCGCAGTCACGCCGAATCACCACGCGCTCGTCGAGGACTTCGTCCTGCTCGATAACTTCTATACTCCGGCCGACCAGTCCGCCCTCGGCCATCGCTGGTGCACGCAGGGCTACGTTAGTGACTGGCTTTTCAAGTACGGCAACGCGCGCAACGACGCCAACCCGATGCTCTTCGCGCCGAACGATTTTCTCTGGGACAACGCCCGGCGTCATGGGCTTTCCGTGCGCAACTACGGGGAGCGGGGAAGCAACCAGATCACTCCTGCGAACGCTTCTTTCCGAGAGATCTACGACGGCTGGCGCGCCGGAAAAATGACCGTCGAGATCAAGCCGCGCACATACATCGCGGGTCTCAAGGATATCTATCATCCGCGCTACCCGGCTTTTGGCGGCGTGGTTCCGGACCAGTACCGCGCCGACCTGTTCCTCGAGGAATTCCGCGAGTTTGAGAAGAATGGCAACCTGCCGCGGCTCTCGATTCTGCTGCTGCCGAACGATCACACCAACGGCACCTCACCCGGCCTGCCGACGCCGCGCGCTTCGGTGGCGGACAACGATCTGGCCCTGGGCCGCATAGTCGAGGCGATCTCGAAAAGCCGCTACTGGAGCGAGTCGGCGATCTTTGTGGTCGAGGACGACGCACAGAACGGCGTCGACCACGTCGCCGGCCATCGCACCGTAGCCATGCTGATCAGCCCGTGGGTGAAGCGAAAGACGGTGGACAGCCGCTTCTACACCACGATCAACCTCTATCGCACGATGGAGCAGATCCTCGGCTTGCCGCCGCAAAACCAGTTCGATCTCGCCGCCGAGCCGATGTTTGCCTGCTTCGCCGCCAAGCCGGACGTGACGGCTTACAAGGCACTCGCGAACCGCGTGCCGCTCGATGAGCTCAACCCGCCGTTGAAAGCGCTACGCGGCCAGGCGCGTCAGGACGCTATAAACTCACAGCGCATGAACTTCAGCGAGCCGGACGCTGCGCCTGAAGATCAATTGAACCGAATCGTCTGGCGCGCCACGCGCGGGGAAACTCCGTATCCGAGGCGCTGACCGCCTTTGATTATCTAACTTGCCAGAGCTCGAAGCGATTGATTTCGCTGCTCCGGCTCCACGTCCAGGGCAGCAGCGAGCGGTAGTAAAAGGTAACGAAAGGGCGGCTCGTGGTAGCGAGCAAAAGCAGCGCGGCCATGCCGAGCAGGGGTATAGCATAGGCGCGCGTCAGCATCGCGAGGGAAAGGAAAACCGCCCCGAGAACCGCTTGATGCCAGCGTCGGTCCTGGCTCCAGGCGACAAGCCGTTCGATGCTGCAAACTATAAACGCCATGGCCGGCACGTCCGGCATCTGTCGTATCCGAGACATAAGGCCACAACAAAAAAGAAGAAGATGGGCGGCATGAGCAGCCGGCCCGGATCCGCCGGCGAGGATAGCGGGAACCAGCAGATACGCCCCGATTGGTCCGGAAGCGAAGATGCTGGACGATGCACGGGTGGGCACGTCACGGTCCCAGACTATCGCGTAAGCCGATGGATGAAGCGGGGTTCGCAGGACATGGTCGGCCGAATGAAGAAACAAAGTGTCATCGCAAAAGCTTTATTTAGGAAAGGAACAGGGATTGTCTCAGTAAGTTGCAGAGTAAGTCAACGAATGGGCACTTGCCATGGCAAGTTACTGATATGACGGATCACGGGAGGACGGTCCAAAACAATGCTGATCGTATCAAAGCGCGCCTGAGCCATGTCGGCGTTTGCGCGTCGGCAGAACTCGCGTGCGGTGCGGAAAAAGGCTATCTGTTTCTCTTCACCGATGGCGCGTTCGGGTGCTCCAAATTCGGCGGAATGGCGCGTTTTGACTTCAACAAAGACCAGCGTCGTACCTTCGCGCGCAATCAGATCGATTTCGCCGTTACCTGAGCGAGCCCGATAGTTGCGGCTGATGATTACGTAGCCTTGTTTCCGGAGGAAGCGATGCGCCAGGTCTTCACCGCGGCGTCCCGTGGCCTGATCCGCACTCCAGCGACGCTTGCGCGCCTTATGACGCAGCCAGTCAAGCAGAACTCTCAGCACCTGCCAGTTTCTCCAATTCGAATTCCATTACCTTGCCGCGGATTACGAAGCAGAGGTAATACTCCCAGAAACGCCGGAAGCGCGGGAAACGATTGACCAGAAACTGGAAGCCAAGCCATCTCCATAGAGCTAGTAGCTTGACGTGCACGGAAATCTCACGAAATCTGCACTTGGAATAATAGCCGAAGCCGCCGTGGTTTTCGCCGAAATAGCGCAGCGAAAAACTGTTGAGGTGCCAGCGATGCGTAGGATCACAGAACGAACTGAAATCGGTGTAATGCGGAGTGGTCAGAAAGACCCGGCCGCCGGGGCGCAGCAGGCGATGAAACTCTTCCATCGTGCGCACGACGTCAGAGACGTGCTCGATCAGATGCGTGGCGCGCAACGAATCGAAAGCGGCATCGCGGAAAGGGTAAGGGAAGTGGTCGAGTTCACACAGGACGTCGGCGCGGCTGGCCGGGTTGCGGTCGACACCAATCGCATTAGGGTATTTGTTGATGCCGCAGCCGACGTCGAGTATCACTACTGCGCCAGTTGTCTAAGCACGTATGGCAGAATGCCGCCGTAACGGAAGTATTCCACTTCCTGCGGAGTGTCGATGCGGGCAATGGCCTGGAAAGTCTTGTCGCCGGCCCGTACAGTAAGCTTGCCACCGCATTCCTGGAAGGCTTCGATCTCGAATTCCTCGTGGCCCGTAAGCCCCAGGGTTTCGCGGGTTTCGCCCGGCAGAAATTGTAGCGGGAGCACGCCCATGCCGACGAGGTTCGAGCGATGGATACGCTCGTAGCTTTCAGCGATCACGGCCTGTACTCCGAGCAGGCGTACGCCCTTCGCGGCCCAATCGCGCGACGAGCCTGAACCGTACTCCTTACCCGCAATGATCAGCGTTCCGACGCCTTCCTGCTGGTAGCGCATCGAGGCATCGAAAATCCACATCTTCTCGCCGGAAGGAATGTGCGTGGTCCAAGTGCCTTCAGTGCCCGGCGCGAGTTGGTTACGCAGACGAATGTTCGCGAGCGTTCCGCGCATCATGACTTCATGATTGCCGCGGCGTGCACCATAGGAGTTGAAATCGGAAGGCTTCACGCCAAGCCCCATCAGATACTTGCCAGCAGGGCTATCGGCTGCGATGGAACCGGCCGGAGAGATGTGGTCGGTGGTGACGGAATCGCCTAGTACAGCGAGCGCACGCAAGCCCTTCAACGCGTGAATCGAAGTGGCCGGATCAACGGGGGAATCAAAGTATGGCGGACGCCTGATGTAGGTGGATTCAGGATCCCAGGCGAACAATTCGCCAGTCGGAGTCTTCATCGACTTCCAGTGCGATTCGCCTTCGAGCGCATTCGAGTATTCCTTTTCGAACATCTCGCGGCGGACCGAACCCTGGACTGCGGCCTGCACCTCTTCATTCGACGGCCAGATGTCGGCCAGATAGACAGGCTTGCCGTCGGTGCCAAAACCGAGCGGATCCTTATCGAGATTGATATCGACCCGGCCCGCGATCGCGTAGGCCACAACCAGCGGCGGCGATGCGAGATAATTCGCGCGCACCTGCGGATTGATGCGTCCTTCAAAATTGCGGTTGCCGCTGAGCACAGCCGCGACCACCAGGTTGTCCTGCTTCACGGTCTCCGATACGCTTTGCGGCAGCGGACCACTGTTACCGATACATGTGGTGCAGCCGTAGCCGACCAGGTTGAACTTGAGCGCTTCGAGGTACGGGATCAGACCCGCATGTTCGAAGTAATCCATCACGACCTTCGACCCTGGCGCAAGGCTGGTCTTAACCCAGGGCTTGGACGCAAGGCCTTTCTCGACGGCCTTCTTCGCGAGCAATCCGGCGGCGAGCATAACCGAAGGATTCGACGTGTTGGTGCAGCTTGTGATGGCGGCGATCACGACCGAGCCATCCTGCAGCGAATCGGACTTGCTTCGGCTCGCGGCCAAGGAACTTCACGAAGTTCGCTTTGACGTCCGGCAGGTTGATGCGATCCTGCGGGCGCTTGGGGCCAGCCATGGAAGGCACGACCGCAGACAGATCCAGACGAGATGGTATCGGTGTATTCGGGCTCCGGCGAATCTGCGGTCAGGAACAGGCCCTGTTCCTTTGCATAGGCTTCGACCAGTTCAAGCGTCTCCGGCGAACGGTTCGTCAGGCGCAGATAATCGAGCGTGGCATTGTCGATTGGGAAGATGCCGACGGTCGCTCCGTACTCGGGAGCCATGTTGGCGATGGTGGCGCGATCCGCCAGGCTCAAAGCGCTGACGCCGCTGCCATAGAATTCGACGAACTTGCCGACGACGCCTTTCTTGCGCAGCATCTCTGTAACGGTGAGCACGAGGTCCGTGGCAGTCGCGCCAGCGGGCAGTTTGCCCGTGAGCTTAAATCCAATCACCTGCGGCAGCAGCATCGTGACCGGCTGCCCGAGCATGCACGCTTCGGCTTCGATACCGCCCACGCCCCAACCAACGACACCGAGTCCGTTGATCATGGTGGTGTGGGAATCGGTACCCACGAGAGTATCGGGATACGCCATCGTTTCAGCGCTGCCATTCTTCGTGAACACGACCGAGGCGAGGTATTCCAGATTTACCTGATGGACGATGCCGACGCCCGGCGGGACCACGCGGAAATCCTTCAATGCCGTCTGGCCCCAGCGCAACAGCGCATAGCGCTCATGATTACGTTGGAATTCGAGCAGCGTGTTCAGTTCCAGCGAGTCCTTGGTGCCGAAGTTGTCGACCTGCACGGAGTGGTCGATCACCAGGTCGGCGGGAATCAGCGGATTGGCCTTGCTCGGATCGGCCCCCAGAGCCTTCAAAGCATCGCGCATGACGGCCAGATCGACTACGCACGGCACGCCGGTGAAGTCCTGCATCAGGACGCGCGCGGGCATGAAATTGATCTCTTTGGATGGGGCCTTGGGGTCCCATTTGGCGACGTACTCGATGTCTTCCTTCTTGACGCTGAAGCCATCCTCACAGCGGAGGAGGTTTTCCAGAAGGATCTTGATCGAATAGGGAATCCTGCCCAGGTTCGCCAGGCCGGCTTTCTCCAGTGCATCGAGACGGAAGATCCGGTATTGCCGATCGGACACACGTAGCGTGGCCGAGGCTCCAAAGCTGTTCAGATTTTGCATAGAAGTTACTTCAAATTCTACCAAATCGTCTGAAGTGGTTTACATGTACGGCGGTACTTCGATACCCAACACACCAAGAGTGCTTTCGAGCTGGGCGCGGAAGTAATCCGTCATCCAAAGCAGGAACGTGCGCTTTTCCGGGTTCTCTTCGCTGAGCACCGGGTACTCGTGATAGAAATTATTGAAAGCCTGCGCGAGTTGGAACGCGTACTTCGCCATGTGCGCGGGTTCGCCGGAAGTGATCGCGCGATCGATAGCCAGGTCGGCCTTGGACGCGGCCAGCAGCAGTTGCCAGGCGTCTTCGGATTCGAGTTGGCGTCCCATGGCAGCTCGATCGAGCGCATTGTTGAAATCGGGCAGCTTCTCGCCGCGGTCTTCCAGCTTGCGAATGATGTTGCGGGCGCGCACCGTGGCGTACTGCACATAGGGTCCGGTTTCGCCTTCGAAACTGAGCGCTTCCTGGAAGTCGAAAGCGATCACGGACGTTGCGCGTAAACTTCAACATGAAGTAGCGCAAGGCTCCGATCGCGATTTGGGTAGCGACTGTGTTGCGCTCTTCCGGCAGTCGCTTCGGGATGGCGCGAATCGACTTCGATCAGCGCGGTTTCGATCAGCTTGTCGATCAGATCGTCGGCCTTGACGCCGAGCCCCTTGCGTCCGGAGACTTCGACGTAGGAGCGCTTCTTGTCTTCTTCCGAAAGCTCGATGCCCAGATGCACGCAAGTGCGCGGCGAAAGCGCGACCATCTCGTAGGAGAAATGAATCGAGCGGTCGGCCTGGTCTTGAAACCCAACGCGCGCAGGCCGGCAACGACGACATCCTGCAAGTAAGACTGGCGCGAATCGATCACGTTGTAAACGCGCGAGCCGTTGCCGAATGCGGGCGAATCGCCGCACGGCTGATCAGTGGAAACCCACAAATCCGTTGCCGTTCGGATACGTCAGCAGTTTGCGGTAATAAAAGTCTTTGCCGAGCAGGCCGAACTTCCAGAGCTGATAGGCGATGTCCTTGCCGACATAAGTGACCGTGCCATTCGAGCGTACGATGACCTTGCTGTCTTCCTCGCCGCCATTTCTCATTGAACGCCTCGGCGGGCATGACCCAGCAGCCTTTGTTCTTGCCTTCGTTTTCGAAATAAATCGCCTTGCGTTCCTTGAGCAGCTCGAAAGCGGTGGCCCAGAACTTGAGATGCAGGATTTCGCTTTCGCGCGGCAGCACGTCATAAACGACATTGAGCCGCAGCATTGTTTTCAGGTGGCGCTCGACGATCGCGTCGGAAACGATGTTGCTCAGTTCCGCAATACTCGCCGTGCGCCGGATTCGATGTGATGCAGCGTGTCGGCGCGCCACTGCAGTGCCTCGGCGTTGTCCTTGTAATATGCCGAGATGCGCGCGTACAGATCCCAGCAGAGGTAATCGAAAGGCACGTCGCCGTTGATGAGCTGTTGCACTTCGGCCGGCGTCTTGTGTTCCAGATGCTGAAAGCCGACGACCACGTCGGCCACTTGCACGCCGGTGTTGTCGATGTAGTTCTGCACTTCGACGGGATTTCCGGCGGCGCGCAACATGCGCACGAATGTGTCGCCGAGCACGGCGTTGCGCAGGTGTCCGATGTGCGCCGCCTTGTTCGGATTGATGTTCGTGTGCTCGACGATGATCTTGCCGGCGGTCTGTTCGGCGGCGCCTTCGGCCGGCGGGCGCAGCAATCCATCGCCATAATCGCGCGGTCGAAGCGCACGTTGATGTAGCCGTTGCCGACTGCTTCAAGACTTGCGACGCCTTCGATGCTGCCGATCTCAGCGGCAATTTCCGCCGCGATCGCGCGCGGCGCCTGACGCAGGGACTTGGCCAGTTGGAAGGCGATGGGCACAGCCAGTTCGCCGAACGAGGCTTGCTTGGGCTGCTCGATAACCACGGGAAGGTCGGAACCGTAACGTGCCTGCAGGTGCGCGGAAACAGCGCTCAGAATGCGGTTTTCAATGATATGGAACACAAGCTCTGAGTATAGCAATTGAGGCATTTTGCCGACGTGTGTGATGATTAAGGTCTGTGACCCTTGATTTTGAGAGCGCTGTAATGAACGTGTCCCTGCTGTGGATGCTGACCGTCCCGCATGAGTTCGCGCATGCCTGGGTGGCGACAAAACTAGGCGACGATACGCCGCAACGCGAAGGTCGCGTGACGCTGCATCCGCTGGCGCACGTCGATTGGATCGGAACGGTGCTGCTGCCGGGAGCCCTTTCTTTGTTGGGCGCCGGCTTCCTGGGCTGGGGTAAGCCCGTCAACACGAACCCTATAAACTGCGCGGAGGGATGAAAGGTCTGGCGATGGTTGCGCTGGCCGGTCCGGCGAGCAACGTCATCTTCGCAGCGCTTGCTCGCGCTGATTACAGTAATTACGCTGCGTGTCGCTCCGGATTTTGCGATGTTCCCGAGCCGCGGAGTCTATTTGAGCCTGTACCTGGCAATCTTCAACATGATCCCGGTTCCGCCGCTGGACGGCTCGAAATTGCTGCTGGCCATGAAGGCCCCGGTAGCTGTATACAACGAACTGGCGCGCTTTGGATTTCTATTGCTGATGATCGTCATGACAGCCACGCCCTTCGGCGCCTGGATGTCCCTGTGGAGCCTGGAAGGTACGCGTACGCTAATGGGGCTGTTTCAGTTTTAATTTTTGACCGCCACAGTCACGGCCGCCTGGCTCACTGCGGAGCCAACGATCAGCACAACCGGGATAGCCGAACCTGGGGCCAAATCATTCGGTAACTGCGCGTTGACCTGGAACAGTCCAGCCACCGACCCCGGAGAGGGTCCGGCATACATGACCAGAGCTTCCTTGCCTCCGATAGTTACCTTGACCGGCAGAAGCGGGCTTCTGAGGCTTCCACTATCCACAATGGCGCCCGTAGTAGCCGCTGGAGAGGTTAATCCCTCGCCCGTAGCATAGATCTGGAGAATGGACCGTCGCTGGGCAGGATCGCAGAACTATTCACAGTGTTGTCCTGGTTCAGAACGGCAGCGCCTCCTTGGCCGTTCCCACTGAGCCTCCGAATGCGCCTGTCAAAGCAACGGAGAACGCTTTTTCCATGGGAATCGAAAACTCCAGGATCGGTACACCCGGTAAGCGGCCGGACGCCCGCGGAGAGACTCAAAAAGCACTGAAAAATACTCGTATCCCACCTTGTCAACTACTCCTACCGCTTTGACATCTCCGGTCGCGCTGAAAACGGTTGCGGCCTCGATCGGCAGCCGTTCAATCGGACCGCGGAAGGCACCATCACTGAATTTCAGTCTGATCTCGCCATATGAAATCGGCTGCGGTGTTCCAAGACAGACCTTGATCTGAGCCGTGCGGCCCGCGGGCACGGTTTCCGTGGAGATACGTACGTCGAGAATAGGCGCTGGGCTCTGCGCGCTGAGAAGCTAGCACTGAGGAGCGCAAGCATTGCGAATCTGGCTATTCGGACCTGAAATTTATTATTGGTGTGCTTACCGTTCCCAGGGACGTCTGGCGACGCCGCGGTCGCGATTGGCGACGCGGTCGTACATGTGGCTGTCGTTTATGGTCCCGAGCGATTCGTTGTAAAGCGATTCCAGCCCCAGCGCCTCGCGCAGATCTTCCTGGAATTCGTGGAGTGCCTTCAAATGGCTGGCCAGGGCCGGCAACTTGCGGCCGGACGGCGTCAGAAAGAATTTCTGAAAGCCTCCATCCACCAGTTTCCCGATCTCGTCACCAATCAGAATTCCAGCCTTTTCCACGTCTGGACGGTCTCCGGGGACGTCGTGCAGCACAGCCGCACAACCGTTCCGCGATACCCGCGTATGGTTTCCAGCTTCAACTTTAAACCCGGCTTCGGATGCCTGCTGAAGACGATCTTGAAAAGTTAAATCGCGGGCGCGCTCCCGGCGGAAGAACATAACAGCATTATAGCGTGCCGCAAATGTTAACAAGGGTAACTGCGACTTCAGCGCCATGAAACGACTCAAATTGTAGAGGGGATTAGCTTTCTCATGAAAAAAACACTGGTTTTGCTGGCAGTACTCGCGGCCTCGGCCTGTGCGCAGGTGGTGGAAACTATTCCGTTTCGCGCCATCATGTCGCCGCGCAACGAAAACCCGCCAATCGATATCGCTGCGTCTGGGAGCGCGACCATACTGGCGCATGTGATTCGCGATGCCAGTGGTAATGTGACTTCCGGCTCGGTGGACTTCAGGGTCTATTACAACTTCCCCGGCGATGTTACGTTTACCGGACTGCACATCCACAACGGTGCGGCAGGCGTCAACGGACCCGTGTTATCGGAACCAATCTGGGTAGCGGGGCGAATTCAGTAAACGATCCGACCGGGCGCGGCACCGTGGTCCGGCAGGTGCAAGTGCTCTCCGGGACGCGCTCGATTCGCTCAAGGGGATGCTTGAGAATCCGGCGGGCTACTACGTGAACTTGCATACGACGGTGAACCCCGGCGGGGTGATTCGCGGTCAACTCGTGCGCGCGGAATCGATTCTCTCGATGGCCCTGATGAGCCCGGATAACGAAGTTCCGCCGATCCCCGGTATCGCTGCATCCGCCGTTGGCCTTTTCCGGGTTTTGATGACGCGTGATGCGAGTGGTGCGATAGATTCCGCCGAAGCCAGTTTCGACGTGAATGACTCCTTCCCGTCGGCTGTCACCTTTACAGGGCTACACATCCACACTGGCGCCGAGGGTACTAATGGACCCGTCACCATTCCCAGCGCCCTCACACGCGCGGATTCCCACGAGCGGTGTCGGCACCCTGAGCTACACCGGGGAATTGGTGGTAACCAACGCGGCCACGGCTGCGGCGCTCAACGGACTTGTTTACAATCCGTCCAACTACTACATGAACCTGCACACCTCTGTGAATACGGGCGGCGTGGTTCGCGGCCAGGTGCGCAACCCGGATTGGACGCGCTTTGGTGTCCTGTTG